>BSNO01000006.1 GCA_030160035.1 Rhizobium albus | reverse complement strand
GACCACGGCAAGACGTCTTTGACGGCTGCGATCACGAAGTTCTTCGGCGAGTACCGCGCATACGACCAGATCGACGGCGCGCCGGAAGAGAAGGCTCGCGGGATCACGATCTCGACGGCACACGTTGAGTATGAGACGGAAGCCCGTCACTACGCCCACGTCGACTGCCCCGGCCACGCCGACTACGTGAAGAACATGATCACCGGTGCTGCCCAGATGGACGGCGCGATCCTCGTCGTTTCGGCTGCTGACGGCCCGATGCCGCAGACGCGCGAGCACATCCTGCTCGCCCGCCAGGTCGGCGTTCCGGCAATCGTCGTGTTCCTGAACAAGGTCGACCAGGTCGACGACGCCGAGCTTCTCGAGCTCGTCGAGCTCGAAGTTCGCGAGCTGCTCTCCTCGTACGACTATCCGGGCGACGACATTCCGATCGTCAAGGGCTCCGCGCTTGCCGCTCTCGAAGACAGCAACAAGGAAATCGGCGAGAACGCCGTTCGTGCACTGCTGGCTGAAGTCGACAAGTACATCCCGACGCCTGAGCGTCCGATCGACCAGCCGTTCCTGATGCCGATCGAAGACGTGTTCTCGATCTCGGGCCGTGGCACGGTCGTGACCGGCCGCGTCGAGCGTGGTGTCGTCAAGGTTGGCGAGGAAATCGAGATCGTCGGTATCCGCGACACCAAGAAGACGACCTGCACGGGCGTTGAAATGTTCCGCAAGCTGCTCGACCAGGGCCAGGCCGGCGACAACATCGGCGCGCTGCTTCGCGGTGTGGACCGTGAAGGCGTCGAGCGTGGTCAGGTTCTGTGCAAGCCGGGTTCGGTCAAGCCGCACAAGAAGTTCAAGGCCGAAGCCTACATCCTGACGAAGGAAGAGGGTGGCCGTCACACGCCGTTCTTCACGAACTACCGTCCGCAGTTCTACTTCCGCACGACGGACGTGACGGGCATCGTGACGCTGCCGGAAGGCACGGAGATGGTGATGCCTGGCGACAACGTCACCGTTGACGTCGAGCTGATCGTGCCGATCGCGATGGAAGAGCGCCT
>BSNO01000004.1 GCA_030160035.1 Rhizobium albus | reverse complement strand
CGTTGGTGAGCGGGTTATAGTCCGAGCTATTCGTTCCGGTCAACAGCCATTTTGCAGAAAAATCGTCGTCTGCGCGAACTTTTTATGACGGGCGTCCGCGAACCCCCGTGTTTCTGGGACTCGCGAGCCATTCGACGCTCTGACGAGATCCATTCCCACGTTCAGAGAACCACTCAAGGCACGGGCGCGCCTTCGCAGTCTTGTCTCGCTCGGCTTTTCTAGGAAGCCTTCCGTTCTTAATCGAGGGGAATCGGAATTGCTCGCTGCCAGGCGACGTCCCTCCATAAGGAGAGAGCATTTTGATGAGCCCCCGTATATGGATACGCGCGCGAGCAAGGCATGCGTCGCACGAATGCAGATCGCCGCCGCATCCTTGGCACAATCTTCGTGGATTAGGGTCTCTCTGTCTTCATCGGACAAAGCAACCCGATTCGGCGGTGTCTTGAAGCCGGTATGGCTGACCCCAAGGGTTTGACTTCACGCGTTTGAGAAGGCACAGAAGGTTCGATATCAGAAGAGACTTATGGAGTGGCCCGTCGTGAGGGCCATGGAGCGGGCACGATATCCGGGGATGAGGTCTAGAAGACATTCGACGAGCCAGATCGGGAACGAGCCGCCGCTAATGGCAGACGGGCGCCGGGCGCCCGACCGTCGCGAGATCTCGCTGCGCTGGCTTTCAGGCACTTTTCTGACAGGCGTGACCTCGTGCGCGCTGATGGGCATTGCGCTTTTTGCAGCCGTGAATGGACGCGAGCAACTGGCATTGCCGGCCCAGGCCATGGCGCTCAGCGCCGATGGCTCCGAGACGGCGCGCCGCGATGTGGCGAAAGGTGGCCGCATCGTTGCGTCGCTGGTGCCGTCTCGCCCCAAGGATCGCTCCATCATGGAAGTCTCCACGATGATCCGCGACGGCGATCGGGAAGTGATCCGACGCAAGCCCTTCGCTCACATTCAGGTGGCCCTGGCAGCAAACCACCAGACCCAGGAAGAGTATCCACCGTTCGATCCACTCGCGATCTTTTCTACGGGCACGGCAGAAGAAGCGCCCGCGACGGGCGACACGAGCGTCATCTATGGCGCGCAGGTGGAATCCGAAGTCAGCCTGCGAACGCGTGACTTCCCGCTCGGCGATACCGAACTCGCCTATGGAGCGGCCATCACCGTCGATGAGGCGGAAGAAACCGTGCGCAGCAACGGATCGATCCTGACGGACGGGTCGATCCAGGTGGCGGCGCTGCATTATGTCGACCCGCGCCGCTTCGCCACCGACGGTCTCGATCTCGACTTCAGTGCCAGCCTCAATTCCCGAGTCATCACCGAAAACGTTTCCGTCTCGGTCCAAGCGCCCTTCGATGCATCGGCGGTGGAGTATCTGGAAGACGTCATCACGGTCGGCGAAGAGCGCGAAATCATCGAAGCCATGGCGACGGCCGGCTATGACGACAGCCAGGCTGCCATGGTGTCCGGCATTTTCGCCAACCTCGCCGCATCCTCGCGGCTGAGAGAAGGCCATGTGCTTCGGCTCGGCATCGAGCAGCGCGGCGAGCAGACCCGCATCGTGCGCGCCAGCATCTACGACGGCACCGAGCATCAATTGACGCTCGCCGAAAACGATCGCGGCTATTTCGTGCGCGCGGTCGAGCCGGCCAATTCCGAGATCGTGGCCGCAGCGCTGGATACGGATGCCGTTCCCGTCCAGCCGGGCCGTGAGCTTCCGAGTGTCTATGACGGGCTCTACCGGGCAGCGCTTTCCTACGGAATGAATGCCGAGCTGACGTCGCAGATCGTCCGGTTGCTCGCAAGCGACATCGATTTCCAGGCGCGGCTTCGGCCGACCGACCGGCTCGAGGCCTTCTTCTCCGTCGAAGACGAAAGAGGCGAAGCGGGCGACGATTCCGAGCTTCTGTTCGTCAACGCGACGTTCGGCGATCGCTCGACGCGCTTTTACCGTTTCCGCAATCCGGAAGACCAGACGATCGACTATTATGACGAGGAAGGGCGCAGCGTTCGGCAGTTCCTGTTGCGCAATCCCGTCCCGAACGGTCGGTTCACGTCGTCCTACGGCATGCGCCGCCATCCGATCCTCGGCTATAGCCGCATGCATGCCGGCGTCGACTGGGCCGCACCGAGCGGCACGCCGATTCTTGCCTCCGGCAACGGCGTGGTCGAGAGCGCGGGCTGGCATTCCGGCGGGTTCGGCCGCCATACGGAAATCCGCCACGCCAATGGCTATGTCAGCACCTATTCTCACCAGAGCGCGATCGCCAAGGGCGTTGAGCCCGGCGCGCGGGTTACCCAGGGCCAGGTGATCGGCTATGTCGGTTCGACCGGCCTTTCGACCGGCCCTCACCTCCATTACGAGCTGAGCGTCAACGGCTCAAAGGTCGACCCGATGCGCGTGCGCCTTCCCGATGCGAAGTCTCTGGAAGGCGAGGCACTTGCCGCGTTCAACCAGGAACGCGAGCGTATCGATCAGCTGATGGAAGCGGACGGGTCGGAATCGGAACTGGCCAGCCGCTGATTTCCGGTAGTTTGCTCTTCAAACGCAAACCGGCGGCCCATCGGACCGCCGGCAGCTTTAGCTCTGGAAATCGACGCGTCTTATTGGATCGACGGCAACGCGCCCTGCTGGATCGATGGCTGCAGTGGCTGCGGCGCATTGACCGAAGGCTGCGCGGAAGCGGCAGGTGCCTGACCCGCCATCGGCTGTGTTTGTGTTTCCGTCTCCGACAGAAGCATCGGTTGATCGTCCACGAACTCGACCACGACACCGCGCTCGACCATTCCAGCGAGTTCACGCGCGTCCCAGTTGGTCAGGCGGATGCAGCCATTGCTTTCCGTCTTGCCGATCGCGGACGGCTCCGGTGTCCCATGAATACCGTAGGTCGGCTTTGAAAGTGCGATCCAGACCGTGCCGACGGGGCCGTTCGGGCCGGGCGGAATGGTCAGGACGCGATCATTGTTGCCCTGCTTGAAGTTGATGCGCGGATTGTAGGTGTAGTTCGGATCGAGCGCGATGCGTTCCACCGTGTGGGTGCCCGATGGTGACGGCGTGCCCTGGGAGCCGATCGTGGCAGGATATGCGGCCACAAGAGTGCCGCTCTCATCGTAGGCGAACACCTGCTTCAGGCTCTTGTCGGCGACGATGCGCGTGACCTTCGCCTTCACGTTGTTGCCCGTGTCCATGACCTTGATGACGGTGCCGGGGCGCGAGAAGTCTGCGTTCGGGTTGATCGCGCGCAGATAGCCCTCGTCCATGTGGAAGCGTTCGGCAAGCATTTCAGCCGGCGAGGTGAACGACATGTTTTCCAGAAGCGCCTTTTCCGAATAGTCGGTTGGCACCGAGGCGATGAACGGGCCCGCAACGTCTTCGTTGGTGATCGTGTATTGCTTGATCGGCAGGCCGCCGGTCGCGACCAGGCGGTTCATGATGCCGTCGACATCGTTCGGATCGATCCGCTCGCCGGTCGCCTGTTCGTAGGCAGCGAGTGCCTTGCGCACATTCGATCCGATCTGGCCATCGATCACGCCTGGAGAAAAACCACGGCGATCGAGATAGACCTGAAGAGCGGCAACTTCGGGCGAGCCGGCACGCGAGGGTGCAGGCGTGGCTGTCGCGGGGCCGCTCGTGCCAGCCGGCGGCGTATAGGGCTGGGGTCCGGAATTGTCATAGCCGGGATTGGACGGCTGGATCGGCTGGCGATCGACCGAACCATAATTTGGCTGCGGCGGGTAATACTGGCCCGGATCCTGCTGAGGAAAGGGCTGATACGCCCCATCGTCATATCCATACGGGTCGCGGTAGGGATCGACCCGACCTTCGAGCACAGGCTGGCCGCCATCATAATAGCCGCCGCCATTGTAATCCCGCGGAATGCTGCCGGTCACGGGCGCTCGATCCACGGGAGGCACGATCGAGACGACTTCGCCATACTGGTTGAGGAACACCCGGTTGCCGGCATTGTCGATGTATTCGCGAAGCTCCGGCAGCGGCGGGCGGCCATACGGATCGTAGTACTGCGCGATGGCCGGGGCAGCTGACAGCATCAGCGCCGTTGCGACACAGGAAGAGACGAGCTTCGACACTCCGGTTCCCTCTTTTCTTGCGATGGCCTTTCGACCATTCAGCCGTTGTTGAACGGCGATCCCCATATCAACGCAGCGGGCAACGAATCGGTTTGCGCCCACGCGAATGTCTATGATCCCTAGCGTTAATAGTTTGCGCGAAGATGGCGGTTTGAAGATGAACGGTTGCTGAAGCGCGAGCGGCCACACGCAAAAAAGGCGCCCCGACGGAGCGCCTTTGTCTGTTTTTCAAGCGATATCAGGCTGCGATGTTTGCACCCTGTGTCGTGCCGGATGCCCGGAACTGGAGCCGATCAGAGCCAGCGGTAACCTTGATGCGGCTGCCATCGGCAATCTCGCCCATCAGGATCTTCTCGGCGAGCGGATCCTGCACTTCCTTCTGGATCACCCGCTTCAACGGGCGGGCCCCATAGGCTGGATCGTAGCCCTTGTTGGCCAAGAACGTCCGAGCCTCCTCGTCAAGTTCGATGGTGATCTTGCGGTCGGCCAAGAGGCGCATCAGGCGCTGCAACTGGATTTCCACGATCTTGCCCATCTCCTGGCGATGCAGGCGGTGGAACAGGATGATCTCGTCGACGCGATTGAGAAACTCCGGTCGGAACGACGCCCGAACGACGTTCATGACGCTGTCGCGTACCTGATCGACATCCTCATCGTCGCCAAGATTGACGAGATATTCGGAACCGAGGTTCGACGTCATGATGATCATCGTGTTGCGGAAGTCGACGGTTCGGCCCTGGCCATCGGTCAGGCGGCCGTCGTCCAGCACCTGCAGGAGCACATTGAACACATCGGGATGCGCTTTCTCGATCTCGTCGAACAGCACGACCTGATAGGGACGCCGGCGTACGGCTTCCGTCAGCGCGCCGCCTTCCTCGTAACCGACATAGCCGGGAGGAGCGCCGATTAGCCTTGCGACCGAGTGCTTCTCCATGAACTCCGACATGTCGATGCGGACCATCGCCTGGTCGTCGTCGAACAGGAAATCGGCAAGCGCCTTGGTCAGCTCCGTTTTGCCGACGCCCGTGGGGCCGAGAAAGATGAAGGAGCCGAGCGGCCGGTTCGGGTCCTGCAGTCCCGCGCGGGCACGGCGCACGGCTTTCGAAACCGCCTGCACGGCTTCGCCCTGGCCGACGACGCGCTTGGCGAGTTCGTCTTCCATGCGCATCAGCTTGTCGCGTTCGCCTTCCAGCATCTTGTCGACGGGGACGCCCGTCCAGCGCGACACGATGTGGGCGATGTGATCAGGCGTGACCGTCTCTTCCATCATGCCGGCGGCAACGGTGTCGCCTTTTTCTTCCGCTTCGACGAGCCGCTTTTCGAGTTCCGGAATGCGCCCATAGGCAAGCTCGCCGGCGCGCTGGAATTCGCCATTGCGCTGCGCGATCGCCAACTCGTTGCGTGCTTCGTCCAGTTCCCGCTTCAGATCGGCGGCGAGACCAAGCTTCTGCTTTTCAGCCTGCCAGCGTGCCGTCAACGTGTCAGACTTTTCTTCCAGTTCGCCGAGATCCTGCTCCAGGCGCTCGAGCCGGTCGCGCGAGGCCTGGTCGGTTTCCTTGCGCAGGGCTTCGCGCTCGATTTTGAGCTGGATGATCCTCCGATCGAGTTCGTCGAGTTCTTCCGGCTTGGAATCCACCTGCATGCGCAGGCGGGCCGCAGATTCATCGACCAGATCGATCGCCTTGTCCGGCAGGAAGCGGTCGGTGATGTAGCGGTTCGACAATGTTGCGGCTGAAACGAGTGCACTGTCGGAAATGCGTACCTTGTGGTGCTGCTCGTACTTTTCCTTCAGGCCACGCAGGATGGAGATCGTGTCTTCCACGGTCGGTTCGCTAACGAAAACCGGCTGGAAACGACGGGCGAGCGCCGCATCCTTTTCCACGTGCTTGCGATATTCATCGAGCGTGGTCGCGCCGACGCAATGAAGTTCGCCGCGTGCGAGAGCAGGCTTCAGCAGGTTCGACGCATCCATCGCACCTTCTGTTTTACCGGCGCCCACCAGTGTGTGCATCTCGTCGATGAAGAGGATAATGTCGCCATTGGCTGACTGAACCTCGGTCAGGATGGCCTTGAGGCGCTCCTCGAACTCGCCGCGATATTTCGCACCCGCAATGAGAGCGCCCATGTCGAGCGCCATCAACTGCTTGTCCTTCAGCGATTCCGGCACGTCGCCATTGACGATGCGCAGAGCCAGACCTTCGGCGATCGCGGTCTTGCCGACGCCGGGTTCACCAATCAAAACCGGGTTGTTCTTGGTGCGGCGCGACAGGACCTGGATGGTGCGGCGGATTTCATCGTCGCGGCCGATCACCGGGTCGAGCTTGCCTTCGCGGGCATTGGCCGTCAGGTCGAGCGTGTATTTCTTCAGTGCCTCGAAGCTGTCTTCAGCCGATGCGGTGTCGGCCTTGCGGCCCTTGCGGGCATCGTTGATGACATCATTCAGCGCCTTGGCGGTGACGCCTGCCTGCTTCAGGATCTCCGCGGTCTTGGCGCTGGTCTCGATCGCCATTGCGAGCAGAAGCCGCTCGACGGTGACGAAGCTGTCGCCAGCCTTTTTGGCGGCCTCTTCCGCTGTCTGGAAGATCTTGGCGAGCGGCTGAGCGAGATAGACCTGGCCGTTGCCGCCGGTGACCTTCGGCAATTTGGCGAGCGCGGCTTCGACGGCCAGAAGCGCGTCCTTCGGACGGCCACCGGCGCGCTCGATCAGAGCCGCTGCCATGCCTTCGCTGTCGTCCAGAAGCACCTTCAGGACATGTTCGGGCGTGAATTGCTGGTGACCTTCAGCCAGAGCGTAGGTCTGGGCGGACTGCAGAAAGCCGCGGACCCGCTCGGTGTATTTTTCGACGTTCATGTGCGCATCTCCATTGTCGACCTCGCCTTCTCGAAGCACGAGGACACGATTTGCGATCGGCTCCCAATTCGGCAAGCCGTTTCCCGATGCATATGGGAAGCCGGTGACCACGCTGAAAGAGGACGCGGCTCCGCAAAATGACATCGATCAAAAGCGCATGAAAAAAGCCGCCGGACCAGGTCCGGAGGCTCATGAGTATCGACGATCTGGCGGCGTTTATTCGCCGGGAACTGCCACCGGTTCGGCGGCGCCTGCTTCCGGCGCGTCACCGCTTTCGTCAGCCTTGGCGCGTACCCGCTTCGGGCGCGCTGCGGCGACCCGACGGCGTGGGGCGCGCTTCGGAGCCGCACCTTCCGCGCTTTCGTCGTCGCTTGATGCTTCGACCGGCGCTGCCTCGATCTCCGGCTGAGGGCCGGTGCCTGCGGCAACAGCTTCCACCGGAGCCTTTGGGGTCTCGTCCGTCGGCTGGCTGGTCGCCTCCTCCGGCTGGGCTACCGCAGTCTCGCGGCGCTCACGACGTCCCTCGCCATCCTGCTGGCCTTCGCCACGCTCGCGACGCGGCCCGCGTTCTGCTCGATCCTGGCGATCCTGGCGTTCTGGGCGCTGCGCGTTCGGCTGGCGACCTTCGCGGCCTTCCTGACCTTCACGCGCTTCGCGACCCTCTCGATTGTCACGACCTTCGCGGTTGTCACGGCCTTCGCGGTTGTCGCGCTGCTCGCGGCCTTCGCGGTTGTCGCGATTTTGCTGAGGCTGACGATCATCCTGGTCGTTCTCACGATAGCCGCCCATCTGAGGCTGATCATCATCGTCGTCACGGTCATTGTTGCCGTCGCCGCCGAAGTCGCGTTCGTTGCGCTGGAAGCGTTCCTGCATCTGGGCCTGGGCCGCCGCGATGATGCGGTTGTAATGCTCGGCATGCTGGAAATAGTTTTCAGCCATGACGTTGTCGCCAACGCTCTGCGCGTCACGGGCGAGCGTCGCATACTTCTCAGCGATGTGCTGCGCTGTACCGCGAATCTTCACATCGGGGCCAGTGCTGTCATAGGAGCGCGAGAGCGGATTGCCGCCTTTGCGGTTGTTGTTGCCGCCATTATTGCCGCCACCGCCTCCGCCACCGTTGTTGCGGCCGCGTCCGCGCTGCTTCTGCTGTCCTGACCTCATGAGTGGATTCCGATTTCCCTTGGTTGGCTGGTCTTTCCGCCATCGTGCATGTTCGGCACTGGGCGCGCCGATGCACTGAGCGCCGCGATCAAGACGCGTCACATCCGCGAACTTGTCGACGATTGGGGTTAAACAGATTCAAGCACCAGAGGTCCTGCGACGATCGCACCTGCGATACTGGGAACGCCCCATTACGGGCTGGCCCTTGACCGAGACCTGCTGCCTAATGCTCGTTGGAACCTATAGTGCTTTGTATGCGATTCCAAGCCCTTTCTCAGCGCGGCTGCATTCCACGGTTGTTCAGGCAGCCTTCCTGGTGAAGATCAGAGCGCGGTCGTTACCGCCAAGATCCCGGACCGCACTGAGCCGCGCCAGCCCCGCCTCCTCGAAAAGTGCCGTGACGTCTTCGCGCTGGTCGAACCCGATTTCGAGACCGACCGTCCCGCCGGGCGCGAGATGATCGTTCACGCCCGCGGCAATGGCACGGTAGGCGTCGAGCCCATCCATACCGCCATCGAGTGCCAGAAGCGGATCATGCTCGCGCACTTCGACCGCGAGTTCGCCGATCACGGACGTCCTGATATAGGGCGGATTTGACACGATGATGTCGAACAGCCGTTCGACCGGCGCGAACCAGCTGCCTTCGACCGGGACGAACCGGTCGCCAAGTCCCAGTGCCGCGGCATTGGCGCTGGCCGTTTCGAGCGCATTCGCCGAGACGTCCGTTGCCACTGCAGTGGCGCGTGGATCGAGGGAGAGCAGCGCAAGCGCCAGCGCGCCGGTTCCTGTTCCAAGATCGAGGATGCGGCACGCGCCCTTCTCGTCGATGATCCGGCGCAGATGCGGCACAAGGGCCTCCACAAGCACTTCGGTGTCCGGACGGGGTTCCAGCGTGTCTGTCGAAAGGCAAAGCTGCAGGCCATAAAACTCACGGTGCCCGAGAATGCGGTGAACAGGCTCCCCCTGCAGCCGGCGTTCCATGCGCTCCCAAACGACATCGAGCCGTGCAGGATCGACCGGCTCGTCGGGACGGGTCACCAGATCCGTCAGGCTGATGCTCAAGGTCTCGAGGAGAAGCAGCCGCGCATCGTCACGCGGCGTCGCCAGCCCAGCCGCCTCGAACCTTTCGCGCATCTGCTTCAGCAGGGCGGAAAGCGTCATGGCGGCGGCCTCGGCCATCGATCAGTTGGCCTCGCTCAGCGATGCGAGCTGACCGGCCTGATAGTCTGCAATAAGCGCATCAACGACTTCGTCGATCTCGCCGATCATCATGCGGTCGAGCTTGTAGAGCGTCAGGTTGATGCGGTGATCCGTCACCCGCCCCTGCGGGAAATTGTAGGTGCGGATGCGCTCGGACCGGTCGCCCGACCCGACCTGGCTCTTGCGCGAAGCCGAGCGTTCCTGGTCGGCGCGCTGGCGCTCCATGTCGTAAAGGCGCGCCTTTAGCACCTGCATGGCCTTGGCACGGTTCTGGTGCTGCGATTTCTCCGACGACGTCACGACGATGCCGGTCGGCAAATGCGTGATGCGCACGGCGGAGTCCGTCGTGTTGACGTGCTGGCCGCCGGCGCCAGACGAGCGCATCGTGTCGATGCGGATGTCTTCGTTGCGGACCTCGATGTCGATATCCTCGGCTTCCGGCAGCACGGCGACGGTCGCGGCGGAGGTGTGGATGCGACCGCCTGATTCCGTTTCCGGAACGCGCTGAACCCGATGGACGCCGGATTCGAACTTGAGACGCGAGAACACGCCTCGGCCGGAGATCGTGGCGATGATTTCCTTGTATCCGCCGGCTTCGCCTTCGCTTGCCGACAGCACTTCGACCTTCCAGTTGTGGTCGGCGGCATAGCGCTCATACATCCGGAAGAGATCCCCCGCGAAAAGCGCGGCCTCGGAGCCGCCGGTGCCGGCGCGGATTTCGAGGATCGCGCTCTTTTCGTCCGCCGCATCCTTCGGCAGCAGCATGATCTGCATGTCGGCTGCGAGCGCCTCGATACGATCGCGCACGTCGGGGTAATCCAGCTCGGCCATTTCCCGCATTTCGCGATCGGTGGCCTTGTCGGCAAGCAGGGTGTCCAAATCCTCGAGCTCGGCCGTCGCTTTCTCATATTCACGGATCTTGGCGACCACCGGCCCAAGCTCGGCATATTCGGACGCGAGCTTCACATAGACGTCGGAGTCCGGCCCCGCCGCCATGCGCGCCTCGATCTCGCTGTAACGGCGCTCGAGCTCGCGCATCTTCTCGATCGGCAAAACTGCCATCAGTCACCCTAATTCGGTCAAAGCGGAATCGCGTTGTTCTCGGCAAACTCGGTGAGGAGCTCGCGCATCGGGCGCGTGTCGGGCCCGCTCTCCTCAAGCGCCTTTGCCATTTCCGTCCGCAGCTGGCCGGCGTCGAGCGCCAGCAGCATCGACTTCACCGGACCGATACCGGCCGGCGACATGGATATGGAGCGGAAACCGAGCCCGATCAATGCCATCGCGCCGAGAGGCTTCGCCGCCATCTCACCACAGAGCGTGACCGGCGTGTCGTGGCGGTTACTCGCTTCCACGATCTGGCGCAACACGCGCAGGAACGGGCGGCCGAGATTGTCGAAGCGATCGGCAACACGCGCATTGCCGCGATCGACCGCAAAGGTGAACTGGAAGAGGTCGTTGGACCCGACCGACACGAAATCGACCGTCGCCATCAGTTCGTCCAGCTGCCAGAGAAGGCTCGGCACTTCCAGCATGGCGCCGAAGCGCAGCTTGCGCGGCAGGTCATGGCCGAAGCGGGAGAGATGGCGCACTTCGCGGTTCAAAAGCTCGCGTGCCTCGCGGATCTCGCGGACTTCGGTGACCATCGGGATCATCAGCCGCAATTCGCGACCGGCAGCAGCGCGCAGAAGGGCACGGAATTGGGTGCGCAAGAGACCGGGACGATCGAGCGACAGGCGGATCGCCCGCCAGCCAAGCGCAGGGTTCTCCTCCTCGGCGCCGCGGAAATAGGGCACGACCTTGTCACCGCCGATATCGAGCGTGCGGAAGGTAACGGGCTTGTCGCCCGATTGGCGGAGAACGTTGGTATAGAAACGCTCCTGATCGTCCGCCTTCGGCATGGTGGACGAGATCATGAACTGCAGCTCGGTCCGGAAGAGACCGATGCCGCCGGCGCCGGAATCCTCGATCTGCGGCAGGTCTACGAGCAGGCCGGCATTCATCATCAGGTCGACACGGGTGCCGTCCTTCGTCACCGGCTCGACAGCCCGAAGTTCGCGGAAGCGTTCCTGCCTTTTTGCCCTGAAGCGGACCTTTTCGGCGTAGGCCTTCTCAAGGTCCGGCATCGGGCGCAGATGTACCTTGCCGTCTTCACCGTCGACGATGATGGCATCGCCGTTTTCTGCAAGCGAGACTACGCCGGTTGCCTGGCCGACGACCGGAATGCCCATGGCGCGCGCAACGATCACCACGTGGCTCGTGATCGCACCGTCTTCCAGCACCAGACCGCGGATCTTGGAGCGGGTGTAGTCCAGCAGTTCAGCCGCACCCATCCCACGCGCAACGATGATCGCGGCATCGGGAAACCCCTCTGCCGTCGATGGGCCGGAGCGACCGATCAGCTGACGCAGGAGACGGTTGGCGAGATCGTCGAAATCATGCAGGCGCTCGCGCAGATAGGGGTCCGACAGGTGCATCATGCGCGCGCGGGTATCGCTCTGCACCTTTTCGACCGCCGCTTCCGCCGTCAGGCCGTTGCGGATCGCCTCTTCCATCTTCCGCACCCAGCCCCGGTCATGGGCGAACATGCGGTAGGCTTCGAGCACTTCGCGGTGCTCGCCTTCCATGGACACATCGCGGCGCGACAGCATGTCATCGATTGATATCCTGAGCGAACCCAGCGCCTCGTCGAGGCGCTTCAGCTCCAGATCCATGTCGTCATTGAGCAGGTTCGTAACGACCACACGCGGCTCGTGGAGCACGACATAGCCAAGCCCGATCCCGTCGCCATAGGCATCTCCGTCGATGGAGATCGGCCTGGAGAGGTCAAGTTCCATGCCCGGACGGGTGATCTTCTTCAGCTCGCCCGTGGCGACCATCTCGGCGAGGACCATCGCCGTCGTCTCGAGCGCCTCGACCTCGTCGTCGCGATAGTTGCGCCGGGCCTTGTTCTGCACGACGAGAACGCCGAGCGAGCGTCCGGCCCTCAGGATCGGTACGCCCATGAAGGAATGATAGACCTCTTCGCCCGTCTCCGGCAGATAGGCGAAGGCCGGATGGGATTGGGCGTCGGAGAGGTTGAGCGGCCGCGCACTGGCCGCGATGGTGCCGACGAGGCCCTGCCCCATCTTCAGCTGGGCAAGGTGGACGGCGTCGGGATTGAGACCTTCGGTGGCGTAGAGCTCCAGCACGCCGTCGGCACGCAGCACGTAGAACGAGCACACTTCGGCGACCATGTTCTGCGCGATCTGGCGCACGATCTGGTTCAGGCGTTCCTGCGGGCCGAGCGGCTCCGCCATCAGTTCGCGCAGCCGCCGCAACAGAACGCGCGGACCCGCAGACAGGTCTCTCATTGCGTGTTGGCTCCCACTCTCCATGGCGCCGCCTACGGCGTGCCACCCCGGCGCGCCTTATCGATACCGCGTGGCCGCGGCCTCACCTCCAGCACGAATCCCCATATGCTGTCTTTAACCTTTATCGAGACCGTAGACCGAATGCAAAGTCCGCACGGCCAACTCGGCGTAGGGGCTGTCGATGAGGATGGAGATCTTGATCTCGGACGTCGTGATCGCCTTGATGTTGATGCCCTTTTCAGCCAGCGCGCGGAACGCGGTTGCCGCCACGCCCGCATGGCTGCGCATGCCGATCCCGATGACCGACACCTTGACCAGACCCGCTTCGCTCTGGATCGCGTCGTAACCGATCTTCGACCGCTCGCGATCGAGCACGGCGAGCGCCTTGTCGATATCGCCGGTCGGCACCGTGAAGGTCATGTCGGTGCGCGAACCATCCTCGGAGATGTTCTGCACGATCATGTCCACATTGATGTGGCTTTCGGCGAGCGGCCCGAAAATGGCGGCAGAGACGCCCGGACGGTCAGCAAGCCGTCTCAGCGAGATCTGCGCTTCATCCTTGGCATAAGCGATACCGGTGACGACTTCCTGTTCCACGATTTCTTCCTCGTCGCAAATCAGCGTACCGGGTGGATTGTCGAAATCGCCCATGCCCGGTGCATCGGGGTCATCGAAACTGGAACGCACGAAAGTGCGCACCTTGTGGACCATGGCCAGCTCGACGGAGCGGACCTGCAGAACCTTGGCGCCGAGGGACGCCATTTCCAGCATCTCCTCGAACGCGATCTTCTTCATGCGCCGGGCCTTGGGCTCGACGCGCGGATCGGTGGTGTAGACGCCGTCCACGTCGGTATAGATGTCGCAGCGGTCGGCCTTGATGGCCGCAGCAATGGCGACGGCGCTCGTATCGGAACCGCCGCGCCCGAGCGTGGCGATGCGGTTGTCAGGCCCGATGCCCTGGAAACCAGCGATGACGGCAACTTGGCCCTCGCCGAAGCGGCGGATGAGCTCCGTGCCGTCGATCTCCATGATCCGCGCGGCGCCATGGGCGTTATCGGTGCGGATCGGGATCTGCCAGCCCATCCAGGAGCGCGCATTGATGTCCATCGACTGCAGCGTGATCGCCAGCAGTCCTGCGGTCACCTGTTCGCCGGACGCAACGACCGCATCATATTCGCGCGCGTCGTGCATGGGTGATGCGCCGCGCGTCCAGGCAACGAGCTCGTTGGTCTTGCCGGCCATGGCAGAGACGACGACCGCCACATCGTGGCCGGCGTCGACTTCGCGCTTCACGTGGCGCGCGACATTGCGGATGCGGTCGAGATCGGCAACGGATGTTCCGCCGAACTTCATGACGATACGTGCCATCGGCGGTATCCGAGCTCCGATTGAGGATCAGGGGAAGGGTTCGTTCGAGAGCGGCCTCTCCCGCCAAGGCCGCCTGAAAACGCGGCTCTCATAACGCAAGTGCAGGCGACCCGCAACGGGCGAGCGGCGCAGATGGGCGGCTTAACCCAAGCATTCAAAGTCTGCGGTGCTTGACATCTTCCCATGCGCGCCCGACTTGGCACTCAGGAACAAGGAGAACGCGCCATGACGATCGCAGCCGAGGACAAGAACGGTGACAGCCGTCAATCCAGCATCGACCAGGCCGAGGTCGACCGCTTCTCGGCGCTTGCGCGTGAATGGTGGAACCCGACCGGCAAGTTCAAGCCGCTGCACAAGTTCAACCCGGTGCGCCTCACCTACATTCGCGACCAGGCGAGCCTGCATTTCGGGCGTGATGCGCGCTCGTCGAAGCCGCTTCAGGGCCTGCGCGTGCTGGACATCGGCTGCGGCGGCGGACTTCTGTCGGAACCGATGGCGCGCATGGGCGCGGAGGTCGTCGGCGCCGATGCTTCGGCAACGAACATCGAAGTTGCCAAGATCCACGCGGCCCAAAGCGGCGTTTCGGTCGACTATCGCGCGGTGACGGCCGAGCAGCTTGCCGCCGAAGGCGAGACCTTCGACATCATCCTCAACATGGAAGTCGTCGAGCACGTCTCGGATGTGAACTTCTTCATGACGACCTGCGCCTCGATGGTGCGCCCGGGTGGCCTGATGTTCGTTGCCACCATCAACCGCACGCTGAAGGCCGGTGCACTCGCCATCGTCGGCGCCGAGTATGTGCTGCGCTGGCTGCCGAAGGGCACGCACCAGTATGAAAAACTCGTGCGCCCCGAAGAGCTGCAGCGTCCGATCGAAGCTTCGGGAATGAACCTCATCGACCGGACCGGCGTCTTCTACAGTCCGCTCAGCGACAGCTGGAACCTGTCGCGCGATATGGACGTGAATTACATGGTTCTGGCCGAGCGGCCGAAGGCGGCAGCGGCTTCAAGGATCTAGATCAAGCTCACGCGTTTTCGAACGGTGAACCGACGACCACTTTACGCGGATTCGCTTCAGTTCGCGTCATCCGGAAAATGGGGAAGGGGCGCAACGGCGATGCCTTCCTCCAGAAGTGCTCGCGCCTCGTCGGGTGCGGCCCGTCCGATGATGCCGCGCTCTTCCTTTTCACCGTAGTGGATCTTGCGGGCTTCTTCCGGGAAGCGGTCGCCCACATCTTCCGACGACGACCGGATCGCACTCACCATCTCGCGTATTTTCTTCAGCTTCTCGGCCTGTTCGGCGCTCATCGCCAGCGGCTGCATCGCGCTGTCGGCCTTACGTGTGCCGGCCACCGCCGGGGCCATCAAGGCTTTCGTGACCTTGGTCGAGCCGCATTGCGGGCATGAAACGAGATTGCGTGCGGTCTGGTCGTCATAATCCGCACTCTTGGCGAACCACGCCTCGAATGCGTGGCCCCGGTCGCAACTCAAGGCAAATTTGATCATGCGGTTTGTCGCTGCTCGGCCGTATGGACTGCGGCTGCGTTCTGATAGCCGCGCGCGTTCTTCAGATTGGGGATCTTGGCCCGGGCCGCCGCGACAGTCGCAGGATCGATCTCGGCGACGATGACAGCCGGTTCGTCGTGATCGGCCTCCGCGATCACGCGGCCCCACGGGTCGATGATCACCGAGTGTCCATAGGTTTCGCGACCGTCTTCGTGGAGACCGCCCTGCGCGGCCGATATCACATAGGCGCCGTTCTCGATGGCGCGGGCGCGCTGGAGCACATGCCAGTGCGCCTCGCCCGTCTGGCGCGTGAAGGCAGCAGGTGCCGTAAGTACGTGTGCCCCTGCCAGCGCCAGGTCCCGGAACAGATGTGGGAATCGGACGTCGTAGCAGACGGCAAGCCCGATGCGCGCGAAAGGCAGCTCGACGAGGCAGCTTGCCTCGCCGGGCCGATAGACCGCGCTTTCCCGCCAGCTCTCGCCATTGTCGAGATCGACGTCGAACATGTGGATCTTGTCGTAGCGTGCGGCGATCGCGCCATCCGGGGTGAAGACGAACGCGCGGTTGGCGACCTTGCCGTCACCGAGTGCGATGGCCGTCGAACCGATGTGCAGATGCACCCCGTGGCGCTTTGCAAGATCGGCGGCTGCGGCAACCACGTCATCTTCCGCCTCAGGCTTCAGCTGCTCGAAAAGACGCGCGCGATCCTTCTGGATCATGCCGGTCATCTCGGGGGTCTGCACGTAGGTCGCGCCGGCTGCGGCTGCCTCGCCCACCAGACGCCGCAGCGTCTCGATGTTGGCGCCAGGCTCGGTGCCGGAGCGCATCTGGACGGCGGCGGCCTTGAAATTTGCCATGGATCAGCCTGCCTTCAGCATCGGATCGAGCTTGCCATCGTGCTCTAGCGCATGAAGATCGTCGCTGCCGCCGACATGGACGTCGCCGATGAAGATTTGCGGAAAGGTGGCGCGGCCGTTGGCCTTCTGCATCATTTCTGCCCGAAGCTCCTTCGAAAAAGTCGCATCTCGTTCTTCGAACGCCACGCCCTTGGTCTCCAGCAGCCGCTTGGCGGCACTGCAGAAGCCACAGAACTGGCGGGTATAGATGACGACTGGCGGCATGATGCACTCCGGCTTTGCTTGCGTGTCAGCTTCGATATAGGGGGCAGCCGCCCCGCACTGCAAGGGATCGGCGCCACGCATCATGGATCTGGAACCCGGGCGAAGGTCAAAACTGTCACATCGGCCACGCCGGCACGCTTCAATGCGCGTGCCGCAGCATTGACCGTAGCACCCGTCGTATAGACGTCGTCGACCAGGAGAACCCGTTTTCCGGCGATGTCGGCCTTGACTTCGTCCGGCACGACGAACGCACCCCGCACGTTGCGCTGGCGGGCTTTCTCGCCGAGGCCGACCTGCTGCCTCGTCTGGCGGCGGCGCACGAGCAAGCCGATCCCGTGCGGCTTTCCCGTGAGCCTCGCCAAAGCCCGCGAGAGTTCCGCCGACTGGTTGTAGCGTCTTGAAAGGAGCCGAAGGCGATGCAGTGGGATCGGCACGATGACGTCCGCCTTTTCGACCAGTCCATCCCCGGCACGCACCATCCACGCGGCCATGATGGAGGCGAGATCGAGACGATCATTGTATTTCAGGCGGTGCACGAGGCTTGCGGCAATATCCCCATAGAGCATCACGGCACGCGCCCGGTGGTAATCCGGAGGCTCGGCCAATGCCGCAGGCGAGATCGCACCCTCCCCTTGATCGTGAGCAAAAGGTACGCCCAGGACCTCGCAGTAGGGACGCTCGATGAATTCCGCACCCGACCAGCATGTGGCGCACAGTCCGCCATGGCGGGCCATAATGACCGAGCAGCCGAGGCAGACGGGCGGATAGACGAGCGACACCAGACGCGACCAGAGCGCGCCAGCCTGTTTGCGCACCGCTGAAACCTGGCCGGGAGGATCGATCGTCACCATCTTTCCAGGATAGCGAAACGGCGACACGCGGTATACGGGGGTTGCCTTAAGCACGTGCAACCTGAGACAGGCGACGGATGACCGACCAATCCCTATTCGATCAGGCATTTCTGGCGCTGCAACGCCGCCGGGCGCGCGCCAGAGCGACCGAGGGTGCCGACTTCCTGCTGAGGCACGTCGCCGAGGATCTGGCTGAACGGCTGGCAGCCGTGAGCCGCCGGTTTTCCGTCGCCGTTGAACTGCATGGGCACACGGGGATCGTAGGTGAGCGGCTTCTTTCGAGCGGCAGCATCGACCGGCTTATCCGCATCGAAACGGATCGGGTTTTGATCGGGCAATCGGACGGCAAGGTCGCCTCGCTGGAAACCGTGCCGCTGGAACCCGAGACGGCCGACCTGATCGTATCACCGCTGTCGCTGCACCTCACGCAGGATACACCGGGCGTCCTCATTCAGATCAACCGTGCCCTGAAGCCCGACGGCCTCTTTCTCGGCGCCATGCCCGGCGCCGGCACGCTTGGCGAGCTGCGTGAGGCGCTGATCGCGGCTGAAAGCGAGCTTTCCGGCGGCGCCGCGCCGCGGGTGATCCCGTTTCCGGATATCCGCGACGCCGGTGCGCTGATGCAGCGGGCAGGTTTTGCGCTGCCGGTGACGGATGTGGACACGCTGACCGTGCGCTATTCCGACATGTTCGGGCTGATGCGGGATTTAAGGGCGATGGGCATGGCGAACCCGCTTTCAGGAAGAAGCCGCCGCCCCGCTTCGCGGGCGCTTTTCCTGCGTGCTGCCGAACTTTATGCGGAGCGGTTTTCAGATCCGGACGGGCGCATCCGCGCAACGTTTCGCATCATTCACATGTCCGGCTGGCGTCCGCATGAGAGCCAGCAAAAGCCAGCGCGCCGGGGTTCAGCGACGGTCAGCCTTGCAGATATCTTGAAATCCACGTCCGGCGAATATTGAGCGCGTGCTATTCGCCGCTCATGGCGTCGACGACTTCGTTGGCAACATTGCCATAGAGGTTCTGAACGCTGAAGCCGGTTCCGGAAACGCCACCGATGACGGCGATGGAAAGTAGTCCCGCGATCAGACCATACTCGATAGCCGTCGCGCCACTTCGCTCGCTCCAGAAACGCTTGAGGATCGTCATGTCAGCTCGGCCTCTTGGCTTGGCCGGTCGGTGGACGGGCCCAGATCATGCGACACGAGAATAAGGGGCAATTCTTACGCAACAGCTAAATTGCGTGCATGTATTTGTTCAACAACGGCTGCCGGTATCACCGAAATGCAGAATACAAACCGAGCCGGGCTCCTGGGCAATGCTGCGCCGAAGCGTGTATTGCCTGACGCCGCGATCGCCATTCGGGATGGAACCCGTCGCCATCGTGTCGATCCCCGGATTATAGGCCGTCATCCGTTCCCCACCGTCCAAAACAGGCGGCAGCAGGAGCGCCATCGCGACTGCAACCGTGCCGAACAAAAGCGCGACGCGGACCGGGCCAACACCCGCGCGCTTGTGCTTGCGGTCAGCGTCGGTGGAGACGGAAAGCCAAAACTCGCTGTTGCTCATCGATCTGCCCTGTTCTGCCTGTCTTCGACGAATCTGCGACGACGAGGTCTATCTCAATCCAGCCGGACGACCAAGGTTTGACCACATATGTGGCATCTCGGCTCACGCGCATATTCGCGAACGCGGCTAAAGGATTGATTAATGATACAGGGCGGAGATCATCAATTGCGGCAACATTGATCACGTTGTCTTAATTGCTGTCGCAATTCAGAGGCTTCAACCGAGCAGATCGATCAGGGTGGGGATCAGCGGCGCATCGGCAGGCGGCATCGGATAATCGCGCAGTGCCTTGGCACGAACCCATTTGACTGCCTGCCCTTCCAGACCGCGGGCAATGCCTTCGTAGCGCCTGCAAATGTAGAGCGGCATCAGCAGGTGAAAGTCGTCGTAGCTGTGGCTGGCGAAGGTCAAGGGTGCGAGGCAGGCAACCTGCGTGACGATGCCCAGTTCCTCCGCGAGTTCGCGGATCAACGTTTCTTCCGGTGTCTCGCCGGGCTCGACCTTGCCGCCGGGAAATTCCCAGAGGCCAGCGAGCGCTTTGCCTTCCGGCCGCTGCGCGATGAGGATGCGGCCGTCCGCATCGACGAGCGCGCAGGCGGAAACGAGCAACATGCGCCGCCCGGGACGCTCAGAGCTTTCGAGAGCCTTCTCACCCATGGCTGCGCTGTCGGTAAACATAGCGGTAGACCTCCTGAAAGCCGAGCGAGCGATAGAGTGAGACAGCAGGATCATTGATGGCCTCGACCTGCAGAAACGCCCTGCGGGCGCCGCGCAGACGCGCCCAGCGCAATGCGCTCTTGATCAGGCTTCGGGCATGGCCGCGACGGCGATCATCGGGCCGTGTCGCGACATCGAACAATCCGGCAAGATCGTTGTCGTGGACGCAGAGCAAAGCGGAAAGCGGCGATCCGGCGGTGTCTTCTGCGACGAACATGCCCTTGGAAGGTCGGATCGCGTTCAAGACTTCGCTCAAACCTGCCTTGCGGCCGGGGTCTACATCCTGAAGCGCCAGAGAGGCATCCACATATCGGCCGACATCGTGAAGCGGCAACTGATCCAGCGCATCGGAGAGGTCGATACTCTCCATCGACGCGGCCATCACCAGCGTTTCGCCTGCCTCTTGCCAGCCATTGGCGGCCAGATAGTCATCCAGGACTGCGGGAGAAAGCGGCGACAGGCGAAAGACTGCGGGACGGCCATAAGCGTCAAAGAGGCGGACGGCATTCGAGACGCGGGCCTCGATGTTCCGGTGATCGGACGGGTCAAGCGGATTGACCGAGTTCAGCCGCCTGGACGGGTGTCCGGCGGTCAGCCGGATCTGCCAGGCGCCATCAAAACGCACCGACGCAGCAGGCCAGGCCCGGAAGCTGACAGCCTCCAGCCTGCGCACCGTCGCCAGATCGGGTTCAACTGCGATAGTCGCCATTGATCGCGACATACTCCTTGGTGAGGTCGCAGGTCCAGACGGTTGCGCGCCCTTCGCCGATACCGAGTTCGACCCGGATGGCAACATCTTCCTGGCGCATGACGGCCGTGGCTGCGGCTTCCGAATAGGCAGGATCGCGTTCGCCATCGACGGCGACGCGGACATCGCCGAACCAGATCGCGAGGCGGTCCCGGTCAGCCTGTTCGCCGGCCTTGCCGACAGCCATCACGATGCGACCCCAATTGGCGTCTTCGCCGGCGATCGCCGTTTTCACCAACGGCGAATTGGCGATGGAAAAGGCGATGCGTTTGGCAGCAGCGTCTGTTTCGGCGCCTTCGACGGTGATCTCCACCATCTTGCGCGCGCCTTCGCCATCACGCACTACCTGCAGGGCGAGATCGGCCATGAGCTGGCGGAACGCCTCCTTGAAGTCGACGAGCCGCGGATCGTCCGCAGTTTCGATCCGGGTCCCGCCCGAGGCGCCAGTTGCAAAAGCAAGCAGCGTGTCCGATGTGGAGGTGTCGCTGTCGACCGTCACCGCATTGAAGGTGGCGCCCACATGCTCGGAGAGGATCGCTTGCAAAGCGGCCGGCGCGATGTTCGCGTCGGTTGCAATAAAGGAAAGCATGGTGGCCATGTCCGGCGCGATCATGCCCGCGCCTTTCGCCATGCCGTTGATCGTGACCAGCACGCCGCCCAGTTCGGCCGTCCGCGTCGCAACCTTAGGATAGGTATCGGTGGTCATGATGGCCTTGGCCGCTTCGAGCCATCCATCTGCGTTTGCGCGCTGAGCCATATCCCCAAGCACACCGGCGAATTTCGTCGCGTCGAGCGGCTCGCCGATCACGCCGGTCGAGGCGAGATAGACATCCGTTTCGGCACAGCCGACGGCATCGACTGCAGCACTTGCGGTAAGGCGGGTTGCTTCGCGGCCCTTCTTGCCGGTGAAGGCGTTGGCGTTGCCGGAATTGACGACCAGAATGCGGGCCGTCCCGTGGGACAGGTTCTGCCGGCAGAACTCGACCGGCGCGGAGGGGCACTTCGATGTCGTGAAGACGCCAGCGACGGACGCCGGACGATCGAACACCATGACCATCACATCGGTGCGGTCACGGTACTTGATGCCGGCCGCAGCGGTGGCGAGCCTCACACCTGCGATTTGAGGCAAATCGGCATAGACCTTGGGCGCCAGGGGCGAGATCGTCGTCGTCATCGAAACCGTCCGGAATGCTGAAATTCAATCGTGGACCATGCGAAGGAGCCCGCGGGCGCAGCAGCGCCAACGGGCTCCTTCACGATCCAACCTTACTGAGCGGCCGGTGCTTCTTCGGTAGCCGGTGCTTCTTCGGTAGCCGGTGCTTCTTCGCCGCCGGCGGGCTCGCCAGCCGGCGCGTTGGCAGCTGCATAGGCTTCGGCAAGCGCCGGATCGGCGATCTCGACGTCGCCGGAGCCACGGGCGTCTTCGAGAACTTCGAGGTAACGCTCGCGCAGGACGACCTGACGGACCTGGGTCGCCACCTGCTCGAATGCCGGCGGCTCTGCATCACGACGGTCTTCGACCTTGATCACGTGCCAGCCGAACTGGCTCTGCACCGGCTCGGCGGTGTAGGCGCCTGGCTCGAGAGCGAAAGCCGCTTCCTCGAAAGGCGGAACCATCTGGCCCTGCTGGAAATAGCCGAGATCGCCACCGTTGGCAGCCGAGCCGTCGGTCGAATTCTCCGTCGCGAGCTCTGCAAAATCAGCGCCGCCATCCAGCTGCTCGATCAACGCAGTTGCTTCTTCCTCGCTCTCGACGAGAATGTGGCGCGCGTTGACTTCTTCAGCCGGGTCCATGGCCGCGACTTCCTGATCATAGCGGGCGCGAACCTGCTCTTCGGTGATGCCGTTCAGGATTTCTTCCTGGAAATAGGCATTGTGCAGGGCGCGGTCGCGCAGGAAATCGATCCGCCGCTGGAATTCTTCGCCTTCGCCCAGACCGGCTTCTTCCGCCTGGCGCGCAAGAAGCTTGATGTCGATCAGCGCGGCGAGCGCTGCAACGCGGCGCTGCTCGGGCGGCAGCTGTTCAAACTGCGGGTCGAGGTCCGACATCGCGTATTCGAGTTCGGATTCGTAGATGTCCTGACCACCGACGGTGGCGATGACGGTGTCCGCTGCCGGAGTTGCGGCCTCACCCTCTACGGCGGGAGCCTCGGTCTGCGCAAAAGCGGCAGGCGACGACAGTGCCGTTCCGGCGCTCAGGGCCGCGAGAAGGGCGAGTGAGAGATAACGCTTCATTGAACCAGGCCTCTTTCCTGTGGTATCTGTTGATCGTCCATTGGCCGTGAAAACGCACCGTTTTGAGGCGCGGCCGCCTGTTGCGGCGCCGTTGACATCGATTGACCCCCCTCTTATCTGTCACGAAACCGCGCGTCCAGTTCCCGCCGGGAGAAGCCGTGCCTGTCGCTATGCCCAGGAACCTCACTGCTTCGGACCCGCCGGCCGTCTAAGACGCCGCCTAAGAACACAACGGAAAGGACCATATTCATGGTCAGCTTCGGCGGCCTTGCCCGCAAACTTTTCGGCTCCTCCAGCGATCGTCGGGTCAAGGGATTTCAAGGGCGGGTCGATCAGATCAACGCCCTCGAAGATGGGCTCAAGGCTCTGTCCGACGAGGAACTGCGCGGCCGCACCGATAGCCTCAGGCAGGAACTCGCCAACGGCAAGACGCTCGACGACATCCTCGTCCCGGCTTTTGCGGTAGCCCGAGAGGGTGCGCGCCGCGCGCTTGGCATGCGCCCGTTCGACGTACAGCTGATCGGCGGCATGATCCTTCACGAGCGCGCCATCGCCGAAATGAAGACCGGTGAAGGCAAGACGCTGGTTGCGACCTTGCCGACCTATCTCAATGCGCTGTCCGGCAAGGGCGTGCATGTCGTCACTGTCAACGATTATCTGGCGCGTCGCGACTCCGAGTGGATGGGCAGGCTCTACCGCTTCCTGGGCTTGAGCGTGGGCGTCATCGTCCATGACATGAACGACGACCAGCGCCGCGAGGCCTATGCCTGCGACATCACCTACGCGACCAACAACGAGCTCGGCTTCGACTATCTGCGCGACAACATGAAGTATGATCGCAAGCAGATGGTCCAGCGCGGCCACAATTTTGCGATCGTCGACGAAGTTGACTCCATCCTGATCGACGAGGCCCGCACGCCTCTCATCATTTCCGGTCCGCTCGACGACCGCTCCGACCTCTACGCACAGATCGACGCGTTCATTCCGCAGCTGACGGACGAGGATTTCGAGCTCGACGAGAAGCAGCGCTCCGTCACCTTCACCGAAGCCGGCACCGAAAAGCTGGAACAGGTGCTTGCCGAAGCCGGCCTGCTGAAGGGCGCCGGTCTCTACGACATCGAGAACGTCTCGATCGTCCACCACTTGAACAATGCGCTGAAGGCCCACAAGCTGTTCCAGCGCGACAAGGACTACATCGTCCGCAACGGCGAAGTCGTCATCATCGACGAGTTCACCGGCCGCATGATGCCCGGCCGCCGCTATTCGGAAGGCCAGCACCAGGCGCTGGAAGCCAAGGAAAAGGTGAAGATCCACCCCGAGAACCAGACGCTGGCCTCGATCACCTTCCAGAACTACTTCCGCATGTATTCCAAGCTTGGCGGCATGACGGGCACGGCCAATACCGAAGCCGAGGAATTCGCCAACATCTACGGCCTGTCGGTCATCGAGGTGCCGACGAACCTGCCCATTCAGCGTCTCGACGAAGACGACGAGGTCTACCGGACCTTCGAGGAAAAGTTCCAGGCGATCGTGACCGAGATCAAGGCGGCGCGTGAGCGGGGCCAGCCGGTTCTCGTCGGCACGACGTCGATCGAGAAGTCGGAACTGCTCGCCGAGCTCCTGAAGAAGGAAGGGCTGAAGGACTTCCAGGTTCTGAACGCCCGCTATCACGAGCAGGAAGCTTATATCGTTTCGCAGGCTGGCAAGCCGGGCGCCGTCACGATCGCCACCAACATGGCCGGTCGCGGTACCGACATCCAGCTCGGCGGCAATCTGGACATGCGCATCCAGCACGAGCTTGCCGACATGCCGGAAGGGCCGGATAGGACCCGCCGCGAAGAAGAGATCAAGGCCGAAGTCGCGAAGCTCAAGGAAGAAGCCCTCGCAGCCGGCGGCCTCTACGTGCTGGCGACCGAACGTCACGAAAGCCGCCGCATCGACAACCAGCTGCGCGGCCGTTCCGGACGCCAGGGCGACCCCGGGCGTTCCAAGTTCTACCTGTCGCTGCAAGACGATCTCATGCGCATTTTCGGCTCCGACCGAATGGAAGGCATGCTGACCAAGCTCGGCCTGCAGGAGGGCGAGGCGATCGTCCATCCCTGGATCAACAAGGCGCTGGAGCGGGCGCAGAAGAAGGTCGAGGCGCGCAACTTCGACATCCGCAAGAACTTGCTGAAATACGACGACGTGATGAATGACCAGCGCAAGGTCATCTTCGAGCAGCGTCTGGAACTGATGGACGCGACCGACGTCGAAGAAACGATCACGGACATGCGCCACGACGTGATCGACGATCTCGTCAACAAGTACATTCCCGAAAACGCCTATGCGGAACAGTGGGATACGGCAGCGCTCAAGGAAGACGTGCGCAAGCACCTCAATCTCGACCTGCCCGTTGACGCTTGGGCCGCCGAAGAAGGCATCGCGGAAGACGACATCCGCGAGCGCCTGATCGAAGCGGCCGACAAGGCAGCGGCCGAGCGCACGGAGCGCTTCGGTGTCGATGTCATGCGCTATGTCGAGAAATCGATCGTGCTGCAGACGCTCGATCATCTTTGGCGCGAGCATCTCGTCAATCTCGATCATCTGCGCTCGGTCATCGGCTTCCGCGGCTATGCCCAGCGGGATCCGTTGCAGGAATACAAGCAGGAAGCTTTTGAGCTCTTCCAGGCACTGCTCGGCAATCTGCGCCAGGCCGTGACGTCGCAAATGATGCGCGTCGAGATCCGCCGGGAAGAACCGCGGGAGACGCCACAGGTCCCGGAAGGACGTGCCCGCCACGTCGATGCGACGACCGGAGAAGACGAATTCGGCGGCGACGACCTCGGCTACGTGCCGCCGGAAAACCGCAACCCCGAGGATCCACAGAGCTGGGGCAAGGTCGCGCGCAACGAGCCCTGCCCTTGCGGTTCCGGCAAGAAATTCAAGCACTGCCACGGCGCGTTTGCACAGGCGACCGTCGCCTGATCCTTGCGGAAAACCTGACCTTTCTGAACGGCGCATCCTTGGGTGCGCCGTTTCCTTTTCGGCCACATCCAAGCAATCCGACAGCGTCGGCAAAACCGATCTTTAACGTGTCGCATGCGATGGAAAAGGCTGACCAGAAACGTCACCGGATCCGCGATTGGCATGACCGTCATCACCAGTGCCGAGAAATGGCTGCCGCCGCGCGTGACAGCGCGGCTTGCGCCAGCGCTGGATCGTGCGGAGGCGATCATATCGCGGCGCGACGACCAGGCGGCTGCGGAATACATGGCGCTCGTCGCTTTCGCGATCCGAGTGTTGAGCGCCGCCATCGCGTTTTCGTCGCAGATCATCCTCGCGCGCTTCATGGGCGAGTTCCAGTACGGCATCTTCGTGTTCGTCTGGGCGATTGCCGTCATCTTCGGCAATCTGTCGTGCTTCGGCTTCCATACGGCGATCATTCGCTTTCTGCCCGGCTATCGGGACCAGAAGGCGCATGCGGAGATCCTCGGGTTGACCCAGACCGCCCGCCGTTTCGCCGTCGGGTCGGCCACGCTGATCGCGGCACTCGGGCTCACCGGCCTTGCCGTTTTCGGTGAGCGCGTCGATGCCTACTACCTCGTCCCATTCTATCTGGCAGCCTTCACGCTGCCGATGATCGCGCTTGGCGACGTGCTCGACGGAACGGCGCGCGCGAACAACTGGCCCTTCTTCGGCCATGGCGCGACGTTCCTCTTGCGCCCCACGCTCATCATCATCCTGATGGTAGCGGCGATATCGCTCGGCTACGAGGCAACGGCGGTCACCGCCTTGAGCGCCGCGCTGCTTGCCACCTATCTGACGACGATCGGCCAGTATCTGGCCGTGACCATGCGGGTGCGGCGCAGCTTCGCCTCGCCGACCAAGAGCATCACCTTCCGCCGCTGGTTCGTCGTCGCCCTGCCGATCTTCTTCATCGAGGGCTTTTATTTCCTGCTGACGAATTCCGACGTCATCATCGTCGGATTCTTCGTCTCCCCGGATCAGGTCGCGGTGTATTTTGCGGCGGCTAAGACCATGGCGCTCGTTCACTTCGTCTATTACGCGGTTAAGGCTGGCGCTTCGCCGCGCTTTTCACAGCTGGTCAGCGCCGGGGACACTGCCGGCATCGCGAATTTCGCAGCACGCACGGCCGCCTGGACATTCTGGCCCTCACTCGCGCTCGGCGCCACGATCCTGCTTGCCGGACCGTTTCTGCTCTCGCTTTTCGGACCAGGCTTCGCCGATGGCGAGCTGCTGATGGCGATCCTGTTCGCCGGCATCCTTGCCAAAGCCATGATTGGCCCGGGCGAAGTGCTGCTGACGATGGCTGGGCACCAGATGATCTGCGCCTTCATCTATCTGCTGGTCTTGATCACCCATCTCTGCCTGTCGGTATCGCTCATTCCGCATTACGGGCTGCAGGGTGCTGCTGCGGCCACGGCGACCGCGATGACGGTCGAGGCCATCCTATTGTTCCTTGTCGTCCGCCACCGGATCGGCATCGCGATGTTCGTCTTCGCGCCCCGCCGGCACACGCATGAAGAGGATCCCGGCTGATGGCATCCAATCCGTTTTTCGAAGGCGACATCGGCGGGCAAGCCGCAACGCTGATCGACGCCCTGGCAGAAACGCCGATCACGCGCCCACCGCCGGAACTGGCGTTCGATATCGGACGTCCCGGCCGCCAGATGTGCGTCTATCCCGCGCGTGCTGGCTACGATCTGCAGACCGAGCTCGATTTTCTGGCCAATCGGATGATCGAGCCGAACGTGTTCTTCACCGGTCGGTTCCTTGCGCCGGCCATGCCGCGCCTCGACGATCGCCAGGTGCGTCTGCTGCTCATTCGGGACGAGGCGCCGGGGCGCAGCCGGCTGCGCATGGTCATGCCGTTTTCGATCGAGCGTCCTGGCTTTTCAGTCGGCCCCTCGATCATTCGCGCCTGGTCGCATCCATTCGGTCCCCTCGGCACGCCACTGGTCGATGCCGAAGGTGCAGCAGAAACGCTCGATAATTTTCTGGAAGCGTTGGCCGGCGATGACACTCAGATGCCGAATGTGCTGGTTCTGCCGGACATGCGCATCGATGGGCCGGCGGCAGAACTGCTGCGCGCCGTCGCTCTGGCGCGCGGTTTGACGGTGGAAACGACCGAAGCGGTGGAACGCCCGGTGCTGCGGTCGAGCGAAGAGCCGGAGCGCTATCTGCGCGGCGCCATCCGCGGACGTCACCTGAAGGAGATGCGTCGGCAATGGCGCCATCTCGCAGCCCAGGGCACGCTCGTGCACAAGGTCGCGCGCCAACCGCTCGATGTGCGCATCGGGCTGGAACAGTTTCTCGCACTCGAAGCAAGCGGCTGGAAGGGCCAGCGACGAAGCGCGATGGTGTCGGATCGCTACCGCGCGGCTTTTGCCCGCGAGGCCGTGACCAACCAGGCCGAAAACGACAATGCCCGCATCCATGTTCTGGAATTCGATGGGCGGGCCATTGCGGTGATGGTCGTGTTCGTGATCGCCGGCCAGGCCTTCACCTGGAAGACCGCCTATGACGAAAGGTTCGCCGCATCCTCGCCGGGCAAGCTTCTCTTCTGGAAGCTGACCGAACAGCACCTCGACGACCCGAACATCCAGATGACGGATTCCTGCGCGGTGCCTGACCATCCGATTGCCAGCCGGCTCTGGGAAGAGCGCGAGCGCATGGCCACGATGATCATCGGGCTTGACGGAAAGGCAGACCGTCAGGTCCGCCAAGTCGCGCGTCAGCTCCACCTCTACCGGAACACCCGCAACGTCGCGCGCATCCTGCGCGAACGCGTGCGCGCGCTCGCCCGCCGGAAGTCCGCGGCGAAGAACTGAGCCTGCCGGTCAGACGCCGGCTGCTGCTTCCTCGATCGCTCTTTGGCGCAATTCGCGCCGGATGACCTTGCCTGTCGTCGTCAGCGGCAGGCTGTCGACGAACGCGACCTCGCGTGGGTATTCATGGGCCGATAGCCTCGTCTTCACCCAGGCGGTGATCTCGCTCGCAAGCGTCTCCGATGCCTGAAATCCCGGTTTCAGGACGACATAGGCTTTCACCGCTTCGGTGCGGATAGGGTCCGGCTTGCCGACGGCTGCGGCCAAGGCGATGGCCTCGTGTGCGTGGAGGCAATCCTCGACCTCGCCTGGGCCGATGCGATAGCCGGCCGATGTGATGACGTCGTCGTCGCGGCCGAAGAACTCGACATAGCCGTCTTCGCTCATCACGCCCTGGTCGCCCGTCGTCATCCAGTCGCCGATGAACTTGCGCCTGGTCGCCGCCTCGTCGTTCCAGTAGCCGAGGAACATGACCGGGTCCGGCCGCTTGATCGCAATCTGCCCGGGCGTGCCGGGCGCACAGGGCACGCCGTCCGCATCAATGACGGCGACTGAGTGTCCCGGCACGGTCTTGCCGATCGCGCCGGAGCGCGAAACGCCGATTTTGGCGCAGGATGCGAGCACGAGATTGCACTCGGTCTGACCGTAGAATTCATTGATCGTCACACCGAGTTCGCGCCGTCCCCATTCGAAGGTTTCGCGGCCGAGCGATTCACCACCCGAGCCGATGGTCCTGAGGTTCAGGCTATACTTTTCGGCCGGACGCACGACGCTCCGGAGCATTCTGAGCGCTGTCGGCGGAATGAAGGCGTTGCGCACGTCAAGCTCCGCCATGATGCGGAAGGCGAGATCGGGATCGAATTTCTGCGCAGGTGTCGCCACCACCGGAACGCCGAAATAGAGTCCCGGCAGAAGCACGTTGAGAAGCCCGCCTGCCCATGCCCAGTCGGCCGGGGTCCACAGCTTGTCGCCGGGCTGAGGCAGGAACTCATGGTGCATCTGTACCCCGGGCAGATGCCCGATGAGGACGCGGTGGCCGTGCAGCGCCCCCTTGGGCGGCCCGGTCGTGCCGGAGGTGAAGACCATCAGCGCCGGCGTGTCGCCGGTCGTCGGCTCTTCGATCGGCGGTCCGTTGCGATGCGTCTGCACAAGTGCGTCGAAGCCGAGCGCCGGGCTTTCCACCGCATCGCCGGCGACGATCGCGGTCTTGAGGTCGGGCAAGGCGTCGCGTAGCGGCTGAAGCTTCTCGACCCCCATCGCGTTCGTCACGATCGCGCGCGCACCGCAGGCGGCCAACCGATAGCTGAGCGCATCCTGCCCGAACAACAGCGCAAGCGGCACGGCAATGGCCGCCATCTTGTAGATCGCGACATGGGCGATCGCGGTCTCGAAGCTTTGCGGGAGAAGAATTGCGACGCGGTCGCCGCGAGAAACGCCCTCGGCCTTCAGTGCCCGTGCCAGCGCCGATGCCCGGGCATCGAGTTCGGCATAGGTCAGCGAGGCATGGTTGCCGCCGAGATCGAAATGCTGGAGGCAGACCCGCTCCGGCTCGCTGCGCGCCCACCGTGCGGAGACATATTCGGCAATGTTGAAATCATCCGGCACGTGCCATTCGAAGCCGGACACGGCCTCTTCGTAGGTTTGGCTCTCGTCGAGCATTTCAGTTGTCCGCCTTAATTTTGGGCAGCAGCTTAAACGCTCAACGGTGGCGGATGGCAAGGGCGTGATTCACGCCGCGCCCATCGCCTCCGCATTGCCCTCGCGCTGATAGGCGGCGAGATAGGCCGACAGATCATCCCCGGACATGGGGCGCGCGAACACGTAGCCCTGCAGCGAACTGCAGCCGAGCCTGCGCAAGATCGACACGTGCTCCATGGTCTCCACGCCTTCCGCCACGACCTCGATCTGCAGCGAGCGACCGATATCGATCATCGACGAAACGAGATTGCGGGCGGTCTCGGACTTCGTGATCGGCATGATCAGCTGGCGGTCGATCTTGAAGCGTTTCGGCTGGAGATTGACGAGGCTGACGATGGAGGCGTAGCCCGTGCCGAAGTCGTCGATCTCGATATCGATGCCGAGGTCCTTCAAGCCAGCGATGTTCTTCGCGACGATGTCCTTGCCGTCGTCCAGGAACGTCGATTCCAGCAACTCGAAGGACAGATCGCCAGGCTTGAAGCTCAGTTGCTTCAGCCCGCCGATCAGGCTCTCGTCATGCAGGCGGGCCGATGAGACATTGACCGAGATGCGTGGCACCGCGATGTCCAGCGCGCGCCAGCGCACCAGCTGGAACATCGCCTGATCGAGCACCCGCTGGTCGATCGCAGCCATGACGTTGATATCTTCGGCAGTGTCGAGGAAAGCAGCCGGCGGAAGAATGCCGCGCTCCGGATGCTGCCAGCGCACGAGAACCTCTGCACCGACCACGGCGAGCGACGTCGCGTCGAACTGGGGCTGATACCAGGCCACGAATTCGTCGCGCTCCAGGCCACGCAGGATCTCGTCGGCTGTCTTCTTGCCGGCGATGACGGCCGTCTGCAGCGCTTCGGTGAAGAATTCATAGCGGTTGCGGCCGCGGCTCTTGGCTTCGTAAAGCGCAATATCGGCATTGACGAGCAGTTGACGCCCGTTCCGATCGCCGGGTGCCGCCAGTGCGATACCGGCGCTCACTCCGGCGCGGCAGTCCTGCGACTGGTACAGGAATGGCTGCCGCATCGCCTCGATGATCGACATCGCCAGGGCTGCAAGACATGCGGCGCTCGTCGGACCCATGGTCACGATCACGAATTCATCGCCGCCGATGCGGGCGACGAAATCCTGCTCGCGGACATTCGCCCTGAGGATGCCGGCCGCGTGGCGCAGGGTCTCGTCACCTGCCGCATGTCCGAGCGTGTCGTTGATCTGCTTGAAACGATCGAGGTCCAGATGGATCAGGGCCGATGGCAGGCGCCCACCATCGCCGCCCTCGCTCAGGATGCGGTCGAGATAGCGCCGGTTCGGCAGTCCCGTCAGCGGATCGTGGTTGGCGTTGTGCTCCATCTGCGCCTTGGCCTCTTCGAGCGCTGCGGTGCGCGCTTCGGCGAGATCACGGGCGAGCTTCAGGCGGGCATTCAACTCCAGATCGGCCGAAACGTCCCAGTTGACGCCGACGATGCGCCGGCCGCCATTGGAGTGGATATAGGCCGAGCCGATCGCCCGGATGTGGCGGCAATAGCTGACGGATTGCCCCGAGCGGAACTCGGATTCGTACCGCTCGCCGCCATCGAGCACGCGTCGGAACGCTGCCGTTGCCTGCTCCAGATCGTCGGGATGGATGCAGTCGAGCCAGCGCTCGAAATCGTTGATGTCGTCTTCCGGCCGGATGCCATAGAGCTCCTTCATCCGGTCGTCCCAGTAGAGCTCGCCCGTCTTCGCGTCGATCTCCCAAATGCCGATCTTGGAGGCGTCGAGCGCTAGTTCGAGGCGGTGGGACAGACGCTCCATCTCCTCCTCGCGTCGCCGCATCTCCTGGATGTGACGCTGGCGCTCGTCGACGAGGCGGCCCGACATCACGATCGGCACCACGATGAGGATCGAGGCTGTCGCAAATATCGCGCGGATGAGCCAGGTGTTCGGCGGCATGGTCGCCCAGCCATCGTTCGGAACGGCTGACAGCACCCATTGCCCGGTCGGCAGTACAACCGACATCGTTTCGGGCTGCTGCGCCAGGATCTGGGCGTCTCCGTAGAAAAGTTCGCCCCGGTCGCCAAGCCCGTCCTTGCCGCGGATGGCGATGTCGATCGGAAGGTCTGCCGTCAGGCCGCTGGCCGCGTAGAGCGCCTGAAGGTCCAGAACCGCAGCAACGATCCCCCAAAAGCGCCGACGCCCATTGTCGTCCTGGACGAACACCGGGTAGCGGCCGATGAGACCCTGTCCGCCCTGAACGAGATCGACCGGACCGGCGAGAACGAGGCCGCCGGTGTCGCGGGCGCGCAACGCGGCATCGCGCTGGGCAGGTAGCGTGCGGTAATCGAGGCCGATGGCTTTCTCATTGCCTTGCACGGGATGCATCAGCGTAATGACGAGGTCGGGCGCGGCAGCGATGTTGCGCACCTGCGAATTGTCGTCGATCAGTTCGCCGGCCAGTCGCTCGAAGCGCGCCTGGTCCATGTCGGGTTCGCTGGTGATGACCGCGACGAGGCCGCGCACCAGCTGGGTATTGGCATTGATGCCACCTTCGAGCTTTGCGCGAACCACCGAAAGCCGCTCGGCGACCTCGGCACGCTGCTTCTGCATGAAGACGACGTTGTTCTGGTGTTCGGCATAGACGCCGGCCGCAATCAGCACCGCAAGCGCAACGATTGCGGCGAACTGACTGGATTTGAAACGGTAGCCGACCGCTCTCCAAGCCCCCATGATCCTGTCCCGCGAATGCCCGGACACCCCGCGTTGGATGTCCCCCGATGGGTCGACACTAGAGGCGAGAGCTTAACACTTTGAAACGTCGAAGCTGGGAGAACTGGCCACGTGTCGGGTCGTCCAAAGCCTGGATCGATCGATGGTGCGGGTGGTCGGGGTCGAACCGACACTCCTTTCGGAACCGGATTTTGAGTCCGGCGCGTCTACCAATTCCACCACACCCGCATCGCGTGACGAGGCGATATCTGCCACGAGCGACGCAGTCAGTCCAGCCTTAATTCGAGGCCTTGAAAGGTGATTTCGATCCGTTCCGTGGGCTGGCCTGCGGCGTCGATGGCACTTCGTTTTCCCGCAGACGACATGGTAGAAGGCTGCAATCAACGATGCGGATCGGCATGACATGGCAGACAGAATTTCACTCGACAGGCCCATAGCGCGGGATCGACGCACCGCATTGGCGGCAGCGCTCGCCATCGGCATGGCGCTCGTCGTCGGCGGTGCCCTCGCCTTCGAGCACATCGGCGGCTACATTCCTTGTGCGCTCTGCCTGCAGCAGCGCACGCCCTACTATGTGGGCATTCCCGTCGCGCTGCTTGCTCTCTTGTCGGCGACGATGCGCTGGCCGGCGATGGTGACCCGGGCCCTGTTCCTGATCGCTGCCGCGCTGATGGCCTATGGCGCCGGGCTCGGCGCCTACCATTCCGGCGTCGAATGGGGTTGGTGGGAAGGCCCGGCGGCGTGCGGCGGCGGCGCGGTCAGCACCGATGCGGGCAGCCTGCTCAATGATCTCAACGCGCTGCGCCCCCCATCCTGCGCCGATGCGGCCTTGCGGGTTCTCGGCCTCTCCTTCGCGGGCTGGAACGTCATCGCCAGCATCGGGCTTCTTGTCATTGCTCTCAAAGGAGCATTCGCGCCGGCGCGGTGAATGCCGAGGCAAAGACTTAGAGCAATTTCGCTGAATCGCTCAATTGCTCTAAGTATCTGATTTTGCGCGTTTCCGGACGGTGAACCGGTATCCACTTCACCTGGAAACGCTCTAAGGCTCTACCGGTGACAGGTTGAAGGCAAGACCGATGAAGGCAGCAACCGGTGCAACGCCGCTCAAGGCGCTTGATGCCATCGTGTTCGACAGCGAGACCACCGGCCTCGATACGAAGGTCGCTCGCATCGTGCAGATGGCCGCCATCGGCGTATCGGGTGGTGCGATCGTAGAAGACGACCGTTATGAAAGCCTGGTGGATCCGCGCATGGCGATCCCTTCAGGCTCGAGCGCGATCCACGGCATCAGCGACAGCATGGTCAAGGATGCGCCGGTGTTCGCCGTCGCGCTCGGCCATCTGGAATCCTTCCGCAGCGAGCGGCCGATCATCGGCTATTCGATCGGGTTCGATCTCGCCATCATGGCCAAGGAGGCGAGCCGCACCGGCCTGACCTGGCGCCGGCCCCGATCGCTTTGCGTGCGCACGCTGGCGGCCTTTGCCAATCCCAATCTGCCGGACCATGCCCTGGAGACGATCGCCACCTGGCTTGGCGTCGAGATCGTCGGACGCCACAGCGCGATGGGTGATGCACGGGCGGCTGCGGCCATCTTCATCGCTCTTTTGCCCAGGCTTGCCGATCTCGGCGTCCGCACGCTTGCCGAGGCGGAACGGGCAAGTCTCGGCCTCAACGAGCAGATGACGTCGCATGATCGCGCAGGCTGGACGCGGCCGGTGCTGGAACCGGGAGACCACCCCTCACTCGCGGCGGTCGACCCCTACGCCTACCGGCACCGGGTCGGCCAGATCGCGTCCGCCGAGCTTGTCATCATTGCCGGCGATCAGCGGGTGGATCGTGCCATGAAGCTGATGGCCGAGCGCAAGATCAGTTCAGTCCTCGTTTCGCCCGAAGGCAAGCCCGGCGGTACCGTGCAGGAATACGGCATCGTCACCGAGCGCGACATGCTCCGCCTCGTCGTCACCCATGGCTCGGCGGCGCTCGAGATGCCCATCGATACCATCGCCACGCGGCCGCTGATTTCAGTCGCCGAGGAATCCTTCGTCTACCGCGCCATCGGCCGCATGGAGCGGCAGCAGATCCGGCATCTGGCCGTGCGCAATCAGGAAGACCGGCTGACGGGCATCATTTCGGCGCGCGATCTTCTGAAGTTGCGCGGCAGTGCGGCCATCCGGCTCGACGATGCGATCGAGGCGGCGAAAAACGCCGCCGATATCGCAAAGGCCTGGGCGATGCTGCCCGGCGTCACCAACCGCCTGCTTGCCGAAGACATCGACCCGCGCATCCTCGCCGGCATCGTTTCGGAGGAGCTTCGTATCGTCACGCGGCGCGCGGCCGTCATGGCCGAAGCGCAGATGCTGGCGGAGGGGCGCGGCGCTCCTCCCACATCCTATGCTTTTCTGGTGCTTGGATCAGGCGGCCGGGGTGAAAGCCTGCTTGCGGCCGACCAGGACAACGCCATCGTCTATCAGCAGGGCGAACCGGTTGGCCCGGAAGACGAGTGGTTCGCCGAACTGGGCGAGCGGGTCGCCAAGACGCTCGATACGGCCGGCATCGTCTATTGCAAGGGCGGCGTCATGGCCAAGAACCCGCAATGGCGCGGATCGCTCGCCACCTGGCACCGACGGATCGCGCACTGGATCGCACGCTCCGAGCCGGAAGATCTGCTCAATGTCGATATTTTCTTCGACATGCGGGCGGTTCACGGAACCCAGCCGCTTGCCGCGCGGCTGCTGGACGACGCGCTGACCTCCGCCCATGACCACCGGCCCTTCGCCAAGCTCCTCGGCGACCGGCTCGGCGAATTCACGCCGGTTTTCGGGATGTTCGGACGGCTGAAGACGATCGATGGCCGGATCGATCTCAAGAAGCACGGGCTTTTCCCGATCGTGACGCTCGCACGGGCGCTGGCCATCCGCCACGACATCCGCCACCGCCGTACCGAATTGCGCCTGGAGGGGTTGATGGCCCGCGGTATCGGCTCGGAGGAACAGCTGACGGCGCTGCTCGATGCGCACCGGTTCATTCTCGGGCTGATGCTTGCCCAGCAGTCGCGGGATCTTGCGGAAGGCATACCCGTTTCGAACAAGGTCGCGGTCGACCGCCTCACACCGTCTCAAACAGCGCGGCTGAAGGCAGCCCTCAAGCTAGTGGAGAGCGTGCCCAATCTCTTCCGCGGGCTGGTCACTGCCCAGCCCCGCTGACATTGTGGCGACGCAGCCGGCTCAAGGCTGCAGTTCGACATCCCAGTAGAGATAATCCATCCAGCTCTCATGCAAATGGTTCGGCGGGAAGAGCCGGCCATTGTTGTGAAGATCGTGCACGGATGGCTGGAACGGCGTCTGGCGCGGGAACATCTGCGCTTCGCGCGGCATCTGCCCGCCCTTCTTGAGATTGCAGGGCGAACAGGCTGCGACGACGTTTTCCCATGTCGTCTGACCACCGCAGCGGCGCGGGATGACGTGATCGAAGGTCAAATCGTCGGGCGAGCCGCAATATTGGCATTCGAAGCGATCGCGCAGGAAGACGTTGAACCGTGTAAAGGCCGGGTGTCGGGACGGCTTGATGTAGCTTTTCAAGCAGACGACACTCGGGATCTTCATCGAGAAACTCGGTGAGGACACCGCGTGCTCGTATTCGGCCACGATGTTCACGCGGTCGAGAAACACCGCCTTGATCGCGTCCTGCCAGGACCACAAGGAAAGCGGATAATAACTCAAGGGCCGGAAGTCGGCGTTCAATACAAGCGCCGGTAAGGACTCCGGTGAAACTGCAATCGTCAAGTAGCTGCTCCTGACCGATTCGTACGCTGCGTCACATATATTAGGCACCATGTTGCAGGAATGTGAAGCTATGGCGAAGTCCGGGCACCTTTGTTGCCAAGCCTTATCCTCAGCTTCCCACCGGAGCCACCGTACGGCGGATCACCGTTCCATAATAGGCCCACAAAAGTCTGGCGGCGATCCCCCTGAAAGGCGACCATTTCTCTGCAAGTATACGCAGGTCCCGTGCGGTTGGACGCGTGGCGAGGGAAAAGGCATGGGCGGCAGCCGCTTGCAGCGCCACATCGCCGGCCGGAAAGATGTCTGGATGACCACCGCAAAAGAGCAGATAGACTTCTGCGGTCCACGGGCCGATCCCCGGAAGTGCCGTCAGGTCGGCGATCGCCTGTTCGGCCGGAAGATGTCGCACCGCGTCCAGATCGATCGCTTCTTCGGCCACGGCCCGGGCCACACCCAGCAATGCCGCCTGCTTGGCGCGCGAGAGGCCAATCTGACGGAAATCGGCTTCCTCAAGTGAAAGAACTCCGGCCGGGGTGATCTCACCCAGCCTGGACAGGAGACGCGCATGGATGGCGTCGGCACTCGCGCGCGACACCATCTGCGACACGACGATGCCGGCAAGCCCCGCATAGCCTGAAGGCTGAAGGCGCAGCGGCACGGGGCCCGCCTTCTCGATCACCGGGCGCAGGCGCGGGTCGGCACGGGCGAGTTCCGCCAAGCCCGCCTCGATCTGCTCCTGTGTCGCGATGGGCTGCATGGACGTTGACCTCGGTCCGGGACAGATGGCACGGGACATCGCTCCGACTTATCGCTTTCCCGACCGTGAACCGGTATCCACTTCACCCGGGAACGCTCTAGCAGATCATCCGCCGCGGAACCAATCATGAGCGCTGCGCCGTCCAGTCCCGTCTTCCGCTTCGCGCCGAGCCCCAACGGTGCGCTGCATCTCGGCCATGCCTATTCGGCGCTGCTGAACGAGAAGCTGGCGCGGGAAACCGATGGCCGGTTGCTGCTGCGCATCGAGGATATTGACCAGACACGCTGCACGCCGGCGCTCGAAGCGCAGATGATCGCCGATCTCGCCTGGCTCGGCCTGGACTTCACGCCGCATCGCCGCCAATCGGAGCACTTCGGCGACTACCGGCAGGCGCTCGATCAACTGATTGGTCGAGGCCTCGCCTATCCCGCCTTCCTGAGCCGTGGCGATATCCGGGCGTGGATCAGCGACCAGGAGCGTGCGACCGGCAAGCCATGGCCGCGCGATCCGGACGGCGCACCGATCTATCCTGCCCTAGATCGTCACCTCTCCGCCTCCGAACGCGAAGCCCGGATCGCCGCAGGTGTGCCTTTCGCGTGGCGGCTCGATATGGCGGCTGCGCTCGCCGTAGTGGGTCCGGACCTCAGTTGGGTGGAAAGCGGCCAAGGCCCCTCGGGCGAGCACGGGATCATCGTCGCCGATCCGGGTGCCTGGGGCGATGTGATGCTGGCGCGCCGGGACACGCCGACCAGTTATCATCTGTCCGTGGTGGTCGACGATGCGCTGCAGGGCGTCACCGACGTGGTGCGCGGCCGGGATCTCTTTTTTGCTACGGCGATCCACCGGCTGTTGCAGCACCTACTCTCACTGCCGGCGCCGCGCTACCACCATCACCGGCTCATCCTCGGTGACGACGGAACGAAGCTCTCGAAGAGCAAGGGTGACGAAGGCGTTGCCGCCTTGCGCGATGCAGGCATCGATCCCATCACCATTCGCAGCGATCTCGGGTTTGGCTAGAAATCCATGCGCATGAGAATGCGCTTCACCACCGCCAGGAAGAACAGCGATCCGAAGCCGCCCGCGATGCCGGCAGCAAATCGAATTTCCGTTGCATCCATCGGCATGCGCATCGCTTCATAGGCCATCAGGCCGAGATAGAACCCGGCGGCGAGCACGATCATGTTGCCGAGGGCACCAAACCCCTGCCGGCCCATGACGGCGTCCATCGCCTGCCCGACCAGAAATCCACCCATCAGAGCGAGGATCGCAAAGATGGTGGACCATTCAATTGAAAGATCCCCGAGCGTCATGCTCGCACCTCCAACAGTTCACCCTTTGCTAAATTACCACTGAGCGTTGGTGGGCGCGATGGGGATGTCGAGATTGGGTAAACGGCGTCCTAGCGGCCATCCGCAAATTACACATCGTCCTTGTGGATCTGACGGTAGCGCAGGATCGCGGCATTCACTTCGGCGCCGAGGATGAAGATCGCCGCCACGATGTAGAGGAAGAACAGCGCGATCACGATGGAGGCGAGGCCCGCATAGGTCGACACGTAGGTCGCAAAACGCTGCAGGTAGGACGCGAAGAGGCTGGCAGCCACCAGCCAGCAGATGATGGTGAGCCCGACGCCCGGCAGAACTTCCGCAAGCTTGCGGCGGCCGGCGGGCAGCCAGAGATGCGAGATCGCAAGACCGATGATGAGGACGGAAACCGCCACCACGATGCGCCAATTGTCGATCATCGACGTCGTCGCATCCATCCAGGGCAGCCATTCGCGCGCCAGACGCACGGCGAGCGGGGCGAGGACGAGCAGGAAGCTGATCGCCATGAAGACGAAGGATGCGATGAAGACGAAGCCAAGGCTCTGCGCTCGCGTCAGATACCAGGGCCGCCGATCGGCGACCCGATAGGCACGGTTCAGCGAGATGCGCAACGCTTCAACACCGTTGGAAGCAAAGAACGCCGCCGCAAGCACACCGATCGTCAGAAGGTCGAAACGATCCTGCGTCAGCACATTCTCGACTTCGCGCGCGATCGGCTCAGCGACCGTCTGCGGCCAGGTGTCGAAGATGAGATGCACGGCTGTCTCGGAAAACGCATCGGCGCCAAGATAGCTGGCCAGCGCCGTTCCGAAGATCATGAAGGGAAAGATCGCCATGATCGTCGAGAGCGCGACATGGCTCGCCATCGCCCAGCCATCTTCGTCATTGAAGTGGTTGAAGGCGTCGAGCGCTATCCGGTAGGTCTTCTTGTAGACGCCCATTCTCGTAAAGTCGCACTTCAGCCCAGGCGGTTCGGCAATGCGCACCGTTCCGCGCCCATCTCATCAAGCGGTGCATCAAGCATGACACAAATACGTTCCATTCTCTTAACCGGATGCTCATCGGGCATCGGCGCCTATTGCGCACGGGCCTTGAAGGCTGAGGGCTGGCGCGTGCTGGCCACTGCCCGCACCGACGCCGACCTTGCGGCACTTGCAGCCGAAGGGATCGAGGCCTTTCAACTGGACTACCGCGACGCGACCTCGATCGCGACGCTTTTCGAGACCGTCATGGCTGCGACAGGTGGCACGCTCGACGCGGTCTTCAACAATGGCGCCTATAGCCAGCCCGGCGCGGTGGAAGACCTGCCGGTCGAAGCATTGCGCGAGCAGTTCGAGGCGAATGTCTTCGGGTGGCACGATCTCACGCGGCGCATCGTGCCGGTCATGCGCGCACAGGGACATGGCCGCATTGTGCAGTGCTCTTCCATCCTCGGCCTGGTTCCGATGCCTTACCGTGGGGCATACAATGCATCGAAACATGCGATCGAGGCGCTCAGTCTCACCATGCGCATGGAACTGACGGGCTCCGGCATCCATGTCAGCCTGATCGAGCCGGGCCCGATCGAATCGAAGATCGCGATCAACGCGCTGCGCTACGTGGATAAATACATCGACATCGAGAACTCGGTTCATCGCCCCGCGTATGAAAAACAGCTTGCCCGCCTGCGCCAAGGTGGGGTCAAGTCCAAGAACAAGCTCGGCCCGGATGCCGTGCATGCCGTTCTGACCCACGCGCTGAATTCTCCGAAACCACGGCCGCATTATGCGGTCACACGTCCGGCCAAGCTCGGCGTCGCGATGAAGCGCATTTTGCCGGCAGGCTTCTTCTACAACATGCTGGCCCGGCAGGAGCCCTGACATGGCGTCATTGCGACACACTTTCCGTGAGCGGATGGAATGTGGCAAAGCAGGCGCAACGTCCTATGTGTGGTGTTCTCATACGCCACAGCGCAAGAAGTAACCTGATATGGAAAACATCACTTACGCCCTCGCCATCATCGTCATGGCCGCCGTCGCGGTCGTGCTCGTGCGCGGCTTGTTTCACATGATGCGGGGCGGCGATGGCGTCACGTCGAACAAGCTGATGCAGATGCGCATTCTCCTGCAGTTCATCGCGATCGTTCTCATCGTGGTGACGCTGTTGCTGACGAATGGCGGGCGCTGATCGCGCAGCGAGAATGCGGGGGGACGAATGATGGTTCGACTGAACAAGATCTACACGCGCACCGGAGACGACGGCAGCACCGGCCTTGTCAGCGGTGATCGGCGCGCCAAGGACGACGCCCGCATTGAAGCGTTCGGCACCGTCGACGAGGCCAATTGCACGATCGGGATGGCGCGGCTCCACACGCAGGGGAGCGAACTCGATGCGGTGCTCTCGCGCATCCAGAACGACTTCTTCGATCTCGGCGCCGACCTCGCCACGCCCCATACTGACGAGAAACTGGACTACGAGCCTCTGCGCATCGTTGCAGCCCAGGTCGACTGGCTGGAAACGGAAATCGATCGGCTGAATGCGGATCTCGAGCCGTTGAAATCCTTTGTGCTGCCGGCCGGCTCCCCGCTCGCCACCCACCTCCACCTTGCGCGCACGATTGCACGCCGCGCAGAACGGGCGATGGTGACGCTTGCGGCCAGGGAGACGATCAATCCCGAAGCGCTGCGCTACATCAACCGCGTCTCGGATTTCCTGTTCGTCGCAGCACGCCATGCCAACGACAATGGCGCAGGCGACGTTCTGTGGGTTCCAGGCAAGAACCGCTGACGCCTGAAACCAGCCATCGGGAGTGGCGATGTTCGTTCCGATCCACGACGCCAACGATCTTCGGCACATCCGGCTGCAGGTGGTCACCCTCGGACTGATCGCCGCCAACGTCATCATCTATCTCACGACGGCGATGGACGGGCTCGACAGCGAAGCGGTGCTCGCGACGGTCTACGGTCTCGGCTACATTCCCGCAGTGGCCAACGGCCATCTCGATCTTGCGCCGGCGCTGGCCATCGTGCCCGACGCTGCAACCTACATCACCTATGCCTTCCTGCATGGCGGTCTTCTGCACCTTGCGGGCAACATGGCCTTTCTCTGGGTGTTCGGCGACAATGTCGAGGATGCGATGGGGCATGTGCGCTTCCTCCTCTTCTACCTCGTCTGCGCTGCCGCCGCTGCGATGGCGCACGGGTTTCTCTATCCCTTTTCCGAGGTGCCGTTGATCGGCGCGTCCGGTGCCGCCTCGGGCGTGGTGGCCGCCTATCTCCTGCTTCATCCGCGCGTCAGACTCTGGGTCCTCGTCTTCGGCCGCATTCCCGTGCCCGTCCCTGCCTATTTGGCGCTCATCGCGTGGATCGCCTACCAGTTCGGCATGCTCGTCATCGATATCGGTGGCGAAGTTTCCTGGGCCGCACATGCAGGTGGCATCATCGCCGGGCTGGTGCTGTTGCCCCTGATGAAGCGGCGCGACGTGCCGCTTTTCGACCGCCGGATCGTGCGGCCACGCGCCGTGACGGTGGTGCCCGCCATCCGCCGCGACGTTTGACTTTTACGTAAGCGTAAGCTAGTGCTCGACCCAGTCGAGCGGCACCGGCTGCGATTGAAATCCCCGGCGATTGGCGTATGCATGTCGCAAATCGGGCGCCTGTCGGTGACAATGCGCTGATAAACAGCCTGTCCGCGTCGAAGACCGCGTTTGAGAAAGGGAAGAGAATGAAGATCCTCGTGCCGGTAAAAAGGGTGGTCGATTACAACGTGAAGATCCGCGTCAAGGCGGACGGTTCAGGCGTCGAACTGAACAACGTGAAGATGTCGATGAACCCGTTCGATGAGATCGCCGTCGAAGAGGCGTTGCGGCTCAAGGAAGCCGGCAAGGCCGAGGAAGTCGTCGTCGTCTCCGTCGGTCCGGCAAAGGCCGAGGAAACGCTGCGCACCGGGCTTGCCATGGGTGCCGACCGCGCGCTCCTGATCCAGACCGACGACGTGGTCGAGCCGCTGGCCGTCGCCAAGCTGCTCAAGGCCGTCGTGGCGGAAGAAAATCCCAATCTCGTCATTCTCGGCAAGCAGGCGATCGACGACGACTCGAACCAGACCGGCCAGATGCTTTCGGCGCTGCTCGGCTGGGGTCAGGGTACCTTTGCCTCCAAGGTCGAACTCGGCGATGGCAAGGTCAATGTGACCCGCGAAGTCGATGGCGGCCTGCAGACCGTGGAGCTGAAGCTGCCAGCCGTCGTGACGACGGATCTGCGCCTCAACGAACCACGCTATGCATCGCTGCCGAACATCATGAAGGCCAAGAAGAAGCCGCTCGACAAGAAGACGCCGGCTGATTTCGGGATCGACACCGCGCCGCGCCTCAAGGTCCTGAAGACCGAGGAACCCGCCGGCCGATCGGCAGGGGTCAAGGTCGGCTCCGTCGAGGAACTCGTGCAGAAGCTCAAGAACGAAGCCGGCGTGCTTTGATGTGATTTTCAGCGTTGGCCCGAGGCTCGGTCGAAAGACCGCGACGCCTTGAGCCCGCCAACGCGCTCAAGGGAGAAACGACAGATGACCATTCTTCTCGTCGCTGAACACGACAATGCAACGCTTTCCGACCAGACGGCGAAGGCGCTTTCGGCTGCATCCAAGATCGGTGGAGACGTCCACGTCCTCGTCGCCGGCAAGGGCGCGCAGGCCGCCGCCGACGCAGCTGCCAAGCTTGAGGGTGTCGCCAAGGTTTTGCTGGCCGATGCCGACAGCCTGGAACACCGCCTCGCCGAGCCGACCGCGGCACTGATCGCGAAGCTCGCCGCCAACTACGACACGGTCATCGCGCCTGCGACCACCATGGGCAAGAACGTGCTTCCGCGCGTCGCTGCGCTGCTCGACGTGATGCAATTGTCCGACATCATCGAGGTCATCGACGCGACGACCTTCAAGCGGCCGATCTATGCCGGCAACGCGCTGCAGACCGTGCAGACGACCGACGCGAAGAAGGTGATCACCGTGCGCACCGCCTCTTTCCAGGCGGCTGGCGAGGGCGGCTCGGCGAGCGTCGAGACAATCGACGCCGGTGACAATCCGGGCGTGTCGTCCTTCGTCGGCGAGGCGATTGCCGAAACCGATCGTCCGGAACTGACCTCCGCGAAGATCATCGTTTCCGGCGGGCGTGCGCTCGGCTCCAAGGAGAAGTTCGAGGAAGTGATGCTGCCGCTTGCCGACAAGCTCGGCGCAGCCGTCGGCGCTTCGCGCGCTGCCGTCGACGCCGGCTACGCGCCGAACGACTGGCAGGTCGGCCAGACCGGCAAGGTGGTTGCGCCCGATCTCTACATTGCCTGCGGCATCTCCGGCGCGATCCAGCACCTCGCCGGCATGAAGGATTCCAAGGTGATCGTCGCGATCAACAAGGACGAAGAGGCACCGATCTTCCAGGTCGCCGATTACGGTCTGGTCGCCGATCTCTTCACGGCGCTTCCGGAACTCGAAAAAGCGCTCTGACCACCCGCCGATTTGCACATTAGAGCGCTGGCCGGGGTGGACGCATGCCACCCGGCCACGCTAGTTTCCCTCATTCTTTCAGGACATGGCGGAACCAGAGGGTCAATGACCAGCACAATTCGTAGCGTGGGCGTGGTGGGCGCGGGACAGATGGGCTGCGGCATCGCCCAGGTCTGTGCTCTTGCTGGGTATGACGTCCGTCTTCACGATGTGACGACCGAGCGCATCGAAGCGGGGCTCGCGACGATCAACGGCAACCTCGCGCGCCAGGTATCCTCGGCAAAGCTGCCGGAAGAAGAGCGCAGCAAGGCGCTGTCGCTGATCAAAGCCGCTCCCACCATGGACGATCTGGCGTCGATGGATCTCGTCATCGAGGCCGCGACGGAAGACGAAACCGTCAAGCGCAAGATCTACCAGCAGCTGTGCCCGGCTCTCAATCCGGAAGCGATCCTCGCCACCAACACTTCGTCACTGTCCATCACACGGCTCGCCTCGGCCACCGACAGGCCCGAACGCTTCATCGGCATTCACTTCATGAACCCGGTTCCGGTGATGAAGCTGGTGGAGCTGGTCCGCGGCATCGCAACGGAAGACGAGACGTTCCAGTCCGCCAATAAGTTCGTCGCCTCGCTCGACAAGACGATCACGGTTGCGGAAGACTTCCCGGCCTTCATCGTCAACCGCATCCTGCTGCCGATGATCAATGAGGCGATCTATACGCTCTACGAGGGTGTCGGCACCGTCGAAGCGATCGACACCGCGATGAAGCTCGGTGCCAACCACCCGATGGGTCCGCTGCAACTCGCCGACTTCATCGGCCTCGACACCTGCCTCTCGATCATGCAGGTGCTTTATGACGGCCTCGCCGACAGCAAATACCGCCCCTGCCCGCTCCTCGTAAAATACGTCGAAGCCGGCTGGCTCGGCCGCAAATCCGGCCGCGGGTTCTACGATTATCGCGGTGAAGTGCCCGTTCCAACGCGGTAGGACTTTTCCGGACACATCCGGGCCACCCTCGCCCTTCGACAGGCTCAGGATGAGGGTGGAGGAAGGGTTGTTCTGCCGCTGCCAGCATCAGCCGTATTGCTGATCAAACAGACGAGTTGATCTGGACACTTGCGCGGCACGACCGCCTACCCTCATCCTGAGCTTGTCGAAGGGCGAGGGTGGCCACGATGCCGCTTCAATGCCATCCTCACCGGACGGCGCGATAAAGGGGTAATCATGGAAGCCACCGTTTACATTTTGCGCTGCTCCGACGGCTCCTATTACACTGGCCTGACCAAGCAGGACATCGAGGCGCGCGTGTGGGAACACAACGAGGGCGTCTACGACGGCTACACGAAGAAGCGTCGTCCCGTGCATCTCGTTTTTCACGAATGCTACGACCGCATCATCGACGCAATCGCCCGTGAGCGACAGATCAAGGGCTGGTCGCGCGCCAAGAAAGAAGCCTTGATGCGGTACGATTATGAAGCGCTGCCCGAATTGTCGCGCACGCGTCGGCAACTGGATTAAAACGATCACTGTGGCCACCCTCGCCCTTCGACGGGCTCAGGATGAGGGTGGAGCAAGCTTCGGCTCGGCAAGCGATGCATTAAGTTCGCATCGAAACGCACACGCAATCCCGGACATGGTCGAGACGGATTAACCTCCACCCTCATCCTGAGCCCGTCGAAGGACGAGGGTGGCCACAATACTCGCCTAGATCCCCTTCGCCGTCTCCACCAGCTTGATGGCGTCGTCGCCGGCCCAGGCGGCGGGGCCGTTCATGGCGGCCATAAGGCAGGAGTTTTCGTCGATGAGGAGCGTCACGGGAAGGCCGAAGGCGAGGCCCTGGGCCTTGAGGTCGTTGAAGATGCCCATGGACGCATCGCGGTACAGCGCGAGGTTGTCGACGCCGATTTCTTCCAGGAAAGCACGCGGCTTCTCTTCGTCGCCCAAGTCGATGTTGACGGTCACGACCTCGAACGTTTCGTCTCCCATCGTCTCCTGCAACTCGGCGAGATCCGGCATCTCTTCCCGGCAGGGGGCGCACCATGTGGCCCAGAGATTGACGAGCAGCGTCTTGCCGTCGAAATCGCCGAGCGTCATCGGCGCGCCGTCGGGGCCTTTGAAGCCGAGCGAGGCAAGCGAGACCGGCGTCTCTGTGGGCGACATCGCGGCAACCGCGCCGGTGGCGACAGGGGTCAGCGCTGCGACCCGGTCGTCGGTTGCCGGGCAGCTTGCCGCCTCGGTGGTGCCTTGAAGCGAAACGGCCGCCACTTCGTTCATCGGCGGCGTGCGGTCATTGCCAGAAGGACTGCCCTTCACGTATACCGCCCCGGCACCAGCCAGGACACCAAGAACGACGGCGGCGATTGCCAGTTTCGCGGTGGACAGGCTCTGCATTCTCGCGATCCCTCTCAATCAGACCGTTGGGCTCAACATGTCGGACAACACTGCCGAAGGCAAATCGTCGAACCAGATGTGGGGTGGGCGTTTCGCGTCCGGTCCGGCTGCGATCATGGAAGAAATCAATGCTTCCATCGACTTCGACCGCAAGCTGTACCGTCAGGATATCGCCGGCTCGCTTGCCCATGCGGCGATGCTCTCAGATAAGGGCATTATTTCGTCTGAGGATCGCGACAAGATCGCGCAGGGCCTGAAAACGATCCTTGGCGAGATCGAGCAGGGGCAGTTCCAGTTCTCCCGCCGGCTGGAAGATATTCACATGAACATCGAGGCGCGGCTCGCCGATCTCATCGGTCCTGCAGCGGGCCGCCTGCACACCGCCCGATCGCGCAACGACCAGGTTGCGCTGGATTTCCGGCTGTGGGTGAAGGAAGAACTGCAGCGCACGGATACGGCGCTGACAGGCCTGATCGAGGCATTTCTCGAGCGCGCCGGTGAGCATGCCGAAACCGTCATGCCGGGCTTCACCCATCTTCAATCGGCCCAGCCCGTGACATTCGGCCACCATCTCATGGCCTATGTGGAAATGTTCGGCCGCGACCGTTCACGGGTCCGCGATGCGATCGAACGGCTCGACGAATCGCCGCTCGGTGCCGCCGCACTTGCCGGCACGGGCTATCCGATCGATCGCCATCAGACCGCCGCTGCGCTGAATTTCCGCGAGCCGACCCGCAATTCCATCGACACGGTGTCGGACCGTGACTTCGCGCTGGAGTTCCTGACGACCGCTTCGATCGCTGCCACGCATCTGTCGCGGCTGGCAGAAGAGATCGTCATCTGGTCGACGCCGCAGTTCCATTTCGTGACGCTGTCGGATGCGTTTTCCACCGGCTCGTCTATCATGCCGCAGAAGAAGAACCCGGATGCAGCCGAACTGGTGCGTGCAAAGACCGGCCGTATCAATGGCTCGCTGATCGCGCTGCTGACGGTGATGAAGGGTCTGCCACTCGCCTATTCCAAGGACATGCAGGAAGACAAGGAGCAGGTGTTCGACGCAGCCGAAAGCCTGGAGCTCAGCATCGCCGCCATGACGGGCATGATCCGCGACCTCAAGGTCGACGCGCAATCGATGCGCGCGGCGGCCGGCTCGGGCCATTCCACCGCCACGGACCTTGCCGACTGGCTGGTGCGCGAAGCCGGCCTGCCCTTCCGCGAAGCGCACCATGTCACGGGACGCGCAGTCGCGCTCGCGGATGAGAAGGGCTGCACGCTTTCGGATCTGCCGCTCGACGCGCTGCAGGCGATCCATGCGTCGATCACCGACGATGTCTTCAACGTGCTCTACGTCGAAGCCTCGGTCGCCAGCCGCAAATCGTTTGGCGGAACGGCGCCCGATCAGGTGCGCAGCCAGATCGCCTGGTGGCGCGAACGGCTCTAGAGCGTTGCCAGCTGAAGTGGATGCCGGTTCATCGTTCGGGAACGCGACATCCCAACACACAAAGGCGTGCGTTCTGCTCGCATTGCACATGACGCACGGCATCGGCTAAAAGACGCGGCATCATCCGGAGACAAGAGACGATGACCGGCCAGAAAACGACCGCCAACGCGACAGCGCGCCTTCTCATCATCACAGTGGCGGCAGGCCTTGCGCTGACAGCCTGCGGTCGCAAGGCGCCGCTTGACCGGCCAGCGCTTTCCGGTGCGCCGCAGGCGCAGGCAGAGGTTCAGCAGCCCGATGCGGATGCCAATCGCCTGTCGGGCGTGATCGGCGGCTCGCGCAACAGCTCGGCTGACATTCCACCCGCCGAACCCAACCGCCGCTTCTTCCTCGATCCGCTGCTCGATTAAGGCCAAGCCTCTTGAACCATTTCCGTTACCTGAACGGCGCGCTCCACGCCGAAGACGTCGACGTGGCGGAGATCGCCAAGGCCGTCGGCACACCCTTCTATTGCTATTCCACGGCAACGCTGACGCGCCACTATCAGGTCTTCGCCGACGCCTTTTCCGACATCGACGCGCTCGTCTGCTATGCGATGAAGGCCAATTCGAACCAGGCGGTTCTGGCGACGCTCGCCAAGCTCGGTTCCGGCGTCGACGTGGTCTCCGAGGGCGAGTTGCGGCGCGCGCTGGCAGCCGGCATCCCGCCTTCTAAGATCATGTTTTCGGGCGTCGGCAAGACCAAGCGCGAGATCGACTTTGCGCTCGCGTCCGGCATCCACTGCTTCAACATTGAATCCGAACCCGAACTGGAGGTCGTGAACAGCCGGGCGCTCGCTGCCGGAACGACTGCACCGGTCTCCTTCCGCATCAACCCGGATGTCGATGCACGCACCCATGCCAAGATCTCGACCGGCAAGAAGGACGACAAGTTCGGCATCTCCTGGCAGGATGCGCGTCGGGTCTATGCCCATGCCGCCACGCTGCCCGGCATCCGCGTGACCGGCATCGACATGCATATCGGCAGCCAGATCACCGATCTGCAGCCCTATGACGACGCGTTTCGTCTGCTGCGCGAACTGGTCGAAACACTGCGTGCCGACGGGCATACCATCCACCACGTCGATCTCGGCGGTGGCCTCGGCATTCCCTACCGCGACGACAACCAGCCGCCGCCGGAACCGCGCGACTATGCCGAAACGGTCAAGGCGCATGTGCGCGATCTCGGTTGCCAAGTGATCTTCGAGCCCGGCCGCATGATCGCCGGCAATGCGGGCATTCTCGTTTCCGAAGTGCTCTACGTGAAGGAAACCGGCAGCAAGATTTTCGTGATCGCCGACGTCGCCATGAACGACCTGATCCGTCCGACACTCTATGAGGCATGGCACGAAATCCGGACGGTGAAGGAAACCCCAGCCGGGGCACCGCGCATCAAGGCGGATATCGTGGGGCCTGTGTGCGAGAGCGGCGACTTCATGGCCCGCGACCGGACCATTCCGGTTCTTCAAGCCGGCGACCTCATCGCCATCGGCTCTGCAGGTGCCTATGGCGCGGTACAATCGGGTACCTACAATTCACGTCTCCTAGTGCCGGAGGTGCTCGTCAAAGGCGACCGGTTCCACGTCGTGCGCCCGCGCCCGAGCTTCGACGATCTTCTCGGCCTGGACAGCGTGCCGGACTGGGTCAACGAGATCGAAGCTGGTTAGACCAAATTTAAGGTTTTTCGGGCGATAAACCCCTAATTATTAAGGGGTTCCGCGTTGCTTCAAGTCGATCTCGGCGTCATTGCGCTCGCGTTTTTCCACAATGCCGGATTGGTTGCCCTTGTGGTGTTGGCATATGGCTCGGTGCTGAGACGCACACGCGCCGGGATGGCCCGGAACCTCGTTCTCGGCCTTCTGTTTGGGGCAGGCGTTCATCTGGCGATGTCGAGCCCCATCATGCTGACGGAAGGCGTCGTCGTCGACGGTCGGGCAGTCTTCGTTGCCCTTTCTGCGGTGTTTGCGGGATGGCCCGGCGCCCTGACTACCGCATCGATCGCCGCTTTTCATCGGCTCGAGACGGGTGGCATTGGAGCTACCGCGGGGCTCTGCGGAATTGTTTGGGTCTTGGTCTCGACGATCGCGGTCGCTGAATGGCGCGGTCTGACAACAACCGCGCCCAGCATGCGGCGACTGACGGAAATCGCCCTCGTGGCATCACTGATGCCGATAGCCATTCTGCTGATGCCCTCGGATCTCGCACTCACTGTGTTTCTGAATGCAGGCTTGCCGCTCGCAGCGGCGACTTTTTGCGGCGTGCTGGCTTTTGGTCACCTTCTTGCCGGCGAGCTGCAGCGTCATGAGGCAACAGTGCGAGCACGACGGGATTTGCGCACCGATGCACTGACCGGACTGCAGAACCGGCGTGGCTTCGACGATCTCTCCACGCGCGCCTTCCACGTTGCCAGAAGCGAAGGCAAGCAACTTGCGCTCGTCATGATCGATATCGACCACTTCAAGAAGGTCAACGATATTTGGGGTCATGCAGCGGGCGACAAGGTGCTGGCCGAAGTCAGCGATATCATCGGAACGCATGTGCGTGTTCACGACACCGTCTGCCGCTTCGGCGGTGAGGAAATCGCCGTGCTCATGCCGCACGCCTCGCTGGAAGCTGCGCTATCGACTGCCGAAAGGGTTCGGATCGCCATCGAGGAGGCAATCTTCTTGTTGGGAGGGATCCAGATCAAAGTCACCGTCAGCGCCGGTGCGTCATGCGTCGACGAGTCAATGACCGAATTTCGTGATCTGTTCGATGCCGCAGACAAGGCGCTCTATTTGGCGAAAACCGCCGGTCGCAATCGGGTGAAGAGCGCGGCCATCGTCAAAGCCGCCTGAGGATTTGCTCCCCATCACAATCCGGTGGGTGCCCTCGCCAAAGCCACATTTTCCGCTATCCTCGTCTTGAACCTGGAGCAGCGGTGAATGGCGATTTCTACCTTGGCGGAAACGGCGGCGGCACTGGCCGCCAAGCTTTCGCGCAAGCGGGCCACGACGAAGCTCGTCATCGCGCTGGAGCGCCTCTGGATCGCAGTCCTTCCGCTTGCCGGGATCGCCGCGATCTACGTTGCGCTGTCATGGTTCGGCTATTTTCGCGCCGTGCCCGACTTGGTCCGCATCGCGACGCTTGTTGTCCTGGGGCTGGCCGCGCTTGCGTCGCTCTACCTGCTCACCCGTTTCCGACTTCCATCGACGGGCGAGGCCGACGCCCGGCTTGAGGAACGCAATGCGATCGCGCACCAGGCGGTGCGCGTTCAAAGCGATACGCTCGAGCGCGACAATCCGCTTGCCCGCGCGCTTTGGGAAGAACACCAGCGGCGCATGAGCGCAAAGCTCGACAAGCTTTCGGTCGGCCTGCCCAATCCCGATACGCCACGCCGCGATCCCTACGGAATGCGGGCGCTGGTCGTGCTTCTGCTCTTCACGGCATTTGCGTTTTCTTCGTCCAACCGCGCCGGCACGCTGTCGGATGCGTTCGTTTCCCATGCGGTCAGCAATGCGCCCCCGGCGCGCATCGACGCGTGGATCACGCCGCCGGCCTATACGGGCCGTCCGCCGATTTTCCTCAGCACGGCGCAGCTGGGCGAAGGTGCGGTCATCACCCTGCCGGAGCGCAGCGAAGTGGTTGTCCGGATCAGCGGCGGCGCCGGCGGGGAGATCGTCAGCTTCGCAGCGGAACAGGCCGAAAGCGCGGTGATGCTGGCACCGACCGAGGCAAACGACGCGCCCTCGTCCGCAGCGCAGAGGCCTGCAGCCGCATCGAGTGGCGATGCGCGCGGCTACCGCATGGATGCGATGCGCAGCGGAACGCTGGTTGTTTCCGGCGCGCGCGACGGCGACCGCGCGTGGCGGCTTGCGGTCGAGCCGGACCAGGCACCGCAAATCACTTTCGCTGAAGATCCTCGCCGTGCCGTCAACGGTGCGCTGGAAATTGCCTTCACTGCTTCCGACGATTACGGGGTCGTCCGCGCTTTCGCCGATATCGCGCCGGTCGATCCCGCGGAGGGCGCTCGCCCGCTCTACGAGGCACCCGAGTACCGCTTGAACCTGTCGCGTCGCCAGGGGCTGGAGCAGCGGGGACGTGCAAGTCACGATCTCACGCAGCATCCATGGTCAGGCACGCTCGTCGACGTGACGCTCGTCGCCGTCGATGCCAGCGGCCAGGAGGGCCGATCGGAGCCGCACCGCATGCGGTTGCCGGAACGCAGCTTCTCCGAGCCTCTCGCCCGCGCACTGGTCGAACAGCGACAGATCCTCGCGCTCGATGCCAACGCCGTCGCCGAGGTGCTGACGCTGAGCGATGCGCTGATGATCGCACCGGAAGAGACCATCCCGAACCTCTCCCATTTCCTGCTTCTGCAATCGGCGCGCTCGCGCATCGAGCAGGCCTACAACGACGACATGCTGCGCGATGCCGCCGATTATCTCTGGGAAGTGGCGCTGGGCATCGAGGACGGCGACCTGTCGCTTGCCGAGAGACGCCTGAGGGACGCCCAGCGCGAGCTTGCCGAGGCATTGGAGAACGGTGCGACGGACGAGGAGATACAGGCGCTGATGGACGAGCTGCGCGAGGCGATGCAGGAGTACCTGCAAGCGCTCGCTCAGGAACTGCAGAATTCCGATCAGGCCATGCAGCTTCCCGAAAACGCGATGCAGAACCTGCTTCGCCAGGAAGACCTTAACGCCATGCTCGACCAGATCGAGAATCTCGCTCGGCAGGGCGCGACGGAAGAAGCGCAGCAAATGCTGTCCGAACTGCAGCGCATGATGAACAACCTTCAGGCCGGCCGGCAGCAGCAACAGCAGCAGGGCAATGGCGAGATGCGCCGCCAGATGGATGAGCTCGGCGAATTGATGCGCGAGCAGCAGGAGCTGATGAACGAGACCTTCCGGCTCGATCAGGAGCTCGCCGAGCGCATGCAGCAGAGCCTCGATCCGTTCAATCCCGGCCAGCAGGATCAGCAGCAGGGCAATCAGGCGCCGCAGGAGGGTCAGCAGGGCGAGAACGGACTTTCGGAGATGACGCCCGAGCAGCTGCAGGAGGCGCTGCGCCAATTGCGCGCGCAGCAGGAGGCGCTCCAGCAACAACTGGGTGAGTTGCAGGAGAGCCTGGAGGGCATGGGCATGGAGCCGAGCGAAGGGTTCGGCCAAGCGGGCGAGGCCATGGGCGATGCCTCACGCTCGCTCGGTGACGGGCGCGGCGAACAGGCCGTCGGCGAACAGGGCCGCGCGCTTGAAGCGCTGCGCCAAGGCGCTCAGGACATGATGAACCAGATGATGCAGCAGATGGGCCAAGGCGAGGGTCAGGGCGAAGGCCAGGGCCAGAACCAGATGCGCCGGTCGGATACCGATCCGCTTGGGCGGCCGCGCTCTACCGAAGGGCCGGATTTCGGCGACACGGTGCGCGTGCCGGACGAGATCGACATCCAGCGGGCGCGGGAGATCCTGGAAGCGATCCGCAACAGGCTCGGCAATGCGCTGAGCCCGCAGCTGGAACGGCAATATTTGGAACGGCTGCTGGAGATCCGCTGAGGCGATGCCGCCTCGCGCATCGGGTCTCAGGCGGCGAGCGCCCGGCTTACGGCGGCGCGAATTTCCGGCAGGCTGAAGGGCTTGGAAACGACATCCACGATGATGGCGGCGAGGTTGTCCGCACGTTCGCGCTGCTCGGCATAGCCGGTCATGAGCAGGATCTTCATGGTCGGGTGCATGGCGGACGCTTGGTGCGCCAGCTCGATGCCATCCATCGCCGGCATGCGGATATCCGACAGAAGCAAATCGTAGCGCTCGCCACCACCCAGCCTGTCGATGCCTTCGGCGCCGTCACCGACTTCCTCGACCTGGTGACCGTCGAGCTTCAAGGCTCGTGCCACGAACGAGCGGAGCGCAGTCTCGTCTTCCGCGATCAGAATTTTCGCCATTGCCGTCTCCGCTTTCGTCAGCGCACCGCAATCGGTCGCCGCGGGTTTCTCTGCCCAGCCCTTACGCCAACAAACCATTGATTGGTTTGCTTTGCGTAAAGAGAGCACGCCGGAAACCTGGTTGAGTGCCGAAATGAAGCGGCGTTTCAGCTCGGCTCGATAAGGGCCTTGATGCGTTCCGTCAGCTGCTCGAGCGCGAATGGCTTGGTCATCACGTGCATGCCATGTTCCAAATGGCCATGGCCAACGACCGCATTCTCGGCGTAGCCGGTAATGAACAATACCTTCAGATCGGGTCGCGTTTCGCGTGCTGCATCGGCCATCTGCCGGCCGTTCATGCCTCCGGGAAGGCCGACATCCGTAATGAGGAGATCGAGCCTCGCATCGGACTGCAGAATCTTGAGGCCCGACGGACCATCGCCCGCCTCGATCGCTGTGAAGCCCAACTCCTCCAGCACCTCGACGACCAGAAGCCGGATAAGGGGTTCGTCATCGACGACGAGAACCGTTTGTCCCGCCGCTTCGAGCGCGGGCGCACTCGGCTCGGCCTGAACGCCCTGCTCTACGACATCGCCCAGATGGCGCGGCAGATAGAGGCACACCATCGTGCCTTGCCCGACTTCCGAATAGATCCGCGTCTGCCCGCCGGACTGGCGCGTGAAGCCGTAGATCATCGACAGGCCGAGCCCGGTGCCCTGGCCTATGGGTTTGGTCGTGAAGAATGGATCGAATGCCTTGGCGACGACCTCCGGCGGCATGCCGGCGCCGTTGTCCGACACGCACATGGAAATGTACTGACCCGGCGGGATCTCCCGTTCCCGAGCGGCGCGCTCGTCCATCCAGCGATTGGCGGTCTCGATCGTCAGCTTGCCGCCATCCGGCATCGCGTCACGCGCATTGATGCAGAGATTGAGAAGCGCGTTTTCGAGCTGGTTCGGGTCCACGAGCGTGGCCCAGAGGCCAGCGGCTGCCACCACTTCCACGGCGATCTGCGGTCCCATGGTGCGGCGAATCATGTCGTCCATGCCGACGACCAGACGGTTGACGTCGGTCGCCTTCGGATCGAGCGTTTGGCGGCGGGAAAATGCCAGGAGACGATGGGTCAGCGCAGTCGCCCGCTTTGCCGCGCCCTGCGCCGCGCCGAGATAGCGGCCAGCCTCGTCGACGCGACCCTGCGCGATACGCCGTTCGGCCAGCTCCAGGCTGCCCGTGATGCCCGCGAGCAGATTGTTGAAGTCGTGCGCAATCCCACCGGTCAGCTGGCCAACCGCTTCCATCTTCTGGGACTGGCGCAGCGCCTCTTCCGCCGCCATCAGTTCCCCAGTGCGTTGCTGGACCTGCTGCTCCAGAGTCGCGTTCAGATTGGCCAGTTCGGCGGCCTGAGCGCGGCTGTGCTCGATGTCGGTGTTGGTGCCGATCCAGTTGACGATCGCGCCGTCCTCGTCCCTCACGGGCTCGGCGCGGACCAGGAACCAGCGATACACTCCATCGTGACGGCGAATGCGGAACTCTGTCTCGTAGACGGCTCCTGTCGTCAAAGCGCGCTCCCAGGCGGCGGCAGCTTTCTTGAGATCGTCGGGGTGAACGATCTTCGTCCACTCCACACCTTCCAGATCTGTGCTCGAAGCGCCCGCATATTCGGAGACGCGGTTGTTGAACCAGTAGAGCAGGCCATCGGGTCTGGCCGCCCAGACATGGTTCGGCACCGTCTGGGCAAAGACGCGGAACTGTTCCTCGCTGTCGCGAAGCGCCTTTTCAGCCTGTTTGCGGGCCGTAACGTCCTGAAACAGCACGGCCACCTGGCGGCGGCTCGGCGGCTCGACCCGAACGGCGGCAAGCTCCAGATGCCGGCCGGTCGCGATCAACATCTGTTCGAAGCGGATCTGCTGTCCAGTGCGCAGCACTTCGCCATAGCGCGCAACCCAGTCATCGGCCTCGGCGGGAACCATCTCCCGCAGCTTCTGACCGACGACGTTCGGAATGCCGGCATGGCGGGCATAGGCTTCATTCGCTTCGATGTGAACGTAATCGCTGGCCGGGCCGTGCGGACCATCCAGAAATTCGATGATGCAGAAGCCCTGGTCGATGGCGTCGAACAGCATGCGGTAGCGGGCTTCGCTCTCGCGCAGCAGCTCGGTGCCGATCGTCCGATCGGTGACATCGGCACCTTCGACGAAGATGCCTGTGATCTGCCCGTCCCTGCCGCGCAAGGGTTGATAGACGAAATCGACGTAGCACTCGTTGATCGGCCCGCCCGGCACGGGCTGCACGGCGTATTTGATCCCGTCGGCCCGAAACGGCTTGCCGCTCTGGTAGACGTCGTCGAGCAGCTTGAGGAAGCCTTGCTCCACGGCATCGGGAAGCGCTTCGGCAACCGTCTTGCCCAGCACGTCACGGCCGCCGACGATCTTCCTGTAGCTCGGATTGGCAAGTTCGAACCGGTGCTCCGGGCCGCTCAGAAGCGCCATGAAAGTCGGCGCCTGCTCGAACATCGCTGCCAGCTGATCGCGTTCGAGAACGACGTTCTGGAACGAGGCCTGTTCGGAATTCTCGTTGCTGTCCAAGAGGTTTTCCCAGCCTACGTGTTGCAGATCGACATTCGACCCTGTCGCGCCTGTCGATGATGACAGGCTTTCCGGCAGAGCGTTCGACTGGTTCTACACCGAGACGTTGAAAACGCGATAAGATTTCCGCCTAAGGCGACGGAAAGGCCGTCAGGCTCAGGCGTCGCCCTTCACCACGCCCACGAAAGGCAGTTCGCGGAAGGCGTAAGCGACATCCATGCCGTAGCCAACGACGAAATAATCGGGGCATTCGAAACCGACATGATCGGCCTCAAGCTGGCCCTCTCGCTTGGAGCGCTTGTCGAGCAGCACCGCGATCGAGACATTGGACGCACCGCGCTCATACATGAGATCACGGGCAAAGCGCAGCGTGCGGCCCGATTCCAGGATGTCGTCGATGAGGAGAACATCGCGGTCTTTGACGAGGCTATCGATGTCCTTGATGATCTTCACGCCCTGGCTGGTGGTGCCCTTGCCGTAGCTGGAGAGCGTGATGAATTCCACCTCCGGCGCCAGGCCAACATCGTGCATGGCGCGGATCAGATCGGCCGCGAAGATGAAAGAACCCTTGAGGATTGCAACGACCAGCAGATCATTGCGCGGCGTGGCAGCGATTTCGGCGGCGATCGCATGGTTGCGCTCCGCGATCGCTTCGGCGGAAAACAAGGGGTCGATGGTCTTTCCGCGCACGACGGGCATGTCTCGATCTTTCCTGCGGCAGTGGCTTTCAAGCCGCCGCTTTAGCGCAGTTGCGCGCCGAGCGAAACGATCGGCTCGACGCGACACCCATGAAGAACGAGGCTTGTTTCAAGCGTGATGCGGAAATGCATCGCCGCAGTCGATGATCAGCGCTTCAACAGCTGGACGGACGGCGGCACATCGACAAGATCGGCGCGCGGGATGCGCGCCTCGAAACGGACCGATCCACCGGCGGCCAGCCGTTCCGTGCCCGCGATCACATCAGCCAGCGCAAAGCTGTCACCGACATTCACATGCACCTGTGGCAAGCTGACAGCGCGATCCCCACCGTTTTCGACGCGGCCGGTGATGAAGAGGACATCGCCGAGGCGCGTGGCCACAATATGGGAATTGACGTCCGTCACCTGAATCTGCGGGCCATAGCCGGTGAGCTTCGCCAGTGCATGACCACCGGATATCCAGAAGGTGGCGGCAGACAGCAGAATGAGCGCGGCCCAGAAGGCGGCATCGCTGCGTCCGCGCCGCTTCGGGGCAGCCGACAGGTCAACGCTCGGCGACGCTGCGGTGGCACGGGCGACTTCTCGGAAGCGGACGGTCGTGTCGGCAACCGAATCAATGTCGATGAATTCCGCGTCAACCACGCGCGAATCGCCGATCAGGACACCGCGAGGCGCCTGTCGGGTAAAATTCTGAGGCGGGATCACATCGATCGACATCGAAGATGTTGCCTTGCTCTTAGCCGTTTGCCGTCCAAACATCGGACACTCCCTAAGGACCGGACATGGTCGCCCTGCCGCGATGTCCGGGCATCAGTGCCCAGGGCCGCGGCTATCGGGGAAAACAGTTGGCAAATCGTGAAGCAGACTGGTTAACTTTTGCCTAACATCCGAGCCAACGTCATGCGAATTGCAGCGAAGCGCATATCGCGATAACCCTCCGCACACGCAATCATCACCTGAATCGGCGTGATTGAGGATAGCAGGCATTGATTCGATTTGAAAATGTCGGACTTCGCTACGGCATGGGTCCGGAAATCCTGCGCGACCTGACCTTCGACATTCCGAAGCGGTCGTTCCAGTTCCTGACGGGGCCTTCGGGCGCCGGCAAGACGACGTTGTTGCGCCTGTTGTTCATGTCCCTGCAGCCGACGCGCGGACTAATCAATGTCTTCAATCGGGACATCGCGACGATTCCCCGCGACGAACTGCCGCTCCTGCGGCGGCGAATCGGTATCGTCTTCCAGGACTTCCGCCTGCTCGATCATCTGACGACCTTCGAAAATGTCGCTTTGCCGCTCAGAGTGCGCGGCAAGGAGGAATCCAGCTACCGGCGCGATGTGCTGGAGCTTCTGAATTGGGTCGGCCTTGGCGATCGGATCAATGTTCTTCCGGCGGTGCTGTCGGGCGGCGAGAAGCAGCGCGTGGCAATCGCGCGCGCCATCATCGACCAGCCACAGCTTCTGCTTGCCGACGAGCCGACGGGCAACGTCGACCCTCCGATGGCTTTGCGGCTGCTGCGCCTCTTCATGGAACTCAACCGGCTGGGAACGGCCGTCGTCATCGCAACCCACGACCTGTCGCTGATGGAGCAGGTGGACGCGCGCCGCATGATCCTGTCGGAAGGGCGGCTTGACATCTATGACTGAGCGCACGCGCAAACCAGCGCCGGCCCGCCCAGCCAGGCCGGACCCTGAGCGGGAGAAGCAGCCGCCGAAGCCGCAGCTTCAGGTGCGCCCTATGGCACCGATCGTGCCGCCGGCCAATGTTTCGGCCAACGCGCTTTCCGTCGTGATCGCGATCATGGCGTTTCTCGCCTGCCTGACGCTCGGCGCGGTCTCCATGGTGTCGGATTCCGCGTCCAGCTGGCAAAGCCAGATTTCGCGTGAGATCACCATCCAGATCAAGCCGGAAGATGGCCTCGACATGCAGGCCGCGCTCGAACGTGCGCGCGACACCGCGCTTTCGATCACCGGCGCCAGCTCCGCATCGATCGTGGGCGACACGGAAACGGCACGGCTGCTCGAACCCTGGCTCGGCCAGAATGCCGATCTGGACGAATTGCCTGTGCCGCGCCTCGTCATCGTGACCATCGACGAGAACAACCCGCCGGATTTCGCTGCCATGCGCGCGCGGCTTGCCGAAACGGTGCCGGAAGCGTTTCTCGACGATCATCGCACCTGGGTAGACCGGCTCGTCGCCATGGCGCGCACCACCGTGATCATCGGCATCTTCGTGCTCAGCCTCGTCTTCACTGCGACGGTGCTGACGGTGATCTTTGCCACGCGCGGTGCGCTGACAGGCAACCGGCATATCGTCGAGGTGCTGCATTTCGTCGGAGCCGAGGCGCCTTTCGTCGCCCGGCAATTCCAGAATCATTTTCTCCTGATCGGGATCAAAGGAGCCGTAGCAGGCGGCATTGCGGCTGCGCTCACCTTCGCCGCGGCCAATGTCTGGACCGGGTTTGCCGCTGCCACACCGGAGAGCGATCAGGCCATGGCGCTCTTCGGCGCATTCAGGATCGGCTTTCGTGGCTATCTCGGAATTCTGGCGATCATCGCCGTCATCGGTCTTCTGACGGCGCTGACCACGCGGCTCACCGTCATCCGAACGATCCGCGAAATCGACGTCGTGCGCTCCGATCCATCGAGAATGGAATAGGCGTCTTGTGCGGTTTCCGACACGATCGGTGTCAAACTTCGCGTTCGCGTCTAGCCCTTGCCCCAATCTGCGGATAATTCTTTGATCATGGTGGAAGTGTCGACGAATGGGACGACGCCTCCCGCACACGATACGGCGCCACCCAGGGACCACCCTCAGGAGACACCGGTTCGCGCAAGGGGCAGGGCGGACAGATGGGCACGGCGGTCGGTATCGCTCGTGCTTTTCGTCCTTTTTGCCGTTGCGGTGCTCTCCGTCGGCGGCTTTCTGCAGTTCGCGGAACAGGTCGCGTCCCTCCGGCCGCCCGAGCAGATCGATTCGACCGATGCGATCGTGGTGTTGACCGGCGGGTCGCAGCGCATCGATCACGGCGTGTCGCTTTTCAACGGTGGCGTCGGCAAGCGCATGTTGATCTCCGGCGTCAATCCGCGAACGAGCGGTGCGACGCTGAAGAACATGACGGCAGGATCGGACGAGCTTTTCGATTGCTGCGTCGACATCGGCTACGACGCGATCGACACGATCGGCAACGCCAACGAGACCGCTCGCTGGATTGCGGAACACGGCTTTTCCCGCGTTCTCATCGTGACCAGCAACTACCATGTGCCGCGCAGCCTTCTGGAGCTGCGGCGTGCCGACCCCAAGACTGCCTTCGACGTCTATCCCGTGACGCTCGCCGATCTGCGCGGCGAGGACTGGCTCTTTAAGCCCGAAGTGATGCGGGTGATGATCAGCGAATACGCCAAATATGCGTGGGCATGGGCACGCGCCACGGCCGGCACCAAGACGGCAACCGGCCTTCGTACCGACCAGGCGGGCGCCGACTTCTCGAACGACGGCATCGTCAGCGCCGGTGCAGCCGCTCACTGACACTGCGCATCTTTGGTAGGCGCAGGCGACCTCATGGTGTAGATGGCCATGAACCTCGTCGACTGCTCTCGTGAGAAAGACCCTCGCCCGGCATGATTGTCCTGCGCTCCGTCCTCTTCAACACCGCCTTCTATCTCAATCTCATCCTGCGCATGATCGTGCTGTCGCCCTATTACTTCCTGGCGTCGCACGAGAACGCCTGGTCGGTGCCGAAGAACTGGGTGCGGTCCAACCACTGGCTCTTGGAAAAGATCGTCGGCACGCGCTTCACCATCGAGGGTCTCGAGAACATCCCGGACGGCGGCTACATTCTCGCACCGAAGCACCAGTCGTTCTGGGACGCCTATGCGCTGCTGCCCTGGGTGCGTGACGCCGTCTACATCCTGAAGCGCGAGCTGATGTGGATCCCGCTCTTCGGCTGGTATGTCGGCAAGATGCGGATGATCCCGGTCAATCGCGGCGCGCGCGGCAAGGTCATGGCGGCCGTTCTCGACCGAACGCGCGAGGAGATGGCCAAGGGCCGGCAGCTGATCATTTACCCCGAAGGCACACGCCGGCCGCCCGGTGCCGAGCCCGACTACAAATACGGCATCGCGCGCCTCTATGGCAGCGTCGGCGTGCCGGTCGTACCGGTTGTCATGCATCCGGGTCTCTTCTGGCCGCGCCGCAAGTTCCTGCGCTTTCCAGGGCACTTCAAGGTCCGCATCCTGCCGCCGATCCCACCCGGGCTCGATCCGGACGTGTTTCTGCAAAAACTCATCGACGTGATGGAGACGGAAAGCGACCGGCTGCTCGTCGAGACGATCGAGGCGAACCCGCATCTGCCGCTGCCGCCCACCGCAGCTAAGCGCTATCTGGAGCTGACGTCCGGAGCGCCTGTGCCGTCGTCGCTGCCGCCCATGCCGCCTTCCGGATCGGCGATCTGACGGGCTACCTGCTCGAGCCAGTGATCGGAAATCTGCATTTGCCGCAGATGGTTGACGGTGTTGATCACGTAATCCTCGTTGGGCCCCGATTGGCCGACGGCGCCACGGACGATCGACGCCGCCTCGCCGGACGAGAGATCACCCGCATATTGCACATGGGCGCGGTCGACCACATAGGCGACCGCGTGAACGCGCCGGCCGGAGCGCAGTTCGATCGGCACACGGCGCTCCTTGTAGACGTGGGTCACGAGTTCGCGTGAACGCAGATAGTCGAGCACCTGGTCGGCCTTCTCTCCGGCCACGGAAAAGGCGATCCCGCGGCAAGACCCGCCGCGGTCGAGACCGAGCACGAGACCCGGTCGCTCGGGCGTTCCGCGATGCACATGGGATTTCACGCAGAGTGCGCGGTGGTAACCGAAGAGCCGCGCATGGCTTGCGTCGATAAAGTCGAAGCCCGGCCGCCACATCAGCGAGCCGTAGCCAAACACCCAAAATTCGTCCATATCGCCGCCGAAGGCTTCCTTCTGAAAAAACGCGAGAATTGGAGATAGGTGTGGAGAGGTCAAGCGCCAAGCGCGGGATGCGTCCGTCCACGAAGATCGTTCTGCTCGCGATGTTCGCAGTCGTCGGCATCGGCATCTATTCGGCCGGCTGGTACTATCTCGCAGGTCAGCTCGCAGCACGCGTCGAAGGCCTGATCGCCAGCCTTTCCGAAGATGGCGTTACGCTTGAATGCGATAATCTCGCCGTGCGCGGCTATCCGTTCAGGCTCGGCGTCTTCTGCGACGGCATCAGCGCTTCCGATCCGAGCAATGGCGACCTCAGCGTGACGACGGCCGCATTCCGCTCGGCTGCGCAGATCTACCGGCCAAATCACGTGGTATCCGAACTCGAAGCGCCCGTGCGCGCCGTTCTCGCCAACGGTGCGAGCCTTGCGCTCGACTGGCAGGCGCTGCAATCGAGCACCGTCTTTGGAACCGCCGGCCTGTCACGCGCATCCCTGCAGGGCAACGCCGTGGTCGCGCAGATCGAGGGTGGTGCAATCGATGCGACCGCCAACACGCTGCAGCTTCATACGCGGCGAAATGGCGAAGATCTCGAATTGGCATTCATGCTGGAAGGCGCGCGTCTCGGCGGGCTTGTCGCGCCTGCGAACCTGCCCTCCTTCGACGTCGTCGCCGAAGCGATCTTCAGCAACGGGGCGGACTTCCTCGCCGGCCGGCGTTTGGCAAGCGAAGAACTGCGTGGCACATCCGGTCAGTTGACCAACGCGACAGCGGCCATTGACGGCGGCGGGCGCGCGGTGCTCAACGGTCCATTCGAGATTGCAGAGAATGGGCTGATCAGCGGCGCGTTCGATCTGAGGATCGAGCGGCTGTCAGACTGGCAGGCGCTGATTGCCGCTCAGATGCCGGGTGCCGAAGGCACGATTGAAACCGCAACGGGCTTCCTGCGTGCCTTCGGTGGCGGCGGCGACACCGTCAGCGTCACGCTTCAGGTGAGCGACGGGCGGGTGGCCCTCGGTATCATTCCGATCGGTCGCATCCCGCCCATCTAACATTCTTGATTGGTCGCGTTTCCGACGGTGAACCGGTGTCCACTTCACCTGGAAACGCTCTAGACCGCGTCACTCACCCGGCGCGCGGGTCGCCTGGCGGCCAAAATCTACGGCATCCACGTCCTGGCCAGCTTCCACGATCGATCGGCGCACGGCACGCGTGCGGCTGAACAGATCGAACAGCTTGTCGCCATCGCCCCAACGGATCGCCCGCTGCAGCGATGCAAGATCCTCAGAAAAGCGCGACAGCATTTCCAGGATCGCATCGCGATTGTGCAGGCAGACGTCGCGCCACATGGTTGGATCGGACGCAGCAAGACGCGTGAAGTCGCGAAAACCAGACGCGGAGTACTTGATGACCTCCGACTTCGTCACTGCTTCCAGATCGTCGGCCGTGCCGACGATGTTGTAGGCGATGATGTGCGGCAGGTGGGACACTATGGCGAGCACCATGTCGTGATGGGCCGGATCCATGGCTTCGACGGTGGAGCCACAAGCCTGCCAGAAGCGCGTGAGCCGCTCGAGCGCGTCCGGATCGGTGCCTTCGAGCGGCGTCAGGATGCACCAGCGGCCTTCGAACAGCTCCGCAAAGCCGGCCGAGGGACCGGAGCGTTCGGTGCCGGCGATGGGATGGCCGGGGATGAAGTGAACGCCCACCGGCATATGCGGGCGCATCTGCTCGATGACCGACGCCTTGGTCGAGCCGACATCGGTGACGATTGCGCCCGGTTTCAGATGGGCCGCGATGTCTTCGGCGACTGCGGCAGACGAGCCGACCGGGACGGAGACGATGACGAGATCGGCGTCGGCGACCGCTTCGGCATTCGAGGTCGTGTAGCTGTCGCCAAGACCGAGAGCCTGTGCGTCGCTCAGCGTTTCGGCCGAGCGCGTGGCAACCACGATATGATCGGCAAGGTCATTGCGGCGGATCACGCGTGCGAGCGAGGAGCCGATCAGGCCAATGCCGATCAGCGCGATTTTTTCGAACTTCGTATGTTCCATTGTCTCATTCAATTCCGCGTCGTCGCGGCGTGACGCTTGCGCGCGCCGGGCGAGACGCTATCTCAGAAATTCCTTCAGGGTGTTGAGAACGCCCTCGTTGGCTTCGGCGCTTCCGATGGTCATACGCAGCGCATCTGGGAGGCCGTAGCCCGCGACGCGCCTGAGAATATAACCACGCGCCGTCAGATAGGCGTCGGCCGCTTCCGCCGTGTGCGGGCCGTCCTTCGGGAAATGAATCAGCACGAAGTTGCCGACCGAAGGTGTGACCTCGAGGCCGAGCTCGGTCAGCGCATCGCTCACGCGGCGCAGCCATTCGTCATTGTGAGCAATCGCGCGATCGACCAGCGCGCGGTCGCGGATCGCCGCCGCACCGGCAGCGATCGCAGCGGCATTGACGTTGAACGGCCCGCGCACCCGGTTGACCGCATCGACGATCGCAGCCGGCGCGTACATCCAGCCGATGCGCAGCGCAGCCAGGCCATAGATCTTCGAAAAGGTGCGCGTCATCACGACATTGCGGTTGGCCGACACGAGCTCGATGCCGGATTCGTAATCATTGCGGCGCACATATTCCGCATAGGCCGCGTCCAGAACCAGGACGACGTGTGGCGGCAGCCCAGCATGCAGGCGGCGCACTTCGTCGGCCGGCATGTAGGTGCCCGTCGGGTTGTTGGGATTGGCCAGGAACACGATCTTCGTGCGTTCGGTCACGCCTTCGAGGATCGCATCCACATCAGCCTTGAGGCCGGTTTCGGGGGCGATCACGGGCGTGGCGCCTGCCGCCATGATCTGGATCTTGTAAACCAGGAAGCCGTGCTCGGTGAAAATGCCTTCGTCGCCGGCGCCGAGATAAGTCTGGCAGAGGAGGCCGAGCAGTTCGTCGGAGCCGTTGCTGCAGAGAATGTTGGCCGGGTTTAGGCCGTGCACTTCGGCAATGGCGTCGCGCAGCTTCGTTGCCGAGCCGTCCGGGTAGATTTCCAGGTGCTGCAGCACGTTTTCCAGCGCCTCGCGCACCTTCGGGCTCGGCCCGAGCGGCGTCTCGTTGGACGACAGCTTGTAGACCTTCGCCACGCCCGGCGCGCTCTCCTTGCCCGGCACATAGGCAGCGATGTCCATCACACCGGGATTCGGGATCGGGGCATCCTTGGCGAATTGCATGGTCATGGGTCTGGCGCTCAAGTCTTCGAGGGCGATGGAAACCCGGCTGCCATAGCTTCCCCCCACGCAAAAGTCGAGAGTGCCAAGAGCCGCGGGGATTGACACCCGGTGGTTCGCAACCCTACCTCACCTCGCCGCGCGACGTGCGGAATGAAGATTTGGGACGAATGACCGTGGCCAGCGAACCGCTCGAAAGTCTGACGACCAATGCCGGCTCGGAAGCCGTCAATCCGTCCAGCGACGTGCTGCGGTTTGGCGCCGACAAGCCGCTGCAGCTCGATGCCGGAACGCTGCTTTCGCCCTTCCAGATCGCCTACCGCACCTACGGCACGCTGAACGCCGACAAGTCGAACGCGATCCTCATCTGCCACGCCCTGACGGGCGACCAGCATTGTGCCAGCACCAATCCAGTGACTGGCAAACCCGGCTGGTGGGAAAATCTGATCGGGCCCGGCAAGCCCGTGGACACCGACCGCTTCTTCGTCATCTGCTCCAACGTGATTGGCGGATGCATGGGCTCGACGGGCCCGGCATCGCCCAATCCCGCAACCGGCAAGCCATTTGCACTCGATCTTCCCGTCATCACGATCCGCGACATGGTGCGGGCACAGGCGATGCTGGTCGATCATTTCGGCATCGACCGGCTGTTTTCGGTGATCGGCGGCTCGATGGGCGGCATGCAGGTGCTGCAATGGGCGTCCAGCTATCCGGAACGCGTGCACACCGCGATCGCGCTTGCGACCGGTGCGCGGCATACATCTCAAAACATCGCGTTTCACGAAGTCGGCCGCCAGGCGGTGATCGCCGATCCGGAATGGCAGCAAGGGCGTTATCTCGAGAAAGGCACACGTCCGTCGAAAGGCCTCGCCGTCGCGCGCATGGCAGCGCATGTCACCTATCTCTCCGAGGCGGCGCTGCACCGCAAGTTCGGCCGCAACCTGCAGGACCGCGATGCGCCGAGCTTCGGCTTCGATGCGGATTTCCAGATCGAAAGCTATCTGCGCCACCAGGGGCTGACCTTCGTCGACCGCTTCGACGCCAATTCCTATCTCTACATGACGCGTGCGATGGATTATTTCGACCTCGCCGCAGACCATGAAGGCCAGCTCGCCGAAGCTTTCCGCGGAACGCGCACGCGCTTCTGCCTCGTGTCGTTCACCAGTGACTGGCTGTTTCCCACCTTCGAGAACCGGGCGATCGTGCATGCGCTGAACGCCACCGGCGCATCCGTGTCCTTTGTGGAGGTGGAGAGCGACAAGGGCCATGACGCCTTCCTCCTCGACGAACCGGTCATGACGGCGACAATCAACGGCTTCATCATGTCGGCCGCCAAATCGCGGGGCCTTGCGCAATGACGGTCAATTCCACGAACCGCATCGATTTCGAGGTCATCGCCAGCCTCGTCGCCGACGGCGCGCGCGTGCTCGACATCGGCTCGGGCGACGGCACGCTGCTGGAAATCCTACAGGAGCGTCGCAACATCGACGGACGCGGCATCGAGCTCTCGCAGCGCGGGGTGAACGAATGTGTGGCGCGTGGCCTCTCCGTCATCCAGGGCGATGCCGACCATGATCTCGTGCACTATCCGGACCAGAGCTTCGACTACGTGATCCTGTCTCAGACGATCCAGGCGACGCACAATCCGAAAATCGTGCTCGACGAATTGCTGCGCATCGGCCGCCACGCGATCGTCTCCTTTCCGAACTTCGGCTATTGGCGGGTTCGAGCTTCGCTCATGTTCAAAGGGCGCATGCCGGTCACGCGGGACCTGCCTTATTCCTGGTACGACACGCCCAACATCCACTTCTGCACGATGCGCGACTTCGTCTCCCTGACAAAGGAAGTCGGCGCCACGATAGACCGCGCCGAAGCCCTCAACGGCGCCGGCCAGAAACTCGCCGTCAGCATGCCGTGGTCGCTCTGGAATCTCTTCGGCCAGCAGGCAGTGTTTCTGCTGAGGCGATGACTGCTTGAATTGGGCATTGTTTGAGCCTAATATGATCGATGATCGCTCAAACGGCGCAAAGAATTGTCATGTCCAACGCGGCCCTCGATATCAATGCAGCGACATTTGCCGACGGCGCTTTTCTGTCTGCGCGGCGTGTTGCGGAGCACCTCGGTGTCACCCTGTCGGAGTTGGCGAAGCTGGCAGGTGTCGCCCGCAACACGCTGACGGCAAAATCGGGAGCCAAGAAAGTCGACCAAGCCCTCAGCCCGCTGGTCCGCATTCTCGCCATGGCGTCCGAAATGGCGGGATCCGAAGAGCGCGCAGTCGTCTGGTTCAAGCATCAACCAATCCCCGGTTGGGGTGGCAAGACTGCATTCGATCTTGCAACTGAAGGCAAAGCGGACAAGGTGCTCTCCTATCTGGAAGCGGTGCGTTCAGGCGTCTATGCCTAAAGCGGCAGTTCCACCCCGACATTCTTTCGAACTCTTTCGAGCCTATGTCCCACGATGGGCCCATGCACCGCTTTCCGGAGCCGGGGCTAGCCATTTCGGCGGTCGATGGAACCCTGTCGGCGCTTCAACAATCTATGCTGCGCTCGAGTTGTCGACAGCATGGTCCGAGTACAATCAGGGCCTGACGCAGCATCCCGCTCTGTTAGCGCTTTTGCGCCTTTCCAACGCAGCCATTGCCGATTTAAGCGACGAAGCGGTTCTCGAACGCTTCGGCATTCCCCACGACATCCACGAGGAGGAGTGGCGCGCTCTCGTTGACCGTGGCGAAGAGCCGACTGCGTATGCAGTGAGGCGCGCTATTTTGGCGGCCGGGTACGACGGCGTGATCTACCCATCCTTCATGTCACGCGGCGGCCGATGCATGGCACTCTGGGCCTGGAACGAAACCGGACCAGCCAAACTGGAAGTCATCGATCCAGAACGACGGCTTCCCCTGTCGCCGGCATCTTGGCTTTGATGTCCGCGATGCGGCCGGCGCGGATGCCCTGTGGCGCGAGCACTGGAACGAAGACGCGGCGGGAGGCGCGGGTGGTGACTGGCAGGCCCTGGTAGAGCCGCTTCTGGGCTTCCACCACGATGACGCCGGAGAACACGGGCCACGCTTTGCGACCGATCCGCTCCATGAGGTTGCGCAGCCGAAGGATCGAGCGGCGCTTGGACGGTGGAAAGAACAGCGCCTCGCCCGATGCGCCCGGGGTGAAGTTGGTTTCGCGCAGAAGCCGCGTCAGCTGTCCGCGCGAATAGGGTCTCCCCGCACCGAAGGGCGTGTTGTCGAAGCGAGCCCAGATGCCCCGGCGGTTTGGCACCACGATGACCAGCCGGCCGGCGGGCGCCAAAACGCGCCACATCTCCTTTAGCGTTTCGCGGGGGTTTTCAGCGAATTCAAGCGAGTGGACCATGAGGATCCGGTCAAGCGCAGCATCCGGCAGCGGCAGTTCCTCGTCAAATACCAGAGCGGCAGAAGACGGCTCGCCCGCCGGCCAGCTGACGGCTCCCTGCCCGGCCGTCATGAACGCGAAACTGCGTTCTGTGTCGGTTCGAAAGCGGTCGAGATAGGGCAGTGCATAGCCGAGCCCCATCAGGCGCTCATTGGCGATCGGCTGCCAGATCGCTGACAACGCCATGCCGATCGCCTGCTCGGCCGCCAGCCCCAGGCGAGAATGATAGAACTGGCGCAGATCCACGATATCGACGTTCATGCGATCGAGCCTAGCGTATCGGTGTTACATGCGAAATGCCGGGGTACGAGCGTCCCCCAATGATCTTTCGTCAATCTGTAAGGCGGCCTCTGCCTTCAACTGGCCTCGCCTTTACCACGGTCCCGGCCACATTTCGGCCGAATGAGCGCTCATCACCGTCCGTGAAGGGAACACCAACGAATCAACAGAGGCCAAGGAGCCCGCACTCATGATCAAGCCGATCCTCATCGTGAAACACGGCGAAGAAGACATTGCGGCTGCGTTCTATGTCCGCGCCTTCGGTGCTTCCATCATTCATGTTCATCGGCTGCGCAGCGGCACGCCCTTTTCCTTCGAGCTTCGCATCGGCGAGCAGATGTTCGGCGTTTCCGGCGCAAATCCCCGTCGCGATGCCGATGAGATTCCAAGCGGACCGAAATCGCCCGATTTCGTCGGCACCTCGACCTGCCTGATGGCGCTGGCCGTTGATAACGTGCCGGCCGTGACCGAGAAGGCGGAGATCGCCGGCGCCACGGTGCGGGTGCGGCCGACGCTTTCCAGCCACGGCGGAATTGCCAGCTCGATCATCGACCCGTTCGGTCATCTCTGGAACATCTACCAGGCGCTGGAGATGAAGCCGAGCAAGTCCGCGATCGCGGCCTGACGCGCGGCGAACGGATCCGGCGCTGCCTTACCGGCTGATTGTCCCTCTTGAACCGGCGGGCCCGATGGTCACATTGGGTCTCACGGCAGGCAAAGCGAGGACAGACGGCCCATGGCGCACTTGATCATCGACCAGTTCATGAGCCGCGACGATAATTTCGCGGTTCTCGTCCACGATCCCGAAAGCGGCGAGACCGCCTCGATCGATGCGCCGGAAGAAGAGCCGATCCGCATCAAGCTGAACGAGCATGGCTGGGCGCTGACGCATATCCTGACGACCCACCGCCACGCCGACCATGTCGAAGGCAACATCAATCTCAAACAGCGGTTCGGTCCGACGATCATCGGCCCCGAGGCCGAAGCGGACCGCATCCCGGGCATCGACCAGAGCGTGACGGATGGTGACCGGATCACCTTTGCGGGACGCCCCGTCGACGTCATCGCCACACCCGGCCACACGATGGGCCATGTCTGCTACCACTTCCCCGAGGACAGGCTGCTCTTTGCCGCCGACACGCTGTTCGTGCTTGGCTGTGGGCGTCTGTTCGAAGGAAGCCCGGCGGATATGTGGGCCTCACTGCAAAAGCTCATGGAGCTGCCCGACGACACCGCGGTTTATTGCGGGCACGAATACACGCTCTCCAACGCGCGCTTTGCCGTTACCGTCGATCCTGACAATGCCGAACTGACGGATCGCCTGAAAGAGATCGAGGCGCTTCGCGCGGAGGGCAAGCCGACGGCGCCGACCACCATCGGTCGTGAGAAGGCGACGAACCCCTTCCTCAGACCGCAGGATCCCGGCATCCGCCGCACGCTCGGCATGGACACTGCCAGCGATACGGAAGTCTTTGCCGAAATCCGGCGCCGGAAAGACCGCTTCTGATGTTCGGCCAGGATTTCGATGCGGTGGAAACGCCTTACCCCGCCACCGCGCGCCAGATCATCGAGGCGCTTGCGCTGAAGCGTCATCCCGAAGGCGGCTGGTATTCGGAAACGTTTCGCGATGGCGCTCCCGGCGAGCGGGGCCATTCGACCGCCATCTACTATCTGCTCGAAGCAGGCGACTGTTCCGAATGGCACCGGGTCAAGGATGCCGCCGAGGTCTGGCACTTCTATGCCGGCGCGCCGCTCTCCATCACGCTCTCGCCCAATGGCCACGACGCCGAAAGCCATCGGCTCGGTCCGGACATCCTGATGGGGCAGCGCCCGCAGATCGTCGTGCCGGCAGGCTGGTGGCAGACGGCGTGTTCGCTTGGCGAATACACGCTTGTCGGCTGCACGGTGGCACCAGGCTTCGTGTTCGACCAATTCGAGATGGCAGAACCCAACTGGCGGCCGACGCCGCGGCCCTCATCAGGCGGTTGAGGCCGGGCGTTTGCGGACGATCAGGTCCTTTGCGGCAAGCGCCGCGCCGCCGGTGATGAGCAGGCAGGCGATCCCGATGCGCCAGGTCAATTCGCCGAAGCCGGCCGCAATCAGGATCAGCGTCGACAGGAGCGGTGCGGCGTAGCTCGAAGCACCGAGCACCTGGATGTCGCCGTGCTTCACGCCGTAGTCCCACACATAGAACGCGCCGCCGACCGGCATCAGCCCGAGGCCGACGACTGCCAGCCATTGCAGCGTCGTCTGCGGCCACACTGTCTCCTCCAGGCCGAGGTGGCAGATGAGGGACAGGGCTGCAGTCGCAAGGCAGAACCCCGTCACCACATCCGTCGGCACCACCCCGAAGCGGCGCGACAGAAGCGAATAGGCCGACCAGGTGAAGGCGCACAGAAACGCCATGGCGTAGCCGAAGAGATAGCCACCTTCGAAAGCGATGCCCTGTCTTGAGATGATCAATACGGTGCCGGCAAGACCGGCCGCGCAGCCCGCCAGATGATGCCAGCCCAAGCGCTCGCCGGGCAGCATCGCCGAGCCGACGACGATGAGGAGCGGCCAGAGATAGGCGATCAGGCCGGCTTCGACCGCCGGGGCGTTTCTCAAGGCCGTGAAATAGAGGAAGTGATAGCCGAACAGACCGCCGATCCCGAGCGCCCAGACGGGCCATGGCTGCCTGAAGGCCTGCCACCGCTTTGGATCGCGGATGAGGAAGACGAGGCCGATCAGGCCGCCGATCGCGAAACAGATCGCTGAAAGCTGAAAAGGCGGCACGGCGCCGGATGCCGCGGTGAAGAGTGCCAGCAGCGACCACATGAGGATCGCCGAAAATCCGATCGCCGTCGCTTGTGCCTTCACCCGTCCGCCCCCGAGGCCCGCTCTCGGTGGGCCGATGGCTCAAGCGTTATCGGGCAAGCGCGCGACCGGTCAAGAACCGAAATGGGTCGCAGTGATCGTCACGGGACCGAGCTTCGTCGGCACGCGCGCATAGACAGGCGCGTAGATGCCTGCCTGTTCGTTGTGGGCGAACCAGACTTCGACATTCATCTCGCGCATGTACTGGATGGAACTGTTCCGGGCGTGGTAGCCCGATTTCGGTTCGGCGCGGGCGGTGCAGACGATCGCCTCCGCGGTGAAAGGCGTTCCATCGTAGCCCTCCGCCTGGAAAGGCTGCGTACCGGCTTCATTCAAATGGATGTCGTAACGCGTTTCCCCGTCGAAGATCGGCAGTGTGCGATCACAGACATTGCTGCCTTCAGGAATCATGACGCCTGCGATCGGGTCGAGCACGGCCCGCATGTCGCTTTCCGGTACCGGCACCCAATCATCACGCGTGCGCTTCTTTTCAGGCGTCAGGATTGCAGAGGTGACCGACCCGTTGTCGAAATCGACCTCCATGCGCTGCTCGTCGTTGCCGGAAGAATAGGCAACCACGTACCGCTCTGCCTGCATGCGATCATTTGCCTTCACGCCGGAAACGGTCGTCGAGCCCGTGGTGCGGCCCACGATATTGGCGACGCCCGCCGACTGCATTTCACCGGCGACGGTAAAACGTTCACCATCGAAGACGGTGGTGAAGGTGGCGCGCGCCACTGATAGACCGATATAGGCGACGCGATAATCGGCCCGGTGGGTGGACGGCTCGGCAGCGGCAACGTTCGCGCCGAGCAGGATGGTTGCGATCGCGCACGGTGCGATGGCGACATGACAGCTTTTCAAGGCTTTTGCTCCTTGTGCTCAAGTCTTTCTCGGTCCATTCATAGCGTGCAAATAGCGATGATTTTGTGGGCGTGGACGGGCAAGTCTGGGGCGGGTCTCCGGAAAGCGTGCGATGTGCCACTCAATTCGCCCGTTTCGCTTGACGGCGGCGCGCTCGCTGACTATAGAACCGCGACTTTTCCGATAACGGGCGGCGACGTGCGGCCGGATATGCGATCCGGTAACGCATTTGCTTTGAAGGCCCGATGACGAACTCAGACCGATTAAGAATGAAGGTGCACCCATGTCCCGCAGTTGCGAATTGACCGGCAAGGCCGTCCAGTCGGGCAACAATGTGAGCCACGCGAACAACAAGACGCGCCGCCGCTTTCTGCCCAACCTCTGCAACGTCACGCTGATTTCCGACGCGCTTGGCCAGAGCTACCGTCTGCGCGTTTCCGCGCATGCGCTGCGTTCGGTCGAGCACCGTGGCGGCCTCGACGCTTTCCTGCTGAAGGCGAAGGATGGCGAGCTGTCCATGCGCGCCCGTCTGCTGAAGCGTCAGATCGCCAAGAAGAACACCGGCGAAGCCGTCGCGGCCTAAGCTTTCGAGCTTTGACATCAGGGCGCGGCGATCCTTCGGCGGCGCCCTTTCATTTCAACTGGTGGCATCACCCAGGATAAAAAAATGCAGGCTCTGAAGCAGCACGCACCATTCATTGCGGCCATGGCGCTCGTCGTCGCGGCATCGAACTTCCTCGTTCAGTTTCCGGTCCAGGCGACCATTGGCGGCTTCGATCTCGCCGACCTTCTGACCTGGGGCGCTTTCACCTACCCTGTAGCCTTTCTGGTCACCGACCTTACGAACCGACGCTACGGGCCGCAGGCTGCTCGCCGCGTAGTTCTCGTGGGCTTCGCCGTTGCGGTTGTTCTGTCGATCTGGCTCGCCACGCCGCGCATTGCCATTGCCTCCGGCTCGGCCTTCCTGGTGGCCCAAATGCTCGACGTGTCGATCTTCGACCGCTTGCGCCGCGCCGCGTGGTGGAAGGCGCCACTGATCTCCAGCATCATCGGTTCGGTGATCGACACGATCATCTTCTTCTCTCTCGCCTTTGCGCCCCTGTTCGGCTTTCTCGGCGCCAATGACGATTTCGCGATCGCATCCGCGCCGCTGCTCGGGCTCATTGCCCTGGAAGCGCCGCGCTGGCTCTCCTGGGCGCTTGGAGACCTCGGCGTGAAGCTTGTCGTGTCGATGGTGATGCTTGCGCCCTACGGTGCGCTGCTCGCGCTCATGCGCAACGATGGCCAGCCCCGGCCGGCCTGATCACTCGACCAGATCGAATTCCAGCAACAGGTTGCGCTGAAGGAACAGGTGGTTGTCATCCGAAACGAGGATGACGCTGATCCGCCCATCCGCATGCTCGATTATGTCGAGCCCTTCCATATTGTCGATCTGGTCGCCGAAATTCGCGTCGAGCATCACATTGCCATCGACGACGGCACCGCGGCGGATGTCGGCCGCCGCGATCCGGCGGATGCGCATGCCGATGCCTTCGCTCAGCGAAAAGCGGCGCTCCAAGAGGAGAATGTCGCCATCCGGCAGGAACGCGCCGTCCGTAACGTCGAAGGGCGGGTGCCGCTTGACGAAGAAGACGCCCTCCTGCGGGCCCGAGAGAACCGCTGCGTAGATGTCGCCGTCCGCATTGAGACTGCGCTCGCTGACCAGCACAGGCGCGCCGCCAAGCGGCCCTTCCTCCGGCGCGACCATCACCGTTTCGATGCCGGCATTGCGGCGAAGCTCGGCGCGCGGCATGATCATCGACAGCACGCCTGAGGGCGCTCCCGGCGGAAAGATCGAGCGATCGAAGATTTCGACGCGATGATTGTGCTCGAAACCGACGATCAGACGGTCCTGATCAAGCGCCAGCCCCTCCGCATCGGCCTGTGATTTGCGCTCATGAGGCACGCCGGCGTCGCTGAGGATCGGTGCCATGCGGAAATCGGTAAGCCCGCGCATGCGGCCGCTTTCGTCGCGCAGAATGCGGCCGCTGTACCAGTTACCGGTGTCCATCACGCCAATGAAGGCATCGGCACTGCCGTCATAGCGGATCGCGGACATGCCGCCGACCACGCCGCCTGCCGACGAGAACTCAAGCCCGCCGCGAAATTCGAACGCGCCGAACCGGGTTTCGTCGGATCCGATGCGGAAATTCTCGATGACCTGGGCATTGATCGCGATCGGCGCATCGCTCTCGGCATCCTCAGCGCGTGCACAACCGGCGGCGAACAGCGTGACGGATAGGAGCAGGCCGCAGCGTGTAAGCGTCAACCGGCCCTGCGCATCGCCGGGCCGCGCCTCCCTGCGGAGGGCCCCTGCTCTTCTTCGAACAGGCTTGCGAGCTGCTCGGTCATGGCGCCTGCCAGTTCCTCGGCATCGATGATCGTGACGGCGCGGCGATAGTAGCGCGTGACGTCATGGCCGATGCCGATGGCGAGAAGCTCGACCGGCGAACGAGTCTCGATCTCCTCGATCACGGCGCGCAGATGGCGCTCCAGATAGTTGCCCGGATTGACCGAAAGCGTGGAATCGTCGACCGGCGCGCCGTCCGAGATCATCATCAGGATGCGGCGCTGCTCAGGCCGGCCAAGCAGGCGATTGTGCGCCCAGATCAGCGCCTCGCCGTCGATGTTTTCCTTGAGCAGGCCTTCACGCATCATCAGGCCGAGGTTGCGGCGCGCCCGGCGCCATGGAGCGTCGGCGGATTTGTAAATGATATGGCGAAGATCGTTGAGGCGGCCGGGGCTTGTCGGCTTGCCGTCCGCAAGCCACTTCTCGCGCGCCTGCCCGCCTTTCCAGGCCTTGGTGGTGAAGCCGAGGATCTCGACCTTCACGCCGCAGCGCTCGAGCGTACGCGCCAGTATGTCGGCGCAGGTGGCGGCAACCGTGATCGGGCGGCCGCGCATCGAGCCGGAATTGTCGATCAGCAGCGTCACCACAGTATCGCGGAAATTCGTGTCGCGCTCCATCTTGAAGGAGAGCGGCTGCATCGGATCCATGATCAGTCGCGACAGGCGTGCCGGATCGAGGTAGCCCTCTTCCAGGTCGAAATCCCAAGCGCGGTTCTGCTGCGCCATCAGGCGGCGCTGCAAACGGTTGGCCAGGCGTCCGACGACGCCCTGCAGATGGGCCAGCTGCTTGTCGAGGAAGGCGCGGAGCCGATCGAGTTCGGCCTCGTCGCAGAGATCGGAGGATGCCACTTCCTCGTCGAAGGCTTCGGTGAAGACGCGGTAGTCGACCTTCTCGTTGATGTCGGACAGCGGCAAGTTCGGCCGACGGGTTTCGCCGGGCGAATCCGCCTCCTCATCCATGTCCTCGTCGAAGTCCTGCTCGGAGACTTCCGCGCCGTCCATCTCGCCCTGCTCGGACTGGTCTTCGGCGCTGTCATTGTCTTCCGAAGGCGCGCTGTCGGAGCCTGCAGCCTCGTCGGCGCTGTCCTCCTTGTCCTCATTAGAGCGCGGCTGTTCTTCGTTGTCGTCCTCGTTGTCTTCGCTTTCCTGGTCTTCGTCCTCGCCGTAATCCTCGGCCATCTCCATGGAGGCGAGCATGTTGCGCATGGCGCGGGCGAAAGCCTGCTGGTCGTCGACGGCATTCACGAGATTGTCGAGGTCGCCTGCCGCCTTGTCCTCGATCCAGCTGCGCCAGAGGTCGACGACCTTGCCGGCCGATTCCGGCACGGCTCGGCCCGTCAGGCGCTCGCGCACGAGCAGCGCAACGGCCTCTTCGAGCGGCGCATCTTCCTGGTTGGTGATGCCCTTGTAGTTCGCCTTGGCGTATTTGTCGGAGAGCATGGAGGCGATGTTGTCGCCGACACCGGACATGCGCCTCGTGCCGATCGCTTCCACACGCGCCTGTTCCACCGCATCGTAAATGGCACGGGCATCGGAACCGGCAGGTGCCATGCTCGAATGAACCCGGCTGTCATGACATGCCTTGCGCAATGCCATGGAGTCGCCGATGCCGCGGGTCACCGCAAGATCGTGGAGGGTCGGACGCTTCGGCAGGTCGGGAAGGCGGGCACGCTCGCCTGCCAGGCCGGGGCGTTCATTGGCATAGACGACCTCGAGCTCGTGGTCGCCGGCAATCGAGCGAATGCAGCCGGCAAGCGCGCGCTTGAACGGCTCGGTGTCGACCGGGCCGCCAGGCTTTCCCTTCGAATTATCGCCGCGTCCTGCCATGCTCGTTCAGCGCTTTCAGTTACGGGCATCCAGAACGATGTTGGCGGCGCTTTCCTTCAGTTCCTCGCCGAAGGCGCGCTGATACTGCTCAGCCACCAGCGTGCGCTCCAGTTCGTCGCACTTGTTGAGGAAGGTGACGCGGAAGGCAAAGGAGATGTCGCCGAAGATGCGCGCATTCTCGGCCCAGGTGATGACCGTGCGTGGGCTCATGACGGTCGACAGATCGCCGTTCATGAAGGCCGAGCGCGTCATGTCAGCCAGGCGCACCATGCGCGAAACCGTGTCGCGGCCCTTCTCCGTATCGAAGCTCTTAACCTTGGCGAGCACGATGCCGACTTCGTTGTCGTGCGGCAGGTAGTTCAGCGTCGTCACGATGGACCAGCGGTCCATCTGCGCCTGGTTGATCTGCTGGGTGCCATGATAGAGACCGGTCGTGTCGCCGAGACCGACGGTGTTTGCCGTGGCGAAGAGGCGGAATGCGGGGTGCGGCCTGATGACGCGGCTCTGGTCGAGCAGCGTCAGGCGGCCGGAGGATTCCAGCACGCGCTGGATCACGAACATCACGTCCGGGCGGCCGGCGTCATACTCGTCGAAGACGAGCGCGACGTTGTGCTGGTAGGCCCAGGGCAGGATGCCGTCCTTGAATTCGGTGATCTGCAGACCGTCCTTGATGACGATCGCATCCTTGCCGACAAGGTCGATGCGGCTGACATGGCTGTCGAGGTTGACGCGCACGCAGGGCCATCTCAGCCGCGCGGCGACCTGCTCGATATGGGTCGACTTGCCGGTACCGTGGTAGCCCGACACCATAACGCGACGATTGTGCGCAAAACCAGCCAGGATCGCGAGCGTCGTTTCGCGGTCGAAGAGATAGTCCGGATCGAGTTCCGGCACATAGGCGTCCACGGCGGAATAGGCCGGCACATCCATATCGCTATCGATGCCGAAGGTTTCGCGGACCGACACCGTCGTGTCGGGAAGGTTCTCAATGGCAATGTCGATCTTGTTCATCATGTCATCCGCCTGGCGGCGGCTTCTTTTTGAGAGGGTGCCGCGGGAGGCGCGATGTCCCGTCGACTTAATTGGCTCTAACAGAAACCAGACTGCTTTAACAATTGATAGGCCTGCACCACGGCGCGAAATCGCTCTTCCGACGATCGATCGCCGCCATTGGCATCGGGGTGATGCTTCTTCACGAGCGCCTTGTAGCGCGTCTTGATATCATCGGAGCCGGCGGAGCCATCGAGCCCCAGCGTCTCGAACGCCTTGGTCTCGAGCGTCTTCAGCTTGCGCTGGCGCGGTTCTCCGCGACGCGCGCGCGTCCGCGCCTCGCCGAAAAAGGCGAAGGGATCGCGCATGCGCGCCTGCGAGGCCGCACTGCCGGAGCGCGCCTGGCTTTGCTGCGGGCTTGCCTTGGCCGCCTTGTTGACGCCGACCGTCCAGGTCGGGCGGTGGCCGGTCAGCGCTTCTTTCTGGTAGCGCGCGATCTCGGTGTCGGAGAGGCCGGAGAAATAATTGTAGCCCTTGTTGTACTGCCGCACATGGTCGACGCAGAACATGAAATATTGCCCCTCCGCCTCGCGTCCGACGGGCGCGCGGTGGGTGCCTTTTTCGTTGCATCCGTCCCATTGGCAGACAGGCGTGGTCGGCTCGGGACGAGCCCTCGCCTTGCCCTTGACCCTGATGCGGTCAAAATATTTCGAATCCAGTTTCATCGTCTGACATTATGGGGCGCCCCAGGGGCGCGAACAAGGATTGACAATTGGCGATGTGGCTCCCTATGCGGCAGCGCATCACCTGCTGCAACGAAAGCTGAACGAGGGCCACCATGAGCATGGAAGAAACGATCGAGCGCAAGCTCAGGGACGCGTTTCAGCCGGAGCGGCTGGCAGTCATCAACGAAAGCCATCTGCATGCGGGCCACCGCGAGTTCGATGGCACGGGCGAGACCCATTTTCGCGTGCGGATCGTCGCGCCGGCCTTTGCGGGAAAATCGCGGATCGAGCGGCACCGCGCATTGAACGAGCTTCTCGCGCCGGAAATCGAAGCGGGCATCCATGCACTGGCGCTCGAGCCCGCTGCTCCCGGCGAAACGACCCGCTGGTAAGGCGCGTCAGCCGACCACGTCTTCCAGCGGCTTGATCCGAAGCCGCGTGATGCGGTTCTTCTCGCGCTTCATCACGGTGAAGCGCTTGCCGTGGAACGTGAAGGCCTGGCGCTCGTCCGGAATGATCTGGCTTTCGTGGATCACGAGGCCGGCAATCGTCGTCGCCTCTTCATCCGGAAGGTTCCAGTCCAGCGCGCGGTTGAGGTCGCGGATCGGCACCTGGCCATCCACAACGACGGAGCCGTCGGCCTCCTGGCGCACGCCCTGCATGTCGATATCGTGCTCATCGGCGATCTCGCCGACGATTTCCTCCAGGATATCCTCGAGCGTCACGAGGCCTTCGACTTCGCCGTATTCGTCGACGACGATGGCGAAATGCGTCTTGCGGCGCAGGAACGCGTTCAGCTGATCCTTGAGGTTGGTCGTGTCGGGGACGAACCACGGCTTCTGGGCGATCTTGGCGATGTCGATCCGCGCCGGGTCGTTGCCGACATCGGCGAGCGCACGCAGCAGGTCCTTCGCATGGACGACGCCAATGATGTTGTCCGTCTGGCCACGCCAAACCGGCATACGCGTATGCGGGCTGTCGAGGATGGTGCGCACCACCACCTCCGGCGCATCGTCTGCACTGACCATCCGCATGCTGGTGCGGTGCACCATGATGTCGGAGACTTCGAGCTCGTCGAGATCGAGAACGCCGCCCAGCCGATCGCGATCGGCCTTCACGACCGAGCCCTCACGGTGCAGCAGATCGACCGTGCCACGCAGTTCTTCGTGTGCCGACAGCATCGACGTCTCGGCCGACAGCGTCACACCGAAGAGGCCGAGTATCTTGCGCACGATCCAGTTGACCACCGACGACAGCGGCCCGACGATCTTGACGAAGACGCTGATCGGCGATGAGACGGCGAGTGCAAAGCGGTCAGGACCCGAGATCGCCCAGCTCTTCGGCAACACTTCCGCAAAGATCACGAGCAGGACCGTCATCGCGATGGTCGCGACGGCCACGCCTGAATCACCGAAAATGCCGAGCAGCAGGCTTGTTGCCAGGGACGAGGCAAGAATGTTGACCAGGTTGTTGCCGATCAGCAGCGCGCCGATCAGCCTGTCGCGGCGATCGATCAACCTGCCGACGACGCCCGCGCGCGGATCGCCATTGCTCTCCATCGTATGCATGCGCGAGCGGGAGGCAGCCGTAAGCGCCGTTTCCGATCCCGAAAAGAACGCGGAAGCCCCGATCAGGCAGAAAATTGCGAGCGCGGTCAGCCAATAGTCCGAGATGAAGCTTGCGAAGGCATCTGCTGTCATTGCGCCAGCTTCTCCTTGAGGAATGCGTGAACTTCCGCCGGGGGAACGTCATCGGCGATGAAGGAGTGGCCGATCCCACGCGTCAGGATGAAGGTGAGGCGGCCGCGAACGACCTTCTTGTCCTGCCCCATCAGGTCGAGAAGGCGTTCGGCAGGCGGCAGGCCACCCGGGATATCTGAAAGGCCTGTCGGCAGCCCGACCTGCCTGAGATGCGCTGCGACGCGGGCGGCATCATCGGCGCTGGCGAGGTTCATGCGGTTCGAAAACTCGTGCGCCAGAACCATGCCGATCGCGACACCCTCGCCATGCACCAAGCGCGAACCATCGTACTCGGTCGCGGCTTCCAGCGCGTGGCCGAATGTGTGGCCGAGATTGAGCAGCGCGCGACGGCCGCTCTCGCGCTCATCGGCGACCACCACCTCTGCTTTGGCTTCGCAGCTGACCGCGATCGCCTCGACGCGCTCCGGTCCGCCATCGAAGACACGCTGCCAGTTCTTTTCCAGCCAGGCGAAGAAGTCGGGCTTGTCGATCAGCCCGTATTTCGCGACCTCGGCGTAGCCTGCGCGAAATTCGCGCGGCGATAGCGTGTCGAGCACGGCCGTATCGGCGATGACGAGGGACGGCTGATGGAAGACGCCGACCAGATTCTTGCCATGGGGCGAATTGATCCCCGTCTTGCCGCCGACGGAGCTGTCCACCTGCGCAAGCAGCGAGGTCGGAATCTGGATGAAGTGCATGCCCCGGCGCACGATGCCGGCTGCGAAACCGGCGAGATCCCCGATGACGCCGCCGCCGAGAGCAACGATCGCGTCGCCTCGCTCGAGCCTTGCGGCGAGCACGGCGTCGACCACGTCGATGAGATGCGCAAAGCTTTTGGTCTTCTCACCCGCTGGCAGCGTGATCGTCTCATGGCCGATCCCGGCTTCGTCCAATGCGGCATGGAGCGAGCCGAGATGGAAGCCGGCGACCGTCGCATCGGTGACGATCGCCACACGGGACTTGGGCAGACGCCTGGCGATCAGTGCGCCGGCGTTGCGCAACGCTCCGGGTTCGATGACGATCTCATAGGCCCGATCCCAAAGGGGAACCTGGACGCGCCGACCGGCACCGGCTTCGACCTGCTGCATGTTCATGAAATCGCTGCCTCTCCGGCGCGGGCAGCAAGGGCGGCGATTGTTTCCTCGACGATCACTTCCTTGCGCACATTGCGGGAATTGATGGTGATATCGGCTTCCGCATAGATCGGATAGCGCTTTTCCATCAAGGCCTTTAGCGTCTGCTCCGGCTCGGCGGTCTTGAGCAGCGGACGCGTATCGCGCTTCTTCACCCGCTCCCAAAGAACGTCCAGATCCGCCTTCAGCCAGATCGACACTGCCTCTTCCTTGATCAGGGCGCGCGATTTCTCGTTGATGAAGGCGCCGCCGCCGGTGGACAATACGCGGGGACCCGATTTCAGCAGTCGCTCGATCACGCGCGCCTCGAGCGCCCGGAATTCCGTTTCGCCGTAAAGATCAAAGAGTTCGGCGATGGTCATCTGGGAGACCCGCTCGATCTCGGCATCGGAATCGACGAAGGGCAATTCGAGCGCGGTGGCAACCATCTTGCCGATGACGGACTTGCCCGCACCCATCAAGCCGACGAAGACGATATTGCGCGCGCCGAAGGCTTCGCGCGCAACGCGGCGGAGATCTTGCCGGCTCACGTCGCTTACCGCCGTCATCGCAGGTCCCATCGTTGAGGTTACGGCACCTCCTATCGCGAAATGGGTCCGGACCGTCAAGGCTCGCCTGCCGCCGGGCAACGCCATGCGCTTGCTTCGAATCGGACGGTCGCCCATAAAGGGCACTGAAACAGTGGACTGCAACCGATGCCCTCGCTCATTCGATTTCTGGTGTTCTGCGGCGTCGTCGTCGGTCTCGTCTATGGCGCGATGCTGGCGCTCGTGCTCTTCGTGGAGCCGACTCCGCGCGAGATCACCGTTAGGGTTCCGACAGAACGGATCAACCAGCAGCCCGGCGGGGCGACCACCGGCGACACGGCTCCGACCATCGGACGCTCGGACTGATCCGGGCCGCCTTCCTCTTTTCGCAGATCACCACCCGCCTTTGGAGGATCCATGGCTGATCTCAGCGCGGCCCATCTGGAGGCCTTCATCGAAATGATGGGGGTGGAGCGCGGGGCTGCCGACAACACGCTGACATCCTATGCACGCGATCTGGACGATGCATTCGCGTTCCTGCGCGACCACAACTCCTCGCTGACTACTGCGAGCGGCACGGATCTCGATGCCTATCTCTCCGACATTCACCGCCGCGGCTTTGCGCCAGCGTCCCAGGCACGACGGCTGTCGACGCTTCGGCAATTTTACGGGTTCCTCTATTCCGAAGGCGTCCGCACCGACGACCCGACGGCGAACCTCCAGTCCCCCGCGAAGTCCGTGAGCCTGCCGAAGACGATGTCGATGGCCGATGTGGACCGGTTGATCGAACAGGCGGAGACGGAAGCGGGTGAAGCGGGCCTCACGCCATTCGAGACCTGCCGGCGGTTGCGCCTCCTGGCGCTTCTGGAACTGCTGTACGCCACCGGCATGCGCGTGAGCGAGTTGGTCGCTCTGCCGGCGAGCGTCGTGGCGACGCGCAGCGACATGCTGGTGATCCGCGGCAAGGGCAAAAAGGAGCGCCTCGTGCCGCTGACAGGCCGGGCGCAGCGCGCAGCCGAGCGTTATCGGGCAGCCCTTCAAGCCACGCAGGTCGACGAAGCCCGAATCGGCGGCGCACCGGACGAGCGCTGGCTGTTTCCTGCCGATTCCGAGAGCGGCTATCTTGCGCGGCAGGTGTTCGCCCGCGACTTGAAGGCGCTTGCGGGCCGGGCCGGGCTCGATACCGCCCTCGTCTCGCCGCACGTGCTGCGGCACGCCTTTGCCAGCCATCTGCTTGCCAATGGCGCGGATCTTCGCGTCGTGCAGGAACTGCTCGGCCATGCCGACATCTCCACCACGCAGATCTACACCCACGTGCTGGAAGAGCGGCTGCACCGGCTTGTGCAGGACCACCACCCCCTTGCAAAGCGCGGAAAAAAACAGGAAGAGAACGCCTGAAAGCGCGGCCGTCAGCCGCGTGCCGCCTTACCGACACGATCTTCACGCAGGTGTCGGCCGTCGCCATCAGATAACCGACCGGGCCCATGCATAATTATCTCGAATTCGAAAAGCCGATCTCCGATCTCGAGGGCAAGATCCACGAGCTGAAGAAACTGGGCGAAGAGGACGAGAGTGTCGATACGGCCGATGAGATCGCACGGCTCGAGGCGCGCGCTCGCGATGCGATGGCCGACATCTACGCGAAGCTGACGCCATGGCAGAAGACGCAGGTCGCGCGTCATCCCGCCCGGCCGCATTTCCTCGATTACGCGAAAACGCTCTTCACCGAGTTCACGCCGCTTGCCGGTGACCGCAAGTTCTCCGAGGACGCGGCAATTCAGGCCGGCCTCGCCCGTTTTCGTGGTACGCCCGTCGCGCTGATCGGCCAGGAAAAGGGCCACGACACCAAATCCCGCATCCGGCACAATTTCGGCAGCGCCAAGCCTGAAGGCTACCGCAAGGCGATCCGCGTCATGGAAATGGCGGACCGTTTCGGCATGCCGATCGTGACGCTGATCGATACCGCAGGCGCCTATCCGGGCGTTGGTGCCGAAGAGCGCGGCCAGGCGGAAGCCATCGCGCGCTCCACCGAAATGTGCCTCAAGGTAAAGGTACCGATCATCTCGGTCATCATCGGCGAAGGCGGCTCGGGCGGCGCGATCGCGATCGCCACGGGCAACCGCGTCTATATGCTCGAGCACTCCATCTACAGCGTGATTTCGCCGGAAGGCGCGGCCTCGATCCTGTGGCGTGACTCGACCAAAGCCAAGGATGCCGCGACGAGCATGCGCATCACGGCCGAAGACCTGAAGGACCTCGGCATCATCGACGGAATCATTCCCGAGCCTGTCGGCGGCGCGCATCGCGAGCCGGCACAGGCGATGGCTGCTACTGGCAGCGTGATCGCGGATGCATTGCAAGATCTTTCGGCGCTTGACGGCGCCGCGTTGGTCAAGGATCGCCGCGAGAAATACCTGGCGATCGGCCGTCAGCAACACTGACGGCCCTACAGTTTCCGAACGTCCGGACGTCGCCTTTAGAAGACCGCTTCAGAGAACGGCAGTCGCTTCGATCTCGACCTTGGCCCGATCTTCGACGAGCGCCGTGACCTGCACCATCGTCATGGCCGGGAAATTGCGCCCCATGACGTCGCGATAGACGCGGCCGAGGTCCTTCAAGCCGGCGAGGTATTCCTGCTTGTCGGTGACGAACCAAGTAAGTCGCACGAGGTGTTCGGGACCGGCGCCACCTTCTTCCAGCACCGCGCGGATGTTCTTCAACGCCTGCTCGCACTGGCCCACGAAGTCGTCCGTTTCGAAGACCTGCTCGGCCGTCCAGCCGATCTGGCCGCCGACGAAGATCATCGTTCCCGTTGCCTTCATGCCATTCGCGTAGCCCTTGGCGGGCGCCCAACCTTCGGGGTGGAGTGTGGTCACGCTCATTCGTCTTCTTTCCGTCTTGTCGTTCAGTTTTCGGCGCGCAGCCTGAAGCGCTGAATCTTGCCGGTCTGGGTCTTCGGGAGTTCGTCCACGAAGCGGACGAGGCGGGGATATTTGTAAGGCGCAATGACCGCCTTCACGTGGTCCTGAAGGCGTCTGGCGGTCTCGGTTCCCGTTTCGACACCCTGTGTCACGACCACATAGGCGCAGACGACCGTGCCGCGCTCCTCGTCCGGCACGCCGATGACAGCGCATTCGGCGACATCGTCATGGGCGAGCAGCGCCGCTTCCACCTCGGGCCCGGCGATGTTGTAGCCGGCGGAGATGATCATGTCGTCGGAACGGGCGGCGAAATGAAAATAGCCTTCCTCGTCCTGGGTAAAGCTGTCGCCGGTGACATTCCAGCCGTCACGCACATAGTCGCGCTGGCGGGCGTCTGCGAGATAGCGGCAGCCCGTCGGGCCCTTGACCGCCAGCTTACCGACCGTGCCGCGCGGCACTTCCTGCATGGCCTCGTCGACCACAATCGCCGAATAGCCGGTGACCGGACGCCCGGTCGATCCCGCGCGCGCATCGTCGAAGCGGTTGGTGATGAAGATGTGCAGGAGTTCAGTCGATCCGATACCATCGAGCATCGGCTTGCCGGTCTTCTTCACCCACGCATCGAAAACCGGCGCCGGAAGCGTTTCGCCGGCCGATACCGCGGCACGGAGCGAGGATAGATCGGCGCCCTCTTCCATCGCCGCCAGCATGGCGCGATAGGCCGTCGGCGCGGTGAAGCACACGGTGGCGCGGTACTTCTGAATGATCTCGATCATGTTCGGCGGCGCTGCCTTTTCGAGCAGCGTCGCAGCCGCGCCGAAGCGCAGCGGGAACACGGCCAAGCCGCCAAGGCCGAAGGTGAAGGCAAGCGGCGGCGAGCCGACGAACACGTCGTCTGGCGTGACGTTCAGCACCTCGCGTGCATAGCCGTCCGCGACGATCAGGAGATCGCGGTGGAAATGCATCGTCGCCTTCGGCTCACCCGTCGTGCCGGAGGTAAATCCGAGCAGCGCCACGTCGTCGCGGCCGGTCTTCACCGCATCGAAGCGCACCGGCTTGTCGAGTGCCACGCGGTCTAGTTCCGCATCGAAATTGGCGGTGCCATCGAAGCCGACGACCTTCTCCAAAAACCTGCTGTCCTTGGCGCAGGCGACGAGTTCGTCCATCAGCCGCGTGTCGCAGAGCGCCAGAGAAATCTCCGCCTTGTCGACGATTTTCGCCAGCTCGCCGGCACGCAACATCGGCATCGTGTTGACCACGACGGCGCCGGCTTTCGTCGCAGCGAGCCAGCAGGCCACCATGGCAGGGTTGTTGGCAGAGCGGATCAGCACGCGGTTGCCGGGCTTGACGCCGTAATCCTCGGTCAGCGCATGCGCCAGGCGGTTCGTCCAGTCCGACAGCTCCTTGTAGGTGCGGCGGCGGCCATTGCCGATCAGCGCGACATTGTCGCCGAAGCCTTTTTCGACCAGCCGATCGGTGAGCTCGACGCCGGCATTCACATAATCCGGATAATCGAAGCCGGAGAGATCGATCTCAGGCCACTGATCGAAGGGGGGCAGGTTGTCGCGGGCGAAGGTGTCGATGTGGCCCGTCGGTCCCAGTTGCATGTCTCTCTCCCAAAAAACCTCGCGCCCAACCTCAGGCCATGACCTGTCTGGCGATGACGACCTTCTGCACATCCGATGCGCCCTCGTAGATCCTGAGCGCGCGGATCTCGCGGTAGAGGCTCTCGACGATCGAGCCCTTGCGCACTCCATCTCCTCCATGGATCTGCACGGCCTTGTCGATCACCGATTGCGCTCGGTCGGTCGCGTAGAGCTTCGCCATCGCCGCTTCGCGCGTGACCCTCGGCGCGCCCATGTCCTTGGTCCAGGCGGCGCGGTAGATGAGGAGCGCCGCCGCATCAACGTCGAGCGCCATGTCGGCGATGTGCCCCTGCACCATCTGCAAATCACCGAGCGGTGCTCCGAAGAGTTCGCGCTCGCGGGCGCGCTTCACCGTTTCGTCCAGCGCCCGGCGGGCAAAGCCAAGCGCCGCCGCGCCAACGGTCGAGCGGAAGACGTCGAGCACGGACATGGCAATCTTGAAGCCATCGCCCGGCTTGCCGATCAGGGCGGCGGCGGGGATGCGGCAATTCTCGAATTTCAGGCGGGCCAATGGATGCGGCGCGATGACGTCGATCCGCTCGGCGATGGTGAGACCCGGGGTATCGGCCGGCACAACGAAGGCCGAAATGCCCCTTGCGCCCGGTGCCTCGCCGGTGCGCGCAAAGACGCAATAGAGATCGGCGATGCCGCCATTCGAAATCCAGGTCTTCTCGCCGTCGAGCACATAGGCATCGCCATCGCGGCGCGCCGTCATGTCCATGTTCGCGACGTCCGAGCCGGACCTCGGCTCCGAAAGCGCGAAAGCCGAGATCGCGTCGCCCGCGCGGGTTTTCGAAAGCCAGGCCTTCTGCTCGGGCGTGCCGAACAGCGAGATCGCGCCGGTGCCGAGGCCCTGCATCGCGAAGGCGAAATCGGCAAGACCGTCGTGGCGCGCCAGCGTTTCGCGGATGATGGCGAGCGAACGCACGTCGAGCGGCTGATCGCTTTCCGGATCGATTGCAGAGTGGCGCAGGAACCCGGCGGCGCCGAGCGCCTTGACCAGCGCCTTGCAGGCGCCGTCTACATCGTGATGGTCGACTGGAAGATGCTTTTCGCACCACACTTCGAGTTCGGCTGCCAGCGCGCGATGCCGGTCCTCGAAGAACGGCCAGGAGAGGAAGGACTGGTCAGGCATGGTTTTCCTCCGCAACAGAACCCTCATCCGGCCCTTCGGGCCACCTTCTCCCCCGTGGGGAGAAGAGGGAATATGCGGTTGGCTCAGCCGTCCTCTTCTCCCCATTGGGGAGAAGGTGGCCGAGCGAAGCGAGGACGGATGAGGGGACGGTCGCCATCAATTGCCCTCGAACACGGGCTTCTGCTTTGCAACGAAGGCGTGGTAGGCGCGGTGGAAATCCTGCGTCTGCATGCAGATCGCCTGCGCCTGTGCTTCCGCTTCGATCGCCTGTTCCAGCCCCATCGACCATTCGTGGTTCAGCTGGGTCTTGGTGATCGAGTGGGCGAAATTCGGGCCTGCGGCGATGCGCGAGGCGATGTCCATCGCATCTTTCTCGAGATCGGCAGCGGCCACGAGGCGATTATAATATCCCCAGCGTTCGCCTTCGTCCGCGCTCATCGAACGGCCCGTATAGAGCAATTCGGCCGCGCGGCCCTGGCCGATCAGGCGGGGCAGCATGGCGCAGGCGCCCATGTCGCAACCGGCGAGCCCGACTTTCGTGAAGAGGAATGCGGTCTTCGCCTCGGGCGTCGCGATGCGAATATCGGACGCCATCGTAATGATCGCGCCGGCGCCGACGGCCACGCCATCGACTGCGGAAATGATCGGCTTGCCGCAGTTCAGCATCGCCTTGACCAGATCGCCGGTCATGCGGGTGAAGTTCAACAGGCCCTTCATGTCCATGCCCGTCAGCGGGCCGATGATGTCGTGCACGTCACCGCCGGAGCAGAAATTGCCGCCATTCGGGAGGAAGACGACGACGTCGATGTCGTCGGCATAGGTCAGCGCGCGGAAGGTGTCGCGCAATTCCGCGTAGCTTTCGAAGGTCAGCGGGTTCTTGCGCTCGGGGCGCGACAGGCGAATGCGTGCGATGGTGCCGTCCACCTCCCATTCGAAGTGCTGCGGCTTCAAATCCTTCATCGCGGTCATTCAGTCTCTCCCAATTTCGGTTCGGCGGCGCCCAGAAGCGCCATCAGCTGGCGGGCAGCATCCTCGTCCAGCCCGCCAAGCAATTCATCCACCCAGCCGCGGTGGACGCCGGCCATCGCGGCGAAATCTTCCTGGCCCTTTCGTGTGAGGCGCACGAGCATGGCGCGGCGGTCATTCTCGACGGAGACGCGCACGACGAGGCCATCCGCCACGAGCCGCTCGATGATCCCGGTCACATTGCCGTTCGAGACCATGAGCTCGGACGACAATTCGCTCATCTTCATGCCCTTTTCGGCACGATAAAGCGCGGCCAGCACATCGAAGCGCGGCAGGGTCGTGTTGTATTCCACCCGCAGGCGCTCGCGCAGAACGGCCTCAATCTGGCGCTGCGTCTTCAAGAGCTTCAGCCAGACCCGCAGGCGCTGGCGCGCCGCATCGGGCTTTGCGATTTCCAGAGGCTCCACGGCCTTGGCGGTTTCCTGATCACTCATATCTCGCCCCCCGAAATCGAGATCGCCTGCCCAGTGACCGAGCCGGCATCGGCGCCGCAAAGCCACGTCACGGCATCGGCAATCTCGCGCGGCTGGATGAAGCGGCCCATCGGGTTGTTGACGGTCAGCGCAGCCGCTGCCTCGTCACGCCCCTTGCCGGTCTTTTCCATGATGTTCTCGATCGAGCGCTCCAGAAGCGGCGTTTCGGTGAAGCCCGGGCAGATGGCGTTGACTGTCACGCCCGTCTTCGCCGTTTCGAGCGCCAGCGCCCGCGTCAGGCCGATGACGCCATGCTTGGCGGCGCAATAGTGCGAGACGTAAGGGTAGCCTTTGAGGCCCGCCGTCGACGCGATTGCGATCAGCCGCCCGAAGCGGGCATCGCGCATTGTCGGCAGCGCGTGCCGAAACGTCGTGAAGACGCCGGTGAGGTTCACCGCCAACATGCGGTTCCAGCCGTCGATGTCCATCTTGTGGAAGGGCACGCTGTCGGCCGCACCGGCATTGGCAACGACGATGGAGAGCGGGCCGCACTCCGCAGTCGCTCTCTCAAACGCATCTGCAATGGAGACTTCGTCGGTCACGTCACCTTCGACCGCGAAAATGCGCTCATGCGAGCCTGCCACATCCTCCAGCGCCGAAAGCCGACGGCCGAGAATGGTGACGGACGCGCCGCGGGCTGCCAGCGTCTCGGCGATCACGGCACCGACACCGGTGCCGCCACCGGTCACGAGCGCATGGCGCCCGGCGAGATCGAGGCCGCTCATCAGACAGCCGTCAGGTTTTCGCCGCGCTCCGACAGGCGGTAGAGCTGGTCGCGACCCGGCCAATAAGGAGCAGGCCAGGCCTCGTTGCGATCACCAAGACCAGCTGCCGCATGCAGCATCCAGTACGGATCGGCCAGGTGCGGTCGGGCAAGGCAAACGAGGTCGGCGCGGCCGGCCATCAGGATCGAGTTGACGTGGTCGGGCTCATAGATGTTGCCGACGGCCATGGTCGCCATGCCCGTTTCGTTGCGAATGCGGTCCGAGAACGGCGTCTGGAACATGCGGCCATAGACGGGCCGCGCACGCTTCGAGGTCTGACCTGCCGAAACGTCGCAGATATCGACGCCAGCTGCCTGCAGCATGCGGGCGATCTCAACCGCTTCGCCTGGGCCGACGCCCTCGCCTTCCACCCAGTCATTGGCGGAGATGCGCACGGAGATCGGCTTGTTCTGCGGCCAGACGGCACGCACCGCGTGGAAGATTTCCAGCGGGTATCGCATGCGATTTTCCAGGCTGCCGCCATACTCATCGGTGCGGCGGTTGGTCAAAGGCGTGATGAAGGCCGACAGCAGATAGCCATGCGCCATGTGGATTTCGAGCATGTCGAAGCCTGCGCGATCGGCCATCTCGGCAGACGCGACGAACTGGTCGCGCACCTTGTCCATGTCGGCGCGGTCCATTTCCTTCGGAGCCGCATTCTTGTCCGACCACGGCACGACGGAGGGTGCGAGAAGCTCCCAATTGCCCTCGCGCAGCGGCGCGTCCATTTCTTCCCAGCCGACCTGAGTCGAGCCCTTGGCGCCGGCATGGCCGATCTGAGCGCAGATCTTGGCATCCGTCTCGGCGTGCACGAAATCGACGATGCGCTTCCACGCAGCCTCGTGCTCGGGCTTGTAAAGCCCCGGGCAACCCGGCGTGATGCGGCCTTCGGGCGACACGCAGGTCATCTCGACATAGACCAGTCCCGCGCCGCCCTTGGCGCGTTCGCCATAATGCACGAGATGCCAGTCGGTCGGGGTGCCGTCGACGGCCTTGTATTGCGCCATGGGCGACACGACGACGCGGTTCTTGAGCGTCATGTCGCGCAGCTTGAAGGGCGCGAACATGGGGCGGCGGATCGGCGAGTTGCCGTTGACGCCCGCCTGCTTCTGGAACCAGCCTTCGGCACTTTCCAACCAATCCGCATCGCGCAGGCGCAGGTTCTCATGGCTGATGCGCTGCGACCGGGTGAGCAGGGAATAGTTGAACTGCACCGGATCGAGATCGAGATAGCGCTCCACATCTTCAAACCAGGCGAGCGAATTCTTCGCAGCCGACTGCAGGCGCAGAACTTCCAGCCGTCGCGCGTCCTCATATTTGGTGAAGGCCGCTTCGAGCGTCGGCTCGGAATGCAGATAATCAGCCATGGCGATCGCGCTTTCCAGCGCGAGTTTCGTACCCGAACCGATGGAGAAATGCGCGGACGCCGCCGCATCGCCCATAAGCGCGAGGTTTTCATACGACCAGCGTTCGCAGAGCACGCGCGGGAAATTGATCCAGGCCGAACCGCGGATGTGGTTGGCATTGGTCATCAGGCTGTGACCGCCGAGGTGGTCCTTGAAGATCTCCTCGCAGACCGCGATCGACTCCTGCTGGCTCATGTCGCCGAAGCCGAACTTGTCCCAGGTCTCCTGGCTGCATTCGACGATGAACGTCGCCGTGTCGGGGTCGAACTGGTAGGCATGGGCCCAGACCCAGCCATGTTGGGTCTTTTCGAAGATGAAGGTAAAGGCGTCGTCGAACTTCTGGTGCGTGCCGAGCCAGACGAACTTGCATTTGCGATTGTCGATGTCGGGCTTGAAGACATCTTCGAACGTCTTGCGGGCCTTGGAGTTCAGGCCGTCCGAGGCGATGACGAGGTCATATTCGGCCATGTAGCGGCGCACGTCGTCGATCTCGGTCTCGAAACGCAGTTCGACACCGAGTTCACGTGCCCGAGCCTGCAGGAGTTCCAGCAGTTTCTTGCGGCCGATGCCGCAGAAGCCGTGTCCGGTCGAAACCGTCTTGGTATCCTTGTAGACGACGGCGATGTCGTCCCAGTAGGCGAAGTGCTCGCGGATCGCTTCAGCGCTCTTGGCGTCGTTTGCCGCCAGATTGTCGAGCGTCTCGTCCGACAGGACGACGCCCCAGCCGAACGTATCGTTCGGACGGTTCCGCTCGATGACGACCACCTCGTGGGAAGGGTCGCGCAGCTTCATGCTGATTGCAAAATAGAGACCGGCCGGACCGCCACCAAGACATGCAACGCGCATCGCTTCACTCCCTCATGTTCGAGCAGGAGAGTGTCAGAGCGAGATGCTTTTTTCAAGCATGAAACTTCAAGCCTAAAGTTTCTGTTTCGGAGGGCTCGAAGGATGCCGTCGCCGCTCCATCGACCAGACATCCCCTTAGGGTGCAGCGACCGGCACGTTGTCGATCAGCCGCACGTCTCCCAACCACACCGCCGCCAGCAGGCGCGCCGGCCGAGCGATCGCGTTTACCGGCGACAGATCGTCCTCATGGCGCAGTTCGAGATACTCGAACCGTGCCTCCGGGATGGATTTCAGCCGCTCGGTTGCCGCACTCAGCGTCTCGGCGATCCCAGCCCCTGCGGCCAGTTGCCTCGCCGCTTCGTACAAGGCGGCCGGGATGGCGGTGGCATTCGCGCGCGCTGCTGGGGACAGCCGCTCGTTTCGCGACGACAGAGCCAATCCATCGGCGTCGCGCACGGTTGGGCAGCCGATGACCTCGATCGGAATGTCGAGGTCCCGCGCCATACGACGAACCACGTGCAGTTGTTGAAAGTCTTTCTCGCCGAAGAACGCCTTGTCGGCACCGGCCTGAAGGAAAAGCTTGGAGACCACCGTCGCGACCCCATCGAAATGACCCGCTCGTCCCGCGCCACAAAGGCCTTCTGAGACACCGGAGACGGACACCTTGGTCTGGAAGCCCGATGGGTACATTTCCGCAGCACTCGGCGCATAGAGCACGTGCGCGCCAAGGGGCTTAAGCTTTTCAGCGTCGCTCTCTTCCGTGCGTGGATAGGCGGCAAGGTCGGACGCATCGTTAAACTGCTTGGGATTGACGAAAAGCGTCACGATCACCCTGTCCGTTTCCGCGAGCGCTCGACGCACCAGGCTGAGATGGCCTTCGTGGAGCGCGCCCATGGTCGGCACCACGCCGACGGTGCAGCCCTCCCGGCGCCACGACCTGACCTCTTCGCGCAGTTCCACCACCGTCCTGATGATCTTCATGGCTCGCTCCCCTTTTCGCGATCGGCAGATGCCACAGATTTACGCGGATATCGACTGTCACTTCCAATCGGACGGAAGCTCGCCATGGCCTCTCATCCGAATTGATTTGCATGCTACCCATAACGCCGGCGGCCGGTTACGGTGCGGCAACTGAGGGGCCGGACCCGGGCGGGAAGCGGCGTCGATCACGTGAAGGAGGAGCACGTCATGTCCATGGTCTTTTATGGCTATTTCCGATCGTCGGCGGCCTATCGCTGCCGCATCGCCTTCAATTTGAAGGGCGTTAGCCCCGAAGCCCGGTACGTGCATCTTCGCAAGAATGGGGGCGAGCAGAAGATGCCGGCCTTTACGGCGCTCAACCCGCAAGGCCTCGTGCCGGCTCTTGAGATCGATGGCGCGGTGCTCACGCAATCGCTCGCCATCATCGAATGGCTGGAGGAAACACAAGGCGGGCCGGCACTTTTGCCGAGTGATCCACTGGAGCGCGCGGAGGTGCGCGCATTCGCGCAGGTGATCGCATGCGACACCCACCCGCTGCAGAATTTGCGCGTGCTCGATTACCTGAAGGGTCCGCTCGGGCTCAGCCAGGCGCAGGCGGACGACTGGTGCCGGGAATGGATCGGGCGCGGACTTTCGGCTTGCGAGTCTTTGCTCGAGCGCCGCGGTGTCGAAACGACCTTCTGTTTCGGCGAGGCACCCGGGCTTGCCGACATCTGCCTCGTTCCGCAAATGTTTTCGGCCGCCCGCTTCGGCGTCGATCTCACTGCCATGCCACGCCTCAGGGCGATCGAACGGGCCTGCAACGCGCTCGAGGCATTCGCCGATGCGCATCCCTCGCGTCAGCCCGACACCGAGGCTTGATCCATAAAAAATGCCGCGGCGCGAGCCACGGCATTTTCGTCTGATGAGAGCGGTGACAGATCAGGCCGCAGGCTGCTTCGTCTTGCGCAGATAGGGCAGCACGCGCTCGAACGAGCCGAAGCGCTTTTCGGCATCTTCGTCGGAAACACCGGCGGTGATGATGACATCCTCACCCTGCTTCCACTGCGCCGGCGTTGCCACCTGGTGCTTGGCCGTCAGTTGGATGGAATCGATCGCCCGCAGGATCTCATCGAAGTTGCGACCAGTCGTCATCGGATAGGTGAGGATCAGCTTCACCTTCTTGTCCGGGCCGACGACGAACACCGAGCGAACGGTGGCATTGTCGGCCGGTGTGCGGCCTTCGGAACTGTCGCCTGCTTCGGCCGGCAGCATGTCGTAAAGCTTCGCGACTTTCAGATCCTTGTCGCCGATGAGCGGGTACTCGACCGAATGGCCGGTCGCGATCTTGATGTCTTCCTTCCACTTTCCGTGGTTCTCGACGGGATCGACCGAAATGCCGATGATCTTGGCGTTGCGCTTGGCGAACTCATCCGCAAGCCCCGCCATGTAGCCAAGTTCCGTGGTGCAGACCGGCGTGAAGTTCTTCGGATGCGAAAAGAGAACTGCCCAACCGTCTCCGATCCACTCGTGGAAATTGATCGTCCCTTGCGTGGTTTCAGCGGTGAAGTCGGGCGCCGTGTCGTTGATGCGAAGACCCATAGCCGTCTCCCTTTCGATTGGGTTTAATCTATTGCCCTAAGATAATGATGCCGACCGCTCCTTGCGACCGGAAGGCGCTCCAAACTTGGCGGCGCACCTGATCAGGCGTTCCGGCATCGGCACCAATCTTGAAAAATCATTCCGCCGGTGATTTTGGCAGCGCGCGCAGATCCTGCGACCACGGCAATGCGGATCCGCACCAGATCTGCCTGGCTGGCGCAAGCATGGCACGTTGGGCAAACGTGCCTACCCTTAGTCCCAGCGGGCTCTCCTCATTGTCCGCATCTGCCGACCATAGCGGCGTACCGCATGTCGAACAGAACGCCTGCTCGCGTCGGTTGCCGCTTTCGGCAACCTTCACATAGCGCTGAGGCTGACCACGCAGCAGAGAGAAGTCAGCCCGCCGCGTCGATACCGAGATGCGGTAGGCTGTGCCCGTCAGCCGCTGGCAGTCGGTGCAGTGACAAATGGTGACACGATCGGGGTCGATCTCAGCCGTGAAAGCGATTGCTCCGCAATGACAGGCGCCGTCGACTTTCATCGCGCGTCTCCTCGATCAGGTGGCGAGCTTTTCTGCGATCAGCTTGGCCAGCCGTGCGGCCACCTCGTCCTTGTCCAGATCGGGCCAGGTGTCCGTTCCCTCGGGCGTCAGGATGTGGACCTGATTTCGCGCGCCGCCCATGACGCCGGTTCCATGCCCCACATTGTTCGCGACGATGAGGTCGGCACCTTTGCGCGCGAGCTTGGCGCGGCCGTTCTGTTCGACATCGTCCGTCTCCGCTGCGAAGCCCACCACCAGCTTAGGACGCTGCGCGTGGTGGCCGATGGTCTTCAGAATGTCCGGGTTTTCGACAAGCTGCAGCGCCGGCGGGGCGGCATTCGCCTGTTTCTTGATCTTGTGACCTTTGTCGGAAATCGTGCGCCAGTCGGCCACGGCCGCGACCATCACCGCGATATCGGCAGGCAAGGCTGCCTCGACGGCCGCCATCATCTCACGCGCCGTTTCGACATGCTTCGTCTCGACACCCGCCGGGTCGGGAAGCGTCACTGGACCCGAAACAAGCGTCACGGAGCAGCCGAGATGGGCAAGCGCGGCTGCGATCGCGTGGCCCTGCCGGCCGCTTGATCGGTTGGCGATATACCGCACGGGATCGATCGGTTCGTGGGTCGGTCCGGATGTAACGATCGCATGCCGGCCGGCAAGCGGCTTCGGCGCTTCGTCCAGCAACGCTTCGGCGGCAGCCACGATGGCCAGCGGCTCGCTCATGCGCCCGCGGCCCGCCTCGCCGCCTTCCGCCATCTCGCCGGTCTCCGGACCGACGAAGTGGATGCCGTCGCTTTTCAACTGCTCGACATTGCGCACTGTTGCCTTGTGGCTCCACATGGCGGGGTTCATGGCGGGAGCGAGCAGCACCTTGCGATGCGTCGCGAGCAGGACGGTCGAGGCGAGGTCGTTCGCCAATCCGGCCGCCATCTTCGCCATCAGGTCCGCCGTCGCAGGCGCAACGACGATCAGATCGCACTCGCGCGCGAGCCGAATGTGGCCCACATCCTGCTCGTCTTCGCGCGAGAAGAGTTCGGTGAAGACCTTGTCCGCCGCCAGCGCACCGACGGCCAGCGGCGTGATGAACTCGCAGGCGCCCGCTGTCATGATTGGTCGAACGGCAGCGCCGCGCTCGCGCAGCCGGCGGATCAGGTCGAGGCTTTTATAAGCCGCAATACCGCCACCGATGATGAGAAGAATGCGCTTGCCGTTCAACGCCATAGCTACCCGTCCGCTTCAATCCGCCGAAAGCGCGGACCGAAGGTCGGTATGCCCGAAATCATCGCCCTTGAACAGAAGCGGCAGGTTTCGAGCGCAGAACCGTCGATGATGAGGCTCATTGCTCTTCAATGTACGCCCAGAGCGCATCAGACTCCGCCTTTTGGTCGAAGTCCGCTCGCGGACGGACGCCAAGTGCGAGAAGGTCCTCGACCCTCGGCTTCTTTCGCCGGCGCTCTCCGCGAACGGATTCAATCAAGATCCGCCACGCTTCTTCTTCCATGGACACGCCGTGGGCAGCCGCGCGTTCGCGCAGCGCCTGCTTCGTCTCCTCATCCAGCTTGCGTACGGTGATTGTCGGCATACTCTAGCCTCTGCAATCGAGATTACCGCGCGTCGCTTGATGCAAGCAATGCTAGCACGATCAGCCGATCTGGAACGCGATCCAGACCAGTGTCGCCGCGATGATCCAGAGTGCGACGCGTCCGCTTCGGCTGTGACGGGCCTCCGACCGACCGATTGCTTCCGCCGTTTCGGCATCGAACCGCAGTCCGTTTTCGGCCATGGCATCGATTTCCCGCGTCAGCCGCTCGGTGCGCGCTGCGATCTCGGGCGCCTGCTCGGCCAGCTTGAAGGCGGCGCGCAGTCCGTCACGCGCGTCGCTGACGAGGCGGGCCGGGCCCAGATTGCCGCGGATCCATTCGCCGACGACCGGTTCGGCAGCGCGCCACATGTTGAAGCGGGGGTTCAGCGTGCGCGACACGCCCTCCACCACGACCATGGTCTTTTGCAGCATGACGAGTTCAGGCCGCGTCTGCATGTCGAAAAGCTCGGTGACCTCGAACAGAAGCGTCAGCAGCCGCGCCATGGAAATCGTTTCGGCCGACTGGCCATGGATCGGCTCGCCGATCGCCCGAATGGCCTGGGCAAAGCTCGCCACGTCATGGTTGCGGCCCACATAACCCGCTTCGAAATGCACCTCGGCGACGCGCATATAGTCGCGCGTGATGAAGCCAAAGAGAATTTCGGCCAGGAACCGTCGTTCCTTCTTTCCCAACCTGCCGACGATGCCAAGATCGACCGCGACGATCGTGCCATCGGCCTGCACGAACAGATTGCCCTGGTGCATGTCGGCGTGGAAGAAACCGTCCCTCAGCGTGTGCCGCAGGAACGACTGGATCAGAACGTCGGCCAGGTGATCGAGATCGTGGCCGGCCTCGCGCAAGGCGTCCACCTGGGACATCTTGATGCCGTCGATCCACTCCATCGTGATGACGTCGCGGCCGGTGCGTTCCCAATCCACCTTCGGAACACGAAAACCGGGATCGCTGGCCGTATTCTCGCCGAGTTCTGAAAGCGCTGCCGCCTCCAGCCGCAGATCCATCTCGATGCGGGTCGTCTGCTCCAGGATGCGGGTGACTTCGATCGGCCGCAGCCGCCGCGTGAGGGGCACGTGGCGTTCCAGCAATTCGGATACGAAGTAGAAGGTCGCAAGATCGCGCCGGAAGCGACCGCGAACGCCTGGGCGGGCAACCTTGACGGCAACCTTGTGCTCGACCCCGTCCTTGATGACGTAGGCCGGATGGACTTGCGCAATCGAGGCAGCTGCGATCGGCGGTTCAATCCGCATATAAGCATCGCTGATCGGGCGCCCGATCGACAGGGAAACGCTCTCCATCGCCTGTTCGAGCGGAAAGGTCTCCATCCGATCCTGCAGAAGCGCCAGATCGGCGGCAATATCGGCGCCCACGACATCGGGTCGGGTCGCCAGGAACTGGCCGAGCTTGACGTAGGATGGGCCGAGCCGCGCGACTGCCCGCGCCAGCCGGTCGCTGCGGCTCGCTTCCTTGGCCTTGGACCGAGCCAGGTAGCGGGAAAAGCCGTGCAGCGTGCGCATTAGCGGCGGCAGATCGTCCGCTGGCAGGGCCGCGATCACGCCTTCGCGCACGAACACCCAGCCGACCCGGACCAGTTGCAGATAGGACATGAAATTGCCCATGCGGCTCAAAGCTTCCAGCCGGAATGCAGAGCCGCGATGCCGCCCGAATAATCGGTCCACTTGACCCTGTCGAAGCCCGCCTGCTCGATCATGCGCGCAAATTCACCCTGGCGCGGGAATTTTCGGATGGATTCGACGAGATATCTGTACGGCTCGCCATCGCCTGCAATCGCCTTGCCGAGCGCGGGGATGCCATTGAAGGACCAGGCGTCATAGACCTTGTCGAGGATCGGCATCTGGACCTCGGAAAATTCCAGCACGAGCAGCCTGCCGCCACGCTTCAGGACGCGGTGCGCCTCCTTGAGCGCCTTGGCGATGTCGGGAACGTTGCGAATGCCGAAAGCGATCGTATAGGCATCAAATTCAGCATCGCCGAACGGCAATTCTTCCGCATTGGCCTCGACGAAATCGACGTTCTCGGACAGGTTTCGCTTCTCGGCACGCTCTTGACCGACTCCCAGCATCGATCCGTTGATATCGAGCACGGTCGCATGCGCCTGGCGGTGCGAGGCATCGACGATGCGAAAGGCGATATCGCCCGTACCACCTGCCACATCGAGCACCTTGAAGCCTGGGTGCCGGGGCGGATTGAGCGCCGTCACCATCGCGTCCTTCCAGACACGGTGCAGGCCGGCCGACATCACATCGTTCATAATGTCGTAGCGTCGGGCCACCTGATGGAAAACGGCATCGACCATGCCCTGTTTCTCGCCACTTCCCACGGATTTGAAACCGAAGGAGGTATCCATGCCGCCTTGGGCAGTCGCGCGCTCATCGGACATGCAGTGTCTCAATCCTTGTTGCCATCGGCTTTGCCGCACTCGTCGCGAGGTCTTATATGGGCAATCATTCTGAAATCAAAAGCTTCGGCGCAGCTTCGCCGCGAAGCTCATCGGGAAAGCGCGGACTGATCAATGCCCGAATTGCCTGAGGTGGAAACGGTGCGGCGCGGCCTGGCGCCCGCCATGGAAGGTCGCACGATCGCCCGTGTCGAGCAGCGGCGGCCCGACCTTCGGTTCCCTTTTCCCGAGAACTTCGCCGCACGTCTTGAAGGCCGCTGCATCGTCTCGCTTGGCCGGCGTGCGAAATATCTGCTGATCGAACTCGATGACGATGCTGTCGTCGTCGCACATCTCGGCATGTCGGGATCGTTCCGGATGGAGGCACCCGGCGCCCCTGATCCGGAGACCGACACACCCGGAAATTTTCACCGTGCCCGCTCGCGCCTCACCCAGCACGATCACATCATCTTTCATCTTGCGGACGAAGGGGCACCGCTTTCCGTCATCTATAATGACCCGCGGCGCTTCGGCTTCATGACACTGATCGAGCGCAAGGCCGATCTTCCGGTTCACCCGCATTTTCTGGGCCTCGGGCGCGAGCCGACTGGCAATGATCTCGACGCCGATTATCTCGCATCGCGCTTTGCGGGAAAGACCGCTCCGCTCAAGGCCGCGCTTCTCGACCAGCGGGTGATCGCCGGGCTTGGCAATATCTATGTGTGCGAGGCGCTATGGCGCTCCCGCCTATCACCGCGCCGCGCCGCCGGCTCGCTTGTCACGTCCAGCGGCAAGCCGGGCAAGCGGCTCGATGCCCTGAGTGTCGCCATAAGGGACGTGATCGCCGACGCCATCGCTGCCGGCGGCTCGTCATTGCGCGACTACATGCAGGCGGACGGGGCGCTCGGCTATTTCCAGCACAGCTTTTCCGTCTACGATCGCGAGAGCGAGCCTTGCCGTCGCGAGGCTTGTGGCGGTACGGTCCGCCGCATCGTCCAGAGCGGGCGATCGACATTCTTCTGCCCCAGCTGCCAGCGGTGATACCGGGCCGGCGGGGCCCTCAGGCGCAAGGGAGGTTTCATGGCCTACGAAACGATCAAGGTGGAGACGCGCGACCGTGTGGCGATCGTGACTTTGAACCGGCCGGACGCCCTCAATGCGCTGAACTCCACCGTGATGACCGAGATGATCGACGCTACGGAAGGCTTCGATCGCGAAGCCGGCATCGGCGCGATCGTCATCACCGGTTCGGAAAAGGCCTTCGCCGCCGGTGCCGACATCAAGGAAATGCAGTCGCTCACCTTCGTCGACAATTACCTCGGCGACTTCATCGGCGGCTGGGATGCCATCGCCCGCACCCGCAAGCCCAAGATCGCTGCCGTTTCGGGCTACGCGCTGGGCGGAGGCTGCGAGCTGGCGATGCTTTGCGATTTCATCATCGCTGCCGACACCGCGAAGTTCGGTCAGCCGGAAATCACGCTCGGCGTCATCCCGGGCATGGGCGGGACGCAGCGCCTGACGCGGGCGGTCGGCAAGGCCAAGGCAATGGATCTCTGCCTCACCGGCCGCATGATGGACGCCAATGAGGCCGAACGCTCGGGGCTTGTCGCACGCGTCGTGCCGGCTGCCGAACTTCTCGACGTGGCGATTAAGGCTGCACAGAAGATCGCATCCTTGCCGCTGCCGGCCGTGATGATGGCGAAGGAAACCGTCGATCGCGCCTTCGAAAGCACCCTCAGTGAGGGCCTGCGCTTCGAGCGCCGGGTGTTTCACTCGCTGTTTGCGACGGAAGACCAGAAGGAAGGCATGGCGGCCTTTGCCGAAAAGCGGAAGCCCGTCTTCAAGAACCGCTAGCTGGCGATCGGGCGCGCGACGATCTGCGCCCCGGACAGACGTTTGCGATGGCCTGTCCTGCGTTTTGCGCGTTGACGCGTCCGATCATTCCAGCTATACGCGCCGCACGGATTTGGCAGACCATTCGTGTGTCCGCCTGCTCATTTGCTCCCACTCTCGATGATGACGAAGCCTCCGACGAGGTTTTTCCGCGGGCAGTGGCGGCACGGAACAAGTTTGTAAGAGAGGCATCGATGGCCAATACCACTTCGGCGAAAAAAGCGACCCGCAAGATGGCGCGCCGCACCCTGATCAACAAGTCGCGCCGCTCGCGCGTCCGTACGTTCGTCCGCAAGGTCGAAGAGGCGATTGCTTCGGGCGACCTGCAGGCAGCTGCAGCCGCTTTCAAGGCAGCACAGCCCGAGCTGATGCGCGCTGCGACCAAGGGCGTGATGCACAAGAACACGGCATCGCGGAAGGTCTCGCGCCTGGCGGCTCGGGTCAAGGCGATCAGCGCCTAAGACGTCCCATTTCCGAACACCATCTGGTTAAGCCTGGCCGCGGCCGGGCTTTTCTGATTCATGCCTTTTCGAATTGCCACAGTCGCTGGATTGCCCGTCACATCCCTGACATAGACCTTACGGGCCGACAGATTTTATTGTTTGAGAACAGTATCTTACAGGAGGTGTCTCTTTGTACGCAACTTGTTCTCCCGGCCGCAATTTGGCCAAAAGCGGTCAAGCGCTATTTTATTTTTTTCTCCGCGCCCGTGACTTTTTAGAGTGGATTTTTCGAAAAGCGCCTTCCTTCAACGCTTTACCGAAAACGCACTTGTTGCGGCCCCTGCGCAGCCGGGCTGTCAAGCCTTCCACCGTTAAAACGGCGTAAATTCTCCAGTTGATATCTCTGAACGAGGCTGCCTTAATACCTTCCACAGGGGGCAGCCAGTAAACAGGTGACGGACCGCATGCGGATCGTCACTGCCGACGGCCAACGTCGAGCTGAGCTGTTTCCGCACATCGTTAGCGCGCGGCGTTATCGCGCATTCATTGTCTTGATGACGAGGATCGGCACGCGGATCATCCTTCGCGTGATACGTTTCTTGTTGTCTTTTAGAAGACCACTGCATCGGGGCGCATGTGGAACACTGCGAGGGGAAACGCTGAGAATGAGCAGATAGCGGGGCGACGGGCAAAACCGGCTCTCCTTCGTTGCGAGGCGGAGGGACCGGAGCCGGTAGTCGGTGTGGACGCGAGGCCTCACCGACTGATGCGAGTTTCGACATGGCAAACGAGCGAAACGGCATCTGAAAAGGCGCCATCCGATGGGCATGATGTCCGGGATGGGTGGGACAGGCGAACAGCAGTTTAAAAGGCGGCAAAATATGCAATCGACACCAGCGTCCGTCGCACAAGGCGGCGATTGGAATGCGCGTAAGGATGTGGAGGACACCAGTTCGTCCGACCTCAACCCGCACCAGCGGAATGGAGGCGATGAGATGGTCCATGATGCGCAGTTCGAACGGGTTCGCGCTCGCCTCAAGGCGCAGCTCGGCCAGGAAATCTTCACGAGCTGGTTTGGCCGCCTGAAGGTCGACTCCACATCGAAGAGCGTCGTGCGGCTTTCCGTTCCGACAACCTTTCTCAAGTCGTGGATTCAGAACCGCTATCTCGACCTGATCTGCAAGCTGTATCAGGAAGAGAACGCCGAGATCCTCCGCGTCGAGATCGTCGTTCGTTCCGCCACCCGGTCTTCACGTCCGATGATCGGACAGAACACCGGTGAGGCCGCAGGCGCGGCGCAGATCGGCAACGCGATCAATCCCGTCCACATCCGCATTCCGTCTGCTGGCCCAGCACCCGCTTCGGCCCGCCGCCCTGCCCCGGGCTCCAATCCTGTCGTCGGCTCGCCGCTTGACGCCCGCTATACGTTCGAGTCCTTCATCGAGGGATCGTCGAACCGCGTGGCGCTTGCCGCCGCGAAGACCATTGCCGAGGCCGGTGCGGGCGCGGTGCGCTTCAACCCTCTCTTCGTTCACTCCAGTGTCGGGCTCGGGAAGACCCATCTCCTGCAGGCGATCGCCTCGGCAGCGCTCGCCAGCCCGCGCAACCCGCGCGTCGTCTATCTGACGGCGGAGTATTTCATGTGGCGGTTCGCCAGCGCCATTCGCGACAATGATGCGCTGTCTTTTAAGGATGCGCTGCGCAACATCGACCTCCTGATCATCGACGACATGCAATTCCTGCAGGGCAAGTCGATCCAGAACGAGTTCTGCCATCTCCTGAACATGCTGCTCGACAGCGCCAAGCAGGTGGTCGTTGCCGCCGATCGGGCACCGTGGGAGCTGGAATCGCTCGACGCCCGCGTGCGCTCGCGTCTCCAGGGCGGTGTTGCGATCGAGATGGAAGGACCAGATTACGAGATGCGCCTGGAAATCCTGCAGCAGCGGCTTGCCGCCGCGCAGGCAGAAGACCCATCCGTCGATATCCCGCTGCCAATCCTCGATCATGTGGCGCGCCACATCACCGCGAGCGGCCGTGAACTGGAAGGTGCCTTCAACCAGCTTCTCTTCCGTCGCTCCTTCGAGCCCAATCTCACGATCGAGCGGGTGGACGAGTTTCTCGGCCATCTCGTCAATGCCGGCGAGCCGAAGCGCGTCCGCATCGAAGATATTCAGCGTGTCGTGGCGCGCCACTACAATGTCTCGCGACAGGAACTGGTTTCCAATCGCCGGACGCGCGTGATCGTCAAACCACGTCAGATCGCGATGTATCTCGCCAAGACGCTGACGCCGCGCTCCTTCCCGGAGATCGGCCGCCGCTTTGGCGGACGCGACCACACGACCGTTCTGCATGCCGTGCGCAAGATCGAAGACCTGATCGGGAAAGACACCAAGCTTTCCCACGAGGTCGAACTGCTGAAGCGTCTGATCAACGAATAGCCATCGCGCTGCCGCCTCCTCCCCCCGTCCATGGGGTGCGCGGATCCGCGGCAGCGTGACCGGAGCCCGGAGAGGGCGGCGGACGGCCGACAGCGGCATTTCGGTTTTCCTTGAAGACCGGTGCCGCTGCCGGTCGCCTGGTTTTTACCTGTCTTTTCCCCATGATCCACGCCGTCCAGAGGCATGCTTGAGCCCCTTTGGTCTTGCGCTCAGCCGGCCAAATTGCCAAATTGCCGGTCCACATTTAAGCGAGCCTCCGAACAAGCGATCGCAGTAGGTCCGGCCAGTCGCCGTCGGAGAGGCTGGCCCGCCAGAACGCCCCAAGAAGGCTTGAGAAGACGAGAAACGGTCCCATGCGTGTCACGCTCGAACGGTCGAACCTCTTGAAGTCGCTGAACCACGTTCACCGCGTGGTGGAGCGGCGCAACACGATCCCGATCCTGTCGAACGTGCTCCTGCGCGCCGAGGGCGCGAGCCTCTCCATGCGCGCCACGGATCTGGATCTCGAAATCACCGAAGCCGCTCCCGCCATGGTCGAGCAGGCCGGATCGACGACCGTTCCCGCCCATCTTCTCTACGACATCGTCCGCAAGCTGCCGGACGGCGCCGAGGTATCGCTGTCGATGACGGGCGAGAAGGGACAGATGAGCGTTTCCTCGAGCCGCTCGCGCTTCACGCTGCAGTGCCTGCCCGAGACGGATTTTCCGGATCTGACGGCCGGCGCCTTCAGCCACACCTTCCGTCTGCCCGCCGAGACGCTGCGCATGCTGATTGCGCGCACCCAGTTCGCGATCTCGACGGAAGAGACCCGCTACTATCTCAACGGCATCTACATGCACACGGTCGAGGATGGCGACAAGCTGAAGCTGCGCGCCGTTGCGACCGACGGACACCGCCTGGCGCGTGCCGACATCATCGCGCCGTCGGGCGCCGAGGGCATGCCGGGCATCATCATCCCGCGCAAGACTGTCGGCGAGTTGCAGAAGCTGGTCGACGATCCTGAAGTCGTCGTGACGGTGGAACTGTCGGACGCGAAGATTCGCTTCACGATCGGCTCGATCGTTTTAACCTCTAAGCTGATCGATGGCACCTTCCCCGACTATCAGCGCGTTATCCCGACCGGGAACGACAAGGAACTGACGATCGACTGCCAGTCCTTCGCCCAGGCCGTCGACCGCGTATCGACGATTTCGTCGGAGCGCGGGCGCGCCGTCAAGCTCGCCATCCGCGACGGTCAGCTGGTGCTGACGGTGAACAACCCGGATTCCGGCAGCGCGACGGAAGAGCTTGCCGTCGGCTACGACAACGAGCCGATCGAGATCGGCTTCAACGCGAAGTATCTGCTCGACATCACGGGCCAGCTCACCGGGACCGAAGCCGTGTTCATGCTGGCAGATCCGGGCTCGCCGACGCTTGTGCGCGAAACCAGCGACGACGACGCGCTTTACGTTTTGATGCCGATGCGGGTTTGACCCCGGCTTCTAACGCCTCGAGGCGGCAAGGCTGATGCCGGATAAAGTGGCCATCGGGCGTCTCAGCCTCACCGATTTCCGCAATTATAGCGAGCTGACGCTGCGCTTTGCGGGAAAACATGTCGTCTTCACCGGCAATAATGGTGCCGGCAAGACGAACCTGCTCGAAGCGATCTCTCTGCTTTCGCCTGGCCGCGGCATGCGGCGAATTACCTATTCGGAAGCCGCGCGCGAAGGGTCGACCGGCGGTTTCACGCTGTTTGCGGAAGTCGAGGGCATGGCGGGTCCCGCCACAATCGGTACGACCGCTGGTGATGAGGCGGAAGGCGGCCAGCGCCGCGTGCGCATCAATGGTGCAGCCGCGCGCACCAACGAGGCGCTTCTCGACCATGTTCGGATCACGTGGCTGACGCCGGCGATGGACGGGCTTTTTACCGGACCTGCTGGCGACCGCAGGCGGTTTCTCGACCGCATGGTGCTTGCGGTCGACCCCGGTCACGGCCGCCGCGTGGCGGATTATGAAAAAGCCATGCGCGGACGCAACAGGCTGCTTTCGGAGGGCCGGTTCGATCGCGCCTGGCTTGAAGGTATCGAGGCACAGCTGGCCGAGCTTGCCGTCGCGATCGCCGTTGCCCGGCAGGATTTCGTGCGGCTGCTCACGATTCTCCTGGAACGGGCGCCGGGTGAAGCCGCGAGCCGCTTTCCGAAAGCCGCGATCAAGCTCACGGGCTTCATGGATGATCAGCAAGCCCTTGCGGCGAGCGACATGGAGACACGCTTCGCCGCGTCGCTCGCAGAATCCCGCTGGCGCGACGAAGCGGCCGGGCGGATGCTGGAAGGTCCGCACCGGCAGGATCTCGAAGTGGTGCATGCGGAAAAGTCCATGCCCGCCGCACAATCGTCGACCGGGGAGCAGAAGGCGCTCCTTGTGGGCCTCGTTCTGGCCCACGCGCGGCTGGTCGGCGACCTGACGGGAGCGGCACCGATCCTGCTGCTCGACGAGATCGCCGCGCATCTCGATCCATCGCGCCGTGCCACACTCTTCAGCATCATCGACGATCTCGGCGGCCAGGCCTTCATGACAGGCACGGATGCTGCGCTGTTTTCCGCCTTGGAAGGGCGCGCGCAATTCCTTAGCGTGAATGCCGGCACAGTGACGGAGACCGTTTTCGATGGCTGAACCCGCGCCGCCTTCCCTTTCGCCGGATGAGATCCAGCGCTATGCGCGCCACATCGTGCTTCCCGAAGTGGGCGGGCCCGGCCAGCAGAAGCTGAAGGCTGCGCGGGTCCTCGTAATCGGCGCCGGCGGCCTGGGCGCTCCCGTGATTGCCTATCTGGCGGCGGCAGGCGTCGGCACGATCGGCATCGTCGACGACGACATCGTTTCGCTGTCGAACCTCCAGCGCCAGGTCATCCACCGCACCGCGTCCATCGGCATTCCCAAGACGGAAAGTGCTGCGCAATCGGTTCAGGCCCTCAACGACAACGTCGAGATCGCCCAGCACCAGACACGGCTTGATAGTGAGAACGCGCAGTCTCTCTTAGCCGGCTATGATCTCGTCATCGATGGGTCGGACAATTTCGACACCCGCTATCTCACTGCCGATACGGCGCTTGGGGTGAAGATCCCCCTGGTCACGGGCGCAGTTGGGCGGTTCGATGGGTCGCTCACCGTCATCCTGCCCGATGGTGTCGACGCAGATGGCCGGCCGCACCCGAGTTTCCGCGATCTCTTTCCCGAGCCACCGCCGCCCGGCCTTGTGCCGTCTTGCGCCGAAGCGGGCGTCGTCGGTGCGCTCACCGGTGTGATCGGCACGCTGCAAGCCATGGAAGCGATCAAGCTGATCACCGGGATCGGCGAGCCGCTGGTTGGACGGCTCTTGCTCTACGACGCGCTGGGTGCGCGCTTCGACGTGATGCGCTATCGCAAAGCGCCAGCTGCTTAGCCGGCTTTGTCGACGAAGTCGGTGTTGGCGAATGCCATGATGGCGTCGAGCATCAGTTCATCCTCGTCGCCTTTCATGCGGCTTTGCAGCGCCTGACGCGACATCTTGAAGACCGAGCCGTCCACTTCCTTCACGGGGTCGAGGCGCTTGAACCCCATCTGCCACTGCGAGAACGCACGCTGTTCGGCATTCCGCTCGACGAGGACCATGAAGTTGCGGTGGCGGGGGTCCCTGCGAATCACTCGGGCCACTTCGCCGATCGTTGCCCGGTTTCCTTCGAGAACCTGAATGAAGGTGTCGTCGGCATAGAGCAGCACGCCGGTGACGTCGCGCGCCTTGTTGTTGCGGCGCGAAGCCGACAGGATGTCGTCGAGATCGGCTGGGCTGATCGGACGGGTGGCACCGCTTACGTACAGCAGTTGGAAGATCGACACGCGGGGCCTCCGGATGCTCTTTGGCAGGAAGCACCCGGAGTATCACAAAGGCGTTACTCGACCCTTAAGTCGTTGTATTAGAAGTACTTATATCAGGGATGCGGAAGATACGCTCAGGCCGCGATGCCGATTTGGTACTCCTTGATGGCATCAAACTTGATCGCTTTCCAGCGCTCCGCCTCGTAGTTCAAGGAGAACCCGTCGGACGCAAGGAATACCGGATCGCCATCGAGATCGCGGGCAATATCGCCGCGTTTGACGGTGACGAAGCGTTCCAGTTCGGCCTTGTCCGCCGACGAGATCCAGCGGCAGACATTGAAGCGCGCCAGCTCGAACGATACCGGCAGACCGTATTCGGCTTCCAACCGCGCCTTCAGAACGTCGAGCTGCAGGGCACCGACGACGCCGACGAGCGGTGGCGACCCATCTTCCGGCTGGAAGAGCTGCACGACGCCCTCCTCCGCCATCTGCGCCAAGGCCTCCTTCATCTTCTTCGCCTTCATCGCATCTTCGAGCCGGACGCGGCGCAGGATCTCGGGCGCGAAGTTCGGCACGCCCTTGAAGACCAGATGTTCGCCATCGGTCAGCGTGTCGCCGATCCTGAGCGTGCCATGGTTCGGGATGCCCACCACGTCGCCGGCATAGGCCGTGTCGGCAAGCTGGCGCTGGTGGGCGAAGAAGAACTGCGGGGCCGATAGCGACATCGGCTTCCCGGTGCGCGCAAGCCGCGCCTTCATGCCGCGCTGCAGCTTACCGGAGCACACACGCACGAAGGCGATGCGGTCACGGTGGTTCGGGTCCATATTGGCCTGGATCTTGAAAACGAAGGCCGACATCTTTTCGTCGGTGGCCGCAACCTTGCGCGTGTCGGCAATCTGGTCGCGCGGCGGCGGCGCGTAGCGGCCGAGCGCATTGATCAGGTCACGAACGCCGAAATTGCGAAGCGCCGAGCCGAAATAGACCGGCGTCAGATGACCTTCGAGGAAAGCCTGGCTGTCGAACGGCCGGCATGCCTCCATGGCTAGCGCGCACTCCTCGATGAAGGCTTCGCGCTCGTTTTCGGGCAGAAGACCTGCGACCGCGTCGGACTCAGGCCCATTCACGGACGTCGTCTGCTCCTCGGCGTCGCTGCGGCGGATGGTGTTGTCGCTTAAGTGGTACGTGCCCGAAAAGCTTTTGCCGCGACCGATCGGCCAGGTCATGGGCGCCGTGTCGAGCGCGAGCTTTTGCTCGACTTCGTCGAGGATCTCGAACGGGTCGCGGCTTTCGCGGTCCATCTTGTTGATGAAGGTCACGATCGGAATGTCGCGCAGGCGGCAGACTTCGAACAGCTTCAACGTGCGCGGCTCGATGCCCTTCGCCGCGTCGATGACCATGATGGCAGCATCGACGGCAGTCAGCGTGCGATAGGTGTCGTCGGCGAAATCCTCGTGGCCCGGCGTGTCGAGCAGGTTGAAGACATGATCGCCATATTCGAAGGTCATCACCGAGGTGACGACCGAAATGCCGCGTTCACGTTCGATCTTCATCCAGTCGGAACGCGTGTTCATACGGTCCTTCTTGGCCTTGACCTCGCCGGCAAGCTGGATCGCGCCCCCGAACAGCAGCAGCTTTTCGGTCAGCGTCGTCTTGCCGGCGTCGGGGTGCGAGATGATCGCGAAAGTGCGGCGCCGTGCCACTTCGGCGGCCAGTGGTTCGCTCATGGTGTGGATATCCTGTTGTTGCGGGGTTTCTAGCCGGTCCTCCCGCGTCTTTCAATTGACCGTAGCGCTTGGCTTGCGGCAAATGCGGCGATGACCAGCCCTGCCACCAGCGACGCCCCCATTCTCGGCCTGATCCGCCTTCCGCATGGCGAAGGGCTTGCCCTGCCCGGCTACCAGACCGGCGGTGCCGCCGGCATGGATCTGCGCGCTGCCGTCGAGGCGGATAGGCCCCTGATGCTCGCCCCCGGCGCGCGGGTGCTGGTGCCGACCGGCTTCATTTTCGAGATTCCCGTCGGCTACGAGGCGCAGATTCGGCCCCGTTCCGGGCTTGCTTTTAAAAATGGGGTGACCTGCCTCAATACGCCAGGGACGATCGACTGGGATTATCGCGGCGAGGTGCAGGTGCTCTTGATCAACCATGGCGATGCGCCCTTCGACATCACCCGCGGTTTGCGCATCGCGCAGATGGTGATCGCCCCGGTCGTACGCGCTGCCGTCGAGGAGCGCGCGGAGGCTTCCCAGAGCGCGCGCGGGACGGGCGGGTTCGGTTCGACCGGCACTGGATAGCCTGTGGATAACCGCTGGAAAAGCTGTGGGACGATCGTGGACGGAGCGCTCGTCACGTTCTGCTAATGTTCAGACGGCGAGCACCAACGCCGCCACGCCGCAAACGATCAGCGCGCAGCCTGCAAGTTCCATGCGCGTGATGGTTTCCTTGAAGATGAAGACCGATGCGGCGAAGGTGAACAGCATCTCCACCTGCGCCACCGCCTTCACGTAGGCCGCCTGCTGCAGCGTCATCGCCGTGAACCAGCCAAAGGATGCTGTGGCGCCCGCTAAACCCACCAGAAGCGCGAGTTTCCACGCCTTGCGGATGCGGGCAAATTCCTCCGGCTCCCGCAGCGCCATCCAGATCGACATGACGATGGTCTGGAAGATGACCGCAACGACGAGCGTAGTCCCTGCCTGGATCACCGCATGGGGGCCGCCGAGCGAAACGGACGCCGCACGATAGGAAACGCCGGAGACGCCGAACAGCGTTCCCGAAGCAAGGCCGATCAGCGCCGTTCTGCTGGTGACCGAAAGCAAAAGCGCCTTTGTGGAAAACGTCGTGCGCGCCACCGAAATCAGCATCACGCCGAAGACCGAGATCGCGATCGCGACGAGCGTTCCGACCGTGACGACTTCGCCGAGGAACAGGAGCCCGAACAGGGCTGCCTGCGCGGGTTCGGTCCGCGAATATGCAGTGCCGACCGTGAAGTTTCGAAACGAGAAGAGATGGACGAGAAGCGCCTGCGCAAGGATCTGCGCGATGGACGCAAGCACGACCCAGAGGAAGAAGGTGGTGTGGACCGCTGGGATCGGCAGATCGAGCACCGCGACCGCAATGGCCAGGAAGAGAAGCGCAAAGGGCACGCCGAAGCCGAAGCGCACAAAGGTTGCCCCTGTCGTGCCCATCGCGCCCTTGAGATATTTCTGAAGCGCCGAACGGATATTCTGAACGAATGCCGCGGCGAAAGTGATTGCGACCCAAAGTTCCATGTCGGTCGCGTTAGCACGAAGCCATCGCGCTCGGTAGCATCCCCGATCCGAGAATGATGGCTTTAATGCCTGCCAATCACCACATTCGGGGTTCTTCCTGTTTCTTTACGAGCGGTATGGCATAAAGTGGCGATGGCACCGAAGAATCACACACCACAACCCGACGATTTCACGCATATCCGCGACTGGGTCTTCGATCTCGACAACACGCTCTACCCGCGCCACACGGATCTGTTCTCGCAGATCGACGCGCGGATGACCGATTTTGTGGCGGAGCTGCTGCATCTGCCTTCGGACGAAGCGCGCGTGCTGCAAAAGCAGTATTACCGCGACCACGGCACCACGCTGAAAGGCCTGATGACCGAGCACAAGATCGACCCGAACGCTTTTCTGGAGCGGGTGCACGACATCGATTATTCGTGGGTGAAGCCCGATCCGGCGCTGGGCGAGGCGATCAAGTCGCTGCCCGGCCGCAAGTTCATCTTCACCAATGGTGATACGCGCCACGCCCAGCGCACCGCACAGGCGCTCGGCATTCTCGACCATTTCGACGACATCTTCGACATCGTCGCCGCAGACCTGATGCCGAAGCCGGCCGCCGTGACCTACGACAAGTTCATGGGGCTGCACCGTATCGAGGCGGACCGCGCGGTCATGTTCGAGGACCTGCCGCGCAATCTCACCGTTCCCAAGGCCGTCGGCATGAAGACCGTTCTGATCGTGCCGAACAACATGGAAGGCCCGCTCGGTGACGTCTGGGAGCACGAGGGCTATGACGGCGAACACATCGATTATGTGACGGATGACCTCGCCGCCTTCCTGAAGGCGGCTCAGCGCCAGTTGGAGCCGGGCGAGTAACGCCCGGCTTTCATTTCCGCAAGTTTTAGTGCTGATGCTCGTGCGCGCCACCCGCCTGACGGGAGCCCGCTGCAAGCACGGGCAGGTCGAGCGTCACTTCGCCGGCATTTTCGAACTCGAGCGTCACCGAAACAGTCTCGCCTTCCTCGAAGCCTTCCGACAGGTCCTGGAACATCAGGTGATAGCCGCCTGGCTCAAGCGCGATGCTTTCACCAGCGGGAATCGCGATCCCGTCATCCAGCCGGCGCATCGTCATGACGTCATTCTCGACGGCCATCTCGTGAATTTCGGCGCGCTCGGTCACCGGTGAAGTCACGGCAACCAGACGATCCTCGTCGTCTCCGGTATTCTCGACCGTGAGATAACCACCGCCGACGCGCTGGTTCGGCAGGGTTGCGCGGGTCCAGTAGCCCGAGATCGTCAATTCGCCGATTGTGACCGGTTGAACTTCGGCGTCCGCCGCAGCCTCGGCGCCGTGTGCGTGGCCGCCATGGGCGTGGGCATGCTCGCCGGCTTCTGTCTCAGCGGCAACGACGGTCAGCGTCGGTGCAGGATAGTCGAGGCTGTGCGGGTCGATGCCGTCTTCGGCCACGTCCACCCAGGCGACTTCTCCGTCGGCGCAAAGCTGGGTCGTCGGGAAGCTGAGGACCGCGCCTGCCTGCACATTGGAGATGCGTCCTGCAACGACGAATTCGTCGTAATGGCCGTCCTGCAGATCGCCACCCGACCATGTGACGGAGCGCACGCCCGACGTGATTTCACGGCCATGGAGATTGTGGGCCTCGGCATAGTCTCCGGTTTCGGTCTCGAGCGTCCAGCCGGCCTTCGGCATGGGCTTGGCGTCGATAAAGCCTTCCGGCAGGTCGATCGTCACGGTGTGCGTGGCCTGACCATCGCAACCGTGCGGAATGCGCATGACAGCCTTGAAGGAGCCCGGCTGAGCCTCCGCCCGCTCGAGCGATGCGTGGGCGGATGCGTTGGAGATCGGGAATACGGAAAGCGTGGCGAGCATGGTGCCGGCCAGTACGGATGCGTGAACGCGCATGAAAATGCCTTTTTCAGATCTGGGAATGCCAAAGCGTCGACCACGTTCGTGGCCGTATCGGATCAGATCGAAAAAGGTGGGGCCTGGCCGGGAGGTCCAAAACTGCGGTCGGGACCTGGAACGACCGTCGCTGACAGGGGAACCGAACTGCCGGCCGCTTGCGGCTCGCCGATGCGTCCGATCTCCGGCTGCGATGGCTCGGGAAGCGCGGTCAGCGCGCAGAGCGCGGTGCAGACGCAGTGGTCGATGGCCGACGAGGCACCGTCGCCATCGATTGCCTCTGCCGGATCGAACGGCCCGTGGACGGTACAGATGACCCCGGATGGCTTGCCCGCAGCCGCATGCGCCTCGACGAAGGGCTGTAGGAACGGCAGTGCGAGCACGAGCAGCGCCACCCGCGCGAACAGCGAGATCTCGCTGCGCAGGCCGACGATCAATCCCTCGTGCCGCCGTTTCCTCATGGCAGCACCTCTTATCGGCTTCGGCCGTGGGCGCCAAACGACAAATTGCAGCAGGCCCGGTGCATTGCGCTCCTTGCCACAATCGTGCCTCTTCCTTAGGAGGACGGACATCGTGCGGGGCAGCAATGTCCGGCACCACCGAAACCCAGACGAGAGGCCCGCATGACCAGCCATCAAGACCTTGCCCGGATCATCGATACCGCCTTCGAGGGGCGCGACCAGATTACCACGTCCACCAAGGGCGAAGTGCGCGATGCGGTCGAAACCGCGCTCAACCTGCTCGACCAGGGCAAAGCGCGCGTTGCCGAAAAGGGCAGCGATGGCGAGTGGACCGTCAATCAGTGGCTGAAGAAAGCCGTGCTTCTCTCTTTCCGCCTCAACCCGATGGACATCATCAAGGGCGGCCCCGGCGACAGCGTCTGGTGGGACAAGGTCGGCTCAAAGTTCGACGGCTGGAGCGGCATCGATTTCGAGAATGCCGGTTTCCGCGCCGTACCCAACTGCACCGTGCGCCGCTCGGCCTTCATCGGCCGCAACGTCATTCTCATGCCCTCCTTCGTCAATCTCGGCGCCTATGTGGATGAAGGCACGATGGTCGACACCTGGGCGACCGTCGGCTCTTGCGCGCAGATCGGCAAGAACGTGCATCTGTCAGGCGGCGTCGGCATCGGCGGCGTCCTGGAGCCGCTGCAGGCCGGCCCGGTCATCATCGAGGACAATTGCTTCATCGGCGCGCGCTCGGAAGTGGTCGAAGGCTGCATCGTGCGCGAAGGCGCCGTTCTTGGAATGGGCGTCTATATCGGCAAATCCACCAAGATCGTCGATCGCGAGACCGGCAGCGTCACCTATGGCGAGATCCCTGCCTATTCGGTCGTGGTGGCCGGCACCATGCCGGGCAAGCCGATGGGCAACGGCGAGCCCGGCCCCGGCCTCTATTGCGCCGTGATCGTCAAGAAGGTTGACGAGAAGACGCGGTCGAAGACGTCGATCAACGAGCTGCTGCGGGCATGAGATGAGCGACAGCCAACGAGGGGCGGACAAGGATCCAAAGGGCGCCGGCGGCGCCACCCTCTTCTGGCTGTTTTTGTCGGGACAGGGGCGCATCGGCCGGCGCCTCTTCGTTCTCGGCTGGCTGTTTCTGACAGCCATCAACGGCTTCCTGCTCTCCATCCTGCTCAAGCTCGACGAGGAAAGCGAGGCGGTCCTCTTCTGGATTTCGGTCTCGTTCGTCGTCGGGCTCTTCACCCTCGCCGCGTCCATCATGCTGACGATCAAGCGCCTGCGCGACATCAACGCGGCGAGCGCGTTTGCCGTTTTGATCTTCATTCCGATGCTGTCGCTGATCGTACTCGGGCTGCTGGCGCTCATTCCGGGGCAGCCTGAGGGCACGGACGTGGACGAGCGCGACGAAAGCGATGACACCGACCTCTGAACCGGGCTAATTTTCCGCACATGACACAAGAGACCCTCGCCACGGACCCCGTCGTCAATCTGTCAGCGCTGGTGCGCTGCGCCTCCGTCACGCCGGCAGAGGGCGGAGCGCTCGGCGCGCTCGAAGCCATGCTCGTTCCTCTCGGCTTCAGTGTCGAGCGCGTCACTTTCAGCGACGACGATACGCCCGACGTCGAAAATCTTTATGCGCGTCTCGGCAGCGCGGAGCCGCATCTGATGTTTGCCGGCCACACCGACGTGGTGCCGCCCGGCGATGTCGCCGCCTGGTCGAAGCCGCCTTTCGAGGCAGCCATCGTCGACGACATGATGATCGGGCGTGGCACGGTCGACATGAAGGGTGGCATTGCCGCCTTCGTGGCCGCCTGCGCGAGCTACATCGCCGAAAACGGACCGCCGAAAGGCTCGATCTCTTTCCTCATCACGGGCGACGAGGAAGGGCCGTCGATCAACGGCACCGAGAAGCTCTTGAAGCATGCCGATGCGAAGGGCGAAGTCTGGCAGGGCGCGATCGTCGGCGAACCGACGAACCCCGAAGCCATGGGCGACATGATCAAGATCGGTCGCCGGGGCTCGCTGTCGGGCTTCATCACCGTTCACGGCGTGCAGGGTCACGTCGCCTACCCGCATCTTGCCGACAACCCGATCCGCGCGATCGTGGCGTTCTGCAATGCGCTGCTCGACACGCCGTTCGACAACGGCACGGATACTTTTCCGGCTACCAATCTCGAAATTACGTCGATCGACGTCGGCAATCCGTCCGTCAATGTGATCCCGAGCAAGGCAACCGCAGCTTTCAACGTGCGTTTCAATGATCGCTGGGACGCGGAAAGCTTGCAGATGGACATTCACAACAGGCTGGATCAGGCGGCGGAGCGTTTGCGCAGCGGCACGGAGCGGCCGCCGGTCGACTTCGACATCGCCTGGAAAGAGCGGCCGAGCCCATCGTTTCTGACACGTGACGAAACGCTGATCGCCGCCATGCAGCAGGCGGTCGAGGGCGTGACCGGGCGGACGCCCAAGCTTTCCACGACCGGTGGAACGTCGGATGCCCGTTTCATCAAGGATTATTGCCCCGTCGTCGAATTCGGCCTTGTCGGCCAGACCATGCACATGGTCGACGAGCGCGTGGCGCTCTCCGATCTTCGGACGCTGACGCAGATCTACCGCCAATTTCTCGATCGCTGGTTCGCCTGATGGTCAGCGGCGGAGAAGTGCAGCGATATCTCTCCGGCGTGTTCATGCTGGCACGCAACGATCAGCGCGGCTTTGCCTATCTCGATCTCACCGCGGACGGGTTCTGGCGCTCTTTCACCGCGATCCTCTACGCCGTGCCAGCCTTCGCGCTGTCCTGGCTCAACTACCGCACGAGCTATATCGCGGCGGCGGGCGACAGCGCTACAACGGGCCTCGGCTTCTTCCTGCGGCTCGCTCTCATTGATGTGCTCAACTGGATCGTGCCGGTGATCATCGTTGCTCTCGTCGCCGCGCCGCTCGGTCTCTCGGCGCATTTCGGCCGGTGGGTCATCGCCACGAACTGGCTGAGCCTGCCCTTTGCCTATCTTATGGCGATCCCGGTCACGATCATGCTTTTGATGCCCGGCGCCGAACCGATCGCGGTGATCACTTCGCTCGCGTTCTTCGGCATCGCAATCGCGATCTTCTTCCGCGTGACGCGCATCGCCTTCGATAACGACATGCCGGTCGCCATCGGCATCACCATCGGCATCGTCGTCCTGTCCTTCACCATGACCGGCATGCTCCACGCCGCCTTCGGGCTCGCGCTGGAGCCCTTGCCGTAAGCGCTGCGGCCACGATCAGATGGCGCGCTGGTTGACGCGTTTCGAAAGCTCTTCGGCGCTCTCGACGCGCTCCGAATAGCGATCGACGAGATAGTCGGCGCGATCACGCACCAGCAGCGTGAACTTCATCAGCTCTTCCATCACGTCGACCATCCGATTGTAGAAGGGCGATGACTTCATGCGGCCGTTCTCTTCGAACTCGGTGAACGCCTTCGGTACGGAGGACTGGTTGGGGATCGTCACCATGCGCATCCAGCGCCCGAGGATGCGCAGTTGGTTGACCGTGTTGAAGCTCTGCGAACCCCCACAAACCTGCATCAGCGCTAGCGTTCGACCCTGGGTCGGGCGCATGCCGCCGAGCGCAAGCGGCAACCAGTCGATCTGGGCCTTCATGATTCCGGTCATCGCTCCGTGCCGTTCGGGCGAGCACCAGACATGGGCCTCCGACCAGAGCGACAGATCGCGCAGTTCCTGCACCTTAGGATGGTCAGCAGAGGCAGCATCCGGAAGTGGCAGATCCTTGGGATCGAAAATCCTCACTTCTGCACCGAAGCGGGTGAGAACCCTGGCTGCTTCCTCGGTCATCAGGCGCGAATAGGACCGTTCGCGCAACGATCCATACAGCATCAGAACGCGGGGCGGATGCGTCTTGTGAGCGGGCCGCAGCAGCGCGTCCTCGTCGATGGGCCGGAACGCATCGTCGCGCAGCGCCGGGAAATCTTGCGTCATGAGTATGCCTTTGCTGTTGGTGGAGGACCCCGAGACTTAAGGCCGCCGGATCACTTCACCATCTTCCTTCGTAAACTCTGTCACCGCACCGTCCGGCAGCAGATCCAGAACCTGTTCGGAGGGACGGCAAAGGCGCGTGCCCAGCGGCGTAATCACGAATGGCCGATTGATGAGGATCGGGTGTTCCATCATGCGGTCAAGCAGATCATCCTCCGTCAGGCTTGCATCTTCGAGACCGATCGCATCATAGGGCGTGCCTTTACGCCGTAGCGCCCCACGGACCGTCAGACCCGCATCGGCGATCATCTGCCTGAGCGTCTCGCGCGTCGGCGGGTGCTTCAGATATTCGATTACCAGGGGTTCGACGCCGCTTGCCCTGATCATCGCAAGCGCATTGCGCGAGGTGCCGCAAGCGGGATTGTGGTAGATCGTCACGCTCAAGCGCATCTCCATAGAGTGATATTTCTAGATTTATCGATATATCTGCCGCTGCGGGGAACTGCAACACCCTCGCGGATCGACATTGCAGGGCAGCAGGTGCCCTCCTACATCCTCAGACACAAGAGAGAACCTGGGCCATGATTTTCAGCAGCATCCGTCTCGCAATTGCAGACCTTTTCGCGCCGGAAAGCCGTTCGGCATTCTGGAAGGTGATCGGCCTGACATTGCTGATGCTCGTCGGGCTGTGGTTCCTCGTCACCGGTGTCTTCTCCGAATGGACGCTGCCCTGGCTGCAGGGCTTCTTCCCCGACATGCCGGAATGGACGAGCACGGCCGGATTCCTGTTCGGCATTCTTGCATCGATCGCGCTGGCTCTTGGCCTTGCGTTTCTGATCGCGCCGATCTCCGTGCTGATCGCCGGCCTGTTCCTCGACGATGTGGCGGAGGCGATCGAGCGGCGGCACTATGGGGATCGGCCGGTCGGTCAGGCGCTGTCGCTGCGCCAGTCCATTCCGCACACGCTCAAGTTCCTCGGCATCGTCATCCTGGGCAACCTTCTGGCGCTGATGCTGCTCTTCATCCCGCTCGTCAATCTGATGGCGTTCTTCGTGGTCAACGCCTACCTGCTGAGCCGGGAGTTCTTCGAATTCGCCGCCATGCGCTACCACACGCCGGCGGACGCCAAGCAACTGCGGTCACGCCACGGCACGACGGTGTTCTTCGCGGGCATCGCGATCGCCGCGTTCCTGGCGATCCCCATCCTCAACCTTTTGACGCCGCTCTTTGCGGCGGCGCTGATGGTGCACCTGCATCAACGCGTCGTGGCCAAGGACCCCGAATACGCACTCACGGCGCGCGCCCCGACCCCTGCCACGGTGCGCTGACGCTCCAAGTCAGATCGCTTCTGCCGTCGGAGCGTCGATGTCCTGCATCAGTTCGACGATCGGTGCGGGAACGTCCGTCGTCTTTTCCTTCGACTTGCAGATATCGGCGATAATGCAGCGCTCGCATTCCGGTTTGCGGGCCTTGCACACATAGCGCCCGTGAAGGATCAGCCAGTGATGCGCGTGGTAGAGATAGGGCTGCGGGATCACCCGCATCAGGATCTCCTCCACCTCGTCCGGTGTCTTGCCGGGCGCGAGGCCGATGCGGTTGCCGATGCGGAAGATGTGCGTGTCGACCGCCATCGTCGCCTGACCGAACGCCATGGAGAGCACCACATTCGCGGTCTTGCGGCCGACGCCCGGCAGCGTCACCAGCTCTTCCCGCGTCATCGGCACCTCGCCACCGAAGTCATCGACGAGCTTCTGGCTGAGCGCGATGACGTTCTTCGCCTTATTGCGGAATAGCCCGATCGTCTTGATGTAGTCGCGGACCGTGTCTTCACCGAGTGCCAGCATCTTCTGCGGCGTGTCGGCCACTTTGAAGAGCGCCCGCGTTGCCTTGTTCACGCCCGCATCGGTCGCCTGGGCTGAGAGCGCCACCGCGACGACCAGCGTGAACGGGTTCACGTGCTCCAGTTCGCCCTTCGGCTCGGGCCGCTGCAACTGGAAGCGCCGGAACATCTCCTCCAGCTCCACCTTGGTGTAGCGGCTGCGCCGCGTCGGTTTGCGGGGACTGCGGCTCGCGATTATTTGTCCGGCGGGGGTCTTGGGCTTTTGCATCCGGCCTCTATAATCTGCGTCCATGAGCCAAGGCAACGCGGCCGATGCCGCACCCGACACACCGGTCTTTGAGGCCCTTTTGACCCCGCACCGGTCGCTCGGTCGCGGCGGCTTCATCGTCTTGATGGCGCTGACTTCGGCGCTCTTCATCGCCCACGGGATCGTGTTCCTGATTGCCGGGGCCTGGCCGATCTTTCTGTTCTTCGGGCTGGATCTTGCGCTGCTCTACGGCGCGTTCTGGCTGAATTACCGCTCGGCCCGTGCGCGTGAAATCGTCAGCGTGTCGCGAACACTGCTCACGGTCCGCAAGATCGCGCCATCCGGCCGCAGCGCCGAACACCGGTTCAACCCGTTCTGGGCGCGCTTCCATGTGGCCCGGCATGAGGAGATCGGCATTACCGGCATGGCCGTGGAAGGTGAAGGCCGGCGCACCGATGTCGGCTCGTTCCTCAATCCGGACGATCGCGAAAGCTTCGCCCACGCCTTTTCGGGCGCGCTCGCTTCGGTGAAACGCTGAACGAACCGGCCTGATCAGCCGCAGAAGCGGCTGGCATCGGCGCGGTAGTAGTTCACGTAGCGCGGGCTGATCGCGGCGCGCGGCAGGACCACCATCACATCTGTCGTGCCGAAGGCCCGATCGATCACGGCACCGTCGCCGAAACGGGCCCCAAGCCTCAGATAGCCCTTCACCAGCGGCGGCAGTGCCGCAAGCGCCTCGCGCGGACGGATCGCTTCGACGGGCATCAGATCCATCTTGCGGTAAAGCTCCGGCAGCGCCGACACGGCCCACTCGCCTTGCGCGGCCGCGGAATGATGCAGGAACGACAAGGCGAGCGCATGGGCTTCCGGCCGGCAGCCGCCGAAGGATGCGCAGCCGAACATCACGTCGATGCCGTGCTCCAGCGCGTAGGCCCAGATGCCCTGCCACAGCAGTTCAACGGTGCGCTTGGTGCGGTAGGTCGGCAGCACGCAGGAGCGGCCGAGCTCGAGAAACCGCTTCTGCGGGTGGCGCGCGATCAGATCGGAGACGCCGAATTCCGAGGTGGAGTAGAAGCCGTGATGCGCCTTCGCCACGCTTTGGCGCAGCAGCCGGTAGGTGCCGACGATCTGGTCTTCCGCGTCACCGCCAAGGCTGGTGTCCAGCACCAGCAGGTGGTCGCAATAGGCATCGAAGCTGTCGACATCGTAACCTGTCGATGCGGACGCCGGCGTCATGCGAGCGCCGAACTCGCCCACGAAAACGTTGTGACGCACACGTTGCGCGGCACGGACCTCAGAAGGCCCTGCTGCAAGGCGGGTGACCAGCGTGCCGATGCGGCCGAGGACGGCGCTGTCGGCGACGACATGGGGCGGGATCATCCGGCTCTGGCTGGCGGCAAGCTGTCGAAGCTCAATCGTCATGGGAATCATCCAAAAAGGCAACCGTTTCTGCAGCGCCTTTAAACATGACTGTGCAACAGAGCAGTGACAAGGTCGGCGGGCGGATGAAACCCCCGGCTGCGGCCTCAGGACGCGATGCGCGCGATCAGCCGCAACAGGCTCGTCGGATCGATCGGCTTCTCGAGATAGAGATCTGCCCCGATGAGAAGCGTCGACTCGCGCGTCTCATTCTGCCCGTCGGCGCTGAGCACAACGACAGGGATATGCGGCAAGCGCCGGGACCGCTGCGTGGCGCGGATTTCGCTGATCGCAGTTGCACCATCCATCACCGGCATCGCGAGATCGGTGATGAGCAGATCATGGGCGCAGGCGCCGGTGATTGGATCAAATGTTTGTTCGATCAGTTGCTGCCCGTTCTCGACGAGAACCACAGAGTGGCCCTCCTTGCGCAGGACATTGGTGATGAGCAGCGCATTCACCGGATTGTCCTCGGCAACAAGGATGTTCAGCGAGCGCGTCATCCCGTCGAGAACGATGAGGCGATCGCCATCGGGATGCGGCGCGTGGTCGGGCAGTGCACGAAACTCCCCGCGAAGAACCGACACGAGGCTCTTGAGGCGGATCGGCGCGATCAACCAGCTGTCGAAGCCGCGTTCGGTCAGACGCTGCAGTGCCTCGCGCTCGATGGGCCGAACGAGAAGCGTGCGCCGTGGGCCGCCACTTTCGAGAGGCGGCAGTCCGGCGATCGATCCGCGGGCACGGTCCAGGATCCGTGCATCGACAATGACGTCGGTGATTTCTTCATCGGCGCAGAATGCCGCAAGATCGCCGCTGGGCGTCGCCACGTGCCAACTGCGGCCCCCTTCAGCTGCGATGCGCTTGACCAGCGCATCCGCCGTCTGGCCGCGCGGCACGAGCAGCAGCACGCGGTTTCCGGCAAGCGCCGGCTGCTTGGCGAAGTAATCGATGCCCGAGGGCGACAGCGCCTCGGCGAGCGGCAGGGTCACGATGAACCGGCTTCCGTGCCCGGTCAGGCTCTCGACCGTAATGGTGCCACCCAACGCCTTGACGATGCGGTTGGAGATGGACAGCCCCAGGCCAACGCCGCCATGGGTGCGTGTCTTGCCGCCATTCGCCTGCTCGAATTCCTCGAAGATGCGTTGCTGATCGCCACGCGCCAGGCCCGGGCCGGTGTCGGCAAAGGTCAGCACGAGGTTGTCGTCGACACGTGCCACCTCGAGCATGACGCCGCCCGTATCGGTAAACTTGATCGCGTTGCCGAGGAGATTGAAGACCACCTGACGGAGGCGGTTGTGGTCGGTCGCGACCATCGTCGGCGTGCCGGCGGCGATCGCTGCGGCGACATCAATGCCCTTTTCGTGGGCCCGCGGCGCCATCAGTTCGATTGCGTCTTCGATCAGATGGTGCAGATCGCCCGTCTCGCGTCTCGGTTCGAACTTGCCGGCCTCGATGGCCGAGAAGTCCAGAAGATCGGCCACGAGATCGAACAGCGCGGTGGCGGAACGGCGTACGGCTTCGACATAGCTTTCCTGCTCTGCGGAAAGCTGCGTACGCTCAAGCAGATGCGTCATGCCGAGAATGCCGTTCAGCGGCGTGCGCACTTCGTGGCTCACCATCGCGAGGAAGCGCGATTTGGCGCGGCTCGCCTCTTCCGCCTTGCGGCGGGCCTCGACCAGTTCGGCGGGCAGCGCTGCCGGTTTCTGATCGGGAGCGACAGGTCGACCCGTGCTGCCGGAGACGAAGGCAATTGCAGCCGCACCGGTCAGGCCCACCATGAGAAAGGGTATGCTGGCCGGCGCGATGAAGGAGACGATGGTCGCGACGAAAAGGCCGGCAAGCACGATGCCGGCCTGGGGCTGGTCTGAAAGCCGCTGGCGAAAACTGCCGAACCACCCACCGGAGGCCGGTTGGGAAGCCTCCAAGGGTCTCAAGACCCGTGAACGTTCGCTGTCAGGGACAAAGGCCATGAGAGCGAGACTAGCAGCCTCACCCTAGGGAAGATTTGAAACCTTCCGTAAGATTTTAGGGAGATCGTGAGGCGGTGCGCCTCAGACCGCCTCGACTTCCCGAACTTCGGGAATGAAGTGCTTCAGAAGGTTCTGGATGCCGTGCTTCAGGGTCGCCGTGGAGGACGGGCAACCGGCGCAGGCGCCCTTCATGTTCAAGAAGACCGTGCCTTCCTTGAAGCCGCGGAAGGTGATGTCGCCACCGTCCTGGGCAACGGCCGGACGGACGCGCGTTTCCAGAAGTTCCTTGATCGTCGCGACGATCGTTTCGTCCTCGTCGTCAAAGAACTCGCCGTCATCCATGGCGTTGCCGCCCGAATTGGCTGCCGCCATCACCGGCTGTCCGGCCATGAAGTGTTCCATGATGGTGCCGAGCACGGCGGGCTTGAGGTGCTGCCAGTCGAGCGCATCGGACTTCGTGATGGTGACAAAGTCATAGCCAAAGAAGACGCCTTCGACGCCGGCAATCGCGAAGAGTTTGCCAGCAAGCGGGGAGGTTTCGGCGGCAGAAGCGGCATCGCGGAAATCCGCCGTGCCCTGCTGCATCACGACCTTGCCCGGCAGAAACTTCAGCGTCGCCGGGTTAGGGGTGGCTTCGGTCTGGATGAACATGTTCATTACTCCCTGTAAACCGGGCTTAACCGATCGGAGCGCCAAGCGCGCTGCTAATTTCTCGCGTTTCCGGACGGTGAACCGGTATCCAATGCTCCTGGAAACGCTGCTAGTTTGGAATCTTTCCAAAGAAGATATGGCTTTCCGCGGTCGCGATCAAGCGACTGCTTTGCGATAGTTGACTGCTTTTGGAAAGTTTGATGCGCGGTGGCTCAGCTCAGCGCATCGATGTCATCGTCGGAGAGATCGCTCGGAATGACGGTGACCGGCACCGGGAAGGCGCCTGCCCCGCGTCCACCGATCGCCGAAACGAGAGGACCGGGGCCATCTTTAGCTGAGCCCGCCGCGAGAACCAGGATCGCGATGTCCTTGTCTTCCTCGATCAGCGCGTTGATCTCGTCGCGCGTCGATCCTTCGCGCACCACGGTTTCGGCGTCGATACCGATCGTTTCACGCACGCGGCCGGCAGACTTGGCGAGAAGGCTTTCGGCTTCCTCGAAAGCCTCTGCCCGCATGATTTCCTCGACACCGAGCCAGTGTTGGAAATCAGCGGGCTCCACGACGAAGAGCAGCACGAGGCCGCCGCCGGAGTTCTTGGCGCGCATGGCCGCGTAGCGCACGGCACGTTCGCATTCGGGGGTGTCATCCAGCACCGCCATGAATTTGCGGCGGTGCCCTTCTTCGCGCGATAGTCGTCTTGATACCATGGCGCGGACATTGCCACCGCGCCCATGCCCCCGCAAGAGACATTGTGAGCGGCTGCTTTGCCCCGCTCAGAGGAAGCCGATAATGTCCTTGACGTCTGCCATCGTCTCCTCCGCGATGACACGCGCCTTGGCGGCGCCTTTTGCAAGAACCGCGTCGATATGGCCGGGATCGTCCATCAGGCGGCGCATTTCACCGTTCATCGGCGCCAGCTTTTCGACGGCGAGATCGGCAAGTGCCGGCTTGAATTCGGAGAACTGGCGGCCACCGAATTCGGCGATCACGCTCGCCCGGCTCGTCTCGGCCAAGGCGGCATAGAGCGTGACGAGGTTCTCGGCTTCCGGGCGGCCGGCGAGGCCCTCGACCTCGGACGGCAAGGCGTCTGGATCGGTCTTTGCCTTGCGGATCTTCTTCAGGATCGTGTCGGCATCGTCGGTCAGGTTGATGCGCGACAGGTCGGACGGATCCGACTTCGACATCTTCTTGGTTCCGTCACGCAGCGACATGACGCGCGGTGCCGGGCCTTCGATCAGCGGCTCGGTCAGCGGGAAATAGGCGTCGATGCGCTCTTCGCCGACGATGGTTTCGACGGCGCGGCCGCTCGAGGCGATCTTGCCGGAAAAGTCGATGTTGAACTTCATCGCGATATCGCGGGTCAGCTCAAGGTGCTGCTTCTGGTCGTCGCCGACCGGCACGTGGGTTGCGCGGTAAAGCAGAATGTCGGCAGCCATCAGCGACGGATAGGCAAGCAGGCCGAGCGAGGCGTTCTCGCGGTCCTTGCCGGCCTTGTCCTTGAACTGAGTCATGCGGTTCATCCAGCCGATGCGCGCGACGCAGTTGAAGATCCAGGCGAGTTCGGCGTGGCCGGACACGGCAGACTGGTTGAAGACGATGTGGCGCTCGGGATCGATGCCCGCAGCCAGGAATGCTGCAGTGATCGAGCGCGTCTGGCCCTTCAAATCCTCATGGACGAGCTGCGCCGTGATCGCATGCAGGTCGACGACGCAATAGATGCAGTCGTAGCTGTCCTGCAGCGCGACGAAACGCTTGATGGCACCGAGATAGTTGCCGAGATGGAGGTTGCCGGTGGGCTGAACGCCTGAAAACACCCGCTCCTTGAATTCTGCCATGCGCATTGCCGGGCTTGTGGAGGGCCCGCTCCTTTGGTTCGGCCCGATCAGGCCCATTGAAATCGCGGCGGGTTATGCATGGACGCCCGCCCTTCTGCAAGAGCCAGCCACCCGCAAGGGTCGGCGTCGTGGATCAGGTTGCCGCCTTGTTGCGCTTGAGGAGCCGCATGAGATGGCGGCCCTCGATTGCGCCCGTGGCGAGCGTGAAACCGAAGTAGACGAGCGCTGCGACGCCGATCGTGCCGAAGACGGCAATCGCTCGCACCAGCAGCCCCGCATCCATCAGATACGGCTCGAGATAGGCGAGCGCCAGCCACAGCACCGCGCCCATGAGCGCGCTGCCGGCGATGATGAGCGCGATGCGCCGCAAGGTGACGCCGGACGGCCGGAAGAGGTTGCGGTTCCACAAAACGATGGCAAGCAGGCCGGCATTCGCCCAGCCAAAGAGCGCCGTCGCGATACCGATGCCGACGACGCCGTAGATCGGGAACAGGATGAGGCTTGCGGCGACGTTGACGACAACGCCGACGCCCGCCATCCACATGGGCGTGCGCATGTCTTCGCGCGCATAAAACCCCGGCTGGAAGATCTTGATCAGCACGAAGGCCGGAAGGCCGAGCGCGAACGCGGCAAGCACCGCCGCCGTGATCTCGGTGGTCTCCCGGCTGAACGCACCGCGCTCGAACAGAAGCGCCACGATCGGCGCAGGCAGGATGAGCAGTCCGACGGTCGCGGGGACCGTCAGCGCCAGGCCGAATTCGAGGCTGCGGTTCTGGAGCACGGCCGCATCGCCCAGATCGCCGGCCTTCAGCGAGCGCGCAAGTTCCGGCAGCAGAACAACCCCGATGGCAACGCCGATCGTCGAGAGCGGCAGCTGGAGAATACGGTCGGCATAATTGATGACGGCGATCGCACCATCCTGGCCGGATGCGATGACCTGGCCGATCAACAGGTTGATCTGCGTGATGCCGCCGGTGATCGCCGCCGGCAGCGCCAGCCACAGCAGGCGTTTGACGGCAGGCGTCGGTCGCGGCACCCGCAAGCCAATATGAAAATGCTCCCGCCGAACGCCCCAGATGATCGCGGCGAGCTGCACGAAGCCTGCGACCACGACGCCCCAGGACAGGGCAAGGCCAAGCCCCTCCTCATCATAACCGAGCGCCATGGCGATCAGGATCGCGCCGATCATCACGACATTGAGAAGGATTGGCACGAAAGCGGCCAGGAAATAGCGGCGAAACGCGTTCAGGATACCCGAAAACATCGCCACCAACGACATGGCGGCAAGATACGGGAACATGATCCGCGTCATCGTCACCGTCAGGTTGAACTTGTCGGGCGTATCGGCAAAGCGCGGTGCGATCACGGTGCCGACGAGAAATGGCATAAAAATCATCGCGAGCGCCGATAGCGCAATCAGGATGAAGATCAGGACCGAAAAGACCTGCTCGGCAAAATCCCTCGCCGCAGCACGCCCGCCGCCCTCAAGCTCCTTGGCGAACAACGGCACGAAAGCGGAGTTGAACGCGCCTTCCGCGAAGAGCCGTCGAAAGAGGTTCGGAAAACGGAACGCCGCATAGAACGCATCGGCAACCGGTCCCGCGCCAAGCGTGCTCGCGATCAATGCCTCGCGCACGAAGCCGAAGACGCGGCTGCCCATAGTGGTGCCGCCGACAGTGGCGAATTTTGCTATCAGTCCCATGGTGATTCAGGCTTTCACGCGTCTGGCCGACGCACGGCGCGGCGTCGGCGGAGCAACCATCCCGTTCGGCATGCGCTCTCGCGCTTCGTCTTCGACATTCGCCATCACCGCCTTCAGCCGAGCAATGATGTTGGCTTGGCGCGTTTCGGAGACGATCTTGTGGCCGACGAGATCGGTCACGTAAAAATTGTCGATGACTTTTTCCCCGAAGGTCGAGACATGCGCAGACGTGATGTCGAGCGAAAGGTCGGACAGCACGGCGGTGATGCTCGCCAGCAGGCCCGGACGGTCCAGCCCTTCCACCTCGATCACCGTGAACTTGTTCGACAGGGAATTGGAAATGGTCACCGCCGGCGGGACCTTGAAGGCATGTGCCTTGCGCGGCTGTTTCGATTTGGGGGCGATCACGTCCGGAAGGCGCTTCTTGCCCGACAGCATGTCCTCGATCAGGCGGCCGATGCTCGTTGCACGGCGGATTTCGTCGGCATCATCCTTGAACTCGCGGTTGATCAGGATCGTGTCGAGCGCGCGGCCGTCGGATGTCGTGAATATCTGCGCGTCAGCGATGTTGGCGCCGGCCGCGGCGCAGGCACCGGCAACCAGCGTCAAGAGGCGCGGATGGTCGGGCGAGAGCACGGTGATTTCCGTGATCGCGTGGAAGGAATGGGTGCGCACCATCGTCGCGAGCACCCGGCCTTCTCGATCGGCCTCGCGCACGAATTCCGCATGGCGGATCTGGTCTTCGAGTTCGGTCGACAGAAGATACGGTTCGTAATGCAGGCCGAGATAGCGCTGACGGTCCGCCTCGTCCCAGGAGGAGAGCGCCTTGCCCAGCTGCTCGGAGGCAAACAGTGCGCGCTCCCGGCGGGAGACTTCCGAAAAACCGCCCGACAGCATCAGCTCGGTCTCATAATAAAGCGTGCGCAGGAGTTGGCCCTTCCAGCCGTTCCAGACGCCCGGGCCGACCGCCCGGATATCGCAGACGGTCAGGATCAGGAGCAGCTTCAGCCGGTCGAGCGACTGCACGATCTGCGCGAAATCTTCGATCGTCTTCCGGTCATTGAGGTCGCGCGCCTGGGCGATCATCGACATCTTCAAGTGCTCTTCAATCAGCCAGGCGACCAGTTCGGTCTGCTTCGGCGAGAGGCCGAAGCGCGGGCAAAGCTTGCGGGCAACACGGGCACCGGCGACCGAGTGATCTTCGGGGCGCCCCTTGGCAACATCGTGCAGGAATACGGCCACATAGAGCGCCTGGCGTTCCTCCACGCTCGGCATAAGCTTGGACGACAGGGGATGGGCGTCCATGTCACGGCCATTGTCGATGTCGGAAAGTACACCCACGGTGCGGATCAGGTGCTCGTCGACCGTGTAGTGATGATACATGTTGAATTGCATCATCGCGACGATCTTGCCGAATTCCGGGATGAATCGGCCAAGCAGGCCCGCTTCGTTCATGCGCCGGAGGATGAGCGCAGGATCACGGCGCGACGTCAGGATCGACAGGAACAGCCGGTTTGCCTCGGCATCCTCGCGAAGCTCGTTCTTGACGAGCCGCAGCGACCGCGTGACCCGCTTCAAGGCATCGGGATGAAATTCGAGCCCGTTGAGATCGGCAAGGTGGAAAAGGCGGATCAGGTTCACCGGATCGCGCTTGAAGACGTCCTTGTCGGCGATGGTGATGCGGCCCCGGTCTTCCAGAAAATCCAGCGTGCCGGGGATCTTGCGTGTGCGGGCGGTGAAGCGCGTGATCATCGCGGTGATGCCCGGCGCCTCTTTCGCCTGCTGGTCCTCAAGCTCCGCGCAGAGGATGCGTGTCAGGTCGCCCACATCCTTCGCCACGAGGAAATAGTGCTTCATGAAGCGTTCGACGGCGGAGAGGCCCGGGTGGTCGTGGTAACCGAGCGCTTCGGCGATCTCGCGCTGAATGTCGAAGGACAGGCGCTCCTCGGCCTTGCCGGTGAGAAAATGCATCTGGCAGCGTACGGCCCAGAGGAAATCCTCGGCCTTTTTGAAGACCTTGAACTCGCCCTTGGAGAGCACGCCGAGCTTCACCAGCTCCGCCTCGTCATCGATGCGGTAGAAGTATTTGGCGATCCAGAACAGCGTGTTCAGGTCGCGAAGGCCGCCCTTGCCTTCCTTGACGTTCGGCTCGACGAGATAGCGCGTGTCACCGGACTTGCGGTGACGCTGATCCCGTTCGGCAAGCTTCGCCTCGATGAATTCCGGCGCTGTCGATCGCACCACCTGCGTGTCGAACCGTTCGGTCAAGGCGTCGAAGAGCGGGACCGCGCCACAGATGCGCCGCGCTTCGAGGATCGCGGTGCGGATGGTAATGTCGCTGCGCGACAGTCGAATGCACTCGTCGATCGTGCGCGTGGCGTGACCTACCTTGAAGCCCATGTCCCAGAGCACGTAGAGCACGAACTGGGCGACCTCCTCTTCCCGCCCGGAACGGCGATCGGCAAGAACGAAGAGCAGGTCTATGTCGGAACCCGGCGCGAGCGTGCCGCGGCCATAGCCGCCGACGGCCGCCACCGTCATCCCGTCACCCGCTCCAGTACCGGAGCCTTGCGAGGGGTAGACATGCGTCGTCGCAAAGTCGAAGAGCGCGGTGATGATCGTGTCCTGGAGATGCGAGATTCGTGCCGCACAGAGCAGGCCCGAGCCATCGCTTTCCAGCAGCGAACGCGCCTTTTCCCGGCCTTCGGTGCTCACTCGTCGCATCTCGGCAAGAAGGGCAGCGCGTGCCTCCGGCGTGGCGCCCCCATGCTCGGCGGCGATGGCCGAGACGGCCTGGGCCAGCGCAGGGGCGTCGACGATCTCGGTGAACTTCATGTCGTGCTGCGTCATGGAATCATGCCGGCCCCAGTTTCCCAGAAGCGCTATAGCCTATCTCGATGCCCGGGCGCCATTGCGGCCGCTCAGGAATAGGTAGCGAGACGTTCCGTCAGAAGGGCGAAGAAGCCCTCGGCATCCACCTCCCGCATGACGGTCGCGTTCGGCGCCCGGTCGGTGACATGCCACCAGTCGACGACCGTCATGCCACGCGTCAGATCCGAGGCAGTCTCGATCTCGACGTTGCAGAAACGTCCGGCGAAAAGCTCGGGGCGCAGCAGATAGGCGATGACGCAAGGATCATGCAGCGGCGCACCGTCGGAACCGTATTTCTGCTCGTCGAAACGCTCGAAGAACACCAGCATTTCGGCAAGCGCTCGCGTAGCCTTCGAAGGGAGCGCGGCGATTGCCTCAGTGCGGGCACGGGTGGTCAGCACCTTGTGCGTGACGTCGAGCGGCATCATCACGATCGGCACGCCGGCGCGAAACACCACATCCGCCGCTTCCGGATCGACATAGATGTTGAATTCAGCGGCAGGCGTGATGTTGCCGCCTTCGAAGAAGCCGCCGCCCATCAGGACGATCTCGGCAATGTGGCCGGCGATCTCCGGCGCTTTTTGAAGAGCCAGCGCCAGATTGGTGAGCGGCCCCAACGCACAGAGCGTGACCGTGCCTGTCTCTTCGGCAAGAAGCGTGTGGATGATGAAATCGACCGCGCCCTCATCCTGAAGCTTGCCGACGGGCTCATCGAGCAGCGGACCGTCGAGCCCGGTCTTGCCGTGAACGTGTTCCGCCGTCACAAGCGGACGCTTCAACGGTGCATGGGCGCCAGCGTAAACAGGAATGTCGGTACGTCCCGCCAATTCGCAGATGATCAGTGCGTTGCGCGTCGTCCAGTCGAGCGGAACGTTGCCGGCCACCGCCGTAATGCCGAGAATGTCGAGTTCCGGGCTTGCCAGCGCCAGCAAAATTGCGGCTGCGTCGTCCTGTCCCGGATCGGTATCGATGATGATTTTGCGCGTCGTGCCGCTGTGCATGTCGTATCAGGTCCTGGTCTCTTTCCGGCAACGCCTATCCTTGCCGGCCCCTCGCCGCAAGCCGCTTGCAGTGCAGCAATCCGCCACCCATATTGAGAGCAACGGAGATGCCGCCCTCTAAGGGTCTCCGCCTGAATGGTCGCTTCGTGCAAGGACTGGCAGACGATGTCACGCATAACTCCCTTTTCGAGCCCGCTGCTGCTCGGCTTCGACACGATGGAAAAGACGCTGGAGCGTCTCGCCAAGGCGAGTGATGGATATCCGCCCTACAATATCGAGCGGATCTCCCCACGTGACGGCATCGGAGACAGGTTGCGCATCACGGTAGCCGTCGCTGGCTTCAGCGACGACCAGCTGGATGTGACCACCGAAGAGAACCAACTGATCATCCGCGGCCGTCAGGTCGATACCGAAGAGCGTGATTATCTGCACCGCGGTATTGCCGCGCGACAGTTCCAACGCATTTTCGTGTTGGCGGATGGGATCGAAGTTCTCTCTGCGGAGTTGAACAATGGACTGCTTTCCATTGATCTTGCCCGTCCGGAACCGCAGCGACTGGTGAAGAAAATTAATATTTCGGTTCGAGACTGAAATATGCAGGGCGCGCGAGTCGATCTTCGATCGAGCGGCCCGTTTGGAGAAATGCCATGGCTTTCAAGGAATTGACATCGCGAGATGCCGCCGGCGCCGAGCTGGCAGCGAAGATTAGCGCGAACGAGCTTGCCGATCTCGGCAATGGCGAAGTCGGCTATATCCGCAAGATGCGGTCGGAAGACGTGTCCAAGAAGTTCCCTCAGGCACCGGATCTGGAACCCGGACTCGACCTTTGGGGTCTATTCGGTGCCGACGGTACGCCGATCCTCCTGAGCGACAGCCGGTCCAGCGCCTTCTTCAAGGCAGCCGAAAACGACTTGAGCACCGTCAGCGTTCACTGACGCTTGCATTGATACACGAGGGCGGCGTCTTCGACGCTGCCCTCATCAGGCGGCGTTCGACGCCTCGTCCTGGGTCAGGAAGGTATAGATCGCCGACGCCTGGTCGCTCGCACGCAGCTTTGCGACCGTGTCCTGATCCCGCAGCACGCGTGCAATGCGCGACAGTGCCTTGAGGTGATCCGCACCCGCACCCTCCGGAGCAAGCAACAGGAATACGAGGTCGACGGGCTGATCGTCGAGCGCTTCGAAGTCGATCGGTTGATCGAGACGCGCAAAAACACCGACGATTCCAGGCAGCGTCGTCAATTTTCCGTGTGGGATGGCGATGCCGTTCCCCACACCGGTTGAGCCGAGCCGTTCGCGCTGAAGAATGACCTCGAAGATTTCCCGTTCGGTCAATCCGGTGATTTGGGCGGCTTTCGAAGCCAGTTCCTGAAGGAGCTGTTTCTTCGAGTTTGCCTTCAGCGCGGGTATCACCGCGTCCGGGGCAAGCAGATCAGCCAAAGCCATTCCTATTCCTCGCGTATCATCCCGGCGACATCGAACGTCCGCCCCAAAAAGGGGCGGACATTACGCATCAACTCGTCAGGATTTATTGTTGGCTGCGTCGACCCAGCCAATGTTGCCATCTGTCCGGCGGTAAACCACGTTGAGGGCATCGTTGCCGGCATTGCGAAAAATCAGAACCGGTTCATCCGTCATGTCCAGCGCCATCACTGCGCTTGCGACCGACATGGTTCTTACCACTTTTGAGCTCTCGGCGACAATGACGGGCGCGTAATCCTCAGGAATTTCGTCGTCCTCGTCGGAGCCGCTGTCCATAACCGTGTAGGGCAGTTCCATCATCTTGCTCTGGCCGTTGCCGGCGTGATGGTCCTTCAAACGGCGCTTGTAGCGGCGCAGTCTCTTCTCCAGGCGCTCCGAAGCGCCATCGAATGCGAACTGCGGCTCCTGTCCTTCCCCGGTCGCCTGCATTACCACGCCCGTATCGAGATGAATCTTGCAATCGGCGGTGAAGCGCGACCCGGATTTCTCGACCGTCACCTGGCTGGAATATCCTCCGTCGAAATACTTGCTCACCGCATCCTGGATCTTGTCCTCGATCCTGGTACGGAAGGCTTCGCCGATTTCCATATGTTTTCCAGACACGCGCACGCTCATGGAGAGCCCTTTCTTATTCTGTGACTTGCGGTGTCAGCTTATGCCAAGGTCGAGCGCCATCCAAGCGCAGACCTCGTAATCGGTCCGGTCCTTCGCGGCGCTTGGCTCGCGCATCTCGTCCGGCCGTCGGCGGTTATCTTTTCGGAACGCAGCCTCATGCACTTTGATACTGCCGGTTCCACGAATGGCGGGGCGTGTACGCGCCGCAGAATGGCCTGTCAAGCAAGGCGAACCGGCACTCGGGGAAGCTGAAAGCCTAGGAAGCGACGCTTGCCATGAGCGCCTTCTTTTCCCGTCGGCGCTGGACCGACGAGGGAATGTTCATCGATTCCCGGTACTTCGCGACGGTCCTGCGGGCGAGATCGATGCCCCGATCCTTCAGCACCTTGACGATATCGTCATCGGAAAGAACCGCATCTGCCGCTTCCGCGCCGATCATTTTCCGAATCGTTTGCCGCACGGCCTCGGCCGAATGGGCGTCCCCGCCTTCGGACGAGGCGATCGAGACAGTGAAGAAATACTTCAGCTCGAACACGCCGCGCGGCGTCATCATGTATTTGTTGGAGGTGACGCGGCTGACGGTCGATTCATGCATGCCGATCGCGTCGGCGACGGCGCGCAGATTGAGCGGCCGCAAATGGCTGACGCCATGCAGCAGAAACGCGTCCTGCTGCCGGACGATCTCGCTTGCCACCTTCATGATGGTGCGGGCGCGCTGATCGAGGCTGCGCGTCAGCCAATTGGCGCTTTGCAGGCATTCGGCGAGGAACGCCTGGTCTTCGGGGCTCTTGCCGGCGATGCGACTGACATTGGCGTAATAGGTCTGGTTGACGAGCACGCGCGGCAAAGCGTCGGGGCTCAGCTCCACATGCCAGCCGCCCTCCGCGGCCTGGCGGACCATGACATCGGGCACGATCGTCTCGACGCTGCCCTTCTGGAAGGCCAAGCCCGGCTTCGGGTCCAGCGCGCGGATTTCGCCCAGCATGTCGAGGATGTCTTCATCGTCGACGCCGCAGAGCTTGCGCAGTGCTGCAAAATCCCGCCGCGCCAGCAATTCAAGGTTCTCCAGAAGGCACGCCATGGCCGGGTCGTGCCGATCACGCGCTTTCAGCTGCAGTGCGAGGCATTCTTTCAGCGACCGTGCGAATAACCCGGGTGGGTCCATGCGCTGCAACCGAGCGAGCACGGCCGTGATCACATCGGACGAAACGCCCAGGCGCTCGGCCATCGCAGCCGCGTCGAAATCGACATAGCCCGCATCGTCCAGATGATCGGCGATCTCAGCCGCGATGGCGCGCTCGATGGGATCGGCAATGGACAGCGCGATCTCGGCCTCGACATGGTCGCGCAGCGTCGTTGCGGCCGCGACGAACTCGTCGAGATCATGGATGTCGCCGGCACCGGAGCCGTTCGCGCCAGGCATCGATTTCCAGCTGTCGAGGAATTCGGGCGACGCGGCTTTTTGGGGCTCGCCATCGTCGGGAAAAACATTATCGTAATTCGCATCGAGGCGCTCGGACACGAACTCACCATCCGGTGTCAGGCCGTTTTTAGCCCAATCGGCATCGCCGTCGGCAAAGGCTCCGTCCCCGGCTGCATCATCGCGCCTGTCGCCGTCGTCCGACCGACGCTCACCTGAGCGACCGAAGTCGTTTGCGTGCATGTCCCCGTCGTCACCCGCCAATTCCAGCAGGGGGTTCTTTTCGACTTCCTGCTCGATGAAGCGGTTGAGCTCGATATGGGTCAGTTGCAGCAACCGGATCGACTGGATGAGCTGCGGGGTCATCACCAGTGATTGGCTCTGGCGCAATTGCAGGCTTGCCGACAGTGCCATGACTGAAACGAACTCCGGAAACGCGACGCTCGGTGCGGCTTGCCGCACGACCAAAGTGATGTGGCCCAAAAATTGCTTTTTTCCCGATCCGGGTCAAGTCAAAGCAGATTTCTGCGACATTGTGCTTAAAGCGTAAACTGTTCGCCCAGATACAGGCGGCGAACGTCCGGGTTGGCCACGATTTCATCCGGCCGCCCATGGGTGAGCACCGCGCCCTGGTGGATGATGTAGGCCCGGTCGATGAGGCCGAGCGTTTCGCGCACATTGTGGTCGGTGATCAAAACACCGATGCCGCGCTTGGTCAGGTGGCGGACCAGATTTTGAATGTCGGCGACTGCGATCGGATCGACGCCGGCAAATGGCTCGTCGAGCAGCATGAAGGTCGGGTCGGAGGCCAGTGCCCGGGCGATTTCGAGGCGACGCCGCTCACCACCGGACAGCGCGATCGATGGCGATTTCGCGAGATGGTCGATGTGGAATTCTTCCAGCAGCGAGGCGAGCTTTTCGGACCGCTTCTTCCGGTCAGGCTCGACCACCTCGAGAACGGCGCGAACATTTTCCTCGACACTCAGGCCGCGAAAGATCGACGCTTCCTGCGGCAGGTAACCGACGCCGAGCCGGGCACGGCGATACATCGGCATCTGCGTCACATCGAAACCGTCGATCTCGATCGTGCCCTTGTCGACCGGAACGAGCCCCGTGATCATGTAGAAACACGTCGTCTTGCCGGCGCCGTTGGGCCCGAGAAGGCCTACCGCCTCGCCGCGACGCACACCGAGGGAAACGCCGTTTACGACGGCGCGCGACTTGTAGCTCTTGGTCAGGCCTCTCGCGATCAGCGTGCCCTGGTAACGCGCCTCGGATGGCGCATCGCTGTCGCGCGCCGGCGGCGCTCCCCGGTTGAAGAGAGAATTCAGCAAGAGGATGGGTCCTTGAGGCCGTTATTCCGAAGGCCGCGAGGCTGGGTTCAACTGGATCTGCACCCGGTTCCCGCAGCTTTCGAGGCGTGCATTGCCGTTGGCGACCTCGACCGTCAGCTTGCACCCGACGAGGACGTTGTCGCCTTCCGACAGAACGACCCTGTCGCCGGATAATGTCAGGATTTCGTTCGACATGTCGTAGGTGCCGGCGTCCGCGGTCGCAGTCTGCTCGCCGGACTGAAGAAGCACGTCGTTGCGCAATTCGATGCGCTCGATCGCCGCCGTTCCGGTGGATACAGAGCCGCTGTCGCCGCTGTAGAACACGGTCATGGCGCCCGACTTCAGCACCATCTCGCCCTGAACGACATTTACATTGCCGGTGAAATCGGCGCGGCCGTTGCTTTCGCTGACCTGCAGTTCGTCGCTTTCGATCTGGATCGGCTGATCCTCGGACAAAGCGAACCTGGAGCTTTGCCGCTCGACCGTCTGCGCCTGAAGAGACGGCACCGACAGGGCGAGCGCTGCAAGGACAAAGGCTGCATAACGCGTCGGACGGGCGAGCGACGAAGTATAGAAATTCATGGAAGACATATCAGTCGGCGCTTTCTTCGCGGCTGCTCAGCGTCGACGGATCGATAATCATCCGCACGTCACGCTCGAAAACTATGATCGCGCCGTTATCCCTGATCCGAACAGACTGCGCAACAAGAGACGTCTTGCCATTGCGGATGACAACACCGTCATTGGTTTCCATGGCCCCGACACCCATGTCGAACCTGGCGGATTGAAGATCGACTTCAAGGCCTCCGGTCGCACGCACCGTGAAGGGTGCATCGAGCACCAGGGTTTCGAGCAGACGGTCATAGATTCCGCGCTCGGCCTCGACGCTTGCGATCTCATCGTCGCCGACGGGCAGTTCCGCTTTGATGTCGTTCAAGGTGATGACATCGGGCGTCGCGACATTCTGGGTGGCACGCGCGGCGTTCATCGTGAAGGTCCGGCGATCGTCGTTCTGTCCGGAGAGCGCCGGATTTTCCATGACGATGACGCCATTTTCCATCGTCATGCGATCGAAGACGATGTCGGCGGGAGTCACCCGAAAAGCAATTGAGACAACGACGAACGCGACCGCAAGGCCGATCGACACCACCGGCAGCAAAATCTTGAGCCGTTTCACCCATGCGGAATGGCGCTGCCCCTTGCGGTATTCGCGTGCAGCACGGCTGATTTCCGTACCGCTGCCATCCGCCATTGCCTCACCACTCACTGCCATTTCGCCGCTCTTTTGATCCGTCGCACTTCGACCTTGTGCGCCAATATGGTTATTTTGCCGTTGACCGACCAGTCGACGACGGAAGCGTCAGCGATATTTCCTCTGCCGTCATGGCGCAGCGGTTGCGGCTCTGGTATGGAAACCGGCCACGGGATCACGTGAAAGGATTGTTATCTTGGACCAATCTGGCATCGCCGATCGTCGGCGGCTCAGACGCAAACTGACCTTCTGGCGCATCGTCGGCCTGCTGGCCGTCGTGCTGCTCGTCGTCGGCCTCACCTATGCCGGTGGGTTTGCCGAGCGCGGTGAGAAGGCACGGTCCCATATTGCGCGCGTCATGGTTTCCGGGGTCATCACGGCAAATGAAGACCTGCTGGAACGGCTCGAGGACGTCCGCGATGATCCAAACGTTCGGGCCGTCGTCATCGGCATCGAGTCCCCCGGTGGCACCACCTATGGCGGCGAGGTGCTCTATAAGGCGGTGCGGGACATTTCCGCCGTCAAACCCGTCGTCGCCGAAGTGCGCGGGCTTGCCGCTTCTGCCGGCTACATGATCGCCAGCGCCACCGACCACATCGTTGCCGGCGAGGCTTCCATCGTCGGGTCGATCGGCGTGATCTTCCAATACGGCAATATTTCCGAGCTCCTCGACAATATCGGCGTCAGCGTAGGCGCCGTGAAATCGTCGCCGCTCAAGGCAGAGCCCTCGCCTTTTTCGCCCGCAAATCCTGAAGCCGAAGAAATGATCGGCCGGCTCGTCGCCGATTCCTACGACTGGTTCGTCGATCTGGTGGCCGAGCGGCGCAACATGTCGCGGCCGGAGACACTTGCGATCGCCGACGGGTCGATCTTTACCGGACGTCAGGCGCTTCAGAACGGCCTGGTCGACGCCATCGGCGCGGAGGACGAAGTGCGCGCCTATCTCGGCACGCGTGACATCGACACCAATCTCGATATCGTCGACTGGGAGCCCGAGCGCTCGCGTGGCCTGCTCTTCGGCCAGGCAGCAGCTGGCCTCATCGGTGGAATGTTCGGCAATTCCGCTCTTGGAAGCCAGGTTCTGTCAGCTTTTACCGATCAGAAGTTGTTTCTTGACGGTCTGATTTCGGTTTGGCAGTTTGGCGGGCAACAAGCACGAGACGACTGGGGGAACACACCGTGATAAAGTCGGAGCTGGTGCAGATCATTGCGTCTCGTAATCCGCACCTCTTCCATCGCGACGTCGAGAACATCGTCAATGCGATCCTGGACGAGATCACCAATGCTCTGGCCGATGGAAATCGCGTCGAACTGCGCGGTTTTGGCGCTTTTTCGGTGAAGAACAGACCGTCGCGGTCTGGCCGGAACCCGCGCACGGGTGAAACCGTTTTCGTCGAAGAGAAGTGGGTCCCCTTCTTCAAGACCGGCAAAGAACTGCGTGAGCGCCTGAACCCCGATCAGGTCGACTGAACGCGGTTCGCATGAAGCCGCCGATCAAGAAGCTGGCCCGGTTCACCAGTCATTACCAAGAGGCGCTTTCGCGTGAGAAAACTCGTCAACATCCTTATCCTGTTGCCCATCGCCGTCATCCTGATCGCCCTGTCGATCGCGAACCGCGGGGCGGTGACGTTGGCGCTGAACCCTTTCGCGCCGGATGACAGCGTGCTGTCGATCACGGGACCGTTCTTCGTCTTTCTTTTCGTCACGCTGATGCTTGGCATCCTGATTGGCGGCCTCGCCACCTGGTTCACGCAAGGGCACTACCGCAATCGCGCCCGCAAGCAGCGCTACGAGGCGGCGAAGTGGCAGAACGAGGCGGACCGGCAGCGCGAACGGGCCAACGATCTTGCCCGACAGACTGGCGGTGCTTCACCGAATTCCCTGACGAGCGGCTCCGGGTCCACCTTGCCTGCCCGGACGTGATGGTCCGCTCGCCATCTTGAAAGTGCGTTTCCCATGCGCGTGATTTCTGCCAGCGACGTCGACCGGGTGCTCGGTTACACCGCCCTTGCCGATGCGCTGACCAGGGCTTTTGCCGAGGGCGTCCAGGCGCCGACGCGGCATCACCACACCATCGAACGGCCCGACGGCGCGGACACGACGCTGCTCCTGATGCCGGCCTGGAGCGATTTCTGCGCCCGGGGCACGTCGGCCGATGGCTATATCGGCGTGAAGCTCGTGACCGTCAGCCCGGACAACAACGCGCTCGCCAAGCCGGCCGTCATGGGCGTCTACATTCTTTCCAACGGACAGACAGGCGAACCGCTCGCTCTCATCGACGGGCAAGCTTTGACGGTCTGGCGCACGGCCACCGCGTCGGCGCTCGCCGGCCGCTATCTCGCCCGCAAGAACGCTAGCCGCATGGCCATGTTCGGCGCCGGCCGACTTGCCCCTCACCTCATCCGCGCGCACGCCGCCATGCGGCCGATCTCGCACGTCACGCTCTGGAACCGCAGCCGGGAGAACGCCGATGCGGTTGCCGAGGCGCTGCGCGACGACCCGTTCGAAGTCCGTGTCGTGGAAGATCGCGAGGAAGCCATCCGCGATGCCGATATCATCTCCGCCGCGACGATCTCTGAGACGCCGCTGATCGAAGGCCGGTGGCTGAAACCTGGCGCGCATGTGGATCTCGTCGGCGCGTTCACGCCGAAGCTTCGGGAGAGCGACGACGAAACGGTGCGCCGGACCACACTCTTCGTCGACACGTTCGATGGCGCGCTCACCGAAGGCGGCGACCTCGTCCAGCCGATCGCAGCCGGCATCGTGTCGCGTGATGACGTGAAAGCCGATCTCGCCATGCTCGCCAGCGGGACCCATCCTGGCCGCACTTCAGACGGCGAGATCACGCTCTTCAAATCAACCGGCTGCGCACTGGAAGATTTCGCGGCTGGAATTCTGGTCTATGAGACAATCACACGCGAGATGTAATGCGCGTCATCGCGCCATTTTGGCGAATTACCGCGTATGCCTCTTAGCCCGCTACCGCAGATGGTCGGGGCGAGCCCGACCATGAAGAGGTCGCGCCTCAGGCCGACGCGTTGGCGCCGCTGACCACTTCGTTGAACTTGGCAAAGAACTGGCCGGCGAGCTTCTTGGCGGTGCTGTCGATCAGGCGGGAGCCCATCTGGGCGATCTTGCCGCCAACCTGTGCCTTGCAGTCGTAGTTCAGCACCGTCTCGGCCCCGTCCTCCTCGAGCGACACGTCGGCACCGCCCTTGGCGAAGCCCGCGACGCCGCCCTTGCCTTCGCCCGAGATCGTGTAGCCCTTCGGCGCGTCGATGTTTTCCAGCGTCACGTTGCCGTTGAAGGTGGCGGACACGATGCCGATCTTCAGCTTCACGGTCGCCGCCATCGCGTTGTCGCCGGTCATCTCGAGCGACTGGCACCCCGGAATGCACTGGCGCAGGATTTCCGGGTCGTTCAGGGCCTCCCACACCTTCTCACGCGGTGCCTGGATGCGTTCGCTGCCATTCATTTCCATGAAGCCGTCCTCCGCGCTTTCACTTCGATTTCCGGGCCTTTCTTGCAATTCGCCGGGCGCTTTGCCAAGAGGGAGCGCAAGAGACTGCCTTAAAGTATGAGCCCGGCCATTCTACGGCCCGCTCACCCATGGATCCGCCCTTGAGTGCAAAGACACGCCGCAGTCGAAGCAAAGCGCCTGCCGAAGACGCGCAAAAACCGCCGCTTGCCGAACGCCCGCTGACCCCGCGCCGCGGCGCGCGGCCGGCCGAGCGCGTGCCAGTCATTCTGGAAAGCGAGGCGTCAGACGGCTACCGCCTCATCGATAGTGGCATGGGCGAGAAGCTGGAGCAGTACGGCCCCTACCGCATCGTGAGACCGGAAGCGCAGGCGCTGTGGCAGCGCACGTTGCCGGCCAAGGACTGGGACCAGGTCGACGCGGTCTTTACCGGCGATACCGAGGAAGACGGGATGGGCCGCTGGCGCTTCCCGAAGACGCCGCTCGGTGAAACCTGGCCGATGAAGCTCATGGACGTCGATTTCCACGGCCGCTTCACGGCGTTTCGCCATGTCGGCGTGTTTCCCGAACAGATGGCGCACTGGTCGTGGATGGCCGATCGGATCGCGTCTGCCGACCGGCCGCTCAAGGTGCTCAATCTCTTTGGGTATACTGGCGTCGCCTCGCTGATCGCAGCGGCCAACGGCGCGGAGGTCACCCATGTGGATGCCTCCAAGAAAGCCATCGGCTGGGGCCGCGAGAACCAGGCGCTCGCCCGGCTCGACGACAAGCCGATCCGCTGGATTTGCGACGATGCCATGAAGTTCATCGCGCGCGAGGAGCGGCGCGGCAACCGCTATGACATCATCCTGACCGACCCGCCGAAATTCGGCCGCGGGCCGAACGGCGAAATCTGGCAATTGTTCGATCATCTCGCTCTGATGCTCGATATCTGCCGGGAACTCTTGAGCGAGCGGCCGGAGGGCTTGGTGCTGACGGCTTATTCCATCCGGGCGTCGTTCTATTCGATCCATGAGCTGATGCGCGAAACGATGCGCGGCGCCGGCGGCACGGTGGAATCGGGCGAGCTCATCCTGCGCGAAAGCGAGGCGGGCCGCGCGCTTTCGACCTCCCTCTTTTCACGGTGGCTGCCCCAATGACCGAACGCCGCCGCATAGGCCAGGTGAAGGAAGTCACGAGCCTCACAAACCCGCTGATCAAGGACATTCGTGGCCTCACCCAGAAGAAGAACCGGGAGGAGAGCGGGCAGTTTCTCGCCGAGGGCCTGAAGCTCGTCATCGACGCGCTCGATCTCGGCTGGACGATCTCGACGCTGATCTACGCCAAGAATGCCAAGGGACGCCCGCATGTGGAGCCGACGGCGTTGAAAGCGCTGAACGCCGGCGCGCTGGTGCTCGAAGTCAGCGAAAAGGTGCTGTCGACGATCACACGGCGGGACAATCCGCAGATGGTCGTCGGCGTCTTCGAGCAGCGCTATGGCAAGCTCGACCGGCAAACGCCGGCCAGGGGCGAGACCTGGCTTGCTCTCGACCGGGTGCGCGATCCCGGCAATCTCGGCACCATCATCCGCACCGCCGATGCGGCCGGCGCGTCCGGCATCGTGCTCGTCGGCGAAACGACGGATCCGTTCGCGCTGGAGACGGTGCGAGCAACCATGGGCTCCATCTTCGCCGTGCCGCTCTACCGAGCTTCGGTTCCTGAATTCCTCGCCTGGTGTGGAAAGCACAAGGCGCCGCTGGTCGGCACGCATCTCGAAGGCGCAGTGGACTACCGCACCATCGATTTCAAAAAAGCGCCGACAGTGCTCTTGATGGGCAATGAGCAGCAGGGCCTGCCTGCGGAACTGTCGTCGGCCTGCTCGGCGCTCGCACGCATTCCGCAGCAGGGTCGGGCCGACAGCCTCAATCTCGCCGTTGCGACCGGGCTCATGCTCTTCGAGGCGCGCCGGCATCTTCTTTCCCTGGAGACATGACCCCGATGGCCAAGCCCACCGCCCTTTCCCGGCCCCTGCCGGCGCTTGGCCTGCTGGCACTGCTGATTGCTGCCGACCAGGCGATCAAGCTCTGGGTCGAGGCGGCATTGCCGCTGCAGCAGCCGATCGAATTGTTGCCGATGCTGGCGCTCTTCCGCACCTACAACGAAGGCATCGCGTTCTCCTTCCTTGCCGGCCAGTCGGAGTGGACGCTGGTCGCCGTGACGACCCTGATCGTCTGCTTCGTCGTCTATCTCTGGCGGTCGACCGCGCCCGACCGGTTCTTCGCCCATCTTGGCTATGCGCTGATCGTCGGTGGCGCGATCGGCAACCTGATCGACCGGGCGGCCTACGGCCACGTCGTCGATTACATCCTGGTCTATACCGAGACCTGGTCTTTTGCGGTCTTCAACCTCGCCGACAGCTTCATCACCGTCGGCGCGGTCTCGATCGTGCTCGATGAAATTCTTGCATGGCGGCAGGGCCGGACCACACCGAAAGACCAAGCCGAATAAGGTTTCGCATCGGGCCAGACGCGCCTATCTCTGACAGACGATCGCAAGCGAAGGAGGAAGCGCATGCAGGAGCCGTTCAAGGCCATCGTCGTCTCGCGCGATGAGAACAAGAAGCAGTCGGTGGCGATCACCGAACTCACCCATGCCGATCTGATGGAAGGCGACGTCATCGTCGAGGTCGAGGCGACCACCGTCAACTACAAGGACGGGCTTGCGATCACCGGCAAAGGGCCGGTCGTGCGCCGCTGGCCGATGGTTCCCGGCATCGATGCCGCCGGCACGGTCGTTTCCTCCACCGGCACGGAATTCAAGGCAGGGGACAAGGTGCTGCTCAACGGCTTTGGCGTCGGCGAAACGCATCTCGGCGCCTATGCCCGCTACATGCAGCTCAAGAGCGACTGGCTTATCCCGCTGCCGGAAGGTTTGAGTGCCCATGACACGATGGCCGTCGGCACGGCAGGCTACACCGCCATGCTCTCCGTCATGGCGCTCGAGCGCCACGGCATCACGCCGGCATCGGGACCGATCGCCGTCACCGGCGCCAATGGCGGCGTGGGCACGGTCGCGATCGCGCTGCTCTCGAAGCTTGGCTTTGAGGTGGTCGCCTCGACCGGTCGCTTAGGCGAAGCGGACTTTCTGAAATCGCTCGGCGCGACCGAAGTGATCGACCGGGCGGAGCTCTCCGAACCCGGCAAGCCGCTTGGCAAGGAACGTTTCGCCGGCGGGATCGACGCGGTCGGCAGCCATACGCTCGCCAATCTGCTTGCCCAGACCCGCTATGGCGGCGTGGTCGCGGCCTGTGGTCTCGCCCAGGGCATGGATTTGCCGACGACGGTCGCCCCGTTCATCCTGCGCGGCGTCACGCTTTGCGGGATCGACTCGGTGATGGCGCCGAAGCCGGTGCGTATCGAGGCGTGGCAGCGCATTGCCAAGGACCTCGACATGGACAAACTCAAGGCGATTTCGACGACGATCGGCTTTGAGGACATCACCGGCGCTGCAACGGATATTCTGGACGGCAAGATCCGCGGCCGGGTCGTCGTCGACATGACCGGTTAGGCCCGACCGTTTACCCTGCGCGCTGCAACGGCTAGACCGATGCCATGATCATTCTTGCCCTCGATTCTTCCGCCGGCCTCTGCGCTGCGGCCTTCTACGACGCGTCCGACGGCACCGCGCTCGGCCGTGTCGTGGAAGATATCGGCCGGGGCCATGCGGAGCGCATGATGGCGGTGATCGAGGCGGCACGGCTTGAGGCCGGCATCGCGCTGAAGGAGATCGACCGGATCGCCGTGACTGTCGGCCCGGGCTCTTTCACGGGCATCCGCGTGGGCGTCGCCACCGCGCGCGGGCTGGCGCTGGCACTTGGTCGCCCTTCCGTTGGGGTGACCACACTCGAGGCGTTGGCTGCTTCTGTCGCGCCGGCGGATGTTTCCGTGATGGCGATTCTCGATGCACGGCGTGACGAGGTTTTCGCGCAGGTCTTCGCAGCCGATGGCACCCCGCTGACCGATCCGGCCGCACTGTCCGTGGCGGAAGCGGCGGATCTGGCGATACGGCATGACGCCCGCCTCATCGGTTCCGGTTCGCCTCTCGTTGCTTCCCTGTTGGGCCAGCCGGAGCGCGCCATCTCCGAAGCGGGCACGGTCGAGATCCTGGATGTTGCCCGGGTCGGGGCAGGAAAAACCGCGAGCGCACCGCCGGCCCCGCTTTACCTCCGGTCGCCCGATGCCAAGCCGCAGGAGGCCTACCTCCTGGCGCGGCAGGAGCGGCTGGCGCAATGATCGGCGGCTTCTTCACCCGGACCGCCGATGTCGAGGTCGTGCCGATGGAACAGGCCGATTGCGATCGCGCGGCCGAGCTGCATGGCGCCAGCTTCTCGCGGCCCTGGAGCGCGGAGGAAATCGACGTTCTCCTGACGCAGACCAACGTGCACGGTTTCGTCGCACGTCAGTCTCCGACGGGACGCGGATCCTTTGCCGGCTTCATATTGCTGCGCACTGCGGCGGACGAGGCCGAAGTGCTGACGATCGCCGTGCGCGAAAAATTCCGCAGCCAGGGCATCGGCTGGCGGCTGATGCTTGCCGGTATCCGGCAGATGCGCCAGGAAGGCGTCGCCTCGATTTTTCTGGAGGTCGATGCCACAAATCTGCCGGCGCTGGCACTTTACCGCCGGCTCGGCTTCGTCCAGGTGGGCGAGCGAGAGGCCTACTACAAAGCCGCCGATGGACGACGGACGACGGCGCTTGTCATGCGGCTTGATCTGATTTAGTGCGGCTAACCCTCGCCGGTCGTGCTCTGACGGCGAGGAACTGAACGATAAGAGGGTCGGAGCGTTCGTGACCAGCGAGACAAAGCCACTGGAAGAACGCTGCGCCGAGCGCGGCATGCGCATGACCGAGCAGCGCCGCGTCATCGCGCGCGTGCTCGATGGCGCGGACGACCACCCGGACGTCGAAGAGCTCTACCGCCGCTCCGTCGAGGTGGATCCGAAGATTTCCATTTCCACCGTCTACCGCACCGTGCGTCTGTTCGAGGATATCGGCATCATCGAGCGGCACGATTTCCGAGACGGGCGTTCGCGCTACGAAACGGTTCCGGAAGAACACCACGACCACCTGATCGACCTCAAGACCGGGCAGGTCATCGAGTTCCATTCGGCCGAGATCGAAGCGCTGCAGGAGCGGATCGCCCGAGAGCACGGCTTTCGCCTTGTCGACCACCGCCTGGAACTTTACGGCATCCCCCTCAAGAAGGGCGATGCCTGAGAGTGCGTGCGCGCTCGGTGCTTGCGCTCCCCCGGAAGACGAGACTGCGATGATCGGCTGGCTGCGCCTCGTCTATGTCGCCCTTGCCTTTCTGGCCATCACCGCGGTTCTTTTGCCGCCTCACCTTTTTGCATTGTGGCGTGATCGGCCGCTAGCGCGCCGCATTCCGCGGCTGTGGCACCGGCTGATGTGCCCTGTTCTTGGTCTGAAGGTCACCACGCGCGGTACCCAACATTCGAATGGCCCGCTGATGTTGATTTCGAACCATGTTTCGTGGCTCGACATCATCGCGCTGGGTTCGGTTGCAGACGTGGCCTTCATCGCCAAATCCGAAGTGAAAGACTGGCCGGTCTTCGGGCGGCTGGCGCGTTGGCAGCGCTCGATCTTCGTCGAGCGCAACCAGCGGCGCTCCACCGGCGAGCAGGTCAGTGCCATCACTGAGAGGCTCGAGCGGGGTGAGATCGTCGTTCTCTTTGCCGAAGGGACGACGTCGGACGGCAATCGTGTTCTGGAGTTCAAGTCATCGCTCTTCGGCGTTGCCCGCCAGGCCGGCGAAGATGCCCATGCCGGCGTGGTGCTGCAGCCCGTATCGATTGCCTATAACCGCATCCAGGGCCTGCCGATGGGTCGACGACACCGCTTCCTCGCCGCTTGGCCGGGCGATGTGGAGCTTCTGCCGCATCTTTTGACAGTGCTGCGCGAGGGCGCGATCGACGTGGAGATCTGCTTCGGCAAGCCGCGCGAGGTGTCGGACGCGCGCGATCGCAAGGCTGTGAGCCGGCTCCTGCGCGAGGAAGTCGAGACGATGCTCGCGGAAGCGCTTCGACGCTAGACTTCTGCGCTTTTGCTGCAACCGGCATTTTCTTCCGCCGCCGGACCGACTAAATAGGCGGCCATGCAATCAACGAGCACCCCTTTGGCAAGAACGCCTTCGCCCGCCGACAATTCCTCTGCGCCGGCGGATTCCAACCAGCGCAAGGTCTATGTGAAGACCTATGGCTGCCAGATGAATGCCTACGATTCCGATCGCATGGCGGACGCGCTGGCGAAGGACGGCTACGCCCGCACGGAGCGGCCGGAGGATGCGGACCTTTATCTCATCAACACCTGCCACATCCGCGAAAAGGCCGCCGAAAAAGTCTATTCCGAGCTCGGCCGCCTCGCCAAGCAGAAGGCCAAGGCCGAACCCGGCGCCAAGGATTTTCTCGTCGGCATCACGGGCTGCGTCGCGCAGGCCGAAGGGCAGGAAATCTTCCGCCGTGCTCCTGTGGTCGACCTCGTCGTTGGCCCGCAAACCTATCACCGGCTGCCCGAGATCGTCAGCGAAGCGCGCGCCGGGCGTCGCGTGGTCGATACCGACTATGCGATCGAGGACAAGTTCGCGCATCTGCCGCGGCCCGACCGCAAGATCGTCCAGGCGCGCGGCGTCACGGCCTTCCTCACCGTGCAGGAAGGCTGCGACAAGTTCTGCGCCTTCTGCGTGGTACCCTATACCCGTGGCTCGGAAGTCTCCCGATCGGTGGCGCAAATCGTGGCCGAGGCGGAAGCGCTGGCCGAGGCAGGCGTGCGCGAACTCACTCTTCTCGGCCAGAACGTCAATGCGTGGCACGGCGCGGGCGCCGATGGTCGGCAATGGGGGCTGGGCGAACTTCTCTTCCGTCTGGCGGAAGTGCCCGGCATCGCCCGCCTTCGCTACATGACGAGCCACCCCCGCGACATGGACGATGCGCTGATCGCGGCGCATCGTGACCTCTCGCAGCTGATGCCGTATCTCCACCTGCCGGTGCAGTCCGGATCGGATACGATCCTCAAGGCGATGAACCGCCAGCACCAGGCGGACGACTATCTGCGCCTGATCGATCGGATTCGCGCCGCTCGGCCCGACATTGCGCTTTCGGGCGATTTCATTGTCGGTTTCCCTGGTGAGACCGATGCGGATTTTGAAGCGACACTCCGCCTGATCGAAAACGTCGGCTATGCGGCTGCCTACTCGTTCAAATACTCGCCACGACCGGGCACACCTGCGGCGGAAGCCACGGATCTACTGCCCGAAGAGGTGAAGTCGGAGCGTCTGCTGCGCCTGCAAGCGCTTGTCACAAAGCAGCAATATGCTTTCCAGCAAGGGTGCGTCGGCAAGACCGTGGACCTGCTGATCGAGAAGCCGGGACGTCGCGAAGGCCAGATCGTCGGGCGCTCTCCGTGGTTGCAGCCAACAATTGTTGATGCAAAGGCCGGTGCGATCGGCGACATTGTGAAGGTACGAATCACGGCGAGCGAGGCCAACAGTCTCTTTGCCGAATGCATCCAAGGCTGATAGTTTGTCGATGAGTTGAGCGAAAGGAGCCCCACCGCTTGCAAGCGCACGATCCCGTCATGACACCGCCGGACAGAAGCGCCTCCGGCGCCTCCGACACCACCCACATCGTGCTCACCTTCGACAACAACAGACTTGCAAGCGCGCTGTTTGGCCAGTTCGACCAGAACCTCGCTCTCATCGAGCAGAAACTCGGCGTCGATGCCCGTGCCCGCGGCAACCAGGTCGCGATCCGCGGCGATGCTACGGCGACGGACCATGCCCGCCGCACACTCGATTTTCTCTATGAACGCCTGCAGTCCGGCAGCGAAATCGCTGCGTCCGACGTGGAAGGGGCCATTCGCATGGCGATTGCGTCGGACGACCAGCTGATCTTCCCGACCATGGAACGCAAGGGCAAGATGGCGCTTGCGCAGATCTCCACCCGCAAGAAGACGCTGGTGGCGCGTACGCCGACGCAGGATGCCTATATCCGCGCGATGGAGCGCAGCGAACTCGTCTTCGGCATCGGGCCGGCCGGTACCGGCAAGACCTATCTCGCGGTCGCCCACGCGGCGCAGCTGCTGGAGCGCGGTGCGATCGACCGCATCATCCTGTCCCGCCCGGCCGTTGAAGCCGGCGAGCGCCTGGGCTTTCTTCCGGGCGACATGAAGGAAAAGGTCGATCCCTATCTCCGCCCCCTCTATGACGCGCTCTACGACATGATGCCCGGCGACAAGGTCGAGCGCGCGATCACAGCGGGCGTCATCGAAATCGCCCCACTCGCCTTCATGCGTGGCCGCACGCTGACCAACGCCGTCGTCATTCTCGACGAAGCGCAGAACACCACGTCGATGCAGATGAAGATGTTCTTGACGCGTCTCGGCGAGAACGCCCGCATGATCGTGACCGGAGACCCGAGCCAGATCGACCTTCCGCGCGGGGTGAAATCCGGCCTCGTCGAGGCGCTGCGCATCCTCAAGGGCGTCGAGGGCGTGATCACCTGCCGCTTCCGCGACGTCGACGTGGTGCGTCACCCGCTGGTGGCGCGCATCGTTCGCGCCTACGACGCCGACAGCACCATGATCGACGAAAGCGGCAAGCCCGATCCGCGATGAGCGCGGCCGAGATGGGCACGATCGACATCCAGGTCACGGTAGAGGCAGGCGACTGGCCGGCGGAAGAAGCGTTGTACGAGACGGCGACCCGAGTGCTCGGGGCCGCAAACGCCTATCTGTCGACCGAGCTTCATCAGCCATTCCCCGCCATGTCGCCAGAGCTGTCGCTGCTCTTCACGAATGACGCGGCGATGCGGACGATCAACGCCGAATGGCGCGACAAGGACAAGCCGACGAACGTCCTGTCTTTCCCCGCATTTCCACTGGTTCCAGGGGGGATGCCTGGACCGATGCTTGGCGACATCGTGCTCGCAAGTGAAACAATTGCCAATGAAGCCAATGACTTACAACGAAGTTTCGGCGATCATCTGGCGCATCTCCTCGTGCACGGCTATCTTCATCTCTTCGGCTACGACCATATCGAGGTCGAGGATGCTGAGATCATGGAACACCATGAGATCCGTATTCTTGCCACACTCGGCATATCAGACCCATATGAGGGACAATCCCTCTTGGACACGACGAAGAGACAATGAACGAACAAGTTCGAATGCCCCTGCCGTCTCCCGCCTCCGATGAGAGCGGCGAAGACGGCTCCCAACCTCCGAGTACGAAGCCTCAGCAGCGCAGACGGACCGGCCCCCTAAACCTATGGTCCAAGGCGACGCGCTGGTTGAGGCCCACAGATCGCAACAATATCCGCGATAATTTCGCCGACGCTCTCTTGAGCGACGCCGAACACAATCTCGCGTTCTCACCCGAAGAACGCGCCATGCTGCACAACATCCTGCGGCTGCGCGAAGTGCGCGTGGAAGACGTGATGGTGCCGCGTGCCGACGTCGACAGCGTCGATCAGACCACGACGCTTGCGGAACTGCTCGTCCATTTCGAGGAATCCGGGCACTCGCGCATGCCGGTCTATGCCGATCATCTCGATGATCCGCGCGGCATGGTCCATATCCGCGATCTTCTCGGCTACATCACCAAACAGGCCCGCTCGAAACGCCGGGCGACGACCACCAAGACAGTGGGCGCCGCCAATGCCAACGGCCAGGCTGGCAGTGGCGAGAAAGCAAAGCCGCGGCCCGCGGTCGATCTCGGGCGGGTGGATCTCTCCAAGACGGTCCAGGAAGCCGGCATCATCCGCAAGGTGCTGTTCGTGCCGCCATCCATGCTCGCTTCCGACCTCATGGAGCGCATGCAGGCGACGCGCACACAGATGGCCCTCGTCATTGACGAATATGGCGGCACCGACGGTCTCGTTTCGCTGGAAGACATCGTGGAGATGGTCGTTGGCGACATCGCGGACGAGCATGACGACGAAGAAGTCATGATCACGCGGTCGTCCGACGACGTCTTCCTGGTGGATGCCAAGGCCGAACTCGAGGATATCGCGGAAGCGATCGGCCCGGATTTCGATGTGTCCGAACAGATCGAGGACGTCGACACGCTGGGCGGCCTGATCTTTTCGGAGCTCGGCCGCATTCCGGCCCGCGGGGAACTCGTCCAGGCGCTGCCCGGCTTCGAGTTTCATGTGCTCGACGCCGATCCTCGCCGCATCAAGCGGGTTCGCATCGTGCGCAAGCGCCACAACGACCGCCGCCGCCGTCCGGCACGACCGGAGTTGGAAAGCAACGCTCAGCCGCTCGCTCTGCCGGCACCCGAGCATGTGAACGAGCAGCCCATCGCAGCGGTATCGCCACCGGTGCCGCAGCCGCTGGAGCAGTCGCAAAGAGGCTGACGGCGCACTCGGGTGCCTGATCCTTCATCTCCACACAGATCAGCCGCCGCTGCCTTCAAGACAGCGGCGGCTTTTTTTGGAAGGATGGCGCCGGCGATTCGGGCAAAGGGCAAGCCATCATGAATGCATTGGAAGTGTTCGCAGGCAACCTCATGCTCGCCTGGGGCTGGCAGCGGGCAGTCATCGCCATTCTGGCCGGCGCGCTCGCCGTGTTGGCACTGCCGCCGTTCGACTTCTTCTTCGCAATGTTCCTGACGTTTCCGATCCTCGTCTGGCTTCTCGACGGGGCAAGTGGCGATCCAGACCGGGGGTTCCTGCGCCGCCTCTGGCCCGCCTTCGTGACCGGCTGGTATTTCGGTTTCGGCTATTTCCTCGCCGGCCTCTGGTGGCTTGGCAACGCGCTCCTGGTGGAGGCCGAAAGCTTCGCCTGGGCCATTCCCCTTGCCGTTCTGGGTCTGCCTGCTTTTCTTGCGCTGTTTTTCGGCGTTGGCACGGCGATCGCCCGCATTTTGTGGTCCGACGGGCTTGGGCGCATCGCGGCTCTCGCCTTCGGGCTTGCGCTCATGGAGTGGCTGAGAGGCTTCATCCTGACGGGCTTTCCGTGGAACACGATCGGCTACGGCGCGATGCCCCTGCCGGTTGCCATGCAGACGGCGCAGATCCTCGGGCTGAACGGCATCACCGCCCTTTCCATCTTCACCTTTTCCATGCCGGCGCTTCTGGCGACACGCCAGCATATGCGGCTCGGTCTTGCATTGGCCGCAGCACTCGTGGCCGCCCATCTCGGCTACGGTGCCTATGTGCTGAACAGTGCGACAGCTACCCCGGCCGAAAACGCACCGACAATCCGCATCGTCCAGCCCTCCATCCCGCAATCGACCAAATGGGACGAAGCGGAACGCGACCAGATTTTCGAACAGCACCTGGCACTGACCCGGCAGGCTCCGGCGGAGGGCGGGCCTGTGCCCTCGCTCATCGTCTGGCCGGAAACGGCTGCACCCTTCATTCTGACCGAAGCGCCGATCGCGCTCGAAGCGATCGCGCAATCCCTGCAGCCCGGCCAGCAGCTCGCCACCGGCGCGATCCGGATGGAGACCGTACCGGGCGATGGCGTGCGCTACTACAATGCGATCAGCGTCATCGGCGAGGATGGCGAGATCATCGCCTCCGCCGACAAGGTTCATCTCGTACCGTTTGGCGAATATCTGCCGCTGACGGACCTTATGAGCTCGCTCGGGTTCTCGGCTGTGGCGCAAATGCCGGAGAGCTTCACGCCTGCACCGGCCACCAGCCTGCTGACGCTGCCGACCGGCACCGCGCTGCCCCTGATCTGCTACGAAGCGATCTTCCCGCTGGAACTGCCCGAGGGCGGCGATGCGCCCGATTTCATCCTCAACGTCACCAACGATGCCTGGTACGGCGCGACGCCGGGTCCCTACCAGCATTTCCGGCAGGCGCAGGTTCGTGCCGTCGAACTCGGCCTGCCGCTCGTTCGTGCCGCCAACAACGGCATCTCGGCCGTCACCGACAGCCAGGGGCGAATCATCGAAGGCCTCGGACTGGACGCCGTGGGGGTCATCGATGCCCAGGTGCCGCCGAAAACCGTATCAAATTGGAACAACAGCGATCGTGCACAAAACTTCTGGTTGATAATCGTGATACTTTTGTTAGGAGCTGCTACTGCGCGTTACGGTTTCAAGCGCCGGAGAATTGACTAAAAACCCCTAGAATTGCATAGTCATTTGCAAGGGCAATCTCGCGTATAGTGACCATACGGCTCGTCCAATCTCGGACGGGGCGACGCGCCACCTTGCTATATCGGAACCCTTGTCGAGCAATTTCCGGGTGGCCGCGCGCAGAGGTAGTGTCATGATCACCAACAAGAAGAAGCCCAATCCTATCGACATCCATGTCGGCAGCCGCATTCGCCTGAGAAGAACCATGATGGGGATGAGCCAGGAAAAGCTCGGCGAGAGCCTGGGCATCACCTTCCAGCAGATCCAGAAATACGAGAAGGGCACCAACCGCGTCGGTGCCAGCCGCCTTCAGAACATTTCCTCGATCTTGAGCGTCCCGGTATCGTTCTTCTTCGAAGATGCTCCCGGCGACACCTCCGCGCCGGGTGGCTTCTCCGAGGCGGCAAGTCCCAATTATGTGGTCGACTTCCTGTCGTCTTCCGAGGGACTCCAGCTCAACCGCGCCTTCGTGCGCATCGAAGATCCAAAGGTTCGCCGCAAGCTGATCGAACTGGCCAAGGCGCTGGCGGGCGATCAACCAGACTAGCAATTACGGAGAGCGAAAGGGCGCCGTCGCCCTGAGCCTCCACCATGGGCCTGTTCTATCCCAAGCGCGACTTGCGGATGGAAATGCTCATATCAAGATATATTTATGTCGTTCTACGCTTGTTTTTGGGCTTCGCCTTCAATATCACAGGGCGAGATTTGAAAGCCTGAAAAGGGTCATGGAATGGCGCGCGCCGAATACTTCTTTACGAGCGAATCCGTCTCCGAAGGTCATCCCGACAAGGTCTGCGACCGCATCTCGGACGAAATCGTCGATCTCGTCTACAAGGAAGCCAAGAAGACCGGCGTTGATCCCTGGACGGTGCGCGTCGCCTGCGAAACCCTTGCCACGACGAACCGCGTCGTGATTGCCGGCGAAGTGCGCATTCCCGAAACGCTCATGAAGAAAGACAAGGACGGGAAGTCGGTCATCAACCCGTCCCGGTTCAAGTCGATAGCGCGCCGCGCCATCCGTGACATCGGTTACGAGCAGGACGGCTTCCATTGGAAGACGGCGAAGATCGACGTGCTTTTGCATTCGCAGTCGACCGACATCGCGCAGGGCGTCGACAATGCTTCAGACAACCAGGGCTTCGAAGGTGCCGGCGACCAGGGCATCATGTTCGGCTACGCCTGCCGCGAAACCGCGGAGCTGATGCCGGCGCCGATCTACTATTCCCACAAGATCCTCGAGGTGCTGGCAGCGGCGCGCAAGACGGGCGAAGGCGATGTCGCGGGCCTCGGCCCGGACTCCAAGAGCCAGGTCACGGTACGCTATGTCGACGGCAAGCCTGCCGAAGTCACGCAGATCGTGCTTTCGACCCAGCACTATGACGGCGCTTGGGATTCCAAGAAGGTTCGTTCAGTCGTAGAGCCTTACATTCGTGAAGCGCTGAGCGACATCCAGATCGCCGACGACTGCGTCTGGTACATCAATCCGACCGGCAAGTTCGTCATCGGCGGCCCCGATGGCGACACCGGCCTTACCGGCCGCAAGATCATCGTCGACACCTATGGCGGCGCAGCGCCCCATGGCGGCGGCGCGTTTTCGGGCAAGGACACGACCAAGGTCGACCGTTCCGCCGCATATGCAGCTCGCTACCTCGCCAAGAACGTGGTTGCAGCCGGGCTTGCAGAGCGTTGCTCGATCCAGCTCGCTTACGCAATTGGCGTGGCTCAGCCGCTGTCGGTCTATGTCGACCTCTACGGCACGGGCACGGTCAGCGAAGAAGCCATCGAAGCTGCCGTGCGCAGCGTGATGGATCTGTCGCCGACCGGTATCCGCAAGCATCTGGATCTGAACAAGCCGATCTACGCCAAGACCTCCGCCTACGGCCATTTCGGCCGTAAGGCTGGTCGCGATGGCTCGTTCTCCTGGGAGAAGACCGACCTGATCAAGGCCCTGAAGGACGCCGTCAAGCAGGCAGCTTGACGGCATACCGGCGCTTCCCATGACGGAACCAAGACGTGAACGATCGACGGAGGCCTTTTTCGGCCGCCGCCGCGGGAAGCCTCTGACCGACCTGCAGAGCGAGCGGATGCGCGACCTCCTCCCGCGTCTGCGTCTCGATCTCGACAGTGCGCCGCCATCTGACCTGAAGACGCTGTTTGCAGCGCCTGTGGACTTCGTGCGGCTGGAGATCGGGTTTGGCGGCGGCGAGCATCTCCTGCATCGCATAGAAGAAAACCCGCGCACGGGCTTCATCGGTGTCGAGCCCTTCGTCAACGGCATGGCGAAATTTCTGCGTGCCGTGGCGGAGACCCCCGGCGACCGCATTCGGGTCTATGAAGACGATGCGACGCGGGTGCTGGACTGGCTGCCGGATGCCTCGATCGACCACATCGACCTGCTTTATCCGGACCCGTGGCCGAAGCCGCGTCACTTCAAGCGGCGCTTCGTCAATCCGGGCAATCTCGACCGCTTCGCCCGGGTGCTGAAGCCCGGTGGCGCCTTCAACTTCGCGTCCGACATCGACACCTATATCGACTGGACGCTTAGCCATTGCGACCGGCATGCCGCGTTTGAATGGCTGGCGACGCGCCCGACCGACTGGCACACACCCTATGCCGGCTGGCCAGGCACGCGGTACGAGGAGAAGGCGATCCGCGAAGGGCGCAAACCCTGCTATTTGAGGTTCCGCCGGGTCTGACCCCGGCGTTTCACCGCGTACGCTGGCTTCAAAGACCGCCGCGCTTCCAGTGACGGCCTTCGATCGCGATGCCGAAAAGCCCCGGCGTGCGCGCATAAGCGGCAAGGCCCGAGAGCGCCGCGAGCGGATGCGTCATCACGAAAGTCGGCATCGCTGATAGAAGCCCCTGATGCGGAGCCTTGTCTTCGAAGGCGGCGCGGAATTCCGGTCCCTCGAGCGCCTTGATAACCTTCTGCGAAATGCCGCCTGCCAGATAGACACCGCCCTGCGCCATGAAGATCAGCGCCAGGTCGCCAGCGCAGCGGCCGAGATAGGTCGCAAAGAGCCGTAGCGTCTCGGCGGCAGGTTCCTCGCCCGCAAGACCGGCGGTGGTGATGTCGGCAGGTGTGGAGAGAGCGGCCTCCCGCCCGTCGGCAGCACAGATCGCCCGATAGATGTTCACGATGCCGCGGCCGCACAGGAGCTGTTCAGCCGAGATGCGACCGTCGATCTGTTCCAGATGCGGAAAGATCTCGAAATCGCGCTTGGAGCGCGGCCCCATGTCGATATGGCCACCCTCGCCCGGCACCGGGATCCACCGGCGCTGGGCATAGACGAGGCCGGCAACGCCGAGACCCGTGCCGGGTCCGAGCACGATGCGTGACGCATGCGGCTCGATGCGGCCCTTGCCGATCTGGTGCCTATGGCTCTCATCGAGCGACGCGACGGCGAGTGCTTGCGCGGCGAAGTCGTTGACGACCACCACCTCGTTGAACCCGAGCTCGGCGATCATCTGCCTGGGGCGCACGACCCAGGGGCAGTTGGTCAGATCGATCTCGTCGCCGTCCACCGGGCCGGCGACGGCAAGGATGGCGCTGCGCGGCTGCAGGCTCGTCTTGTCGAGCACACTCGTCTGGATCGCCTCGTCGATGGTCGCGAAATCGGCAGTCGCGACATTCGGGAAGGCCTTCGGCTCGGAATGGGCGTCCACCAGTATGGCAAAGCGGGCATTGGTGCCGCCGATATCCCCGATCAGGATCGGAAAGGGAAAGTTCGGCTCATTGTCGTGCTGCGCCATCGTCGCTTCCTGTCTGCAATCTTCACTATGGGTCGCACCGTTCAGCGGCGCAACAATATCTCGGCTGTCGCGCGGTTGAGCGCCATCGGTATGTCATAGACGATGGCAAGGCGCATCAGCGCCTTCACATCGACGTCGTGCGGCATAGGCGTCAGGGGATCGACGAAGAAGATCATCATGTCGACCTCACCCGTTGCGATGAGCGCGCCGATCTGCTGGTCGCCGCCCAGAGGACCGCTTTTCAATCGAACGAGTTCCAGATCGGGCACCGCTTCGAGCACACGACCGCCGGTCGTCTCCGTCGAAGCAATCCGCAGGCCCTTAAAGTCGGCGGCGTGAGCGGTCGCAAAGGCGACCATCTCGTCCTTCATCTTGTCATGCGCAATCAGCGCTACCGTTTTCCGCCCAGTCGACACCGCCTGTCGCCCCACCGATTAAATCGATTTGATAATGGGACGTATAGCGAAGACGGTCGATCATTGGAAGTCGCAGCGCTTGTTGCCGCTTATTGAAAAGGCCGCGGCGTGGGGATTGGTACCGGTGCGAAGCCTATCGCAGAACCCGGCATGGCGGCTTGCGTACCGCTCGCGTAGGTGACGGCCGCTTCCGATGCTGGAGCCGCCGCATCGAGCACCTGGGCGCAGGCCCGCGGCAGATCGGAAAGCGGGGTAATCCGTGGCTTCGGCGGTGGTGGCGGGGGATCGTCCGGCTGGGCCCACGGCTCCTCGGTAAACCACCAGGCGAGCGAAGCGTCGCAGCCCGAGCCAGGCGCCACGGGCTGCTGCGCCGTACAGCCGGACGCACCATCCGGGCACTTCATGCGGATGTGGAAATGATAATGGTGGCCATAGGCTGGCCGCACCTTTCCAAGGTTCGATCGGTCACCGGAATAGCTGTCGCAAAGCTTCTGCTTGATGCCGGGATGAACGAAAATGCGCTCCACCTGGGGATAGCTTGCCGCCCGCATGATCAACCGGCCATGCGCTTCGGACCAGCGGTTGGGGTCGACCTGCAACGAGCCATCGGCCAGCACGGAGGGCGCTTCTGTGTCCTCGCGCTCCTGCGCCGTCAGACGTCGGTTCGGCATCGGCGTCAGCCAGATGTCGGCATCGAGGCCGATCTGGTGCGATGCGTGGCCGGACAGCATGGGACCGCCACGGGGCTGGGAAATATCGCCGACGAGAAGTCCCGGCCAACCATCCTGCGCCGCCGCTTCACGCGACAGACGATCAAGCAGCGCGATCATGTCGGGATGGCCCCAGCGGCGGTTGCGGGAAAGGCGCATGGCCTGCCAGGTCGGCCCATCTGTCGGGATGGCGATGCCGCCGGCGAGGCAGCCCTTGGAATAGAAGCCGATCGGTGCCGGCGCCGTCGCCGCCGGCAGAGATCGGGCGCCGAAAAGCTCCTTGGCATCCTGCGCGGTGGCCGGAAGCTCGGCCGCCAGCAAGGCGATGACAACCGCTCCCCAGACGCTCGCGCGCTGCATCAATCTCGATCGTGCCAAGGCTTCACTCCCGCGTTTCGCGAGTGACGGTAGCGAAGATTGCGATTCGAGGGAATCGTGTCGGCTTCGCGCTCAGCGCACCCGGAAGATCGAGATGTCGCCCCCGCTCGGCACGGGCTCGAGATAGGACGGCACGCGGCCCTCTCCGATCGCGGCATAGAGCCCATCGGGTGCGCGACGGGCGAGCATCCGCGTTTCCGGATCACCGGGGCAATAGACGAGGATCCCGACGCCCGCTCCCTGCATGAAGGCACGCGCGCTTTCAGGCGGCTCCATCGCAAGATGCAGTTGCGTGAGCATGCCGCCCTGATTGCGATGGTAGGGCGCCGATAGCACGCGATGGCTAGTAAAGCGCAGGATCGACGCGCCGAGATTGGAGACGGAGGACACGGTGCTCGGCGCCAAGCCGCGCAACGGGGCCAGCGCTTCCGCCGTCTGGCAGGAACGCGCCGTCGGGGAAGGCGCATCGGCCGCATTCGCAGTCTCTTCGCTGAAGGCCAGATGCCCGGCGATCGCCCAGGAGGTCGGTGTCAGGACGATCACCGCCGCGCAGAAAGCCAGTGCGCGGCGCCAATTGCCGGGTTCGACATGCATCCGGGCACGCAGCGCCGCGACCACTGGCACGAACGCGAAGATCGCGAAGAGATTGCCGAAGACGGCGCCGCGCACCTGGACGGATGCAACGAGCAGCGCGGTGGCCAGCAGCAGAGCAAGCGTCAGCGCCTGGCGACGGCAATTGCCGGTCCGGGCTGCGTAAAGGCAAAGCGCGAGCGCTGCGAGCGACAGCAGATAGTTGCTGACCAACGCCTCCGGCGTGCTTCTGGCGAGATCCAACAGCGACTGCGCTTCCGTCACCTGCTCCAGCCACAAATCGCGCAGCATCGGGTCGAGCCCGGCGAGTGGATTGGCGAAGCATTGGGGCGCAAATGCAAGCGCTGCCCCACCCGCCAACACTCCGACCCCGGCCAGCATCATGAAGCGCCCAGGCAATTTCTGCCGACGCCCCAGCGCTGCCGCGGCAAAAAGAGCGCCGGCGCCGACCACGCCCGGCAGGTAGAAACCGGCCGAGTAGGCATCGCAATAGGCGACCATGCGAGCACCCGGCGGGACGGTGGCGAGGAAGGTCGCGGTCAGCGTCGCGACGAAGGCCAGCGTGAAGCCCTCGACGCCCGGCCGCGCTCGTTCGCCAAGCGCAAGCCGGACGAGAGCGACCGCAAGGCACCCAGCCGCCACGATCGGCATGGTTTCGGCACCGATGCTGAGTGCCAGCGCGCCGGCCGCGCCGGCCACGGCAAACGCTGCCCTGCTTGGCTCGCGCTGCAGCAGGCCACCTGCCATCGCCGCGAGGAGGACGAGCTGGACATTGTGGTGATCGATCGCACCCGGCGAAAACCGGTTGATGCCGACCGTGTACATCGCGCCGAGAAACAGCACTGCCACGACCGCATGCGGCCCCTCGCTGCGAAACGAAAGCGCAAGCGCGGAGAGAAGCGCGAGAAGCAGCAGCGCAGGCCACGCGGCAAGCGCAAGCGCCTCGCCGGTCGCGCCCGGTACGATTGCCTGGAAGAGCGTGATCAGGTTGGCGATGGGCAGATCCACCAGTCGCGACCAGTGCATCTCGGTGCCCGCTTCAAGTCCGAGCCTGTATTGGGTGAAGTCGAACCAACCCTGACCGGCGAGCAGATCGCGCACCTGAACGAGGCGCATGACGTCGTCATTGTCGGCGCCGACATAGTCACCGTCATCGAAGCGTCGCGCGACGAGCACCGCGAAGGCCATTACGAAGGTGGCAAGCGTCGGCCAGAAGATTCCGACGCGGGAGGTTATTGGGGTACCCGTCTTCGGCCCCGCCCGCTCGGCGATGCCATTCGCTGTGCCAGCCGCCATGTTGGCTTACCCCGCGCCCGCAAAACAAAGAACTGTTCGGGCCGCAACCTAGCCTTAACCTTCCCAAGAAATAGTAAAGCGCCCGGAACAGCCGGCCAAAACGTCCAACGCTTGAGGATGGACAGAAGATGCAGGCCTACGACATCGCCGTCCTCATTCCTTGCTACAACGAGGAGGCGACGATTTCTTCCGTCGTTGCCAATTTTCGGCGGGTGCTGCCGGATGCGCGGATCTACGTCTACGATAACAATTCCAAAGACCGCACCGCGATGCTGGCCAAGCTTGCCGGTGCGACCGTCGTGCGCGAGCGCCGGCAGGGCAAGGGCCATGTGGTGCGCCGCATGTTCGCCGACATCGACGCCGACATCTACGTCATGGCCGATGGCGACGGCACCTATCCCGCCGACGACGCGCCGGAACTCGTGCTGACCCTGATCAGCGAACGGGCGGACATGGTCGTCGCGACCCGCAAGGACGTGACGCGGGACGCCGGCCGCAAGGGTCACGCATTCGGCAACCGGATCTTCAACAGCATCTACCGGCGGCTTTTCGGGCGCGATTTCACGGATATCTTTTCCGGCTATCGCGCCTTTTCACGGCGTTTCGCGAAGAGCTTTCCAGCACTTTCCGCAGGCTTCGAGATCGAAACGGAAATGTCCGTTCACGCCTCGCAGCTCAAGCTGCCCGTCGCCGAAATCCCCGTTGCCTACGGACGGCGCCCGGAAGGGTCCCACAGCAAGCTCGGCACGTTCCGCGATGGCGGTCGCATTCTGTGGATGCTTGCGCTTCTGATGAAGGAAACGCGGCCCTTCACCTTCTTCGGTTCGATCGCGCTTGGCTTCGCGGTGGTCTCGCTCGGCTTCATGGTCCCGGTGCTCATCGAGTATTTCCGCACCGGGCTCGTCGACCGGTTGCCGACCTGGATTCTGGCAGTCGCGCTCAGCCTCATGGCGCTCGTCGCCTTCGTGTCCGGCGTCATCCTGGATTCGGTTGCGCGCGGGCGCGCCGAGCAGAAACGCGTGCACTATCTGACTTTGAAACCCGGCTTTGCGCCAACGGCCGAACGCACGGACACGCAACCTGCCGCCAAGACCAAATCCACACGCAAAGTCGCCTGATGCGGCGCGTGCTTGCCTTCGGCATGGTGGGTGCCATCGGCTTCGCCGTCGATGCAGGCGTTCTCGCATCTGGCCTGCATATCGGGTTGGATCCGCTGATCGCGCGTGTCGTCTCGATCGGAGCGGCCCTGCTGGTGACCTATGCGCTCAACCGCGCGGTGACCTTCGGCAAGAGCGATCGCTCGGTAGCTGTCGAAGGCCTGCGCTATGGCGGCGTGGGCTTAAGCTCGGCCGGTGTCAACTACCTCATCTATGCGGGGCTTCTTGTTGCCTTCCCGCGGCTCATGCCGCTGGCCGCGCTTGTCGCGGCTTCGGCCGCGGCAGCGCTCTTTTCCTATGTCGGCTACCAGAAGCTCGTCTTCCGGCGACCCTGAAGCCGCCTGTCAGATAGCTTCCCAGCCTTCGTGCTCGCCCGCCCTGAAGATCGCGTCGATCACCTTCTGGTTGGCACGCGACGCTTCCAATTCGAACAGGTCGACATCGCCGCCAGCGACCTTCTCGGCAAAGGTTTCGGCCTGGAGGCGATACTGGCGGACACCGGAAAAGCGGAAAACCTCCGAGCGGTCGCGCTTCACCGAATGCAGCGTGACGCTGGCCAGATCGTACTCGCCCGCATTAAAAGGCGCAGCCACTTCGATCGTGCCCTGATCTCCGTGGAAGACCATTGCCTGGCGTAGCGCCATCTGGGTGGAGCAGTAGAACCCCATCTCGAAATCGCCGAAGTCGACGACCGCGCTGGCATAACGGTCGGTGCCGAAATCCGGATCACGCTCCACCGTGGCGCGCACGCGCTGTGGCTCCAAGCCGGTCGCAAACCGCGCGGTAATGACGGGATAGACCCCGATATCGGCAAGCGCCCCGCCGCCGAGTGCCAGCTGGTTGCGCATATTGCCGGGGTCCCGGTTGGCATAGGTAAAGGCGCCGTCGATGCGCCGCAGCTTGCCGATCGCGCCGCCGGCGATCAGTTCGCGCACCTTGCGCCATTGGGGATGGTAGAAGACCATGAAGGCCTCAGAGACGACGACGCCGGCCTTGTCGCGCGCGGCGATCACCGCGTCGATCTGCTCGGCCTTCAGCGCCAGCGGCTTTTCCACCAGCACATGCTTGCCGGCCTCTGCGGCGCGCACGGCCCAATCGACATGCTGGCTCGTCGGTAGCGGAATATAGACCGCGTCGACGTTCGGCGAGGCGAGAAGCGCATCATAACTGCCGTGCACTTCGGAGATCCCGAAACGTTGCGCCGTCTCACGCCCGCGCTCCATGTCGCGGCTACCGATGGCCGTGACGACGCAATTGCCCGCGTCCAGGAGCGCCGGGATCACGTGTTCGCGCGCGATCTTGGCCGTCGAGAGAATTCCGAAGCGCAGCATGGGTCTTTCCTTGCGTGATGGCTGACTGGTGTTGGAGCCATACAGGCAGGCCGCGCGCTTGTCATCGACCGGCGCTGCCGCATCGCTGTTGCCGATGCGCAACATAGGCGCCGCGCGTCCGATTTTTGCGGGAATAGCCGGCAGCGCCCTTTCGTTAACGCCTCGTCAATCCCATCAGGAGACGAGCGATGCGCTACCGGACAGGGCGCGTTGCCGGCATTCTCCGTCAGGGACTGCTTCAGGCTGCGGCACTCGCGGCAGCGCTGATGCTCGCCCCGATGACGGCCAATGCCAGCACCGCAGACTACATTCCCCGCTATCTCGACATTCGCACACCCGAACATCTGCGCGGCGTTCCAATCGACCGGGAGCAGCGTGATTGCCTGGCACAGGCGCTTTACCACGAAGCGCGTGGAGAAACGGAACTTGGCCGGATTGCGGTGGCCCAGGTGATCCTCAACCGGGTGCGCGCCAGGGTCTATCCCGATACCATCTGCGGCGTGGTCTATGAAAATTGGCACATGAAAGACCGCTGTCAGTTTTCCTTTGCCTGCGACGCTATCAGCGATCGGCCGCGTGAAGCGAAGTCCTGGCGGTCAGCCGTCAGGCTCGCCAATGGCATTCTCTGCATCGGCGGCTGCGCCCGCCGCGCCGCATCACCCGAGATCGAGCGGCTGCCACAAGGGCTCAAATCGGCGACGCATTACCACGCAACCTATGTCAGCCCCGCGCTGGGCGCGTGCCAAGAAGCGCGTGGGGCATATCGGCCTTCACATCTTCTACCGCAGCGAGCGTGTGGCGCGGACCATGCCGGCGTCCTACTGAGAAGATGCGGTCTGCGCTTCAGGATGCGGTTGCGCGGGCTCGGATGTCGGCGAAGGTCCAGTCCTTCAGCAATTTGCCGTCCTGCCAGACGGGTTCCATGAGGTTCACGTCGCCGTTCAGATCCTTGAGCGGCACCGCCTCGGGTCGACCGTTCTTCAGGATGACGGCCTGGCGGTAGCGCTTGGAGGCCTTGCCGGGGTCGGTCTTCGGGTCCTTGGCAATGCCGTGCCACTGCCCTTCGCTGTCCTGGCGGGAATTGGCCTTCATGGCGAAGCGGAGCGTGTCGCGGTTGACCTTCTGCAGGAGGCCGCCGCCCATGCCGAATGCGAGGTTTTCCGACGACCAGCCTCGATCCTCGAGCCCTGTCAGCAGCCGGCGGATCATGTCGGGCGAAATACCGTCGCCCTGGATGACGCGCACCGCGGGATTGAGAACCTTGTAGCCTTTAGCGTTGACGGAGTGGCCGAAGATCTCACCGAGCATCTCGATCGTGTCGATCGGCACCCGCGCCGCGTCGCCGGAATCGGGCCGGACCACCAGCGTGCCCCCGCTCGCCTCGACCTCGGCGCGCAGTTCCCCGCCCCAGATCTTCTTCACGGCGCGGTAGAGATCGTAGCTGTCGGAGACGACGGCGACCAGTTTGCCCTTGCCGCCGAACTGCACGAGCATGTTGCGGTAGGCATCCGTTTCGCGTTCTTCGCCCCAGCTCGTCATGGTCGAATGTTCCGCCGCCGGGATTGAGAAGCCGGCCATCTGCTCGTGGTAGAAGCGGCGGGCATAGACGACGCCGGCGACCGTGTCGGTGCCGAGGAAGCTGACGAGATGCGCCGCTCCACCGATGCCTGCCTGTTCGGCCGAGGTCGCGCCGCGCGCGCCGAAATCGTGCAGGCGGAAAGGCAGCACTTCGTCCGGCGTCTCGCAGGTGCGCTCCAGCGATGCCTTGATCATGCCGCGCACCGAATGGGACACGGTGGCGACGGTGGACGGATACCAGACGGCGCGCAGCAGGGCCGTTTCCAGAAATGTCGGCAGCCAGAAGAAATCCGGGTCCGTGTTGCGGATCTGGACGAGCGGCGTCCCGGTCGGCACCACCATGCCTTCCGGCAGCGCCTCGATCATCACAGGCATGGCACCGCCGTGCCGTTCGACAAGCAGTTCCCAGCCTTCGCGGTGAAATGGCAGGCCGTGCGCAGTGACGATGTCTGCGGCCTCCTCCACATCCTCGCGCGTCACGCGGCGGGACAGATAGTCCTTCAGGAACATCTGCAGACCGAAGAACAGCACATGGTCGTAGGCACCGCCGGAGCGCGCTTCGATATAGGCGGAGATGGCGGCCGTCTGCGGCGGATACTGCGCGAAATGCGAGTATTTGTAGCTGTCGGTGTTGAGGATAGGGTTCATGCTCATCTGTCCGAAGGAAAGGCCGCCAAAATGATCTGACCGTCCTTAGCGCGGAACAGCTTTGCCCGGCCACTGGCAAATGTCGACAATGACACAATCGGCACAGCGCGGCGCGCGCGAGGTGCATATCCGCTTACCGAACTGGATCAGCCAGAAATGCCCGTCCCGCATGGCCCAGCCCGGCGCGCGCGCCTCAAGTTGAGCCGCGGTCTGCGCCTCGGTCTTTCCGAGTGCGAGGCCCGTGCGGTTGCAGACGCGGTGCACATGGGTGTCGACCGCGATCACGTCGGCGCCGAAGGTGAAGCTCATGACGATGTCGGCGCATTTGCGCCCGATGCCGGGCAGCTTGAGAAGACCCTCGCGCGTGTCGGGCACGACGCCGCCATGCTCTTCGAGCAGCACCTCGCAGAAACGGCGGATGTTGCGGGCTTTCATGTTGTAGAGGCCGGCCGGACGGATTGCGTCGATCAGGTCCTCTTCGGGCAGCTTCAGGATCGATCGCGGCGTGCGGGCCTTGGCAAACAGTGCCTTGGTGGCCGCCGCCGTGTTGCGATCGAGGCTCTGCGCCGACAGCATGCAGGAAATGCAGGAACGGAATGCATCCGGCTGCCCCTTCGGGCCCTTGGCGTTCTTCGTGCGTCCCGGCATCGTCCTAGACAAGCGGGAAAAGAGCGTTTCGATTTCTTCCGGATCGAGCGGGCGTTCGGCGGGGGTCGTCATGCAGACAGACTTAGCGCGCTTGGCACATGCTGACAGTGTCTGGCGGGTCAGCTTGCCGATCAGGCGGCGGTCTGCCCTGTCTCCCAGCCGAGCATTGCGCGCTTGCGCGTCAGGCCCCAGTGATAACCCGTCAGGTCGCCCGATTTTCCAAGCGCGCGATGGCACGGCACGACGAACGAGATCGGGTTGCGCCCGACAGCAGCGCCGACGGCACGCGACGCAGTCGGCTGGCCGATGTCGCGGGCGATATCGGAATAGGTCACGGCCTTGGCGAGCGGGATCGTCATCAGCGCCTGCCAGACGCGGATCTGGAAGTCCGATCCGATCAGCACGACGTTCAGCGGTGCATCCGCCGACCACCGCGCCGGATCGAAGATACGGGTGGCATAGAGTGCCGTTGCGGCTGCATCCTCGACATAGGTCGCCCGCGGCCAGCGCGAGGCCATGTCCTCGAAGGCATCGCGGCGTTCGCCCGGATCGTCGAAGGCAAGACCGGCCAGGCCCCGATCCGTGATCATCACGAGAGCCGTGCCGAATGGCGAGGGATGGTAGCCATACCGGATCGTCAGCCCCTCGCCCTTCGCCTTCCAGACACCGGGCGACATCGCTTCATGGGTGACGAACAGATCGTGCAACCGTCCGGGGCCCGAATAGCCGACCTCGAAGCTCGCATCGAGCAGCGGCAGCCCCTCATGGCCCAGCAGGCGCTTGGCATGATCGAGCGTGACCGCCTGCAGGAAGGCCTTCGGTGAAAGACCCGCCCAGCGGGTGAAGACCTTCTGCAACTGCGTTGGCGACTGGCCGAGTTCAGCCGCGATCGTCTCCAGCGTCGGCTGGCTGCGGTAATCGTTGGAAATCAGTTCGATCACGCCGCGCACGGTATCGTAATCCGTGCCCTGCGGCGTGATCTCCGTTTGCAGGCGGGCAGCAATCGTCATGGCCGACATCTCCGGGTCATGGCGGAGATATCATCACGACGGCCACCTGCCCGCCACCCGATTCATGCGCCCATCAACTCGCATTGAAGGCTGCGATTGCGGCCAAGTTGACGAGGTCGGTGTCCTTGGCGCTCATCGAGGCGATCTGGACGGATTTGTCGAGGCCGACGAGAAGCGGGCCGATGACGGTCGAACCGCCGAGTTCCTGCAGCATCTTCGTCGAGATCGAGGCCGAGTGGAACGCCGGCATCACGAGCACATTCGCCGTGCCGGAGAGCCGGCAGAACGGATATTGCTCCATGATCTTCGGGTTAAGCGCGACGTCGGCGGCCATTTCCCCGTCATACTCGAAATCGACGCGGCGCTTGTCGAGGATGCGGACCGCTTCCTTGACACGGTCGGAGCGCTCGCCGGACGGATGGCCGAAGGTGGAATAGGCAAGCATCGCGACGCGGGGCTCGTAGCCCATACGCCGCGCCAGACGGGCTGCCTCCTCCGCGATGTCGGCGAGTTCCTCCGACGAGGGCATATCGATCACCGCCGTATCGGCCACCAGCACGGTGCGACCGCGGCAAAGCGCGAGCGACGCGCCGATGACGCGGTGGCCGGGCTTCACGTCGATCACGCGGCGCACGTCTTCCAGTGCGGTGGAATAATTGCGCGTCGTACCCGTCACCATCGCGTCCGCATCGCCTAGTGCGACCATGCAGGCGGCGAAGTGGTTGCGGTCGTTGTTGATGAGGCGCTGACAGTCTCGCTGCAGATAGCCCTGCCGCTGAAGGCGCCCGTAGAGATAATCCACATAGGCGTTCACACGGTGGGAGCGGCGGGCGTTGACGAGTTCGATGCCCGGGCGGTTGAGATCGATGCCGGCCTTCTGCGCAGTTTCATGCATCTGCTCGTCGCGGCCGAGCAGGATCGCGGTGCCGAGCTTCTGGTTCACGTAGGAGACGGCCGCGCGCATGACCTGCTCTTCCTCGCCCTCGGCGAAGACGACGCGGCGCGGGTGGCGCCGCACGCGCTCGTAGATGCGCTGCAAAGTGGACGCGATCGGATCGCGGCGCGCGGACAATTCGTTGGCATAGGCCTCCATGTTGAGGATCGGCTTTTGCGCAACGCCAGAGTCCATCGCAGCCTTGGCGACAGCGAGCGGGATGGCGGAGATCAGGCGTGGATCGAACGGCACGGGGATGATGTATTGCGGGCCGAAACGGGGTCTGTTGCCGGAATAGGCGGCGGCGACATCATCGGGGACGTCCTCGCGCGCAAGAGCCGCGAGTGCCTCGGCCGCGGCGATCTTCATCGCGTCGTTGATGGTCGATGCGCGCACGTCGAGTGCGCCGCGGAAGATATAGGGGAAACCAAGGACGTTGTTGACCTGGTTGGGGTAGTCGGAACGACCCGTCGCCATGATCGCATCGGTGCGGATCTCGGCCACTTCCTCCGGCGTGATTTCCGGATCCGGGTTCGCCATGGCGAAGATGATCGGATTGGGCGCCATGGAGCGGATCATGTCCTCCGTCAGCGCGCCCTTGACCGAAAGCCCGAAGACCACGTCGGCACCTTTCAGCGCATCGGCGAGCGTGCGATCCTCGGTGACGATCGCATGCGCCGATTTCCACTGGTTGAGGCCTTCGGTGCGGTCCTTGTGGATAACGCCTTTGGTGTCGCAGAGCGTGACATTGCCGGGCGTGAAGCCCATGGCCTTGATCAGTTCCACGCAGGCGATGGCGGCAGCACCCGCGCCATTGACGACGAGCTTCGTCGTCTTCACGTCGCGGCCGGTGAGGTGCAGCGCGTTGATCAGACCGGCGGCGGCGATGATCGCCGTGCCATGCTGGTCGTCATGGAAGACCGGGATATCCATCAGTTCGCGCAGGCGCTGCTCGATGATGAAGCAATCGGGTGCCCGGATGTCTTCCAGGTTGATCCCGCCGAAGGAGGGTCCGAGATAGCGCACGCAGTTGATGAATTCGTCGACATTCTCGGTATCGACTTCGAGGTCGATGGAATCGACGTCGGCAAAGCGCTTGAAGAGCACCGCCTTGCCTTCCATGACGGGCTTGGAGGCCAGCGCGCCGAGATTGCCCAGGCCGAGAATGGCCGTGCCGTTTGAAATGACGGCGACCATGTTGCCACGCGTCGTGTAGTCGAAGGCGCGGGAGGGATCTTCGGCAATCGCCTTCACCGGCACGGCGACACCCGGCGAATAGGCGAGCGCGAGATCGCGCTGCGTCGCCATCGCCTTGGTCGGCGTCACCTCAAGCTTGCCGGGGCGTCCCCGCGCGTGAAAATCCAGCGCCTCCTGATCGGATATGCTGGACGCCGAACGGCCAGCCTTGCGCGGCTTCATTTCCATGGGCATGTTTCCTCATCATTTCGCGTCGCCGATTATTCGGCGCTTCTCGTCGCAGGCCGTTCTTGAGACGACTCTGAAACATCTTTATTCCTGTGGAGCGGGCTCGTGCAAACGTGCTTTCCGCCCCCGGGTCCCGCACACTAGACATCCCAAGCGAAATCGCAATTCGACAGGACGGACAGACCGCGTGCTCATGAAGAACGCTTCGTCGACAGAGTTGACCGCCGAGCGCCTGATCTCGGCCGAAAGCCTGTCGTCGGCGACGCCGATGATGGCGCAATTCATCGAAATCAAAGCCGCCAATCCGGATTCGCTGCTGTTCTACCGGATGGGCGATTTCTACGAACTTTTTTTCGATGACGCTGTTTCGGCGGCCCGCGCGCTCGGCATCACGCTGACCAAGCGCGGCCAGCACATGGGCGAAGACATTCCCATGTGCGGCGTGCCGGTGCATGCGGCCGACGATTATCTGCAGAAGCTGATCGCCCTTGGATTCCGTGTCGCCGTCTGCGAGCAGATCGAAGATCCGGCCGAGGCGAAGAAGCGCGGCGGCAAGTCGGTCGTGAAGCGGGACGTCACCCGCTTGGTCACGCCCGGCACGCTGACGGAAGAACGCCTGCTCGACCCGGCCGAGCCCAATTACCTGATGACGCTCACCCGGCTGAAATCGGCCGGCGATCGCGGCTTCGCCATCGCCTGGATCGATATCTCGACGGGTGTCTTCCGCGTGGCGGAAACGGATCCCTCGCGGCTCGTCGCCGACATTCTGCGCATCGATCCGCGCGAAGTGCTGGTGCCCGACACGCTGTTCCATGCCCCGGAAATGCGGGCGGCGATGGACATGCTCGGCCGCATCGTCATGCCGCAGCCGGCGGTACTGTTCGATGGGACAAGTGCTGAGGGCCGTGTCGCCCGGTTTTTCGGCGTCGCAACGCTTTCGGGCTTCGGCAATTTCTCCCGCGCCGAACTCTCCGCAGCGGCTGCGGCGATCGGCTATGTCGAGAAGACGCAGCTTGCCGAGCGACCGCCGCTGTCGCGCCCGCAGCGCGACGAAGCGGGCTCGACGCTCTTCATCGATCCCGCCACACGGGCCAATCTGGAACTGACGCGCACGCTTTCCGGCAGCCGTGACGGCTCGCTCCTCAAGGCGATCGACCGGACCGTCACCGGCGGTGGAGCCCGTCTCCTCGCTGAACGGCTGACCGCGCCTTTGACCGACCCGGATGCCATCGACCGGCGCCTCGATGCGATCGCCTGGCTGATGGCGGAGCCACGTCTCGCCGACGACCTCACCGATCACCTCAAGCAGATGGCTGACATGCCGCGCGCGCTTTCCCGCATCGCGCTGAACCGCGGCGGACCGCGCGATCTCGGAAGCCTCCGCCAAGGCCTCACGACCGCGCGCGCCATCGGCCAGATGCTTGCCGAACGTGATCTGCCCGAAGAACTCGCCGAGGCGCGGGACGCGCTCGGCCGCCTGCCCCTGTCGCTGATCGCCGAGCTCGACGCGACGCTCGACGACGAGTTGCCGCTGCTCAGGCGCGAGGGTGGCTTCGTGCGTCCCGGCCGCGACGGCGAGCTCGACGAGATGCGCGCACTGCGCGACGATACGCGCCGGGTCATCGCCTCGCTGCAGGCGCGCTACGGCGAGGAGACCGGCGTCAAGTCACTGAAGATCCGGCACAACAATGTGCTCGGCTATTACATCGAGGTGACCGCCGGCAATGCCGGACCGCTTACGAGCGACGAAGGCCGGGAGCGCTTCATCCACCGCCAGTCCATGGCCAACGCCATGCGGTTCACGACGACGGAACTTGCCGATCTGGAATCGAGGATCGCCAATGCGGCGGGCCGCGCGATCGCGATCGAGCTTTCGATCTTCGACACGCTGTCCGCACAGGTGGTTGCCAGCGCCGACCCCATTCGGGAGGCGGCGCATGCGATTTCCGTCATCGACGTCGCGCGCGCGCTCGCCACGCTCGCCGAAGAACAGGGCTATTGCCGCCCGAGTGTCGACCGCTCCATGGATTTCGCCATCACGACAGGCCGCCACCCGGTGGTGGAGCAGGCGCTGAGGCGCCAGGCGAGCGACCCGTTCGTTGCCAATGATTGCAACCTGTCACCGCCGGATGGTGCAAAGCACGGCGCGCTTTGGCTTCTGACCGGCCCCAACATGGGCGGTAAATCGACCTTCCTGCGCCAGAATGCGTTGATTGCGGTCATGGCGCAGATGGGCTCCTTCGTGCCGGCCGGGGCTGCCCGCATCGGCGTGATCGACCGGCTGTTCAGCCGTGTCGGCGCGTCGGACGATCTGGCGCGCGGGCGCTCCACCTTCATGGTCGAGATGGTCGAGACGGCTGCGATCCTCAATCAGGCAAGCGAGCGGTCGCTGGTGATCCTGGACGAGATCGGCCGCGGCACGGCGACCTTCGACGGGCTGTCGATCGCCTGGGCAGCGGTGGAATATCTGCACGAAGCCAATCGCTGCCGCGGACTTTTCGCGACGCATTATCACGAGCTGACGGCACTTTCGGAAAGGCTCGCGCGGCTCTCCAACGCGACGATGCGGGTCAAGGAATGGCAGGGCGAGGTGATTTTCCTGCATTCGGTCGGCCAGGGAGCCGCGGACCGGTCCTACGGCATCCAGGTGGCGCGGCTTGCGGGCCTGCCCGACAGCGTCGTTGCCAGGGCGCGCGACGTGCTTGCCCAGCTTGAAGAAAACGATCGCAAGAGCCCGGCCGCCAATCTCGTCGACGACCTGCCGCTCTTTGCCGCCTCGATGCGGCAGACGAAGTCGGAAAGCGCCGCCCAGCCCGCAGCTTTATCGGGTCTGGCGATCGAACTCGCCGCCGTCAATCCGGATGAGCTCAGCCCAAGGGAAGCGCTCGAGGTGCTTTACAGGCTGAAAAGCCTTGCCGTGGATGGCTCGCCCCAAGGCTGAAGGCGACGACATCCTTGATTTTTGGCGCCCGAAAGTCGATATGCGGCCCAAGAGAATTCGCCGCCGTTACCGAAGTCGCTTGTCACGCAATCGCGCGTTGGCAGCCGGAACGGTGCAACTTCAGGCCGACAGGGAATGAAACGAGCGTCATGACCGACGACACGAAGAAGACGACCGAAACCACCCACCAGGACAGCGCAAACGAGCGCATGGAAGAAGCGGTGAAGGCTGCCGAGTCCGCGTTCGACGAGCCTCACGCCGGGCATGACGATGGCGCGCCGGACAATTCCGAGGCGATCGCCATCCTCGTCGACGGGCTGAAGGCCGAGAATGCCGATCTCAAGGATCGCTACCTCCGCCTTGCCGCCGACATGGACAATCTGCGCCGTCGCACCGAGCGCGACGTGAAGGATGCGCGTTCCTATTCGATCGCCAATTTCGCGCGCGACATGCTTGCCGTTTCAGACAATCTGCGCCGTGCGCTCGATGCCATCCCGGCGGAATCGCGCGAAGCCGGGGATGACGGTTTCAAGGCGCTCGTCGAAGGCGTCGAGATGACCGAACGCGCGATGCTGTCGGCGCTGGAACGCCACGGCGTGGCGAAGCTGAAGCCGGAAGGCCAGCGTTTCGATCCCAATTTCCACCAGGCGATGTTCGAAATCCCGAACCCGGACGTGCCGAACAACACCGTCATGCAGGTCGTCCAGGATGGCTACGTGATCGGCGAACGCGTTCTGCGCCCGGCCATGGTCGGCGTTGCCAAAGGCGGCCCGAAGCAGCCGGTGGAACCGAAGCCGGATGCCGGTGCGGAACCAGGCGCACCAAACGGCGAAGCCGAGCGGGACGCTTAAAGCCTCAGATCTGCGTTTTTCCCACAATTGACGCGCCCGGGATCCGGGCCATAAAAAGGCCGGCCAGTCCGGCCTTTTCACGTTTTCAGGACCGCTCGAATGCCGATTATCGACCTGCTCGACTATGCCGGCGTCGCGGTCTTTGCGGCAACCGGCGCGCTTGCCGCCTCGCGCAAGCAGCTCGATATCATCGGCTTCATCTTCCTGGCGGCCGTGACCGGCATCGGTGGCGGCACGCTTCGCGATCTCATCCTCGACGTGCCGGTGCTTTGGGTCGCCGATCCCGCCTATATCCTCGTCTGCGCGCTCGTTGCCGTCGCCGTCTTCTTCACCGCGCATCTGTTCGAGTCGCGCTACAAGCTTCTCCTCTGGCTCGATGCGATAGGGCTTTCCGCCTATTGCGTTATGGGCGCCGCGAAAGGCTATGCCGTGACCGGGTCGGTCACGGTCGCGATCGTGATGGGCGTGCTCACATCCACCTTCGGCGGGATTCTGCGCGACATGCTCGCGGGTGAGCCCTCCGTCCTCATGCGGCCGGAAATCTACGTCACCGCCGCTCTCTCAGGAGCCGCGACTTACACGTTTCTGGCCGAAGCCGGGCTACCGGTGATCGTCGCAACGCTCTCAGGCGTCATCGTTGCCTTCATCGTGCGCGGCGGCGCGCTGAAGAACGGCTGGACCTTCAAACCCTACCGAGCCCGCCCGGGCCGCAAGCCGGAAGACATCATGTAGATCAGCAAACGCCTCATCCCAGCCCGTGCGCCTTCGCCTCGTCGCGGAGCGACTGCAGGGGGCGGGGGCCGATTTGCTGGATGACGAGGCCGGCGGCGAGCGAGCCCAGTCGGCCGCAGGTGGCGAGGTCGCGGCCCTGGGTATAGCCGTAAAGAAAGCCGGCGGCGTAGAGATCGCCTGCGCCGGTCGTGTCGACCAGTTCCTCGATGGCGAGGGGCTCGACGATGACGCGCTCGTCACCGGTGACGACGATCGAGCCCTTTTCGCTCATGGTGACGACCGCGAGGCGGCAATCCTTGGCGATGCGTTCCAGCGCCTCTTCGAGGCTCTCGGTATCATAGAGCGATTTCGCCTCGCTGGCATTGGCGAAGACGATGTCGACCGTTCCCGAGCGCATCAGATCGAGGAACTCGGCCCGGTAGCGATCCACGCAGAATGGATCGGAAAGTGTCATCGACATCTCCCGGCCATTGGCATGAGCGATGCGGGCGCATTCGCGGATCGCTTCCTTGGCGCGGGGCGGATCCCAGAGATAGCCTTCGAAATAGGTGACCTTGGCGGATGCGACGACCGCCTCGTCGACGTCGTCCGGTCCGAGTTCGACGCAGGCGCCGAGATAGGTGTTCATCGAGCGCTCGCCATCGGGCGTAACGAAGATCATGGAGCGCGCCGTCGGCGGGGGCGAGGCGAGCGGTGCCGTTTCGAAATGAACGCCTTGAGCGCGGATGTCGTGCGCGTAGATTGCGCCGAGCTGATCCTTGGCGACCTTGCCGAAGAAAGCGGCCTTGCCGCCGAAGCTTGCGATGCCCGCTGCCGTGTTGCCGGCCGAGCCACCGGAGGCTTCGACAGCCGGACCCATCCGGTCGTAGAGCGTCTCGGCGCGTTGCGCATCGATCAGGTTCATCGCGCCCTTGATGATGGCATTGTCGTTGAGGAACGCATCGTCACAGCGGGCGATGATGTCGACAATGGCATTGCCGATGCACAGGACGTCGATGGAAGACATGAAGGGTTCCGGAGCTGTTGGAGAAGCGGGCCGTCCGCTGTTCTAGAGGTGCTGCGGTTCGAATGAAAGCAGCGATGGGTTCAATAGTCGACGCTTGCGAAATAGAGCCCGTCGGGCGGTGCGACAGGGCCACATTTCTTGCGATCGCGCGCTTCAAGCGCGGCGGTCATGGTGTCGGCGCTCCAGCGGCCTTCGCCCACGAGCTTGAGGGACCCTGCAAAAGAGCGGATCTGGTTGTGCAGGAAGCTCTGGGCCGAAGCGTGGATCTCGATCACCTCCCCGCTGCGCGATACATCCAGCCGGTCGAGCGTGCGCACCGAGTTCTTCGCCTGACACTGGACGGAGCGGAAGGTCGTGAAATCGTGGCGTCCGACCAGGCGCTGCGCCGCCTCGTGCATGGCGTCGGCATCGAGATGGCGCGGCACCCGCCACGCGCGGTCGCGAAGTACGGTCAGCGGCGCCGCGCGGTTGACGATGCGGTAGACATAATGCCGTTTCAGCGCCGAAAAGCGCGCATCGAACTCTTCGGTCACCAGGTCGACGGCGAGGATCGCGACGGCATCACGGGCCTTGATCAGATGCGCGTTGACGGCATTGCGAACGGTCTCGACCGGCCAGTCGCGCGCCAGGTCCACGTGGCCGACCTGGCCGAGCGCATGGACGCCCGCATCGGTGCGGCCGGCGCCTTTTACGGTCACCGTCTCGCCGCTGAAGCCGAAGATCGCAGCCTCGATGGCGCCCTGCACGGAGCGGCCATTGTCCTGGCGCTGCCAGCCGACGAAGCTCGAGCCGTCATATTCGATGGTCAGCTTGTAGCGCGGCATCAGGAGAGGACCGTGCCCTTCACGATGCGGCCGCCGCGCTGGAAGTCGTCCGCCGCCAGCGGCTTGCCGCCGGCACGCTGCAGCTTCACGAGGCGCACCGCGCCGTCCGCGCAGGCAATGGACAAATCGTCATCCAGCACCGTTCCGGGCGCGCCGCTGCCTTCTACGAGGCGCGATGCCAGCACCTTCACGCGCTCGGGCTTGCCGGCGAACTCCGCTTCGAACCACGCGCCTGGGAAGGGCGAAAGGCCGCGTATGTGGTTGTGGACCTCCGCAGCCGGTTTGGAAAAGTCGATGCGCGTTTCGGCCTTGTCGATCTTGCGGGCATAGGTCGCGCCCTCTTCTGGCTGCTGGGTCAGGGTCAGCGTGCCGGCCTCCAGCGCCTTCATCGCGCGGGCCATCAGGCTGCCGCCGATCACCATCAAGCGGTCGTGAAGTTCGCCGGTGGTCATGTCGGGATCGATCGTCACGCGCTCGGTGAGCGCAACGGGGCCGGTGTCGAGGCCGGCATCCATCTTCATCACCATCATGCCAGTTTCCGCGTCGCCCGCCATGATCGCGCGGTGAATGGGCGCCGCGCCGCGCCAGCGCGGCAAGAGCGACGCATGGCCATTGAAGCAGCCGTGATGGGGCGCATCGAGGATTGGCTGCGGCAAGAGCATGCCATAGGCGACGACGACGGCGACGTCGGGTTTCAGCGCAGCGAAAGCTGCCTGTTCCTCGGCGCTCTTCAGGCTTGTCGGCGTGCGCACGTCAAAGCCAAGGAGTTCGGCCTGCTGGTGCACGGGCGACTTGACGGGAGCCAGGCCTCGACGGCCACCGGGCCGTGGCGGCTGGGTGTAGACGGCGAGGATCTGATGCCCGTCCTGCGCCAAGGCGGCAAGCGTCGGCACCGCAAATTCCGGCGTTCCCATGAAGACGATCTTCAACGGCATCGGATCTCTTTCCGCAGACGCAGCCGCCTGCCGGCCAATTCAGAGCGCCGAGGCCGGCCGCGACTTGGCGAGCTTGGTGAATTTGCGCACGACCATATCGCGCTTCAGCTTCGAGATGTGGTCGATGAAGAGCACGCCGTTCAAATGGTCGAGTTCATGCTGGAGGCAAGTGGCGAGAAGGCCATCGGCCTCGACGGTGCGCTTCTTGCCGTCGATGTCCAGGTGGCGCACGGTGACCCGTGCCGGCCGTTCGACTTCGGCATAATAGTCAGGGATGGAGAGGCATCCCTCTTCATAGACCGACCGTTCGTCCGAGGATGCCAAGATCTCCGGATTGATGAATATCTGGGGCTGGCGGCCCTCTTCTTCCTTCGCGACATCAATCACCAGAAGCCGGCGCGGAACACCGATCTGGATCGCCGCGAGCCCGATGCCCGGCGCATCATACATGGTCTCGAGCATGTCATCGACGAGCCGGCGCACGTCGCCATCGACGCGTTCGAGTGGCTCGGAGTGCTGGCGCAGCACGGGATCGGGAAGGAGGACGAGTGGCTTGATGGTCATGCCCGGCAATTAAGCATCGCCGGCTTTCTCGTCAATCTTCCGCATGCTCAACGAGGCTCGTGGCTTTGCAGGTTACCGCGAGATCGTTAAGCCTGTTCACGTTTTGATCTGGCATGGAGCAGGAATCCGTGTAGGATTTGGGGATGGTCGACTTGTCTCTCCTCGCGCAGCCCCTCTTCACCCTCGGCGATGCCGCCGTCAGCTTCGGCATGGCTGGTGCTACGTTGCTGGTGGTTCTCGCCATCCTGTGGATGTGGCGCTCCGCCGTCCGGCGTGCCGAACGTGCCGAGCTCGTGCAAGCGGCGGAGGAGAGCGAGCAGCGGCTTGCCGAAATCCTCAAGGCGCAGTCGGAAATGCAGGGCCGCATGGCGACCATGGCCGAGCTTTTTGGCGCACGGCAGGCGGAACTCAATCAGTCGATCCAGCAGCGGCTGGACGGCATGACGCAGCGGCTCGGCACGACGCTCACCGAGCAGACGCGTTCGACACACGAGAACCTGACGAAGCTTCAGGAGCGCCTCGCCGTCATCGACACGGCACAGAACAACATCCAGTCGCTCGCCAAGGATGTCGTCGGGCTGCAGGCGATTTTGTCCAACAAGCAGACGCGCGGGGCGTTCGGCCAGTCGCGCATGGAAACGATCATCGCCGACGCGTTGCCGATGGGCAGCTACACCTTCCAGGCTACGCTTTCGAATAACCAGCGCCCCGACTGCCTGATCCACATGCCGAACGGGCAGCCCTCGCTCGCGATCGACGCCAAATTTCCGCTCGAAGCGTGGCATGCCATCCGGGCGGCGGAGAATGCGGAAGCGGCGAAACCGGCCGCGCAGCAGTTTCGCCGCGACATGGACGTGCATATCCGAGCCATATCGGAAAAATACCTGATCAAGGGCGAGACGCAGGACACGGCATTTCTCTTCGTGCCGTCGGAATCGATCTTCGCCGAAATCCACGAGAATTTCGAGGAGATCGTCCAGCGCGCGCACCGTGCCCGCGTGGTCATCGTCTCGCCCTCGCTGCTCATGCTGTCGATCCAGGTGGTGCAGGCGATACTGCGTGACCAGCGCATGCGCGAACAGGCGCATCTCATCCAAGGCGAAGTGGCAAAGCTGATGATGGATCTGACGCGGCTGGATCAGCGCGTGCGGAACCTGCAGACCCATTTCGGCCAGACGCAGAAAGACATCGACCAGATCGTCACTTCGACCGACAAGCTCGCCAAGCGGGGAGCCCGGATCGAGGCACTGGAACTCGAGGCACCCGGTGCCGACACCGCTCAGCCAGCCGCCGAGCCGACCCAGGCGGTCGAGAGCCGCACCGGGTCATTGCGGCTGCGCGTGGTGGAAGAAGACTGACACCCCCTTGCCGGCTCAGCCGAAAAAGGCAGAGTGGCCGGCGCATGCAAGCGGGGAGACAATCAGGGCATGATCACCGTCGTCGGCTCCATCAACATGGACCTCATCGCCAATGTCGCGCGGTTGCCGAAACCGGGCGAGACGCTGGCGGGTACTGCGTTTGCCACTGCCGCTGGTGGCAAGGGCGCCAACCAGGCGCTGGCTGCGCGCCGCGCCGGTGCCGATGTGGCAATGGTGGGCGCCGTTGGAGCGGATGGCTTTGCCGCTGAGGCGCTCGCGCTTCTCGCCGAAGCGGGAGCCGATCTCGACAAGGTGGCTCGCGTCGAAGGCGCCACCGGCATCGCCTCGATCCTGGTCGGTGCCGAAGACGGCGACAATGTCATCGTGGTCGTCGCGGGTGCCAATGGTGAAGTCGGTGCGGATGCGGCGAAAGCGGCCGTCGACCGGATGGGCAAGGACGATACGCTGCTTCTGCAGATGGAGATACCGGCGCCTGCGATCGAAGCGGCGCTGCGCGCGGCGCGCGACAGGAGCATCCGCAGCATCCTCAATGTCGCGCCCCTGACGGAGGATGCGATGACACTCGCTCCGCTCGCGAGCATCGTCATCGCCAATGAAACGGAATTCGCGTTGCTCTGCCGTATCAAGGACCAGTCTGCGGCAGAGCGCGAGGGTGCGATGCAGGCGATGAGCCGGGACAGAGACCAGACGATCATCGTGACGCTCGGCGCCGATGGCGTAATGGCCTTTCACGACGGCCGGATGCATCACGTGCAGGGACTATCGATCAAGCCGGTCGATACGGTCGGCGCGGGCGACACGTTCTGCGGCTATCTCGCAACCGGGCTCAATGCTGGTCTCGATTTCGAGCTGGCGCTCCGGCGCGCGGCCGCTGCCGGCAGCCTCGCCTGTCTCAAGCCCGGCGCGCAGCCCTCGATCCCCACGGCTGTGGAGGTCGATGCCGCGCTGGCCGACACCCAATAAGCGGGCGCTCAACCCTCGAGGCGTTCGAGGAACCAGTTGGTCAGCCTGGTCCAGACTTCATCCTTCTCGGCGAAATCCTCGACACCATGTTCTAGGTTCGGATTGTCGTTGACCTCGATCACGAACACGCCATCGTCGGTCTCTTTGAGATCGACGCCATAGAACCCGTCGCCGATGCAGCGCGCAGCACGCAGGCCCGTGTCGAGCACGAGCGGTGGCGCGGATGCCAGCGAAAAACCACGGAAGCCGCCTTCGAGCGGCTTGCCGCCGGTATCGTGCTTGATGATCTGCCAGTGTTCCTTGGCCATCAGATACTGCACCGCGAACAGCGGTTTGCCGCCAAGCACCCCGATGCGCCAGTCATAGGCCGTGGGCATGAATTTCTGCGCCAGCAGCAGGTCGGAATCCTCAAGCCAGGTCGTTGCGAGCGCCTTCAGCTCTTCAAGAGACCCCACCTTGGAGACGCCGCGCGAAAATGACGAATCCGGGATCTTCAGCACCATCGGAAATCCCAGAAGATCGGCGGCGCGCGGCAGGTCGTCTATGCCGGCAATCATCACCGTCTTCGGCACAGGGATGCCGTTTCCAGCCATCAGCTCGTCGAGATAGACCTTGTTGGTGCAGCGGATCATCGAAACCGGATCGTCGATCACCGGCATGCCTTCCTGCTGGGCACGGCGCGCGAAGCGATAGGTGTGGTTGGAGATCGACGTCGTTTCGCGGATGAAGAGCGCATCGTAGTTGGCAAGCCGCGACAGGTCGCGCTTGCCGATCGGCTCCACTTCCACACCCATGCGGGCGGCGATCCGCGCCCAGTGCTTCAGGCTCGATATGGACGATGGTGGCAATGCCTCGTTGGCGTCGACGAGGGTGGCGAAGGTGTATTTCGCCGGTGTCTTGGCCTTGGCGTCGCGCCATTGCCGACCCGTATAGCGGTTGAGGCATTCGAAGAAGAAGGCGCGCTCCTTGTCGGAAAGCTTCGTCACCGAGCCGAGCGCCACTTTCGGGATCGAGAGCCAAGCGCCATTGTCCTTGATGGTGACTTCGACGAAGGGCGCGCGAAACCAATCGAAGACGAGGCGTGCAAAGCGTTCCAGGCGCTGGTCGGCGGTATAGCCGAAAAAGATGTTGAGCCGGGTTGGCCGCTCGCCTGCCTTGGCGCAGACCTTGTTCAGCGTGTCCTCGAGTTCGGGGATTGCGTTTTCGTAGAGCTTGCGCGCCGACAGGTCGATGATCGTCTCGACCGACGGAATCACGCGCTGGCCGCGCGCGCCGGCGAGCAGCGAGGCGTAATAGCCACGGCTCTGGTAGCGATAGGAGCGCGCCAGGTTGATGATGTTCGGACGGGAGCCCCGGAACAGTTCCGGGCGCGCGAGGTAGTCGCGGGTCGCAAGCACTTTGTGGGAGGTCGCCGCATGATCGATGTCGTTCATGCGCGACGACAGAATCACCCAGTTGAACATCAGGACCGTCTGCCTTTCAGAATCACCGCAGCACGCAGGTTGGAGCGGCCGAAACGGGTGATGCGATCGAATATGTCGTAGGGAACCGGCAGGTTGGATGCGTCCGACGCCGTTTCGGACGTTTTCTCTTCCACCCACGGATCATTGATAATCAGGTGCCGACCATCGTCACCATGCACGAGCACCCAGTGCGGCACCTTCTTGCCGAACATGTAATAGCCGGAGATCAAGACGATGGCCGAGTGGCCCCGTTCGATCGCAGCCCGGATCGTATGCAGCGAAGCGGCAAAATTGAGGACGGGAATGGCCGCTTCTTCCACCCGGCGACGAAAATCGCGCTGAGCCAGTTCCATGACCTGGCGCTTCTCCAGGTTCCGGACCGTGTCGAGGAAAAGCACGTTGGTATCGGTGACGTAGATCTCCGGCTCCAGCCCATAGGCATGGGCCGTAACGGCAAGACCGAACGGTTCGCAGCCGCCCATGCCGGACATCATGAAAACGGTCGTCGCCTCGCGCCAAAAGCGGATTTCCCAGACCGGATCCAGATAATCGCGCGACACATAGCGCGCGAGCGCCATGTTCAGGCAGGCGGCACCGCAGGTAAAATCCGTCGTCTGCTCATAGAACGGCGTCACATAATCCTGATGCTCGTCGTCGCGCAGGCGTTTCTCAAAACGCAGCGCGCGGCTGTGGTCCTCGTAATAATCCTCGTAGACGCCGATGCGGCGATAGCCGGAGCGCTTGTAGAGCGCGATCGCCGGCATGTTGTCTTCCCGCACTTCAAGCCGCAGGAGGAAGCGGTCATGCTGCTTGGCAGCCTCTTCCGCCTTGGCCAGCAGCGTCTTGCCGGCACCCTGCCCCTTTGAATCGGGCGCAACCGCGATCGAATAAAGCCGCGCGAGGCCCGTGCCCTTGCGAAACAAAAGCATCGCGTAGCCGACGATGCGCCCGGCCTCGTTGCACGCCACGATCGTCTCGGCTGTCGGCCGGTTGATCAACGCGCGAAAGGAACGCCTCGAAATCCTGTCGGTCGTGAAGACGGCGTTCTCGATGGCGAGAAGGGCATCGATGTCGTCGTGGGTGGCGGGACGTATCCGCAGAGCGGACATGGGAACACTTCCAAAAGGTGCGCCGCGTGTGGCACGGCTGCTTTGCATAGGCCGACCTTATCATCGGCACGCGGAGCGGCGGAATGGGCCAACCACCCGCCCATGCAAAGAAATATGATCGATCAGCGCATCATCTTCGAGACGAGCTGTGCGGTATAATCGACCATCGGAACAATCCGCGCATAATTCAGCCGGGTTGGCCCGATCACGCCCACCGCGCCGACCACATGCGCTTCGCTGTCGCGATAGGGCGCGACGATGAGCGATGAGCCGGAGAGCGAAAAAAGCTTGTTTTCGGAGCCGATGAAGATGCGCACGCCGGACCCTTCCTCGGCGAGCGTCATCAGCTGCACGAGGCTATCCTTCTTCTCCAGTTCATCGAACAGGAGCCGCAGCCGCTCGATGTCTTCGCCGCCCGAGACGCTGTCGAGCAGATTGGCACGGCCGCGCACGATGAGCTGGGCGGGTTGATCCTTGCCGCTGCCCGACCACACAGCGAGACCCCGGGAAACGAGATCCTGGCTGAGTTCATCCAGTTCGCGCGTCAATTCGGATTTCAGCGTTTCCAGCTCGCGGCGCACTTCGGGGATCGTGCGGCCGGCGAGATGCGCGTTGAGAAAGTTCGAGGCCTCGGTCAGCTGTGACGCGGTGGTTCCGACCGGCAATTCCAGGATGCGATTTTCGATATGGTCGTGCTCACCCACGAGGACGGCGAGCGCGCGCGTCGGGTCCAGCCGAATGAACTCGATGTGCTTCAGCACCGTGTCGGATTTTGCCGCGATCACGAGACCCGCGCCGCGCGAGAGCCCCGACAGCATCTGGCTCGCATCGGTCAGAAGGTTCTCGACCGTCTGGTCGCGGTCGCGGTGGGTCTGGCGGATCTGCGTCTCGATCTGCACCCGCTCGTCATCGGACAGCGCGCCCGCCTGCATGAAGGCATCGACGAAGAAGCGCAGCCCCTGCTGGGTCGGCAGCCGCCCGGCCGAGATATGCGGCGCATAGATGAGGCCGAGATGCTCCAGATCGCTCATCACGTTGCGCACGGATGCAGGCGAAAGCGCCATGGGCAGGATGCGCGACAGGTTGCGCGACCCGACAGGCTCGCCCGATTCAAGATAGGATTCGACAATGCGTCGGAAGATCTCGCCGGTCCGGTCGTCAAGCGCTCCCGAAAGCGACGATGATCCGGACAAGGAAGCCGAGCCCTGGCTCAGCTTTGGCGTCTTGGAGAAGCTGTTCACGTTGGTGGTCGACTCCGTGCCATTCGTCCTCAGATATAGTGTCTCCGCGAAGCGGACGGAAGAGAGGCGCATCCTGTGCCATCAGGCTTTTCCTTTGCAAGCGGGCTTTGCCGACGATAGAAGGCAGCCAACTTGATCAGCAGGAGCTCCCAATGCGACCTTCAGGGCGGAAGCCAGACCAGATGCGCGCCGTTTCCTTCGAGCGGAACTTCTCCAAGCATGCGGAAGGCTCGTGTCTCGTGAAATTCGGCGATACGCATGTGCTCTGCACCGCATCGCTGGAAGAGCGGGTTCCGCCATGGTTGCGCAATGCCGGTCGCGGCTGGGTCACGGCCGAATACGGCATGCTGCCACGCGCTACCGGCGAGCGCATGCGCCGTGAGGCCGCTTCCGGCAAGCAGGGCGGCCGCACTGTGGAAATCCAGCGCCTCATTGGCCGGTCGCTGCGCGCCGTCGTCAATCTGGAAGCGCTCGGCGAGCGCCAGATCTCGATCGACTGCGACGTGATCCAGGCCGATGGCGGCACGCGTACCGCGTCCATCACCGGTGCCTGGGTCGCCCTCCACGATTGCCTGAAATGGATGGAAGCACGCAGCATGGTAAAAACCGATCGCGTGCTGAAGGACCATGTGGCAGCCGTTTCCTGCGGCATCTTCGCCAGCCAGCCGGTCATCGACCTCGACTACCTGGAGGATTCCGCCGCCGACACCGACGCCAACTTCGTCATGACGGCGTCTGGCGGCATCGTCGAAATCCAGGGCACTGCGGAAAAGGATCCGTTCTCGCAGGATGAGTTCCAGACGCTGATGAGCCTTGCGCGCGCCGGCATCGACGAGCTCGTCGGCCTGCAGAAGGCTGCGATCGGCGCATGACGAACGGGCCCGCCGCACCCTCTGCCATCCTGGAATCGGCGCTTTACGCCGAGGATTTGGAGCGCGCGGAGGCGTTTTACGGCGGGATACTCGGCCTGGAGAAGATCGTGGCCGTCGAGGGACGCCACGTCTTCTTTCGTTGCGGCGCCGGCGTGTTGCTGATCTTCAATCCGCAAGCGACGCGGGAACCTTCTACGGATCCAGACATGCCGGTCCCACCGCATGGGACAATTGGCCAAGGGCATCTCTGTTTTTCGGCAAGCGCAGACGAGATCGACGGCTGGGTCATGCATCTCGCCGCAAACGGCGTCGCCATCGAGGCCGATTTCCATTGGCCGAATGGCGGCCGATCCATCTATTTCCGCGATCCGGCCGGCAACAGCCTGGAATTCGCCGAACCCAAACTCTGGGGACTGGAATGAGACGTCTGACGGAAAAGAAGCTCGTCGTCGCTTCGCACAATGAAGGCAAGATCCGCGAAATCGCAGAGCTCATCGAGCCCTTCGGCTTCGAGATCGTGACGGCGAAATCGCTTGGCCTTCCCGAGCCGAAGGAAACCGGGACCACGTTTGAGGAAAATGCGGCACTGAAGGCGCTTTCCGCAACGAAGGCGACCGGTCTGCCGGCATTGTCCGATGACAGTGGCCTGATGGTCGATGCGCTTGGCGGAGAGCCCGGCGTCTACACGGCCGACTGGGCCGAACGACCGGATGGCAGCCGCGACTTCATGATGGCGATGGAAAAGGTCGAGGCGCTGCTGTCCGAAAAGGGAGCCACAGCGCCCGAGGAACGCCGTGCGCGCTTCGTATCGACGCTCTGCCTCAGCTGGCCGGATGGCCATGTGGAATTCTTCCGCGGCGATGTCGAAGGCACGCTCGTCTGGCCGCCGCGCGGCAATGACGGCTTCGGCTATGATCCGGTGTTTCTGCCTGACGGCCATTCCCGCACCTTCGGGGAAATGACGGCGACGGAAAAGCATGGCTGGGTTCCGGGTCAGGCCGAGGCGCTTTCCCACCGGGCGCGCGCCTTCAAGCTCTTCGCGGAAACAGGCCTTGCCGAACGAAATGCGTCGTGAGACGCGTTGATCATCGCGCGGATGCGTCGCGATTCGACGCAGATGGCCGCTGAACCGAAAACGTTGCGAAGACACTGGCCATGACCATCACGACCCGATTTACCGGCGATTTCCGCGCCTATCCCGACGCGGGCGACCCGGGCTTCGGCGTCTATCTGCATTGGCCGTTCTGCGCGGCCAAATGCCCCTATTGCGACTTCAACAGTCACGTCCGCCACAAGCCGGTCGACCAGAACCGCTTCGTCGACGCATTCCGGCAGGAGATTGCCTATACGGCGGGGATGACCGGACCGAAGACGGTCACCAGCATATTCATCGGCGGCGGCACTCCGTCTCTCATGGATCCGTCGACCGTCGGCGCCATCCTCGACACGGTCGCGCGCAACTGGCATGTGCCGGACGGTATCGAGATCACGCTCGAGGCCAATCCATCATCGGTGGAAGCGACGCGCTTTCGCGGCTATCGCGATGCCGGGGTGAACCGCGTTTCCATGGGCGTCCAGGCGCTCAACGACGCCGATCTTAAGGTGCTCGGCCGGCTCCATGACGTCGAGGATGCGCTGAAGGCGATCCGGCTTGCACGCGAGATTTTCCCTCGGCTTTCCTTCGACCTCATCTATGCCCGCCCGAACCAGACTGTCGCCGCCTGGGAAGCCGAACTGAAACAGGCGATCGGCTACGCGGTCGACCATCTGTCGCTTTACCAGCTGACCATCGAAGAGGGCACGCCCTTCTACGCCCTGCACAAGGCGGGCAAGCTGATCGTGCCCGATGGCGATCTTTCAGCCGAACTCTACGAGGCGACGCAGGCAATCACAGGCGAGGCCGGCATGCCGGCCTACGAGGTCTCCAATCATGCCCGGCCAGGTGCCGAAAGCCGTCACAACCTCACCTACTGGCGCTACGGCGACTATGCCGGCATTGGCGCCGGCGCGCACGGGCGGCTGACGCTGAACGGCACCCGCATCGCCACCGCGACGGAGCGCATGCCGGAACGCTGGCTGGAGATGGTGGAAGCCCGCGGCGCCGCCCATGTCGAGATCGAGGAGCTGGAGCCCGAGGAGCAGGCCGACGAATTGCTGCTCATGGGGCTGCGGCTGACGGAAGGCATCGAAGTGTCGCGTTGGCAGGCGCTTTCGGGGCGGCCTTTCGATTCCGCGCGCGAGCGGGACCTGATCGCCAACGGCTTCCTGGAGCGGCTTGGCAACGATCGCATCCGCTGCACGCCGGCCGGCATGCTCATTCTCGATGCGGTGGTTGCGGATCTCGCGATCTAAAACCCATCAACGGGGCTATTCGCTGATTTTTCAAGAAACCGGTCAATGATCGCATCAATGGGCTGGTCGATGTCGATCACCCTCGCGCCCTCGTCCGGCCCCGGCACTTCCAGCGTTGCCAACTGGCTGGCCAGCAGATCGGCCTTTATGAAGTGGCCTTCGCGCGTTTCAAGCCGCTGCCGCAGCACATCCTCGCTTCCCACGAGGCAGAGGATACGCATGGCCCGTGCCGCTGAGCGTAGACGATCACGGTAGGCGCGTTTCAAAGCGGAACAGGCAACCACGATCGGGGAGCCTCCCGCCTTCTGCAGGGCAGTGATTTCCGATGCGATGCGATCCAGCCAGGGGCCCCGCATTGCATCGTCAAGCGGCTGGCCGGCAGCCATTCGGGCGATGTTTTCAGGCGGATGGAACGCATCGCCTTCGATCAGGCGACCGCCGATTCTGTCGACAAGTTCAGTCGCCACGCTCGACTTGCCGCAGCCGCTGACGCCCATGACGAGGATGACCGTGGCTTGATCCGGCATCAGCACGGCGTCAGAGTTTCGCGAGAAGCGCCTGGCGCGTCGGCTCGTCGACGAAAGCAGCCTCGATCGCAGTGCGCGTCACGTCCCGCAATTGGGCATCCGTCAGGCCGAACTCTTCCGACCCCAGCGCATATTCCCGCGCGAGCGACGTATCGAAGAATGGCGGATCGTCCGAGGCCAGCGTGACGTTCACGCCCGCTTCCATCAGCCGTCGAAACGGGTGCGCTGCGAAGTCGGGGAAGACGTTCAGCGCAATGTTTGAACCGGGGCAGACTTCCAGCACCGTCCCCTCGTCGGCCAGGCGACGTACGAGATCGAAATCCTCGATCGCACGCACGCCGTGGCCGATGCGGCTTGGCCGCACCACATCGAGCGCGTCGCGCACGCTTTCGGGACCGACGAGTTCGCCGGCATGAATGGTGATGCCAAGGTCCGCATCACGCGCAATGTCGAAAGCACGCGCGTAATCCGCGACGCGGCCGAACCGCTCTTCCCCCGCCATGCCGAAACCGGTGATCAGCGGATGCGGACGGGCCGCCGCGAAGCGCGCCGCACCCTCCACGGCCTCCGCCCCCAGATGGCGCACGCCGACCACGATCATCCGGCATTCGATGCCGGATTTGTCTTTGGCGCGCGCAATTCCTTCCGCCAAGCCTTCGATATAAGCTTCCGCCGACAGGCCGGCGGTGCGGGCATGGTCAGGGGAAACGAAGATTTCGCTGTAGATGGCTCCGGCCACATCCAGTTCGGCGAGATAGGCTTCGGCAAGCAGCGCGTAATCCTCCGGCGTCCGGAAAAGCGCGGCCGCTCCGTCATAGGCTGCCATGAAGGTCGTGAAATCGTGCCAGACATACCGGTCGCCGGCAATGAAGCTGGCGGTGTCGACACCGTAGCGCTTAGCCTGCGCCCTTGCCAGCGCCGGCGGGATGGCGCCTTCGATGTGGCAATGAAGTTCTGCCTTGACCACCGGACCCGTCACAGAAACGACCGCCCATGCCTGCCGCGCGGCAGTTGCAGATGCGTGGCGATGCTTTCGCCGATATCTGCAAAAGTCGTGCGCACGCCGATCGACCGCGCGATGACATCCGGCCCGAAGGCCAAGATCGGCACCCGTTCGCGCGTATGATCGCTGCCCCGCCAAGTGGGATCACAGCCATGATCCGCAGTGATGATCACCACATCGCCCTTCTTCAGCTTGGCCTCGATCTCCGGCAGGCGCTGATCGAAGGCTTCAAGTGCGGCGGCGTAACCGGGCACATCGCGGCGGTGACCGAAGAGCATGTCGAAATCGACGAAATTGGTGAAGACGAGATCGCCGTCCTCGGCATCGTCGATCGCTTCCAGCGTCCGCTCGAAAAGCGCCATGTTGCCATTGGCCTTGCGCAGGTCCGTCACGCCTTGGTGGGCGAAGATATCGCCGATCTTTCCGACAGCGATAACGTTGCGGCCGGCTTCCTTCGCGCGATCCAGCAAAGTCGGCTCCGGCGGCGGCACCGAATAGTCGCGGCGGTTCCCCGTACGCTCGAAGGTGGCAGCGCTCTCGCCCACGAAAGGACGGGCAATGACCCTTCCGATGTTCAGCGGCGCGACGAGGTCGTGCACCAGTTCGCAAAGCTTCAGGAGCCGGTCAAGACCGAAATGCGTCTCATGAGCGGCAATCTGAAAAACGCTGTCGGCAGATGTGTAGCAGATCGGCTTGCCGGTGCGGATGTGCTCTTCACCCAGCCTTGCGATGATCTCCGTGCCGGATGCATGGCAATTGCCGAGGATGCCGGGAATGCCTCCTTGCCCCACGATCTCGGCCACCAGTTCGGGCGGGAAAGCATCGCCTTCGCTCGGGAAGTAGCCCCATTCGAAATCGACGGGCACGCCTGCGATTTCCCAGTGGCCGGAGGGCGTGTCCTTGCCGCGCGAGGTTTCGCTGGCTGCGCCATAGATCGCGCGCGGCCGCTCATTGGTCGCGAGCGCTTCCGGTGTCGCGCCTGCAGCAAGGCGCATTGCGCGGCCGAGCCCGAGCGCTTTCAGATTGGGAAGATGAAGCGGCCCTTCGCGCAGGCCCTGCCGGTCGCCCGCGCCCATGGCGCAGAACTCGGCGATGTGGCCGAGCGTATCGGCACCCTCATCGCCGAATGCCTGGGCATCGGGAGCGCCGCCGATACCGACGGAATCGAGCACGAACAGAAATGCGCGCGACATGAAACACCTTCTTCAAGACCAGGCTTCAAAGAGGTTCCATCGCCAGAATGGTCAAGTCATGTCAAGCGCAGGCGCTCAGCGCTAGCAGGAGCAGGTGACGCGTTCGCCGATGCGGGGGCGCAGATGATAAGTCTTGGCCATGTCGATACCGGTCATCGTCTGCCCGGTGATCGGGAAAGACGTGATCATGTCGTGCCGGTAATCGATCTCGCTGCGCAGCAGGAACGTGTTCGCGATCTTCAGATTTTCCGGAATGTCGACGACGGAGCCGACCGTGTAGGCCGCCTCGCCATTGCCGCCATTCGGCTTCCAGGACCATTCGACCTTGGGCACCAGATCCGTCCCCACCCAGATGCCGGTGATCTTCATCGCAACCGGCGTGGGGTCATAGGGCGACATGATGCTTTGGGCGACCGTGTTCATGCTCTTCAGCTTGTCACGCGTGACCGACTGCTCCTGCGTGATCAGGTCGGCAACCGTGCTCGAGGCGCGTGCCAGCTTCTTGTTGACCGACATGGCAACCGACACTTCGACCGCGCCGATATAGAGCACGATCATGACCGGCGCGATGAAGGCGAACTCGATGGCGCCGACACCGGACCGATCGCCACGCAACCGACGCAACAGCCCGCGAAACGTCGTCTTTGGCGCAGCGCTCATCTCAATACGCCTCGTTCTGGAATGCGGAGGTCCCGACGATCAGGTAGTCGGTGGGCATCGACCCATCTTCGGGCCGGATGTTCGTGATGTACGGACGAATGAGGTCCGTGATGATCGGCCAGCGATAGAAGGCGCGCACCATGTTGATCGAGCCTGCGCCGCCTGGCGAATAACCGAAATTCGTCGTGTCCAGATCGCCAAAGGCGCGGTTGTCTTCACGGGGAATTCCAACCGGAATGTTGGAAAAATTCGAGAACGACCGAATGTCGAGATAGAGCTTGTCGGTGTCGCAGGAGAGCATGATCTCGATGCGTTCGCAGAAGGCTTCGCGAAATTCAGCTGCGTTCATGTCGGTCGGCAGATTGGCGCCAGCCGTGATCTGACCGGTGCGCAGCTGTCGGCCGATATCGTCGACAGCGTTGTCGAGCACCTGCTCCGCCGCATAGGCGATGCAGGATTCGATGATGGCGAAAAGCAACATGAAGAACGGGATCGCGAGCATGGCGAACTCGATCGCGACCGCACCTTCATCGGAACGGCGGAACGTACGCCCTTTCAGACAAAGGCGTCTGAACACACCTTTGCGCCCTGTCGATGCTGTCATCATGGCCCCCGCAGCTGCCCTTTTGTCACCAAAAGGATTAGCGCAAAGGCCTTTACAATCCGTAATGGGAACCGCTCGAATCCGGCGCAACTGCCCCGGATACAGGCGTTTCATCAGCTAAATCGGGTCAGTTGACCGCAGCGGCGGCCTCGGATGGGCGCTCGCAGGTGGGCGAGCAGATCAGGGTCGAAGGCTCGGTGTTGCGGTAGACGCGCAACTGGTCCGTGCCATCCCGCGCGACGACGATCCGTTCGTCGACGAGCGTCGTGCCTTCGGTGTCGATGATGACGAGGTTCGTCACGCCGAACGATCTGCCGGTGACGACGATCGTCTGAGGATCGCTGACCGTGACATCGGCAATGTTGGGGTTTCCGATGATGACCTTGCTGACAGCGCGGTCGAGCTTCAGCACACGCGCGTAGTCCATGAACACGCGGATGTTCTCGGCCGTGGCCGGGAGGGTCGATACGGCGCCGAACCCGACAAGGCTGCAAAGTGCAATGAGACCCGATCTGGCGGCACGCTTCATCATCTTGGTCGACCCTTCAAGGCTGATCTGGAAGGCGCCATCGTTCCGCCTCCGCATAGAACGCGCGTCGGCGCCCATGTGCCAAGACTGAACGAGAATGGTGAATGAAGGCTTAAAGCGGCCCGCTATGCACAGTTTGAATTTTAACGATCACCGACTGCACTTGTTAACCATCGGGGCGGGATGGGGGCGGCAAGCTTTCGGTAACCCTGTTTCTTAAGTGGATCGCAATGGGCCACACGTAGATTAGCGTCATCCGATCAACACGGCAGAACACGTTGACGGCAAATGCTGAATTTCACGGTGGAGCAAGGAGTAGCAAGATGAAAAACCTTATCGCACGTTTCATGAAGGACGAGTCGGGTGCAACGGCCATCGAATACGGCCTGATCGCAGCTCTGATCTCCGTCGGCATCATCAGTGCAGTCGGTCTTCTGGGTAATGAGTTGGCGCTGACCTTCAACGAAGTAACGGACGGCCTCCAAAATCGTAACTAACGATAAGATGGTCGCCTCTTGACCGAAATGGAAAGCCGCGCGCGATGCATGCGGCTTTTTTCATTTAAGAATGCTCCGGAAGCGCGGAAACTTTCACGGGTTCAACTTCGCCATAGGCTAACGCTCATGCTCACAGCAGCTATTCTCGTCATCTTTCCGCTCTGCATGGCCTATGCGGCGTTTACGGATCTGTTGACGATGACGATCGCAAACCGCGTGTCGTTGCTGCTGATCGTTTCCTTTTTCTGCATAGCGCCGATGGCAGGCCTGGGTCTCCACGAGATCGGAAATCACGTGGCGGCGATGCTTGTCGTCTTCGTCATCTGCTTCGGCCTTTTCGCTGCAAACACGATGGGCGGCGGCGACGCCAAGCTTCTATCCGCCAGCGCGCTCTGGTTCGGGCTGGGCACGGAACTAATGACGTTCCTCATCCTGGTCACCGCGATCGGCGGTCTTCTGTGCCTCTTCATCCTCAAGGCGCGTAGCCCGGCTGGCATTTACATCATGTCGCGCATCCCGCTGACGCATAATCTAACCGCCACTTCTCAGGGCGTGCCCTACGGCATCGCGATCGGCGCTGCCGGGCTCATCACCTATCCCGACACGGCCATCATGCAGCAGGTCATGGCGCAGCTCGCGGCCGGCTAAGGCCGCTCTAGCAAGGTTTGGTTAACTACGCTTGTAAGCATCACGTTAACCTTAATTACACCAATAGCCGACATTCTCCGCAGAACAGACAGTCGTGTTCCGGGGAATCACCATGAAGCCTGCCCGCCTCGTCATACTTACCGTGGCCGTTGCCGCGGCTGGCCTCGCCGGGTATCTGGCGATGACGCTGAGCGCACCGCAGCCCGTCACCGAGCCGACCATTCAGCAGGTCACCGAACGCATCGACGTGACCGACGTGCTGGTCGCCAATACCAGCCTGCCCATCGGCACCCGCATCACCGAAGAGGTGATCGAATGGCGTGAATGGCCGACGAGCGGCCTGACCGAAGGTTTCATCACCCGCGACGAACGCCCTGACGCATCGACCGAGCTTGCAGGCGCCGTGGTCAGATTGCCGGTTTTCGATGGCGAGCCGCTGCGCGCCGAGAAGATCGTCGATTCCTCCTCGCGCATCATGTCGTCGCTGCTGCCGTCCGGTAAGCGCGCTGTCGCAACCGACATTTCCGTATCGACCAGCGCCGGCGGCTTCATCCTGCCGAACGACCGCGTCGATGTCGTCATGGTGCGGCGCGGGGAGACCGACAACTATCTGACGGAAGTCGTGCTCAGCAACATCCGCGTTCTGGCGATCGACCAGACCATCCAGGAAAACGAGGACGGCAGCCGCACGGCGATCGGTTCGACCGCGACGCTCGAGCTGACACCTGAGCAGACGCAGGTCATCGCGGTCGCCCAGCAGATGGCCGACCGGCTGACGCTCGCGCTGCGCAGCGTCGCCGACGTCCAGCAGCCCGACACGACATTTGCAGAACATCTCTTGAGCGGTGCGAGCGGCGCTGACGCGATCCAGCTCATCCGCTCCGGCGCCATCACGAGCGTTGGCCAGTAAGACTTAAACGGGGGCAGACCACAGTGCTGACATCCAAGACATTTCGCCCGACCGCCCGCACGACCCGTTTGTCGACGGCTTTCGCGCTGATCCTTCTCACCGGTGCGGCGACGCTCGGCAATCCCTTCGACGGCTTCCAGGTCGCGACCGCTCAAGCGCAGGAAGCGAACATCATTCGCATCGCACAGGGCGGTGCCGGCGTTTCCAAGCGCGTCGGGCTCGGTCTCAACAAGGCGGTGGTGATCGATCTGCCGAGCCAGGCGGGCGACATCCTCGTTGCCGACCCCTCCATCGCCGATGCGGTCAGCCGCACATCCACACGGCTCTATCTCTTCGGCAAAGCAGTCGGCCAGACCAACATCTTCGTGTTCGGGCCGAACGGCGAAGAGGTGGTCACGCTCGAACTCCAGATCGAACGTGACATTACGGGGCTGCAGCAGCAGCTCGCACGCTTCATTCCCGACAGCGACATCAATGTCGAAATCATCAACGACAACATCGTGCTGAACGGCTCGGTGCAGACGCCGCAGGATGCTCAGCGCGCCAGCCAGCTCGCGCAGATCTTCCTGACGGGCGGTGAAGCGACGACCCGCAACCTCACGGCTGTTGGCGACGGCGGCGATGCCGCGATCTTCGCCGAAGATCGCCAGGTCTCGCAGATCGTGAACCTGTTAACGATTCAGGGCGAAGACCAGGTCACGCTGAAGGTCACTGTCGCGGAAGTTAGCCGCCAGGTGCTGAAGCAGCTCGGCTTCAATGGATCGACCTCCGGCACGAGCGGAGCCTTCTTCGGCCAGCTCAGCCAGGGCCTCGGCAGCAATCTCGAGCAACCGCCGATCGCCGGCCTCAGCAGCTCGATCGGCGGTACGATCGGCAGCGTCAACCTGGCTTCTCAGCTCAACGCGCTCGAACGATCCGGCGTGATGCGCACACTTGCCGAGCCGTCGCTGACCGCAATTTCTGGCGAGGCTGCTTCTTTCTTCGTCGGCGGCGACTTCCGTCTCGTCGAAGACATCACCGTCACTCCAGCGGATGACAACAACCCGGCTCGCCAAAATTATACCATCGGCGAAGTGCAGTACGGCATTGGCCTGGACTTCACGCCACTGGTGCTGGGACCGGGCCGTATCAGCCTCAGGGTCCGCACGGAAGTGTCGGAACCAACCTTCGAAGGCAGTGTCGGAAACCAGGCCGGAACGCTGCTCGGCATTCGCCGGCGCGAGGCGCAGACCGCGGTGGAACTGCCTTCAGGCGGCTCGATCGTGATCGCCGGCCTCATTCGCGACGATATCCGCCAGGCCATGTCGAGCGTGCCTGGAGCGTCGAGCATTCCAATCCTCGGCACGCTCTTCCGCAGCCGCGATTTCCAGCGCAACGAAACCGAGCTGGTGATCATCGCAACGCCCTATCTCGTGCGTCCGGTGGCCCGCAACGAGCTTGCCCGTCCCGATGACAATTTCAACGCAGCAAGCGACGGCGCCGGCTTCTTCCTCGGTCGCGTGAACCGCGTCTATGGCCGCGCCGACACCAATCTGCCCGATGGCCGTTATCACGGCGTCGTCGGCTTCATCTACAAGTAAGGGCGGGGGCTTCCACCATGACCTTGAAGGCACGATCACCTCACATCAGCCTCCGCACCGTGCGCAGCGCCCTTCTGGTTGGCCTTGCCACGACGCTTGGCGCCTGCGCCAACGTGCACCACATCGAAGTCGGTGCCGTACCTGACGATTATCGCACCAACCACCCGATTATCGTCAGCGAGCAGGAGCGCACGATCGACATTCCGGTCGCCTCGGGCGATCGGCGCATGACGCTCGGTGCACGCAGCGCAGTCCGCGGCTATGCCAATCGTTATCGCGACACGGCGTCTGGCGCGATCACGATCCTGACACCGCACGGCTCCATCAATTCGAACGCCGCGTCGATCATCGCCAACGACATCCGTTCCGAGCTGGTGGCGCAAGGCGTTCCGGGTGGCAACATCATCGTGACGGGCTACCAGGCCAACACCACGGGCGATGCGGCGCCGATCCGCCTTTCCTATTATGCGACGGCCGCCTCGACCGGCGAGTGCGGACGCTGGCCGGAAGACATTCTCGCCAATGGCAACGAGAACAAGCACTACGCCAATTTCGGCTGCGCGACGCAAAACAACCTCGCTGCCCAGATCGCTGATCCGATGGATCTGATCGCACCGCGCGGCTCGTCGCCGATCGACGCAGAGCGCCGCGGCAATGCGATCCGCGACTACCAGGCAGACGGCGCCGGCCTTTGAGCAGCGACGCCGGCCAGTGATTTGAGCCTTGGGGGCAAAACGACGATGAACGACAGCGGCATTGAAGGACGGGGCGAGATGAGCGAGAGCGACGTCGCACGCGGACAGATCGACAAGCTGAGGCCGCTTCCGCGGATCTCCATCCAGGCTTTCTTCGAAACCGAAGGCCTGCTGCGGACGATCGAGCGCTGTGGCGAAGATCGCCGCATGGCCAAGGTCAATCTTCGGGTGAACAAGGGCGGACTGCCGGCTGCGATCAACATGTTCGCGTCGCATCCGACGCCCAATCTGATCATCCTGGAATCGGATGGCGACCGGGCAACGCTGCTTGGCGAACTCGAGCAACTCGCAGAGGTTTGCGATGCCTCCACCAAAGTGGTCATCGTCGGACACCAGAACGATGTCGGCCTTTACCGCGAGCTTATCCGCAACGGCATTTCCGAATACATCGTCGCTCCGGTATCACTTGCCGACCTGATCGGCGTCATTACCGCGATCTTCGTCGACCCCGAAGCGGAGCCGCTCGGCCGCACCATCGCCTTTGTGGGCGCGAAGGGTGGCGTCGGATCGTCCACCATGGCGCACAACTGCGCCTTTGCGATATCGAACCTCTTTTCCGAGGAAGTCATCCTCGCCGATCTCGACATGCCCTTCGGGACGGCCAACATCAATTTCGACCAGGACCCGCCCCAGGGCATGTCCGAGGCGGTGTATTCGCCAGAGCGGCTCGACGACGTGTTCCTCGACCGCCTCCTGGCCAAGTGCTCCGAGCGTCTTTCGATGCTTGCCGCACCGTCGATGCTCGACCGCACCTATGATTTCGACCCCTCGGCCTTCATGCCCATGGTGGAAGTGGTGCAGCGCAGTGCGCCGGTGGCCGTTCTGGATGTCCCGCACATCTGGACCGACTGGGCGCGCAATCTGCTCTCATCGGTCGATCAGGTGGTCATCACGGCGGTGCCGGATCTCGCTAATCTGCGCAACACCAAGAACATGCTGGATGTGCTGAAGAAGATGCGGCCGAACGATCAGCTGCCGCATCTCGTGCTGAACCAGGTGGGCTTGCCCAAGCGCCCCGAAATCACGCCGGCCGATTTCTGCGATCCACTCGGTATCGAGCCGATCGCGATCCTTCCATTCGAAGCGGCGCTCTTCGGATCGGCGGCAAACAGCGGCCGCATGATCAGCGAGATCGACGCCAAGTCTGCCACGGCCGAGACGATTTCGCAGATCGCGCATGTCGTCACGGGACGCGCAGAGGCGAAGAAGCGCAAGAAGTCTGGCTTGCCGGACCTGATGTCGCTGCTCGGCAGGAAAAAAGCAGCACGCTAGTCGGTCCCCAGACCGCCCCACACGTGCGGCAAGCGAATTGAAGAACGGAAAGATCGATGTTCGGCAAAAGAGGCAAGGACGGATTTCAGCGCCCCCAGGTGCCGGTAGAGCAGATGCCGCCATTGGCTCCGGAAAGCCTGCGGCCGGTTGCCGACGAGCTTGAGCTGGCAGGCGCCGAGCCTACCGGCCAGGCTGCCGATGCGATGCAGGCCAGAGCGCCGACGCCCCCGCCGGTGCTCGAAACGCGCACCAAGGTGGCGCCACCCCCGCCGGCACCGGAGCGCAAGCGCCCCCGCAAGACGGAAAATTATTACGACACCAAGAGCCAGGTTTTTGCCGCGCTGATCGATACGATCGATTTGTCCCAGCTTGCCAAGCTTGATGCCGAAAGCGCGCGGGAAGAAATCCGCGACATCGTCAACGACATCATCACGATCAAAAATTTCGCGATGTCGATCTCCGAGCAGGAAGAACTGCTCGAGGATATCTGCAACGACGTGCTCGGCTACGGCCCGCTGGAGCCGCTTCTGGCCCGCGACGACATCGCCGACATCATGGTCAATGGCGCCGGGCAGACCTTCATCGAAGTCGCCGGCAAGGTGGAAGAATCCGAGATCCGCTTCCGCGACAACTCGCAGCTTCTGTCGATCTGCCAGCGCATCGTCAGCCAGGTCGGCCGACGCGTCGATGAAAGCTCGCCGATCTGCGATGCGCGCCTTCCCGACGGCAGCCGCGTGAACGTCATCGCGCCGCCGCTCGCCATCGACGGCACCGCGCTTACCATCCGAAAATTCAAGAAGGACAAGCTGACGCTCGATCAGCTGGTCAAATACGGCACGATCACGCCGGAAGGCGCGACGATCCTGCAGATCATCGGTCGCGTTCGTTGCAACATCGTCATCTCCGGCGGTACCGGCTCGGGCAAGACGACGCTGCTCAACTGCCTGACGCGCTATATCGACCGCACCGAGCGGATCATCACCTGCGAAGACTCCGCCGAACTTCAGCTGCAGCAGCCCCATGTGGTTCGTCTCGAAACCCGCCCGCCGAACATCGAAGGCGAAGGCGAGGTGACGATGCGCGACCTCGTCAAGAACTGCCTGCGTATGCGCCCCGAGCGGATCATCGTCGGCGAAGTCCGTGGACCGGAGGTGTTCGACCTTCTGCAGGCAATGAACACCGGTCACGACGGTTCCATGGGCACCATCCACGCCAACACGCCGCGCGAATGCCTGGCACGTATGGAATCGATGATCGCCATGGGAGGCTACACGCTTCCCGCACGCACGGTGCGCGAGATGATCGTCGGCTCCGTCGACGTCATCATCCAGGCATCGCGCCTGCGCGACGGTTCGCGCCGCATCACGCACATCACCGAAGTGATCGGCATGGAGGGTGACGTCATCATCACCCAGGACCTGGTGAAGTTCACCATGGACGGCGAAGACGCCAATGGCCGCATCATCGGCGCGCATAAATCGACCGGTATCGGCCGCCCCTATTTCTGGGATCGTGCGCGCTACTACAACGAGGAAAAGCGCCTCGCTGCCGCTCTGGATGCGATGGAACGGGAATAGGGAAGGCGACGCTCGTGTTCGGTTTGGACCCGCAAGTTCTGCTCATCGTTCTGCTTGTCGCGGTGGCCGCTGCGGGGCTGTCCTATGGCGCCCTCTACTCACGGTTCGAGAATGAAAAGAAGGCGGAAGTCCGCCTGAAACGCGTGCGCGCGGCTGAAACAGACCAGAACGCCGTGCGTGTTGCGCGCGACCGTGTCAACGAAGCATCGCGCCGCCGCAAGACGATCGAGAACTCGCTCAAGGATCTCGAAGACAAGCAGAAAGAGAACCAGAAGACGTCCAAATCGCCGCCACTCAAGGTGCTTCTGGTTCAGGCGGGTCTCTCAATTACCCCGCGCCAATTTTACCTGATGAGTGCCGCGCTCGGCTTGCTGCTCGGCTTCGTCACCTTTGCAGCGGGAATGCCGCTTCTCGTCGTGGCGGGCGTTACGTTTGCCGCCGGTTTCGGTGTGCCGCGCTGGATCGTCGGCTACATCCGCTCCAAGCGCATGAAGGCGTTCCTCAACGAATTTCCAAATGCGCTCGACGTCATGGTGCGCTCGATCAAGTCCGGTCTGCCCCTGAATGACGCGATCCGCCTGATCGCAGCCGAAGGCCAGGAGCCGGTGAAGAGCGAGTTCCGCCGCATCGTGGAAGCCCAGCAACTCGGCCTCTCCGTACCGGATGCGGTCGCCCGGCTTTACAACAGCGTGCCGCTGCCCGAGGCGAGCTTCTTTGCCATCGTCATCGCGATCCAGGCGCAAGCCGGCGGCAACTTGTCCGAAGCCCTTGGCAACCTTTCCAAGGTCCTGCGCGACCGCCGGAAGATGAAGGCCAAAGTTCAGGCCCTGTCGATGGAAGCAAAGGCATCGGCTGCCATCATCGGCGCCCTGCCCTTCATCGTCGCTATTCTCGTCTACCTGACGTCGCCCGACTACATGATCGTGCTTTTCACCGATCCGCGCGGCCAGTTCATCATCGGCGTGTCGGCCGTCTGGATGACGATCGGGGTTCTCGTCATGCGCAACATGATCAATTTCGAAGTCTGAGACGGGGCGAGCACGGCGATGTTCACGACCATCATCAACACCGCGACCCAACCGAGCTTCGTTCTGGCTGTGCTCGTCTCGATTTCGGTCTTCGCGACGCTCATCACCTTCGTGATGCCCTATTTCGAGCGCGGCGATCTCAACCAGCGCATGAAGGCGGTCGCCGTCGAGCGTGATGAGATCCGTGCCCGGGAACGCGCGCGTCTCAACGCGGAACAGAACCGCCGCGGTTCGCTGCGCCAGGAAAACAACTCCTCGCTGCGCCAGATCGTCGAGAAGCTGAACCTGCGCAAGGCCCTCGTGGACGACAACACGGTCGCGAAACTCCGCTCGGCCGGCTATCGCAGCCCGAATGCCCTTAACCGGTTCCTTCTGGCGCGCTTTGCCTTGCCGTTCTTCTTTCTGGCCGGTGCGGTCTTCTACGTCATGTTCATGGGCGGGCTCGCCGAGCAGCCCTTCACCATCAAGCTCCTGTTCTGCATGGTCGTCGCCTATGCCGGGTTCTACGCGCCGAACCTCTACGTCTCCAACAATGCCAGCAAGCGGCAGAAATCCATCCGGCAGGCTTGGCCAGACGCGCTGGACCTGACGCTGATCTGCGTCGAGTCGGGCGTCTCGATCGAGGCGGCGCTGCGCCGCGTGGCGGACGAAATCGCTGCGCAGTCGACGGCATTGGCCGAGGAGCTCGTCCTCACGACAGCTGAACTCTCCTACCTGCAGGAGCGCCGGCAAGCTTATGAAAATCTCGGCATCCGCACGGGGCTCGAAAGCGTCAAATCCGTTTGCCAGGCTTTGATCCAGGCGGAGCGGTACGGCACACCGATCGCCCAGGCCCTGCGCGTGCTTGCCCAGGAAAGCCGCGATCAACGCATGACGGAAGCGGAAAAGAAGGCGGCCGCACTGCCGCCGAAGCTTACCGTGCCGATGATCCTGTTTTTCCTGCCGGTCCTCTTCGGGGTCATCCTTGGACCCGCCATCATCGGCGTCATGGACACGTTCTGAGTACTATCCCGGCGTCCGGTCTGAGTGGCCAAGATCGCGGTCCGGAAACGCCGCATCCCGCACGCGCTGCTTCAGCACCTTGGCTTCGGGGAAACCGCCGTCACGCTTTCGCTCCCAGACAAGCACGCCATCGACGCTGATCTCGAAGATGCCACCGGTCCCCGGCTCGAGCGAAACTGATCCCAACTCCTGGCCGAATGTCTGCAGGAGTTCCTGTGCCAGCCAGGCCGAGCGCAGAAGCCAGTTGCACTGGGTGCAATAGCGGATGGAGACCATTGGCTTTCGCCCATCCCCGGTCACATCGACCTCGTACCGGCGATCTCGCCGAGCCTGTCTTCGAACTCATAGATCGCGCAGGCGATGTGATAGAAGCTGCTCGCCGGTGCAGGCTCGTCGACAAATGTGCCATCGGGGCGCATCTTGTCGAACCACAAGCCATTGACCGGCGTTTCCAGGAAACGCCGGAGCGCCGATGCTGCCCGCTCTGCCGAAGTGAGATAGCGGTCACGCTGAGCACCGGTTGACATCGCGGCCAGCAGGCTTGCAGCCTTCAACCACTCCGTCTGCGCCCAGAGCCGTGCGATCGGGTCCAAGACACCAAACGCAGCGTCGAGCGCCATGAAAGCGACGCCGCGCTTGTCCACGCCATGCGTCTCTCCGATATCGAAGAGCCGGGCGGCATGGGTAACGTGACGGTCCTCGTCGAGGCTGCCGCGGGCGTGCCGGGCGAGGAGCCAGGCCCACTCGAACTGATGGCCCGGTTCTACGATGCAGCCCGTCTCGTCCGGCATCGGCAACCAGTCGCGGCCGAAGTATTCTCGAAGCGCACCTGTCTCGGCATCAATGAAGCTGCGCGTGGCGAGCGCTGCGATCTCGTCTGCGAGCGCGGCAAATGCACCCGTGTCCACATCCGGCACCGCCGTCCAGGCCTGTGCGGCTTCGAAGAGATGCATGTGCGGATTGGATTTCAGCGGTGCCGTCGGCGGCTCGCTTTCCTCGAAACCGGCGACCGGATGGGCAAACCGCGCCTTCAAGAGCGACAGGAGGGCCGTGGCCTCTTCATGCAGCGCGTCACGCTTGTCCGGGTAAACCTTCGCTGCCGAAGCGAGCGCCAGAAGAACGAAGGCGTGGTTGTAGAGATCGAACCGATCGTCGATCAGACCGTCGGGTCCGGCGACATTTCCGTAAAGACCGTCGCTGCGGCGGTAAATCGTCGTCAGCCGCTCGAGCGCCTGTTCTACCGGTCGCTGCCAATCGCCGCCCCAGTGATGCAGCCCCGCTTCGGCATAGACATAGATCTGACGCGGCACCACGCGTGCGCGCACCGGTTCCTTCACCGCCTCACCAGAATGGTCGATCCGCTCGACGAAACCCCAATCGGGATCTACGCCGCGATCCGTCCAAAGCGGCAAAGCGTCTTCGTCCAGCCAGCGCCGCAATTCCTGCGCGTGTGCTCGAACACGGTCCAATGCGCCACTCATGCGAAGGCAAGCTCCTCGGCGCTTCGGCCGAGAAGAGCCGCGAGCGCGGCCACCACCATGGCGTGGTCGTCACGCTGCGGCAGGCCCGAAACGGTGACTGTCCCGATCATGCCAGCACCTTGAACGCGGATCGGGAAGCTGCCGCCATGGGCCGCGTAATCGGCATCGGCTAATGCGTATTTTCCGTCGAGCGTCGCCTCCGCCCGCTTCAGCCCGAGACCGACGGCATAGCTCGCCCGCTGGAAATGAAGAGCGACGTTGCGCTTGCGCCGGATCCAGTTGCTGTTGTCGAGCGTCGCGCCGCCAACGACGGTATGAAACAGGCATTGCCCGGCGATGGTGATATCGATCGCAACCGATACCTGCGCCGCTTTTGCGGCATCGCGCAGAAGCGTGCCCAGTTGCCAGGCCTGATCCGCATCGAAAGTCGGAAATACGAGCGCGTCTTCCTGCTCGGCGATCCGTCTCAGATCGGCTTCGATATCCTGCATGTGTCGGTCCTTCGCGGTTCAGGCGCTTGTCGCGCTATCCTTCCACAGCCAGGCAGCGCCGCGAACCCCCGAACTGTCGCCATGCACCGCCTTGCGGATCGGCGTTTCGAAACCATCGCCGAAAATGTAGGTCTCGATCAGCGGCGGGAGGTCGCTGTAGAGCTCGTCGACATTGGACATGCCGCCGCCCAGCACGAAGACATCGGGATCGACGACGTTGACCAGAAGCGCGAGACTGCGGGCGAGGCGATCGGCGAAGCGTCGGTAGACACCATCGGCCACAGCATCGCCGTCGCGCTTGTCCGTCAGAATATCGCGGCCACGCCGTTCCCGGCCGGTCGTCAGGCGGTAATCGAGCTCGAGCCCCGTGCCCGACGCATACATTTCCTGGCAGCCGGTCTTGCCGCACCAGCAGGCATGGCCGGGATATTCGTCCGCCCGCATCCAGGGCAGCGGGTAGTGGCCGATCTCGCCGGCAAAGCCCTGAAATCCGGCATGCACGCGGCCGTCGATCACCAGCCCTCCGCCATGGCCGGTGCCGATGATGATGCCGAAGACCACATGGGCGCCCTGTCCCGCCCCATCCACCGCTTCCGAAACGGCAAAGCAGTTGCCGTCATTGGTGATGCGCACCGGGCGACCCAGCGCATCCTGAAGATCGGCGCCGAGCGGCTTGCCGTTGAGAAAGGTCGTATTGGCGTTGCGAATGAGGCCGGTGCGCGGCGACGGGCTACCCGGAATGCCGAGGCCCACCGTGCCACGGTCGCCCGTTTCACCTTCCACGCGCGCGACGAGATCGCGCACCGCCGTCACGCAAGCGTCATAGCCGGTCCGTGGCGTGTCGATGCGATGGCGTGCGCGCGTCTCGCCATGGGGCGAGAGCGCGATCACTTCCATCTTGGTGCCGCCCCAATCGATACCGATCAGCATTGCTTCAGCGATCAGGCGAGGCGCTTCGTCGTCTTGGGATCGAAAACGACGGCCTTGTCGAGATTGAAGGCGAACTGGAAGGTCTCGCCGGCGCGCGCATCGACGTCCGAGCGCACACGGGCGGTGATCTCCTTGCCGGCGATCTTGGTCACGACGAATGTGTCGGAACCCGTCGGCTCGACCAGATCGACCAGCGCATCGACGATGCTGACGGTGGTCGCCTCAGGGTCGGTCAGGCCGCGATCGGTGATCGCTTCGGGTCGGATTCCCAGGATGACGCTCTGCCCATCGACGAACGTGGTTTCACGAACGGAACTCGGCATAGCGAGACGGATCGGCCCATCGCTGCCGCTTCCAGCAAATTCGATCGCACGTTCCGCACCGTTGGTGACCACCTTGCCTTCCAGCAGGTTCATCGCGGGAGAGCCCATGAAATCGGCGACGAACAGATTGGCGGGGCGACGGTAGATTTCCTCCGGCGAGCCCACCTGCTGGACGATGCCTTCCTTGAGCACGGCGATCTTGGTCGCCATGGTCATCGCCTCGATCTGGTCGTGCGTGACGTAGACGATCGTTGCGCCGGTATCGCGGTGAAGGCGCTTGATCTCGGCCCGCATCTCGACGCGCAGCTTAGCGTCGAGGTTCGACAGTGGCTCGTCGAAGAGGAAGACGCGCGGCTTGCGCACCAGCGCGCGGCCCATGGCGACACGCTGGCGCTGGCCACCGGACAGCTGGCTCGGACGCCGCTTCAAAAGATGCTCGATCTGCAGCGTCTTTGCCGCCGCCCGCACCGCTTCGTCGCGTTCGGACTTTGGCACGCCGCGCATCTCGAGCGCGAAGGCGATGTTCCCCTCCACCGTCATGTTCGGGTAGAGCGCGTAGGACTGGAACACCATCGCGATATCGCGCTTGGACGGATGCAGGTCGTTGACGATCTCGCCATCGATGACGATGTCGCCCTTGGTCACGTCCGTCAGGCCGGCCACCGTGTTCAGCAGCGTGGACTTGCCACAGCCAGATGGGCCGACGAGGACGAGGAACCCGCCCTTGTCGAGCGTGATGTCGATGCCCTTGAGGATGTCGGCACCGGCGATCGTCTTGTAGAGATCGCGAATTTCAAGAAACGCCATGGGCTTATCCCTTCACCGCGCCGGCCATCAGACCGCGCACGAAATAGCGCCCCGCGACGACATAGACGATCAGCGTCGGCAGAGCGGCGAACATGGCGGCTGCCATGTCCACATTGTATTCCTTCACGCCCGTCGACGACGAGACGAGGTTGTTCAAGGCGACCGTCATCGGCGCTCCACCGCCCGAGGCGAAAGAGACCCCGAACAGGAAGTCGTTCCAGATATTGGTGAACTGGTAGATGACCGTGACGACGATGATCGGCCCCGAGCTTGGCAGCAGGATGCGCCAGAAGATCTTGAAGAAGCCGGCACCGTCCATCTGGGCGGCCTTGATCAGTTCATCCGGGAACGCTTCGTAATAGTTGCGGAAGAACAGCGTCGTGAAGCCGAGACCGTAGACGACGTGGACCAGCACGAGCCCGGCCGTCGTGTTCGACAGACCGATTTCCCCAAGCACGCGCGCCATCGGAATGAGAACCGCCTGGAACGGGATGAAGCATGCAAAAAGCATCATGCCGAAGACGAGCTTGTGGCCGGGAAAGCGCCACTTGGTCAGCACATAGCCATTGAGCGCGCCGAGGATCGTCGAGATGGCCACGGCCGGAATGACCATCTTGATGGAATTCCAGAAATAGCCGCTGATGCCGGTACAGTTCACACCGACGCAGGCCGTGCCCCAGGCCTTGAACCAGGCGTCGAGCGATGGCGCCTGGGGCAATGCCAGCATGTTGCCCGAGCGGATTTCGTCCAGCGGCTTCAGCGACGTGATGATCATCACGAAGAGCGGCAAGAGGTAGATCAGCGCAAAGATAACCAGCGTTGCGTAGATAAAATACCGGGCAAAGCGCGCCGAACCCGGCGAGACGGATGTGGCAGCCGCGCTCATCGCTCACGCTCCCTCAGTTCCGAATAGAGATAGGGGATGATGATGGCGGAGATGCCCATCAGCATCATGACCGCGCTCGCCGAACCCACGGCCATCTGGCTGCGCGTGAAGGTATAGGAATACATGAAGGTCGACGGCAATTCCGTCGCGTTGCCCGGTCCGCCACCCGTCAGTGCGATGACGAGGTCGTAGGACTTAATCGCCATGTGGGCGAGCACGATGACGGCCGAAAGGAAGGCGGGCCGAAGCAGCGGAATGATGATCCGGCGATAGATCGAGAAGGTCGATGCGCCGTCGATCTCGGCAGCCTTGATGATCTCGCTGTCGATGCCGCGCAGGCCGGCGAGGAACATGGCCATGACGAAGCCGGAGGCCTGCCAGACGCCGGCGATCACGACCGTATAGATCGCCATGTCGGTGCTCGTCAGCCAGTCGAAGCGGAAACTTTCCCAGCCCCATTGCTGCATGGTGCGCTGCAGGCCAAGCCCGGGGTTCAGGAACCACTTCCATGCCGTGCCCGTGACGACGAACGAAAGCGCCATGGGATAAAGGAAGATCGGCCTCAGCACGCCTTCTCCGCGAATGCGCTGATCGAGAAGGATCGCGAGCGTCAAACCGATGGCGATGCAGAAGAAGATGTAGAGCGAGCCGAAGATCGCGAGATTCTGCAGCGCCACATACCAATTGGGCTGCGACCACAAATTCACATAGGCGCCGAAGCCGACCAGTTCATAGACCGGCAGGATGCGCGAATTGGTGAAGGAGAGATAGAGCGTCCACAGGATGAACCCGTAGACGAAGAACAGGATCAGCGCGAAGGAGGGTGCGAGCACCACTTTCGGCAGGATGTCGCGGGCCTTGTCGAGGACCCCGGCCCTGTGGCGCACCGGCTCGACCGCGTCCACTGTGACGGTCATGTCCGCCCTCTCCCCATGTGTGTCGGATTGTTCGGACGCATGGCCGGCAGCATCTGCCGGCCATGCGCGCCTTGGGTCGTCGGCGCCGAAGCGCCGATGTTCAAGCCTTAGGGCTTACTGAGCCGAAGCGACGGCCTGCGGCAGGCGCTCGAGCGCTTCGTCGGTGGTGATCTGACCGTTGAGGTGCTGGGTGATCACGTCGTACATGGCTTCCTTGACGGCAGCCGGCTGAGCATGGCCATGGGCCATCGAACCTGCAAGATTGCCGCTTTCGGCAGCTTCGGCGAGATCGGCCATGCCCTTCTTGCCGCAGTCGTCGAACTCGGTGTCTTCAACGTCGGTACGGGCAGGAACGGAGCCCTTGACGGTGTTGAAGGCAACCTGGAAAGCCGGATCCATGACGGCCGACGCCATCAGGTTCTGGGCTTCGCGCTGGTCGTCACCGACTTCGAACATGACGAACTGGTCGGAGTTGAACAGAACGCTGCCCTGGGTGCCCGGGAAGCGCATGCAGACGAAGTCTTCGCCCGGCGTCAGGTCTGCGCGCAGGAACTCGCCCTTTGCCCAGTCGCCCATCTGCTGAGCGCCAGCTTCGCCTTCGATGACCATGGCCGATGCCAGGTTCCAGTCGCGGCCCGAGAAGTTCTCGTCGAAATAGGTTGCGAGCTGGGTCATGTTATCGAAGACTTCGCGCATCGTGTCGCCGGTCAGCGCTTCTTCGTTCAGTTCGATGACGGCGTCACGGTAGAAGTCCATGCCACCGACGGAAAGAACGACGTTTTCCCAAAGCGTCGCATCCTGCCAGGGCTGGCCACCATGGGCGAGCGGGGTGATGCCCTGCTCCTTGAAGGAGTCGAGCATGGCAATCAGGCCAGCGAAATCGGTCGGCTCTTCGCCGCCTGCCGCATCGAAGGCTTCCTTGTTCACCCAGAGCCAGTTGGTCGAGTGCACGTTGACGGGAGCAGCGATCCAGTTGCCGTCGTACTTGGAGAACTCCTGAAGAGCAGCCGGCACGACATCGTCCCAGCCTTCTTCGGCCGCGAGATCGTTCAGGTTGGCGACGACGCCGAGTTCAGCCCAGTCCTTGATGTCGAAACCGAGCATCTGAACGGCCGTCGGCGCATCGCCGGACGTGACGCGGGCGCGCAGAGCGGTCATGGCCTGGGTACCGCCACCGCCGGCGACCGGCATGTCGGTCCAGCTGACGCCTTCACCTTCCAGGTTTTCTTTCAGAACGTTGACAGCTGCAGCCTCGCCACCGGCAGTCCACCAGTGCAGAACTTCAACGCTCTTGTCCTGGGCGCTGGCACTGCCGGCGGAAAGCGCCAGAAGTGCGGTACCAGCGGCCAGTTTTGCAATCGTGCGAATAGTCATGGAAACCTCCCATCGTGTCCGGTTCCTTCCGGACGTGAGGATTTATAACGATACAAGCTTGGAGATTGTCAAGCCGGGAAGATCAAACCGATTTAAAATTGTGCAACAGGCGCGATATGATCGTTTTCTCGCCGTTTCACCTATGCGAATTGTGCTTCCGATCGCCCCTCATTCATGTTTATAACGTTGCAAATGCGTGGGGAGACGCAAAAATCGGGAGGCTGCAGCATGAGTGGACGGGATGACCTCCCGCGCCGGGACGTGGACGATGCCGGCGGCAAGCCGACATTGCGGACGATCGCCGAGATCACCGGTCTTGCGGTCACGACCGTGTCCCGAGCGCTGAGCGGCGCACCGCAGATCGCGCTCGAGACGCGCCAGCGCGTGCGCCAGGTGGCCGATCATATTGGCTACATGCCCGATCGGGCTGCGCAGCGGCTGCGCACAGGGCGCACCAATGTCATCAGCCTCATTCTCGATCCCCACGAGGAAATCATCAATTTCGGCACGTCGCTGATCCGCGGCATCAGCACGGCGCTTAGGCAAACGCCTTACCATCTGGTCATCACCCCCTCTTTCGAAGATGCGCCGAACCTCGATCCCGTGCGCTACATCATGCGTAACCGGATGGCGGACGGCATCATCTTTTCGCGCACGCAGCCTTTCGACGAACGGGTGCGGCTGCTGCTCGAGAACGACTTCCCCTTCGTCTCGCACGGGCGCACGGAACTGTCCGTGCCGCACCCCTACGTCGATTACGACAATGAGGAGTTCGCCTTCCAGGCAACGATGAAGCTGATCGCGGCCGGGCGAACTAAGCCGGCGATCATCCTGCCACCGGAGCGCTTCACCTTTCATCATCATCTGCGCTACGGCTTCATGAAGGCGGTGCGCATGCAGGGCGTCGACTACGAAGTCCTGTCCGGCGTCAGCCTCGACAGCTCGGCGGAGACGATCCATGCGCGCATTCTGGCCCGGCTCGACGAAGCGTCGCCGCCCGACGGCTATGTCTGCGGCGGGGAAGTCTCGGCGCTGGCCGTGATGGCCGCTTACACGGATCGCGCGATGGTGCCTGGCCGGGACGTGGGCATCGTGGCGAAGAAGACCTCGACGCTCTTCACACCTGTCAGGCCGCGGATCGATACGATCGAAGAGGATTTGGCCGCTGCCGGCGAGGCCATGGGGCGGCTGCTTTTGAAGCGCATCGGTGGTGCAGCCGCGGAGGACCTCCAGGAATTGCATCGCCCTCAGATGGAGACCGCCGACGCAACGGCTGCCTGATCCAATCCCGAACGATCGCCGCCCGACGGGGCGGCAAATCCGAGTTTCCCGTCAATAATCGCGCTCGAAGAAGATGCCGAGGCTCGTGTCGCCGTCGGCACCTGCGGCACCGCGTGCTTTCAGGCTGTCGGTGATGTCGAGATCGATCGTGACCTCGCTGGAATCTCCCGAACCGGCCTGGATGCCGAGATAGACGTTCTCGCGCAGATACCGGCCGGCCCTGAGCGCGGCGTTGCCTTGGTCGTCGGTGACGACATCGAGATCATCCAGCCCGGTCGACTGGCGCAATTGACCCAAGAGCGACGTGTTCTGCCCGCCCGAGAGCTCGGCGACCGCAGCGGCAAGCTGTGCGATCTGAAATGCCGACAGGTCGGCGATGCCACGATCGAAGATCAGGCGGGAGATCACCTCATCTTCCGGCAGCTCCGGCTGCGAGGAGAAGTCGATCTGGATGTCGGACGCCCTTCCCGACACGGTGATGATGACCGTCGTATCGCCGGATTGGGACGAGGCGGTCAGGTTCACGAACGGGTCGAGATCGCCGATGAGCGTGACGTTGCCCTCATCGAACACGATGCGCCGTCCGAGGATGGCGAGGCGACCGCGGATCAGGTCGAACGCGCCAACGGGCTGGACGTTGGTGGCCGGGCCGGTGATGCGAAGGCTGCCGCCGAGTTCCGCATCGAGGCCACGGCCGCGTACGAATATCTGGTTGTTGGCGTTCACCTGGATGTCGAACTGAACCACGCTCGGCCGCGCCGTCGGCACGGGCATTTCGCCGTCCTGGCGCAGACGGGCGCGGTTGAGCGTTGCGGCAACGGCCGGCGGCGGGTCGATGTGCCGAACATCCGTCAAGCCATTGGCACCGCCGCCACCTTCCGGGATGCCGATCTCGGCATTGTCGATGTTGACGGTGCCGGACACCAACGGATCGCGGGTGAGACCGCCGGTGACAGCGAGATTGCCCGAGGCCGTCACGATCAGGAAATCGCCGTCGGCATAGCGCGTCTGGTTGAGTGCGATGTTGATATTGGCCGGAAAGCCAGCGGCGGCATCGAGCGAGATGGTCCCGCCGACAGTGATGGTGCCGCCGGTCGAGAGGCTCGCTTGGAAGGTGTTGATCGTGACCTGCTGGCCCTGGATCGACGCCATAACGTTGATGCCGCGCAACTGCACATTCGTATCGGGATCGAGCACAGCGGCGTTGGAGGTGGACACCATGCCGTCGAAGCGGGGATCGGCAATGGAGCCCGATGCCCGCACGGACAATTCCACAGTGCCATCGACACGCGTGCCGCGCTCGGCCAGCGCCACATTGGCGATGGAGAGCGGAGCGCTGCCCTGCACGTTGATATTGAGCCCGCTGCCGGTGAGCGGAACCGTGCCCGACGCGGAGATGTCGATGCCCTGTCCGTTGGTGACCGTGGCCGACGAGAGTGCAACGGACTGGTCGGCGAAGCGGCCGCTGGCAGCGACGCCGAGCGGCGTGATCCCGTTGCTGGCCAGCACGCTTGCCGAGACGCCCGAGCCGGTGACATCGAAAGCAACCACCGGGGCCGCGATCGTTCCCGTCACCCGCGCATCGGCGGAAACGCGGCCCTGAAGCCCCTGATTGCCGGCCAGTGCGTCGATCGTCGCCAGCGGCAATTCGTTGACCGTGACATCAAGCGCGAGCTGACCGTCGCCGATGGGCGCGGAGCCGGATATGTTGACGTTGATGCCACCAGCCGCCGCAAGCTGCGCATTGAGGTTGACCCGATTGCCCGACGAGCGACCCGAGGCATCGACCGAAATCGCGCCGAGACCGAGTTCGCGCACCGGTGCGGCCGTGATGCCGCGGCCTTGGACGTCGAAGGTAATGTCCGGCGCATCCCGCGCGCCGCGGATCTGCGCCGTGCCGTTCACCATGCCGGCCGCCTGGAGATCGGGCATAACGGTGTTGGCGATCGCGAGCGGAAGGGCCCGGATTGCGACATCGAGGTTGATCTCTTCTGCGACCGTGCCGCTCGCCCGGATCTCGCCTCCGGCGACGTCGAGCACGATGTCGCTCAGCGTGTAGCGCTCGCCTTCGACCAGAATTTGCGCCGGTTGCAGAAGCCGTGCCGCCGTCTGGCCTTGCCTCAGAGCGAGTTCGGCCAAGGCCACGCGGAAACCCGTTTCGATGTCTTCAAGCGCACCGGATAGCGCGATCGTCGTGCCGCCTGCCAGGTTGGCATTGGCCGTGAAGTCCGTCAGGGCGCCCTGCCGGTTGGCCGTCGCGTTGAGCCGCTCGACGACCGTGCCGCCCGCTTCCAGCCCGGCTGCTTCTACCGTGCCGTCGATCTTCGGAACTTCGAACAGGTCTTCGATGGTCGCATCGATCTGCGCGGAGGACAGCGTGACGGCCTCGGCAGCAATGTTGGAAAGATTGGCGGAAACGACTGCGTTTTGACGCCCTTCGACGATGATGAACTCGATGTCGGCATTGGCCGCGCCGGTGGCATCCTGAAGTGCAAGCGCAGCCAGCGTCTCGATTTCAGGCGCATCCAGCGTGATCGCGCCGCTCAGCAGACCATCGGCATTCTGTTCGACCGAGCCGGCGATCGTCGCGCCGCCTGCCCGGAAATCGAGATTGCCGAGGGCGCGGCGTTCCGGCGAGGCGAACAGATCGGCGCTGAGGCCGATGCGCTGACCGTCGAGGAAGGCATCGACCAGCAACTCGCCTTCGACGCCGTTGCCATAGGGCGAGCCCGTCGTCGCATCGACGCCGATCACGTTGCCCTGGAAACCGAAGGTTGCCTCGCGCAGCGGACGGTCGACGAGTGTGCCGCTCGGGATGCTGCCCTGAAGATCGAGCGCAACGGGACCACCGTCTCCGGTCGCAGTTCCCGTCAGGGTCAGCCGGCCGGATGCGTCCTCACTGACCAGCGCGAGATCGGCGAGCATGATGTCGAGCGCGATATCGGCGCGTTCGGTCGAATAAACGCCGTCGGCCACAAGGCTGAACTGCTCGTTCTCGATGCGGAAATCACCGGCCTGGAAACCAGCCTCGCCACGGGCAAGCCTGCCGGACAATTGCACGGTGCTCTCGATCAGCGCATCGAGCGCGGGTGTACCCACCTGCAGCCCAGTGCCGCTGCCGTCCAGCGTCAGGTCGAATGCGCCCGAGATCGGCGCCAGCGTGCCATCGGCCGTCAGATCGATGCTGCCTTCGAGCGGGCGTCCTGCAAGATCGGCGAAAGGCGCGATGCTTTCGGCGACGATGCCGATCGTGCCGGTATAGGCGAACTCCTCGATTGCGCCTGCAAGCTGAAGCGCCAGCGCCTCGCCGCGAAGTTCGGCGCGCGACAGTTCCACCGCGCTGCCCGAGGACCATGCGCCATCGATCGCTAGATCGAGCCTCTGCCCGAGCGCACTCGCCACAGCCTCGTCCTCGGCTGCGATGCCCGTCATCGCGCCTTCGACGGTGAAGGTCACGCGCCGGTTTGCCGGATCGTCCAGAGCAGCGGCGATCCCGCCGAAGGTCAGCTCCAGATCGTCTGCAGCAAGAGTGGCCGTTTCCAGCCCGCCGACAGTCAAGGCGCCCGACCAGTTCTCCGAAGCGTCGGCGCCATAATCGACCGTCAGTCGCGCCTGCCGCACACTGGTGTCGCCGCCGGCAACCGGGAGTATCACGGCGTCGCCGGACGGATCGGCAAGGGTGGCTTCAAGACGAAGGCGCCTGAGGAAATTGTCCGCGCTGGTCTCAGCAGTCGCATTCACGGAGAGGGAGGCCGTGTCGATGGTCAGCGCCTCGACCGCGAGACCACCTTCGTCTCGCACCAGAGCGTCGACGCTCAGGCTGGCGTTATCGCCAAAGAAATCGCGGAAGGCCGGGGCAACGAGGCGGGCAATTGCGCCTTCGACATCGGCATCGACCGCCAGGCCTGCTGCGGTTCGCTCCAGGCGCGAAGTGCCAGACACGACCCGTGTTCCGTCGGCATCGAGTGTCAGCGCAACCGTCAGATCGGCGAGCGGTCCGGAGCCGGCGAGGCTGAGATCGACCGCAGGCCGGCCGTCGATCGAAAGCAGGTTTGCCAAAATCCCGTCTTGTGGCTCCGAGACGGCAAGATCGAGGTTGAGCTGCTCGGTGGCATTGGAATAGGCGAGCGCCAGCGTGAGCGATCCGCCCGGGCCATCGAGCCGCTCGATCGCAAGGTTCGTTTCCAGCGCACCATCAGTCAGACTGATGCCGCCATTGATCGACAGGATCGATTCAAGACCGAACACCGTCGGGCCAAAAAACACTTCCGGCACGGTCAATTGCTGCAGGCGGATCGCCACAGGCAGTTCGGGAAGCGCAAATCCGCCGGCTTCCGGCGGGGGCGCGCCCTCTGCCGGAACCGGCTGGCGGCTGACCTCGATGCGATCGGCCGTCAGGCTTTCGATATCAAGCCGGCCGCGCAACAGGGCCGAACGCGTCCAGTCGATGCGCGCATTGACGATTCGCAGCCACACGCCCTCGCGGTCGGCGACGGTGATTTCGCCGATCACCGCCTCGGACGACAGTGCGCCCTGGATGCCGCGCAGACGGATCTGCCGGTTTTCCGCCGACAGCTGGTTCTCGACGAAGCGCGTGAAGGCCGAACGGGTTTCCGCTTCCTCGCCCTGCGCAAAGGCCGGACCAGCGAAGAGAATCGCAAGGATGATGAGGAGAAAACGGGTCAAAACGCCTGTCCTATCCCGACATAGAGGGCAAAGTCCGGATCATCCGGTCCCGGATCGAGCGGCATGGCGGCATCAAGGCGGATCGGCCCAAGGCCGGTCTGGTAACGCAGGCCGATACCGACGCCGACTTTCAGGTCTTCGGAAAAGTCCGGGAAGGATTCCGCGCCGACATAGCCAACGTCGGCAAACCCGACGAGGCCGATCGAGTCCGTCACCTTGGTGCGAATTTCGCCGGATGCCTCGATCAGAGAACGGCCGCCGGTGACTTCGCCGCTCGGGTTGACCACCCCGATCCCGCGATAGGCATAGCCGCGCGTCGAGCCGCCGCCACCCGAAAGAAACAGCTTGTCCGGCGGGAGCTCGAAAAGATCGGCGCCCACGATGGAGCCGATCTTGAGCTTGCCGGCCAGCACGAAACGATCGTCCGCATCGATGCCGTAATAGGCCCGCGCCTCGGCTGTTGCCCGACCCGCTATGTTGCCGAACTCAAACTCGTAGAACGGCTCGGCGGTCACTTCGAGGAAGTAGCCCTCCGTCGCATCGGCGGCGTTGTCACGCGTGTCGTGGGTAAGCTTGGCCGGCAAACCAAAGGTGGTGAAGCTGCGCTCGCCGAGATCGTCTTCGAAGTCGGCATATTTCGCCTCGGCGAAAATCTCGCCGCTCAGATAATCGGAGAAGATGTGCGTGAAGCCCATCCGTGCCGCAACGGACGTCTCGGTATAGACATCGAGCACCTCACGCTTGCCGAGCAGGCTCGCGACGAAGTTCGTGTCCGGCGTAAAGACGCCCGGCCGCGTGAAGGTGGCGCCGATCGAATAGTCGAATTCCTGAACATCGAGCGTGTCGCCGATGCCGCCGACCCGCGCGTCGAGCCTGAGCCGCTCAGCCTTGCCGAACAGGTTGCGGTGCAACCAGAATGTCTCGACGCCCAGCCCATCGACGGTCGAATAGGTGCCGCCAACGCCCAGGCGGCGGAGCGGGCGTTCCTGGACATTCACCGTCATCGGCAGAAGGCCGTTGCGGGCAATCTCATCGGCCTCGCGCACGGTGAGTGCTTGGAAGACATCGAGGCGCGCGAGGCGCTGGCGGGCCCGTTCGATATCGTCGGGATCATATTCCTGCCCCTCCGGCAGGTCGGTCATGTAGCGGATATAGCCCGCATCCATGCGCTGTGCGCCTTCGACCCGCGTCTGGCCGTAGGCGGCGCGCTGGCCAGGATCGACGATGATCGAGACATCCACAGTCTGGGAATTATGATTGGCGGTCACCGTCCGGTCGGCAATCTCCGCCTTGGCAAAGCCCTGCTGCCGCCAGGCTTCGGTCGCCAGTCGCTCGCCGCGAATGACCACGCCAGAGCGAGCGATCTCTCCCGGTGCCAGCCCCTCTTCGGATGGCAACGCGACTTCGTCGCCACGCTCAGTCGCAGGCGGTGCCTGATTGCCGATTGTTGCCTGGCCAAATGAAAACTGCGGGCCGACATCGACGGTGATCGTCACCACAGCAGGATCAGGCAGGGTTGTGTCGACCGGCAGATCGGCAGCTTCTCGGCCATCAACGAGGATGCTGACGGAACCGCCATAATGTCCTTCGGTGTAAAGGGCTGCGACCATGCGGGCGTAATCGGACTTGGCCCGGCCGATCAATCCTGCAGATCCGGAGGCTGGTTCGTCGCGATCGCCCCAGAGCCGGGATGCGCCGCGCACGGCATTGAGAACGTCGCCCTCGGCCGGCCCGGCGTCGAACGTGACTTCATAGGATTGCGGATCGCCGATTACATCGGCTTCAGTTGGCTCGCTGCTCCCGAAAATGCGGATGCCGAACAACTCGAAGGCAGCCGCCTGCCCACTCGTCCCGGCAATCAGCACCGCCAAGGCGATGGCTGATGCGCTCTCTCCCAGTCTTCGACGCAACGCGAACCCACTTCCTCGACAGCCGTTCGTCTTGACGCACTGCTGCGCCTTCGGAGCGGCGACCTTACGTAAACGCGGCGGCAATCGGCAAGGCGAGCAGCCCTGATTTCACGTAACTGGCAGCAACGAGGCGTGTTGGTGCAGCAAGATTGCACCACTTGACGTTGGTCCAAAGAGGTTACCGGTCTGTTAAACTCGACGACAACGATGCGTGAGAACGGGAATGACGCGCCCAAAACGGGCTGTGCCATGGCTCTATCAGAGAATGCTTCTGCTGAATTGCTTCAGGGCGAGCAATCCTTGTCTTCGCTTCATAGGTCCAGACGTTGAACATCTCCAGCGTATGGGGACCGAACGTATGAAACAGCGGAATATCGGCGGCATCCCGTCCCTTTGCGACAGCGATGCGACCGATGCGTCGCTGGTTGTGGCGAGCGTCAAACGTGTACCAGCGATCGCCAAGATAGACTTCGAACCATGCGTTGAAATCCATAGGCGCCGGATCGACCGGAACGCCGATGTCACCCATGAAGCCATTGACGTAGCGCGCAGGAATATTGAGGCAGCGGCAAAGTGCCACCGCCAGATGGGCGAAGTCACGGCACACGCCAACGCGTTCGTCATTGGCCTGGCAGGCAGTGCGTGTCGCGCGGGCATAGCCATAGGAGAAGGTCAGGCGCTCGTGCACATAGTCGCACACCGCCTGCACGCGCTCCCAGCCCGACTGGATCGAGCCGAAGCGGCGCCAGGCGAAATCCGACAGATGTTCCGTCTCGCAATAACGGCTCGGGAGCAGGAAGGCCAAAGCCTCTGCGGGCAGACGGTCGACCGGAACCAATTCGGCGGTCGGGTCGTACTCGTCCGGCTCGCCATCATCCTCCACGACGGCGTCGTAACGCATCTCCATGCCGCCCTCGGGAACGAGGCAGCGGCGGCAGTCATTGCCATAGATGTCGCGATAAGACGCAAAGCGCACATCCTTCGAAGCGCTGAGCCCGGTCTCGCCAACGATATCGCGACGACGCTCGGGATGGATCGCGAGATGCATCGTCATCGGCGTCGGCTGGCTGCAGGAAATTCCGATCTCGAAACCAACACGTACCAGCATGATCAACCTCCCTGCGTGTGATCCCGCTACAACCGACACGGGGCACGCAAGTTCCGCGAGGTGTGCGGTTTATCTCGCTATGATTGCAGGCGGTCACGAAAAGCGATCAAAGCCTTTCAGCAGGTTAAGCTCAGTGGGCGATGAACATCGGCACATCCGTGTGAGCGAGCAGATGGCTTGTCGCGCCGCCGAAAATCATCTGCCGCAAGCGGCTTTGTGTATAGGCGCCCTTGATGATCAGGTCGGCACCAAGATCGTGGCCTTGCTTCATGATCGATTCGCCGGGGCCCGAAACGAGCGGTCGCGAGGCAAGCTCGGCGTTCACACCGTGCCGCTTCAAAAACTCGACCTGGTCGGACGCGCGCGGACCGTCGACTTCCCAGCCTTCCAGGTGCAGGACGATAGCGCGTTCCGCCTGCAGCAGGATCGGCATGGCGAAGGCGATGGCGCGGGCCGTTTCGAGACTGCCATTCCAGGCGATCACCACTCTGCGACCTATGGCCTTCGGAATCGCAGGCGGAACCAGCAACACCGGCCGGCCGCTTTCGAAGAGGATGGTTTCAACGGTAGCGATCCGACTGCCGTCACGGCGCTGCTCCGGACGAGCCAGCACGACAAGGTCGAACAGGCGCGCATAGCTCGCCACGCGTCCATCCTCGCCAAGCTCGTCGATGGCCCAGCGGTAGCAGGGACCGGCCACCTTGTCCGCACATCGCGGCAATTGAGCCTGCTGCATCTGCTGCTCGAAATGTCGTCGCGCCGTCGTCACCATGTCGCGCCGGTTGTCCGGGTCGATGTAGTGCGGGTCGATCGGAAATTCGGCTGCGATGGTACGTGACAAATCAGGTGCGAGCGCCATGCCTTCGATAAGGCTGCCGAAGACATGAGCGAAGGAGATCGCGCAATCAAAGACGGCAGTGCTTGGTTGTTCGGGAACCGGAACCAACAGCGTCTTCATGCACATTCTCCAGTATCAATCAGTGCTTGCGCGCCACCATGCCCGCTTCGCCTGCATCGGGCAATGTCTGCATGCGCATCAGCGCGGAGGCACAGAACCCGTCGTAAACACGCGTCAGTTCCTGTTCGGACACACCGAGGCCGCCGTCTTTCAGATCGGCCGCAAGCCGCTTGAGAAGAAGTCCGGATCCATCGCGTGTTAGAACAGCGTGCGCATGCGTCGAGACATAGCTGTCCGCATCCGCTCCGATCAGGCCGAGCCTGTCTGCGGCCCAGCGCGCCATGTCCCGCATGGCGATGACGCGCATGCGGAATGCCGCTTCGAGATCATGGACGTATTTGAGTTCGAAAGCCCGTTCGCGGTCGTCAAAAAGGGACATGCTGCGTACCCCTGAACCAATGAACATTGAAGGATCATACCAGATCGCGGCTCCACTCAAAAGCCGATCGCTTGCGTCTGGCGCTGCTCAAAGAAAAAGCCCCGCACTCGATGAGCACGGGGCACAGTCTGATTGCAGTTTGCGGCAACTGCCGCAGCGCTTAGTTTTTACTGCACTGTCGGTGCTTGGGTTGGGCCGGGCTCGTCGGTCGCATCCTGCTCGATCACATTTTCACCGACTGGATTTTCCGGCTCCGTCGTCTCGCCAAAGAGACCGGCGGCTGCCCACGCCAACAAGGCGAGAACCAGGGCAGCGATCAGGATCTTCAGGACGGGCAGACCACGTTCGCCCTGACGGGCCTCACGTGGCGTCAATTTCTCGTTCATGCATCTCTCCGACTGGTATTCGCGCGCGCCTCATAGGCGCGCTATTTCAGCTTCAGATGATAAACGACCTTCCGCGTGGAATGTTCCGTCCACGCTCAGGGTAGATGACGTCAGATGTCGAGATTGGCGACCGTCAGCGCATTGTCCTGGATGAATTCGCGGCGCGGCTCAACCTCGTCGCCCATCAGCCGGGTGAAAAGGCTGTCGGCATCCGTCGCGTCGCTGATCTTGACCTGCAACAGTGAACGGACATTCGGATCGAGCGTCGTTTCCCAAAGCTGCTCGGCGTTCATTTCGCCAAGACCCTTGTAACGCTGGATCGAAAGCCCCTTCCGGCCGATGGCGAAGATCGTGTCCAGCAACAGGCGCGGACCCGTCATCGGCGTGCGATCATCCTTGCGCAGAAGCGATGGCGTTTCGCCGTAGACCTCGCGCATGCGTGGCGCCATCTGGTCGATGTGGCGCGCGTCAGCCGAACCGATGAGGGCGTTGTCGAGCAGGTGCGACTCCTTGACGCCTCGCACGGTGCGCTCGAGCCGGATCCCGCCTTCGGAGGTGACAGTGCCCTGCCAGCCGCGCTCGGTGTCTTCGGAAATCATATCCAGACGCCGTGCGATCTCGTCGGCGGTTTCCTGCGCTCTTTGCGGATTGGCAGTCAGGTCGGGATTGAGTGCGCCTGCGACAGCGGCCTGCTCGATCACGGAGCGATCATAGCGCGAGTGGATGCCGTCGATCAGCGTGCGGATGCGCAACGCGTCGTTGATGACGGCACGGAAATCGTTGCCGAGCCGCACTTCACCATTGCCGAGTTCCAGCGAAGCCTCTTCGAGGCCCATGGAGATCAGATAGTCCTCCATGGCCTTCTCGTCCTTCAGGTACTGCGAGGACTTGCCGCGCGTGACCTTATAGAGCGGAGGCTGGGCGATATAGATGTGACCGCGCTCGATCAGTTCCGGCATCTGGCGGAAGAAGAAGGTGAGCAGCAGCGTGCGAATGTGGGCGCCGTCGACGTCGGCGTCCGTCATGATGATGATCTTGTGGTAGCGCAGCTTGTCCGGGTTGAACTCGTCCTTGCCGATACCGGCACCGAGCGCCGTGATCAACGTGCCGACTTGGTCGGACGAGATCATGCGGTCGAAGCGCGCGCGCTCGACGTTCAGGATCTTGCCGCGCAAGGGCAGGATGGCCTGGTTCTGGCGCGACCGGCCGCTCTTGGCCGAGCCGCCTGCGGAGTCGCCCTCGACGATGAAAACTTCGGATTTGGCCGGATCGCGTTCCTGGCAATCGGCAAGCTTACCCGGCAGCGACGTGATGTCGAGCGCGCCCTTGCGCCGCGTCAACTCGCGCGCCTTGCGCGCCGCTTCACGCGCCGAAGCCGCTTCGATGACTTTGCCGACCAGGATCTTCGCCTCGGTCGGGTGCTCTTCGAGCCACTGGTTCAAGCCCTCGTTGACGAGGCTTTCGACCACGGGCCGCACTTCGGACGAAACGAGCTTGTCCTTGGTCTGCGAGGAGAATTTGGGATCTGGAACCTTGACCGAGAGAACCGCCGTCAGGCCTTCGCGGCAATCGTCGCCGGTCAGCGAGACCTTTTCCTTCTTCGTCAGGCCCGATGTTTCGCCATAGGACACGATCTGGCGCGTCAGCGCGCCGCGGAAGCCGGCCATATGGGTGCCGCCATCGCGCTGGGGGATGTTGTTGGTAAAGGCGAGCACGTTCTCATGGTAGCTGTCGTTCCACCACATCGCCACTTCGACCGTGATGCCGTCTTTCTCGCCCATCATGGTGATCGGCGAAGGCACCAGCGCCTTTTTGGAACGATCCAGATATTTGACGAAGGCTTCGAGACCGCCCTCATAGAGCATCTCGACTTCCTTGACGTCGGCATGCCGCTTGTCGGTCAGCTTGATGTGGACGCCGGAGTTGAGGAAGGCGAGTTCGCGCAGCCGGTGCTCTAGCGTGCCGAAATCGAATTCGGTCATCGTGAACGTCTCGCCGGACGGCAGGAAGGTGATCTCGGTGCCCGTGTGGACGCCGGCATCGCCCGTCACCGCAAGCGGAGCATCCGCAACGCCGTGCGTGAAGCTCATCTCGTGCCATTTGCCGTTGCGCGCGATGCGCATCTTCAGCATCACGGAAAGCGCGTTGACCACCGAGACGCCGACGCCGTGCAGACCGCCGGAGACCTTGTAGGAATTCTGGTCGAATTTACCGCCGGCATGAAGCTGGGTCATGATGACCTCGGCGGCTGAAACGCCCTCGCCGGCGTGGATGTCGACCGGAATGCCGCGGCCGTTGTCGGTGACCGTCACCGAGCCGTCCGCATTGAGCGTGACGGTGACGATGTCCGCATGGCCGGCAAGCGCTTCGTCGATGGCGTTGTCGACGACTTCGTAGACCATGTGGTGCAGGCCCGAGCCGTCATCGGTATCGCCGATATACATGCCCGGCCGCTTGCGCACGGCATCCAGCCCCTTGAGCACCTTGATCGATTCGGCGCCGTATTCGCTGTTTGCGGAAGCCTGCGGCGTTGGCTCGTTCGAAGGGGTATCGCTCATCGTCGGGAATGCTTTCGAAAGGAGGTGGATGACGGTCGGTTGTCGTGCCTAGCGCGACCCGTGGCGGAAACGGCTCCGACCGCATCGAATCGATGTCATTTCACTGTGCAAGATAATCATTCCGCACGGTCACTTCAAACTTTGGCGCCCCAAGATCTGGGGATTGCTACCCGAGCAACCCACTTCTCAGGGCTACGGCGACCGCCTGCACGCGATTGGTGGATTTCAGCTTACCCGAAGCGGTGTTGAGATAATAGTTCACTGTGTGCTCGGAGATGCCGATGATCTTGCCGATCTCGAAACTCGTCTTGCCCTCGGCCGTCCAGCGCAGGCATTCGCGCTCGCGCTCGGTGAGACGAGGCTTTTCCTCGTCGCGCGTCCCACGCAGCTTTGCGAGCTGGTCGAATATGCCCGTGGAGACAAGCTGCAGTTCACCCATTTCCTGCATGTCGAGTTCGTCACGCTGGCCCGAGTAGCCGATCGCACCCGTACCGTAGGAGGGGCAGTGCACCGGAAAATATGCCCAGCGGACCATGTCGAACTTGCGGAAGAGATCGACGACCGACGGCCGCTTCCCGGTCTCCAGGTGCGGAAGCTCATCGAGCGTATATTGGAAGCACATGGCCGATTGGGACAAGCGCTTCAGGATGGGGCTCGAAGACCCCACCTTCCGTTCGTCATAGGTACGGGTGAGTTCGGCAGGCCAGTTGGACAGCTCCGAGAGAGCACCGATCTTCGCCTCGCCGACCGCAGGCAGCTTCAGAACCGTGAAATATGCAAAACCATATTCCTGCGTCTTGGAACGCAGCAACCGCAAGAGGTCGTAAGGCGTCTGCATGTCGCCCATGACGGCCGGCATATCCGATGCACTGGAAATGCCTAGATTCATGCCGCCGTCACCCGCTCCGTCCCGATCGAGCCGCCCAATGTCGTTTCCTGCACGCTCCACGATTGTCGAGTGCCGACAATGGGGCAGGCGCGTTCATGGAGCAAGCGGGAATGCGCGAGAACGCAACCTGTCCTCATCAAATGCTCCCGATCAAATGCCAAGCACACTTGCACGCCATGGTGCACTTGCTAGATGACGGGTCAGCATCCATCCAGGGGTTGCAGTTTTCGGGGCCAGGCTTTGAGCAACCCAATATTTCTCGGCATTGATACCGGCGGCACCTATACGGATGCCGTGCTTTTCAGCGAGACGCGCGGCGTCGTCGCGAAGGCGAAGGCGCTGACCAGCCACGACGACCTCGCAACGGGTATCGCGGCTGCCGCGGATGCCGTGATCGCGCAGTCCGGAATCGAAGCAGCATCGATCGCGCTTGTCTCCCTTTCGACGACGCTTGCGACCAACGCGCTGGTGGAAGGCCGCGGCGGACAGGTGGCACTGGTGGCCATCGGGTTCGAGCCCGCCGATCTCGAACGCGCAGGTCTTCTCGAGGCGCTGTCCGGTGCACCCGTCTACCGGCTGCCAGGCGGCCACGACGTTCACGGCAAACCACGCACGCTCGATCTTTCGGCTCTGCAAGCGGCGCTGCCGACGCTGGCCGAAGAGGCGGAAGCGATTGCAGTCGCCGGCTATTTCGCGGTGCGCAATCCAGAGCACGAGATTGCCGTTCGCGCGCTGATCCGCGAGGCGACCAGCCTGCCGGTCACCTGCAGTCACGAACTTTCGTCGAAACTCGGGGGTCCGAAGCGGGCCTTGACGACGCTTTTGAACGCGCGGCTGATCGGCATGATCGATCGGCTGATATCGGCCAGCACCGCGTTTCTTGCCGCGCGCGGCATCACCGCCCCGCTGATGGTCGTGCGCGGCGACGGCGCGCTGATTTCGGCCTCGGAAGCACGGCTTCGGCCGATCGAGACGATCCTGTCGGGCCCGGCCGCAAGCCTCGTCGGCGCCCGTCATCTGACCGGGCTCGACCGCGCCATCGTCGCCGACATCGGCGGAACGACGACGGATATCGCCATTCTGGAAGACGGGCGGCCTCGGCTCGATCCTGAAGGCGCGCTGGTCGGTGGGTTCCGCACCATGGTGGAAGCCGTGGCGATGCAGACGCATGGGCTGGGTGGGGACAGCGATGTCTCCATCCTGCGTGACGGCATCGCTGCCGGCATTCTGCTCGGACCGCGCCGCGTGGTGCCGCTGTCGCTCGCGGCGCTGAGCGACGGCAGCGATCTCGTCTCAGCGCTCAAGCGGCAACTGGCCAACGACCGGCCCGGACGGCTCGACGGGCGCTTTGCGGCGAGAACTGCCATGACGCCGCCGCGCCATCTGCCGGACCGCGACCGCTCGCTGCTTGCGCGGTTCGGCCACGATTTCCGCCCTCTCGACACGGTCCTCGTCAGTGCGTCTGAACGATCGGCGCTCGATAGGCTTGCCAGCCAAGGGCTCGTGCGCATCAGCGCTTTCACGCCGACCGACGCGATGCATGTGCTCGGGCGCTTGTCGCTCTGGAACAGCCAAGCCGCGCGGCTCGGCGGGGCGCTTCTCGCCCGTCAGCGCGACGGCAGGGGCGATACGCTGGCCGCCGATGAAGCGGCCCTGGCCGAGCGCGTGATCGCCACGCTGACGGAGATATCTGCCCACAAGGTTCTGGAAGCTGGGCTCAGCGAGGATGCCGCGCGCGGGTTTGGCCCCGCCTTCGATCCGGCACGCACGGAGGCAGTGCGGCGCGCGCTGGCCCGCCCGACATCGATCGTCGGCTTCCGGCTTTCGCTCGATCGCCCGCTGGTCGGGCTGGGCGCTTCTGCTGCCACCTATTATCCGGGGATCGGCGCGTTACTCGGAGCGGAGATCGTCGTGCCGGACCATGCGGATGTCGCCAACGCGATCGGTGCCGTGGTCGGGCAAATCACCGAGATGGCCGAGGTTCTCGTCACTGCGCCGGAACCAAGCGTCTTCCTTGTCAGCGGCGGTGCGCAGATGGAACTGTTCGACGCCGAGGAACCTGCCCTTAGAAATGCCCGCGAAACCGCAAGCGCAATCGCCCTTGCGAAGGCCGAACGCGCTGGCGCCAGCGATCCGTCATTGGCCGTGGACGAGCACATTTCCGCTCCGGTCATCGACGGGCAGCGCCAGTTCGTCGAAGCGCGGATCCGCGCTGTCAGCTCCGGAAGACCACGGCTTGCGGTCGATCCGGTCTGATTGTTTCCGAAATGGAACAAATCTTTGGAATTGATGATCGATTGACAGGGAATGCGCCGGGCTTATCTCTGGCGTAACGGAAGTGCGACCAGCCGGTTGCCGCGCCAAGGGAGATCCACGCATGACCACGACCGAGCAGCACGGGCTGACGATCGACACCACGCTTTACGACTTCATCGTCTCGGAAGCTTTGCCGGGGACTGGTGTCGAGGCCGATGCATTCTTCAAGGCGTTATCCGATGCGATCCACGAGCTTGGACCGAAGAACCGTGCACTGCTTGCCAAGCGGGATGATCTGCAGGCGAAGATCGATGCGTGGCACCGCGAGAACGGCGCACCGTCCGACCTAGAGCGCTACAAGGCGTTCCTCGCTGAGATCGGTTACCTCGTACCTGAAGGCGGCGCTTTTTCCGTCTCGACCGACAATGTCGACCCAGAAATCGCGACGACAGCCGGCCCGCAGCTCGTCGTCCCGGTGATGAATGCACGCTATGCGCTGAACGCAGCCAATGCGCGGTGGGGTTCGCTCTACGATGCGCTCTATGGAACAGACGCGATCTCCGAGGCTGACGGGGCGGAAATGGGCAAGGGCTACAATCCGAAGCGTGGCGCGAAGGTCATCGCCTGGGGCCGCAACTTCCTCAACCAGAGCGCACCGATCCAAGCCGCCTCGGGCGATACGACCTGGGAAAATGTCAGCGGTTTCTCGATCGAAGATGGCCAGCTCGTCATCGCGCTGACCGACGGCGCGCTCGGCAAGCTGAAGGACAGCGCGCAGTTTGCCGGCTATCTCGGCGAAGCCTTCGCCCCGACATCGATCCTCCTGAAGAAGAACGGCATGCATGTGGAGATCGTCATCGATCGCCGCAGCCCGATCGGCGAAGGCGACAGCGCCGGCATTTCCGATATCCTTCTGGAGTCTGCGCTGACGACCATCCAGGACTGCGAGGATTCCATCGCGGCGGTCGACGCCGAGGACAAGGTCGCGGCCTACCGCAACTGGCTTGGCCTGATGAAGGGCGACCTGGAAGACACATTCGACAAGGGTGGCAAGTCGGTTACGCGCGCGCTCAACGACGACCGCGAATACACCGCGCCGGATGGCTCGACGCTGACCCTGCCCGGCCGTTCGCTGATGCTTATCCGCAATGTCGGCCACCTCATGACCAACCCTGCAATCCTCGACCGGGACGGCAACGAGGTTCCGGAAGGCATGATGGATGGCTTCGTCACCGGCCTGATCGCGCTGCACGATGTCGGCGCCAATGGCAGGCGCAAGAATTCCCGCGCCGGCTCCATGTATGTGGTCAAGCCGAAGATGCACGGGCCTGAGGAAGTCGCCTTCGCGGCGGAGATCTTTACCCGTGTCGAGCAGGCGCTGGGCATGGCGCCCAACACGATCAAGATGGGCATCATGGACGAGGAACGCCGCACCACGGTCAATCTCAAGGAGGCGATCCGGGCTGCCAAGGAGCGTGTCGTCTTCATCAACACGGGCTTCCTCGACCGCACGGGTGACGAAATCCATACCTCGATGGAAGCCGGTCCGATGATCCGCAAGGGCGACATGAAAGCCTCGACCTGGATCCAGGCATACGAGAACTGGAACGTCGATATCGGTCTCGAATGCGGCCTTTCCGGCCATGCCCAGATCGGCAAGGGCATGTGGGCCATGCCGGACATGATGGCGGCGATGCTGGAGCAGAAGATCGGCCACCCGAAGGCGGGCGCCAACACGGCTTGGGTGCCCTCGCCGACCGCTGCGACGCTGCACGCGACACATTATCATCAAGTGAAGGTTTCCGAGATCCAGGCCGGTCTCAAGTCACGCGGCCGCGCCAAGCTCGACGACATCCTGTCGGTGCCGGTTGCCGAACGTCCCAACTGGACGCCCGAAGACATCCAGCGCGAGCTCGACAACAATGCTCAGGGCATTCTCGGCTATGTCGTGCGCTGGGTCGACCAGGGCGTTGGCTGCTCCAAGGTGCCGGACATCAACAATGTCGGCCTGATGGAAGACCGCGCGACGCTGCGCATTTCCGCTCAGCACATGGCCAACTGGCTGCACCACGGCGTGGTGACCGAAGCGCAGATCGTCGAGACCATGAAGAAGATGGCGAAGGTGGTCGACCAGCAGAACGCCGGCGACAGCGCCTACCGGCCAATGGCTGCCGATTACGATGGTTCGATCGCCTTCCAGGCTGCTCTGGACCTCGTTCTCAAGGGCCGCGAACAGCCATCCGGCTATACCGAACCGGTCCTGCATCGCCGCCGGCTTGAGCTGAAAGCCGCCACGCGCGGATAACGCACCGTCCAACCTAATCTCACGACGCCATGCGCCCCGCTGTGAAAACGGCGGGGCGCATATGCCTTAAGGAAACGTTAAGGCCGCATTTTAGACCAATCGAGGCCATAATCGCCCGGCATGGATGCCCCCGCGTCGGTAACGGCGGGTGCATCGGAACTGCCAGCAAGGCAGCACATCCCGCCGATCCGTTCGACCAAGGGACATGTCTCCTGCGTTTCGAGAGGCGTCGGAATGATCAAGAACTACAGATTCGAAAGTGATCCGGAAGACCGCATGTCGCTGCGGCAGATCGCGCTTTGGGCAGCCTTTCCAATCGGTGCCGCGCTCGTGCTTGCAGGTGGCATCGCGGTCAACATGGATCGGGCGCAACAGACGGAGCCCGTCGTCGAGCTTGCAGCAGCTGAGGAAGCGCCGAGCGCCACATTCATGGCAGCAACTTCTGTCGCCAAGGCCGAACGTCCGATCGACGCCGAAGCATCTGAAATGGCCGAGTTGACACCGCAGCCGCTTGCCGAGAGCGACCCCCGTTGGGGCGGCGAAGCCATCGCCGCTACGGAGCCTTCACAAGCGGAAGAAACGGCGTTCGGCGCCCAGGGGGATGCCGATCCGCTGCCGGCTGAAACAGCTGATGATCTTGGTGCAGCGCTGGCCGCAGCCACAATTGATGAGGAGACGACGTCAGCGATCGACGCTCTTCAGTCCGATCCAGCCGCAGAAGTCGTCGTCGCTGAAAGCGAGCAGGAGGTTGCAGCGCTCGAGCAGGCAGTTGCCGTTCGCCAAGACCAGCTTCCCGACGCAGCTTTCGTTGCGGAGCCGAATTCCGCAGTGGCCGCGCTCGATGCGCAGACCGGCGGAGTCTCTGGCGAAGGCGCCAGCGGCGTCGCCACCGCCGGATTTCTCCCAGGCCGAACGACGGAATATGTGAACTTCCGAACGGGACCCAGCAACGACGCGGAGACCATCAGCATCGTTCCGGGAGGGACTCAACTGACAGGACAGCCCATCGACGAGTGCGTGCATTTCTGCGCCGTCGAGATCGATGGTCGGCAGGGCTACATCTACAAGGCGTTCATCGACTATGCGGCGCCTTCGGTCGACACCGCGCGCTCCGAATAGAGCGATAGCGGCGGACGCAGCGTCCGCCGCCTGTTGTGCTTACTGAAGTACCACGACCTTGGTGTTGCGGCCGGGCGTCACGCGATCATAGAGATCGATGATGTCCTGGTTGATCAGGCGGATGCAGCCGGACGAGGCTGCGGTACCAATCGAATCCCACTGCGGCGTGCCGTGCAGGCGGTAGAGCGTGTCCTTGCCGTCCTGATCGAACAGATAAAGTGCTCGTGCACCAAGCGGGTTCGTGAGGCCCGGATCCATCCCACCATCGGCATATTCTTCCAGATGCGGCTCGCGTTCGATCATCTCGACAGGCGGATGCCAGCGCGGCCAGGCCTGCTTCCAGGCCACATAGGCTTCGCCTTCCCAAGCAAAACCCGCGCGCCCGACGCCGATGCCGTAGCGCACGGCTTCGCCGTTCGGCAGCACGTAATAGAGAAACTTTTCCGGGGTATCGACGATGATGGTGCCCGGCGCATGCTCGGTCGGGTAGCGCACGATCTGGCGTGAGAAGCGCGCTTCCAGCCGCTGCATCGGCACGGCCGGGATCGTGTAGCCGGCATCGACGATCACGCCGTAATCCGGCGTCAATTGCGGTGTCGCGGCGATGGGCGGAACGGTGGTGCAGCCGGCCAACGCAAGGGTCGCGGTGGCGGCGGAAGAGATTAGAAACTGGCGGCGGTTCATTGTGGGATGTGCCTTCGGCGGGGGCGGCCTGCCCTCGGCATCCGCACTTCGCCCGAACCATATTTTTGCCACCGCAGCGCCACAAGCGGCAGGCACATGCACCAGCGCGATTTAGCGGCGGGATTGTTTTTCAGCAACAAGTCATGGCTGGCGGCCAGCCGCTACGTGCGTTCTGTTATTGTTCCGAATCGGCCGCCATGGCAGACTGGCAAAATGCCTATTGTTGCCCCCTATGCTCAGAATCCTTTGATCGATGGTCGTCAGTCCGATCGCGCCATGATGGTGCGGCGCGGTGTCCAGCGGTTGCTCGCGGATCTTCGCTACGCGTCCCTGCCAGAACTCGCATTGGCCAGCGGGCGGCGTGCGGATATTGTGGCGCTCACCAGCGGAGGTGAATTCTGGATCGTGGAGATCAAGACGTCGGTGCAGGACTTTCGCGTCGACCGCAAATGGCCGGACTACAGGCTGCATTGCGACCGGCTCTTCTTCGCCACGCATCCCGGCGTACCGATCGACATTTTTCCTGAAGAGTGTGGGCTGATCCTCTCGGACGGCTTCGGCGCCCATCTCTTGCGCGAGGCGCCGGAGCACAAGCTTGCCGGTGCGACGCGCAAGGCGATGACATTGAAATTTGCGCGGGCCGCCGCCGGACGACTTCTCATGGCCGAGTGGGCGACCGGCAACAGCTTTCCGGCGGAAGACGCCGAATAGACCTACCTTCAGCGCGGCGCGCGTTTTGCGAGAATGCGCTGCAGGGTGCGGCGATGCATGTTGAGCCGACGGGCGGTTTCCGAGACGTTGCGCTCGCACATCTCGTAGACGCGCTGGATGTGTTCCCAGCGGACACGGTCGGCCGACATCGGGTTTTCCGGCGGCTCGGCCTTTTCACCAGGCTTGCGGGTAAGGGCCGCCGCCACTTCGTCGGCATCGGCGGGCTTGGCGAGATAATCGATGGCTCCGAGCTTCACCGCGTTTACCGCCGTCGCGATATTGCCATAGCCTGTCAGCACGATCATGCGGGTATCGGTCCGACGCTGGCGGATCGCATCGATGATGTCGAGGCCGTTGCCGTCGCCCAGCCGCATGTCGACCACGGCGTATTTCGGCGGCGCGGCTTTCGCCTTGGCGAGGCCTTCTGCCACGGATTCAGCCGTCTCCACCACGAAGCCGCGGGTTTCCATGGCGCGCGCCAGTCGTTTCAGAAATGGCGCGTCGTCATCCACCAGCAGAAGGGAAGGATCCGGGCCGATATCGCCGTCGGCAACATCCTCGTTGTTCATTCTTCAGGCTCCATTGCGGTACCGGCCGTCCCGCCGGCTTCTATCCACTCGTTACATATGGGAGTTTCGCGCCCTGCGGCAATCTTTGGGCAGAATTCGCCGCATCCATCGCGCTTCTCGGCCAGCTGAGCCGGATCACGGCCCCCTTGCCATCGCCGGCTCCGTTTTCGAAGACCACCGTCGCACCGGTGCGCTCCAGCAGCGTCTTGGCAATGAAGAGCCCAAGACCGAGACCCCCCGCGCGCTTGTCCTTTCCGCCCGTGCGCCGCGTGACGAAAGGCTCGCCGATCTTCACGAGGATCTCCGGCGAAAAACCCGGACCGTCGTCGGAAATCACGATATCCACGCGATCCCGGTCGTAGCGCGCGTTCACCCGCACCTTCTCATGGGCAAAATCCACGGCGTTTTCGACGAGGTTGCCGAGACCATAGAGGATGCCGGCATTGCGCAGGCCGACCGGCTCCTCATCGGTCACGGCCTCGATCGCCACATCGATCTCGACGCCGAATTCGCGATGCGGCGCGACCACTTCTTCCAGGAGCGACGAAAGCGGCAGCTTGCGCATATGCTCCTCGTCATCCGTCGACAGCGTGGTCAGACGCCGCAGAATGTCCCTGCAACGTTCAGTCTGGGAACGCAGTAGCTGCAGATCTTCGCCGTAGCGTTCGTCGGAGCCCAGCGCGCGCTCCATTTCCTTCACCACGACAGAGATGGTGGCGAGCGGCGTGCCCAGTTCATGGGCGGCAGCGGCAGCCAGACCATCGAGCGCGAAGAGATGCTGCTCGCGCTGCAACGTCAGTTCCGTTGCCGTCAGCGCGTCAGCAAGCTCGTTGGCTTCCGACGACACGCGGTGGACGTAGAAGGCAGCGAAAAGCGTCGTCGAGACGATCGCGATCCAGATGCCGGTGATCAGCACCAGATGCGCCTCGTAGATGATGCCCGGGTACCAGGGCAGCGGCAGGTGAAAGGCCGCCAGAAGCGTGACCGCAGCGATGGTGAGAGCGCCGAGGACCAGCGTCTGGCGGATCGGCTGTGACGCGGTCGAGATGATGACAGGCACGCTGATCAGCACGGAGAACGGGTTGACGAGACCGCCGGTCATGAAGAGCAGACCGGAGAGTTGCAGCACGTCGAAGCCAAGCACGCCGAGTGCTGCCGGCGGGCTCAGACGGTGGGTCGCCGGATAGCGAAACGTCAGAAAAATGTTCAGCCAGGCCGAGGATGCGATGAGGGCGAAACAGAGGAGAACCGGAAACGGGAACTCCAGGATGAAGGCGACGATCAGCACCGTCAGCGACTGGCCGACGACGGCGAGCCAGCGAAGCCGCGTCAATGTCTGGAGGCGCAGACGATGGCGCGAGAAACGATCGCGTCCGCTCAAGGAATTGTCGGCAACCGCCATGGTCGAAGCCCGTCCTTCTCGAGGTCGTTCTGACATGGCAAAGGCGGCGGGCGGAGTCCAGCGAAGCTCACGAACCGCGCGGTTTTGCCCTGCGCGTCGGTTCAGCCCGGCCGGGATCCTCAGGCCATGGGTGCTTGGGATAGCGCCCGCGCATGTCGGCGCGCACATCGGCCCAGGAGCCGACCCAGAACCCCGGCAGATCGCGCGTCGTCTGGAGCGGCCGATGCGCGGGCGAGAGCAGTTCGAGCAATAGAGGCAGGCGTCCCTGCGCAATCGTCGGATGGGACGCGAGCCCGAAAAGCTCTTGCACCCGCACCGCCAGCACCGGCACGTCGCCATCGTAGCGGATCGGGATGCGCGAACCGGTCGGCACGACGAAATGGGTCGGCGCCTCCGCCTCGAGCATGCGATGCAGGTCGTAGGGCACGAGCGCCATCAGGCCTTCGGTCAGGCTTCCCGCTGTAATCCGATCGAAGGCCCGCACGCCCGACTGGTACGGCGTAAACCAGATTTCCAGCTTCGCCAGCAGCGCATCGTCGTCGACCGCCGGCCAAGGGTCCCCGATCGAACGATTGAGGAAGCCGAGGCGTGCGCGCAACTGCCGGCCATTGTCGCTCCAAGGCAGTGCGTCGACGCCGAGCCGGCGCACGCCGTCTGCCAGCGCTTGCGCGGTTCGCTCATCGGTCGGCACCGGGATCGCGCGCTCTTCCAGCACGATGGCGCCAAGGCGGCGGACGTGGCGGGCCCGCACCGATCGACTGTCCGTATCGAACATGCACTCGTCGCCGTCGACGCCGCGCGTCTCGACCAGCGCTTCCACCTCGCCCGGATCGATGGCAGCGGCTGCCTGGATGCGCTGGGCACCGGCGCGGCCGGTCAGATCGGCGATCACCAGCCATTCCTCCTCTGCCAGAGGGTCGTGCGGATCGAGCTCGGCGCCGCGGCCATTGGCCATGAGATAACGGCCACGTCCACCGCGGTTGCGGGCAACACGATCGGGATAGGCCAGCCCCAAAAGCCCGCCCGTCGAAAGCTTCTGCGCGTCGGCGCCCGCTTCATCCAGATTTTTGACGATGCGGCGGGACAACTCGCGTGCGGCGGATGCGCGCTCTCCCTTCTCGCTGCGCCAGCGGCGAAGCCGCTCCGACACATCGATGGACGAGCCGCCCAGCCCCTGCTCCGTCAACAGCACGGCGATGTCTGCGGCATCGAGGCGACTCGAGCGCGGCGCTGAGGCCACCATGGCCGCGAGGCGGGCGGGAAGCCCGAGCCCGCGGATCGCGCGTCCCATAGCGGTCAGTCCGCCGGCGGGATCGAGGGCGCCCAGTTCCACCAGCAGAGCACGCGCCTCTTTGAGGGCAGGCGCCGGCGGTGGATCGATGAAGGCAAGCACCGTCGGATCGGGTACGCCCCACGCAGCGCTGTCGAGGATCAGTCCGGAAAGATCGCTCGACAGGATTTCCGGCGGCGTGAAGGCCGGCAGCGCGGCGGTCTGCTCGGCGCGCCAAAGCCTGATCGCAACGCCGGGCTCGGTGCGTCCGGCGCGTCCGGCGCGCTGATCGGCGGACGCACGCGACACCCGCACCGTCTCCAGCCGCGTGATCCCCGTTGCCGGTTCGAAATGCGGCAGACGCTGCAGGCCGCTGTCGATAACGACGCACACGCCGTCGATCGTCAGCGATGTTTCGGCAATCGAGGTCGCAAGCACGATCTTCCGCTCGCCAGGTGCTGCCGGCCGTATCGCGCGATCCTGCGCTTGCCCATCCATCATGCCGAAGAGCGGCGCCAGCACCGTGCCTTGCGGCAGCCGGCCTTCCAGCCGCTCGGCCGTGCGGCGGATTTCCGCCTGGCCGGGCAGAAAAGCGAGGATCGATCCTGTCTCCTCGCCGAGCGCGGCACGGATCGCATCTGCCATGGCATCTTCGATGCGGTCGCCCGCCCGGCGTTCGCGATACCGCATCTCCACCGGAAAGGCCCGGCCGGCGCTTTCGATCACCGGCGCATCGATCAAGGCGGAGACGCGGTCGGTATCGAGTGTCGCTGACATGACGAGCAGGCGCAGATCGTCGCGCAACGCTGCGCGCACATCGAGGGTGAGAGCAAGGGCGAAATCCGCATCGAGCGCGCGCTCGTGGAATTCATCGAAGATGACCGCCGCGATCCCTGCGAGTTCTGGATCATCGAGGATCATGCGCACGAAGACGCCTTCGGTCACGACTTCGATGCGCGTCCGCTTCGATATCTTCGTGTCGAGCCGCATGCGGTAGCCGACCATATCGCCGACTTCTTCACCAAGCAGATCCGCCATGCGGCGCGCGGCGGCGCGGGCGGCCAGGCGGCGTGGTTCCAAAAGGATGATCCGACCGTCGCCCCGCCAGGGGGCGTCGAGAAGCCTGAGCGGAACGAGCGTGGTCTTGCCGGCACCCGGAGGTGCGGCGAGGACCGCAGCGCCTTGCCTATCCAGCGCAGTGGCAAGGTCGTTAAGAACCGCCCCGACTGGCAGAGCCCGCGCCGCCGCATCGAATGTGTCGCGGTTCATGGCGCGCCGTTCATCTCGAAGACCGCGCCGCCCGCAGCCTCTGCGTCGGCCGCATCATGCGTGACCAGGATGACGGGCAGTTTCGCCGCCCGCGCCTGGTCGAAGACCAGTCGTCTCGTCTGCGCCCGCAGGCTCATGTCGAGCTTGGCGAAGGGTTCATCCAGCAAGAGCAGGCGGGGGCGCGACAGGAGCACGCGCTGCAGGGCGACACGCGCCTTTTGCCCGCCCGAAAGCGTATCGGGGTCACGGGGCCCGAAGCCGGCGAGATCGACCTCCGCCAACGCCTTTTCGGCGATCGCGCGGCGATTTGCCCGACCCTTCACGTCCGGCGGAAGGGCAAAGGCAATGTTGGAGGCAACCGACATATGCGGGAAGAGGAGCGGGTCCTGGAACAGGATGCCGGCATGGCGGGCGTCGGCCGGCAGCGCCGTCAGGTCAACGCCATCGACGAGCACCTGTCCTTGCGCATCGAAAATCGGATCGAGAAATCCGCCGATATAGGCAAGCAGCGTCGATTTGCCGGAGCCGGACGGGCCCATCACCGTCAGCGTCTCGCCCGGCGCCACATGGGCGTCGAGTGCGATCAGCAGGCGGCCGTCGAGACGGATCGCGATGTCGCGGAGGCTAAGCCCCGCTCTTTCAGGCTGTGTCATTTCGCTCAGACGCGCATGGATCGACGACCGCGAAATAGCAGCGCAGGCACGAGCGAGGCAATCGCGAAGGCGAGAAACGGGAGAAGCGTCTGCAGAAAGGCATAGACGCCGATGATCCGCCGGTTACCACCGGATGCAAGCGCCACCGCTTCGGTGGTGATCGTCGTCAGCCGCCCCTCGCCGATCAGCACGGTTGGCAGATATTGACCGACGGAAACGGCAAAGCCGACCGCCGCAGCCGTCGCGATGGCACGCGCCAGCATCGGCAGGCGAATGCTGACGAGGGTCACGAGCCGCGATCGTCCAAGGCCCGCTGCAACACGGTCATAACGGCGGTCGAGTGCGCGCCAGGGATCGGACAGCGACAGGAACACGTAAGGCAATACGAAGATCAGATGCACGAAGACGAGTGCGGCAAAGCGCTGGTCGGTGCCGCTTGCGACAAACAGCACCTGCAAGCCGAAGACGAAGGCGATCTGCGGCACCATCAGCGGCATGTAGATCGCGAGCAGCGCTCGGCTGCCGCCGGTCTTGCCGGTCTCGATTTCACGCTCGAGACACCCGATGGTGAGCAGAAGCGCAATCAGCGTGGAGGCAAGCCCGGCGAGCAGCGTGGTCGCCAGAGGATCGAGAATGCGCGGCAAGGCGCTCTGCCAGGTGGAAAGCGACAGCGCCTGTGGCCAAAGGTCCGGAAACTGCCAGAAGGCCGAAACGGACCAGAGAGCCAACAGCGCCACACCGGCGAAGACGAGCAGGCCCGCAATCGCAGTCGCTGTGAGCGACAGGATGCGCACGATCCGGTCGCGGCGAAATCGAAGGCCGCCGTCACAGGCCGCCGTGACCACTGCCGCAACGAAGCGCTCCAACAGCCACCAGAGCGCAAGCGCCGCGATCGTGACCGAGAGCTGCAACACTGCACCGGCGGAGGCCAGGAAACGCACCGAGAGATCCGGATCGTTCATCCATCTCAGCAGTCTGACCGGCAGCGTCGGCGGCAGGTTGGGGCCGAGGATGATCGCCACATCCACGACCGAGGTCGCATAGGCAATGACCGCATAGACGGCGAAGCGGATCTGCCGGTAGACGCGCGGCGCAAGCGCATAGGCGAAGCCGGCCACCCGGCCATAGCCCATCGCCGATGTGAGTTGCATGGTCGGTCGGTGCGGCAGCTGCGGCAGGGCGGCGAGCGTCACCAGAAACAGAAACGGGATTTCCTTGACGATCAGGCCGGCCATCATCGTCAGCCCAAGCGGGTCGTTGATGATCAGGAGATCGGGTGGCCGATCGATCCCGAAGACCGGCGCCGCCAGCCGGATGAGATAGCCTGACGGCGCAATGAGGAAAGCAAGCCCGAACGCGGCGGCCGCATGGGGGATAGCGAGCAGCGGGGACAAGAGATGCTGGACGCGCTGAAACACGCGCGTTTGCGACCAGCCCGCAACGAACAGCATGACGATCCCGAGCGAGATCGCCGTCGTCGCGAGACCGACGAACAGGCTGAGCCAGGCAGAGCGCCAGATCGCAGGCATGGCGAAAAGCTCGGCGAAATGTGTTGTGGTGACGGTCGTGCCGCCGAGTGCCGGCAGATAGCCGAAAGCCGGCAACACAGTGCCGACAAGGCCGAAGACGAGCGGCAGGATCAGAATGCCGATCGTCAGCGGTGGAGCGAGACGCGCGAGCGTCATCGCCGGACCACAGTCAGATCGGGAGCTGCGCGCTCGTCAGGCCGGGCGGGCCAAGGCGATCTGGCGAGGCGCGGCCTGGTCACTCAATTGCCGGCGATGTAACGGCGGCGCCACTCGTCTTCGATCCGCTCCATCCAGGATGCGTGGGGCTCGTCGATGATCGGTCCGAGCTCGTCCGGGGCGAGCGTCGCAACACCGAGGTCGAGAGCGTCGAACGCCGCGCGATCGGCGTCGCTGAGCTTCGCCATCGCAAGCACGGTCGGATCGCCCCAATAGGCCGGGTCCTGCTTGCGCAACTGCGCCTCGGGCGAGATCAGGAAATCGGCGACGACCAGCGCCCCGGCGGCAGCGGAGGAATTGTACGGCACGGCCACGAAGTGGGTATTGCCAAGCGTACCTTCGGGGAAGGTGAAGGAGCGCACCGTATCCGGCAGCTCACCGGCAGCAATGGCAGCCGACGCTTCGGCCGGGTTGAACGCGAAGATGATGTCCAGTTCGCCATCGGCGAGCTTCTGCTTCATGTCCGGATAATTCTGCGGAAAGGCCGCAGCGGAGCGCCAGGCGACGCTGTGAAGCTCATCCAAATAGGCAAAGAGCGGGGCGACATCGGCTTCGAAGGTTTCGGGATCGACCGGCTGCTGCAGCTTCTCGCGATCGTCGATCAGTTCGCTCAGCACCTGCTTCAGGAAGGACGATCCGATGAAATCCGGCGGAGCAGGATAGGAGAAGCGGCCGGGATGTTCCTTTGCCCAGGCGAGCAGGCCTTCCGCATCCTGAGGAAGATCGGCCGCATCCGTGCGTGCATCATCGTAGAAGAAGACGAGCTTCGCGCCGCCCCAGGGGCTCTGCAGGCCTTCCGTCGGCACGGTGAAGTCGGTCAGGATCGAAGGCTGGCTTTCGAAATCCACATACTGCCAGTTCGGCAAATCCTGCGCCCAGCCCGGCGAGAAAAGCAGGTCCTGCTCCTTCATCGCGACGAAATTCTCGCCGTTGATCCAGATGAGGTCGACAGAGCCGCCTTCGTTGCGACCGGCGGTGCGCTCGGCGACGACGCGCGCGACGGCATTGGCCGTGTCGTCCAGCTTCACGTGCACGACATCGATGTCGAAGCGGGCATTTACTTCGCCAGACACCCACTCGAGATAGGCATTGATGTTTTCCGAGCCGCCCCAGGCGTTGAAATAGACCGTCTGGCCGCGCGCGTCTTCCAGCACGGCATCCCAGTTCTTCGGGTCGATGTCAGCGGCGTGGAGGGAAGAAGACAGCGACAGACCGACCGCTGCGGCGAGTAGAATTCGTTTTAGCCCCATCGGCATGTCCCCTCCGGTTGATGACGGACGAACTTAAAGCGAGGGCAACCGGCGTCAATGCACGACGCGACACGCCCCAACACGACTTCGTGTGGACCGCAGGGCGAAATGCTCTGGCCTAGTCCCGCGCTGCGCGCAGCATGGCGGCCCGCAGTTCTTCTATGCCGCTCCCTTTTTCGGAAGAGGTCGCAAGCACTTCGGGAAAGGCTGCGGGATGCTTGGCGATCTTGGCGAGCGTTTCGGAGATCAGCCGCGGCACGCCGGCGGCCTTGATCTTGTCGGTCTTGGTCAGGACGAGTTGGTAGGACACGGCCGCCTTGTCGAGCAGATCCAGCACTTCCTCGTCGTTTGGCTTGATGCCGTGGCGGGCATCGATCAGCACATAGACGCGCTTCAGCGTCGCGCGACCCCGGAGATAGTCGAAGACAAGCTTCGTCCACTGGTCGACCTGTTCTTTCGGGGCCTGGGCGTAGCCGTAGCCCGGCATGTCTACCAGGGCGAGCGGCGGCAGATCGTCGGCCGCGCCCGAATAGCCGTCCGGGACGAAGTAGTTGAGCTCCTGAGTGCGGCCCGGCGTGTTGGATGTGCGCGCCAGGCCCTTCTGGATCAAAAGCGCGTTGATCAGCGACGACTTGCCGACATTGGAACGGCCGGCGAATGCGATTTCCGGTGGGCCCTCCGGCGGCAGGAACTTCATCGCCGGCACGCCGCGGATGAAGATCCACGGCTTCAGGAAGAGATTGGTGTCGGCGAGCGTGCTTTCGGCAGTCACAGGCTTTTCCTTTCGCGCGCCGCGTCGAAAAAGGAGAACCCCGGATGGCCGGGGTTCTCGATGGTCGCACATTTATTCGGCGGGCTTCGGCTTGCGGCGGAACATGCCGCGCAGATTGTCCCACAGCTCGATCTTCACGCCCTGGCGCTTCATGATGAAGCCCTGCTGAAGGATCGAAAGCGTATTGTTCCATGCCCAGTAGATGACGAGACCCGCCGGGAAGGTTGCCAGCATGAAGGTGAAGACCACCGGCATCCAGTTGAAGATCATCTGCTGCGTCGGATCAGGCGGGGTCGGGTTCATGCGCATCTGCAGGAACATCGTGACGCCCATGATCAGCGGCCACACGCCGATGAGCAGGAATGCCGGCACATCGTAAGGCAGGAGGCCGAAGAGGTTGAAGATCGACGTCGGATCGGGCGCGGACAGATCCTGGATCCAGCCGAAGAACGGCGCATGGCGCATTTCGATCGTGACGTAGATGACTTTGTAGAGCGCGAAGAAGACCGGAATCTGCAAGAGCACGGGCCAGCAACCGGCGATCGGGTTGATCTTCTCGGTCTTGTAGAGCTCCATCATGGCCTGTTGCATCGCCATGCGGTCGTCGCCGTGCTTCTTCTTGATCTCCTCCATCTTCGGCTGAACCTTCTTCATGTTCGCCATGGAGACGTAGCTCTTGTTGGCGAGCGGGAAGAAGACGAGCTTGATCAGCACGGTGGTGATCAGGATCGAAACACCGAAATTGCCAAGGAGGCGGTAGAAGAAGTCGAGAAGGTAGAAAAGCGGCTTGGTGATGAAATAGAACCAGCCCCAGTCGATCATCAGGTCGAAGCTCGGAATCTGGAACTGATCCTGGTAGCCGTCGATGATCGGCACCTGCTTGGCACCGGCAAACACCTTGTTGGCAACTTCCACCGTGCCATCGGCCGGGATTGTCAGGGCGTCGGCGCGGAAATCGGTCTGATAACGGGCACGGCCTTCGCCGAAATAGGCAAAGCGCGACACGAAGGGGTTCGCCTGGTCCGGAATGAGCGCGGTTGCCCAGTACTTGTCGGTGATGCCCATCCAGCCGGCGGACGCCTGCTCGACGGAGATGATGCCATCTTCCTCGACGTCGGAGTAGTCGATTTCGCGCAGGCCGGCATCGCCGAAAAAGCCGAGGAGCCCTTCGTGCAGAACGAAGATCGATGGCGTGGTCGGCTTGGAGAAGCGGGTCGAACGTCCATAGGAGGCGAGCGATACGGTTTCACCGCTGGTGTTGGACACCGTATCGTCGACCTGGAACATGAAGTCGTCGTCGACGGAGATCGTGCGGGTGAAGACGAGGCCCTGGCCATTGTCATAGGTCAGCGTGACGGGCGTCTGCGGCGTCAATTCCGCGCCCGCTTCGGCTTCCCAGACGGTCTCGGAACCAGGAACGGGACCCGCCGCTTCACTGCCGACATAGCCAAGCTCGACGAAGTACCCGGTGTCGATGGCGGCAGGGGACAGGAGCGTGATGATCGGGCTGTCGTCGTCGACGGTCTCGCGATAGCCCTTCAGGCGCAAATCGTCGAAGCGCGCGCCGGTCAGGTTGATCGAGCCGATGAGCGACGGCGTGTCGATTGCGACGCGTTCACTCGCGGCGATTGCGGCATCGCGGTTGACGGCAGTGACTTCGAGACCACCTGCCCCACCGGGCAGGGCTGCGTCCGGCGCTTGACCGGCGGCAGGTGCAGGCACACCTTCGACACCCGGGCTCGGGTCACGCGTCACGGCTTCCTGCTGCTGGCCAGCGGCCTGCCGTTCGGCCTCGATGCGCGGATTGATGTAGAAGAACTGCCAAACGATCAGCACAAGCACGGAAAGCGCTATTGCGATGAAGTAATTGCGGTTGTTTTGCATCCTGCTTTCCTGGATTTCCGCCGTGGGCGCGGCTTGATCGAGCCGCTGCCGCACCGCCGTCGAAGCGGCATTTGCGCGGACCCTACGTGTCCTTGACCGAACCTGTTTTCGGCCGGCTCTGGGAGCGCGGCCCTTCGATGCGTTCTTTGATGGCTGCCGTCAAGCGACAAAAGGGCGCAGAGAGCATGTCGCGGCGACCGACCAGCACATAGTCGACCCCAGGCTTCATCGCTGCGGCTCCCGAGAGCCTCACTGCTTCGCGCAAACGGCGCTTCATGCGGTTGCGCTCAACCGCGTTGCCCTGGCGCTTCGTCAGTGTGAAGCCCACGCGCGGCGGCTCATCGTCTCCACGAGATCTCGTCTCGAGAAGGAAGAACGGGCCTTTGTGTTTTTGCCCGGTCTTCATGGCGACGAAATCGGCACGGCGTTTCAGCCGTTGCGGATTTCCTTTCGGCTTGTCGTCGAGCATGTGCCAGCCTTTTCAATCAAAAGCGGGCAACAGACCGATCAAGCCGACAGACGCTTGCGGCCGCGTGCGCGACGTGCTGCGAGTACCTTGCGGCCGCCTGCGGTGGCCATGCGTGCGCGGAAGCCGTGACGGCGCTTGCGCACGAGTTTGGAAGGCTGAAATGTACGCTTTGTCATTTATTTAGATACCGCGGGGTGCGGCCCTTCTTGGTCTGTCGAAACAGAAGCGTTGCGATGGATCATCCGTCTCGCGGCACGTTCAGCTCCCTTGGGAGCGGCCCGACCGAGCGCGAATGTGGCCGGCTTATAGGCAAGAAGAGCCCTCAAAGTCAATCTCGCCCGGGCTTTGCCGCGGTGACCGGACACGCACCCATCACGCAGACGTTTGACAAAGCGAGCGCATGTCATTGGCCTCTGCGCTCTTTTCACTGTAGCCCGATGCTGGTCATACCCGCTAAAGGATCGCCTCACGTGAAGCAGCACAGCCCCTATCCGACCGCCAATTCGGCTTTCGATGCCGAAGGGCAGGACGCGCAAGGTCGTGAAGGGCATGGATCGGAGCGGCGCATGACCGGACGGGCCCTCAGCCGCTTTCTGCCAGCGGCCGCCATCCTTGCCTGTCTGGCGCTCGGCTACGCCTTCGGGCTCCAGGACTATCTGACGCTGAACGCGCTTGCCGATCATCGGGACCAGTTGCAGGGTCTCGTCGCGGACAACTTCCTTCTTGCTGCGGCAGCGTATGTCGGCGTCTACGCGCTCGCGGTGGCGGTCGCGTTCCCCGCGGCATCGGTTCTCACCGTTTTCGGCGGCTTTCTCTTCGGCTGGCTGGCCGGGGGCGCCTTGACGGCAGTCGCCGCGACCACGGGTGCGACGGCGCTGTTCCTTGCCGCGCGCACCACGTTTGGCCCGACCCTGCGCGATCGTGCCGGCGGAAGCCTCGCGCGTTTCGCCGATGGTTTTCGCGAGAATGCCTTTTCCTATCTGCTGATCCTGAGGCTCGCGCCGATCTTCCCCTTCTTCCTGGTAAACATGGCCCCGGCCTTCTTCGGCGTCGGCACCCGCACTTTCGTGATGGCGACACTGATCGGCATCCTGCCGGGCACTTTCGCCTATTCCTATCTCGGGTCCGGCCTCGACAGCGTGCTCGTTGCGGCCAGCGAAGCCGGCACGACGCTGTCGCTCGGCGATCTGGTCACGCCGCAGATCACGCTGGCCTTCGCGGCCCTGGCAGCCGTTGCCGCCATCCCGCTGATCGTCAAACGTGTGACCCGCCATACCAAGACCTGAAGCGTCGCATGCGTTTCCGGCCCTTCGCGCAAAGCCGAGACTGATCTAGAGATGCGCAAGCGATGAAGGAAACATCATGACTTCCAAAACTGCAGAGAACGCCGTTCTGAAACCCGACATCTGCGTCATCGGGGGAGGCTCGGGCGGCCTGACGGTTGCCGCTGCCGCCGCCTCCTTCGGCGTTTCGGTCGTCCTCATCGAAAAGGGCAAGATGGGTGGCGACTGCCTGAACTATGGCTGCGTTCCCTCCAAAGCGCTGATCGCCGCGGCCAAGCATGCCGAAGCCATCCGCGAGGCGCCGCATTTCGGTGTTTTCGCCGGCGAGCCCGAGATCGACTTCACCAGGGTCAACGCCCACATTCACGAGGTGATCGGGGCGATCGCGCCAAACGATTCCGTCGAGCGCTTCCGGGCGCTGGGCGTCAACGTCATCCAGGCGGAAGCGCGCTTCACCGATGCCCGCACCGTGGTGGCCGGCGACCAGACGATCCGCGCCCGGCGCTTCGTGCTTGCCACGGGCTCCAAACCGCGCGTTCCGGACATTGCCGGTCTCTCGGACGTCGATTATCTCACCAATGAGACGCTGTTTTCGCTGACGACCCGACCGGAGCATCTGATCGTCATCGGCGGTGGGCCGATCGGCGTCGAGATGGCGCAGGCTCATCGCCGTCTGGGCTGCGCCGTCACCATCCTCGAAGCGGGCACGCTGCTTGGCAAGGAAGATCCTGAACTCGCCCGCATCGTTGTGCGCCGTCTCGAAGCGGATGGCATCGCCGTGCTCGAACACATCGAGATCCTGAGGGCGAGCAAGGGCGGTGACGGCTCGGTTTCGATTGTCTACCGGCTCAACGGCGAAGAGACGTCTGTTACGGCAAGCCACCTGCTTGTTGCGGTGGGGCGCGCCGCTCAGGTCGACAATCTCGGCCTCAAGGAAGCCGGCATTGCATTCGATCAGCGCGGCATCAAGGCCGGCGGCGGGCTCAAAACCAGCAACAGCCGCGTGTTCGCGATCGGCGATGCGGTGGCGGGCGGCCTGCAATTTACCCATGTGGCGAACTACCATGCGGGCCTCGTCCTGCAGCAGATCCTCTTCCGCGTGCCGGCCAAAGAGAACCGTTCGGTGATTCCGCGCGTGACCTTCACGGACCCGGAACTCGCCCAGATCGGTCTCACCGAGGACGAGGCTCGCAAGGCGGGCCACACCATCACCATCCAGCGCTGGCCCTATGCCCAGAACGACCGCGCCGAGGCGGAGCGCCGCACCGGCGGCGAGATCAAGATCGTGGCGGGAAAGCGCGGAGTGATCCTCGGTGTCGGCATTGTCGGCCACGGCGCCGGCGAAATGATCAATCTCTATGCGCTCGCTCTGTCGAAGAAGATGACGCTCAACGATCTGCGCGGTTTCATTGCGCCCTATCCGACCATGAGCGAGATAGGAAAACGTGCGGCGATCTCCTATTATGCACCGATGACGCGCAAGCCTTTCGTGCGCAAGCTCCTGGCTTTTCTGCGTCGCTTCGGCTGATGGTTCAGGCTGCGGCGCAGAGAACCGGTGCAGATGGATAGGATATGAGCGAAGCGGATACCCCGCCCCCTGACATGGTGCCGCCGGGTCGCGTTTCGGCGACGGAAGAGGCACGGACACCCGGTGGGGACGACGAGATCCGGCTCGGGCGTGGGCTCTCCAGCAAGCTCCTCTTCCTGACGATCCTTTTCGTGATGATCGCCGAAGTGCTGATCTTCGTTCCTTCCGTCTCCAACATGCGGCTGCGCTGGTTGTCCGACAAGCTTGCGACGGCTGCGTCGGCCAGCATCGTCGTCGAAGGCTTCGACGAGATGGACCTTCCCCAGCCGGTCCAGACCGATACGCTGATGAGCACCGGCACCAAGGCCATCGCGCTCCGGCGTGCAGGCTCTTCGCGCCTGATCGCCAGCACGGAAGTGCCGCCGACGGTCGACATGCAATATGATCTTTCCGATGTCGGGCCGTTGACGGCGATCGGCGACGCCATTGGAACGCTGGTCCATGGCAGCGACCGGATCATCCGTGTTTTCGGTCCGGTCGCCGGCGATCCGGGCACGATGATCGAGATCGTGATGGAAGAGCGGCCGCTGAAGACGGCGATGCTGGTTTACGCGCGCAACGTCCTCATCCTGTCGCTCGTCATCTCGCTCATCACGGCAGGCCTTGTGTTTCTTGCCATCAACGCGCTCCTGATCCGCCCGATCCGGCGCATGACGTCCAACATGCAGGCCTTTGCCGAAGCACCGGACGAGCCCGCGCGCGTGATCCGCCCCAGCACGCGCGATGACGAGCTTGGCCAGGCCGAGCGCCACCTCGCCTCCATGCAGCAGGAATTGCAGCACACGCTGAAGGAGCAGAAGAACCTCGCCGATCTCGGCCTCGCCGTCTCCAAGATCAACCACGACATGCGCAACATCCTCGCCTCCGCGCAGCTCATCTCGGACCGCCTCGCCGGCGTCGACGATCCGATCGTGCAGCGCTTCGCGCCGAAGCTTCTGCGCACCATCGACCGCGCCGTCTCCTATTCGAACGAGGTGCTCGCCTATGGCCGCGCACGCGAAGCGACGCCGAAGCGGCGCTGGCTGGATCTGAAGCGGCTGATCGAGGACGTGCGCGACATCACCGCAGTGGACCCCGCCTTCGAGATCGATTTCGTGATCGACATGCCCGACGGGCTCGAGGTGGAAGCCGACAGCGAACAGCTCTTCCGCGTCATCCACAACCTCTCCCGCAACTCGGTCGAGGCGCTGAAGAGCCTCGAAGGCGACGCGGCGCTCGTGAAGCGCATTCGCGTGGCCGCCAGGCGCGAAGGCAGTGTGGTGACGATCATGGTCGAAGACACCGGCCCCGGCATGCCGGCCGGCGCACGGGCCAATCTCTTCAAGGCGTTTCGTGGATCGACCCGGCCCGGCGGCACGGGTCTTGGCCTCACCATCGCGCGCGAGCTCGTCCTGGCCCATGGTGGCGATCTGAAGCTGGTGGAAAGCAACGGCCCCGGCACGATCTTCGCCATCGTCCTGCCCGACCAGCCCCTGCCAATCGCTGCTTTTCGCAACCGCCCGAAGCACCGGCTCGACCAGGATCGCCAACAGATCCCCTGATCGTCGCCTGGCCATCCCGTGCAACGCATGAGCATGCGGCTGCACTGGCCGTAGCTCCATGGACCCAACAGCGCTTGATCTGCAGGCCGCACGACGTGCCCACAAGAGAACAGTTCGAGCTCATCCAATTTTTTCCCGAACCGCGCTTGCATTCCCCCCGGCTACGTTTTAGGTAAGCGCCGTCGCGGTCGATCCACCGGATCCACCGCCAACGCGCCCGTAGCTCAGCTGGATAGAGCACCAGACTACGAATCTGGGGGTCAGAGGTTCGAATCCTTTCGGGCGCGCCATTTTGAAATCTTCCTATTGCTACGCATGTAATCCGGTATCCTGTGCCGGAGGGTCCCATCGGCGATACCGCCTCCCCAGCATCCGGACACTCAAGGGCTGATGCATGCCATCCCTGAAGGCTTTCGTGCACAGTCGGCTCTTGGGAACCGCGCGCATTGAGACCGTTTTCTGGCGTGACATGATGCTGACGGGCACGACCCTGACGCTGGCGACATTCGTCGCAGCCATGCTGTTGCTGGCGCAGGACTATCCGACGACGCTGATCCTCGTGATCTACTTCATGACCATGCCCTACAACATCTTCATCACGATCGCCGTTTGGCGAGGCGCTGCGCAGGCCGGTGCAGCAGGCCAGATGTTCTATCGTGCGAGCGCCGCGCTCTGGCTCGTCGTTACAACGCTGCTGTGATTCGATTTCGGCGTTCCGGTCACTGACCTGGCTGAGGGTCCGCCTCTTCCATCAGCAGTCTTTCCAGTTCCAGCGTCGCGCGGGTGCGGTGGCGGTCGCTGTGGCGGATGACGAAGAACTGGCGTTCGGCGCCTTCGAGCGGCAGCATCGCCACGAGGCCCGCGGCGGATGCGGCCATGGCTGCGCGTTTCGACAAGACAGTCGCGCTGCGCCCCGCCATGATCGCCGCCAGGACCGCTTCGTTGGATGGCAGATCCAACGTCACGGTGAGATCGTCGAGCGCGCCGCCCTTGTCCTCAAGCCAGTCCTCGAACTCGGCACGCGTTCCCGAGCCGCGTTCGCGAAGGATCCAGTCGCTCTCCTTCAGCCGGGCCACGGGCAGCTTTTGCGCGGTTGCAAAGGGATGACCCGGCGCAACGACCACCACGAGCTGATCGGTTGCGACGACATGTGTTGTCAGATGCGGCCGCGCGACGGATGATTCGACGACGCCGAGGTCGGCCTTGCCTTCCATGACAGCGAGCGCCGCCTGGGTCGTGTTGGCGACGGTCAGCTCTATCGCCACGCCCGGGTGACGCTCGTGAAACCGCACCAGCCGCTCCGGCAGCCAATAGCTCGCAACCGTCTGGCTGGAATGGATGCGGACGCGGCCTGTCGTGGTGTCGGCCACGTCCGCGAGCATTAACGCGGCGGTTTCCGCCGCTGCCAGCACTGCCTCGGCCTGAGGCACCAGAAGGCGGCCCGTCTCCGTCAGCTCGATGCGGCGGCCGACGCGGTCGAAGAGCCGCACGTCGTGGCGCGTCTCGAGCGCGGAGATGGCCGCGGAGACGGCCGATTGCGTCAGGTGCAGCGTCTCGGCTGCACGGGTCACGTGCTGATGGGTGGCGACCGCCAGGAATATGCGCAGCTGTTCGAGTGTCATGTGGCTCTCCCCAGAACAAAATAACAAGAAAAATCGAACGAACATACAAATACTATTCGATGGATCGATCGAATGCTGCGGGTGGATAAGAGGTGGTCGCAACTCTAGGACCAGCCCAGTCAATGTCGCTTGCACCTTCGCCCACCGCTGCCGTTGCCACGCATCGCAAGGATGGTTCGGCTGGCCGCGGCGGTTTGGTCGCGACAACCCGCATCCTTCCGGGACTGGCATTGAGTTTCGCCATTGCGGCGCTCGCCTACGGGATCGTGGCCGCTTCCGGGCTGTCGTTTCTCAGCCCGCTGATCGTGGCAATCGTGCTCGGCATGGTCGGTCGCCTCATCATTAGGCCACCTATCGCCGCCGAGCCGGGGCTGCAATTTGCGCTTCGGCCGGTGCTGCGCTTCGCGATCGTCCTGCTCGGTCTGCAGCTGACCATTGGGCAAGTCATCTCGGTCGGCGGGCGTGGCGTTCTCATCATCCTGGCTACGGTCATCGCCTGCTTTTTCTTCACGTGCCTGGCCGGGCGCTTGCTCGGTGTCGACAAGAAGTTGGCCGAACTGATCGCCGCCGGCACGTCGATCTGCGGTGCCTCCGCCATTCTCGCCACCAACACCGTGACGCGCGGCAGCGACGAGGACGTCGCTTACGCGGTTGCCTGCGTCACGCTCTTCGGATCGCTGTCCATGGTCCTGTTTCCGCTGATCGCTGCGATAAGCGGAATGGGAAGCGACGATTACGGGTTTTGGACCGGCGCGGCGATCCATGAGGTGGCGCAGGTGCTTGCCGCGGCGTTCCAGGGCGGCGAGCAGGCGCTGGAAAGCGGCACGATCGCTAAGCTCAGCCGCGTGATGCTTCTCGCGCCGCTTGTGCTGTCGCTCGGTTATTGGGCCGCCTGGCGCGGGCGTGCGAGGCGGGATCTGAACAGCGGGAAAGCGGCCGGGCCGGCACGGGTGCCGATGCCCTGGTTCGTGCTGGGCTTTCTGGCGATGGTGGCACTGAACAGCGCCATTGCGCTGCCTGAGGCCGTCAGCACCGCCGCTTCAGCAGCAGCGTCGATCCTTCTCGCCGCAGCCATGGGGGCGATGGGGCTGATGACTGACATTGGGAAACTGAGAGCCAAGGGGCTCCGCCCGCTTGCGCTGGGCGCAGTCTCCTGGGTCTTCATTTCCGTGACGGCGTTCGTGCTGATTGCCGTTTGAAGCTGAGGTCTATCCTCAGGCGGGGGTGGTTTCGCCGGGTTTGAAGACGAGCGCGACGCCATTCAGGCAATGCCGCTTGCCAGTCGGCTGCGGGCCATCGTCGAAGATGTGGCCGAAATGCCCGCCGCAGCGGCGGCAGTGGCATTCCGTGCGGGTCATGAAAAGCGAATTGTCGGCCTTGGTGCCGATGGCATTCGGCAGCGAGTCCCAGAAGCTCGGCCATCCGGTCCCGCTGTCGTATTTCGTCGTGGAGGAATAGACGGGAAGATCGCAGCCGGCGCAGTGGAAGAGGCCAGCGCGCTTTTCGTCGTTCAGCGGGCTGGTGAATGGCCGCTCAGTCGCCTCTTCGCGCAGCACGGAGTACTGCTCGGCATTCAGCAGTGCGCGCCATTCCTCTTCTGTGCGCGTGAACTCGAAGGTGCCTTCAGGGGCGGCATGGGCCTCCATGCGCCGCGTGATCGAGAAGCCGATGCCGGAAGCAATCGCCAGTGCGGCTCCGGAAAGCAGAAAATTGCGTCGCGTGATCATGATCACTCCTCTGCGGGCACGATTGCAGCCGCTGTGTTGCATCCAATATAGATAATCGACCGCCGAATGGCGAATTACGCCTCTTCAACTGCGCGTGACGAGCGATGCGTACTTCTCAGGGGCGAAGGTCCCCTCCGCCATGCGTTGGAGTGCGTTGGGTGCTCACATGACGGAGGGTGCAGGCCGCGCCGCATCCGGACAGCATGGCAGCGGCGGACCTGATGGGGTTCGCGCTTGGATGTACGGGTGCGGTTTTCAGAAAGTTTCAGCCGCGTGCAGCAATTTCTTCGGCCACAGCTGCGACCGACAATCCAGCGCTGATCAGGGGCGCCGAACTTCGCCGCTTGCGATCACCGGGCCGGTCGGCTGGCCCGTCGGCGAACCGCCCTGCGGCTCCAGACTAACGGCCAGCACGGCGCCTTCGGAGAGCCGGGCGCGCATCGGCGCCTCGATCACCAAGACGCCCTCACTGTCCCGCCCGACAACGCCGAGCGAGACGGGCGCGGCATCGGCCGTTTCGATCAGCCACAGTTCCATCACGCGCGCATCGTCGGCGCTCAGCGAGGCAGCCATCAACTGAATGCGCCCGGAGCCGCCGTCATAACGGGCGACGAGGTCGACCGGCGCGTCGCCGACCGCAGCCAGTTCGGCAATCAAAGCGTTCGGGGTCTGTGTCGACCAGCTTCCGTGCCAGAGCAGTGCGCCCAGCGCGAGCACCGCGACCAGGGACGCCGCAGCCAGTCCCTGCCACAGACCAACGGATTGCCAGAGAGATCCAAAGCGTCCCGGCCGTGCAGCTGGAACGCCGAAGATCCGGCCTTCTATGCGGGCGAAAAGGTCGCGCGGCGGGGCGGACGCGGGAAGAGCGTCATCGATGGCGGCGAAATCCGCCTGCCAGCGGGCGACGCGTTCCGCAAATCCCGGGTCGCGCGCAATGCGCGCCTCGAGCTCCTTGCGGAGCGCCAGATCCTGGACGCCGAGTGCGTATTCGCCGGCGAGCGTCTCGTCGTCGTCCCACCTATCCGTGTCGTCGTCACCGGCCGCGTTCATCGTTCCAGGCATTCTCTCAGCTTGATGAGCGACCTGCGTAGCCAGGTTCGCATCGTGTTCAGCGGCACGCCATAATGGCGCGCCAGTTCTTCGTAACTCAAGCCCTCGACATAGGCCTTGAGCACCGCCTGGGCCCTGTCCTCCGGCAGTTCCTGCAGGCAATCTTCGATCCGCCTTCCCTCGCTGGCGGCCAGAGCCGTCTCTTCGGGATTGCGGGACGGATCGGCAACGGCGATCGCGTCATCGATGTCGCGTGCAACCGGCTTTCGCGCCCTGATGACGTCGATCGCGTGGTTGCGGGCGATCGCCGACAACCACGTCATCCCTCTGGCGCGGCCGATCGCAAACCGGTCAGCCCGCTGCCAGACTTTCACATAGACTTCCTGCAGTGCCTCTTCGGCCTCGGCCCGATCGACCAGAATACGCAGGCACACGGCAAAAAGTTTCGGACTGGTCTTGCGATAGAGTTCGGCAAAGGCTGAACGGTCGCGAAGCGCGACGCGAGCGATCAACGCTTCGATATCCTGCGTCATTGCCTTACCAGTTCCGTTTCCCGCACTTCCCTGATCTAGCGCAGATGCGGGTTATTAACACCCATATCGTGGCGCAAAGGCAGCGCAGCCCTTTGTGGTCAAGCACATTGCGGCAGAGGGGCAATCCGTCTAAAAGCCGGCAAACCTTGAGGGCACCCGAGAGCACGGCGACATGGCAGACAGCGAAAACAACAGCCAGATCAAAGCGGAACTGCTGTCGCAGGCACTACCCTACATGCAGCGCTACGAGAACCGCACGATCGTCGTCAAATATGGCGGACATGCCATGGGTGACGCGGCGCTGGGCCAGGCTTTCGCCCGCGACATCGCGCTCTTGAAGCAGTCCGGCGTCAACCCGATCGTCGTTCATGGCGGTGGGCCGCAGATTGGCGCCATGCTGACGAAGATGGGCATCGAATCGAAGTTCGAAGGTGGCCTGCGCGTCACCGACCAGAAGACGGTCGAGATCGTCGAGATGGTTCTTGCTGGCTCGATCAACAAGGAAATCGTCGCGCTGATCAATGCCGAGGGCGAGTGGGCCATCGGCCTGTGCGGCAAGGACGGCAACATGGTCTTCGCCGAAAAGGCCAAGAAGACCATCGTCGATCCGGACAGCCATATCGAGCGGGTTCTCGATCTCGGCTTCGTCGGCGAAGTTGTCGAGGTCGACCGCACGCTTCTCGATCTTCTGGCGAAATCGGAAATGATCCCCGTGATCGCGCCCGTCGCGCCCGGCCGGGATGGTCACACCTACAACATCAATGCGGATACGTTCGCGGGTGCTGTTGCGGGCGCACTCAACGCGACGCGGCTTCTGTTCCTCACCGACGTTCCGGGCGTGCTCGACAAGTCGGGCGAGCTGATCAAGGAACTGTCGGTCGCCGAAGCCCATGCGCTGATCGCCGACGGCACGATCTCGGGCGGCATGATCCCAAAGGTCGAAACCTGCATTCAGGCCATCGAGGCCGGCGTCGAAGGCGTCGTCATCCTGAACGGCAAGGTCGCCCATTCGGTGCTGCTTGAACTCTACACCGAACATGGCGCCGGCACGCTGATCGTGCGCTAATTCCAGCTTTCTCCTGAGATCAGTTGCGGCCCGGCAGCACCCTGTCGGGCGGCCGGTGGCCGTCGACGAAAGCGCGGATGTTGATGATGACCTTCTCGCCCATGTCGATGCGACCCTCGACGGTCGCCGACCCCATATGCGGCAGGAGCACGACGCGGCCGCTTTCCGCCAGCTTGATGAGTTTCGCATCGACGGCCGGTTCGTGCTCGAACACGTCGAGCCCTGCGCCGGCGATAGCACCGTCCTTCAGCGCCTGGATCAGCGCTTTCTCGTCGATGATCCCGCCGCGCGCCGTGTTGACGATGTAGGCGCCGGGCTTCATCAGCGCGATCCGTCGCGCCGAAAGGAGATGGAACGTCGCCGGCGTCGACGGGCAATTGACGGACACGATGTCGACGCGCGCCAGCATCTGGTCGAGGCTGTCCCAATAGGTTGCCTCGAGCTGGTCCTCGGTCTGCTGGCTGACGCGCCGGCGGTTGTGATAGTGGATCGACAGGCCGAACGCCTTTGCCCGGCGTGCGACCGCAGTGCCGATGCGGCCCATCCCGACAATGCCGAGCCGCTTGCCCCAGATGCGGTGGCCGAGCATCCAGGTGGGCGACCAGCCCTGCCAGGATCCATCGTCTGTCGTCAGGATCTGCGCGCCTTCGGTCAGGCGACGGGGCACGGCGAGAATCAGCGCCATGGTCATGTCGGCCGTGTCTTCGGAGAGCACGTTCGGCGTGTTCGTGACCGTGATGCCGCGCTTTGCCGCAGCGTCGACATCGATATTGTCGACGCCATTGCCGAAATTGGCGATCAGTTTCAGGTTCTCTCCGGCCTGCTCGATGATCGCCGCATCGATGCGGTCGGTCACCGTCGGCACCAGCACGTCGCTCTCGCGCATTGCTGCGACGAGCTCGGGCTGGGCAAGCGGGCGGTCCTCGATATTCAGATGCGCATCGAACAATTCGCGCATGCGCGTTTCGACCGGATCCGGCAATTTGCGCGTAATGAAGACCTTAGGCCGCTTCCGGATCGCCATCTTGTATCAGGCCCCTTCTTGTTGAGAGCGCGTTAACCAAACTCAGCGACACTTTCTCCCTGGAACCTCGCTTCTACCAGACAGCCCGGCGATGACAAACAAAAGTCGGTGCCGTCTCGTGTCCGCCGTCCGCGGCGTCGGAGCACACCGGGAGCATGAGGCTCGATCGGCACCCTTGGGAGTTGAAAATCTTGCGTAAGTCGATGATTGCAAAACTTCTGCCCACGCTCGTGCTCACGCTGGCGATGACAGCAGGGGCGACGCTTGCGCAGGCTCAATCGACCAACCGTGGAGCGAGCGGCTTGCCGCTGCCGCGGTTCGTCAGCCTCAAGGCCGCGAAGGTCAACATGCGCGTCGGCCCGGGAATCGATTACGCCATCTCGTGGCGCTACACCCGCTCCGGCATGCCCATGGAAGTCATCCAGGAGTACGACAACTGGCGCAAGGTCCGCGACGCGGAAGGCGCCGAGGGCTGGATCAACCAGGCGCTGCTTTCGGGCGAGCGCACCGCGATCGCGGCACCCTGGATGCGCAATCGCGGCGAAAACGTCTATGTCGAGATGTATGGCGATCGCGAAGCGCGTGGACGCCTCGTCGCCAAGCTCGCACCGGGCGTCGTTTTGCGCGTCAATGGCTGCGATGGGAACTGGTGCGAAAGCACGGTCGACGGCGCATCGGGCTGGGTTTCGCAGCAGGAGATCTGGGGCGCCTATCCGGGCGAAGCCTTCCGCTGAAACGAAAAAGGATCGGCGCTTCGCGACGATCCTCGCAACCCATTATCCTGCCGGAACGAACTAAGTCTTTTTCCGCAGCCGGATGATCACGTCGACATGGGCGATTTCCATGCCTTCGGGTGGCTCCGGCAGATTGCCGACCTCGACATCGCCGGTGTCGATGTCCAGCACTTCGCTGTCGCCTTCGACGAAGAAATGGTGATGGTCCGACGTGTTTGTGTCGAAATAGGTCTTCGCCGTTTCGACTGCGAGAACGCGCAGCATGCCGGCTTCGGTGAACTGATGGAGCGTGTTGTAGACGGTTGCGAGCGAGACCTGGACGCCGGCGCGAACCGCTTCCTCGTGCAGATCCTCAGCCGTCAGATGGCGATCGCCCTTGGCAAACAGAAGCCCGCCCAGCGCAATGCGCTGCCGCGTCGGGCGCAGACCTGCATCGCGCAGGCGCACGTCGATCGAGCGCGTCGGGCAAGAGAAGGCTTCCATGGCATTCAGCGTCGCGGTCATGGCACTCATTATCAGGGTCAATCCTTGCTTAGGATATAACTTTTCCGGCAAGCGCATGCAATAGAGCCCACTTTGACGCGCATGGACACTGCGCCTGAATGCCTTGCGCACTGGTGCTTGAGATAAAGTTCGGTTAAGCGGTGGGCGCGAATTGCCGAGGGTTCAATCCCGCGGCAACGGTATGATAGGGTCGGCCGCTCCCGTCGAACTGACGTAGGGGAAGTTTTCGAGCGAGCGGCGCGCCGAGGAGATGCAAGCCTTCATGGATAAGAAATCCAGTTACGATTACGAGGACATCCTGCGATGCGGCCGTGGGGAGCTGTTCGGACAGGGCAATGCGCAGCTGCCGCTGCCGCCGATGCTGATGTTCGACAGGATCACCGAGATATCGGAAACGGGTGGTGAGTTCGGCAAAGGCTTCGTGCGCGCGGAGTTCGACATCAAGCCGGATCTCTGGTTCTTTCCGTGCCATTTCCAGGGCGACCCGGTCATGCCCGGCTGCCTCGGCCTAGACGCCATGTGGCAGTTGACCGGCTTCTTTCTCGGCTGGCTCGGCGAGCCGGGCCGTGGCCGGGCAATCTCCACCGGCGAAGTGAAATTCACCGGCATGGTCACGCCCGAGACGAAGCTCGTCGAATACGGCATCGACTTCAAGCGCGTGCTGCGCGGCCGCCTCGTGCTCGGCATCGCCGAGGGCTGGCTGAAGGCCGATGGCGAGACCATCTACAAGGCCAGCGACCTCAGGGTCGGCTTGTTCAAGGACAAGAGCGCCTGAGACCAGGACTCGGCGGGTGGAACTGGCCTGTTTGAAGGGGTCAGTCCATGCGACCAGTCCAGCGGACGGATGAAAAAAGGAATTTCCAGATGAGACGTGTGGTTGTGACCGGGCTCGGCATCGTGTCCTCGATCGGCAACGATCAGGAGGCGGTCACGCAGTCGCTTCGGGACGCCCGTTCGGGCATTTCCCGCTCGGAAGACTTCGCCGAACACGGCTTTCGCTGCCAGGTCTGGGGTTCGCCCAAGATCGACACGAGCGAGCTGGTGGATCGTCGTGCGGCGCGCTTTCTCTCCCAGGGCGGCGCCTGGAACCATGTCGCCATGCAGCAGGCGATCGACGATGCCGGGCTCGAACAGGGCGACATCACCAACGAGATGACCGGCATCGTGATGGGCTCGGGCGGCCCGTCCACCCGCACCATTGTGGAAGCGGCCGACATCACGCTCAAGAACGGCAGCCCCAAGCGCATCGGACCGTTCGCGGTGCCGAAGGCCATGTCGTCCACCGCCTCGGCGACGCTTGCCACTTGGTTCAAGATCCACGGCGTCAACTATTCGATTTCGTCGGCCTGCTCGACATCGGCGCATTGCATCGGCAACGCCGCCGAACTGATCCAGCTCGGCAAGCAGGACATCGTCTTCGCCGGCGGCCACGAGGATTTGCACTGGTCCATGTCGAACCTCTTCGACGCCATGGGCGCCATGTCGTCGAAGTACAACGACACACCGGAATCCGCTTCGCGTGCCTACGACGCCAACCGTGACGGCTTCGTCATCGCCGGTGGTGCCGCCGTTCTGGTCATGGAAGAGCTGGAACACGCCAAGGCACGCGGCGCAAAGATCTATGCCGAACTCGTCGGCTACGGCGCAACGTCGGATGGCTACGACATGGTCGCTCCATCCGGCGAAGGTGCGGTACGATGCATGCGCCAGGCGTTGAAGACGGTCGACGGTCCCGTCGACTACATCAACACCCACGGCACATCGACGCCCGTCGGCGACAGCAAGGAGATCGGCGCGATCCGCGAAGTCTTCGGCGACAAGATCCCCTTCATCTCGTCAACGAAGTCGCTCACCGGCCATTCGCTCGGTGCGGCGGGCGCGCAGGAGGCGATCTACTCGCTTCTGATGTTGCAGGCGGGTTTCCTCGGCAAGAGCGCCCATATCGAGACGCTCGATCCCGAGTTCGAAGGCATGCCGATCCTGACCGAACGCCGCGACGACGTGAAGATCGATCGGGTTCTATCGAACTCCTTCGGCTTCGGCGGCACCAACGCGACGCTGGTCTTCCAGCGCTACGAAGGCTGAAGGCAGGATCGATCGCATGAAGACCGACATCATGAACGGAAAGCGCGGCCTCATCATGGGGGTCGCCAACAACCATTCCATCGCCTGGGGCATTGCCAAGGCGCTGCGCGCTGCCGGCGCGGAACTTGCCTTCACCTATCAGGGCGATGCTTTCGGCAAACGCGTGAAGCCGCTCGCCGCCGAGCTCGGCTCCGACATCCTCCTCCCGTGCGACGTGGAGCAGATCGAAACGGTCGATGCCGTGTTCGACACGCTGAAGGAAAAATGGGGCACGCTCGATTTCGTCGTGCACGCCATCGGCTTTTCGGACCGGAACGAATTGAAGGGGCTCTATGCCGACACCACGCGGGACAATTTCTCCCGCACCATGGTGATCTCGTGCTTCTCCTTCACCGAAGTCGCCAAGCGCGCTGCGGCCATGATGAACGAAGGCGGCTCGCTTCTGACGCTCACCTATGCCGGCTCCACCCGCGTCATGCCGAACTACAACGTCATGGGTGTCGCCAAGGCAGCCCTCGAGGCAAGCGTCCGCTATCTCGCTGCCGATTACGGGCCGAAGCAGATCCGCGTGAACGCGATTTCAGCGGGTCCGGTGCGCACGCTGGCCGGCGCCGGCATTGCCGATGCGCGGGTGATGTTCAGCTACCAGGCACGCAATTCACCCATGCGGCGCACCGTCACGATCGACGACGTGGGCTCGTCTTCGCTTTACCTTCTTTCGGACATGTCGCGCGGCGTGACGGGCGAAGTGCATTTCGTTGACTCGGGCTACCACATCACGTCGATGCCAGTGCTGGACGAGCTCAAGCGGCAGGACCCGGAAGAAGGCGAATAGGGTTCATCTGGAAGAGCAGCCAAGTAACGCGTAGTAAGCCACAGACGTTCACGCACACGTTACCAATTTGTAATCTTCGTCATCCTTGAATCGCCATATTCCCAGAGCCAAATTGATGTCATCGGCAACACGAAATCTGCCGGTGTCCGGCTCTACTGGCTTGTCCCCCGCCACTGCCGGACATAGGGACAAAGGCCTCATCCCCCTCTCCGGGCCTTTGTCCGATCTATAGGAAGCCGTCGCGACACCGCCCCCCGTCGCGGCGGCTTTTCTTTTGGCCGGACGCGGCTATGGTCCCACGCAAATCAATTGCCCTAAAAATCTGCAAGGATCCGTCCCATGTCCCTGTCCGCACCTGCGCTCGAGCGCGCCGACGCCAACCTTCCGGCAAGCCTGGAGCGTCTGTTCGATCTCATCCGCATCCGCTCCATCTCCACGGATCCCGCCTATAAGGACGAGTGCCGCAAGGCGGCTGCCTGGCTGGTCGCGGAACTGTCGACGATTGGCTTTGAGGCATCGGTGCGCGACACGCCGGGCCATCCGATGGTGGTGGCGCACAATGACGAAGCCGGCGCGAATGCCCCGCATGTCCTTTTCTATGGCCATTACGACGTTCAGCCGGTCGACCCGCTGAACCTTTGGGAAAACGACCCGTTCGAGCCGGCCGTGCGCGAGGCGAAGTCGGGCCGCAAAGTCATCACCGGCCGCGGCGCTGCTGATGACAAGGGTCAGTTGATGACCTTCGTCGAGGCCTGCCGCGCCGTGCGCGAGACGGCTGGAAAGCTGCCGGTCCGCGTCACGATCCTGTTCGAAGGCGAGGAAGAATCCGGCTCGCCGTCGCTCAAGCCGTTTCTCGAAGCCAATGCGGCTGAGTTGAAGGCCGATTTCGCGCTCGTTTGCGACACCAATATGTGGGATGCGGAAACGCCGGCGATTTCAGCAGGCCTGCGCGGGCTCGTCGGCGAAGAGATCACCATCACTGCCGCAGACCGCGACCTGCATTCGGGCTATTTCGGCGGAGCGGCCGCCAATCCGATCCACATCCTCTCGTCAATTCTCGCCGAAATGCGCGATGCCGATGGCCGGATCACGATCCCGGGCTTCTACGACGGCGTCGAGGAGACGCCTGACGAGATCAAGGCGATCTGGGACAAGCTTGGGCGTTCTGCCGAAGACTTCCTCGGCGAAGTCGGTCTGAAGAAACTTGCCGGCGAAAAAGGCCGCTCGGTGCACGAACTCACCTGGGCCCGCCCGACGGCGGAAGTGAACGGCATCTGGGGTGGCTATACGGGCGAAGGCTTCAAGACAGTCATCGCGGCGCAGGCATCTGCCAAGGTCTCGTTCCGCCTCGTCGGCGCACAGGATCCGGCCAAAGTGCGCGCTGCGTTCCGCAAGTTCGTCGAGGATCGCATTCCGGAGGATTGCTCCGTCAGCTTCCACGAGCATGGCGGCTCGCCGGCGATCCAACTGCCTTATGATTCACCGCTTCTGAATACGGCCAAGGATGCGCTTTCGGGCGAATGGCCGAAGCCTGCGGTGATGATCGGCATGGGCGGGTCGATCCCGATCGTCGGCGATTTCCAGAAGCTGCTCGGCATGGATTCGCTGCTGGTCGGCTTCGGTCTCGCCGACGACCGCATCCATTCGCCGAACGAGAAATACGAGCTGACATCGTTCCACAAGGGCATCCGGTCCTGGATCCGGATCATGGACGCGCTGGCAAACCAGCCGGCCTGAGCCGACGTTCGCCCTACTCTCCGGGAACCATGCGGTCGGCTTTTTGCCGGCCGCCCTCGTTTGAGAGCTTCGCCCAGGCTGGCCGCTCGAACAGGAAACGACCCAAGCCCGTCCATTGGACGATCATGTAGAAGACGATCGGGCCGCTGACCGCCGCGATCCAGACAAGCAGCGATATCGTGCCGACGTCCGTGATGATCCCGAGACGGATCAGGATGACGCGGGCGATCGCCATCGGCAGGAAGAAGGCGAGATAGATCACGATCGAGTGGGCCCCGATCCAGCGCAGCCCGTTGGACCATGAAACCCGGGCGAGCAGGCCGGAGATCGCGATCACGGCCAGCGTGCCGATGCTCCCCGCCAACAGCGAGATGCCGGGAAGGTCGGCCCATTTCGCCGCTTTGTCTTCCCAAGTGAACGCCTGGGCGTAGCCTGCGAGTGCTGCGGGTGCGATCCCGAAGGCCAGCGCAACATTCACCAGAGCCCAGACGCAGAGCGCGCCGGCGGTCAAAGCCCCGTTGCGCGCGGTCCAGCCTTCGAAGGCGAACACCCGCGCCGCGAGCGCGTAGCCAGCGAAGAAATAGACATATCGCGCGGCGAATTCGTCGAAGATCACGCTGCCGGTCGCGATCGGCATGATTTCCATGATTGCCGCCCATGCGAGCACGAGCCAGACCGGCAGGCCTTTCACCAACCGGGTGAACAGGAAGAAGACCGGCAGGATATAGATGAACCATAGCGTGCCGAAGGGCTGCAGGAACGCCGTGAGATAGGCGCCGAGTGCTGCACCCGCCCCTTCTTCCATGGCAATGCCCGGGCCCTTGAATGCGAACTGGATGGTCAGCCACAGCACGTAGAAATAAGCGAAGTGCACGACCTTCCGGTCGATGTAGCGGCCCCACGGCGCGTCGATGGTGCGCGCGAGGAACAGCCCCGAGATCAGGAAGAAGGCCGGCATGCGGAACGGCCGGCAGAATTCGACGACCGGGTGCAGCCAGCCGGGAACGCCCATCGCCGCCTCGACGCCGAGCACCGAGTGCATCATCACGACCAGCAGGATGGAAATGCCCTTGGCATGGTCTACCCAGTCGACGCGGGTGGGCCAGTCGACGCGGCCAGGCCAATCGACGCGGTTAGGGTGCTGCGGTGCAGGGATCGTCATCTCGGTCGTCTCCAATCTGTGGAGCGACACTAACCTCGCGCCTCTTGGCAATTGCTAAAGGCGGGCGCCAAGCTGCGCATCAACGATCTGTGTGGTTAAGGCGCGGTTGCTGGCGCAGGCCGATTTGGACCGATCGCCTGGGGCCGCGCTCCTGCCGGCGCCTCTGAAGCCGTCGGCGGTGCGACACGCGGGCGGACCGCGGCACCAGATGGCGGCATGGGCGGGCCGATGACCGATGGGCGCTCGGCTGCGCCGGTCTGCCGCGTCGTGGTGGGGGTGGATGGAGCCGCCGGCCCGATCGCGGGCGTCGCAGCCGGAGCCGCAGGTGCCAGCGCAGCAGGGTTCGATGGCGCCCCAGGCATCGGCGCAAGCGTTGCCGGTCCTGGTCCGGTCTGGCGCGGCGGTGGAGCAATCTCGCCGGGCGGGACCGGGGCCACGTCTTCTTCACCATCGAACCAAGCTCGCGCCCATTCCGGCACCGCGCATTCGTAGAGATAGGTGACCATCGAGGTTGCCTGTGCCTCGTTGTCGATTTCGGACACGAAGCGGCGCACGCCCCAGCGATAGCCGGCGCCGAGCGCATACTGGCCGACGCAGCGATAGACGCGCGTCTGCACGGAGAAGCTATCGCGATACTCCCACAGGAAACCGGCAAAACGCAGTGCCAGTCCGTAACAGCCGGCAGTCGGGCCGCAGGCGGAACTGAGCGAGGTGCCAAGCCGCTCCATGAGGCCAGCACGCTCCGCAGCCGGCAGGTTCTCCGGCTCGGTTTCGGCGGTCGACGCACAGGCGGACAGGGCGATGCTGGTCGCCAGAAGCAAAGGGAGGGCAATCAGACGCACGTTGAGCCTCGGGGCAAGAGTATGGTTTGCGGCGCGGCGGCACTCCAACCATGGCGCCCTTCTTGCCTGCGAATGGTGGCCATCGCGTGATCGCGCAACACCGTTCTTGCCAAGGAACACAAAATCGGCACGCTGCAAGGCCGGCCGATACACTACCCATGTACTTGATCGCAACGCTGCTCTAGTCCCACCCCATGCTCCAGATCCGTCGGACTTTCCTGCACGCTCCCTGCTCCACCGGCCTGATCGTCGGCACGCTGTTCTTCGCAGCCTCGCTGACGCCGAGCCTGTTGCCACGCGACTTCCTCATGCAGGGCATTCTCTCCGGGTGCTCCATGGCGGCCGGCTATGGAATCGGCAGCTTTGGGCGATGGCTTTGGCGGTATCTTGAATTGCCCGAGCTGGACGAGGCAGGCACCCGCCGGGCGCTGCGCGTCGTCTCGGTGCTGTGCGGCATCGTGGCCTTCACCTATCTCTGGCTCGCCTCCGACTGGCAGAACGCCATTCGCCGGCTGATGGAATTGCCACCGGTCGACACGGTCCAACCCTTCCGCGTCGGCCTCATCGCGCTCGCCATCTTCGCGCTGCTGCTGCTTGTCGCGCGCATCTTCAAGACGGTGAACCACATCTTCGCGCAAAAGCTGAAGAGCTTCATCCCGCGGCGGGTGTCGAACGTGCTGGGGCTCATTCTGGCGGCAGCGGTGTTCTGGGCGCTGGTCGACGGCGTGCTCTTCCGGTTCGGACTGCGCGCCGCTGACGCCTCGTTTCAGCAGATCGATGCTCTCGTCGACGATGCGCTCGCGCGCCCGCAACTTGCTTTGAAGACCGGCAGCACGGCATCGCTCGTCACATGGGAGGATCTTGGGAACCGGGGCCGCGAATTCGTCGCTACCGGGCCGAGCGCCGCGGAGATCGCGGAATTCACCGGCGACAGCGCCGTCGAAGAGCCCATCCGCGTCTTCGTCGGGCTGAATTCCGCCGAAACGATCGAGGAAAGGGCACGGCTTGCGTTTGACGAGCTGATCCGTGTCGATGCCTTCGAGCGCACCAACCTCGTCATCATCACACCGACGGGCACCGGATGGGTGGACCCCGCCGCCATGGATCCGCTCGAATATCTCCTGCGGGGAGATGTCGCGAGCGTTGCGGTTCAGTATTCCTACCTCACGAGCTGGCTTTCGCTGCTCTTCGAGCCGGGCTACGGGGCCGACACGGCAAGCGCGCTTTTCGATCTGGTTTACGATTATTGGCGGCAACTGCCGGAAGATGGACGGCCGAACCTTTACCTCTACGGCTTGAGCCTTGGTGCCCTGAATTCCGACCTTTCCGTCGATCTCTATGATGTGATCGGCGACCCCTTCCAGGGCGCTCTCTGGAGTGGCCCGCCGTTCTCCACTGCCACCTGGCGCAACCTGACGGCCGACCGCAATCCCGACAGCCCCGCATGGCTTCCCAGGTTCCGGGACGGGTCGGTCGTGCGCTTCACCAACCAGACGAACACACTCGACGAGGCGGAGGCCCCATGGGGTCCGCTCAGGATCGTCTATCTGCAATATGCGAGCGACCCGGTGACGTTCTTCGATCCGCCAAGCGTCTATCGCGAGCCGTCCTGGATGCAGGCGCCGCGCGGCCCGGACGTTGCCGACGAATTTCGCTGGTTCCCGGTCATCACCTTTCTGCAATTGACCGTCGACCTCATGGCGGCGACCACCGCGCCAATTGGCTACGGCCACGTCTATGCGCATGAGCATTACATCGATGGCTGGATGGAAGTGACAGAGCCGCAGGGCTGGACGCCGGCGGACATCGACCGCCTGAAGGCGTTCTTCATCGAACAAAGGCAGAAAGCCGGCGACTGAAATTTGGGCAAGAAAAAAGCGGGGTCTGTCTAGAACCCCGCTTCCTCAACGATCAGCCGTGACTGCCAGTACATCCGTGGTCAATCCGTGCGGATCGTCAGCCGCGCACTCGACACCATCCAAAACCCGGCCCGAAGGCCGTACCCAGATCGTGGAGCGCGCGGCGTTGAGCCTGAAGTGGGGTGGGGTCTCTCGAATTACAAGAGGCGGCACACGGGTTGGGTGACCCGGACGCTTAATCAACGACGAAAGAGCATCCTTAACCCCACCTTAAATCGCCGCATTTTAGTTTCACAGGCACATTTCCCGCAGAAACATTTGAGTAGTTCGTTGCCATGGCCCCAAGACGCAGCACCAGCAGGCGGATCGAGCCGTCGCTCGAGGGCGCGCGGGCTTCCAGCGGGGGCCAGGGCGATTTTCGGGTGGAGCGCAATGACCGCGTGAGCGGTGGCGGGCGAAGCACTGCATCGTCCAAGCGGAGCGCCGTGTCGCCCAGCCGCAAATCAGGTGGCGGCGGCGGCAATGGTGGCGGCGGGCGGCGCGGCCGCAAGCCCCGGCGCGGCGTGTTCGGAATGATGCGCACGCTTGTCTACTGGTGCTTCGTTCTCGGCATCTGGGGCGCGCTCGGCGTCGGCGGCATCGTCGCCTATTACGCCGCGCAAATGCCCAACGCATCGACCTGGAGCATTCCCGACAGGCCGCCGAACGTCCGCATCGTCTCGGTCGGCGGCGAGGTGCTCGGCAATCGTGGCGCCACCGGCGGCGAACAGCGCGGCTTGTCCGAAATCTCGCCCTATATCCCGCAAGCGGTGATGGCGATCGAAGATCGGCGCTTCCAGAGCCATTTCGGCATTGACCCGATCGGCCTGGCGCGCGCCATGGTCACCAACCTGGTGGCGGGCGACGTGGTGCAGGGTGGTTCGACCATCACGCAGCAGTTGGCGAAGAACCTCTTTCTGACGCCTGAGCGCACGGTCGAGCGAAAAGTCCAGGAAGTGCTTCTCGCGCTCTGGCTCGAGCATGAATTCACCAAGGATCAGATCATGGAAATGTATCTGAACCGGGTCTATTTCGGCTCCGGCGCCTATGGCGTGGAAGCTGCTTCGCGGCGCTATTTCGACAAGACGGCCGACGAGGTCACGCTGGCCGAGGCAGCCCTTCTCGCCGGGCTTTTGAAGGCGCCGTCGCGGCTTTCGCCGGCGCGCGATCCGCAGGCGGCGGAAGAGCGCGCCCAGGTGGTGCTGCAGGCCATGCGCGATTCGGGCTATGTCAGCGACGCCGAAGTCACCACGGCCATGACGCAGTCGCCGACGCGCGCGCCGAGCTACTGGACGGGCGCCGAGCACTATGTCGCCGACGCCGTCATGGACCAGCTCACCGAGGTGATCGGCGCCGTCGAGACCGACCTGGTCGTGACCACCACGATCGATTCGCAATTGCAGGATCTCGCAGAAGACGCCGTTGTCGACGCGATTTCCACGCGTGGCGGAGAGCTGGCCGTCACGCAGGGCGCGCTGATCTCGCTCGATGCCACGGGCGCGGTGCGCGCCATGGTGGGCGGTTACGACTACGCGAAGAGCCAGTTCAACCGCGTCACCGATGCCCGGCGCCAACCGGGTTCGGCCTTCAAACCCTTCGTTTATGCGAGCGCGCTGGAGATGGGCTACGGCCCCTATTCGGTGCGCCAGGATGCCCCGATCCAGATCGGCAACTGGTCGCCCGAAAACTACGATCAGAAATTCCATGGCCCGCTGACGCTTGCCCAGGCGCTGGCCCGCTCGACGAACACCATCGCGGCGCAGCTCGTCATGGAGACGGGGCCAGAGAATGTCGTCGCGCTTGCCAACCGCCTCGGCATCAAATCCACGCTGACGCCGAATGCTTCGATTTCGCTCGGTACGTCGGAAGTGACCCTGCAGGAACTGACCGCGGCTTATGCGCCGATGATGAATGGCGGCTACAAGGCAGAGCCCTACATGATCGAGCGCGTCGAGACGCTGGACGGCGACCTCATCTATCAGCGCACAGCGACGCAGCCCGAGCGGGTGCTGGATGGCGATGTCGCGGCGATGATGAATGCGATGCTGGCCGAAGTGGTGCGTTCTGGCACCGGGCGCAATGCGCAGATGAGCGGCTGGCTTCCGGCCGGCAAGACCGGCACGACCCAATCGTTCCGCGATGCGCTTTTCGTCGGTTACACGAGCAATCTGGTGACGGGCGTGTGGTTCGGCAATGACGATGGGAAATCCATGAACCGGGTCACCGGCGGCGGGCTGCCGGCCGAAACCTGGCAGGCTTTCATGAGCGGCGCGCATCGCGGCGTTCCGGCGGCGTTGCTGCCCGGCGTTCGTCCCGATGGCGTGATCGATCAGGGGCCGGGATACGGCCCCGTGCCGCCGGACGGCATCGGCGACATCATCGCCGGCCAGGACGATCCTTCCGGCTGGGGCATCGACATTCTCGACGGATCGGCGCGCGTCACCTCGCCTCGAATTAACGAAGGCGCCCCCATGCCGCCGGCTTCCGTCGGTGAAGGCAACTGGGACGCACAGCCGACGGGCGCCACGCAGCCGCGCGCAACGACGCTGCTCGACCTCATCCTCGGCAACTGAGCCCGCAAAAAGCCTTCTCGACCGACGCCTCGGCGTCGGTTTGAAGTGCTTGCATGTTGTCGCTCATCCAGCGCCTTGCAGTCTAAAAAACCCGTTCTTATATACGCCGAAACCTGCTTGGCTCTGCTGTTGACGCCAAGCTCGCCACAACCGAACACCAATCCCGCTAGGGGCCGTCGAACGGAACGCCACAGAGGGTCCGGACGGCTCGCTTCAAGGAGAGAGAAGAACAATGGCTAAAGTTATCGGTATCGACCTCGGAACCACGAACTCCTGCGTCGCTGTCATGGACGGCAAGGACGCCAAGGTGATCGAAAACGCGGAAGGCGCGCGCACGACGCCGTCCATGGTTGCTTTTTCCGATGATGGCGAGCGCCTCGTCGGCCAGCCGGCCAAGCGCCAGGCGGTGACAAACCCGGAAAACACGCTTTTCGCGATCAAGCGCCTCATCGGCCGCACCTTCCAGGATCCGACGACCCAGAAGGACAAGGGCATGGTGCCCTACAAGATCGTGAACGCTCCGAACGGCGACGCCTGGGTTCATGCCAGCGGCACCGACTATTCGCCTTCGCAGATCTCGGCGATGATCCTTCAGAAGATGAAGGAAACCGCTGAAAGCTATCTCGGCGAAAAGGTCGAGAAGGCCGTCATCACGGTTCCTGCCTATTTCAACGACGCACAGCGCCAGGCCACCAAGGATGCAGGCAAGATCGCCGGCCTTGAAGTGCTGCGCATCATCAACGAGCCGACCGCTGCCGCGCTTGCCTACGGTCTCGACAAGAAGGACGGCAAGACGATCGCCGTTTATGACCTTGGCGGCGGCACGTTCGACGTGTCCATTCTCGAAATCGGCGACGGCGTCTTCGAGGTGAAGTCAACGAACGGCGACACCTTCCTCGGCGGCGAAGATTTCGACATGCGCCTCGTTGAGTACCTCGCTTCCGAGTTCAAGAAGGAACAGGGCATCGACCTAAAGAACGACAAGCTCGCCCTGCAGCGCCTCAAGGAAGCTGCGGAAAAGGCAAAGATCGAGCTGTCGTCCTCGTCGCAGACCGAAATCAACCTGCCGTTCATCACGGCCGACCAGTCGGGTCCCAAGCACCTGACGATGAAGCTTTCGCGCGCCAAGTTCGAGAGCCTGGTCGACGACCTCATCCAGCGCACCGTGGCTCCATGCCGCGCGGCGCTCAAGGATGCCGGCATGCAGGCAGGCGAAATCGACGAAGTCGTTCTTGTCGGCGGCATGACGCGCATGCCGAAGGTGCAGGAAGTCGTGAAGTCGTTCTTCGGCAAGGAGCCGCACAAGGGCGTCAACCCGGATGAAGTCGTCGCACTTGGCGCCGCCATCCAGGCCGGCGTTCTGCAGGGCGACGTCAAGGATGTGCTCCTGCTCGACGTGACCCCGCTGTCGCTCGGCATCGAAACGCTCGGTGGCGTGTTCACGCGCCTGATCGACCGCAACACGACGATCCCGACGAAGAAGTCGCAGACCTTCTCGACGGCCGAAGACAGCCAGAATGCCGTGACCATCCGCGTCAGCCAGGGCGAGCGCGAAATGGCGGCCGACAACAAGTTGCTGGGTCAGTTCGACCTCGTCGGCATTCCGCCGGCGCCGCGCGGCGTGCCGCAGATCGAAGTCACCTTCGACATCGACGCCAACGGCATCGTCAACGTCTCGGCCAAGGACAAGGGCACCGGCAAGGAGCACCAGATCCGCATCCAGGCATCCGGCGGTCTGTCCGATGCCGATATCGAGCAGATGGTGAAGGACGCCGAAGCCAACGCCGAAAGCGACAAGAAGCGCCGCGAAGGCGTGGAGGCGAAGAACCAGGCTGAAAGCCTGCTGCATTCGTCCGAAAAGTCGCTCAAGGAGTATGGTGACAAGGTCTCTGCCGAGGACCGGAAGGCCATCGAGGATGCGATCGCGGATCTGCGGTCGACTCTCGACGCTTCCGAGCCCGACGCCGAAGCCATCAAGGCGAAGTCGCAGACCCTTGCCGAAGTGTCGATGAAGCTCGGCCAGGCCATGTATGAGGCCAGCCAGGCGGAAGCGGCAGCAAACGATGCCCAGCGCGATGCAGCGCAAGATGGGGATAACGTCGTCGATGCGGACTTCGAAGAGGTCAATGACGACGACGACAAGAAGAAGTCGGCTTAACTTCAACTGAGAGATCCCGGCAGCCCATGCGCGGCGGCCGGGATCGTCAGACGTGTGGGGCTGGCATTCAATGGCGAAAGCAGATTTCTACGAGACGCTCGGGGTCCAAAAAGGGGCCGACGAGAAAGAACTGAAAAGCGCCTATCGCAAACTTGCTATGAAGTACCACCCCGATCGCAATCCCGGCGATGCGGAGGCGGAGCGCAAGTTCAAGGAAGTCGGCGAAGCTTACGAGACGCTGAAGGATCCGCAGAAGCGGGCCGCCTATGACCGCTTCGGCCATGCAGCTTTCGAGCAGGGTGGTCCCGGTGGCTTCGGTGGTGGTGGCTTCGGCGGCGCAGGCGCCGGCGGCTTCTCCGATATTTTCGAAGACATCTTCGGCGAGATGATGGGTGGCGGCGGTCGCCAGCGTCGCTCCGGTGGCGGCGGAAGCGGTCGCGAGCGTGGTGCCGATCTGCGCTACAACATGGAAATCAGCCTCGAAGAGGCGTTCCATGGCAAGACCGCCCAGATCCGCGTCCCCTCGTCCATCCAGTGCGACAATTGTTCGGGCTCCGGCGCCAAGCCGGGCACGCATCCGACGACGTGCACCACCTGCTCGGGCAGCGGCCGCGTGCGGGCAGCGCAAGGGTTCTTCTCGATCGAGCGCACCTGCCCGACCTGCCAGGGTCGCGGGCAGACGATCAACGATCCCTGCCCGAAATGCTCCGGCCAGGGCCGCGTGACGGAAGACCGGTCGCTGTCGGTCAATATTCCGGCCGGTATCGAAGACGGCACGCGCATTCGGCTTGCGGGCGAAGGCGAAGCTGGGCTTCGCGGCGGTCCATCCGGCGACCTCTACATCTTCCTGTCGGTGAAGCCGCATGAGTTCTTCCAGCGCGACGGCGCCGACCTTTATTGCGCCGTGCCGATCTCGATGACGACCGCCGCACTTGGCGGCCAGTTCGACGTCGTGACGCTCGATGGGACCAAGACAAGGGTCAAGGTTCCGGAAGGCACGCAGTCCGGCAAGCAGTTCCGCCTGCGCTCCAAGGGCATGCCGGTTCTGCGCTCGCAGCAGTCCGGTGACCTTTACATTCAGGTGGCCATCGAGACGCCGCAGAACCTGACGAAGCGCCAGCGCGAATTGCTGACTGAGTTCGAGCAATTGTCGTCGAAGGAAAATAGCCCGGAATCCTCAGGCTTTTTCTCGCGCATGAAGGATTTCTTCGATACGCTCAGCAATTGATTGCCGGCTGCTTCAGGCGGCCGGTCATCCATTGCGGGCCTGGCGGCTCGCTGTTACACCGGGCTTGAGCTTCCCTTACGGAAGGTCATGCAGTGTTCTGAGGAGAGGCGATCCCTGGCTCTCCGCCAACGGGAAGAGGATATCGCCATGGTCGGCACTTTGACACGGAAACTGTCCAAGCGCTTCGACGACGAGATCCGGTTTTTCAAGGGGTGGATGGATGGCCCGAAGGCTGTCGGATCGATCGTGCCGACCTCGGCCGTCACCTCCAGGCGCATGGCGAGCGTCATCGATACGACCTCCGGCCTTCCCGTTCTCGAACTCGGCCCTGGCACGGGCGTCGTCACCAAAGCGATCCTCGAACGCGGCGTCTCGCCAAACAAACTCGTCTGCGTCGAATATTCGGATGATTTCGTCAGCCATGTCCGGCGGCTGTTTCCGGGCGTCAACGTCATCCAGGGCGACGCTTTCGATCTCGACTCCACGCTTGGACCGCTTGCCGATCAGACATTCGATTGCGTCGTGTCCGGCATTCCGCTCCTTAATTTCCCGATGCCCGAGCGCGTCGCGCTGATCGAGGATTTGCTCGGCCGCATTCCGGCCGGTCGACCTGTCGTCCAGATCACCTATGGCCCGCGCTCGCCCGTCGCGCCCGGGCGCGGCAACTACGTGGTCGAGAAGTTGGATTTCGTGGTGCGTAATATTCCGCCCGCCCATCTCTGGCTCTACCGCCGCCCGATCTGACCCCAGCACCTGCCTTCTGCGATGACCCCCAAGATCCTCGTTTTCCCCGGCTCCAACCGAGAAGGCTCGTTCAACGCGAGCCTCGCCGCCGCCGCCGCCCACGCCCTGACGGTGAAAGGGGCCGACGTGACGCGCATCTCGCTTGCCGACTATCCCCTGCCAATCATGGACGAAGACCTGCAGACGCGTGAGGGAATTCCCGAAAACGCCCTGAAGCTCGCGCGGCTCATCGCTTTACAAGACGGCCTCTTTCTCGCCTGCCCGGAATACAATTCGTCGATCCCGCCTTTGTTGAAGAACACGATCGACTGGGTCAGCCGCGTGTCGACCGATGCCGGACGGCCGCTTCGCGCCTGGCGCGGCCGTGTCGTTGCGCTCGGTTCGGCGTCGGATGGTCAATTTGCCGGCATTCGCGGGCTCTATCACGTGCGCTCGGTGTTGATGAATGTTGGCGCGCAGATCGTCACCGAGCAGTGCTCGGTCTCGCGGGCGTCTACCGCCTTCACCGAGGACGGCCAGCTTGGCGACGAACGTAACGCGCGGATGCTGGACGCAGCCTGCCAGTCACTCATCGATCATTGCCGGGCAGTCGCAAGTCGCTAGAGCCTTGCAGGGCAAGGCGCCGCATGCCAGTAGAAGCCCAGAAAATTGCAGCCGAAATGGGCAACGCGCGATGTCAGCACCCAGCAGAAACCTCTCGACCGGCCCGGCCATCGCCGATCCGCGTGACAGGTTGATCGTCGGGCTCGACGTCCCGACGCTCAAAGACGCTGAAGCCATGGTCGCGACGCTCGGCGACACGGTGTCCTTCTACAAGATCGGCTACCAGCTGGTCTTCGCCGGCGGGCTTTCCTTCGCGAAAGACCTTGCGGCGTCCGGCAAGTCGATCTTCCTCGACATGAAGCTTCATGACATCGACAACACCGTTGCCAAGGGCGTCGAGAACATCGCCCAGATGGGCATGACGATGCTGACCGTGCATGCCTATCCTAAGGTGATGCGCGCTGCCGTCGACGCCGCCAAGGGCTCCGGCCTCTGCATTCTCGGGGTTACGGTGCTCACATCGATGGACGAAGCCGACACGAAGGAAGCCGGCTATGCATTGTCGCCGGCAGACCTCGTCAGCCGCCGCGCGCAGCAAGCGGTCGACGTGGGCATGGGCGGCATCGTCTGCTCACCGGCGGAGGCAAAGGCCGTGCGTGCCATTATCGGCCCGGACATGGCTTTGGTGACCCCCGGCATCCGGCCACTCGGCGCCGACGCCGGCGACCAGAAGCGGATCACGACGCCAGCCGATGCCATTCGGGCCGGGTCGAGCCATCTCGTGGTTGCCCGCCCCATCATCGCGGCGGACGATCCCAAGGCAGCGGCGAGCGCGATCATCGCGGAGATTGCCGCTGCTCAGAACAGTCACTGAAAGAGGAGGACAGATTATGGCTAAGGCATATTGGATTGCACGCGTCGATGTACGCGATGCGGAGCGCTACAAGGACTACGTTTCGACCGCCAAGCCGGCTTTCGAGCGCTATGGCGCCAAATTCCTGGTGCGCGGCGGCGATACCCATGTTCTGGAAGGCGGCGCACGCGCTCGCAACGTCATTATCGAGTTTCCTTCCGTGGCCGACGCCAAGGCGTGCTATGAAAGCCCGGAATATCAGGCAGCCGTAGCCATCCGTCAGGAAGTTGCCGATGCTGACATGATCGTCGTCGAAGGCTATGAAGGCTGATCGCCCGACCTAATTACACTTCATCATCGCATCCACGGGAACGCGCTCACATGACGACGATAATGCCCCATCCCAAGCTGGTTACCGTGTTTGGCGGCAACGGATTCGTCGGGCGTCACGTCGTTAGGGCGCTGGCCAAGCGTGGCTACCGGGTGCGCGTCGCCTGCCGTCGCCCGGATCTCGCCGGCCATTTGCAGCCACTCGGCGCGGTCGGCCAGATCATGGCCATGCAGGCCAATCTGCGCAATCGCCCGTCGATCGACCGCGCCGTCGAAGGCGCCGATCACGTGATCAACCTGGTCGGCATTTTGCACGAGAGCGGCCGCAACATGTTCGACCCCGTGCAGGCGTTCGGCGCTCGCGCGGTTGCCGAAGCTGCCCGGGCTGCCGGTATTCCGCTCAGCCACATGTCGGCGATCGGCGCCGATTCCCAGTACTGGTCCGACTATGCCCGTACCAAGGGCAAGGCGGAGGAGGCCATTCGCGAAATCAAGCCGGATGCGCTCATCGTCCGTCCGTCGATCATCTTCGGTCCTGAAGACAATTTCTTCAACAAGTTCGCCGACATGGCGCGTGTTGCGCCGTTCCTGCCGCTGATCGGCGGCGGCCATACGAAGTTCCAGCCAGTATACGTCGCGGATGTCGCAGAGGTCTTTGCACGTCACGTGGATGGATCAATCGAAGGCGGCCAGACGCTGGAATTGGGCGGTCCGGAAGTGCTGACCTTCCGCGAATGCCTCGAGACGATGCTCAAGGTGATCCAGCGCAAGCGCCGCTTCATCACCATTCCCTGGTATCCCGCAACGGTGCTGGGTGGCATCTTCAGCCATCTTCCGCTGATTACGCCGCCGATCACCGCAGATCAGGTCACCCTTTTGAAGCGTGACAATGTGGTCTCGGAAGCGGCGAAGCGCGAGGGGCGGACACTTGAGGGCGTCGGCATCAAGCCGACCCTGCTCGAGGTCATCCTGCCCACCTATCTTACGCGCTTCCGCGTCCAGGGCCAGTTCACCAAGCCCGACGGGCCGACAGCGCAGAAAAGCAACTAATTCTTTGAGGAACCGTCTCGCGGTTCCTCAAGATCGTCGGGACTTAAGCCGCCCACCAGAGGGCGGCGAGGCCTACCGTGCCGACAAGAATGCGCCAATAGGCGAATGGCGCGTAGCCATGGCGTGATACGAAGTCGAGCAGCGACCGTACGACCACGACAGCTGCAACGAACGCCGCCACGAACCCGACGGCGATGATGGTGAAATCGTCTGCGCTCAGGATGTCGCGGTTCTTGATGAGGTCGAGCGTGAAGGCGCCGGCCATGGTCGGCATCGCCAGGAAAAACGAGAATTCCGCAGCCGAGCGCTTGTCGGCACCATTCACCAGCGCGCCGACGATCGTCGCGCCCGAGCGCGACGTCCCCGGTACCATGGCGAGGCACTGGAAAAAGCCGATCTTCAGCGCAAGCGATGCCGGAAACTCCGCGACATTCGTGTAGCGCGGGGAAAGCGCCATGCGGTCCACCCAAAGCAGGATGAAGCCGCCGACGATCAACGACACGCAGATCACCACGGGCGTTTCGAACAGTACGGTCTTGATGAAATCATGCGCTAGAAAGCCGATACCGGCGGCTGGCAGGAAGCCGAGCAGCACGATCAGGACAAATCGGCGTGATTCGGCGCTTGTTGGCAAGGAACGGGCAATCCACCACAGGCGGTGGGAGTAGACGGTGAGGATGGCGAGGATCGCCCCCACCTGGATGAGCACCTCGAAGCTGTTGCCGGTGGAACTGAAGCCGATGGCGCGGCCTGCAAGCAGCAGATGTCCGGTCGACGATACGGGAATGAATTCCGTCAAACCCTCTAACAGGCCGAGCAGAAGCGCTCCGACAATCGTTTGTTCACCCATGCAAATGTCCTGTAGTTTTTTGGCCGGAAGTGGCGCCAGAAGTGACGAAAGAGGCGCCGGCTTGTCTTCGGTGGAGCGAGCCCCTATAGCTGCTTCGTCGGAAGCGTAGCCAGAAAAACATTAAAATTCGGGCATACCGACCTTTTCATGAGCTTTTGAAAGCCGTTTGCGTAATGCCGACACTCTACCACCATCCGATGTCGTCCGCTTCCCGGTTCATCCGTCTGGTGCTTGGCGAATACGGTTTCGAGTATGATCTGGTCGAAGAGCAGCCTTGGGAGGGCCGGCGCGAGTTTCTTGCGCTCAACCCCGCGGGCACGCTGCCGGTCTTTCTGGACGATTCCATGCGTTCGCTCTGCGGCGCGGTCGTCATTTCCGAGTATCTCGACGAGACGCATGGCGCACTGAAGCGCGACCGGCGGCTTCTGGCCGAAAACAGTTTCCAGCGCGCCGAGATCCGGCGGCTGGTGGAGTGGTTTCTGGTCAAGATGGAGCAGGACGTGACGCGCCACCTCGCCCGCGAGCGCGTCTTCAAGCTGCAGATGCCGACGGCGCAGGGCGGCGGGGCTCCGGATTCCAAGCTGATGCGCGCCGCGCGCGGCAATATCCGCCAGCACATGAAGTACCTCACCTGGCTCGCCGGCTCACGGCCTTGGCTTGCGGGCGACCGGCTGAGCTACGGTGACCTGGCGGCAGCGGCTTCGATTTCCGTCCTCGATTACCTTGGCGAGATCGACTGGAGCGAATTCCCCCAGTCCAAGGACTGGTACCAGCGCATCAAGTCCCGGCCGTCCTTCCGGCCGTTGCTCGGCGATCGCATCCGCGGCGTAACCCCTGCTTCGCATTACGCCGACCTTGATTTCTGACGCGGTCAAGCCTTGGATCGTCCGACCGTCTCACTAAATGAGCGTCAGGCACGCCGGCGGGGTGCGGTCGAGGCAACAAGCGAAGCGGCAGAACACGATGGCATCGCGCCTGGCCAATCGGCCATCGTCCAGCAACACGAATAACCTTGAGGCGACCGAGCTTGCTCGGCTTGTTCGTCAGGCCGCGCTTGAGGAAGGCTTCGACGCCGTGCGCATCGTTGCGCCGGACGCGATCGAGAGCGCAGCCGGACATCTTGCCAGCTTCATCGCCGAGGGTCGGCACGCGACCATGGACTGGATGGCGGAGACGGCCGAGCGGCGCGGCGATCCGCGTGTGCTCTGGCCGGATGTGCGCTCCGTCATCATGCTGGCGATGAACTACGGCCCGGAGCATGACCCTCTCGCCAATCTCGCATTTCCGGACCGGGCAGCGATCTCGGTCTATGCCCAGAACCGCGATTATCACGATGTCATCAAGGGCAAGCTGAAGACGGTCGCGCAGAAATTCGCCTCGCGCGCCGGCGCCGACGTCAAGGTCTTCGTCGATACCGCACCCGTCATGGAAAAGCCGCTTGCCGAAAAGGCTGGCCTCGGCTGGCAGGGCAAGCACACCAATCTCGTCAGTCGCGAATTCGGGTCCTGGCTGTTCCTGGGGTCGATCTTCACCACCGCCGAGCTTGTCGCCGACGAGGCTGAAAGCGACCATTGCGGCTCCTGCCGCGCCTGCCTCGACATCTGCCCGACCAACGCCTTTCCGGCGCCCTACCAGCTCGATGCGCGCCGGTGCATCTCCTATCTCACCATCGAGCACAAGGGGACGATCCCCGAAGAGTTTCGCCGGCCGATCGGCAACCGCATCTATGGCTGCGACGACTGCCTGGCCGTCTGCCCGTGGAACAAGTTTGCGGAGACGGCGCGCGAAGCCAAGCTCAAGGCGCGGGACGACCTCAAGGCGCCTCCCATCGCCGATCTTCTGTCGTTCGACGATGCCGCCTTTCGCCAGCACTTTGCCGGCTCACCGATCAAGCGCATCGGCCGGGACCGTTTTGTCCGCAATGTGCTGATCGCTGCCGGAAACAGCGGCCTTGCCGAACTGTCGGCACATTGCGACCCACTTCTCGCCGATCCCTCGCCGCTGGTGAGGGCTATGGCTGTGTGGGCCACGGCCGAGCTCGCTGACGCGGGGACGCTGCGTCACAAGGCCGGACATCATCTCGAATCGGAAGCCGACCCCGTCGTGCGCGCCGAATGGACGCGCGCACTGGACCGGCAGACACTGCAGGAGACCATCTGATGAAACCCCGCTTGCTCATTTTCGGCGCCGGCTATTCCGGCCAGGCCATCGCGAAAGCTTTCGACGGACGGGCGGAATGGATCGGCGGCACCACCCGCAGTGGCGGCAAGTTCGAGGCGCTGCGCTCGTCCGGCATGGAGCCCTTTCTGTTCGACGGCACGACCCTTTCGGACGAGCTTGCGGCGGCGATGCAGACGACGACGCATCTCGTGCAGTCGATCGCGCCTGGCGAGATGGGCGATCCGCTGCTCGGCCTGATCGGCAACGATCTCAAGACTCACTTTCCCGCGTTGCGTTGGGTCGCCTATCTCTCGACCGTTGGGGTCTATGGAGACCATGAAGGGGCCTGGGTGGACGAGGCCTCCGACTGCCATCCGGTCTCCGATCGATCGATCATGCGTCTGACCGCCGAAACCGCATGGTCCGACGCGGGGGTAAGCGCCCATCTGCCCGTGGCGATCCTGCGCCTTTCCGGCATCTACGGGCCGGGTCGCAACGCCATTCTCAACCTGCAAAACGGCACCGCAAAGCGGCTGATCAAGCCTGGCCAGGTGTTCAACCGCATCCATGTTGAAGACATTGCCGGGGCGACGCGCCATTTGATGGCGCACGAAGCGGCCGGGATCTTCAACGTGACCGACGACCAACCGGCGCCGCCGCAGGATGTCGTGTCGTTTGCTGCCGAATTGCTGGGCGTCCAACCGCCGCCGGAACAGGATTTCGCTACGGCGGAACTTTCTCCCATGGCACGTAGTTTCTATGGCGAGAACAAGCGCGTTTCGAACGTTCGGTTGAAGGAAACTGGCTACGTTTTCCGCTTTCCCGATTACCGGACCGCGCTCCGTTCTTTAGCAAATACGGAAAGATTGGCCGGCAACCCTTTGCCGGCACAGTAATATTCCGATTCAGAGCGTGACCGGGCGTGCCCGGTTCTCGCCCCATTTGCCCCGTTCCTCGCAAGGGTCAACGGGGTAATTGTTTATGAAATATCTAAAGGTTTCGGCCGCAGCAGCCGCTATCGCTGCGTTCGCACCCATTCTGCCGCCATCTTCGGGGAATGTCGCACAGGCCCAGGAACAATGCGGGCGCGCTTCATGGTACGCGCTCACATCCATGACCGCTTCGGGCGAACAGATGGATCCGGGCAAGTTGACCGCCGCCCACCGCAATCTGCGCTTCGGCACCAAGGTCCGCGTGATCAATCAGAACAACGGCCGTTCGGTCGTGGTGCGCATCAACGACCGCGGTCCCTTCATCAAGAACCGGGTCATCGACGTATCCCGCGCGGCTGCCAGCGAACTTGGCTTCGTCAGCGCCGGCGTCACCAGCATTTGCTACCAGATCATCAGCAGCTGATATCGCCTACCGTGGTCAGGCCGCGAAGGAGCGAGGTCGACGGCTTGCTGCCACCTGCTCGCGGGCGGCTTCGATGCGGAACTGGGCCATCTGCTCGGTGAGGCGCACAGCCTCGCCTCTCAGCGCGTGGGTTTCGGCCGTCGTTTCTTCCACCATGGCGGCGTTGCGCTGCGTGATCTCGTCCATTTGGTTGATGGCGCTGTTGACCTCGGCCAGGCCGGTCGACTGTTCGCGCGCAGCAGAAGCGATCCCCGTCACCAGCGCATTGATGTCTGAGACGCGATGAATGATCGAATTCAGGGCTTCTCCTGTGGAATCCACCAGCGTCACGCCGGAGCGCACCTGCTCGGACGAGATGGTGATCAAGCCCTTGATCTCCTTGGCCGCGGCGGCGCAACGCTGAGCCAGCTCACGCACTTCCTGTGCGACGACCGCGAAGCCACGGCCCGCGTCACCGGCGCGTGCTGCCTCGACGCCTGCGTTCAATGCCAGGAGATTGGTCTGGAACGCGATCTCGTCGATCACGACGATGATCTTGGCGATCTCGTCCGACGAGGTCTCGATGGCCCCCATGGCGCCCACCGCCTTGGCGACGACCTCGCCTGAGCGATCCGCTTCTTCCTTGGCCTTGTCCACGACGTGAGCAGCCTTTTGGGCGCTGGCCGCCGTCACTTTGACGCTCTCCGTCAATTGATGAAGCGCAGCGGAGCTTTCCTCCAGGCTCGCTGCCTGCTGTTCGGTGCGATGCGACAGATCGTCGGCGGCCTGGGCAATACTGTCGGCGCCGATCAAGATCTGATCGGCTGCCCCGCGCGCATCCGATATCGTGCCTTTCAGAGACTGGACCGCGTTGTTGTAATCGCTCGCCATCCCGCGGAAATTCTCCGGCAGATCACTGGGCATGCGGCTTTGCAGATCGCCTTCCGCCAGCGCCTGCAGCGCACGGCCGAATGCCGCCATGGCGACTGACTGATCCTCTTCCGTCTTGAGCCGCGCCTCTTCGGCTGCCTTGCGCTCGTTGGCGAGCGTTTCGAGATAGACCGAGATGGCATAGTCCATGTCGAGGAGCGCGGCTTTCACCACGACGGCGATGTCGGCTGCAAGCGGCGCGCGACCGGATCGGCCAAATCGCGATGGCCAGCGTTCCCGCACGATGCTGGCGATCAGATCCTCGATGACGAGCGCATAGCCGCCGATGTACCAGCGGGGCTCCAGTCCCAGTCTGGCATGCGCACGGCCCACCTTGTTGACGCCGTCCACATAGGACGCGTCATATTCGGCCTTCGCGATCACATCCCAATGGCTTTCCTGCCGCGCCTTCGCACCCTTCATCTGGCCTTCGTTGGAGAAGAACTGGCTGGTCTGCGGGGTGGCGCGAACCTTGTCGTAGAATTTTGCCATCGCGTCGCCGATCACTGCGGCGATGATCGGCTGCAGGCTCCGCATCCGATCGCGTGCGGCCTTGTCGATGCCAATGAAGTCCAAGCGCTCGTTGAGCGCGTCCGTGCCCTGTGCCATGCGGCATCCCCGAAACGACTGCGATGAGAAGACATATCGGACAGCCGATGGTGATTTCGCCGGCATCATGCACGCGGCGGGCCCCGAACCCAACCGCTGAAATCCACCCGCATAGGATGTAGTTCAGGTATTGCCGAAAACTTAATGAACATCGGCAGGAAGTAGCCCGAACCGCGGTTTTCTCGTTATACCAAAGACAGTTGGGAAATTTGATCCAGATCAACACCTCGCGCTAAAAGTGCAGAACCGAGATCAGGCGCAGCCGCTAACAGCTCCGCCGTGTAGGGGTGCTTGGGCGACGCAAACACGTCGCTGGTCGGCCCTTCTTCCACGATCCGGCCGTCCCGCATCACCATCAGCCGGTCGGTGATCGCGCGCACGACGGAGAGATCGTGCGAGATAAACAGGTAGGACACCGATAGCCGGCTGGAGAGATCGGCAAGCAAATCGAGGATCTGGGCGCGGATCGAGACGTCGAGTGCGGAAACCGCCTCGTCCAGGATGACCAGCTTCGGCTCGACGATCAGCGCGCGGGCGATCGCAATGCGTTGGCGCTGACCGCCCGAAAATTCGTGAATGAAGCGCTTGCCCACATCGGCCGCCAGACCCACCGCCTCCAGCACGGCACCGACCTTGCGGCGTCTTTCGAGATCGGACGGCCTCTCGTTCAGAAGGTGCAGGGGCTCGGCGACCAGCCGATCCACGCGATGGCGTGGATTGAACGAGCCATAGGGGTCCTGGAACACCACCTGGATCAGCCGGCGCTGATCGGCCGCGGGCGGCTTGCCGGGTTGTGCGAAAGGTTTGCCACGCAGCGTGATCTGCCCACCTTGCACCACTTCCAGACCGAGCAGCGCACGTGCCAGCGTCGACTTTCCGCAGCCCGACTCGCCGACCAATCCGACATTCTCGCCCGGGAACATGGCGAAGCTGACATCGTCGACGGCGCGCACGGTCCTGGCTTTGCCGGAGAACAGGCTATTCGGCCGGTAGTCGCGCACCAGATTGTCGACCTTCAGCAGCGGGATGTCGCCCTGCTGCGGCACATAGGCCCGCCTTTTCGGGACATGGCGCGAGGCAGCGAAAAGGCGCTGCGTATAGGGGTGCTGGGTGTGCTGAAAGAGGTCTGTCGTCTCCGCGCATTCGACGATCCGACCCGCCTCCATCACGCCGATCCTATCCGCCATGTCGGCGACGACCGCGAGATCATGGGTGATCAGCATGAGGCCGATACCGTCTTCGACCACAAGCGTCTTCAGGAGCTGAAGTATCTGCGCCTGCGTCGTCACGTCGAGCGCGGTCGTCGGCTCGTCCGCGATCAGGAGCTTGGGCTTCAGCGCGACGGCAATGGCGATGCCGACACGCTGGCGCTGGCCGCCGGAGAGTTCATGCGGATAGCGGTCGAGCGGGAAGCGATCGCCCGGCAGCCCCACGCGCGCCAGCGTCTCGCGCGCGGTGTCGAGCGCGTCCTTGCGGCTTCGATCGGTGTGGATGCGGATCGTTTCTGCTACCTGCTGGCCGATCGTATGCAGCGGATTGAGCGCCGTCATCGGCTCCTGGAAGATCATGCCGATCTCGTTGCCGCGCAGATGGCACATCGTGTCTTCCGGCAACCCGATAAGCTCACGCCCGGCCAGCTTGATGCTGCCCGTGAGGCGGGCGCCTGCCGGAAGGAGGCGCATGGCGCTCATCGCTGTCAAGGATTTGCCCGACCCGGATTCGCCGACGAGGCCGAAGATCGATCCGTGCGGGATGTCGAAGCCAACCTCTTCGAGGATGGGCGTGCCGCCGATCGAAAGGCTCAGGTCGTGGACGGCAAGGATGGGTGCACTGCCGCTCATCAGCGCCTCACCGCTTCCATGCGCGGGTCGGTGAGATCGCGCAGGCCGTCGCCAAGCAGGTTGAGGCCGAGCACGGTCAGCACGATCGCCAGCCCCGGGATCAGGGCCAGCTGCGGCGCCAGCGCGATCATCGTCTGGGAATCGGCAAGCATCCGGCCCCAGCTGGCGAGCGGCGGCTGCGCACCGAGGCCGACATAGGAAAGGCCCGCTTCGGCCAGGATTCCGAGCGAGAACTGGATCGTCGCCTGGACGATCAGCAGGTTCGCGATGTTGGGCAGAATGTGCTCGTAAGAGATGCGGACGGCGCCCTTGCCGGCGACCCGTGCCGCCATGATGAAGTCCCGCGTCCAGAGCGACAACGCCCCCGCCCGCGACAGGCGCGCGAAGACCGGGATGTTGAAGATGCCTATCGCGACAATGGCGTTGACTGCCCCCGGACCGAAGACGGCGGTGATCATAATGGCCAGCAACAGAGCCGGAAAGGCGAAGACCAGATCGTTGAACCGCATGATGAGTTCGTCGATCCATCCACCGCGCCGCGCCGCTGCCCAGAGGCCGAGCGGCACCCCGATGACCATGCCGACGCCGACTGCAATTAGCGCCACCGCGATCGATGTTCGGGCGCCCACCATGATCATCGACAGGAGGTCACGCCCGTAGTGATCGGTTCCGAGCCAGTTTTGTGGCGACGGCGGTAGAAGACGCGCCGAAACGTTCAGCCGCGCGATATCGGCGGGTGTCCAGAAGAGCGAAACGAGCGCCAGGCCGACGAAGATCGCGGTCAGGATGGCGCCAAGGAGGAACGACGGATTGCGCAGGTACCGCCGCGGCCGGTGAGAATACGCCCCGCTCATACCGTGCCCCGTCGCAGACGCGGATCGATGAAGGCATAGGCGATATCGACCAGGAAGGTAACGAGCGTGACGGCGAAGACCAGCAGGATCACCACGCTCTGCACCACGATCAGGTCACGCTGGGTGATGCCCTGGAACACCAGCCGGCCCAACCCCGGCAGGAAGAACACGTTCTCGATGATGATGGCGCCCGCCAGGAGAAACGAGAACTGCAGGCCGATGATCGTCAGCACCGGGATCAATGCATTCCTGAAGGCGTGCCGCCTGAGTGCCTGGCCGCGCGACAGCCCCTTCGCGCGCGCGGTGCGGATATAATCCTCACCCAGCGTGTCCAGCAGCGCGGAACGGAGAACCCGGGCAAGGATCGACGCCTGCGGCAGCGCCAGCGCGATCGCTGGCAAGGTGAGCGCCTTCATGGCCGGCACGAAACCCGCGTCCCAACCGGGGAAACCACCGGCGGAAAACCAGCGCAGGGTGACGGAGAACAAAAGCACCAGAAGCATCGCGAACCAGAAGTTTGGCACCGCGATGCCGATCTGCGACAGCCCCATCACCGAGATGTCGCCTGCCTTGTTGTGCCGCTGAGCCGCAAACAGCGCCGCCGGAATGGCAATGACGACGGACAGCAAAAGCGCGAGGAAGGCGAGCGGGAGCGACAGCCCGATGCGGTCGAGGATCAATTGCGAGACCGAAACGCGGTAGGTGTAGGACTGGCCGAAATCGCCGATCACCAGACCGCCGACCCATTCCAGATAGCGCACGAGCAGCGGCCGATCGAGACCGAGTTCAGCCCGCAGCGCTGCGAGCGCCGCCGGGTCGGCATTCATGCCCATCATGAACTGGGCCGGATCGCCGGGCACGACACTCATCAGGAGGAAGATGACGATGCTCGCGGCGACCATCGTCAGGGCGAGGACCAGAAGGCGGCGCGCGAGATATCTCAGCATGCGTGCCTGCCTCGAGGCCGCGCAACCCCCAGCGCCAACCAGCCGTTAAAGGCAACGCCCGTCATGTTCGGCCCTCGGCGTTGTGCGTTACTCCTCCCAGTAGACGCCGGTCATATCGTTTGCCTGGGTCGGCGCATTTTCCCAGAGGCCCTTCAGCCGAGCGTCGGCGACGCCGGTCTTCGGCAGCTGGAACAGGAAGGCGTTCACGTAGTCGTCGGCGATCTGCTGCTGAGCCCGCTTGAGGATCTCGTTTCTAGCCGCCTCATCTGAGGTTTCATCCAGCTCCGCCATGATCGCTTTGAATTGATCGCTTTGGTAGCGGAAATAATAGTCGTCGCGGGCGTAGATGTTGATGTCCAGCGGCTCGGTGTGGGAGACGATCGTCAGGTCGAAATCGGCATTGGTGAAGACCTGCTCCAGCCATTGCGCCCATTCCAGCGTGACGATCTCCGCATTGATGCCAACCTCGCGCAGTTGGGAAGCGACGATCTCGCCGCCGCGGCGGGCGTAGGACGGCGGTGGCAACTTCAGCGTCACGCTGATGCCATCGGACAGGCCCGCCTCTTCCAGAAGCGTGCGCGAGCGCTCCGGGTCGTAATTCGATTGCTCCGTCAGGTCGAGGTAAGCGGGATGATGCGGCGCGAAGTGGCTGCCGATCGGCGTGCCGTAGCCGAAGAGCGCGCCGTCGATCAGCGCCTGCCGGTCTATCGCATGGGCGATCGCCTCGCGCACGCGCACATCGTCGAAGGGCGCCTTGGAATTGTTGATGCCGAGAACCGTCTCGCCTTCCGTCGACCCGATGATCACGGCAAAGCGCGGATCGGCCTCGAACTGCACCAGATTTTCAGGCGCCGGGAAATTAGGAAAGGCATCTATATCGCCGGCCATCATCGCCGCAAAGGCAGCGGTCGGATCGGCAATGAACTTGAAGGTGACGGTTTCGAGCGCCGGAGGCTCGCCCCAATAGGTGTCGGACCGGGCAAGCGTGACGCTGTCGCCCTGCACCCAGTTTTCGAAGCGGAACGGCCCGGTGCCGACTGGATTGGTCGCGTTCGAACCGGCACTTTCCTCCGCGACGATCACCGCATCGCCCCAGGCCATGTTGAACAGAAACGAGCCATTCGGCTCGCTGAGCGTCACCTCGACCGTCGCCGGATCGATCGCCTCGACGCTGGCGATGTCCTCGAACAGCACCTTTTGCGCGTTGGTCGACTCCTCGGCCATGGCGCGCGTCAGCGAGAAGACGACGTCTTCCGCATCGAAGGCCGAACCGTCATGAAAGGTGACATCGTCGGCTAGCGTAAATGTGTAGGTGAGGCCGTCGTCCGAGATCGACCATTCGCGCGCGAGCGCCGGAACGATCGTGCCATCGGCGGCAAAGCGCGTCAGACCCTCGAACACATTCGCGTAGACCACCTCGTCGATCGCAGCCGCGGCGCCTGCGGTCGGATCGAGGTTCGGTGGCTCCAGTTGCATGCCGATCGTCGCGCCGGTTTCCTGCGCGCCGGCCAGGGCGGTCGATCCGAGAAGAAGGGCCGCAGCCGCGGCACCGATGGCAAAACGCTTGCTCATGATCGTCACTCCGTTGATCCCGCCGGCCTTGGCACGGGCGTCATTTTCCAACCTTAGCCGAAGCGGCACCGCCGGCAAGCAGGTCGCCGATCGCTACGGCCATGATGGTCGCGCTTTCCACCATGTCGTCGATGCACACATACTCATCCGGCTGGTGTGCCAAGTCGAGGATGCCGGGTCCGTAGGCGATGCAGTTCTTGAGCTTGCCGATGCGGTCGATATGCTTCTGGTCGTAGGTGCCGGGCGACACGACATAGACCGGCGGACGCTTCAGCACCGTCTCGATGGCATCGGCCACGGCCACGACCACGGGCGCATCGCGCTCGGTCATGGTCGGGCTTACCTGCCAGAGCTCCTTCAAGGCGTAATCGAAATCCTTGCGACCGGCCTTCAGCCCCTCGAGCAGATCGACGATTTCGCCGCGCACCTCTTCGGCATTCTCCTCGATCAGATAGCGCCGGTCGATCACCATGCGGGCCGAATCCGGCACGCAGGCCGACGGGAAGCCGGTGTAATCCGCTTCAGGCTCAGCCTGGCCGCCATGGAGCGAATTGATGTTCATGGTGGAGTTGCGCGCACCGTCCGGCACGACGGGCATGGACGTCGATTTGGCCGCGAGCTTGGGGAAGAGATCGTCCTCCATGGCGCGCATCACCGCCCCCATGTGGCGCACCGCGCAGTCGCCGAGAAACGGCATCGAGCCATGCGCGATCCTGCCCTTGGTCTCGATCTCGGCCCACCAGACCCCGCGGTGCCCGAGGCAGACGCGGTCCTTGTTCAGCGGTTCGGGAATGATGACGTGCTGGACGCGTTCGGGCGAGAAATAGCCTTTTTCGGCAAGCCAGGCGACGCCGCCGTAGCCACCGGTCTCTTCATCGGCCGTGCCGGAAATCTCGATGGCCCCAGCAAAATCCGGGTTCTCGGCGATGAAAGCTTCCGCCGCGATGATTGATGCGGCAAGGCCGCCCTTCATGTCGCAGGCGCCGCGCCCGTAGACGCGCCCGTCCTTGACGACCCCGCCGAAGGGATCGACAGTCCAGCCCTTGCCCGTCTCGACCACGTCCGTATGGGAATTGAAGTGAACGCACTGGCCGGGCACACGGCCTTCTCGTCGAGCGACGATGTTCCAGCGCGGGTAGCGCGTGCTGTCGCCTGGAGTTCCTTCAGCGCGCAGCAACTGCGTTGCAAAGCCCGAGGCGGTCAGTCGCTTGTCCAGATAGTCGCAGATATCGCGATAGTTTTCGCCGGGCGGGTTCAGCGTCGGAATGCGGATGAGGTCCTGGGTCAACGCCACGAGATCGGCACGCATCGTCTCGATCCGACCTGCCAGCCGCTCGGCGTTCCCGTTCCTCATGCTCACCCGCATTCAACCCCCGCATCACGCGGAGGCAGTTGAACCGAGGCAGCCTGCGATTGCAAGAACCTATCGAATGGTCGAAACCAGATCGCGATCGGGGAAGCAGGTCGGCGCGCGTCCGGCCCGGGCCTGCCACTCACCGATCGAACGGCGCGTCTTGAAGCCGGGAAGGCCATCGGCGCCGCCCACGTCATATCCAGCACCCTCGAGCGACCGCTGCATGCTGGCGATATCGGAGCGCAACATCGTGCCGACATTGCCCCAGCTGCCGCGAAAACCGCCGGAGCCATAGGCAATGCGGTCGCCGAGATTGCCAACGAAGAGCGCGTAATTGTCGGAGTTGTTGTATTCCTTGAAGACGTAGAAATTTGGGGTCACGATGAATTCCGGGCCGTGCCGGCCGGCCGGCACGAGCATCATCCCCGCGCCGCGGCGCTCATGCTCGGGAAAGGCATTGCCGGAAATGCGGCGGATGCCCATCTGCTCCCACTCCGCAATCGTCCGCGCACGATCGGGGCCTTCCTGCGCGCAGGAGACGCCATCGGGTATCACCACTTCGAAGCCCCAGTCGCGGCCGCGCTGCCAGCCCTTCTGGGCAAGATAGTTCGCGATCGATGCGAGCGCGTCGGGCACCGAATTCCAGATGTCGCGGCGCCCGTCGCCGTCGAAATCGACCGCATATTCCAGGTAGCTCGACGGCAGAAACTGCGGCTGACCCATGGCGCCGGCCCAGGAGCTCTTCATCGCGGCCGGTGAAATGTCGCCACGCTCGAGGATCTGCAGAGCTGCGATCAGTTCGCGGCGAAAAAGGTCCGGACGCGTGGACATGAAGGCCTTGGTGGCCAGCACCCGAATGGCCGAGTGCGGAATTGCCGCCTGGCCGAAACCGGATTCACGCCCCCAGATCGCAACCAGGAAATGACCGGGAACCCCATAGCGCGCCTCGATCTGCTGCAAGACCGGCTGATAGCGCTGCGCAAGCGAACGGCCACTGGACGCGAGGCCCTGCAGGCTCTGCTCGGAGAAGTAAGCGGCGGGCGAGCGGAATTCCGCCTGTGACTGGCGCCGCTCTGCCGGCGGTGCGCTGCCCGGCGGCACGAGGTCCGGCAGGTCCCAGTCGAGCGACACGCCACTGAATGCTGCTGCGAAGGTTTGGCCCGACACCCCCGCGCGCGCCGCTTCCGCGCGAATGTCGTTTTCCAGAAAGGCGCGGAACCGTACTTCCGTGTCGCCGCGAGACTGGGCCGCAACGGAGGTCGCCAACGCCACTAAGGCGGCGAGTGCCGTCACAAATCTCAGGACCATGTGCTTCCCCCTCGAGCAACCCGAATCATCTTGCACGACCGTAACGAAGCGTGAAGGCGGACTGAAGGCGACAGGGAACGAAGCCGGATGCGGTTCGTTAAAGGCGGCGTAGGGACACAAGAACAAAATCTCGTGAACAACAACAAGAACAACGCCACAAAGGAGTTCCTGATCATGACCACCCGCTTTACGAAAATCGCGTCCGCGACAATCGTCGGCGCCGCTCTTCTGGCATCAGGCGCCGCATTCGCACAAACGACGGCTTCGGCCACCGCCGACCTCAACATTCGTTCGGGCCCTGGCCCGCAGTTCCCGGTCACGGGCGTCATCAACACCGGTGAGCAAGCCACGATCAATGGCTGCCTCGAAGGCTCCAAGTGGTGCCAGGTGTCGGGTGCCGGCGGCGAAGGCTGGGCTTACTCGGACTACCTCACCGCTGACCTCTCGGGCGAAACAGTCGTCGTCACGGAGCGCTACCAGGATGTCGGCGTGCCGGTCACGACCTATGACGAAGGCTCCGCAACCGATGGCGCCGTCATGGGTGGCGCAACCGGCGCAGTCGCTGGCGCCCTTATCGGCGGTCCGATCGGTGCAGTCGTAGGCGGCGTCGCCGGCGCTGCCGCAGCCGGCACGACCGCTGGCGTCATCGATCCGCCGGAAACCGTCACGACCTATGTCACCAGCAATGCTGCCGAGCCTGTCTATCTCGAAGGCGAAGTCGTCGTCGGCGCGCAGGTTCCGGACACGGTGGAACTGCGCGAAGTACCGGACTACGAATATCGCTATGTGAACGTGAACAGCCAGCCGGTTCTCGTCGATCCGGCTAGCCGCCAGATCGTTTATGTCTATCGCTAAGCCGAACTAGCGGTTCTTGCGTCCGAAATGCCGCTGCGGGTTCTCCTGTGGCGGCATTTTTTTGTTCGGAGCTGCCTAGAAGTTGGTGCGCGCACGAAGCGCCGCAGACAATGTGCCTTCGTCGAGATAGTCGAGCTCGCCTCCGACAGGCACTCCGTGCGCGAGCCGGGTAATCTTTACGTCCATTCCGGCAAGGCGATCAGTGATGTAATGCGCGGTCGTCTGACCTTCGACGGTCGCGTTGACGGCCAACACGATCTCGACGATGCCGCCGGCTGCGACCCGCTCGACGAGCCCAGCGATGTTCAGATCATCGGGCCCTACTCCGTCGAGCGGCGACAGCGTTCCGCCGAGCACGTGATAGGCGACGTTCATGGCGCCGGCGCGCTCCAGCGCCCAGAGATCGGCGACATCTTCCACGACGATGATCACGGACTGATCCCGCTGGGGATCCGCGCAGACCGCGCATGGATCGGCGGTATCCACATTGCCGCAGCGCGAGCAGACGCCCACCTTGTCCCGCGCCACCGCCAAAGCATCGGCAAGCGGCGCGAGCAGTGGCTCCTTCTTCTTGATGAGATGCAAGGCCGCACGCCGAGCAGACCGTGGGCCCAAGCCCGGAATACGAGCCAGAAGCTGGATCAAACGTTCGATTTCGGGACCGGTGACGCGTTTTGCCATGGGCCGTTGTCTAGCCGATCACCGGTTTGATGAACAGGCGGTCGAACGGTGTGTCCGGCCTAAAAAGGCAGCTTCATACCGGGCGGGATCGGCAGGCCGGCGGTCAGCTCCTGGGTGCGCTTCTGCAGTTCGGTCTCGGCCTTGCCCTTGGCGTCGTTATGGGCGGCAATGATCAGGTCTTCCAGGACTTCGATCTCCTCTTCCTTGAAGAGGGACGGATCGACCTTCATGCCGAGCATGTGGCCCTTGCCGTTGAGCTTGACGGTCACGAGACCGCCGCCTGCGGTGCCTTCCACCTCAAGCGCTGCAATCTCTTCCTGCAGGCTGCCCATCTTGTCCTGCATTTCCTTCAGCTTGCCCATCATGCCCATGATGTCGCGCATCGTATCGTCTCCATTCTTGCACAGCCGTCACGGACGGCATCTTCTAGTCGTCGCCGGCCTCGTCGGCATCGGGGAGGATATCCCCTTCGGCGGATTGCGGCGCGATCTCCGCATCCGCTTCCCCTTCGGTCGATATGCGGACGTCGGTGATCCGCGCGCCCGGAAAGCGCGCAAGGATCGCGGCGACGTCCGGATCTTCCTTCGCATCCCGCACGAGAAGATTGCGCGCGCCGGTTTCCTGCTCGGCAAGCGTCGCTTCGCCCTCTTCGCGGCTCAGCATCACGATCCAGCGGCGGCCGGTCCATTTCTCCAAAGCGACGCTCAGATCGTTGAGGAAGGTCTTAGGCGCTTCGCCGCCGACAGCCGCCTCGATCCGGCCGGGCTCGATGCGAACCGGGCGTAACGCCGTCCGCAAAAGCACTTTCAGCCTTATGTCCCGGTTCTCGTCGGCAAGCGCCACGATTTCCGCAAGCGTGGTCGGCCCCGTCCAGTCGTCATCGTCGGATTGCTCGGCAGGCGTCGGCTCTGCTGCGGCGTTGCTTATGGGCTCTGGAGCGGATGCTTGCGCAGGCGCCTCTTGCCGCTGTGGCTCAGGCGTCGAGGCCACGGCCCGCAGGATCGCGCCGTTCTGGCGCGGCTGTTGCTGCGGCATGGCGCGCATCTGCGGCTGCGCGACCTGCAATGCCGCCGACGACGACGCGGATGCCCCGCCGCCGCCTGAGGGTCGGGAAGGCGCCGCGTCGGTTGTCCGGCCTTCCGCAGAAGGCTCGTCGGCGCGCTCCAATGCGCGACGCGCGGCATCTTCGGGAGATGGCAGGCTCGCCGCATGGGCAAGCCTGATCAGCACCATTTCCGCTGTCGCATAGGGCCGGTTGGACGCCTCTGTCTCGGTGATGCCTTTCAGCAGCATCTGCCACAGGCGCGACAGGACGGGCACGCCGAGACCAGCGGCAAAATCGGCGCCTCGTGTGCGCTCGGTTTCGGACAGGGAGGGATCGTTGACCGCTTCCGGCACGAATTTCAGCCGCGTGACCAGATGCGTGAAATCGGCAAGGTCGGTCAGCACCACCGGCGGATTGGCGCCGGCTTCGTATTGGCCTGCAAATTCAGACAGTGCCGCAGCGACATCGCCACGCGCGACATGCTCGAACAGATCGACGATGCGGCCGCGATCGGCAAGGCCGAGCATGGAGCGAACGGCTTCCGCTTCGATCCGGCCGCCGCCATGGGCGATCGCCTGATCCATCAGCGACAGGCCATCGCGCGCCGATCCCTCGGCAGCACGGGCGATCATGGCGAGCGCCAGATCTTCCGCCGGTACGTCTTCGGCTTCGGCCACGCGGCGGAAATGATCGACGAGCAGGCCCACATCGATGCGCCGCAGATCGAAGCGCTGGCAACGGGACAGAACCGTGATCGGCACCTTGCGGATTTCGGTCGTCGCAAAAATGAATTTCACATGCGCCGGCGGCTCTTCCAGCGTCTTCAACAGGCCGTTGAAAGCCTGCGTCGACAGCATGTGCACTTCGTCGATGATGTAGACCTTGTAGCGCGCCGAAACCGGCCGATAGCGCACCTGCTCGATGATTTCGCGGATATCGTCGATGCCGGTGTGCGAGGCGGCGTCCATCTCGATCACGTCGACATGGCGGCCTTCGATGATCGCGCGGCAATGTTCGCCGAAGACGCGCAGGTCGATCGACGGTTCATGCACGGTCTCGGTTTCGTAATTCAGTGCGCGCGCCAGGATACGCGCCGTGGTGGTCTTTCCGACACCGCGGACGCCGGTCAGCATATAAGCCTGGGCGATGCGCCCCGACTGGAAGGCGTTGGTGAGGGTCTGCACCATCGGCTGCTGGCCGATGAGATCGTCGAAATCGCGCGGCCGGTATTTGCGGGCGAGTACGCGGTACTCGCCGCCGTTCGCTTCGGCGGACGTGTCCTTGTCCCACATACTGCGCTCGATGCCGCTCATCGGCCGCACTGCGTCCCGTCTGCACGGCGATCGATCGGTGCGGTCATGGCGTCTTCCGTCATCCTCGCTGGGGTGGCCGCCATCTTGGCCCTGCCGAGGCCCGCGCGTCAACGCGGGGGTGCGTTGCCTGGAGCCTCTTGAGCCACATGGTGCCGCAACTGCATGCGCACCAGAGCGGTCAAGGTGGGAGGCTGGCACGATGACCCGTACCGTTCCTCGTTGGGGCTGCTTCCTTCCGGACCTGACCCGGTTGGCGAGTGGTTCGTCCACCACCAACCTCCCGGCCCGGATATCGTTCAAAGGCTTGCCAATTGCAAGGCGGCGCGCGAAAAATGCGGCAAGGCCGTTCGCACATCCGCGCGCGCCGGGCACGGAGTAACGCGTATGGCATCCTTCACGCTCGACGAGCGGCTCGAAAACGACAGCATCGCCATGGCAAGCCTTGGCCTGTGCCAGGTGCGGCTGATGAACGATGCGCGCTGGCCCTGGATCATCCTTGTGCCGCAGCGCGACGGGATGAGCGAACTGCACGACCTCTCACCGCTCGACCAGACGATGCTGACCTTCGAACTCGGCATGGCGGGCAAGGCGCTGAAGGACGCGACGGGCTGTCTCAAGCTGAACATCGGCGCGCTTGGCAACCATGTGCGCCAGCTCCACATGCATGTGATCGCCAGGAACGAGGGCGACGAGGCTTGGCCGGGCCCGGTCTGGGGCGTCGGCACCCGCACCCCTTATGACAAAGAAGACGCCCGCAGCCTCATCGCCTCCATTCTCGCAAAGCTTTGACTGATCCCATGACATCTCTCTTCACCGGAACCGGCGCCGAGCCCAGCGCCCGCGTGGCGTTTGCCGGCAACCGGCTGCAGCGGCTTTCTGAAAAGCGGCCGGCAGGATGCCTCGAGGACGCGCTGTCGGCTCCCAAAACGCGTATCTTCGGCTTCATCGGCGGCAAGCTTCTCCTCGACAACCGGCAAGGCGAGCCGCAGGCGGGTCTCTCGTTGAGCGCCTTCGAGGCGCTGTCGCCCGATCGTTCCAACGCCATTCTGCTCGGCTACGACAAGGGAGTCGCGCAGGTCGCGATGCCGCTCAAGGCCGATGTCGAGGCGCTGCCCGAAGGGCTCGAAGCGCTCGCGCCGCGTGGGCTCTACCTGAAACATCTGCTACCGGACGAGACCGTCGGCATCGTCGCGCAGGGTACGGCGATGGTGAACTGGACGCTTTCGTCGCAATTTTGCGGCGTGTGCGGCGGCCGAACCGTCAGCGAGGCCGGCGGCTACCGCCGTCGCTGCCCCGAAACGGAAGGCGGCTGCGGCACGACGCTTTTTCCGCGCACCGATCCCGTCGTCATCATGCTGGCCATCGACGAAGCCGAGGATCGCTGCCTGCTTGGGCGCAGCCCGCATTTCCCACCGGGCTTCTATTCCTGCCTCGCCGGCTTTCTGGAACCAGGCGAAACCATGGAAGACGCCGTCCGGCGCGAAACCCACGAGGAGTCCGGCATCTCGGTCGGGCAGGTGCGCTATCACGCCAGCCAGCCCTGGCCGATGCCGCATACGATGATGGTCGGCTTCTATGCGCAGGCGCTGTCGATGGACATTGCCATGGACGGTGACGAGCTCGAGGACTGCCGCTGGTTCACGCGGCAGGAGGCCGTGCGCCTTTTAGAGCGAATCGAGGGCGAACTGACAACGGCGCCGGATGGCACCATCGCCAACCGGCTCTTGCGCGACTGGGTGGCGCGGAGCTAAGCCCGACCACTGCCGTTTGCGGCGCTATTTGGCCGTCGGGATCTGCACCTGCTCCAGTTCCTCTTCCGCCATCTGGGTGACGCGGAAAGGGTGTGCAGGGTAGACGCCGAGGATCTTGATCTCGCGCGAGAAGAAGGCGAGTTCCTCCAGCGCGCGGGCAAGATTGTCGTCGTCCGGGTGGCCCTGCACGTCGGCATAAAACTGGCTGGCGAAGAACTTGCCGCCGAGCTGATAGCTCTCGAGCTTCGTCATGTTCACGCCGTTGGTCGCGAAACCGCCCATCGCTTTGTAGAGCGCGGCCGGCAGATTGCGCACCCGGAAGATGAACGTCGTCACCATCAGGTCGTCGCTGGATCCGCGAGGCGCCCACTGGGCTTCGCGCGACAGGACGATGAACCGTGTCACGTTGGTTTCGGTATCCTCGACATTCTCCGCGATGATCTTCAGCCCGTAGAGATCGGCTGCGAGCCTTGGCGCGAAGGCCGCCATGGTGGGATCACCGCGCTCGGCAACGAGCTTTGCCGCACCGGCCGTGTCGCCGGCCACGACAGGCTTCCACTTGTTTTCGCGCACGATCCGGCGGCACTGGCCAAGCGCATGAATGTGGCTGTGCACCGTCTTGATGTCCGCCATGTCGGCGTCGGGCAGGACCATCAGCTGGAAATGGATCGGCATGAAATATTCGCCGACAATGTGCAGCGAGGATTCCGGCAGAAGATGGTGGATATCGGCCACGCGACCGGCGATCGTGTTTTCGATCGGGATCATGGCGAGATCGGCCGTCCCAGCCTCCACAGCGGCGAATGCATCCTCAAAGGTCGCGCAGGGCAGCGGTTCCATGTCTGGAAACATGTCGCGGCACGCCATGTCGGAATTCGCGCCGAATTCGCCCTGGAAGGCGATTTTGCCGGTCATCTCGGTCATTGATTGTCCTTATCAGTCCTTGGCGAGCAGACGCCGCGCCTTTGCAAGATCCGCCGGGGTATCGACGCCAAGCGGAACCGTGTCGACGATCTCGACATCGATGCGCATACCGGCTTCGAGCGCGCGCAACTGCTCGAGCTTTTCGCGCAGTTCCAGCGGCGAGGGTCCGAGCGCCACGAAACGGGTGAGCGCCTCGCGCCGGTAGGCGTAGAGGCCGACATGGTGATAGAGCGGACCATCACCATGGGGTGCCGTCGCGCGGGTGAAATAAAGTGCCCGAAGCCGGTTGGGTGCGATTTCGGTGCCAACGACCTTCACCACATTGGGATTGCTGCGCTCGTCGTCCTCGGTGATCTCGACGGCGAGCGTCGCGATGTCGACGGCTGGATCGTCGAGCGGACGGAGCGCAGCGGCCAAGCTCTCAGGATCGACGGTCGGCAGGTCGCCCTGCAGATTGACGATGCGCTTGATGCGGCCCTCGGGATCGAGCGTCTGCAGCGCCTCGGCGATGCGATCGGACCCCGACTGATGCTGCGTGCCCGTCATGATGAAGCGGAAGCCCGCGGCCTCCACCGCTTCGCGCACGTCATCGGTATCGGCGCAGACGGCGACGGGGCCGATATTCGCTTCCATTGCCCGCATGGCAACCTGCACGATCATCGGTAGCCCGGCGATTGGCGCGAGCGGCTTTCCCGGCAGGCGGGTAGAGGCCATTCGCGCCGGAATGAGCACGATCGTTTCACCAGCGTCTTGTGTCGTCATGATTTCCCAGGCCGGAAAGGGCGAAAAAGTGTCAAAAAGTCTCAGGCGGGCTGCGACAAACAGTGTTGCAAGCCCTGTGCAAAAGACATAGGTTCCGCGCGAATTCAAGAAGGCCCCTGTCGCAAGGGCAGCGGCGCATCGGAGCTACGGAATGAACTCCTCTTATCTGAACATGGCCGCCGGCGCATTTCTCGGCACAGTCTTTGTCGTTATGTCGGTGTCGCTCGTGTCGGATGCGCTGTTTCACGCCGAAGCGCCCGAACAGGAAGGCTTCGTGATCGAAGTTGCCGAGGCCGAGACTGGTGATGGCGGCGGTGCTCCGCAGGCGACGCCGATCGCAAACCTGCTGCAGACGGCCGATGCCGCTGCCGGTGAGGCATCCTTCGCCAAGTGCCAGGCTTGCCATACTGTCGACGAGGGTGGCGCAAACCGCGTCGGACCGAACCTCTGGGGCGTCGTCAACCGTCCGATCGCAAGCCACGAAGGCTTCAGCTACTCGGCCGCAATGACGGAATTCTCCGAAGGCGGCGAAGTGGTCTGGGACTACGAACACCTTGCCGGCTTCCTTGCCGCTCCGCGCAGCTACATTCAGGGCACGGCGATGAGCTTTGCCGGCCTGACGCGCGAAGACGAACTGGCCAACGTCATTGCCTATCTGCGCGAGCTCTCCAACGAGCCGGCACCGCTGCCTGAGCCCGTCGAAGTCGCTGAAGCACCTGCCGCTGAAGGCGGCGAAGGCGAAGCAGCCGCTGCCGAGGGCAGCCCGGCTCTCGCGATGCTTGCCGATGCCGACGCTGCAAACGGCGAATCGATCTTCCGCCGCTGCGCCGCATGCCATAGCGCCGAAGAAGGTGGCGCCAACCGCGTCGGCCCGAACCTGTGGGATGTCGTCGGTAACCCGGTTGCCAACAACGAAGGCTTCTCCTACTCCGCCGGCATGGTCGAATACAGCGAAGGTGGTGCGAAGACTTGGGAATTCGCCAATCTCGACGCCTTCATCCTTGCTCCGCGTGAAGAAGTTCCCGGCACGTCGATGAGCTTCGCCGGTCTCGCCAACGACAGCGACCGCGCCGACCTGCTCGCCTACTTGGCAACCCTGTCCAACGAACCCGTCGCGCTGCCCGCAGCCGGTGGTGAAGCAGCTGCAGCGCCGGCCGAAGGTGAAGAAGCCCCTGCAGAAGAGGCCGCGCCTGCTGAAGGCGAAGAAGCAGCCGCTCCTGCGGAAGAGGCTGCTCCTGCGGACGACGCCGCTCCCGCACAGGATGCCGCGCCAGCCGAAGGCGAAGCCGCTCCCGCCGAAGAAGGCACCGCACCGGCTGCAGAGCCTGCCGAAGAAGCTGCTCCGGCAGAAGACGCCGCTCCCGCTGAGGACGCAACTGAAGCCGCTCCGGCCGAAGACGCAGCTGCACCCGCTGACGAAGAAGCTTCGGCTGCCGGTGGCGCCGTTGCGCTCATCGCCTCCGCTGACGTGGCTCTCGGCGAAGAAGTCTTCCAGGAATGCTCCGCCTGCCATTCGGTCGATGAGGGCGGCGAAGCGATCGTCGGCCCCAATCTCTGGGGCATTGTCAACCGTGACGTCGCCGGCGTCGAAGGCTTCGAATATTCAGAGAACTTCGTGAACTATGGCGGCGAAGGCGCTGTCTGGGACTACGCCCTTCTCGACCAGTTCCTCGCTGCACCGATGGATGAAGTCGAAGGCACTTACATGGCCTATCCGGGCGTCGTGGAAGACGATCGCCGTGCAGCTGTGATCGCGTATCTGCGCACACTGGCCGACACGCCGGCCGAGCTGCCCGCCGAATAAGCGGACGCACGTTCTACAAGTTTCAAGAGCCGGAGCCATCGCTCCGGCTTTTTGATTCCAGCCCCCTGACAAAAAATGATCCTACGACGAGGCTTTGCCTCACGAGCGCGTGACAGTGCACAGCCTGTTCTTTGTCACAATTTTGCTTATTGTCTGGTTGGGCAACGCATGAGGAGACCTGCATGATTGCAGCCTGTGGCAAGACTTCAAGACAGCGCATCGCCGTTGTGGCTCTCGGGGCCGTTTTTCTGATGGCGAATGCTGTTTCCCCCGTCGTCGCACAGGAGGATCCGGCACGGGAGTGGCGCCATGGCGCAGCCCTCATCGGCGAACCAAAATACCCGGCCGATTTCCCGCATTTCGATTATGTGAACCCGGAAGCGCCCAAGGGCGGGACATTGCGGCTTTCGCAGTCTGGCTCCTTCGACACGTTCAACCCGCTGCTTGCGCGCGGTGAACTGGCAACGGGCCTGAACCTTGTCTACGAAACGCTGATGGAGCGTTCCCAGGATGAAGCTTCGGCCGAGTACGGGCTTCTCGCGGAAGCGGTGAGTTATCCCGAAGACTATTCTTCCGTCACGTTCAGGCTGCGCGAAGGTGCGCGTTGGCATGATGGCGAACCGGTGACGACGGATGACGTCGTCTGGAGCTTCGAAAAGGCGGTCGAGCTCGATCCGCAGATGCAGTTCTACTACCAGCATGTCACCGGCGCGGAAGCGACCGGCGAGCGGGAGGTGACGTTCACCTTCGATGAGGCCAACAACCGAGAATTGCCGCAAATCGTGGGTCAGTTGCTCATCCTGCCGAAGCACTGGTGGGAAGGTGAAGGGCCCAACGGCCAGCCGCGCGATATCGGCTCTACCACTCTGGAGCCGCCGCTCGGCTCCGGGCCCTACCGCATTGCCTCCTTCAATCCGGGTGCGGACATCACCTACGAGCGCGTCGAGGACTATTGGGGCGCCGACGTGCCGGCACGGGTCGGCACCAACAATTTCGACCGCATCAGCTACATCTATTTTGCCGACCGCAATGTGGAATTCGAGGCGTTCAAGGCCGGCAATTTCGATTATTGGGAAGAGAATGCAGCCATTCGCTGGGAAACAGGCTACGATTTCCCGGCCGCCAATGACGGCCGCGTCGTGCGCGAGGAACTGGAAAACCCCTATCGCGCCTCCGGCCAGCTCGTCGGCTTTATCCCCAATCTGCGCCGCGAGAAGTTCCAGGACGAACGGGTGCGCCGCGCGCTGAACTATGCCTTCGACTTCGAGGAACTGAACCGCACGATCTTCTTCGGCGCCTACGAGCGGGTGGACAGCTATTTCTTCGGCACGGAACTCGCATCCTCGGGTCTGCCCGAAGGCGAGGAGCTCGACATTCTCGAGCGCGTGCGCGATCAGGTCCCGGCGGAAGTGTTCGAGACGGAGTACACCAACCCGACGGGTGGAAACCCGCAGGCGCAACGCGACAATCTGCGGGAGGCGGTGCGCCTCTTTTCGGAAGCCGGCTACGAAATTCAGAACAATCGCATGGTTCATGTCGAGACGGGGCAGCCTTTCGGCTTCGAGATCATCCTCAACGGCCCGACGATCGAACGCGTCGCCTTGCCCTGGAGCGAAAATCTCCGCCGGATCGGCGTGGCCGTCACTGTGCGCACGGTCGAACCCTCGCAGTACATCAACCGCATCCGTTCCCGCGATTTCGACGTGATCTATGCGGGCTGGGGCCAGTCGCTGTCGCCCGGCAACGAGCAGTGGGAATACTGGGGCGCACGCTCGGCCGAGCGCGAAGGGTCCCAGAACTTCGGCGGCATCGCCGATCCCGGCATCGACGCGCTCATTCGCGAAGTGGTCTTTGCCGACGACCGGGAGACGCTGATCGCCGCAACGCGTGCTCTCGACCGCGTGCTGCTCGCCCATGATTTCGTGGTGCCGACCTACACGGCCCGCGCCGCACGCATCGCCTATTGGGACAAGTTCGCGCGTCCCGAGCTTTTGCCGGAATATTCGATCGGCTTCCCGGAAGTCTGGTGGTCGAAGGATGCAGAAAGCGGCAATGAGGGCTGAGCCGATGGCCCCGTCGCTCCTTCCGCCGGACGCCGCCCGGCGGACCTTTCTGAAAGGGGCGGCTGCAGCGGCCGCAGCGATGGCCCTGCCGATGTCGATCAGCGGTGCTTTCGCGGCCAACCCGACCGGCCGGCGCCTGCACGGGCTCTCGGCCTTCGGCGAACTCAAATACGCTCCGGATTTCGCTCATTTCGACTATGTGACTCCGGACGCCCCGAAGGGTGGCCGGTTCCACATGGCCGTGCCGAACTGGCTCTACAACCAGAACCCGCAGACCTTCAACACGCTGAACACCTTCGTGCTGTCAGGCGACGCGCCGCCGCGCATGGACATGTGTTTCGACACGCTGATGGTTTTGGCGCTCGATGAGCCGGATGCTCTTTACTGCCACGCGGCCGAGTGGGTCGAGATCTCCGAGGATCGCAACACGGCGCGCTTCGGCTTGCGGGACGGCATCCTCTTCCACGACGCGACACCACTTACGGCGGACGATGTCGCCTTCTCGCTGCAGCTGATCAAGGAGAAGGGTCATCCACAGCTTTCGTCCGCGCTCGTCTCGATGACACGGGCGGCGGCGCTTGATGCCCGGACGATCGAGATCGTTTATGACGGCCAGCAGTCCGGCCATGCCCTGCTCGCCCTCGCATCGATCCCCATCCTGTCGCAAATCTATTATTCGGCTAACGAGTTTACGGCATCGTCACTTCACGTGCCCGTATCCTCTGGCCCCTACCGGCCGAGCCGGGTCGAGTCGGGCCGCTTCATCGAGTATGAGCGCGTACCCGATTACTGGGCAGCCGACCTGCCGACGCGCCGGGGTCTCGCGAATTTCGACATCATCCGCATCGAGTTCTATGCCGAGCGGACAGCCGAGTTCGAAGCCTTCAAGAAAGGTGACATTCATTTCAGGCAGGAATCGACCGCGCAGGTCTGGTCGACCGGCTACGACTTTCCGGCCGTTGCCGATGCCCGGGTGCTGAAGCGCGAATTTCCGCGCGAGACACGTCCGGCGATGCAGGCCTGGGCCTTGAACCAGCGCCGCGCGCCCTTCGACGACATCCGGGTACGGGAAGCGATCGGCCTGTGCTTCGATTTCGAATGGACGAACGACAAGCTCTTCTACGGGCTCTATGCCCGCTCGCAGTCGGCCTTCGAGAATTCAGAGTTCAAGGCCGAAGGCTTGCCCGATGCCGCCGAACAGGCGCTGATCGACGGGCTTGAGAACCCGCTCCCCGAGGGCCTGACGGGCGAGCCGCGCCTGCCGCCGGTCTCGGACGGCTCCGGACGCGACCGGCGTCTGCTGCAGCGCGCGGTCGACCTGCTCCGCGAAGCCGGATTTGCTCAGGAGAACGGTCGGCTATCACGCGACGGCAAGCCGATTGCGCTTGAAATCCTCATCCAGGCGTCAGTCTTCGAACGGCTGCATGCGGGATTCATCGAAAACATGCGCCGTATCGGCGTCGATGCGCGGCTCCGGCTCGTCGATTCGGCACAATATACCGCACGCACCAGTGACTACGATTTCGACATGGTGATGATGGCCGTGCAATTCACGGCCACGCCGACGGCCGAATCCTTCGCGACGTTCCTCTCGACGCGCTCGGCGGACATCAAGGGCACCCGGAATCTGCCGGGCATGAAGGATCCGATCTACGACGAACTGCTCGAGCGCCTGGAACGGGTGGAAAGCCGCGACGAACTGGTGACGGTGATGCGCGTGCTCGATCGGGTCTTGCGGGCGCGGCTCGACTGGATTCCAAACTGGTATTCGGCGAATCATCTCGTCGCCCACTGGGACATGTTCGGCTTTGTCGAGCCGAAGCCCGATTATGGGTGGCCGGTGGAACAGCTCTGGTGGTACGACCAGGAAAAGGGTCGGGCAATTGGCAGGACATAGCTCTGCGCGCCTTCACCGGCATTTCAGAGGGAACCGCATCTGATGGGCGCCTATATCGCGCGTCGCCTGCTTTTGATGATCCCGACGATCTTCGGCATCATGGCGATCTCCTTCGCCGTCATCCAGTTCGCCCCGGGCGGGCCGGTTGAGCAGGTCATTGCCGACCTCACCGGTCAGGGCGACGGCCTGTCCGATCGCATCGGCGGCGGCAGCGGCGATCTCGGTGCAGGCCAGGAGTTTTCTGGCGGCGACGGCGGTTCATCGCGCTATCGCGGTGCGCAGGGCCTCGACCCGCAATTCATCGCGCAGCTGGAAGCGCAGTTCGGCTTCGACAAACCACCGCTCGAACGCTTCGCAACGATGATCTGGAACTATCTGCGGTTCGATTTCGGGACGAGTTACTTCCGCGACGTGACCGTCATCGATCTCATCATCGAGAAACTGCCCGTCTCGATCTCGCTCGGGGTCTGGATCCTGCTTCTCTCCTACATCATCTCCATCCCGCTCGGCATCAAGAAGGCCATGGAGGACGGCTCGCGCTTCGATGTGTGGACGTCCGGCATCATCATCGTCGCCTATGCGGTTCCGGGCTTCCTGTTCGGCATTCTCCTCATCGTGCTCTTTGCCGGCGGATCATTCTTCGACTGGTTCCCCTTGCGCGGTCTCGTGTCCGACAATTTCGCCCAGCTCTCCTGGTGGGAGAAGATCATCGACTATTTCTGGCACCTGACGCTGCCGCTTTTGTCTCTCGCGCTCGCCGCCTTTGCCACGACGACGCTCCTGACCAAGAACTCGTTCATCGACGAAATCCGCAAGCAATATGTGACGACGGCGCGGGCCAAGGGTCTGTCGGAGCGCTCCGTGCTCTACAGGCACGTCTTTCGCAACGCGATGCTGATCATCATCGCCGGCTTCCCGGCAGCCTTCATCTCGGCCTTCTTCACCGGATCGCTGCTCATCGAAACAATCTTCTCGCTCGATGGCCTCGGTCGCCTCGGCTTCGAATCCGTCGTGCGGCGCGATTATCCGGTCGTGTTCGCGACGCTCTACATCTTCTCGCTCATGGGGCTCCTGATCGGGCTTCTGTCCGACCTCGTCTACACATGGGTCGACCCGCGGATCGATTTCGAGCGGAGGGATGTCTGACATGACCGTCACTCAGCCCGTTTCACCGACCGAGCGCTCGGCGCCCGCGGAGGCTCCAGGCCCCGGCACCGACACGCCTGTCGCGCCGCCGCGTCCCAATCGTGCCTTCCTTTCACCGATGAACCGGCGCCGCTGGCAAAACTTCAAGGCCAACCGACGCGGCTACTGGTCGATGTGGATATTCCTGGTCGTGTTCGTGCTGGCCATGCTGGCCGAATTCATCGCCAATGATCGCCCGATCATCGCATCCTACAATGGCGAGATCCTCTTCCCCGTCGTCGTCGACTATCCGGAGGAGAAATTCGGCGGCTTCCTCGCGCAGACCGATTATCGCGATCCCTTCATCCAGGAGGAGATCGAGGCGAATGGTTGGATGATCTGGCCGCCGATCCGCTATTCCTACCAGACGGCAAATTCCAACATCCCGCGCTCGGCGCCGACCCCGCCCTTCTGGATGATGAGCGAGACCGAGCGCTGCTCGGCCTATCCGCTGGGCGCGGACGATCCCAACTGCACGCTTGGCAACATGAACTGGCTCGGCACGGACGACCAGGCGCGCGACGTCACCGCCCGACTGATCTACGGTTTCCGCATCTCGGTGCTCTTCGGGCTCATTCTCACAGCAGCATCGGCCGTCGTCGGCGTCGCCTCCGGTGCCGTGCAAGGCTATTTCGGCGGCTGGACCGACCTCATTCTGCAGCGCTTCATCGAAATCTGGTCCTCGATGCCCGTGCTCTACATTCTCCTGATCATCGCCGCGATCCTACCGCCCGGCTTCTGGGTGCTGCTCGGCATCATGCTGCTCTTTTCCTGGGTCGCCTTCGTCGGCATCGTGCGTGCGGAGTTCCTGCGCGCACGGAATTTCGAATATGTGAACGCAGCCCGCGCGCTCGGCGTTTCGAACACCACGATCATGTTTCGCCACCTTCTGCCCAACGCGATGGTCGCCACGCTCACCTTCCTGCCCTTCATCCTATCAGGCTCGATAACGACGCTGACCTCGCTGGACTTCCTGGGCTTTGGCCTGCCCCCCGGCTCGCCATCGCTCGGCGAGATGATCGCGCAGGGGCAGCGCAATTTGCAGGCCCCTTGGCTCGGTATCACCGCTTTCCTCGTCATATCGCTGATGCTCTCGCTCCTGATCTTCATCGGCGAAGCGACCCGCGACGCCTTCGACCCGCGCAAGACTTTCCGGTGAGGGGAACCGCATTGACCAACGTGCCAGATACGCCTCTCCTTTCCGTCCAAGACCTCTCCGTCGCTTTCCACCAGGAGGGCATCACCGTTCCGGCGGTCGATCGCGTGTCGTTCGACATCCATGCCGGGGAAACGGTGGCGCTTGTCGGGGAGTCCGGATCGGGCAAGTCGGTCTCCGCTCTTTCGGTTCTCAAACTTCTGCCCTATCCGGCCGCGAGCCATCCATCCGGCCGGATCCTGTTCGATGGGCAGGACCTGCTGTCGGCCGACGTGAAAGCGCTGCGGCGCGTGCGCGGCAACGACATCACGATGATCTTTCAGGAGCCGATGACGTCGCTCAACCCGCTCCATTCCATCGAAAAGCAGATTGCCGAAATCCTGATGCTGCATCAGGGCATCCGCGAAAGTGAGGCGCGCCCGCAGGTCATCGATCTCATGCATCAGGTCGGTATCCGAGAGCCGGAGAAGCGGCTTGAAGCGTTTCCGCATCAGCTGTCGGGTGGCCAGCGCCAGCGCGTCATGATCGCCATGGCGCTCGCCAACCGGCCGAAGCTGCTGATTGCCGACGAGCCAACGACTGCGCTGGACGTGACAGTTCAGGCACAGATCCTGGAGCTTTTGAAGTCGCTGAAGGACAAGCACGGCATGGCCATGCTGTTCATCACCCACGATCTCGGCATCGTGCGCAAGATCGCCGATCGCGTCTGCGTCATGACCAAGGGCAAGATCGTCGAGACGGGACCGACGGCGGAGATCTTTGCCAATCCGCAACACGACTATACGCGCCATCTGCTGGCGGCCGAGCCAAAGGGCCGCGCGCCGGCCTTGAACGAAAACGCCCCCGTCGTGCTTTCCGGCACCGGCGTGAAGGTCTGGTTCCCGATCAAGAAGGGCTTCCTGCGCAAGACCGTCGACCATGTGAAGGCGGTCGATGGCATCGATCTGGAACTGCGCGCCGGCCAGACGCTCGGCGTCGTGGGCGAATCCGGGTCCGGCAAGACCACGCTCGGCCTTGCGTTGACGCGCCTGATCGCGTCGGAAGGACGCATCGGCTTCGTCGGCAAGGACATCAACGCCTTTTCCTTCGCCGAGATGAAGCCGCTGCGCAACCGCATGCAGGTGGTGTTCCAGGATCCCTACGGCTCACTGTCTCCGCGCATGTCCGTGGCGGAAATCGTGGCCGAGGGGCTTGCGATCCATGAGCCCAAGCTGTCCGCCAGCGAGCGTGACGCCAAAGTCGTCGAAGCGCTGCAGGAAGTGGGCCTCAACCCGGAAACCCGCTTCCGCTATCCGCATGAATTTTCCGGTGGCCAGAGGCAGCGCATCGCGATCGCCCGCGCCATGGTGCTGAAACCGCGTTTCGTCATGCTGGACGAGCCGACCTCGGCGCTCGACATGAGCGTGCAGGCGCAGGTGGTCGATCTGTTACGCGACCTGCAGAAGAAGCACGATCTGGCCTATCTCTTCATCAGCCACGATCTGAAGGTCGTGCGTGCGCTCGCCAACGAGGTGATGGTGATGCGCAACGGCAGGGTGGTCGAACGCGGCTCATCCGACCAGATCTTCGACAACCCGCAGACGGACTACACCAAGGCGTTGATGGCGGCAGCTTTCGGCATGGAGACCGTGGCCAGGGAAGCGGTGAACCAGTGACGGACACCGCGATCGACCTCAAGGACGGCGAAAGCCGCATCCGCATCGACGCGCGCGAGACGGTGTTTTCCAGCTTTCGCACCTATGATCTCGTCACCTTCGCGGAAGCCAACGAGGCGGCCGGTCCGGTGGAGCCGGATGACGGCGCACCGGTGCTGACGCGCGAGCTTCTCGTGACCCATCGCACCGCTGCCGTGCTGCCCTATGATCAGCGCAGCGGCGACATCATCCTGCTCCGGCAGTTCCGGCTCGCGGCGCATCTGCGCACCGGGCGCGGCATGATGATCGAGATCGTCGCCGGCGCCGTCGATGCCGGCGAAGACATCGAGGCTGCCGCCCTGCGCGAACTGACGGAGGAAACGGGGCTCGTCGCTGAAAGGCTGCACTGGGCGGCCGACTTCCTGCCGTCGCCGGGCATGTCGGACGAGTACGCCACGCTCTTCGTCGCGCCGGTCGATGCGACAGCGCTTCATGCGCAGGCCGGCACGGATGAGGGCGAGACGATCTTCCCGTTTCGCGTCTCGCTCAAAGATGCCATCGCGGCTGCGGATGCCGGCCACATCACGAACGGCTTCACGCTCATCGCCCTCAACTGGTTTGACCGCCACCACACCCGCTTCGTCGATCTTCGGGACGCATGATGGACATGTTACGCAAGGGTCGCATTCTCCTGTCACTCACCGGCTGGTCGCCGGATGTCTGGCTCGAGACGCTGCGCCATGAAGCACCCGATCGCGACATCGTGCTGGCTCCCGATCACGCGGCCGACCCCACCATCGACTATGCGGTCGTCTGGAAGCAGCCGCACGGGATCCTCAAGGACCTGCCGAACCTGAAGGCGATTTTTTCGATCGGCGCGGGCGTCGATCATCTCTTCCAGGATCCGCATGTGCCGGACGTGCCGATCGTCAGGGTCGTCTCGCCCGATCTTACGCTGCGCATGAGCGAATATGTCGTCTGGCAGGTGCTCGACCATCACCGGAAGGGCTTGGCTTATCGCGACCAGCAACGGCGTTGCGTCTGGCGTGAAGATCTCACCCAAAAGTCTGCGGACGAGGTCACCGTTGGCATCATGGGCCTCGGACACCTCGGGCTCGACGCGGCGACCAAGTTGCAGGCGCTGGGCTTTCGGGTCACGGGCTGGTCCCGCCGGCCAAAGGACGTGGCCTCAGGCATCACCATGTTTGCCGGTGAAAACCAACTCGGTGCCTTCCTCGGCTCCGCCGACATGATCGTCTGCCTGCTGCCGCTGACGCCCGAGACAGCCGGCATTCTCGCGGCGCCGCTTTTCGCGCAGATGAAGAAAGCCGGACCGGACTTTGCAGGTCCGATCCTGATCAATGCCGGCCGTGGTGGATTGCAGAACGAGGCCGACATCCTGGCCGCGCTCGAGAGCGATGCACTTGCCGCTGCAAGCCTCGACGTCTTCGAGAGCGAACCGCTGCCTGCCTCAAGCCCGCTCTGGCATCATCCGCGCGTCACGATCACACCGCATGCCGCCGCTGCCTCGTCTCCCGCGAAGATCATCCCGCCGATGGTCGCGCAAATGAACCGCCACGATGCGGGTGGACCACTCACCGACCTGGTCGACCGCACCGCTGGCTATTGATCCGCCGCACGAGGACGATAAGCTGCCGCCAAGGGCCTCGATTGGATGCGCGACAATGGCAGACACCTCGCAAAAGCCGCCAAAAGCCGACGATCAACCCCGCCTTCTCTCAGGCGGCAATCCGCAGATCGCGAAGGGATATGGTGAGGCCCCGGTCCAGGCCTATATCGTGGCGATGCCGGGCTGGAAGAGCGATCTCGGTCGGCGCCTCGATGCGCTGATCAATGAAACAGTCCCGGACGTGCGCAAGGCAGTCAAATGGAATTCGCCCTTTTACGGCGCGGATGATGATGGGTGGTTTTTAAGTTTCCACTGCTTCGCAAAGTACGTGAAAGTTGCATTCTTCCACGGCGCCTCGCTCGACCCCGTGCCGCCCGGCAAGTCCAAACAGGCCAATGTGCGCTATCTCGACATCCACGAAGACGACACGCTGAACGAAGCCCAGTTCCGCGCCTGGGTAAAACAAGCCAGTGCGCTGCCGAGCGAGAGGATGTAGGGCCAGCTGTGTTCAGCGCACACGCCGCAGCTTCGTCGGCCGGCCGTAGACAGGACCGATCCGCGTGATCGCATCCGCCAGCGTCTCGCGGGCAACGGTCATCGTGTGCCCATTGGCGTGTATCACCGTCTCGGCGTCCTCAAGGATCGCGACATGGCCTTTCCAGAAGACAAGGTCGCCGTGTCGACGCTCGTCGAAACCGATCTCGCTACCGAGATCGTTTGCCTGCATGTCGCTGTCCCTCGGCGCAGCCTGGCCTGCCATCATGAGCGCCATCTGCACCAGGCCGGAACAGTCGATGCCGAAACCGGAGCGTCCACCCCAGAGATAGGGCGTTTCTAGGAAGCGTGCGGCCCAGGCCACATGGTCTGACGACGCAGTGTCGATCGGCGCCAGATGCGCGGCGATCACGGCATGGCCGTCGTCCGTCAGCGCATACTGCGTGCCGCGCACCTCGGCTTCACCGGCAACCCTTAGCCGGCTTCCGATCGAAAGCTGGTCGACGATCGGTCGCTTCATGTCCGGTTCAGCGTATCGATAGGTGCGCAGCGCCGTCACCCAATGGGTCGGCGCTTCATCACTGCTTTCCTTGATAGCGCCTTCCGAAATGTAGCCCACATAGCCATCGAGCTCAGCGCGCACCCACGCGAAGCCGTTCGCGCGGTCGAAGATTTGCACCCGCTCTCCCAGGAGCAACTGGCTGTCGATCCCGACGTTGCCGTCGGGATGCGGCCTGAGATCGGCGAGCGGCACCGAAACGCGCCCGGCGGTGCCTTTCGTAAAGGTTTCAGCCTCGACCAAGCCTTTCAGCCGCTCTTCGGCCAGGTCGGCACGATAGGCGTTCAGCCTTCGATCAAGCATGGCGTCGTCTCACCCTTCCAACTCGCGCCCGGATGCGACGATCAGGTCGCCCAGGCGCTCCAGATACAGCGCGCCCTTCACGGTGCGCTTGATGATCACGTTGCGCTTGTCGTCGTCGTCGCGGACGCGGTCGACCAGACCCATCTGCCCCATGCGATCGAGCGCACGGGTGATCACCGGCTTCGTCACATTCAGCGTTGCTGCCAGTCCGCGCACCGTATGCGGCGGCGCGACGAGGTAGATCTGGCTAAGAATCGCAAGCTGTCGCAGCGTCAGGTCCGGACCCGCCTCGCGTACCAGATCGACGCTGACGCGATGCCAGAGCCCGAGCGCTTCCGAAGCCCGCAATTGCAGCATCGTCCACCTCGCCCCTTTGTCACGCCAGCGAGCCGGCTCGCTGCCAATCCCGTTCTCAGTGCCCTGGCGACCCCGCAAGCAACCCGTCAGCCATAGCGTTTTTCGATGATATGATACAGCGCGCGGATCGCCTGCGCTTCGCCGCCCATGGGCGACTGCGGCCGATCCTTGGGATTCCAGCCATAAATGTCGAAATGGACCCAGGAGCCTGGCCCCGCGACAAAGCGCTTGAGGAAGAGCGCCGCGGTGATCGAACCGGCAAAGCCGCCGGACGGCGCATTGTTGAGGTCGGCGACCTTGCTCGCGAGATCGCCATCATATCCCATGTGCAGCGGCAGGCGCCACAATGGGTCGGCCACCGCGCGCTGCGCCGCGTCGATCTCGGCAGCGAGGGTTTCGTCATCGGTGTAATAGGGTGGCAGGTCGGGTCCGAGCGCGACGCGGGCAGCGCCCGTCAGCGTCGCCAGGTCGATCAGAAGCTCCGGCTCGCGTTCGGAGGCGAGCGCCAGCGCGTCGGCGAGCACGAGGCGGCCTTCCGCATCTGTGTTGCCGATCTCCACCGTCAGTCCCTTGCGGCTCGTCAGGATGTCGCCAGGGCGGAAGGCGTTACCGGCAATGGCATTCTCCACCGCTGGCACGAGCACCGTCAGATCGATGTCGAGGCCCGCATGCATCAGCATGAAGGCAAGGCCCATGACATTGGCCGCGCCGCCCATGTCCTTCTTCATCAAGAGCATTCCGGAAGCCGGCTTGATATCGAGCCCGCCGGTGTCGAAACAGACACCCTTGCCGACCAGGGTCACCTTGGGTGCGCCCTCGCGGCCGTGGCGCAGCTCAAGAAGCCGCGGCGCATCCACGCTTGCCCGACCCACCGCGTGGATCATCGGGAAATTCTGCTCCAGAAGCGCGTCGCCCTTGATGACCGTGATCGCAGCACCGAACCGCTCGCCAAGGGCACGAAAAGCATCTTCAAGCTGCTGCGGGCCCATGTCGTTGGTCGGCGTGTTGATCAGATCGCGCGCGAGAAACGAGCCGGCGATCAGGCGCTCGATGCGCGCGCCGTCGACTGTCTCTGGAAGCGCCATCGAAGGCTGGTCGGTTCCGTTGCCATTCGTGCGGTATCGGTCGAAGCGGTAGGATCCCAGCCCATAGCCGAGCGCGAAATCCTCGGCCCCATCTGCGGGGCCAGCGTAGCGCCAATTGCCCTTCGGCAGCAAACGGGCAATCTTGCCGGCTGCGAGTGGCAGCGGCTTGGCACCCATGCCGACGAGGATGCCCGATAACGCGCCGTCCGGCCCCGGCACAGGCAACAGTGTTCCGGCATCCGCCTTGAAGCCCACCCGGTCTGCCCAGTCGCTCGCATGCTGGGGCACATGGGAAGCGTCTGCGCCTTTGGCCAAAGGCCAAACGGGCAACGCGTTCTCTGCAGGTGCGGAGAAAACGGGCTTGCGGTCGAAGGGAAACGTCACGTCTGAGCCTCGTGTGGAATGCCGCCAAGCGCGCAAGGGCGGCCTGGAGGGAATCGGCGTTAAGGAACGGTTAGGGTTAACAGATTATCTCTTTCAGTCGAGCAGCGCTGCAAATCGACCCCCTCGAATGTCAAGCGCTCCGCCATTTTGACGATGGGCGAACGACCATGAAAAACGCGACGACACGAGCCATTTCCGTTTCCCGAACCGCGCGAATTGGCGCCATTCTGGCGCTGGGCATCGCCCTTTCCGCATGCGCGTCGGCCCGCGACCAGATGTCGACAGGCTCCATTCCCGGCGGCGATTCGCGCAAGCCCGTCGCTGCGATGAACACCGTCGAGATCGACGCTGCGACCCGGCGCGTCGGTACCGCCTACGAGCGGAACCCGCAGGACAAGTCGATCGGCATGAGCTATGCCAGCATCCTCAACATGAACGGGCGATCCGATCAGGCGCTGGCGGTCATGCAGCAGGTGGCCATCTCGCATCCTTCCGACAACGAAGTGCTTGCCGCCTTCGGCAAGGCTCAGGCTGCAGCCGGCGAATTGCAGCCGGCGCTGGATACGATCCGTCGTGCACAGACGCCCGACCGGCCCGACTGGAAGCTCCTTTCGGCAGAAGGCGCGATCCTCGACCAGCTCGATCGGCCGCAGGAAGCGCGCGCGCTTTATCGAAAGGCGCTCGACATCCAGCCGAACGAACCATCGGTCCTTTCGAATCTCGGCATGTCCTACCTGCTGAAGGGCGATCTGCCGGCGGCCGAAACCTACCTCAAGACGGCTGTTGCCCAGCCGGAAGCCGACAGCCGCGTGCGCCAGAACCTCGCGCTCGTCGTTGGTCTTCAGGGCCGCTTCGGCGAAGCGGAACAGATCGCTGCCGGTGAATTGGAACCGGCCCAGGCTGCCGCGAACGTCGCTTATCTGCGCAACATTCTCGCTCAGCAGAATGCCTGGGCCGATCTGGCCGACAAGGACGCCAGCGCGACGAACTGACGCCCTCGACAAGCCGCTACCAGCCGCGAGAATCCCGTTTCAATCGGACCTTTCCCGCGCTATATGCGCGCCATGACCAGATCCGTGAACGAAACGCCGCTTTCCCATATCCGCAACTTCTCCATCGTCGCCCATATCGACCATGGAAAGTCGACGCTCGCCGACCGTCTCATCCAGATGACCGGCTCGCTCGAAATGCGCGAAATGAAGGACCAGATCCTCGACGCGATGGATATCGAGCGCGAGCGCGGCATCACGATCAAGGCGAACACCGTCCGGCTCGAATATGACGCCAAGGACGGCGAGCATTATGTTCTCAATCTCATCGACACGCCCGGCCACGTCGACTTCGCCTATGAGGTCTCGCGGTCGCTCTCGGCGTGCGAAGGCTCGCTTCTGGTCGTCGATGCCAGCCAGGGCGTGGAAGCGCAGACGCTCGCCAACGTCTACCAGGCGCTCGACAACGACCACGAGATCGTCACCGTCCTCAACAAGATCGACCTGCCGGCCGCCGAGCCGGAGCGCATCAAGGCGCAGATCGAGGAAGTGATCGGCCTGGATACGGCGGACGCGGTCGAAATTTCCGCCAAGACGGGTCTCGGCGTCGAAAACGTGCTGGAAGCGATCGTCAAGCGCCTGCCGCCGCCGAAGGGTGGCGACCGCAACGATCCGCTGAAGGCGCTTCTCGTCGACAGCTGGTACGACAGCTATCTCGGCGTCATCGTCCTCGTGCGGGTGCTCGACGGGCACCTGAAGAAGGGCCAGATCATCCGCATGATGGGCACCGACGCCAAATACACGGTCGAGCGCGTTGGCGTGATCACGCCGAAGATGGTGACGGTCGAGGAACTCGGCCCCGGCGAGATCGGCTTCATCACCGGCTCGATCAAGGAAGTGGCCGACACGCGTGTCGGTGATACGATCACCGAGGACAAGCGCCCGACGTCCACAATGCTGCCGGGCTTCAAGCCTGCGCAGCCGGTGGTCTTCTGCGGCCTGTTCCCGGTCGACGCCGCCGACTTCGAAGATCTGCGCGCAGCCATGGGCAAGCTTCGCCTCAACGATGCGTCGTTTTCGTTCGAGATGGAAAGCTCCGCCGCACTTGGCTTCGGTTTCCGCTGCGGCTTCCTTGGCCTGCTGCATCTCGAGATCGTGCAGGAACGCCTCGAGCGCGAATTCGATCTCGACCTGATCGCAACGGCACCGTCCGTGGTCTACAAGCTGTCGATGACAGACGGCACCGAGCGCGAACTGCACAATCCCGCCGACATGCCCGATGTGGTCAAGATCCGCGAGATCCACGAGCCCTGGATCCGCGCGACCATCCTGACGCCGGACGACTATCTCGGCTCGGTGCTCAAGCTTTGCCAGGATCGCCGCGGCATCCAGGTCGACCTGTCCTATGTCGGCAATCGCGCCATGGTCATCTACGACCTGCCGCTGAACGAGGTCGTCTTCGATTTCTACGACCGGTTGAAGTCGCTGTCGAAGGGCTACGCCTCCTTCGACTACCAGATCACCGAATATCGCGAGGGTAACCTCGTGAAGATGCAGATCCTCGTAAACTCGGAGCCTGTCGACGCGCTGTCGATGATGGTGCACCGCTCGGCCGCCGAACGCCGCGGCCGGGAAATGTGCGAGAAGCTCAAGGATCTGATCCCCAAGCACATGTTCAAGATCCCGATCCAGGCTGCAATCGGTGGCTCGGTGATTGCCCGTGAGACGATCTCGGCACTGCGCAAGGACGTGACGGCCAAGTGCTACGGCGGCGACGCCAGCCGCAAGCGCAAGCTCCTCGACAAGCAGAAAGAGGGCAAGAAGCGCATGCGCCAGTTCGGCAAGGTCGACATTCCTCAGGAAGCCTTCATCGCTGCCTTGAAGATGAGTGATCAGTAGCAGGCTCTGCCTGCACATTAGCGTCGATTTACAGAAGCTACAGCCAGCGGTAGTGTTTGCCCGGGATTGGGGAGACACTCATGGGCGATCGCAATCAGCTTCTGTTCGTCAAGCAAAATGCGTCGCTTTTCGACGGCCCGTTCCTCGAGATCGGTTCCCGTGACTACGGCGATACTCAGAATCTCAGGGCCCTGTTTGCTCCCAGAGGCCACTACATCGGCATCGATGCGCTCGAAGGCGCCGGCGTCGATCGCGTCGTTGACCTGACGCAGCCGATGGAGACGATCTCAGCTGCGCTTGATGGTCAGCGCTTCGGCACGATCTTCTGCATGAGCGTGATGGAGCATTGCCGGCAGCCTTTTGCCATGGCGGATGCGATCACCCAATTGCTCAAGCCCGGCGGGGTGCTCTGTCTCTCAGTGCCGTTCGCCTGGCAATTTCACGGCTATCCGTCGGATTACTGGCGGTTCACCCATGAAGGCGTGAAGCAACTGTTTCCAGCGCTGGTCTTCGATGAGGCCTTGGGACATGCGGCTTTGCGGGATAGCGAATTCAATCCGCTCGACACCGAGATCGGGAAAGCGGCGCTCAGCACCTCGCTGCAGCGCAAGGCGGGAAAAGCCGGTCGCGCCGTGAGTGCTGGTTTCCTGAAGATGATCGGCCGAAGTCCGGCTTTCGGCTGGGCACTCGGGCATCCCTATCTGCTCGCGCCGACCATGATCAACATGATCGGGCGGAACCCCGCCGCCTGAGGCAGGTCCGAAATCGATGACGTCAAAATATCGCAGGCCGCTTGTTTCGTTGCACCTCAGCCTGCAACGTCGTAAGAGCACTGGGTGTGGCGCGTCGCTTCGACGCGACTGGTCCGGTTAGCCCGCATGCATTTCCTGCATGGGTTCAACTCCCGGCCGCGGTTGGAGTTTTCGTGAACATACGTCCTAGCCATGAAGCGACTGCCGAGGCGCAGGCGCGCGCGTGGGCCAAAGTCCTCGCCCCCTATCGCAAACCTAATCCCGTGCGTAGCACCTACGAACTGGCCATCACGGCCGTTCCGTTCGTGGCGCTGTGGGCGCTGACCGCGCTTGCCGTCACGCACGGCTATTGGTGGGGTCTCCTGCTCACCATACCGGCTGCGGGATTTCTGGTGCGACTGTTCATCGTCCAGCATGATTGCGGGCATGGAACGCTTTACCAGCGCCGTAGCCTCAACGACTGGATCGGCCGGGTCCTCGGCGTCTTTACGCTGACCCCTTACGATTATTGGCGCCGGACCCACGCGGTCCACCATGCCACCGCCGGCAATCTCGACAAGCGCGGCATCGGCGACATCACGACGCTCACCGTTGCGGAATACCGCGCCCTGCCGTGGCTCGGGCGCCTGCGCTACCGGCTCTATCGCCATCCGGCCGTCATGTTTGGTCTCGGACCGGCCTGGCTCTTCATCTGCCAGTACCGCCTGCCCTTCGGGCTGATGCGGGCCGGCGTCCAACCCTGGACATCGACGCTCGCCACCAATGTCGCGATCGCCATTCCGGTTGCGCTGCTGATGTGGCTGATGGGCCCGATCGAGTTCCTGCTCGTGCAGATTCCGATCACGCTGATGGCCGCCACTGCTGGCGTCTGGCTGTTCTACGTGCAGCACCAATTCGAAGAAACCCACTGGTCGGATGCCGACGAGTGGAACTTCCAGAACGCGGCGCTGCATGGAAGCTCGCATTACGATCTTCCGGCGCCCCTGCGCTGGATAAGCGGCAATATCGGTATCCATCACGTGCACCATCTCTCGGCAACGGTGCCGTTCTACAGGCTGCCCGAAGTGCTTCGGGACCACCCCCAATTGCACGATATCGGCCGCATCACATTTCTGGAAAGTCTTGCCTGCGTAAAGCTCGTTCTGTGGGACGAGAGCGCCCGCCGGCTCGTTTCCTTCCGGCAGGCGCGGGCCGTCGCCTGAGGGCGAGCCCGCGCTTCCCGCCTTTTATCAGCATTTTCGGAACTGATTGTCCTCCAGCGCATTCTGAACCATGCGCGGCCACCTTTTGGCCGCAATCTCAGAACGTTTGAAGGGCAATTTTTCCATGGCTTCAGAGGTCAAAATTGGCCGGCTCGGTCCGTTTCCACATGTCAGTATTCCGGTCTTTTCGATCTCTGCAGGATTGATCGTCGCGTTCATCCTGTTCGGGGCGCTCTTCCCCGAGACCTCGGGCGCGATCTTCCTCGGAGCACAGGCAGCGGTCGCTGATTATTTCGGCTGGTTCCTCATCCTCGTCACCAATCTCGCCGTTGCCGCAAGCCTCTATCTCGCCATCGGTCCCTACGGCTCGATCCGGCTGGGCGCGCAGACGGAAACCCCGCAATACGGACTGTTTTCTTGGATCGCGATGATGTTTTCGGCCGGCATCGGCATCGGGCTGCTCTATTGGGGTGTCGCCGAGCCGCTGACGCACTTCTACGCGCCGCCGCTCCAGGAGGCTGAAAGTGTTGCCGCGGCCGAGCAGGCCATGGTCCTCTCGTTCCTGCACTGGGGCTTTCACGGCTGGGGCGTCTACTGCATCGTCGGATGCGCGCTCGCCTATTTCCATTACCGCAAGGGTCTTCCGCTCTCGATCCGCTCGGCGCTCTATCCAATCATCGGCGAGCGCATCTACGGCCCCTTCGGTCACTCGGTCGACATCCTCGCCGTCTTCGGCACGATGTTCGGCGTCGTAACGTCGCTCGGCCTCGGCGTCATGCAGATCAATGCGGGCCTCGATACGCTCTTCGGCATCGGCAACAACATCGTCATCCAGCTGCTGTTGATCGCATTCATCACCGGACTTGCCACGCTTTCGGTGCTGGCCGGTCTTGATGGCGGCATCAAGCGTCTCTCGAACTTCAACATCCAGATGTCGTTCGTGCTGCTCGCCTTCATGGTGATCGCCGGGCCGACGCTCTACATTTTCGACAGCTTCGTCGAGAACATGGGCAACTACATCAACGAATTCATCTATTTCTCGTTCTGGTCGGAGGCGTATTCCGGCACCAGCTGGCAGGTCGACTGGACGATCTTCTACTGGGCCTGGTGGATTTCCTGGTCGCCCTTCGTCGGCATCTTCATTGCACGCATCTCGCGCGGCCGCACCATCCGCGAATTCACGCTCGGCGTGCTCTTCGTGCCGGCAACGATCATGTTCTTCTGGTTCACGGCATTTGGCGGCGTTGCCATCCAGATGGAGCTTGCTGGTGATCCGGGCCTGATCGCCGTTACGCAGGAAGCCTATGGCAATGCCATCTTCCGGCTCATGGAATTCTACCCGCTCACCGACATCATCACCGGCCTGCTCGTGATCATGATCGTGATGTGGTTCGTCACCTCGTCTGACTCCGCCTCCTTCGTCATCGACATGCTGACCGCCGGCGGCGAAGCCGATCCGCCAAAGGTCCAGCGGCTGTTCTGGGCAATTGCCGAAGGCGCGATCGCAGCGGTGCTGCTGGTGGCAGGTGGGCTCAGTGCATTGCAGGCGGCGGCCGTCGTGGCTGGCTTCCCCTTCGCCTTCGTCATTCTTGTGATGATGTACGGCCTGATGCGCGGGCTCTCCCGCGACCACCTCGTGCTCTATCGCTACGAGCAGTGGTACGAGACGGAAAAGGAGGCGGAAGCCAATCTGCCCAAGGCCTACAGGGGAGAAGAGGCGCTTGGCGGACCACCGGAGCTGGCGAAGGGCACTTAAAGGCGTCGATCAGGAAAGATGGGTTCGCATCGCATCGACCAGCACTGCGACCCCATCCATCGTCGTCACCGGACCGGGCGAGAAGCGCAGCAGCGCGTCTCGCCTGTCTGCGTAAATGCCGCGATCGCGCAAGGTCGAAAGCAGGCCTTCGGCGGTTTCGCTGCTGTCCAGCCGGATCATCACGCTGCCGCCGCGGACATTGTCGTCGCGCGGGCTGACGAGGCTGAACGGCAGCCCCTCGATGCCGGCGAAGATGGCGTCTGACAGCGCCCGGTTGTGCGCAAGCAGCGCCTGCTGGTCCTGGGCCGCATGCCAGCGCATCGCAGGCAGGCTTGCAAGAGCAGAGACCACCGAGGGGGTGCCATTGTCGAAGCGGCGTATGTCGGATGCATAATGGAACTTGTCGAGATCCCAGGAGAACGGATTTTCTTGGCTGAACCAGCCGCGAAACTCAGGCTCGCAGGCGGCGATCAGATCGCTCGCCACGTGAAGCATGCCGGCACCCGGTGTGCCGCACATCCATTTGAGACTGGTGGAGATGGTGAAATCCACAGCCGGGTCGTTGACGGAGAACGGCATTAGCCCGGCGGCCTGCGTGATGTCGACGCCGACCAGGCTACCCATCTTGCGGCCATGGGCGGTGAGCGCGGCAATGTCTGCCCGATGCGACGAGGTGGACGACACCCAGGTCAGGAGCGCCAGCCCGACGGTCTCGTCCCACTTCGCGATCACGTCCTCGTCTTCCACATAGGACGCGCCTTGGCGCAGCGGCACAGTCTCCAGCGAAAAGCCGAAGCGGGGTGCAAGCGCCGTCAGGAGGAAGTGCAGCGACGGGAAGCAGTCGCCTGCCACAAGGAGTTTCCGTCCCTTGAGATGCATGCCCGGAAGCGCGCCGATCAACGCATAGAGCGCGGCGGTCACGTTTTCCGATGTGGTCACGGTGCCTTCGGGCGCGCCGATCAGCCGGCGCCAATGCTCGATGAATTCGGCGCGCCGACCCAGTATCGCACCCCACTGGCCATCGTCCGGCGCACCCCAGACACCGGCAAACTCGGCCATCGCCGCGGCAATGTCCTCGGTTTTGCCGGGATACTGGCCGATCGAGTGATAGAGGAAATAGCCGGAGCCATCCTTGTCGAGGCGCTGAGCGGTCATGTGATGTCTTCAAATCCCTGGATGGCGTTCAGTTCGTGCGGAAGCGGTTTTCGAGATAGGAAACGAGACGCACCGCCGGCAAAAGCACGATCAGATAGATGAGCGCGGCGGCGATCAGCGGCGACGGATTGGCGGTCAGCGCCTGCGCATCGGTCGCCTGCTTGAGGAGATCCGGCATCGCCACCACGGAAGCGAGCGACGTGTCCTTGGCGATCGCAACCGAGTTCGATGTGTGCGGCGGAATGGCGATGCGAAACGCCTGCGGCAGGATCACCTTGATGATGATGATGCGAAACGGCAGCCCGAGCGATTCCGCTGCTTCCGTCTGACCCTTCGGGATCGCCTGGATGCCGGCGCGGAACACTTCTGCCGTAAAGGCCGAAAAGACGAGGCTGAGCGCCAGAACGGCCGAGACGAAGGGGGAGAAGCGCAGGCCCATGAAAGGCAACGCGTAATAGATGAGGACGAGAAGCACGAGGATCGGGATGGCCCGGAACACATCGATATAGGCGACCGCCAGCAGCCGGAACGGCTTGGCGGCATAAAGCCGGATCAAGCACATCAGGACCCCGGCGATCGCGCCGACCGTCAAGGTCGCGCCCGCCAGCGCCAACGTGTTCCAGATGCCGCGCCACAACATCGGCAGCACGCGCATGATGACATCGATGTTGAGGAATGTGTCGACGAAACTCATGGCGGACCTTCGCGCTTGTCAGAGATCAAAAAGAAGCGGCCCGTCTGTTGCAACGGGCCGCCATGTCGCGAAGAGCCGCTTATTCGGCGGTGGGGATTTCAAGCACCGTCACCGTCGAGCTGTCGGCCGCAGGTGCTTCGCCAAGCCATTTCTCGTAGATTTCGGCGAGCGTGCCGTCTTCCTTGATCTCGCTGATGGCCGCGTTGATCGGCTCCAGCAGTTCGGAGCCCTTCGGCAGCATCAGGCCGTACTGGTCCCCGGTCGGGATCACTTCGGCGATGTTGAGATCGGGCATTTCCTTGGCAGCGAAGATGAAGCCCGTCACGTCGCCGATGGCGCCGGCAATGCGGCCGGCACGCACGTCGAGCAGAAGGCCCTGCTGGTCCGGGTAGGTGCGCAGCTCGCCAAAGCCATATTCGGCGGTGTTGGCCTGGATCCAGGCATCGCCGGTCGAAGAGGCAATGGCGCCGACGGGCTCGCCAGCGAGATCGGCAAGGCTAGACGCGCCGTCAGCGAGCGACACGAGCGCGAGGTCCGCGTCGTAGTAGCCCTGCGTGAACGACTGGCTCTGCAGGCGCTCCTGCGTGATCGTGATCGTGGAGATCGCGACATCGATGCGGCCGGAAGCGGTGGCGGCGAACAGCGCCTGGAAGCCGAGATCGGAGATCTCGAGGTCCATGTCGAGCCGTTCGGCGACTTCCGTGATGAGGTCGACTTCGAAGCCTTCAAACTCGCTCTGCTCGTTCTTGAATTCCCATGGCGGGTTCGACGGATAGGCGCCGACGGTGAGCGTCTCGGCGAATGCGGCCGCACCGGCGGTCAGGCCGAGTGCAAGCGTCGTGGTGGCAAGCAGCAGTTTCTTCATATGACTTGTTCCTCTCGTTTGGCCTTCTTTTCCTTCACGCTCGCGCCGGCGATCGATCGAAAGACCTCCAGCGTGATCTCGACATGCAGGCGCAGCTTCTCCCGCGCCACCGGGGCGTCGCGATCGAGAACGACCTGCATCAATTCCGTATGTGCCGTTACCGAATGGGCGCGCGACAGCAGCGCTTCGGTTTCCGGCGTGTGTTTCTCCGGGCCATTCGGGTTGATGGCACGCGGATAGAAGAGAAGTGCCTGATGGTGCAGCCGCAGCTGCTCTGCCGTCCGCACGAAAAAGCGCTTCAGCCAGGACGAACGTCCGGCGGCGTGCAGCGCGATGTGAAACGCATCATGCGTCTCGTCCCACAGCTGGCGGGCGGCGACATCGACATTGCCCGCAGGTGGCGCAACCTGGGTGAGGCGATGATGGGCCGCGACGATGCCACTTTCCCAGTCGAGATCGCCGTGGGCGATCGCATCTTCCAGGAGCGAAGTCTCCACGGTCAGGCGGGCGATTTCCAGATCTTCCAGCTCGGGCAGTGACACAGGTGCGACGCGCCATCCACGGTTGGCGCTGCCGACGACCAGCTGCTTTTCCTCGAGCCGCGAAAGCGCCTCGCGCAGCGGGGTGGCGCTGACGCCGTAAAGAGCGGAAAGCGCTGCGATACGCAGCGGCTGACCGGGCGCGTGACTGCCGTTCAGAATGTCACGGTGCAGCATCTCAAACGCCGCATCTGTCTTGGCCGAATACCCCATGTCGAAAATCTTATTATATACAATCCGGCAAATCCACTATAATTATCATCGGCAGAAGGGGAGATGTGTGGATGGCTGAAACGAAGATTGCGGTGGTGACCGGCGCCGCCGGAGGCATGGGGCGGGCGATCGTGGAGACCTTGCTGCAATCGGGCATGACGGTCGTCGGCCTCGACATCGACGGACCGGCCGTGAGGGCGATGGAAGCGTCTTCAGGAGGCCGTTTCGAAGGCCACTTGGTGGATCTAACAAAGGCCGACGCGATCGCGGAAGTGTTCGAGGCAATCGCCCAAAAGCACGGCGGCATCGACGCACTCGTCAACAATGCCGGCACGTGCCTCATGTCCTCCTTTCCGGACATTCCCGCCGAGGAACTCGATCGCCAGATGGCGATCAACTTCTCGTCTGCCTTTCACTGCTCCCAGCAGGCGGTGAAGCTCATGGCCGGCCGGCCGGGCGTGCGCAAGATCGTGATGATCTCTTCGAACGGCGCCTATAATTTCGATGTGTTCGACCCGCCGCACTACCGCGCGAGCAAGGCGGCTATGGACACGCTGACGAAGGATCTGGCGCGCCGCTACGCTCGCGAGAAGATCGCCGTCAACTCCATCGCGCCGGCCATGACCGAGACGCCGCTCTTCGGCGTCGTCAGCGAAGAAGTCCTCGAGAAGGCACTCGCCGCCATGCCGCATGGCCGCGCGATGCAGCCGAGCGAAATCGCCGCCTGGGTCGCCTTCCTGCTGTCACCGGCAGGCGACGTTTCAAGCGGCAATGTCATCATCCTCAATCAGGGTCGCGATGTTCGCTAGGCGTAGAATTCCGGCGATTTCTTCAGCTGCGGCCACTGCTCGGGCGAGTGGCCGTAAATGACCATCGCACCCTTTTCACCCGCCAGACGCATCAACCGGTCGGCGCTTTCGATCGCAGCTGCCGGATCGTCGGCCGTATCGAAGCGCTCGTCGATTTCCGCCGGCCGCGAGATGGCATCTCCCGTCAGAATCACCGGGCCGGTCTCAGGCAGTTCGACGAGCAGGGCCAGCTGGCCGATCGTATGGCCGGGGGCTGCCAGAACCTTGAGACCGGGGCCGAGATCGACGTCGCCATCGACCAGCATGTATGCGCGATCCGGCCAGTCGAGCGGCTTCAGCCCGCTCCAGTATATCGGCTTTTCGAGCGCGCGCTCTGCGGCCGACATCAGGATCGGGCGGCCCGGGAAATCGGCGATCCCGCCGACATGGTCGATATGGGTGTGCGTCATGACGAGGAGATCGACGTCGTCCATCGCGACGCCGGCCTTGGCCAGTTGCGCCTTTGGCAGATTTTCCTCGGTGAGCGAAAGCACGACGCCAAAGCTGCCAAGCTTGTCCTCTGCGCTGGAGGCCTCGATGTCATAGGCATACTTTGCCGGAAAACCGGTATCGACGAGAATGGTCTCGTCGCGGTCGGTGCGGATCAGAAAGCCGACGATCCCGATCACCCGGCCATTCGCATGGACCTTGAACAAACCGTAGTCGAGCACGGTCAGCGATATCGGCTTACCTTTGATATAAGTTTCTGAAATCATTTATTAATCTCCTCTTTCCGCCTAGTAGGTGCCGATCCGGATGAAAGTCAAGATTCACACGCTCTTTCAGTATCTGCTCGATACGACCGAGGCGGACCCGGAAGCGATCGTCGGCTTTTCGCTGGCGCGCTCGCCGAAGCTCGGCGACTTTCTTCCCGATCTCGATCCGGAACTGTCGCTGGACTGGAACGGCAAGTCGTTCCGCGGGCTTCCGGCGCTCCGGGAGCATGTGATCGCGCAGGCCGGACTTTCCGGCATCTGCACGCCGGACGATATCTTGATCACGGCGGGTGCAGCGGAAGCCAATTATCTCGTCATCCGCCAGTTGGTCGAGGCCGGCGACGAGATCGTTACGGAAGTGCCGGGCTGGCCGCAGGCCGCCGTTCTCGGCGCGGCCGTCGGGGCAACCATGCGCTTTGTCCATCGCCGCGAAGAGGATCAATGGCGCCTGCCGCTCGGTGAGCTGCGCGATGCGGTCACGCCGCGCACGAAACTCATCTTCCTGTCGAACCCCAACAATCCCACCGGCCGGTTGATGGATACAGCCGAGCTCGCCGAGATCGTCGCGATCGCGCGGTCGGTCGGCGCCTGGCTTCTCGTCGACGAAGTCTATGCCGGGCTTGAATGGGAAGGCACGCGCGCGCCGAGCATTGCAGGACTTTACGAGCGCGGCATCACGACCGGCAGCGTTTCCAAGGCGCTCGGACTGCAGGGTTTGCGCACCGGATGGATGATCTGCCGCGACAAGGACCTGATCATGGACGCCGTGATCCTGCGCGAAAACGCAAGCGAGATCATGAACGTAATGGGTGAGGCCATCGCCGAAATCGCGCTCAGACCCGAGCGCCTCGGTCCCGCGCTGGACCGGGCACGCGCAGAAGGCCGCACCAATCTCGATCAGTTGGACCGGTTCGTGGCGAACGAGCCGAAGCTGTCCTGGGTACGACCGCAGGCGGGCCTGATCGGTCTCGCTCGTCTGGCAGACGGCATCGATTCCGACGATTTCGCGCGGCGCCTGCTTGCCGCCCCCTACCGCACCTTCCTGCTGCCCGGTTCCGCCTACGACATGCCCGGCCATATCCGGCTCGGTGTCGGCGGAGGCGAGAGCGTTCGGCTGGAAGACGGGCTTTCGAGGGTTTCCCAGCTCCTGCACGACTGGGACGGACCCGATCACCGAGACCACAAACCATTGCGAGAGGCATGAGCCATGAGCGATACGCGTGCTGAAATGCGCCTTCCCACGAAAGACGTGCGCGACGACCTGCCCTTCTTCACCAAGGTCTTGAAGATGCGGCTCGACACGATCTTTCCTGCCGACGATCCGAAGGTGGCCGTCGTTTCCGGCCACGGACTGCGGCTCTGCCTCGATGCCCATGCCAGCGAGTCGCCCGGCACGATCCGCATTCTGACCGAGGATCCGGACGGCTTTGCCGGCGGCGAGAGGCGGCTGACCGCGCCGAACGGAACGCGGATCGAGATCGAACCGCTGCATGTGCCGCTCGCGACACCGACGACTGCCCATGACTTCGTCGTGCGGCGGCTCGCCGACCAGGCACCCTGGGTCATCGGTCGCGCCGGCATGCACTACCGCGATCTGGTGCCGTCGCGGCTCGGCGGCTCGATCATCGCGAGCCACATCCGAATCCCCGATGGCGGGCCCGTGCCCGACATGGTGCATTACCACACTGTCGGCTTCCAGCTGATCTTCTGCTATCGCGGCTGGGTCGACCTCGTCTATGAGGACCAGGGCGAGCCCTTCCGGCTTGAAGCGGGCAATTGCGTTATCCAGCCGCCTGAAATCCGCCACCGCGTGCTCTATGCCAGCCCCAATATCGAGGTGATCGAGATCGGCGTGCCGGCCGAGCACATCACGTCGATCGACCACGACATGACCTTGCCGAATGGCCCTGCCAATCCCGACAGGCGCTTTCAGGGGCAGCGCTTCGTGCACCACAAGGCTGCGGAGGCGGCTTGGAAGCCGTTCCGGCTGCCGGGTTTCATCGCTCGCGACACGACGATCGGCGAGAACACGCAAGGGGTTGCCGGCGTGCATGTGGCCAGGCGCGGCGAGGGATCGCCGGTTCCCGCGCGGCATGACAGCGACATTCTCTTTACCTTCGTGATGGATGGCGAACTGACGCTCGAGGCCGAAGGTCACGCCGCGCAACGTCTTGGCGCCGGCGATGCTTTCGTGGTGCCGCCGGGCCTCAAGACCCGCTACGCCGACCCATCAGACGACATCGAATTGCTGGAAGTGTCCCTTCCCGCCACCTTCACCACCGACATAGAGGAGGCGGGCGCCGCCTGAATGGTGCGCCGGCTAAATATTTACATGACCGATTTCGACAAGACCCGCCGCGAATTCCATCTGCCCGAGGGCCTGATCTATCTGGACGGCAACTCGCTTGGTCCGCTGCCCAGGAAGGCAGCCGAACGGGTCGCCTCGACCATCACGGCCGAATGGGGGGACATGCTCGTCACCGGCTGGAATAAGGCCGGCTGGATGGCCAAGCCGACGGATATCGGCGTCCGCATCGGCAAGCTGATCGGGGCGCCCGCCGGCACCGTCGTCATGGGCGACACCCTGTCGATCAAGGTCTTCCAGGCGCTTGCCTCGGCGCTGCGGCTGCGGCCCGATCGCAAGATCATCCTGTCCGACACGGGCAACTTTCCCTCCGATCTCTACATGGCCGAAGGCCTGGTGGGGCTGCTCGGCCAAGGCTACAGCCTGAAGACGGTCGCGCCGGAAGACGTCGAAGGCGCGATCGACGAAACGGTGGCGGTCACCTTGATCACGGAGGTCGACTACCGCACCGGGCGCATGCACGACATGAAGCGGATCACCGAAAAGGCCCATGCGGCCGGCGCGCTGACTGTCTGGGATCTCGCCCACTCGGCCGGCGCCGTACCCGTCGACCTGACGGGCGCCGATGCCGATTTCGCCGTCGGCTGTACCTACAAATATCTGAACTCGGGCCCGGGCGGCCCGGCCTTCATCTATGTCAGGCCCGATCTTGCCGAAAGTGCGGAGCCCGCGCTTGCCGGCTGGCTCGGCCACGAGCAGCCATTCGCCTTCGACCAGAACTACAGGCCCGGCCGCGGCATCGAGCGGATGCGCGTCGGCACGCCACCGGTGCTGCAGATGGCCGCGCTCGAAGCGGCGCTGGATATCTGGGACATGACCACGATGGCCGACGTGCGCGCCCGCTCGATCGAACTGACGGAACGCTTCATAGCCGGCGTCGAGGCCGCTTGCCCGGAATTAACGCTCGCGACGCCGCGCGACGCGGGCATGCGTGGAAGCCAGGTCAGTTTCCGGCATGCGGAGGGCTACGCCATTATGCAGGCGCTGATCGCGCGCAAGGTGATCGGCGATTTCCGCGCGCCGGACATCCTGCGTTTCGGCTTCACGCCGCTCTATATCGGCGAGGCGGAAGTGGACGGTGCGGTGAAGATCATCGCCGAAGTCATGGATGGCAGGTTGTGGGATCGCGAAGAGTACAAACGTCGCGCCCGCGTCACCTGATAGCCGGCTAACTTCTGAGCCAGACATAGATGCCGCTGCCGACGAGAAGACCGGCGCCGGCGATCATCGTCCATTGCAGCGGGTCCCCGAAAACGACAACACTGATCGTGGCGGCAGCCACGATCTGGGAATAGAGAAAAGGCGACAGCGACGAAGCCGGCGCGATGGCGAAGGCGCGCACGAGCAGGAAATGGCCGAGCGCGCCTAAACTTCCCATTGCAGCCATCAAGCCGATCTGCGGCAAGGTCGTTGCTTCCCAGACGAAGGGAAGCGCCAGCGAAAACAAAACGGCGCCCACGCTCGTCGTATAAAAGAGCGTGGTCGATGCGACATCGTAGCGGCCGACAAGCCGTGTCAACAGGTAGAAGAAAGCCAGAAGCACGGCTGCGCCGAGCGGGATCAGCATGGCGGCTTCGGCGCCGAATCCCGGCCGGATGATCAGGAGAACGCCCAGGAAGCCGACGACCACGGCGACGAGCTGGCGCGGCCCCACGCTTTCACCCAGGACCAGATAGGCCAGCAGCGTAACGAGCACCGGCGCGAAGAACAGCACCGCGGTCGCATCGGCAAGCGGCACGTGGATCAGCGACGCGTAGAGAAGAAACGTCGTGGCGCACAGCAACAGCGCCCGCACCAATTGCAGGTCGAGACGCCGACTTTTCCAGAAGCCCGGCTTCGCGCGCAGTGCGAGCACCGTCATCACGATCAGCGTATGGAAGAAATAGCGACCCCACACCACCTGCACCACGGGCAGGTCGCCGGTCAGCAGTTTCGACAGGGCATCCATGCTGGCAAGCACGAAGGTTGAGCCGAACGTCAGGGCAATGCCGAGCAGGAGGCGAACCGGTCGGGCGTCGGGCGAGGCTGGGGGCGGAAATTGGGTCAAAGGTTTCTTCAAAGCAGTCCAGGGATCGCGGAACCCGTTTGCTCGGATCCGGCTTTTGGAGGAAGGGTGACCCTATCACCGTCTGAAAGCGCGGGCAGGTTCACCAAGCGAAAATTATTGAAGCAGTCGAAAGGAATTTCGGGATGATGAAGACGGCGATCGTCACCGGTGGCGCTTCCGGAATAGGCGCGGGCATCGTGCGTCAACTGATCGACGAAGACTGGGATGTCGTCGTCGCCGACCTCGATGAAGAGAAGGGCGCTGCGATCGTAGAGGAAACCGGATGCGATTTCGTGGCCTGCGATGTGGCGCGCGAGGACGACATCGTCGCGTTGATCGAGGGCGTGCAGGAACGCAGCGGCCGCATCGATGCCATCGTTTCCAATGCCGGCATCTCCGAGTTTGCTGGCCTTTCCGAACTGACGCTCGCCGACTGGAACCGGGTGATCGCAATCAACCTGACGGCCGCCTTCCTTCTCGCAAAGCATGGCGAAGGGGCGCTGCGGCAAGCGAAAGGCGCCATGGTGCTGATCGCATCCACCCGGGCGCATATGAGCGAGAAGGACACGCACGCCTATTCCGCGACCAAGGGCGGGCTCGTCGCGCTGACCCACTCGCTGGCGATCAGCCTTGGGCCGGACGTGCGCGTCAACTGCATCTCGCCGGGCTGGATCGACGTTTCGGGGGCTAAGCTTTCGGCCGAAGATCACGCCCAGCATCCGGCCGGCCGCGTCGGCACGCCGGAAGACATCGCGCATCTTGCCGCCTACCTCCTGTCCGAGAAAGCCGGCTTCGTCACCGGAGCCGAGTTCACCGTCGATGGCGGCATGACGCGCAAGATGATCTACAGCTGAGCCACTCGGCCGGCTGTCAGTGTGCCTCGTCCCAATTGTCGGCGGCGCGCGCATCCACCTTCAGCGGCACCTTCATGGAGAGCGCGGGCATGGCTGCGTTTTCCATGAGATCGGTGACGAGCTCGATCGTCTGGTCCACTTCCGCTTCGGGCACCTCGAAGATCAGTTCGTCATGCACCTGCAGCAGCATGCGGCCGGACAGGCTCGATTGTGCCAATGCCGGCTCGATGCGGATCATCGCCCGGCGAATGATGTCGGCAGCCGAGCCCTGGATCGGCGCATTGATCGCCGCGCGCTCGTTGAAGGCGCGGACCTGAGGGTTTGACGAGCGGATTTCCGGGTAATGCGCCCGGCGGCCGAAGATCGTTTCCACATAGCCATGCTCACGCGCAAACGCCTTGGTCGCATCCATATAATCGCGGATGCCCGGGAAGCGCTCGAAATAGCGGCGGATGTAGTCGCTGGCCTCGGACCGCTCGATGGCAAGCTGGTTGGCAAGGCCGAAGGCGGAGATGCCGTAGATGATGCCGAAATTGATGGCTTTCGCCCGCCGGCGGACTTCCGACGGCATGCCTTCGATCGGCACTGAAAACATTTCCGACGCCGTCATCGCGTGGATGTCGATGCCATCGGCAAACGCCTGGCGCAGTTGCGGAATATCGGCCACATGGGCAAGGACCCGCAGTTCGATCTGGCTGTAATCTGCCGAGACCAGCTTGTTGCCCGGTTCCGCGATGAAGGCGGTGCGGATCTTGCGGCCTTCGGCGGTGCGGATCGGGATGTTCTGCAGGTTCGGCTCGGAGGAAGAGAGCCGGCCGGTGGTCGTCGAGGCAAGCGAATAGGAGGTGTGGACGCGCTTCGTCTGCGGATGAATGTAACCCGGCAACGCATCGGTGTAGGTCGATTTCAGTTTCGACAGCTGCCGCCAGTCCACGATCTTGCGCGGCAGCTCGTGGCCGACCGCGGCCAGATCTTCAAGCACCTGGGCAGATGTCGACCACTGCCCGGTCTTCGTCTTCGAGCCGCCCGGCAGACCGAGCTTGCCGAACAGGATTTCACCGAGCTGCTTGGGCGAACCGAGATTGAATTTCTCACCAGCAAGTTCATAGGCCGCCGCCTCGTGGGCGCCCGCACCTTGCGCGAATTCGCCGGACAGACGTGACAGGATCTGGCGATCCACCGAGATCCCGCGCTCTTCCATGCGGGCAAGAACCGGCAGCAGTGGCCGCTCCAGCCGCTCGTAGACGTGCACGAGACCCTTGGCCACCAGCTGCGGCTTGATCGCGAACCAGAGTCTCAGCGCAACATCTGCATCCTCGGCGGCATATTCGGTGGCCTTCTCGATCGACACGAAATCGAACGTCACCTGCCCCTTGCCGGACCCCGCAACTTCCTTGAGGCCGATCGTCTTGTGGCCAAGCCAGCGTTCGGCCAGCGCGTCCATGCCATGGCCGCCGGAGCCCCCGAAACTCGCCATGCCGGATTCGACGACATATGACATCAGCATCGTGTCGTCGAACGGGCCGATTTCGACGCCGTAGCGCTTCATCAGCAGCCAGTCATATTTCAAGTCCTGGCCCACTTTCAGGATGGCCGGGTCTTCCAGCAGCACCTTCAGCCGGGCAAGCGCCTCGTCGAAATTCACCTGCCCTTCGGCGATGCCGCCGCCGAACATGTCACCTTCGCCGGTACGGTGGGCGAGCGGCAGGTAGGCCGCCATGATCTCCCTGCCGGATGCATCCTTGCTGTTGCCGGCAACCGCGAGCGACACGCCGACGAGATCGGCCTGCATCGCATCCAGCGCATTGCTTTCCGTGTCGAACGCGACGAGCCCAGTTTCACGGGCAATAGCGATGAAACGGTCGAGCGTCTCCAGATCGGAAATGGTGACATAGGACGTGCGGTCGATCGTGCTGGTTGCTGCCGCTTCGGCACGGGCCTTCGCCAGAGCCTGAGGCGTCCAGGTCTCTGTCTTGGCGCTTACGGAGGCACTTGCAACGGTTTGCTCCGAGCCGCCGGCTGCCCTTTGGGCAACCGTCGTCCCGCCCGCGGGCGCTGCCGCATCGCCCTTGTCGAGATCGGGTCCGTGGGCGTCAGCCCCCCACTGCACCTGGACATGGGACGGCTCGACGGCAGCCGCATCCGTACCGGTGGCTTCCGCGACGCGGCGGGTGAGCGAGGTGAACTCCATCGCCTTCAGAAAACCGACGAGCTTCGGCCCATCCTGTGCGTCGAGGCTCAATTCTTCGAGCCCGACATCGATCGGCGTGTCGAGCTTCAGCGTGACGAGCTCGCGCGACAGCCTTGCCTGATCGGCGAACTGAATGATGTTTTCGCGCCGCTTGTTCTGCTTGATCTCGGACGCACGTTCCAGAAGCGTATCGAGATCGCCATATTCCTCGAGCAACTGCGCTGCGGTTTTCGGGCCTATGCCGGGGATGCCGGGAATGTTGTCGGTCGAGTCCCCTGTCAGCGACTGCAGGTCGATCATCTTTTCAGGCGGCACGCCCCATTTCTCGATGACCTCGGGAATGCCGATCTGCTTGTCCTTCATCGTGTCGTAGAGCGACACTTTGGGGGTAACGAGCTGCATCAGGTCCTTGTCGGAGGAGACGATCGTGACGTCGCCCCCGGCCTCGACAGCCAGCCGCGCGTAGGTGGCGATCAGATCGTCTGCCTCATACCCTTCCTTTTCGATGCAAGGCAGGTTGAAGGCGCGCGTTGCCTGGCGGATCAGGCCGAATTGCGGGATGAGATCATCCGGCGGGGCGGAGCGGTTCGCCTTGTACTGATCGTAGAGCGTGTTGCGGAAGGTCTTTGAAGAATAGTCGAAGATCACCGCGAAATGCGTCGGCGTGACGCCCACTTCCGTGTCGCGCGCCTCGACGAGCAGCTTCCACAGCATGTTGCAGAAGCCAGACACGGCGCCGACCGGCAGGCCGTCGGATTTGCGCGTCAGAGGCGGAAGCGCGTGGTAGGCCCGGAAGATGTAGCCCGAACCGTCGACAAGGAAGAGGTGATCGCCGTTTTTCATGCGCCGACGATTAGCGCGGCGATGAAAGCGAGTCTACACGGCGTCGCTTCGCCAACGCCGTTGTTGCGGCGCCCGGTGCCCATGCTTTCGACACACTCCATTGGAATGGTCGCCCCCTGGCATGCAACCTACGCGTATTGGAGCCGACACCATGTTCTCAGCCCTTGGCGACCTTGGCGCGCTGCGTGCTCCACTGGCTCTCGGCTTTGCCGGGCTCCTGGCTGCCTCGATCATGCCACTGCCGGCGGCCGCCCAGGACGCGCCAGCCACTGCCGTCATCACGAGCGACGAGGCCAAGGCCGCGCTTCCAGACGCCGAAGGATACCGGCTCGAGATTGAAAATGACGGGCTCAATGCGCAGCAGAGGCAGGACCTCGGCACGATGCTGATCGACACGATCGGAGATGCGCATTTCTTCGGTGCGATCTATGCGTTTCTGCCCGAAGGATCAAGGCAGCTCTCCATCCATCTGCGCCGGCAATTGCACTCGATGGAAGCGGCGGAAAAATCCGCACTGGCGGACTGCGACGCCGAACGGAGCGAAGGCGATTCCGAGTGCTACCGGATCGGCCGGATCGTGCCGGAGAACTGGAGCGACGACGACGGCTCGTTGCTATCGCACGAAGCCACCTTTGCGTTTTCCCAGAATGTGGACGCGCTGGAGGGACCGAAGATCGTCGCGCGGTCCCGCAACACGACCGCCTGGGCCATGTGGAGCGGCGAGGATGTTCGCCAAAGAGCGCTGAACGAATGCAATGAAGCGGTCGAGGCCGGAGGGTTCGAGCCGGATTGCGAAATCGTCATCGACGATGACGCGTGAGCGGCAATCATCCGGTGCGTGAGGCCATGGACGATATCGAGCATCGCGCCGGCAGTCCCCTAAAGCCTATCGGCGTGTTCCCGGGCTTCGAAATTCTCGTGTGTTTTGCCGTTCTGATCGGATGCATGGCAGCCGGGGCAGCTTGCTTTGCGCTTGGTGCTTTCGCTCTGCTGCAATGGGCGGAGGGCGATGCACGTGGCGGTGAGATCCTGTTCCTGGGCTTTGCCGTTCTCACCGGCGCCGTCGTGGGGTGCCTGGCAGGCATTGCGTGGTCGGTGCGCTGGCTGCGGGGCCGGTGGCGGATCTTAAAAAGCTGACGGTCGATCCGCCGGCAACGGCCCGCCAGGCATGCGAATAGGCTGACCGGCGAGTGAAAGCCGCCAACGGGCTGGCGCAGAATATCTACCAACAAGAGACAAGCATGGGCCGCTCGGTGACGAGCAAGGTTCAAAGTTAGTCCCTGATGGTTGCTTTGTGGCAGCCCCTCAGCCTCAATGGGATGAGCGTCGCATCGTCTGCGACGGTCACACGAGCTTCCATTGGTCGCGCGTTCGTGCTGGAGGGAGGGGCGTTGCGATCGCATTATTGAAGGAGCGGCCCGCTCCTAGAGGGGATTTTGAGCTTATGGATCTGATTACCGGCTTTTTCGGTCTGATCGAGGACCTCACCTGGGGATGGGCGCTGATCCCCATTCTCGTGGTGTTCGGCGTGTTCATCACGGTGATGAGCGGCTTCGTTCAGATCGAATATTTCACCCGCATGTTCCGTGTGCTCTCGGGCAAGAACCAGAGCGGCGATCCGAATGCGATCAGCGCGCGCGAAGCGCTTCTGATATCCGTCGGCGGCCGTGTCGGCGGCGGAAACATCGCGGGCGTGGCGGTGGCGATCACGCTTGGCGGACCGGGTGCGGTGTTCTGGATGTGGGCGATCGCGCTGGTCGGCATGGCGACGAGCCTTGTCGAGGCATCGCTGGCGCAGCTCTACAAGCGCTCGAACGGCGACGGCACCTATCGGGGCGGACCGGCGAGCTATATCATCCACGGGCTTGGCCACCGCTACCGGTGGCTCGCCGTCGTCTACGCAATCTGCCTGATGCTCGCCTTCGCCTTCGGCTTCAACGCGTTCCAGGGCAACACCTTTGCGGGCGCGGTGAATGACAGCCTCGGCGTCGACCGGCTGTGGAGCGGCATCCTCCTCGCCATCATCACCGGCTTCATCGTCTATGGCGGCATCCGGCGCATCGCCAAGGTGGCGGATGTCATCATCCCGATCATGGCGTTCATCTATATCGGGCTGGCACTTATCGTCATCGTGATGAACATCACGGAGCTGCCCGGCGTGATCTGGTCGATCATCGCCAATGCGTTCGGCCTGGAAGAAGCAGTCAGCGGCGGCGTGGGCGCGGCGCTGGCGCAGGGCCTAAGGCGCGGCCTCTTCTCCAACGAAGCCGGCCTCGGCTCGGCCCCGAACGTGGCGGCGACCGCCGATGTGCGCCACCCGATCAGCCAGGGCATCACGCAGTCCTTCTCGGTCTTCATCGACACGATCATCATCTGCTCCTGCACGGCCTTCATCATCCTGCTCAGCCCCGTCTACCAGCCGGGTGCCGAAGGGATCGACGGGGTGGTGCTGACGCAGCAGTCGCTGGTGAGCCAGGTGGGCAACTGGTCGCAGTACTTCCTGACCTTTGCGATCCTGCTCTTCGCGTTCAGCTCGATCATCTACAACTACTATCTGGGCGAGACGGCGCTGAAGGTGATGACCGGCGCACCGGCGGCGCTGCACGTTCTGCGGCTGGCGATCGTCGTGATCGTCTTCCTCGGCGCGACGGCGCCCGGCGCAACGGCGGTGTTCTTCTTCTCAGACCCGCTGATGGGCGTGCTCGCGATCGTGAACCTGATGGCGATCATGATGCTGTTCCCGACCGCGCTGCGCGTGCTCAACGATTTCCGCGACCAGCTGAAATCGGGCGTGGAACGGCCGGTCTTCCGGCCGACGGCGTTCCCGGATCTCGACCTCGACCACGAGGCCTGGCCCTATGCCAAGGCGAACCCCGAAACGGTGGTGGAGAGCCGGCCGACGGGCGCCTGACAGCTGACGACAGATCTGGTCGGCGGCGGCGCCTTCAGCCGCCGCCGGCTTTGACGGCAATGTCGAAATGCATGACGTCCTCGCGCGTGCCGAGCCTGGTGTAGAGCGCGACGGCCGGATCGTCGCCGTAATCGGCCTGAACATAGACGACCCAGGCGCCACGCTCGGCGCCGATCGCGCGGAGCTTTTCGATCAGAGAGGTGGCGACGCCCTGCCTGCGATGGGCCTCGGCCACCGCAAGATCGTAGATGTAGAGTTCCGAGCGCTGCTGCTCGAACTTTTCGAGCTCATAGGCGACGAGACCGCCGATCACATCGTCCCCGTCCAAGGCCACCAAGGCATGCACGTATTCGCGGGCGAGAAGCCGCGCGAGCCAGGCGTCGGCTGGCGGCCTGGACGCATAGCTCTCGGGATCGTCAAATTCCCGCGCGAAAAGGCCGTTGAGCTGGCGCGCGAGCGCCTCGTCACCCGCGGTGAGCCGCTTGATCTCGAACATCGATCGCTCCGTTTCCTGTCGCCTGTCCAATGCGCGGAGCGTAGCGCGGCCAGTCTTCGAGCGGGAGAGGCCGGCAACGGAACAGGCCGAGAAGGGAGGCCCATGCGGCTTTGCCCGGCACGGCTTTCGCCGCCCGGGGGATGAGGCAGAATGGAGACGGGGCGCGCGAAGCGGCCTCGATAGAAAAAGTAGGTGTGGCTCGCTTCGCGCGCCCCGCCCGACGTTTCACGGGACCCTCGTCCCTCTGGACCAGTCGACACCCTCTGCGCCGTCGCCCTTTTGACGGGGACTTCATGCGGGACCGGACCTTCGCGAGCACATGGTGGCGCACTTCAGGCTCCCGGCGGGACCCTTCATGCGGCTTCACGCGCTCAGCCCGGATCGAACGCCCCTCCACCGGCCGCATCGCAGCTCACGGGGATCATCGCTCGCTTCCGCACCGACGGCTTGCATGGACACGGAGCCAAAGCCGGTCGTAGTGCCGGCGGAGGCGCTGTCGGTCCAGCTCCAGGCTGCGGGCATCGTTCCCCACAACCGGAAGCGCCGTCCCCCACCCGCACCCGGACGTCTCGCGAATGCTTCCAACCGGCGGGGACGAAGGGAGTATGGCACGGGGCGGAGGGGCGGGGAAAATTGGGGGGCAGTTATGACGGCTTTCGATCCAACGACGGTCGGCTACGTCGATATTAGAGAACCCCGAGAGCGGCCGTCATAGATGATTCATGGGGATTGGCCTACCGCATCCCGACAAGCCCGCCGAAGTTTACGTCGAATATTTCAGAATGACGTTGTCAACGAGGTCTTCTATGAAGTCGATGACTTTAGATTTGTTGACCGTCACTCCAGACGGATGGGCGCATGAGTTCCGCGTGCCTAACTTTTGGTCCAAGATTTTCCGAACATCGTTTGAGACTACACCTGCTGCGCGGCACAGCTCGATGAACTTCGTTTCCTTGATTTCGGTGAAGTCATCCCGCTGCGTGATGGCGTCAATTTTGACGCCCTTGTCCTTCAATAGGGCCGCATTGAAGTCCACTAGTTTGTGCTTGATGATATGGGCAAACAGATGATCCATCGCCAATATCCACGTCATGACAATGGCAGCGCGGTTAGCGCCAACCTCGAAGCAATTGATGGCTTCTTTAAGAAATTCCTTATCAGCGCCAGCGGGTAGCTTCTGCTCTAACCCCCGGAGCGTGGCGCTGGTCTGAGCGGTGACGGTTTCGGCTCCAATCTTACGGGAAAGAGCCTCACGCATGTGGCGTTGAAGTTTATAGCCACCATTTGATTTGATATATTTTGGTGGCTTGCTTTTAAGGCCTTCTGATAGGCGAGCACTCACGTTCCCTGGCACAACGAGATCACATGCAGCAAAACATTCAGCAACTTGCTTGGGCGTCGCCGACTCCTGCCCGGATTTGAACGTCAAGAAGTATACAAATAACTCGACGAGGGCACTTTGGCTCTGGTCAGCAGCATTCTCAATCGAACTATAGAATTGATTGACCTCATTGGTCATTCAGAACTCTTCTTTTTGAGATCAAACTTAAAGTGGTTGCTTCCTACAGTGGTAATCCTAATATCCGTGGCGGAATTATAATCGATGTAACCAAAGTTCCGACCGCTAGCATCGCGGAATGCTTGCGCGAATGCCTTGGGCACCCGTGCGTTCACTTTTTCAAAGCAAGTGTAGAATTGATCGGTGTTGGGGTTTTCGATACCCAGTTCATCATTCATGAACTTCAAGAACACCAAGATTTTCTGCGGATTATTTTTAGCTTCATAACGCTCATAAAAAGCCGGCAAGCCTGAAGTGTCGAGATTCTTGTCCAGTTTGGGCGAGTCCGCGCTCACATTGGGACCACCCTCATCACTGGCCAGCCGCTTCTTGGCAGGCGGTTTGCGTTTCGACCTTGCCTTGGGCCTGCCGCCGTCTTCAGCAGGGCCTGCTCCTTCGCTCTCATCAAGTGGAGGCGGCTGCATGGTGCCCCCCGCCAATAATTGTTCTTTGAAATCATCGTAAATGGCGCGAACAAGTTCAGGATCGCCCTCCACATCAATAATTCCCTGAGAGATGTTTATATGAAGCTTCGCGATCACCGAGCCCCCCAGCTGTAGTTAAAATCGGAATTGCGATCTCACGCGATACCAGGCGCGGGAGACAAGGACAATTTTCGGTTCTACACCGTAGATTTCAATTCCAGAGAAGTGCACAGTCTGCGACCCTTTGAATTCTGCCGGTCATCGTTGCCCATTCACCCCACCGCGCGGCGTAGTTCAGCCAAGCATGTCATAGCATGGAAGCGGTGGTCCTCGGCGTCTTCTCGTTCTTCGAGCAAGGCGCGCTGGAAGGTGAAGAAGGCGGCTTGGAAATTGCCGGCCGATCTCGCGAGTTCGGGTCGGCTCCTCAGGTCAACGATCAACCGGGTCAAGGCTAAGTCCTTCTGAACATCCGGTTCTTCGACCACCGCCAGATAGTCTGCAGCTTGGTCGAGGGTCATGCGCACGCCACTCCATGCCAATACTTCAAATCGGCGCGAAGTTACATGCAATTACGTTTTCTGCAACCGCTAGTTTAAGCGGATCGCTACAGCTTATGGAAACACTTTATTTCTGTTTCTATCGACATGCGACCAGCATCGCTGCAGATTTCAGGAGGTTCACTTCTGGCTTCAAGTTCAGCCATGGCGAGAAGATGAGCGAGCATGGGCTCGCGCGATTCGATCGCCAGTTTCCGCAATTCTACGAGCATTTCCGCGACATAAATGAGCTTCAGCTTCGAATTGGCCATGAACGATATCCTGTCATGATGATTCGCTCATACAGAATTCACGCAACTACAGATCGCTTCAAGCACTGAAATGTTATTCAAAACATTTAAATTGGATAAGACGCAGAATGGCTGAGTATTCTGCCGAATACCCCTAAATATTTATGGGAGGACAGTGAACACTCACGCTCCAACAAACAACAAAAACGGCCGCATCTTTCGATGCGGCCGTTGGCATTTCAGCGGAGCTGATCGGCTTGATCAGTCTTCCTGCTTTTCGCGTTCCTTGCCGGTTTCCTGGTCGACGACCTTCATGGAGAGGCGGACCTTGCCGCGTTCGTCGAAGCCCATGAGCTTGACGTAGACCTTCTGGCCTTCCTTGACGACGTCGGATGTCTTGGCGACGCGTTCTTCGGCGAGCTGGGAGATGTGGACGAGGCCGTCGCGCGGGCCGAAGAAGTTCACGAAGGCGCCGAAATCGGCGATCTTCACGACCGTGCCTTCGTAGATGTGGCCGATTTCCGGCTCGTCGACGATGGAGTGGATCCACTTCTTGGCGGCTTCGATCTCCTTGCCGGAGGCCGATGCGATCTTGATCGTGCCGTCATCCTCGATGTTGATCTTGGCGCCGGTCTTCTCGACGATCTCGCGGATGATCTTGCCGCCCGAACCGATGACGTCACGGATCTTGTCGACGGGGATCTGCATCACTTCGATGCGCGGGGCGAATTCGCCCAGCTCTTCGCGGCTCGTCGTGAGGGCCTTGGCCATCTCGCCGAGAATGTGGATGCGACCGTCCTTGGCCTGGCCGAGCGCGATCTTCATGATCTCCTCGGTGATGCCTTCGATCTTGATGTCCATCTGCAGCGAGGTGATGCCGTTCTCGGTGCCTGCGACCTTGAAGTCCATGTCGCCGAGGTGGTCTTCATCGCCCAGGATGTCGGAAAGGACGGCGAAGCGCTCGTCTTCCTTGATCAGGCCCATGGCGATGCCTGCGACGGGGCGCTGGATCGGCACGCCTGCATCCATGAGTGCGAGCGAGGTGCCGCACACGGTCGCCATGGAGGACGAGCCGTTGGATTCGGTGATTTCGGAGACGACGCGCAGCGTGTAGGGGAACTGCTCGGGCGCCGGCAGCATCGGGCGGATCGCGCGCCATGCGAGCTTGCCGTGGCCGATTTCGCGGCGGCCAGGCGAGCCGATGCGGCCCGTTTCACCGACGGAGAAGGGCGGGAAGTTGTAGTGGAGCAGGAAGCGCTCCTTGTACATGCCCGTGAGGCTATCGACGTACTGCTCGTCTTCGCCGGTGCCGAGCGTGGCGACGACGATCGCCTGGGTCTCGCCGCGGGTGAAGAGTGCGGAGCCGTGGGTGCGCGGCAGCATGGAGACTTCCGACACGATCGGGCGGACGGTGGCGAGATCACGGCCATCGATGCGCGACTTGGTGTCGAGGATGTTCCAGCGCACGATCTTGGCCTGGAGCGACTTGAAGACCGAACCGATCTGCTCGGCGGTGTAGCGGGCTTCTTCGCCTTCGGCCGGTGCGAAATGCGCCTTGACCTTGGCCTTGACGGCATCGACGGCGGCGTAGCGTGCGGCCTTGTCGGTGTTCTTGTAGGCGTCGCGGAGTTCGGCTTCGGCGAAGGCGAGCATCTCGCTTTCGAGCGCCGAATGATCTTCGGCGGTGAAGTCGCGCGGCTCCTTGGCGGCCACTTCGGCGAGCTTGATGATCGCGTCGATCACCGGCTGGAAACCGCGATGGCCGAACATGACGGCGCCGAGCATCGTCTCTTCGTCGAGTTCCTGGGCTTCCGATTCCACCATGAGAACCGCGTCACCCGTGCCGGCGACCATCAGGTCGAGCTTGGATTCCGGCATCTCGTCGACGGTCGGGTTCAGGCGGTATTCACCGTTGATGTAGCCGATGCGCGCGCCGCCGACGGGGCCCATGAAGGGCACGCCCGAAAGCGTCAGCGCAGCGGACGTGGCGACGAGGGCGACGACGTCCGGATTGTTCTCCAGATCGTGCTGCATCACGGTGACGATGACCTGGGTGTCGTTCTTGTAGCCGTCCGGGAAGAGCGGGCGGATCGGCCGGTCGATGAGGCGCGAGGTGAGCGTCTCGTTTTCGGAAGGACGGCCTTCGCGCTTGAAGTAGCCACCCGGGATCTTGCCGGCGGCGTAGGTCTTTTCCTGGTAGTTGACGGTGAGCGGGAAGAAGTCCTGGCCGGGCTTCGGCTCCTTGGCGGAAACGACGGTGGCGAGCACGACGGTCTCGCCATAGGTGGCGATGACGGCGCCATCAGCCTGGCGGGCGACCTTGCCCGTTTCGAGGGTCAGCGTGCGGCCGGCCCATTCGAGTTCAACTTTGTGGTGATCGAACATGGAGTGTCCTTGATTGGCGGGGCGCGCGAGGCTCGTCTGAGAACCGCAGCACCCGGCTTGGCGTTATGACGCGCCACGGGCAAGACAACGGGAGGCTTGGTGTCCGGAAGGAAAACGGCGCGCGGCCGATGCAAGCATCCTGCAATCCTGCCCCATGACAGGTCGCTTATCACCCGCACCGACCTCTTGCCGGGCGGGGTAGACCGGACAGGCGGAGCTGCGAAAGGCGCCGCCTGCCGAAAGTGCAAACCGGCGGATGGCCGTTCAACGAACAGCCCCGCCGGCTTCAAGCTCAAAGCCTAGCGGCGGATGCCGAGGCTGGTGATCAGCGTCTTGTAGCGCTCTTCGTCCTTCGACTTGACGTAGTCGAGGAGCGAACGGCGGCTGGAAACCATCTTGAGGAGACCACGACGGGAGTGGTTGTCCTTCTTGTGGCCCTTGAAGTGATCGGTCAGGTTGTTGATCCGCTCGGTCAGGATCGCGACCTGGACTTCCGGCGAACCGGTGTCGCCTTCCTTGATCGCGTATTGCTTGAGCAGTTCAGCCTTACGTTCGGCAGTGATCGACATCGGACAATCCTTTCTATCGATTGTTTGAGGATCTTCGGGACGCCTGCGGCCGGGATGTCGTCCAGCGGAGGCCATGACAAAACGCGAAGGTGGCAGAACCACCCGTCGCGCTGGCGTGCCTATAGGCCAAAACCGCCCATAAGGAAAGGGCGAAATGGCCGTTGCGCCCTGCGGAAAGCCGCAACAGCGGGAGCCCACGCGCTCAGGCTTGCTCCTCGGAGCCATCGGCACGCAGGCGGTCGAGCGGGATGGCGAAGTGCCACTCGATGCCGTTGGCATGAAGCGTGCGCGTGATCTGAGCATCGAGCGTGCCGCCCATCATGCGCTCGAGCACGACGGAGCCGAAGCCCTTGCGCTCCTGATCGGGCGAGACGTGGAGTTTCTTCACATATTCGCGCCAGGTGAGCGACAGCATACCCTCGCGCCGCCACCAGGTGATTTCGAGCCGGCTCTCCTCGTCCGCCAGCGCACCGTATTTCGAGGCGTTGGTGGCGAGCTCGTGCACCGCCATGCCGAGCGTCTGCGAGGCCTGCGCGTCGACCATGACTTTCGGTCCCAGAAGCCGCACGCGCTCCGGGTCGCTCGGCAGAAAAGGCTCGAGCTGGCTTTCCACCAGCGCGCGGAAATCGATGCCGCGGGCGGCGTTGGCGAGCAGCAGGTCGGTGGAGCGGGCAAGGCCGGTGATGCGGCGCCGGAAGCTGTCGACGAACTCGTCGACGCTCGCAGCGTTCTTGGCGGTCTGGCCGACCATGGCGTTGATGACGGTGAGCTGGTTCTTGGACCTGTGCGCCACTTCGCGCATCAGCAGGCGGATCTCGCTCTCGGCCTCGCTGCGATTAGAGGCTGCCTCGCTGAGGGCGGTCGACACGACGGCAAATTCGCTGATCGGATGGGGCGGCTGCGGCACCGGCTGCCCGGCGCCCAGAAGCCGCGCGCTTTCCGACAGCCGCCTTGCAGAGCGCGTGACACGGCCGGCCACGAGCCAGGCGACGAAACCTGCCAGAGCGCCGATCGTCAAGCCGCCGATCAAAAGAAGGGCGATCGAACGCATGATGGGGGCGCTGATCGTCGCCTTCGGAGTCCAGGCGACGACACTCCACTGGGTGAGCGCCGAACCTTCCCGGATGATCTGGAAGGAATGGCCGTTCATGTCCACCTCGGTGATCCCTTGGCGGAAGTTTTCCTTGAAGGTGAAGGGCAAGGTTCCGCCCGCCGCAAGTGAGGGATCGGTGGAGGAGAGAACCGTCTGACTGTCGTCGACGATGGCGACCTGCCAAGAGGCGGGCAGACGACCGTCTTCGATCGCCCGGGCCAGGGAATCGGCGCCACGCGCCAGAACGAGAAGGATGGGTTCGCGCCCCTCGCGATTGACGGGTAGCGCCACGAAGAACACCCACGAGAGCGACGTCTCGCTGAAGAGCACGCCGGATACGGCAGAGGTTCGGTCCTCAAGTGCGCGGCGCAGCGTTCTGGGATCGCTCGCCGCAGGCAGTTGCACCCCATAGTCGGCGCGCGTGTTGAACACCTGCCGCAGATCACTGCCGACGACGGCGAGGTTCATGCCGCGGCCGATGAGCGCGCGGCGGCCGCGGTCGTGGAATGCTTCGAGGTTGTCGGCCTGGAGAGTCGGATCGGTCGCCAGCACCCGCAGCGTCGTCAGCATGCCGGAGACTTCCTGCTCCACCACCTGAACGATCGAACGCGTGTTGGACTGGAAGATGGACTGAAGGCCTTCCTGCTGCACCGAGTTGGTGCGCACCAGAAGGTAGCCTGAAAAGAGGAGGGCAGGCACGAGGCAGATGAGGATCAGGAAGAAAAGATAGTCCGAGATCGGGCGCGAACGCAGCCTGTCCGTCGCTTTGGGAGCCGCCTGCTCCACCTCGGAAGGAGCGTTGTCTTCCACTGCCTGACTCATCAGCACGCAACCCGCATCGAGGCGCGCTTCTGACTGCTCAGCCGATGATGGGAAACAACTTCGAACATCTGATCCCGAGCCTTCTATGCGGCAGCGCGTTCTCGTTATTGTTCTTGCCGGAATGGCGGGCCCGGCACTTTATAGTTTCTCCTTCGGCCACCGGCCGAGAACGCTCCTGGCGTAGATAGGCGCGCCAAGTTGTCCAACTAGGCGCGCAACGTGTGAAATGGATTTCAGTTGCCGAAAACCCGGCGGGGACGAAACTCTCCTTGGCCAATTTCGCCGATTGCAACAAGACGACCGCGCGCCGTGACCCAGACATCGGCCTCATCGAGCGGCGCGTCGCGGCCGCGCAGAATGATCGGGTTGCCCATGCGCAGCCGGTGCGCCTGATCGTCGGTGATCGCGACATGCGGCAGATTGGCGAGCGCTTCACCGGTGTCGATCAGGAACGCATCGAGCGCAGCAAGCCGCTCTGCATCATCCGCCATCTCTTCCAACACCGTCAGGTCGGCGAGTGGCACCATGTCTTCGTCTGAGAACGGCGCGACGCCGATGCGGCGCAGCTTGGCGATATGGCCATAGCAGCCAAGATCGCGACCGAAATCGCGGGCGAGCGAACGCACATAGGTGCCCTTGCCGCATTCCACGACGAAGACGGCAAGATCGTCCTCGGGACAGGCGACCAGATCGAGACGGTGGATTTCCACTTCCCGCGACGCGATCTCGACCGTTTCTCCGCCACGCGCGAGATCGTAGGCACGGTTGCCGTCGATCTTGACCGCAGAATACTGCGGCGGGATCTGCTCGATCACGCCGGTATAGCGCGGCAGCAGGGCCTCGATGTCGGATTGGGCCGGGCGACGGTCGCTCGATTGCGTGACCTCGCCTTCCATATCGTCGGTGTCGCGCTCGGCACCCCACCGCACGGTGAATTCATAGATCTTACGCCCATCCATGACGTAGGGAACCGTCTTGGTGGCGTCGCCAAGGGCGATCGGCAGGAGGCCGGACGCCAGGGGATCCAAGGTTCCGGCATGGCCGGCCTTCTGGGCCTTGAACAGCCACTTGATCTTGGAGACGGCCTCCGTCGAGCCGAAATCCTCTGGCTTGTCGAGGATGATCCAGCCCGAGACGGGCCGACCCTTGTTCTTGCCGCGACGACCGCCCATCAGCTCGACGACCCCTTGTCGGCATCGTCGGTGTCATCGCCATAATTGTCGGTCGTGCGGTCGAGATCGCGAGCGACTTCGGGCGAGCGCAGAAGCTCATCGATCTTCTGGTAATTGTCGAAGCTCGTGTCGTCCCGGAAACGAATTTCCGGCATGTATTTCATCTGTCGGAGCGCTGGCGTGATGTGCTTGCGCACCGCGCGCGCATTGCGGTTGAGCGCCGCGACGAGCGCATCGTGATCCCGCTCGCCAAGCGGCGTGACGTAAGCCGTCGCGATCTTGAGATCGGGCGACATGCGCACTTCGGAAATGGCAATGACGGTCGCTTCGATCAGCGGATCGCGGATTTCGTCGCGCTGAAGCACTTGCGTGATGGCGGCGCGGACCTGCTCGCCGACACGCAACATGCGCTGGCTGGGTCCGGAGCTGGATGAATTCGTACGTGCCATGGGTAATGCTTGTTCCGGTGAAACGGGAATATCGATCGAACGGACAACCGCGTGGATAGCCTCCGCGAATGGGAAGACGCGCCGGGCTGAATGTCCCGACGCGTCCTGATCCGATCGATCGAACGACGACTAGAGCGTCCGCGTTACATGCTCGACGCGGAAGCACTCGATGACGTCGCCTGCACGAATGTCTTCGTAGTTCTGGAACGCCATGCCGCACTCTTGGCCGACCGGCACTTCGGACACTTCGTCCTTGAAGCGCTTGAGGGTCTTGAGCGTGCCTTCGTGGATGACGACGTTGTCGCGGATGAGGCGCACGCCGGCTCCACGCTCGACCTTGCCTTCCGTGACGCGGCAACCAGCGACCTTGCCGATCTTCGTGATGTTGAACACCTCGAGGATCTCGGCATTGCCGATGAAGGTCTCGCGCCGCTCCGGCGACAGAAGGCCCGACATGGCGGATTTCACATCATCTACCAGGTCGTAGATGATGTTGTAGTAGCGGATCTCGATGCCGGCGGCCTGCGCAGCATCGCGTGCCTGCTTGTTGGCGCGGACGTTGAAGCCGATGATCGCCGCATTGGAGGCTTCCGCAAGCGAGATGTCGCTTTCGGTAATGCCGCCAGCGCCGGAATGCACGATGCGTGCACGAACTTCGCTGGTTCCGAGCTTGTCGAGCGTGCCGATGATGGCCTCGATCGAACCCTGAACGTCGCCTTTGATGACGAGCGGGAATTCCTTCAGCCCGGTATCCTGGAGCTGCGTCATCATCTGTTCGAGCGAACCGCGTGAGCCGGCCTGACGCGCGACTGCCTTTTCACGAGCGAGACGCTGACGGTATTCGGAAATCTCGCGGGCGCGCTGCTCGTTCTCGACGACCGCGAACCGGTCACCGGCCATCGGCGTGCCCTGCAGGCCGAGGATCTCGACCGGCATCGACGGACCCGCTTCCTTGACGCTTTCGCCGCGGTCGTTGACCAGCGCACGCACGCGGCCCCACTGGTCGCCCGCGACGATGATTTCGCCCGGATGCAGCGTGCCCTTCTGGACCAGCACCGTGGCAACCGAACCGCGACCGCGATCGAGCTTCGCTTCGACGACCATACCTTCGGCCGTACGGCTCGTATTGGCCTTCAGGTCGAGAATTTCCGACTGGAGAAGGATCGCTTCGAGCAGCTTGTCGAGATTGGCGCCGGTCTTCGCGGACACTTCCACGTCGAGCACTTCACCGCCCATGGATTCCACGAACACCTCGTGCTGGAGGAGCTGCGTGCGGACCTTCTGGGGGTCGGCCGACGGCTTGTCGATCTTGTTGATCGCCACGATGATCGGCACGTTGGCCGCCTTGGCGTGGCTGATCGACTCGATCGTTTGCGGCATCACGCTGTCATCAGCTGCGACCACGAGGATCGCGATGTCGGTTGCCTGCGCACCACGGGCACGCATGGCCGTGAAGGCGGCGTGGCCGGGCGTGTCGATGAAGGTGATCTTGTTGCCATCCTTCTCGACCTGGTAGGCGCCGATATGCTGGGTGATGCCACCGGCCTCGCCAGACACGACGTTGGCGTTGCGGATGGCGTCGAGCAACGACGTCTTGCCGTGGTCGACGTGGCCCATGATCGTGACGATCGGCGGACGCGACGACAGATCGCCATCGACATCCTGCACGTCGAAGATGCCCTCTTCGACGTCGGATTCCGACACGCGCTTGACCGTGTGGCCGAATTCGGTGGCGATGAGCTCGGCCAGGTCGGCATCGATGATGTCGCCGGGCTTCATCATCTGGCCTTCCTTCATCAGGTACTTGATGACGTCGACCGAACGCTCCGCCATACGCTGGGAGAGTTCCTGGATGGTGATGGTTTCCGGCAGGACGACCTCGCGCTGGATCTTCTCGCGGGTCTCCTGCATCTGCGCGCGCTTGAACTTCTCCTGGCGGCGACGCATGGCCGAGAGCGAACGACCGCGGGTCGAACCATCTTCGTCCAGAGCGCCCGTGAGGGTCAGCTTGCCACGGCGGCGTTCGCCGTCGGTCTTGGCGCGGGTTGGCTTCGGTGCCTCCACCTTGGCCGGACCTGCACCCTTGCGAGGGCCGGCGCGACCATCGTCATCGTCGGCATCGACCTTGCGGCCGACGCGGGCGACGGGGGCAGCCTCTTCCTTTTCCTTCTCCTTGACGGGAGCCGGACGCTTGCGTTCGCCGGATTCGGCGGAGAGGACCTTGGCTTCGGTCTCAGCCCGGTTCAACGCGGCCTGTTCCGCCTCGATGCGGGCCTGCTCGGCACGCTCGATGGCGAGGCGCTTGTCTTCCTCGGCGCGGCGGCGAGCTTCGATCTCGGCCTGCTTGCGCTCCTCGATGTCGCGGATGCGTGCTTCCTCGAGTGCACGACGGCGGGCATCCATCTCACCGGCGGAAAGGTTGCCGGTGGAGCCTGGACGCGGCCGCACCTGCGGAGCCGGACGCGGGGTCTCGAAGCGCTGAGGAGCTGAGGCCGGGCGCTGCGGGGCCGGACGCGGGGCTGCCGGACGTTGCGGCTGCTGCTGCGGCGCGGCGGCAGCCGGCGCGGGTGCCGCGGCGGCAGGCGCAGGTGATGCCGACGTCGACGCTGCTGGCTGTGCCGGCTGCTGCTGGGACTGCGCTGCCGGGGCAGCAGCAGGCGTGGGTGCAGCCGGCGCCGCCTGAGCGGGTGCCGGCTTCACATCGTCTTCTGGGCGGTGAATGCGACGCTTGCGCGTCTCAACGACGACGGCCTTCGTCCGGCCGCGTCCCATTTCCTGCCGTACAGTGCCCTGGCTGCCGCCGGGACGCTTCAGAGTAAGGGTCGACTTGCTCGGTACGCTCAGGGTCTTGTCGTCTTTAGTGTCGCTCATTCCGTATCCGTTCCTTGGAAACAGAGATGCGCGACAGGGATGGCGGCGCAGCGCTGTTTCGATCTATTCTCGACGGCGCGGGCTCATGCCGACGCCACACATCTATTCCAGTTCGCCATGTTCGGTCCCACCGTTGAGGGCCCCATCTGACGGCTTAGCCAAGCCGTGGCGGTAGCGATGGAGCAACTTTGCGCGCTTCACTACACCCTCACCGGCCTGTCCCGCAAGCGCTGCGGCATGGATTAACGCGCCTTCGCCCAAATGAAACGCCATCTCGTCGGCGCTGAGGAGGTGAAATGCCTCGATCGGCTCCAGTCCGACCTCGACCGCGAAATGGCGCGCCTGGCCGATCTTGCGCACGCCGTCCTCTGCCGCATCGGTGGCATGGAAGACCGCGAGCGCTTCGCCGGAGCGCACGGCCTTGTCGACCTTGGTGGCGCCGGAGACGAACTGGCCGGCCTTGCGGGCCATGGCCATCATGCCGAGCAACTGATCGCGCAACAGGCGATCGAGCATTTCCGGCATGTCCGGATCGATCGTCACCTCGGCCTTGAGGGCCTTGGCGAAAAGGCGGCGCTTCAGGGCGAGTGCGACGATATCGCGCTCGGGCGTGATCCAGCAGCCGCGGCCGGGCAGTCGCTCCTTCAGATCGGGAACGACGGTGCCGTCCGGAGCCGCGACGAAGCGGATCAGGCCTTCCGTCGGGCCGCTTGCGCGCGTGACGATGCACATGCGCTCGCTCATTGGCTCAACCTTTCCGGCCACGATCCGCTTTCCAGTTTCTTGCAAAAGCCGTTTCGCGTTTCTTCGACTCGCTCAACGGCTCTAAGTTTTGATTTGTCGCGTTTCCGACGGTGAACCGGTATCCACTTAACCTGGAAACGCTCTAGGAGCCGTGAGGCCTCAGGCCTGCTCGGCATCCTCTTCGACGGCTTCTTCCGCACCTTCTTCGGCTGCGATGTCGTCCTCGGTGATCCAGCCGGCAGCCAGACGCGCCTGGATGATCATCGCATCGGCGTCAGCGCGGGACACTTCGAAATCCTTCAGGATGCCGTCGAACCGCTTGGTTTCGCCGTTTTTGCGCTCCGCCCAGCCGACGAGGTCGTCGGCCGCACAGCCGGCGAAGTCGTCGAGCGACTTGATGTCGTTCTCGCCGAGCGCGACCAGCATCTGCGTCGTCAGGCCTTCGACCTGCTTCAGGTCATCGGCAACACCGAGCTCGACACGCTTGGCTTCGAGTTCGGCTTCCAGGCGATCGAGGTGCTCGCGGGCGCGGGTTTGGAGTTCCTGCGCGGTCTCTTCGTCGAAACCGTCGATGGACGCGATTTCGTCAAGATCGACATAGGCGACTTCCTCGACCTGGCTGAAGCCTTCGGATGCCAGCACCTGGCCGACCATCTCGTCGACATTGAGGGCTTCCATGAAGAGGTTCGAGCGCTCGACGAATTCCTTCTGGCGGCGCTGGCTTTCTTCTTCCTCGGTCAGGATGTCGATATCCCAGCCGGTGAGCTGCGAGGCGAGGCGCACGTTCTGGCCGCGGCGGCCGATGGCGAGCGAAAGCTGCTCGTCCGGCACGACCACTTCGATGCGCTCGGCATCTTCGTCGAGAACGACCTTGGCGACTTCGGCCGGCTGAAGGGCGTTGACGATGAAGGAAGCCGGGTCGTGGCTCCACGGGATGATGTCGATCTTTTCGCCCTGAAGCTCGCCGACGACCGCCTGGACGCGGCTGCCGCGCATGCCGACGCAGGCGCCGACGGGATCGATGGAGCTATCGTTGGAGATGACCGCGATCTTGGCACGCGAACCGGGATCACGGGCAACCGAGCGGATCTCGATGACGCCGTCGTAGATTTCCGGCACTTCCATGGTGAAGAGCTTGACCATGAACTGCGGATGCGTGCGCGACAGGAATATCTGCGGGCCGCGCTGCTCGCGGCGCACATCGTAGACATAGGCGCGGACGCGGTCGCCATAGCGGAAGTTTTCCCGCGGGATCGTCTCGTCGCGGCGGATGATGCCTTCGCCACGGCCGAGATCGACGATGACGTTGCCATATTCGACGCGCTTGACGGTGCCGTTGACGATCTCGCCGACGCGGTCCTTGTATTCATCATACTGCTTGTCGCGCTCGGCTTCGCGAACCTTCTGGACGATGACCTGCTTTGCCGACTGGGCGGCGATGCGGCCGAAATCCATGGGCGGCAGCGGATCGGTCACGAAATCGCCGAGCTGGATGTTCTCGTCGCGGTCACGCGCCAGTTCGAGGGCGATCTGGGTTGAATAGTCCTCGACCTTGTCGACGACGAGCAGACGGCGCTGCAGCTTGATCTCGCCTGTCTTCGGATTGATGTCGGCGAGGATGTCGGTCTCCTGGCCGTAGCGCGAGCGGGCAGCCTTTTGGATGGCGTCCGCCATCGCGTCGATGACGATCTCGCGATCGATCAGCTTCTCGCGGGCGACCGCGTCGGCGATCTGCAAGAGTTCGAGCCTGTTTGCACTGACTGCCATGGATATCTCCCTGAATGGGCGCCACCGAAGGCGCCGCTCGTCATTGCGGCGTTGAAGCCGTCAGATGTCGCTAGAGCAGTTTCGCTTTTCTTCGAATCGCTCAACCGCTCCAGCTATTTGATTTGTCGCGCTTCCGGACGGTGAACCGGTATCCACTTCACCTGGAAACGCTTTAGTTGTCGTCGGCGCCGTCGTCCTCGTCGGACTCGGGCGGATTGTTCTCGTTGGCTGCGCGCGCCGCCTTGGCGGCCTTGTCGGCCTGCAGCGCCTCGCGAATGAGTTCGTCGGTCAGGATCAGCTTGGCATCGGCCAGCGCGACGAACGGGATCTGCACCGTCGGCTCGTCGCCATAGCTCGCCTGGTCGCGCTCCAGGAGGAAGCCATCTTCGCTCACAGATGCGATCTTACCACGAAAGCGCTTGCGATTGTCGACGAGGACCGAGGTTTCGACCTTGACGACATGGCCCTGCCAGTTGGCGAAATCGGCGCGGCGGACCATCGGGCGGTCGATGCCGGGCGAGGACACTTCCAGGTGATAGGCCTTGTCGATCGGATCATCGACATCGAGCGCGGGCGACACGGCGCGCGACAGCGCCTCGCAGTCTTCGACCGTCATCGTGCCATCGAGCCGCTCGGCCATGATCTGCAGCGTCAGCCCGTTCTGGCCCGACAGCCGCACGCGCACCAGGCGCATGTCGAGAGAACGCACCACGGGCTCCACGATCGCGGCGATGCGCGCATCGGTGCCCGTTTCGGTGATCAGGCGGTCTTCGTTCGGATCGAATAGTGTTTGCGTTTCAGTCATGCCTGCCAGTCGCTCGCGCGGCGCGCCGCAGACTGGTCGGGTCGGCGGCTGCCGATGGAAACAAAAAAGAGCGGGCCCCGGCAGGAACCCACTCTTGCTCGTATGACCAAGAATTTTGACGACTAGATAGTCTTCTTCGCCCGGAGACGCAAGAGTTTTCCGCGCGGGCAACGGCCGACCAGCCGACCATGTTGGCCACGCTCTTCGCCGCGGTCGTTGGCGCAAGCCGTGGCAGCGCTGCAATAGGCAAAGCGGGACCAAGCGTCTATAGACCCCGGCAATGCTTAGCGAACGGCCACAGTCTCCAGGGTGCGAACCGACAACCGCATGACAGAACCGACCAAAAAGCGACGGCTCGATCCCGACACCGTCATGGGGATGCTGAAGCGCATCCTTTCGGAGAACGGGCGCGACTACGTTCGTGACTACGTGTTCGCGGCCATCTGCCTGGCAATCGTGGCGGCGACGACGGCGTTTACGGCCTGGATCATGGAAATCGTGATCAACGAGGCCTTCGCCAATCAGCGCGCCGACGTCGTCTGGCTCATCTGCGGCTCGATCTTCGCAGCCTTTCTGCTGCGCGGCCTCGCCTCCTACGGGCAGGCCGTGATTCTGGCCAAGGTCGGCAATAATCTGGTCGCACGCTACCAGAAACGGCTCTTCGACCAGCTGATGGCACTCAGCGTCGGGTTTTACAGCGACAACCGCTCCGCACAGATCGCCGCGCAGATCAGCCAGAACGTCATCGGCATCCGCGACGTCTTGAACCTGACGATCACGTCGCTTGCGCGGGACCTCCTGACGCTCGTCGCGCTGATCGGGGTCATGCTGTCGAAAGACTGGCTCTTGACGCTGATCGTCTTCACCGTCGCGCCGCCGCTTCTCCTGGCATTGCGCTATATTTCGAAGCGGCTGAGGAGCGCCACGCGCGATGCGGTGGAGCTGAACAGCAGCGTTCAGGCCGCCATGCAGGAAACTGTCCAGGGCATCACCATCGTGAAATCCTTCACCATGGAAGACGTGCTCAGGGTGCGCATGAACCGGCTGATCGACGCGGCCGAAGGGCGGGCGAACCGCATCATCCGGCTGACGGAGCGGACCTCGCCGCTGACCGAAACGCTTGCCGGCCTCGCGATTTCGGGCGTGCTCGCCTATGCGGCGTTCCGATCGATCTATGGCGACGTGCTCCCGGGCGCGTTCTTCGCCTTCGTGACGGCGCTGCTTCTCGCCTACGAGCCGGCCAAGCGCCTGGCGCGGCTGCAGGTGAGCCTCGAGCGGGCTGTCGTGAATGCCCGCATGATCTACGAAATCCTCGACATCCAGCCGCAGCAGGCCGATCGTCCCGGCGCCAAGCCGCTCGTGATGGGCAAGGGCGAAGTGGTGCTCGATGGGGTCAACTTCTCCTACCAGCAGGGCGATCCGATCCTGCGCGACGTTTCGTTCACGGCGCATGCCGGGAAAACGACAGCGCTCGTCGGGCCTTCGGGCGCCGGAAAGTCCACGGTCATCAGCCTCGTGCCGCGCTTTTACGATCCAGAAGCAGGCCGCATCCTGATCGACGGGCAGGATATCGCCGACGTCACAAAGCAGTCACTGCGCGCCGCGATCGCCTATGTCTCGCAGCAGCCTTACCTGTTCGAGGGCTCGATCCGCGACAATATCCGCTATGGCCGGCCGGATGCGACGGATACCGAGATCGAGGAAGCGGCGCGCCGAGCGAATGCGCATGATTTCATCCTGACCCAACCGCGCGGCTACGACACGCCCGTCGGCGAAAACGGGATCACGCTTTCGGGCGGCCAGCGCCAGCGGCTGTCGATTGCCCGCGCGCTGGTGCGCAACGCGCCGATCCTGCTTCTGGACGAGGCGACGTCCGCGCTGGACACGGAATCGGAAGCGCTGGTGCAGCGCGCGCTGGAGACAGCGATGCAAGGCCGTACCGTCATCGTCATTGCGCATCGCCTGTCCACCATCGCACGCGCCGACAAGATCGTCGTCATGCAGGCGGGACGCGTGGCCGAGGAAGGCCGCCATGACGATCTGGTCACCAAGACCGACGGGATCTACGCACGCTTCCACAACATGCAGATGCTGGGCATCGACGGCTTCGACGAGAGCGACGCCCTGCCCCAGCCGGTCAGCAGCAAAGGGCAGATGTCATGAGCGATATGAAGGACCTGAAGCTCGTCGTAGCCGGTGCAGGCGGACGCATGGGTCGCGCACTGATCCAGAGCATCGATGCCATTCCGGGCGTTGTGCTCGTCGGCGCATTCGACCGGCCGGGCGCCGCCTCGATCGGCGCTGACGCCGGCCAACTGGCAGGCCTGGGCGCCAATGGCGTGATCGTCACCCACGATCCGGAAGCAGCGCTTGCCGAGGCCGACGGCGTTCTGGATTTCACGGCGCCGGAAGCGACAGTTGCACTTTCGCGCCGCGCTTCGACCGCGGGGCTCGTCCACATCATCGGAACGACCGGATGTTCCGACGAGGACGAGGCGGCCATTCGCGACGCGGCGGCCGGTGCGCGGATCGTCAAGTCCGGCAATATGAGCCTTGGCGTGAACCTGCTCGCCGTGCTGGTGGAAGACGCGGCCCGCGCGCTCGAAGCGGCCGACTGGGACATCGAGGTGCTGGAAATGCACCACCGGCACAAGGTCGATGCGCCATCAGGCACCGCATTGCTGCTCGGCCAGGCGGCCGCCCACGGACGGGCGATCGACCTTGCGGAAAAGAGCGTGCGGGTGCGCGACGGGCACACGGGCGCGCGGCCCGAAGGCACGATCGGCTTTGCGACGCTGCGCGGCGGTTCGGTGGTCGGCGAGCACACGGTGCTGATCGCCGGCGAAGGCGAAACGATCGAGCTGACCCACAAGGCAACCGACCGGGCGATCTTCGCGCGCGGCGCAGTCAAGGCCGCGCTTTGGGCCAGTCGTCAGCAGCCGGGGCTCTATTCGATGATCGACGTGCTGGGGCTGAAGGGCCACAACTGAGCCATAACCCCGTTTCGCATCTTCAATAATGCGGGGGTCTGGTGACTGGAACGGGCCCGCTGCTTTGTTCCTCGATCGCCATGAAGCGCTGCGCGATCGCCTCGACCTGGCGTGTCAGCCTGTCGGTGACCTGATACTGTTTGGCCAGCTCGTCCGAAAGATCCTCGATCGTCTTCGCCTGGTGCGCGGCGAGTTCTTCCAGCGCGGTCAGACGGTTTTCCAGATCGGCGCTCATAGCGAAATCTCCTCGAGGATGGTCCGCCAGCGCGCATCGAGCGGCTGCGGTTTGCGACTTACGCGATCCACATAGACATGGGTGAACCGGCCCTGTGCCGCCTCGACGCCCTCGTCGCCGCGAAAGAGGCCGATGCGGTAGGTGACGGACGACGTGCCGATGCGCGTGACGGCTATGCCAGCCGTGACGGGATCGGGAAAGGCCATTTCGCTGAAATAGCTGCAACCGGTTTCGACCACGAGCCCGACGATCTCGCCGCGGGCGATATCGAGGAGCTCCTTTTCGACCAACCAGCCGTTGATGGCCGTATCGAACAGCGCGTAATGCACGACATTGTTCATGTGCCCGTAGGCATCATTGTCGGCCCATCTTGTCTGAAGCGGTCGGAAAAGGCGGTAGTCGTCGCGCCGCCGCGGTTCGGCTCTCTGCATGAATTCACCCGATCGTGAGCGGTTTTACCTTGCCTGCACGCGGCTTCATCGTTACCCGGCGCGTGCGCAGCCCAACTGGACTTTATGCGAAGAACTGTCGAGAGTGGCAAACCTCTCCTTGCGCAGCAGGCGGCGCTCAGCAAGATGTCGATAATCCTGACGACCAAAGCGGTTTGGCCAAGGCGGACATGAACGAAACAGCGATCGAACTTATCGGCATCAACAAGCGCTTCGGGCTCGTGCATGCCAACAAGGACATCAGCCTGAAGGTCCGCAAGGGTACCATTCACGGCATCATCGGCGAGAACGGCGCAGGCAAGTCGACGCTGATGTCGATCCTCTACGGCTTCTACGAGGCCGACAGCGGCGAGATCCTGGTCGACGGCACCAAGCGCAAGATCACCAATCCGAACGAGGCGATCGCCGCCGGCATCGGCATGGTCCACCAGCACTTCATGCTGGTCGACAATTTCACGGTGCTCGAGAACATCATGCTCGGCGCCGAAGACAGCGCGATCCTGAACAAGGGCATTGCGCGGGCCCGCGCCGAATTGAAGCGGCTGGAGCGCGACTACGCGCTGGAAGTCGATCCGGACGCGGTGATCGAGGAACTGCCCGTCGGCCTGCAGCAGCGCGTGGAAATCCTGAAGGCGCTCTATCGCGGGGCGGAAATCCTCATCCTCGACGAGCCGACCGGCGTGCTGACGCCGCCGGAAGCCGACCACCTCTTCCGCATCCTCGGCCAGCTCAAGGACCAGGGAAAGACGATCATCTTCATCACGCACAAGCTGCGCGAGATCATGGCGATCACCGACGAGGTGTCCGTCATGCGCCAGGGTGAACTGGTCGGAACGAGGCAGACGGCAGACACCTCCGTCGAAGAGCTCGCGAGCCTGATGGTCGGCCGCCGCGTTCTGCTGCGCGTGGAAAAAGGCCCCGCCAATCCCGGTGACGTGAAGCTTTCGGTGCGCAATCTCACGGTCAAGGATTCGCGCGGCGTGACTGTGGTCGACAACGTGTCGCTCGACGTGCGTGCCGGCGAGATCGTCGGGATCGCGGGCGTTGCCGGAAACGGCCAGTCGCAGCTTCTGGAGACGATCGCCGGTATCCGCACGGCGTCGGGAGGCGAGGTCTATCTCAACGGCAAGCCGGTCGACATTTCCGGCAAGGCGGACCCTGCGGAACTGCGCCGCCGCGGCCTCGCGCATGTGCCGGAAGACCGGCACCATATGGGCCTGATCCTCGAATTCGAGGAGGCCGAAAGCGCCATCCTCGGCTATCACGACCAGCCGGACTATCTGAACGGGGTGTTCCTCAACGTCGACGCGATCCGCAAGGATGCCGAGGCAAAGATCAAGGCCTACGACATCCGCCCGGCCAACGCCCGGCTGAAAACCGCCAATTTCTCCGGTGGCAACCAGCAGAAGGTGGTGCTCGCGCGCGAGATCGAACAGGATCCCGACGTGCTGATCATCGGGCAGCCGACGCGCGGCGTCGATGTCGGCGCCATCGAATTCATTCACAAGCGCATCATCGAGATGCGCGATGCCGGCAAAGCCGTGCTCCTCGTCTCCGTCGAGCTCGACGAAATCCGCGCGCTCTCGGACCGGATCCTCGTGATGTTCGCCGGCCGGGTCGTCGGCGAGCGCGACGGCGAAGCGGGCGAAGACGATCTCGGCCTGCTGATGGCGGGCATCGAGGAAGACCGGGAGGCGGCGGAGTAGTTCAATGGCCACCCCATATGCAAAACTTCCGGGATGGGTGGAATATGTCCTCATCCCGCTCATCAACCTGATCGTCGCGTTTGCCGTTGCCGGTCTCGTCGTGCTTCTCGTCGGCCAGAGCCCGATCCGCGCGGCGACGCTTCTGGTCGACGGCGCCTTCGGCTATGGCGAGGGCATCGGCTATACGCTCTACTACGCGACGACGTTCATCTTTACGGGGCTGGCGGTCGCGGTCGCTTTTCACTGCAAGCTCTTCAACATCGGCGGCGAGGGCCAGGCCTATATCGGCGGCATCGGCGTGGCGCTCGCGTGCCTGACCTTCGACACGATCCTGCCCTGGTACCTGACCTTCATCGTGGCGACGATCGGCGCGGCGCTGTTTGGTGCGGCATGGGCGTTCATTCCTGCCTATCTGCGCGCCAAGCGCGGCAGCCACATCGTCATCACCACGATCATGTTCAACTTCATCGCGTCGAGCGTGATGATCTATCTCCTCGTCGAGGTGATGAAGCCGGCCGGCACCATGTCGCCGCAAACGCGCACCTTCGGCGAGGGCGGGCAGCTGCCGCAGCTCGACTGGCTGATGGCGATCTTCGGGCTCGATATCGGCGGCGCGCCGTTCAACGTGTCGTTTCTTCTGGCGCTCGCCGCGGCCGTCTTCGTCTGGGTGCTGATCTGGCGCACGAAGCTCGGCTATGAAATCCGCACCATGGGATTCTCGGAAAAGGCCGCGCGCTACGCCGGCATCAAGGACAGCCGGATCATCATCATCGCCATGCTGATCTCCGGCGCGCTTGCCGGCATGATGGCGCTGAACCCGATCATGGGCGAGCAGGGCCGCATGCAGCTCGATTTCGTCGCGGGCGCCGGCTTTGTCGGCATCGCAGTGGCGCTGATGGGACGTTCGCACCCGGCCGGCATCATCCCTGCGGCGATCCTTTTCGGGATGCTCTACCAGGGCGGCGCCGAGATTTCCTTCGAAATGCCGGAAATCTCGCGCGACATGATCGTCATCATCCAAGGCCTCGTGATCCTCTTCGCCGGCGCGCTGGAAAATACCTTCCGGCCGGCCATTTCGCGCTTCTTCGGCGCGCGCGCGGCCAAGACACCGCCGGTCAGCGTGGGGAGTGCGGGCTGATGGATATCGTCGTTCTCACCATCGAATCCACCATCCGCCTGTCCGTGCCGCTGCTGCTCGCAGCGCTTGCCGGCCTGTTTTCGGAACGGTCGGGCATTTTCGACATCGGGCTTGAAGGCAAGATGCTCGGCGCGGCCTTTGCGGGCGGTGCAGCGGCGGCCGTATTCTCCTCCGCGCTGATGGGGCTTCTGGCGGCGCTCGTCGTCTCGGTCGCGCTGTCGCTCGTGCATGGCTATGCCTCGATCACGCAGCGCGGCAACCAGATCGTTTCGGGTGTTGCCATCAACTTCATCGCCATGGGAACGACGGTCATTCTCGGCCAGGCGTGGTTCGCGCAGGGCGGCCGCACGCCGGCGCTGACGGGCGATGCGCGCTTCACCACGATCGATCTACCGTTTGCCGAAGCGCTTGCCGACGTGCCGGTGCTCGGCACGATCTATTCCGACATCCTGTCGGGGCATTTCTGGCTGACCTATTTTGCCTTCGCCATGGTGCCCTTCGCCTGGTGGGTGCTTTACCGCACGCGCTTCGGCCTGAGGCTCCGGGCTGTCGGCGAAAACCCAGGCGCGGTCGATACGGCGGGCATCTCGGTGACCTGGCTGCGCTACCGGGCCGTGATCTGCTGCGGCATTCTCTGCGGCTTTGCTGGTGCCTATCTCTCCATGGCGCTGACGGCGGGCTTCGTGAAGAATATGACGGCCGGCAAGGGCTATATCGCGCTCGCCGCACTGATCTTCGCCAAGTGGCGGCCAGTGCCGATCATGTATGCCTGCCTGCTCTTCGGCTTCCTCGACGCCATGGGCATCCGCATGCAGGGCCAGCCGCTGCCGATCATCGGACCGGTGCCGGTGCAGTTCATCCAGGCCCTGCCCTATATCTTGACGGTGATCCTCCTAGCGGGCTTCATCGGCAAGGCCGAGCCGCCCAAGGCCGGCGGTGTCCCTTACGTGAAAGAAAGATAGACCGATGGCTGAGGATCTGTTCCTGGCGGCCCGCGATGCCATGGCGCGGGCGCATGCTCCCTATTCGAAGTTTCCCGTCGGCGCAGCGATCCGCGCTACGGACGGCAATATCTACGCCGGAGCGAACATCGAGGTGATCTCCTATCCCGAGGGCTGGTGCGCCGAGACGACGGCGATCGGCCACATGGTGATGGCCGGAGCCGGCAAGATCGCCGAGGTGGCCGTGATTGCGGAAAAGATGGCCAAGTGCACGCCCTGTGGCGGCTGCCGCCAGCGGCTCGCGGAATTCGGCACGCCAGCGACAAAGGTCTATCTCTGCGACGATACCGGCGTGGTGGAGACGGTGACGCTTGCCGATCTTCTGCCGATGGCGTTCGAGACCGAGGTCTTGAAGTGAGATACGCGGCCGAAATCCTCAACGAGAAGCTCGGCGGGCTGAAGCCGAAGGTTGCGATCGTGCTCGGCTCTGGCCTCGGCGGCCTCGTCGATGCGCTGGAAGGCGCAGTGTCGGTGCCTTACGAGGCGCTTCCCGGGTTTCCGCGCGGCGGCGTTTCGGGCCATGCCGGCCGGCTCGTCGGCGGCACGCTTTCCGGCACGCCGGTACTGATGCTGGCTGGACGGGTCCATTATTACGAAAAGGGCGACGCCGACGCGATGCGTCCGGCGCTTGAAGCGCTGAAGGCGCTCGGCATCACGACGCTGATCCTGACCAATGCCGCCGGTTCAGTGCGCGAGGACATGCCGCCCGGCTCGGTGATGCGGATTTCCGACCACATCAACTATTCGGGCCTCAACCCGCTGATCGGTGAGGAAAGCGATGCACGCTTCGTCGGCATGACGAGCGCCTATGACGCGGAGCTCGGCGCGGCAATGCAGGCGGCGGCGGACAGCGTCGGCGTGACGCTGCATGAGGGCGTCTATATGTGGTTTTCGGGCCCGAGCTTCGAGACGCCGGCGGAAATCCGCATGGCGCGCATTCTCGGCGCGGACGCCGTCGGCATGTCGACCGTGCCCGAAGTGATCCTCGCGCGCTTCCTTGGATTGAAGGTGGCGGCGGCGTCCGTCATCACCAATCTCGGGGCCGGCATGACCGGTGGCGAACTCAGCCACCAGGAAACCAAGGACATGGCGCCGATCGGGGGCGAACGCCTTGGCCGGGTGCTGAGCGAACTGTTGCGGAAAGAGAACTGACCATGGCCGAAGAGATGAAGACCGAGGCCGCACGGGCACTTTCCATGCTCGATCTGACCGACCTGACGGACCATTGCACGCCGGACGCGATCGACGCGCTCTGCCGCGACGCCTTTATCGGCGACGATCATGCAGCAGCCATTTGCATCTGGCCGCGCTTCGTGGCGCAAGCGCGCGGCATTCTCGGGCCGGACAGTGCCGTGAAGATCGCGACGGTGGTGAATTTCCCGTCCGGCGACATGGCCGTTTCGGATGTCGTGGCGGAGACGGTGCAGGCAATTGCGGACGGCGCTGACGAGATCGATCTCGTGATTCCTTATCGCGCGCTGCTTTCCGGCGACGAGAGATCCGTTTCCGCAATGGTGGAGGCGATCCGCGAGGTGTGCGCCGAGCCGGTGCTGCTGAAGACGATCCTCGAGACGGGCGAGCTCGTCGATCCGGCGCTCATCCGTCGTGCATCGGAGCTTGCGATCGAGGCACGCGCGGACTTCATCAAGACCTCGACCGGCAAGGTGCCGATGAACGCGACGCCGGAAGCCGCGGAGATCATGGTGAGCGCGATCAAGGCGAGCGGCCGGGCCGTCGGCTTCAAGGCGGCGGGCGGCGTGCGCACGGTCGAGGATGCCTCGCGCTATCTCGCCCAAGCGGAAGCAATCATGGGTGAAGGCTGGCCGACACCTGCCACCTTCCGCTTCGGCGCATCGGGCCTTCTCGGCGACATCCGCGCCAAGCTGACGGGCGGGGCTGCCGCAGGCGGAGCGGAGGCTTCCTATTGAGCCTCCTTCCGCAGGAATTCATCCGCCGCAAGCGCGATCGCCAGAAGCTGGATGAGGCCGACATCGCCGCCTTCGTTGCCGGGATCACCGACGAGACGATCACCGAGGGCCAGATTGCGGCCTTTGCAATGGCCGTCTTCTTCAACGGGCTGTCGCGCGACGAGACGGTGGCTCTGACGCTTGCCATGCGCGATTCGGGCGACGTTCTGGCCTGGCCGGACATCGACCGGCCCGTCTCGGACAAACATTCCACGGGCGGCGTCGGCGACAATGTCTCGCTGATGCTTGCGCCGATCCTGGCTGCCTGTGGCGTCGCGGTGCCAATGATTTCCGGCCGCGGGCTCGGCCACACGGGTGGCACGCTCGACAAGATGGAATCGATCCCCGGCTATTCGGTGATGCCAGACAACGCGCTGTTCCGACGCACGGTGGACGAGGTGGGCTGCGCCATCATCGGCCAGACCGGCAGGCTCGCGCCTGCGGACAAGCGCTTCTACGGCATCCGCGACGTGACGGCGACGGTGGAATCGGTGCCGCTGATCACCGGCTCGATCCTGTCGAAGAAACTCGCCGCCGGGCTCGGCTCGCTGGTGCTCGACGTCAAATGCGGCAACGGCGCCTTCATGGACGACCCGAAGAAGGCCGAGACGCTGGCGCGCTCGCTCGTCGATGTCGCCAATGCCGCAGGCCTTTCGACCAGTGCGCTGATCACCGCGATGGACCAGCCGCTGGCGTCCGCCGCCGGCAACGCCGTGGAAGTGCGCAATGCCGTGGACTTTTTGACTGGCGCGCATCGCGACGCACGGCTCCTCGACGTGACGCTGGCGCTTGCCGCCGAGATGCTTCTACGCTCGGGCCGTGCTGCCTCTCACGGCGAAGCGGCAGACCTTGCCCGCGATGCGCTCGACAGCGGCGCGGCGACGGAGAAATTCCAGGCCATGGTGACGGCGCTCGGCGGGCCGGCTGATTTCGTCGAGGCGATGGACCGGCACCTGCCGAAAGCCGCAATCGTTCGCGATATCGCAGCCCCACAGGCAGGAACGGTGCTCGGCATCGACACGCGCGGGGTAGGCCTTGCAGTCGTGACGCTCGGCGGTGGTCGCCGGCGTGCAGCCGACACGGTCGATCACGCCGTCGGCCTCGACCAGCTCGTCGGGCTCGGCACGGTGCTTCAAGAGGGTGACGCTATCGCCCGCGTGCATGCGCGTAGCGAAAACGAGGCCGCGGAGGCCGAAGCCGCCGTCATCGCCGCCTACCGGATCGGCGAGGGCGAAGCCTCGATCAACGATGCGGTGATGATGCGGATCGCCGACTAGACGGTTTTTCCAGATCCGCTGCAGCTAGTTGACCAGCAGAAGCTCGCCGTTGGCGACCTGGAAGCTCTTGAGCTTGTTCAGGAAGCTCATGCCGATCAGATTGACCGAGATGTTCTGGTCCTGCAGGACGAAGGCTTCCACGTCTTCCACGCGCAGCGAGCCGACCTCGACATGGCTCAGCGTGACCTTCGCCGCCTTGGTCTCACCATTGGCCGTCTGCACACCGTAAATGAAATCTGCAGGCGACAGGGCAACGCCGAGACGGCGCGCGGTCGACTGGTTGACCGCCACATAGGTTGCACCGGTATCGATGAGGCCTTGAAGCGGCGTGCCGTTCACGCGGAAATTGCCGGTGAAATGGCCTTTTTCATCCGCCATGAGGCGGATGCTGCGGCCGGCCGCATAGCTTGCCTGATAGGTGGGTTTGACGGCAGGCGCTGTGACGCTGTCCTGCACGCGTGCCAAATCGCCGACGGCCGATTGAGCCTCGGCCGCCTGCCGATCGGCCAGCCGCCCCTGAAACTGGGATGCATAATGGGGAATGGCGGCCACGACGCTTGCGCCGACGACTGTCCAGACGACCAGTTTGAGCATGGTTTTCCGCCCCTGAAAATTGCAGGGGCCAGCACATCATGCCATCGCTAAGAAGGCGCTAACGCAGCTGCCTCGATCGCCGACCACCTGCGATCGGAGTCAACGGAGCGTAAAGCGCGGTCGACGGGTTTGACGCTATTTCGTTCCGTACATGCGGTCGCCGGCATCCCCGAGGCCGGGGACGATGTAGCCTTTTTCGTTGAGATGGCTGTCGACGGACGCCGTATAGATCGGCACGTCGGGGTGAGCTTCCTGAAAGTTCCGGATGCCTTCAGGCGCCGCGAGCAGGCAGAGGAAGCGGATGTTGCGCGCGCCGCGCTCCTTCAGCTTATCGATGGAGGCGATGGAGGAATTGCCAGTCGCAAGCATCGGATCGACGACGATGACGAGACGGTTGACCACGTCTTCCGGCGCCTTGAAGTAATATTCGATGGCTTCCAGCGTCTCATGGTCGCGGTAGACGCCAATGTGGGCGACGCGGGCCGATGGCACGAGATCGAGCATGCCTTCCAGCAGGCCGTTGCCGGCGCGCAGGATCGAGGCGAAGACGAGCTTCTTGCCCTCAAGCTTCGGCGCCTGGATTTCCATCAGCGGCGTCTCGATCGTCTCCATGGTGAGTTCGAGATCGCGCGTCACCTCGTAGCAGAGCAGCGTCGAGATCTCGCGCAGCAGCCGGCGGAAGCTTGCCGTCGACGTGTCCTTTGAGCGCATGATCGTGAGTTTGTGCTGCACCAGCGGGTGATCGATGATGGTGACGCCGTCCATGGCTTTGGCCCTTCCTTCGTGCGCGCTCGTCTGGCTGCTTTAAGACACAGAAAGGCGGCCGGCGACAAGGGCGCCGGCCGTTTCGCTCACAGGCTGCCGTCGACGGCGCGGTCGAAGATCGAAAGCGCGCGCTCACGCGTCAGCTCGATCGGGTTGCCGCCGGCGGTCGGATCGACGATCGCCATGTCGGCGATCTGGTCGCGCTTGTCGGTGCCCACCTTGAAGTCGCCGAGCGTGTGCGGCACGTCGAGCGTCTTGCGCAGCTTGAGAACGGCGTCGAGGAAGGCATCGAAGGAGGCTTCCATGCCGAGGAAGGCCGCCAGTCTTGCGATCTTATCCTCGATCGCTGCGCGGTTCTCGACGAGCACGTAGGGCATGAAGACCGCGTTCGTCATGCCGTGATGGGTATCGTACAGCGCGCCGACCGGGTGTGAGAGCGCGTGGATGCCGCCGAGGCCCTTCTGGAACGCCGTGGCGCCCATGGCGGCGGCGCTCATCAGATGGCCGCGCGCCTCGATGTCGTTGGCGTTGGCGGCGACCTTCTCGAGGTTTTCGAAGACGAGGCGCATGCCTTCGACCGCGATGCCCTCGGCCATCGGGTGGTAGCCGGGCGCGCAATAGGCTTCGAGACAGTGCGCCAGCGCATCGAAGCCCGTGCCGATGGTGATGAAGCGGGGCATGCCGACGGTAAGCTCGGGATCGCAGATGACGATCTTCGGCATCATCAGCGGGTGGAAGATCACCTTCTTGGTGTGGGTCGTCTCATCGGTAATGACGCCGGCGCGGCCGACTTCGGAGCCGGTGCCGGCGGTGGTCGGCACGGCGATAATCGGCAGGATGCCGGCCGGATCGGCGCGGGTCCACCAGTCGCCGATGTCCTCGAAGTCCCACATGGGCCGCGTCTGGCCGGCCATGAAGGCGATGACCTTGGCCGCGTCGAGGCCCGACCCGCCACCGAACGCGATGACGCCGTCATGGCCGCCTTCGCGCAGCACCTTGATGCCGGCTTCGACATTGGCGGCGATGGGGTTCGGCTTCACGTCGGAAAAGAGAGCGCAGGGGATGCCGGCATCTTCCAGGATCTTCAGCGTCGATTGCGTGACCGGCAGATTGGCAAGGCCCGCATCCGTCACGAGAAGCGGCTTCGATATGCCGCTCGCCTTCAGCGCGTCGGGCAATTCGGCGATGCGACCGGCGCCGAAACGAACGGCGGTGGGGTAGTTCCAGTTGGCTTTGACGGTCATGTCTTGAACTCAGATCTGCTTGAGATGGAAGGATTTCGGTTGGGTCAGCATCTGGTAGCCGATCTCCGACAGCGCGCCGCCCTTGCCGGTGTCCTTGACGCCCGTCCAGACGAGCGCGGGATCGAGATAGTCGCAGCGATTGGCAAAGACGGTACCGGTTTTCACGCGCGCGCCGAGCCTTGCGGCGGCATCGAGATCGCGTGTCCAGATGGAGGCGGTGAGACCGTAAGGGCTGTCATTCATCAGCGTGACCGCCTCCTCGTCGTCGGCGACCGGCATGATGCCGATGACTGGACCGAAGCTCTCCTCGCGCATCACCGCCATCTGGTGATCGACGTTGGAGAGGACCTGCGGGGCGAGATAGGGTGAACCTTCCTGGTCGCGATCATCCTGGCCATCGAGATGCGTCACCGCGCCCTTGCGGATCGCTTCCGCCGTCTGGGCGCGCACATGATCGGCGAACGAACCGCGCGCCATTGGGCCGACGACGGTGTCGGCATCGAAGGGGTTGCCGAGCTTCCAGCCCTTTGCGCTTTCGACGAAGCGCTCCAGGAACTCGGGATAGAGCGCGCGGTCCACATAGATGCGCTCGATGCCGCAGCAGCTCTGGCCGGAATTGAAGAAGGCGCCATCGACCAGATTGTCGACCGTCTTGTCGAGATCGGCATCCGCGCGAACGAAGGCCGGATCCTTGCCGCCGAGTTCGAGGCCGAGCGTGGCAAAGGTGCCCGCCGCTGCCCGCTCGATCGCGCGGCCGCCCTCGACGGAGCCGGTGAACACGATGTGGTCGATGCGGCCCGAGCCGATGAGCTTCTCGGTGTCGCGGTGGCTGAGGACGAGGTTCTGGAAGAGCCCCTTCGGCAGGCCGGCGCGGTCGGCGGCAAGCTGGAAGCGCTCGCCGACCAGCAGCGTCTGGCTCGCATGCTTCAGGATGACGGCGTTGCCGGCCATCAGCGCCGGGACTATGGAATTGACAGCGGTGAGGTAAGGATAGTTCCACGGCGCGATGACCAGCACCGTGCCGACGGGTTCGCGCGCGATATGGCGGATGAAGCCCGGCTTTTCCGGCAGTGCGATCGGCGCCAGCGCCTTTTCGGCAATGGCGATCATGTGGCGGGCGCGTTCCTCGACGCCGCCTTTCTCACCGCCGTAGCGCACCGGCCGGCCCATCTGCCAGGCGAGTTCCGGCACGATCTCCTCGTTCATCGCGATGAGCGCGTCGGCGAAATGCGTCATGATCTTGGCGCGTTCGCCAAGCGTCGTCTCACGCCACGCCTTCCGCGCGGCCAGCGCCGCTTCGACGGCGCGCTCGATCGTAGCCGGCTCGGCATAGGGCCGCTCGGCGTAGACGGAGCCATCCACGGGTGAAATCAGCTTGACCAGTTCGGTCATGGACAGTGCTCCTTGTCAGCAGAAAGCGCGGCCCGCGCCGCGCGAAAGAGTGCCGATTGCCTTATTCCGATGTCGGGCGCGCTCCAAGGGGTGGCGCGCAACAGTTTTCAACACCGCTCGAAACCGCGCTTGATTTCCCAATCGGTCACGCGGCGGTCGTATTCCAGCTGTTCCCAATCGGCGGTGTGGGCGTAGTGGGAGATCACCTGCTCGCCGAATGCCTCTTTCAGCATGGAGGAGCCGCGGAAGGCGGCGATGGCGGCGCGGAGCGTTTTCGGGATTTCGGGCAGTTTCTCGCCGCTATAGGCGTCGCCCGTATAGGGCGGTTCGAGCTCGAGTTCGTCCTCGATGCCCTTGAGGCCGGCCGCGATCATGCCGGCATAGGCGAGATAGGGGTTCAGATCGGCGCCGCCGATGCGGCATTCGATGCGGATGCCCTTGGTGTTTTCGCCGCAAAGCCTGAAGCCCGCCGTGCGATTGTCGCCGCTCCAGATCGCCTTGGTGGGGGCGAAGGTGCCGGCCTGGAAGCGCTTGTAGGAGTTCACATAGGGCGCGAGCAGCACGGTGATGTCGGCGGCGTATTTGAGAAGGCCCGCCACATAGTGCTTCATCAGCTTCGACATGCCGAGCGTGTCGTTGGCATCGATGAACGCGTTCTTGCCGTCTCTCGCGAGCGACATGTGCACGTGGCTCGATGAACCGGCGAGACCGTAATCCCACTTGGCCATGAAGGTGACGGCCTTGCCCTGGGCGTAGGCGATTTCCTTGATGGCGTTCTTCATCACGACGTGGCGATCGGCCATGGTCAGCGCGTCGGCATAGCGGACGTTGATTTCTTCCTGGCCCGGGCCCCATTCGCCCTTGGAGTTTTCGATCGGGATGCCGGACGCCTGCAGCTTGCGACGGATTTCGCGCATCACCGGCTCTTCCTTGGTGGTCTGGAAGATGTGGTAGTCCTCGATGTAGTAGCCGGCCGTCTTGAGGCCACGGAACCCCTTCTCGTGGATCGTGCGGTAGTCCTCGTCGAAGAGGTAGAATTCGAGCTCTGAGGCGAAGTTTGCCGTGAGGCCCAGCGCATCAAGCCGCTCGAGCTGCGTCTTCAGGATGGCGCGCGGTGAATGCGGCACGGGGTCGTGATGGTGGTGATCGACGAGATCGCACAGAACGATCGCGGTGCCTTCCAGCCAGTGCGCCTTCATCAGCGTGGCAAGATCCGGCTTCATGACAAAATCGCCGTAGCCGCGCTGCCAGTTGGCGACGTCGTAGCCGGGCACCGGCTCCATATCGATGTCGTTGGCGAGCAGGTAATCGCAGCCATGCGTCTCGTCGAGTGCGCCTTCGACGAAGAATTCCGCCTGGAAACGCTTGCCGATCAGGCGGCCCTGCATGTCGGGGAAGCAGACGAGCACGGTGTCGATGTCGCCCGACTTGATGTCGGCCTTCAGCGTTTTCAGATCATAGGCGGCCATCGGCACTCTCCCTCACGCGGTTCCGGTTGGTCTTTTTGATTTGCGAGACCCGGCGGCCTCGATTGAAGCCGCCGGGTCGATTGTCGTGACGCCTGTTAGGTGTAGCGGTACGGTGCGCCTGCGTTGCGCATCGTCTCGGCGTAGTTTTTCAGGATTTCCACGACGCGGGCGCTGCGGTCGCTTTCCTGGGCCACCTCGTCCCAAAAGGCCAGTGCCTCGTCTTCGACGCGCTTCCACTCCGCTTCCGGAATGGTGGTGAGTTCAAGCTTGCCGCCGGTCGTGCGGTAGTGCGCCTCGCCCCACCAGTACCAGTGCTGGCGATAGTAGTGGGAGCTGTCCATCGCCATGTTGAAGAGCGTCTTCAGATGCTCCGGCAATTCGTTCCAGCGATCGGTGTTCGCGAAGAACGAGCCGGCCCAGGCGCCGTTGATGTTGTTGGTAAGGTAGTACTGGGTCACGTCCGCCCAGCCGACTGTGTAGGCTTCGGTCGCGCCGCACCAGGCGACGCCATCGATTTCGCCGGTCTGGATCGCGACTTCAATGTCTTCCCAGGGCAGCGTGACCGGCACGACACCGAAGCGGGTGAGGAAGCGCCCGCCCGTCGGGAAGGTGAAGACGCGCAGGCCGTTCAGATCATCGACGCTGCGGATCGGCTTGGTGGTGACGAAGTTGCAGGGATCCCACGCACCGGCAGACAGCCAGGTGACGCCTTCGATCTCGCCGTAGGCTTCTTCCCAGATCTCCTTCAGGCCGTACCAGTTCCAGAGCACCGGCACGTCGAGGCCGTAGCGCGATGCAAACGGGAAGTACGCCCCGAAGACCGAGACGTCGACCGGAGACGCCATGGAATCATCGTCCGACTGGCAGGCATCGATCGTGCCCCGCTGCACGGCGCGGAAGAGTTCGCCCTGCGGCACGAGCTGGTCGGCGGTGAAGAGTTCGATGACCATTTCGCCGTTGGCGGCCGTGTTGAACGCGTCGATTGCCGGCTTCACCACATGCTCGGCGAGTGCCGGGCCGGCATAGGTCTGCAGGCGCCAGCGGATCGGGCTCTGTGCCTTGACGTAGGGCGCGGCGAGCGTGGAGGCCGATACGCCACCGGCAGTCACCAGACCCGCCCGCTTGATGAATTGTCGCTTGGTGAACTTCGTATTGTCACTCATGTCGATTTTCCCTCTTTCGGTTCCTGATCTTTTCGCCGCCCGTTCGTCGGACGGTCATTTGCCGTATCTCGTCGCCGTGCTTGTGGGCGTAAGGCCTCTCCGTTGGTTCTCAGTCAGCGGGCGGACCAGAGGCCCGGCAGCCAAAGCGCAATTTCGGGGAAGATCATCAGGATGACGATGGTGAGCACCATCAGCCCGACGAAGGGCACGATCGATCGATAGATGTCGGCAAGCGTGATCTCCGGCGGCGCCATGGCGCGCATCAGGAAGAGATTGTAGCCGAAAGGCGGGGTGATGTAGGCGATCTGGCAGGTGATCGTGTAGAGAATGCCGAACCAGATGGCGTTGAAATCAAGCCCGATAACGAGCGGGATATAGAGCGGCGCGACGATGACGAGCATGGCCGTATCGTCGAGGAACATGCCCATCACCACGAAGGACAGGAGCATGAGAATCAGGATCGTCCAGCGGTCCAGCTCCCAGGTGTTCAGGAGCAGGTTTTCGATGGCGCGCACGGCGCCCAGCCCATCATAGACCGCACCGAAGCAGAGTGCGGCCAGGATGATCCAGAGGAACATGCAGGAGATGGTCAGCGTGTTGCGCGTTGAATCGTCGATGACCTTCCAGGTGAGCTTTCGCGACACGGCGGCGGCCAGTACGGCCAGGAGAGCGCCGACGGCGGAGCTTTCCACCAGGCTCGTGACGCCGCTGATGAAGAGGCCCATCATGGTGCCGAAAACGACCAGCGGCAGGAAGCCCGCTCCGAGTAGGCGCATCTTCTCCGATTTCGTGATGGCCGAGCGCTCTTCCGCGGGCATGGCCGGCGCAAGCTCCGGCTGAAGCCGGCAGCGGACATAGATGTAGATGCAGAAGAGCGTCGCCATCAAAAGCCCGGGCAGGATGCCGGCGAGCCAGAGCTGCAGCACGGGCTGGCGCGCGATCATGGCGTAGAGCACGAGCACGACCGAGGGCGGGATGAGGATGCCAAGCGAGCTGCCGGCCTGGACGACGCCGGTGACCATGACCTTGTTGTAGCCCCGGCGCAGAAGCTCCGGCAGGGCAACCGTCGCTCCGATCGCCATGCCGGCGACGGACAGGCCGTTCATGCAGGAAATCAGCACCATGAGCCCGATGGTGCCGAGCGCCAGACCACCGCGCATGCCGCCGAACCAGACGTGGAACATGCGGTAGAGATTGCTGGCGATGCCGGATTCGGAAAACACGAAGCCCATGAAGACGAAGAGCGGCACGGTGATCAGCGGATACCAGTTCAACACCTGAAACGCCGCGTTGAACGGCAGCTCCGACGAGCCCTGCCCCCATAGCCAGAGTGCTGCAGCCGCGCCGACGAAGCCGATGACGCCGAAGACGCGCTGCCCGGTCAGGAGCAGCACCATCATGGTGGAGAACATGAAGAGCGTGATCAGTTCCGAGCTCATGCGATCGGCTTTCCGCGCGCCATGGCGACATCCTTGAAGAAGGACGAGATCGCCTGAAGGAGCATGAGGAAGATGCCGAGCGTCATGATCACCTTGATCGGCCACAGGGGTGGCGCCCAGGACGTGTAGTTCTTCTGCCCGTATTCGATGGAATAGGCCGTGCTCGACAGGCCGCCCATGAGAAGGACGCCCAGATAGAAGAGCACGAACAGGATCGTGAAGGCATCGGTGACGGCCCGCTTCTGCGGCGTCAGCTTGCTGTAGAAGAGGTCCATGCGGACATGGCCGTCATTCTGCATCGTGTAGGCGCCGCCGAGCAGATAATAGGCCGAGAGGACGAACTGGCTCATCTCCAGCGACCAGTTGACCGGCGTGCCGATGATGACGCGCGAGAGCGTGGAATAGAGCAGGATCGCGGCCAGCACGAAGAGCAGGTACATGGCGAAGCGGCCGACGACCCTGTTGATGGCATCGACCACCCGGACAAAGGCGCGGATCGGCTTCGGCATCCCGGTCACGCCTCCCTTTGACGCGAGGATTGCGCAGCTGGCTCTGCGCGATCGGCAGCGCCGCTTGCATGGGCGGCGTGCAACGCGCGTCCGAGCCGACCGGCCCAATCGGCAACGCCCGCGGGATCGGCGATCTCGTCATTTCGGATTTCGACCATGACGGCAGCAAGACCCTTCGCATCGCCGTGTTTTTCGAGCGTCAGCGTGACGCCGTTCAGCGCCGCATAGGGCTCGTTCCACCCGACATTCAGCGTGGGGTCGTCTGCCGCCAGAGCATCGGCGACGGCGCGGGTGAACCGGGTATCGACGCCGTGGATCAGCCCGATCGGCCAGGGGCGCGGCACGCCGTGATAGACCGGCGTGAAGGAGTGCATGCAGACCAGAACGGTTTCCTGTCCTCTCGCCAAACGCTTCGCGATCACCGCGTCGATCGCCTCGTGGAAGGGCCGGTGATAGGCATCGATGCGGAACTGGCGCTCCTGCGGATCGAGGTTCTCATTGGCGGCGATGCGGGTGCGTTCCGACAACGTCCAGATCAGATCCGGCGCATCGAGATCGCGGTTGCAGTCGATGATGAGACGCGACACGGTCGACTGGACGAGCGGCGCATCGAGCGCTTCGACCATAGCGAGGCTGACCGCCTGCGCGCCCGGATCCCAGGCGATGTGGCTCTTCAGTTCTTCAGGTGTGAGGCCGAGCGTTCCGTAGCGTGCCGGCAGCCGGTTCGAGGCATGGTCGCAGACGAGTACGAAGGGCGAAGACCCTTCGGCATTCACGACGTCGACGGCTTTCTCGGTGGACATGCCCCAACACCCCCTTTACTGGTACAGTAATTCGGGAAACCGAATATGTGTCAACACTGAAACGAGAATTTCAGAATGGCGGTGAGCATTCCGGCGACGGTCGAGACCACCGTTCATGCCACGATGGACGCACTGACATCCGCCGAGAAGCGCGCAGCGCGGACGCTGCTGGCGAATTATCCGACGATCGGGCTGGCGCCGGTTGCAGAGTTTGGCACGGCGGCAGGTGCAAGTGCCGCAACGGTGTTGCGCTTCATTTCCCGGCTGGGCTTTCGCTCCTATCCGGATTTTCAGCGCGCGCTGCGCACCGAACTGGACGAGCGCACGAAATCACCGCTGCAGCGCAGTTTCGAGGTGCCGCGCCAGGAGAGCGAGCGGTTTCTCGACCGGTTCTTCGAGCAGACCGCGGAGATCATGCGGGCGACGGCCGAGCGCATCCCCGCATCCGAATTCGAGGCCGCATCCCGCAAGCTCGCCGACAGCCGCCATGCATGCCATCTCGCCGGCGGCCGCTTCACCGACGCGCTCGCCATGTACATGGAAGCGCATCTCAGGCGCGCGCGGCCCGGCGTGCGCAGGCTTGACGGGCGGATCGCCAACCGGGCCGACCAGTTGCTGGACATCAAGGCGGGTGATGTCGTCGTGCTGTTCGACATGCGCCGCTATGACGACGATTTGCTGGAAACGGCGCGCCAGCTGAAGGCAGCGCGCGCCTTCACCATTCTTGTGACGGATGAATGGATTTCGCCGATTTCGCGCTTCTCCAAGATCGTGCTGCCGTGCCGGGTCTCGATCGACCGCATCTGGGACGCGAACACCGCCATGTTCGCGCTTGTGGAAGCGCTGATCGCGCGGACCACCGAATTGTCCTGGAAGACCGCCGAAAGCCGCATTCGCGCCGGCGACTGAGTGCGCCGCGCCGGGTCGCAAATGCCTTTGGGCTTGCGCGCCGGCCTTGCGATGACGCAGAACCATTGTCGACGGCCTGCGGGTCTGCAGGCGAAGGATGAGACATGGTGCGACCAGACGAGAGCGGCCCCGCAGACACCGACCCTACGGACGGCGAAGCCGCTACCCGCGACGGCAGGCCCGCGCCGGCCTTCACCATCGGCACGACAGAGATCAAGGCGCGGCCGGTGGAGCCGGCGCTCTATCTCGTTTCCACGCCGATCGGCAATCTCGGCGACATCACCCTTCGCGCTCTGGAGACGCTGGCGGCGGCGGATCTGCTCGCCTGCGAGGACACGCGCGTAACCCGCGTTTTGCTGGAGCGCTACGGCATTCGCCGCCGGCCCTTTGCCTATCACGAGCACAATGCGCAAGCCGCCGGCGAGCGACTGATGGCGGCGCTCGATGCCGGGCAAAGCGTGGCGCTGGTTTCCGATGCCGGAACGCCGCTCGTTTCAGACCCGGGCTTCAGGCTGGTGGAGAGCGCACTTGCCGCGGGCCACCGCGTGGTGCCGATACCTGGCGCTTCGGCACCGCTTGCGGCGCTGACCGCTTCCGGCATGCCGAGCGACAGCTTTCTCTTTGCCGGCTTCCTGCCGCAGAAATCGAAAGCGCGCCGCGACCGGTTGGGGGCGCTGCAGCGCATGCCCGCCACGCTGATCTTCTTTGAATCACCCCACCGGATCGCAGATGCTCTCGTCGATGCGGCCGAGGTTCTGGGCGAAAATCGTCCGGCCGCCGTTTGTCGCGAGCTGACCAAGACGTTCGAGGAGACGCGGCGGGGCACGCTTGACGAACTGGCTCAGCACTATGCTTCCTCAGGCAATGTTAAAGGCGAGATCGTGTTTCTGATCGCACCTTTTGAGGAGGAGGCCAGCGACATCGATCCGCAGGCGCTGCTGGACGATCTGGTGCGCACGATGCCGCCGGCGAAAGCCGCGACGGAAGCGGCGAAACTGACAGGCCTGCCGCGCAAGGACCTTTACGCGCGGTTGCTCGAGATGAAGAAGGGCTGACGGCCGATGCGTGCTCCGCGTGAGCGGCGGGAGCAGCCGATGTCGCGGCAGGAAGCCGAGCGGCGCGGTCATCTGGCGGAAGCGCTCGCCGCGTTCTCGCTGCAGCTTCGCGGCTACAGGATCCTCGCGCGGCGCCACAGGACGCGGCTCGGCGAGATCGACCTGATCGTGAAACGCGGCGCCATCATCGCCTTCGTCGAAGTGAAGGCACGGAGTGACGAACGCGCGGCAATCGACGCGGTCTCCCATATGACGGCGACGCGGATCCGCAGTGCGAGCGACCTTTGGATCGCGGCACAGATGAAGCGCGGCGTCGATCTCTCCCGCGTCTCCTATCGCTACGACATCGTTGCGATCACGCCGTGGCGCTGGCCCCGGCACTTCGCCGACGCGTTTTGAGATCAACACCACTGGACAGTTGCGCTTGAGGGCACCCGCGCACTATCTGAACGACAACGCAAAGCAGGGACAATCGAGAATGGCGAAGTTGTTGAAAGTGGCGGTCCAGATGGACCATGTGCAGTCGATCAACATCGAAGGCGACTCCACCTTCGCCATGTGTCTCGAGGCGCAAGCGCGCGGCCACGAGCTTTATCATTACACGCCCGACCTCTTGACGCTGCGCGACGGCAAGGTGTTTGCCCGCATCGAACCGATGACGGTGAAGGACGAGAAGGGCGCGCATTACACGCTGGGCGAGCCCGTGCGCACCGACCTTTCGACCATGGACGTGGTGCTCTTGCGCCAGGATCCGCCGTTCGACATGGCCTATATCACCTCGACGCACCTTCTGGAGCGCATCCATCCGCAGACGCTCGTCGTCAACGATCCGGCCTGGGTGCGCAATTCGCCCGAGAAGATTTTCGTGACGGAGTTTCCGGACCTGATGCCCGAAACGCTGATCACCCGCGACTGGGCGGAAATTCGCGCGTTTCGCGAAGAGATGGGCGACATCATCCTGAAGCCGCTCTACGGCAATGGCGGCGCTGGCGTCTTTCACCTGGCCGAGGGCGATCGCAACCTCTCGTCGCTCCTGGAAATGTTCACCCAGATGTTCCGCGAGCCGATCATCGCGCAGCGCTACCTGCCGAAGGTGCGTGAGGGCGACAAGCGCATCATCCTCATCGACGGCGAACCGGTCGGCGCCATCAACCGCGTGCCGGCGGAGCACGACAGCCGCTCCAACATGCATGTGGGCGGCAAGGCGGTGAAGACCGAGCTGACCGATCGCGAACGCGAAATCTGCGCACGCATCGGGCCGGCCTTGCGCGAACGCGGCTTCATTCTCGTCGGCATCGACGTGATCGGCGACGTCATGACCGAGATCAACGTCACCTCGCCGACCGGCATCCGCGAAGTGCGCAAATTCGGCGGTGCCGACATCGCTGCCCTGATGTGGGATGCGATCGAAAAGCGCCGCTGACCACCACCGTTTGTTCCGCCACTGCAACCGCGCCGACCAGCTGTGACGTGCGATGAGTTGCAATCGTTCCGAAAACGTTCTTGTTTTATTCTTTCTGCTATGTCAAGTTGCATGGGCGGCGAATAAAACATGAAGTTGTTGGAGCCGATGCGATAGACCCTATCGGATCGTTTGGAGAGGCGGTGCAGGATGGTCAGTCGCGTCAGGACGGTGTCGTTCCAAGGTATCGAGGCGGTTCCCGTCGACGTGCAGGCGATGCTGGCGCCGGGCAAGATCGGCATGCATATCGTCGGGCTGCCCGACAAGGCGGTTGCGGAAAGCCGCGAACGCGTCCAGGCGGCGCTGCATGCGTCCGGTCTGGCCCTGCCCGCCAAGAAGATCACGCTCAATCTCGCACCCGCCGATCTGCCCAAGGAGGGCAGCCATTTCGATCTGCCGATCGCGCTGGCGCTGATGGCGGCGCTGGGTGCCATCCCTGCCGATGCGCTGGATGACTACGTCGTTCTTGGCGAGCTTTCGCTCGATGGCACGATTGCGCCTGTCGCGGGTGTGCTGCCGGCGGCGATCGGCGCGAACGCGCTCGGCAAGGGCCTGATCTGCCCGGCCGAAAGCGGCCCCGAAGCGGCCTGGGCGGGTGCCTACATCGACATCCTTGCGCCGCGCAGCCTGATCGCGCTCGCCAATCATTTTCGCGGCAGCCAGGTGCTGTCTCGGCCGGAACCTGCGTTGCATCAGCCGGCAATCGGACTGCCGGATCTATCCGACATCAAGGGCCAGGAAACGGCAAAACGCGCGCTGGAAGTGGCCGCTGCGGGCGGGCACAACCTCTTGATGGTCGGGCCTCCCGGGTCCGGCAAGTCGATGCTGGCGGAACGTCTGCCCTCGATCCTGCCGCCGCTGCCGCCTGCGGAACTGCTGGAAGTGTCCATGGTGCATTCGATCGCCGGGAAGCTTGCCGGTGGCAAGCTTTCGGATCGTCGGCCGTTTCGCGCACCGCATCACTCGGCCTCCATGGCGGCGATGGTCGGCGGCGGGTTCAAGGCGCGGCCGGGCGAGATGTCGCTTGCCCATCATGGCGTGCTGTTTCTCGACGAGTTTCCGGAATTCACGCCGCAGGTGCTCGACAGTCTGCGCCAGCCATTGGAAACAGGCCAGTGCGTGATCGCCCGGGCGAACCACCGGATCAGCTATCCGGCCCGCATTCAGCTCGTGGCGGCGATGAACCCGTGTCGCTGCGGCATGGCCGGTGAACCTGGCCACGTTTGCGCGCGCGGTCCGCGTTGCGCGGGCGACTATCAGGCACGTATTTCCGGCCCGCTGATGGACAGGATCGATATTCGCATCGACGTGCCCGCCGTATCAGCCGCCGATCTCATCCGCCCGACCGTCGCGGAGACGAGCGCGACCGTTGCGGAGCGGGTGGCACGGGCGCGTGACCTGCAGCGCCATCGCTACGGCGAACTTGGCGTTACCGGCGTGACTGCCAACGCACAATGTCCGACAGCACTGGTGGAAACCGTCGCGGCGATCGACAGCGCGGGGCGCGCGCTTCTGTCGGAGGCGGCCGAACGCATGGCCTTTTCGGCACGCGCCTACCACCGGATCTTGAAGGTCGCGCGCACGCTGGCCGATCTCGATGGCAAGCCGGCAGTCGGCCGCATTCACCTGGCCGAGGCAATTTCCTACCGGGTGATGGCGGAGCGGACGAGCATGGCTGCTTGAGCCTCTGACGGGCGATCGGTCGCTTATCCGAAGCTCGGTGCACGACCAGGCGGCCGATTTCCAAATGGCATGCCAGCAGCCAATGGCTGGAGCAGAACGCCGGCGAGGGAGGGGCAAGAGTTGCGCTCGACACTGTCGAAGCCTGCACTGCGCGGGGTCGAAGGTTCCGTTGCGCTGGGAGCAGCGACCTGGTCGTTGCCGATGGCAATCAGAAGGGAAGATCGTTGAGGATCGACTTGCGCTGCTGCGGCGTTAGGGCTTGGTTGGGATCATCCGCCCAAACTTGCCGCACACTCTTATTTCGGAGCGTCCCATAGTGAAGTCTGTCCTGCGCACTGCCCTGATCCTCACATCTCCTCTTATGGCCCTTGCTGCGCTGCCATCGACCGCCGCTCTCGCACAGGACGCCCGGCCCCTCGACGAAGCGCCGCGCACGGCCGTCGTCTCAGCCTTCGAGCCGGAGTGGCTGGCGCTGCAGGAGGCGCTGATCGAGCGCGAAGAATATGAGATCGCAGGCGTCGAATTCGTCACGGGGCGCATTGAAGGGCGCCGCGTCGTTCTGTTTCTGAGCGGCGTCAGTATGGTCAATGCGGCGATGACGGCACAGATCGCGATCGATCATTTCAACCTGAGGGAGATCGTCTTTTCCGGCATCGCAGGCGGTGTCGATCCGCAGCAATCGATCGGCGACGTCGTCGTGCCGGAACGCTGGGCGCAATATTTGGAAGCGGTGTTCGCGCGCGAAACCGATGAGGGCTTCACACCGCCAAGCTTCATCGAGACGCCGTTTCCCAATTACGGGATGATCTTTCCACGCGAGGTGGATGTCGCGCGCGCGGGTGGCGAGATGGAAGAGCACTTCTGGTTTCAGGTCGATGGCGCGCTGTTCGAAACCGCGCGTCAGCTCACAAACGCCGTCACGCTGCAACTGTGCACCAGCGACGACACCTGCCTCAGCGAGCAGCCGACCATTCGCGTGGGCGGCAGCGGCGTCTCGGGCCAGGCATTTGTCGATAACGGCGCCTTCCGCGACTATGTGTTCGAGACCTTCGGCGCCAATGTGCTCGATATGGAGAGTGCGGCCGTCGCGCATGTGGCCTACGCCAACGACGTTCCCTTCATCGCGTTTCGATCGGTATCGGACCTCGCCGGTGGCGGTCCGAGCGAGAACGAGATGGCGACCTTCATGCAGATCGCGTCCGACAATTCGGCCCGCGTGGTGCGGGCCTTCCTCGCCGCCCTGCCCGAGTGACGAGGCGTTTTCAGCCGGTTCAAACCTACCGACGCAGCGTCGACGGATCGATGGCCTTTTCGCCAACGTATCTGGCGATGATCCCCGCGATGTCGGCGTCGCGCATGGCCTGGCGCAGCGCCTCGAAAGACGGCAGCACGAAATAGACCCGCTGGAAGCTGTCGATCTCGTAGCCCGTGCGCATGATGGTTTCGATATCCATCGGAACGTGGTTCGCGTCCGGGCTCTCGAGCGCGAAGCGCAACTCGGTTGCCGAGGACATCAACCCGGCTCCGAAGGCCTTCAGCGGCCCACCCTCTTCCTGGATCAGGCCGTACTCGGCCGTGTACCAATAGAGCCGCGTGATCATCTCGTCGCCGCCGGCAGCCATCACTGACAGCGCCGTTTCACCATACATCTGCATGAAATCGGCAAATTCCGGCTGCATCAGGATCGGCACATGACCGAAAAAGTCGTGAAACATGTCGGGCTCGACGATGTAATCCAATTCGTCGCGGCTGCGGAGCCAGTCCGTGACGGGAAACCGGCGCTCGGACAGATGCCTGAAGAAGGGCTCAGCCGGGATGAGCCCCGGCACCGCGACCAGCGTCCACCCGGTGGCAGCGGATAGCCTGCGGCTGACTTCGGCGAAGTCCGGGATGTCGTCGAGGATCCCGAGCGCTTCAAGGCCGGCGAGATAGGAGTGGTGGGCAAGCTCCTGAGTCAAGGCGCGCTGCCGATCGGCGAGCGTCTTCCAGACGGCGCGGTCTTCGTCATCATAGGCGTCGAGGTTCTGGGTAACAGTGAAATCGTCCCGGCAGCGGGCATAGTCGCCGCGCATGCCGGCTGTGGCGCATTCGGCAGCGTAGGTTTCGACATTGATCGACATGATGGCGCTCCTCCAAGCTTACACCTTGTCATTCTAGCGCCGCTGCTGGAGTGTTTTCCGGCTGACTGGACCAGCGAAGGAGGAGGCTTGAGTGAAAGAGCCCAAAAAATCACCGAAAGCGGGGGAGATCCACCTCGACTGGTTCGAGGTCAGAATGCTCGATCGCCTTCAGAGGTCGGGCCGCATGCCGACCACCGAGTTGGCGGCCGCGGTCGGGCTTTCCGCCACGCCCTGCGCACGCAGGCTGGAGGCCATGATGGAAAGCGGGGTGATCGAGGGCTTTGGCGCCCGGCTCGATCGCCGCAAGATCGGGCTTTCGGTGGAAGTGTTCGTGCTGGTTCGGCTTATCAGCCACAGTGATCAGTCACCGGACAGGTTCGTCACCAAGGTCGAGGCGATGGAGCCGGTGATTGCCTGCTGGGCGCTGACGGGGGACCATGACTTCATGCTGCACGCGGTACTGCCGGACGTGGAAGCACTCAACCGCTTCATCGCCGAGGACCTGATGCGCATCGAGGGGGTGCGGGACGTGCGCACCAACCTTGTGCTGCGCAACATCAAGGGGCCGGAGCCGCTGCCGCTTTCCCACCTCGCCGAATGATCCCCGGCGAGGTGCGACGTTTTCGGCTGACTTGCTGGGTCAGTCGTATTTCAACTCCGTCGCCTTCCCCCGGAAGATACGGTAGGCGAGGATCGTGTAGCCGCCGATGGTCGGAAGCACGATGGCCGTGCCGACAAGGATGATCATCAGGCTTTCCGGAGCGCTTGCCGCTTCGTAGATCGTCAGCTGATCCGGCACGATATAGGGATAGAACGAGTAGGCGAGCCCGGCGAAGCCGAGCGTGAAGATCGTCGCCATCGCCAGAAAGGGCACCAGCGCATAGGAATCGTCCGGCCGGGGCAGCTTTGCTGTCAGGAACCAGAGGCCGGCGAAGACGGCGCCCGTCAGAAGCGGCAGCGGAGCCAGCAGGTAGATTTCCGGCGTCGTGAACCATTTGTCAAAGATGCGGGCCGAGGCGAATGGCGTCGCGATGGAGATCATCGCCATACCCGCCGCCGTCAAGAGCAGGCACATGCGCATCCAGATGACGGCCTTTTCCTGCAGCTGGCCTTCCGTCTTGTAGATCAGCCAGGCTGCGCCGACAGCGCCGTAAGAGGCCGCGAGGCAGAGGCCGACAAGCGCTGCAAAGCCTGCCGATGCCCAGCTGAGATCGAGCCCCAGCACGTAGATGCCGAGCATGTAGCCCTGCGACAGCGACGACATGACGGAGCCGATGAAGAACAGGAGGTTCCACATCCACTTCGACTGCGCGCTGACCTTGGAGCGGAAGTCGAAGGCAATGCCGCGAAGGACAAGACCGACGAGCAGCACGAAAACGGGCAGGTAGAGCGCCGTCAGGATGATGCCGTGCGCGATCGGAAAAGCCACCAGGAGAAGGCCGATCGACAGGACGAGCCAGGTTTCGTTCGCATCCCAGAACGGGCCGATCGAGGCGATCATCGTGTCCTTCTCGTCGTCGGTGCCGAAGACCGAGAGGATGCCGATGCCGAGATCGAACCCGTCCAGGATGACGTAGACGAGGATCGAAATTCCCATCAGGCCCGCAAAGATCAGGGGCAGGATGACGTCAGGTTCGTAGCCGAACATCAGGTCCGCTCCTATTCCGCCGGCTGCAGGGCTTCGCCTGTCGCCTTGCCCATGGAGACACTGTCGCCGCGCGGATCCGGGTCTTTTTCGATGTTGCCGTAATGGGCGCGGATCGCGAGCTTGTAGAGCACGGTCAGGTAGACGACGATCAGCACCGCATAGAGCGCGAGATAGGTTGCGAATGTGAGGGCCACATGGGCGCCCGGCACGGGGGCAACGGCTTCGGCGGTTGTGACCACGCCCGAAACCAGCCAGGGCTGACGTCCGATCTCGGTCGTGTACCAACCGGCAAGCGTTGCGATCCAGCCCGAGAAGGCCATGCCGGCGAGCACGAAAGCCATCGGCTTGTTGATGTCGTCGCGACGCCACAGCATCCAGGCCGCCGCCCAGGACACGACCAGCATCAGCATGCCGACGCCAACCATGACGCGGAACGAGATGAAGAGCGGCAGCACAGGCGGGTGCTCAACCGTACCGTCTTCGGCGACGAAGTCGTTGAGGCCCGGCACGACGCCATCAGCATGGTGCTTGAGGATGAGCGACGCGCCGCTCGGGATGCCAATCTCGAAGCGGTTTTCGCGCGCCTCCTCGTCCGGCAGAGCGAAGAGGACGAGCGGCACATTGCCCCGCGTTTCCCAGTTCGCTTCCATGGCCGCGACTTTCTGCGGCTGGTGTTCCAGCGTGTTCAGGCCGTGCATGTCACCGGCGAAGATCTGCACCGGGATCAGGATCGCGCCGAGGTAAACGCCGGTGCGCAGCGCCTTGTACATGGGCTCGGAGCGATCGCCGTAGATCCAGCGCAGCGCCGAAAGCCCGGCCATGAGGAAGGCGACGGTCAGGCCCGAGGCGAGCAGCATGTGCACGAAACGGTACGGCATGGACGGATTGAAGATGATGGCGAACCAGTCGGTAGCATGCGCCACGCCGTCACGCATCTCAAAGCCCTGCGGCGTGTGCATCCACGAGTTCAGCGCGATGATCCAGAAGGCCGACATGGTGGTGCCGAAGGCCACGAGGAAAGTCGCCAGCGTGTGGATACGGCTCGACACGCGAGAAAAACCAAAGAGCATGATGCCGAGGAATACGGCCTCAAGGAAAAACGCCGTCAGCACTTCGTAAGCGAGCAGCGGACCGGCGACATTGCCGACGGTTTCCATGAAACCGGGCCAGTTCGTGCCGAACTGGAAGCTCATCGTAATGCCGGACACGACGCCAAGCGCGAAGGACAGCGCGAAGACCTTCACCCAGAAGAAATAGGCTTTCATCCAGGCGTCATTGCCGGTCCGCTCATAGCGCCACTTGAAGAACAGCAGCACCCAGCCAAGCGCGATCGTGATGGTGGGAAAGAGGATATGGAAGGAGATGTTCGCAGCAAATTGCATGCGCGACAGGATTAATGCGTCCATTGTCTTCTCTCGTTTTTTCTTTCTCTCCTCACCGCAGCCTCAAAACTAAGCGATGGGGCCGAGGGCGCCAGTGTCGATACTGTCGCACGGCGAGAATGTCGCACAGCTGCCTAACGTTTCCTATCGATCTCCGTGGGTGCCGACATGCTTTCTGGCAACCCGGCTTCGGGTTATGCTCATCGTCCTGCGATGCATAGTGGAGGACGACGATGGCGATCTATCTCATCGGCTACGAGGGACGCACCGAACGGCCCTATGATCGGTTGCAGGAGGCGATGGATCGCGAAGGCGGCGTGAAACTGATCGATGGGCTCTGGGCGCTCGATGTGGAGAAGGATGCGACCGAACTGCGCGACTGGGTCCACACCTTCATGGACGACGTGGATGCCATCTTCATCGCGCAGATGCGCGCCGGCAGCCATTGGGCCAGCCGTCACCTCAAATCGAGCGCCAATGACTGGCTGAAATCCCGCCTCTAGCAGCTTTCCGCGGCCCTCGTCTCTCCACTCACAAGACTTGCAGATGCAAACTTGGCGGTGCAGATGATGGCGACATTCGGAACACTTCCATGATCGGATCCGGCGTGCCGGCCGACAATCGACGGCGGACGCAATGCGGAAATGGCAATGGAAGCTGAGACGCCTGTTCGAGCGGCTCTGGGTGCGGGCGGTTCTCTACTCAATTCTGGGCCTGATCACGGCCTTCGCGGCGGTCGTTCTCGATCCGCTGATTCCCGACGGCTTCGAGGATGCCGTGGGCGCAGGCGCGATCGATACGATCCTCAACATTCTCGCAACGAGCATGCTGACGATTACCACGTTCTCGCTGACGACGATGGTGACCGCCTTCACCGCATCCACGCAGGACGTGACGCCGCGCGCAACCCGCCTGTTGATGGCGGACACGACCACGCATTCGGTGCTCGCGACCTTTATCGGCACGTTTCTCTACAGCCTGGTCGGCATCATCGTTTTGTCGATGGAGGCCTATGGCAGCGGTGGGCGGGTCGTTCTGTTCGCCGTGACGATTTTGGTCATCATCATTGTCATTGCCGCGTTGCTGCGCTGGATCGACCATCTGACGCGCCTTGGGCGGGTGAACGAAACCACAAGAACGGTGGAGTTGGCAGCGCGGGATGCGTTGCAGGCCTATCACAGGGCGCCGACCATGGGCGCTGTGGAAATCGCCGATGACGCCGTGCCGCAAAGCGCAACGCGCATTCTGGCCAATGACATCGGCTATGTCGCCCATATCGACATGCAGCAGCTGGACACGATCGTGGGCGAAGCCGGAGCGATCGTGACGGTGCTGTCGCGTCCCGGGGTGTTCGTTCACAAATCAGAGCCGCTGGTGGCCGTGGTGTCGGGAAGCGTCGATGCAGACGAGGTCCGGTCCACCTTTACCATCGGTCGCGAACGAACCTTCGATGAAGACCCGCTGTTCGGCCTGGCGGTGCTCTCGGAAATTGCGTCCCGCGCCCTTTCGCCGGGCATCAACGACCCCGGCACTGCGATCGACGTCTTAGGACGAGGCGTGCGGCTGATCGCACTATGCTCCGACAAGATCGACGAAGCTGAAGATGCGCCCGAATATTCCAACCTTCGGATGACCCGGTTGCCGATCCTGGAATTTCTCGACCACCTGTTCACCCCGATCGCGCGCGATGGCGCGGACAAGTTCGAAGTTCAGGTCAAGTTGCAGAAGTCCCTGGCAGCGCTCGCTGCGATGGATGAGCCGCTGTTTGGAAACGCGGCGCGGCAGATTTCGCGCGTGTCGATGGATCGTGCGTCAAACACGCTCACCAGCGAATACGATATTGCGCGTGTGCGGAAGGCAGCAACACTGCTTTCTTGAAGTTTCGGCTGTTCAGTAGCCAGAATGACGATCGCGGTTCGAGCCCCGCTGGACATTCGCCATTTCGGCAGCATCCATCTTGCGGAGCAGGTCCACCATTGCGTCAGGAGTTCCCTCCGGGACGCGGAACGGGTCCATGCCGGCGAGAAGGCGCCGGTTTGGGCTCGTCTGGATCTGGTGAAGAACCACGTCTTCGAGACGCAGCCCACGAACATTACTCATTTTGGTCGTGCCGCCTTGGGATTAATACTCGACAAACACCAGCCGATTGGTTTGGTTCCACCGATCCACAACAGCTTCGAAGACAAATTGTCGCTGGTGGAAACACGGCGTACATTCTAGTCGCCCAGGCGTCAACGTTTCGTAAACGCTTTCGAAATCAAGCAGATAGTGTTGGGGCCATCCGCTGAGGTGCTGGCGGGGGCACGAGCTCAGCCCCCGGCAAGCCCGCGACGCTTCGACTACTGAAGCGCACCGACCAGAACGTCTGTGGAGTTCTCAATCGAAACCCAACGACCGGTGTGGAAGGATGCCTGGCGCTTGAGGAAGACGTAAGATGTTTCGCTCCAGAGCTGCACCTCGTCGGACAAGTTGTCCAGAACGTAGTCGCCGTTTGACGTCCGCAGCGTGAGAACGGCGTGACCCTCGCCATCGGCCTTGCGAACGACGGTGATGAGAAGGTCCGAAGCGGAGAAGCCGCGCTCCATCAGCATCAGGCGCTTCAGAAGCACGTAGTCTTCGCAATCGCCTTCGAGATCGGGATAGGACCAGTGCTCTTCGATGCCGTGCATTTCCATGTCGGTGCGCGGCACGATCGTGCTGTTTACCGCAAGGTTCACCTCCTGCACGACTTCCCAGCCGTAGTCAGTGATGTCCGGTGCGCGGCTTGCCGTGGTGCGAACGGCGCATTCCGAATAATGCCGGCGACAGAAATCGTAATGACCGATAGGCTGTGACGTCAAAGGGCCGGTGATCATCGACCGGGACGGCTCGGCCTCGGCGTTTGCCGACGGCATGGCCAGGGAAACGAAGCCCGCCATGGCAATGGCTGCTCCAATTCTCGCAATCGTCAGCACCGTTGGTCGCCCCGCCTCAGCATCATCGTTAACAAACAGTTAAAATTGGTGATGATGCAAAGTCAATCGGGCCAACCCCCGCGATTGCAGTTATGGTTACCGGCCAAGCCTGGTTGTGTCTTCAGCGCTACAGTTCGTCAGCACGCGGTTTCGTGATCGCCTCTCAATGGCCGCCGGCGATGAGATCGTTGAGCGCCTTCAGCATGCGGCCGATATCGGCCGGGCGCGACAGGCGATGATCACCATCGCGTACCAATGTGAGGACGACATCGTCAGCCGGGAGGTGCTCCATCAGCCGCAAAGCGTGAGTATAGGGCACGTCCGGATCCTGCATTCCCTGAATGATCGTGACAGGACATCCGGTGTCGATGACACCATTCAGAACGCTGTTTGCACGGCCATCCTCGATCAGCGCACGGGTGTAGATATTCGGGTCGGGCCCGTAGGGTGTCGGTTCCTCGAAACGACCTTTTTCGGAAAGATCAGCGCGTTGGGCATCGGTGAGGCCTGGCTCGATGAGTTCGGCGGTGAAATCCGGCGCCGGTGCGAGAAGCAGCATGCCTGCCAGACGGCCGGCATCACCGCGCTGCTTCAGGGCCTTTGCCATAAGAAGTGCAATCCAGCCGCCCATGGACGAGCCGACCAGTATCTGAGGTCCGGTCGTGTGCCTGTCGAAGACGGCGAGCGCCTCCTCCAGCCAGCGTGAAATCGTGCCGTCTTCGAACGCACCCCCGGATGCACCATGTCCGGAATAGTCGAAGCGCAGGCATTCCAGCCCCTCGCGCGCCGCATAGGCGTCGAGTTCGAGCGCCTTGGTGCCGCTCATGTCGGACCGGTAGCCGCCGAGCCAGACGAGGCCGGGACGATTGTGGCCGCCGAGCCCCGGCCGAAAGGCGACCGCGATGGTGCGTGCCTCATCACCCTCTCCGACGACGAGTTCCAGTCCCTTGGATGTATGCTCCTGCATGTCGATTTCCTTGCTGGTGGCATTTTCGGGGCAATTGACGGCAGAATCACCGCGCGTGGATGCTATTTCTGACTGGGCGTGCTATTGACTCAAAGCAAGCGATAACGACATTGCGGGCAATTCCGGCGATTTCGTCTTCGCAGTACATTCAGCCACAGGTTCAACAGTTCGAGGAGAACACGACCATTCGCAGACCGTTCAGAGCGCCGCCGCCAACCAAGGATGGACCGCGGGCCAATGAGGAAATCCGGGCAAGCCAAGTTCAGTTGATCGATGCCGAAGGCAATAACCGCGGAATAGTGCCCATCAACGAGGCGCTGGAGATCGCGGCGGAAGCCGGCCTCGACCTCGTCGAAATCTCACCCAATGCCGAGCCTCCCGTCTGCAAGGTGCAGGACCTCGGCAAGCTCAAATACGAAAAGCAGAAAAAAGCCGCCGAGGCGCGCAAGAAGCAGAAGACCGTCGAGGTCAAAGAAATCAAGATGCGCCCGAACATCGACACGCATGATTATGACGTGAAGATGCGCGCCATGAACCGCTTCTTCGAAGAAGGTGACAAGGTGAAGGTGACGCTGCGTTTCCGTGGTCGTGAAATGGCGCACCAGGAACTCGGCATGCGGCTTCTTCAGAAGGTCAAGGAACAGACCGCCGAAATCGCCAAGGTCGAGGCCGAGCCCAAGCTCGAAGGCCGACAGATGATGATGGTTCTCGCACCGCGCTAAATATAGCCCGTTGCTCCGTTCAAGCTCCCCGTGCCAGATGGCCCGGGGAGTTTTTTCATTTCGGGAGCCGGCTGATTAAGACATCCGCTTTGGCTTGTTGACGGACAATTCATGGACCAGACCACGCAGGAACGGGGTAAACTTCAGAACTTCCAGCGTATGCGCCGGCTTGTGCTGGCGCTCATCATCGCCGCATTGGTGATCGCGCTGCTCTTCGTGCGCTCCGCATGGGGCGAAGAAGGGCATGAGTTCATAGAGGCAATCGGGATCGGCACGATCGCAGCCGGCATTCTCGGCCGCATGTGGTGCACGCTCTATATCGGCGGCAGCAAGGCCTATGCGATCGTGACGGCGGGCCCCTACTCGATCAGCCGCAATCCGCTCTATCTGTTTTCGTCGATCGCAGCGTTCGGCGTCGGGGCGCAGACGGGAAGCCTGATCGTGGCGTTTGTTTTCCTGATCGGATGCGCCCTTGCCTTCCACGTCGTGATCCTGCGCGAGGAGCGGTTTCTGCTGCCTGCCTTCGGCGAGCCATATCGCGCCTATCTCAATCGCGTGCCGCGCTTCGTGCCGCGCACACTTAAAGTCGTCAACGAAGAGAGCCTCGTGGTGCAGCCGGCCCGGCTCTACCGGACGTTCATCGACGGCATGGTCTTCTTCGTGGCGATGCCGGCGCTCGAGATCGTCGAATGGCTGCAGTCGAGCGGCGTGCTGCCCGTGCTGCTGCGGCTTTACTAGCCCGGACGAGAAAAAGGGCGCCGCTTTCGCGACGCCCTTTTATCAGTCACCGATAGGCAGTGCCGCGTGGTCAGGCAGCCTTTTCACGTTCGAGCGTTGCGAAGGGATAATCGATGTAGCCCTTGGCGCCACCGCCGTAGAACGTGTCGGTGTCCTGCGCGTTGAGGGGCGCGCCGGTGCGGAAGCGTTCCGGCAGGTCCGGGTTGGCGATGAATGGCTTGCCGATCGCGACCGCATGGGCATAGCCTTCAGCGACGACCTTGGCGGAGCTTTCCGCATCATAGGCGCCATTGGCGATGTAGAAGCCGGTCCAGTTCGGGCGCAGCTTCTTGATCAGCTCTTCGCCGCCTTCACTGCCGTGGCCGAAGCGCTCTACAATGTGCAGATAGGCGAGCTTGCGCTGATCCAGCGCCTTGTAAAGCGCCGAGAACAAGGCTTCCGGATCGCTGTCGGAAATGTCGTTGGAATCGCCACGGGGCGACAGACGGATGCCGGTGCGATCGGCACCGATTTCCTTCACGACCCGGTCGACCACTTCGAGCGTGAGCCGCGTGCGGTTCTCGATCGAACCACCATAGACGTCGTCGCGCTTGTTGACGCCGTCCTGCAGGAACTGGTCGAGCAGATAGCCATTGGCGGAATGCACTTCCACGCCGTCGAAGCCGGCCTGGATCGCAAGCTTTGCGGCGTGGGCATAATCCTCGATCAGCTGAGGGATTTCGCTGAGGGCCAGGGCGCGCGGCTTGGACGTCGCCTCGAAACCGTTCGCCGTGAAGGTCTTGGCATTGGCAGCGACATCTGTGGAGGACACCGGCGCATCATTGTTCGGCAGGAGCGAGGAATGGCTGATGCGGCCCACATGCCAGAGCTGGCAGAAGATGCGGCCGCCATTGGCGTGAACCGCGTCGGTGATGCCGCGCCACGCGGCCACATGCTCGTCGGTGTAAATGCCGGGTGTATCGATGTAGCCCTTGCCGTAAGGCGAAATCTGGGTCGCTTCGGAAATGAGGAGGCCGGCAGAAGCGCGCTGGCCGTAATAGGTCTCGGCCATGGCGTTCGGCGTGCCATCGGACTTCGCGCGGTTGCGGGTCAGGGGAGCCATGAAGATGCGGTTCGGGACGTTCAGGGCGCCGAGCTGGATCGGTGTGAACAGCGTGTCTGCCATAGGGTCTGGTCCTTCATTCTTGTTCAGCGGCCAAGTGGGAGGATGCCGCGATTGCCTGCCTCAGATAGGTCGTGCACGATGAAATACCACCGGTTCACCACCGCAAAATGACGAACGCTGCGTGTGCCAATCGCGCTGCAACCTCTTGCGTAACGGCCCCACTCCCGGTATATGGCCGCGTCCGAACAGTCCGGCAGGGCATGCCGTGTCTGTTCCGAATGCTAGTGTGAGGCCGGGTCGTCTCCGGTTCGCACAGATCACCAACCAAGCGTTCCGCAGGGGTCTTGGGCAGCCATTTCACGATGGCGAACATGACCCTCGTTTGCTTCGGCGAACCAGAGTGCGGGAAACGCTGCATCACGGGGCTCGAACGGCAATGCCGGTCGAAAGCCTCACAAAGGAGAGCAAAATGCCCAAGATGAAGACGAAGGCATCCGCCAAAAAGCGGTTCAAGATCACGGGTTCCGGCAAGGTTCTCGCAGCTGCTGCCGGCAAGCGCCATGGCATGATCAAGCGGTCGAACAAGTTCATTCGCGACGCACGCGGCACGATGGTCCTTTCGGACGCCGACGCCAAGATCGTCAAGAAGTTCCTGCCGAACGGTCTCTGAGACCTTCGCCCCGACCGAGATTTAAGGAGATCACACCATGGCACGCGTGAAAAGAGGCGTCACTTCGCACGCCAAGCACAAGAAAGTCCTGAAGAAGGCAAAAGGCTTTTACGGCCGCCGCAAGAACACGATCCGCGCAGCAAAGGCTGCCGTCGATCGTTCGATGCAGTACGCATATCGCGATCGCAAGAACCGGAAGCGCAATTTCCGCGCTCTCTGGGTCCAGCGCATCAACGCAGCCGTTCGCGAGCACGGCCTGACCTACGGCCGCTTCATCGATGGCCTGACCAAGTCCGGCATCGAAGTCGACCGCAAGGTGCTGTCCGACATGGCCATCCACGAGCCGGAAGCATTCGGCGCGCTGGTTGCAGCAGCCAAGAAAGCGCTCGAGTATCTGAAAGACACGACGCCGAACGCATTTGAAAGCGCTGTCCGCTAAGCCAGCGCCTTCACGATACCATTCGCCTGAAGGAACCCGCGCTGGCTGACCGGCGCGGGTTTTTTCGTTTCTGGAGCATGCAGGACGATGCGCAACACCCGCACAGAGGATGAGATGTCACCGGAAGGTCTGCGCGACCTTCTGGCGCTGCTTGCTTCCTCGCGCGGCGAGCGCATCAGCCGTGCCGTGGTCGATGGCGACACTGTATGGGTCAAGCGCTACGATGCCGAAAGCCGGCCGCTCGGCAAACGGCTGCATGGCTGGGCGACACCCCTGATGCCGAAGCCATTCCTGCGGTCTTCCAGATTGCTGAAGCCACACGCCCAGGTCGATCGCGAGTTGCGCAAGATGGAGGCCTTCCAGCGTGCAGGCTTCATCACCGCCGGCCTTGTCTACCGCAAGGGGCCGATCCTGGTGCTGCGCAACGGCCCGCCGACGCTGCTTTCGCTGGTGGACGGGGCGGCCACTGCTGCCGACAGTCACCGCCTGCTGAGAGGTGGCGGCGAGGCGCTTGCCAAGGCGCACCGCCTCGGGCTTTGCCACGGACGGCCACATCCCCGGGATATGTTCCACGACGGCCAGAACTGGGGCTTCATGGACTTCGAGGAGGAGCCGGAAGCAGTGATGCCGCTTGCCGAAGCGCAGGCGCGCGATGCCTTTCTCTATCAGTTCGGGGTCGTCGCCCTGTCGCGCGATGCCGAAACGCCGCAAAGCGTGCTTGACGCCTATCGCGCCAGGGCGCCCGCCGCCACCTGCGCGGCGCTCGACAGGCTCATCGCCTTCTTCAAGCCGCTGCAGCGGGTTGGCGAAGCGATGGCGAAGGTTCACCGCGGTGGCGACCTCGATCGGTTGCTGCGAGCCATGGCCGTGTTTTCGGCACCGACAGCCGCGACGGCGTCATCGAAGCCCTTGGAGGCCGGGGCGCTTTCTGATTTAAGACCCGCCGAAGAAGGCCGGCCCGAGCGGCCGCCAACATGCAGGACCCAGGATGAGCGACATCGTTGAGTTGGAAGAGACGATCCTTGCCCGGATCGCCGAAGCAGATGACGAACAGGCGATCGAAGCCGTGCGCGTCGCGGCGCTCGGCAAGAAGGGCTCGATCTCCGAAAAGCTGAAGACGCTCGGGGCCATGAGCGCTGAAGAGCGCCAGACCATGGGCCCAGCGATCAACGGGCTGAAGACACGCGTGACGGATGCCATTGCGGAGCGCAAGCAGCATCTGAAGGCGGTGGCCATCGAGGCGCGGCTTTCGCGCGAAACGCTCGACGTGACGCTGCCGGTGCGGCCATCCCCAACCGAGATCGGCCGCATCCACCCGATCACCCAGGTGATCGACGAAATCACCGCGATCTTCGCCGACATGGGCTTTTCGATCGCCGAAGGTCCGGACATCGAGACGGACTACTACAATTTCACGGCGCTGAACTTCCCCGAGGGTCACCCGGCCCGCGAGATGCACGACACGTTCTTCCTGAAGGCCGCCGAAGGCGAGGAGGCGAAGGTGCTGCGCACGCACACTTCGCCCGTGCAGATCCGCACCATGGAGACCCAGAAGCCGCCGATCCGCATCGTCATCCCCGGCAAGACCTACCGCCAGGACAGCGACGCAACGCATTCGCCGATGTTCCACCAGGTGGAAGGCCTCGTCATCGACAAGACGGCCAACATCGCCAACATGAAGTGGGTGCTGGAGGAATTCTGCAAGGCGTTCTTCGAAGTGCCGCAGGTGAAGATGCGCTTCCGGCCATCCTTCTTCCCTTTCACCGAGCCGTCGATGGAAGTCGACATCCAGTGCGACCGATCTGGCAGCGAAGTAAAGTTCGGGGAGGGCACTGACTGGATGGAGATCCTCGGCTGCGGCATGGTACACCCGAACGTGCTGAAGGCCGGCGGGCTCGATCCCGACGAATACCAGGGCTTTGCCTGGGGCATGGGCATCGACCGCATCGCGATGTTGAAATACGGCATGCCGGACCTGCGCGCCTTCTTCGACGCGGATGTGCGCTGGCTCAACCATTACGGCTTCCGCCCGCTCGACATGCCGACGCTGTTTGGCGGCTTGAGTGGGTAGGTGCCAACGCTGCTGATCTGGCATGGCTACCGGTTTCGCTTCTATGCCTCTGATGGTCCGGAACCGCCCCATGTCCATATTGTGAAGGAAGGCAGCACCGCGAAAGTCTGGCTCCGTCATTTGTCGGTCAGCTACAATCGCGGATACAATGAGCGGGAGTTGAGGGAGCTTCTGGCCGTTGTGGCGGAGAACCGTGATGACTGGATTGGAACCTGGAATGCATTCTTCGGAGTTTGAAACGGAGGAGGTTCGTCCCATGGCCGCGCGCTGCGACGCCGATGGCGTCAGCGTGAAGCTGGCCGACGGGCGCGAAGTGCAGGCGCCGCTCTGGTGGTATCCGTTTCTTCTGCGCGCCGAACCGACCGCTCGTGCAGAGATCGAATTGCAGTTCGATGGCTTGTGGTGGCCGACACTCGACGAGGGCATATCGATCAAGTCGATGCTGCTCGGCTGGAGAGCACCGGGTGCCGTTCCGCCCTCGGTTGCGGCGGAGTAGCGCATGCCTCACGCGGGATCATGCCGGTGCGCGCGCGTTGCGGTGGAGACGAAGGCTGAGCCGTTTCGGCGCGCCTATTGCCATTGCCGCGATTGTCGCAAGCAGACGGGTGCGCCCGTGATGGCCTTTGTCGGTTTCATGGATGACGCGCTGACCTGGTTCGGCACCCCCAAATCCTATCGCTTCGGCGGCGTGGAGCGTCTGTTCTGCGGCGATTGCGGCAGCCAGATCGGCTATCGCGACGAGCGGCTTTCAGGCCGCGTCTACCTGGCGCTCGGCTTCATGGACGATCCGGAGGCGCATCCGCCGACCTTCCACGCCTTTAGCAAGCGGCAGATGCCGTTCGTCGTGATGGACGATCATCTGCCGCGCTTCGACGACTTTCCGCCCGAACGCTGATTTCTCCCTTGATGGACCCCGAACAATGAAATTCACACTCTCCTGGTTGAAGGACCACCTCGACACGGATGCGCCTCTGGAGCGCATCGTCGAGACGCTGACGGCAATCGGCCTCGAGGTCGAGAGCGTCGACGACAAGGCGGCCCTCCAGCCTTTCGTGATCGCCAAGGTTCTGTCGGCGGAAAAGCACCCCGACGCGGACAAACTGCGCGTGCTCATGGTCGACACCGGGTGCGGCGATCCGGTGCAGGTGGTCTGCGGCGCGCCGAATGCGCGGGCGGGCCTCATCGGCGCCTTTGCAGCACCCGGCACCTATGTTCCCGGCATCGATACGACTCTCGCCGTCGGCACGATCCGTGGCGTCGAAAGCCGCGGCATGATGTGCTCCGAGCGCGAACTCGAAATGTCGGATGCCCATGACGGCATCATCGACCTGCCGGACGATGCGCCTGTCGGCACGACCTTTGCGAGCTATGCAGGGCTCGACGATCCGGTCATCGAGATCGGCCTGACGCCGAACCATCCGGAAGCGACCGGGGTTGCCGGCATCGCGCGCGATCTCGCCGCCGCCGGGCTTGGCACGCTGAAGACGGCCCCGATCGCAACCGTGGACGGCGAAGGCCCTTGCCCAGTGAAGGTGCGCATCGATGCGCCCGAGCTCTGCCCGGGCTTCGCGCTCCGGCTGGTGCGCGGCGTGAAGAACGGACCGAGCCCCACCTGGATGCAGAAGCGCCTTTTGGCGATCGGGCTTCGACCGATCAATGCGCTGGTCGACATCACCAATTACATCACCTTCGATCGCGGCCGGCCGCTGCACGTCTTCGATGCGGCGAAGGTTGCGGGCGACCTCGTGGTGCGGCGCGCGGCAGATGGCGAACAGATGCTGGCGCTCGACGAGCGCACCTATACGCTGAACAGCTCCATGTGCGTGATTGCCGACGACAATGGCGTTGAATCGCTTGCCGGCATCATGGGCGGCGAGCATTCGGGTTGCGACGAAACGACGACCGACGTGCTGATCGAATCGGCGCTATGGGACCCGATCACCATCGCCAAGACCGGCCGCTCGCTCGGCATCATCACCGATGCGCGCTATCGCTTCGAGCGTGGCGTGGATCCGGAATTCCTGGTTCCCGGCCTCGAACTGGCGACGCAGCTCGTCACCGAAATCTGTGGCGGCACCCCGAGCGAGGCCGAAGTCGTCGGATATCAGACGCCGGAGCGGAAGAGCATCCGCTTCCCCATCTCCGAGGTGAAGCGGCTGACGGGCATCGACGTTGCGCCAGACGATGCGACCGGCATTCTGACCCGTCTCGGCTTCGAGGTTCAGGGCTCGGGCGATACTGTTGACGTGCTGGTGCCCACCTGGCGGCCGGACGTGGATGGCAAGGCCGATCTCGTCGAAGAAGTGATGCGGATCACGGGTGTTGACCAGATCGCGCCGCAGCCGCTGCAAAGCCATGGCGCCGTCAATGGTCGCATCCTGACGACGCTGCAGATCCGCACGCGGCTTGCGCGCCGGACGCTTGCGGTGCGCGGCATGCTGGAAGCCGTCACCTGGTCGTTCATTCCCGAAGCCCATGCCAAGGCCTTCGGTGGCGGACAGCCATCGCTGAAGCTTTCGAACCCCATCGCAGCCGACATGTCGGACATGCGTCCTTCGCTGCTGCCCGGCCTCATCGCCGCAGCCCAGCGCAATGCGGATCGCGGTATCGGCGACGTGGCGCTCTTCGAAGTCTCCGGTACCTATGAAGGCGACGGCCCGAACGACCAGCGTCGTGTCGCGGGCGGCGTTCGCCGCGGTACGGCTCGCTTCACCGGCACGGGACGCCATTGGGACGGCGCCGCCAAGCCCGTCGGCGTATTCGATGCGAAGGCAGATGCAATCGCGGTGCTGGAAGCTGCCGGTGCGCCGATCGACAAGCTGCAGATCGAACCCGGTGGCCCTTCCTGGTACCATCCGGGTCGCTCAGGCACGATCAAACTCGGCCCGAAGATGGTGCTTGGCACGTTCGGCGAGCTCCACCCGCTGGTCCTGGAAACACTCGACGTTTCCGGCGCGCTTGCCGGCTTCGAAGTGTTCGTCGACGCCATTCCCGAGCCCAAGCGCAAGGCGACGCGCACGAAGCCCGCATTGACGCTCTCGCCACTGCAGGCGGTCAAGCGCGACTTCGCCTTCGTCGTCGACAAGGCCGTGCGCAGCGCCGACATCCTGAAAGCCGCCTCGGCGGCAGACAAGAAACTGATCGCAGGCGTGACGGTGTTCGACCTGTTCGAAGGGCCGTCGCTCGGGGAAGACCGCAAGTCTGTCGCAATCGAAGTTTCGATCCAGCCGACGGACCGAACACTGACGGACGAAGACCTCGAGGCCCTGACCTTGCGTGTCGTCGATAACGTCACCAAAGCGACCGGTGGCACGCTGCGCGGCTGATGATAGCTACGGAAGGGCGTTCGTCCGAATGCCCTTCACTTCAAGCTGTTGAAGACTTCGATTGTTCTTTTCGATTTCTTTTCAAATTGCTCGATTTTTCTCCATGGAAAATAGTTTTTGTGCCATGGCGAAGTCTCGCCATCGTCAAGTATCGGATTATTAATCCTGCCGGCGGCATTCTTCGGCCCTAAGCTCTACCGGGGTCGCCGATGCTTCGTCTGCCTTTTGCCAATTCACGCGCAATACAGCACTACGCCGCCATATCCGCCTCACATGCCCTCATCTGGTTCCGGCCGGATGGCTTGATCCAGGGCGCCAACGACAATTTTCTTGCCGCTCTCGGCTATCAGTTGGATGAGATCGTCGGCAACCATCACCGCATGTTCGTGGAACGCTCGGTGACCGAAAGCGCCGACTATCTCCAGTTCTGGCGCGACCTTGCCGCTGGAAAGTCGCAGCGCGGGCAGTTCCGCCGCATCTCGAAAGCGGGCAAGGATGTGTGGATCGAGGCGTCCTACGATCCGATTTTCGCCAATGGCAAGGTCGTGGGCATCGTAAAGATCGCAGCCGACATCACGGCCACCAAGATTGCCTCTCTGCACAATGAGAACCTCCTGCGCGCGCTGGAGCGTTCGGTTGCGGTGATCGAGTTCGAGCCCGACAGCACGATCGTCGATGCCAATGCAAGCTTCTGCAAGACGCTCGGCTATGCGCACGAGGAGATCGTCGGCAAGAAACACAGCATCTTCTGCGATCCGGGCTTCGTTACGAGCGGCGGCTATGACAGTTTCTGGACGCGGCTTCGCGCCGGCGAATTCTTTTCCGATACCTTCAAGCGGATCGGCAAGAATGGCCGCGAGGTCTGGATCCAGGCGACATACAACCCGGTCTACAACTCGCGCGGCGCCATCTATCGGGTGGTGAAATTCGCGACCGACGTGACCGAACGGATGAAATCCGTCAGCACGCTGAGCGTCGCGATCGGCGATCTTGCCCAAGGCGACCTGACATCACAGGTGACGCGCGCGCTCGACCGCTCGATGGAGACCACGCGGTCGGATTTCAACACGGCGGTCGGCCGACTGTCGGCGGTCATCGGCGAAATCGCGGAGAATGCGCGCGACATCGCCCAGACGGCGAACGAAATGATGGACAATTCCGGCTCGATCGCCAAACGAACCGAGCAGCAGGCGGCGGCGCTGGAGGAAACGTCGGCCGCACTGGAGGAAATCACCCAGACCGTGACGGATGCCAGCCGCCGCGCCTCCGAAGCCGGAGAGATCGTTCGCGAGACGCGCGCGTCGGCGGAGGAGTCCGGGCTGGTCGTGCGGGATGCCGTGGCAGCGATGGACCAGATCGAGCAATCGTCGCGCGAGATCTCCAACATCATCAGCGTCATCGACGAAATCGCCTTCCAGACGAACCTGCTGGCGCTGAATGCCGGCGTCGAAGCGGCCCGCGCCGGCGAGGCCGGCCGCGGCTTCGCGGTCGTTGCGCAGGAGGTACGCGAACTCGCACAGCGCTCGGCAAAGGCCGCCAAGGAAATCAAGGCACTGATCGGCACCTCGTCGGCGCAGGTGAGAACCGGGGTCGAGCTGGTGGACCGGACCGGCAAGGCGCTCGAGAAGATCGTCGAGCGGGTGCGCGATGTGGATCAGAACGTGGCTGCCATCGTCGAAGCGAGCCGCGAACAGGCGATCGGCATTCGCGAGATCGGCCAGGCCGTGCACCAGCTGGACCAGAGCACCCAGCAGAACGCCGCAAGCGTGGAAGAGCAAAATGCGGTGAGCAACCAGCTTGCCGAGCGTGCCGTGACGCTTGCCGGGCTTCTCGGTCAGTTCAAGACCGGACAGGCCGCCGCAGCGGTTGCCACGACGCCCCGTGCGCGAATCCCGGTTCCAGCGCATGCCGCGTCCGTTGCGCCAATGCGCAAACGCGCAGCCAATGCAGGCCAGTGGGAAGAGTTCTGAAAGCCACCAAGCCGACAAAACCGTTCGCGAGCCGTATTTAAAAAGGCCCCGTCATGCGGGGCCTTTTCGCATCTTTGAAAAGAGAAGTAGATCGAGCTTCGATCCCCCCCTATCGCATATCAGTAAGGGCAGCTGTCGTCCGACATGTAGTCGTGGACTTCGATGTCGCCGGCGATGATCGCAGCCTTGGCCTCTTCCACAGCGGCTTCCATTTCGTCCGTAATCAGGTCGGCGTTGTTCTCGTCGAGCGCGTAGGCGACGCCGTCTTCGGCGAGACCGAGCGAGGTGACGCCGTAGTCGAACGAACCGTTCATCGCATCGGTGAAGGCATCATAGACGGCAACGTCGACGCGCTTGACCATCGAGGTCAGCACGCTGCCCGGGTGCAGGGCGTTCTGGTTTGAATCCACGCCGATGCCGAGAGCGCCTTCGTCTGCCGCTGCCTGCAGCACGCCGACACCGGTGCCGCCGGCTGCGTGGTAGACCACGTCCGCGCCCTGGCTGATCTGCGAGCGGGTGATTTCAGCGCCGCGCACGGGATCGTTCCAGGCTTCCGGCGTCGTGCCGGTCATCGCCTCGATGACGGTCGCGCCTTCGGTCGTTGCCTTCACGCCGCCGACATAGCCGCAGGCGAAGCGACGGATGAGCGGAACGTCCATGCCGCCAACGAAGCCGACCGTGTCGGATTCGGACGCCAGCGCGGCGAGAACGCCGACGAGGTAGGAGCCTTCCTGCTCCTTGAAGACGACCGAACGCACATTCGGCAGGTCGACCACGGCATCGATGATGGCGAAATCGGTGTCCGGATTTTCCGCAGCGACCGATTCCAGAACGGCTGCCCAGTTGAAGCCGGCCATGACGATCGGGTTGTTGCCATCGCGGATGAAGCGGCGAAGCGCCTGCTCACGCTGTGCGTCGTTCTGGATCTCGAACTCGCGGTATTCGACACCGGTTTCGGTCTTGAACTGCTCGGCCCCAGTGTAGGCGGCTTCATTGAAGGATTTGTCGAACTTGCCGCCGAGATCGTAGATGATGGCCGGCGTAAAGTCTGCGTCCTGCGCCATCGCGGTCGAGGCCATGGCCGCGAGCGCAAAGAGGCTGATGAGCGTGCGCTTCATTATCGTTCACCCTGTGCTTGTCTTTTCGGTTGTCACTTCAAGCCCCGGTCCTTGGCGGACAGGGCGCCCCGACGGGCTGGCCTTCGTGCCAGGTTCCCGTTCTGCGGCGATCCTTGCATGCTGGCCCGGAAGAATCACGCAGAATTTGACCAGTCGGATAATTTTTGCAGCAGGGCTTTGACGGCGCCCGAGTAAGGCGCCGCCAGGATATCAGGTGCTTTTGTCAGCCTCAGACGAGCGACGCATCCAAGGAGTTTCCCTGCGGATGGCGATGGCCCAGAGCTAGCAAAGCGCCGAGAAGGTCAACCGCCCACGCAGGCGACGCCCGTGCCGCGCAGGCCGCAATAGCCGCCCGGATTCTTGGCGAGATATTGCTGATGATAGTCCTCGGCAAAGTAGAACGCGCCGGCCGGAGCTATCTCGGTGGTGATCTTGGACTTCAGCCCGGCATCGGTCAGCGCCTGTTGGTAGCGATCGCGCGATGCTTTCGCCGTCTCGGCCTGCGCATCGCCGACCGTGTAGATCGCGGAGCGGTATGTCGTGCCGATGTCGTTGCCCTGGCGCATTCCCTGGGTGGGATCGTGCTCCTCCCAGAAGACGCGCAGCAGATCGTCGTAGCTCACGATCTTCGGATCGTAGACAACGAGCACGACTTCCGTGTGCCCGGTCTGGCCCGTCACCGTTTCATGATAGGTGGGGTTCGGCGTGAAGCCACCGGCATAGCCTGCTGCCGTCACATAGACGCCGGGCATCTTCCAGAAGAGCCTCTCGACGCCCCAGAAGCAGCCCATGCCGAAATAGGCCATCTCCAGACCTTCCGGGTAGGGACCCTTCAGTGGCTTGCCGTTGACGAAATGCGTCTCGGCCGTTGGAATGGGCTCGGCACGGCCGGGCAGCGCTCGGTCGGCCTCGGGCATCGCGGTCTTCTTGTTGAACATGTCGATCAGAAACATCGCCTCATTCTCCGCGTCACGGACGCGAAGCCGCGTCCTCTTCGCCCAAGAATATAGGAGGTTTCAGCGCGGATTGAAGCGGCGCTTCGCTGGCCGGTAGGCCAAAAGATGCAGAAGGAAGGCGAGTGCAAGAAGCACGATGCAAGCCGGCTGGCCGAGAAACAGCGGCAGGACGAACGATGCCGCACCCTGCGGAAGATAAGTGGCGACCGCACCTTCCAGCGCCGCAAGCGTCGACGGGCTCACATCTTCCCACGCGGCGCTCAGCGGCGTGAGCACAACCGCATCGGCGGCGATCGACTGGATGGCGTCGATCGCGCCGGCCATCACGCCGAGCACCAAGGCGATCAATGCCAATATCCTGAGCAAGATGCGCATCAGATGCTGACCCCAGGCCGGCCCCGCCCCCGATGGCGAAGCATGCGTATACCGCCGCTGTCATAGAATGCGCCTCGCCTGCCCGCAAGCGCTGGCCGAAACGCGCCGGAGATCGGCGCGATGCGAGGCCCAAGTGCGCAACTTCGTCATCGAAAAGCGACCGATATGGCCTCACAGCATTTCTTTGGCGCAAGGCGCAAAACCCTGCCTTTCCCCCTTGTGCCGCAATCCGTCTTGGCTATAGTGCCGCCCGGTTCGGACGGTCCAAGCGGCCCCTCCAACACTCGTCGTTAAAGCGATGAAAAACCGAAGGTGCCCCAAAGGCATCATGCTTCAGCATACGGCGTTTTTCGCCCTTGCCGACAGCAACGGAGAGATGGCCGAGTGGTCGAAGGCGCACGCCTGGAACGCGTGTAGGCGGGTAACCGTCTCGAGGGTTCGAATCCCTCTCTCTCCGCCATATTTCTTATTCAAACATCTGATTCTGCCTGGCTTTTAAGCCTGATCTATTTATCTTCCCCACTTAGTTCCCCACTGCCCAGATTGGTCATGCCCTCAGCCAGCCTGCGTCGATCCACTTTCTTGGGATTGGATAAAAATCAGAGTGCGAGAATGGCGTCTCTCAGGCTTGGCACCATGGTCCACTCGAATTCGCGGCGAGGCGGATACCATCCCTCCGCGATGATGCTCATCCAAACGGGGGAGCCGTCGTCGCGCTGGTCTGGCTTGAAGTTCAAGCGTTCCGTGAGACGGTGGGCAAGTGTGCCATAGATGAGGTTTGCCGTGGCTGGCTCGTTCTTGCCCAACGCTTCGAGAGCAAGAGCGCGCATCGACGCTGTTCGTCGAGGAGCCGATGCGTGAGCCTTCAGCAGTCGCCTTTGCTTCTCTGAAGGCCCGAGCGCAGTGAGTGCTGCCAAGAACTGCTCGGTGTCGGGCCTCTGCCGAAGTGGACGAGGCCGCGCCCATGGCGCCTCAAGGGATTCTGGATCAAGAGTAAGGTGCCTCCACCAGTCGTCCTGAATGCGACGGAAGCGGATGGCTGGAAGATCGACGTGATCGCCTCGTACGAGGCGCTCGCACAGCTCTCGTCGAACTGGCGGCGTTCGCAGCTTAGCAAATTCCGCTCCATAGCCGCCTGCATCGAGATGAAGACAGAAGAGCGCCCATTCGCCCGGCGGCGCGTTGAAGCGCTTGTGCAGCCTCATGTGGCATGACTTACACACGGGGTACGACTCCGGCGGCTCGAAGCTGTACGGCTCGGAATAATCTTCGGAGTGCCATTCTCCTGGCGCCCGTTCCCGGTCGCCGCAGATAGAACACGGCTCGCCGTCGAATGGTGCGTCCTTGCCCGTGAGCTTTCTGAATGCAGGAATGATTTTCATGCGCTGTGCCCAGCTGTATCCGTTGTAGGGCATATTGGACATCGATGGTCCGCTTCCTTTGATATGACCTGCTAGTGTTGAGCTTCGCGTGCACCGATAGGCGCCTTCAGAACGGCAGTTTCATGCCAGAGATAACGGCGGGGTTTCGTTCTGCTGGCTCGGATGCGGATTTGAATTCGCAGATATTGGCCGGATAGTATGAATAGGCTGGGCAATTCGGGCTGGAGACGCACGCCTCGTGACACCATTGCAACGTGACGCCTCTGAAAATCTCACGCCCAGGGGCGCGGATCTCAGAGCCCTCGCTCATTCGGAATGGGCCACTGACTGAAGTGGACAGGCCAACGGCCATGGGGCTCGCCACAAGGTCGGCCCGATATGCCGATTGGGCGCCCGTGAAGGGTGTCGACCGCGATGCTCCATTCTTGAGGAAGCAGGCCTTGGCGCCCTCGTTGAAGGTATAAGCAACGCATTGTGTGTGGGTCTCGCACGCGGCCTGGCATTGCGACGTGCTGTCCAGGCGCATGGGCATACCGGGAAGGTCTGAACCAGGCAGATCCTGCTCCCCGAGCGCAGCCCAACGCTGCGCCGGTGGTGTCGCAGGGGCGATCGTCGACGATGGAGGATTTGAAGGGGCAGGCTCGGCGTAAGCTGATGCTGCAGGCGTTTTCTCGGTATCCTCGAACCATTCGACGTCGATCTTTGCGATACTCGCAAGTTCAGGGGTCAGCCACGTCATCGATGATGGATCGGCAAGTGTGGACAGCGCGATCACTGTGTCGGACATTCCCAGTTTGCTGAGATAACTTCCAACGAGAGCGTTGGCTATGCCGCTGACAGCGCCGGTGTTTCCGTCAAATGCGGCATGAAAGCCGATGAGGCTGGTATCAAATGCGGCGCGCTGCTTGCCAGCCAGCCATGCGAGCCCGCACGCCGAAGCACAAACGGTATTGGGAGCGACGACCGTAGAGAACCCCTTGAACTCGATCGTGCGGCCAATCTCTATGCCCTCGATGACCAAGCCGCCCTCGCTGGCCAGCATGACCAAAGCCTCATCGAGGAGTATTGCCTCCATCTGAAAGCGCTTGTGGTCATTTTCGACCAGCTCGCCTTCAACAACGATCACTGTTGGCCGATTGCCGTCCGCCGGCACCGTGTAAATGTCTGCGGCGAAGGCCGGCAGGCAAGAGGTCAGGAATGCTGCGACTGACACCCAGTTTTTCATGATGCATGCTCCCCAGCTGCAACAGCATCATGCAACTGGAAAAACAGGAAGGCGAGTCGGATTCAATCTAAGTTCGTTGAAGGGTTACCGCCGCAATCCACCTTCTCGCGCGCTTACTCCTCCGCAAAGAAGTCCTCGTCCAGCCGCTTGAACTCGACGGTGCGATAGCCGCGGACGCCGACATCGTGTTCGATCATGAGCTCGGCTAGTTCGCGGCCGTCTATGAGGATAACGCGCTGGCTGAGGTGCTTTACAAACTCGCGCGCTGGCTGGCTGAAAGTCGACGTTGTGACGAAAACGCCCTTGCTTGCGCCTAAGCCAACAAGACTGCCGACGAAGCCGTTAACGTCCGGGCGGCCTACCTGATTGGCAGGCGCATAGCGTTTGGCCTGGACGTAGATGCGGTCGAGCCCCAGACGATCCTCGTTGATGATGCCATCCACGCCCCCATCGCCGGATCGTCCAAGTTGAGCCGCGGCGTTCTTGTGCGTTCCGCCATAGCCCATGGCCACAAGGAGATCGACGATCAGTTGCTCGAAGAAGGCAGGACTGTTGGTCAAAATCCGCTCCAGAAGTTCACCCCGCAGCTCTGCCTTCAATGCTGCATGGGCCGCATCAATTTGCTCTTCCGGTGTGAGATTGTCAGCGTCTGATGTGACCGTCTTTGTCTCTGGAGTTATACCGTCTTCGGCACGATTACCGGCGTTGCGATAGAACTCCTGGAACTCCGCTTCCTTTAGGAGAAGAGTGACGTCGATACGCGCGGGTCCAGTGGCGAGCAGCGCCTTACCCTTCAGCGAGGCAACAAAACGCCCTCGCGCCGGAGAAGCGATGAGGCCGGCCTTGCTCATGTAAAATTTGGCCCAATGGATGCGATTATGCAGAAGCCGCTGGCGGCCGCTCGGCAAGAGCTCGTCGCGCTCCTCCTGCGTCAACCGAAGATCGTCAGCGATGCGCTCGGCGACATCGGCCACGCGCGTTTCGCCTTCGGAAGCGAGCCGCAGTACCGGGAGCATGAGGGTCTGGTAATCGGGGATCATACGTAACTCGGCTTAGATTTGTCGAAGAATGACCGCCATTCTAGACGCGATGTCTGCCTGCGACGGCCCGCTAATGATCTCCCCGTTACTCGGCAGTCGGTATTTCGCAAAATGCGCCAGAAGGGCCTGCTCGATCTTTCGCGCTTCATCTTCGTTCGAAGTCGGTTGCTTCAGTGGCAGTTGCCAAGTCAAACCGGTGACCTCTGGCGCTGAGTGCGTACGATAGTGCTTGAGGCGCGCTTCCGGATCATTGGCGTAGCCAATCTTGAATGCCCGATCGCGCCCTCGCTGATCCTGGAGAGCAAGCACATATACGAACCACACGTCGTGAACTCCAAAGGCGCCTGTAAAAGCGCCTTCGTGTTTGGGCGCAAGTTTGCTGCTCATTTGCGCGAGGAGCCCGCGCCCGAGTAGAGTCCTTGGCTTGGCCAGTTCGACCGGTCGGCGGTCAAGCTCCAGCAACGGCGCTGCCATCTCGTGATCGAGTTCAACAACGGTGGACTGGGCTCGTAGATGATGTGGGCCAGTGAGCGGTCCAACAAGCTTCGAGAAGACGTTTTCTTCCGCGGAGATCTCCCAGACTGCGATCGGATGGAGAGCATATGGAAATTCAGCCGATGCACGGCCTGATACTTCGCTCGTATCCATCTGGCCAACATAATCTTGGGTATTCACTTCAAGCGACGACACTTGATAAACGCCAAGGACTCGCCCTTGGTATTGGCTCCAGGTCGGCTCGTTCTTCGTTCCGACAGTGAAGACGAGATCGCCCTCTGTCAGTGCCTTTTTCGCCTGCGTGCGCGCTGCCTTGGTACCGAAGGTCAACGGCCAGCAAGGCTCACCCGGCGGGCCCCAGACATAAGTGAAGAAGACCTTTGGCATCTTTGCCCCCGCGCTCACGTGTCAGTGTCGTATGATACAGCCCATTCGAATACCCGCTGTTGCTGGTCTTTCAGAAAGGCTTCCTCATCGGCGATAGCATAACCGAGGGAACGGGCCGCTTCGCAGAATCCCTTCAGTGTCGAGGGCTCCATGCGTCCATCTTTCAGGTTCTGCTGGTTCACAATGATGGCGCTGAGCAGCGGCCATCCCTTGCGATGCGCATATTCGATCAGGTCGCCGAGATGCTGGTTGGCCGCATATCGCACCCTCGACCATTCGACACCGCTCTCGTCCGCAAGCTGCTTGTAGGACAAGAAGCGCCGTTCCTGCGCCGCCTTCAGAACGGCGCGAAAGCTTTTCTCGAAATCCAGTCCGGCGCCTTTGCGACGAGCCATTTCGGCCAGAGCGTCGAGATAGTAGGCGTCATCCACCCTGCCCTGCCGTTTATAGTTTGCAATCAAGTTGGCGAGTTGTTTGTCGTCCCATTCGGCGACAGGTTTCATGCGGCAATCACCTTCCCCGCGCTGGTCCTAAGTGACAGGCGAAAATGATAAGGTGTGACTTCCTCGAAGAGAACGACGTCACCCGGCTTTGCGCCAGTTCGCGCGAAGAAGTCGCGGACGAAGTTGCGATCCTGGAAAAAGGTGCGTGGTCGACCATTCTTGTCGGTCGGGACGAAGGTATCCGTTCGCAAAGCTCCGAATTCGAGACGAACGCGGCGCGGTGCCGGCGTGTAAACGCTCGTGCCTCCGAAGACATCGGCCGGAAGGTTTCGGTAGAAGGGCGTGATGTAGATGTGCGGCCATTTGCCCTCAAGTGTGAAGTTGCCGGCAGTTAGCTCACTTTCGTAAACCGTCATCCCTTCGAACCCCGCCCACGTTTGCCCTTCGGTGCCGTCTCGCGCTCGGCCCGGATGCGAGCGAGCAGGAGTTCGGCGGGTTCGTCGTTCTCGTCCTGGGGGACGAGTTCGCCGCGGAAGGCTTTGGCCAGAATCGCTTCGTCCAGCCGGCCCACCAGCTCCAGCGCGCGCTTTGCCTCTTTCGCCAGCCGGTTGATTTTGGCGAAGGCGGATTCGATGCGGCGTACGATTTCGTGTTGCACCGCTAAAGGAGGTAGTGGCAACGGCGTCTTATTGAGGGCGTTCTGGTTTATCTTCGGCAGTACGGTTCGGCCTTGATGTTCGACCGCAAAGTGAGTGAATTGCTCGCCAACTAGCCACTGCAGCAAGTACCGGGCCGCAAGGACGTCGCGAGGGGCTAATGGATACATGTCTGCGCTACACGCTCCGTCAAAATCGGCGATCACGGCCTTACGAAGATATGGGCGGATCTTTGAATAGAGAATTTGACCAGCATAGAAGCGATGCTTGGCGCTGATAACACCATTTTCTTTGATGGTTCTGTAAGGCAATAGCCTCGTTGTTCCGCTCTCAATGTTATCAGGCGCGATGTGAGGCAAATCGGGGATCGTGTTGGGATTGACGAGATTTGAAGCAATCTCAACAGCCTCCTCAAAGGCCACCCAACGCCATCCAAACGGCAGATCCCAACACAAAGCATGAGGCTTTTCTGTCGCAGCAGATACCAGGCCAACCAGTTCCCCGTTGAAAGCCTTGCTGAGCACGGCCTGCTTGTAGCGGGAGACGAGGGTTTCTATGCGGGCGAGTTCGGTGCGGGCGCGGGCGGATTTCGCGTTAAGCGCATCCAGCTTGGCCACGATGCGCTTTTGCTCGGCCAGGGGTGGGAGGGGGATAGCCACCTGGCCAAGAATAACAGCGTTTGCGCCCGGCTGCGCCGTGCCCTTCGAGACTACTTGGATTTGTTGCCAGTAAACCGGCCCTTGCATGAATTTCCATATATAATCGGATTGAAGCTCGTGACTGACTGCGATGCGTATCAAGTACGAAGCAAAGGCCGTTGGGACAGGTACATTTCTGATAAGATAGCTCTTCCCGGTTGTCGCCCCTGTTCGGGCAACGACTATATCGCCACTTCGCACGAGAAAGGCCGGATCAGGCTGATCATCACAGTAAGGCAAGGAAGCCCAGTCGACTTTGTAATCCTGAATGTCAGTTATCCGAAGCAAGCGGGCGCCTTCGCCGACAGTGCTGGATTTTGTTGTGAAGCCGTAAGTTATTCCACCTGATATCTCAGCAAGGCTGGTTTCAACCCACCCCCTCGGCAGCCCACTCATTCCGCCGCCTCCGGCAGGTCATCGCTGAGCTCCGCCATCAGCGCCTCGATCTCCAGGGTCGCGGCCTGAAGATGGCCGAGGATGGCGGCGGCGATGTCGTCGGGTTCGATAAGGCCTTCTTCCGCCTCTTCCTCCGCCTCGCGCAGCCAGGCGATATCGAGATTGTCGCCACGGGCGGCGATGGCTTCGCGGCTGAACTGGCGCCAGCGGCCGGTCTCGCCCTCATCCGGGCCGCGCTCCTTGCCATAGGGGTCCTTGCCAAACGCCTGTTTAAAACCTTCGAAATGGGCCTCTGTCAGCGGCGTCGTCTTGCCGAATTTCGGCATCTGGGCGCGCAGGTCATAGATCCAGACAGATCTGGTGTTGGCACTCTCGGTCTTTCCGCGCGTCAGGAAGATCACATTGGTCTTGACGCCCTGGGCGTAAAAGATGCCGGTCGGCAGGCGCAGGATGGTGTGCAGATCGCACCAGTCCATCATCATCCGGCGCAGTTCGCGCCCACGCCCGTCTTCGAAGAGGACGTTATCGGGCATGACGATCGCCGCGCGGCCACCGGGCTGAAGCCCGCGGATGCAGTGTTCGACAAAGGGAAGCTGGTAGGAGGAAACGTTTGCCGTGACTGAGAGGTCATCGCGGGTCGGCGCGCCACCGGCCGGACCGAACGGCGGGTTGGTGAGGATGAGATGGGCGCGGCCAAGCCCCTTGCCCTTGTCGGAGAGTGTATCGCCGAGATCAACATGGTCACCGTCGATGTCATGCAGATAGAGGTTCATCAAAAGCAGGCGCAGCGTGCCCGGCACGTTTTCCATGCCGTGGATGGCGCGACGCTTCTGGAACTCCTGTTCCTTTTCGCCGAGATCGAGATAGTCGTCGGTGCGCGCCTTCATGTAGCGATCGGCGGCAATCAGGAAGCCGCCGGTGCCGGCGGCGGGATCCTGGATTACCTCGCCGGGCTTCGGCTGCATGAGGCGGACCAGAAGCTCGATCAGCACGCGGGGGGTAAAGTATTGCCCGGCACCGCGCTTGGTTTCTTCAGCGTTTTTCTGCAGCAGGCCCTCATAGAGATCACCGAACTGGTCGCGCTCCTCGGAGAACCAGTCGAGCTCGTCAATGGCGGTCACCAGTGTCGTCAGGTTCTGCGGCTCGCGCAGGAAGGTGGAGGCGTTGTCGAAGATCTTTTGCACCATCTCAGGCAGTGGACGGGCATCGGCATAACGCTTGCGCTCTTCCTGGCTGGCACCTTCGCTGGGTGGCAGAACTAAAGCATCACCTTGTCCCAGCTTAGTACTCGCGGCGCCAAGGGTGACGAGAACCTTGCGGTAGTGTTCAAGCTTCGCCAGACCGTTGGTCGCGACCAGATCCGCCCAGCGCATGCCCTTGGGCAGGCTGCCCGTCTCGCGGTTGCGCTCGGCCATCATCTTCAGAAAGAGCAGATAGGTCAGCTCGGTGACATATTGCTGATAGGTGATGCCGTCCTTGCGCAGGACCGTGCAGAGGCGCCAGAGTTTCTGGACGATGGCATTGGCATTCATGACTTGATTCTCATTGGAACGGGGATCGTTGTCTTGGTGGTAGCCCAGCGAGGCGAATGGTCAACCAAGCTGGACATCAGGCAGCAGGCGACGACCAGATTGCCTCGTTGAAGGCGTGCAGTACCTCGTCGAGCTCGCCGTCAAACTCCGTCGCAATGCGCTTGAAGCCGCCCTTATCGGCAAAGGCGCCCTGGTCGAGCAGCGTCGGATCCGCCACGGGCTTGTCCTTCAGGGCGCGACCGATGCGGCGCAGCCATTCCTTCTGCTTCTGCGTCCAGGGCCTGGAGGCCTCGATCTTTATGATCGCGTTGTCGACGCGAGTGGCATAGGGGATCAGCGGATCGCCGAGCGCTGCTTGGCGGACGAAGCCGATGATGTGGGCGGCGATGTCGGCATTGCGGGCGCGGCCGTAAGCGGCGCGAAGCATGGCTTCGGAATAGTTCTTCTCGTCGAGCAGCCCGGCGAGCTCGGAGAGCTCCTTGCGGGTCAGATCACGCGGACGCTGGGTGACGGCAATCAGCGCCGGGACCTGGTTCATGTTTTCGCGCACGAAGCGTTCGAAGCCTGTGATGTAATCCTCCGGTGTCGTGTTCTTGCCAAAAATCTCCTCGATGCGCAGCAGCTCGTCCTCATGGGTGGAAATGACGACGCCATCATTCTTGTCCGTGTAGAGCGGTCGGCGCTCCAAAAGCTCTACCGCACGGGGATAGTCGGCAAGCCACTGCTGCAACTCGGCACCAGAGCTGGTGGAAAGCCGCTGCAGTGTCATGTCGGGGTTTTCGCCTGTATGGCGCTCAAAACTCTCACGCGTTTCGTCATCCATGCGCTTCACCAGGCTTCGCATGCGCACGATGACCTGGGCTGCGACCCAGCTCTTGTCCTCTTCCGTCTCTGCATTCTGCAGGTCCGCGACCAGCTGGCCGAGGGCAATGTCCGGCTTGACCACGACCGGGCGCATGTCGCTCATCTCCTGCAGCTCCGCATAGAGATCGACGGCATCGAAGATGCGGAAATGCTCCTTGCCGATATCGGGGCAGAGCCGCGTGGCGCGACCGATCATCTGGTCATAGAGGATGCGGCTCTTGACCCGGCGGACGAAGACAAGATTGCAGATGGAGGGCACGTCGACGCCTGTGGTGAGCAAATCGACGGTGACGACATATTTCGGATAGGGGTCGTTCTTGAACTTCAGGATCAGGTCATCGGCCTTGTCGACCGTGCCGGTGATCTTCGTCACCATGCCATGTGGCACGTTTTCCTTGCCGTATTCCTCCTGCAGCTCCTCGACCAGAAGGCGAACGATGTCATCGGCATGGGCATCGCGGGCGGCGAAGATCAGCGTCTTGCCGGGTTTCGACGGCGGGATCTCCGTAGCGATGGCGCGGCAGACGATGCGGTTGAAGGATTCCGAATAGACGCGCCTGTTGAAGTCGGCGAGGTCGTAATCAAGCGAGACTTCGTCGGGCAGTTCGAAGAGATCAATCTGGCCGGTCTTGCGGTCGATGATCTCGACCTCCTCGCCACCCTCGAAATGGATGCCGGCTTCCGACAAAGCCGTTGTGATGCGCTTCGGCGGCAGGTGATCGTTGAGATAGCCTTCGACGACGGCTTGGCGATAGCCGTAGTGGAAGACAGGATGGCCAAATATCTCGCGGGTATGCAACGCGGGTGTGGCCGTCAGCGCCACCTTTACGGCGTCGAAGTAATCAAGGATCTGGCGGTAGGCCGACTGGTAGTCGTCGATGTTGCGAAAGCCGATATCGCTTTCGCGCAGCTCGGCGTCCAGCGTGTAGCCGCGATGGGCTTCGTCAACGATGATGCAGTCAAAGGTGCCGGGCGTGGGGCGCTTGGCAGGATCCGGCTCGTTGAAGATGCGGGCGATTAGCGACTGGACGGTTGCGACCTGCACTTGGTCCTCGTCCTCCGGCAGCTTCTGCTCCAGCCCGGCGACCTTGTAGATCTGGGCGAAGTTTAGCATGCCCTCGATCTCGGTCGTTTCCAATGCGTCACTTGTCTGCCGGCCGAGCGCCTTGCGGTCGACAAGGAAGAGGATGCGACGGAAGCGCTTGTGCTTGAGCAGGCGATACATCAGCGCGATTGCCGTGCGCGTCTTGCCCGTGCCGGTCGCCATGGAGACAAGGATATCGCGCTGGCTAGCAACCACGGCACTCTCGATCGCGGCGATCGCTTCTTCCTGATAGGGACGCATCCGCCCCTTGCCGAAACTCTCTTCGGCGAGACCCTGGGCAGCGGTGTCGACATCGGTGGTGAGCTTGTCGATGAGGTCCTTAGGCGAGAACCAGCTCGTCATCGGGATGGCGTGGTTAGTCTCGCGCCGGACATCGCGGTACCAGATCCCGGATTTGGTCACCCACTGGCGCACATAGGGTCGGCCATTGGTGGCGAAGACAAATGGCACACGGAAGGGCTCATCCAGGCCGTGCTTCCAAGGGCCGTGCGGATGTGCTTCTTCGGGGGCGAGCAAGATGGTGCGGGCGTAGCGCTCGGCCTGCTGGAGAGTGGACGGCACATCGACGCTTTCGCGCTTGGCCTCAATGACACCGACGCAGGTGAGGCCGACGAACAGGGTATAATCCGCTCGGCCACCGTCCGAAGGCCATTCGGCGATGGCGAGACTGCGACCCTCCTCGGGTCGGGCACCCCTTTGAAAGGTCAGGCGGTCGCTGTCTGCTTCCCATCCGGCATCGACAAGCTGCACGTCGATCAGCCGCCGGGTCTGGCGCTCATCGAGCTCAAGGTTGCTCGCAGCTTTCAGGCCTGCCTTTTTGAACTCGATCTGTAACTGCTCGGGCTGGGCTTCAGCCGCCTTCTGCAATTCGGCAAGCTTGCGGGCCAGTGCTGCCTGATTGGCCTCCATCTCGACAGCGGTCTGCTCCCAGACAGCACTGTCGGCTGAAGCCTGGCGAGCAAGCTCTTCGGCGGCGGCGCGAGCTTTGGCAAGCTCTTGTGTGGAAGCATGTGCCGCAGCGAGTTCTGCCTCCGCTTGTTGAACTTGGGAGCGTAACGCTTCAAGCTCGGTCTTAGTCGCTTGATCGATGTCGACAGCGGCCCGAGGTGGAACGAACGGGCCTGGTTTAAAACTCGGATCTCGGCCAAAGGTGCGGCGATACCAGACCCCTAAGGCCCTACAGAACTTCAGAGCCGCTAACGCTTCCGTCGGCGAGCCTCCAAGGCTGTGGGTTGCTTCATTGCCGCTTTTGCGGACGGCATGAAAGATGTCGGCGACTTCTCGGGGTAGCACCTGTTGGGCTGCAAGACGCCGCAGAAGGTCATGGGTCGTATCCCGCGAGGCTGCATCGTAAACGCCAGAGAGTGCTGCAATCTCCTTGACCATGTACTCGCCGAACTGCCGACTTTTGAGCAGCGACGTATTTGCATCGTCGGCAAAGAACCGTTCCGCCAAAACGCCTAAGCGGTGAAGCTCAGGGCTAAGCATCTGCAAATGATCAAAATTCTGAGACAAATCCCTGCCGAGCCCCCGAAGCAGTCCTTGAGAGTTCAGCTTATCTATTGCGGTCAAATGCGCAACTGCAGCGCGTGACTGACCCTGATTTCAACGAGAGCGCCTACTGGAACAAGTCCCGCGACTTGAGCAATGCTGAGACGCTCCGCAGATTGGTTCCGCCAAGTGAAGCGACGGCTCGGTGACCCATTTAGGAATTCAATAAACGCAAAGGCGTGCTTAAATCATAAGCGCCGCGCCCAGGGCGTCGGCCTTAGCAACCCCAATCTATCCACTTCCCTGCGATCCGATTTCCGCTAATAGTGGATTGGGTTGTCGCGGGGGCGTGATTCAATTGAAAGTTGGCCGGGTGATCGGGGTGGCGCTATGGACGGCATCTATACCCGCATTTCTAGCTTCTCCTGCATACGATGCGGCAAAAATTGCCTTCACATTGGCCGACCCCATTCAGATTGCCGAATATCGCCTCACCCGTCTTTCTCCGGAAGCCTATGAAGCGGCAATCCAACAAGCGCTACTTGAGGGCGATGTTGAAGAGGCCGCCCAAATTGTCGACATCGGAGTTGCACGAAATATCGATTTAGATGCCGAGTTGGTCGCCCAAACCCAGGAGACAATTCTCGGAGCAACCTACCGAAACGCGGGATCATTCATCGACGGCTTTTTTACTGGAGATGCCTCTGACGGTTATGCTTTGGCGGGGTCGATAACGTCTGACTACCTTCTTTTTGGCGACCTTCGGGATAGCGTAAGCGAGGGCACCGCAGCTCTTACGGGCAATGATTACAATGGCCTGATCCTGGCACTGTCGCTGTTCGGGCTGGCAACGGTTGTACCTGGAGCCGGACCAGTCGATGTAGGTGCTTCACTAATGAAAGCCACGGTCCGTGTTGCCGGATCATCCGGCAGCTTTCTTCAAAAGTTTGCACGAACTGCTACGGGTGCCATTGATCAGGCGGCTTTACGACGTGTGCTGTCCGGCAACGGGCTTAGCTCGCTTATGAAGCGTCCATCCACCTCGGAGCTAACCCAGATACTTCGATCGTTACCACGCGGTGCAACTCAAGGGACGGACCCGAACGCTTGGGGCCGAGCCATTTCCAAGTTGTCACCAATTGATGCTGCGGCTGCGCGTAAAGCAGCGTCTTCAGTTTTCCGTCCGGGAAGCGTCGCAGAGATTGGAGCTATCACGACCGGGGTCGGAAAAATTGCGACCACGGCTGGCGCACGCGGTGCCATGAAGGTCGTGGCTCTTTCCGACGATGTTCGAGATCTACGCCGATTTCAAAGAGTGGCTGATGGCTTCAAGGCTCGGACGCCTGGCGTTCTGCGACTGTTAGGCAAAACGGCGATCCTCTTGGGCGACCTGATGTGGCTGGTTATCTCCGCGGCGATAACTGTCCTGAGCTGGGTTGCCTGGGGTGGCTGGATACTATTCCGCATCCTGCGCAGCACGGTGGGCCTCTTCCCGCGTCCGAGCTTGCCGGTATGAAGCCTGCGGTCACACGACATCTCATTCAAGCGGCCACTTTTGGCTTTGGAGCCTCCGCCGGACGAGATCTTTGGATCTGGTCAAAAAAGAATGGGTGGGTGGCGATCACTGGGGTTGCTCTGGCTGGTGGCATCGCGCTTCCCTTTATCGCGGGGCGCACTCTTTGCGAGGGCCAGGACAGAGGCTTTTGGCAGACGCTTCTCCGGACGCTGCTCTTCAGCATTGTATTGGCTTCAGTCGGAACGATGTTGGCTTGGTTGGCAGTTTTCATCGCCTGCATGCTGATCCCCGGTTTGGCGCTAGCTCTAGACGTCAGAGCCGATGCTTCCAACGTTTACGAGCGCGTAGGAATGACCGCTGTGATAATCGCCGGCATATTTTTTGGCCTAGGTGCCGCCGTTGGTCTCACAAGGCGACCTGGTCGAACGCGCGCTTTTGCCGTAGCTGCGCACAACAGGCTGTTCCTGAAACAGCAAGGCATAGACCCAACATCCGCAAGCGATGCGACCCACGTCGGACCCAACGGTGAACGGCTGCGTATGCTTGGCGCCGACAATGACGCGATCGCGTTTATGGTGGTGGGCAAACGTTCGATGCGAGCGTTCGTCTATCAGGATAAAGATGGACGGTTTCAGAGTTACAGCGGGCCCCAGCGCATTTGAGGTTGCCTCCAGCAGTTCCACTGTGCCTTGGTGGAGCTACCGGACGTGAACTGGCGGGCGTAAATGTGACACGAAGGGTCGACTAGTCCCAGGGGGGGGTCATCCGGTTCAGATGTGCTGCCAGCTGCTCTACCATGTGAAATAATGAGCTTTTTTTGCATGGGCATGCCGGTTGGAATGTGGCGGAAGACGCCGCACAGCCAGTCGGACCTGACGCCGCGCGAAAGGCGTGAAAAAACTCAACTGAGTGGTACGAGATACCCGATTAGTGGTCTTTTTGAGCCACGGAGTGGTCTTTTTTTGTCATCGAGTGGTATCGGAGCAGCAGTAGAGCGGCCTTCTCCTTTGGTCGTCGACGTGACCCGCTTGCTGGAATGAGCGGCTTGTGATTTGCTGTGGGTATGGGATGGGTTTCAAAAACAGAAGATGACGACGAAGCCCGCGGGTCGCGTTACCCCTTGGTCCGAAAAGATTTTCCAGACATAAAAGCTCTGCCGGGCAGCCGGGCCAAATCACCAAGTCGGCACGCAAACGCACTTAACCACGCATTAAACTCACTTCATGAAGCGCAAGAGCGTCATGAAAAGACAATGAGAGACGTGAACCGTCGAACAAGTAATCCAATCGAGATTTCTATTGCCTCGTCAACAGGTACTGAGGCGACTTACAAAGCACTGAATAACTGCCTGCGTGCTTGTCCAAGCAACCATCCGGATCGCCCGCTATTCATTGCAGGGCTTCAGTCGATGAGGTCAAATCGCTGACAGTTCCCGAAAAATGCGCCATTGATGCAAGGACACCCTTCGTGTGGACTGGGCCGCCCAGGGACTGGTACATGCATTGGCAATCTCGCCGAGATTGCCAATGCATGGTGTCGGATGAATTCGACGCCCCTGCTGAAAGCTTAATCATCTGGTAGAGACGGCCTTACTGCTTCCTGACCACGTTCGCTAAGGAGATAGTTGCGGCGCCATTCGCGACGGTCGCCGGATGAGTGGTATTGGTAGTTTTCTTGGTTGAACCAGAGGCCGACTTTGCCCTCGAAATCGCCGTTTCGCTGCTTAGCAACGTTAAGCACAACGCCCGGCTTGTTCTCCAGTTCGGCACGAATTTCATCGCTCTCAGCCACCTTGATCGCGTCTTCGTGCTGTCGGTTGCGCCATACCGTGACGATGTTGAAGGCGTTAGAGCCGATCTCGGATGCGCCCTTTACGTCTTCGGTCTCAGGGGCGCCCTGCCCGCGTTCGCTCTTGCGAGAGTGGGCCACGAGATGGACGTGGACGTTGTTCTTGATCGTCCAGTCGACAATGCGGAAAACGGCCTTTTCCTGCCCCGTGTAATCGTCCGAGGCGATGCCGAGACGCATCAGGCTGTCGATGATGAATTGATCGCAGCCGTACTTGGCGCGGGCATAGTCGAAGACTTCAAGCAGGGCATCGACGCCCGCCTTGCCCACTCGTTCGTAAAGCAGCAGGCCGTCGTCCAGATAGCCGATCAACTGACTGATGAATTGCGCAGTGGGCCGATCAACGCCGCCCGTCTGCTTGCACATGCGGCGCAAGGATTGCTCGCCCTTCATCTCCAGGCTGGCAAGGCAGATGCGGCTTCCCTGGTTGATCCAGAACGGGATGCAATCGGAAAGAATTTGGCTCTTTCCCGAACCCGATGCGCCGCTCCACAGGGACAGCTCACCGGCACGAAACAGGAGCTTTCCGCGCAGCTTGGAATACGGGACCGTATAGCCAGGCTCTTCGCCTTCGGCAGGCCAGAACAGGTGGATCACCTTATCGGTGTATTCGCTGGCTCTAAGGAGCCCTTCAGGGTCGCTCGTCTTTGCCGTATCCAGCGCGTACTGCATCGCCTTGACGGGTAGATCGTCCATCAGGCAGGCGTTCGCGTCCTTGAGCGGCAGAGACACACGATAGCAGCGGTGACGGCCAAGGCGGGAAATGATCTCTTCCGCAGCCTCATCGCCGGGCTTGTCCATGTCGGTCGAAATGTAGATCTTCTCGAAGCGCTCAAGCCGGTCGAATTCGTTCTCAATCCACTTTTGCTTTGCGCCCTTGCCGCCGCCACGAGGCAGAGACAGCGCCGGATAGCCGTAGGTGAACCACGACATGGCATCCTTTTCGCCTTCACAGATGATAATGGTTCGTTCGTTGTTGGGGACAATTTGCCAGCCGAAGAGGCAATCTTCGGTATCCGTGCTGGAGCTGATCTGCTTCTTGTCCTTCTGGTTTAGGTCAATGCACTCGCGCTTCCACATCACGAGTTCGCCATCCCGCACATACGGAAAAACCATCCAACGTCCGTCTTCGCCCACCTTGAAGGCGTCAATGGTTGACTGCGGGATTTTCCGCTCGTCCGTCAGGTACTTGAAAACAGGGCCGATAGGCTTGGTGCACTTCGGCTTTGCGGGGCGAACGTATTCCTTACGCGGCTCACGGAACGCCTGCGGACGCTCAAGTCCCAGATAGCTGCGCGCCCAATCCAGCGCTTCAGCCAGAGAGCCACCCTTGCAGGCCACATACAGATCCAGAAGGTCGCCACCCTCCCCGGTCGCGAAGTCTTGCCAGACACCCGCCTTTGCACCGGAGAGGGCAACGCCGAGGCTCTGCCCCTTCTCGCCGCGGACTGACCCAGCTTTCCACTCGGTGCCTTCCTTGAGGCCACCGGGCAAAAGCATTTCGGCAACGGATTGGGCTCGGTCCGCCAAGAGCCTCTTGATGGTATTGATATCGCTCACAGGACACCTGCATAGATGCGCTTTTCCTGTGCTTTCCAGCGGCGATCTTCGGGTGTTTCGACGCTGAACTGCTCGACACCCGGCACGCCCCGGTAGGCCATGGCTTCAGGCGACGATGCTCGGATAACCTTCTGGAGCCATTCCATCGGGTTTTCCTTCTCGCTGGCTTGGCGCAGGTAGTCAGCCGCCATGCGCAGGTCATGCCCGCAAACCTTCTTGAGGTTCGCGATCACGCCGCCTGCTGATTTACCCAGCATGGCTTTGCCGAACCGGAAGACTTCAGCTTCAGAGATTTCGCCCATCACCGGCGCAGCCCCCCGAAGGGGTTCTTTCCCTGTATTTAAGTTATTTTCCCTGTCTTCTTGTTCGCGTCGCTGCTGCGTCGCTGGTTCGTCGGTTACTGCGTCGCTGAGTGCGTCGCTCGGAAGACTGACGCGCTGATAAATGTCGTATTTACAGATAGTTATCTGCGTCGCAAGTGCGTCGCTAACCACCTCCACCATTGCGTCGTTTTTCAGCCGGTTTATGAAGCGTCTCACCCTGGCTTCAGACCACTTCCAACGGTCAGCCATGAACCGCATGGAGGTTGCCAACTGACCACGCTTAAGGTCGCACACCTTGCGGCCTACCCGCACGCGGCGATCCTTCCATGCTGCCTCACGGATCAACCAGATCCACGCCTCGCGCTGCGTAAAGGCTTCGTCTTCAAACAGCGGGTGCTCAAAGATATTCCGTGCTACCGCGAAAACGCCGCTTGCCATGCCGTGCCTCGATTCTTCGATTGATTGCCGCTGAAACGCTCTACGAAGATCACGTTGCCGCCGTCTGTGCTGCATATGAGCCACGCTCAAACATGCGCATGAACCGGCCCCAAAGCTTTCCGGCGATGATGCCGTCTTCGATGTTCCGAGTGCGCTGGGCATGATCCTTGGCTTCGAGATAATCGTCCCAGGCGCTCTGCAATTCGTCGTCGGTCGGGAAGCGCTCGCTCATGCCTTTGCGTCCTCTTCTTCGATCCCACATTGTTGCGGATGCGCTTTTGAAAGCACAACAAAACGCGCGCCCATTGCGCGACGTCAGGATCAGCTTGCTTGTGGAGAGATACGAATTCCCCCGAGCGGTAAGGCCAGCTCGGGGACTGATCGAACCTAACGTGCGGGCAGATTTTTCAAGAATGCTTCCGCATCTGCGAGCAAGACCACGGTCTTGCGACCCAGCTTGCGCGCGACGAGGCGATGTTCCGCGACATGCTTGTAAAAAGTGCTGCGGCCAATGCCCGCCCAGCGGCAGAACTCTTTGACGGTCAAGGCGCCACGCTGAATTTCCGACATAGCTGTCTCCATCGGTTGTTGACGAACTGCAGCAAACCGCACGGCTATTTCAGCGTACATCCCCACGAACTATTTTCGATTTAACTAATTTACGCGGCGGCGTAGCTGGGATGCCCGCCGCGGTGCGCTGAGCGGAGACTTTGTCGCGAAACTTTTTCACTTCGTTGCCAAACCGATAGGGATCAGTCTCATGCAACCTTCTTTTGGAGCTTTCTTCCAGCTTGGTCAGCATCAGCTCAATGGCCGCGGCATCGCTCAGCGCATAACCCTCTGACTTTTCAAAGAAGCGTTTGAAATCCAACAGCAGGCGAAGCTCATCCCGCCGATGCAAATTATTTTGCGATGTGAAGCGAGGATTATCTGCATCTCGCCTGCTAGGGCGATGTGCTGGCCGAGAGTACGAGTGAAGGAGCAGGCCGCTCTCATCAGCGATCAATCGGGTCTTATCTCTCCACGCCACATCGGTGAAAGATATCCGTTGGTCCATAGCATAACGGATAGTGTTCAGCTCGATCCGCTCGAACATGATCCAATGTTCGCTGCCAGGACGATGCTGCGGATACTGGTTCTCAAGAAAATCTGGAATTTTTGCACTCAGCAAAGTAGCGAGTTCGTTTTCAACCTGCCACGTCCAATCGTGATAGTCGTCATTGGATGAATAGCCGAATCTGGAAAGAACGGCCAGTAGCTCAGATTCGCATATGTGCATAGCAATGCTCCCAATTAGGTTCTCATTGCTACCTCCGTTATGGAGCCTCAGGCTGCGTTTGGCCGGCCAGACGAACGTCGATGGTATGCAGCTGGCCGCTTATGAACAGCAGTAGACGGACCATGCTTCCATCAAAGCACGTCTTTTTTCAAGAGCGTCCGCTCGGCGATAGGCGCGTTCTGTTGCGTCACCCACACTATGTGCCAGTGCAGCTTCGGCCACCTCGCGCGAGAAGCTCGTTTGATCGCCAGCCCAGTCACGGAAGCAAGAGCGAAAGCCATGGACGGTATAGTCCGCCACTTTCATCCGCTTCATCAGGTTTGGCATTGCTGTCTCAGAAAGGGGCCGACCTGCTTTTTGCCCCGGGAACACATAATCGGACAGCCGGACCGATGACATTTCGATGAGGAGCGAGTGCGCGCGATGTACTAGAGGCACACGATGTATCCTCCCAGCCTTCATGCGTTGCGCCGGTATGGTCCAGATGCCTTTTTCAAGATCTATTTCATCCCACTTGGCACCAAGCACTTCGCCAGATCGCGCGGCTGTAAGGATGAGAAACTCCAGTGCTCTTGCGCTGATAGCGGCTTGAGATGGAAGCCGGCGAATGAATGCAGGCAGATGCTCGTAAGGCATGGCCGCGTGATGACCACGAGTGAGGCGCTGCCGCGGCGGAAGGGCGTTTTTCAGATGTCCGCGCCAAAGCGCAGGGTTTTCTCCCGTTCTCCAACCTTTGACTTTTGCAAAATCGAGTATCCGCTCGATGCGGCCGCGAACTCTGGACGCTGTTTCGGCCCTTGTGCTCCAAATCGGTTGAAGCACATCTAGTACGGCCGCCGTATCGATATCGGAAATCTTCAAGCCTCGAATTGACGCACAATAGACGCTGAGGGTCATCCGCCATTGCGCGCGATGCTTTTCGTTTCGCCAAGCGTTTTCCATTGAAGCTAAATAAAGGTCGGCGCACTCGCCGAATGTGGGCTCACGTTCCTGAGCTCGTGTCGCCAGTGGATCGCGCCCCTCGGCAACCTCTAACCTCAGGTCAGCCGCCTTTTTCCGCGCTGCAGCGAGCGAGACGGTCGGATAGGAGCCAAGCCCCATCTCTCTACGTCTCCGCTCACGCGTCCACATGAATACCCACGATTTGCTGCCAGTCGCAGAGACGGACAAGTAGAGGCCACCACCGTCGGACAATCGGCCGGCTTTCAAGCTGACCGCTCGCAGCTGCGTATCTTTCAGTATGTGAATTGCTCCCGCCATGCGCCTTCCCCACTTTCTTCCCCACTCTTGAGTGGGGATAATGGCGGAAGTGCGCGAACAAGGGAAGACCCGTTCGGACTACAAGCTATTGAGTATAAGAGCGTTTATGGATCACGGCGACTGAACCTGAGCATTAGTTTGGCGGACTCTCTCTCCGCCATATCCTCCCCCTCTCTCCACCACCGCGATCTTTCCGTTCAGCGAACACGCCCAAGGCTCTCGGGCTGAGCTGTCACCCCAATTGCCTTTACGCCTGATGTTCCATTTCTATCGCCCTGCGGATGGCTATCTGCACCGCAGACGGTGGCTGCGACGGGTCGAACTCGGCCCTGGGCAGGAGCGGAGGCTGGGCCATGAAGCGGGGCTTGGACCCTCGATGCGGCTGGGCAGAGTGGACGAGGAATGGGTGGCAGAGATAGACCGTTCCGGCCTCGCCGGTCGCCAGCACTTCTTCGCAGTCGGACGTCGACGCAAAGCCATCGGCGGCAAGTTCGCCAAGGGTGAGACCACCGGCTCCGGCCGGGAGCAACTGCCTGGCGATCGCGCGGTGCGAGCCTTTCCTGATCTTGGTGGGCGCATCCAGTTCTCCGACATCGGAGAAGAGGAACAGCATGAGCAGGGCGCGACCACTGCTTTTCACATTGACCCGCCACTGCATGAAATCCGGGTTGTCGGTGCCGAAACTGGCATCGACATGCCAACCCGCGTCTCCCGGATCGTTCGGCGACGGGAAGCGCACGGGGAAAGTGCCAAGACCTTCGGGTTTCAGCCAGCGGCCCTCGCCCACGAGCGCATCGTAGGCGCCATGCAGGAGCGGCGTGTTGGCAGCATCGACGAAAGGCGCGCCGGTCATGAAGCCCAAGCGGACGACAGGCTGTGTCCATGCCTCCGGCGCGTCAGGGGAAAGCCCCATCGCGTTCCAGAGCTGGTCTCGCCCCTTCGAGGCAAGGGCGCCATCGAAGGCACCGTCGAGCTTGATGTAACCGTCTTCGATGAATTGCGCGATCTGAGCCGGGCTCAGACCGGAATGAGACGCTTGCGACATTCGATCCTTTTTCGAACAGCCTCCACGCGGGACAGGCCGGACGCGACTTTGAGAGGCATCTGGATGCTCGACGGCTGGGTGCCGTCCGTTCGGCGGTAAGAATGTGGATTGAAACATCATCATGGCGCGTGTTTGGCAGCCATACCGTTTCCGGGCAAGAGATCGGCAAACAAGGCCTGAGGCGCTTCTCATGCGGGGAACATCGCCAACGCACTTCAAGCCGCTGGGACACATGTCCCAGCCGTCCGGCAGCAGGGCTGGCGGTCCGAAATCGACGCCCGGCCATGGACAGGGGCTGGTTCACGTCCCAAAAGGCGGGTTTACGAGGAGCGGAGGCGCCATTTCGATGTCCATGTTCACCACTCGTCCGGAAATCCTGGGCACGTTCGGCGTCGTTGCCTCGACGCACTGGATCGCGTCGGCGGTCGGCATGCGCATGCTGGAAATCGGGGGCAATGCCTTCGACGCGGCCGTTGCCACGGGCATGGCGCTGCAAGTGCTCGAGCCGCATTTGAACGGACCGGGTGGCGACCTGCCGGCGGTGATCTATTCGGCGCGGAAGGACAAGGTCGAAGTCATCTGTGCGCAGGGTCCGGCACCGGCCGGGGCGACGATCGAACACTATTCGCGCGAGGGAATGGATATCATTCCGGGCGACGGGTTGCTCGCAACCGTCATCCCCGGCGCCTTCGATGGCTGGATGACGATGCTGCGCGACTATGGTCGGCTCAGCCTACGCGAGGTGATGGAACCGGCAATCCATTACGCCGAGCATGGCCATCCCGTTCTGCCGCGCGTGGCCGCGACGATCGCGGGGCTGACGGATTTTTTCCGTGAGGAATGGCCGACCTCGTTCGAGACCTGGCTGCCCGGCGGACACGCCCCTGGCGCAAACGACACCCTGCGCAATCCCGTGCTTGCCGAGACATGGAAGAAGATCGTCGCGGAGGGCGAGGCGAGATCCGGCCGCGAAGAGCAGATCGAAGCCGCGCGTGACGCTTTCTACAGGGGGTTCGTCGCCGAGCGCATGTCCGATTGGCTCAAGACCGCCGAAGTGAAGGACGCGAGCGGTCGCCGCCACAGGGGCGTGCTGACGGCGGACGATCTTGCCAATTATCGTGCAACGATCGAGGCGCCCGTTACCTACGACTATCATGGCTGGACCATTGCCAAGACGGGACCCTGGGGCCAGGGGCCGGTGCTCCTTCAGTCGCTGGCGATCCTCAAGGACATCGAACTTGCGGGAATGGCCACGGGCGGCGCGGATTTCGTGCATTATGTGGTCGAGGCGATGAAGCTCGCCTATGCGGACCGAGAGATCTATTACGGCGACCCGGACTTTGCGCCCGTGCCACTCGATCACCTGTTGTCCGAGGCCTACAACGCAGAGCGCCGGAAGCTGATCGGCGCGACAGCCAGCCGCGAGCTGCGCCCCGGTCGTGTTCCCGGTTTCGATGCGCAGCACGATGCGACCATGGCTCTTCTTGAAGCGATGAGCCCGACGGGACAGGGCGTCTACGAGCCGACCATGGCGCATCTCTCCGAGAAGCGTGGCGATACGGTGCATATCGATGTCATCGACCGGGAAGGCAACATGGTGTCGGTCACACCATCGGGTGGCTGGCTGCAATCCTCGCCGACCATTCCCGGCCTCGGGTTTTGCCTGAATTCGCGGGCGCAGATGTTCTGGCTGAAGGATGGTCTGCCGACCTCGCTTGCGCCTGGCAAACGGCCGCGCACGACGCTGACGCCATCGCTTGCACTGCATGAGGGCCGGCCCGCCATGGCCTTCGGGACGCCCGGAGGCGACCAACAGGACCAGTGGCAGCTCGCCTTCTTCCTGCGCCACGTGCATCACAGGCTCGATCTGCAGGAGGCGATCGACCTGCCGCTCTTTCACACCACGCATTTCCCGAGCTCGTTCTATCCACGCTCGCGCCAGCCGGGGCACATCATGGTGGAGGAGACGATCGGCGCAGCAACGCTGAACGAGCTGAAAGCGCGTGGACACGAGATCACGGTCGCAGAACCTTGGACCGTCGGGCGCCTGACCGCCACGAAACGCGACGCGAACGGGCTGTTGCGCGCGGCGGCAACGCCGCGGCTGATGCAGGCCTACGCGATCGGGCGATAGACGCTCGGTCGCCCCGCGGCTACGCGTTGGCAGCTACTTCGCGATGCGGTTGGCGACGAGAAAGCCCGACCCGCCCGACAGGCCAGGCCCCGGGTGCGTGGACGCGCCGATGTGGTGCAGATCCTTGATGCCGGTTGCGTGGTTGACGGACCCGGGTAGCGGACGCCAGACGAAGAACTGATCGATCGTCGCAGCGCCGCCATAGGGATCGCCGCCGACGAGGTTGACGTTGATCGCTTCCAAATCGGCCGGCGAATAGGCGCGGCGCTTCAGCACGATCTCGTCGAAATTCGATATGTGACGCTTGAGGATCGCTTCGATACGGTCGGCGAAGGCCTCTCTCGTTGCCTCGTTCCAGGTGCCGTCGGTCGCGATTTCACCGGCTGCGTCGCCTTTGATTTCGCGTGGCGCATCGGGGATCTGGATCCAGAGGATCGCCTTGCCTACCGGAGCGCGGGATGGATCGAGCGCTGCGGGCTGACCGACGCAGATCGTCGGCGTTTCCGGCAGCATGCCGCGTAGCGCTTCGTTGTGCGACTTGGAAACGGCATCGATGCCGTCGGTCAAATGGATGAGTGCTACCTTCTCGAAGCCCTCGGTGGTCCAGCGCGGTGCGGCGTCCAGGGCATAGTGAAGCTGAAAGTTGCCGCGCCCATAGGTAAAGGTCTTTACCGCCTCACGGGCGGGCGGTGGCGCATCATTGCCGAGCAGCGGACCATAAAGTCTGCCCGGCGCGACGGAGGCGATGACCGAGCGCGAGGCGCGCAGTTCTTCACCGCCTGCCAGACGTATGCCGACCGCTCGCCCGTTTTCGACGAGGATGCGGGTCACGTCGGCGCCGGTACGCACCGTGCCGCCACGTTCCTCGATCAGGCTGCGGAAGGCTTGAGCCGCCTTGCCAGCTCCGCCCTTGACGATCGGCGCGCCGGCCGCCTCGAGCGCGAAGGCGACGATCTTGCCCATCTGGCCGGAATAGGCGTCGTCGGGGGAAAGCCCGCAATGGAGCGTCCAGGGCGCAAACAGCGCCTGAAGTTCGGGCGCCTGGTAGGTGGAGCCGAGCCAGCGGCGCGCCGGCATCAGCGCTTCGCCGAGATAGGCGAGAAGGGCACGCGGACCGCGCTTCCACGCTTCGCGCGCAATCAGTGTCGCGGTCTGCCGGCTCCACAGTTCGCCGCCGAGCAGGCCGAAGAGCAAGGGGGCGTTGGCTTCGATGCCGGTAACATCGGCCTTGTAGGCAGCGCCGTCGCCGGGAGACAAGCGGTCGAAGGCGGCGATATTGCCCGCGCGGTCTGTCGTGAGAACAACGCTCGATCCATCCGGACGGATGACGCCAGTCGGGTGCGGCGTGTGGCAGAATTCGAGCCCGTGGCGGGCGAGATCCTGACCGAGCGCGGCATGAGCCGGACCGGTCAGGAAGAGGACGAAGGTGGCCGCCATCACATCATGGGTAAAGCCCGGCAGCGTGGCTTCGGTTGACAGCATGCAGCCGCCGACATGGTCCGCCCGCTCCAGCACGAGGACCTTGTGGCCCTTACCCGAGAGCATGGCGGCGGCCGTAAGCGCATTGATGCCGCTGCCGATGATGATGTGGTCGGCCACCATCGTCGTTCTAGTGCTTCGCGACGAGCGCGAGCGCGCGGATCGGGCTCCCCGTGCCTTCCGCAATCTTCAGCGGCGCGGCGATCAGGACGGCGCCCTTCGGCGGAAGCTTGTCGAGATTGCAGAGGCTGGCGAGACCATATTTGTTGGCCTTGTGCAGGAAGTTGTGGGCCGGGAATGGTGGCTCCATGCCGCCGGCACCGCCCGCATCGGTGCCGATGCACTGGGTGCCCCAGCCGATTGCGCCCTTCTCAAGGATATAGGCGATGCAATCGGGTGTCGGTCCGGGAGAGTGTGGGCCGTTCTCGTCCATGTTCAGGAAGGTATCTTCCGAGCCGTTGCGCTTGTCCCAGTCGGTGCGCATGACAACCCATTCGCCGGGCTTGATCTCGCCGTGCTTGGCTTCCCAGGCCTTCACGCCTTCGGCGGTGAGCAGGAAGTCCGGGTCGGCTTCGGTCTCGGCCGAGCAGTCGATGACGTTGACCGGGGCCACGAAATTCTGCGGCTTGATCGTGTCGGTATAGCCGTCGGCAAAATTCTTGCCGGTGATCCAATGGTGCGGCGCATCGAAATGGGTGCCGGAATGCTCGCCGATCTTCAGCCAGTTCCACGCCCAGAAAGGACCGTTCTGGTCGTATTCGGAGATCTTGTGGATCTCAATCTTCGGCGTGTCTTTCGCCAGTTCCGGCGGCAGCTTCAAGAGCGGGGTATCGGGTCCGAGCGGTGCGGAGAGGTCGACCACCTCCACCTTGCCACTCAGGAGAAGCCCGGCCAGTTCGCCCAATGTATCGGCAGCAGACATCTTCACTGTTCTCCTCTTTGTCAGCGACGGCCGCAACCTTCGCCTCTTTTCCATACGCGCGAAACAAATTTCGCAGGCGCTTCGGCGAGACTAGACGGAAGTAAATGCATCTGCAAATATCTTGATCGGGGATGGTGCCGACATGACTGATGCTGATGCCCTTATCATAGGGGCTGGACACAACGGACTGGCCTGTGCGGCGCACCTCGCCGCAAAGGGTTGGAAGGTCGCCGTTTGCGAAACGGCAGATCGGCCGGGCGGAGCTGTCAAAACGCAAGAGCTGACCGCACCCGGCTTCAAGCACGATATCGCGGCGATGAATCTCAGCCTGTTTGCGGGTTCAGCCTTCCACAGGGCCTATGGCAGCGAGCTTGCCGGGCACGGACTGGCGTTCGCCCCGGTGTCGCGGCCTTTCGCATCCATCTTCCGTGATGGCAGCTGGCTCGGCGTTTCGACCGACATGGGCGAGACGCTCGGCTGGATCCAGGCACGATCTCTGAAAGATGCGGAGACATGGAAGTCCCTCGTCGCGGGCTTTCCCAAGCGCGCCGACAGTCTGTTCTCGCTGCTTGGCAGCCCGATGAAGAAACGTGCAATTGCACGTAATTTTCTTAGCGCCTTTCGCCGCGAAGGTGTCGGCGGTGGTCGCGAGCTGCTTCGGTTTCTTCTGATGTCGCCCCGCGCCTGGCTCGACGAGACGTTCGAGAGCGCGGAGATGCGCACCATGCTCGCCGCGTGGGGCATGCATCTCGACTTCGCGCCTGATGTCGCGGGCGGCGCGCTCTTTCCCTATCTGGAAGGCATGGCCAACCAAAGCTTCGGCATGGTGATCGGCAAGGGCGGCGCCGAAACCATGATCACGGCGCTCACCGGGATGATCGAGAAGCGGGGCGGCCAGGTGCACTGCAATGCGCGCGTGGAGCGCGTCGAGACGAGTGGTGGCAAAGCCACCGGCGTAGTGCTGGCGGACGGTCGGCGGTTTGCCGCCAGACGCGCGGTAATCGGGTCGGTGGCGCCCAAGGCGCTCGCACATCTGCTGCCGGAAGGCAGTGGCGACAGGAGCTTCGACGCGAAGATGGCGGCGTTTCGCCATGCGCCCGGTACGATGATGCTGCATCTGGCACTCGACGGGCTGCCGGACTGGCCGGACGCCGAACTCCAGCGCTTTGCCTATGTGCATGTGGCGCCAGATATGGACATGATGGCGCGCACCTATTCGGATGCGACCGCCGGGCTTCTGCCGCGCGAGCCGGTGCTCGTCGTCGGCCAACCGACGACGGTCGACCCCTCCCGCGCACCCGATGGCAAGCATGTGCTCTGGGTGCAGGTGCGCATGGTGCCCGCCATCATCGAGGGCGATGCGGCCGGCGAGATCGAAGCGCGCGACTGGGACAGCGTGCGCGAGATCTATGCCGAACGCGTGCTCGACATTCTCGAACGCTATGCGCCGGGCCTGCGCGGCAAGATCATCGGCAAAACAGCCGTGTCGCCGCTCGATCTCGAACGCGGCAACGCCAATCTCGTCGGCGGCGACCAGATTTGCGGCAGCCACCATCTTGCGCAGAATTTCCTGTTCCGCCCGGCCCCGGGCTTTGCCGACTGGCACACGCCCGTCGGCAATCTGCATCTCGTCGGCGCGGCCACCTGGCCGGGTGCGGGCGTCGGTGCCGGGTCGGGCTACATGCTCGCCTGCCAGTTGGCAGGCCAATGAGTGCCAAACAATGCCGCGCAAACAAGCGGCCGAACACAGGGGAACTGAACCGATGATCACGCATCCCAACAGACGCACTTTGCTGAAGCTTGCCGGCGCAAGTGCTGCGCTTGCGGGCTTCAACCTGCCGCTCTCGGCCTTCGCGCAGGAAGCCAACGAGCTTGTCATCGCCTATAACGTCAACCTGCCCTCCTGGGACCCGACGGTCGGCCCCTCGGCGGTCAACCCGACGATCCAGGGTTTCTACCAGTCCGTATTCGACATGTTCATCCATCAGGATCCGGACCTGAGCTTCAAGCCCGGACTGATCACGGAGTGGGGCTGGAACGACGACAACTCCAAGATCTTCATGGTCGTGCGAGACGGCGTGAAGTGGCACGACGGCAGTGACTTCAGCGCGGAGGACGTCGTCTGGTCGCTGGAGCGCGCCGGCAAGGCCGAAACGGGCAACCCGATCCAGTTCACCTGGTCCAAGATCGGCAATTTCACCATCGACGGAAACCGCATCGAAGCCGACGTGCTGGAGTTCGACCCGACCATCTTCAAGTGGATGTCGTTCCTCACGGGCTATGTTCTGCCCAAGGCCTATTACGAAGAAGTCGGCGCGGATGGCTTCGAGGCAAAGCCGATCGGCACCGGCCCCTATATGGTCGAGAGCTATGAGCGGAACGCCTTCGTGCGCCTCAAGGCCAACCCGGATTACTGGAACGGCGCGCCCGCTTTTGAGGCGGTAACGATCAAGTTCGTGACCGATGCGGCGAGCCGCGTGGCGGAAATCGAATCCGGCAATTCCGACGTGACGCTTGAAATTCCCTATGAGGAATATGACCGCCTGACCGGCGGCGAGTTCGAAGGCGTGGCCGAGCCGATCTCCGACATCGCCATGATCTTCCTGAACGACGTCGAGCCGATGCTCGACAAGAATGTGCGGCTTGCCGCGCACATGGCTATCGACAAGCAGCTTCTCATCGACCGGTTGCTCAGCGGCTACGGCGTGCCGATCAGCACGCTGCAGACGCCGGAATACATCGCCTACGATTCCTCCATCGAAGTGGCCTATGACGAGGAAGGTGCCAAGGCGCTGCTCGCGGAATCCGGCTTCTCGCCCGAGAACCCCGTGCGCTTCAAGATCCAGACGACGCGCGGCTTCAAGCCGAAGGACTACGAGATGATCCAGGCGATCGTCGGCATGTGGCGCCGCGTCGGGATCGAGGCGGAGATCGAGGTGTATGAGATCGCGCAGCATTTCGAACTGCGCGCCGCCGATCAGCTTGCACCGGCAGCCTTCTACAACTGGGGCAATGCGGTGGGCGACCCGACGACGTCGACCGGCTTTGCCATGTTCGGCCCGAGCCCGCATTCGGTCTGGGATGGCCAGGACCTCATGGACCGCATCATCCCGCTTTGGGGCGAGGCGGACGAAGAGGCCCGCATTCAGGGCTGGAAGGATGTCGATCGTTTCATCGCCGAGGAAGGCCTCGTCATCCCGCTCATCCAGTATGTCCAGCCGATCGTCTACCGTCCCGGCCTGACGGTGACGGCGCATGCCTCCGGTGCGCTGCTGCCGCAGCTGATCGGGCAGGCGTGAGCGGACTTTTCCTGATGATCAAGGCCGGCGCGCTGGACTGATCCATGCCCATCCTTCGCGTCGTCCTTTCGCGCTTTCTCACCACGCTGATCACATTGATCGGCGTGGCCATCATCGTTTTCGTCGTGGTGCGTGTCGTGCCCGGCAATCCCATCGCCATGATGCTGCCGCCAGGCGCAAGCACTGCCGATATCGAGCGGCTGAGCGCGCTCTACGGGCTCGACAAATCCATCTTCGAGCAGTTCACGATCTGGTTCGGCAATGTGCTTCAGGGCGATTTCGGGACGTCGATCTCCACGCGCCAGCCGGTGCTCGACCTCGTTCTCGGCCGGTTGCCGGCAACACTCGAACTGAGCCTCATGGCGCTGATCATCGCGGTGATTCTCGGCATGGGTGCCGCGATCATCGGCACGCGCTACCGCGGCCGCCGCACGGAGACGGGCGTCGATCTTGCCAATGGCATCGGCCTTTCAGTGCCCGATTTTCTTTGGGGCCTGCTGCTGATCATCCTGCTCGGCGTCGTCTGGCCGCTTTTCCCGATTTCCGGCCGCGTATCGCCGCGTCTCGACCTGCCGTTTTCGACTCAGTTTTACCTGATCGAGAGCATCTTCAGGCTGCGCTTCGATCTGACCGGCAATCTGCTGCGCCACATGTTCATGCCAGCGCTCGCGCTTGCGCTGCCGCTCGCCGCGATCATCGCGCAGCTGCTCAAACAATCGCTGAAGGAAACGGTCAATCTCGACTACGCGGTGCTGGCCCGCACGAAGGGCTATTCGGAAACGCGGGTGATCCTCTCCGAGGCACTGCCCAATGCGCTTCTACCGACGCTGACGCTGATCGGGGTGCAGTTCACCTTCCTCATCGGCGGCACGGTGATCATCGAGCGGCTCTTTTCCTATGAGGGGCTCGGCAACATGGCGGTGGATGCGGTGATCAACCGGGACCTGCCGTTGATCCAGGGAATCGTCATTCTCTTCGCGCTGATCTTCACAGCGATCAATCTTCTGGTCGACATGACCTATGCGTTCCTGAACCCGAGGCTTCGCCATGCTTGACGGGCGCGGCGCGGTCAAAAGGCGGGCCGGCGCACGGCTCTGGCTCTCGGGCCTGTGGCTGGCGATCGTTGCGCTTGCGGCAGTCTTCGCGCCGCTCATCGCGCCGCACGATCCGCTGATGCAGGATCTTCTCTATGGGCGGCTGCCGCCTTTCTGGATGGCGGGTGCCGAACCCGGCTACCTGCTCGGTACGGACAGTCTCGGCCGCGACGTGCTTTCACGGCTCATCCATGGTGCGCGGATTGCCCTCATCGTCGCGCTTGTCGCCGGGATCGGCACCTGTCTGATCGGCTCGACGCTCGGGCTCATTGCCGGCTACTATCGCGGCTGGGCGGACCGGATCATCAGCCGGCTGGTCGACATCTGGATGGCGTTTCCGCCGATCCTCTTCGCCATTCTTCTCATCGCCGTCATCGGCACCGGGCTCACCTCTGTCATCGTTGCGATCGTCGTCATCGACTGGACTCGCTTCTGCCGCGTGGTGCGCGCCGAGACGCTCAACCAGTCGCAGATGGACTATGTGCACAGCGCCCGCATTGCCGGCTTCACGCGGATGAAGACGATGCTTTCGGAAATCCTGCCCAACGTGCTGCCGACGATCGTCGCGCTGCTCAGCCTGGAAATGGGGATCGCGGTCATCGTCGAGGCGATCCTCTCCTTCGTCAATTTGTCGATCTCCACCGACCAGCCCACCTGGGGCGGCATGATCGCGGAGGGGCGCCTGAGCATTCACCAGGCGTGGTGGGTGCTGGTCTTTCCGTTGATCACGCTTTTCCTCACCGTCCTCTCCTTTGCCCAGTTCGGCGAGGGACTGAAGGACCGCTTCGATCCGGTGCTTCGATGAGCGGCGGCTATCTCACCATCCGCAATCTGTCGGCCGTGCTGCGCGATACGGGCGAGCGCGTGCTGCGCTCCGTCGACATCGATCTTCAGCCCGGCACGATCCGCGGGCTCGTCGGGGAAAGCGGTGCCGGCAAGAGCATGATCGGCAAGGCCGTGCTTGGCGTGTTGCCGAAGGCGCTGAAGGTCGTGGAAGGTGAGATCCTGATCGACGGGCAGGACCTCCTGAAGCTGAAGGATGCAGACCGGCGGCGGCTGATCGGCGCATCGACCGCGCTCATTCCACAGGACCCGCTGACCGCGCTCAACCCCTCGCACCGGATCGGGCCGCAGATCACCAATCGGCTGGTCGACATTCTCGGCTGGACGCGCCGCGCCGCCGAAGTACGGGCGCTGGAAGTCCTGGAAGAGGTGCAGATCGCTGATGCTGCGCGCGTCATGCGGCAATATCCGCACGAATTGTCGGGCGGCATGCGCCAGCGCATCCTGATCGCCTCGGCCTTTGCGGCTGAGCCGAAGCTCATCATCGCCGACGAGCCGACGACGGCTCTCGATGTGACAGTGCAGAAGCAGATCCTGAAGCTCATTTCCAACCTGCAGGCTCGGCATGGCACGGCGCTGCTTTTCGTGACGCACGACCTCGGCGTGGTGGCGAAAATCTGCGACAGCCTCAGCGTTCTGTACGGCGGCAAGGTTGTGGAGGACACGGACGTCGCCTCGTTCTTCAACGGCCCGCACCATGCCTATGGCCGTGCGCTCCTTGCAGCGACACCGCGGCACACGGACCCGGATGCATCTCTCCTGCCCGTGCCCGACGACGTGATCGCAGCCGTGCGCGCAGAGCTCGGCGAAGCTGATCGCCAATGGGTGCGCCATGACTGACGCGCTCTACAGGATCGAGGGGCTGAGGGTGGAGGTTGCCGACCAGACCCGCAAACCGCTTTTCGGCGCAGCACCGCGCTTGCGCATTCTCGACGACATCTCGTTCTCCATCGAACGGCGCAGCGTGCTCGGCATTGTCGGCGGCTCGGGCTCGGGCAAAACGACGCTTGGACGCACGCTGGTGCGGCTCGTCGAGCCAACGGCGGGAACGCTGATTTTCGACGGGCAGGATGTGACGCAACTTTCCGACGATGCGATGCGACCGCTTCGGCAACGGATCCAATTGATATTTCAGGACCCGATGTCGGCGCTCAATCCGCGGCTGACGATCGGCCGGATCATCGCGGCGCCTCTGCGCGCGAAGACCAGCGATCCCCGCGTTGCGGCAGCGCTCGACAATGTGGGATTGCCGCGCGGTTTTGCCGGGCGTTATCCGCACGAGCTGTCCGGCGGGCAGCGCCAGCGCGTCGGGATCGCGCGGGCAATCGCGCTCCGTCCGGATTTCATCGTTGCTGACGAGATCGTCTCCGGCCTCGACGTGTCGTCGCAGGCGCAGGTGCTGACGCTTTTGGCGAATTTGGTGAAGGACCTCGGGCTGACCCTTGCCTTCATAAGCCACGATCTTTCCGTGATCCGAAGATTGTGCGACCGGGTGATCGTGCTGCAGAAGGGGAAGATCGTGGAGGATCAGCCGGTGGCAGACCTCTTCACGTCGCCTTCCCACGAGTATACGCGCCAGCTTCTCAACTCCATCCCGGAGCCTGATCCCTCGCAACGCTGGTGATGCAGCAATGCGTGTTCAATCGCTGATGCGGTGCGCGTTCGCGTAGATCTCGATGTCGCCATGGTTGAAGGCCGCCAGGGTGAGGCCGGCTGCTTCGGCAACCGTTACTGCCGCGCGGGTTGGGGTCGACATTCCGATCAATGCCGGAATGCCGCTGATCACGCATTTCTGCACAAGATCGACCGAAATCCGACTCGTGATGATGACGGCGCCGGCGGCGGTCTCGATGCCGCAGCGGAACATCGCGCCGCAGAGCTTGTCCAGCGCATTGTGTCGGCCGACGTCTTCGCGCGCGAGCAGGATGCCGAGACCGGGATGCATGAAGCCGGCTGCGTGCAGCCCACGCGTTTCATCCCGCAGCGGCTGGTGGACGCGCAGTTCCGTGCGCGCTTCGTGTATGGCGGCAACGCTCAAGCGGACGTTGCCGGCCTCCATCCTTGGCAGTGGGCGCATCGCTTCCTGCAGGCTGTCGATGCCGCAGAGACCGCAGCCGACCGGTCCCGCCATCTTGCGGCGGCGCGCGCCAAGGTCGGCGGCACGCTCTGCCTTCAGCCAAAAGCGTGCCTCGATGCCGTTGTCATGCTGCAGAACATCGAACCAGTCGACATCGTCGGGACTTTGGATGAAGCCTTCCGACAGCGCGAAGCCCCAGGCGAAGTCCTCCACGTCGCGCGGCGTCGCCATCATAACGGCCTGGCTGGAGCCGTTGCAGGTGATCGAAACGGGCACCTCATCTGGCAATGACGCGAGCACGGCGCGGGGATAGGTGTTGCTCAGGCGGCTTGCTGCTTCCATTTCGCGGGCTCTCCAGACGTCCGCCCTGCATTGGGCCATGCACGCATAATCTGGCGTTCCCGGTCCGGTTCCAGCCCGGCCGCACTTTTCTGCCCGCTTCGATGCATCTTTTGATAGGCCCACCCGTTGCGCCTGAGTAGCAAACAACGCGGATGTATTCATGACCAGCAAGGCCGAAGAGCACGACGACCTGCCCAAGGAGAGCGGACCCGCCGGAGGCTGGGGCTCGCTGCGCAGCATCGCCCGCATCACCGGCATGAGCGACCCCTCGTCGGATGCGCTTCAAACACTTTGGCGGCAGAACAAGCCCGGCGGCTTCATGTGCGCGTCTTGTGCCTGGCCGAAACCCGCCAATTATCGCGCCTTCGAGTTTTGTGAAAACGGGGCGAAAGCGACGCTCTGGGAATCCACGAAGGACCGCTGCACGCCGGACTTCTGGAAAGATCACACCGTCACCGAATTGCTCGGCTGGAGCGACCACGATCTGGAGAAGACCGGGCGGCTGACGCATCCGCTGCGCTACGACGCCGCGAGCGACCGCTATGTGGAAACGAGCTGGGCTGATGCCTTCGCCGCCATCGGCGCGACGCTTGCAGACCTTCCGAAAGACGACGTGGTTTTCTACTCATCCGGCCATGCAGGGCTGGAAGCATCCTATCTCTGGGCGCTGACTGCGCGGCTCTACGGCAACAACAACCTGCCGCAGTCATCCAACATGTGCCACGAAACGACCAGCGTTCGACTGACCGAGGTGATCGGCTCACCGGTTGGCACCATTATCTGGGAGGATCTGGAGGAGACCGACTGCCTTTTCTTCTTCGGCCAGAATCCCGGTACCAATTCCCCGCGCTTCCTGCACCCTTTGAAGGAGGCCAAGGAGCGTGGCGCCAAGATCGTCACGTTCAACCCCGTGCGGGAACAAGGGCTGATCTCCTTCGTCAGCCCGCAGGATCCGGTCGCCATGATCACCGGCAAGGAGACGACGATCTCCGACCAGTATCACCAGTTGCGGGCCGGTACGGATATCGCGGCGATCCTCGGGCTTTGCAAAGCCGTCATCGAGGCCGACGACGCGGCTCGAGAAACAGGCGGAACCCCGGTCATCGACTGGCCATTCATCGAGGAGCACACCAACGGCTTTGACGCCTTCGTCGACTTCGCGCGGTCGCAGCCATGGGCAGCGATCATTTCGGCGTGCGGGCTGACGGAAGAAGCGCTGCGTGAGGCAGCGCAGATTTACATGGAAGCCGAGCGGGTCATCGGCGTTTACGGCATGGGCCTCACCCAGCACACCCACGGTGCCGACAATATCGGCATGCTCGTCAACTTCCTCATGCTTCGCGGCAATATCGGCAAGCCAGGTGCAGGCTGTTGCCCGGTACGCGGCCATTCCAACGTGCAGGGCCAGCGCACCGTCGGCATTGCGGAGAAGACCGCGCTGATCCCCATGGATCGGCTGCGCACTCTTTTCGATTTCGATCCTCCCGAGAAGGACGGGACGCATATCGTCGATGCTGCGGAAGGCATCATCGGGGGCAGGATCAAGGCCACCTTGTGCCTTGGCGGCAACCTCATGCGTGCGCTGCCCGAGACCGAACAGTTGGAGAGGCATTGGCGCGCCCATGAGCTGACCGTCATGGTCTCCACCAAGCTCAACCGCAGCCATCTTTATCCCGGCAAAGCAGCGTTTATCCTGCCTTGCCTCACGCGGGGCGAGAAGGACGAACAGGCTTCGGGACCGCAATACATTTCAGTCGAGGACAGTTTCTCGATGATCCACGGTTCGATCGGCAAGCAGGAGCCTGCTTCGGCAGAACTGAAGTCGGAGCTGGATATCGTCGCTTCGATCGCTGAAGTGATCACCGAGCCGCATCCCAAGCGCCGCTGGCGCGAATGGGTCGCAGATTACAGCCGGGTGCGCGACCTGATCGAGGCGACCTATCCGGACGATTTCAGGGACTATAACCAGCGCCTGAACACACCCGGCGGTTTCTGGCGCGGCAACCCGGCGCGCGACCGTATCTGGGAGACCGACAGCGGGAAGGCCGAGTTCACCGTGCCGGAAAAACTCAACGCACTGGGCTTCGACGATGCGGAGGGTCGCTTCACGCTGATCACGATGCGGTCCAACGACCAGTTCAACACCACCATCTACGGCTATTCGGATCGGTTCCGCGGGATCGAGGGCACGCGCGACGTGCTTCTCATCAACGAAGCCGACATGCTGCGCGAGGGGCTGGCGAAGGGCCAGATCGTGACGCTCGTCAGCGATGCGGACGATGGCATCTCTCGTCGGCTTCCCGGGCTCGAGGTCATCCCGTTCGACCTCCCGCTCGGCACGATCGGCTCCTACTATCCGGAATGCAACGTGCTGGTGCCTCTCAGCCTGCATGACCGTACATCGAAGACACCCGGCTCGAAGGGCGTGCCGGTCAAGATCGAGAAGGCCTGACAACCGGCTGCGCGTATCGATTGCAAAATGCGCATGCACGCCTCCAACACGCGATGACGTCTCGACTTGCAGCTGCCAATACGTACAATTGTACGTATTAAGATCCTTCCAAGCTGTGGGGCATGCGTGGCCGGGACTGAATCTGCGCTATCGGTGCGCACAGCGCAGGCCGTGCGCCTTGCGGAAACGGTCGACGATGCGGTGCACGCCTTGCGCAGCCATTTCGGTTTCGACCATGCGACCTACCATCTCGGCTACACAATCGACGCCGTCATTGACGCGCCCTTCGTCAAGAGCACCTATTCGGACGCCTGGATGGGACGTTACATCCTGAAGCGCTACGTCAATGTCGATCCGGTGGTGCAGCACGGGTTTCGCAGGCAGCTGCCGTTCTTCTGGAGCGAACTGCCGATGGCACCTCAGGCGATGGAGCTGATGCAGGATGCCATAGCCCACGGCGTCGGCACCGAGGGCTACACGATCCCGATCATCGATCGCGTGCGCCGGCGGGCGCTTCTGTCCTTGACGACGACTCAACTCGATACCACGCCCTTTCGGCAGATTGTGGAGGCGGAGCGGGCCGCGCTCGCCGAGCTTGCGTTCCTGATCCACGAAAAGGCGATCGGCGAGCTCCATGGATCGGATCCGCTGCCGGCGCTCGCCGCCCGCGAGCTCGAATGCCTGACCTGGAGCGCGGAGGGTCGCACATACAAGGAGATCGCGCGCCAGCTCGACATCTCAGAACACACCGCACGCGCCTATCTTCGATCGGCCCGCCTGAAGCTCGGATGCGGCAGCATCGCCGAGGCGGTCGCCAAGGCAATCCGGTTCAATCTCATCGAAGAAAACAACGCCTGAAACGATACGTACATCGGTACGGACCGCAGCTGGCGGGACGCTCTGTGCGGATTTTCCAAGCGGCGCTCGAATGTCACCTTTGTTTCAAATTGAAACAGGGGCAGCACAATGTTTCGGATACTTCAGGCACCATACCGGCCGGCTGATGCGGATCTGCTCGATCAGATGTACCGGCTGCGCAAACGCGTGTTCATCGATCAGCTCGGCTGGTCGCTGCAGCATTGCTCCGCCGGGCTCGAACGCGATCGCTACGATGGGATGGATCCGGTCTATATCGTGTGGACGGACGAGCGAACCGGCACCCTCCTCGGCTCGACGCGCCTGATGCCGACGACCGGCCCCACGCTTCTCTACGACGTGTTCAGCAAAACCTTTCCCGATGCCGCGTGCCTTGCGGCGCCGGGCATATGGGAGGCGACGCGGACTTGCGTCGACTGCGAGGCGATCGCTGCGCTACGGCCGGACATCGCCGCGAGCGATGCTTTCGCGACCATGTGTCTTGCGATCATCGAATGCGGGCGCGCCCACGGCATCCACACGATCGTTTCCAATTACGAGCCGCACATGAAGCGGGTCTACCGCCGGGCGGGGCTGCAGCTGGACGAAATAGGGCGGTCCGATGGCTATGGCAGGCTGCCGGTCTGCTGCGGGATTTTCGATATCTCCCCGCCGGTGGAAGCCGCTGTGCGGGCAAAGCTCGGGTTGCCTGCACCGCTTTTTGCACCCATTGCTCCCGAGCGCGTCGCTGCCTGAAGCCGCGCATATCTGATGACTGTCGCGCAGCGTTGTGGCATGAAATATCTCATGGGGATGAACTGGAAAAGCGCGGAGAGAACGGCGAGGCGGCTGATCGGCAGCCTGCTTCTCGGCTATCTCTTGTTCTTCCAAGGCCTCGTCACGAGCTACGCTCAAGCGACGATGCTGGGCGGGCCGGATCCGGCCACCATCATCTGTTCGGTGCACGAAGCCGTCGTCGACGGTGAACCGCACCCTCTGCAGGATCTCGACCTGGACTGCTGTTCCACGCTTTGCCAGGCGGCCTGCGCGACCGGCGCAGGCCTTCCTGGAGCTGACGCTCCCTCGTTCGCGCTTCCGGTGCTGCCGGGACTGACCCATGCCCTGATCGCAGCGCCGCAGGCGCCGCCCAGCCACTGCGGCCTCGCCTCCAAGGCCCGGGCACCTCCTTCTTTCTCCGCGTGATGTTTCCGGCGGCCGGCTGTTTTGCTGCGGCTGCCTTTTTCTTGCACATCCTCGGAGATTTCCATGAAACCGACCCTTCTCGGGCAGGCGGCGCTGCATGTCCGCCACTCCATGACCCGTTCCATCCTCCTCGTCACGGCCAGCGGTCTCGGGGCCAGTCGCACTCGATGCGACGCGGCCTCTTCCGTTCCTGCGGCCAGCCGCGTCTGACGGGAGAGATCGATGACCGACACGACCTTCAGCGCGGCCGCACAGCCATCGCGTTCAGCCGATCTTTATCGCGCCGTCTGGCGCTGGCATTTCTATGCGGGGCTTTTCGTCCTGCCCTTCATGATCACGCTCGCCGTCACCGGCGCGCTTTATCTTTTCCGCGACGAGCTGGATGCGATCATCCATGCCGACATGAAGCGGGTAGCGGTTCAGGAGACCACCAACCTCGCCGCGCCATCGGCCATGATCGACGCGGCGCTGGCGGCCTATCCGGGCACTGCGGTGAAGTTCACCGATCCGGCACGTCCCGATCAGTCGGCGGAAATCACCGTCAACACAGACGGCGGCGAGCGCCTGGCGGTTTACGTGAACCCCTATTCGGCCGAGGTGATTGGCGCGATGTCGGATCGGGGTACGGTCATGTGGACTGTGCGCTATCTGCACAGCCTGCGCTATTTCGGCCCGGTGGCACGCGGCATCATCGAGATCGTCGGCGGCTGGACCATCCTGCTCGTCGGCACCGGCATTTTTCTGTGGTGGCCGCGCGGCAAGTCACGGGGCGGCGTCGTCACCGTGCGGGGAAAGCCGAAATCGCGCACATTCTGGCGCGACACCCATGCGGTCACCGGCATTTTCGTCGGCTTCTTCATCGTGTTCCTCGCGCTCACCGGCATGCCCTGGTCGAATGTCTGGGGCGGGAAGGTCAATGAATGGGCGAACGGCAACAATTTCGGCTATCCGGCAGGCGTGCGTGTGGCCGTGCCTATGTCGGACGAGCATCTGCACCATATGGGCCAGACAAGCTGGTCGCTTGAACAGGCGCAGGTGCCCGAAACCGCCGAGCCCGCCGATGGCGCCCCCTCGATCGGCATCGACCGCGCGGTCGAGACGTTCGAGCGGCTTGGGCTTCATGCCGGCTATGCGGTGAACATTCCCGCGATACCCACGGGCGTCTTCACTGGCTCGGTCTACCCGGATGATCTTGCGCAGCAGCGCGTGGTCCATCTCGATCAATATACGGGCGAGCCGCTGATCGACATGAGCTATGCGGATTACGGCCCGCTCGGCAAATGGCTGGAATTCGGGATCAACGTGCATATGGGCCAGCAATTCGGCCTCGCGAACCAGATCCTGTTGCTTGCCGTCTCCTTCGGGATCGTCGCCATGGCTGTCTCGGCCGGCGTGATGTGGTGGAAGCGTCGACCGAGTGGCGGGATCGGCGTACCGCCCATGCCGGCTGACAGACGGGCATTCCGCGGGCTGATTGCCATTCTCGTCGTGGGCGGCATTCTCTTTCCCCTGACCGGATTGTCGCTCCTGGTGATGCTCGCTCTCGATTGGACGTTCATGCGCATCAGAGGCCGCCCCGTCATACGCTGAATTCGACGCGGCCGGTGGGTGGCTGACGCAACCTTCCGGCCGGTCACCTGTTCCCCGTCGCGGCTTGACGCTCGAACAAAAACGAGGCACCCGAAACGTGGAAGCGCGGAGGGAGTGCATGTCGGCCAGCCACCAACAGAACGAGCGCGATCACGCAGCCTATCTGGCGGATGGCGCCGTCCATGCCGTCGGTCTCGCGGCAGGCCTGATCGGCGGTGCCGCACTGGTGGTGATTGCGCTTCGCCACGCCGACGCGCTCCATACGGCAGGTGCAGTCATCTATGTGGCGAGCCTTCTCGCCTCCTTCGCCGCATCCGCCGCCTACAACATGTGGCCGAATTCCCCGGTGAAGGCGCGGTTGCGCAAGCTCGACCACGCAGCGATCTATGCACTGATCGCTGGGACCTACACACCGTTTGCGCTGCAGATCGATACGGTGGGCAACTGGCTGCTCGTCTGGATCTGGGGGCTCGCGGGCCTTGGCATCCTGATGAAGGTCATCTCCATCGGCCGCTTCGACAAACTGTCTGTGCTGCTTTATCTCGCGCTGGCCTGGAGCGGGGTGCTGATCTTCGACGACATGATGGCGACGCTCGGGCCGCAGGTCGTTTCACTGATCGTCATCGGCGGCCTCATCTATTCGGCCGGGGTCATTCTCTATCTCTGGCAGGGACTGCGCTTTCAGCGCGCGCTCTGGCACCTGTGCGTGCTGGTCGCTGCGGGCTTCCATTTCTCCGCAGTCACGGTGGCCATCACCGGACTGAGCAGCGCCTGAAAATCCCGATCAGGACTCGACGGGCGGGTCCAGTGCCTCCAGCGTCGAGCGGAAGCGGATCTTCGAACGCTCCACATGGCGGAAGAACGCTTCCTGCGCACGTTCGCGGTTGCCGGAAGCAAGCGCATCCACCATTTCGCGGTGCTCGCGGTTGGACACGGACAGGCCGCCGGCCTGAACGAGACCCCTTGCACGGGCAAGGTGGAGCTTGTTCACGAAGCTCTTATATTCCTTGACCAGCGTCTCGTTGCCGGTCGAGGTGACGAGGTAATCGTGGAATGCGAGGTTGACCGGGTAATACTGATCGAAATCCTTGCCCGCGGCGATCTCGTCCATCTGATCGAGAAACGCGTTCAGCCGCGTCAGGATCTGGTCCGTGACGAGATCGGCAAGAAGTCGGCCGGCCAGCCCGAAGACCGCAGCGCGGACGTCATAGATCTCCAGCGCTTCCTTGGCGGAAACCGAGCGCACGAAGACACCGCGGTTGCGGATGATATCCACCAGACCCTTGGCCTGCAGGCTGCGCGTTGCCTCGCGCAGCGGGCCGCGGCTGGTACCGAAGCGGGTCGAGATCTGGATTTCGTTCAGCCGCTCGCCTGGTTTCAGCTCTCCGGTGAGGATGAGATGCTCGAGCTCACGCTCGAGCACTCCCGTCAGCGAAGACGTGCGCAAAACCATCAGGTCGCTACTGTCCGTCTTCATCTGCTGATACATGATCGCTGCCCTTCAACCGATATTCAATTGTAGGCAATAAACATCGGTCGCGTAAGCTGCAACTGATATCGCAGCCGGTTGTCAGCCGAGCGCCTCCAGTAACGCTTCCGTGACCGCCTTCGTATTGGCCTGGCCACCCATGTCCGGCGTGAACGGTCCCGATGCACTGATCGCCTTGATCGCCGCCATCAGCTTGTCCGCTGCGGCCTTTTCGCCCAGATGCTCGAGCATCATCGCGCCCGTCCAGAACGCACCAATCGGGTTCGCGATGCCCTTGCCCATGATGTCGAAGGCCGAACCGTGGATCGGTTCGAACATGGACGGGCTCTTGGCCGACGGATCGATGTTGCCGGTCGCCCCATTACCGAGACTACCCGTCAGTGCCGAAGCAAGATCGGACAGGATGTCGGCATGGAGGTTCGTGGCGAGGATCGTATCGAAATTGCCGGGCTTCGTCACCATCATGGCGGCCATGGCGTCGACGAGTTTCCAGTCGACGTCGAGCTCTGGAAATTCCTTCAGAACATCGCGGCAGACTTCGTCCCACAGCACCATGCCGTGACGCTGCGCGTTCGACTTGGTCACCACAGTCAGCCGCTTGCGCGGCCGCGCCATCGCCGTTTCGCAGGCGAAGCGGCAGATACGTTCGACACCGGCGCGGGTGAAGATCGCGACATCCATCGCGACTTCGATCGGCAGGCCCGAGTGGGCACGACCGCCTACGCCAGCATATTCGCCTTCGGAGTTCTCGCGCACGATCACCCAGTCGATCTGCTGCCCGAGTTCCTTGCGCAGCGGGCCGACCGTGCCGCCGAGCAGCTTTGTCGGCCGCACATTGGCATATTGGTCGAGACCCTGGCAGATGGCGAGGCGCAGTTCCCAAAGCGTGATGTGATCGGGAATGTTCGGGTCACCAACGGCGCCGAAATAGATGGTGTCGAAGGCTTTCAGCCGTTCGACGCCATCCTTCGGCATCATCTCGCCGGTGCGGCGATAGTAGTTGGAGCCCCAGTCGAAGCGCGTGACGTCGACCGAAAACCCTTCGCTCTTCGCCAGCTTCTCGATGACGGCGACACCGGCTTCGATGACTTCCGGGCCGACGCCGTCGCCGCCGATCGCTGCGATCTTATGCGTGCGCATGCGCCTCTCCCATGCCGTTCAGAATCCCGTCGATCATCTGGCGCTGGGTGCCCGTGCCGCGAATATCCGGCGTGCGCGTCGCGGGATCGGACAGCGCCTGGTCGATGCCGGCCTTCATGATGCGCGACATCTCAAGCGCCGCATCGATCTTGTGGTGGTGGCCCATCCAGTCGAACAGCATGCGGGTGGATTCGATCATCGCGAAAGGATTGGCGATGCCCTTGCCGGCGATGTCCGGCGCGGAGCCGTGGGTGGCCTGCGCCATCGCGATCGAGCCGCGACCGATGCAGAGCCCCGGCGCCATGCCGAGACCGCCGACGAGACCGGCCGCTTCGTCCGTCAGGATGTCGCCGAACATGTTGGTGGTGACGATCGTGTCGAAGCTCTGCGGATCGCGCACGAGGCGCATCGCCATCGTATCGACGATCACCTCGTTCACCTCGACGTCCGGGAAGTCCTTGGCGACCTGGTAGCAGCTGTCGACAAACATGCCGCAGCCGAGCTTGTAGACCGTGTTCTTGTGCACGAGCGTCAGCTTCTTCCGGCGCGAGCGGGCGATCTCGAAGGCCGCACGGGCAACCTTGGACGACCCCTCGACCGTGATGACGCGCACCGAGATGGTGACGTCATGGGTCGGGCGGAACTCGCCGGAGCCCATCACGACGTTGCGGTCGGGCTGAAAGCCTTCGTTGTTCTCGCGCACGATCACCATGTCGATGTCGTCATGCAGGCAGCCGATGCCCGGGAAGGACCGTGTCGGGCGCACGTTCGCGAAGAGATCGAAGCGCTTGCGCAGGATCGGATGCGGATTGATGGCTTCCGGCACCTTCGGATATTCGCGGTGGCCGATCGGGCCGAGGATGAAGCCATCGAGCTGACCTAGCGTTTCCAGCGTGCCGTCCGGCATCGTGTGGCCGTGCGTATCGAGCGCACGACGGCCGATCGGCACGTCGATCCACTCGATCTGCATGCCGGAGGCGGCTGCGGCCGCCTTGGCGATCTCGACCGAAGCCGGCACCACTTCGTGGCCGATGTCGTCCCCTTCCAGGATACCGATGCGGAGGGATGACTTCTTCTGCACGTCACTCATTCTGCTGCTGCCTTTGCTTCAGCCGAGCCGGGAACGCTGGCGCGTGCGACTTCGGCGGCATCCTTCAGCTCTTCCAGCTTCCAGGATGTCTCGAGGAGTTTCTTCGTTACGGCATCACCGACGACGAGCGCCGACTGAACCGTGAACTTGTGATCGATCTGCTGATCCGTGAGCGGCACTTCCATGGAGCCGATGGCACGTTCCACATGCTTGGACACGGTGGATCCGTCCTCGAAGGTGACGAGGATGTCGACCGAGGCCTCGTGGCAGTTCTTGTCGGCAGTCGCCTTGGTCTTGTCACGCAGCGCGATGATTTCCGGGTCGCGCACAAGCTCGTCCGTGAAGGCCGTCGGTGCGCCATCGCCCTTGAGCAGGGCCGCGGCGGCGGCGTGATAGACCGAGAACTTGCCTTCCAGGCCCGTCTTCGGATCGGTCTTGCCGGTCAGTTCAAGGACCAGCGGGTGTGTCGTCAAAGCGACCGACTTGATCTGGCGGATCTTCGCGTCGCCAAGCTCTTCGCGCAGCTGTACGCAACCGTCGATGGTCGGGTGGATGACGATGCCGCAGGCAAACGGCTTGTAGCTATTCAGTGCCGATTCCCAACGGGTGCCGAGGTCGTCGACGATTTCGGAATAATCCTGCTTGTCGGACATGACGCTGGCGAAACCGCGCGGCGCTTCGATGGCGCGCTCGGAGCTGTCGTAATTGGCTTCGGCGAGGAGCGCCGCAAACATGCCGTTCTGGGCGGCGCGGCCGGGGTGGAAGCTCTTGGTCATCGTGCCGAACATTTCGCGGAAGCCGGACGACTGCGTGGCTGCAAGACCGAATGCCCAGCGCATCTGCTGCGCGTTGAGGCCGATGACCTTGCCGACCGCTGCCGCCGCACCGAAGACGCCGGCCGTGCCGGTGATGTGCCAGCCGCGATCATAGTGGTGAGGATAGACCGAGTTGCCGATGCGGCATTCGACTTCAACGCCGATGATGAGTGCCGTGAGAAGATCGTAGCCGGAGATCTCGCGGGTTTCGGCCAGCGCGAGAAGTGCCGAGGCGACGGGGCCGGCAGGGTGGATGATCGTCTTCAGATGCGTGTCGTCATAGTCCAGCACGTGCGAGGTGATGCCGTTGACGAGGGCTGCATGCAGCGCATCGAGCTTCTCAGTGCGTCCAATGACCGTAGAAGTCGCTTTGCCCGAGAACGGTGCGATGGCAGCCAATGCGCGGTCGGCCGTTTCGTGGCTCGCGCCGCCGACGGCGCAGCCCACCCAGTTGACGAAGGTGCGCAGGCCTTCGCGGCGCACTTCCGGCTGGATGTCGGATCCTTTGATGTTGACGACCCAATCGGCGAGGATCTGGGTGACCTTCGGGGTGCCGGGAGCAGCTTCCTGATGCAGGCTCATTGTTGTTTTCTCCTAAGCTTTGTTCTTATGCGCTTCCGGGCGGCGAACCTGCGTCCACTCCACCGAAATGCGCCGGTTAGAGCAGACCGCGGGCGATGCCGCCGTCGACATTGATCGTTTGCCCGGTGACGTAGCTGGCGCGCGGGCTCGCAAGCCAAACGACCATCGTTGCCACTTCCTCGGCCGTCGCAAAGCGACCCAGCGGAATGTCCTTGGAAAAGTCCTTGAGAACCTCTTCGCGCGAGCGACCCTCGTCGGCCGACATCTTGTCGGCGCGCTTGGTCCAGAGCGGCGTCAGCGTGCGACCGGGTGCAACGCAGTTCACGCGGATCTTGCGCTCGGCGAGTTCGGCAGCGAGCGTCTTTGTCAGGCCGAGCAGGCCGGCCTTGTGGACGTTGGAGACGATCTGGTGCTGGTACGGCATCTTGGACGCCGCAGCACCGAGCGTCACGATCGCCGGGTTCTCACCCTTCTCCAGAACTGGCAGCAGCGCACGGATGGCGCGCACCGTGGAGAGAATGTTGAAGGTGTAGTTGCCGAGCCAATCCTCGTCGGTGAGATCCTCGAAGGATGACCGGATTGAGCCGCCGACAGCGGTGACCAACACGTCCAGCGCGCCCCAGCGGTCGGTGACCGAAGCGGCCAGTTCGTCGCCAGAACCGGTCTGCGTGACATCGCAGACAAGCGTTGCCGGCTTCAAGCCGACGGCGCCCTCGATGGCCGCTGCGGATGCGGCGAGGTTGTCGGCGCTGCGCGATGCGATGACGACATCCGCGCCCTCGCCCACCATCAAGGATGCAGACGCCTGGCCAATACCATAGCTGCCGCCGACGATGAGCGTGCGACGCCCATTATACTGAAGGTCCAACGGTCCCTCCCTTCAATTTGAGATACAGCTTGAACACGAGGAGCACGGTCGACGACACGACGGCGATCCTCAAAACATGGAATGCGGTGACGACCTCGGCCTCCAGGTGCATCACTTGCGCCGTCAGAACCATTTCGGTCACGGCGGCAGGGGCAAGCGACAGGAAGCTCGTCGTGAACGGCAGATCGGTCGTCAGCGTCAAGACGAAGGCCCCGAACGCGGCGCAGCCGATCATGAATATGGAAACGATAACAGCGGCGAAGGTGACGCGCGGCAACGCGGCCAGAAGGTCGCGCCGGAACTGGCAGCCGAGCCAGGTGCCGAGCATGATCTGCGCGATGATGATCAATGTCGGCGGAATGGAGACCGTGTAGAGGCCAAGCACGCCGATGATGATGCCCATCAGGATCGGTCCGACCAGCCACGGGTTTGGCAATGGCGTGGGCTTCAGCAGCCGCGCCATCAAATAGCCGAGCAGCAGCGACAGGCCGACCAACAGCCAATTGGAACCGGCCGAGGCCGCATCCGGCGCCGTGCCCTGCTCGCCGAAAATCACGACGAGGAACGGCACGATGGCCACGACGCCGGAGACGCGCAGTGCATGGACGACGGCGACCGAGCCGGCTGCACCGCCATATTCCTTGGCGACAGTCGCCATGTCGGCGACGCCGCCGGCGGCTGTGGCAAAAAATGCCGTGACGTTGTCGACCTTGGCGAGCGGCTTGAACAGAAACGCCGCCACCATTGTGAAGGCAATGACATAAAGCGTGCCGGCGATCATGGCCGGCAGCAGGCCTGCCATGGTGGCAAGCACCGCAGGCGTGAAACGCATGCCGACGGCGACGCCGATCGCCACCTGCCCCAGTTCACGGCCCATCGGCACGAGGGCCGATTCAAAGCCCATGATCGAGAAGGCGGCGAGCGCGAAAAACGGCCCCAGCATGAAGGGCAGGGGCATGTTGACGACGTCCGCCAGAAACCCGGCGGCCGTCGCTATTGCATAGGTCAGGACGAGCAGACCCCACCAGCGCGGCTGGCGATAACGCTTGACCCCACCGGGCTTGCCGCCCGGTGTGGAACGCGCCGCCACGTCTTTGCTGGCATCGAGCACGGGATGCTTCCTGTCCGTTCGAGTGGCAGCGTCAGTTGCTGACGAGCGCCATCAGTCCGCGGATATCGGACAGCTTTTCGAACTCGGCGACGACGCCGACGACTTCCTTCGCCTTGCCCTGATCCCAGCGTGCGAACTCGGCGCATTCGAGGAACTTGGCGGCGACTTCGTCGTAGCTCATCGGGTTGGCCGGGCTGCCCTTGCCGAAATCGGCGAGACCCGAAATCGTGCGGCCATCCTTCAGCTTGATGTCGATATAGGTCGTCATCAGGTGGTAGCCGGCGGCTTCAGCGCGATCGTCGACCACGAAATCGACCTTCTCGATCATCGCCTTGACGTCGTCACGCAGGACAACTTCGTCGGTGAACTCGTTCAAGCCGGCGCGGCCTTCGAGCAGCAGGATCGCCATGCAGAATTCCATGGAGAACTTGGCCTGCAGCTCGTTTTGCGGACGGTGATGGATGAGCGCGTTCGGCATGTTGTGATTGGTGCCGATGCGGACATGCTCGACGTCCGCCGCCTTGATGCCGTGCTCCTTGATGAGGCGCAGCATCTCGGTCATGCCGGGGTGCGTCAGCGAACCCGACGGATGCGGCTTGATCGAGACGCCGGGGCTGTCGAAGGTCCATGGGTTGCCGAGCTTGCCGGAAATCGCATTGTGATCGTAGCCGCCGCCTGCAGCGGAGAAGAAGCCGCGCGGTGCTTCGAGAATCGTCGGCGCAGCGGTCCAGCCATAGGAGGCGAACTGCGCGGCGACGATGCCGCTTTCGGACGAACGGCCAGCGTGGAACGGCTTGGTCATCGTGCCGAAGTTTTCGCGAAGGCCGGCAGACTGGCTGCCTGCCATCGACAGCGCACGCAGGAGCTGGTCGAGATTGAGGCCCATCAGGCGGCCGGCGGCCGAAGCAGATGCATAGGTGCCGCAGGTGGCCGTCGCGTGGAAGCCGGTCTGATAGTGGCGCGGATTGATCGCTTCGGCGATCTTGCACTCGACTTCGACACCGATGTGATAGGCGAGCATGACGTCTGCACCCGTCGAGCCGAGCGTCTCGCCCATGGCGAGCGCGGACGGGAGGGCGGGAGCGGTCGGGTGCGTCAGAAGACCGTAGACGCGGTCCTTGGCGACGGCGAGCTGGGTGTCGTCATAGTCATCGGCATGGATACCGACGCCGTTTGCAAAAGCGGCAAAACGTGGTGCGACCTTGCGGTTGGAACCGATGACGGTCGCCGAGCCGCTTCCAGCACCGAGATCGTCGAGATGCTGGCGAACATATTCGCCGGACTTTGCCACCGAGCCAGACAGCGCCAGGCCAAGGCCATCAAGAATGGACTTCTTGCCGTTTTCGATGACAACGGCAGGAAGATCGGCCAGCTTCGCGTTCTTGACGAATTCGGCGACTTCGAGTGTGAGCGACGCGCTCTCGATCGGGGCGGTCTTTGCGGCTGCTGCAGTCATCTTCACATGTCCTCCCTAGCAATTTCCTGGATGAACCGGGAGCTCGCGACGGTGCCGCCGAGCCCCATCTGGTCTCGGGCGGCAACAAACGTGAGTTTCTGTCGATTGTCAACAACTTGACGCGGGTTCCCTGCCAATGGCGATCTCCATTCCGCCGGAGCACCTACATTACCCTACAATCTTGGGGTAGAAAGTCGTTGTCGTGCCGATGTTGCGACGCGTCAAAGTGATATTGCAGCGCAATCTGAAATATTGTTGACAGTCGACTAATGGGGCCATAGCTTCTCGAACGGCTTTGGGAGGATGACCATAAGGCCCGGGCCCCTGAAGGCAAAGAGCTGGAACAGCTCAGGAGGACAACAATGAATTCCAAGTTTTCTCGTCGTAACGTTCTGAAAGTCGCCGGTGGCGGCGTGGCGATGGCTGCTCTCGGCATGCCGTCGATCCTGCGCGCCCAGGGCAGCTTTCCAGATCGCCCCATCAACATCGTCGTGCCGTTCGATACGGGCGGCTACAACGACCGTCTCGCACGCGCATTCGCGCCCTTCCTGCAGGAAGCGCTTGGCCAGCCGCTGACGATCATCAACCGCGGCGGCGCCGGTGCGTTGCTCGGTCACACCTTCTTCCTGCAGCAGCCGGACGATGGCTACACCATCCTGTGCACGTCTGCTGCTCCCTACATTCCGCTGAACATGCTGACGCAAAACGCCGAGTTCACGCTGGAAGACTTCTACATGGTCAACCTGCCGTCGCAGGACTACACGCTTCTCGCGACCAGCGCCGATTCCGACATCCAGTCGATCGACGACGTCATCACGCGTCTCAAGGAAGATCCGACGAGCCTGTCTGTCGGCCTGCAGCCGGCTTCCGCCGACCTCGTCAATTTCAGCATTCTTTGCGAAGCGAACGACATCGACTTCGAAGCCACCCGCATGGTCACGTATGATGGCGGTGGCCCCGCTCGTAACGCAACCGCAGGCGGCGTCGTCGACATCGGTCTCGTCGGTGGTGAAGGCTTCCTGCCGCTCGCCGAGCAGATCCGCCCGCTCCTGACATTCGACAGCCGCCAGCGCGACAATTGGGAAGGCGCGATCGTCACGGACGTTCTCGGCGCCGAAACCGATTTCGTCGTTGGATCGCAGCGCGGCTGGGGCCTGCACGGCTCGATGCAGGAATCGAACCCGGAAGCGTTCCAGATCCTCGTCCAGGCGATCGAGACGGCTTCAAAGAACCCTGCAGCTATCGAAGCCCTCACGACACAGCAGCTTGCAACCGACTGGTACGGACCGGAGGAGTCCAACCAGATGCTCGCCCGCACCGCAGCCGTGATGGAACAGTATATCGACCTTCTGCAGGGCCAGTAATCGACGACAAATTCACCGAGAGCCGTCCGCCCCTGCGGACGGCTCAGTCGTATCAGGGAGAGGTTTCCGATGAGCACCAAACCGGGACGGAGGGTCGTGTGGGGTCACCTGCTGCTCTTGACCGTCATCGTAGGCGTGGTGATTGCCTATCTGCTCGACGCCCGCGGCGTATCCACGCGCGTCAACAATCTTTTGCTCGTGCAGCCTGCCGCTATCCTCGCACTCATTCTGGCCGCGCTCGTGCTGCCGGGTCTCTTTCCGCAGAGGGGCTCCGCCGAAGAAGACGAGCTTCCGAAGGAAACGCCTGCCGACCTCATGCGCATCTTCGCTTTGATCGGTGCGCTCGCCTTTCTCGCGTTCTCGCTCGAGACGATCGGGTTCGACATCGCCACCTTCATCTTCATGGTAGTGGCGCTCGCCATTTGCGGTGAACGGAGATGGTGGGTGAACCTGCTCTTCAGCGCGCTTTTCACCGTATTCCTGATCTACGGCTACGGGACGATCACGCCGTTTCCGTTCCCGCTGACCATTCTGTGAGGATCGCGCCATGATCGAACTCAATGCGGTTTCCGGCGCGTTCGCGCTTCTGTCATCCGACATTAATGCCTGGCTCTACCTTCTGCCGGGCCTCGTCATCGGTCTCGTCTTCGGCGCGATGCCAGGCATCTCGATCACGATGGCCATGGCATTTGCCTTGCCCGCAACGCTCTACATGGATTTCCTGCCGGCCATCATCTTCCTGACCGCCATCTATACGGGCGCTGGATTCGGTGGCTCCGTCCCGGCCGTTCTCATGGGCATTCCAGGAACGTCATCGGCCGTCGCGACGACGTTCGACGGCTATCCGATGGCTCGAAAGGGCGAGCACAACCAGGCACTCGGCGTCGCGCTCGCGTCGTCGGTCTTCGGTTGTCTCGTAAGCTATCTGCTTCTGTTCTTCCTGATCGCACCCGTTTCCAGCGTGGTCCTGAAGCTCGGTCCTCTCGAGATGTTCGCGGTAGCGGTCTGGGGCATGCTGCTGCTGGGCTCGCTCGCCGGCCGGCATATGAGCCGCGGCCTGCTTGCCGGTGTCTTCGGCGTTCTGCTCGGCACGATCGGCATGAACACGGCCGGCTTTATCCGAGGCACGATGGGCGTGCCGTGGCTGCTCGATGGAATTCCGCAGATCCCCGCCATGATGGGCCTGCTGGCAGCGAGCCAGTTGATCGGCCTCATCAACACGACCTATCTCATCGAAGACGAAGGCTCGCGCAAGATCAGCTTCTCCAAGATCCTGAGCGGCCTGAAGACAGCGTTCGTCTATCCGACGATCATCTTGCGCGGGTCGGTCATCGGTGTCGTGATCGGTGCCATTCCAGGCGTCGGCTCTTCGATCTCCAACCTTCTTTCCTATTCGGAAACGAAGCGGAATGCTCCGGATGGAGATACGTTCGGCCAGGGTAACCCCAAGGGCGTCATTGCGGCGGAATCCGCGAACTCCTCGTCGGAAGGCGGCGCCATGGCAACGATGCTGGCGCTTGGCATTCCTGGGGGGGGCGCCACCGCGATCTTGCTCGCGGCCTTCGCGATGCACAATATCGTCGGCGGCCCGAGCTTCATCGCCAACAACAAGGACATCGTCTACGCGCTCATCTTCTCGAACTTTGCGCAAGCGATCCTGCTGCTCTTCGTCGGTCTCGGCTTCGTCTATGTGGCCAGCTACGTGGTTCGGGTCCCTCTCCGGTTCCTGATCCCCAGCGTTCTCGTCGTGTCGACTTTCGGTGCCTATGCCATCGAAGGCAGTGCGTCCGGTCCGATCACGTTGTGGATCTTCTCGGTGCTTGGCTGGGCCATGGTGCGCTACGGCTATCCGGTTGCAGCCGCCGTCGTCGGTCTGCTGCTCGGCAGCCTGCTCGAAGGCAATCTGCTGCGCACGAACCAGATCAGCGGCGGTGACTTCATCAGCTACGGTCTGGAACGCCCGTGGGCGCTTCTGATCTTCGCGCTGATGATCGGCTCGATCATCATGCAGGCGCTCTCCAAGCGCAAAAAGCTGAAGCAGGCTGCCGAAAACTCCGAGTCGCGATCGGCATCCGAAGCAAGCTGATCTTTCAACTCTGCCGGCGCGCCCGACCCCGGCGCGCCCTTCTCCACCCGGCCGTTTCGACGGCCGGGTTTTTTATTTCTGTCGGCAAGAACAGCGCACGAAAAACCCGCCGCGGACTGCGTCCAGCGGCGGGTTGGGAGAGCCGAAAACGAAACTTCAGGCTTTTGGCGAGGTGATGCGATAGGCCGCCTTCTCGATATCGTCCATCTGCGCGATCAGGCCGGTCTCCCATTCGAGATAGCGGCGTGAGGCTTCCAGATTGTCGTCGTGGCGGTCGTGCACGAAGAAGAGATGGTCGATGGCGTCGGCATCCGACGGTTCGTAGGGGGTCTCGACGACAGACGCACCGGCTTTCATCAACGCCGCATGGCCGCCTTCGACGACGCGGACATCTTTCACACCTGCCTTGCGTAGATCCTCCGCAGCCCAAGCGGCCGCTTGGATGTCATCCGCAACGAGATAGGCGCTCTTGCCGGCGAGTGCCGTCGCCAGGCGTTCTGCACGCGGGCGGACCAACCAGCGTGTGCCCTCGACATGGCCCTTGCGGTAGTCGAGCGAGCCGCGCATGTCGACAAGGATCGCCTCGCCCAAAGCCACGCAATATCGAGCGCGCACCGGATCGATGGTCGTCAGCGGCGGCGGCTCAGGAGATTTGGGGCGGGCCTTGAACGCTTCCGACGAACTGAAGCGCTTGAGCGTTGCGCGCATCGCTTCGTCGAGCAGGCAGATGTAGGGTTCGTAGCCAAGCTGATGCAGCCAGAAAGCCGCGAGTGCGGCACGCATGCCGCCATCGTCCAGAAGAATAATGCGCGAATTGCGCACCGCCACCCATTGATCCGTGGCCTGAACCAGCTGGCCCGAAAGGGCATGGACGCTGCCCGAGATCGGATCGGCCTTGGCTTCTTCGGTCGAGCGGACATCGAGCAGGTACGTCGTCGCTTCGGGCTCCGTGAGAAGGGCTTCGACGCGAACCGGATCGGCAATTTCCAAGCCATATGTGCCGGCAAGCGCCATAGCAGTATCGCGGCTCTTCTCGCGCTGGGCATCTGTGAGCTCAGGATAAGGCGCCGCGCTGTTGCCACGCTCCAGCTTGCCGCCGGAGAGCGCCCAGCCCTGGGTGCCATTTTCAAGCGCCATGACGGGCCCTGCGTGGCCGGCAAGCATGACGCCGATCGCGCCGATGATGCCGCGCGTGCGGCCGGCGCAGGTGATGACGATCGGCGTCTCACTTTCGGCGATGGCGGGAAGCCGGTGCGCGAGTTCCCCGTTCGGCAGGCACTCGGCGCCCGGCACGCGCATCTTGGCATATTCCACGGGCGGTCGCGCGTCGTAAAACCGGAACGGGCGATCCTCGGCCTTCCAGGCAGCAAGGTCTTCGGGTTTCAGCATTTTCGGGTGCCACACGCCCTCGGCAATTTCGCCGAGCACCTTGGAGGGAACGTTGACGCCTTTGTAGACGGGGAAGTCGGCCGCCGCCCAGGCGGGCATGCCGCCTTCGATCAGGGCGACATCGCTGTAGCCCATGTCCACAAGCCGCGCGCCGGCGCGTTCCGCTATGCCGTCGCCATCATCGACAAGGACGATCGGTGCGGTGTGGCGCGGTACGAGATCGGGAACGCGGGCTTCAAGCCGGGAATAGGCGCAAGGGATGGCGAAGAGCGCATGCCCCTCGCCGAACTGCCCGGCTTCGCGCACATCGAGAAAGGCAATTTCGCCCGGGCCGTGAATTTGTCGGCGCGCTTCTTCCGCGCGGAGGCGCTTGACGGTGCCTGTCCTCATGCGGCGCTTTCCGGCTCGTAGTGCGGCTTGCGGCCGGTGAAGAAGTCGAAGAACAGCGGATAGATGATGTCCGGCCGATGCTCTGCCGGGTAATGACCCGTCGGCACACCGAAGCCCGTGACATCGTCGGCCCACTCGCTCCAGGCTTCGACCGGCTTGAAGTGGCGGCCGCAATGGCTGTTCGTGCCCCAGATCACCATCACCGGGCACTCGATCTTGCGCTTGCCGTATTCGGCTGTGTCCATCGCGAGATCGAGTGTCACCGTCGCGCGGTAATCCTCGCAGACCGAATGGATCTGCTCCGGCGTCGTGCAACGCACATACTCCGCCATCGCTTCCTTGGTGAAGATCTCGAGGCCGACGCCCTTCTTGTTGAGCTTGTAGTGGATGTAATAGTCGAGATCGGCGCAGATCAGCCGCTCCGGGAACGGTGCCTTCTGCGCCATGAAGAACCAGTGATAGCTCTCCAGACCCCAGCCCATGGAGACATTGGTCAGCACATGATGCGTCGGCACGATGTCGAGCGCACAGAGGCGTTCGACGCGCTGCGGCTGGTCGAGCGCCATGCGGAAGCCGACGCGGGCGCCACGATCATGCCCGGCGATCTGGAAGCGATCGAAGCCGAAATGATCCATGACATCGAAATTATCCTCGCCCATGGCGCGGAACGTGTAGGCCGCGTGATCCTCCCCGCCATCGGGCTTTGAGCTGTCGCCGTAGCCGCGCAGGTCTGGGGCGATTACGGTGAACGACTTGGCGAGCGTCGGCGCGACCTTGTGCCAGCTCACATGGGTCAGCGGATTGCCGTGGATCAGAAGCAGCGGCGGCCCCTCGCCGCCGATGGCGACATGAATTTCTGCGCCTCGCGTCTTCACCTTCTCGACGCGGAATCCCTCCATCAAACGGTTCGACTGGACGAGCGTCGGCAAAGCATCCTGATTCATGATCACTTCCTCCCATTTTGTCGATTGTCTACAATAATGAACTCGGCTAGACAATGGCGCAGATGACAAAGGGAGGTGCGTCATGATCATTCAAGACATCAAAGCCAGCCTGCATGGTTTCTCGATCGAGATTCCGCTTCTCGAAGGTCGCGTCGAAGGGTACGGCCGCGAGGAGCAGACGCATTTCGTCTTTTGCCAGGTGAAGACCGATGAAGGCATCGTCGGCTACGGGTTGACGGGGCACTTCCTATCGCGCGCGGTGATTGTCGCGCTCGAGAAGCACATTCTGCCTTGCGTCAAAGGCATGGATGTTCGCGATCTGGAGAAGATCCATCAGCGCGTCTGGCAGAAGCTCAACCCGCGCGCCATGAGCGGCACGATCTCGATGGCGCTGTCGTGCCTCGACATCGCGCTGTGGGACATCATCGGCAAGAAGGAGGGCCGCTCAATTGCCGCCATGCTCGGCGGTGCGCGAAGCGAAGTGCCTTGCTACGTCACCTTCGGCTTCCCGCAATACGACATCGATCTTCTCGGCGAAGCCGCCAAACTGCATGTCTCGAATGGTTTCAAGGCGTTGAAATCGGTCGTTGCGGTCGACAAAGGCGGCTGGCGCGAGGATGCCCGCCGCGTCAAGGCCATTCGGGACGCGGTCGGCTCCGAGATCGACCTGATGATCGACGCCAATTACCTCTTCAATCCGGTCGAGGCCAAATATCTCTGCCGCGAGATCGAGGATTGCGGGATCACCTGGTTCGAGGAGCCGCTGACGCAGAACGATGCACGCGCGCTCGGCGACCTGCGTCGCCACACGAAGATTCCGATCGCTGCCGGCCAGATGGAAGGCCATCGCTGGCGCGTGCGCGAATTCGTCGAGCACCAGTCGCTCGACATCCTGCAGCCGAACGTGACCTATTGCGGCGGCTATACGGAGGCGCGCAAGATCGCGCACCTCGCGCAGATCTACAACATGCCGATCGCCAATGGCGGCGGCTGGCCGCTGTTCAACATGCATCTGCTCGCCGGCATGATGAATGGCTGGATCGTGGAGTGGCATCTGGGCATGGTCGCGGTGGGCGAAATGATGTTCACCGATGCGCCGAAGCCGGTGAACGGCATGATCAAGATCCCCGAGCGGCCGGGCCTCGGCCTCACTCTGAACGAGGATGCGTTCCGCGAGACGCGGGTCGCGCTAGACTGATCGCGCTATCCGAAATAAATTGTTGACACTTAACAATTTCGGGGCCTAGTCTCCGCTAGGCTTTGGGCGAGGGTAGAGGGAGATCCCGAAGACCTGCCAAGAACGGCTTCGTCCGACGGACGATCCATGTCCGTCGGCACTCTGGGAGGATTGTCATGACACGACTGCCACTTTACGCGGCGGCCAGCGCCGCGTTCATCCTGAGCGGCGCAGCCGTTCAGGCACAGGAATACCCCGTCGATACGGTAACGCTCATCACGCACTCCAGCCCCGGCGGCGGCAGCGACGTGTTCCTGCGCGAACTGTCGCGCTATCTCGCCCCCTATCTCGGCGCCAATGTGATCGTCGAGAACGTCAGCGGTGGTTCGGGTGCATCGGCCATGGCGCGGCTTGCACAGGCCCCAGCGGACGGCTCGATCTTCTACGCAACGACGCCGACCTTCATTTACACGTCGCTGCTTTCCGATCCGGAGTACAAGTACACGGATCTCGAGCCGCTGGTGAACTTCTTCATCGATCCGGAAGTCATCTACACGGCTGCCGACAGCGAGTTCGAGACACTCGAAGACGTGATCCAGTATGCCCGCGACGGTCGCGGACAGTGGGGCGCGGCGAATCCAGCATCGCTGGAGCGCCAGGCGCTGGAACAGCTGAAAGCCGCTGCCGACGTCAATGCGGCCGTCGTGACCCATGAAGGCGGCGGCGACCTGATGATCAACGTGCTGAATGGCACGCTGCAGATCGGCGTCGGCGAAGTCCAGGAAATCCAGTCGCAGCTCGAAGCCGGTGAGCTTCGCCTGCTGGCGACCTTCAGCGAAGAGCGGCTCGACGCATTCCCGGACCTGCCGACGGTGGCTGAAAGCGGCTATGACGTGGTCGTGCGCAAGTTCCGCGGTCTTGCCGGCCCGAAAGGTCTGCCGGAAGACGTGATCACCGCTTGGGAAGCCGCAACCCAGGCCGTGCTCGAGGATGAAGAGTACAAAGCGGCCTATGAGGCAGGCAATCTGCGCGCAGAGTTTATTCCGCACGATGAATACAACGCCTTCATCGAGCAGTTCGGCACCGAGACCTCGACGTTCCTGAAAGAGACAGGCGTCATCGAATAAGCCAACCGGCTTCGGAGCGGCGCCTTTAGGGCGCCGTTCCTTTTTCAGTTCCTGCTTCCAGGGTGTGAGACCGTCATGTTGACCCGAGATTTCGTCGGTGGTGTCGCGACCATCGTGATCGGCGCCGTTTACCTTTATTTCGCCTATCAGCTGCGCGTCAGCGCGCTGGACGACAGCATGGGTCCCGGCGGACTGCCGCGCATCTATGGATGGCTGCTTGTCGGTCTTGGCAGCATCCTCGTCATTCAGGCGCTCGTGGCACGCAGTCTTGCCGCCCCGGCCGGAGCCGAGCCCGTCAAAGGCGAGTGGGATGGGCAGGGGCGCAAGATCGCTTACGCGGCTGGCCTGCTCGTGATCGCCATGGGCTATATCTTCATCGTCGAAACCGTCGGCTACCTGGTATCCGTCGGGCTCTTGATCGTGACGACGGCACTCTACCTCGGCGCCGGCTTTTCAGGGCGCCTGCTCGCCATCGGCATCGGTGGTGCCGTTTTCCTCTATGCGATGTTCGTCAGCCTGCTCGGCGTGCGCATGCCGGCCGGCATGCTTGCACCGCTTGGCCTCTAGAAGCGATTAAGGACGACTGACAATGGAAACGATCGCTCTTACGGCCTCCTACCTCTTCGACTGGCACATCCTGCTCGCCGCACTGGCAGGCGTCACCTGGGGCATCATGGGCGGCGCGCTGCCTGGCATCTCGCCTTCGATCACGATGGCACTTCTCCTGCCCTTCACCTACACGATGGACCCGACCGGCGCGATCGTCCTGCTCGCCTCCACCTATATCGGCGCGGAATATGGCGGCTCGGTTCCTGCCATCCTGATCCGCACGCCAGGCACCAACGCCGCCGCCGCGACCGTCATCGACGGCTACGAGATGAACAAGCAGGGCAAGGCGGGACTGGCCCTCGGCATTTCGCTGATCTCAGGCTTCTACGGCAGCATGTTCGGCCTCGCCATGCTCATGGCACTTTCCGGGCCATTGGCGCTGGTGGCGCTCAATTTCACGCCGATGGCCTACTTCGCGCTCGGCATTCTCGGCTTGTCCGTCATTGCGACACTGTCCGGCGAAAACCTGATCAAAGGTTTCATTGCCGCCATTCTCGGCCTGATGATCGCAACCATCGGCAGCGATCCCGTCACCGGGGGCACCCGCTTTACCTTCGGCTCTTCCGAGCTGCTCGGCGGCATCGAGCCGGTGATGATCATGGTCGGTCTCTTCGCCATGAGCGAACTTCTCATCCAGGCTTCAAAGCGCGGCGCCGACGAGCGCGTGACGTCGCGGCCGCGCATCCAGTTTCCGGACTGGAAGCTGACGAAGCGCCTTTTCCCGGCGCAGATGATCGGCAACGGCATCGGCACCTTCGAAGGCGTTATGCCCGGCGCCGGCGGCACGATCGCCTCCTTCATGGCCTATAACGAGGCGCGTCGCTGGTCTAAACATCCGGAAGAATTCGGCAAGGGCTCGCCGGAAGGCATCGCTGCGCCCGAAACGGCCAACAACACCGTTGCGGAAACCGCGCTCGTCCCGCTGCTCTCCTTCGGCATTCCAGGCTCGAATTCCACCGCAATCCTGCTTGGAGGCTTTCTGATCCATGGCATCGTGCCCGGCCCCATGCTGTTCGAGCGCTCCGGCGAAGTGGTCTATGGTCTCTATGCCGGCCTTTTCGCGGCGATCATCGGCATGGTCATCATGGGCTTCCTCATGCTGCCGGTCTGCATCTGGCTCGTGAACCGGCCGCGGCCTTATCTCAACGCCTTCATCCTGGCGCTGATCCTGTCGGGTATCTACTCGATTCACAACGAGACCTTCGATCTCGGCATCATGCTGGCAGCCGGCGTGCTCGGTTTCTTCATGCGAATGTTGCGCTTCCCCTTCCTGCCGACCGTGCTTGGCCTCGTGCTCGGCTATCTGGTGGAAAGCAACTTCCGGCGTTCGCTGGTGCTGTCGGGGGACGATTTCATGATCTTCATCGATGACCGGATTTCGCTCAGCCTTCTGCTGCTCGCCTTCCTGTTCATTGCCGGCTCGATCGGCAAGCACGTCTACGACGCCTTCTTCCGCAAGCCCAAGACCGTTTCCGAAAGCTGATACCCATGAAGCACGATACACCGACCAAATCCGTCTCCGAGCGGCTAGCCGCCTGGGGCGTCTCGTTGAGCCCCGAAAGCCTGTCTGACGCAACGCGCACCAAGAGCCGGGACATTCTCGTCGACATCGTCGGGCTCTGTGTCGCGGCGCGGCACACGGACTATGTCGCCGCGACGAAGGCGGCGTCGGAGCCGGGCGACCACATCGTGATCGGCCATGGCGAGCGGGTGTCGGCATCGAGTGCGGCGCTGATCAACGGCACTGCCGCGCATGGCGAGGATTTCGACGACACGTTCGAGGGCGGGCCGGTTCATTCGGGCGTCGTCATCGTTCCGGCACTGCTCGCCGCCGCGCAGAAATACAAGCTCGGAAACGACCGCGTGATGCTCGGCATCGCGGCCGGAACGGAGCTTCTCTGCCGGCTGGCCCTGACGCTGCCGAAGGCGGTGCACAAGGCAGGATTCCATCCCACCGCCGTTCTCGGCACCTTCGCTGCGACCTTCGGCATTGCGGTTGCGCGCGGTGCCGACGAGAAGACGATCGTCAACGCGCTCGGCATCGCCGGCTCCACCGCGTCCGGCATCATCGAATATCTCGGCGACGGCAGCTGGACCAAGCGCATGCATCCGGGCTGGTCGGCGCAATCGGCGCTGCGGTCTTTCGCGATGGCCGAGGCCGGCTTCTTCGGCCCGCGCATGGTCTTCGAAGGCACCCATGGCGCGTTCAAGACGTTCGCACCGTCGATCGAGCCGAAGACCGACAAGCTGTTCGAGGGGCTCGGCGAGACCTTCGTGATGAATACGATCACCTTCAAGCCCTACCCGTGCGGCACGATGGTGCAGCCCTATATCGACGCCGCCATGAAGCTGCGCGCAAAGAACGTGAAGCTCGACGGCATCAAGCGGATCGTCTGCAAGACGGCCGAAGGCATCGTGCATCGCCTCTGGGAGCCGATCGAACTGAAGCGTCGCCCGCCGACGGCCTATGCGGCGAAATTTTCGACCCCCTTCGGCGTCGCGCTCGGTCTTGCCCGCGGCCATGCCGATCTCGGCGATTTCACCGATGACGCCATCCAGGATGCCGAACTGTTGCGGCTTTGCGCGCTCGTCGATTTCGAGATCGACCCGAACAATCCCTACCCGGCCGCCTACACCGGGCATGTTCGGATCGAATACGAGGACGGCAACATCGAGGAGGCCGATCAGGGCCATATGCGCGGCGGTTCGGAAGAGCCCCTGACGCGCGAAGAGATCGATGGGAAGTTCCGTGCCAACGTCGCCTTTGGCGGCCACGAGAATGCCGAAGCCCTGTTCAGCGCCTGCAACGAAATCGGAGCGATGAAGGGTGGACACGAACTGATTGCGGAGCTTGCGAAATGACCACTGAAGACCTGAAGGGGCGCGTCGCGCTCGTCACCGGCGCCTCGCGCAATATCGGCCGCGCGATCGCGGTCGCCCTCGCCTCGCGTGGTGCCGACGTCGTCGTGCATGTTGCGCGCGATACCAATGCCGGCGCCGAAACCGTTGCGGCCGTGGAAGCGCTCGGGCGGAAGGCTGAGCTGCTTTCCGGCGATCTGTCCGACCCCGAAACGGCACGTAGCGTCGTGGCCGATGCAGCCGCCGCCTTCGGCCGCCTGGACATCGTCGTCAACAACGCGGCAATCCGGCCCGAAGCGGCCTTCGGCGACATCACCTTTGCCGATTGGCGTCAGGTCATGGGCGTCGCGCTCGATGCGGTCTTTCTCGTCAGCCAGGCGGCTCTGCCGCATCTGGAGGCGAGCGACCAGGCGGCAATCATCAATCTCGGCGGCCTGACCGGGCATACCGGTGCTGCGCACCGCGCCCATGTCATCACCGCCAAGGCCGGCGTCGTCGGTCTCACCAAGGCCATGGCACACGAGCTTTCGCCGAAGGGCATCACCGCAAACTGCGTGGCGCCTGGGCTGATCGATACGAAGCGCGTTTCCAACGATGGCGCGGCGCCGAAACATCACGATACGCGCAAGACGCTGGTCGGGCGCCGGGGCACCCCGGAAGACGTCGCCGAAGCCGTCGCCTATCTCGCCGGGCCAGCGGGACGCTACATCACCGGCGAAACGCTGCATGTGAACGGTGGCACCTACCTTTCATGAGTGTTTCCGCCAACCTGCAGCTTGCGGGGGGCATCCTCGCCTCGGCCATCTGCGGGTGGCTCGCCTCGCTCACCGGGATACCGCTTGCCTGGATCCTGGGCGCGATGGCGGGAAGCGCGATCTACGCAAACACGATCGGGCTTGGCGGCAAGACGAAATACATGCGGCGGCTGGGGCAGCTCCTGATCGGGGCAGCAACGGCCGCCGTGCTCACGCCGGACATTCTGGGTGAGCTGCTTTCCTACCTGCCGGCGATGGTGATTGCTGCAATCGTCGCCAATGCGCTCGGCGTGCTGCTGGCCTTTCCGTTGGCGAAGATCGCCAATGTCGATCGCAAGAGCGCGCTTCTATCGACGCTTCCGGCCGGGATGTCGGAAATGGCCTCTCTTGCCCGCGAAACCGGGGCGCAGGCCGACGTGGTGATGGTCGTTCACACGCTGCGCGTCGTCATGATCGTCGTGCTGGTGCCGTTCCTCTTCGGGATCGACCGGAGCGCCATCCAGGCCACCATCGATCCATCGGCCAGCGTGCTGGCGCTCTTTGCCTGCCTCATCGGGGGGCTCGTGCTCTCCATCGTCACGTCCAAACTCGGCGTCCTCAACCCGTGGGTCATCATGCCGATGGCCGTCGGCATCGTGCTCGCCTCGCTCGATATTTCCATCGCCCAGATGCCATGGGGCGTGCTGGTCGTGGCGCAGATCCTCATCGGTTTCTCGCTGGGTGCGCGACTGAAAAAGGAAGATTTCGCCCGGGTGCCGCGCGCAGCACTCGCCGCCATCATCTGCAGCGGCGGGCTGATCGCGATCATGATCTTCGGCTTCGTTCCCATTCTCCGGCTCTTCGTCGATGAAACCCCCGTATCGCTGGCGCTCGGCGTCGCACCGGGTGGGCTTGGCGAAATGATCGCGTCGGCCAAGGCGCTCGGCGCTGCCTCGGCGATCGTCGCCGGCTTCCAGTTCACGCGGTCGTTCCTCACCAATGTGATCGCGCCGCCGCTCCTCGTCCGTTTTGCCGCCAACACGAAAGGCCCGACCCCATGAAAATCGTCGACATCCGCGAAGCGGTCGTCTCGATCTCCTCGCCCATCCGCAACGCGTTCATCGACTTCTCCAAGATGACGGCGAGCGTCGTCGCGGTGGTGACGGACCAGGTGAAGGACGGCAAGCCGGTCGTCGGCTATGGCTTCAATTCGAACGGACGCTATGCAGCGAGCGGGCTTTTGAACGAACGCTTCCTGCCGCGCCTGCGCGAAGCTTCTCCCGAAAGCCTGATCCGCGACGACGGCACCAATCTCGACCCGCACAAGATCTGGGCGACGATGATGGTCAACGAGAAGCCCGGCGGGCACGGCGAGCGCTCGGTCGCGGTTGGCGTCGTCGACATGGCGGTGTGGGACGCCGTCGCCAAGATCAACGGCGTGCCGCTCTACAAGCACCTCGCCGATACCTATGGCGATGGCACGCATGACGATTCGGTCTTCGTCTATGCCGCCGGCGGCTACTACTATCCCGGCAAGGACGACAGCCAGTTGCAGGACGAAATGCGCCGCTACCGGGCCATGGGGTACGAAGTGGTGAAGATGAAGATCGGCGGCGCACCGCTCGACGAAGACATCCGCCGCATCGAGGCCGTTCTGGAAGTGGTCGGCGAAGGCAAATATCTCGCCGTCGACGCCAATGGCCGCTTCGACCTGGAAACCGCGCTTGCCTATGCGGAGGCGATGAAGCCCTACAACCTCTTCTGGTACGAAGAGGCGGGCGATCCGCTCGACTATCACATCCAGAACGAGCTCTCGAAGGTCTACCCGGGCCCGATGGCGACCGGCGAGAACCTCTTCTCGCACCAGGATGCCCGCAACCTCGCACGCTATGGCGGCATGCGCCCGGATCGCGACTGGCTGCAGTTCGACTGCGCCCTGTCCTACGGCCTCGTCGAATACATGCGCACGCTGGAGGCCATCGGCAAGGAAGGCTTCTCCAGCCGCAATTGCGTGCCGCATGGCGGGCACCAGCTCTCGCTGAACATCGCAGCCGGCCTGAAGCTCGGCGGCAATGAAAGCTATCCGGAAGTGTTCAAGCCGTTCTGCGGCTTTGCCGATGGCATCAAGGTGGAGAACGGCCGCGTCGGCCTGCCGGACGCGCCGGGCATCGGCTTCGAGCAGAACTCGGCGCTGATCAAGGCGATGCGAGACGCCACCAACACCTGAGCGGGCGACCTGCCCGCTCATCACAAGACTTCAAAATGAGGGAGGAAACCCCATGAGCACCCCCGCGCGCAAGCCTGACACGCAGGCTGCCCAGAGCGCCGATCCGCATGCGCATCTCGCCGGCCTGACCAAAGCCGCTGCATCATTCGTCGCCAACCATCGCTTCGAGGATCTCAACGACGAGACGCTGCGCATCGCGCGGCGTTGCGTCCTCGATGGTCTCGCCGTCGCGCTGGCCGGCTCCGAGCAGCCGGGCATGGCCCCGCTTGGCGCCTATATCGACAGCCTCAACGGTACGCCACAGGCGCGGCTCATCGGCAACGCTTCACGCAAGGTGCCAGCGCACCTCGCCGCACTCTGGAGCGCAACGGCTGGCCACGCGATGGACTGGGACGACACGCAGCTCGCCGAAGGTCCGGGCCGGCCCTATGGCCTGCTGATGCATCCGACCATGCCGCCGCTGGTCGCCGCATTGACCGTGGCCGATTTGGTCGCCGGCGAAACGGGTAAGCCCGTCGACGGCAAGACGCTTTTGACATCGTTCACGGCCGGCTTCGAAGTGGGATGCAAGATCGCCGAGGCGATCAACCCGGACCACTACATGCGCGGCTTCCACACATCCGGCACGATCGGAACGTTTGCGGCCGCTGCGGCGGCGGCCAAGATGCTCGGCATGAACGAGGAAGACGTGGCGAAGACGCTCGGCGTCGCGGCTTCCATGGCTTCCGGAATTCGCGCCGGCTTCGGCACGATGACCAAGCCGATGCATGTCGGACGCGCCGCCGAAAACGGCATCACAGCGGCTCTTCTCGTGCGGCACGGCTTTTCGGCCAATCCGGAAGCGCTCGATGGCCGCTGGGGCTATCTCGCAATTGCCGGACCGGGCGGCGAACCGGCGCTGGTGAACGACAAGTTTGGCAAGCCCCACACGATGGAAAACCCCGGCGTCTCGATCAAGCCGTATCCATCGGGCGTGCTGACGCATCCGAGCATGGACGCGCTTCTGTTCCTGATGCGCGAAAACGGGCTTGAGGCGAAAGACGTCCAGTCCGTGAAGCTCAAGGCCGGTAGCAATGTGCTCGGGCCGATCCGCTTTCGCATTGCGCGCACGGAACTCGAGGGAAAGTTCTCCTTCGCGTTTCTTTTGACGGCGATCATTCTCGCCGGTCGTGCCGGCAAGGCGGAATTCACCGACGAGTTCGTGTCATCGGCAGCTTCACAGGACATGCAGGCCCGCATCGAGACCGAGTTCGATCAATCCATCGAGGATATGGGCTGGGATCGCATCCGCTCGAAGATCGAAGTCACGACGACCGATGGCCGCATCATCGAGCGTTGGGCAGACGAGAACTATCGGGGCAGCCCGCACAATCCACTCTCCGACACGGAGCTCGAAGGCAAGTTCCGCGACTGCGCCGACGGCCTGATCGACGAGGCACGGATGCAGCAGGTCTTTGACACTGTCTGGTCGCTGGAGAAGAGCACGGATGTCGGAGCGATCTTCGACCTGCTCGATTGGAACGCCACGCGCTAGACCGGCAGCAGCTTGCACGTGATCCGTAGCCCGGTTGATACCCATCGGCCGGGCTACTTGCGTTATGTCCGAGCGAAAAGCGGCATGCTGCGCCTCTGCGCACAATAAATCATCAAAGCACGCCTTTTATTGCAACAAAACGCACATATTGCACCCACTCTAAACCTGCCAGTACATAGTCGATACATAGCAACAATCGGCGATTGCATGAATTGTTTGTATTGTCAGACCTTGGTCCGCTTTACCGCAAGTTAAAAAACGATTAATAGCTCGCGAGAAGCGGAGCGCTGCAGCTCAGACCCGCCAAGAGGTCCCGCTTGGAAACGCCTTTCAATTGGCCTCGGATGATTCGAGACGGAGATTGAAAGATATGACGAGTCCTCAAATTGGAGCCACGTCCGACCACCGCGTTTTAGGTGTCGCGCGTGCTTTCGGCTTCATCTTCGCTGGAGCGCTGGTTTCGACCATGGCGTTCGCCATGATCCCCAACCAGTTCTTCATCGTCTCCGAAAAGGCGGTGGTGAACGCTCCCGTCAATCTCATCACGTCGCCGATCTACGGGCGCATCGACGATATAAGGCTTGAAGTCGGGGCTGCGGTCCAGCCTGGCTTCGTCGCCGCCGTCATGTCGAACCCGAACCAGGACCAGACCTCCGTGGTCGGCCTGCGGCTGGAAAAGCTCGACATCGAGGAACGGCTGAACAACGAACTGGCAGCACTGGATCAGCGCCGCGACCGCCTGACGCTGATCGACGTGCAGATCGCCGACGTCAAACGCGGCGCGCTCGAAGAACTTGCCTCCATCGTCGAAAGCGCCAGCTCGAACGTGCAGTATTTCCAGGCGAAGGTGAACGAGCAGCAGGCCCTCGTCGACCGCCAGCAGACCCTGCTCGACCGCGGCGTCATCAAGCCCGAAAGCATGGCTCCGCTGCTGCAGCAAAAGGCGGCGGCCGATTTCGAGTTGCAAGGCGCCCAGGGGGAGCTGAAGCGGCAGCAGCTGCTGCGCTCGCTCTTCGAGCAGGGTATCTTCACCGGCGGGCAGAGCGCGACCAACATCTTGTCGCTGGAACTGCAACGCAAGACGCTTGCCGTGGACGTGGAAGAAGCGGAAACCGAAATCAATCAGATGCAGCGCCGGCTGGCTGAACTGACGCAGTTGCTGGATGGCGAGCAGAACCGTCTCGGCGGCATTGGCGCCGCCGAAGTGATGGTCGAGGCATCCGGCCAGGTGGTCAGCGTCGAGGCTGCCTATGGCGACTTCCTGACACAGGGCCAGCCGATCGCTCGTTCGCTCGATTGCAACGAAGCCTTCGTCGCCGCCGTCTATTCGAGCCGCGATGTGGCCGATATCGAGATCGGCACTCCGTCACTCGTCAACATCCGCAGCATCGGCCAGCAGCGCCACGGCCGGGTCTCCAAGATCGTGCGCTATTTCGGCAAGGGCGGTGAAGATCGTTATTTCGAAGAGCTTCCGGAGGCGGAAGGGCACGAGGTGTATGTCCTCGTCGAACTCGACAGCGAAGCCGAAGACGGCGAGGGCGCCGGTCTCGTCGAGACCGATCAGTCCAAGTTCTTCGGCTGCCATGTCGGCGAGGACGTCGTCGTGTCCCTCGGCGAGCCGATGATCGAAAAGCTGGTGCGCTACTCCACGGACGTGGCGGCACTTGTCGGTCCCTATCTCGGCCTCGACACCGTTCTACGCACCGCGCAGGCATCCGACGACCCACAGGACGCCACCACCGCTACCGTTGCACGCGTCACCTACTGAGGCGATGACCGATGGCGCCGATGGCACCACTTCAGCCGCGATCCTGGCTGCACTCGCCCGCTGTGCGGGCCGCGCAGGCAGGCGCCGGACTTGTACTCTGCGCGATGATCGCTTCTTCTCCTCCTACCAATTCGGCTCGCGCCCAGGGGCCACTCGATACCGGTTCGTCGATGCGGGAGCAGGTGGCATGCTCCGCCTGCGCTGCACTCGAAGCGATGATGCCGGATGGTGAGGGACCGTTCTTCTACCGCAGCTTCGAACCGGCCAATGCGGGATCGCGGCTGCATCCCTCGCTCGAAAACACGGCATTCACCTACGATAATGCTCTTGCGGCGATGGCTCTTTACGCCTGCGACCAGGCTGAAAAGGCCCGCCGCGTCGTCGATGCACTGCTCGTCGCCCAGGCGACCGATCGGCATTATAGCGACGGACGACTGCGCAATGCCTACCGTTCCGGCCCGGTCTCGCAAGCCGAAGAGAGCATCCTCCTGCCGGGATATTGGGATGCCGGCGCGAACCAGTGGATCGAAGACGGCTATCAGGTCGGCTCGGCGACGGGCAGCACCGCCTGGGGTGCGCTCGCATTTCTGACGGCCTTCGCCGAAGAGGGAGAGCCGGTCTTTCGTCAGGCGGCCGTAGACGTCATGGCGTGGGTGAACACGCAGACTCACGATCCGCTGGGCGAAGGCTATTTCGGTGGCTTTTTCGGCCATGAGCCTGCACCACAGTTGCAAACCTGGAAGTCGACCGAGCACAATATCGACGTCTATGCCGCCAATCGCTGGCTGGGGGATCTGGATGGCGGCGCTCAATGGGCGGAGGCGGCCGAAAGCGCGGACGCGCTGCTGGAAGCCATGTGGCGACCGGACACGGGCAGTCTTCATATCGGTACCCTGCCCGGCAGCGACGCGCCGAACCTGACAAGCTCCGGCCTCGACGCGCAGCTCTGGGCACCGATCGGCACTGACCGCTTTGTCGACCGCGCCGACGAGATCATGGCCTGGACAGAACAGAACCACGGCATCGGCGAAGGCACTGTGTCGGGTTTCGACTTCAACGACGATCGCGACGGCATCTGGCTGGAGGGTACCGCACAGGCGGCGCTGACCTACCGGCTCACCGGCGCTCCCCAGAAGGCCGAGCCGCTGTTCGCCACGATTGCGGAGAACTTCGCACCCGACGGGCTCGTCTACGCCACGGCGGACGAGGAGCTGACGACGGGCTTGAGCGTCGGGCCGGCGTCGGAGCCGGGCGATTTCAAATATTACCGCTTGCCGCATGTCGGCGCGACGGCGTGGGCGGCGCTGGCCGCGCTCGACTGGAACCCCTTCACCGGGCGCAGGGAGAGCGCCGCAACACCCCTGGAGCCTCCTGCATGTCTCCCGAAACCGTAACGCTCAGCGACGCGGGTCTCTTCTCCCTCATCGCGGCCGCGCTCGTTCTCGCCTGTGCCTTTCTGCTGGACAGCAACAAGACGCTCGATCGCGTCGTCTTCGGCAGCATCGTGATCGTGATGATCGGCAATTATCTGCTGTTTCGCATCTCCGACACGCTGCCCCAGTTCGAGTGGAGCGCCTATGCGATCTGGCCGCGCATCTATCTCGCCTTCGAGACGATCATCGTTTTCTACACGATCCTCTCCATCGTGTTCTTCTTCAAGCGCAGCGACCGGACGGCCGAGGCGAACGAGAGCCAGCGCAGGCTCGAAGAGGCCACAGGGCGTGGCGAAGCGGTGCCGGGCGTCGACGTCTTCATCTGCACCTACAACGAAGATCTCCTGATCCTCGAACGCACGATCCTTGCGGCAAAAGCGATCGATTACCCGAACTTTACCGTCTACGTGCTCGACGATGGCAATCGCGACTGGCTCGGTGCGTTCTGCGCGAAGGTCGGGGTGCACCACATTACGCGGGCCGACAACAAGGGCGCCAAGGGCGGCAATCTGAACAATGGCCTGGCACGATCGGCCGAGATCTCCAATGCGCCCTTCGTGCTGATTCTCGATGCCGATTTCGCGCCGCAGTCGCCCATTCTCAAACGCACCGTCGGCCAGTTCGCCGATGAGACGATCGGCGTCGTTCAGACACCCCAGTTCTATTACAATGCCGACCCGGTGCAACATAACCTGCTCGCCAAGGACGCTTGGGTCGATGACCAGCGCATCTTCTTCGACGTGATGCAGCCTTCGAAGGATGCCTGGGGTGCTGCATTTTGCGTCGGCACGTCCTGTGTCGTGCGGCGCAGCGCGCTCGATCTCATCGGCGGCATGCCGCATGAGACTGTGACGGAGGATATCCACCTCACCTACCGGCTGCTGCAGAAGGGGCTGAAGACACGGTGGCTGAACGAGCGCCTGTCGGTCGGCCTGTCCGCCGAAAGCCTGTCGGGCTACATCACGCAGCGCTGCCGCTGGTGTCTCGGCACGATCCAGGTGGCGCTTCTTAAGGACGGGCCGTTCCGCGGGACGGGCTACAGCTTCACCGCCAGACTGCACTATTTCCACGGCCTGCTCTTCTGGTTCTGCCGGCCGTTCATCCTGATGCTGCTCGCGGCCCCTATCCTCTATTATTTCATGGGGCTGCCCGCGATCCTGATGGAGCCGGCCGCGTTCTTCCTGTATGCGCTGCCGACGGTCGCCGGGATGTGGATCTTCCATGCATGGGTGTCGGGGCGGCGCTCGCTGCCGCTCTTCACCGAAGTGTCGCAGATGGTGGTTGCCCTGCCGATCACGGTCGCCATCGCCCATGCGATCGCCAGGCCTTTCGGCCGGCCGTTCAAGGTGACGGCCAAGGGTGAGGACCGCAGCAAGGTGCAGGTGATCTACCCGCTTGCGCTGACCTTCTTCGCGATCATCGTCTTGACCTTCATCGGCATGCTGCGCGGGCCGATCCTTAACACCCACAACGATCTCGATGCCTTCTCGATCGCCTGGGGGCTGATCGTGATGGTCTACGCGTTCGTCTCGCTGCTCGTCTGCATCGAGCTGCCACGCCCGGCTGCAGAGGACGTGCGCTTTCCGCTCAACCGCACGACCAGGATTGCGATCCCCGGCATGACCGAGATGGGCCGTGTCACGAGCATATCGCCCTTCGACGCTGAACTTCAGCTCGACCGGGGCGCTCTTTCTGAAAAATCGACGGTGGGGGACACGATGTGGTTTTCGCCCTTCGATGGGCTGATCCTGGCGGGGCGGGTGCTGGAACGTGCCGCCGATGCCAATACCATTCGTGTGGAGATCGTCGCCGCCTGCGAGCGCAGCGGCGCCGTCACCTACGATGCGGCGGAAGTCCGCCACATGGTGATCGGATGGCTCTTCAGTAAAACCCCGATCAATGTCGCGCCGGTGGCCTCGCTCGGCCGGGCACTCGCCAGCTTGCTGCGGCGCATGTTCGGGCGCGCCGCCACCCTGATCAGGACGGCTGCGCCATCGACGCCGTAGGCGATCAGAAAGTCGCCGTCGCCTGCATGGTGGTGCGCCCCTGATGATCCGCGCACCACAGATCGAAGCCCTTCTCCGTCGGGTCCGCATTCACCGTGAAGATCGCGCCGTGGAACAGAGGCGATACGCCACGGTAATCGAAGGTGGCGACCGGGCGTGCCTCTGCCAGCTTGGCGGCGAGATGCAGCATCAATGTCGCCTGCAACGGGCCGTGGACGACGAGGCCGGGATAGCCCTCCTCGCTGCGGGCATAATCGACATCGTAATGGATGCGATGGCCGTTGAAGGTGAGCGCCGAATAGCGAAACAGCAGAGTCGTTGTCGCATCCACCGAAATACTGTGGGCGCCGACGCGGGGTTCGACCGGCACAGGGGCAGGCTTTGCGGCATCCATCGGGCGATAGACAATGTCCTGGCGCTCGGACACCGCGACCTCGCCACCGGCGATGATGTCGTGGGCGACGGTGACGAAAACCAGTTCGCCGCTGCGGCCCGTCTTGTGGACGATGTCGGCGATGCGCGACCGGCGCGTCACCACATCGCCGGGCTTCAGCGGCCGCAGGAACGTCATCGCCCCGCCTGCCCACATGCGGCGCGGCAAGGGAACGGGCGGCAGGAAACCGCCGCGCGCCGGATGCCCGTCCGGGCCCAAGCCCTCAGGCGCCACGGCCGGCGGCGCCAGGCACCAGTGGATGGCGAGCGGCGCAGCCTCCGGCTCACGATGCAGCCCATGGCCGATCGTCGCCTCGAAGCGCTCGATCAGCGCCGTCGTCACCGTTTCGACCTGCGTTTCCTCGCGCCCGATCGAGCCGCGCAGATGATCCATGTCGATGGCTTGACTCATCAGTCGGCTCCTTCTGCAAACTCGGCCCGGACAGTCTCGGTATCGCGGCCAAGCTCGGGTACCGGGCCACCCTTCACGTGCCTGCGCACGGGCGACGCCACGGGCCTGAAGGCGCCACCCGGCACCACGCCATCGACCCGGCGCAAGGCCGGATGCGCAGCGAGGTCGGCGACGGTCGAGACCTTCGACCAGGCGAGCGCGTTTGCTTCCAGAAGCGCGATCGCTTCGCTGCGCGTCATCGCGCCGAACACCTGATCGAGGATGGCGCCGAGCTCGCGGCGATGTTCGACGCGGGTGGGGTTGTCGCGGTATTTCGGATCATCGACGAGGTCTGGCCGCTTCAGCACGGCGGTGCAGAGCCGCTTCCACTCGCCGGGGTTCTGCACGACGATGACGATCTCGCCATCCGAGCAGGCAACGCTGTTATAGGGGAAGATCGCCGCGTGGCTGAGGCCCGTGCGGGGTGTCGCGCGGCTGGCATAGACGTGGTGGAAGAGCGGCACGCTCATCATGTCGGCCATGGCGGCGAACATGTCGATCTCAATCGCCTGCCCCTTGCCGGTGAGGGATCGCTCGATCAGCGCCTCGAGGATTGCCGCGTGGGCGTTCATGCCGGTCTGAACGTCGGCCAGCGACACGCCGACCTTGACCGGCGTGTCCGCGGTGCCAGTAACGGCGCAGATGCCGGCTTCTGCCTGGATCAGCATGTCGTAGGCGCGCATGGCGGCATAGTCGCTGTCCTGCGGGTACCCGACGATGTCGAGCGCGATCAGACGGGGATGGCGCGCCACGAGGTCTTTTGCACCGAGGCCGAGCCGCTCGGTCGCGCCGGGCGCCAGGTTCTGCACGAAGACGTCGGCCTTCGCGATCATGCGCTTCAAGAGCGCGAGATCGGCCGCATCCTTGATGTCGAGAACCGTGCTTTCCTTGCCGCGGTTCAGCCAGGCGAAATAGGCGCTCGTGCCATGCACCGCCTTGTCGTAGTGACGTGCGGTCTCGCCCTCGGCCCGTTCGATCTTGATCACGCGTGCACCCGCATCCGCCAGGCGCTGCGTGCAGGTGGGCGCAGCGACGGCCTGTTCGATGGATACGACGAGCAAACCTTCGAGCGGCAGCATGGAACCTCCCTCAGCCATCAGTAGGAGCGGGGCATGCCGAGAACATGCTCCGACACGTAGCTGAGGATGAGGTTGGTCGAGATCGGCGCGACCTGATAGAGCCGCGTTTCGCGGAACTTGCGCTCGACGTCGTATTCCTCGGCAAAGGCGAAGCCGCCGAAGGTCTGGACGCAGGCTTCGGCGGCGGCCCAGGATGCCTCGGCAGCAAGCATCTTCGCGATGTTGGCCTGCTCGCCGCAGTCTTCGCCAGCCTCGAAGCGGCGCGCTGCTTCATGCACCATCAGTTCGGCCGCGCGCATCTCGGCATAGGCGCGGGCGATGGGAAACTGGATGCCCTGGTTCTGGCCAATCGGCCGGCCGAACACGCTGCGCTCGCTGGCGTAGCTCGATGCTTTGTCGATGAACCATTTCGCGTCGCCGATGCATTCCGCGGCAATCAGGATGCGTTCGGCGTTCATGCCCGAGAGAATGTAGCGGAAACCCTTGCCTTCCTCGCCGACGAGGCTTGTCGCCGGCACGACCACGTCATCGAAGAACACCTCTGTCGTGGAGTGGTTCATCATGGTGCGGATCGGCTTGATCGTCATGCCGGCTTTCAGCGCCTCGCGCATGTCGACGATGAAGACCGACAGGCCATCGGTGCGCTTCGTCACCTCTTCCTTCGGCGTCGTGCGGGCGAGAAGGAGCATCAGGTCGGAGTGCTCGGCGCGCGAGGTCCAGACCTTCTGGCCGTTGATGACGTAACGGTCGCCGTCTTTTCGCGCAAACGTCTTGATCGAGCTCGTATCGGTGCCGCTGGTCGGTTCCGTCACGCCGAAAGCCTGGAGGCGCAGCTCGCCGGACGCGATGCCCGGCAGGTACTTCTCCTTCTGGGCATCGTTGCCGTGCCTGAGAAGCGCACCCATGATGTACATCTGGGCATGACAGGCGGCACCGTTGGCACCGGCGCGCTGCACTTCCTCCAGGATCGCCGCGGCGGCGGAGAGCGGCAGGCCGGAACCGCCATACTCTTCCGGGATCAGGACCGACAGATAGCCGGCATCCGACAGCGCCTTCACGAAGTCGGTCGGATAGGCGTTTTCACGGTCGAGCTTGCGCCAGTATTCCGGCGGGAACGTTGCGCAGAGCCGGCGCACGCTTTCCCGGATCTGGGTGATCTCTTCGCTTTCCGGCAGGTCCTTGATCGTCATGAGATGCGTCTTCCCTCAGCCAGCCGCCAGCAGCGGCCCCATTCTGTTCAATTCGCCGATCGCCCAGAGGCGCGGCATAAGCTTCGTCATTTCCGCCGGGTCGGCAGCACCCGAAAAGCGGGCAAGGCCGATGGCCTTCGCCTCGATCTCATCGCGGCCGAGCGTGTTGCCGGGATCACCCTTGGGCTCATCGACGCGGGCATCGACGGTTCGACCGTCTCTCGTCACGACGCGCACCTTGCCGATCCAGCGCGCCGGATAGGCGCCGTCGACCTCCGGATCGAGCACCATCGTGACGCGCGCGCGGAAATCCGCGACATCGGCACGATCGAATGTTTCGGCAAACTCCGCCATGCCGGCACGGCCATGGGCGGCGATGAGCCCAAGCGTCGTGCCCATGGAGAATTTTGCCTGGTGGACGCTTTTCGGCGTCACGACCGGGCCGAGCACATCGATCGCGCCCTGGTGCACGAAGGCCGTGACGGACGCGATATCGGCCATGGCGAGCTTCTGCTCGGTCATCGCTTTCAGAAGCGCGTCGGCCGCAGGGTGGGTATGGCGGCAGGAGGCGTGGAACTTGAAGGAGGTTTCGGCGATGGCAAAGCGCGATCCCAACCGGTCGACGAGGCGGCTCGGATCGGCGTCGCTCGACATACCGGCGGCGAGCCCTTGCGGACCTTCCAATATGCGGGATGCACCGGTGAAACCATCGCGTGCGAGATAGGCGGCCATCAGGCCGTTCGATGCGGCTTTGGCCGTGTGCAGCGGCTTGGAGTCGGCGCCATCGCGCAGAAATTCCCAGAGCCCGGCGGCCTGCGTTCCGGCGGACCCGAATGCGTGGTTCATTTGAGCCGGCGTCAGGCCGAGCAGACGGCCGGCCGCAGCTGCGGCGGCGAATGCACCGGCCGTGCCGGTCGTATGGAACATCTTGTAGTGCGACCGACCAAGGAACTCGCCGACCCGGATCCCGACTTCATAGCCGGCTATCGACGCTGCCAGAAACTCTTTGCCCGACGCTCCGGTCGCCTGCGCGACGGCGAGCGCTGCCGGGAATACGACAGCCGCAGGATGGAAGACAGAGGCATTGTGCACATCGTCCTGTTCAGCAACATGGGACGAAGCGGCATTGACCATCGCGGCGAATAGCGGGGACGTGCGGCCGCGATCGATCAGCGTCTCACAGGGGCCATCGGCCGGGCCCATCGATTTGGCGAATGCTACGATTGTCTCGACCGGCGCGACACCTCTGCCAGCAAGCGCCGAGCCAACCCAGTCCACGAAAAGATCTTCTGTGCGCGCGACGATGTCGGCGGGCACGGTATCGAGATCGAGCGCAGACGCGAAAGCGGCAAGCGTCGCGCTTTCGCCGCTGCCGTTTGCTGCCCTGGTATCGTGCGCTGTCATCGTGACCATCCTCCCTAGCGACGACTGCTAGCAAGCCCATGCGCGACAAGGCAATTCGGCATTGCCAAAGCCCGGCTTTGCCTGCATCGAAAGGGCAGTTGCCAAGCGGCGCGAAATTTGGAGCCTCATGTCCCTACCGCGATACGATCTGACCGATCTCAGGCTCTTCATCCACGTGGCGGAAGCCGGGAATCTGACGCGCGGCGCGGAGCGGAGCCATCTGTCGCTCGGTGCGGCGAGCCTGCGCATCAAGAACCTCGAAGAGACGCTCGGCACGCCGCTGCTCAGGCGCATGAGCCAGGGGGTCGAGCTGACGCGGGCCGGTGAGACATTGCTTGAGCATGCGCGCACGATCCACCGCCAGACGGAGCGGCTGCATGGCGACCTGCAGGCCTATTCCACGGGCCTCAAGGGTCGGGTCCGCATCTTTGCCAACACGACGGCGATCACGGAAATCCTGCCGGCGGCGCTCGGCGCCTATCTCGTTCATCATCCGATGGTCGATGTGGACCTCGAGGAGCGGCTGAGCCCGGAAATCGCCCGCGCCGTCGCCGATGGTGTGGTAGATATCGGCATTCTGGCCGGGACCGTGCCCGCCGAGGGTCTGGAGATGATCCCGTATCAGCGCGACCGGCTCGTGCTGGCGACACCGCTCGGCCATGCTTTGGCCAGTCTTGGCGAGATCGCATTTGCCCAGGCGATTGCCGAGAATTTCGTGCTGCTTCATGCGGGCAGCGCCATCCACGGCTTTGCCGAGCAGATCGCCTCCGACATGGGCACGAGCTTATCCATCCGGATCCGCGTATCGGGCTTCGAGGCCATGTGCCGCATGATCGAGGCAGGTGTCGGTGTCGGTCTTATTCCCGAAACCGTGGCGCGAAGGCTCTCGAAGAGCCACGATATCGCGCTGGTTTCGCTTTCCGACGATTGGGCGACGCGTGAACTGAAGATCTGCCTCCGAGACCGCAACGAGCTGCCGGTGTTCGCGCGCGACCTTGTCGACTTCCTGATCCGCCACAATGCCGAGACACCCTCAAGGGCCTAGGTTCCTCGTTTGCCACTTCGGACCAGCGTCGCTATAGGCTGAACGCTGACCAACACGGCAGGGCAAGAGGATCATATGGCTGGCAATATCAGGCTGCATCGCGGCGACATCTCGATCGAGGATGCGGCCCGCTATACCGGCGCGATCGCGATCGACACCGAAACGCTCGGCCTCGTGCCGCGCCGCGACCGGCTCTGCGTCGTGCAGCTTTCGCCGGGTGACGGCTCGGCCGACGTGATCCAGATCGCGGCCGGCCAGACGGAAGCGCCGAACCTCGTGGCGCTTCTCGCCAATCCCGCCCTGCCGAAGATCTTTCATTTCGGGCGCTTCGATATCGCCGTACTCTTCAACGCTTTCGGCGTCACCTGTGCGCCGGTGTTCTGCACCAAGATCGCTTCGCGGCTGACGCGCACCTATACGGACCGTCACGGCCTGAAGGACAATCTGAAGGAGCTGATGGAGGTCGACATCTCCAAGCAGCAGCAATCCTCCGATTGGGGTGCCGAGACGCTGACGGACGCACAGCTCGAATATGCCGCCTCCGACGTGCTTTATCTGCACGGCCTGAGGGACAAGCTCACTGCCCGGCTCGAACGGGACGGACGGATGGCGCTTGCGGAGGCGTGCTTCGAGTTCCTGCCGACACGCGCGAAGCTCGATCTCATCGGCTGGGAAGAAACCGACATCTTCGCCCATAGCTGATCTAGAGCAATTTCGCGTCTCTCAACTGCTCTAATTTTTTGATTTGCGCGTTTCCGAACGGTGAACCGGTGTCCACTTCACCTGGAAACGCTTCAGACGACGGGAGCCGGTCATGAACGGGAATGGTCTGGCAAAGCGGCTTCTGGATGTGATCGAGAACAACATCCTGCCGCTGACCGAGCGGGGCGTTGCCGACGGCAATAAGGTCTTCGGCGCGGCGATCCTGCGCAAGTCGGATCTGTCGCTCGTCATCGCCGAAACCAACAACGAGACGGAAAATCCGCTCTGGCACGGCGAAGTGCACACGCTGAAGCGCTTCTACGAGATGGCGGAGACGCCGCCGACGGGCGAGCTGATCTTCCTATCGACGCACGAGCCCTGCTCGATGTGCCTGTCGGCGATCACCTGGGCGGGCTTCGACAATTTCACCTATTTCTTCAGCCACGAGGATTCGCGCGACAGTTTCTCCATCCCGCACGACCTGAAGATCCTGAAGGAAGTCTTCCGGCTGGAACCGGGCGGCTACGCGCGCGACAATGCTTTTTGGAAATCGGCACCGATCGCAGCGCTGATCGCGGCTGCGCCCGAGGCCGAGCGTGCCGCACTGGAAGAACAGGCTGCGCGGATCACGGAGCGCTATGCTGCCCTTTCCGCGCACTACCAGGACGGAAAGGCCGACAACGCCATTCCACTGAACTGAATTCCTCGCACCACCGAACCTGAAACGAAAAAGGCCCGCGAAGATCGCTCTTCGCGGGCCCTTTGATTTCGAATGGCCTACTGGCCGAGGCTTACTTGTCGTCGCCCTGCTTCTTGAGCGCAGCGCCGAGAATGTCGCCGAGCGAAGCGCCCGAGTCGGACGAACCGAACTGTGCGACGGCTTCCTTCTCTTCTGCGATCTCGAGAGCCTTGATCGACAGCGTGATCTTGCGATCGCGCTTGGAGAAGTTGACGACGCGTGCGTCGAGCTTCTGGCCAACCGAGAAACGCTCCGGACGCTGATCGTCGCGGTCGCGAGCAAGATCGTTGCGACGGATGAACGATTCCAGGTTTTCGTGGTCGACGAGACGGACTTCAAGGCCACCATCGGTCACTGCGGTGACTTCCGCGGTGACGACGGCATTCTTGCGCAGGTCGCCGGAGGCGGCAGCATCGCCGACCGCATCACGGCCGAGCTGCTTGATGCCGAGCGAGATGCGTTCCTTCTCGACGTCGACGTCGAGAACCTGGGCCTGCACCATGTCGCCCTTGTTGAACTCCTCGATGACCTGCTCGCCCGGACGGGACCAGTCGAGGTCGGAGAGGTGAACCATGCCGTCGACATCGCCGTCGAGGCCAATGAACAGGCCGAATTCGGTCTTGTTCTTGACTTCGCCTTCGACGACCGAACCGACGGGGTGCTTCTGAGCGAAGACATCCCACGGATTTTCGAGCGTCTGCTTGAGGCCGAGCGAGATGCGGCGCTTCTGCGGGTCGACTTCGAGAACGACCACGTCGACTTCCTGCGTCGTCGACAGGATCTTGCCGGGGTGAACGTTCTTCTTCGTCCAAGACATTTCCGAGACGTGGATGAGACCTTCGATGCCCGGCTCCAGCTCGACGAACGCACCGTAGTCGGTGATGTTCGTGACGGTGCCCGTGATGCGCTTGCCGGTCGGGTACTTGGTGCCGATACCATCCCACGGATCCGCCTCGAGCTGCTTCATGCCGAGCGAGATGCGGTGCGTTTCCTGGTTGATGCGGATGATCTGGACCTTGACGGTCTGGCCGATCGACAGGATTTCCGTCGGGTGGTTCACACGGCGCCATGCCATGTCGGTGACGTGCAGCAGGCCATCGATGCCGCCGAGATCGACGAACGCACCGTAATCGGTGATGTTCTTGACGACGCCCTCAACGACCTGACCCTCTTCGAGGTTCTGGACGATTTCCGAACGCTGCTCGGCACGCGACTCTTCGAGAACCGTGCGGCGCGAAACGACGATGTTGCCGCGGCGCTTGTCCATCTTGAGGATTTCGAAGGGCTGCGGGTTGTGCATCAGCGGCGTGACGTCGCGGATCGGACGGATGTCGACCTGGCTGCGCGGCAGGAAGGCAACAGCGCCGTCGAGATCGACCGTGAAGCCGCCCTTGACCTGGTTGAAGATGACGCCTTCGACGCGCTCTCCGGCCTCGAACTTGACTTCGAGCTTGACCCAGCTTTCTTCGCGACGCGCCTTTTCACGCGACAGGACTGCTTCGCCAAGCGCGTTTTCGATGCGCTCGACATAGACTTCGACTTCGTCGCCGACCTTCATCTGGCCGTCGCGGCCCTTGGCGCCGAATTCCTTCAGCGGGACGCGGCCTTCAACCTTCAGGCCGACGTCGATGATGGCCATGTCCTTCTCGATCGCGGTTACGGTGCCCTTGGCAACGTAGCCTTCCGCGAGATCATTACCGCCAAAGGATTCTTCGAGGAGGGCTGCGAAGTCCTCCCGCGTGGGGTTTGCTACTGACATTGAGTGCTCCTGGTGACCGGGCCGCAATCTTCATGCTGGCCTGGCACGCGCCGGTATCTTGTGTTGCGATCATTCCAGGAGTGACCTGGCCTCGTCGCCCGAAAGCGGTGGCCAATGATCCGGCGCGGTGGTCTCTCGCGGAATGCTTAACTCGGTTTCTTGCGCGCCAAGGCCTCGTCTATGAGAATTTGGGCGGCGCGAAACGCGGCCTCTATACTCATTTCCGAGGTATCGAGCAAGTGCGCGTCGTCGGCGGGGCGCAGCGGCGAATCCACGCGGCCCATGTCGCGGGCATCGCGGCGCCGGATGTCGTCCAGCACGTCGTCATAGGAAAGGCTGCCGCCCGACTTGCCGATCTCCTCGAAACGGCGCCCGGCACGCACGCCGGGCGACGCCGTCACGTAGAGCTTCAGCTCCGCGCCGGGGCAGACCACCGTGCCAATGTCGCGGCCGTCGAGCACGACGCCGGGCTCGCGGATGGCGAACCGGCGCTGCGCTTCGACCAACGCGCGGCGCACCGCCGGCATAACGGCCACCTTCGACGCGGCCTCGCCGATCTCATGCGCGGCGAGCACAGAGCGATCGAGCGCGCCGAGATCCACTTTGTCGGCCTGCTCCGCCGCCAGCGTCTCGTCGTCGAGCGGCAGGCCGGCGTCGAGCAGCGCCTTGGCGGTTGCGCGATAGGTCAGGCCGGTATCGAGATGGTGGAAGCCGTAACGTTCGGCGATCTTGCGGGCGAGCGTTCCCTTGCCAGAGGCGGCCGGGCCATCGATGGCGATCGTGAATCCCATCAGGCCGGCTCCTCCACGCCACGGTCGATGCTGGCGCCAAGACCCGCCATCAGATCCATGAATTCGGGAAAGCTCGTCGCGATCATGCGGGCATCGTCGACCGTGACGGGATGTTCGCTGGCAAGCCCCATGACCAGGAAGCTCATGGCAATGCGGTGATCGAGATGCGTCGCGACCGCGTCGCCACGGGCCGAGCCGATGCCCTTGCCCGACGGCGTGCCGCGCACGGTCAGGATCGCCTCGCCTTCGGTGCAGTCGACATTGTTAAGACGAAGCCCGGCGGCAACGGCGGCCAGACGGTCGCTTTCCTTGACGCGCAACTCCTCGATACCATCCATGACGGTTTCGCCCTCGGCAAAGGCCGCTGCGACGGCAAGCACGGGATATTCGTCGATCATCGAGGCAGCGCGTTCCGGCGGCACGACGACGCCCTTCAGCTCGGAATGGCGCACGCGCAGATCGGCAACGTCCTCGCCACCTGCAGAACGTGCATTGAGAATGTCGATCTTCCCGCCCATTTCGATCAGCGTGGTGATCAGGCCCGTTCGCGTCGGGTTCATGAGCACATTCAGGATAGTAATGTCTGAGCCCGGTACCAGGAGCGCCGCGACCAGGGGGAACGCCGTCGAGGACGGATCACCCGGTACGTCGATGACGCAGCCTTTCAGTTTCGGCTGACCCTCGATGCTGATGTGGCGCGTCCCGTCTGCGTCCGTTTGGATGTCCAGCGACGCGCCGAACCCGGCCAGCATCTTTTCTGTATGGTCGCGCGTCATGATCTTTTCGGTCACGGTGGTGACACCGGGAGCGTTGAGCCCGGCGATCAGGACCGCGGACTTCACCTGTGCCGACGCCATGGGCACTGTATAATGAATGGGTGCTGCCATGCGCGGGCCGCGCAGCGTGACAGGCAGCTTGCCGCCTTCGGCCGATTTGACCTGCACGCCCATGAGCTTCAGCGGATCGAGAACACGACCCATCGGCCGCGTCGAGAGGGACGCGTCGCCGATGAAGGTCGTTTCGAAATCATAGGTTCCAGCCAGCCCCATGGTGAGCCGGCAACCGGTGCCCGCATTGCCGAAATCGAGCGGCGCTTTTGGCTCGAGCAGGCAGCCATTGCCGGTGCCCTCGATGATCCAGGTATCGCCTTCCTTGCGGATGGAGGCGCCCATTGCGCGCATGGCGTTGCCGGTCGCGATCACATCCTCGCCTTCGAGCAGGCCTGTGATCCGCGTCTCACCTGCGGCGAGACCGCCGAACATGAAGGAGCGATGGGAGATCGATTTGTCTCCCGGAATTCGCACGGTGCCCGAAAGCGGTTCGGAACGTCGCGCCGTTGCCGGGATTGCGCCTTGGCTGCCATGTGCCATCGTGGATCGACCTCTTATCTGCGAATGCCGGTCGCGCGATATCACAGGGCAGCGCGAGCGTCATCCGCCGATCGATCAAAATAAGGGGCGGCAAAGGCTTGGAAACCGGCGGTAGATAGGCTTTGACACGGCGTTGCAACATCATTATGGGGACCGCACATCGCAAATCGACGGGCCGGTCTCTCAAGCCGGCTGACTGGCGACAGTCCCCAATCCATCGAGAGGTTCGCCGTGGCAAAGCCCGAACTTGGAACGAAACGCGTCTGTCCCGAAACAGGCCGTAAATTCTACGACCTGAACCGCGATCCGGTCGTGTCGCCCTACACCGGCAAGAGCTACCCGCTGTCCTATTTCGAAGACACTGCCGTTGCGAAGGTGGTCGAGGCGGAAGAGGAAGAGGACGTCAAGGAACTGGATACCGAAGGCAACGAAGCGGAAACCGTGCCGCTGGAAGATGCCGACGGCGATTCCGCCGACAAGGACGACGATCTGCCGGACCTGGACGGCGACGAGGAAGAAGTCGAAATCGACGACGATGACGACGACACCTTCCTGCCGGACGACGACGATGATGACGACGACGACATGAGCGACCTCATCGGCGGCGCGAACGAAGACGAAGACGAGAGCTGATCTCAAGGCTTTCGAAACATCTCACGGGATGTTCAAGAAATTCGACGAGGTCATCTTGATCTCGTCGGAAACCGGACGTAAGAAGCCGTCCACGAGCCGCCGCGGCGGTTTCGAAATGGGGCCATAGCTCAGCTGGGAGAGCGCCTGCATGGCATGCAGGAGGTCAGCGGTTCGATCCCGCTTGGCTCCACCAACCTCCGGTTTGTTTAGAAATCGGTAGGCAATCCCACGTAATCCACAGGCTATCGGTATTCCGGCCACTTGACCACTCTGCGTGGCGGATCCATCGTCGCGCAAGTTTGAAGCGGTACTGTCGCCATCGGCAGCGATGACAAAAACCGCCATCGCATTCAGGTCGTTTTGTTGGGAGACGGCACTGGCATGAGATTGTTGATCGATCGTCAAGTTCGTTTGATCGGCGCCCGGTTCGCGTTTCGCGAGGGCGAGCCCGCAGGCAAGAGCTTCGAGGCCAGGGTCGCCGCGCGGCTCATACGAAGAATCTGCAGGCCCATCCGCGATCCCGTTTCTGCCGAAGCCATGCGCGCCACACTCATGGACGCCCATGCCAATCTGACCGCAGCGATCGCTCTCGGGGTTGCGCCCGAACAGATTGAGGTGATCGAAAACGAGTTCATCGCGCTCGTGATCGAGACCCAGGCACGCGCCAAGCGGGACATGCATTAGACCTCGCTCCTTTCGAATCAACCGGTTGGGACTGCGTCTCAGCGCATCAGGATGCCGCCATTGATGTCGATGGTCGCTCCGGTGACGAAGCCGGCCGCATCCGTTGCAAGATAGACCGCGAGTGCGCCGACCTCCGACGGGTCGCCGAAGCGCTTCAGCGGCACCTGCGCCGCGACGCGGGCGACCCGGTCCGGCGGTGCGAGCGCCGTCTGTTCTGTCTGGATCGGCCCCGGCGCAATGGCGTTCACGGTGACGCCGCCTTCCGCGAAGAGCTGAGCAAGATAGCGGGTCGCACCGATGATCCCCGCCTTCGACGTGGCGTAGTGCAGGCCCTGCACGCCGGGGCCGCCGCGCTGGCCGGCCACGGAGGTCATGTTGATGATGCGGCCGAAACCGCGCTCCATCATTCCAGCTGCCATCACCTGCGCCGTCAGGAAGTGCGAGCGCAGATTGACGGCCATCAGGTCATCCCATTCCTCCACGGAGAGATCGAAGAAGTCGGTGGCACGCGTCAGCGCCGCGTTGTTGACGAGGATCTGGACCGGGCCGAAGCGCTCTTCGCAGATGGCAGCAGCTCTTTCGATTGACGATTTGTCGCGCACGTCGATCGCGACCGCGGCTGCATCGTCGCTTTGCAATCCGGCAACGACGCCTTCGACCTTCGCGACATCGATATCTGCAAAGACCACGCGATGACCGGCACCGTGGAGCGCTTTGGCAATGGCAGCGCCAAGCCCCTGCGCCGCTCCGGTGACGAGAGCGACGCGTCGCACAGTTGCTTCACCATTCGTCATTGCTCGATCCGATCTGGCAGGCATTCAATTGCGGGCGGTTTGCGACCCGGCGGCGAGCGGGTGCGACGGCGGCGATCTCAACGCGGGAGACCGCGTTCCATGAGATTTCGCTCCACTGCGCGAAGATGCAGGTACATCTCGCGCCCCGCACCTTCGATGTCGCGCTTTTCGATCGCCTCGATGATGCGGTCGTGCTCGGCGAAGGAATGGTGCGTTTCCGGTGGACGGTCCGTATTGGTGCGCAACATGCCCCAGACGACGGCGCGGCGCACGGCGTTCAGCGCATCGAAGAGCGCCAGCAACAGCCGGTTACCGCTCGCTTCCGCGATCCGGCGATGCAGCTCGTTGTCGGCCGTCTCGTATTGCCGCCAGGTGGCTGCCTGGTGTGTGCGGTTGACGCAGCGGCGCAGCGCATCGATGTCGACCGATGTCGCGTTGAGCGCAGCTTCGCGCGCGATCAGCGGCTCGATGAGAAGCCGCGTGCGCATGACTTCGGCGGGATTGGTCTGACGATCGATCTCGGCAAGGCTCATCACCTCGATCGCGCGCGATCCCGTAAACGTGCCCTTGCCGACATGGCGCCAGAGCTGGCCTTCTGCCTCCAGTGTCGCCAGTGCCTTGCGCAGGTCGCCGCGGGATACGCCAAGGATCTCGGCCAGCTCGCGTTCTGCCGGCAGCTTTGTATCCGGCGGAAAATCGTGCCGCGTCAACCAGGCGCGCAACTGCACCAGGGTTGCACCGTTCGCGTCTGCCGCCGGATCATGCTTGCCGTCAATGTCGCTGAACTGGCCGTGCAAATCGCTCTCCCGGCGGTTTGACCAATCTTGAATTGGTTCAGACATGACGCATCGATCTGGCGTTGTCAATCGATCTGCTGAGCGCCGTCTAACACTGCAGTGCCGCAAGTCTGTCGTAAAACCCTGCTTTCAGGTCCGACAACACCGTTGTGCGATGCTGCTTGACGCTCAACCAATTCGGTGATTTGATTTAACCAATATCCGGATTGGCCAAGGTTGGAGGACCTGCTGCCGGATTGAGATCGTCATGTCACGGGAGGAAACCACATGATCAAGCGCAGTCTCTTGAAATCCGCAGCCGCAGCCTGTCTGGCCACGGCATCGATCGTCGGACTGTCGGCCGGCGCTCACGCCCAGACCGGCGAGCCCGTGCGGGTCGCCATGGGCGACATTGCCAGCATCGAGAGCCTCGGCCTGCTGATCGCCATGGAGCGCGCGAAGGAGCGCGGCGTTCCGATGGAACTCACCTTCTTCAACTCCGAAGACGTCGCCACGCAGGCCGTCGTCGGTGGCCAGGCCGATATCGGCGTCGGCGCGCCCTACGCCTTTATCCAGAATTCCAATGCGCCGATCCGCATGTTCTACCAGATGAGCACGCTGCTCTTCTTCCCGGTCGTCAACACGGAAGTCTATCAGGATTGGGCAGACCTCGACGGCCAGGAAGTCACCGTTCACTCGCGCGGCTCCGGCACCGAAGCCCTGATGCGCCTGATGGAACAGCAGCACGGCATTACCTATTCCGGCATCTCCTACGTGCCGGGCGCCGAAGTGCGCGCGGGCGCACTGCTGCAGGGCACGATCAACGCATCGATCGTCGACAGCTCGGCCTTCCGTCTCCTGGAGCAGCAGGGCGGCGGCAAGTTCGCCCGTCTCCCGCTCGACGGCGTCAACGCCACCGACGAAGCACTCTATGCCAATGCCGACTTCCTGAACGAGCGCGAGGAAGATGTTTCGATCTTCGTCGAAGAAATGCTGCGCACCTGGAACGAGATCAACGAGAACCCGGGTATCGTCGCTGAACTGCGCACGCAGTACGACCTCCTGCCGGACCTGCCGGAACAGGCGGTCGCAGAGATCACCCCTTACTTCACCGAATCGGCTGAAAGCGGCGTGTTCCCGACCGATGGCGGCACGCCGGAAGACGTGACCGACGATCTCGAGTTCCTTGCTGCCGCCGGGCAGGTCGATGCGCCGGAAGGCGATGTCGACGAGAGCATGTACTGGGATTTCGATCCGCTGAACGCGGCCAAGAACTGAGACTGAGCCTGCCCCCTCGCGCCACCCGTGGCGCGAGGGATTCCTGGCCGCGGGTCATGGTCGGCGCAAACCGACCGCTTCGTCTCGCGGTTGATTTTTGGAAACGATCACAGGTTCATCCATGTCTTATTCACCGACCGCCCAACCGGCCTTCGCCGGCCCCCGGCGCGACGCTCCGACGATCTGGAGCCGCATTGGCGAAGTGACGCTCTTCTGGAAAATCCTATCGGTGGTGATCTTCGCCGCGCTTTGGGAATATGCCGGACGGACGGGCTTCAACTTCTCCTTCCCGACCTTCAGCGCGACCGTTTCGGCCTTCTTCGAAATGGTGGCCGATGGCTCCATGGGTGCCGCTTATCTGCGCACGCTGGAACCGCTCGTCATCGGGCTCGCCTTCTCGCTGATCGTCGGCATTTCCGCCGGGGTGGCCATGGGCCTGCGCCGCGACGTGGAATGGTTCACGCTGCCGGTCTTCATCGTCATGCAGGCCGCGCCGATGGCGGCGCTGATCCCGCTCATCACCTTTGTCTACGGCATCGGCCTGGCGTCCAAGGTGCTTGCCGTGGTCATGTTGTCGCTGCCGGTCATCGCGATCAACAGCTACAAGGCCGTGCGCAACGTACCGCCGTCACTGGTTTCCATGTGCCATTCCTTCATGGGCAACCGGCGCCAGCAGATCTTCCAGATCGTCATTCCGGCGGCGAGCCCGATGATGTTTGCCGGCTTGCGGCTCGGCGTTGCCGAAGGCTTCTCGGGCGTCGTCCTGGCCGAGCTCCTCATCACGCCGACCGGCATCGGCGACCTCATCACCTACCACCGGTCGGTCGCCAATTTCGCACACATGTACGCGACGATCGCGTCGATCGTGCTCTTCGCGATCATCGCCGTCAGCACCCTTCAATGGATCGAGGCCAAGCTGTTCAGGCCTGAAAAGCGGAGTTCGAAATGAGCCTGGCCCTTGCAAAGAAATACGAGGAACCGACGCCCGTGACCAAACCCTCCAACCCCATCATCGAAGTGCGGGGGGTGTCGAAGGTCTACGGCAATGACGTGGTCGCCCTCGACAACATCAACATCGCCTTCGAAACCGGCCACCTGACCAGCCTTCTCGGCCCATCGGGCTGCGGCAAGACCACGCTGCTCAAGATCGTTGCCGGGCTGTTGCAGCCGACCGCCGGCGAAGTGCTCGTCAAGGGCAAGCCGGTCACCGGCCCCGGCCCAGAGCGCGCCTTCGTGTTCCAGGATTTCGCGCTGATGCCTTGGGCAAGCGTGATGGACAATGCCGCCTTCGGCCTGAAGATGCAGGGCGTGCCGCGTTCGGAGCGTGAGGACAAGGCCCGGCACTACATCGCCGAGGTCGGGCTTGCCGGCTTTGAGAAAAAGTACCCGCACGAGCTTTCGGGTGGCATGCGCCAGCGCGTCGGGCTTGCCCGCGCGCTCGCCGTGAATGCCGACGTTCTTCTGATGGACGAGCCCTTCTCGGCCGTCGACGAGCAGACCCGCCGCAAGTTCCAGGAGGATCTCTTTCGCCTGCGCGAGGTCGAGAAGAAGACATTTCTCTTCGTCACCCACTCCATCGAAGAAGCCGTGTACGTCTCCGACCGCATCATCATGCTGTCGCCGCGCCCCGGCCGCATCTCGGAAATCATCGATCCGGCGATTCCGAAGGGCATCAACCCGGACGATCTGCGCCGCAACGACGTCTACCTGGATACGGTCGAGCAGATCTGGCAGGGCATCAGGAAATATGTGGAGTAGGTCATGACACTCTTCGGGTTTAGAATGCCCAAGATGGCCTCGCTCCTCGTCTGGGTGATCATCTGGGAAATCATCGGCCGCTTCGAACTGGTGATGCTGTTTCCGCCGTTCACGGAAGTGCTCGCGGCTCTGGGCGACGTCGTGACGTCGCGCAGCTTCGGCGAAGCGATGCGGATCACGGTACAGTCCTATCTCGGCGGGCTGGGGCTAGCGATTGCGATCGGCATTCCGCTCGGCTTCCTGATGGGCCTGGTGCCTGCGGCCGACAAGATGCTGAACATGTGGGTGAACACCTTCCTGTCGGCACCGCTTTCGGCACTCGTGCCGGTGTTCATGATCCTCTTCGGCCTCGGCACGCCGACCGTCATCGTCACGGTCTTCATGTTCGCGGTCTGGATCATCGTTCTCGATACCCGCGCCGGCGTGCTCAGCATTTCACCGTCGCTCATGGAAATGTCGCGCTCTTTCGGTGCCTCGCGCGCCGAGCGCTTCAAAATGGTGCTTCTGGCGGCGCTGCCCGAAATTCTGGCCGGCATCCGGCTTGGCATGATCCGCGGCGTCAAGGGCGTCGTCATCGGCCAGCTTCTGGTCTCGATCATCGGTGTCGGCGCGCTGTTCCAGCTGTACCAGCAGAACTTCCTCATGGCCCACTTCTGGGCCCTGGTGTTGATCCTTTTCACCATCGCGCTCACTCTTGCGGAACTCGTTGCAAAGCTTGAGAAGCGTGTCGAATACTACGCAGGAGTCAGGAGTTGACCATGTCAGAAAGTGCATTGAAGAAGCCGGCGGAACAGACCTACGTGGTCTCTCCTCCCGAAATCGTCGCCCTGCCCGTTGAGGGCAGCGACGAGCTCTTCCCGATCAACCGAGTCTTCTGCATCGGCCGCAATTACGCTGCCCATGCCGTGGAGATGGGCCACGACCCGGACAAGGAGCCTCCGTTCTTCTTCTTCAAGTCGCCTTCCAACGTGACCTACGGCGAAGACTTCCCCTATCCGACCAAGACGTCCGACGTGCACCACGAGATCGAACTTGTCGTGGTACTGCACAAGGGCGGCAAGGACATCTCGGTCGATAGCGCGCTCGACCACGTCTACGGCTACGGCGTCGGCCTCGACATGACCCGCCGCGACCTTCAGGGCGAAGCCAAGAAGCTCGGCCGTCCGTGGGAAGTCGGCAAATCCTTCGAGAAGTCCGCACCCTGCGGCGCCATCGTTCCGGCGTCGAAGATCGGCCATCCGACGGAAGGTGAAGTGACGCTCGACGTCAATGGCGAGCGCCGCCAGACCGGTGACCTCAACCAGCTGCTCTGGAAAGTGCCGGAAATGATCTCGATCCTTTCGGAGTATTTCGAGCTGCAGCCGGGCGACATGATCATGACCGGTACGCCGTCCGGCGTCGGTGCCGTCAACAAGGGCGACACGATGGTCGGCAAGGTCGCCGGCGTCGGCGAGATCACCGTCAAGGTTCTCTGAGACGCGACCGTCTTTCAGGTTATAAGGGCGGCGCGACTGCGCCGCCTTTTCTTCTTCATCCTCACACACTTCTTCCCAGGACCCCTTCCATGCTCGACGTTGGCCTGACCGAAGCGCTCACGCTCATCGGTATCCTTGTCGTCACCGGTGCGATCGCCGGTATCATCTCCGGCCTGCTCGGCGTTGGCGGCGGCATCGTCATCGTGCCAGTCCTGTTCTTCGTCTTCATCGGTCTCGACATCGAGGAAGAGGTGCGCATGCATGTGGCGGTGGGCACGTCGCTCGCGACGATCATCTTCACGGGGTTCATGTCGGCGCGTTCGCACTGGAAGAAGGGAAGCGTCGATACCGACCTTCTCAAGCGATGGGGCCCGGCGGTCGCCTTCGGCGTCATCGTCGGCACCGTCATCGGCGGCAATGTCTCGGGCGAAGTGCTGACCATCGTCTTCGCCGTGGTTGCCGCACTCGTTGCCATCAATATGGCGTTCAAGCCTTCAGAAGCTTCCCAGAAGCGCGAGATGCCGAAGAGCCCGCTGAAGGAACTGCTCGGGACGATCATCGGTCTGTTCTCGGTGATGATGGGCATCGGCGGGGGAACGCTTTCGGTACCGATCCTGTCCTTCTTCGCCTATCCCATCCGCAAGGCGGTCGGTACTGCGTCGGCGATCGGCCTCATCATCGCAATTCCGGGCACGATCGGCTATATCTGGTTCGGTCTCGGCGTCGAAGACCTGCCGCCATTCTCGCTCGGCTACGTCAACCTCGCCGGCCTGATCGCAATCATCCCTGCATCGATGCTGACTGCACCGCTCGGCGCGCGCATCGCGCATTCGATCTCGCCGGCAGCTCTGCGCTACTGCTTTGCAGCGTTCCTGGCACTGACCAGCATCCGCATGATCACGAGCGTGCTTTAACGCTTCCTTGACGGCGGTCGGCAATCATCGGGCTCGTTCTCGCGGGCCCTCGGCCCCGCCGGCATGGTGATGGCGCTTTGCGAAAATTATTTCTGGCGCTTGCGCTTCTCGTGTTCATCCTCGCGACGGTGGAATTTCTTGCGGGCGTCCACGCGGTCGACCGCATCCTTCTCTTCGGCCTGCCCGATCCCTTCGGCGCCATTGAGGGCGAGGGCAGGATCGCATCCCTCGCCTGGAGCTTTACGGCACTCGGCAGTCCGGAAATCGTCGCAAGCTTTGCAGCCGCCATGCTCGCCTACGCAGTGCTGGCGCGCCATTTTTCTGCTGCCATCTTTCTGATCGTCGGCATCGCCGGAGGCGCTGTTGCCGGCTATGTCGCCAAGGCCGCTTTCGCCTGGCTGCGGCCGCACCATCTGCACGGCTCCTATTCCATGCTGCATACGAGCTTTCCCTCGGGGCATGCGCTGCTTGCGGCGCTGCTCTTCGGCTCGATCGCGGTGTTTGCCATCCGCGCCACGCCCTATCGACTGCCCAAAATCTGCGCTCTGGGCGCGGCGATCGGTCTGACTGTTCTGGTGGGACTAAGCCGCATCTATCTTCGAACGCATTGGCCGAGCGACGTGATTGCGGGCTGGGCCTTCGCCTATCTCTGGCTGTCTCTCGCGACCGCGGTGAGCTTCGGAGCCCTGTCATCGGCTTCAACCGCCGTCTTCCGCTCTCGGTCGAACGCCGTTGCCGAGGGTGAAGATCAGCCGTTGCGTCATTAAAGGTGGCCTTGCCCGGGAGCATTAATTCGTTTATTCGGGAATTATGGATATGATGTTGGACGGCTTCCGCTGATCCGGCATCCTCATCGACATTTCGGAAAACGGATCCGGCAGCCATGACCCGCATCGCATTGAACGGCCTCGGCCGCATCGGCAAACTTGTCCTGCGGGACCTGATCGACAGTGGGGCCGGCGGTGACATCGTTCTCGTCAACGATGCTATGGGCGACGCTGCGCAGCACGCGCTTCTCATGGAGTTCGACAGTGTCCATGGACGCTGGAACGTGCCGATCGCGCATGACGACGACCATCTCATCCTGGACGGCAAGCGCATTCGGCTAACGCGGGAGAAGACGATCGAGGCGCTGCCGCTTGCCGAACTCGGCGTCGATCTCGTGATCGACTGCACCGGAGTCTTCAAAACGGCGGCGAAGGTCGAGCCCTATCGTTCGGCTGGCGCAAAGAAGGTCGTCGTATCTGCGCCGGTGAAGGATGGCGGTGCGCTGAATCTCGTCTATGGCATCAACCACGATCTCTACGACAAGGATCAGCACTGGCTGGTCACGGCCGCGAGTTGCACGACGAACTGCCTCGCGCCGGTCGTGAAGGTCATCCACGAGTCGATCGGCATTCGCCACGGCTCGATCACCACGATCCATGACGTGACAAACACGCAGACGATTGTCGATCGGCCGGCAAAGGACATGCGCCGCGCACGGTCCGCCCTGATGAACCTGATCCCTACGACCACGGGCAGCGCAACCGCGATCACGCTGATCTACCCCGAACTCAAGGGACGCCTGAACGGCCATGCGGTGCGGGTGCCGCTCCTCAATGCGTCGCTGACGGACTGCGTTTTCGAGGTCGAGCGTCCGACGACGGTGGAGGAGGTGAACGCCCTGTTCAAGGCCGCCGCCGACGGGCCGCTGAGCGGCATCCTCGGCTTCGAAAGCCGGCCTCTGGTCAGCTGCGACTACACCAATGATCGTCGCTCCGGCGTGATCGATGGCCCTTCCACGATGGTCGTGAACGGCACGCAGGTGAAGATCTATGCCTGGTACGACAATGAGTGGGGTTATGCCTGCCGACTGGCGGATATCGTCCGGATGATGGCAGGCTCGATGTGAGCGCCGCTCGTCCCATGCGTGCCTATGTTGCCGTTACGGCGTCCTACTGGGCATTCATGCTCTCGGACGGTGCGCTGCGCATGCTGGTGCTTTTGCACTTCAACGGCCTCGGCTTCACACCGATCCAGTTGGCCTGGCTCTTCCTGCTCTACGAAGTCGCGGGGATCGTCACCAATCTCTATGCCGGGTGGCTCGCCGCACGCTTTGGACTCGCGTCGACGCTCTACGCCGGGCTGACGCTGCAGATCCTGGCGCTCGTCGTTCTGACACAGCTGGATCCCGCCTGGGGCGTTGCCGCCTCCGTGGCATTCGTCATGGCCGTGCAGGGCGTGTCGGGCGTGGCCAAGGACCTGTCGAAAATGTCGTCCAAATCCGCGGTCAAGCTGCTCGCGCCCCAAGGCGACGGCACGCTGTTCCGCTGGGTCGCGCTTTTGACGGGCTCCAAGAACGCCGTCAAAGGGCTCGGCTTCTTCCTTGGCGCGGCACTGCTCGCACTCGCCGGGTTCGAAGCTGCAATTTGGGCAATGGCTGCGATCCTGCTCGTCATCCTCATTGCCGTGGCCCTCTTTCTGCCACCCGGCCTGCCGGCAAAGGACAAGAGCGCCAAATTCGGGGCCTGGCGTTCGTCCGACCCGCGCGTCAATAGGCTGTCGCTTGCCCGCATGTTCCTGTTCGCCGCGCGCGATGTCTGGTTCGTGGTCGGCGTGCCGATCTATTTCCAGGCCGTGTTGTCCGATGGGACCGACGAAGGTCGGCGCTGGGCCTTCTTTGTGATCGGTGGGTTCCTTGCTGCCTGGATCATCCTTTATGGATTCGTGCAGGCGGCAGCCCCGCGCATTCTCAAGGCCGCAACACTTTCGGAGGCAGAGGTCGCCCGCAAGGCCGTCTGGTGGGCCGGGTGCCTCGTGCCGATCCCTCTCGTCCTCGCCGCCAGCGCCTGGCTATCAGGCGAGCCGGCCCCTTGGCTCACCGTCTTTCTGATCGGCGGCCTGTTCGCGTTCGGCTACGTGTTCGCGATCAATTCCGCGGTGCATTCCTATCTGATCCTCGCCTTCGGTGACGCCACGCGCATCACGCGTGACGTCGGCTTCTACTATATGGCGAATGCCGCGGGCAGGCTTCTCGGAACGCTGCTCTCCGGCCTGAGCTATCAGGCCGGCGGATTGCCGCTTTGCCTCGCCACGGCCGGCGCCATGGCTTTCTTGAGCTGGCTGGCTGCGCGCCGCCTGGTGAATGAGCCGCCGGCCATCTCTCCCGTGAGTTTGCCCCAGTGACGCCATTGGCTGAAGAAGACGTGCAGTTGGCGATCAGGCCGCTGTCGGAATGCGGGCGATGACCTTGATTTCGAAGTCGAACCCGGCGAGCCAGTTCACACCGATCGCCGTCCAGTTCGGATAGGGTTTTTCCGGAAAGGCTTCGGACTTCAGCGCCAGAAAAGGCTCGAACTGGGTTTCGGGATCGGTGTGGAAGCTCGTCACGTCGACGACATCGTCGAGGGTGGCACCCGCCGCTGCCAGCGTCGCCTTCAGGTTCTTGAACGCCAACCGCACCTGGGCTTCGTAGTCTGGCTCCGGCGAGCCATCGTCCCGGCTGCCCACCTGACCTGAGACGAACAGGAAGTCGCCGGACTTGATGGCGGGCGAATAGCCGTGCGCGTCGTAAAGCTGGTGGCGGCCGGCGGGATAAACGGGTTCACGAACAGTCATGGGTCAAGGCCCTTTCAAAATTGGGCGCTTCACAAGGGAAGCTGCTTTCATATACGCTACGTATGCAAAATGTTCACATACGTCCCGTATGTCAACTCGCATGGTAAGCTTTCAGTTTTTGCGAGGATGGGAATGTCCGGGAAAAGCCGCGCCGCAATGATGGAAGAGACGCGCGCCAAGCTGATTTCGGCCGGCCGCAAGGCCTTTGCCGAAAAGGGATTTGCCGATGCGTCGATGGACGATCTGACGGCGGATGCCGGGCTTACGCGCGGCGCGCTCTATCATAATTTCGGGGATAAGAAGGGCCTGTTGGCCGCGGTGGTGGCGCAGGTCGACGGCGAGATGGCGGCGAAGGCAAGACAGGCCGCGTCCGGTGCCGAGGATACCTGGGCTGCCCTGGAGGCCGAAGGAGCTGCCTATATCGAGCTCGCGCTCGATCCCGAAATCCAACGCATCGTGCTGCTCGATGGCCCAGCGGTTCTCGGCGACCCGTCGGCGTGGCCGAGCCAGAATGCCTGCCTTGCAGAAACCCGGCGGGCGCTCATGGCACTGGCCGAGGAGGGCCGGCTCAAACCCGTGGACATCGAAGCCGCGGCACGATTGCTGAACGGCGCGGCCTTGAACGCGGCTCTCTACGTCGCCGCCAGCACCGATCCCAAAAAGATCCTGCCCCGCACCGTCGAAGCCTTCAAGGCACTGGCGCGGGGTTTTCTGGCTACGTAGGCCTCGTCTTACGGATAACAGTCAGGTTCAAGCGGGACGTGTTGGTTCAGCGCGCTTCGATCAGCTCGACGAGCGCTGCCCCGATCTCCGTCATTGCGGCATTGCGAGCCTGGAAGTCAGCCGTCGTGTCGGAGAGATAGATCGAGACCACATAGGGCGCTTCATCGGGTGGCGTGACCATGGCCACGAGATTGCGCGTCCGGTTGCCGCTGCCGGACTTGTCTGCCACCAGCCAATCCTCGGGCGTGCTTGCGCGCAGCAGCGCGCCCGTCACACCCCCGATGCTCATCCATTCGATCAGTTGTGCTTGTGACGCAGGGGACAAGCCGTCGCCTAGCAGCATCGTTTCCCAGCTCGCCGCCATGGCAGCGGGTGTCGTGGTGTCGCGTGGATCTCCTTCGGCAAAGGTGTTCATCTCCGGCTCCAAGCGGTCAAGCCGGGTGACGCTGTCGCCGAGGCTGCGCATGAAGGCAGTGACCTCCTGTGGCCCGCCGAGTCGACTGATCAGCAGATTGGCGGCCGTGTTGTCGCTCATGTCGAGCGTCGCTAGGCACAGCTCTCCGATCGTCACGCTTTCTCCGACACGGGTCTCCGCCACGGGCGCATAGTCAAGAATGTCCGACGCCTCGATCTCGAGTGTCTCTGTGAGTGCCAGCTCTCCGATCTCGGCGCGCTGAAGGACCGCGCCGCACAGCACGGATTTGAAGGTGCTGTTCATCATGAACCGTTCGTCTTCCCGGTGCGCCCACTGCCAGTCCGAGCCGCTGTCACGCACGACGATACCGACGCGGGCATCCAAGTTTTCCTCGATCGTCGAGACGACCTCCTGAAGCCGCGCATCGGCATCTTGGGCATTGGCCGCCCCGGCAATCAACAAGCCCATGGTGAAGGCGGCAATGGCTGTCTGTGAGACAATCGAACGTGGCGTCATCGGCAGTTTCCCTCATCTGGTCGCAAAATGTGCATCGCTCTTATCGGAGCGGTGCATCAGATAAACTGATGGCGAATGCATAGACCGCGCTCCAGAACAGTGGCAGACGACAATTTCTTCGATCTGCCATGAGCTCAGGTAATACCCGATGGATCGTCACGACATTCCGCTCAACGCCTTGCGTGTGTTCGAAGTCGCGATGCGGCAAGGGAGCTTCACGCGTGCCGCCATCGAACTGCGTGTGACGCAGGCGGCCGTCAGCCATCAGATCGCGCGGCTGGAGGACATGCTCGGCACGACGCTCTTTCGCCGCACATCGCTCGGGCTCGTGCCGACGGAAGAGGCCTCGGCGCTGTTTCCCGTGCTCGAGCACGGGTTCGATACCATGGCGCGCGCGCTCGATCGCGTGCGCGGCAAACACCACATCGAGGTGCTGCAGATGGGTGTGGTCACGACATTCGCGCTGGGCTGGCTGATGCCGCGGATCGGGCATTTCAACGAGGCGCATCCGGAGATCGATCTGCGCATCTCGACGAACAACAACCGCGTGGAGATCACGCGCGAAGGCCTCGACATGGCCATTCGCTTCGGCGCCGGATCGTGGACCGGACTGGAGGCGGAGCCGCTGCTTGCCGCGCCGATGACGCCGCTCTGTGCACCCGATGTTGCAAAGCGCCTGCGTGTTCCGGACGACCTTACCCGGGAGACGCTGCTGCGCAGCTATCGCAAGGACGAGTGGGAGCAGTGGTTCGAGGCAGCCGGCATAGCCTGCCCGCCGCTCAACGGCCCGGTGCTCGACTCCTCGATTGCCCTTGCCGAGCTGGCAGCTGATGGTTTCGGCGTGGCGCTGCTGCCCTCCGCTATGTTCAACCGACAGATTGCAACCGGTCGTCTCGTGCGGCCATACGATGTGGCGGTTTCAGCGGGCTCCGATTATCTCACGCGCCCAATGGGGAAGGCGGTGACACCTGCGATGGCCAGTTTCGCCGCATGGCTGCGATCGGAGCTTTCCGATGCGAGCGACGCCTAACCTTCATCCATTCCTGGACGTGAGGACCGACGCCATGGAGGCCCCGATTTGGCCGCCTGCATAATCGTCGCCATAGGCGCTCCGGGTTTGCTGGTTGAGTTTCACCAGTGCCGGGTGGGATGACACCCTGCGCGACAAGGCCAAGGTGTGCGGCGCCGTCTCCGCCAGCATCTTCTCGATCCGGTCGAAGCGATCGGCGATCGTGGTCCAGAGCGTTGCCGTGACGATGTCGGCGATCCCCGGAGCGGACCCGCCAAGCAGATATCCGTCATCGGCCGTCAGGCCGTGCTTCGTGCCCAGCACTTCCCAGAACGTCATCCACTTGCGTAGACGGGGGAGGAAGTCCTGCCACCGCTCTTCTGTCCACATGGCCTGGCCGCCATTGAGCGTCAGCTCGTCGATCACGTCATTGGCGTCGTTGACCACTTTCATGGTCAAGGCGCGCAACTCCGGCGTCTTTGGCAGAAGATCCAGTTTCTCGCCGAGATAGAACACGATCGCGGGCATCTGGGAGACCGCGAAGCCACTTTCGCTGTCGATGAGAACCGGAGGGCCCATGAAGGGGACCGGCATGTCGAAGACATTGGCGTCCATCAGTTCCGCGATCGCGGGTTCATCCCACTCGGTCCATTCCACGCCGGCATGGGCAAGGATCGCGCGCACGAACTGGCCGCGAAACGGCACCGACCAGTACAGAAGCTCATAGGAGGCCACGGCACGTCTCCGTCTCGTCTGGCGTGAAGCGTTTCGAGCGCTCAGCCTAACCGATATGCCTTCCTTGCCAAACCGGCCGCAAGATCCTGCGCGATCGCAAAGGCCTCGTCTTCTTCCATGCGGTGCGACGTGACCAGTTCGGCCAAGAAGGCGCAGTCGGTCCGTCGCGCGACATCGTGGCGTGCCTGGATCGAGGTGATGGCGCGTGTGTCGTCGTTGAAACCGGCCGTGTTGTAGAAGCCCGCCGTCTCGGTGACCTGCTGACGATAGCGACGGATGCCTTCGAAGCTGTCGTGGAACCACCAGGGCGGGCCGAGCACGAGTGACGGCCACGCGCCGGCAAGCGGTGCGAGTTCTCGCGTGTAGGTCGTCTCGTCCAGAGTGAAGAGAATAACCCGTAGCTGAGGCTCCAGACCCACCGCATCGAGCATCGGCTTCAGCGCTTCGGTGAAGCTGACAGGAACCGGGATATCGAAACCGCGGTCACGCCCATTGTCGGCAAGAACGGAGCGGGAGTGGTTGCGGTGCGAGCCGCAATGGAGCTGCATGACCATGCCGTCTTCGGCAGACATGCGCGCCATCTCGGTCAGCATCTGCGCACGGAAAAGTTCGGCCTCGCCCGTGCCCAGGCGTCCGGTGCGGGCACGGTCGTAAAGGCTTGCGGCTTCGTTCTGCGGCATGTCGGCGGTGCGCGGCGTTGCATGTCCGTGGTCCGTCGCCGTCGCGCCCAACTCCCGGAAAGCGGCACGCCGCGCGCGGTGAGCGTCGAGATAGCCGGCCCATGTCACTGTCGACATGCCCGAGACTTCTGCCAGTCTTTCCAGGTTATCCGCAAAGCCAGGCTGGTCGGGGTCCGTTACCGCATCGGGACGATAGGTCGGCACGACGCGCCCGTGCCACGCAGACTCGCGGATCTGTCGGTGCCATTGCAGATCGTCCAAGGCACCATCGGTCGTCGCGATGACCTCGATGTTGAACCGGTCATAGAGCCCGTGAGGCCGGAAGCGATCCTCCTGCAACACGGCCTGAATGCGCTCATAGGCGGCATCGGCGGTTTCCGATTGTAGTCGCTCCGAGAACCCGAAGACGTTCTCCAAAGCATGCTCGATCCAAAGCTTGGAGGGCGTGCCGGAGAAGAGATGGAAGTTCGACGCGAATGTACGCCAGATGGCACGTGGATCGGTTTCGGCCCCTTGTCCGATTCCGAGCGCCTCGAACGAGACGCCCTGGCTGACGAGCATGCGGGTAACGTAATGGTCCGGCGTGACGAACAGCGTCGCCGGATCGCTGAATGCCTCATTCGTCGCCCACCAGCGCGGATCGGTATGACCGTGCGGAGAGACGATCGGCAGGTCGGCGACCGTCTCGTAAAGCGCACGGGCGATGCCGCGTGTGGCCGCGTCGGTCGGGAACAATCGGTCGGGATGAAGCGCCATTACATCAGCCAATTGGGGAGGAACAGGACGATCTCTGGAAACAGGATCATGATCGCGACGAGCAGGAGGACCGCAAGCGCCAGCGGAATGAGTTCGATCGAATAGTCCTTGTAGGAACAGTTCAAGATCCCGCAGACCGCGAACATGGACACGCCGAAGGGCGGCGTCATTCCGCCGAAGGTCACGAGCGTCATCATCACCAGTCCGAAATGCACCGGATCCACGCCCGCGGCCGTGACGACCGGTACAAGGATCGGCGTGAGGAGCATGACGAGAACCGTCGCTTCCACCAGCATGCCGAGGACGAGCAGGAAGCCGGCGATGACAAAGAGAAGCACCGTCGGGTCCGAGAGCGTCGTCAAAGCCACTTCGGCGATCGACTGCGGCACGCGCTCGAAGGTGATGACGTAGCCGAAGGTACCGGAGAAGAGGATGATCAGCATGATCATGCCGATATCGTTGATGCTCTTCATCATGGCGTCGATGCAGCCGGCGATCGTCATCTGTCGGTGAATGAAAAAGCCGACGATCAGCGCATAGGCGACGGCGAAAGCGCCCGCTTCCGACGGCGTGAAATAGCCGAAACGGATGCCGACGAGGAGCCAGATGGGAAACATGACCGCCCAGAAGCTCTTGCGGAATTCCTGGCCCACTTCGCGCAGCGTCGGGTAGCGGTCGTTGATCGGCTGGTAGTCACGCTTGACGGCCACCATCCATGTCGTGACCATCAGCACGATGGTCAGCAGGACGCCAGGCACGACCCCGGCGATGAACAGACGGCCGATCGAGACTTCGCCAAGATAGCCGTATAGGATGAGCCCAAGGCTTGGCGGCAGCGTCGCGGTGATGAGCCCGCCGACGGACAGAATTGCAGCGGTGAACCCGCGGCTGTAGCCCTGCTGGATCATTGGGTTTCCAAGGATGCGCGCCTGCATGGCAGCATCGGCGACTGCCGAACCCGAAATGCCGCCCATCAGCGCGGAGAGGATGAGCGTCGACTGCGCGAGCCCGCCGCGCATCCAGCCGGCGACTGTGGTTGCCAGCGCGACGAGCCGCGGCGTGATGCCCGCGCTGTTCATCAGATTGCCGAGCAGGATGAAAAGCGGCACCGCCAGAAGCGGGAAAGACTGGCTTGCGGCAACGATGCGCTGCACTGCCGTGCTTTCCGGCAGAAAGACCGAGGGCAGAAGGAAATAGCTGGAGCCGGCAATACCGATCGCGAAGGCGACGGGCATGCCGAGGATGATCAGGCCAAGAGCAGCCGCGAGGATCAGAGCGGAGATCATAGGACGCCTTCCTTCGCCTCTTGAGTGGGCTCGTATGATGCAATGAACCCCTTGGTCCAGGCCCGACGAAGAAGCGAGATCGCCAAGAGCGCCGAGCCGACGGGCAGGGCGAGCGTGACGAGGCCGTAGCTCAGCCCGGAGGCCCCAAGTGTGCGCTGCCAGTTACCAACCGAAAGATCGAAACCGAGCTTGGCGACGAAGCCAAGGAAGACGAGCATCAGCAGCAGGTTGAAGCCGGCAACCCAACGGCGCAGCGCGACCGGCAAGATATCCGGGAGTGCCGAAACGCGGATGTGTTCGCCATGCTTGGCCGTCAGATCGGCGCCGACCATGCATGTCCAGATCAGAAAGAGCTGTGCGAATTGCGGACCGGACGTGATCGGCGTGCCGATCGACCGACCGATGGCCGTCAACAACACGGCCAGAACCGTCGCGGCAAGCAGTGCGAGCGCGAGCACGAGTTCGATGCGGTCATAGATCTTCCAGAATACGGACATCGGAGCCTCGCTGCCCATCATAGGAGTCGTTCGGGCGGTCCTGACGACCGCCCGAAACTCAGGTCAAATCCGCCTTACTGGGCGGACGGGAGGTAGGGCTGCAGAGCCTCGCGGGCTTCCACCAAGCCGACTTCCTCGTAGACGGAGGCCGTCGCTTCGCGGAAGGGTGCCATGTCGACTTCGTTGAAGACGACGCCTGCCGCTTCCATTTCGGTCTGCACTTCGCCGAGGCGTTCGACAGTCATGCGCGTGGCCTCGTCGCCGGCCGCCTTCAGCTCTTCGTCGATGATCGTGCGGATGTCTTCCGGCAGCGACTCCCACCAGGCTTGCGACGTCGCCAGGCCCGTGAAGAGCTGGATGTGGTTCGTCAAGGCGATGTTGGTCGCGACTTCATGGAGCTTGATGCCATAGGCGCCGGTCAGCTGCGCTTCTGCGCCATCGATCGCGCCAAGCTGGAGCGCCGAATAGACTTCGGACCACGCCATCGGCGCTGCCGTCGCACCCATGGATTCGACCGTCGCGATCCAGCTTGGTGCATCGATGGTGCGCACGCGCACGCCCGAGAGGTCTGCCGGCGCGGTGATCTCCTTCTTGGTGATCATCTGACGCGTGCCCTGGAACCAGTTGTAGTTCAGGAGGCGAATGCCGGAGCTTTCGGCGAGCTCTTCGACCCATTCGCCATAGACGGGAGAATCGGTGATCGCTGCGTATTGCGTGTAGTCGTCGACAAGATATGGCGCGGCCAGAATGCCTAGCTCGGCGTGCAGAGGTGCCAGGCGACCGGCATCGACGAGCGCCGCGATCGGCGCACCGTTGCGGATCTGCTCCAGAACGTCGTTATCTTCGCCAAGCTGCGAGCTCGGGTAGATCGTGACATCGACGCGACCCTCGGAGCGCTCCTCGATGCGCTGTTCGGCACCCTGCATGGCAATGACCAGCGGGTCCTGCAGCGTCTGTGACGTCGAGAGGTTGAGCGAGAATTCCTGTGCCGAGACGACGCCTGCTACGAGTGCGAGCGCAGTTGTCAGTCCAAGTGTCTTCAGTGTGACGTTCATGATCGTTCCTCCTTGATCATTCTCAGTGATTTTCAGCCGTCGGTGACGGGAGCGGCGTCAGCGTCCACAGGCCGGCGCGGGCGCCTTCCGTGACGAAGATGGCGACGTGGTAGAGCAGGCGGCTCAAGGCCTCGGACCAGACAGGTCGGCCATCAGCATCGAGACGGTTGACCCAGACAGACAGACCGGTCGCCGCAGCCGGAGCAAAGAAATGGCGAGCCATGATCGATGCGAGGCCGCGTGCGCGCGCTGCATCACCAGTCTCAGCAAGACGTGCATGGCGGGCCGCGTAGAATTTGCCGGCTTCCGTCAACGGCCAGAGAAGATGCGTGTGCTCGGTGACCTGACCTCGAGCATCGAGCGCATCGAAAGGAAGGCCTTCCAAGGGACCGGAGTGCGGTGCCAGCCCATGCCGCTCAACGAAGGCGATCATCGGGTCGGCCAAAGATCGCGCATCGTTCACGCCGGCCAGATCGGCGTAGCGATGAAGCAGCCAGGCCCATTCATACTGATGACCCGGCTCGCGCCGCTCGCCATCCGCGTCGGCGAGGCTCTGCAAGTCATGGCCGACGAATTCGCGCACCGCGCCCGTCGTTTCATCGATGAAAAAGCGGCGGCCGACATCGGGCATGGCTTCCGCGCGTTCCAGCCAGACGCGATCGCCGGTCATCTCGAAAGCCTGCAGCAGCGCTTCGAACATGTGCATGTGCGGATTCTGGGCGCGCAGATCGCCGGGCTTGGCGCCCGCGGCCGCCATGACATCGTCTTCCCAGAGCGCACCGGTGCCGGGATCGGTCAGGCGCTGCGATATGAAGTTCCAGCATTCGTCGATCCGGTGTTGCGACACCGAATTAGGCGCGGCCTTCTGCAGGGTTACGAGCGCCAGGAGCACGAAGGACTGATCATAGGTTCGGCGAACCTGAGACATCGGATCGGCCAAGGGCTGACCATCGCGCGAAACGCTGAAACGGTAACCGCCGTCCGCGTCGCGAAGGTGCCCATCGAGAAAGCGGTACGTATCGAGCGCTGCATCGAGCAATCGCTGGTCGCCGGCGACAAGATGGAGATGAGCGAGGGTGAACGCGAGGCGCGCATGAACGAGCGTGGTCTTTGCATCGCCTTCGACCGGGCGACCATCGAGGGCGAGCCGATCGAAGATGCCACCATGCACTTGGTCACGCGCAAGCTGCAGCCAGCGCGGCACGAAGGACGAAGCGAAGTTGGCGACGTCGAATGGCGCGATGGGGACCACGACACTCATGGCGCTTCAACGCGTTCGTCGAAGAAGGCAGGCAGGGCGGCGATCACGGCTGGGAGATCGTCGAGAATCTGCCGCAGATGCGACCGCATCGCGCCTTCGGCGCCATCGCCGTCGCCATTGCGGATCGTCCGAGCGACATCTTCATGCTGCGAGAGGAGCTGGCGCAATGGGAACTGCTTGGCGCTCAGATGGCGCACGCGGTCCATCTGCGTCTTCAGTGGCTGCAGAATATCCCAGCTTGCACCCTGCCCCGCTTCAGATGCCAGCAGCCGGTGAAACCGTTCGTCGAGCTGGATGAATGTCGTGGGGTCGTCGTCCTCGACGGTGGCGCGCTGGCGGAGGATCAGGTCGTCCAGCTCCCGCAGAAACCCTTCTTTCGGCCGCGCCGCGAGAATCCGGACAATGTCCGCCTCGACGGCTTCGCGCACGAACCGGGCGGACATGACGGCGGCAACGTTGATCTGGCTGACATAGGTGCCGCGCTGTGGCCGGATCTCGACGAGGCTTTCCTCGGACAATTTGATGAAAGCTTCGCGCACCGGCTGGCGGCTGACCGCATAGGACGCCGCGACATCGACTTCGGAAAGCCGCGTGCCCGGAACAAGGTCACCTTTCACGATACGCTCACGCAACAGGCGATAGAGACGCGGGCCAACAGGCTGCCCTCGTTCCTCGTCACGTGTTTGCAGTGCCAATGCGTCTCGCAAGTTCACGGTGATCTCCTCCGCGCCAAGCAATGAACCATACTACCATACTAGTCAACATCAAAGCGTGGTGCTATCTGATGGCGGGTCGCCGTTGGGCGGCTGACTATGCAGGAGGAGCATTCATGCGGCAGACTTGGCGCTGGTTCGGCCCGAAGGATCGGGTCTCTATCGACGATATGATGCAGGCCGGCGTCGAAGGGGTCGTATCCGCTTTGCACCACGTCCCGACCGGGTCGGTCTGGACGCCGGACGAGATTGAGAAACGGCAGTCGCTGATTGCCCGCATGAAGGACGGCGCCTCGTCGGGACTTGCCTGGGAAGTCGTTGAAAGCCTGCCCGTCTCCGAGGACATCAAGAAGCAGACGGGCGACTGGCGCGCGCATATCGGTGCCTGGCGCACCTCGCTGAAGCACCTGCATGCGGCTGGCATCGAGACCATCTGTTACAATTTCATGCCGGTGCTCGACTGGACGCGCACCGAGCTTGCGCATCGGCGCCCGAACGGCGCCACCTGCATGCGCTTCGACCTGATCGACTTCGCGGCGTTCGACATTCACATCCTCAAGCGGCCGGGCGCGAGCGACGATTTCAGCGACGCCGTCGTCGAAGATGCCGGCCGTCGCTTCGCTGCCATGGACGATGCCACGCGGGCGAAGCTTGCCGACAACATCGTTTGCGGATTGCCGGGCGCCGCGGAAAGCTTCACGCTCGACGACATTCGCGATCATCTCGCGGGCTACGCTGTGCTGGGTGAAGACCGCCTGCGCCAGAACCTCATCGATTTCCTGTCAGAAGTCGCGCCGCTTGCAGATGAGCTGGGCATGCGGCTTTGCTGCCACCCGGACGACCCGCCCTTCGCTCTGCTCGGACTGCCGCGCATCATGTCGACGGAAGCGGACTATCGCTCCATTCTCGATGCGGTCGATCTGCCGTCCAATGGGGTGACGCTGTGCTCTGGATCGCTCGGCGCACGCCCCGACAACGACCTGCCGAAGATGATGGAGGCGCTCGGCGATCGGGTGCATTTCCTGCATCTGCGCAATGTGACGCGCGAGAGCGACGACATCGCCGGCAGTTTCTTTGAAGACGAGCATCTGGGCGGCAGCACGGACATGGTGGCTCTCATCGCCGCGGTGGTGCGCGAGGAGCGCAAGCGGCGGCAGGCCGGGCGACACGACGTCTCGATCCCGTTCCGACCCGATCACGGCCAGGAGATCCTCGACGATTTCCAGCGCAAGGCACAGCCCGGCTACCCGGCGATCGGTCGACTGAAGGGGCTTGCCGAACTGCGCGGCATCATGACGGCGCTGACCCACGAGCACGAAGGGCTCCGGGCATGAGCGGTGGAGAAGCGCGGCCGCGGCTAACAAGCCTGTCGGACGTCGCTGGATCGGCCCGGCTTCCAACCTACCAGCCGGACGATCAGGGCACGGGGATCGTGCATCTCGGACTTGGCGCTTTTCACCGGGCACACCAGGCTGTTGCAACCGACGACGCGCTCGCGGCGGCAGGTGGCGACTGGCGCATCTGCGCTGTCAGTCTGCGCAGCACGGCACTTGCGGAAGCGCTTGCGCCGCAGAACGGGCTTTACACGCTGATCGAACGTGGCACCGAGGGCACCCGTGCCCGCGTGATCGGATCACTTTCACAAGTCATCGCCAACGATCCGGTCGCGACGCTTGCTGCGCTGTGCGACGCGGCGGTCAAGATCGTGACCCTGACGGTGACCGAGAAAGGCTACGGTATAGACCGTGCCAATGGCGGACACGATCCCTCGCATCCCGCTGTCGCGGCGGATCTTAAGTCGCCGGACACGCCGTCCGGCGTTCTTGGGCTGCTGACTGCCGCGCTCAAGCTGCGCCGCGATGCTGGCATCGCGCCCTTCACCGTTCTTTCCTGCGACAATCTTCCGGAAAACGGACAGCTCCTGCGCGGTGGCGTCATCGGATTTGCCCGCGCCTTAGACATCGAACTCGCTGACTTCATCGCGGCGGAGGTAGCGTTTCCATCGTCCATGGTGGACAGGATCACGCCGGCCGCGACCGATCAGACGCTGGCCGATGCGGCGGCGGCGACGGGCTGCGTCGACCTTGCGGCGGTGGAGACAGAACAATTCAGCCAGTGGGTCATCGAGGACCACTTTCCGCAGGGTCGACCTGCCTGGGAGGCCGGTGGGGCGATTTTCGTGGCGGATGTCACGCCTTTCGAGCGCGCCAAGCTCACCATGCTGAACGGCACCCATTCGATGCTCGCTTATGCGGGCTTCCTCTCCGGGCACCAGTTCGTCCGCGACGTGATGGGCGACACCGCGCTTGCGGCGCTCGTCGGGCGTCATCTGCAAGCTGCCGGCCGGGTTCTGCCGCCCTTGCCGGGCTTCGACGTGCAGGCCTATGCCGCCGCACTCGAGGACCGTTTCCGCAATCCCGCGATTGCTCATGCGACCTATCAGATCGCAATGGATGGCACCGAGAAACTGCCCCAGCGGATCTTTGCGCCCGCGATCGCCGCTCTCGATGCCGGGCAGCCGCTGCGCCCATTCGCATTCGCGACTGCGGCGTGGATGCGCTACACGCTGGGTGTCAGCGACGCGGGTGTGCCCTATGCGCTGCGCGATCCCCGCGAGGACGAAATCAGGCGCCAGGTTCAATCCGTGTCGCGCGATGCGGCGGCCATCCGTACCGGCTTGAGCGGCATGGCGAACTTCATGCCGGCGCAGCTTGCACGATCCGAAGCATGGAATGATGCGGTAGACGATTGTCTCGATGCGATCCTGAACCAAGGCATGCCTGCCGCAATTCTCGCAGAGGCGAGCCGATGAGTTCGAAACTGTTTCTTGCCATCGGCGAGCCTATGGTGGAGCTGAGTGGCGCAGGAGAGAGCGATGCCGATCTCTGGCGGATGGGCTTTGCGGGAGACGTGCTCAATACGCTTTGGTACACGCGCGCCGCCCTGCCTCAAGACGGCGCCGCCGGTTGGCGCACAGCACTTCTCACGCGTCTAGGCAGCGATCCATTTTCGTCGAAACTGCGCGGCTTTCTGGATGACAACGGGATCGACACCGCATTCATCCAGACCGACGAAAAGCGCAGCGTCGGCCTCTATGCCATCAGCCTGTCAGAGCATGGAGAGCGCAGTTTCTCCTATTGGCGGTCGCATTCGGCGGCGCGCCGCCTGGCGGATGATCGGAACGCGCTTTCGGAGGCAATCACCTCTGCCGACGTCGTCTATTTTTCCGGTATCACACTGGCCATCCTGCCGGACGAGGGACGCCAGAACCTTCTCGAAGAAGTGCGCGCTGCGCGTCAACGCGGCCAGCAGATCGTTTTCGATCCCAACATCCGTCGCCGGTTGTGGGACGATATCGAGACGATGAAACAGTGGCTTTGCCAAGCCATGGCAGTCGCTTCGATCGGCCTGCCGAGCTTCGACGACGAAGCCGATCTCTGGAACGACGCCACGTTGGACGACTGCCTCTCCCGCTGGCAAGAGTCCGGTTGTGGTGAGGTCGTCGTCAAGAATGGCGGTGGCGACATGGTGGCGGCCGAAACGGGGAACCCGGTCGAGCGGCTCGCGGTGAAGCGCAAAAAGCCAGTCGATACGACGGGCGCCGGCGATGCTTTCAACGCGGGCTACATCGCCGCCCGGCTGGGTGGGAAAAGCCTTCGTCAGGCCATGTTTGACGGACATGCGATGGCAAGCCGGGTCATTGCAGTGCCCGGTGCTCTGGTCCCGATGGCACAGCTGATCTGAACAGGTTCGTTCTCCCCGCCGAGGCTACGCTGTCTTGTGCAGTCCCGGCAGAGCGGCCCGGATATGGGTGCCCAGCGCCCGTGCCGCCGACGATGGGCGCTGCTCGGAGAACTCGAGCGCGACGCCAATCGTGGGAAGTGGTGGTAGGGCTCTCGATACGACGTGAAGATCAGGTGGGACGGCGGATCGCGTCAGAACGCTGATGGCGTGACCGGAACGGGCGATCGCGATCAGGCCCGCGAGACTGTTGCTGGCAAAGGCAATTCTATATCGCCGATTGACCGCGCCCATCGCATCGCAGGCGGCGCGATAGTCGAGGCTGACGGGAGCGGACAGCGCCAGCGGTATGACCGCATGGTCGACGATCGCCGGATCTGCCTCACTCGCCACCCAGACGAAGCTCTCCTTGCGGATCACCTCGCTGCTTTCGGGGTCCGCCACCGAGACCAGCGCGATGTCGAGCTGGCGGCGATGCAGCAGCGGTCGCAGATCGGACGTCGGCGCACAGACCATGCGCAGTTCGATGTCGGGGTGCAGCGCGCAGAAATCCCTGAGCAGCTCTGGCAGAAAAGCGATGGAGTAATCCTCCGGACACCCAAGGCTCACCGAGCCTCTGATTGCCGTTCCACCCATGTCGGCCCAGACCTCATCCTGCCTCGCGAGCAGCGCCTCGGCATGGACCAGAAACTTTTCTCCGGACGCCGTGAGCCTGACACCCGATCCGCTGCGATGGAAAAGCGTGTGGCCGACCTGATCCTCGAGGCGGTGCATCTGCATGCTGAGCGCCGACTGGGTGCGCCCCACTTCCAGCGCTGCAAGGCTGATCGAGCCCGTGCGCGCAACGATGCTGAAGCTGCGAAGCAGGGCAAGATCAAAAAGCTGCATGCCATCAATCCGGTTGATACCGGATTGAAGCAATATCAATTTGCCTCAAGCTTCAAGCAAATCTAGCTCTGGACGCTTCTCTTGCCGAGGATGCTGCCATGTCGCTGAACAATGATGCCGCCTTCTGGAGTGCCGCGCAAAAGCATGTGACGCGCTATGGGCCGAGTTTCGAGACGGTGATCATCGAACGGGCCGAAGGCAGCCATGTCTATGACGCGGACGGACGGGCCATCCTCGATTTCACCTCCGGCCAAATGAGCGCCGTTCTCGGCCATACGCATCCCGACATCGTGGCGACCGTCGACCGGCAGATGAAATCCGTCGCCCACCTCTTCAGCGGGATGCTGTCGCGCCCGGTGGTCGATCTGGCGACTCGCCTGGCCGCACTTGCGCCCGGTCTCGAGCGCGTTCAGCTGCTGACGACCGGGGCGGAATCGAACGAAGCGGCCATCCGCATGGCCAAGCTGGTCACCGGCGGACATGAGGTCGTTGCTTTCGCGCAGAGTTGGCATGGCATGACGGGCGCTGCGGCGTCGGCAACCTACAGTGCCGGCCGTCGCGGGTACGGGCCGGCGACGGCAGGCTCTTTCGTCATTCCTGCTCCCAACTCCTACCGACCGCGCTTCACCCATGCGGATGGATCGAACGACTGGCAGGCAGAGCTCGACGATGCGTTCGACCTGATCGACAGGCAGTCGACGGGGGGCCTCGCGGCGTTCATCGCCGAACCGATCCTGTCGAGCGGCGGCATCCTTGAGCTTCCGCTCGGCTATCTCGCGGCTCTGAAGCGCAAATGCGAAGAGCGTGGCATGCTGCTGATCCTCGACGAGGCGCAAACAGGTGTTGGGCGCACCGGACACATGTTCGCCTTCCAGCGCGAGGGCGTGACGCCGGATATCCTAACGCTGTCGAAAACGCTCGGCGCCGGCCTGCCGCTTGCGGCCGTCATGACGACCGAGGAGATCGAGCAGAAGGCCTTCGAGAAAGGGTTTCTCTTCTACACCACCCACGTTTCAGACCCGCTGCCCGCGGCAGTCGGCGTAACGGTTCTCGACGTGGTCGAGCGCGACGGGCTGGTGGAGCAGGCCGTGAAGCAGGGTCGGCGACTGAGGGATGGGCTACTCTCCCTGCAGCAACGTTTCGAATGTGTCGGCGACGTGCGCGGACGCGGGCTGCTGCTCGGGCTCGAAGTGGTTGCCGACCGGCAGACGAAATCGCCTGGTTTCGAACTTGGTGCCCGGGTGATGGAAGAGGCGATGAACCGGGGGCTCAGCATGAACATCGTCAAGCTTCCCGGCATGGGCGGGGTGTTCCGCATTGCCCCACCGCTAACGGTGTCGGATGATGAGATCGATCGCGGGCTGTCCATCATGTCGGACGCGATCGAAGCGGCCTCTGCGATGCGCTGAAGCCACCCGATTTGGATAGTCTGCACGCGCGGCTGCGGGCTGCAGTCGTCCAGTCGCGCTAGGAGGTTTTCAGCACGTCGTGCCATTCCGTATGGCGCTCGAACTGCGCTTTGGCGAAGGGGCAAAGCGGGATGATCTTGATGTTATCCCGCCGCGCATCCTCGACTGCCTGGCGCACCAGACGCTCGCCGACCTTGCGTCCCCGCAATGCCGAGGGCACTTCGGTATGATCGATGATGATGAGGCGCTCACCAGCGCGGCTATAGGTCATCTCTGCCTCAATGCCTCCGATCACCAACAGATATCGGCCCTTCGATCCACCATCCTCGCGCTCGACCTCGCCTTCGTCGAGAGAAGGTGATTTCGCCTCCGAGCGCTCGGCGTCATGCGGGCGTACCTTGAGCGGCTTGCCCGGCGCGCATTCGAGCAGATCACGGTCCCAGCCGCCGAGATCGGCGGCGGCTTCATAGGTCGAGGTGAGAAAGGCGAGCAGCGCTTCGTCGGGATCATCGGCCGAACGCACGGCATCGTAAGGCAGGATGAACTCCGATAGGCCTTCATGCCAGAATGCAGTGTCCGGCTGTACTGCAGCGCTGCGGAAACCGCCTGGCGCGGGATACGCATAGGCGTAGAAAGCGGGATAATCGATACCGCCGCCGCCCGGCCAGAATCCTGCCGAAGAGACTTCCCGATCATACGCCTCCTGCGCCACGTCGTTCGGAAGCGCCGGCACGCCACCGGGATGGAGCGGCGCGCGGCGGCCTGAAAAGCGGGTGACGGCGAGATCGAAACTGCCCCAGAAAAGATGAACCGGGCTCGATTTTCCCAAGAAGGATGTGCGGAACCTGTTGAAGACACCGTCGACGGCCATGAGCGCCCGGTGGAACCGCTCAACCGCCTCGCTGTCATAGGGGCGGTCGCGGTCGTCTTCTCGAAACGGCACCGGGTAGGGCACTTCGTTCGGCTGGCCGTTGAAGGTCGGGCTGCCGCCAAGCTCGGATATGAAGTCGACGAATTTCGCATGGAACGCCGCGACGGTCATCGGGCCGAGCTCGAACGATGACCGGCGGCCTTCGCCGCAGATAGCGATGATCCTATGCTCGCGGAAATCGAACCGGATCTCGATGCCGGGACCATCCGGGATCATGCCCGTCGTCAGGCCGGTTGGCGTCACATAGGAGGTGGCATTCCAGGAGTGGTTGATCCAGGGCGTGTGCGCCAGCCGGTACTTCCCGACGATCTGAAGATAGAGATGCAGGGCGGAGCAGGTGTCGCGCCAGCTGAGATAATCGAGTTCCGGCCATCTGTCGTTCATTGGATCTCTTTCCGTGAATTCGTGCAGGTTCGATGCCAGCCCGGCGCGCAAGGCGGCTCTCAGGGCAGCGGGATGTATTCGTCGCGATCATCGGCAGGCAGGTCGAAGCGGCCGCTGCCCCAGTTTCCCGCCCGCCAATCCGCCTTTGCCTCCTCGATGCGCTCCCTGGACGAGGCAACGAAATTCCACCAGATGTAGCGCGGCCCGTTGAACGTCGCGCCGCCGAGTATCATCAGCCGCGCACCTTGCGGTCCCGCAGCGACCGTGATCGCGTCACCTGGCCTGAAGACCATCATCTGCGACGCCTCGTAGTGCTGGCCGGCAATGAGGATCGACCCCTCGACGATGTAGATGCCGCGATCCTCGTGCTCGTTCGGCAGCGGCAGCCGGCTCCCCGGATCGAGCTTCACATCCGCATAGAAGGTCTCGGAAAACATCTTCGCGGGAGCAGACGCGCCATAGGCGTCGCCGAGAATGAGGCGAACGGAGACCCCCTTGTCCTCGATCATCGGAAGGCTTTCCTTGGCGTGATGCTCGAATGTCGGCGCCACGTCTTCGACGTCTTCGGGAAGTGCCAGCCAGGTCTGAATGCCGAACAAGCCGTTCGGCCCTTTGCGGGCTGCTTCCGACGTGCGCTCCGAATGGGTCACGCCGCGCCCGGCAACCATCCAGTTCAGCGCGCCCGGCTGGATGATCTGGTCGGCGCCGGTGCTGTCCCTGTGATGAAAGTCGCCTTTGAAGAGATACGTCACCGTGCCGAGGCCGATATGCGGATGCGGCCGCACGTCGATCCCCTGCCCGGTCAGCAGTTCCGCCGGCCCCGCCTGATCGAAGAAGATGAAGGGGCCGACCATTTGCCTTTTGGGCGCGGGAAGCGCACGGCGCACTTCGAAACCGCCGAGATCGCGCGAGCGCGGAATGATCAGGGTCTCGATCGCATCGAGCCCGACCTCGTCGGGGCAGCCCGGTTCAATTGCGGGATTCCAGCTCATAGGCGCCATCCTCTTCGTGCAGGGCCTGGACCCTCGTTGCCATGACCGGCGGATCATATCGGCCCGCACCGGAAGCGGCGCTCAAGATATCCTGCCGCCCTGCCTTGCACTACCGGTGGATGCGTCCCGCAACTAGGTCCGAATTGCCGTCAGCTGTGTTGCAGAAAGTGGAACGCGGTTCATGCTCCTGACGCCCCGCGTTTCTTGCCACGAGAGACGGCGGCGCTCTCAGCTCGGCGCGGATCCTTCTGATCGAGACCCCAGAGCTGCGGGTTGCGCTCGAAATGCGCGATCAGCATGTCGGTCAACACACGAATCTTGCGCGCCGGATGCTGACCGGGTGGACGGATGACATAAGCACCAGCAGGCGGTGGCGGATAGCCGGTCATGATCGGTACGAGCGCGCCGGACGAGACGTAGTCAAACGTGATGCAGTCCGGAAGCCAAGCGATGCCGAGGCCGGCCGCAGCGGCAGCGGCGAGCGCCGTGGCATTGTCAGCCTTGAACCTGCCCTGCGGCTGCACAGAGACGATCTTGTCTCCGTCCATAAGCTGCCAGGTTTCAGTTCCCTGCATGACCGCTTCGTGGGTTGCGATGTCCTCCAGCCTTTCCGGTGCGCCACGCGCCCTGATGTAGTCAGGACTGGCGACCAGTCGCCCATAAATCGGGCCGACGCGCTTGGCGACCAAATCGGAATCCGGGAGATAACCGACGCGGATCGCGCAATCGAAACCTTCAGCAATGAGGTCGACAAACCGATCGCTGTAAGATGCATGGATGTGCAGGGCCGGGTGTTGAAGCGCCATGTCGGCGATTACAGGCGCAAAGTGCGTCGGGCCAAAGGTCAGGGGCACTGCAACTCTCAACCGGCCGCGCAGTTCCCCGGCAGGCATGATCGCCTCCCTCGCCAAGTCGATCTCTGCGCTGACCCTTGCAGCATGGTCTCGAAACGTCATGCCTGCGTCTGTCAGGGCGGCACCCCTCGTCGTGCGCGCGACAAGTTGGGCGCCAAGCGCCGATTCCAGCCGCAGCAGGCGCCGACTGACGATGGACTTGGAGATGCCGAGCCGTCGCGCCGCTGAAGAGATCCCGCCTGCGTCGGCAACCACCACGAATGTTTGAATGTCCTCTATGTCCACTGCGACGCTCCCCGTCTGGCAACAAAATCGCCCACAATTATGATCGCTTTTCCTAATATAAGAACGTCTAATGCGCTCACGAAAACTTTACCACATGCAACGTGACTTTAATTTGGTGCCTTCGAATTAAGCAAACTCATAAGAATTAAGCGGAGGTTGGCCGTTCTTCATTTTGTGAGAACAGCAATGACCAAAACCTTCCTGAACGATCGAAGCGGCAACTTTGCAATATTTGCTGCATTTGCACTGCCCGTTACTCTCGGCGCAGCCGGTCTAGGCGTCGATGTCGTTCACATGCGCTCCGTCGTTTCCGAGGTACAACAGATCACCGACGGCGCTGTTCTCGCCGCGACGCGCCGAGCGATGAGCGACAGCGAGCGCAAACAAGTATTCGAAGATCACCTGCGGTCCCACGTGGCCCCTGGCGCTTCATACAAAGTGCTAAAGGCGGAATTGCGCAGTGTCGAAGGCACCAACCACATCGAAGTCACGGGAGACGTCACGCTCGCTGTCGACACGTTCTTCCTTCACAACGCCCGTAAGGAACCAGCGCGGGTAATCGCGGCCGCTTACCAATCCACCAAGGCTGTCGAAATCGGGCTCGTGCTCGACAACACCGGATCGATGGGACAGGAGGGCATCGACACCCTCAAGAGTGCTGCTCTCGGTCTGCTGGGCGTCGTGCAAGATGGCGCTTCCGCCGGCAAAGACATCCGTGTCGCAGTCGTGCCCTTCGTCACTGCCGTCAACATCAAGGGCGAAGGCTTCGATCCGACCTGGATCGATGATGAGGGCGAGTCCCTCTACAATGGCTGGACCTTTCTCGACGAAGACGAGCGTGAGCGTCGTGGCGAAGGGCTTCCCACGGACTGGGAAGACAACGCGGCGCGGTCCGGGGGTGGTGATGATGACGACGATGACGATGACGATGATGATGATGATGATGATGATGATGATGATGACAGCGACGAGAAAGCCTGCGGCGATCAAGGGCAAGGCGACCAAGCCAAAGCTTTAAGAGATTCCTGTCGTCAGCAGCGGCTTGCTAAGCTGGAGTATCCGCACCAGACGGCATTGTTCAGTGTGTCCGGCACGCAGTGGAAAGGATGCGTCGAAGCGCGTCCGTATCCGCTCAATCTCGGGCTCGAGCCACCACGCTCCCGGGATCCCGACACGCTCTTCGTCCCCTATTTCGCACCCGACGAACCGGGCACGGCAACCTCAGGCGGGGGTAATAATTCCGGCGCATTCAATAATTCTTGGCTGAACGATCTCGTCGACGGCAGCACAGCCGAGGTTCAGCGTTCGGCGCTGAAATACATCGATCCGGAGGTGCGGCGGGTTGAAGAGGCCAAGTCCCTTTCACAAGGCCCGAACCGCGCTTGCCCGACGCCCATCGTGCCGCTTTCGCGGGATATGGCCAAGGTGCGCGCCGGGATCAACGCCATGCAATACTGGAACGGCTCCGGCACGAACATCGCGGAAGGACTGGCCTGGGGCTGGCGGGTGATGACCCCGGGCGCGCCCTACACACAGGCTGCTGCGATCGACCCGGCGAGCACCTCCAAATTCATCGTGCTCATGACCGACGGACGCAATGTGTCCTTCGGCTCCAGCAGCACGATAAACAAGTCGGATTACGGGTCCTACGGTTTCCTGGCAGACGGTCGCATAGCCGGTGCCAGCACCTCATCGAGCGCCGAAAAGACGCTGAACGATTGGACGCTGAAAATCTGCGAAGACATCAAGGCGCAGCAGATCGAGATCTTCACTGTTCTCTACAAGGAAACGGACAACAACGTTCAGAAGATGCTGAAGCAGTGTGCGACCAAGCCCGGCAATTTCTATATGGCCACCAAGACGGCGGGGCTCATCAGCGCTTTTGGCGACATCGCCCGGCAAATGTCGCCGCTCCGCCTGATCCGGTAACGGCGGCATGCCGAACCTTGCCGATGGAGGAACCGGCCCATCGGCAAGGCCGCTCCCATGACCTCAGGAAAGTCGTTTGCCGGTTTCTGCCGCAAAGACCTGCAGCAAAGCCAGCGAAAGCGTCGCGTCGGACAGACGGAGGCCGTCGCCGTCTCGCCGCGCATCTCCCATGGCCACGCGCTGGCGCTGCCCGCCGCAGATCTGACGACGCTTGCGATCGAGATAATTGCCGATCTGCAGGATGCGGAAAGCCTTAGCCACGCGCCGCTTGTTCTCCGCAAAGGAGTGCCGCGGTTCTTCGCTCCGGAAGCCGTGTTCGCGCGCGCCGTCATGTGCGGGTAGAGCGCGTAGTTCTTGAATCATCAGCCTGCTTGCTGCCAGGGTGAGCAGCCGAATCCATGGGAAAAATTGGATTAGGAGCACAGCGAGATAGTGCTGGATGCGGTTCACCGAACCGCAAGGCAACGATGGCTGCTGCAACTACTGAGGATCTTCATCTGGTAGGAAATCAAGATGTTAACATCTTGCTGGTGCCCAGAAGAGGACTCGAACCTCCACACCCTTGCGAGTACCAGCACCTGAAGCTGGCGCGTCTACCAATTCCGCCATCTGGGCAACTGGCGCCGATGTAAGCGGCGTCGGTTGCACTGTCAACGGCTTTTCTCGGTCGTGCGCAACAACCGACTATCTTGATCATCAGTGTTTAACATGACTATCATAGTCATGTTTTTATCCTGGTCGTCGGAGATGGCGCATGTGTGCGGGTTGCAGCGGAGCGGGGCGAGAAGGTGCGCCCAAGATCGGAGCCCGGCTGCGCCTGTGGGCGTTTGACGACGCGGCGCACTGCCCTGTGATCGGGACGTGCCTGACCCACGCGGATCTCATGCGCATCGCCGCATCGCTGCGGCTTGTCTTCCCGAAAGACGCTCAGGACTACGACGTTCACGGCCATTTCGTGCGTGCGGCCACAGCGGACACTCCAGAAGCACGCGCCGTATCGAAGCTGCTCGACGAGCGGCATGCGGGGCTTTTGCGGCGCGTTCGGCGCGAACACTGCCAGGAAGCGCTGCTTCGGCTCTGGGACGAGATGAAAGGTGACGGGCGGATCGCCGGAGGGTTCTGGGCCTTCATGACCTCGTCCAACGTCGGGATTGCACTGCGCGGCCATATCTTCGGCGAAGTCCACATGCTTTCGCACCTGATGGGCAGCGCCAGCCGCCGCCAGAGCGAGGAAACTGCCCGCCTTAAGGCTGAACTCGAAGATGTGCGCGTGCGGGCGAACCGGCAGGAAGCCCATGCGCGCCGGACCGTTCTCGAGCGTGATTCGCAGATCGCCCGGCTGGAAGACGCGCTGGCGGAAGCCCAGCGGGCCCTCATCTCCAAAACGGCGAATCACCCGAGGGAGACAAAGGGGGCCGCAGGTACCTTGTCAGCTGCCCGGCGCCAGAAGCTGGAGCGGGCACTCGCAGTCTCTCGGGGCCGCGCGCGGGCGGCCGAAGCGGAAGTCAAGCGCTTGAGACTGGCTGCCGAAGCGAGCGGTCGCGCACCGACGCCCGCGGCCGAGCCGGAAAAATCATTGCCGGCACACACGCCGCTGCGTCCGATGGCGCGTCTTCAAGGGCTGAACGTGCTCTATGTGGGCGGGCGAAACGGCCAGGCGCACCATCTGAAGGCGCTTGCGGAGACGTTCGGCGCGCATTTCCACCACCACGACGGTGGCCTGGAGGATGCGGTGACGCGGATCGACGACGTCCTGCCTTCGATCGACTGCGTGTTCTGCCCGATCGACTGCGTCAGTCATGATGCGTGCCTGCGCGCCAAGCAGGGCTGCAAGAAGCTCGGCAAGTCCTTCGTGCCGTTGCGCAGTGCGAGCCGCGCCTGCCTGAGACATGCACTCGTTTCGATGATCGGCTCCGATGATCCTGCCGGCCCATCTGCCACAGGCGGGCGGAACCCTACGCAGAACCCCGGCGTTTACGCCTAAAGTCCAGTGCGACAATGTTGCAGAGCAGCAAAAGCGTGCTAACTTCTTTTTACACAATCGCTGTCATAAAGACTTTCACGAACCGGGATCAGCGGTGCATTGGAGCGGAGGCTCAGGCCGAAGCTTCCTTTTAAGGGCTGGGTGGAATAGCGGGCGGCGGGAAACCGCCGAGCGAGCGAGAGCCTGAAACACCTCTGCGGCCGGGTCCTCAACAAGGGCTCTCGCCAATGTTCTATCAGTTCTACGAAATGGGCCACGCTGCTGTCGCGCCATGGCGTGCCGCGGCGGATGCGATGAAGATCGCCTATCAGAACCCGCTCAATCCGCTATCGCACACTGCATTCGGGCGCGCCGTCGCTGGCGGCATGGAAGTGTTCGAGCGCACCACCCGTCGTTACGGCAAGCCGGAATTCGGCTTGAAGACGACCAACCTCAACGCCGGACGCGTTTCGGTGCACGAGAAGGTCGTCTGGTCGCGCCCCTTCTGCAACCTCATTCACTTCGAACGCGCGCTGCCGGCCAATCATCGCCCGGATCCCAAGATCCTCATCGTGGCGCCGATGTCGGGCCACTATGCGACGCTGCTGCGCGGCACCGTGGAAGCCCTGCTGCCCAAGGCCGAGGTCTACATCACCGATTGGATCGATGCCCGGATGGTGCCGGTCACCGAAGGGCATTTCGATCTCGACGACTATATCGACTACGTGATCTCGATGCTGCATGCGCTCGGACCGGATACCCATATGATGGCGGTTTGCCAGCCATCGGTACCGGTGCTTGCGGCTGTGGCGCTGATGGAAGCGCGCGGCGATACGATGGCGCCGTCCTCGATGACGCTGATGGGTGGCCCGATCGACACGCGCCGTAACCCCACCGCCGTCAACCAGCTGGCGCAGGACAAGCCGCTCTCCTGGTTTGCCGACAACGTCGTCATGCAGGTGCCGTGGCCGCATCCGGGCTTCGGGCGCGATGTCTATCCAGGCTTCCTGCAGCTGTCGGGCTTCATGTCGATGAACCTCGACAAGCACATGAATGCGCAGAAGGACTTCTTCTGGCACATGGTGCAGAACGACGGAGATTCCGCCGAAAAGCACCGCGAATTCTACGACGAGTATCTCGCCGTGATGGACCTGACGGCGGAATTCTACCTGCAGACGGTCGACACCGTGTTCATCAAGCACGCGCTGCCGAAGGGCGAGATGATGCACCGCGCCGAGCGCGTGGATTGCAGCCAGATCCGCAACGTGGCGCTTCTTACCATCGAGGGCGAGAACGACGACATCTCCGGCATCGGCCAGACCGAGGCGGCGCAGACGCTGTGCAGCAACATTCCCGACACGATGCGCCACCACTATATGCAGCCGAAGGTCGGCCATTACGGCGTGTTCAACGGCTCGCGCTACCGGGCGGAGATCGCGCCGCGCATTCTCGATTTCATGCGCACCCATTCCGCTGCCAACCGCAAGGCAGCTGCCGCAAAGACGAAATCACCCGTGCGCAAGGTCATCCAGGGCGGCAAGACAAACTAAGATCCCGCCTTCTTGACGAAAGTCGATAACGTCTTTCGATAGTTAGCGGATTCGCAGGGGCGTGTTCTTGAACCGCCACAATCTTTTCCCCAACTCGAAGTGAAGGGGCGGCAAGGGTGCCGCTCTTACACAACGACGAGGAAAGAGATGACCACTTCCCATGTGCATGCCGCTTCGGCCAGCAAGCCGGTGATCCGGCCTGAATGGACGCCCGCGACCATCGCGCTGATGGTGCTCGGTTTCATCGTTTTCTGGCCGCTGGGCCTGGCCATGCTCGCCTACATCGTCTGGGGCGACAGGCTTCCGGCACTGAAGCGCGATGTAAACAAGGCGACAGACAGCATGTTTTCGACATTCTCGCGGGCAACCGGCACCGCACGCACACCGACCGGCAACGTTGCCTTCGACGACTGGCGCTCGGCTGAGCTGAAGCGTCTTGACGAGGAGCGCGCGCGCCTGGAAGCCATGCGGGACGAGTTCGAGGATTATGCCCGCGAGCTGCGCCGCGCAAAGGATCAGGAAGAGTTCGATCGCTTTATGGCTCACCGCCGCACCACATCCGGCGAGCGCAGCGGTCCGACGATCGACGCGGCGTAACCGAGAAGACGGTCGCCTCATTCGGTTCAAGCTTCCCCTGCCCCATCCGGTGACAAGACCGTAACACCGCGTCTGCGGCGCCTCGCGAAAGCGGGGCGCCGTTTCTCTTTTCGAGGCTCCACATTCGGCGAATCATTTAGACTGGACAGCATGTTCAAGGCGCTTTCCCCATTGTTGCGTGGCCGCAAGCCAAAGCCTCGACAGGCGCTTCGCGAGGTGCGGGTGCATGATCGCGTTCTGCCTCTCGTCATCGCAGAGCATGGCCGCAGCACGCGCCTGACATTGCGCATCGAGCCGGGTGGTCGCGGTTTGAAGGTCACCGTGCCGCCGGGTGTGCCGTCGAGCGAGATCGACCGCTTCATCGAACGTCAGCAAGGATGGCTGATGACGCGGCTTGCCCGCTATCCGGTCGGGGCATCGATCGTCGATGGCGGGCAAATCAGCCTGCGCGGCGTGGACCATGTGATCCGCGCGACAGGAAAGGTGCGCGGCCGCACCGCATCTGTCGTCGAAAATGGCCAGGCCTTTCTCGATGTCGGGGGTGAGCCCGAACATCTGTCGCGCCGCATCCGCGATTTTCTCAAGAAGGAAGCACGGCAGGATTTGACCGAAGCGGTCGCTCGCCATGCCGGAACACTGAAAAAGCGCCCGGGAAGGATCACGATCAAGGACACCCGCTCGCGCTGGGGTTCGTGTACGTCCGACGGCAACCTCGCCTTTTCCTGGCGCATCGTCATGGCGCCGCCGCACGTCATCGACTATCTCGCCGCTCACGAAGTGGCGCATCTCGCCGAGATGAACCACGGTCCGCAGTTCTGGTCGACCTGTCGTGCGCTCTGCGCCGAAACCGATGCTGCCCGGGCCTGGCTGAAACGGCATGGCACGCTTCTGCACGCGGTCGACTTCGGCGCGTGAACGACACCCCGCCGGCCTCGACTCCGGCGCCTTTTCGTGGCACCTGACCGCGATGGACATCCAGGTCAAAATCTGTGGCCTTTCCGACGACACCGCGGTCAGGACAGCACTCGACGGCGGCGCGAGCCATATCGGCTTCATTTTCTTTCCACCGAGCCCGCGGCATGTGAGCGTCGACACGGCTCGTGCGTTACGGGCCCCGGCGCGTGGCCGCGCGCTTGCGGTTGCCGTCACGGTCGATGCCGACGATGCTCAGCTGGACGAGATCGTAGCGGTCATGGAGCCGGACGTTCTCCAGCTTCACGGCAAGGAAAGCCCCGAGCGCGTGCGCGCGGTCAAAGCCCGATACGGTCTGCCCGTGATCAAGGCCTGCTCGATCCGCGATGCCGGTGACGTCGATGCAGCGCTCGCCTACCGATCGGTGGCCGACCGGTTGCTTCTCGACGCCAAGGCGCCGGCAGGATCGAAACTGCCGGGCGGCAACGGCGTCAGCTTCGATTGGGGGCTTCTTGCCACGCTTGACGAAAGCGTCGATTACATGCTTTCCGGTGGCATCACGATCGGCAATGTCGACAATGCGCTGAGCGTGACACATGCCCGCGCGCTCGACGTCTCCTCTGGTGTCGAAAGCGCTCCGGGCGTAAAGGACGCTCAACTGATCTCGCAGTTTCTCCGAACGGTCGATGAGCGCGGACATGGCGCGCGCGGTCCGGCTGAGGTCGGGCAAGGGAGTTTCTCATGAACCAGCTTCTGAAGCCGAATTCCTTCCGGGCAGGCCCGGACGAAGACGGTCGTTTCGGTATTTTCGGCGGGCGCTTCGTCGCCGAAACGCTGATGCCTCTGATCCTCGACCTGCAGGACCACTGGACCAATGCCAAGACCGACCCTGCCTTCAAGCAGGAGCTCGACTGGCTGAACACACACTACATCGGCCGCCCGAGCCCGCTCTATTTCGCCGAGCGCATGACAGCCGAACTCGGCGGCGCGAAGATCTACTTCAAGCGCGATGAGCTGAATCACACGGGCAGCCACAAGATCAACAATTGCGTCGGCCAGATCCTGCTCGCCAAGCGGATGGGCAAGACGCGCATCATCGCCGAGACCGGTGCTGGCCAGCACGGCGTGGCGACGGCAACGGTTGCCGCACGCTTCAACCTGCCCTGCATTGTCTACATGGGCGCAACCGACATCGAGCGGCAGGCACCGAACGTCTTCCGCATGAAGCTTCTCGGCGCCGAAGTCCGCCCTGTTACGTCGGGCAACGGCACGCTCAAGGATGCGATGAACGAGGCGTTGCGTGACTGGGTCACCAATGTCGACAGCACCTATTATCTCATCGGGACCGCGGCCGGCCCGCACCCCTACCCGGAAATGGTGCGCGACTTCCAATCGGTGATCGGGCGCGAGACGCGCGAACAGATGCAGGAGCGCGAAGGTCGCCTTCCCGACATGCTGGTCGCTGCCGTCGGCGGCGGATCGAACGCGATCGGCCTGTTCCACCCGTTCCTCGACGATCCGACGGTGCAGATCGTCGGTGTCGAAGCAGGCGGCAAGGGCCTCGACACGAACGAGCATTGCGCTTCGCTGACGGCCGGTGCGCCGGGCGTGCTGCACGGCAACCGCACCTACCTGCTGCAGGACAGGGACGGGCAGATCGAGGAAGGTCATTCGATTTCCGCCGGCCTCGACTATCCCGGTATCGGCCCGGAGCATTCCTGGCTGAAGGACAGCGGCCGCGTCGACTATGTTGCCATCACCGACCGCGAGGCGCTGGAAGCGTTCCAGTTCCTCACCCGCGTCGAAGGCATCATCCCGGCGCTGGAACCCTCCCACGCGCTGGCCGAAGTGATGAAGCGCGCGCCGAAGATGGACAAGGACCAGATCATCATCATGAATCTGTGCGGACGCGGCGACAAGGACGTATTCACCGCCGCCAAGGCCCTTGGCGTGGAGCTTTGAGGACGCAATGACCGCACGCATGGACCAACGGTTTGCCGATCTGAAGGCTGAGGGGCGCCCGGCGCTCGTCACCTATTTCATGGGCGGCGATCCGGACTATCAGACCTCGCTCGACATCATGAAGGCGCTGCCGCGCGCCGGTGCAGACATCATCGAGCTCGGCATGCCGTTTTCCGATCCGATGGCGGATGGCCCTGCGATCCAGATGGCCGGACGCCGTGCGCTCGATGCCGGCCAGACCCTTTCGAAGACGATCGACCTCGCCCGCGCCTTTCGCGAAACCGACCAGAAAACGCCGATCGTTCTGATGGGTTATTACAATCCGATCTACCGCTACGGCGTCGAGCGCTTCCTGGACGATGCGCTGGAAGCAGGTATCGACGGGTTGATCGTGGTCGATCTGCCGCCGGAAATGGACGACGAGCTTTGCCTGCCGGCGCTTGCCAAGGACGTCAATTTCATTCGCCTGGCCACGCCGACGACGGACGCCAAGCGCCTGCCGATGGTGCTGCGCAACACATCAGGCTTCGTCTATTACGTGTCGATGAACGGCATCACCGGCTCGGCGCTGCCCGATCCCTCGGGCATCGGCGAGGCTGTCACCCGCATCAAACAGCACACGGATCTGCCTGTCTGCGTCGGCTTCGGCGTGAAGACGGCCGAGCATGCGCGCCGGATTGGCATGGCGGCCGACGGCGTCGTCGTCGGCACGGCGATCGTCAACCAGATTGCGAACACATTGGACGCGCAAGGTCGCGCAAGCGCAGACACCGTCGAGAGCGTCGCCACGCTGGTGCGCGGTCTCTCGACCGGCGTGCGCACCGCGCGTCTGGACGCGGCCGAATAGGCTTCCCATATCGGAAGCGACTTCGAGTAATTTGTCGCGTTTCCGACGGTGAACCGGTATCCACTTCACCTGGAAACGCTCTAGACTTCAGGAGCCATTCGCTTGAACTGGATCACCAACTACGTCCGGCCGAAGATCAACTCCATGTTCGGTCGCCGAGAGGTCGCCGAGAACCTCTGGATCAAGTGTCCGGAAACCGGTGAGATGGTCTTTCACAAGGATCTCGAGAGCAATCAGTGGGTCATCCCCTCCTCGGGATACCACATGAAGATATCGGCCAAGGCCAGGCTCGGCTATTTCTTCGACGATGGCGCGTATGAGCTTATTCCGGCGCCGAAGGTGCCGCAGGACCCACTCAAATTCCGCGACACGAAGAAGTATGTCGACCGGCTGCGCGAGCACCGGGCGAAGACCGAGCTCGACGACGCGATCGTTGCCGGCATCGGCAAGGTCAGCGGTATCGAGACCGTCGCCTGCGTCCACGATTTCAATTTCATCGCAGGCTCGCTTGGCGTCGCGGCCGGCGAAGCGATCATCGCCGCCTTCGAAACGGCCGTGAAGCGCCACTGCCCGCTGGTAATGTTCCCGGCCTCCGGCGGCGCCCGCATGCAGGAAGGCATCCTGTCGCTGATGCAGCTGCCCCGCACGACCGTTGCTGTCGAAATGCTGAAAGAGGCAGGCCTTCCCTACATCGTCGTTCTCACGAATCCGACGACGGGTGGCGTTTCGGCCTCCTACGCCATGCTCGGCGACGTGCATCTTGCCGAGCCGGGCGCCGAGATCGGTTTCGCCGGCCGCCGCGTCATTCTGCAGACCATTCGCGAGCAGCTGCCGGAAGGCTTCCAGACTTCGGAGTACCTGCTCGAACACGGCATGGTCGACATGGTTACCCACCGCCACGACATTCCGTCGACGGTTGGACGGCTCTTGCGCATGATGCTCAATCAGCCGGCGCTCGAAAAGCCGCAGGCCTCGGCGACCGGTAACGGCATCACGCTCAACGGCACCGGCGGCAGCGACCCGATCGTGCAGATCCTGGATGATCCCGGTACACGGGCGAAGCCCCCCTTGGTCGACGCGCGCCGTGAGGCCACGCCGGCGGCGAACTGAGCCGCCCGCCGGACGCCCGAGGAGTGCATTCATGACGACGGCACCGGCTGAGACCGCAGCCCAGGAAATCGACAAGCTTCTCAGCCTTCATCCCAAGGGCTTCGATCTGTCGCTCGACCGCATTCGCGCGTTGCTCGACAAGCTCGGCAACCCGCAAGACAGGCTGCCCCCGGTCATCCACATCGCCGGCACCAACGGCAAGGGCTCGGCATCGGCCTTCTGCCGCGCGATCCTCGAAGCCGCCGGGCTTCGCGTTCACGTCCACACATCGCCGCATCTCGTGCGCTGGCACGAGCGCTACCGCATGGCCGGGCAGGACGGCGAACCCGGCGCGCTGGTCGATGACGCCGTTCTCGCCGATGCGGTGCGCCGCGTTGCCGAAGCCAATGGCGGCGCGACGATCACGGTATTTGAGATCCTCACGGCCGTGACCTTCGTTCTCTTCTCCGAACATCCGGCCGATGTGGCGATTATCGAGGTTGGTCTCGGTGGCCGATTCGATGCGACGAATGTGATCGCCAAGCCCGCCGTTTCGCTGATCATGCCGATCTCGCTCGACCATCAGGCCTATCTCGGCGACCGCGTGGAACTGATTGCCGCGGAAAAGGCGGGCATCATGAAGCGCGGCTGCGCCGTCGTCATCGGCCATCAGGAAGAGGATGCGGCACGCGAGACGCTCGTCGCGATTGCCGAGCGGCAAGGCTGCCCGACCACGATTTTCGGGCAGGAGTTCTTTGCCCATGAAGAGCATGGCCGGCTCGTCTACCAGGATGAATTCGGTCTCGTCGACCTGCCGCTGCCGCGGCTCGTCGGCCGGCATCAATATGCCAATGCAGGCGCTGCCATTCGCGCGGTGAAGGCCGCAGGTTTCGCCATTGACAATGATGCAATCGAAAAAGGGCTGACAGGCGTCAAATGGGCCGGGCGCATGCAGCGGCTGACCGAGGGCCATCTGCTGGACTCACTTCCGAAGGGCAGCGAGCTTTGGCTGGATGGCGGGCATAATCCCGGCGCCGGCCAGGTGATCGCCGAAGCCTTCGCAACGCTGGAAGAGCGCAACCCTCAGCCATTGTATCTCGTCGTCGGCATGCTCTCGACAAAAGATCCGATCGGCTATTTCAGTGCGTTCAAGGGTTTGGTGAAGTCGGTCTTCACCGTTGCCATCGCAAACTCCGATGCGGGCCTCGATCCGCTGGTGCTCGCCGACGACGCCATCGATGCGGGCCTTACGGCAGAGCCGGTTTCTGACATCGTCGATGCGCTCGACCGTATCGGTGGCCTCGCAGGTGGAGATATCGCGCCGCGCGTGCTGATCGGCGGCTCGCTCTATCTTGTCGGCGAGGCGCTGGAGCTCAACGGCACGCTTCCGGACTGACGAAACGAAAAATGCCCGGCTCTTTCGAACCGGGCATCGAAGTCTCGACTATTCCTGAGATCAGGAAACAGCGCCGGAAATCCAGGATGACAGGGCCGTCTTCGGCGATGCGCCAACCTTGATGTCGGCAACTTCGCCGCCCTTGAACATGGCGAGCGTCGGGATCGAGCGCACGCCGTATTGGGCTGCCAGTTCCGGATTGTCGTCGATGTTCAGCTTGGCGACCTTCACGCGGCCGGCCATCTCATTGGAAATCTCTTCCAGGCTCGGGGCAATCATCTTGCAGGGGCCGCACCATTCAGCCCAGAAATCGACCACGACCGGCTCTGCGCTGTCGAGAACCTCGGCCTGGAAATTCGTCTTGTCGACTGTGACGGTTGCCATCAAGGCACTCCTTCATCGCGTTTTCGTTGAGCTCAATGTGCGCATCAGCGCCCGAGCTTTCAACGTGCGGTATCTCATTTTGTCGTGAGTTCGGCAATCGCCGCTTCAAGCACGCCGGTTGGAAGGGCGATGATGGACGGCGCCTGGGTATACACCAACGCGGCGGAGATGTGCCGGCCGGGATAAAGCGGCGCGATCAGGTCGCGATAGAGCGCCATCTGCGCGCGATGAGCGAAAGACACATCCTCAAGGCGCGCGATTGCCGGCCTGTTGGTCTTGTAGTCGACGATCAAAACCCGATCGGGAAGCACCACCATACGGTCGAGCCGACCGGATACGACGTGACCGCGCCCACTCAGGCGCACGGTTCCCATGACGGAGACCTCGGCCCTGCTGCCCGGCGCGAATACCTCGGCGAATTGCGGATCATCCAGGATCGAAAGCGCCTCGGCTGCAAGCGCGCTCGCGGCATCCTCGTCCATGTGCGGCGCGGCACGCTCGATATAGCGATAGGCTGCGGCTTCGCGGTCTTCCGCCTGGATCGCCGGCAGCATCTGCAGCATGCGGTGCATCATTCGACCACGCTCAAGTCCTTCGGCTGCCCCTTTTCCGGAGCTTTCCGACCGATCGAAGAGCGGCGATCGCACGGAGCCGCCCTCGTTGGCGCCGTCGATGATGGCGCTGGCACCGGATGGGACGAGCGGTCGCGGCGGGCGTGCGGGCGGCGGTAGGGGCCGCTGTAGCACCAGAGGCAAGTCGCTCAAGGCGTTCGGCGCGGACGATGCCTCGGCTTCCTTACCGGTCGTCGGCTCCGATTCGCCGCCGAAACTCAACCCGGCCCACTGCTGATCGCCGGCCGAGAATTCGATCTGTCGCGCCTTCTCGCTCTTGGATAGCGCGCTCGCGACCATTGAATGCCAGTGCGCCCCGCTTGGCGCGTTGATGCCGTGATAGCCGCACACGACCAGACGGTCGGCGGCACGGGTCAGCCCGACATAGAGCAGGCGGCGATATTCTTCTTCTGCGGAGGCTTCGAGCGACTGCCTGATCGCCCGCGTCACGCTGTTCTCGTAGTCCTTGCCGGGCACCCAGAGGATCGGCTGCGGCCCCTCGCCCACCATTTCGCGCAGTTTCGGGACATGCGTTGCCTGTACCGCTGCACCGCCGGAATCGACCAGAAATACGATCGGCGCTTCGAGACCCTTGGAGGCGTGCACGGTCATCACGCGCACTTCGTCGCGTCCCTGCTCCATCTCCCGCTTGATCTCCGGCGACTGAGCCTCCAGCACGGCAAGAAAAGCCTCGAGGCCGGGCAGGCCGGTGCGTTCATGGTCCAGCGCAAAGGACAGGAATTCATCCAGCAGATCCGCTGCTTCGTGGCCGAGCCGCGCCAGGAAATCCGCCCGCACACCGCCGGGCCCGAGCAATTCCGCGTAGAAATCATGTACCGACAGGTCGCGCGCGGTCTGCCGCCAATGGTCCAGCCGCGCAAATGCGCGATCGAACGGCGCTACATGCCGATCGGCGTGCTCGCGCAAGGCATCGAAAACACCATGGTTGCCGGGGCGCGCGTGGCAAAGCGCAAACAGATCGTCTTCCGATAGGCCGAAAAGCGGCGATTTCAGCGCTGCCGCAAGGGCGAGATCGTCGTCCGGCAAAACGATCGCACGCCCGAGCGCGACCAGATCCTTCACCGCGATATGATCGGCGAGCTTCAACCGATCCGCACCGGCGATCGGCACTGTCGGGCTCTTCTTCAGCTCCCGCGACAGTGCGTTGACGAAGCCGTCACGCTTGCGGACCAGAACAAGGATGTCACCCGCAGCGATGGGGCGCCGCCCCTTCTTGGTCATGATCGTTTCGTGCCCAACCCACTGGCGGATCGTGCCAGCGACACGGCGTGCGAGTTGCGCCTTCGGGTCGCTTTCAGGCGTGTCGTCGAACGGTGCGGTCCAGTCCTTGTCGTCGAGGCGCTTTTCCTTGCCGATCATCTCCCAGAGATCGACCCGTCCGATATCACCGCCCCGCGCCGTGCTGTGCTTGATCAACTCGTCGTCGGCGCCGAGCCCGCGCTTGTGATCGGCTTCGGCGAAAACAGCATCCACCGCATCCAGAACATCCGCAGTGGAACGGAATGACTGACGCAGCGCCACGGTCTCGAACTGCCGGGCCGACGCCGTGGCTTTGCTTGCCGCATGCCGCCCCTCTTCACGGAACCGCTCCGGCCGCGCGCCCTGGAAGGAATAGATCGACTGTTTCTCGTCACCCACGGCAAAGAGGGTGCGCGGGACCCGCTGCTGTTCTTCGCCGGCAAAGAATTCCTCGGCCAAGCGCCCGACGATCGCCCACTGCCGAGGGCTCGTGTCTTGCGCCTCGTCCACCAGAATATGATCGATGCCCTGATCCAGCTTGTAATGCACCCAGGCGCTTGCGCCCTTTTCGCTGAGAAGCGCGGTCGCGCGCTCGACCAGATCGTCGAAATCCAGCCGGCCGCGCTGGCGCTTCAGCCGCTCGTAGTCCGAGAGCAGACGCGCGGCCAGAACATGCGCAGCCTTGGTCAATTCGAGCATGCGCCAAAGGGCGAGGCGATCCTTCACCGCCAAGACCTGCGCTGCGGCGGACGCCAGCCGCTCTTCGATGTCGGGAATTGCGGCGGCAATGTCCGCGCTCGCGATATTGCGGGTGGAGCGCGGCGAGCCGTCCTTGGTCAGGAAACACTGAACCAGCGCCGCATAACGCTCGGTAGGCGCCAGCAATGATGCGGACTTCAAATTCTCGACGAACTTCTTCGGCGAAGCGGCCTTGGCCGACCGGGCAACGCTGTCGAACAGATCGAGCAGATGGGCGGGAAAGGCTTCCATCGGCCAGGCGTGCCCCGCGATCGCCTCTTCCGTCTCGTGCGGATCGATCCCGGTTCGCCTGTGCAGTTCCGTGTCGATGCCCGCGCCGGCACGGGCCGCATCGTGGAAGCGGCCGACCAGCGTTCGCTGGCGGATCAGGCTGTCCAGCAATTCATCCAGCCCGAACTCGCCGACGGCTTCCAGGATGCGCTGGAAGGCAGCGGCGAGATCCGCCTCGGTTTCGATCGTCGTTGCGCTCAGGAGCGAGCGGCGGGCCTCGGCAAGAAGCGTGGCGGATTCGCCGTCATCCATCACCTCGAAATGCGCGGCAACGTTGGCTTCCAGCGGAAACTGGTGCAGCAGCGCCTCGCAAAATGCGTGGATGGTCTGGATTTTCAGGCCGCCAGGAGTCTCAAGCGCTCTTGCAAAGAGACGGCGTGCCGCGCCGAGCTTGATCGCATCGGGCATCTGCCCTTCCAGCTTGTGCAACTCCGTTGCCAACGCTTCGTCGGATAAGGACGTCCATTTCGACAGGCGGGAGAAGACGCGGTTCGACATCTCGGCCGCCGCAGCCTTGGTGTAGGTGAGGCACAGGATGCCCGAGGGGCGGGCGCCGGCGAGAAGCAGCCGGATCACGCGCTCGGCCAGCACATGCGTCTTGCCCGAGCCCGCATTGGCGGCCACCCAGGCGGACGCGCGCGGATTGGAGGCGCGCGCCTGCTGCCGCGAAGTCCAATGGAGATCGTAGAGGGTTTCCGGCTCGCTCATGCCTCACCTCCCTCGTCGTCGTCCGCGTCGCCATTGGCCCACTCGGCGACACGCGCGAGATGGTCGTACTCGCCTCCGTAGTCGCGCGCCTTGGCCGGAATGATGCGTGAAGCGAAGCCACGCCTGCCGGTTTGGAGCACAGCTATGAAGCCGGCTAATCGATCGAGCGACTGCATGCCGAGATCGGCCGCGCTCATATGAGTGCCGTCATCGGCGGAATTGGCGCCGCGGCGATCCTTGCCCTCCAGTTCATCGACCAGCAATCGATCGGAAGGCTTGAGGCGCACATATTTCAGAGAGTTCGGTGTTCGTGGGCCGACGCGCTTGAAGCCGCCATCGAGAAGCGCTGCGGCTTCCAGCGGCAATTGGGGGTCTAGAAGACTCCGCGCCTGTTTGCGTGACGGCTCAGTGCCCGACTTGAAGTCGATGATGTCGACGGTGCCATCGTCGCGCAGATCCACGCGGTCGGCGATGCCCGACAAAAGCACGCCGGTTTGCCGAACCGGGATCTCCGCGTGCAGCTCCGTATGGCGCTCAGCAATCTCTCCGTTTCGCTGCCGCTCCCATTCGAGCCAGTGGCGCGCCACGTGATCGAAGCGCGGGCGCCACAGCACCTTGACATGATGCGGCAGCCGCTGGGCGGCGAAGCACTCATCGGCAATGCTTTCCAGCAGCAGATCGGCATCGGGATGATCGATGTCGGGGCAGCGGCTAATGAAGGTTTCCAGAATCTCGTGATAGAGCGTTCCCCGCTCCGCCACGCCCGGATCGCGAATGAGTTCGGCCAAGGGGTCGAGACGCAGCACCTTGCGGGCATAGATCGCGTAGGGATCGCGCCGCAGCGTCTTCACCTCGCTAAAAGAGTAGCGCTTAGGCTGGGCTTCGACAGGCGGACGCGGCTCAGGCCGCGATGCCTGCGGCACGGGCTCGCGGCGGTCCAGAAGCGCTGCCTGCGCAAGGATCTCCGCGCCTCGCAGGCGCATCGCAGCTGCCTCCGCCTCACCCGCGACCGCGAGCAGCCGTTGCAGCCAGCGTGATGCGACGGTCGGTGCGCCGCCGGAACGGGTGGAGCGGCTGAGCACGACATGTTCTGCGCCGAGCGCCATCTGGAAATCATGGGCAGCAAGACCGATCCTGCGTTCGGGCGGCTCGAGCCCGATCAACGCCTTCATCGGTCGCGACAGAAACGGATCCTGGCCGGGCCGCTGTGGCCAGGAGCCTTCGTTCAAGCCAGCGAGCAACAGCGTGTCGACATCCTGCAGCCGCGCCTCGAGCGCGCCCCAGATGAAGATGCGCGGGTGAGCCGTCACATCCGGCTTCACGATCTCGCCGGCCAGGAACGCGGCTGCGATATCGGCCCAGTCGGTGCCGCCCGCGGAGATTTCCGCACGCGCCGCGATGAGATCGGCAAAAAGTCCCCCCAGTTTGCTACCCGCCTCGCCGCCCCAGAGATTGCCGAGTTCGCCCCGATCATCGGCAGCGACGCCTTCCAGCACCCGCGCGGTCAACTCCGCCCATTGCGCAATCGTCAGCCGTCCAGGGGCGGCATCGGCGCGGCGGCTGGTCAAGAAGCGTGCGAAGCGGCCGGCGAGGGGCGCCACCGCGGCTTCCACGCGCAGCGTCATCACGCGGGCGGCCGCGATGTCCTCATCGGAGATGCGACGTCGCCAGGCAGGCTGGTGTCGGCGCTCCGACCGGGTTGCAGCCTCAGCATCCAGCAGCGCGGTCAACGCGGTGACATCGACATCGCCGAGCGTGCCGCGAAGGGCGATGCGCTCAAAGATGCTGGCTGCCCGGCGCTTTTCGTCCGGCTTCATGCCGAAGCGGGCCAGCGGATGGCCGAGCAGTGCCGTCAGCGCCACCGGATCTTCCGGTTCCATGACGGTATCGAGCAAGAGCCGCAGCAACGTGCCCTGGGGCGTCGAGGACAGCGGCAAGCCGCCGGAATCGTTCGCTTCGATACCGAAACGGCGAAGCTCGATCGACACGCGGCGGGCGAGATTGCGATCCGGGGTAACCAGCGCCACGCGCTGTTTCGGATTTTCTGCCGCGAGCCGCATGGCGACGGCGAGAGCCGTTGCTTCCTCGCGCTCGCCGCCTGCTTCGATGACCGTCACCCCTTCGAAGGCGGCAGGATCGAATGCGCCAACCCCGTGCCAGTGATCGGTGGCCTGTGCGGGCAGCAGCGCTGTCGAAACCAGTCGGTTCCGCGCGGCGATCGTGTACGATGTATCGCCGAGCGGCGTCACCATCTCACGCGCAGCGTCGAGCCGGTCGAGGAGGCGGCTGAGGCCGAATTGCGGATGGGCTGCGACAGCCGGGTCGGACAACAGCCCGGCCTTTCCGCCGACCAGCGGCCAGATGTCTTCGGTGATGCCGAGATCGAGGCCCGGAAAGATGACGGCGCCCTGCTCCAGCGTCGCAACCGCGGCAATGAGGTCTGCCGTCGCCGGGATCGAGCCTGTCGACCCGGCAACGATGACGGGCCCGTCCGGCGGATTGGCAAGCATGCGCGCGATTTCGGCCGACATCGCTCCGTTTCGATGCTGCGCCGGATCGGAACGGCTGAGTTCTTCAAGCCGCGCCGGCCAGAAGCTGCGGGCGATCTTCATGAATTCGAGCGTGAGCTGCCACCAGGTGCCGAAATCCGCCGCTTCCAGCGCATCGAGCGCCGCCCAATCTCCGCCATGCGTGCCCATTGCATCGATGAGATCGCGCAGATCGCGCGCCAACCAAACCGCATCGGCGGGCGTCGCCGGCACGACCAGCGAGTCGAAGCGGCCGTCGCCGAGTGCCGCTGGCAGCGCCGCCTTCCAGCGCTCGACGAGGCTTGCAAGCTCCAACACCGCCTCGACGGAGCCGATCGGCGGCGCCAGATCGAGTGTCGCGGGCATCTCCGCATCGAAGAAGCCGCCATCCTCATCCAGCTCGCCGAGCGCCTTCAGGGTTGGCAGGATGGCGCTGCCCGTTCCGACGACGTCGACGAATTCGGAACGCAAGGACCGCACGGCGCGTCGTGTGGGCAGGTAAATCGTTGCGCGCGAAAGCGACAGCGGATCGGTCGGATCATAGCGGAAACCCGGCACGAGATCGCCCGCACAGAGGCTCTCGGCGAGGATGCGCAGGAACGGCGCACCGGGGGGAATCGTGAAGAGACGCTTCTGCATGGTTGCAGCCATATCAGCGCGTGGCGGAAAAATCCGCAATGACGGCTTCGGCCGCGCCGATCGCTTCGGGTGTGCCCACCGTCAACCAGTGACCCCTAAGCCGGATTCCATGCAGCCGGCCCGCTGCGATCGCCGCGTCGAAAAACCGGTTCAACGAGAAAGGTTCGCGCGGAGCATCACCTAGCAATCGCGGATGCAGGATCATTGCGCCGCAATAGATCAGCGGATCGGCCAGCCCCTCGCGGTAACGGGACAGCCGGCCATCGGCCTGCATAACGAAATCGCCGCCGGCCTTTTCGTGACCGGTGCTCTGCCTCGGTTCGGCCAAAAGCATCAGCATGTCCATCGTGTCTGTATGGAACGCGGACCAGAGACGGGCGATGTTGGTGTCGCCCGCATCGCTCGGCTCGAGCCAGAAACTGTCGGCATTGAGAAGAAGAACCGGCGCTTCGCCCAGGAGATGGGCAGCCTTCACCACGCCGCCACCGGAATCCATCAGGTGGTCTCGCTCGTCCGAAATCGTCACCAAAGGCGTGAGTGGCGCAAGATGCGCTTCCATCTGATCCGCGAGATGGTGGACGTTGACGACGACCTGGTCGACGCCATCGGCCTTGAGGAGATCGATGAGATAGTCGATCATCGGCCGCCCTGCGACAGGCACGAGCGGCTTCGGCGTGCTCAGTGTCAGAGGACGCAGGCGCGTGCCGAGCCCCGCGGCCAGGATCATCGCGCGCTTTTCAAGCCTGTCGGTCATCGCCTGCACCTGAACCGAAAACGCCGGCGGTCTCGTACCACGACCGCAGTGCCGCCAGATCGGGGTGGCGCAGCGCTTCGGCCACATAGCTGCGCATGCGTGGCAGATGGCGAAGATAGCCCGGCTTGCCGTCCCGCTGCTTGAGACGGACGAAAATGCCAAGGATCTTCGAGCCGCGCTGCGCCTGCATCAGGGCAAGCGCCCTGCGGAATGCGGGCTCATCGAATGGTCCCAGGCCGTGCCGCGCCGCGACATAGGCAGCGACCAGCCGATCCGCCATCGGCTTGTCGATCGTGACGCGGGCATCCTGCACGATCGACGCCACATCGTAAGCCGTCGGTCCTAGCATCGCGTCCTGAAAATCGATGATGCCAAGCCTGTCGATGCCGTCGCGGTCCGCGCGCCAGATCAGGTTGGGCGAATGGTAGTCGCGCAGGACGACATGAGCTTCGCTGCCCTCCAGCGAGGCGATCGCTTGGCGCCAGAGGGTGATGTAGTCCTCCCGCTCGGTGGCAGAAGGCGGCGTTCCGCGCTCATGCGCAAGATACCAGTCCACCAGAAGCTCGACTTCAATCTGCATCGCGCCAAGATCATAAGCCGGCAAATGGTATGTCTCGCTGCCGACGGGCAAGGCACCGGGAACGGGCGTGACGTGCAGCTGCGCAAGGGCCTCGACGGCGGCAGTGTAGCGTTCCTCGATCGGGGCGCCCGATGGGTCCAGCAAACCGTCCGATCCAAGGTTCTCGACGATGAGGAAACCCTGCTCCAAGTCTTCGGCGCGGATCTTGGGGGCGCTGAAACCTTCGCCCTTCAGCCATTTTGCCATAGCGACAAAGGGTCGAACGTCCTCGGCGAGATGCGCGATGCGCGAATAGGGCTTGCCATCGCGGATGATGGGTCCATCGGGCTGAGCGGGGGCGTTCATCAGAATGATTGGTGAGGCGCCATTGGCGACCAGGCGTTCATAGGCCCGGCTTGAGGCGTCTCCAAGCAGGAAGCGTCGCTGAACCCCTTCAAAGCCCGATGCATCGAGGAAGACCCGCGCCGCCAGCGTCCGATCGATCCGCGCGATAGTCTGGTCGGGAGCCCGAATGTGCACCGTTCGCGCGTCGGCCGTTTCACCTTCGGTGATCGTCAGGTGGATCATTGCTTCCGGAAGCATATCGCCGGCGCGCTCTGGCCACTCGACCAGCACGACGCCGTTCGCGACGGCTTCGTCGAAGCCGAGCTCTGCGAGTTCATCGGGGTCCGTGATCCGATAAAGATCGAAATGCGCGATCGGCAGTCGCAACTCGTAGGATTGAACGAGCGTAAAGGTCGGGCTCGGCACGTCGAGATCAGGATCGTCGGCAACCGCACGGATCAAGGCGCGCGCGAAGGTGGATTTGCCGGCGCCCAGTTCGCCCGATAGCGCAAGCACGTCGCCGGCTCGCAACATGACCGCGATGTCTTCGGCGAGCCGTTCGGTCGCCCGTTGATCGGCGAGATGAAGGAGCCTTTCGCCCATGCGCCTGCTTCTCTATTCCGCTGCCACGGTTTCGAGCCGGCTTCCGGCGGGCAGGCGGCAGATGATCGTCGTGCCGCGCCCTTCGACGCTGTCCACCTCGACGCGGCCGTCATGCAGGCTGACGAAGCTGTCGACGATGGAGAGACCGAGGCCGGCGCCACGACGGCGACCGCCCGAGCCGTGGCTTTCGAACCGCGAAAAGATCGTCTGCAGCATGTGCGTGGGGATGCCGGGGCCCTGGTCGGACACCGAGAAAACGATATCGCCAGCCTCTCGGCGGCAACGCAACTGGATCTGCGATCCCTCCGGTGCAAAATTCGCGGCGTTGCTCAGGAGCTTGGAGAGGATCTGGCGAACCCTCTGCCGATCGGCGACGAAGGTCCCCGGATGGGCAGGGGCGTCGACGGCGAGCGTCAGATCGCCTTCCTTCAGGCGATCGCTCATCAGGCTCGCCGCTTCGTCGAGAAGTTCGGCGATATCGATCTCGCTGCGCTCCAGCGTCATGATGCCGGCATCGACCGTGGCGAGATCCAGGATGTCGTTGACGATCATCAAAAGCACGGAGGAGGACGTCGCGATATGCTCGACATACTCGGCCTGCTTCGGATTGAGCGGCCCGGTGGTCTCCGTGCGCAGGAGGTCGGCAAAACCGATGATGTTGGTGAGCGGCGTGCGCAACTCATAGGAGACGTGCTTGACGAAGTCGTTTTTCAGCGCGTCCGCCTTGCGCAGCGCGTCGTTCTTCTCGGTCAACGCCTTTTCGACGCGCGCACCGTCCGTCACGTTGACGAAGGTGAGCATGGTCTGCGCATTAGGCAGCGGCACGACGGCGTAATCGAGGATCAGGCCTGTCTTGAGATCGAAGCGGCCGGAATAGCTGCGGCGCTCCTCATCGAGACTCGTGATGATGGCCGAGAAATTGCGCCAGCCATCGTCTTCAGGATAAGCCGGCTCACAAACGCGCGTGATGGTGCTGATATGCGTGCCGGGCTGCGCCTCGGCCTCGCCGATGCCCCAGAGGACGCGGAAGGCCGGGTTCGACAGCTTTAGCCGGCCATCGGCACCGAACACGCAGACCGCTTCGGCAAGATGATCGATGGTCTCGCCCTGCACCTTCACCAGCGTGTTGTAGCGCTGCTCCAGATCGACCTGCTCGGTGAGATTTTCGAAGACCCAGGTGGCGCCGCCCTGTGGGTGCGCCGTCGCGAACACATTCAGCGTGCGGCCATCGGGCAGATACCAGAAGTTCTGCTGCGGCTCGACGCTCTGATAGACGGCGAGCATCTGGTCCTTCCAGTCGCGCCAGGAGTGCTGCTCCGGCAACTTCCCGTCGACCCGCAGGCGCTCCAGGAATTCCGCGTTGCCCGGCCGCGTCTCCAGGAAGGGCGTTTCGAGCCCGAACAGCTTCTGGAACGCCTGGTTGTAGAACTGCAGGCGCTGTTCGCGATCGAAGATCGCAACGGCCGTCGCCAGATGGTCAAGCGTCTCGGAATGGCTGCGGAGTGTGCGGGCAAGTTCTTCGCGCACGGCCTCGACATCGCTGATGTCGCTTGCCATACCGGCCACGCCCATGGTCGAGCGCGCTTCCAGGACGTCGTAGATCGTCCGATTGCCGCGCACCACCGTCGACAATTTGTCGGCGAATGGCCGATCGGGCGTGGCTGCCATGCGGATGCGTTCACGCTGGTGCGTGCCGATCAATTCGAGTTCGCGGCGCACCGCGTCTTCGCCGTCCACGGCTTCGACAGCATGTGCGTAGGCACTGTTGACCCACAATAGCCGGCCATCGGCCTGGCGGACCCAGAAGGGCTGGTCGATGGCATCCAGCACGTTCTGGATCGTTTCCATCGTCGTGGCCAACCGGTCACGCTCGGCCTTCAGCGATGCGAGTTCAGCACGCAGGTCGCCCAGTGCGAGGAACCGCACGAAGGCGCGGCCGCCGGAAACGCGGCCTTGCGCCTCGAGCAGCTGACCGCGCTGCGTCTCGATCACCACGTCGAAGGTCTCGCCGCGAGCGCGTAAGAGATCGACCGCGTTTTCAAGCGATGCGGCGGACTTCGCCTCCAGCCAGCGCCCGAAGGCGAGGAAGGCGGCACGGGTTTCAGGCGCGCCAGCCTCGGTCGGCAGGTCTCCAAGAAGCACGGCGGAATTGTCGTCGCCGTCCCAGACGATAATCCGGCGATCCTTGTCGACGATCAGCGCGTCGTAGCGGTCGATCTGCGTCGTGGCATCGCCGAGCCGGACCTTCAGCTCGACATTCTCGGCTTCGATCTTTGCCTTTTCGCGGATGAGCCAGATGGCAGACAGAAGCGCGGCAGAAACCGCGCCGATGACCGTTGCGCCACCGACGACATCGATGGATGACAGCGCCCAACCGAAGGGGAGCGGGATCGCTTCCGCCGCAAACGCCAGATCCGGCGCCACGATCAATGCGGAGCTGCCGGCGAAAGAGCTTGTCCAGATCGGTTTGCGCAAGTTTCCGCGCGATGCGGCCGGTCGTGTTCCGTCATCCGCACACCCATCGTCAGGCGCACTTTGTGTCCCGTCAGACCCCGACATTCGTCGTCCTCTCCGCAGCCCGGTGGACCGGCCTTCCACTGAAATGAAAGAGCCCCATCACGCGGGACCCGTCGCGGCGCCCCAGTTGTCCCCATGAAGCGCGCGCGAATCGTATGGTTAAGGGTACCTTTTCGCTGAATCGCCGAAAAGGCCGGAGCACCAAAAAGTAAGGCCGCGCCCTTTGAAAGGCGCGGCCTGGATCGGCTCAGGTCGGGAGACTGAGGATCAGTAGCGGTAGTGTTCCGGCTTGAACGGGCCGGTCTGCGACACGCCGATATAGTCGGCCTGCTCGGAAGACAGCTCCGAAAGCGTCGCGCCGAGCTTGGCGAGATGGAGCTTGGCGACCTTCTCGTCGAGGTGCTTGGGCAGAACGTAGACTTCGTTCTGATACTGCTCGCCACGCGCGTAGAGTTCGATCTGTGCCAGGACCTGGTTGGTGAACGAGGCCGACATGACGAAGGACGGGTGACCCGTCGCGTTGCCGAGGTTGAGCAGTCGGCCTTCCGACAAGAGGATCATCCGCTTGCCGCCCGGGAACTCGATCATGTCGACCTGGGGCTTGATGTTGTCCCACTTGAAGTTCTTGAGCGCGGTGACCTGAATTTCGTTGTCGAAATGGCCGATATTGCCGACGATCGCCATGTCCTTCATCTCGCGCATATGCTCGAGGCGAATGACGTCCTTGTTGCCGGTGGTCGTGATGAAGATGTCGGCCGTCGAGGCGACATCCTCGAGCGTGACGACCTCGAAACCGTCCATGGCAGCCTGCAGCGCGCAGATCGGGTCGACTTCCGTGACCTTGACGCGAGCGCCGGCGCCCTTCAGCGAGGCAGCCGAGCCTTTGCCCACATCGCCATAGCCGCAGACGACGGCGACCTTGCCGGCCATCATGACGTCGGTGGCGCGGCGGATGCCGTCGACCAGCGATTCCTTGCAGCCGTACTTGTTGTCGAATTTCGACTTGGTAACGCTGTCGTTGACGTTGATCGCGGGGAAGGGCAGCAGGCCCTTCTTCTGCAGCTGGTAGAGGCGGTTCACGCCGGTGGTGGTCTCTTCGGTCACGCCCTTGATGGCGTCGCGCTGGCGGGCAAAGAAGCCCGGCGTTGCGGCGAGGCGCTTCTTGATCTGCGCGAACAGGATTTCTTCTTCTTCCGAACCCGGGTTCGACAGCACGTCCTCGCCGGCTTCAGCGCGGGCGCCGAGCAGGATGTACATGGTCGCATCGCCGCCATCGTCGAGGATCATGTTGGAGGTGCCGCCATCGGTCCACTGGAAGATGCGGTCGGTATAGTTCCAGTATTCTTCGAGCGTCTCACCCTTGACGGCGAAGACCGGAACGCCGGTTGCGGCGATCGCCGCTGCTGCATGATCCTGCGTCGAGAAGATGTTGCACGATGCCCAACGGACTTCGGCGCCGAGAGCCGTGAGCGTCTCGATCAGCACCGCAGTCTGGATCGTCATGTGAAGCGAGCCCGTAATGCGGGCGCCCTTCAAAGGCTTGCTCTCGCCAAACTCCTCGCGGCAGGCCATCAGGCCCGGCATCTCGGTTTCGGCAATGGTGATTTCCTTGCGGCCGTAGGCTGCAAGCGACATGTCGGCGACGAGGAAATCGTCACCCTGGGCTGACTGCGTCTTGATGGCTGTGCTCATCGTCATCTCCGAAAGCGCGTCGAAGGCTCGCATGCGTGAGCCTAGTGACGGCAAAATGGCATCATGGGCGCCCCATATCAGGGATCGGCGCTCCCATCAACTCACATATAAAGATTTCTTTATGTCGTTATGCGCTGAAAATAGATCAGCACTCTTCGCCGAAGCGGTCCGCGACGAGATCCGCCAGAGCTTCCAGAGCCTGCGCGGCTTCGGGGCCGCTGGCTTCAACTGCAATGTGACAGCCGGGGCTTGCCGCCAGCATCATCAGGCCCATGATCGAGCTGCCACCGACGCTGACGCCGTCTTTGCTGACGACGATCTCTGCGTCGAAACGCTCCACGGTCTGGACGAATTTTGCGGAGGCGCGCGCATGCAGGCCGCGCTTGTTCACGATCGACAGCGTTCGCGTCAACGGCTGGTCGATGGTGCTTATATCATTTGCCACTGAGGATTCGGCTCGCGACATTGATGTATTTCCGGCCCGCATCCTGCGCCTCTTCGAGCGCCCGTTCCATGTTACCGTCCACCCGAACGCCGGCAAGCTTGATCAGCATCGGCAAATTGACCCCGGCGATGACTTCGATCCGTCCGCCATCCATGACCGAAATCGAGAGATTTGAAGGCGTTCCGCCGAACATGTCGGTCAAAATGATGACGCCCGACCCATTGTCGGCTCGACCGACGGCGTCGACGATATCGAGGCGGCGCTGATCCATATCGTCGTCAGGACCGATACAGACGGTCTCCACCGACGCTTGCGGGCCGACAACATGCTCGAGCGCATGCTTGAACTCTTCCGCAAGCTTGCCGTGGGTGACAAGCACCAAACCGATCATCAAATGTGGGCTCCCGTCATTCTTTCATTATCGCGGCACGCATCACATGCCCCGGAGCGTCGGCGCAAATCTTGTCGAGCGACGGCGCGAGTGCAAGCGCAAAAAAGTCACATAAGACGGTCGAATGGCTGAATCGTTACCGGTTGCGACCCAAATATGCCCAAAGATGTCGCAAGGGTTGCAATCGCAACGGCCGGCTCGCCGTATCTGAGAGGAAGGATCGGGAGCGAGACGCCATCCTGGAAGGTCATTCGGGCCTCTTCCGGCACCCGTTCCGGGCCGAGCGGCGCCAGCACATGGTGCAGGACGGCACTTTGAATATGCGGAAGCGGGACGACACCCGTTCCCCGTATCTCGATCAGTCCGGCGATCGGTGCGGGCGCGCTCGCGATCACGCGGCCGGATTTCACGGTGATCCAGACCCGATCATCGGCGACCAGCCTCGCGAATGTGCCGTGTGAGGAACATGCATGGATGATGGCCAGCGCCAATGCGCTCTTGCCGGAGCCTGAAGGGCCAGTGATGAGCAGGCCGACTTCTCCCACGACGACAGCCGTTGCATGAACGTTGACTGGGGCGGCGTCCACTGCGCTCAACGTGGTTCGGCAGGCAGGCGGATCAGGAAGCGGGCGCCCTTGATCGGACCATCCTCAGTGTCACGCATGTTCTCGGCTGTCAGCGAGCCGCCGTGAACTTCGACGATCTGGCGGCTGATCGACAATCCCAGACCGGAATTCTGGCCGAAATCCTCACCGGCCGGACGGTCCGTATAGAAGCGCTCGAAGATCCGGTCGATATCTTCTGCCTGGATGCCGGGCCCGTTGTCTTCCACGGTCACCCGATACCAGTCGCCCTTGCGGTCGATGGTCACCAAGATCCGCCCGTCCTGATCCGGCACGAACGACCGAGCATTCTCGATGAGGTTCGTGACCACCTGACCGAGCCGCAGATCGTGACCGTGAACGATCGCCGCATTGCGCTGGGCCTGATCGAGTTTGACCGCAAGATCGATGCTGACCTGCTTGGCATTGGCATGCGCATGGCGGGCAAGCTCGACCAGTTCGGTCAACAGCTTCACCAGATCCACTCGCGACGCGTCCTGGCGCGCAAGTTCGGCATCCAGCCGCGAAGCATCCGAAATGTCGCTGATTAGGCGATCCAACCGGCGCACGTCGTGCTGGATGATTTCCAGGAGGCGTTTCTTGTTTTCTTCCGTGCGGGCGAGCGGCAATGTCTCCACAGCACTCCGCAACGAGGTCAGCGGGTTCTTGAGCTCGTGGCTGACATCGGCGGCGAAGCGCTCGATGGCGTCCATGCGATCGTAAAGGGCATTCGTCATGTCGCGGAGCGCGACCGACAGGTTCCCGATCTCATCCTGCCGATCGGAAAAATCGGGGATCTCCTCGCGTGCCCGGGCACCACGCTTGACGCGCACAGCTGCAGCGGAAAGACGGCGGAGCGGATTGCCGATGGTGCTGGCGAGCAGCAGGGAAAGGACGATGGACACGGTGGCCGCCACCGCGAAAATGCGCACGATCGCCAGCCGCTCGGCATGGACGATCTTGTCGATATCGCCGGCCTGCGTGGACAAAAGCAGCACGCCGAGGACCGCACGGAAGCGCTGCACCGGCACCGCGACGGAGACAATCAATTCACCCTGGTCGGTGACGCGCACCACGGCGCCGCGCCCGCCGGTCAATGCATTGACGACTTCGGGATAGATAGATCCGTCACCGCCCGGCTCTTCGCGGTAGGTCGGCAGATTGCGCTGCTGCAGCAGGCGGTTCACGGCGTTGCCGATGCTGCCGAAAAAGCCTTCCTCATCGGGAGAAACCGGCGGCAGATCGTAGCGCAGCACCTGGCCGCTCGAATAGAGATACCGGGAGTCGAGAATAAGATTGGCTTCGCCGTCATAGATGCGCGCACGGGTGCGCGTCGGCGAGATCAGCCGTCGCAGCACCGGTGCCACGCGCTCCGGATTGATGGGAAAATCGAGATTCTCATCCAGTGAATTGGGCGCAATGCTTTCGCCGGCCTGCAATTCGAGCAGCTTTTCCGGATCGATGGTGATCGAATTGGTCTCGACCGTTGCCGAACCGGCGATCGCGCCGGCGATGATTTCACCCTGTGTTAGAAGACTTTCGACACGCGCGTCGATCAGGCCTTCGCGGAACTGGTTGAGATAAAGAATGCCAAAAACGAGGACGAGGAGACCGGCGAGGTTCAGAAAGAGGATACGCCGGGTGAGGCTCGAAAAAACAATATTGCCAAAAACGCGCCGGATCAGCGTGAAGGGCAGGCTGAGCGGGCGTGGTGCGGCGCGGCGCGGCCTGGTGGTCGCTCCGGACGGTCTGGTGCCGCCTTGCTGCGTCTCAGCGACCATGGCCGGTCGTCGTGCCTTTCATCCTCGCCCCCCAGATCTCAACGATGTTAGGCAGGCGTTTCGCGGAAGCGGTAGCCGACGCCGTAAAGCGTTTCGATCATGTCGAAACCGTCATCGACCATTTTGAACTTCTTGCGCAAGCGCTTGATGTGGCTGTCGATGGTGCGATCATCCACATAGACCTGCTCATCATAGGCGGCATCCATCAACGCGTCGCGACTTTTCACGACGCCGGGGCGCTGGGCGAGTGACTGGAGGATCAGAAACTCCGTGACGGTCAGCGTCACGGGCTCGTTCTTCCACGTGCAGGTATGCCGTTCCTGATCCATGATCAGCGAGCCGCGCTCCAGTGTCTTCGAGGTCACCTGTCCAGGCTTTGCGGCGGCGGCGAGCTCGCGGCTGCTTGCGCGGCGCAGGACTGCGCGGACGCGCTCGACCAGAAGCCTCTGGGAGAACGGCTTGGTGATGAAATCATCAGCACCCATCTTCAAGCCGAAGAGCTCATCGATTTCCTCATCCTTGGAGGTGAGAAAGATGACGGGGATGTCGGACTTCTGGCGCAGGCGGCGCAGCAGCTCCATCCCATCCATGCGCGGCATCTTGATATCGAAGATCGCAAGTTGCGGCGGCCGGGCCAGCAATCCATCCAGCGCGGAAGCCCCGTCAGTATAGGTCTCGACGCGGTATCCTTCCGATTCGAGCGCGATCGATACGGAGGTCAAGATATTCCGGTCATCATCGACAAGCGCGATGGTCTGCATTGGCAAAGTCTCCGTTGACATCCGGCGCGTCCCTTAGGCTGATTTCAGGTTGCTCGAAGCCCCACCCGCCCCGCGGCTCGCCGCGCGCCACACACGCGCAGACCAACCGTCCGCGCTACATGGGTATGAAGTAAGAACAAAGTGTGGCACGCCCACACTCCCATGTCACCCGCGGGTTTCCGCGTGACGGAGTCGCAGCGCTTATAAGGCCACCGAACGACCGTCGATACAAACGATTTAAACTGAGAGTGGCAATTTTAAATCGATTAATACTCTGATATTATTGCGAAATTACTGATTCACTGTGTTGCGTTGTCAAAGCGCTGACACTATGGTCCGGCTCCATTCAATCCGCCCCGCAAGCCAGCAGCAGGTGACATATGAAGCAGATCGGACGGCGCAATCAGGCCATCGACATTGCGACGATCGGATTTTCCGATGTCGCCAGCGTGCATTACAATCTATCGGAAGCGGCTCTCTACGAGCACTCGGTCGCGCGCGGCGAAGCCGAGCTGACGGTTCACGGTGCGCTCAGAGCCTTGACCGGTCAGCACACGGGCCGCTCCGCCAAGGACAAGTTCATCGTCCGCGACGAGCACACCGATGGCGTCATCTGGTGGGACAACAATAAGGCCATGTCGCGCGATCATTTCGATGCGCTGCACGCCGATTTTCTCGCGCATGCCAAGGATATGGATCTGTTCGTCCAGGATCTCGTCGGCGGCGCCGATGCGGAAAACCAGCTGCCGACGCGCGTCGTCACGGAATATGCCTGGCATTCGCTCTTCATCCGCAACCTGCTGATCCGCCCGGCTCCTGAGACACTGGACGACTTCCAGCCGAAGCTGACGATCATCGATCTGCCGAGCTTCCAGGCCGATCCGGCACGCCACGGCTCGCGCACAGGCACCGTAATCGCCGCGGATCTGACGCGCGGGATCGTGCTGATCGGTGGAACGTCCTATGCGGGCGAGATGAAGAAGTCCGTCTTCACCGTTCTCAACCATCTGCTGCCTGCCAAGGGCGTCATGCCGATGCACTGCTCGGCCAATACCGGCCCGGCCGGCGACGCAGCGATCTTCTTCGGCCTTTCCGGCACCGGCAAGACGACGCTCTCTGCCGATCCGGCCCGCGTTCTCGTCGGTGACGACGAACATGGCTGGGGCGAAAACGGCATCTTCAATTTCGAAGGCGGCTGCTACGCCAAGACGATTCGCCTCTCGCGCGAAGCCGAGCCGGAGATTTATGCAACGACGGAGCGTTTCGGCACGGTGTTGGAAAACGTCGTGCTCGACGAGCAGCGTCGTCCTCAGTTCGATGACGGATCGCTGACGGAGAACACCCGCTGCGCCTATCCGCTGCACTTCATTCCGAATGCCAGCTCGACGGGCACTGCGGCGCATCCGAAGAACATCATCATGCTGACGGCGGATGCCTTCGGCGTGCTGCCTCCCATCGCTCGGCTGACGCCGGCGCAGGCGATGTATCACTTCCTCTCAGGCTACACCGCAAAGGTTGCCGGCACCGAAAAGGGCGTGACCGAACCGGAAGCTACGTTCTCGACCTGCTTCGGCGCGCCCTTCATGCCGCGCCACCCTTCGGAATACGGCAATCTGCTGCGCGAACTGATCTCGCGCCACGGCGTGTCTTGCTGGCTCGTGAACACCGGCTGGACCGGCGGCGCCTATGGAACGGGCTCGCGCATGCCGATCCGCGCGACCCGTGCACTTCTCGCTGCCGCGCTCGACGGATCACTCAACGAGGCAAGCTTCCGGACCGATCCGAATTTCGGCTTCGAAGTGCCGCTCGCCGTCCCCGGCGTCGACGCGACGATCCTCGATCCGCGCCGCACCTGGGCCGATGGCGACGCCTATAACCGGCAAGCCGAGAAGCTCGTTTCCATGTTCATCGCTAATTTCGAGAAGTTCGAAGAACATGTGGGCGGCGACGTTCTGGGGGCTGCCCCCCGGCTCCCCATGGCCGCCGAATAAGTCACGCTTCTCTTGCTACGGAAGGCCCGCGACCCGGAACGGTCGCGGGCCTTTGTTTTTGCGGTCGCCATCTTTTCTTTTTCTTGGCCCGGGCGCACATGAGGACATGGCCAGCGACGACCTCATCATCACACGTTCGATCACCATCAAAGGGTGGGAGCTGACGGAGCAGTTCATCACCTCTGCCGGTCCCGGCGGACAGAACGTCAACAAGGTCGCCACCGCGGTTCAGTTGCGGTTCAATGCCGCGAATTCGCCCTCGCTCACGGACCGGGTAAAGGAAAACGCGCTGAAGCTCGCTGGGCGCCGCGCGACCAAGGATGGCGATATCGTGCTGGAAGCAAGCCGCTTCCGGACCCAGGAGCGGAACCGGGAAGATGCCCGCGACAGGTTGCGGGAGCTCATCGCCAAGGCAGCCGAGCCGCCCCCACCACCGCGCAAGAAGACGCGACCCGGGCGCGGCGCCATCGAGCGACGCCTGAAAGCGAAGTCGGAGCGCGGCTCGATCAAGAAGATGCGCGGCAAAGTGGATGGTTGAGGCATCACCGGAACGGGATCGCATTCCGGAAGGCTTCCGGTACCTTCCCGCCTATCTGACATTGGACGATCAGCGGGCTCTTCTGGAAGACATTCGACGCGTCGTGGCACAGGCACCGCTCTACGTGCCGCGCATGCCACGCAGCGGCAAGGCGCTGAGCGTGCGGATGACGAACTGCGGCGACCTTGGCTGGGTGACGGACCAGGCCAGTGGCTATCGCTATCAACCCAACCATCCTGCGACCGGCAAGAAGTGGCCGGCGATCCCTCAAGCGCTTCTGGATCTGTGGCGTGATCTCTCAGGCGCCGATTTTCCACCGGAAGCCTGTCTCGTCAATTTCTACGACGCGGATGCACGCATGGGATTGCACCAGGACAAGGACGAGCAAAATCTCGAAGCACCGGTCCTTTCCATCTCGCTCGGCGACGATTGCCGCTTCCGGATCGGTGGACCAGTGCGCGGCGGCCCTACGGCGTCTCTCAGGCTGAACAGCGGCGACATCGTTGTGCTCGGCGGACCCGCCCGCCTCGCCTATCACGGCGTCGACCGCATCTACGCCGGCACCTCGACGCTCCTGAAGAACGGCGGACGAATCAATCTGACGCTGCGGCGGGTGACGACAGCAGAGGCTTCCGGAACCGGGGGTTAACGCTTGAGCTGTAATCTCGCGGGCAGACCCAGCGCGAGCCTTCCATGTCCACGATCGAGAGCCTAGCGACCAAGACGCCTTTGCGGATGCCGGCACGGTTTCTGATCGGCGAGAACGCCCCGGTTCTGCTGATCATCGCACTGCATGGGGCGGCGGTTCTCGCCGTGCGGGACTGGATTGGATACGACGGGCTCGCGCACCCGCTTTACTTCAAACAGTGGACTACCCTCTACCTCGTGATGTGCCCGATCCTGATGATCGCCGGCATCCTGTTCATGATCGTCCACCGCACAAACGACTGGCGCGAGAGGCGGCTTCTGCTGCAGCAGGCGACGTCGGCAAATCATATCGCGACGTTCACATCCGGCCTCGTGCTTTTGATGGCACTCATGCTCTTCATGGGCAGCTTCACGACGTTCAAGACGATGATGCCGACGCTTCGTGGCGGCTTCCTCTACGATCGCGCGCAGGCCGATTGGGATGCCTGGCTGCACTTCGGGCATGAGCCGTGGACGTTGATGCAGGGATGGCTAGCGAGCGACTGGATTCGCCAGGCTGTCGAATTCAACTATAACGTCGTCTGGTTTCTCGTGTGCTTTCTGCCATTGTTCTGGATCGCGGTCTCGCCGCGCGCTTCGGCCATCCGCACACGCTATTTTGCCTGCTTCACGCTGAGCTGGATCGTGATCGGCAATCTGCTGGCGCTCGCGTGGATTTCGGCAGGGCCTGCTTTCTACCACCACGTGACCGGCGATACGGAGCGCTTCGCCGGCCTCCTGGCCTTCATTGCCGGAGGCGAGGGTTCCGCTCATTCGGCCGCGCGGTTCCAGGAATATCTCTGGTCGACTTATACCCGAGGCGAGATGGCGTTTGGGACGGGCATTTCCGCCTTTCCAAGCATGCATGTCGCGCTTGCTGCGCTGAACGCGGTCTTTCTCTTCGACTACAGCCGCAGACTTGGCGCCATTGCCTTCGCCTATCTTGGGCTGGTTCTGGCGAGTTCGGTCTATCTCGGATGGCACTACGCCATCGACGGGTATGTCTCGATCCTCGTGGTTGTCGCGCTCCATCTCGCCCTCAAGGGGATCGAGGGGCGCTCCTCCCGGATCAAAGCTTCCTGAGCGCCACCTGCTCGATCAGGTGGTTCTCGCCCTTCTTCAGTATCAGATCGGCGCGGGGGCGGGTGGGCAGGATGTTCTCGCGCAGGTTCTTCAAATTGATGTTCTGCCAGAGACCCTCTGCGACGGCGCGTGCGGCGTCTTCCGAAATCGTTGCGTAGCGGTTGAAGAAGGATTCCGGGTTCTTGAACGCCGTTTCGCGCAGCCGCATGAAGCGGTCCACATACCATTTGTGGATCAGGTCTTCGGGCGCATCGATATAGATCGAGAAGTCGAAGAAATCCGAGACGAAGGGCACGATCTTCCCGTCTTCCGGCAATGCGCGCACCTGCAGCACGTTGATGCCCTCGAAGATCAGGATGTCCGGGCGGTCGACCGTCTGGAACTCGCCGGGCAGAACGTCATAGGTGAGGTGCGAATATAACGGTGCCTGGACGTTTGGTTGTCCCGCCTTGATCGCCGACAGGAACCGCAGCACCTGGCCGATATCGTAGCTTTCTGGAAAGCCCTTGCGGTCCATCATGCTGTCGCGCCGTAGCGTCGCGTTCGGGTAAAGAAAGCCGTCTGTCGTCACCAGATCGACCTTGGGGCTCGACGGCCAGCGTTTCAGAAGCTCTTGGAGCACGCGGGCCGTGGTGGATTTGCCCACCGCAACCGATCCCGCAATGCCTATGACGAAGGGTGTCTTGGTCGTGTTCTGCGCGTTGAGGAAGTGCGTTCGCTGCTTGAACAGCAGTTGTGTCGCCTCGACATGCGCAGACAGAAGCCGCGATACAGCAAGATAGATGCGGCTGACTTCATCGACGTCGATCGGATCGTTGAGGGATCGAAGCCGGCCGATCTCGTCGGCTGTCAACGTCAGCGGCGTGTCGGCCCTGAAACGCGACCATTCCTCGGCGGAGAAGATGCGATAGGGCGAATAGGTGCCCGGCCTGAAATGATCGAGGCCGATATCCTCGCCAAAGCCCGTATCGCGCTTCATCGCGGCGATGCGCTCCCGGCGCGATCGGCCTTCTCCTGAAGGCCGGATTTTCCGGTGCGGCGCTCGAGTTCCGCCATGATCTCGGCGAGCGGAATATCGGCAATTTTCAGGACGACGAGCAGATGGTAGAGCAGGTCGGCGCTTTCCCCGACCAGTTCCGCCCGATCCTGGCCAACGGCCGCAATCACCGTTTCAACCGCTTCCTCGCCAAGCTTCTGGGCGGCCTTTTCACGTCCTTTAGACACCAGTCGGGCCGTCCAGGATTCGTCAGGCGAGGCTGCTGCGCGTTCCGCCACGATCGCTTCCAGCCGGGAAAGATCGAAACCACTCATACGTCACTGTCCCTGCCCAAAAGCCGCCTCGGGTCATGTCGCGTTTCCTGAAAACGCGCAATCACTCTCGGATCTCCGTTCGTCGCGTTTTCAAACCGTATCCACTCCATTCGGCAACGCTCTAGTCAAGCCGCACCGCGATGCCGGCGGCGGCCATGTGGCGCTTGGCTTCATCGATGGTAAACGTGCCGAAATGGAAGATCGAAGCCGCGAGCACCGCCGTTGCATGTCCGTCGCGGATCCCTTCGACCAGATGGTCAAGCGTTCCGACCCCGCCCGACGCGATGACGGGTGCCCGCACGGCGTCCGCTATGCTTCGGGTCAAGGCGATATCGAAGCCGCTCTTGGTGCCATCCCGGTCCATGGAGGTCAGTAGCAGTTCGCCCGCGCCACGGTCGACCATGTCGATGGCGAATTCGATGGCGTCGATGCCGGTTTCCTTGCGCCCACCGTGGGTGAAGATTTCCCAGCGCGCTTTCTCGTCAGGCCCAGAGACCTTCTTGGCATCGATCGCGACGACGATGCACTGATTTCCGAACTTGTCGGCCGCTTCGTTGACGAAGGCGCGGTTGTTCACCGCTGCCGTGTTGATCGACACCTTGTCGGCGCCGGCGAGCAGCAATTTCCGGATATCGGCGACAGCGCGAACGCCGCCGCCGACCGTCAACGGCATGAAGCATTGCTCGGCCGTGCGGGCGACGACGTCGAAGATCGTCTCGCGGTTGTCGGAGGATGCAGTGATATCGAGAAAGCAAAGCTCATCGGCACCCGCCGCGTCGTAGGCCTTTGCCGCTTCCACTGGATCGCCCGCGTCGATCAGATCGACGAAATTGACGCCTTTGACGACGCGGCCGTCCTTCACGTCGAGGCAGGGGATGACGCGAGACTTGAGGCTCATTTGCCGGATTCCTTAGCCGACTTCAAAACGTCGAGGGCCTCGGCTGGATCGAGCCTTCCATCGTAGAGTGCCCGTCCCGTGATCGCACCTTCAAGGCGCGCCGCGTCCGGCATTGTCATGCGGACGACATCGGCGATGGAAGCGAGCCCACCGGATGCGATGACCGGAATGGAGACCGCGTCGGCCAGTTCCAGCGTGCTGTCCCAATTGATGCCGGTCAGAATGCCGTCCCGGTCGATATCGGTGTAGATGATCGCCGCGACGCCGGCGCCTTCGAACTTGCGGGCAAGCTCGATCACGCCGAGTTCGGAGCCTTCCGCCCACCCTTCAACGGCAACCTTTCCGCCCTTGGCATCGATGCCGACGGCGATCTTGCCGGGGAAGCGCTTGCAGGCTTCAATCACGAGTGCCGGATCACGCACGGCAACTGTGCCGAGGATGACGCGGGCGAGTCCCTTGTCGAGCCAGGCCTCGATCTGCTCGATCGTGCGAATGCCGCCGCCAAGCTGCACCGGATTGTCGGTGGCCTTCAGAATGGCTTCCACAGCAGCACCATTGACGCTCGATCCGGCGAAAGCGCCGTCGAGATCCACCACATGGAGCCACTCGAAGCCCTGGTCCTGGAATGCCCGGGCCTGCGCGGCCGGGTCGGTGTTGTAGACCGTCGCCTGCGCCATATCGCCAAGCTTCAAACGGACGCACTGACCCTCTTTCAGGTCGATGGCTGGAAACAGGATCATGGGGCCCAACGCAGGAAATTGGCGATGAGAGCAAGGCCGAGTGTCTGGCTCTTTTCAGGGTGAAACTGGGTGCCGGCACGATTGTCGCGCGCGACGATCGCAGTCATCGCGCCTCCATAGTCGGTGGTCGCGACGACGTCTTCCGGACGGCTGGCGGCAAGGTGATAGGAGTGCACGAAATAGGCGTGCAGTCCGTTGCGCCCGGTCGGGATGCCAGCAAGCAGCGGGTGGTCGCTGCGCTGGTCGATGGTGTTCCAACCGATCTGCGGGATCTTGAGAGCGGGATCGCTTGGGCTCATCTCGACGACGTCGCCCGCAATCCAGTCGAGGCCGTGCGTCACGGTCTTTTCCAGCCCGCGGGTCGACATGAGCTGCATGCCGACACAAATGCCGAGGAACGGTCGGCCATTTGCGATGACAGCTTCGTCCAGCGCGTCGCGCATGCCGTCGACGGCAGCGAGACCGGCGGCGCAATCGGCGTAGGCACCGACGCCCGGCAGTACGACGCGGTCTGCGCCCCGGACCGCATCCGGATCGGCCGTGAGGTGGATGTCAGCGGCAAGTCCTGCCTCACGGGCGGCGCGCTCGAAAGCCTTCGTGGCCGAACGCAGATTGCCGGAGCCATAATCGATGATCGCGACCTGCATGGTCAGCGCACTCCATTCCATTCAAACATGCCGAAGCTCTCCTCTGGCCTCTGAAAGCCGGGTTTCGTGCCAACGGGCCTTTTCTCACGCACATCCGGTTCAGTTTTGTCCACGGAACCAGTCGCTGCGGGCCTGGCGAAGAAAACTTCTTCGGCCTCATCAAGCGAAGTTGCGTCGACCAGGGCATCCATCGTCCAGCCACGCGCTTCCAGCTTCGATGCACGCAGCCGGTTGCCCTCGAGACCGGCATAAAGCGATGTCGCAACCGACAGCGCAAAGCCAGTGGCGAAGGTATCGCCTGTTGCCATGAGCCAGTTGGTGACGGCAGTGACAAGAAAAAAGACCCCTGCCCACAACCACATGCGGTGCCAGAGGAACCAGAAGACCGGGAAGATGAAGGCGAGCGGCGCAAAGCCATCGCGAATGAAGCGCGTCTCGATCCCGTCCGGGTCGCCGCCCGGCGGCGTCATCACCACGAAGGTTTTCATTCGGTCATCTCTCTTCGTCGAGCAGCGATCGCTTAGACGAGAATGCCCTTGGTGGACGGGATGCGGTCGGCCGCGCGCGGATCGATCTCCATCGCAGTCCGCAACACGCGCGCAACCGCCTTGAAGCAGGTTTCAGCGATATGATGGCTGTTGGCGCCCGCGAGATTGGTGACATGCAGCGTGATGCCGGCATGCTGGCTGAACGCCTGGAAGAACTCTCGCACCAGCTCGGTGTCGAAGTTGCCGATCTTTTCGGTCGGAAAGGTTACGTTCCAGACGAGAAACGGGCGGCCGGAGACGTCGATCGCGGCGCGGGTCAGCGCTTCGTCCATGGCAAGATCGAGCGAGGCGTAGCGCGTGATACCCTTGCGGTCGCCGAGCGCTTTCGAAAACGCCTGGCCGAGCGCGATGCCCGTATCCTCGACGGTGTGGTGATCGTCGATGTGCAGATCGCCTTTTGCCCGCACGTCGATATCGCTCATGGAGTGTCGCGCCAGTTGGTCCAGCATGTGATCGAAGAAGCCGACGCCGGTCTCCATCGAGGCCCGTCCGGTACCGTCGATGGCGACACTCACCGAAATATCGGTTTCGTTCGTCTTGCGTGCGATGCGGGCGCTGCGACCTTCGCTCACGCCCCTGTCCTTCGATGCCATGCTCAAGCTCCGCCGGGAATATGCGCGCTGCATATCAGGCCACTTGTAAAGAATCCAGAACAGGCCGCCGTTCCGGCCCCAATTGCAAAGGCTTCAGCGCTTCTTACATAAGACCTCGAATTCCATTGGCGGCTCGCGGCCGATGTTCTCCGGACCGGTCGAGCCCATTTCTCCCGACGTTCAAGGACTGAATTTTCATGAGCGATCACGATCCCTACGGCACGATGCATGCCACCACCATCATCACCGTTCGCAAGGACGGACAGGTGGTCATGGCCGGCGACGGCCAGGTCAGCCTCGGCCAGACCATCATGAAGGGTAATGCGCGCAAGGTGCGCCGGCTCGGCAAGGGCGATGTCATCGCCGGTTTCGCCGGTGCCACGGCCGACGCCTTTACCCTTTTGGAACGCCTCGAAGCCAAGCTCGAGCAATATCCCGACCAGCTGATGCGCGCCGCAGTCGAGCTCGCCAAGGACTGGCGCACCGACCGCTATCTGCGCCGGCTGGAGGCGATGATGCTCGTCGCCGACCGATCCGTCACCCTTGCGATTACCGGCAATGGCGACGTTCTCGAGCCGGAGCACGGCACGATCGCGATCGGATCAGGCGGCAACTATGCCTTCGCGGCCGCACGGGCGCTGATGGACACCGACCTTGGCGCCGAAGAGATCGCGCGCAAGGCGATGGGCATCGCCGGCGATATCTGCGTCTACACCAATGGCAATGTGGTGGTGGAGCTTCTGGACGACGCGGCCTGAGATCTCTCGGCCCCTCAAACCGCTCCACGCATTGCGCAGCACAGGACATATTCTCAATGACCGTTTTTTCTCCGCGCGAGATCGTTTCCGAACTCGACCGGTTCATCATCGGACAGAACGATGCGAAGCGCGCCGTTGCCATCGCATTGCGCAACCGCTGGCGCCGCCAGCAGCTCGATGAGAGCCTGCGCGACGAGGTGATGCCGAAGAACATCCTGATGATCGGACCGACAGGCGTCGGCAAGACCGAGATCTCGCGCCGTCTGGCGAAGCTCGCCGGCGCGCCCTTCATCAAGGTCGAGGCGACGAAATTCACCGAGGTCGGCTATGTCGGCCGTGACGTGGAGCAGATCATCCGCGATCTGGTCGAGGTCGGCATCGGCCTTGGTCGCGAGCGCAAGCGTCAGGAAGTGAAAGCAAAAGCCCACCTTTCCGCCGAAGACCGGGTTCTCGATGCACTTGTCGGTTCCACGGCCTCGCCGGCGACACGCGACTCGTTCCGCAAGAAGCTGCGCGAGGGTCTGCTCGACGACAAGGAAATCGAGATCGAGGTGGCCGATACCGGCTCCGGCATGCCGCTCGATATCCCTGGCATGCCAGGCGCCAACATTGGCGTGCTCAACCTGTCCGACATGCTCGGCAAGGCGATGGGCAAGCGCACCAAGAAGATCAAGACAACCGTCAAGCAGTCCTATCAGCAGCTGATCGAAGACGAGGCCGACAAGCTGATCGACGACGAGCAGATCGCGCGTGAAGCGGTACGGGCCGTGGAGAATGACGGCATCGTCTTCCTCGACGAAATCGACAAGATCGCCGCCAAGAACGGTGGAATGGGTGCGGGCGTGTCCCGCGAAGGCGTGCAGCGCGACCTTCTTCCGCTGGTCGAAGGCACGACGGTCGCCACCAAATACGGGCCGGTCAAGACCGACCACGTTCTCTTCATCGCGTCCGGCGCCTTCCACGTCTCAAAACCCTCGGACCTCTTGCCGGAATTGCAGGGGCGTCTGCCGATCCGCGTCGAGCTGCGGGCGCTGACGAAGGAAGATTTCCGCCGTATCCTGACTGAAACGGAAGCCAGCCTGATCAAGCAATATGTTGCGCTGATGGGCACGGAGCAGGTGGAACTCAGCTTCACCGATGATGCAATCGATGCGCTGGCAGGCGTCGCGGTCGATCTCAATGCAAGCGTCGAGAACATCGGCGCCCGGCGGCTGCAGACGGTGATGGAACGCGTGCTCGACACGATCTCGTTCGAGGCGCCCGACCAGTCCGGCACGACCTATGTGATCGATGCCGACTATGTCCGCAAGCATGTGGGCGATCTGGCGAAAAACACCGATCTGTCGCGCTACGTTCTCTAGCTCAACGGTGATTGTGGCGATTCGGCACCGCGTGGATACTTTCGTTCACGCGGTGCTCTATTCGGCTGCGATCCATCTCGACATCAAGGATCGCTCGTCGCTATTCATCGCCTATTCTATGAGGGCTGAAAGCGATGATTCCCGGCGGCTGGACACGTGTCTTCTGCTTGACGGTGGGGCTTCTTGTTGCTGCGCTTCCGGCGCAGGCGGCCGGACGGCCGGTGCCTGAAGGAAACCGCTTCGCCGAGCAACCGGCCGTGCCGGGCGCATCGAGCCGCCGGACATCCGGGCTCAACACGACCTTCGAAGCAAAATACCGTCGGATCTACGATCTGCTCGCTTCTGACGAGGGTCTGCGCACGAAAATCCGCTCGGCAGGCCGTGCTTACGGCATCGACCCGATCCACATTGTCGGTGCACTGGTCGGCGAACACACCTACAATGTCGACGCCTATGATCGGCTCCAATCCTATTACGTGAAGGCCGTCGCCTATGCTGGCGAACGCTTCTCATTCGGCTACAAGGGCGAAAACGTCCTCACTTTCGTCGGCCGCGAACCTTTTGCCCATTGCGGCGAGTTGACGGGCTCCTACGCGCTCTGGTCCTGCCGCGAACGCGTCTGGGACAATGTCTTTCGCGGCCGCACAGTTGATGGCGTCCGCTACCCGAACGATCGGTTCTCGGCCGTCTTCTTCCAGCCCTTCTTTGCCGGCCAGACCTTCGGCCTCGGTCAGATCAATCCGCTGACGGCGCTGAAGATGTCGGATCGCGTCAACAAGGTTTCGGGCTATCCGAAGCTCCAGGCGGATGATCCGATCGGGGTCTACCAGGCGATCATGGATCCCGACCGGTCGCTCGCCTACATGGCTGCAATCCTCGCCTCGTCCATCGAGGTCTATAAGCGCGTCGCGAATTTCGACATTTCGACCAATCCAGGCATCACAGCCACGCTCTACAATGTCGGCGATCCCGATCTGCGCGCTGCCGTTCTTGCCCGCCGCAATGGTGGCGGCGGTCGTCACCTTCCTGAAGAGAATTATTATGGCTGGCTGGTGAACGATCGGCTGGAAGAACTGCGGACGTTGTTCCCCGAAAGCTGAGCGTATCAGCGTTCGATCTGGTCCAGCAGTGCACTCAAGGTGGCGAGCTCCTTCTCGCTCATCTGCGGCAGCAGATGCGCCAGACGGTTGGCGATCTCGGTCTTCTGCTGAGACAGACCGCTCGTTTCGAGCTTGATCTTCGGGTCAGACAGATAGGCGAGGCGCTGCAGTTCTTCGGCCTCGTCCCAGATGATGTTGAAGAAGCCAATCACCTTCTGCACGAATTCCCAGCTCGGGCGACCCCGGTGGCCGTGCTCCAGCGCCGACAGATAGGCCGGAGAGACGCCGAGGGCTTCGGCCATCGCACGCTGTGTGATGCCGCGCTCGGTGCGCATCCGCCGCACGGCGGCGCCGAACGGCGTCATGGCGCAGGCCTGCGCTTCTTCAGGCGGAGATAGATGGCGCCCTCGCCGCCATGGCCGCGCGCCGCCTGCTCATAGCCGGACACATAGGGGCGGAAATCCGGCTGGGTCAACCAGTGGGGCACAGCACGCTTCAGCGCGCCTTCACTGCCGAACGACGCACCCTTGCCGGTGATGACGAGCACATGGCGCAGGCCATCCGCATAGGCCCTGCCGAGAAAGCCGAGCAGCCTCATATGCGCGGCTGATTGATCGAGCCCATGCAGGTCGATCGTCGCGTCGATCGGCAGTCGCCCGCGCGCGATCTTACGATGAACGGGGCGCTCGATCGGGTGCAGCGAGGCGGCAGGCTGTTTTGCTTTTCGGGTTTCGTCGACCGGTGATTCGCGGAACGAAGCTGCCAGCGCCTTGCGCATGCCTTCCGTCACTTTGGCAGGCTCAGGCAGCTGTACGCTGTTCTCCGGGACTTTCGGCGCGAGATCGGCGCTGCTGCCGAGCAGGCTCTCCATCCGACCTGGCATGGGACGCGCGGTCTTCGCCACCTTGTTCCAGAGCGCGTTTTCACCGCGTGTCAGCTTGCGTCCCTTGCTCATAGGCCGAGCCTCGTCGCGGCTGGGCGTGGAACGAGGATGTGGAAAGTTGCTGCGTGCTTGATGCTTCCCGCTTCACTGCCTGCATCTGAGCCAGAGCCTGTGAAAATGTCGGCGCGGGCAGGTCCGATAATGGCCGAGCCCGTATCCTGCCCAATCATCAATCGACAGAACGGCTTAGGGCCATCCACATGGGTCAGGCTCTCGGCATTGATGAAGAAAGGTGTGCCGAACGTATGGATCTCACGATCCACGGCGATCGATCGCCCGGCCGTCAACGGCACCTTGGCAGCGCCGATGGGGCCACGTGTCGGATCGATCTCGGGCTCCTCCCGGAAGAAGATGAACGACCTGTTCTGCCAGAGGATTTCGTCCAGCCGCTCCGGATTCGCGGCCAGCCACTGCCGGATCGTGTCCATCGTCACTGATTTTGCGTCGATTTCACCGAGATCAATCAGGACACGACCGATGGCTTTGAAGGGATGGCCGGACTTGCCGTTGAAGGTGATGCGCGTGACCGTGCCGTCCGGAAAGACAAGCCGGGCCGATCCCTGGATATGCGTGAAAAATACATCCACGCGGGAACGGGCCCAGGCGATTTCGAGATCTCGCTCCGACAGCGCTCCGCGTTCGATCGATCCACGATCGGCGAATTCTTTGAGACCCTCGGGATCCTGCTTTGCCCAGGTGATACCGGCAGCCTGCAGTGAGGGCGCTTCGCCCGCTTCCAGCTGCCGCAGTTCGGGTGGCCGCTTCAGGAAGGGAAACCGGAACTGAGCATCCGGGATGCGCGAAACCTCGACCTCAGGCTCGTAATAGCCGGTCAGAAAGCCGCTGTTCTGGTTGCCGATCCGGCAGGGCCGGAAATGCTGCTCGAAGAAACGGCGCGATGTTTCGGGCTCATCGGCGAGGTAATCGAGTGCTGCGATGGCGGGCGTGAAATCCGTGGCTTCGATGCCGAGCGATCCGGTGCGATACGGCTTTTGAGAGGATGTCAGGTGGCGAGCGCATGCCCGAAACGCCGAGAGGGCGGCACGATGATCATCGGCCGCCCACGCTGAAATGTCCTCAAAGCGAGCCGGATGAAGAACCGCCGGCATGGCGCCGTCAGGCGTCGGCTTCGGTGGCGATGAGCTTCCAATTGGGGTCGCGCGACCGCGTATCACGGGCAAAGGTCCAGACATCATTGACCTCACCGACGCTCTCGGCGTCACCATCGACGACCTTGCCATCCTTGTCATGGGTCACGGAGATGAGCTGGCTGACGAGGCGCAGCGTCACCGCTGACTCGGAGCCCTTCAGCTCCGCCTGGACGATTTCAGCCTTTTCGACGCCGACGAAAGAGGATTTCACCGTTTCGCCGCGCGATTCGCGCTCGTTGATCGCAGCGACGAAGCCTTCATAGACTTCGCGGGACAGGAGGTTCTTCAGCGTCTTGCGGTCGCCGTCGGCAAAGGCCGTGACGATCATTTCATAGGCGATCTTCGCGCCCTCGACGAACTGCTTGGGATTGAAGGCAGGATCGGCTGCGGCGATCTCACGCAGGCCGGCATTCAAATCCGTGCCGGGCTTGGCATAGGCATCCACGGCTTCGAAGCCACCTTCAGCACGCGGCGTATCACGACGAGGCAGGCTGACGACCTTGCCATCGTCAGAAATGTCCGTCCCGGCAGGGGCCTTGGCACCTTCGCGCTTGGTATAAGGGTCGTAGGGCTGGCGCTCATTGCCCGTTCGACGACCGAGCACACTGCGCAGCTGCAGAAATATGATAACTGCCGCCACGAAGAAGAAAAATGTCACAAAATCAAAGGAGCCCATTGCGCCTGCTGCCGATCGGGTGTGTGCCTGCCGCCCCATATAAGGCCCAGGCGGGGATCATTCAAACTCCGTACATTCAAATTGCGACATGGGGCCACCATATTGGGGCCGATTGTTGCGACGGTCGATGTATGAGGCCTGTCGAAACTGTAGTGTATCGGTGTCCACTCAAGGATCAATGGCTGTCACATGGCGTTCTCTCTCGTGCCTTTCATGCTTTTGGCCATGCCGATCGCGGAAATCTCCGTCTTCATCCTCGTCGGAAGCCAGATCGGGCTCTTGCCGACACTTGGCCTGATCCTGGTCACAGCCATCATCGGGTCGGTTCTGTTGCGCGTCCAAGGGTTCGGGATCGTGCGTCGCATCTCGGAAGAAGCGCGTGCCGGTCGCGTGCCGGGCCGGGAGCTCATTCACGGCGTCATGATCGTCGTTGCGGGCGTGCTTTTGCTCACGCCCGGCTTCATTAGCGATACGATCGGCTTCCTGCTCTTCGTTCCGGCCGTCCGGGATTTCGGTTGGCGTCTCGTCAAGGACCGGATCGTCGTGGTAGGTGCGGGTCTCGGAGCGGGCATGGCCGCCGGGATGCGTGGTCAGGCAAGACATCCGAGCGATGAACAGAGGCCCTATGGTGCGCAGCCGCGTGGCCGCACCGTCATCGACCTGGACGAGGACGACTTCAGCCGCGAGCCATCACCGGATAGCCCGTGGCGAGACGATCAGGACGGCCGTGGCGGCCCGAAAAGCCACTGATTGTGCGCTTTGAGTTGTCACCCGGTGGTTGAAGTGATAGCCACGCCGGGATTTTTAAGGGCTGCCGTCAGGCAGTTCGACGGACAAATGGGGAAGAACGATGGCCGAGGAAACAAAGAATTCCGATGGAGCCGCAGCACCAGCGGCAGCCGACAAGGCAAATGGCGCAACGCCGACTTTGAACGTGGTTTCGCAGTACATGAAGGACCTGTCCTTCGAAAATCCGTCCGCGCCGCGCAATGCGGGCCAGCGCGGCAAGGCGCCGTCCATCAATATCAATGTCAACGTCAACGCCAATCCGCTCTCGGAAACCGAGTATGACGTCGTGCTGACGCTGAATGCGACGGCGAAGGATGGCGACACGGTCGTCTTCAACGCCGAGCTCGTCTATGGCGGCATCTTCCGCCTGCAGGGCTTCGCCAAGGAGCACATGCTGCCGCTGCTCTTCATCGAGTGCCCGCGCATGCTGTTCCCGTTCGCCCGCCAGATCATTGCAGACGCAACGCGCAATGGCGGTTTCCCGCCGCTGATGATCGACCCAATCGATTTCGCGCAAATGTTCCAGCAGCGTATGGCCGCCGAGCGGACCCGCGCGGCGAGCGCTCCGGCGCCACAGGTCAACTGACCAAAACGATGATCAGCTTTCCCCGATCGGCCAGATCGGGGAAGGCGTTCAGAGCGATTTCTGGAACACAATCTATCGCAGAACGCGCCACAACGCGTTCTTGCCGAGCCTTTCGACCAGGCGTGCATGCGCTGCTTGTTCCAACTCTGTCAGCCGTGGCGGCAGCGGGCGCTCGCGCACCATGACGGAGATGTCGATCTCGACGGATCTCCCTCCACCATTGTTTCCAAACTCGATTTCCAGACCAAGCGCCGTCTGACGGCCGCCGATCATCTCGATATAGACTTCGGCCAGGAGCTCAGCGTCGAGCAATGCGCCGTGCTTGGTGCGGTGGCCGTTGTCGATGTTGTAGCGCCGACACAGCGCATCCAGCGAGTTCGGACCCATCGGATGGCGTCGACGCGCGAGCACCAACGTATCGAGGATCTGTTCGCGCCCGATGGGAGCGATCCCGATGCGCTCGAATTCGGCGTTGATGAAGCTGATGTCGAATGTCGCGTTGTGGGCGATCAGTGTCGCATCGCCGAAGAATTCCTGCAGTTCGCCCGCGATCTGGGCGAAAGTCGGTTTGTCCGCCAGGAATTCGTCGGTGATCCCGTGCACCTGCAGCGCATCCGGATGGACGGGGCGTCCCTGCGCATTGATGTAGACGTGGAAGCTGCGGCCTGTCGGAAAATGGTCGATGAGCTCGAGACATCCGATCTCGATGATGCGATCGAGCCTGAAATCGAGGCCGGTCGTTTCCGTGTCGAAAATGATCTCGCGCATCACGCTCTCCGTCCGCGTCTCATGCGGGTTGTCCGGTCAGTTCTAAAATGATCGCCTCGACCCGCTGCTCCGTCGCAGCCAGACCCTCGCCGGTCTCGATGATGAAGTCGGCACGGGCGCGCTTTTCGGCATCCGGCACTTGCCGCGCGAGAATAGAGGCGAACTTCTCCTCCGTCATGCCGGGCCGGGCCATGACGCGCGCCTTTTGCACATCTTCCGGACAGGAGACCACGGCAATGCGATCGACATCGGCATCCCCACCACTTTCGAAGAGCAGCGGCACATCCAGAAGGACGAGCGGATGGCCTGCGGCTTTCTGCTCGCTGAGAAAGGCTTCCCGCTCACGCCGGACAAGCGGATGGACGATCGCTTCCAGTTTTTGCAGAGCCTCCCGGTTTCCGAGAACCTTCTGCGCCAGGACAGTCCTGTCGATGACCCCGTCAGCGCTCGTTATGCATGGGAACGCGGCTTCCAGCATGGGCACAGCCTGGCCGGCATAAAGCTCGTGAACGACGGCGTCGGAATCGAAGACCGGAATGCCGCGTGCGGCAAACATTGCGGCGGTCGTCGATTTCCCCATGCCGATCGAGCCTGTCAGACCGAGCTTGATCAATGTTTCGACTCCAGATCGGCGATCACCAGATCCCGGACTTCCTGGGTCACGTCGGGGCGCAGTCCGAACCAGCGTTCAAAGCCCGGAACAGCCTGGTGCAGCAACATGCCGAGACCATCGACGATCGGCAGTCCCTGGGCTTTCGCCTCTTTCAAAAACGGCGTCATCAGCGGCGCGTAGACGATATCGGTGACCACGGCGTCGGGACGCATGCTGGTGAAATCAATGGATGGGACGTCCGAACCGTCGAGACCCAGAGAGCTGGTGTTCACAAAGAAGTCTGCGTTCCGGACGAGCGAAGAAAGCTTTTCCATCCCGTGGGCAGCTGCTTTGGGACCGAATAGGCCAGCGATCTCCCCTGCCCTTTCAACCGTGCGGTTGACGATATCGACGCGGTCGAACCCGCGTTCGACCAGCGCGTCGATCACCGCGCGACTTGCGCCGCCCGCGCCGAGAACTACAGCTCGCTCACCGCGATGCCAACCCGGCGCACGCTGATCGAGATTTGCGAGGAACCCATAGCCGTCCGTGTTTGTGAGATGCAGGCGCCCATCGACGCACCAGAGTGTGTTTCCGGCACCGAGCCGTGCCGCGACCGGATCGATCTCATCGGCGCCACGCATGGCGGCTTCCTTGTGGGGCATCGTCACATTGCCGCCGACAAAACCCGCTTCGCCGCTTCTCAAGCGGTCCAGAAATCCGGGGAAATCATGCGGGGCGACGTCGAGCGCTTCATAGGAGCCGGCGATGCCATGCTTCTTCAGCCAGTGGCCGTGAATGATCGGCGAGCGGGAATGTCCGATCGGGTGCCCGACGACGAAGGCGGCAGGCGGCGTGGTCATCCGTCGATTGCCCCGACCCGGCGCAGCTCGGCCAGAAGCGGCAGCAAGGGCAAACCGACGATAGTGAAGTAATCGCCCTTGATCTTGTCAAACAGCTGGATGCCCTTGCCCTCGAGTTGGTAGGCGCCGACACTTTTCAACGCGATGTCGCCGACCGATGCCAGATGACGACCGATGAAGCCGGGATCGAGGCTCCGCATGGTCATGGCGGCGGTCGACATATGGCGCCACACGGCCTCGCCGTCACGGGCAAGAACGATCGCGGAATTGAGATGATGCGTCTTCCCGGACAGCTTCAGCAGATGGCGGCGTGCACCTTCCATGTCGTCAGGCTTGTGAAAGACTTCATCTCCCAGCGACAGGGTCTGGTCGGAACCGATGACCCATGCGCCAGGCGAACGCTCGCTCACATCGACGGCCTTCGCTTCGGCGAGCACCAGAGCGACATCTTCCGGTGTCGCACCACTATCGGCCAGCGGCGCTTCCAGCGCGCGTTCGTCCACTTCAGCCGGCACGGCATCGAATGCCACTCCGGCGTTTTCCAGTAACTGCCGGCGAAAGGGGCTCGAAGACGCCAGAATGATGGGTTCAGCCATGAGCGAAGCGGTCCTTTCCTTGGAGAAATTCGATGGGTCGAGCGCTAGCGTGCCTTGGCGCGCAAGGCAAGAATCGCAGCGGCCGTCTCCTCGATCGACTTTCGAGTCACGTCGATCATCGGCCAGTTCCTGCGCAGGCAGAGAGAGCGGGCGTGCTTCAATTCCTCGGCGATCGTCGCGCGGTCCGTATATATCTCTGAATTGTACCCTAACGCGTTGCCGAGTACACGGTTTTGCCGGACCTGCGCGATGCGTTCGGTAGAGGCGATGAGCCCGACGATCAGCGGCTTGCGCGCCTGGTCGAGCGCCGGCGGCAAGGGATTGCCCGGCACGATCGGAAAATTGGCTGTCTTCACACCGCGATTGGCCAAATAGATGCTTGTCGGCGTTTTCGACGTGCGGCTAATGCCCACGAGAACCACATCGGCTTCTTCGTAATCGGTGATGATCTGACCGTCGTCATGATCCATCGTGTAGTTCAGCGCATCGATGCGGCGAAAATATTCCGCGTTCATCACGTGCTGGGCACCGACGCGGCGCCGCGACGGAGCTCCCAGATAGGACTGGAACACCGTCATGATCGGCTCAAGCACGGAAACGCTCGGAACGCCCATTTCCCGGCACCTTGTGTCGATCATGGAGGACAGGTCCTGATCGACGATCGTGTAGAGCACGATGCCCGGCGCACCATCGATCGCGTCAAGTACAGCGCCCAGCTGCTTGCGGTTCCGGATCAGCGGATAGACGTGCTCCAGCACCTGAGCGTCCTGGAACTGCGCGGACGCAGCTCTGCCGGCCGCCATTAGGGTTTCACCGGTCGAGTCCGAAATCAGATGCAGGTGAAAGTAATTTTTCGGCTGATCCACACGATTCACTGGGGGCTGTTGATGACTGTTGATGAGTTTCGGCATGAGGATCGCGGTGCTCTCAGGCCGGTATGAACTGCCGACTTGTCCACAATGAGCTCTGCGGGGACGGCCTTTCACGGTCAATGTCACGCTGCGGCGAATTGGAGGATGCGTCAACACACCATCCACAGCTTAACCAAACGGGATCAAGGCTGCGCTTTGCCGCAAAATGCTGAAATACCATCGCTTTTTGAGATGTCCACATTGCAAAGCGAATCAAGTGATTCCAGTGTGCGGCACAGATGGCTTCCACGCTTCTTGTGGAGAAGATGTTGACCAAAACTAATCCCTGGAACACACCGACTCTAAGAAGAAGAATCCATTTCAAAGAATCCTTTATTTAAGGAAGAGGAGACGCCGTGACCGACCGAAAGGTGCTGCGCGTTCTGGCAGGAGAGACCATCAGCCCACCACCGATCTGGCTGATGAGACAAGCGGGACGCTATCTTCCGGAATATCGGGAGACGCGGCTGAAGGCGGGAAGCTTCCTCGATCTTTGCTACACGCCCGAATACGCTGTCGAAGTGACGCTGCAGCCGATCAGGCGGTACGCATTTGATGCTGCGATCCTGTTCTCGGACATTCTCGTCATTCCCGATGCCTTGAAACGTGGTGTGCGCTTTGAAGAAGGGCGAGGGCCCCTGATGGAGCCGATCGATGCCGATGGCATTGCCGCGCTTACTCCGGAAGGCGTGATCGATCATCTCGCCCCGGTATTCGAAACGGTGCGGCGTTTGAGAGCCGAGTTGCCGGCCGAGACGACCCTGCTCGGTTTCTGCGGTGCGCCCTGGACGGTTGCGACCTACATGATCGCGGGGCATGGAACGCCTGACCAGGCACCGGCACGATTGTTCGCCTACCGCGAACCTGCCGCATTCGCGCGGCTTCTGGACCTGCTGGCCGACATCTCCGCCGATTATCTGTGTGCACAGATCGAAGCTGGCGCCGACGCGGTTCAGATCTTCGACTCCTGGGCGGGTGTTCTGGGCGAAGCCGAATTTGATGCCTTTGCGGCTCGCCCCGTCCGGCGCATCGTTGACCAAGTTCGGGAACGTCATCCGCAGGCGCGCATCATCGCTTTTGCGAAAGGTGCCGGCGCCCTTCTGGAGGGCTACCGCAAGCGCACCGATGCGGACGCGATCGGTCTCGACTGGTCGGTGCCATTGTCATTCGCCAAGCGGCTTCAGGAAGAAGGTCCGGTTCAGGGCAATCTCGATCCGATGCGCGTCGTTGCCGGCGGGAAGGCTCTGGATGAGGGGATCGATGCCATTCTCGATGTTCTCGGCAATGGGCCGCTGATCTTCAATCTCGGTCATGGCATCACGCCGCAGGCCGATCCTGCACATGTGACGCAGCTGGTGGAGCGGGTGCGTGGTCGGACCTGAGGCTTCAGCCGCCGCCGGCCGTAAAGCGCGTCACAGGGCCTACACGGCCATCGCTGTGCTGCTTTTCTGCGTGGTGCTCGTCTTCTGGTGGCGGCCGGCCAGTCTCGATCTCTGGATCAAGGCGGCGCATGTGGTGGCGGTAATATCCTGGATGGCCGGGCTGCTATATCTGCCGCGGCTTTTCATCTACCACACCGATGCCGAGATCGGCTCAGTTCAGTCGGAAACCTTCAAGGTCATGGAGGAGCGGCTTCTCGAGGTGATCATGCGCCCCGCGATGATGATCTCCTGGGTGCTGGGGCTGTGGCTTGCCTATTCAAGCTTCGCTTTCTCGGGCGGATGGTTGTGGGCGAAGATTGCCGCAGTCGTCGCGCTGACTGCCATCCACATGCGCTTCCTCAAGGCCTGGAAGAGCTTCGCCGCCGATCGTCGGGAGCACACGGCACGCTATTGGCGGATCATGAACGAGGGCCCGACGCTCTTGATGATCGCCATCGTCATCCTCGTGATCGTGAAGCCTTTCTAAGCCTAAGAACCGATTTTTCAGCTTCCTATCCGCGTCTCACGTTGACGTGCGGCGACAAGCCGCTTGCGTGGGGGCAGGGGAATCGCTATTTTCGCGTCAACTTCTCCTCGGCATCGCGTTGACGTCCCCGGCGACAGGCTCCACGGAGCGCACACGCCTCTTCATTCCCGACGCGCCGCCCCCTCCATCATTTTTAGTTTTCCAGTCATCCCGGATACTCCATGCAAGAAATGAAGCTGCAAGAGCTCAAGAGCAAATCACCGACCGATCTTCTCGCTTTCGCGGAAACGCATGAAGTCGAGAACGCGAACGTCATGCGCAAGCAGGAACTGATGTTCGCCATCCTGAAGAAGCTTGCTGCGCAGGATGTCGAGATCATCGGCCAGGGTGTGGTTGAGGTTCTGCAGGACGGGTTCGGCTTCTTGCGTTCGGCCAATGCCAATTATCTGCCGGGCCCGGACGACATCTACATTTCGCCATCGCAGCTGCGTCGCTTCGCGCTCAAGACTGGCGATACGGTGGAAGGGCCGATCCGTGGACCCAAAGAAGGCGAGCGCTATTTCGCGCTGCTCAAGGTCAACACGATCAATTTCGAAGATCCCGAAAAGATTCGCCACAAGATCCACTTCGACAATCTGACGCCGCTCTATCCCGACGAGCGGTTCAAGATGGAGCTCGATGTTCCGACCTCGAAGGATCTGTCGCCGCGCGTGATCGATCTCGTCGCGCCGCTCGGCAAGGGCCAGCGCGGGTTGATCGTTGCGCCGCCGCGCACGGGTAAGACCGTGCTTCTGCAGAACATCGCACATTCGATCACGGCCAACCATCCCGAATGCTACCTGATCGTTCTCCTGATCGACGAGCGGCCGGAAGAAGTGACCGACATGCAGCGCTCGGTGAAGGGTGAAGTCGTTTCGTCCACCTTTGACGAGCCCGCAACGCGCCACGTTCAAGTTGCTGAAATGGTTATCGAAAAGGCCAAGCGCCTCGTAGAGCATGGGCGCGACGTCGTCATCCTGCTCGATTCCATCACGCGGCTTGGCCGTGCCTACAACACCGTCGTTCCGTCCTCGGGCAAGGTGTTGACCGGCGGTGTGGACGCAAACGCACTCCAGCGGCCGAAGCGCTTCTTCGGCGCGGCGCGCAACATCGAAGAGGGCGGGTCGCTGACGATCATCGCCACTGCCCTGATCGATACTGGCAGCCGTATGGACGAAGTGATTTTCGAAGAGTTTAAGGGTACCGGCAACTCCGAAATCGTCCTGGATCGGAAGGTGGCTGACAAGCGCATCTACCCGTCCATGGATATCCTCAAGTCCGGCACTCGCAAGGAGGATCTCCTTGTGTCTCGCCAAGACCTGCAGAAGATTTTCGTTCTGCGCCGCATCCTGGCGCCGATGGGTACCACCGATGCCATCGAGTTCCTGATCGACAAATTGAAGCAGACCAAGAACAACGCGGACTTCTTCGACTCCATGAACACGTAGTCGGCTCACCTCCGACACGCGCTTTACGCTGTGGAGCGGTAATTGACCGATCCCACCACGGATACGATCGTAGCTTTGTCGAGCGGCGCACTCCCTGCGGGTGTCGCCGTTCTTCGCATTTCAGGACCGCAAGTTCGATTCGTTCTCGAAACGATGTGTGGTGGGGTCCCAGCTCCGCGAACTGCCTATCTCCGATCGATTCGGAAACGAAACGGAGAACTCCTGGACAAGGGCATCGTGCTCCATTTCCAGGGACCTAAGTCCTTTACCGGTGAGGACTGCGCCGAATTGCAGGTCCATGGAGGACGGGCGATTGTGTCCGCAATTCTGGCGGAAATGGCCAGTCTGCCGAGAGTTCGTCTTGCGGAGCCGGGGGAGTTCACGCGCCGGGCCTTCGAAAACGGCCGGATAGACCTCACTGAAGCCGAGGGTCTCGCCGATCTAATTGCGGCTCAGACGGAGATGCAGCGGCGGCTTGCCGTTACTCAATCTGAAGGTGGCCTGACGCGGCTTTATGCTGGATGGGCGCGTCGACTCCTGCATGCGCGAGCATTGGTCGAGGCAGATTTGGATTTTGCCGACGAGGACGACGTCCCAGGATCAGTTGCGGATCGCGTCTGGAGTGACATGGAGGCGCTTCATGAAGAGATGGAGCGCCACCTCACAGAAGCTGTCATTGGCGAACGCATCCGCGATGGTTTCAAGATTGTGATTGTCGGCCCACCGAATGCAGGGAAATCAAGCTTACTGAACGCGTTGGCGGCCCGCGACGTCGCAATCGTGTCTTCCGAGGCGGGAACAACGCGCGATCTCATTTCCGTGGATGTCGATCTGGGCGGTTACGCCGCGACGATTACCGACACGGCTGGCATCAGAGAGACAGATCATGGCGTCGAGCAGGAAGGCATTGCCCGCGCGCGCAGGGCATTGGCAACGGCCGACCTTGTCCTAAACCTCTCCGATTCCGGAGAATATGTCACTGATGCCCCGGAAGCCGTGCCTGAAATCCACGTCAGAACGAAATCTGACGTGAACGCGGACGTCCCGGTCTTCAGCGATGTAGCGATTTCGGTAGCTACAGGTGAAGGCGTCGATGCCTTGATTGAGTTGTGCAGATCAAGACTGAGCAGCTTGGCGAATTTTTCCTCCTTGGCCCTACCAACGCGACTCCGTCATCGACAACATCTCACGCAGGCGCTTGAATGCCTGAACGTAGCCGTGAGCGGATCGCATATGCCGATAGAGCTTCGGTCTGAGGAGCTTCGGCTGGCGAGTGATGCGCTTGGTCGCATCACGGGCCGTGTGGACGTGGAAGACGTGCTGGATGTCATCTTCAGCTCATTCTGCATCGGGAAATAATCGTGATTCACGTGAAACACTGAGGACTGGTGGTGATGGATCAACTTTCCGCATTCGACGTCGTCGTCATTGGCGGGGGGCATGCAGGCTGCGAAGCTGCCGCGGCCTCGGCGCGCCTTGGCGCCAATACGGCGCTGCTCAGTCTGTCCGCTGACAAGATCGGCGTTATGTCTTGCAATCCAGCGATCGGCGGCCTGGGCAAAGGACATCTCGTTCGCGAGGTCGATGCTTTGGACGGCTTAATGGGTCGCGTGGCGGACCAGGCCGGCATTCAGTTTCGCATGCTCAACCGCAAGAAGGGGCCGGCGGTGCGCGGACCTCGCACGCAAGCCGATCGCAAGCTCTATCGCCAAGGCGTGCAGCGAGCCCTCAATGATCAAAGCAGCCTCTTCATCGTAGAGGGAGAAGCTGACGATGTTCTGGTCGCCGATGGACATGTGACCGGAGTTGTCTTGGCTGATGGCCGGACGATCCGCTGTCGGGCTGTCGTCTTGACGACGGGGACCTTCCTGCGTGGCGTCATTCATATTGGCGATCGCCAGTTTGCAGCGGGACGAATGAACGAGCAGCCCTCACTCGGTCTCTCTAAGACGTTGTCGAGATTTGGCTTTAAGCTCGGAAGGCTCAAGACGGGGACGCCGGCGCGCCTTGATGGGCGCACGATCGACTGGGCCAGCATTGATCGTCAGGAAGCTGATGCTGATCCCGTGCCGTTTTCCTTCATGACAGATCGGATTACGATTCGCCAGATTGCATGCGGCGTCACGCGGACCACAAAGCAGACGCATGACATAATCGAGACGAACATCAAGCGCTCAGCGATGTATTCGGGGAACATTTCCTCGGTCGGGCCCCGATATTGCCCGTCCGTCGAAGACAAGATTGTCCGCTTCGCTGACCGGGAAAGCCATCAGATCTTCTTGGAGCCCGAGGGTCTCGATGACCACACGGTCTACCCCAATGGAATTTCGACGTCTCTCCCAGAGGATGTCCAGGCGGCTTTCATAGCCACCATTCCCGGCCTGGAAAAAGCGAAGATACTGCAGCCGGGTTATGCGATCGAGTATGACCATATAGATCCGCGCGAGCTTCATCAGACGCTCGAGACCAAGCGTTTATGTGGGCTGTTTCTCGCCGGACAAATCAACGGAACAACGGGCTACGAGGAAGCCGCCGCTCAGGGTTTGGTAGCCGGACTGAACGCGGCGCGAACCTCGGGAGGGGCCGACGGGGTGACGTTCAGCCGCGCAAACTCATACATTGGTGTACTTATCGATGATTTGACGACACGAGGCGTTTCGGAGCCCTACCGTATGTTTACTTCGAGAGCGGAGTTCAGGCTGTCTTTGCGCGCTGACAATGCCGACGTAAGGCTTACCCCAACGGGATTGAATCTGGGATGTATATCGTCAGAGCGTCAGCACCGCTTCGAGCAGTGGATGAACCGTTTAAATGAGGCACGAGAGCTGTTAAAGCGAACAGTGCCCAGTAGATCGGAGCTGGAAGCCTTATCGATTTCACCCCGGCGCGACGGAGCGCAGAAGTCGGTGTTCGATCTGCTTTCGCATCCAGAGACAAAACTCGAGGCTTTTGAAAAGGCGATTCCATCCCTCGCCGCCATTCCTGGCGAGCTGCGCGAAACTCTGGAGATTGAAGCCGTCTACTCAGTCTATCTTGAGCGACAGGCTTCATCGGCTTCTCAACTTCGTCGTGAAGAAGAACGCGCCATACCAGCCGATTTTGACTACGCTTCGTTGCCTGGACTGTCGAACGAGCTGAAGCGCAAGCTGTCATTGTCAAGGCCTCTAAGCATCGCGCATGCGAGCAAGATCGAAGGCATGACCCCGGCTGCCATCGCACTGATACTCTCCAAGCTCAAGCGTCGAGCGACCGTAGAAGAGGCTCTGTCAGCGTGAAAGTCAGTTATAGTGATCTGCGTGTTTCACGTGAAACAGTGGACAGGTTCGCGATTCTTGTTGACTTGCTGCAGCGCTGGCAGTCGCGGATCAATCTCATTGGCCCGTCGACGGTAGAGGATGTCTGGGCCCGTCACATCCGTGATTCGCTCCACGTCTATCACACGCAGCCAACACCGTTTCGATGGGCTGATCTTGGTTCGGGCGCCGGCTTCCCTGGACTTGTGACCGCTATCTGCCTTGCGGAACAGGATCGTGGCCACGTACACCTCATTGAAAGCAACTCCAAGAAAGCTGCGTTTTTACGGGCAGCCATACAGGCCACTGGGGCGCGCGCAACCGTGCACGCTGAACGTATCGAAGCTGCATCGCTCAAGATCGAGCGGCCTGATGCCGTTTCGGCGCGTGCACTGGCTTCGCTGTCGGACCTATTGCAGCTAACTGAGGCCTGGATTTCGGAAGGAACAGTTGCCTACTTCCACAAAGGTCGGGATTACCGCAACGAGGTCGAGACAGCTCGTGGCGCTTGGGAATTCGATCTGGTAGAACATAAGCAAGACCGGAGCGATGAATCGGTCTTGCTGGAGATCAGTGGCCTCCGTCGCCGCTGAGCGGCACTTGCGGAGCTGACATGCTGAATCGGATCATCACCATTGCGAACCAGAAGGGTGGCGTCGGCAAAACGACGACCGCTATCAATTTAGCGACGGCGCTTGCTGCGATCGGCGAGAATGTCCTTGTGATCGATCTTGATCCCCAAGGCAATGCGAGCACGGGACTTGGCATCGAGCGGAAGGAGCGTCGGCTCTCAAGCTATGACCTGCTGACGAATTCTGCGACGTTAGAAGAGATCGTCGTACCGACGGCTGTTCCCAATCTGTCGATCGTGCCATCGACAATGGACCTGCTCGGTGTTGAGATGGAAATCTCGTCAGCCTCCGACCGTGTGCTGCGCGTAAAGAAGGCGCTGCAGAGCGATGCCGCTCGCCGCTACAGCTACGTCCTCATCGATTGCCCTCCTTCTCTGAACCTTCTGACGATCAACGCGATGGTCGCCGCGCACTCCATCCTTGTTCCGCTGCAGTGCGAGTTCTTTGCGCTGGAAGGTTTGAGCCAGCTGCTCGAAACCGTCGGCCAAGTCAGGCAGACGCTCAACCCAGCGCTTGATATCCAGGGGATAGTGCTGACCATGTATGATGCGCGCAACAACCTCGCCCAACAGGTGGTGGCCGATGTGCGCGAGCATCTGGGGGACAAGGTGTACACCACACTCATCCCTCGCAATGTGCGTGTTTCTGAAGCGCCGTCCTATGGTAAGCCGGCTATCATTTACGACCTCAAATGCGCTGGTAGCCAGGCTTACTTGCAACTGGCCTCTGAGGTCATCCAGCGCGAGCGTCGGCGACGGGCCGCTTGATCGTCCGATTGTCCAAGGAAGACATGATGAGTGAAGACACTTCGAAAAGACGCCTCGGCCGCGGACTGGCAGCCCTGATCGGCGAGATGGATCAGCCTGAAACAACGGCACCATCGCGTGCGAAAGCCGACAGTTTCGTTCCGATTGAGCATGTAACGCCGAACCCTAATAACCCTCGCCGCCAGTTTGATCCGGACGATCTCAAGGACCTCGCGGCGTCGATCAGCCAGCATGGTGTCGTGCAGCCTGTCGTCGTGCGCACGCGCGGGGCAGGGCGCTACGAGATCATTGCTGGTGAGCGGCGTTGGCGCGCATCGCAGCAGGCTGGGCTGGTCGAGATCCCAGTCATCATTCGCGATGTGGACGACCGTACAGCGCTTGAGTTGGCGATCGTCGAGAACGTTCAGCGCGCCGATCTTAATCCATTGGAAGAAGCGCAGGGATATCAGCAGCTTATCGCGGAACACGGCTATACGCAGAACGATCTCGGCGACATCATCGGCAAAAGCCGCAGCCATGTTGCCAACAGTCTTCGGCTGTTGAAGCTGCCTGAAATCGTGCGGTCGATGCTTGCCGGTGGTCAGCTGTCATCGGGGCATGCGCGCGCCATCGCGGCGACGTCGGATCCAACCAAGCTGGCGCGCGAAATCGTCAGCAAGGGCCTGTCCGTTCGAGATGCAGAGCGCCTGGCCCAGAAAGATGCCGAATTCGGTGGTGCCGAAAGCGAGCCAACAAGAGCGGCTGCATCGAAGGACGCCGATACTCTGGCGCTCGAGCAGTCCTTGTCCAACGTGCTCGGGTTGAAGGTCGAAGTCAGCCACAAGTCACGCGGCGGCCATATCCGCATCGATTACAAGTCGCTGGATCAACTAGATGAGCTCTGCCGGCTGCTGGGCGCCAGAAGCTAATTTGCCGGCAAACTGACTAAGGATGATTAAGCGCGTTGCAAGCGAGCGGCGCGGGCCGATCGCACTGCCAGCGCTAGAAGTGCCTGCCTCGCGATCGCGTCCTCCAGCGCTGGCCGGCGCCGCGTTTCAAGGATAGCGGCCTGCAGGTGCGTGAGAGCCTGGCCGATCGCATCCATTCGCCAAGCGGCAAGCGCCTTCTCCAGGGCCGGCTTTCGCCGGAAATGCACGCGCCGACCTTGTTCTGCAACCACATTGCCGACGGGTTTGCCGTCCTGCTCGACCGAGGCCCGCATCGTTTCGAGAGCCTGGAACTGGCGTAGACAGCTTTGCAGGGCGAGAAAGACCGATGTCTTCGATGCCATGATCCGCCGCAGCGAAAGATCGAGCGCTTCGACGTCGCCCAACAACACGGCATCCACGGCCGCATCGACTGATAAAGCGGAGGCATCCCCTATCACCGCAAGGACGTCCTCTTCCTGGACGACGTCCTTGCCTTGGGCGTAGAGGGCAAGCTTCTGGATTTCGCCACGCGAGGCCAGGCGGTCACCGCCGATGAGGCTCGCGAGGAGTTCTCGTGCGGCCGAAGTCAGGCGTAGTCCTGCTGCCGACATCTCGCTGTCGATCAGCTCGTTTACGCTCCGCCCTTCATCGGCGTAGCAGGGCACGGCTAGCCCGGCTTTCGCCTCTTCGACGAGTTTTCGAAGTCCTGTGCCCTTCTTGAGATCACCGGCTTCGATGACAACGAGGCAGTCGCTGGGGGGATTGTTTGCCAGCTCTCCGACCGCTTCGAGAACGCCGCGGTCGTTACCGGCACCCAGCAGCCGGACGAGCCGTAACCCGCCGAAGAGGCTGATGGCGCGCGCCTCGTCGACCAGACGGCCGGGATCGGAATTCACCGTACCCGCGTCCAGCCTCACGGCCGAGAAGGGATCGTCGGCATCAATTTTGCTCGCCGCAACGAGATTGGCCGCACGTTCAGCCACCAGTCCGCGATCGGGCCCATAAATCAGCACAATCGGCTGGGGGGGCAGGCCCTTGGAAATTAGGCGTTCGAATTCATGCGCCTTGATTTGCGCCACGGGCTGCCTCTGTCGTCAGGAACAGCGCAAGATCGGCTCTCAGACGCTCTGCCAGTTCCCGCGCAGCGCGATTTTCCGCGTCGCGCGCGGCGCGCACATCGGCAAAGCCCTGCTCGAAACGGTCGTAGCTCGTGGTGACCGATTGCCGGCGAAGAGCAACGACGTCCCCGGTCGCCGAATCCGTGATCTGGTACTCGGCGCGCACCGTCAGGTTCTGACCGGTTGCACGACCATCGATCGGGTTGCGGAGTATCCCAACGTCGCTGCGGGTAACCGTGAGGTCCACGCGGTAGCGCGCATCGGACGGCTGTCCGGCTCCGCCGTGAAGCAGGAATATCAGCTCATTGCGAAGTTCCTGGCCGATCCGATCGTCAGCCGCCTCGATGATGATGTCTGCTGCGGGCCGGGCGGCCATGTCGTAACCGGGCGTCGACCGATCAGCATAAAGCGGCGTGACCTGGCAGGCAGCAAGTCCGAGGCACAGCGCCCCGGCTGTAAGGCGAAGAACAGGCCGGCCGATCGCACGGCGGATGTCAGACAACGACATTCACGATCCTCTGGGGGACGATGATGATTTTCCGAGGCTCGTTTCCAGCCATGGCTGCTTGTACGAAATCGAGCGCCAGCACGGCGGCTTTCACGTCATCTTGCGAGGCTTCGCGCGCGATTGTCAAATCGCCACGCTTTTTGCCGTTGATCTGCACAGGCAGGAGGATTTCATCCTCCACCACCAGTGCGGGATCGAAGTCCGGCCAAGCCGCCATGGAAACCATGCCGTCGTTTCCAAGCGCAGACCAGCACTCTTCGGCGAGGTGAGGGGTCATCGGTGCAATCAGGTGGACCAGGATTTCAACGGCCTCGCGGCAGGCAGCCAGCATCTCTGGCTCCGCACCTCCCTTGGCGACCGACTGCAGCGGGACGGACAGAGCGTTGGTCAGCTCGTAAATGCGCGCGACAGCCTTGTTGAAGCTGAGGCGTTCAAGATCTTCGCCAACGGCCTTCAGCGCCTTGTGCGCGGCACAGGACGCTTCGAGAGCAGGGCCAGAGGCCCCAGCGGCGGGCGCAATGCCCGACAGTGCCGGTGCCGATTCCTGCACCAGTCTCCAGACACGCTGGACGAACCGATGGGCGCCCTCGACGCCTGATTCGGTCCAGATGACATCGCGCTCAGGTGGCGAGTCCGACAGCATGAAGAAGCGCGCGGTGTCGGCGCCGAACGAGGCGATGATGTCGTCGGGGTCGACGACGTTCTTTTTCGACTTCGACATCTTCTCGATCGAGCCGATCGTCAGCGCTTCGCCCGTTTCAAGATGGGTTGCGCGGCGGCTGCCCTCGACATCTTCAATGCGAACATCGGCAGGCGCCACCCAGCCGGCTTCACCCTTGTAGGTTTCATGGACGACCATGCCCTGGGTGAACAAGCCCTTGAACGGCTCATCCAGATCGAGATGCCCTGTCGCCTTCATGGCGCGCGTGAAGAAGCGCGAATAGAGAAGGTGCAAGATCGCGTGCTCGATGCCGCCGATATACTGGTCGACTGGCAGCCAGGCATTGGCCGTCTGGGGCTCCGTCGGTGCATCGGCGCGGGGCGCGGTGAAGCGGGCGAAATACCAGGAGGAATCGACGAAGGTGTCCATCGTGTCGGTTTCGCGACGCGCATCGGCACCACACTCTGGGCATGACACGTGGCGCCATGTGGGATGGCGGTCGAGCGGGTTGCCCGGCTTGTCGAAATTGATGTCGTCCGGCAACTGCACCGGAAGGTCCGCCTTCGGCACCGGAACGACGCCGCACTCTTCGCAGTGGATCACGGGGATAGGGCACCCCCAGTAGCGCTGGCGCGAAATGCCCCAGTCGCGCAGGCGGTAATTCAGCTTGCGCTCCGCCTGCGGCCGGCCGTTGATCTCGGTGTCGGCCAGTCGCCGTGCGACCTCCTCGAATGCTTTGTCAGGCGTCATGCCATCGAGGAAGCGCGAGTTGATCATCACGCCTTCGCCCGTATAGGCGGTTTCAGTGATCTGGAACGTCGCGAGATCCGCGTCCTTCGGCATCACGACCGGGGTGACCGGCAGGCCGTAGCGATTGGCGAAATCGAGGTCGCGCTGGTCGCCGGAGGGGCAACCGAAGATCGCGCCCGTGCCGTAGTCCATCAGCACGAAGTTCGCGACATAGACAGGCAGCGTCCAGGACGGGTCGAAGGGATGTTTCACGTGAATCCCTGTCGGGAAGCCCTTTTTCTCCGCAGTCTCAAGCGCAGCCAGCGAAGTGCCCGCACGTCGGCACTCCTCGCAGAAGGCCTCAAGCTCGGGGTTTGACGCAGCAGCCTGGCGCGCAAGCGGGTGGTCCGGCGAGATCGCCATGAAGGATGCGCCAAACAGTGTGTCGGGTCGCGTCGTATAGACTTCGAGCTCCGTCGCGCCTGCGGGCGCCGTTGCAGGGTCGATCTCCCAGCGGATCACGAGACCTTCAGACTTGCCGATCCAGTTCTTCTGCATGGTCCGGACTTTTTCCGGCCAGCGGTCGAGACCGTCGAGCGCCGTCAGAAGATCCTCGCTGAAATCGGTGATGCGGAAGAACCACTGCGTCAGCTCGCGCTGCTCGACGAGAGCGCCCGAACGCCAGCCACGGCCGTCGATCACCTGCTCATTGGCCAGGACCGTCTGGTCGACCGGATCCCAGTTGACCTTGGACTCGCGGCGGTAGACGAGGCCCTTCTCCAGAAAGTCGAGGAAGAGATGCTGCTGGCGCTGATAGTATTCCACGTCGCAGGTCGCAAATTCGCGGCTCCAGTCGAGCGACAGGCCCATCGATTTCAGCTGGCGCCGCATCGTGTCGATGTTCTGGTAGGTCCATTCCTTGGGGTGAACCTTGTTCTGCATGGCAGCGTTCTCGGCCGGCATGCCGAAGGCGTCCCAGCCCATCGGGTGCAGCACGTTGAAGCCGCGCGCTCTTTTATAGCGGGCAACGACATCGCCCATGGCATAGTTGCGCACGTGACCCATGTGGATGCGCCCAGAAGGATAGGGAAACATCTCGAGCACGTAGTATTTCTCGCCGACAGCATCATCCTTCGTTTCGAAGACCTGATCTTCGGCCCAGCGCGCCTGCCATTTCGGCTCGGTTTCGCGTGGATTGTATCGTTCGATCGCCATGGCTGCCTTGAAATTCCGGAACTGTCGGGAGTTTGGTGTGGGCGGGACCTTCACCATGAAACCCTATGATCGTCAACCATTCCAGCGCTCTCGAGGCGCGCGGCGGCATTGCCGTGGTCGGCGCGCCGCGCTAGGTGCTGGTCGCAATCAGGGAGAGCGATGTGAGCGCAGTCGATAATCTGGCCGCCATCAAGCAGAAGATCAGCCGCGCGGAACGCAAGGCGGAGCGAGAAGCTGGCGGCGTCGAACTGGTGGCCGTCAGCAAGACGTTCGAGGCGGAGGCCATTCGCCCGGTGCTCGAAGCAGGACAGCGGGTGTTCGGCGAAAACCGCGTTCAGGAAGCGCAAGGCAAATGGCCGGCGCTGCGAGCAGAGTTTCCCGATCTGGAACTGCATCTCATTGGCCCGCTGCAATCCAACAAGGCGGCCGACGCTGTGGCGCTGTTCGACGTGATCGAGACGGTGGATCGTGAAAAGATCGCAGCGGCTTTGGCTTCCGAATGCGCCAAGCAGAACCGGCAGCTTCAGTTCTACGTCCAGGTCAATATCGGCGAGGAAGAGCAGAAGGCGGGCATTTCCCCGGTCGAGACGTTGGCGTTCGTCGAGCGCTGTCGCGAGGTCCACAAGCTCGACGTGGTCGGGCTCATGTGCATTCCGCCGGTGGACAAAGCACCAGGCCCTCATTTTGCGCTGCTGCGAAAGCTGGCGCGGGAAGCCGGGGTCGAGAAGCTCTCCATGGGCATGTCCGCGGACTTCGAGATCGCGATCGGTTTCGGCGCCACCAGCGTGCGGGTCGGTTCGGCGATCTTCGGGACCCGCTGACCTCGAAATTCCTGTGATGCCTCCGACACCGTTGCATGTCATAAACGGGCAAAGCGATTGGATTGGGGGAAATCGATGGGTCGTTTGCGGGAAGGTCTGTCGCTTCATGCTCGCGCGGGCGCACTGTCGTGAGCGTTGTTTCTGAGGCGGTCCCGGAGAGCGAGCGCAAGCGCGGCATCTATGGCTGGATGGGATTCGACTGGGCGGCGCAGCCCTTCTTCACCGTCGTCATCACCTTCATCTTCGGCCCCTATTTCGTCTCGCAACTCGCGGATGACCCCGTGCGCGGGCAGGCATGGTGGGGCTACGCGATTGCGTTCTCGGGCTTGCTGATCGCCGTGCTCTCGCCGGTTCTCGGTGCCATTGCGGACCAGACGGGTGCGCGCAAGCGCTGGATCGCAGCTTTCGCCTGCGTGAAGATCGTGGCGCTGGTTCTGCTATGGAACGCGGAGCCAGGCTCGGCACTGATCTATCCTTTCCTGCTGATCATTCTCGCGTCCATCGCTGCGGAATTTTCGATCGTCTTCAACGATGCGATGATCCCAAGCCTCATGACCAACCGGGAGATCGGGCGGTATTCCAATATCGCCTGGGGCCTCGGCTATCTTGGCGGCATGCTCGTTCTCATCTGCGTCGTCGCACTGATGGCGGCGTCGGAAGAAACCGGGCTGACGCTGATCGGCCTGCCGCCGATCTTCGGGCTCGATCCTGCAGCAGGCGAGGCCGCCCGCGCCACGGGGCCGCTGGCCGCGATCTGGTACCTCGTTTTCATCCTGCCGATGTTCCTGCTGACGCCGGATACGCCGCAGGTGAAGCCGCTGGGCGCTGCGGTCCGCGACGGCTGGAGCGATCTCAAGGCGACCTGGGGCGAACTGCGCGAGCGCAAGGCCATCCTGCGGTTTCTCATTGCCCGCATGATCTACCAGGACGGTGTCAACGGGCTTATCGCGCTCGGCGGCACCTTCGCGGCAGCCATGTTTGCGTGGCAGACGACGGAGATCGGCGTCTTCGGCATCATCCTGAATGTCGTCGCGATCTTCGGCTGCCTTGCTGCAAGCCGCCTCGATCGGACGCTCGGCTCGAAGGTGCTCGTGATCATCTCGCTCGTCTGCCTCACGATCGCCTGCATCGGCATCGTCTCGACCGGGCCGGGCTTCACCCTGTTCGGCTGGTGGCAGCTTGGGCTGGAGGACACCGGCGGGCTCTTCGGTACGCCGGCCGAGAAGGCCTACATCGTGTTCGGCCTGCTCATCGGTATAGCCTTCGGGCCGGTGCAAGCCTCGTCGCGCTCGTTCTTTGCCCGTTCGGTGACGGCCGAAGAGGCAGGGCGTTATTTCGGGCTCTACGCGCTTGCGGGTCGCGCAACGTCGTTTCTCGCACCCTTCACGGTGGCGACGGTCACCGCACTCAGCGGCTCGGCAAGGCTTGGCATGGCGACGCTGGTGCTGTTCCTCGTTGTCGGGCTCGTGATCCTCGTCGCCACGCCCTATCCCGCCAACAAGCCGGTGCCGCCATCCCGTCCCCTGTGACGGGGGTTAGTGCCGGAAGTGGCGCACACCGGTGAAGACCATGGCGATGCCGGCTTCGTCGGCTGCGGCAATCACATCGTCGTCGCGCATGGAGCCGCCCGGCTGGATCACGGCCGTTGCACCGGCTTCGATCGCCGTCAGCAGACCATCGGCGAAGGGGAAGAAGGCATCCGACGCCACCACCGAACCGCGAGTCAGCGGCTCAGGCAAGCCAAGCACTTCGGCGGCATCGATTGCCTTGCGGGCGGCGATGCGCGCCGAATCAACGCGGCTCATCTGACCCGCACCGATACCGACGGTCGCGCCATGCCTGGCGTAGACGATCGCATTCGACTTCACGTGCTTGGCCACGCGAAAGGCGAAGCGCAGATCGGCCAATTCGGTTTCGCTCGGTGCGCGCTTGGTGACGATCTTGAGGTCCATTTGGTCGACAAGCGCATTGTCGCGGTTCTGGACGAGCAGACCGCCGGCCACGGAGCGGACCGTCATGCCGGCAGCGGCTGGATCGGCCAGCGCGCCGGTCGTCATGAGCCGCAGGTTCTTCTTGGCCGCGACGATCGCCATTGCTTCTTCCGTGGCGGATGGCGCGATGATCACCTCGGTGAAGATCTCCGTGATCGCGCGGGCAGCTTCCGCATCGAGCTCGGTGTTGAGCGCGACGATGCCACCGAAGGCCGATGTCTGGTCGCAGACGAGCGCCTTTCGGTAGGCTTCCAGCGCTGACGAACCGATGGCAACGCCGCACGGGTTGGCGTGCTTGATGATCGCGCAGGCGGGGCCGGACGCTGTGGCGAACTCGCTGACGAGCTCGAAGGCGGCATCGGTGTCGTTGATGTTGTTGTAGGAGAGCGCCTTGCCCTGGTGCAGCGTCGCGGTGGCAACGCCAGGACGGTGCTCGCCGGTGACGTAGAAGCCAGCCTGCTGGTGCGGGTTTTCACCGTAGCGCATGACGGTCTTCAACTTGCCGGCAAACGACCGGTGGCGCGGGGCAGGGAGGTCCAGGGCCTCAGCGAACCAGCCCGAAATCGCCGCATCATAGGCAGCTGTGCGGGCATAGGCCTTGGCTGCGAGTTCCTTGCGGGCGGCAAGCGGCAGCGCGCCGGAGTGTGCCTCCAGGCCTTCCAAAACTGCGCCATAGTCTTCCGGGTCGGTGACGATCGTCACATAGGCATGGTTCTTCGCCGCGGCGCGGATCATGGCGGGACCACCGATGTCGATGTTCTCGACGCTCGTCTCGTAGTTGGCGCCCTTCGCGCGCACATCTTCGAACGGATAGAGATTGATCACGGCCAGATCGATCGGAACGATGCCATGCTTTTCCATCGCCTCGTTGTGCTCGGAATCGTCACGGATCGCCAAAAGTCCGCCATGCACGCCGGGGTGCAGCGTCTTCACGCGGCCATCCATGATTTCCGGAAAGCCGGTGACATCGGACACGTCGCGCACAGGCAGACCTGCCTCTGCGATCGCACGGGCCGTTCCGCCCGTCGACAGCAGTTCGACGCCGCGTTTTGAAAGCGCAGTCGCAAATTCGATCAGGCCCTGCTTGTCGGAGACCGACAGCAATGCGCGACGAATGGTGACGAGGTCCGGCGCCGGAACGCGCTTCGATGAAACGGCCATGTTGATCAATCCCCTTGGCGCCGGAATGCGGGAGGGTCTTCCGGCGAATTCGGGGGTCGCCTAGCACAGCATGGCGCGAGAGGGAACGCTTTGGCGGCAGCCGGCGGTCAAACCAGCCGGGTCAACGTCCATTGAATTTCAGGTGTCTCGCCAAGCCGCATCGTGACAGTGATCTGCGACGAGCGTCGCGGACCGGTGATGTCGGCGAGATAGATACTGTCATCGACCGCCGGCTTCGTTTCCACGCATTCGAACGTCCAGCGTTCTCCGTCCGGTGCCGTCAGAAGAACGTTGCCGCTCGACGCCTGGTTGATCGTAATCTTCGGATGGATGTGGAAGCGTGCCACTGCCGCCCGCTTGTCGGACGGGTCCGGATCCTTGTCGCCACGCCGCAGAATGCGATCGCGGCCGACGATCCGCGCGCCATCGGGCGAGAGGCGGATTTCCCGCTCGTGATAGAGGCCGAAGCGGGCGAGATAGCCATCATGCCGGGCAACGAAGCCCTGGTTGCCCGTATCGCTGTCGATGCGCTCCAGCGAGACTGTGCGGATGCCGCCGATCATGATGGGTCCGAGGAAGCGCGACTGGGACTGCCGGCTGGAGGAGGTGTCCTGGACGACAACGGTCGAATGAGCAGCGGTGGAGCGCGCCAGCGACTGGAATTCGCGGCTTGCCGCAACGGGCATGCCGGAATTGACGATGAAGCGGTTGCGGCCGGATGACATTTCGAAGGCGAGACAGCCCGCGTGCGCTCGCGTCGACAGGATGCCGGGCGGTGGGCTGCCCGTATCGGCGATCACGACCGTCGGCCCGCATTCGAGACGCTGGTAACCGAGATGGGGCGCGGCCTTGAAGGTTCGGCCGGTGCTTTCGTCGTAGCGCAATACGCACAGCAACCGGTCGGCGGACACCGATGTCGCGCCGTTGAAGAGTGCCAGCTCGCCGTTCGAGTGCCGGAAAAAGCGCAATGCCGGAAACATGCGGTCGATCGCGGGGATCAGCTTCTTCGGCAATGTCTGACCGAGATTGATGTAGGTCTGGCGCAGCGGCAGCAGGTCGCACAGCAGGTCGAGCGCGACTTCGGGCGAGCGCGAGACATGCCCGCCATCGGCAAGGATCTGCCAGTCGAGTTCGAGGTCGAGGTTTTTTGCCGCTGTCCGGATCGCGGCCGCGCTTGCAGGCATCGCGAGTGTCGCCATCGCCAAGGCAATACGCACCTTCAGACGCGTTTCGCCATTCGGCGTGGTCGGTGCGATATGGCGCAGATAGCGCACCTGGAACGCAAGGCTTTTCAGGAAGCGCCGGTAGAAGCCGTGATCCGACCCTTTGAGGACCACGGTGGAATGGGACATCCAGGCAAGCACGCGCTCGGCCATGATCTCCGGCCGCCAGCCGGCGCCATCGACCCGCCGGCCATGGATCGTGATCCACTCGTCGACCAGCGCGCGCGCATTGGAGAAGGCAAGCTCGGTGTTGGCGGCACGCAGATGCCGCAACCAACGGAACGAATGCAGCCGTTCGGCGAATTCTTCCGACGGAAGGTCCACGATAAAGGGGGAGTCGCCGTAGGTCTCGAAGACCTGGCCTGCCAAGGGGAACCGGCCGGCATAGATTTCGTCTGCGATGTGGCGGTCTGCCATGCGCAGATCGGTTGGCGCAACGATCAGCCGATCGGGTGTCATGCCGGCAAAACGGAACGCGGTCACCCTGCCGAGGGCGACGCGCCGGTAAAAGCGACGCCAGACCTCCTCAGCATAGAGACGCAGCGAACGCCGCGTGTCTGAAAGTGCCAATGTCAAATCGACCCCGTGACCCTTGCATCAGGCCGGATTGGCCAAGTGATTCTCATGCATAGCGAGTCTGAGGGGAATTCGTTAAAACAAATAACAAAATTGCCGGAGATCGCCGGCGCAGTTGGTTAAATTCAGCGGCGACGCAGGATTGCGGCGAAAAATCCGTCGAGCCCAGACGTTTCCGGCGTGTCGCCCTGCATCATGGCTGGGGTCGTTCGGAAAAAGCCTTCCTTCGTGATCGCTTCCTCGAGACCCGGCCAGTCGGTCGGGTCGACCGCAACCAGTTCCACATCATCGCGCCTGTCGAGGCAGGCCTTCACCAGTGTCTCGCCCTCGGACGGATCGAGCGAGCAGTTGGCGAAGACGATCTTGCCGCCGGGCTTCACGAGACTGATCGCCGCGTCGAGCAGGTCGGCCTGCAGCGAAGCCAGCTTGGCGACGTCCTCGGCCGACTTCGTCCACGGCACGTCGGGATGGCGGCGGATCGTGCCGGTGGATGAGCATGGAGCATCGAGGAGCACTGCGTCGAAAGTCCGATTACCGGCTGTCTTGCGAAAATCGCCGACGATCGTTTCGACCTTCAGCCCCAGCCGATCCATGTTCTCGCCAAGACGGCGCAAGCGATTGGCGGAGAGATCGAAGGCCGTGACCTTGCCGCCGGCGGCTGCGAGTTGCGCGGTCTTGCCCCCCGGGGCTGCGCATAAATCTGCGACCGCAAGGCCTTCGATATCGCCGAAGAGCCGAGCGGGGATGGATGCGGCCGCGTCCTGAACCCACCAGGCGCCTTCATCGAAACCTTCGAGCTCAGGGATTGCGCCATGGGCTGCGGGGAGCCGGACGCTGCCTGTGGCAACGACGATGCCGCCGAGGCGCTCGGCCCAACCCGCTGCATCGGATTTCACCGTCAGGTCGAGCGGTGGGGCAAACCGATGCGCGTCCAGAATGCGCCTGGCATGCTCTTTCCCATAATGGCTTTGCAGCATGTCCACCAACCAGACCGGGCCGCCGGCCGCCTGGTCCTTGACCTGCTCGAGCACGGCCTGTCCTTCACGCGACAGGCGGCGGAGGACGGCGTTCGCGAGGTTCGCGAAGCGGCGGCTGCGGGGGTCCGCATGGGTCTGCTCCACCGCGAGATCGACGGCGGCACGATCGGGAATGTCGAGAAACAGGATCTGCGTGGCCGCAACGATCAGGATGTGACGCAGCGAGCGTGCACCATCGGGAAGCTTGCGATCGACCATCGCATCGATGGCCGCGTCGAGAACCGGCAGGTTGCGCAGCGCGGTGAGAAGAATGGCGCGCACAAGCGCCTGATCGGCCGGCGGCAGGGCGCGATAGGTGGCGTTGCCGTTTTCAGGCTCGAGCAAACCATCAAGCGAGATCGCGCGGTCGATGACCGCACCCAGCAACCGCGTCGCGGCCTGGCGCGCTGCGAGACCGGGTTTCTGGTTCGAAGGTTTTGCGTGCGTCGTTTCGTGGCGCTTGCGCGGCTGGCCGACCGGACCGGCGCTCAAGACCACGGGCCTCTCGGCGTCGAGGACGGTCCGTTATCCCATGGTCCGCGGCGGGCGCTTTGCATCGTTGCCTGGGCCGGCGCGCTGCCGCCCATCTCCTGATGCAGCTGTTCGAGCGCTGCGATGCGGTTTTCCGTGGCCGGGTGGGTCGAGAACAGGCCATCCATGCGCTGGCCGTTCAGCGGATTGATGATGAACATATGCGCGGTGGCCGGGTTGCGCTCGGCGTCTTCGTTGACGACACGCTTCGCACCACCGGCGATCTTGCGCAGGGCAGAGGCGAGCCACAGCGGATTGCCGCAGATTTCGGCGCCGCGCCTATCGGCCGAGTATTCGCGGGTACGGCTGATCGCCATCTGAACCAGCATCGCAGCGAAAGGCGCGACGATCATAGCCAACAGCACGCCGATGATGCCGAGCGGGTTGTTGCGGTTGTTGCCGAAGAAGAACGCGAAATTGCCCAGCATGGAAATCGCGCCGGCGAGCGTCGCGGTGATGGTCATGATGAGTGTGTCGCGGTTCTGCACATGGGCAAGCTCATGCGCCATGACGGCTGCTACTTCCTCATGCGATAGGCTGTTGAGCAGCCCGGTCGTTGCCGCGACGGCGGCGTTTTCAGGGTTCCGGCCCGTGGCGAAGGCGTTCGGCTGCGGGTTGTTGATCACGTAGACCTTCGGCATCGGAAGGCCCGCATTTTCGGCAAGCCCCGCGACCATGCCGTAGAACTCCGGAGCCGTACGCTCATCGACCTCCTGAGCGTGGTGCATGCGCAGCACCATCTTGTCGGAGTTCCAGTAGGCGAACAGGTTCATGCCCATGGCAACGACCAGCGCAATCAGCATGCCGTTCGTGCCGCCGATCAGAAGCCCGACACCCATGAACAGCGCAGTCATGAAGGCGATCAGCATCGCGGTACGAACAAGGTTCATCGTCATCGGCTCCGTTTGCTGCCGGCTCGCCGGGCTTTTCCCGCGCGTCAGGCGCCTCTATATGTGAGGAGCCGGCCAAGTCACGTCAATATTCTCAGCATGAAAGCCGAATGATGACCGAATCCGCTGAAAATCATGAAGTTGCTGCAGAGCAGATCATGCCGAAGGGAGAGCGTCCGCCGCTCACGGAAGCGGCCAAGCGCGCTCTTGCCGAAGCGGAGGAACGCCGGGCGAAGGCGCGTGAACTGCAACAGCCTCGCGAAATAGGAGGACGCGGTGGCCTCGATCCGGCGCGTTTCGGCGATTGGGAGATCGATGGCCGGGCGATCGATTTCTAGATCTCTCCCGATATTTCAAATTGTCGTGAAAGCATTGAAGCCCCACTAAGCTTGTGAAGCGAAGCTCAAGCGCCGTTACATCTCGCTTAACCTTGCTTGCCCGAGGATAGCGTTCGATCACGGGACAGTTGGGCAGCGCAAAATCAGCTGTGTTCCGATGATCGATGGATTATCTCGGAGCAGCGCCGATGCCGAACTTGCTTTCTCACTATCGCCGGTTTGCCAAGGACGAAGCGGGCAACATTGCGATCATGTTCGGCTTGACCGCCGTCGTGCTTCTCACGGCAGGCGGACTCGCCGTCGAGGTCTCCCGCGCGATGACGGAGCGCAGTTCCATGGCGAACGCGCTGGATGCGGCGGTGCTTGCAACGGCCCGGTCGATCTCGCTTGGCGAGATCACCCGCGCTGAAGCCGAAAATTACATGAACGCGATGTTCGCCGCCAATCTGAACGTCTCGGCCGAAGAAGTCGCCGGCTACCGGATCGACAACATCCAGTTCAACGAAGCAACGAAGACGCTGTCGGCCAACGGCACGCGCGACTTCGACACGATGTTCCGCTTCTTTGGCGAGAACAATGCGCTGACGCTGCGCACGAATTCCGCAGCACTCTACGGCACGACCTATGTGGAAGTGGCGATGACGTTTGACGTGACAGGATCGATGAAAGGTGCCCGGCTGCGTGATCTCAAGAACGCGGCAACAGAGGGTGTAACGCTTCTCTTGGGTGATGGAGAAAGCGAGACGGTTCGCGTCAGTTCGGTTCCTTACGCCGAGGCCGTGAATGCAGGCAGTCTGGCGCGTTATGTCTTTCCGGACGATGGGGGCGCCAACACGGCACCGCCGCGGTTCGGTGATTTCACGACCATGATCGAAAGCGGACAGCGACCCGCCGGACTTTCGCCCGAGGCGAACATTTCCGGGTCCGGTCCCCTCGCGGAAGACACATGCGCCACGGAGCGGAAGGGCAACTATGCGGTCCTGCCGGACGGGCCGGATCGCGCCATGGTCAATCGTGATGATCGCCTTGCGGACTGCCCCGACGCCGCGTTGATCCCGCTGACGAACGACGCTGATCGCCTGACAACATCGATCCAGAGTTTTGCGGCGAGGGGTGTCACCGCGGGCCAGATCGGGATCCAGTGGGCGTGGTACATGCTCTCGCCCGAATGGGCAGACTATCTTCCGGAGGGGTCGAAGCCTCGTGATCCCGCGACGAGTTCGGACACGGTCAAGAAATACGCGATCATCATGACCGACGGCGAGTTCAACACCGCTTTCTTCGGATCCAACCGGCGACCTCCGAATGGCCCGCAGGGGAATGAGACGACGCGTGCCACCAATCAGGCACTGGCGCTCTGCAAGGCGATGAAAGATGATCGCATTACGGTCTTCACCATTGGCTTCGGCCTTCGTGATGGGACGCGCGCAATGAACATGCTTCGCGATTGCGCCACACCGCAGGACGGCGCCATCCAGTATTTCTACAGCGCGACGACGGGTGCGGACCTGACGGCGGCCTACACGGAAATCAGCCGGACCATCCAATCACTGCGTCTCGTACGCTGAGATCCAGACAAAAAAGAACCGCCCCGATGGGATCGGGGCGGTTCGGTTTGGCGTGACTCGCATCCGCCGCGGCGCCGTCGGCCAGCCTATGGTCGGGCCGGCACCGCTTATGTCCTGCCGATCAACGGGAAGGCTGCTCCCCGTGGCGACGATCCACCAAAGCCTCGCGACGGATACCAAAATCACTCGACATCGGATCACCTCCTTTCGTTTCGTTGCACATGAAAAGGAATATGGGTCGCTTCCGCTCCCGTGGCAATGGCCCTTGTCGAAGGAACCTTTATAGCGGGCCGCCATTTCGCCGCGGTTGCTTTCCATGGTCCATGCGGGCGAGACGAAAACCCGGGGCGCATGTATGGAGTGGCGAACTGAATGAAGAACAAGGTCGAGGACTGGCTGGAGCGGCTTGCGCGTTCCCGCCACGAGAAAACGCTGCTCTTCGGGGCCTCTTTCGCCGAAACGGTCATCGTTCCGATCCCGATCGAGCTGATTCTCGTGCCCTATATGGCGATCCACCGCGCGCGCATGTTCTGGCTCGCCACCATCGTGCTGGCCGGATGTCTCGCGGGGGCGCTTTTCGGCTATCTCCTCGGCTATCTCTTCTTCGAGACAGCGGGCCGCTGGGCCATCGAAACCTTCGGCTGGCAGGCAGGCTATGCCGAGTTCCTGGAGCTTTTCCAGAACCACGGCTTCTGGGCGATCATCGCCGTAGGCATCATCCCAATCCCATTCCAGATCGGGATGCTGACGGCAGGCGCTGCGGGCTACTCGCTGCCGCTCTTTCTGCTGGCAGCGTTGATTGCGCGCGGTGTGCGCTATTACGGTCTAGCCCTTGTCGTCTATCTGGTCGGCGAGCACGTGATCGATGCATGGCGCCACAACCGACGCGCCTTGCTGGTCGGTTGTGGCGTTGCTGCAGGACTGCTCTTAGCCGGCTATTACGGCTACAAGCTTTGGTGGTAGCCGGATTCCGGAAAGCCTGACCGATCAGGCCTTCCGGTTTTCGCGGTGCTCGATCAAATCGTCGACGACGGCCGGATCGGCGAGCGTCGAGGTGTCGCCGAGCGCACCGAAATCATCCTCGGCGATCTTGCGGAGAATACGGCGCATGATCTTGCCCGAGCGGGTCTTCGGCAGGCCCGGCGCGAACTGGATCTTGTCTGGTGACGCGATCGGGCCGATCTCGTTGCGCACGTGCTTGACGAGATCCTTCTTCAGCTCATCGCTCGGCTCCACGCCGCCCATGAGGGTCACGTAGCAATAGATGCCCTGGCCCTTCACGTCGTGCGGATAGCCGACGACCGCCGCTTCGGACACGGATTCATGCGCAACCAGCGCCGATTCCACTTCGGCCGTACCCATGCGGTGGCCGGAAACGTTGATCACGTCGTCGACGCGGCCGGTAATCCAGTAATAGCCGTCGGCATCGCGGCGGCAGCCGTCACCGGTGAAGTACTTGCCCTTGTAGGCGGAGAAGTAGGTCTGGATGAAACGCTCGTGGTCGCCATAGACCGTGCGCATCTGCCCCGGCCATGAATCGGCGATGCAGAGATTTCCGTCCGTCGCGCCTTCCAGGACCTTGCCCTCGGCATCGACGAGCTCGGGCTTGACACCGAAGAAGGGCAGGGTCGCCGAACCCGGCTTGAGGTCGATCGCGCCGGGCAGCGGCGTGATGAGAATGCCGCCGGTTTCGGTCTGCCACCAAGTGTCGACGATAGGGCAACGCTTGTCGCCGACGATGTTGTAGTACCACTCCCAGGCTTCCGGGTTGATCGGCTCGCCGACCGAGCCCAGCGTGCGCAGCGACTTGCGCGACGTCTTCGTCACATGGTCGTTGCCGGCGCCCATCAGCGCGCGGATCGCCGTCGGGGCGGTGTAGAAGATGTTGACCTGGTGCTTGTCGACCACTTCCCAGAAGCGGGCGGGCGAGGGGTAGTTCGGCACGCCTTCGAACATCAGCGTCGTCGCGCCGTTAGCGAGCGGGCCGTAGACGATGTAGGAGTGACCGGTGACCCAGCCCACGTCTGCCGTGCACCAGTAGATGTCGCCATCATGGTAGTCGAAGACGTATTCGTGGGTCATAGAGGCGTAGACGAGGTAGCCGCCCGTGGTGTGCAGCACGCCTTTGGGTTTGCCGGTGGAGCCAGACGTGTAGAGGATGAAAAGCGGGTCTTCCGCGTTCATCTGCTCCGGCTCGCATGTCGCGGAGGCCTTGGCGACGGCGTCCTCATAGGCGATGTCGCGGCCTTCGTGCCAGGCCACATCGGCGCCGGTGCGCTTGACGACCAGCACGTTGGCGACGTCAGCACCCTGCTTCTTGGCAATCTCGATCGCCTTGTCGGTGTTGACCTTGAGCGGCACTTTCTTGCCGCCGCGCAGACCCTCGTCAGAGGTGATGATGAAGGTCGAGGCGGCGTCGACGATGCGGCCGGCCAGTGCGTCGGGCGAGAAGCCGCCGAAGACGATCGAGTGGATCGCGCCGATGCGGGCACAGGCCAGCATCGCATAGGCCGCTTCCGGGATCATCGGCATGTAGATGGTGACGCGATCGCCCTTCTTGACGCCATGGTCCTTCATGACGTTGGCGAGGCGGCACACGGCGTCATGCAGTTCGCGATAGGTGATCTTCTTATCGTCGGCCGGGTCGTCGCCTTCCCAGATGATCGCGACCTGATCGCCGCGCTTGTCCAGATGCCGGTCGATGCAGTTGTAGGAGACGTTGGTCAGGCCATCTTCGAACCACTTGATGGAGACATCGCCCTCGAAGCTGGTGTTCTTGACCTTGGTGTAGGGCTTGAACCAGTCGATCCGCTTGCCGTGTTCGGACCAGAACGCTTCCGGATTGTCGATGCTCTCGGCGTACCATTTCTCATAGGTCGACCGGTTGATCTTGGCACGAGCTTCCGCATCCTGGGGTACTTTGTAGACGGCAGCGGACATGAACAATCCTCCTTGATCCTCGGCCATGCGCTTTCACGCATGTCGTCCTCCGGGCCGGACATGCCGACCTCTTCCTGGCGGCATTCATAACATCTCAAGGGCACCCGGCAATTAGACGAAGGGTTTGCGGCCGGATGGCGCAGCACAGGATCAATTGCAATCGCAGCCGAAGGCGCGTATAGACCTCGTCATTCCCGGAAATTGTGGTCAGTACACCCAATCCCGCGGCGCGTTCCCTGAAAAGAGCGCGGACGATAGAAGGATCACATCCATGGCTCAACAACTGCTCATGCCGAAAGCGACAGCCGTCTGGCTCGTCGACAACACGGCGCTCTCCTTCGACCAGATCGCCCAGTTCTGCAAGATGCACCCGCTGGAAATCAAGGCGATCGCCGATGGCGAATCGCACCAGGGCATCAAGGGACTCGATCCGGTCCAGACCGGCCAGCTTTCGCGCGAGGAAATCTCGAAGGCGGAAGCCGACCCGAACCACAAGCTGAAGCTCGCAGACCCCAAGGTTCGCGTTCCGGAAGCAAAGCGCAAGGGACCGCGTTACACGCCGGTGTCCAAGCGCCAGGATCGTCCGAACGCCATCTACTGGCTGGTGCGCAACCACCCGGAACTGAAGGATGCGCAGGTTTCGCGCCTCGTCGGCACGACGAAGTCGACGATCGAGCAGATCCGCAACCGTACCCACTGGAACTCGGCCAATCTGACGCCGATGGATCCGGTGACGCTTGGCCTGTGCACGCAGATCGATCTCGATCTCGAAATCGAACGCGCCAACAAAGGCCGTCCATTACCGTCTGCGGCAGCCGACGAGACCCTGGCGCCGACGAGCGAGACGGAAAAGCTGGGCTTCGGTGCCGGCAACGATCGCGAGGAAGAAGAGAAGGAAATCGACGCCGAGGCCGTCTTCGCCAAGCTGAAGTCGCTGAAGCGCGAGACCCCGGAAGAAGACGAAGAAGACGACTATCGCCGCTGATCGTCGGTCACGGACCACATAGAAACGCCCGGCCTCGTGCCGGGCGTCTTTTGTTAAGGGTCATCTCGCGGAATGGAACCCTTGCATCGCATTCCCGAACGGTGAATCGGTTCCCACTTCACCTGGGAATGCTTCAGTCTTCCTTCGGCGTGACCGTATAGTTCAGCGGAAGGCGGCCGCCATCGGCGTAGATCGTCTGGCCGGTGATGTAGCTCGCATCGTCGGACGCCAGAAAGGCTGCGACAGACGCGATTTCGCTTGGATCGCCGATGCGGCCGAGCGGCGTGCGCGACAGAATGCGCTTCTTGGCTTCCTTGTCGTTGGCAACCGCAGACAGAAGATCCGTCATGATCGAACCTGGGCCAATCGCATTGGCGCGGATGCCGTAAGGCGCGAGCGACAGCGCCATGACCTTCGTCAACTGGCTGACACCGCCCTTTGAGACCGAGTAGGGCACCTGGTTGGGGATCGCAAAGGTGTCGTTGATGGACGACATGTTGACGATCACACCCGGCTTGCCGCCGGCCTGCACCCGCTCGACGAAGTGACGCGCAACGATCTGGCCGCAGAGAAATGCGCCTTTGAGGTTCACGCGTATGACGCGGTCAAAATCGGCTTCCTCGATATCGAGGAAATCGGCCGAGTGTACGATGCCGGCATTGTTGACGAGGATGTGGATGTCGTCGAACGCATCGAGCGTCGCGGCGACGAGATTGTGCACGTCGAGCCGCTCGGCCACGTCGGCTGCGACGAACCGGATCTCGCCGAGGCTCGACAGTTCCTGCTCGGCGGCGTGGCCGGCCTTCTCGTCGATATCGGCGATGACGACCTTTGCGCCGTCTGCCAGGAACCGCTTGGCGATCGCAAGGCCAATGCCCTTCGCGCCGCCGGTGATGATCGCGATCTTGCCGTCGAGGGCCATGGTCTCACTCCTTGACCTTAGAGCAATTTCGCTTTTCTTCGAATCGCGCAGTTGCTCTAAGGCATTTTTGTTTATCGCGTTTCCTGACGGTGAACCGGTACCCACTTCACCTGGAAACGCTCTGAAGTCGCGGACATTGGACCCGTCACGGCTTTGAGGTCAATTGCGGTCAGCCGTCATTTCCCTCGCGAAACGCCTTGCCGACGCGATGCTCTTTCAGCACGGCCGCGATTTCGTCGAGGATCGCCGGATCGTCGATCGTGGCCGGCATCTTCCAGTCCTCGCCGTCGGCGATCTTCTGGAGCGTTGCGCGCAGGATCTTGCCGGAGCGCGTCTTGGGCAGACGTTTGACCTGGAAGGCGTTCTTGAACGCGGCCACCGGCCCGATGCGATCGCGCACGACTTTGACGACACCGGCGGCAATTTCCTCGGGTGATTGCTCGACGCCGTTGTTGGTAACGAAGAAACCGACCGGGATCTGGCCCTTCATGTCGTCCGCGATGCCGATGACCGCGCATTCGGCGACATCGGGGTGCGTTGCGATCGCCTCTTCCATGCCGCCGGTCGACAGTCGGTGGCCGGCGACATTGATGATGTCGTCGGTGCGGGCCATGATGAACAGGTAGCCGTCTTCGTCGATGTAGCCGGCGTCGGCGGTCTTGTAGAAGCCCGGGAACTCATCGAGATAGGCCTTGTGAAAGCGCTCCGGCGCGTGCCAGAGCGTCGGCAGGGCACCTGGCGGCAGCGGCAGTTTTACCACGACATTGCCGAGCGTGTTCGGTCCCAGTTGCCTGCCGGTGTCGTCGACGATTTGGACATCGTAGCCGGGCAGCGGCACGGAGGGTGAGCCCAGTTTCACGGGCAACTGGCCGAGGCCGACGGGGTTGCCAACCATCGGCCAGCCGCTCTCCGTTTGCCACCAATGGTCGATCACTGGAACTTTCAGCGCATTCTGGGCCCACTGGATCGTGTCCGGATCGGCGCGCTCGCCGGCAAGGAAGAGCGTGCGGAACTTGGACAAATCGTAGCGGCCGACATGCTCGGCCTTCGGGTCGTCCTTGCGGATGGCGCGAAAGGCGGTCGGCGCCGTGAAGAGCGCGACCACGCCGTGCTCGGCGATCACGCGCCAGAAGGTGCCGGCATCAGGTGTCCCGACCGGCTTGCCTTCAAAGAGAATGGTCGTGCTGCCGTGCAGGAGCGGCGCATAGACGATGTAGGAATGGCCGACGACCCAGCCGATATCGGAGGCGGCCCAGAACACTTCGCCGGGCTTGACGCCGTAATGGGCGTGCATCGACCAGTGCAGCGCGACCATGTGGCCGCCATTGTCGCGCACGACACCCTTTGGCTGGCCGGTCGTGCCCGAGGTGTAGAGGATGTAGAGCGGTTCCGTCGCCTCGACCGGCACGCAAGGCACGGGCTCGGCCTTCTGGCGCGCGTCGGCCATCAGGCTTTCATAATCGAAATCGCGGCCTTCGGTGAGTTCGCAGGCGAGTTCCTCGCGCTGAAGCACGATGCAGCTTTCCGGCTTCACCCGCGCCATTGCGATCGCGGCGTCGAGGAGCGGTTTGTAGGCGACCACGCGTCCCGGTTCGAGCCCGCAGGATGCGGTGATGACGAGCCTGGCTGCGCAATCGTCTATCCGCGTCGCCAGTTCGTTGGCGGCAAAGCCGCCGAAGACGACCGAGTGGACGAGACCAAGCCTTGCGCAGGCGAGCATCGCCATCACGGCTTCAGGCACCATCGGCATGTAGATGATTACTCGATCGCCTGCCTTGAGGCCGCGGTCACGGATAATTGCTGCAAGCGCGGTGACCTCGGACAGCATCTCCGCATAGGTGATCGCGCGTTTGCGGCCGGTGATTGGGCTGTCGTAGATCAGTGCGTTCTGGCTGCCGCGACCGGCGGCAACGTGACGGTCGAGGCAGTTGTGGCAGGTGTTGGTGGTGCCGCCGACGAACCAGCGCCCATAGGCGCCGGCATCCGGATCGAATACTTTCTCCGGATCGCTGAACCAGTCGATGGCCGTGGCCGCATCGCCCCAGAATCCTTCGGGGTCGCTCTGCCAGCGCTGATAGACGGCGTGGTAGCTGCTGCTTTCGGCCATGATCGATCCTCCCGGGCGCGGGCGTTCCTCCCATCCGCGCATCCGCCAAGGATTAGCGAAGCACGAAGTTCACCGCAAACCCGACGATGGATCGAGCCGTCACGCCCCTGCCGGCTGGCGGCCCTGGGGAGCGACATCCGACAGCATGCCCGCCGCCACCGTCAGGCGCGACATGTCGAAGGCACTGTCCTCGGCCAGAGCCATGATCTGGTCGCGCAGGCGCTCGACGCGGATGCGATCGCTCGCGATCCATGCCTCGACGGGATTCCTGTCTTCCGCAAAACCCGAAATCGCTGCGGTCGTGATGCTGCGTCGCGCCGCATGGATGGCATTGAGATTGCGGGCAAGCGCCAGCGTCGCGTAGCGATCGCGGTCATCAATGCGCAAGGCTGCCGCCTCGATGCGACCGATGCGGAAAATGTCGTTGACCGCGAAGAACTGGCGGGACGCCTTCTTGAGGTCGACGCCGCAGGCTCGCGCAATCTCCTCGATCTCCGGCACGAGCACGAGTGTCTGCAGCAGGGCCAGGTCGCGGGCGAGATCGGCGGGAGCGCCGATCTGCTCGAAACTCTCGCGCTGCCCGACGGTCTCCTCGCGCAGGAAGGGAGAGAGCGCCTGCTCGATCGTCGGTTTCAATGCGCGGGCAGCATCGCGGATTGCGGCAACCTTGTCGCTGAGCGGCTGGCTGCGATCCATGCCGCGCAGGATGCGCCCTGTAGCCATCGCCAGCGCGAAACTCACCGCTGCATAGAGCGTGTTCTGATCCTTGCCGTCGATCTTGCCGTCCAGCGCATCGATGCGGTCGTAAAGTGCCTCGAGTTCCAGCCCGTCGCGGGCAATGACGAAGGCGCGTACGACATCGCCCGGCATGGCGCCACCAATATCCGCGAACATCGACACGAAGGCCGGGCCGCCGCGGTTGATCACGGCGTTCGCAAGCTCCGTCGCGACGATTTCCTCGTTGAGGCGATGCCCGGCGATCTCGTCGGCGAAGTCCCGCTGCATGCGTTTCGGGAAATAGGATTTCAGCGTTGGCATGAAATAAGCATCGGCGGGCAGGCTGCTTGCCATCAGGTCGTCGAACAGGCCGATCTTCGCATAGGAGAGAAGCACGCCGATTTCCGGCCGCGTCAGCGGCTTGCCGTTGCGCTGGCGTTCTTCGAAGAGCTGCCGGTCCGGCAGCGTCTCCACCTTGCGATCGAGCCGGCCCGCGCGTTCCATGCCGTCCATGAGTTCAGCAAGCTGCGGCGAGGCATCGGCGCCGGCGCGTTCCTGAAGCGAGATCGCGAGCGACTGCAGATAATTGTTTCGCAGCACCAGACGCGCGACGTCATCTGTCATGGAGACCAGCAGACGGTTGCGATCGGTGCGGGTCAGCCTCTCCTGCCGCATGGCCGACGCAAGCGCGATCTTGATGTTGACCTCGACGTCGGACGAATTGACGCCTGCGGAATTGTCGATGGCATCGGAGTTGCAGCGGCCACCAGCAAGCGCATAGGCGATGCGGCCGCGCTGCGTGACGCCAAGATTGGCGCCTTCGCCGATCACCTTGGCGCCGACCTCCGTTGCCGCGATGCGGATCGCATCATTGGCGCGGTCGCCCACATCCGCATCGTTTTCTTCGGCCGCTTTCACATAGGTGCCGATGCCGCCGAACCACAAGAGATCGACCTGTGCCTTCAGGATTGCCGTCATGATTTCCGGCGGCGAGGCGATGGTGGTTGCAAGGCCGATGGCGCGGGCGGCTTCCGGGGTCAGCTTCACCGACTTCTCGCTGCGGGAAACGATCATGCCGCCCTTGGAGAGGCGGGCGCGATCATAGTCCTGCCAGCTGGACCGCGGCAGGTTGAAGAGGCGCTGACGCTCGTTGAAACTCGCCGCCGTGTCCGGATCCGGGTCGATGAAGATGTCACGGTGGTCGAAGGCGGCGATCAGTCGGATGTGCTTGGATAGCAGCATGCCGTTGCCGAAGACGTCGCCGGACATGTCGCCGACACCTGCGACCGAAAACGGTGTCGACTGGATGTCGATGTTCATCTCGCGGAAATGGCGTTTGACCGTTTCCCAGGCGCCGCGCGCGGTGATGCCCATCTTCTTGTGGTCGTAGCCGGCGGAGCCGCCCGACGCGAAAGCGTCGTCGAGCCAGAAGCCCTGTTCCTGGCTGATCGCATTGGCCGTGTCCGAGAAGGTGGCCGTGCCCTTGTCGGCTGCGACGACGAAATAAGGATCGTCGCCATCGTGGCGGACCACGTCCTGGGGCGGCACGACGGCATCGCCGTCGATATTGTCGGTCACCGACAGAAGGGTGCGGATGAAGGTCTTGTAAGCGGACTTGCCCGCTTCGAAGATCGCATTGCGATCGCCCGTCTCCGGCAGGTGCTTCGGGAAGAAGCCGCCCTTTGCGCCAACCGGCACGATGACCGCGTTTTTCACCTGCTGCGCCTTCACGAGGCCGAGCACTTCGGTGCGGTAGTCTTCCGGACGGTCCGACCAGCGAAGGCCACCGCGTGCGACGGGCCCGAAGCGCATATGAACGCCTTCCACCTCCGACCCGTAGACGAAGATTTCGCGGAATGGTCGCGGCGCAGGGGCAGCCTCGAGCGCGCGTGGATTGACCTTGAAGGCGAGCGTCCGGCGAGGCTCACCGTCCTCTTCGGTCTGAAAGTAGTTGGTGCGCAGCGTCGCCATGATTGCGTTTTCGTAGCGGCGCAGTATGCGGTCGTCCTCAAGCCGCGCGACGGATTCCAGCGCCGTTGCAATCTTCTTGCGCAGGACAACCACCTGCTTTTCGCGTCTATCAAGCGCCTGGTCGAGCGCGAAGCGTGCCTCGAAGAGCTGATAGAGCAGGGAGGCGATCTCGGGGTAGCGGCCGAGCGTACCGGCGATATAGGTCTGGGAATAGGCACTGCCGAGCTGTCGCAGATAGCGCGCATAGGCGCGCAGCACAACGACGCGGCGTGCATCGAGCCCGGCACCAAGCACCAGCATGTTGAAGGCATCATTGTCGACGTCGCCGTGCCAGGCCTTCAGGAAAGCATTCTCGACCATGTCGAGGCGCTCGCCGGTCGGTGCCTGCCCACCGGCTGCGGGTGCGAGCTCCATCTCGTGAAGAACCACAAGCGCGGGCTCGGCCCTGTCGGCCTGGACGCGAACATCGAAGGTGCGCTCGCTGATCACGCGGAAACCAAGATTCTCCAGAAGCGGCACACGACGCGACAGCGCGACAGCCTCCTGCGCATGGAAGATCTTCAGCGTCATGCGGTCCGGATCGCCCTCGCGGCTCGCCATCAGGTCGATCGCGATGCCACCCGGCTTCGTGCACCTCAAGATGCGATCGAGATCGCCGAGCGCCTCGGAAGGGGTGAACCGTTCGCGGTAGGCCTGTGAGACGTCGAGCCTTGGAGCATCGGGTGCCTTCTCCATCGCGAACCGGTCTTCCCAGCGCGTGACGATGGTGCGGATATCCTGCTCGAGCTTGTCCTGCGCCACGCGAGGCGTCTTGCCGCCGCGGCGGCCGATGATGAAATGCACGCGGGCGAGATTGCCCTCGGGAAAGGCCGGATAATAGGCGGAAACGTGCCCGTCGAAGCGTTCGGCCAAGGCGGCGCCGATACGCTCGCGAACGTCGGAATCATACTGGTCGCGCGGAACGTAGACGATCACCGACACGAAGCGGTCGAATCGGTCGATGCGCGCAAGCACGCGCACGCGCGGACGGTCGGACAGCTCGTTGATCTGGACGCAGTAATCCACCAACGTATCGATATCGATCTGGAAGAGGTCGTCGCGCGGGTAGGATTCCAGCGTGTTGAAGAGCATTTTGCCGGAATGGCTTTCGGGGTCGAAGCCGAGCTTGTCCACGACTGCCTCGACCTTGGTGCGCAGAAGCGGAATTTCGGTGACCGAGCGTGTATAGGCGGTGGAGGTGAAGAGCCCGACGATGCGCAGCTCGCCGCTGACCTCGCCCGCCTCGTCGAAGAGCTTGACGCCGATATAGTCCATGTAGGCGCGGCGGTGCACCTGCGAGCGGGTGTTGGCCTTGGTGACGATCAGCCAGTCCGGGCCTTCCAGAAACGCCACGATTTCAGGCGTCGTCGTCACGTGATCCTTGCCCAGGCGCAGGACGCGCATGTCCGGATCGGCGAGGATGCCGATGCCGTCTTCGGCTGCGCGTTCCACCTTCGCCTCGCCACTATCGGCGGAATAGACGTAGTCGCGCATGCCGAGGAAGGTGAAATTGCCTTCCCGCAGCCAGTCGAGGAAGGCGAGCGCCTCGCGTCGTTCGTCGGCCCTTGCCGTGGTCTTGGCGCGCTTCATGGTCGCCATGGCGCGCTCGAGCTTGTCGAGCATGGGGCGCCAATCGCCGACCGCAGCGTGAACCTGGTCGAGCACCTCACGCAAATTCGCGATCAACCGTTCCGCCTCAGCGGAGGAGAGGGCGGGCAGATGAACCTGGATGTGGCTGACGCGCTTGTCCTGAGGGCAATCCGAGGTTCCTGTGACGAGCTGGATGCGGTCGAGGTTTCTCGTGTCGAGGATCGGGTGCACGGCAAGGAACAGCGTGCGATGGCTGGCCGCGACGGCGCCGATCACCGAGTCGTAGAGAAAGGGCATGTTGCGATCGGTGACGGAAAGCACCGATACGGCCTGGCCCTCGACGCTAAGGCCTTCCGGGTTCGCGATCGTGATCCGTGCCGCGTGATCCTCGAAAGCCGCGATCTCGCTTCGTGCATGGATCGCCATTGCTGCCAGATCCGCATCCGAATAATGCGCGAGATCGTCGCTTGCCGCGCGTCCGTACAGCACGACCGGATCGATGAAAGGTTTCTCCTGCGCATCCAGGACGAGCTTGATCGCGGCGAGCTTGCGGTCGCGCTTCGGATTCTTGCGGAAGGCCAATTCGAATTCTCCCCAGATTCGGCAGTCGAGCGCGCGCCCTTGTGTTTGGCGGGAGCCTAGCAGATGAATTGTGCCGACAAAGTGTGAAGAGATGAAAAAGCGGAGGCTAAAATGGCTGAAACTTCGCAGAAAGTGACGGCGCTTGACCTGCCGATGGCGGATCTGGGTCCAGAAACGCAGGCCTTCTTCGAAAAGTGCGTTGAAAAGATCGGTTTCGTACCGAATGTGCTGATCGCCTATGCCTTCGATGAGAAGAAGCTGCGGCTGTTCAGCGAGTTCTACAACGACCTGATGCTTGGCCCGTCAGGCCTCTCCAAGCTCGAGCGCGAGATGATCGCGGTGGCAGTTTCGGCAGTGAACCACTGCCACTACTGCCTCGTTGCGCATGGCGCGGCGGTGCGGCAGCTTTCAGGCGATCCAGTTTTTGGCGAGGAGGTCTCCACCAACTACCGTGCGGCCGTCATGACGGAGAAGCAGAAGGCGATGCTCGACTTTGCGGTCAAGCTGACCGAGATGCCCGACAAGATCGAGGAAGCCGATCGCAATTTCTTGCGCGAGAACGGCTTTTCGGATCGCGATATCTTTGACATCGCTGCGGTTGCGGGTTTCTTCAACATGTCGAACAGGGTTGCGGCGGCAACCGATATGCGTCCCAATACCGACTATCACGCGCTGGCACGCTGAAGGCGCGCCGAAAGGGAGCTGTTTCCATGCGGGACGATGACAGAGAACGCCGTCAGGCGAAGCGCGATCTCGATCGCCTCGGCAGCGAAGGCGGCATCTTCGGATCGCCTGCCATGAAGAGCAAGGCGCGCTCCGTGCGCGATCATTTCGCAGCCGGCGACGCGGACCAGACCGACCCGATCGAGGTCGCTGCTACCCGAACCGGGCGCATCCTCGCCGTCGTGGCATTCGTGCTGCTTGCTCTCTGGCTCGTCTCCGCCTACGCGTGATTTCCATGTCCAGCGACGTTCCAGTTGACCGCAAGGCGGTCATTGTCATTTCGAGCCACGTGGTGCGCGGATCGGTCGGTAACCGCGCGGCGGTGTTTGCGCTCGAATCGCTCGGCCACCCGGTATGGGCGCTGCCGACGGTCATCCTGCCGTTTCACCCCGGCCATGGACCGTCGACGCGTTATCCGGTCGAGGCGGACGCTTTTTCGAGGATGATCGACGATCTGATCGTTTCTCCCTGGCTCGGTGAGGTCGGCGCCGTGCTTTCCGGTTATCTCGGCTCGGCCGATCAGGCGCGTCCGATCGCCCGGCTGGTGGAGGCGGTGAAGGCGCGGTCGCCCGAAGCCACCTATGTCTGCGACCCGGTGATGGGAGATCTCGGCGGACTGTACGTACCGGAAGCCACCGCGACCGCGATCCGCGACATCCTCATGCCGCTTGCGACGATCGCCACGCCGAACCGCTACGAACTCGCGCACATGGCGGGTGCGACACTCGACGACAACACCGCGATCATGGAAGCGGCGCTCTCGCTTGGGCCAAAACGTGTGCTGGTGACCTCCGCGGTGCCCATGATGGCGGGCGGCATCGGCAATCTGCTCCTGACCGACCGGCACGCCTTTCTGGCGGAACACCGCGCAATCGAACAACCGCCGAACGGCCTTGGCGACCTGCTGGCTGCTGTTTTCCTGTCACGCCTGATGATCGGCGATGGCGACGAGAAGGCGCTCCAGGCCGCAACGGCGTCGGTCTTCGAGGTGCTTGCCCGGACAGTGAAGCGCGGTGCCGATGAGCTGACGCTTGAGAGCGATGCGAATTCTCTCATTCGGCCGATGGCGCTGGTGCATACGCGCCGCCTCGTGCATCCGGCCCAACGACGAAGGCTCTAAATCGTCGCGACGATCTAGACCGGCAAGATGGCGGTGCGTTAGAACGCGGTCGTCGTTCCGGACACCGCATTCAAGCAATCGCGTGGATCAACAAAATCATGACGCAGTTTCCATCTGAGCTCTTGGGCGGCTACCGCAGTTTCATGGCGGGGCGCTATACCGACGAACGCGACCGCTATCGCAAGCTTGCCGAATCCGGGCAGAAGCCGAAGACGATGGTCGTGGCTTGCTGCGATTCCCGCGCGGCGCCCGAAACCATCTTCGACATGGGCCCCGGCGAACTCTTCGTCGTGCGCAACGTGGCCAACCTCGTTCCGCCCTATACGCCCGATGGCGAGCACCACGGCACGTCGGCAGCGCTCGAATTCGCCGTTCAGGCGCTCAAGATCCGCGAAATTCTGGTGCTTGGGCACGGGCGCTGTGGCGGCATCCAGGCGGCGCTCAATCCGGAGAGCGAGCCGCTCTCGCCCGGCGATTTCATCGGCAGCTGGATGGGGATGCTGAAGCCGGTCGCAGACGCGATGCTGAGCTACACGACGATGACGGCCGGAGAGCGCCAGACGGCTCTCGAGCGCGTCTCGATCCGCAATTCGATCAACAACCTCAGGACCTTCCCGTGCGTGAAGATTCTGGAAGACCAAGGCCGGCTGAAACTGCACGGCGCCTGGTTCGATATTTCGACCGGGGAGTTGTGGGTCATGGACCCGCAGACCGGGGACTTCCACCGCCCCGATCTTTGATCGTCTTCTAGAGCAGTTCAGCGTTTCTTCGAATCGCTCAACGGCTCTAAGTTTTCGATTTTACGCGTTTCCGACCGGTGAACCGGTATCCACTTCACCTGGAAACGCTCTAACGGCTCAGCCGTCGATCCGCTGCGCGATAATCGCGATCGCCTGCTGATAGACGGTCGCGGCATTCCAGGCCTCGATGGCGCGGAAGTTGGGTTCGCCCTGCTGGTAGCCGGCACCGGGCTGCCAGCCATGCGAGCGCAGAAAATTGGCGGTCGAAGCCAGCGCGTCGGCACGAGAATTGATCAGGTCGCGACGGCCATCGCCATCGGCATCCACTGCGTAAAGCACGTAGTTGGACGGCAGGAACTGCGTCTGGCCCAGTTCGCCATGGCCTGCGCCGCGCATCTGGCCGGGTGTCAGCTCGCCGCTCTGGACGATTTGCAGGGCGGCGTAGAGTTCACGCTTGAAGAAGTCCGAACGACGGCAATCGTATGCGAGCGTGGCGAGCGCGGACATGGCGCTCTGGTCGCCCATGAAACGCCCGAAGGCGGTTTCCATGCCCCAGATCGCGATAATGACGCCGGACGGGACGCCATAGCTGCGCTCGATCGAGGCGAACAGGTTGGCGTTCTGCTCCTTGTGGCGGCGTCCCTGCGAAACGATCGCGTCGGCGCCGCGCTTCTGCATGAACTCGTCGAGCGAGAGCCGGAAGCTGCGCTGGTTGCGGTCGAGCGAAATCGTCTGCGTCGCGTAGGTCAGGCCGGAGAACGCCGTCTGCAGTGTCTGCGCCTGGATGCCATTGGCCTGCGCTTCGGCCGAAAAGGCGTTCACCCAGTTGGAGAAACCGGAGGCATCGTTGCCGCAGGTCTGAGCCTGGGCCGTGCCTGCCATGGCAACGCTCATGACGCCTGCTGCAAGCGCGCCGAGATACCGCTTCAAAATAACGCGCATGTGGTCGTCTCCGTTTTTGAAAATCTGCTGAGGCCATGCCTGGCTGAAGCTGTGAGCGCGCTTACCCAGCGTTGCAAGCTTCGTGGTCTCCAACCGACGCTAAGCGACGAGGGTTAAGAATTCTCTGTCGCTCGACAAGCGAAAGGCCCGGCGTTAATCCTGGCCGGGCCTTTCCCATTCGTCAAAAATCGAGTGTGCTCACGCAGCGCGCTGGCGTGGCTTGACCAGGCCGCGATTGACCAGAAGCTCCGCGATCTGGATCGTGTTCAAAGCAGCGCCCTTGCGCAGATTGTCGGACACGACCCAGATGTTGAGCCCGTTCTCGATGGTCGGATCCTCGCGGATACGCGAAATGAACGTCGCGTCTTCGCCGGCGCACTCGTAGGGAGTGATGTAGCCACCGTCTTCGTGCTTGTCGATGACCTGGCAACCCGGCGCTTCGCGCAGGATGTCGCGCGCCTGATCGGCCGTGATCTCGCTCTCGAACTCGATGTTGACGGCTTCGGAATGGCCGATGAAGACCGGCACGCGCACGGCGGTGCAGGTGACCTTGATCTTCGGATCGAGCATCTTCTTGGTTTCCGCGACAACCTTCCACTCTTCCTTGGTGGAGCCGTCATCCATGAACACGTCGATGTGCGGGATGACGTTGAAGGCGATGCGCTTGGTGAACTTCTTGCTCTCGATCGGGTCGGCGACGAAGACGGCCCGCGACTGGTTGAAGAGCTCGTCCATGCCTTCCTTGCCGGCACCGGACACCGACTGGTAGGTGGAGACAACGAGCCGCTTGATGCGCGCAACGTCGTGCAACGGCTTCAGCGCGACGACGAGCTGTGCCGTGGAACAGTTCGGGTTGGCGATGATGTTCTTCTTGCGGAAGCCTTCGATCGCATCCGGGTTCACTTCCGGCACGATCAGCGGCACGTCGGCGTCGTAGCGCCAGGCCGACGAGTTATCGATGACGACGCAGCCCTGTGCGCCGATCTTCGGCGAGTACTTTTGCGAGATCGTGCCGCCGGCCGACATCAGGCAGATGTCGGTGTCGGAGAAATCGTAGTTCTCGAGGTTCTTGACCTTCAGCGTCTTGTCGCCGAACGACACTTCCGTGTTCACCGAACGGCTGGATGCGAGCGCCACGACTTCGCTGACGGGGAACCCGCGCTCGGCGAGGATGTCCAGCATTTCGCGGCCGACGTTGCCGGTGGCTCCGGCGATGGCGATCTTGAAGCTCATGATCAGTCAAATCTCCTGTCTCTTCTTCGGCGTCGGGCGAAAGCCCGATCGAACCGACCTGCCCGGAAGAGCACGGACAGGGCGGAAATGGCGAAAGTCCCCCACCGAGGCTGCCAAGACATTAGCGTCAGACCTTGAGCGCGCCGATCGCCGTCTCTCCTTGAAGATACGGTTGCCCCGTCGCGCGGGCTGAATGACCTCGGAAAGTGTGTCGTTCTACACCGGTTCAGACAGGAGTCAAATGCGCGGCGGCTCGGCCGGACGCGGCGGAAAGCCTCATTCCGGCGCATCCACGGCCTCGTCGTAGGCCAGCTGGAACCGCTCGAAACGCCCAAGGGCTTCATCGATGATCGGCTTGTGGCGCTCTGGATCGACGGCATCTGTCCAAACCCAGTTCTGGATCAGCAGTTTGTTCTGTTGCCGGTCGGCCTTCAGATCGATCGCCGCGACGATCTCATCACCGCACAGGACCGGCAGGGCGAAGTAGCCGAGCTTGCGCTTTTCCTTGGTGACGTAGGCCTCGAACAAATGCTCGTAGCTGAAGAAGGCGGCAGTGCGCTTGCGCTGGATGATCAGGGGATCGAACGGCGAGAGGATGTGCGTGAGTTCGGGTGTCGGCGGCAGCTGCTCGATCGTTTCCGGTCTCGCCCAGTAGGCGGTCTTGGCGTCACCTTGGATGGAAACACTGAGGAGCTTTCGGGCACGCACCCGCTGCTCGATCTTCTGCGCCACCGCGGCTTTTTTTGAGGCGGCGAGGTAGCAGATGGAATCGAGACTGACGATGCCCTGCGCAGTCAGCGAACGGTCGATCAGGTAGTCGATGATCTGATTTTTGGTGGCAGGGCGTGGGGCGCGCTCCCAGCCGAAGTGCCGCTCCATCAGGTCGTAGGTTTTCACCATGCCCGTGCGACCCGCGATCGCCAGACGGCCATTGTAGAAGCCCCTCTGCAGCGCCTTCTTCGACGGCTTGCGGCTGGCCCAGAGATGCTCCTTTTCGACCGGTTCTTCGTCGATGTCACGGATGGACAAAGGCCCCTCGCGGCGCACGCGGGCAATCGCCTTCTTCAGCTCCTCGGGCGCAACGCCTGACGACCAGCGCACCGGGTTGTCTCGATGGTCCTTCATCGCGGGCAAGAAGAACTTCAGGTCGCGCGTCGGCACATAGGACAGGGCGTGCGTCCAGTATTCGAAGACGGTCTTGTCGACGGATTGGGCGACTGCGAGATCGCGGCGGCGATAGCGCGGTATGCGGTTGAAGAGGATGTGATGGTGGCAGCGTTCGATCACGTTGATCGTGTCGATCTGCACGTAGCCGAGATGCTCGACGGCCAGGCGCACCGCCTCGGGGCCGTCACCGAAAGGCTCGGCGTGATCGAGCTTCTGCGCGCTGATCCAGCAGGCGCGTGCCTGGCGCTGAGACAGGTGAAAGGGGCGTCGTGCCATCAGGCCCGGGTCCTTGCGGGGCTACGGACTGGGCTTCTTAAAATGCGAATGGCCGGCAGTGACTGTGTCATGCCGGCCATTCTGGTCAGGTTAAGCGCTGGATCAAGCGGCCAAGGCTTTGAACTCCGCGAGAATAGCGTCGCCCATTTCGGCGGTCGAAACGGTCGGTGCGCCCTTTTCGGCGATGTCCGGTGTGCGGATGCCCTTGTCCAGAACGTTCGCGATCGCCTTTTCCAGGCGGTCGGCTTCGGCGATCATTTCGAACGAGTAGCGCAGGCACATGGCGAAGGAAGCGATCATCGCGATCGGGTTCGCTTTGCCCTGCCCGGCAATGTCTGGTGCCGAACCATGAACGGGCTCGTAAAGCGCCTTGCGCTTGCCGGTCTTGCCGTCGGGAGCGCCGAGCGATGCGGAGGGCAGCATGCCGAGCGAGCCGGTCAGCATCGCGGCGACGTCGGACAGCATGTCGCCGAAGAGGTTGTCGGTCACGATGACGTCGAACTGCTTGGGCCAGCGAACAAGCTGCATGCCGCCGGCATCGGCCAGCATGTGGGTCAGCTCGACGTCGGAATGGTGTGCCTTGTGGTAGGCCGTGACGACGTCGTTCCACAGGACGCCCGACTTCATGACGTTGCGCTTCTCCATGGAACAGACCTTGTTGTTCCGGGTGCGCGCGAGGTCGAAGGCGACGCCGGCGATGCGCTCGATCTCATAGGTGTCGTAGACCTGGGTGTCGATGGCGCGCTTCTGGCCGTTGCCGAGATCGATGATCTCCTTGGGCTCGCCGAAATAGACACCGCCGGTAAGTTCGCGGATGATGAGGATGTCGAGGCCCTCGACCACTTCCGGCTTCAGCGAAGAGGATTTCGCAAGCGCCGGGTAGCAGATGGCGGGACGCAGGTTCGCAAAGAGCTCGAGGTCCTTGCGCAGGCGCAGAAGGCCGGCTTCGGGGCGCACATCGTAAGGCACGCTGTCCCACTTGGGGCCGCCGACGGCGCCGAACAACACGGCATCCGCTGCCGTTGCCTTTTCCATGTCCGCTTCGGAGATGGCCGCGCCATGCGCGTCGTAGGCGCAGCCGCCGACCATGCCCTCGTCGGTTTCGAAGCCTGCGCCGAGTTCATCGTTCATGTAGGTGATGAGCTTGCGGACTTCGTTCATGGCTTCCGGGCCGATGCCGTCGCCTGGCAGAAGGAAAAGGGTACGGTGCGCCATGAAAAAGGATCTCCTCGAATTGTTGTGCAGCCTTGCTAATCGCACGTGCGTGAGCACGCAAGAGGATGGAGCCGGCTCCGCCGAAAAATCGTCTACAGTTTACAGAAAGGTGAGGACGGTCGCTTCACAAAAAAGGGCCCGCGTGAAGCGGGCCCAAGGTGTGGATGCCTGAGCATCCGACGGGATTGAGACCTGCCCGGCGGGAGTACCGGGCAGGAAGAGTGTCAGCGAACGAATTCCGGATAGGCTTCGACGCCGATCTCTGCCTTGTCGAGACCCATCTGCTCTTCTTCCGGCGAGCAGCGCAGGCCCATCACGGCGTTGAGGATCAGCCAGACGATGGCCGAGGTGACGATCATGAAGATCGCGACGATGACGATCGGCACGATCTGGCCGGTCAGCGTTGCGTCCGGGTTCGTGAAGAGAACCGCGATGGTGCCCCAGATGCCAGCGAAGAGGTGGACCGGGATGGCGCCGACGACATCGTCGATCTTCAGCTTGTCGAGGAACGGGACAGCAAAGACCACGATCACGCCACCGACGGCACCGATCAGGATCGCTGCACCGAGCGACGGCGTCAGCGGCTCGGCCGTGATGGAGACCAGACCGGCAAGCGCGCCGTTCAGGACCATCGTGATGTCGACCTTCTTGTAGATGATCTGCGTCAGGAGAAGCGCAGCCACGGCACCGCCGGCAGCACCCATGTTGGTGTTGGCGAAGATGCGCGAGACGTCGGCAACGTCGGAGACGGAGCCCATGGCGAGCTGCGATGCGCCGTTGAAGCCGAACCAGCCCATCCACAGGATGAACGTGCCGAGCGTGGCGAGCGGCATGTTGGAGCCCGGCATCGGGTGAACGCCGCCTTCATACTTGCCCTTGCGTGCGCCGAGAATGATGGCACCGGTGAGGGCTGCCCAGCCGCCGACCGAGTGGACGACCGTCGAGCCTGCGAAGTCGAGGAAGCCGAACTGCGTGTCGAGGAAGCCGCCGCCCCACTTCCAGGAAGCCTGGATCGGGTAGAGGAAGGCCGTGAGGACGATCGTGAAGATCAGGAAGGGCCACAGCTTGATGCGTTCTGCGAGCGTGCCCGACACGATGGACGCGGTCGTGGCGCAGAACATGAGCTGGAAGAAGAAGTCCGAACCGGTGGAGGCGTAGCTCAGGTCGTCGGTTGCTTCCGGCGCGACGCCAACAGCTTCGAGAACGGCAACGCCGAAGGCGCCGAGATAGCCGCCCGTTTCATCGGTGCCGATGGACCAGCTGCCCAGCGGGTACATGAGGTTGTAGCCGACGAGATAGTACATGATCGCCGCGATGCCGAAGAGCGCGACGTTCTTGGTCAACTGCATCGACACGTTCTTGGAGCGGACGAGGCCAGCTTCGAGCATGGCGAAGCCTGCCGCCATCCAGAAGACCAGGAAGCCGCCGATGAGGAACAGCAGCGAGTTGAAGATGAAGACCGTGTGCTCGCCGACGGGCGCGGCGGCCTCGACGACAGCTTCCGCTGCAGGTTCTGCGTCCTGCGCGAAGGCCGGAAGCGCGATCATGACGGTCGCGAGCGCGGCGGTCCGGAGAATGGAGTGCTTTGAGAAAGTCATTGGTTGAGTTGCCCCTTGAACCCTACAGCGCTTCGGCATCGGTTTCGCCGGTGCGGATACGCACGGCCTGGTCGATTCCGTAGACAAAAATCTTGCCGTCGCCGATCTGACCGGTCTTGGCGGCGGTCGCGATTGCTTCGACGGTGCGGTCCACCAGATCGGCCGCAACTGCGATCTCGATCTTCAGCTTCGGCAGGAAGCTGACGGCATATTCGGTGCCGCGATAGATTTCGGTGTGTCCCTTCTGCCGACCGTAACCCTTCACTTCCGTGACGGTCAGGCCCTGGATGCCGACAGCCGTGAGGGCTTCACGCACCTCGTCCAGCTTGAACGGCTTGATAATGGCCATCACAATTTTCATGCGGTTTTCCCATCTTTGCGGTTCTGGTGGCTCAATGAGCCTCCGAAAACGGCCATCGACTGCAGTGCCCCCACAGCGGTGACTCGGCTCCATGGATTCAAGGGCCGTGCCAACTGGCTTAGATTTGTGCAACCCATTGAATCGATGCGCAGAAAACAGAAGGGGCGGAGATCGTGTGACCTCCGCCCCTCGGCGTGCGACTAAAAAATGTGCAAAATTCGAAAATTGACGAAACTTTAATCGTCTCGGCGCCGGATGAGTCCTTCTTGGGCAACCGAGGCTATCAATTGACCATCGCGACCGTAAAGGCCGCCGCGTGTGAGGCCGCGGGCGCCCGAGGCATTGGGACTGTCCTGCGTGTAGAGCAGCCAGTCGTCGAGAGGACTCTGTCGGTGAAACCACATGGCGTGGTCGAGGCTCGCCACCTGCAGGTTCTTGTCGAAGATTGAGTGGCCGTGGGCAAAGAGCGATGTATCGAGAAGCGTCATGTCTGACAGATAGGCGAGCACCGCAGCCTGCAGCGCGCGATCGTTCGGCACAGGACCTGTGGTCCTGATCCAGACATCCTGCTTGGGAGCGAGCTTTTCCCTCGAAACATAATGAACGAGCGAGACCGGCCGGATCTCGATCGGGCGCTCGCGTTCCCAGTAACGGCGGATATTCTCCGGCGCGCCCTTGAGGAACTGCTCTTTCAGTTCCTTTTCGCCCATCAATTGTTCCGGTGGCGTGATCTTCGGCATGTCGAACTGATGGTCGAAGCCGTCTTCATCCGTCTGGAAAGAGGCGGACAGGGAGAAGATTGCCTTGCCGTGCTGGATGGCGACGACCCGCCGCGTGGTGAAGCTGGAGCCGTCGCGAATGCGATCGACCTCGTAGATGATCGGAACGGACGGATCGCCGGGGCGCATGAAGTAGGCGTGAAGGGAATGGACGTGGCGCTCGGCAGCAACGGTGCGCTGTGCTGCGACAAGCGCCTGGCCGATCACCTGGCCGCCGAAGACGCGCTGCCAGCCAACCTGCGGGCTGCGCCCGCGATAAAGATCGTGTTCCAGCCGCTCCAGGTCGAGGATCGACAGCAATTCTTCCATGGCACGTGACAATGAACTCTCCAGGCAAGGCTTAAAACAGGGGCCAGATTGCCTATATCCTCCCAATAGGCAAGGGACGCCCCGGCGAAGGCCGGCCAATGCAAAGGGGTAGCAGCATGTCGCAACCGCACACGCGCGAACGCTTCGATATCGTCGTCGGAGGCGCCGGCTATGTCGGCCTGGCGACAGCCGTGGCGATCAAGGCGTCGGCGCCCGAGCTTTCGGTGGTGGTGGTGGATGCCGCACCTGAAAATGCCTGGCAGCGCGACGAACGGGCCTCTGCAATCGCTGCTGCGGCAAGCCGCATGCTGGATCATCTCGGCATCTGGAGCGCGCTCTCCGAGCATGCCGAGCCGATCCGCGACATGATCGTTACGGACTCGCGCAATGGCGACGAGATCAGGCCGGTTTTCCTGACTTTCGATGGCGAAGTCGAGCCGGGCGAGCCTTTCGCGCACATGGTGCCGAACAAGGAATTGGTGAAGGCGCTGCGATCGCGCGCCAAGGACCTCGGCGTCGATGTCCGGCAAGGCTTGAAGATCACCGACGCACGAGAAGACACCGACCTCGGCGTGCGTTCGGTGCTTCTGTCGGATGGTGAAACCATTGCGGCACGGTTGGTTGTTGCGGCCGATGGATTGCATTCAGGCCTGCGTGCCATGGCCGGAATCAAGACCGTCAGTTGGAAATACGGCCAGTCAGGCATCGTCACCACGGTGCGGCACGAGCGCCCGCACAATGGCCGCGCCGAGGAGCATTTTCTACCCGCCGGACCGTTCGCCATCCTGCCGCTGAAGGACAATCGATCGTCGCTCGTCTGGACCGAGCGCACCGAGGAAGCCGATCGGCTGGTGGCGGAAGACGATTTCGTTTTCGAGGCGGAACTGGAGCGGCGCTTCGGTCACAAGCTCGGCACCATCAGTCTCGCCGGCGGACGCCGCGCTTTCCCGCTGGGCCTCACGCTTGCGCGCGATTTCGTCGTGTCGCGCATGGCCCTGGTGGGCGATGCGGCGCACGGCATCCACCCGATCGCCGGGCAGGGCCTCAATCTCGGCTTCAAGGATGCGGCGGCGCTGGCCGAAACTGTGGTCGAGGCATCCCGGCTTGGACTTGATATCGGCTCGGTCTCGGTTCTGGAGCGGTATCAGGCTTGGCGACGTTTCGACACGTTCCAGATGGGCGTGACGACCGACGTGTTGAACCGGCTCTTTTCCAACGACGTGACGCCGCTGCGCATGGTGCGCGATGTCGGTCTCGGCCTGGTCGACCGGATGCCGAAGCTCAAGAGCTTCTTCATCAAACAGGCTGCCGGACTGTCCGGAGAAGGTGCGCCACGGCTTCTGCGCGGGCAGGCGATCTGAATTGTTCGAGCGAGGGTGACTGCGACCGACGGATTGGAGAACGTCAATCCGTCAGCTTGCGTGCTTCGGAGACGAGCATGATCGGGATGCCATCGCGGATAGGGTAGGCCAGCGCCGCCTTCTTCGAAACGAGCTCGCCTGCCTGCTCGTTCAGGTCAAGACTGGACTTGGTCAGTGGGCAGACCAGCAATTCCAGAAGCTTGAGGTCGAGCTTTGGCGTTGAGGGATTATCATCCATGGCCGGCGCCCTTTTTCCATCCAACGCTTATTGCAGGACACCGTCATAATCGTCCGAGGCGCGTGCAAGCGCAATCTCGGTGATGGCGACGAGCGTATCGGCTCGCGTCTTGAGGTCGGGGGCTTCGAGCAACGCCTGCTTTTCCGGCGGCCCGTAAGGCGACATCATCGACATGGAATTGACCAGCGTCGTGTTCGAGGCACGCTGCACGCTCTGCCAGTCCACTTCGAGCTGGTTGGCATCGAGATAGGACTTGAAGCTTGAGAGAAGAGCCGCGCGATCGACGCTGTCGGCTGTTTCATCGGGCGCCAGATCGCTCAGGAACGGAGCGATGCGGAAGGTGCGATACGGCTTGCGGGAAACGACCTCTTCGATCAGGCGCGTGCGGCACACGCCGATGAGCGACACGATATAGCGACCGTCTCCGGTTTCGGAGAAGGACACCACCCGGCCGATGGAGCCGACCGCGCACAGGCCCGACTGCGCATCCGAAGTTGCGCCCGGGCGTTCGAATTCGGGCTGAACGATGCCGACCAATCGATTGGTCGCCATCGCATCGTCGAACATGGCGAGATAACGCGGCTCGAAAATGTTGAGCGGCATCTGTCCGCCGGGCAGGAGCAGTGCGCCCGTGAGCGGGAACATCGCTACAGAATCCGGCAGATCCTTCTCGGTGCGGTAGTGGGCGTTGCCAGCCTGCATGGCGTGGAGCAGCCTTTCATGAACAGAGACTAGAGATGTGGCGTCCTGCCGCCCAATCTCAAGTAGCTCCCTCTCAAATCGGCCGGCAAAGATGCATCACGAGAACAAAATGGACGACAGCTTGCGGCGGGCCGCCAGCGTTGCCGGATCCGTCGGGCCCCAGGCCTCGAACAGCGCCAGCAATTCGCGCCGGCCACCATCGTCGCGCCAGCTCCGGTCGGCCTTCATGATGGCCAGCAGATGATCGGCGGCTTCGTTGCGCTGACCACGGATGCTGAGAATCTTTGCCAGATCGAGCCGTGCTTCGAAATCGTTGGGATCGGCTGCAATGCGCGCTTCGAGCAGCGAGGGATCGCCAAGCTTCGCCACCTCGGCCTCGAGCGCCAGCCGCGCCAGAATCTTCGCCACATCCGGATGGGCGCGTGCCTTTTCGTCCAGCGCGCCGAGAAGCTGTTCAGCTTCCTGCGTGCGACCAGCGGCGATCATGCACTCGGCCATGCCGGCCTGAGCGGCAACATTATCTGGCGCATGCTGCATGATGGCGGCGTAGATCTGTGCTGCACCCTGAATATCACCGGCGTCCAGCCGTCCGCGCGCCTGGTCGAGAGCGGCCTGGATCTGGGCGGCCTCATCGTCCTTGCCGCCACCGGCGCCGACGATCTTGTCGATGAATGCCTTCAACTGGCTCTCGGGCATCGCGCCCATGAAGCCATCGACTGGCTGTCCGTTGACGAAGGCGAACACCGCCGGGATGGACTGCACGCCCATCTGGCCGGGGATCGCCGGATGCTCGTCGATGTTCAGCTTGACGAGCTTCACCTTGCCGCCCGCTTCGCGCACGACCTTCTCGAGCACCGGCGTCAGCTGCTTGCAGGGTCCGCACCACGGCGCCCAGAAGTCGACCAGAACCGGCTGCTTGCGCGATTCCTGCACGACATCGGCCATGAATTTCGCCGTCGTCGTGTCCTTGATGAGATCACCGGCGGCATTGGCTGCGGACGCTTGGCCCTGATCGCCGAACGTCACATTCATGGTGGGTTGCCCGCCTTGGCCGGAGGTCAAAAAAGTGTTGTCGCTGTCGGTCATCTTTGGGCTCCGGAATGAAAGGCGTGGATGGGGCCTGATCTGCCCGCAAAATCGGGATTCAGCTTGAAAGTTTCAAGATCAGTGGGTTGTGGTCGCAATCCTGCAGGAAACGGACGAGATCGGCGCTGCTGAGCGATGTCGTCGCATCGTTGGAGAGCGGATGGGCATTGATGGTGTCGTTTTCCATCAGCGCAGCGTCCAACACGACGGTGACCACCCCTTCGCGATCGTTGAGCGCCGAGAGAGACGTGACCGAGCCCGGCTCGACGCCCAGATGCTCCATCAATGCGTCGGGCTTTCCGAAGGACACGCGGCCGCTCGCGCCGATCAGGCCATGCACCTGCTTCAGGTCCACCTCGGCCGTTTCCTCGAGCACCAGCAGGAAGTAGCGCCCCTTCTTGTCCTTCACGAACAGGTTCTTGGTGTGCGCACCCGGAATGTCGTCGCGCAGCGCCTGGGCTTCGGCGACGGTGAAGACCGGTGCATGGTGGCGCGTCCGATGCGTAATCGACAGGCGATCCAGCCGCTCGAACAAAGCCTGTTGCGCCTCGGTCCACTCGCTCATCATCCGCCCTCCAGTCCCGCTTCCTGCCTGTGGTGCTGCTTCATATGGCGCCTTGCGCTGAGAGGCAAACGTCGGCCCGTGCGAGATGCGCGAGCTCGCGCCAGGCGATGGAAAATTTTGGAAGGCCCCCGCGATTTTGCCTGTTGCAATCTGCAGCGGCTTGCGTCATACAGCGCCGGTCGACGCGCCAAGCGCTTCGATATCGCGGTCCATCGTTACCCCCGGACCATGCGATTGAGCGGGTGTAGCTCAGGGGTAGAGCACAACCTTGCCAAGGTTGGGGTCGAGCGTTCGAATCGCTTCACCCGCTCCAATTTCTCTCTCTCACCGTTTAGCTATGCAGCTTCCACCGTATGCTCGGTGGGAGGCTTCGGCGTTTCTGTTTTTCCAAGGCTTTCATATGCAAAAGCCGGCGCTGAGCAGCGCCGGCCTCGTTGCGATAAGCGTCGGTCGGCTATTCCGCGACTTCCAGATATTCGCTCACCGGCGGGCAGGAGCACATCAGGTTGCGGTCGCCATAGACGTTGTCCACGCGGTTGACGGGCGACCAGTATTTGCCGACGCGGAAGGAGCCGGGCGGGAAGCAGGCCTGTTCGCGGCTGTAGGGGCGGTCCCACTCGCCGACGAGGTCTTCCACGGTGTGCGGCGCGTTCTTGAGCGGGTTGTTCTCCCGGTCGAGACGGCCTTCCTCGATGTCCTTCGCTTCCCGGGCGATGGCGAGCATCGCTTCGCAGAACCGGTCGATTTCCGCCTTGGTTTCCGATTCGGTCGGTTCGACCATCAGCGTGCCGGAGACGGGCCAGCTCATGGTGGGGGCGTGGAAGCCCGAATCGATCAGGCGCTTTGCCACATCCTCGACGGTCACTCCGGCCGATTGCTGCAGGGGTCGGGTGTCTATGATGCACTCATGGGCGACGCGGCCTGCCTTCGACTTGTAGAGCACGTCGAACGCACCTTCGAGCCGCTTGGCGATGTAGTTGGCGCTGAGGATCGCGACCTTCGTCGCCTGGGTCAGGCCTTCGCCACCCATCATCAGGCAGTAGCTCCACGAAATCGGCAGGATCGAGGGTGAACCGAAGGGCGCTGCCGAAACGGGGCCGTGGTCACCGCCGGTCCGCGGATGTCCCGGAAGATAAGGGATCAGATGCGCCTTGACGCCGATCGGACCCATGCCCGGACCACCGCCACCATGGGGAATGCAGAAGGTCTTGTGCAGGTTGAGGTGGCTCACATCGGCGCCGATGTCGCCTGGCCGGGCAAGACCGACCAGGGCGTTGAGGTTGGCACCGTCGAGATAGACCTGGCCGCCATGCTCGTGGGTGATGGCGCAGATATCACGCACCGTCTCCTCGAACACGCCATGCGTCGAGGGATAGGTGATCATGCAGGCGGCAAGGTTTTGCGAATGCTGCTCGGCCTTCGCGCGGAAATCCTCCACGTCGATGTCGCCATTGTTGGCGGCTGCGACGACGACGACCTTCATGCCGACCATCTGCGCGGAGGCCGGGTTGGTGCCATGCGCCGAGGTCGGGATGAGGCAGACGTCGCGGTGGGCGTTGCCATTCGCCAGATGATAGGCGCGGATCGTGAGAAGCCCCGCATATTCGCCTTGCGCGCCGGAGTTCGGCTGCATGGAAATCGCGTCATAGCCGGTGATCTGGCAGAGCTTCTGAGACAGATCGTCAATCAGATGACGGTAGCCGAGTGCCTGATCGGCCGGCACGAAGGGGTGCAACTCGGAAAATTCCGGCCAGGTGATCGGCAGCATTTCCGCTGTCGCGTTCAGCTTCATCGTGCAGGAGCCGAGCGGGATCATCGAGCGGTCGAGCGCCAGATCCCGGTCCGACAGCCGGCGGATGTAGCGGGTCATCTCGCTCTCGGCGCGGTTCATGTGGAAGATCGGATGCGTCATGTAATCGGACTTGCGCAGGTGCTTGTCCGCAATGCGCCAGCCTGCCTTTCCATCCGCCTTCATCTCGCCGCCAAAGGCGCGCCACACGGTCTCGATCACGCCGGGCCGGGTGCGCTCGTCCAGCGTAATGGCGATGCGATCCTTGCCGAGCGGGCGCAGATTGATGCCGGCTTCGAGCGCGGAGCGGATGATCGCGCCCTGCAGGCGGCCCACATCGACGCTGATCGTGTCGAAGAACACGTCCTGGTCGATCGTGTATCCGATCTTTTCCAGCCCTTCGGCCAGCATCACCGTGCGCTCGTGCACGCGTTGTGCGATCGCCTTGATGCCGAGCGGGCCGTGGAAGACGCCGTACATCGACGCCATCACCGCGAGCAGGACCTGCGCGGTGCAGATGTTGGACGTCGCCTTCTCGCGGCGAATGTGCTGTTCGCGCGTCTGCAGCGCCAGGCGGTAGGCGCGGTTGCCGCGCGCATCGACCGACACGCCGACGAGCCGGCCGGGGATCGACCGCTTGTACTGATCTTTCACGGCCATATAGGCGGCGTGCGGGCCGCCATAGCCCATGGGCACGCCGAAGCGCTGGGTCGAACCGTAGGCGATATCGGCGCCCATTTCACCCGGCGTCTTCAGGAGCGCGAGCGCCAGCGGATCGGCTGCGACGATGGCGATCGCGTTCTCGCCGTGCAACGTCGCAATTACATCGGTGAAATCGCGCACCTGGCCGTTCGTGCCGGGATACTGGAAGATCGCGCCGAACACCTCAGCCGGATCGAGATCACTCATGGGATCGCCGATGACGACGTCCCAGCCGAGCGGCTCGGCGCGAGTGCGCACGACGGCGATCGTCTGGGGATGGCATTCTGCATCGACGAAGAAGGTCGTCTTCTTCGACTTGGAAACGCGCTCGGCCATGGCCATCGCTTCGGCGGCAGCCGTCGCCTCATCGAGAAGCGATGCATTGGCGACATCGAGGCCGGTCAGATCGCAGACCATCGTCTGGAAGTTGAGCAGCGCCTCGAGCCGGCCCTGGCTGATTTCCGGCTGGTAGGGCGTGTAGGCCGTGTACCAGGCCGGATTTTCCAGGATGTTGCGCTGGATGACCGGCGGGGTGATGGTGCCGTGGTAGCCCTGGCCCAGAAGCGAGACCAGGTTGCGGTTCATGTTGGCCGTCTCGCGCAGCCGGTCCAGCGCCTCGCGCTCGGTCATCGGCGCGCCCCAGGCGAGCGGCTCGGCCTGGCGGATCGCCTTCGGAACCGTCTCGTCGATCAGGGCGTCGAGGCTTTCCGCCCCCACGACCTTCAGCATCTCGACCATTTCTTCCGGCGAGGGGCCGATATGGCGTCGGTTGGCGAAATCATAAGGCTGGTAGTCGGTGCGCTTGAACGTCATGGCGTTTTATCCAATCAGCTTTTCGTAGGCGTCCTGGTCGAGCAGGCTGTCGGCGGCGGACGGATCGGCAAGCTTCAGCTTGAACATCCAGCCGGCGCCGGTCGGGTCGGAATTGACGAGAGACGGATCATCCACGATCGCCTGGTTCACCTCGGTAACGTCGCCAGCGAGCGGCGCGTAGACTTCGGATGCCGCCTTGACCGATTCGACGGTTGCGGCATCGCCGCCCTTTTCGAAGCTGGCGCCGACATCCGGCAGTTCCACGAAGACGAGATCGCCGAGCTGCTCGGCGGCGTGTTTGGTGATGCCGACGGTGGCGGTATCACCTTCGATTTTCAGCCATTCGTGGTCTTCGGTGAATTTCAACATGGTGCTGTTCCCTGGATGCTCGGTGTTATCGTTTGTAGGTTTGGGTGACGAAAGGCAGGGGCGAGATGACGACCGGAAGGCGCTTGCCGCGCACTTCAGCATAAAGCTTCGTGCCGGCATCGCTTGTCTCGGTCGGAACGAGCCCCATGGCGATCGGACCGTCGACGCTCGGGCCAAAACCGCCTGAGGTGACGCGGCCGATCGGCTCGCCGCCTTCTGCCTCTGCAAAAAGCGGGGCTCCATCGCGCACGGGGCCACGGCCTTCCGGCTTCAGGCCGACGCGGCGGCGCGGTGCGCCGTCATCCAACTGCTTGAGGATGATGTCGGCACCGGGAAAGCCGCCTGCGCGCTCGCCGCCGGTGCGGCGCGGTTTCTGGATTGCCCATTCGAGGCTTGCCTCGACGGGGGTGGTCTCCTTGGTGATGTCGTTGCCATAGAGGCAGAGGCCGGCTTCGAGGCGCAGCGAATCGCGAGCGCCCAGTCCGATCCAGGCGACGTCCTCGTTCTCCAGCAGCCGCTGGGCAAGTTCGGGCGCATCGGAGGCGGCGACGGAGATCTCGAAGCCGTCCTCGCCGGTGTAGCCGGAGCGGGAGACGATCGCGGAAATTCCCGCAAGGTTCGCATCACGCACATCCATGAACACCATGTCGGCGATGGCGGGATCGAGTGCTGTCAGCACGTCCGCGGCTTTTGGACCCTGAAGTGCCAGCAGGGCGCGGTCGTCACGCACGCGCGCCTCGCAGCTTTCGCCGAGATGCTTTTCGAGATAGGCGATATCGTCCGCCTTGCAGGCTGCGTTGACGACGAGAAAAAGATGATCGCCGCGATTGGCCACCATCAGATCATCGAGGATACCGCCATTCTCGTCGGTGAAGAGCGCGTAACGCTGTCGGCCGGGCTTCAATGCGAGGATCGAAACGGGGACAAGGGTTTCCAGCGCACGCATCGCGGTTTCGACCGTGCCGTCCCTCGGGTGCAGTTCGATCTGGCCCATGTGCGAGACGTCGAAAAGCCCCGCCTTCTGGCGCGTGTGGAGATGTTCGCGCATCACGCCGGTGGCGTATTGGACGGGCATGTCGTAGCCCGCAAACGGCACCATGCGTGCGCCGGCGGCCACATGCATCGCGTGAAGCGGGGTCTTCAAAAGAGGTGTTGCTGCGTCGCCCAAGCGTCATCTCCGGACTGCGCCGGAAGCCTTGATCCCGAAAAAGGGCGGCAAGGCTCATACGACCGGCGTCGGTTCAACACGAAGGCAAAATGCCTTCGACACGACGCCCCCTCTGTCCCTTTGCCTGAGATTGTTATCCCTTCGGCGGACGCTTCAACGAGCGCCTCTCTCCAGAGTCTGTCGGTACCCGATGGTCCTTTTGCCTGAGAGTTTCCGGGGGCGATTGCTCCTTCGGCACCGGTGCTCCCAAGCGGGGTCCGGCTTCTCCCATCGAGTGGCCGCACGTTATGCGAAACCGACGCAAATGCAAGAGCGGATGACGCAAACGGGCGGGCGATCCGCGATCGCCCGCCCGCAGTATTTTTCAAGCTGCCGCTTCGGCTGTCGTTCAGGCTGCGCGGCGCTGTGTGCTGCGTGCCGGTGCGTCGATGACGAACTGGGCGACGAGCTCGCGCAGTGCTTCGGCCTCGCCGGCCAGCGTGTGCGTCGCGGCGGTGGTTTCTTCCACCATCGCGGCGTTCTGCTGGGTCATCTGGTCCATGTGATTGACGGCGTGGTTGATCTCGCCAAGACCCGCAGACTGCTCGCGGGCGGCCGTCGCGATGGTCGCCACTGCGGCGTTGACCTGAACGACATGCTGCTCGATCTCGCTCAGGGCATCGCCGGTCGCGCGGACAAGCTTCACGCCGGCATCCACTTCCGTGCCGGAACGGTTGATCAGTTCCTTGATCTCCTTGGCCGCGCCGCTTGCACGGCCTGCCAGATCGCGGACTTCCTGGGCAACGACTGCGAAGCCGCGCCCAGCATCTCCGGCGCGCGCAGCCTCGACCCCGGCATTGAGCGCAAGAAGGTTGGTCTGGAAGGCGATCTCGTCGATGACGCCGATGATGCGGGCGATCTGGCTCGACGCATCCTCGATGCGCGCCATCGCCGCGATGGCATCCTCGACGACCACGCGGGAGCGCTCCGCACCGGCCTTGGCTTCGTCTGCCATGCGGCGGGCGTTGTCTGCCTGGGTGGACGAATTGCGCACCGTCGCGGTGATCTCCTCGAGCGCCGCTGCGGTCTCTTCGAGCGATGCCGCCTGCTGTTCGGTGCGGCGCGACAAATCATCCGTGCCGGCCCGCATTTCGGCGGATGCACTGCTGATCGAGTGCGCGTTCTCCCGCACCATCTCCAGCGTCTCGCTGAGCTTGTGCATGGAGCTGTTGAAGTGTAGCCGCAGGCTTTCGAGGCTCGATACGAAAGGCTCGTCGAGGCGCACCGAGACATCGCCTTCGGCAAGCCGCGCCAAACCTTCGCCAAGGGCATCGACGGCGATCTGCGTTACCCGCGCATTCTCGGCTTTGATGCGCTCGCGCTCTTCGCGGTTTGCCTCGCGTTCGGCACGGGTGCCTTCGGCTTCCGCTTCCATGCGGGCTTTCTCGATCGCGTTTTCGCGGAAGACGCCAAGTGCGCGGGCCAGCTGGCCCAGCTCGTCGCTGCGGCCGACATGGGCGATCGTCACGTCGAGCTTGCCATCGGCAAGATCGCGCGTCGCACCGATCAGGCTGGTCAACGGACGGGCGATGCCGCGCGAGATCACGAAGTAGCCGATGAGGCCGGCCAGGAGGAGCACCGCCGCGCCGAGCGTCATCAGAAGATAGCCGCGAGCTTGAAGGCTTTCGGCCAGTGCGGTGGAGTCAGCCGCAATTGCAGCGCGGCGCGTATCCACGACCTGCGCGATCAGCCCATTCATTGCAACGGTGTCGGTGAAGACCGTGTCGACGATCGTGCCGACCTCTTCGGTGATGGCGAGCTGCTGGCCGCGCAGTGCGATCAGGCCGTTGTTGCTGTCGGCAAAGGCCTGCAATTGCGGCAGCTGCCCGGCGTCGTCGGAATAGCCGGTTGCCTGCATCTTGGTGCCGAGCGTCAGGAACAGGCCGAGCGCGCGATCCTGCAGGCGGCGGATGGCCTCGGGGTCGTTGGTCAGCGCGCCCTGAACGATGAGCGCGGTGAATTCACGCAGCGTGGAGATCATCTCCAGCGTTTCCTTGAGCTGCTTTACCTGAATGTCGACCAGCTCCGTAATGGTCGCCGTGCTGCGCTCGACGGCGCGTTCGCCGCCGATCGTCAGATCAAAGAGCATGTCGTCGACGGCATCGATCAGCGCGAGGTCGACCGAGTGACCGACATCAATGAGCTGGGACATGAAGCGGCGCGTTGCGGGTGAGCCGCTGGCGAAGAGCGGGTCGCGGCGCATGGTGCGCGCAGCCGTCGGCATGTCGGCCAGCATGGTGAGCTCGGCTTCGATCGGCGGCAGATTGCCCGATGCCTGCAGCTGCTCGATAAGAAGCTTCAGGCGGTCGGACGCGGCAATCATGCGATCGTCGAAGGTGCGGGCAAGCGCGCCGTCTTCGGTCAGAAGGTAACCGGATGTCGCCGCGCTGGTGGAGCCGGCTTCGATGCGCAGGCTGAGCAGGCGGCGGAAGGTCTGCATGTCCTCATTGAGGATGCCGCCGATGACGTCGCTTGCTTCCACGGCCGCGGACTCGCCGTCGAAGATCAGCGTGTAATAGGCATCGTCGGCAAGCGGCTGCAGCGCCAGCGCAAGGCTGTCATGGAGCGCAAACAGCTCAACGAGGCGCCGGTCGCGCTCTTCGCGGATGACGATGTTCTGGCGCGTCAGGCCGTCGAGCTCGTCCAGATTGGCTTCGAAAGCCTGTGCGCGCTCGCGCAGCTCGACAACCGCGGGCGCGCTGTCGGCTGAACTGCCCTGGGCTTCCGCGCTGGAGATCAGCGTGCCGACCGCGGCAGTCAGGCGCTCGAACGCCTCGGTGCGTTCGGCTTCTTCTTCGGCGTTGATGAGCTGCGATGAGGCGATCGTCACGTCCGTGCTGAACGTGGCGAGTTCGCCGGCACTGATGACCTGCGGAACCTGCTCTTCGTTGAAGCGCTTGAATTCCGATTGCGCGCCCTGGAAGGACACGACGGCGATACCGATCGCGACGACGGTGAGCGTCGAGATGCCGGCGACCGCGGCCGTGAGCTTGCCGCGCACACCGAGGCCACCACGTCGCTTTGCGACGGCGGACACTGATTTGGTCTCGTTATGAGTTGCCATGATTCTGGTTCCTGATGGAGTGTCGGGCAAATCGATCAGCTTTGCGGGCCGGCGAGCGGGCGAAACGCACCGTCAGGGCCGATTTCGGTCAAGAAGACGTCGTCCAGGCCCTGATTGTCTTCAGGACCGAACTGCAGCGTGAGGCCATCCATCTCGAAGCTGCCGCGCTGGCGGATGCCGTTCAGGAACGCTTCGCGCGTCGGCTCGGGGCCGGCTTCCTCGATCGCCATCGCTGCGAGGCGGCCGGTTATGTAACCTTCCAGGCTGACGAAGCTCGGCTTCGCCTCGCCATCCACATTGGCAAGTGCTGCCTGATAGGCCGCGACCAGAGGATCTGTTTCGTCCCACGGGAAGGGAACTACCTGCGAGACGATGACGCCTTCGCCTTCACCCTCCAGTGCGGCCGCGAGCGCATCCGAGCCGACGAATGAGATGTTGACGAATGTCGGGTCGAAGTCGATCGAGCGGGCGACCTTGACGAATTCCGCGATCGGCAGATAGGCGCCGACCATGACGACGGCCTGCGCGTTCGCTTTGCGCAGCTCGAGCAGCGCCGCCTTCACGGCCGTCGTATTGCGCTGGTAGGTGCCGCGCGCGACCAGTTCCATGTCGCGGCGTTCCAAAGCCGCAACGGCGCCGCTGAGGCCGGCACGGCCGAAGGCGTCGTCCTGGTAGAGAATTGCGATCCGCTTCAGCTTGCGCTCGTCGACGAGCAGTTTCATCCAGGTTTCGGTCTCGGCGTCGTAGGACGCCCGAATATTGACCACGTTTGTGAGCTTCGGATCGCGCAGGAAGCCGGCACCGGTGAAGGCGCCGATGAAGGGGACGTTGGTTTCCAAGGCAATCGGCTGCGTCGCGGCCGATGTGGGCGTGCCGACCGGCCCGATCAGGCCGAAGACCTTGTCCTGGCCGATGAGACGCCGGACCTCGTCGATGGATCGCGCCGGTTCATAATGATCGTCTCGGCTGATCAGCTCGAGCTGTCGCCCGTGCACGCCGCCGGCGGCGTTGACTTCCTGAAATGCAGCCTGGATGCCGAGTTGCATGCCCAAGCCGAGAGCACTGGCCGGGCCGTCGAGCGGCGCCGCCTGGCCGAACACGATCCGGTCGGCGAAAACACCGTCTTCGAGGTTTGGCATTGCTTCCTGTGCGAAACTTGTGGTCGAGGCGAGCAGCGCTGTCGTGAATAAGGCTGCAATGGTCCGTCCGCCGCCAAGGCGCCGTGCATGCGACATGTGATCCCCCGAGGATAGCGTGTGTACAGCATCCCGGGCATGCCGGAGCGTCAGCCAACATTCATGTATTCGGAGAGCCCACACTTTCCGAAGCCGACCGCACCATTGAATAAAATGCTTCCTAAAAAAGATTAAACGCCGCACCCACGAATTGACATGGATCAGTTTTGCTCTTCACGCGAGCATTGCTGGCTTGGCTTGGTCGTCGCGTCGAGCAATGTCGCGCAGCGCTTTGCCTCTCGCACTGCACGCTGCAATCGCCTATATGGCCCGAAAGAAAGGGTACCGATGGCGGAAATGGACCAAACGAACGACTGGACGAGGGCTTATGCGCCTTCGCTGGCGGAATTCGAGTCACTGGCACGCGAGGCATTCGCCCGCCTGCCCGACGAGTTCCGTACGCTGACTGGCGACGTGATCATCCGGCTGGACGACTTCCCGTCAGACGAAATCTTCGAGGACATGGCGCTCGAGACCCCTTTCGACCTGCTCGGCCTGTTCGAAGGGCGCGGCGTGGGCGAGCGCTTCTCGCTGGAAACCGGTGAGTTCCCCAACCGCATCACGCTCTATCGTCGCCCCATTCTCGACTATTGGGCAGAGAATGAGGAAACGCTCGGCGATATCATCGCCCACGTGCTCATCCACGAGATCGGCCACCATTTCGGCCTCAGCGACGACGACATGGAGCGGATCGAAGAGACGGTCGATTGACCGGTCGACCCGCAACCCGCCGTCATTGCTCGCCGAGCTTCATTTCCGGCACGTAATCCACGCCTTCGACTTCCTTGTAGACCGCCTGCGCGCATTTCATGGTCTTGGTTTCGGCGTCGAAGGCATAGGCCGGCGAGCCGCTCAGCAACCAGCCCTTGTTCAGCGCCGCCGTGACCTTGTGACAGAAGCTTGAATCGTCCGGTCCGGTCAGCAGTCGATAGAGTTTCATGTCCGTGCTCCCTTGCGCGCATCAATTGCGGCAGCCTTGGTCAAAAGGCGTTGCGCATCGATCAGATGCAGCCGCTCCACCATCCGCCCATCGATATTGATGACGCCTTTGGCCGCGTTTTCAGGCTGATCGAACGCAGTGACGATGCGTTCCGCATGCTGCCGCTCATCAACGCCGATGCCGAAGGCGTTGTTGGCAGCCTCGATCTGGGCCGGGTGGATCAGCGTCTTGCCGTCGAAACCCATATCGCGGCCTTGGTGGCACTCGTCGGCGAAGCCTTCCGTGTCGCGGAAATCATTGTAGACGCCATCGATCACATCGAGCCCGAAGGCGCGCGCGGCGAGCAGGATCTGCATCAGCCAAGGCACGAGATATGGCCGACCCGGAGTGACGCGAACACCGGTGTCCTTTGCGATATCGTTCGGCCCGACGACGAAGCAATCCAGCCGTGAGCCGTAGGTTCTGGCCGAAGCGGCGACATGACCGGCATTCATGATGCCTTTCGGCGTCTCGATCATGGCCCAGAGCCGCATCGTTTCCGGCGCGTCGGTCTGGTCGAGCGCGGAGGCGGCCGCCTGGATCGCCGCCGGCTCCTCGATCTTGGGAAGCAGGATCGCGTCGACGTCGCCTGCGCGGGCGGCCAGCAGGTCTTCCGTTCCCCACTGCGTATCGAGCCCGTTGATGCGGACGATGCGCTCGCGGCCCTGCAGGTCGAGGTCGCGCAGCACCTGCCGCATGTTCTCCCGCGCCGCATCCTTCTGGTCTGGCGCGATGGAGTCTTCCAAATCGAAGATCACGACATCGAAGTCGAGCGTCGGCAGCTTGGCGATGGCACGCTCGTTGAGCGCCGGCACATAGAGAACGCTTCGGCGCGGACGGACGGGACGGGACGGCTGCTGTTCGGAGGCGGAGCGATTTGACATGGCGCTGTTTTGCCTTTCAGGCTGCAGCCACGCAAGAGCTTGAGCGAGCACCCGTGATTCTTCCGACGAGCACTTCCCCGTCATCCCGTTTCGACATTGTCATCGCCGGCGGCGCAATCATGGGCAGCATGGTTGCACTTTTCCTGCGGGAGGAAGGTTTTACCGGGTCCATCGCCATTGTCGAGCCCGATCCCACCTACTCGAAGGCATCGACCACGCTTTCGGCCGCCTCTATCCGCCAGCAGTTCTCCGAACCCGAGAACATCGCGCTGTCGCTGTTCGGGCTGGACTTCATCCGCGGCCTCGTCGATCGCTTCGGGCCCGACGCCGATGTGGGGTTGACGGAGAACGGCTACCTCATTCTCGCAAGCGCCGAGGGTCAGGCGCAGATCGAAGCCAACCATGATGTCCAGAAGGCCGCAGGTGCCGATATCGCACTCCTGAACTCGGCCGAGCTCGCTGCGCAGTTCGATTGGTTGAACACAGAAGGGCTGGCGGCGGGCGGGTTCGGGCGGAGCGGCGAGGGCTGGTTCGACGCGCATCGGTTGCTGGCAATCATCCGGGGCGAACTCCGGCGTCGCAATGTGGCCCTTCTGCATGCGCGGATCACGGGGGTCGAGGCGAAAGGTGGTCGTGTGCAGACGTGCCGCCTGGATGACGGGGCGGAGCTTTCCTGCGGCGCGCTGGTGAATGCGGCCGGTCCGTCAGCCGGAAGGTTGGCGGGGCTGGCTGGCATCGATCTTCCGGTGGAGCCGCGCAAACGCACGGTGTTCGTTTTTTCGGCCCGCACCATGTTGCCGGCGATGCCGCTGACCGTCGATCCGAGTGGCGTCTATGTCCGGCCGGAAGGCAGCCTCTTCATCACTGGAACGACGCCGCCCGGCGACGCGGCTGCCGAGGCCGATGATTTCGAGCCGGATTATCATCTCTTCGACGAGATCATCTGGCCCGCGCTCGCCCACCGCATCCCCGCGTTCGAGGCGATCCGTTTCGAGCGTGCCTGGGCGGGTCATTACGAATACAACACGCTCGACCAGAACGCGGTGATCGGCCCGCATCCCGAGATCGCGAATTTTCATTTCATCAACGGATTCTCGGGCCACGGCCTGCAGCAGGCGCCGGCTGCTGGGCGGGCAGTCGCGGAAATGATCGTTCACGGCGCCTACCGCACGATCGACTGCCGCGCCTTCGGGTACGAGCGCATTGCAGCCGGCCGGCCGTTTCTGGAGCGCAATGTCATTTGACATGTTCGTGAGCGCCGCTGCCATTGAAGCGCCTTGATTGCAGCTCCACATTGACAGTGTTGAAACAGGATACCCAATTGATGGACACGCTGCGCAACGCGATCCAAACCGTCATCGGCCTCACCCTGGCTGCTGCATCCTTCGCCATCATGGCCGCACTCGGCCTCGCCTTCGTCGGCATCGTGCTGGTCGTCGGCTTGAGCACCGCGCTTGCACTCAAAGTCTTCGGATCCAATCAGGCCCGCCCCGTTATGGCCCGTACGCAGAATGGCCGGCGCAACCGCGAGCCGCGCATCTGGAACGACGGCCGCGGGACGATCATCGATCAGTAAGCCGTAATCGCCGCGCGGTTCTCTCTCGAGACGTGCGAGCGACGTCAAACCTCTTCATTTTCCGGCCGGGCTTTGCTAAAGCGGGCCGGAATTGAAGCGGAGATCAGTCCTTTGGAAAAGTTCGACAAGCTCACCGGAGTCGCGGCGCCCCTGCCGATCGTCAATATCGACACCGACATGATCATTCCGAAGGACTATCTGAAGACCATCAAGCGCACTGGTCTCGGCACCGGACTGTTTTCGGAAATGCGCTATCTGGAAGACGGGTCCGAGAACCCCGATTTCGTCCTGAACAAGCCAGCCTACCGCAATTCGAAGATCCTCGTTGCGGGCGATAATTTCGGCTGCGGGTCTTCGCGCGAGCATGCGCCCTGGGCGCTCGCAGATTTCGGCATCCGTTGCATCATCTCCACGAGCTTCGCGGACATTTTCTATAACAACAGCTTCAAGAACGGCATTCTGCCGATCGTCGTCTCCAGGGACGAGCTTGAAAAGCTGCTCGACGATGCCGAGCGCGGTTCGAATGCGACGCTGACGATCGATCTCGAAGCTCAGGAAATTCGCGGCCCGGATGGCGGCGTCATCCACTTCGAGTTGGATTCCTTCAAGAAGCATTGCCTGCTCAACGGTCTCGACGATATCGGCCTGACGATGGAACGTGCTGCGGCGATCTCCGGTTACGAATCCAAGCTTGCCGACACCCGTCCCTGGGCCTGACGAATGATGCGGCCCTTCGGTGTCGAAGCAGAAGGTTTCACACCGTGACGCCCTTCGTTCCGCGCTGGGCCGCCCCCATCCTGTTTGCCGTCGTGGTCACCTGCATCATGACGTGCATCGTTTCCGGCATCTCGACCGTCTCGGCGGTCGGATTGTCCGATCCAAGGCTCGGAGCCCTCTGGTTCCAGGCATGGATCCCATCCTGGCTCGTCGCCGCACCGATCATGACAGTCGTAGCGCCGCTCGTCAGAGGCGCCATCCAGCGCATGACGCTCTAGCGCTTCTGAGCCGTCTCCCAATGCTTCCAAGACGTGAGTTAAGCGGCCATTAACCATGGCGCGGCTAGTGTTTGCCCGTAATTTGCGCCAATTGCGGCGCGCAATGCGGGTGTGGCATGCGACGAGCAATCGAAGTTGAAAACGGCAGTTTCGGCGGACGCGGACGTGAAAGACCGGGATACAGCCAGCTGGCTGCCCGGCAGAATCAGCGATCGATCTTTCGCGTTCCGCCACTTCTGAAAACACCGTTGCGCATCACCGGCGCGCTGACGATCGTCGCTCTCCTTGCTTTCGCCGTCGGCGCATTGGCGACCTGGAACGTCAACGATCCGAGCTTCTCCTATGCCCATGGCGGGCGCCCCACCAATGCGCTCGGCTTTGCGGGTGCCGCTTTCGCCGATATCGGCATGCAGTTCTTCGGTCTCGGCGCCGTCTTTGCCATGATCGCCCCTGTCTTCTGGGCCATTTTCCTCTTTCGCGGCGTACCGCTGGTGCCGGTCTTCCGGCGGATGGTCGCATGGATCATCGGCGCGGCTCTCTTCTCCGCCGTGCTCGCCTGCGTCACGCCGCCGGCTCACTGGCCATTGCCCACGGGCATTGGCGGTGTTTTCGGCGACATGATCCTGCGCGTCCCCGCCTCCCTGATCGGCGGCTTTCCTTCCGGCATCTATTCCGTGCTGATCGGGCTGGTGCTCATCGGTCCTGCAGTCTGGCTCTCCATGTATGCTGCCGTGCTGGTCGATCGCCGCGACGTCTTCGATGCCGACGAGGAGGATGATCTCGTCGAGGACGACATCGAGGACGACGATTTCGAGCCGGAAAGCGGCCGCCTGCTCGCGCTCGGTGCGATGGCACATTGGTGGTATTCCATGCGGGCTACGGCGCGCCGGATCAGCGGTGGACGCATCGGGAAAGACCGAGGCCGTGACGAATTCGAAGAGCCCTACGATTTCAACGACGATACGTTTGTCACCCTCGATGGCCGTCGCGAACCGGAATTGGCGGAAGCACCTGTCGTCAAGCGCCGCATAGCGCCATCGATCGAACTCGATGACCGCATCGACGACGAAGACGACGCGCTCGATTTCGCGCCGGCGCCGAAACGCCGTACGCCTGGCCGGCCGATCGAGCCCTCGTTCGAGGAGCCTATGGCGATTGACGAGGATGACAGCTATCTCGATGATCGTCTGCACGCCGTTGACGACGACGCTGAGGATCTGGATGACGGCATGGTCGAGCCCGACTGGGCGCCGCAGCCTCGCCGCCAGCCTACCCGCACGGTTGCAGCCCCCGCTCCCACCCCGGTACAGGCGCCGCAGGCAGCCCGTGCCCCGGTGCCCGTCGAAAAGGTGCGCAAGCCCGTCCGCATCAACCGCGAAGCGGCGGCAGAGGGCGGCGACGGGTTCGACATGCCGTCGCTCGACCTGCTGAACGAAGCGAAGAACCTCGGTCGGGATGCGAGCCTCTCCGACGAAATCCTCGAGCAGAATGCGCGCATGCTGGAAGGCGTGCTGGAGGATTTTGGCGTCAAGGGTGAGATCATCCAGGTAAAGCCTGGCCCGGTCGTGACACTCTACGAACTTGAGCCTGCGCCAGGCATCAAATCGTCACGCGTCATCGGTCTTGCCGACGACATCGCCCGCTCGATGAGCGCGATCGCCGCCCGCGTGGCCGTGGTACCCGGTCGCAACGCCATCGGCATCGAGTTGCCGAACGCGCGTCGCGAGACAGTCTATTTGCGCGAAATCATCGCCAGCCGCGATTTCGAGCAGTCCAAGGCGAAGCTCGCGCTTGCGCTCGGCAAGTCGATCAACGGCGACGCCGTCGTTGTCGACATCGCGAAGATGCCACACGTGCTCGTCGCCGGTACCACCGGTTCGGGCAAGTCGGTCGCCATCAATACGATGATCCTCTCGATCGTCTACCGCATGTCGCCGGAGAAGTGCCGGTTGATCATGATCGACCCGAAGATGCTCGAGCTTTCCGTCTATGACGGGATCCCGCATTTGCTGACGCCCGTCGTCACCGATCCGAAGAAGGCTGTGGTCGCGCTCAAATGGACCGTCCGGGAGATGGAAGAGCGCTACAAGAAGATGTCGAAGATCGGTGTGCGCAACATCGACGGCTTCAACCAGCGCGTCGAGCAGGCGCTGAAGAAGGGCGACACCATCTCGCGCACCGTCCAGACCGGTTTCGATCGCGAGACCGGCGAGGCGGTCTACGAGACGGAAGAGTTCGCGATGGAGGCGATGCCCTACATCGTCGTCATTATCGACGAGATGGCCGACCTGATGATGGTCGCCGGCAAGGAGATCGAAGGCGCTGTGCAGCGGCTGGCGCAGATGGCCCGTGCCGCCGGCATCCACGTCATCATGGCGACGCAGCGTCCGTCGGTCGACGTCATCACCGGCACGATCAAGGCAAACTTCCCGACGCGCATCTCCTTCCAGGTCACGTCCAAGATCGACAGCCGCACCATTCTGGGCGAGCAGGGCGCCGAACAACTGCTCGGCATGGGTGATATGCTCTACATGGCCGGCGGCGGGCGCATCCAGCGCGTGCACGGGCCGTTCGTTTCCGACGAGGAAGTCGAGGACGTCGTGGCGCATCTGAAGGCGCAGGGCGTGCCCGAATATCTCGACGCGATCACGGAAGACGACGAGGACGGCGAAGGCGGCGGCGGTGGTGGTCCGGCAGGGACATCGAATCTTGAAGGCTCGGACGACCCCTACGATCAGGCCGTTGCCGTCGTTCTTAGAGATGGCAAGGTCTCGACGTCCTACATCCAGCGCCGCCTGGGGATCGGCTACAACCGCGCTGCATCGCTGATCGAGCGCATGGAAAAGGAAGGGGTCATCGGTCCCGCCAACCATGCTGGAAAGCGCGAAATCCTGGTGCCGACCGAAGACGACATTTCCGGTCGGTGACGGCGCTCCGAGCGTGTTGGGTGCGGTATTCTCGCCGCACGAGGAACCGACATAGTGGCGCCGCAGTTGATTGGGAAAAAACGCTTCGTAGGAGAAGACGATGACCACAAGACTCGAAGCAGGAACGAACTCCAGCGCCCGCTCGCGGCGCTTCGTGCTGAAGGGCGCAGTTGGCCTGCTGGCCATGGCGCTCGTGGCGATGCCGATGGCAGCCGCCATTCCGACCCCTGCAGCAGCGCAGGACAGCCAGATCGCCCAGCAGATCGCGAACCACTTCGCCTCGATCCGCACGATGACCGGTGACTTCGTTCAGTTCGGCCCACGCGGCGAACAGACGGGCGGAACCTTTCATATCGCCCGGCCCGGCAAGATGCGGTTCAACTATCAGGAGCCGTCGCCGATCCGCGTGATCTCGGACGGTGACTCGGTGGTGATCGGCAACCAGAAGCTTGGCACCTGGGATGTCTATCCGCTGAACAGGACGCCTCTGGCGCTTCTTCTTTCGGAAAGCATCGATCTGTCGGCATCGAACGTCGAGTCAGTCAACCAGCAGCCGGATCTGATCACCATCGTCATGTCGGACAGTTCCATGTTCGGTAATTCGAAGATCACCATGATGTTCGATCCGAACACCTATGATCTGAAGCAGTGGACGATGCTGGACGCGCAGAACAAGGAAACGACGGTGATGATCATGAACGTTCGCACCGGCGTCGATTTTGCCGCGAACGTCTTCGATGTACCCTATGATCAGCTGCGCGGACGCGGCACGCAGCGTTAAGGTCTGCTTGCGCCATTTGAGCGCGACGAACCTTCCGCCATTGCCTCGAAGGCAAGGTGCACGATACATCCCCGGCATCATCTGCCGGGGGTTTTTCTTTGTCGTTTTCTATTGCCACGTGGAACATCAATTCCGTCCGCCTGCGCCTGCCTCTCGTGGAAGCCTTTCTCGAAAGTCACCGCCCGGATGTCCTGTGCCTGCAGGAGACGAAATGTCCGAACGACGCGTTTCCCTTCAAACGTCTGCGCAAGCTCGGCTACGAGCACATTCTCGCGCACGGGCAGAAGGGCTATCACGGCGTCGCGACGCTCTCGCGCAACCCTATCCTCGCCGAAGAACGGATGGATTTCGGCGATGTGGGCCATGCCCGGCATGCCTCCTGCGTCATCGCGGCGGGCGCCAAGCGCATCCGGATCCACAATTTCTACGTCCCGGCCGGCGGAGACGAGCCCGACCCCGAGATCAATCCGAAATTTGCGCACAAGCTCGCTTATCTGGCCGAATTGAAGCTGGTGCATGCCGAGCGGGAACGGGAGGAGGGCATATCTTCCGTCCTTGTCGGTGATCTCAATATCGCGCCCCTGGAAACCGATGTCTGGTCGCACAAGCAATTGCTGCGCGTCGTCAGCCACACGCCGATCGAAACGGAAGGACTGCTGCTGGCCCAAGGCTCAGGTGCATGGACTGATCTGATGCGCGTGCACATCCCGCCGGAGGAGAAGATCTTCACCTGGTGGAGCTATCGCGCCAAGGATTGGGAAGCGTCTGATCGCGGGCGCCGGCTGGATCATATCTGGTCGTCGGCCGATCTTGTCGAGAACCTCACGCGGATCGATGTGCTGCGCGAGGCGCGCGGCTGGGACCGTCCGTCCGATCACGTTCCGGTCATCGCCCATTTCGATCTCTAGACAATCGCCCGCGTTGCGCTCTACGGGCAACAACCACTGGTCTCGTTCGTTCATCATCCATCGCACATCATCGAAAGCGCAATCATTTGAACGAGGCAGGACATGAGGACCGAGCGAGCGTAGGGGCAGACGCGGGTGCAGAAGACTGCGGTACGCTCGCCATGGATGATGACAACCCGCTGCAATCCATCGTCACCTGTGTTCGGGCGGCTGGCGATGGTGACGTCGTCTCGATTGCGGATATCGTTACTGCTCTCGGTCGCGCATCTTTTGCGCCGCTCTTGCTGGTGCCAGGCCTGATCATCATCAGCCCGTTGAGCGGCATTCCGGGGCTCTCATCGATCGGCGGCTTCATCATCGCTCTCATCTCGGTGCAGATGGCCCTGCAGCGCAGTCATGTCTGGCTGCCGCGATGGATTTTGAAGCGCGAGGTCGGGCGCGATCGGCTGAACCGGGCGTTGGACTTTATGGAGAGGCCGGTGCGCTTTGCTGACAGGATCACGCGCCCGCGTCTGGAACTGCTCGTTCAGCCTCCCCTCGCTTTGATCCCGCAGTTCCTGTGCGTCGCGTGTGGTGCGGCGATGCCGTTCTTCGAGCTCGTACCGTTCTCCTCGTCCCTGCTGGCCACGGCCGTGACGCTGTTCGCCACGGCACTCGTCACCCGGGACGGGCTTCTGGCCCTCTTCGGCTATATCGTTCTGGGAGGCGGAGGCTCGGCGCTGTTCCTCTTTGTCGGTAACGCCGTGGAAGCGATGTAAAATCGGCTCTTATTTAAGCGACAGCGCAACATCATGCGGGCCCATGCGTTATCCCTCCAACCAAGGAGGCTTACAAAATGAACGATTCCGAAAAGACGAAAAACCCCGCCAAGGAAAGCCTGGAAGAAGAGCGCAAGCACCAGGATACCGACGACAATCTGGAAGAGGGTCTGGAAGACACGTTCCCTGCCAGCGACCCCGTTTCGGCCACGCAGCCGAAGAAGCACAAGGGAAATGGCGACACGTAAGATCGCCAATCAGGATAAAAAAAGGGCCTCGTTCGGGGGCCCTTTTTCGTTGGATGCCGTCAGTTCAGTCGGCGTCTTTGTCCACCGGACGTGGATCGACTTCCGGATCGGCGCTCTCATTCGGGTCTGCGCCCTCATCGATCTCATCTTCAGCTTCGATGTCGCCCTCTACGCCGATCTGACCGGAGCCGCCGACTGGATCAGGCAGTTCCTCGACATGAAACCCATCGACGCCGGCCGGCACTTCTTCCAGTTCCTCATCGGCATAGGGACGGTTGCCCTGTAGGCGGCTTTCCTCGTTGCCTGGCTCGTCGCTATAGGGCCAGCCCTCGTCGATGTCGCGTTCGGTGTAAGCCTTGTAATCTTCCTTGCGCGTCGTGTGTTCGCGCTCGCCTTCTGGCCGGTCTGACATGTTCGTCTCCATGGTCATTTTCATGAACAGGAAACGCGGAGCTCGGTGGTTTGTTCAGCCCGTCCGCTCAGCTAGCCGCCAAGGCGTGGCGACAGGGCGCTCAGATCGTCGATCAGGCGCTGAAGATTGGCTTCGATACGGCGCTGCATGATGGTCCCGAGTTCGGGATATTCCTCGATCATGCGGTTGAACAGCGGACGCGTGATGCGGATCACCTCGGAAGATTCCGCAGCGACAGCCGTGGTCTTGCGCTCCGTCAGCGAAATCAGCGCCAACTCGCCGAGAAGTGTCCCCGGCCTGGCTGCGCCGAGCTTGATCGTCCGGCCCTGATGATCGGTGCGCTCGAGATCGAACGCACCACTCGCCACCGCATAGGCACAATCAGCCGCAGAGCCTTGCCGGAAGAGCACCTGGCCCGCCGGAATACGGCGCCGCTCGGCACCGAACGCAACCAAGCGCAATTGTTCGTCGCTGAGATCGCCGAAAATCGGCACATCGCCCAAGATCGTGATGTCGTCTTTCAGGGACATGGAGCGATGCTTGTCCTTGAGCGCATCACGGGACGATCTTGTATCCGCCGCTCTCCGTCACCAGGATTTCGGCGTTGGATGGATCGCGCTCGATCTTCTGCCGCAGGCGGTACACGTGGGTTTCGAGCGTGTGCGTCGTCACGCCGGAATTGTAGCCCCAGACTTCCTCCAGCAGCACATCGCGCGTCACCACCTTCTGATCCGCACGGTAGAGGTAGCGGATGATGGCCGATTCCTTTTCCGTCAGGCGGATCTTGCCGCCGTTCTCGTCGGTAAGGAGCTTCTGGCTCGGCTTGAACGTATAGGGCCCGACAGTGAACGTCGCGTCTTCACTCTGTTCATGCTGACGCAACTGCGCGCGGATGCGAGCAAGAAGAACCGCGAAACGGAAAGGTTTGACGACATAGTCGTTCGCACCGGATTCCAGACCGAGAATGGTGTCGGAATCGGTATCGTGACCCGTGAGCATGATGATGGGGGACTTGAAGCCACCCTTCCGCAACAGTTTGACCGCTTCGCGGCCATCCATGTCCGGGAGGCCAACATCCATAATGAGCAGGTCGACGGACGCGTTGCGCGCCGTATTGACGCCCTTGGTGGCAGTCGGCTCTTCCAGGAGTTCAAATTCCTCGCAGAGCGCAAGCTGCTCCTTCAAGGTCTCGCGCAAATCCGTATCATCGTCGACGATCAGGATGGTGCGTGAGGTCATGGGGCAGCTCCTGTGCTCGGTTTGCGCATCAGTGCGCAACGCCGAATGTTTAGGCGCTTTGCCTTCGCCTTCAAAGTGGTAAATGTGATCGCCGATCCTCCAGACCGCCGAGACACTGCAAATTGATAGGTCCGTTATCGCCATCCATCGTCACCGTGCGTCGCAAGCCGGGTGCGCACAGTCGCGGTCTTCTATCGGTCGGAGGCGGCAGCGTCGTCTTCCATGTTGCGCTCGGCAAGGGCGGCATCTCGGCCTTGAAGCGCGAAGGCGATGGCGCCACGCCGCGCGCCGAAATGGCAATGCTGCATGGCTATTGGCGCACCGACAAGGGGCCGCGTCCCGAAACCGCGCTGCCCATGCAGCCCATTCGCCACGACGCCGGCTGGTGCGATGCGCCCTGGCATGCGGCCTACAATCGACCGGTAAGGCTGCCATTCCCGGCAAGCGCTGAAACGATGCGGCGGACGGACGACCTTTACGACATCGTCCTCGTGCTCGACTGGAACATCGTCAGCCGCCAGGCAGGCCGTGGCAGCGCCATTTTCATGCATCTCTCTCGCCCAGGCCACCTGCCGACGGAAGGCTGCATCGCGCTGGCGCGTCGCGACATGCTGCTGTTGCTGCGATCGGTGACCACTGCCACGCGCGTCGTGGTCACCGGTTGAGATATCACGGCGCCGCGCGGAAGCGGTAGACGCTGGTGCGTTTGACTTCGGAATCCTCGAGCGCCGTCAGCACCGGCACCTCATAGGTGGCCAGTGTCTCGAGATGATCGGCGGGCTTGTAGCTGCGGCCGGGATCGCCGACGAGAACGGTGGCGCCGCGCGCTGCGAGAGCCTCGAACCAGGGCAGGATCGCCTGGGTCATCGCCCGATCGTAGAAGACGTCGCCGGCGAGCACGACGTCCCACCCCTCGTCCATCCCGACTAGATCACGCGACGTGGTGGTCATGGTCACGTGGTTCAGTGTGGCGTTGAGCTTGCAGGCGCTGAGCGCCCAACGGTCCGCATCGACCGCAAAGACCTCTCTCGCGCCGGCCTTCAGCGCCGCGATCGCGACGATGCCCGAACCGGTCGCGAAATCCAGCACGCTCTTGCCGGCCACGCAGTCCGGATGATCGAGGACGTAGCGCGCAAGTCCCTGGCCACCGGCCCAGGCGAACGCCCAAAAGGGCGGCGGCAGGCCGATGGCGCCGAGCTCTTCCTCGGTCTTCAGCCAGAGGTCGTGGGCTTCCGTGGCCAGATGCAGCGCGATCTCCGGCACATGGGGCGGGCAGGTCACACTGGTGTTTTCGCGGATGAAGCGCTCGGCGATCAGGTCGGGATCGGCCGCGCCTTCCATTCAGCGCGGCGGCTTGTCGAGCCCGCCCATGCGGCAGACTTCCAGATATTCTTCGTCCGTCACCGGCTGCACCGAAAGGCGCATCGACGTGACGAGCGACATCTCGGCGAGCTTCGGATTGGCCTTCACGTCCTTCAGCGTCACCGGCTTCGGCATGTCGCACACAGCGCGGATATCGACGCATTCCCAGCGAGGATCGTCGATCGTCGTATCCGGATGGATTTCGCTGCAAACCTCGACGATGCCGACGACTTCGAGACCTTCGTTCGAATGATAGAAGAAGCCTTTGTCGCCGACCTTCATGGCGCGCATGTTGTTGCGGGCCTGGTAGTTGCGGATGCCATCCCATTGCTCGCCCTTGTCGCCGCGGGCCTTCTGCATCTCCCACGACCATTTGAACGGCTCGGACTTGAACAGCCAATATGCCACGATCAGCGCGCCTCCGGCGGATTGAACGTCCAGTTCCAGGGCGAAATCTCGACGGTCTCGAACAGGCCGGCCTTGGCATAAGGGTCTGCGGCGGCAACGGCTTCGGCTTCGGCAAGGTCGGCGCATTCGAAAATCAACAAGCTGCCGAACGGCTTGCCGTCTTCGCCGAGCAGCGGTCCAGCGATTTTCAGAACGCCGCTCGCGTTCAATGCGTTGAGATGCTCGACATGGGCGGGACGCGTATCCAGCCGCAATTGCAAGGCACCGGGCTTGTCCCGGCAGATGGCGGCGAAATACATCGGCATACTCGCGTTCGTTGACGATCGGGCTTGAGTGTCGGGCTCATTCGCCCGAGGCGATCGATCCGTCAAGTCTTGGGGCCTTGGTCGAAGGTCGCGTCCTCGTTGCGAAGCGGGCGACGCATCAAGTCTTCCATTGCCTGTCCGACGGTCAACCGTCCCTCGATCACGTCAGACACCGCCGTTGCAATCGGCAGTTCTATGCCGGCCCGGCGCGCGAGATCGCAGGCGACTGCGGCCGTGAATGCGCCCTCGGTGAGGGGCTGGCCTGGTTTCGAGAGCTCCTTGGGAGGCACCCCTTGGCCGATGGCGCGCCCGAAGCGAAAATTGCGCGACTGGTCGCTGGTGGCGGTCAGCACCAGGTCACCGAGGCCGGACAGACCCGCGATCGTTTCCGCCTTTCCGCCGAAGGCCGCAGCGAACCGCGTCATTTCAGCAAGGCCACGCGCAATCAGCGCGGCGCGGGCGGACTGGCCGAGTGCGGCGCCATCGACAATGCCGGCTGCAATGGCAAGCACGTTCTTCAGCGCGCCGCCGATCTCGACGCCGGCGACATCGCCGCTCGCATAGAGCCTGAAAGTGTCGCCGGAAAGCGCGGCGGCCGTCGCCTCTGCCCTTGCGCGATCGCTGGAAGCCAAAGTCATGGCCGTTGGCAGGCCATTTGCCATGTCGGCCGCAAAGCCTGGGCCGGAGAGAACCGAGATCGGCAGACCAGGCGCAGCTTCGGCAGCCACTTCTGAAAGGAAACGATGCGATGCGCGCTCGATGCCCTTGGCGCAGATGACGAGCTCGCACTCCGACCCGACATGCGGGCGCAGGGTTCGGATCATCTCGCCCTGCGCCTGGGCCGGCACCGCAACGAGGATGCGGCTGGCGTGGCCGAGTGCGGTGAGGTCATTGCGCAACTCGATGCGCTCCGAAAGGATTACGCCCGGCAGAAATCGGGCGTTCACTCGCGTGTCGCGCATGTCCGTGACCTGCGCGGCATTGCGCGCATACAGCACGAGGGGTTCGAAGCGGCTGCGCGCCAGCGTGCAGGCGAGCGCCGTTCCGAAAGCGCCGGCACCGACGATGGCGAGATCCGGCGCGCTCACGCCTTTGCCCCGCGGCGACCGGAGCCGATGCGGACTTCGGCACTCTCATCGAGCGGCCAGCGCGAACGCGGTGCGACGTCGGCCGTATCTGCCAGCAAGCCCAGCGCCATCCGCTCGGCGCCGGCCCAGGCAATCATTGCCGCATTGTCGGTGCAAAGCTCGATCGGCGCCGCGATCAGGCGAAATCCATGGCGATTGGTCAGCGAAGCGAGCGCGGTTCGGATGGCGCGGTTCGCCGCAACGCCACCGGCAACCACCAGCGCGGGTGTATCGATCTCGGGGAAATCCGCACGGAACCGGGTGAGGCCGCGCGAAAGGCGTTCCTCCAGCGTGTCCGTCACGGCCTTTTGAAACGAGGCGCAAAGATCGGCGACGTCTTCTTCCGAAAGCGGAGCATGTTTGGCGGCCTGCTGGCGCACGGCGGTCTTCAGGCCGGAAAAGGAGAAATCGAGGCGCTCTTCGCCGTGCATCGGCCGGGGCAGATCGAAACGGAGGGGATCGCCGCTTGCTGCGCGCCGTTCCACTTCCGGCCCGCCGGGATAGGGCAGGCCAAGGAGTTTCGCCGTCTTGTCGAAGGCTTCGCCGAGCGCATCGTCGATCGTGGTCGCCAGCCGGCGGTAGTCCCCGACCCCGGCAACGACGAGAAGCTGCGTGTGCCCGCCGGAAACGAGCAGCAGCAGGTAAGGGTCCCGGATCCCGTCGGTGAGGCGCGCCGTGAGCGCGTGGCCTTCGAGATGATTGACGGCATAGAGCGGCTTGCCTGTTGCCGCGGCGATCGCCTTGCCGGTCATCAGCCCAACGATCAATCCGCCGATCAGACCCGGACCGCTGGTGGCTGCGATTGCGTCGACGTCATCGAGCGTCGTCTCGGCGCGGGCAAGCGCTTGCGAAATTATGCCGTCCAGTGCCTCGACATGGGCGCGTGCCGCGATTTCCGGTACGACTCCGCCGAAAGGCGCGTGCTCGTCGAGCTGGCTCAGGACGACGTTCGAGAGGATGTTGCCCGACCCGTCAGGATTGCGGCGCACGAGTGAGGCCGCAGTTTCGTCGCAGCTCGTTTCGATGCCGAGGACAAGTATGGAATTTGGCATGGTGGGGCTTCGTCGACCGTGACCTGACGATTGCGGGGGGCCTGGCGATTGCAGGGGCTCGCAATCCCGTTTACCTGTCGTGCGGTAACATGGACGGAGAGGCATGCGAAAGAGACAATACCGCATCGGTACGCGTGGCGGCCCGCTCGCACTCAAACAGGCCCATGAACTCAAGGGTCGCCTGATGGCGGCACATGGGCTTGACGAAGACTGTTTCGAGATCGTCGTTCTGTCGACGAAGGGCGACCGCATCACCGATCGACCGCTGTCGGAAATCGGCGGCAAGGGCCTCTTCACGCTGGAGCTCGAAGAGCAGCTCTCCGACGGCAGGCTCGATCTCGCCGTGCACTCCTCCAAAGACATGGCGACGAAGCTGCCGGATGGGCTTTATCTCTCGGCGTTTCTTGAGCGCGAGGATGTGCGCGACGCCGTGATCGGCCGAACGGCACCTTCTATCGAGGCGTTGCCGGAAGGCGCGATCGTCGGATCGTCGTCGCTCAGGCGCCAGGCACTCATCCGCCGGCTGCGGCCCGACCTCAACGTGATCACCTATCGTGGTCTCGTGGAGACCCGGTTGCGCAAATTGGCCGAAGGGCAGGTGGATGCGACGTTGCTCGCATTCGCCGGTCTCAAGCGGCTCGGCATGGAGGAGGTCGTCACGCATCTTCTTGATGTAGAAAGCTTTCCGCCTGCGCCGGGCCAGGGCGCGATCTGCGTTGAAAGCCGGATCGGCGACGGCGAAGTCGCGCAGCTGGTGGAGCCGGTCAACCACGCGGCGACGCATGCAGCACTTCTCTGCGAGCGGGCCTTCCTCCAGGAACTCGACGGTTCCTGCCGCACGCCGATTGCCGGGCTGGCGCAGCTCGTCGATGGAACGTTGACGTTTTCAGGCATGATCCTGAAGCCCGATGGAAGCGAGGCACACGAAATCGGCGCCGAAGGCGATCCTGTCAATGCGGTGGAGTTGGGTACGGAAGCCGGGCGCACCGTGCGCGAGCGCGCCGGAGCGGATTTCTTCGCCGACTGGACCTGAAGCCTTGCGCGTCATCGTCACCCGTCCTGAGCCCGGACTGTCACGCACAATGACGCGGCTCGACGCGGAGGGTTACGATGCGGTCGCATTGCCGCTGACGCGTGCTGTCACGCTCGTCGATGGCGTGAAGGCCGCGCTGGGAATGCAATCCGACTTCTATGTGGCAACCAGCGCCGCGGCACTCGATGCTGCGAGCGAGGCCCTCGACCGTTCCCTGCGCATCTGGACCGTCGGGCCGGCCACGGCAAAGCGGGCTCGAAAGGCCGGGTTCTTGGATGTGCGACAAGGACCGGGCGAAGGCCAGGGGCTTGCGCATGCGATCATCGAAGCGGAAGCGGCTGACCTCAAGCTTCTCTATCTGGCCGGCCGGGAACGCACCGCTGGTTTCGAGGATATTCTGAAAGAGGCGGGTCGTGTGATCGATGTCGTGGAAGTCTACGACGTCGTTCCGATCGACCATGGCGCCGACGCGATCTCCGCTGCATTCGCAGGCAATCCGGCGGTCATGCTTTATTCGGCGGGAGCAGCGCGTGCGCTTGCCAAAAACGTGCATCATAAGACCGCGATCATTGCGGTGTGCATGAGCGAAAACGTCGCGGCTGCATTACCGGAATATTGGCGCAAGACATGCGTGGTGGCCGCGGCTCCGAACGAAGATGGAATGGTCGCTGCGCTGGGTCTCGTTCGGAACCAACGCAGATAAATGCCGTTTATGCATTTCAGTCTCCCCCTTGTCCGTTCTATGATCGGCCCCTTATTTTAGTGACCGATGAGGATTGCCCATGGCCAAGCCCGTGCAGCGCCGCCGTTCTGCCAAATCTGCCGACCGAGTTGCCGGTGCCGACACGTCACCGGCAGTCGCGCAAGCGACCGCCCCGACCGCAACTCTGCGCTCGGCCGAACACGTCAAGGCAGTCGATCTCAAGCGGTCGCAATCGGGGACGACCGCGCGCTCGGCAATTCCGGCTTCAACGGGCTCCTCTTCTGCAGCTGCCACGATGGCTGCGGCGTCGGGCGCTGCTGCATCGACCAAGCCTGCGTCGTCCACTTCATCACACGCATCGACAACGACGCGATCGAGTGCTTCGACGGCTCCAGCCGCGGCTGCAGAGCGCAAGTCGGGTGGCGGGGCGATGGGTCACGGTATCGCGGCCGTCGTCGGTGGTCTCGTAGTGCTAGCCGGCCTCGGCGCCTATCAGCTGCTGTCGCCGAGTGATGGCGCCGACACCGGTCAGGCGGAGACCGTCGCTTCGCTTGAGGCACAGATTGCGGAATTGCGTGATGGCGTTGCCGCCTTGACGGAAGCTGCAGGCACCGGCGAGCCGGTCGACGACACCGCGCTGCGCGATGAACTCACCGCGCTGGGCGAGCGGATCGCCGCTATCGAGACTGCTGCCACCGAAAACACCTCCAACGACGCCGCGGCAGCCAATGCCGCTGCGCTCGATGAGTTGCGGACAGCCTTGGCTTCTGAGCAGGAAGCCCGGGAAAGCCTGGCAAGCGAGGTCGCAAGCCGCCTTGAAGCGATCGAAGCCGAGGTCGCCGACACGTCTGCCGAAGAGCGCGCGGCGCTGGCATTTGCCGCGGCATCGCTGAAGAGCGCGATCGACCGCGGCGGCGCCTTCTCCGCTGAACTCGACGCCTTTGCCAATATCGCGCCGGACAATCAGGCGGCAGAGAGCCTGAGGCCTTTCGCGGAAACGGGTCTGCCGACGCGCACCGCGCTCGCTGAGCAATTTCCGGACGTGGCGCGTGAAATGCTGCTCGCGATCAATGTCGGCTCGCAGGATGCCGGCGTTCTCGATCGCCTGATGTCGAGCGCTCTTTCCGTCGTCACCGTTCGTCCCACCGGCAATGTCGAAGGTGGAACGCCGGTGGCACGGATCGCGCGCATGGAAGCACGCATCGGCGAGGGTGATCTCGCTGCGGCTCTGACCGAATGGGAAGCACTACCAGAAGCCGCGAAGGCGGTTTCGCAGGATTATGCCGAACAACTGCGCGGTCGTGCGGAAGCCGATCAGATCACCGATGCCGCGTTGACCTCGGCTTCGGAAGCGATCTCTGCCGAAACCAACTAAGCGCGTGCCAAAAACAAACGTCGGGAGCCGTCCATGATCCGCATCTTGTTCTTCGTCGCTGTCATCTTGGCGCTTGGCCTGTGTTTCGCCTGGCTTGCGGATCGCCCAGGCGAGATGATCTTGATCTGGCAGGGCCAGCGCGTGGAAATGTCGCTGATCGCCGGGATCACCGGCTTCTTCCTGGCGCTGGCAGCAATCGTCTTCCTGCTGTGGCTCGTGCGTACTCTGTTTTCTTCGCCGCATCGCGTCAGCCGCTATTTGCAGAACCGTCGTCGCGACAAGGGCTACAATGCCCTGTCGCGCGGTCTCATCGCAGCTGGCGCCGGTGATGCCGCGCTCGCCAAGAAGATGAGTCGCCGTACCCGCACGCTGATCGACGCCGACAAGGAGCCGTTGATCCACGTTCTCGAAGCGCAGACCTACATGATCGAAGGTCGCCATGACGATGCGCGGGCGAAATTCGAAGCGATGTCGGAAAAGCCCGAGACCCGGGCGCTCGGTCTGCGTGGGCTTTATCTGGAGGCTCGACGTCTTGGTGCATCCGAAGCCGCTCAGCAATTCGCCGAGCGTGCGGTGGAGAAGGACCCGCAGCTCTCCTGGGCCGGCCAGGCAGCGCTGGAATATCGTACCAAGGACGGACAGTGGGACGACGCCATCCGTCTGCTCGACAAGCAGCGGCAGGCACGCACGATCGAGCGGAGCGAAGCGGACCGCAAGCGCGCGGTCCTGCTGACGGCCCGGGCCATGAGTGTGCTGGAATCCGATCCGCGGCGGGCGGCTTCGGATGCCCAGGAAGCGTTGCGTTTGGCGCCAACACTGGTGCCTGCCGCTGTCGTCGCGGCCAAGGCACTCTTCCGTCAGAACGATCTGCGGCGCGGCTCACGCATCCTGGAAAAGTCCTGGAAGCACAGCCCGCATCCGGAAGTCGGCGCGACCTATGTGCGTGCGCGCGTCGGTGATTCCGTTCAGGATCGGCTGAAGCGGGCGCGCAAGCTCGAAGCGTTGAAGCCCAATCATCTGGAATCGCTGACGCTCGTCGGACGCGCGGCGCTCGATGCGCATGACCATACGCTGGCGCGTCAGCGCGCAGAGGCTGCGCTGCGTATCTCGCCGCGCGAGGGGCTTTACCTCCTTCTTGCCGATATCGAAGAAGCCGACACCGGCGATCAGGGCCGCGTCCGCCACTGGATGGCGCAGGCACTGCGCGCTCCGCGAGATCCGTCCTGGACTGCAGACGGCTATGTTTCCGAGCAGTGGGCTCCGCTGTCACCAGTTACCGGCAAGTTGGATGCATTCGTCTGGAAGGTTCCGGTCGAGCAGCTGTCGGGGCCTGAGCTCGAGGCTCAGACATATTCGGTGAAGGATGCCGAGCTCGCTCTGCAGACCGTTCCGCCGGTTGCCCAGTCAGAGCCGAGTGCACCCGTTCAGCCATCACGCGCGACGGCAGAACAGAAGCCCGCAGAGGCTGGCGCAGCCGAAGCGGCGCCTGCACCCGCGCCCAGCAAGGTGGAGGCCGCAAAGCCGTCGGAGCAGCGTGTCGCCGACGAAACTGCGATGGGCGGGTTGTCCGAGGCCGTCGCTCCTAAACCCGCGTCCCCTGAGAAGAACCCGGCCGACAGTGGCGCCGTGATCATCCCGCTGCAGTCGACCAAGGACACGCCAAACAAGCGTGACGATATCGTTGCCGCCGCGCCCGTAGCCGAAGCATCAACGCCAACGCCAACCGCCGATCAGAAGCCATCGGCATCGACCCCGTGGTTCCGCCGCAAGCCGGTGGTGAGCGAGCCGACCGGTCGCGCCATTGGAGAGCCGGCTGAGAAATTGTCGGAGGCAAAGTCTGCGTCGCGTGGCGAGGCCTCGTCTGATTCTTCTGCACCCGCCGACAAAGCACAGACAGCGGCATCGGCGTCACAGGCGACGTCGAGACCCGTCATCGTTGAGAGCGCAGCCACGACCCACGGAACGGCTGAGCCGACGACGTCACGGCCACCCGCGCCACCGCGCCCTCGTGTGGTCGAGACGACGGATGCTGCCAAGTTGGAAAAGGAGCGGGAAGAGCGCTTTCTGACCCAGCGCATCGACGACCCGGGGGTTCGCGAAGGCGAGGCTTCCGAGGAGCGCAGCAAGTCTCAGTCTTCGCGCTTCCGCCTGTTCTAGGGCCAGCGCGTTCTGCCCGGATCAAACAGGCGTGTCACTGTGACGCGCCTGCAACAGTCAGCGCATTGCGCGACTCACGCCGATCTGTAGTTATTGGGGTTATGCTCGAGCGTCTCCAAAAGCTGTTTCAATCCGTCACCCACAGTGAGCGTGCCTCGCGCCAGCTGACGCGGGACGATCCTCGCGTGGCAGCGGCGGCGTTGTTTTTTCACGTGGTCGACGCGGATGGGGACGTGCGCCCGAGCGAGCGCAAGAAGCTTCGCGATGTCGTTGCCGCCGCCTACGATCTCAAGGGCAGCGAACTGGATGCCGTGCTGAAGGCCGGCCAAAAGGCTGACGACGAGGCTGTCGACCTCTATGCGTTCACCAGCGTGCTCAAGCGGTCGCTGGACGAAGAGCAGCGGGTCAATTTCATCGAGCTTCTCTGGGAGGTGGTGTACGCCGATGGCGAGCGCCATGAACTGGAGGAGAATGTCGTCTGGCGCATCGCCGAACTCCTCGGCGTTTCCACCAGACAGCGTGTGTGGGCCAGACAACGCGTGGAAGGCGAGCAGGACTGATGAACTTCATGTCTGGACGACAGGGTTTTGGATCGCGGGACCTCGATCCCGCACCGCGCATCCTCGTCGTGCTGCATCAAGAACGGTCGAGCCCCGGGCGGGTCGGTCTGATGCTGGAACAAGCCGGATTCGCGCTGGATATCCGCCGACCGGTTCTAGGCGACCCGCTTCCCGATACGCTTGAGCGCCATGTCGGCGCGATCGTCTTCGGTGGCCCGATGAGCGCCAATGACGAAGATGAGGGCATTCGGCGCGAGATCGAGTGGCTGAAGGTTCCGCTGTTGGAAAACAAGCCCTATCTCGGCATTTGCCTCGGGGCGCAGCTTCTCGTTCGTCATCTAGGCGGCAAGGTCGAGGCACATCCCGACGGGCTGACGGAAATTGGCTGGTATCCGCTGCGGCCGACGCCGGAAGGGGCGGCGCTGATGAACTGGCCGTCGATGGTCTATCACTTCCACAGGGAAGGCTTCGAGCTGCCGCGTGACGCGACGCTGCTGGCAACAGCCGACGACTACGAGAACCAGGCCTTCCGCTTCGGGGAGAATGCCTGGGGCGTCCAGTTCCACGGCGAACTGACCCAGGCCATGATGCATCGCTGGGTGGTGCACGGGGCGCATCGCTTCGACCTGCCAGGCGCACAGCAGGGTCGGGATCACCTGCACGGACGCATGATCCATGACGGGCCCCTGCGTGCATGGCTCGCCGAGTTCCTGTCGATGATCTTCATGCGCCGGCTCGATCGCGAAATGGGCGTCATGGCGGCGCGCCAGGCTTAAGCGCCTATCGGTGCGGCAGCAGCGCACTTGCCGGGCAAGTTCGGAGTGGCTACATCTCGGCCAGCCCGCAACGGAGAGTGAGAATGATAGCCGTCTTCCAGACCATCGATCTGGCTTTGAGCATCTACACCTGGATCATCATCGGCAGCGCCATCTTCTCGTGGCTCTATGCGTTCAACGTGGTCAATTCCAACAACCGCTTCGTCGCGATGGTGGCGGAGTTTCTCTACAAGGCGACCGAGCCGGCGCTTCGGCCGCTGCGGCGCATCCTGCCTGATCTCGGCGGCCTCGACATTTCGCCGATCGTGCTTCTGCTCATCATCTTCTTCATCCGTTCCTTCATGTGGAACACGATCGCGCCCGCGCTCGTCTAAACGGCGTGCCGTACCGGCCTTGGCCGGTGGCTGAGAGATACGGAAAAGGGCCGCTGCATCCTTAGATGCAGCGGCCCTTTTCGTGATCACAGACTGGACGAGGCGAAACTTACTTCCGGCCGCGCTCGATAGCTTCGGTGATGAAGCGGCGGGCGGCATCGGCGCCCTGCCAATCTTCCACGCGAACCCACTTGCCGGGTTCCAGATCCTTGTAGTGCTCGAAGAAGTGCTGGATCTGCTGCAGCGTGATTTCCGGCAGGTCGGTGTGGTTCAACACCTTCTCGTAGCGCTTGGTGAGCGCCGAGACCGGAACGGCAATGATCTTTTCATCCTTGCCGGAATTGTCTTCCATCAAGAGCACGCCGATCGGGCGCACATTGATGACGCAGCCGGGGATTAAAGGGCGCGTGTTGCAGACGAGCACGTCGATCGGGTCTCCGTCTTCCGAAAGCGTATGCGGCACGAAGCCGTAATTGCCCGGATAGGTCATCGGCGTGTGCAGGAAGCGGTCCACGACCAGCGTACCGGATTCCTTGTCCATCTCGTACTTGATCGGCTGCCCGCCAACGGGAACTTCGATGATGACGTTGATGTCTTCAGGCGGATTGTTGCCGATGGCGATGGCGTCGATGCGCATGTGAACTCTCTTGTTGGAGGCAGGCTTTGCCGGGGAAATACCGGCAATCACGCGCCAAAGCAACTGTGGCACCCGAGCGCGCCTCTGCTCGGCTCAAGGGTGCGCTGTCCGATGCGCTGAACATGCTGTGTGGGCCGACTTTCAATCAGGCGGTAATGGCTACGGCCAGATGAAAGCGATCTTGCCGAGGCGCTTGCCGTCGAAGGTTTCGGTGCCTTCGGCCACGTCGCGCCCGCCGCTTTGGCGGTAGAACTGCACGGCGCGATCATTGTCTTCGAGCGTCCAGACGACGACGCCGCGGCAGCCGAGCGACGACAGAAGCCGTCGTGCTTCGGTAAAAAGCCGCTTGCCGAGCCCGATGCCCTGATATTCCGGGCGAAGGTAAAGCTCGTAGATCTCGCCTTCCTGCGGCAGGGCAGGCGCTCGGTTGAGGCCAAGCGTTGCATAGCCCGCGACCGTGCCGCCGACATCGAGCACGAGAATGCTGGTCGAGCCATTGATCGCGCGCGTCCACCATTTCACGTTGCGGCGCTCCATCATGGCCCGCAGCGTCTTGAAGGGGATCAGTCCGGAATAGGCATGCGCCCATGCGGAGCGGTGCGTTTCGGCAATCGCCTGGGCGTCGTCGGGTGTTGCAGGACGGACATCGATGGAAAGCGTCTTCATGGCACGAATCCTATCGCTTCGGATTCCGCCGACGAAGCGCCTCGGGGAGCAGACGGGGCATCGCCCACAGCTCATTTGGTCCGACGACCCGAAACAAGTTTAACGCTTCATTAACGTTTTCGGCAAGAGACACGGGTGTCCGGTTTTGGTGCTGGCAGTCGCTCCGAAACGGCACAGCGCGCAGCCAGAAACAAAAAGGGCGGGGATGCGATCGCTCGCATCCCCGCCCTGATTCGCAGTCAATTTGTGCTGAGTTACGCGGCGCCAGCGGCGGCCGAACGCGACTTCTCGAAGCGCTTGCGCTCGTTGGAATCGAGATACATCTTGCGCAGGCGGATCGACTTCGGCGTGACTTCGACGAGTTCGTCGTCCTGGATCCAGGAGAGTGCACGGTCGAGCGTCATCTTGATCGGCGGGGTGAGCTTCACGGCTTCGTCCTTGCCCGAGGCGCGCATGTTGGTGAGCTTCTTGCCCTTCAGCACGTTCACTTCGAGGTCGTTGTCGCGGGTGTGAATGCCGATGATCATGCCGGCATAGACCTTCTCGCCGGCATCGATGATCATCGGGCCGCGGTCTTCCAGGTTGAACATGGCGTAAGCGACGGACTCGCCCGCTTCGTTGGCGAGCAGCACGCCCTGGACGCGGCCGGCGATCTCGCCCTTGTAAGGCTGGTAGGAGTGGAACAGCCGGTTCATGATGGCCGTGCCCCGCGTGTCCGTCAGAAGCTCCGACTGGTAGCCGATCAGGCCGCGCGTCGGTGCGTGGAACACGAGACGCACGCGGTTGCCGCCAGACGGACGCAGCTCGACCATGTCGGCCTTGCGCTCCGACATCTTCTGCACGACGACGCCCGAATGTTCTTCATCGACGTCGATGACGACTTCTTCGACCGGCTCGAGCATCTGGCCGTTCTCGCCCTTCTGCATGACGACGCGCGGACGGGATACGGCAAGCTCGAAGCCTTCGCGGCGCATGGTCTCGATGAGGACGGCGAGCTGCAATTCGCCACGGCCGGAGACGTAGAACGAGTCCTTGCCTTCGGCTTCCTCGATCTTCAGCGCGACGTTGCCTTCGGCTTCCTTGAACAGGCGATCGCGGATGACGCGGCTCGTAACCTTGTCGCCTTCGGTGCCGGCAAGCGGGCTGTCATTGACGATGAAGGACATGGTGACGGTCGGCGGATCGATCGGCTGCGCCTGCAGCGGCTCGTTGACGGCCGGGTCGCAGAACGTATCGGCGACCGTGCCCTTCGACAGGCCGGCGATGGCGACGATGTCGCCCGCCTTGGCTTCTTCGATCGGCTGGCGCTCGATACCGCGGAACGCGAGGATCTTGGAAATACGGCCGGTCTCGACCGTCTTGCCGTCGGCAGCCAGTACCTTCACGGCCTGGTTCGGCTTGATGGAGCCGGAATGGATGCGGCCGGTGATGATGCGGCCGAGGAACGGGTTGGCTTCGAGCAGCGTGCCGATCATGCGGAACGGACCTTCGCCGACTTTCGGCTCGGGCACGTGCTCCATGACGAGGTCGAGAAGCGGTGCAAGACCCTGGTCCGACGGACCTTCCGGCGCGGTGTTCATCCAGCCGGCGCGGCCGGAGCCGTAGAGAATGGGGAAGTCCAGCTGCTCGTCATTGGCGTCGAGCGCGGCGAAGAGGTCAAACACCTCGTTGACGACTTCTTCTGCGCGACCATCGGGACGATCGATCTTGTTGATCGCCACGATCGGGCGGAGACCGACCTTGAGCGCCTTGCCGACCACGAATTTCGTCTGCGGCATCGGGCCTTCGGCGGCATCGACCAGAACGATCGCGCCGTCGACCATCGAGAGAATGCGCTCGACCTCACCGCCGAAGTCGGCGTGACCCGGCGTGTCGACGATGTTGATGCGGTGGCCCTTCCACTCGATCGACGTCGCCTTGGCAAGGATCGTGATGCCGCGTTCCTTTTCCAGGTCGTTGGAATCCATCATGCGCTCTGCTGTGCGCTGGTTCTCACGGAAGGAGCCGGATTGCTTGAGGAGCTCGTCGACGAGCGTGGTCTTGCCATGGTCGACGTGTGCGATGATCGCGATATTGCGCATGGTCATGGGAATGTCTCGGAATTGTGGGGCGCATGGATATGAGCGCCAGCCTTCATTTGGCGCGCTCATACATGGTTTTTCGCAAATGCGAAAGGGGCGCGCGCCGATCAGCGTGCTGCCCCGGTCGAGATCAGGCGGCGTCTTGAACCAGGCCGCGCTTTTTGAGCAGGGCTTCCGGCGTCGGAAGCCGGCCGCGGAAGGCTGTGTATGTCTCTTCCGGGTCCACGGCGCCACCGGCGGAATAGACATGGGTGCGCAGCCGTTCCGCCATCGCGGCATCGAAGGCGTCGCCGGTTTCCGCGAAGGCCGAGAAGGCGTCGGCATCGAGCACTTCCGACCACATGTAGGAGTAATAGCCGGCGGAATAGCCGTCGCCCGAGAAGATGTGCAGAAAATGCGGGCTACGGTGGCGCATCTCGATGGCTGCCGGCTTGCCGATGGCCTCAAGGTTTGCCGCTTCGAATGCGGCGGGGTCTTCGACGTCCGCGGCCGTGTGGTAGGCCATGTCGATCAACGCCGAGGCCGTGTATTCCACCGTCGCAAAGCCCGCATTGAACCGGGCGGCGGCCAGGACCTTGTCCAGGAGCTGCTGCGGGATCGGCTCGCCCGTTCGATAATGCACGGCGTGCTTGCGCAGGATCTCAGGCACGGTCAGCCAGTGCTCGTAAAGCTGCGAGGGCAGCTCGACGAAATCGCGCGAGACCGAAGTTCCCGACACGGAAGGGTAGGTCACGTCGGACAAGAGCCCATGAAGCGCGTGGCCGAATTCGTGGAACAGCGTGCGTGCGTCGTCCAGCGACAGAAGGGCAGGAGACCCTTCGCGCGGCTTGGCGAAGTTCATGACGTTGTAGATGAGCGGAAGCTGCCCGCCATCCAGCCGGTGCTGGCTGGCAAAGGCGCTCATCCAAGCGCCGGAACGTTTCGAGGAACGCGCGAAATAGTCAGTCAGGAAGATGCCGATCGTTTCGCCTGAGCGGTTCTTGACGGCAAAGGTCCGGACATCCGGGTGGTAGGCCTTCACCCCATCCAGAAGCTCGAAGTCGAGGCCGAAGAGCCGGCCTGCAACATCGAAAGCGGCCTCGGCGATGCGATCGAGCTGGAAATAGGGCTTCAGCTCCTCTTCGGAGAAATCGAAGCGTTGGCGCCTCAGCTTTTCGGCGTAGTGGCGCCAGTCCCAGGGTGCGATAGGTTCGTTGTTGCCTTCGGCGGCGGCGATGTCTGCAAGCGCTGCCTCCTCATCGGCCGCGTGGCGAACGGCCGGCTCCCAAACGGTCTGCAGCAACGCGTTTACCGCATCGGGGGTCTTCGCCATCGTGTCTTCAAGCTTGTAGGCGGCGAAATTCTCGTAGCCGAGCAGCTTTGCCTTTTCAGCGCGGAGCTTGAGGATTTCGGCAATCAGCGGACGGTTGTCGGTGTCGCCGGCATTCTCGCCGCGCGCCGTCCAGGCTCGGAATGCCGCTTCGCGAAGGTCGCGTCGCTCGGAGAAGGTCAGGAACGGCTCGATGATCGAGCGCGACAGCGTGACGGCGTAGCGTCCATCGGCGCCCCGATCGCTCGCCGCCGACGCCATGGCGTCGCGCACGAAATCCGGAAGGCCATCGAGATCGGTTTCATCGAGAAGCAGCTGCCAGGACTGTTCGTCGGCAAGCACGTTCTGCCCGAAACGCGCACCAAGGGTCGCCAGGCGCTCATTGATCGCGGCGAGGCGGGTCTGGTCTTCTTCCGCAAGGTTGGCGCCGGATCGCACGAAGCCTTTCCAGCTTCGCTCCAGCACGCGGAACTGCTCGGTGGTGAGATCCAGCGTCGATGCTCTCCGGAAAAGGGTGTCGATGCGCTGGAACAGCGGCTTGTTCATCGCGATGCGCGAATAATGCCGCGACAGTTGCGGCGCGATCTCGCGCTCGAGCTCCTGAATGGCCGGGTTCGTATGGGAGCCGGCGCGGTTGAAGAAGAGCGCCGAAACCCGCGACAGGCCTTTGCCGGCCAGTTCCAGGGCTTCGATCGTGTTTTCGAATGTTGGCGCTGCCTCAGACTGAGCGATGGCCTCGATTTCCGCGTCATGCGCCGAAAGGGCCGCGTCGAAGGCCGGGCGGAAGTCATCGTCCTCGACCGCAGCAAAATTGGGGAGCCCGTAGGATCCGGACCAGTCGGAAATGCGTTCAAAGGCGATCGGTGAAGCGGCGGTCATGCGCGTATCCAGCTTTGAGAATGCGTTGAACAGCGATGTAATGATGATGTGATCGGAAGCAAGCGGCAGGCGGCTTGCGAAAGCGCCTATGGGATAATAAGTAAGGCTTACTTTTATCGCAGGAACACCCCATGTCGCGCACGGTCGATCCGGATTCCCTTGGCTTCGTCATCACCGATGTCGGCCGTCTTCTCAGGGCGGCGGTCGAAAAACGCATCGTTCTCAACGGCACGGATATCACGCCGGGAGAAGCCCGGGCGCTGATCCACATCGCTGCGCTCAACGGCGGCCGTCAGACGGTGCTGGCGGAACGCCTCGGCGTCGAGCCCATGACGGTCTCCGGCTATGTCGACAGGCTGGAGCAACGTGGCCTGGTGGAGCGTCGGGTGGACCCCAGCGATCGCCGCGCACGGCTTGTCTATGCGACGGATGCCGCCGACCAGGTAATCGACGAGGCGCGCGCTGTCGCCGGCTCGGTGCTGGGCGCGGCTATGGAAGGGGTGGCGCCTGCCGACAAGGCCGTTTTCGAAGCGGTTCTGCGCAGTATGAGAGGATCGCTTCAGAGCATGCTCGGCTGTGATCGCTCAACCAGCGGACAAGCCGCATGACCGACGCCGTCGAACCCGCGAACCGGCCGCTGCTTCAGCCGGGGCGCATGTCGGAGCGCCGCACGAGCCTGATTTCCGCGCTGCTCGTGGCGATCGGTCCCGTGTCGATGGCGCTCTACACCCCGGCGATGCCGGAACTGGTGCAGGCCTTCGACAGCTCGAATGCGGCCATCAAGTCCACGCTGACGGTTTATTTTGCCGGCTTTGCGGTGGCGCAACTCGCCGCCGGGCCGCTTGCCGACGCCTTCGGGCGGCGCAAGACGACGCTCGGCTTCCTTCTCGTCTATCTGATCGGTGGCGTGCTCGCTGCCCTGTCGCAAAGCGTTGAAATGCTGCTCGTCGCCCGGCTGATCCAGGGGATCGGCGCTGCCGTCGGCGTCACTGTCGCGCGCGCCATTGTGCGTGATCAGTTTGCCGGCGAGCAGGCAGCGCGCATCATGAACATGGTCGGCATTATCCTCGCCATCGCGCCTGCGCTGTCACCGGCGATCGGTGGCGTGACGCTCAGCATTGCCGGGTGGCATGCGATCTTCGTGCTCATGGTTGGCTTCGGCGTGGTGTCGGGCATCATCGTCTGGTTCGCCATGCGCGAAACGGTCATTCCGAGCACGGCGCTGGCGCGGCCGGGCATGGTGCTGCGCGCCTATCGCACGGTGCTCGGCAGCTCCGAATTCCTGTTCGCGAGCTTGACCTGCGGCTTTGCCGTAGGCGCGCTCTATGCGCAGGCGACGATCCTGCCCTTCGTGCTGATCGACAGGGTGGGGCTGACGCCGACCCAGTTCGGCCTGTCCATGCTGATGCAGTCGGGCTCGTTCTTTCTGGGCTCGCTCACCGTGCGCTCCCTGATGCGGGCCCGAAAGGCTGAGGCACTAGTACTGCCCGGCCTCGCCTTCATCAGCGGCGGTGCGCTGCTCCTGATTGCCCTGCTGCTGATGGCGGGCCCGTCCTTCTACACGGTCATGGTGCCGGTTGGGCTCGCCGCATTCGGCATCGCCTTCGTCATGCCGCACATGCAGGTGGCAGGGCTCGTGCCGTTCCCGCAGATCGCGGGTTCCGCCTCTGCGATGATGGGGTTTATCCAGATGGGATCCGGCTTGCTCGGTGGCTCGGTCGCTGCGCTGATCGGCGATCCGGTGGTCGGCATCGGCGTCGTTGTTCCCGCCATGGCGGCCGTGGCCGTGGTGTCCTATGCAGCCTACCGGTTCACGCGGCGTCGCCACGCGAGCCTCGTCGGTCAGCCGCAGGCGCTCGATCAAACGGCGCCTGCGGAATAGCGTTCGTCTCGATTACTTCGAAGAGCGGTTGCGTGCGGCCAGCGTGCGCAGGCGCAGCGCATTCAGGCGGATGAAGCCGGCGGCGTCCTTCTGGTCGTAAGCGCCACGGTCGTCCTCGAAGGTGACGAGCGCGTCCGAGTAAAGCGATTTCGGCGACGAGCGGCCGGTGACCATGACGTTGCCCTTGTAGAGCTTGAGCGTCACTTCGCCTTCCACATGCTCCTGGCTCCGGTCGATCGCGGCCTGCAGCATCTCGCGCTCGGGCGAGAACCAGAAGCCGTAATAGATGAGTTCGGCATAGCGCGGCATCAGCTCATCCTTGAGGTGCGCCGCGCCACGGTCGAGCGTGATCGACTCGATTGCGCGGTGCGCCGCAAGCAGGATCGTGCCGCCTGGGGTCTCGTAGACGCCACGCGATTTCATGCCGACGAAACGGTTCTCGACAAGATCGAGGCGGCCGATGCCGTTGTCGCGGCCATAGTCGTTGAGCTTGGCGAGAAGCGTCGCCGGCGACAGACGCTCGCCGTTGATCGAGACGGCATCGCCTCGCTCGAAGCCCACCGTGATGATTGTTGCCTTGTCCGGCGCGGCTTCCGGCGAAATCGTGCGCATATGCACATATTCCGGAGCCTCGACGGACGGATCTTCCAGAACCTTGCCCTCTGACGAGGAGTGCAGGAGGTTCGCGTCGACCGAGAAGGGCGCTTCGCCCTTCTTGTCCTTGGCAACCGGGATCTGGTGCTGCTCGGCAAAATTCAGAAGATCGGTGCGGCTCTTGAAGGACCAGTCGCGCCAGGGCGCGATGATCTTGATGTCGGGGTTCAGCGCGTAGGCGGAAAGCTCGAAGCGGACCTGGTCGTTGCCCTTGCCGGTCGCGCCATGGGCGATCGCGTCGGCGCCGGTCTTTTCGGCGATCTCGACAAGGTGCTTGGAGATCAGCGGACGGGCGATCGACGTGCCGAGAAGGTAGACGCCTTCATAGACGGCATTGGCGCGGAACATCGGGAAGACGAAGTCGCGCACGAATTCCTCGCGCACATCCTCGATGAAGATCTCCTTGATGCCGAGCATCTCGGCTTTCTTGCGCGCAGGCTCCAGCTCTTCGCCCTGGCCGAGATCGGCCGTGAAGGTGACCACTTCGGCGCCAAGCTCGGTCTGCAGCCATTTCAGGATGATCGATGTGTCGAGGCCGCCCGAATAGGCGAGAACGACTTTCTTGACGTCTTTCAGAGCGCTCATGGAATATCCGCTTCGGAGAAATTGGCAGGGGTCGAATGTGGCGCGCACTTTATTCAGAACGCGCCCTGACACAAGCCACCGGCACGGCATGACGACGCGAATCGGGTGGCGGACGGTCGGTTTCGGCGCTAGGGAATGCCCATCACGCTTCCTCCAGGACCGACCGTCATGTCCTTCATTCCCGACTGGCCGACGCTGGCAGCATTTTCCGCTGCTTCGATCTTTCTTGCGATCACGCCCGGTCCGGACATGACGCTTTTCATCAGCCGCGCGCTTTCCGATGGACGGCGGGCCGGCATTGCCTGCATTGCGGGCGCAATGACCGGGTGCCTGGTCCACACGACGCTGGTGGCGCTTGGCCTGTCGGCGCTGATCGTGGCGTCGCCGACGGCGTTTCTCGTGCTGAAGATCGTTGGCGCCGGCTATCTCTTGTATCTCGCCGTCCAGGCGCTGCGGCACGGGTCCACGCTGTCGGTCGAGACCGGCCCCGTGCGGAGGCGGTCTTTCTTCAGCAATTGGGCAGTCGGGCTAGGAGTCAATTTGCTCAACCCGAAGGTCGCGCTGTTCTTCATGACCTTCTTGCCGCAATTCGTGTCGGTTCGGGATCCGGACGTCGCCAGCAAGCTGTTCTTCCTGGGCTTTCTGTTCGTCGTGCTGTCGCTGCCGATCGTGATTGCGATCGTGCTCGGCGCCGAGCGCCTGGCCGACTGGCTGAAGCGGAACACCAAGGTGATGCGCGCCGTCGACTACGGCTTTGCAGGAATCTTCTCGGCCTTCGCCATCAAGGTGCTGCTGACGCAGGGGCGCTGAAGCGTTTCCTGCTCCAAGCGAAACTATTCCGCAGTGCGGCTGGCAGCCTCGCGCTCCATGCGCCGCCGCTTGATCTGGCGCGGCAGCCAGCCGCCGGCGTGGCGTCCGGCAATCAACCAATAGGCGAGGCCGCCCAGCATCCCGGAAACGATGATGACGGCGACGAAGCTGATTGATGGATTGCCGTCCTGCTGCGGGTTCAACAGCAGGAAGGCGAGGCAGAGCGCCGCGACGACGCCACCCGAGAGGCAGTAGAACAACCAGCCGCGGCGGCGCTGCATCTCCGAATAGAGCGCGATGAACATCGCCGGGATCAACGATGCGTAGGCGACGAGGCCTGCGACGGTGAGAACGCCGATCATGACGCTTATCCACGTGCCGTCACCGGTGATGTTGCGGACGTCCTCGGGTGTTACCGCGCGCGTCAGGAAGGCAAGCGTCGCGCCGGTGACGATGCAGGCGACAAAGAATGCAAACGCCATCATGAGCAGGCGCAGAAAGAACAGAAAGAAGCGGTTCACGCCCTTTGCCTCACTCGGCGCCGTGTCCGGCGATCATCATGGATTCCAGAGCCAGTCTTTCCGATTTACGCAGCCGCTCCGATTCGGATTTCAGCTGGCCGCAGGCGGCGAGAATGTCGCGGCCGCGCGGCGTGCGGATCGGCGATGCATAGCCTGCATGATTGACGAAGTCGGCGAAGCGCTCGATCTGCTCCCAATCCGAGCACTCGTATGCGCTGCCCGGCCACGGGTTGAAGGGGATCAGGTTGATCTTGGCCGGGATGCCCTTCAAGAGCTTCACCAGATCGCGGGCATCTTCCAGGCTGTCGTTGACGCCCTTCAGCATCACATATTCGAAGGTGATGCGCCGTGCGTTGGAGAGGCCCGGATAGTCGCGGCAGGCCTGCAGCAGATCCTTCAGCGGGTACTTCTTGTTGATCGGAACGAGTTCGTCGCGCAGATCGTCGCGCACGGCATGCAGCGAAATCGCCAGCATAACGCCGATTTCCTCGCCGGCCCGGCGTATTTCCGGAACGACGCCAGAGGTCGACAGAGTGATGCGGCGGCGGGAGATCGAGAGGCCTTCGCCATCCGAGGCGATCAGCAGAGCCTGCTTCACGTTTTCGAAATTGTAGAGCGGCTCGCCCATGCCCATCATCACGATGTTGGACACCTTGCGGCCTTCGCTCGGCACCATCGTGCCCGGCGCTGCTTCGACATCGGGGAAATCGCCAAGGCGATGGCGGGCAAGGATCAGCTGCGAGAGGATTTCGCCGGAGGTGAGGTTACGCACGAGCTTCTGTGTGCCGGTGTGGCAGAACGAACAGGTGAGCGTGCAGCCGACCTGGCTCGAAACGCAAAGGGTGCCGCGGCCTTCTTCGGGGATGTAGACCGTTTCGACCTCGACGGGTCGGCCGGCGCCGCGCGATGGAAAGCGCAGCAGCCATTTGCGGGTGCCATCGTTCGATATCTGCTCATCGGCGATTTCCGGCCACCCGATGGTGAAGTTGGCCTTCAGGAGCGCGCGCATCTCCTTGGAGATGTTGGACATGCGGTCGAAATCGTTGACGCCGCGCATGTAGAGCCAGTGCCAAAGCTGGCTGACGCGCATGCGCACCTGCTTCTGCGGCACGCCGACATTGGCGAGCGCAGCGCCGAGGTCTTCCCGCGACAGGCCGACCAGGTCGAGCGGTTCTGCGCGCGCAGGCGCACGCTGAGCCAGCTGTTCGCGCTGCGCCGGATCGCCGAGTTCGAGTGTCAAAGCCATGTCAATCTGCCGCTTTCCAATGCGAAGCGCCCCCGCAGATCAGGACTGCGGCGGCGCATTATTAGCTTTAGCGATGTCGTTGGCGGGCCATGTATCACACATGGGCCGGATCGTCACCCTTGCAGGCCGAAAGCCGCAAGGGTGAGCGCAAGCATCAATTGCAGTTCTGAATTTCGTTCAAAGCCGCGGTCACGCCGGAGAGCGAATAGGAGTAGCTCGTATTCGTGCCGCGCCCGGACACGGCCTGCACCGTCATGGACGAGCCGCCGCGCATCGCCGTTACGAGAGCAGGCTCCTCAGCCGCATTCTCGACCCAGGCGGAATTGCCACGAGAGAACAGGGTGAAGGCGCGGCCGTCGACCGTGACGTTGACCTTGGAGGCATCCTGCAGCGGGTAGCCCATCATCGCCTGCGGCTCATAGGAGACGTTCTGGCCGGGGCGCTGGGAGACGAGGAAGAAGTTCTCGCCGTGGTTGACGGAGCTCGGTTCGGAGCTGGTCGGGACGGAGAGGATGTAGCACACCTTCCCGTTGCCGCTGTCGTAGGAATAGGCACCCCAGGCATTGAACTGATTCATGCGTGTGGGAGATTGGGCGTAGGCGGTCGCCGTTGTCGCCGCCGTGAGCGCGAGTGCGGTGAGAAGAGTCTTCACGAACATTTTATCCTGCCGGTTGCCTGATCAGAATTGACGAAGCGTCGTCCGCCGCAACGCCCTTTGGCGGGCAAACAACACCGCTTCGGTTTAATTTTACTTAATCGCGGTTACCAAACCGTAACCCTCTGGTTTTTTACCACGATCATGCGCTTGCTTGACGAAACCCCCGAGGCCTGAACCGGCTGACAGCCACACTCTGCCTGCCGGCCAAATGCACCGGCGGAAAGCCCCATCGCTCCTCATCGAAACGATGCTGCGACTATGCGGCAAAGAATCCGGCAACAGTTTGACCTTTGCAAAAAGCTGTGTACCTGTCTGCACTTGGTGCCGGTCGGCAGACTTCACCGAACCGCACCGCGTTAATCAGGACGACGCCCACGAATGACTGTCGAGTTGAATGAGCGCTTTGCCCGGCTCGCCCGAGCCGTCGCCGTCGAGCGCGACAAGTCGGCGTTCGCGCAGCTGTTCGATTATTTCGCGCCCCGCATCAAATCCTACCTGCTGCGCCTGAACATGCAGCCGCAGGAAGCCGAGGAGCTGGCGCAGGAAGTGATGATCGTCCTGTGGCACAAGGCAGGGCTTTTCGACCCTGCGAAGTCGTCTCTGGCCACCTGGCTGTTCCGTGTCGCTCGAAACCGCCGGATCGATGCGCTGCGTCGAGATCGCGGCAAAGACCTTGATGCGGAGGATCCGTCGCTCCTGCCGAGCGCGCCGGAGGCGCCGGATCTCGTGATGGATGCGCAGCAGCGCGACGAGCGGGTGCGCCGCGCCATGAGCGTGCTGCCGGCCGAACAGCTCGAGCTGGTACGGCTGGCCTTCTTCATCGGCCTTTCCCACAGCCAGATAGCGGAAGAGACCGGATTGCCGCTCGGCACGGTCAAATCCCGTATCAGACTGGCTTTTGGTCGGTTGAAGAAAGCGCTCGAAGACGATCCGAGGATCGATACGGACGACTGATCCTCTGCCGGTTCTGGCGATCAGAATGTCGATGCGGTCCCTGCCGTCTCGGCTTCTTTGCCGAGCGTCTCGCGGGCGGCGGCATAGTGCGCTTCGGTCATGTGGCTGCGCACGGCCGTGATCGCCGCGGCGAGAACCGCCAGATCGTCGCCGAAACCGATGATGGCGATGAAGTCCGGCACGAAATCGAATGGCAGAACGAAATAAGCGAGCGCCGCCAGGAGCGTCCCGCGCACCCGCGTAGGCGTCTTCGGATCCAGCGCGCAATAATAGGCTGCGACCAGATCTTCGATGAAAGGCACATATTGAGCCGCGCGCCGCAGTGTCTCGAAGAACTTCGCGCGAACGCGGCTTTCCTGCTCGCGCTGGCCCTGCGTGTCTTCGACCGTCAAAATATCGGCAATCTTCTTGTCGTCCATAGACGTGCCTCTTAACGTTCAATCCGCTCTGACAAATCGTGGCCTGAAGCGGCCTCTTCAAGTCTCTGTCAGGCGGCGATGGTATCCATGAAATGCGCCAGCTGAATGTCGAGCCGGCTCACGCCACCCACATCATGGGTTCGAAGCGTCACGTCCACGTTCTTGTACACATTCGACCATTCGGGATGATGATTCATCGATTCGGCCTTCAGCGCGACGCGGCTCATGAAGCCGAATGCCTCGTTGAAATCTGCAAAGACGAAGCGCCGTTCGATCGCCTCTCCCGATGCTGAGAGCGTCCATTGCGGCAGGCCCGCCAGTGCTTCACGCACGGCGTCTCCGCTCATCCTTTCGACAGTCATGACTGGTTCAACCTTTCGAACGTTCCCGCTCTGAAAAGCGCTAGAGCGGGCTATAATAGGCGTTTGGCAGCAGGCTGCTGCCCGTGCCGGCCGATGCATTGGCTTCGTCGAGAGGAAATGCTTCTTCCGTCACATAAGGTCCCCCGCCGATCGAATCGCGCGAGGACATGAGGACGAAGCGGGTGACCGTGAACGCCTGCGTGTGGAAATCGCCGCGCCCCTGGAGGTAGCGCACCACGTCGCTTTCTCTTGCCGTCTTGATGCGCGCCAAGGTGACATGGGGCTTGAACTTGCGCGGATCGGCAGGCAGTCGCAACCGCTGGCACACCCGTTCTATTTCGGCCTGAAGGGCCATGAGTTCGGCGGTCGGCGTGACGCCGGCCCAGATGGAATGCGGCTTCTTGGCGCCGAAAGACCCCATGCCCTGGAGCCGTACCGGAAATTCGGTCCGGCGGATGCGGTCGAAAGCGTTGACGATCTCGTCGGCTGTGGGACCATCCACGTCACCGATGAAGCGGAGCGTGATGTGATAATTTTCCACGTCGATCCATCGCGCGCCGGGAAGCCCGCCGCGCAAGAGGGAAAGCGACATTGTGGTGTCACGCGGGAGTTCGAGGGCGGCGAATAGTCTCGGCATGGAGATCTCCCCGAATCGAAAGGCACTCTCAGCGAATCATGCGACGCAGCCGTCGACAATCCCTAAATATTCAGCGTCCACTTTTGCCTTATCGGGTTCCAACGCGCGTCTCAGGCATCTGGTTTCAAGCGCTGCAGCAATTCTTCTGCGGCAGGAATGAACCGCTCGACCATCACGTCGATGCCGTCTTCATTCGGGTGGATCCCGTCGTCGAGATTGAGTGCGGCCTCAGCGGCAACGCCATCGAGGAAGAAGGGGTAGAAAACCAGATCGTGCTTTTCGGCGAGACGCTCGAAAAGACCGTTGAATCGCGTCTGATAGTCAGCACCCATATTCGGCGACGCCAGCATGCCGGCTAGCAGCACTTCAATGTTGCGGGCCTTCAGCCGTGTGATCATTTCCTCGATATTGGCTTCGGTCCGCGCCGGGTCGATGCCGCGCAGCATGTCGTTGGCACCGAGTTCGAGGATCACCGCATCCGTGCCGTCCGGCACCGACCAATCGAGCCGCGACAGGCCGGCCGAACTGGTATCGCCGGATACGCCGGCATTGGCGATCACGACATCGTGTCCGCGTTCCTGAAGTGCCGCTTCCAGGCGAACCGGGAACGCATAGGCGGCATCGAGCTGGTAACCGGCCATGAGGCTATCGCCAAAACCCACGATCTGAAGGGTTTCAGCACGCGATGCGGTCACGCTTGCCATCAAGGAGACACAGAATGCGAGGAGGAAAGCGGAAAGCCGTTTAACATTCATTGCACCGTTCCTAAATCTTTTTGCGGCCTTGCAGCGTAGACGCCGGGGCAGCCGCCATATCCGGACATATAGGAAGCTTCCGCCTTGACCCAACACATCATCGATCTCGCCGACGCCGATCTGACCCTCGGAAACGGCGCTTCGTCGGTTCATGTCATGAAGCGAATGTCCCTCAAGATTAACGCCGGAGAGTCGGTCGGGATCATCGGTCCTTCGGGATCGGGCAAGTCGACCCTGCTCATGGTTCTCGCGGGCCTGGAAAAGATCGACAGCGGCGCGATCACCATCGCAGGCGCCGAATTGCACAGCATGAGCGAAGATGCGGTCGCCGATTTTCGGGGTCGGCATATCGGCATCGTCTTCCAGTCCTTTCACCTCATTCCGAACATGACCGCGCTCGAGAACGTCGCCGTGCCGCTCGAGCTCGCCGGACGCAACGACGCATTCGAGGTGGCGGAGCGGGAGCTTCGGGCCGTCGGACTTGGCGAGCGCCTGTCACACCATCCCGGCGAGATGTCGGGCGGCGAACAACAGCGTGTGGCGATTGCAAGGTCGCTGGCGCCGTCGCCGGCCGTTCTCATTGCCGATGAGCCGACGGGCAACCTGGACGGCGAAACGGGCCGGCAGATCGCCGATCTTCTCTTCACGAAGCAGGCGGAGCGCGGCACGACGCTGCTCCTGGTGACGCATGATCCGCAGCTTGCGGCGCGCTGCGATCGGCAGATCAAGGTGCGGTCGGGGGAAATCGTGGATGATGGCCTTGGCCAGGCACAGCCGATTGCCCAGTCGCGCGGAGCCTATGCATGAGCCAGGCGCCAGCGAGCCGCGCGACCTCCAGCCAGAATTTCAAGTTGGCCCTGCGGCTGGCGCTGCGCGAAATGCGTGGTGGCCTTTCGGGCTTCTATATCTTCCTCGCCTGTATCGTTCTCGGCACTGCGGCGATTGCCGGCGTCAATTCCGTGTCGCGCTCGATCACCGATGCCATCGCCGCCGAAGGCCAGGCCATTCTTGCGGGTGACATCCGTTTCGAAATCGACAACCGGCCGGCGACGGGCGACGACCTCGCCTTCGTCGAAGGGCTGGGCGACGTGGCTCAATCGGTCAATCTGCGCTCCATGGCCAGGCTCGAGGATGGCAGCGACCAGTCGCTTGTCGAAGTGAAGGCGGTGGATGACCTCTACCCGCTCTATGGATCCCTCGTCACCGAACCGGCGCTCGATTTCGATGCGCGGCATGGTCTTATCGATGGCGCTTATGGTGCGGTGGTCGCGCCTGTGCTTCTCGAACGGATGGGTCTTTCGATCGGCGATCGCCTGACGCTCGGCAGCGCGACCTTCGAGGTGCGCGCCTCGCTGATCAACGAGCCCGATCTCCTGTCCGAAGGCTTCGCGTTTGCGCCGCGCTTCCTGGTTTCGGTGGACGCGCTTGAAGCGGCAGGCCTTCTCCAGCTCGGCAGCCTTGTCGAATATGTCTACAAGGTCCGCCTGCCGGAGCCTGCGACCTACGATCAGCTGCAGGCTATCCGTGACGAAGCTCGGGCGGACTACACAGATGCCGGCTGGGCCGTGCGCACCAGCGCCAACGCCGCGCCGCAGCTGACCGAAAACATCGAACGCTTCTCGCAGTTTCTCACGCTCGTGGGTCTGACGGCGCTCGTCGTCGGCGGCGTTGGCGTCGCCAATGCCGTGCGCGCTTTCATGGATTCCAAACGCGGCGTGATCGCAACACTGAAATGCGTCGGCGCATCGAGCCGCTTCGTCGTCATGGTCTATCTGGTCCAGATCGGCATCGTCGCCACCATCGGTGTCCTGATCGGTGTGGTCATCGGAGCGATCGTGCCCTTCGTGGCGGCAGTATTTCTTGCAGATCTGCTTCCGATCGGCAGCGGTGTCTCCGTGCATCCGGGCGCGCTCTTGCTCGCTGCGGTCTTTGGTCTGCTGACCGCGCTCGCTTTCGCGATCCTGCCGCTTGGCCGCGCACAGGACGTGCCGGCAACCGCACTGTTTCGAAGCCAGGGATTCGACGGTGCAGGCTGGCCTGCCAAGCGCTACCTCGCGGCAACCGCCGTCACCATGGCGGCGCTGGCGGCGCTTGCGATCCTCACATCGTTCGATCGGTTCATCGCGATCATCTTTCTGGCGGCGATCGCATTCTCCTTCGTGGTTCTCCGCTCGGTGGCGGTGCTCATCCAGTGGGCGGCAAAGCGCAGCCCGCGCGTCAATTCCGCGGCACTTCGGCTTGCCATCGGCAACATTCACCGGCCGGGCGCCTTGACGCCGTCCGTCGTTCTCTCCCTCGGACTCGGCCTCGCGCTGTTGGTGACGCTGGCGCTGATCGACGGCAATCTGCGGCGCGAACTTGCCGGCAATCTGCCGGAGCGCGCGCCGAACTTCTTCTTCGTCGACATCCAGTCGAGCGAGATCGACCAGTTCAGAGGGATCGTTGCGACCGCTGCGCCGGAAGGCGACATCGATGCTGTGCCGATGCTGCGTGGACGTATCGTCGGAATCAATGGTGAGGTGCCGAACCCCGAAGATTACGCCGAGGGTCGCTGGGTTCTTCGCGGTGACCGTGGCATCACCTATGCACCAACGCTGCCCGCCGGCACGGCGCTTACGGAAGGGGAGTGGTGGGCTGAAGACTATGACGGCCCTCCTCTCGTCTCGTTCTCGGCCGAAGAGGCGGGCGAACTTGGCCTCGGCATCGGCGATTCCATCACCGTCAACGTGCTCGGCCGCGAAGTGACCGCAGAGATCGCCAATCTGCGCGAGATCCAGTGGGAATCGCTGTCGATCAACTTCATCATGGTCTTTTCGCCCAACACATTTGCCGGCGCACCACATGCGTGGCTCGCAACGCTGACCGATCCGAGCCTCGATGCGGCGCAGGAAGGGCAGATCTTGCGTGAGGTGACGAACGCCTTGCCGACGGTCACCAGCGTGCGCGTCAAGGACGCGATCGACGTGGTGGATCGTCTGGTGGAGCAGCTGGCCGTCGCGATCCGCGCTGCTGCGGCGGTCGCGCTGATTGCCTCGATCCTCGTGCTTTCGGGCGCGCTGGCTGCCGGCAACCGGGCGCGGACGCACGATGCGGTCGTGCTGAAGACGCTCGGGGCAACGCGCAGCACGCTGATCCGCGCATTTTCCTACGAATATCTGATCCTCGGGCTGGCCACCGCGATCTTTGCGCTGTTCGCCGGTGGAGTGGCCGCCTGGTACATCGTTGCGCGCATCATGACGCTGCCGTCGAGCTTCCTGCCGGACGTAGCCATATCCACGCTCGTGATTGCGATCGTGGTCACGGTGGGGATCGGCCTTGCCGGAACATGGCGGGTGCTCGGGCAGAAAGCAGCGCCAATTCTCCGCAATCTTTAACGTTCGATATACTGCGCGACTATTGGGCGCAGGATGTTAGCGTTTCCGCGGCGGGAATCGGCGTTCTGCCTAGAGCCGAGGGTCTTGCTCTTGGCTCAGCTAATCCTCATATTATCCACAGGCATGCTGGAGCCCCGCAGCGGCGCCTGGGTTGGTCGATGACACGACCCGACACCGTTTCACTTCCGGGGCTTTGAAAGAGGAAACTATGGCTGACCTTCGTAACTACCAGACCCGCTCGGCCCCGGCCGGGATGCAGGCCGGAGCTGCGATCGACCAGGGCCTGCGCAGCTACATGCTTCGCGTCTACAATCTGATGGCCCTCGGACTGGCGATCACGGGTGTTGCTGCCTATGCGACATTCGCATTGGCACAGAGCAATCCTGCGTTTGCGCAACTCATGTATGCCAGCCCGCTGCGCTGGGTCGTGATGCTCGCTCCGCTGGCGCTCGTCTTCTTCCTGAGCTTCCGCATTCAGAACATGAGCGTCAGTGCGGCGCAGACCACGTTCTGGATCTACTCGGCCGTCATGGGCCTGTCTCTATCGTCGATCTTCCTGGTCTTCACGGGCCAGAGCATCGTACAGACATTCTTCATCACCGCCGCATCGTTCGGCGCACTGTCGCTTTACGGCTACACGACGAAGCGCGATCTGTCAGGCATGGGTTCGTTCCTGTTCATGGGCTTGATCGGTCTGATCATCGCCATGGTCGTGAACATCTTCCTTGCTTCGAGCGCTCTGCAGTTCGCGATCTCGGCAATCGGTGTCCTGATCTTCGCAGGCCTGACGGCTTACGATACGCAGGAAATCAAGACGATGTACTATGAAGGCGACTCAAGCGATGCCGCCGGCCGCAAGGCCATCATGGGTGCGCTTCGCCTGTACCTCGACTTCATCAACATGTTCATGTTCCTGCTGCAGTTCATGGGCAACCGCGAATAAGCAGAACACGGATAGGTGTTTCGAAAGGGCGGCCTGCGGGTCGCCCTTTTTCGTTGCGGGATCGTCATCGTGCGCGCTGGTATCAGACCTGAAGCTAGGCTATCTGGCGAGCGAAACCGAACGCGATGGTGCTTGCCCCATGTCTTTCTCAATCCGTCCCGCCACGTCCGCCGATCTTACCGCAATCACCGCCATTTATCGGGAGAATGTAGAGAACGGCACGGCAACCTACGAGCTCGAGGCGCCCGATCGCTTCGAGATGGAACGTCGGTTTTCAGCGATCACGGGCAAGGGATATCCCTATCTGGCGGCAGAAGGAGCCGACGGCGCCCTGATCGGCTACGCCTATGCATCCGCTTTCCGGGACCGGCCGGCCTATTCCTGGCTGGTTGAGGATTCCATCTATCTCTCGCCAGAGGCGCGAGGACAGGGCTTGGGCAAGGCGCTGCTCGCAGACCTGCTGTCGCGGACCGAGGCGCTTGGGTTCCGGCAGATGGTTGCTGTGATCGGTGGTGCTCACCCTGCATCGGTCGGTGTGCACCGTGCCTGTGGCTTCGATATGATCGGCACGATGCCGGGCACCGGTTTCAAATTCGGCCGATGGCTGGACACCGTCATCATGCAGAAGGCACTGGGCGCGGGTAACGAAACGCCGGCGGATTTGACGCGCTATCCGGGCACGCTGGCGAACGGCATCGCTGGTCGCTGAGTTATCTGACGGGCTCGGCGGTTAGATACCGACGAGCTTCGGCTTCTTGTCGAGCACGCGCAGCACGGTTTCCAGTTCGTGGCCGCGCTTCAGAATCATACCATTGGCCGCAACCACGCTGAACGCTCCCTGTCGACGGGCATTCTTCGGGCATTTCTCGATCCGGTAAAGTGGGACCTCGCTTGTGCGCCGAAATGCCGAGAAGACAGCCTTCTCGCGAAGATGGTCAAGCGCGTAATCGCGCCACTCGCCGGACGCGACCATGCGGCCATAGAGTCTCAGGATCGTATCGAGTTCGCGGCGATTGAAGGTGACGGGAAGAGGCTCGGCGCCGCTTTTGTAATCCGTCATATGGACGATGTTTGCGCCCTGTTCTGGCACGTGATCCGTCATCGGGTCTCCTGGGATTTCCGACCTTGGGCATGACAACCGTGTGACAGTTTGCCTGCCGGCTGCGGAAATGCAAGGGAAAGAAAGCGTTAAAAGGCCGATCACGAAAGGCGACCGTGCGCGTTACCAAGTGAACCGAAACGGTTACTTGAGCGGGTTTTGGCCGCAATTGGGCCGCACCGATGCCCGAATTGGAGACGAGATTCCGATTGTTGCCTCAGACGGCTCGGTCCGGTGACTTTCGAATTCAAAGCCCCCCAGCCCCTCGAAACCGCTGGGCCGAGCCAACTCTCTGATGCAGCATTGGAAAAGGTCGCTTCGGCGGCCTTTTTTTGTGCCGCCCTTGCTAAGCCGTCCTTTTAATCGGTCCCGGCAGAAGGCTCGATGAGCGCTGCACCGATGATCGCGCCCGGTGCGCGGCCATTCACCATCCTTTGCAACAGGATTGCGCCGTTCCGGTTGACCCAGTCGTCGATCATCATGGCGGGCAAGGAGATGCGCTCGGCATCGCCCTTCCAGACACCGACGATCTGAAGTTCGCGTACGCTGTTCACATAGGTGTAGCTTGCGCCGTCGTTTTCGCCGGCCTCTATCGGCACGGTGGTCTCGCGATCGAAGACGACGAGCACCACATGGGCTTTTCCTTCGCCCTCGCCGACATCGATGACAAGCGTATCATCATCATCATCATGGGCGACGTCGACATCGACCACGAGGCCGCGGCCATCGCGTTCCATCGCGGAAAGGGTGGTGTCGATATGCCCGCGCGAGGCGCCATTGACGTGGTCGCGGCCATTGAGAACGGCCTGGGGAGTGTAAACGCTCTTGCGCTCGAAGGTCGTTGCATAGGCCTTTTGGCGCGCGGTGTTTTCCGGCGAGGCCAGCGTGTCCTTCCAGCCGAGATAATTCCAGTAGTCGACATGATAGGCGAGTGCGATCACGTCGCCTTCTTCGGCCAGATCGGCGAGCACGGCATCTGCCGGCGGGCAGGAGGAGCATCCCTGGCTTGTGAAGAGCTCGACGACACCCAGCGGCTTGTCGCCTGCTATGGTGGCGGTTGGGCAGACGGCGAGCGACAGAAGCAGCAGCGCCGGCGCAATCTTCGATCTGACCATCATCAACTTGACCATTCTGGCGCACGCCATGGCGCATATGGCCCGAAATTGTCGATCGCGGGTCCGTCTTGCGCTGTCCATCCGTTAAAAACGCTACAGGCCGCGCAGATCAAGCAAAAGTCACGTTCGAGTGACGCGCGCGCCCCGAATTTTTGATCCGGGGCGCACATCGATGTCGAAGCTCGAGGTCGCAGTGAACGGCCTTGAGCGGATTCAGGTAGTATCAGGCAGCAAGATCGCGCAGAACCGTCTGCAGAATCCCGCCATTTTCCATGTAGGTGACCTCATCCAGCGTCTCGACGCGGCTGATGATCGTGACGTCCTTGACCGTGCCATCGCCATAGGTGATGCGGGCGGTCTTGGTTTCGCGGGGCTTCAGCTTGGTGAGGCCTTCGATGGTCACGGTTTCGTCACCACGCAGGTTGAGGCTTGCCCAGCTCGTTCCCTCTTCGAGAACGAACGGGATCACGCCCATGCCGACGAGGTTGGCACGGTGGATACGCTCGAAGCTCTGTGCGATCACGGCGCGTACGCCGAGAAGGACAGTGCCCTTTGCAGCCCAGTCGCGCGACGAGCCGTTGCCATACTCGGCGCCAGCGAAGATGACGAGCGGAACGCCCTCTTCCTTGTACCGCATGGCGGCGTCGAAGATCGACATTTCTTCCTTCGACGGATAGTGGATCGTGTATCCACCTTCCTTGCCGTTCGGGCCCATCATGTGGTTGCGCAGACGGATGTTGGCGAAGGTGCCGCGCATCATGATCTCGTGGTTACCACGGCGCGTGCCGTACTGGTTGAAGTCGGCAGCGCCGACGCCACGCTCCATGAGATAGGCACCGGCAGGCGATGCCGCCTTGATCGAACCGGCCGGCGAGATGTGGTCGGTGGTGATCTTGTCGCCGAGCAGGCCGAGAACGCGTGCGCCGACGATGTCGCTCGTGCCGCCTGCGCCCTTGCCCATTCCGACGAAGTACGGCGGGTTCTGCACATAGGTCGATGAATCGTCCCAGGTGTAGGTGTCGCCGGCCGGAACCTGGACGTTCTGCCAGTTCTCGTCGCCACGGAATACGTCGGCATATTTGCTCTCGTAAACGTCGCGTGTGACGTATTTCAGGATGAATTCCTGAATTTCCTTCGAGGTCGGCCAGATGTCGCGCAGATAAACCGGCTGACCGTCGGAGCCTTCGCCGATCGGCTCGGTGGTCAGGTCCTTCTTCACCGTTCCGGCGAGCGCGTAGGCAACGACCAGCGGCGGCGAAGCGAGGTAGTTCGCCTGGACGTCCGGCGAAATGCGGCCTTCGAAGTTGCGGTTGCCCGAAAGCACGCCGGCAGCGATGAGGCCCTTGTCGTTGATCGTCTTCGACACCGGAGCCGGCAGCGGGCCGGAGTTACCGATGCAGGTCGTGCAGCCGAAGCCGACGAGGTTGAAGCCGAGCGCGTCGAGGTCTTTCTGCAGACCGGCCTTTTCGAGGTAGCCGGCAACGACCTGGCTTCCGGGAGCGAGCGATGTCTTCACCCAGGGCTTCGTCTTCAGGCCCTTGGCAACGGCGTTGCGTGCAAGCAGGCCGGCACCGATCAGAACCGATGGGTTCGACGTGTTGGTGCAGGACGTGATGGCGGCAATGGCGACATCGCCGTGGCCGAGATCGTAGTCCTCGCCTTCGACGGCATACCGCACGTCGATCTGGCCAGGCTTCTTGTACTCTTCAGTCAGCGACTTTTCGAAACCGGATGCGATGCCTTCCAGAGGGATGCGGCCTTCGGGACGCTTCGGGCCGGCCATGGAGGGCACGACGGTGCCGAGGTCGAGTTCGAGCGTGTCGGTGAAGACCGGATCGGCCGAACCGGCCTCGCGCCACATGCCCTGCGCCTTCGAATAGGCTTCGACGAGCGCGATTCGATCACGGTCGCGGCCCGAAACGGTGAGGTAGTTGATCGTTTCGGAATCGACCGGGAAGAAGCCGCAGGTCGCGCCGTATTCCGGGCCCATGTTGCCGATGGTCGCGCGGTCGGCGAGCGTCATGTTGTCGAGGCCGGGGCCGAAGAATTCCACGAACTTGGCGACAACGCCCTTCTTGCGCAGCATCTGAACGACGGTGAGCACGAGGTCGGTGGCGGTGACGCCTTCTTTCAGCGCGCCCGTGACCTTGAAGCCGATGACTTCCGGCAGGAGCATGGAGATCGGCTGGCCGAGCATGGCAGCTTCGGCTTCGATGCCGCCAACGCCCCAACCAAGAACGCCGAGACCGTTGATCATGGTCGTGTGGCTGTCGGTGCCGACGCAGGTGTCCGGATAGGCGACGGTCTCGCCGTCCTGATCCTTCGTCCAGACGGTCTGGCCGAGATATTCGAGGTTCACCTGGTGGCAAATGCCAGTACCGGGCGGAACGACGCGGAAGTTCTGGAAGGCCTGCTGGCCCCACTTCAGGAAGCGGTAGCGCTCGCCGTTGCGCTCATATTCCTTCTCGACGTTGTTCGCGAAGGCCTGCGGCGTGCCGAACTCGTCGACGATGACCGAGTGGTCGATGACGAGATCGACCGGAACGAGCGGGTTGATCTTCTGCGGGTCGCCGCCGAGCGATGCCATTGCATCGCGCATGGCCGCGAGGTCGACGACGGCGGGAACGCCGGTGAAGTCCTGCATGAGCACGCGGGCAGGGCGGTAGGCGATCTCGCTGCCGCCGGTGCCCTTGTCGTCGAGCCATTTGCTGACATTGATGATGTCGTTCTTGGTGACCGAACGGCCATCTTCATTGCGCAGGAGGTTTTCGAGAACGACCTTCATCGAGAAAGGCAGGCGCGAAACGCCTTCGAGGCCGTTTGCCTCTGCCTTGGTAAGGTCGAAATAGACATAGTCTTTGTCGCCCACCTTGAGGGTGGAGCGGCAATTGAAGCTGTCGAGCGATTTGGACAAGTGAAACCCCGTCTTCGTCTGATCAGCCGAAGCTGCCGGGCGAACGCCTATACGCTTGATCCCGCGAGGGGATGCGTGAGGATGCGGGTACGGTCATTTCCGCTGTCCGCCCGTGATCGTGAATGCCTTCCGGCAGATCATGTTCGGCGCAAGGATGGTGATCACGCCGACCGCTGGCGTGGTTGCAGGCCTTATAGATAATTTCTATGAAGGGTTCCAGTGCATCGGGGCAAAATGCGACGGATTTCGCAGCCACGCCGCAAGCTGCCCTCACGGGCAATTTCGCCCAGGGGAAAAGCATGCGGCTGATCGCCGAAAGACTGACGGCAAGCCGGGGAAGTGAGCCGATTTTCGCGGATCTGTCGCTGACAGTCGAGGCGGGCGAAGCGCTGATCGTGACGGGTCCGAACGGCATCGGCAAGTCCACGCTGCTCAAGGTCATCGCCGGGTTGCTCAAGGCTGATTCGGGAATCGTGACGTTGGACGGCGGCCCGCAAGAGGCAGAGACGCTTGCCGAAGCCTGCCATTATCTTGGCCATCGCAACGGCATGAAGCGCGAACTGACGGTGGCCGAGAATCTGGGCTTCTGGCAACGCTTCATGGCAGCGCCTGCGCTTGGTGTCGAAGAGGCGGCAGATGCGGTCGGGCTCGCAACAGTTCTCTCGTTGCCTTACGGATATCTCTCGGCCGGTCAGCAGCGCCGGATCGCGATGGCACGACTTCTCGTCTCGCACCGGCCGATCTGGATTCTCGATGAACCGACCGCTGCACTGGATGTTGCTTCGGAAGCGCGATTCGGCGGCATGGTGGAGGCCCATCTTCGAACGGGAGGGCTAGCTCTCATCGCCACGCACCAGCCACTCGCGATCTCGACGCAGCGCGAATTTGCCATGACGCCCGGCCTGTCGGTGAGCGCATGAGAGCGCTCATCCTGCGCGACATCCGGCTCGGCATACGTGCCGGTGGCGGGGCGCTCATCGGGGTGCTGTTCTTCCTCACTGTGATTGCCGTCGTGCCCTTCGGCGTCGGGCCGGATCTCAACCTTCTCGCCCGCATCGGGCCGGCGATGCTGTGGATCGGTGCGCTGCTCGCCTCGCTTCTCGGTCTGGATCGGCTGTTCCAGGCCGACCGAGAGGATGGCGCGCTCGATATCCTGCTGATGCAGGAGCATCCGCTGATCCTCACGGTCTTCGCCAAGTGTCTCGCGCACTGGATCGCGACCGGCCTGCCGCTGGTGCTCGCTGCGCCGCTTCTCGCGCTCTTCATGAATGTCGAGCCGCTGGCGATCGGCGCTGCGACCCTGACGCTGGCCGTCGGCACCCCGGCGATCACGTTCATCGGCGCGGTCGGAGCGGCAGTTGCCGTATCGCTGCCACGCGGAGGTCTTCTCGTATCGATCCTAGTGCTGCCGCTGACCGTGCCGGTGCTGGTGTTCGGGGTGAGCGCCATCTATGCGGCGGTTGAGGAGCCGGCACCTTTCATGCCGCCTTTCCTCATTCTTGCTGCGATCACATTGTTCTTTGCAGTGCTGGGGCCGCTTGCCGCCGCTGCGGCATTGCGCGCATCGACCGACTGAGCCGGGCGCGTTGCCGCCTGTCACGATCCGCGATATGAGTTTCAGGAATGAGCGACACGAGCCTATCCATCGGACGCATCGGCGATCTGGCAAACCCCACCCGGTTTCTTGCCTTGGCGGGGCGATTGTTGCCATGGCTTGCCGGGTTGACCCTCCTCGTTGCCGTGATCGGCCTCTGGATGAGCTTTGAGGCCCCTGAAGACTATCAGCAGGGCGCGACCATCCGCATCATGTTCATCCATGTGCCTTCGGCCTGGCTTGCGATGATGTGCTACACGGTGATGGCGGCTTCCGCGATCGGCACGCTCGTCTGGCGTCATCCCCTCGCAGACGTTTCAGCGCGCGCGGCCGCTCCGATCGGCGCAGCCTTCACCGTACTCGCGCTCGTCACCGGCTCGCTCTGGGGCAAGCCCATGTGGGGAACCTGGTGGGTCTGGGACGCGCGGCTGACTTCGGTCTTCGTGCTGCTTCTCATGTATCTCGGGCTGATCGCCCTGCAGCGGGCAATGGACGATCCGACGAAGTCCGCGCGGCTTTCCGCCATCCTGATCCTGGTCGGTTTCATCAACATCCCGATCATCAAGTTCTCGGTCGACTGGTGGAACACGCTGCACCAGCCGGCGAGCGTCGTGCGGCTCGACGGGCCGACGATCCACCCGTCGATGCTTTATCCGCTGCTGGTGATGGCCGTTGCCTTCACGCTTCTGTTCTTCACGCTGCATCTCGCGGCGATGCGCAACGAGATCTGGCGCCGGCGCGTGGCGGCCTTGCGCCGCCAAGTGGCACGGCAGGCGGCCTGAGGCGGAATCATGCAGTATTTCGGGTTCATCTTCGCGTCCTACGCCATCACTGCCCTCGTTCTGGGCGCCCTGATCGCGTGGGTGATCCTCGACCATCGCGGTCGGCGCGCCGAACTGGCGGCGCTCGAGGCGCAAGGCGTTCGCAGGCGCTCCGATCGGGTCAGCGAGAGCGGGCGATGAGCGAGACCCCGATCGGAGAGCGCGACGAGGCGGCAGGTCCGGCCAAGCGCAGCAACGCACGCGCCCGACTGATCGCGCTGCTGCCGCTGCTTATATTCGGCGCATTGGCGGCGGTCTTCCTCGGTCAGTTGCTGTCCGGCCGCGATGCTTCAGTCATTCCATCGGCGCTGGTCGGCCAGCCGGCGCCTGTGCTCGATCTTCCGGAACTTGCGGGGCTGACGCGCGATGGCGCGCCGGTGCCCGCGCTGAGCAACGCCGCACTTGATGGGCAGCTGACCCTCGTCAATGTCTGGGCTTCCTGGTGCGTGCCATGCCGGCAGGAACATCCGCTCCTGATGGAGCTTGCCGCGCAGGAAGATATCCAGGTCGTCGGCATCAACTACAAGGATCAGAACGAAAACGCGATCCGCTTCCTTGGCGAGCTCGGCAATCCCTATGATGCCGTTGGCGTGGACGACAACGGACGCACCGCGATCGACTGGGGTGTTTATGGCGTGCCGGAAAGCTATCTGGTCGGCCCCGATGGCACGATCCTCTACAAGAAGGTCGGCCCGTTCTCTCCAGAAACCTATCTGACGGAGCTGTTGCCGGCGATCGAGGCGGCGCGGTAAGCCCCGGTTCACAGTCTCAGAGATGGCGGTTCACATCCATCCGCTGATGCAGGATGCGTAGGACGATGAGGTATACCTCGTTGCTCTCCCGAAAAAAGATCACGTGCGATCCAACATTCGTCTTGCGGTAGCCCTCCCGGATGTCGACTGGCCTTGTCATCTGCTGACCCGACGCCACCGAAAAACAGCCATCACGCAGCAACTGAACATACGTGACTGCCTGGCTGGTGCCTCAGCGCTCCTCGATATAGTGCCAGATGCTGTCGAGGTCGCGCTTGGCGGCTGGGGAGAATTGAATGGACCTCAACGAGTGTACGGAGAGGTCTTGCCGGCGATGAAATCATCGAAGTCAAAAACTTCGGGCGGCCCTGAGTTCTCGCCTTCGATCAAAGCATCCTCGAGCGCTTTCACCTTCGCTTCATGCTGCTCGAGCAGGCGAAGTCCGTCACGAAGAACATCGTCCGGCGACCGGTACCGACCAGATGCCAACTGGGCTTCGACGAAACCATCGAAATGTTTGCCGAGCGATACCGCCATGGAAGAATTCCGAGTTGAGATAATCAAAGTTAGATCGGAACAAGGGCGGCTTCAACCCGCTCACCCCTCCGTCGGCTTCTCCATGGCCTTTTCGACCGTCTGGTCCTTCGGCTCCAGCGAATGACGCATGATCAGCGGCATCTGGGCCATCGTGAAGGCGATGGTGATCGGCATCGTTCCCCAAACCTTGAATGCCACCCAGAAGTCGGTCGAAAATGCGCGCCAGACCACCTCGTTCAATACGGCGAGGAACAGGAAAAACACGCCCCAGCGAAGCGTGAGCTTGCGCCAGCCTTCGCTGTCGAGCTTGAAGGCGCTGTCGAAGACATAGCCGAGCAGGGATTTACCGAAGTAAAGACCGCCGAGCAGGATTGCTCCGAACATCGTGTTCACGATGGTCGGCTTCATCTTGATGAAGGTTTCGTTCTGCAGATAGAGCGTCAGCGCGCCGAAGATGAAGACGACGACGCCGGAGATCAGTGGCATCATCGGCACTGTGCGCAGCAACAGCCATGATACGGTGAGCGAGATGGCTGTCGCGACCATGAAGAGCCCGGTCGCGATGAAGATCGGGTCGCCGAGATCGGCCAGCATCGGGAATGTGGAGGCCAGCCACTCGCCGCGCGAATTGGCGAAGAAGAAGACGAGCAGCGGGCCAAGCTCGAGCACGAGCTTGAGGAGCGCATGCGGTTCGGCCTTCTTGGCCGGTGCCACGGGTTCGATCGGTTCGACGCTCATGCAGTCCTCTTCATTCCTGATGCCCGTCATCGTCTACAGCGTCATGATGCTGAAGTGATGGCACGAAAGCACTCTATTTCAGCGGCGTTCCGGCAATCGCCGCGGCGAATTCCCGCGCTTCGAAGGGCTCCAGATCGTCGATGCCTTCGCCAACGCCGATGAAATACACCGGCAATTTGTGCTTGGCCGCAATGGCGACGAGGATGCCGCCGCGGGCCGACCCGTCGAGCTTTGTCATCACAAGACCGTTCACGCCGGCGACGTTCCTGAAGATTTCGACCTGGTTCAGCGCATTCTGGCCGGTCGTCGCGTCGAGCGTTTGCAGCACGGTGTGCGGGGCTTCCGGATCGAGCTTGCCGAGCACGCGTACGACCTTTTCCAGTTCCGCCATCAGCTCCGCCTTGTTCTGCAGGCGGCCGGCCGTATCGACGATGACGACGTCGGAGCCATTGGCCTTCGCCTTCTCGAAGGCATCATAAGCAAGGCCGGCCGCATCGGCGCCGAGCTTGGAGGAAATCACGGTGGAGCCGGTGCGCTCGCCCCAGATCTTCAACTGCTCGATGGCTGCCGCGCGGAATGTGTCACCGGCGGCGAGTGTCACCTTCAGGCCGCCGCGCGTCAGCTTGGCGGCGAGCTTGCCGATCGTGGTCGTCTTGCCTGTGCCGTTGACGCCGACGACGAGGATGACATGCGGCTTGTGGTCGAGATTGAGTTCGAGCGGCCGCGCGACGGGCGCCAGCACCTTCTCGATCTCGCTCGCCATGATCTTCGCGACATCGGCGGAATCGACGCTCTTGCCGTAGCGGCCGGAGGCGAGTGTGTCGGTGACGCGCATCGCGGTCTCTATGCCGAGATCGGCCCGGATCAGGACGTCCTCCAGATCCTGCAGCGTGTCCTCGTCCAGCTTGCGCTTGGTGAAGATCGAGGTGATCTGGTCGGTCAGCTGCGCGGAGGTGCGCGAGAGGCCCTGGCGCAGGCGCTGGAACCAGGACAATTTCTGCGGCGGCGCGATGTCGGTCAGTTCCGTTGATGGTGCCGAGCCGCGGGAAATGCGGATGCCACCTTCCATGGTCGGCAACGGAGCCGGATCAGGATCGACGTCAGCGTCGATCGCTGTCGATTCGTCGGCTAAGGATGTCAATGCCGCAGTGTCTTCCGGCTCGGCTGCGTCCAGATCGAGCGATGCCTCGCCTGCCGTCTCGACAGTCTCGATAATCGGCTCAGGCGTCTCGACCGGCTCTGCCGTCGCTTCCGTCGGCAGTGTTTCGGGTGTGAAAGCGGGCGCTCCGTCGATCACAGGTGTCACGGGTGCTTCAACAGGCTCGGGGCGGATCAGGGTAACTGCCGCCACGCTTTCTGCCGCAGGGATCGCTTTCGGTGCTGCGGGTTCCTCGGTCGAAGCGAGCGGAGCAAGCGTTTCCGGAAGCGTCGCCGCTCCATCCGGCTTTTCCTCTTCCTTCGTTCGACCGAAGGAGAACATGCGTTTCACGAAGCCTAAGGCCATAATCTGTCTTTCAGTCCCGCAGAGCAATTTCGCTTTTCTCGAACCGCTCGATTGCTCTGGGTTTGGGTTTGTCGCGTTTCCGAACGGTGAACCGGTGCCCACTTCTCCTGGAGACGCTCCTGGGGTTCGGAGGTCAGGCTGCCGAGCGGCATCGGTTTTCGGCGCGCAGCATGCCCTCATCATGGCCGACGATATCAACGCCGATCAACGTTCCCGATTCACCGAGATGCTCGGAGAAGGATGTTAGCGCGAAGTTTTCGGTGCGGCCGATGCCGGGCTTTTCGATCAGCAGCGTCTGCCGCGTGCCGACGAGCGACGTCAAATGAGCGTGGTGGGCCTCGTCACCCTTGGCGCGAAGCCGGCGGGCGCGCTCCTTGATCAGCGACCGGTCAAGCTGTGGCATGCGGGCGGCCGGTGTACCTTCACGCGGGCTATAGGGAAACACGTGGAGATGGGAGAGGCCGCAGGCGTCGACGATCGACAGCGCGTTTTGAAACATCTCCTCGGTCTCGGTCGGAAAGCCGGCAATGATGTCCGCGCCAAAGGCGATGTCGGGGCGCAGTCGGCGAACGTCCTCGCAGAACCGGATGGCATCGTCGCGCAAATGGCGCCGCTTCATCCGCTTCAGGATCATGTCGTCGCCGTGCTGCAGGGAAAGATGCAGATGCGGCATGAAGCGCGGCTCGTCAGCAATGAGCTGCATCAGATGCTCGTCAGCCTCGATGCTGTCGATGGAGGACAGGCGGATCCGGGCGAGTTCCGGCACCTGGGCGAGAATGGTGCGCACCAGCTTGCCGAGCGAGGGCTGGCCCGGCAGGTCGGCGCCATAGCTCGTTGCATCGACGCCGGTGATCACCATTTCGATATAGCCGTTTTCGACAAGCCGGCGGACCTGGTCGACGACGGCGCCCATCGGCACCGAGCGCGAGTTGCCGCGGCCATAGGGGATGATGCAGAAGGTGCAGCGGTGGTCGCAGCCATTCTGCACCTGGACGAAGGCACGGGCGCGACCTTCGATGGCATCGACCATCTGCGGCGCGGTTTCCTTCACGGCCATGATGTCGTTGACGCGGACTTTCGCCTCGGCCGAAACGCCAAAATCCGGCAGCTTGCGGTAGCTCGCCGCCTTCAGCTTCTCCTCGTTGCCGAGAACCACGTCGACTTCATCCATGCCGGCGAAGGTTGCGGCCTCGGTCTGGGCGGCGCAGCCCGTCACGATGATGCGGGCATGGGGATTGTCACGCCGTGCCTTGCGGATCGCCTGCTTGGCCTGGCGCACGGCTTCGGCGGTCACCGCGCAGGTGTTGACGAGCACGGCGTTGTTGAGGCCGGCCGCCTCGGCCTCACGCCGCATGATCTCGGACTCGTAGGTATTCAGCCGGCAACCGAAGGTGAGGATGTCGACGCCGCTCATTGCGCGGCCTCGCTCTGCTCGGCGTCTCGGGTGAATGCGCCGGTCCTGGGATCGAGCGTTCCGGAGAATTCCCACTCAGCCGGGCCGGTCATCATCACATGGTTGTTTTGCAGCCACTCGATCACGAGCGGGCCGCCGGGGACATGCACGGTCACGGTCCGGTCGGTCATGCGCTTGCGGATGGCTGAAACGGCAGCCGCACAGGCGGCGGAGCCGCAGGCGCGCGTCAGCCCGGCGCCACGTTCCCAGGTACGGAGCGTCATCTCGCTGCGCGAAGTCACCTGCGCAATGGAGATGTTGGCGCGTTCCGGAAACAGCGGATGATGCTCGAGGATCGGGCCGAAGCGATCGAGCTCATAGCCCCAGACGTCGTCGTCGACCCAGAAGATTGCATGGGGGTTGCCCATGGAAGCGACCGAAGGCGAATGCAGGACCGGCGCGTCGATCGGGCCGATCTGCAGCTCGATCATGCGCGTATCGCGAAATTCCTCCGAGAGCGGGATCTTCTGCCAGTCGAAGATCGGCTCGCCCATGTCGACGGAGATCAGCCCGTCCTCGTGCTCCTGCGCCGTCAGGATGCCGGCGATGGTCTGGAAGGTGAACAGCGACTTGCCGGTTTCGGCGGCGAGTGCCTGGACGACGCAGCGCATGCCGTTGCCGCAGGCCTGTGCTTCGGAACCATCGCAATTGAGGATGCGCACATAGGCGTCGGTCAGGTCGCGCTTGGGATCATGGATCGCCATGATCTGATCGAACCGCGTTGCTGGATCGGCCGCGAGCGCGATGGCGGCCTCGGGCGATACCCGATCGTCGCGGCCGCGCATGTCGACCACGAGGATCTGGTTGCCCAGTCCATTCATCTTGGCGAAGGGAACGCCGGCGTTCATCGTCTCATCAAGCCCTGTCACTTGCCGGCTTATATGGCCGAAACGGCTTGAGATTACCAGTGCGCGGGGCTCAAGCCTGTTCTGCGGGGACGTCCCACACTTCGCCGGGCCGCATCGGGCGGAACCGCTCGCGCGCGATCGACCGTCCGTCGAGTGCCGCATGGAGCGCCGTCACCGGATCGTCGATGCCTTCATTGGTGAGCCGGAAGGTGCCCCAATGGTGGCCGGCGACATGCGCGGAACGGGAAAGCAGCATGCCTTCCACCGCTTCTTCCGGATTCTGGTGCTGGCCCTGCATGAACCAGCGCGGCTCATAGGCGCCGAAGGGCAGGATGGCGAGGCGGAAGCCGCCGTATTTTTCCGCTGCCGCGCGGTAATTGATGCCGGAATGAAAGCCGGTATCGCCGATATGGTAGATACGCCCGCCCGGCGTCTCCACGACGAAGGCGGCCCAAAGCGCCATGCGGCGGTCGCGCGTACCGCGTGCCGACCAATGGTGTGCCGGCTCCAGGCGAACACTGATGCCCGGCGCGACCTCGACGCCTTCTCCCCAGTCGTGAACCGCGATCCACGCATCGGCCACGCGTTCGCGCACGATCACATCATTGCCGAGCGGTGTGACGATCAGGGGTCGATGGGCGGCGTGAAGGGCTGCGAGCGTATCGAGATCGAGATGGTCGTAGTGATTGTGCGACAACAAAATCACATCGATCGGCGGCAGCGCATCCAGCGCGATCCCCGGCTGATTGATGCGGCGCGGGCCGGCGAAGGAGACGGGACTTGCGCGTTCAGACCAGACGGGGTCGGTGAGGATGTTGAGGCCCGCGGTCTGGATCAGCATCGTCGCATGGCCGACCATGGTGATGCGAAGGTCTCTACCACCAACGCGCTCATCCGGCCGGGCAGGCGGGAAGGGGCTGTCGAAGGTCTCGGGCCAGGGCGTCTTCGTCTCGCCGAGCTGCCATTTCAGGAGGTCGAGGAAGGACCCCGGCTCCCGACCACCCGGATTGAAGAAGTACGTTCCGTCGAAATGATCGCTGACGGGGCCATCGTAATAGGGATTGGCCGAGGCGCGCCGCACGCCGAACAGGCCGAAGCCAGCTGCCATGGCACCCAATCCTGCAAGTGAGAGAAAATGTCGACGTTTCATGGCGCCGATATAAGGGACGGCATGGGCCGCGTCGACGGCTGCGCCGGAACGACCGTCCAGTTCACGGGAAGTTTATGAGCACCTCCTAAGGTGCAGTTGTCCCAGTGCAACGCCGTTGCTAGTTTGATTTGCCATGCAAACACGCTTCGACAAGCAAGACCGGCTTTATCAGGTCATCAGGCTCATCCGGCCGGTTCATCTCAACATCCAGCGCACCCTCGAAGCGCAACTGGAAGGCACCGGCATTTCGGTCGCGCAGCGCGACGTGATGGAAGTGCTGCATGGCTGCGGGCCGATCACGGTACCCACCGCAACGCGCATGCTGGGCATGAAACGGCAATTCGTGCAGCGCACGATGACAGACCTGATCACGCTCGGCATGGTCGAGCGCCGGCGTTCGAGCCGGCAGAGCCGCGCCTATCTCTGCAAGCTGACGGAAAAGGGCGAGCGGCTGTTCGAGACGGTCCACCATCGCGAGATGGCCTTGCTGCGCCAGCGGCTCGGCGACATCAACATCACCGAGGTCATCGTTGCGTTGCGTGTCATGGCGCGCGTCGCCGCCGCCTATGAGGCTGCCGCGGCCGACACGCTGACGCGGGACGAGGTGCCCACTCGGCTGAACCGTGACGACGCGCCGAAGAGCGCGCTCGTGGACGGTTGAAGCCGGCGCTCTGGAGGGGGCAAGCCGCCTGCGCTTGACTTTCGGAAGCATATCCTGTTGAAGCGGGCCAATTCCATGCGACGAGCGTAAGCTTCGAAGCCGCCGACCGGGCCCCGTCAAGGTATAAAGAGAGCCCGGAGGTCAACACCCGACAGCGCGATGCGCCCTCGGGTGCTTTCGTGCTTTGGCTTGCATTCGGGTGCGGACATAACGACCTTCGAGACTCTCCTGTTTCGATGGTTTGAAGGACTGAGCCATGTTCGACAATCTCCAGGAACGCCTGGGTTCCATTCTGAACGGCCTGACCGGCCGTGGCGCGCTGTCCGACAAGGATGTGCAGGCAGCGCTGCGCGAAGTGCGTCGCGCGCTTCTGGAAGCCGACGTGGCGCTGGAAGTGGTGCGCGACTTCACCGACCGGGTGCGTGAGAAGGCCGTCGGCGCCGAGATCGTCAAGTCGATCAAGCCCGGCCAGATGGTCGTCAAGATCGTGCATGACGAGCTAGTCTCCATGCTCGGCTCGGAAGGCGTCACGCTCGATCTCAATGCACCGGCGCCTGTCGTGATCATGATGGTCGGCCTTCAGGGCTCGGGCAAGACGACCACGACCGGCAAGATCGCCAGCCGCCTGACCAAGCGGGACAAGAAAAAGGTCCTGATGGCGTCGCTCGACACGCGGCGTCCGGCCGCCCAGGAGCAGCTGAAGCAGCTGGGCGAGCAGACCGGCGTCGACACGCTGCCGATCATTCCGGGCCAGTCGCCGACCGACATCGCGTCGCGCGCAGTCCAGGCGGCCCGTCTCGGCGGCCATGACGTCGTCATTCTCGATACCGCCGGCCGCACACACATCGACGAGCCGCTGATGGTCGAGATGGCGACCATCAAGACGAAGGCCAAGCCGCATGAAATCCTGCTGGTCGCCGATGCGCTGACCGGTCAGGACGCCGTCAACCTGGCGCGCAACTTCGACGAGCGCGTCGGCATCACCGGCCTTGTGCTGACACGCATGGACGGCGATGGCCGCGGTGGTGCGGCGCTGTCCATGCGTGCCGTTACCGGCAAGCCGATCAAGCTGATCGGTGTCGGTGAAAAGATGGACGCGCTGGAGGAATTCCATCCCCGCCGCGTTGCAGACCGCATTCTCGGCATGGGCGACATCGTCTCGCTGGTCGAGCGCGCTGCCGAAACCATCGACCAGGAAAAAGCCCAGGCGATGGCCGACCGGATGAAGGCCGGCAAATTCGACCTGAACGACCTGTCCGACCAGCTCAAGCAGATGTCCAAGATGGGCGGCATGGGCGGCATCATGGGCATGATGCCCGGCATGGGGAAGATGAAGGACCAGATGGCTGCCGCCGGGTTCGACGACAAGATCTTCGGTCGCCAGCAGGCGATCATCTCGTCGATGACACCAGCCGAACGCGCCAATCCCGATCTTCTGAAGCACAGCCGCAAGAAGCGCATCGCCGCCGGCTCCGGCACCAATGCCGCCGACATCAACAAGCTGCTCAAGATGCACCGCCAGATGGCGGACATGATGAAAGCCATGGGCGGCAAGGGCAAGAAGGCCGGCCTTTTCGGCAAGATGATGGGCGGCCTCGGTGGCGGCATGGGCGGCGGTCTTGGGGGCCCGGGCGGCATGATGGGCGGCGGCATGCCCGATCTGTCCAAGATGGACCCGAAGCAGCTCGAAGCACTGCAGAAGCAGGCTGAAGCAGCCGGTCTCGGCAAGGGCATGGGCGGCATGGGTGGAATGGGCGGCGGCGGACTGCCTGGGCTTGGCGGCCCGCGTCTGCCCGGCCTTGGCGGGCTTCCAGGCCTGCCTGGACGGAAGAAGTGAGGGGAGTGGCATGAGCGAGCCGAGCGCGATCGAACAGCTGAAGGGACTGCGCAAGTCCATCGACAACATCGATGCGGCGTTGATCCACGTGCTTGCCGAGCGCTTTCGCTGCACCCAGGCGGTCGGCGTGTTGAAGGCCACACACGGCCTTCCGGCCTCCGATCCGAACCGCGAGAGCCAGCAGATTGAACGCCTGCGTCGCCTCGCGCGCGATGCCGAGCTCGATCCGGATTTCGCAGAGAAATTCCTGAATTTCATCATTCAGGAGGTCATCCGCCATCACGAGGCAATCGCCGCCTCGGCCAGTGGCGCGGTGACGGAGAATTCCGCTCCCTCCGGAGCGGCCTGAGACCAAGACTTTTACCAAACCTCTTCGCCGCAGATGCGGCAGCCACGATCGCAAGGAGTATTTGACATGGCACTGAAGATTCGTCTCGCCCGCGGCGGCGCCAAGAAGCGCCCCTACTACCACATCGTCGTCGCCGACGTGCGCTCGCCGCGCGATGGCCGTTTCATCGAGAAGGTCGGCCGTTGGGATCCGATGCTCTCGAAGGAAAGCGGCGATCGCGTTCAGCTGAACGAAGAGCGCATCAAGCACTGGCTCTCGAACGGCGCCCTGCCGACCGACCGTGTGCTGCGCTTCCTGGACGAAGCCGGCGTTTCCAAGCGTGATGCTCGCAACAACCCGGACAAGGCGAAGCCCGGCAAGAAGGCTCAGGAGCGTCTGGCCGAGAAGAAGCAGAAGGAAGAGGAAGCAGCCGCCAAGGCCGCCGAGGCTGAAGCTGCAAAGAACGCCCCGGCTGAAGAAGCCGCTGCGGAATAAGACTTTTCCTGATTTTCGGGACTTTGAACGGGCGGCCCATCGGCCGCCCGTTCGTGTATGATGAGATGACGCGGACAGAGGACTTCGGCGACATGAATTCCAAGCAGATGCTGCTGATGGCACGGATCGGCGGGGCGCACGGCATCAAGGGCGAAGTGCGCGCGCAAGCCTTCACCGGGGACCCGTCCGCGGTCGGAGATTACGGTCCGCTGACTGCCGCCGATGGCCGGACGTTCGAAATTCTCAAGGCAAAGCCCTCCAAGAACATCGTGCTGTTGACGATCAAAGGCGTGTCGGACCGCAATGCCGCCGAGGCGCTGAACGGGCTGGAGCTCTTCATCGACCGGGACAGCCTGCCGGACGATGCGCTCGACGATGGCGAGGTCTATCAGGACGATCTGATCGGGCTTTCCGTCAAGGACGGCGAGGGTACTGCCCATGGATCGGTCATTGCCGTGCATGATTTCGGCGCCGGCATCGTGCTGGAGATCAAGCCGGAGCGTGGTCCGAGCGTCATGATCCCGTTTTCTGAAGCTGCCGTTCCCGAACTGGACGTCGATGCCGGCTGGTTGCTGGTCGATCCGATCGCTGCCGGGCTCGTCGATGACGGCGAAGACGAGCGCGGTGAGGAGGAGGCGGCGTCCCGCTCCAATCCGGGCAGCCGCAGGCGGCGTCCGCCGAAGGGCGCGGGGGTGGACTGATGGCGTTTCACGCCAGTATCCTCACACTCTACCCGGACATGTTTCCCGGGCATCTCGGTACGTCTCTCGCCGGCCGTGCGCTCGAGCGCGGCGACTGGAGCCTCGAGGCGGTCCAGATCCGCGATTTTGCCGAGGATCGGCACCGCACCGTCGATGATACTCCGGCGGGTGGTGGCGCCGGCATGGTGCTGCGGCCCGACATCCTGGCGCGCGCGATAGACCACGCTTCTCCCGAGGGCGATCCTCGGCCGCGCCTGCTGATGAGCCCGCGCGGGGAGGTGTTGCGGCAACCTTTGGTGCGGGAACTGGCCGAAGGACCGGGCGCCGTCATCGTCTGCGGTCGGTTCGAAGGCGTGGACCAGCGCGTGATCGAGGCGCGCGGCCTGCGTGAAGTCTCGATCGGCGACTATATTCTTTCCGGCGGAGAGCCGGCAGCGCTCGTTCTTCTCGATGCGATCGTGCGGCTGCTTCCGGGCGTGATGGGCAATGCGCTTTCCGGCCAGTCCGAGAGCTTCGAAGACGGGCTTCTGGAATATCCGCACTACACGCGCCCGCAGCTCTTCGAAGGTCGCGCGATTCCCGAGGTGCTGACATCGGGTGATCATGGCGCCGTCGCGCGCTGGCGCAGGGCGGAGGCCCAGAAGCTGACCGAGATGCGCCGGCCGGACCTGCTCGCGGAGAAAAAATTCCACGGCGAATGATGACATCCGGCGCCACTTGGTGTAACGACCCGGCGCGAAGGGTAATATCCCTTCGCGATAATCAAGCAAAGAACCGTGCATCGCTTCCGCCGAAAGGCACACGACCTGGCGTCCTGTCACAAAGGGTCACGCAAGCGCTCTGGCAGTTTCAGAAGAACGAAAGGTCATCATCATGGATATCATCCGTGAACTGGAAGCCGAGCAGGCAGCCAAGATCGAAGCGACACGCAAGCTTCCCGAATTCTCCCCCGGCGACACGGTCCGCGTCATGGTGCGCGTGACGGAAGGTACGCGTACGCGCGTGCAGGCCTATGAAGGCGTCGTCATCGCTCGCTCCGGCGGCGGCATCCATGAGAACTTCACGGTTCGCAAGATTTCCTACGGCGAAGGCGTCGAGCGCGTATTCCCGGTCTATTCGCCGCTGGTCGAAGCGGTCGAAGTCGTGCGCCGCGGCAAGGTCCGTCGCGCCAAGCTCTATTACCTGCGCGATCGTCGCGGCAAGTCGGCCCGTATCGTCGAGAACACCGGCACGCGCGCCCGCAAGCTGAACGACGCCGAGCGCCAGTCGGCTGCCGATGAGAAGGCACGTCTGGAAGCGGAAAAGGTTGCTGCAGCCGAGGCTCTGGCCAAGGAAAAGGCCGCCGAAGACGCAGCGAAGAACGACGCACCGGCTGCAGCCGAATAAGCGTCCGTTCGACACGATCGGATTTCGAAAATGGCGGCCGTCGGTCGCCATTTTCATTTGGGCGTCAAAGCACGGAAAAGCGGTTGCTTGCTTCGCCGCTTGGCGCCGCTAGGATGCGTCGATCGACCGTCTCAGGAGCAAGACCATGACCCGTTCCAAACTGATCGGCAGCCTCGCCGCCATCGCCTCTGTCCTTGCTCTGCCTCTTGGCGTTGAAGCGCAGGAACTGCCCGATCTCGGTGGCCGGTCGATTGTGGTCGTCACGGAAAACGCCTATCCGCCGCTGCAGTTCGTCGATCCGATGTCGGGCGATGCGATCGGCTGGGAATATGACGCCGTCGCCGAGATCGCCGCGCGGCTGAACCTGACCGTGACCTACCAGAACACCAGCTGGGATGCGATGATCCAGGCCGTGTCGGACGGACAGTACGACATGGGCATGACCGGGATCACGATCACCGAGGAACGCGCACAGCTCGTCGATTTTTCCGATCCCTACATGCGCTCGGAAATGTTCATGCTGGTGCGGGCCGACGAAGACCGCTTCACGGATGCTGCGAGCTTCGCCGCTTTCGAAGACGGGCTGGTCGGCGCTCAGTCCGGGACGACGCCGTTCTACGTGGCGGTTTATGACGTTCTCGACGGCAACGAGCAGAACCCGCGCATCCGGCTTTTCGAGACGTTCGGCGCGTCGGTGCAGGCGCTGAACACCGGTGACGTCGATCTCGTTCTCACCGATGGAACGGCCGGCCGCGGCTATGTGAATGCCTCGAACGGCGCGCTGAAGCTCATCGGCGATCCTCTCGGCACCGAGGATTTCGGCTTCATCTTCCCGAAAGGCTCCGACCTCGTCGCGCCGATCAACGCGGCGATCGCGTCCATGCGGGCTGACGGCACGCTGGAGACGCTCACGACGAAGTGGTTCCTCGACTACGAACTGGGCAACTGACACTTGCCGCATCGTTGGAGTAACGGCCCGAGCGACGGGCAGGGCGCTGCCTGATGGCCCATGGCGGAGCGCCGGCGGGCGACAAGGATTTTCCGTACTGGCTGGTTGCAGCAGGTGCGCTCGCCATCGCCATTGCGGTGCTGATCGCGTCGAACGATCTCTACTCGCAAGTTCTGACGATCGTCTCGCGCGGGCTCTGGATCACCATCTTCGTGACGATCGTGGCGTTTGCGCTGGCGACGCTGCTCGGGCTCGGACTTGCGCTCATGGCGCTGTCCGGATCGGTCGCGCTGCGCCAGATCTCGCGGTTCTATGTCGAGATCATCCGGGGCGTGCCGGTTCTGGTACTGCTGTTCTACATCGCCTTCGTCGGCGCGCCGGCTTTCGTCGTTGCCTGGAATGCCGTGACGACACCGCTCAGGGAAGCCGGGCTTGTCGGTGAACTGCTGGTGCGGGACGTGTCGCTGCTCTGGCGCGCGATCATCGCGCTGACGATCGGTTATTCGGCCTTCATCGCGGAAGTGTTTCGGGCCGGCATCCAGTCGGTCGATCCCGGCCAGGTGGAGGCGGCAAAGGCACTTGGGCTCGGTCGCTGGCACCGGTTCCGGCTTGTCATCCTGCCGCAGGCGATCCGCACCATCCTTCCGCCGCTCGGCAACGACTTCGTGGCGATGGTCAAGGATTCTTCGCTTGTTTCGGTGCTCGGCGTCGCTGATCTCACGCAGATGGGCAAGGTCTACGCCTCAGGATCGTTTCGCTTCTTCGAGACCTATTCGATCGTAGCCTATCTCTATCTCTTGCTGACGGTCGGCCTTTCGATCGCTCTGAGGGCGCTGGAGCGGCGGTTGCGCCGCTCGACGGGCCAGCCGGAGGATCGGCGCGGCGGCTGGCGTTCGAAGCCCCACTGATTGCCTCATCCGCCGAAGATTGGTATGAGCGGCGCATGAATTTCGATCGGCCAGAGACGACAGAGCGCTTTAGTGGGAAAATGCGTTTTCCGACGACGCTCAGCTTCGCGCCTCTGCACGATCACAAGCGTCTGCCCGGCCGCTTTCATGCGCGGCTGACCGGCGCCGACGGCAGCGATATCGGCTGATTCCAGTCGCCGCCGGTTTTACGGCGCAATGCTGCCCATCCCCTTTTTCAGTTTTGACGGATGAACACCATGTCCAAGCCCACGACGCTTTATGACAAGATCTGGAACGACCATCTGGTCGACGAACAGCCCGATGGCACCTGCCTGCTCTATATCGACCGCCACCTCGTCCACGAAGTGACGAGCCCGCAGGCTTTCGAAGGCCTTCGCATGACTGGCCGCAAGGTGCGCCAGCCGGAAAAGACGCTGGCCGTCGTCGACCACAACGTGCCGACCACGCCGGACCGCGCGCTCGGCATCAAGAACGAGGAAAGCCGCATCCAGGTGGAGGCGCTTGCCAAAAACGCGGCCGATTTCGGCGTCGAGTATTATGATGCCGCCGACATCCGCCAGGGCATCGTGCATATCGTCGGCCCCGAGCAGGGCTTCACGCTGCCCGGCACGACCATCGTCTGCGGCGACAGCCACACCTCCACCCATGGTGCTTTCGGTGCGCTGGCGCACGGCATCGGCACGTCGGAAGTCGAGCATGTGCTCGCTACACAGACGCTGATCCAAAAAAAGGCCAAGAACATGCTGGTGCGCGTCGACGGGCAATTGCCCGAGGGCGTGACGGCGAAGGACATCATCCTTGCCATCATCGGCGAGATCGGCACCGCCGGCGGCACGGGCCACGTCATCGAGTTTGCCGGCGAAGCGATCCGCTCGCTCTCCATGGAAGGCCGCATGACCGTCTGCAACATGACGATCGAAGGTGGCGCCCGCGCCGGCCTCATCGCGCCGGACGAGAAGACCTTCGCCTATATCAAGGATCGCCCGCGCTCGCCCAAGGGCATGGCCTGGGACATGGCGCTTGAGTACTGGAAGACGCTGAAGACCGATGAAGGCGCCCATTTCGATCGCGTCGTCACGCTCGATGCGGCCAGCCTGCCGCCGATCGTCTCTTGGGGTTCCTCGCCCGAAGACGTCATCTCGGTGACCGGTGCGGTGCCGAACCCCGACGAGATCGAGGACGAGAACAAGCGCATCTCCAAGTGGCGCGCACTGGAATATATGGGCCTGACGCCGGGCACCAAGATCACCGGTATCAAGCTCGACCGCGTGTTCATCGGATCGTGCACCAACGGCCGCATCGAAGATCTGCGCGCAGCCGCAAAGGTCGTTGAAGGCCGCAAGGTCGCCAGCACCGTTGAAGCCATGGTCGTGCCGGGATCCGGCCTCGTCAAACAGCAGGCAGAGCAGGAAGGCCTCGACAAGATCTTCCTCGACGCAGGCTTCGAGTGGCGCGAGCCCGGCTGCTCCATGTGCCTTGCGATGAACGATGACCGGCTGAAGCCCGGCGAGCGGTGCGCGTCCACCTCGAACCGGAATTTCGAAGGCCGCCAGGGCTTCAAGGGCCGGACCCACCTCGTTTCGCCGGCCATGGCAGCAGCGGCGGCGATCGCAGGCCACTTCGTCGACATCCGCGACTGGAACTGAATTCGACATCCGCGGCCCGTTCTGAGACGGGTCGCGGATGTTGGCGTTTACTTCGCCTTAGCCTGACGGGCGTAAGCTTCGCGTCATTCACTCGGGGAATGAGTTTTTGGGCGCGTCTCTACTTCTGGCCATCAATGTCGCGCTCGGCGTCGCCATCATGGTCTCGTTTCTCGCCTTCGGGCTGTTCGATCGCAATCAGAAGCCAGCATTGTGGTGGTTTGCGGCCTGTATTGCCGGCGTCGCGTCCGGTCTGATCGAGTATTCGATGCCACCGCTGGAATACACGGCGATCGCCCGCTTTGCGATCTATGCCTGTTTCGCGGTCTGCCTTTCCTGCATCTCCATCGGGTTGTGGCTGCGCTATTTGCGCCGTGTGCCGGTGCTACCGATGACCATCGTCTTCATGGCGGCCATTGTCAGCTACGCCCTCATCTCCGAACTCCCGCGCAGTTCACTTCTGCGCGCCTTTGTCTACCAGGGGTCCTATAGCGCCATCGCTCTTGTTGGGGTTTTCGCCGTGTGGAGAGGCATGGACCGCAACGCGCTCGATCGCACTCTCTTGGCGGCGATGCTGCTTTTTGCGCTGAACTTCCTGATGAAACCACCGATCATGGTCTTGCTCGGGGGAAACGGCGGCGTCGCGCAGGATTATCTTGCGACCGACTACGCAATGGTCAGCCAGACCATGATGGCGATCGTGACCATTCTGCTGGCTTTCGCGCTTGGACTTCGCACGATGGCCGATATCCTCGGCACCATCCAGAAGCGCTCTGACATCGATCGCCTGTCGGGCGCGCTGACCCGCGACGCCTTTCACCGGGAGGTGTCGCGCAGCCTCTGGCAAGCGGACCGAGAGCGCACGCCGAAGGCGCTGATCCTGTGCGACCTCGATCATTTCAAGCTGGTCAACGACACGTTCGGCCACCAGGTCGGCGATCTCGTCATCGCACAGTTCGGAGCCCTGCTGGAAAGCTTCCGGCGGCCTGGCGACGTCGTGGGCCGGATCGGAGGCGAAGAGTTCTGCATTCTCCTGTCGCGCTGCGACGAGGGAACGGCACGGCTTTTTGCGGAGCAGCTGCGGTCGACGTTCGAATCGCTGGATGCGACGGGCGGACGTTCCGCGCGCCGTTGCACGGCAAGTTTCGGGGTCACGGAGATGCGACCCGCAGAAGCGTTCGAGGCTGCGTTCTCGCGCGTCGACAAGGCGCTTTATGAAGCCAAGAGCGCTGGGCGCAACTGTGTTCGCTTTGCGCGACCAGACATCGAGGATCAAGACGCAACGGTTGGCGGGGCAGTGGAGCCCGACGCTCTGCAGAAGAGGCGGAGCTTTCGCGTCGTCGGCCGGACGCAGGGCTGATCAGTGATCGATCGCCTCGGCGGTGGCCGTTGCTGTGACCAGGTCGTATTCCAGAAGTTCCTCCGGGCTCAGATAATAGAGCCGGTCGGGCGGTGTATCCAGGGCATGAAGCCAAAGGCCCTGGTCGATGCCCATCGCTGCGAGATGGCGGCTGACGCGTGCCGTTACGTTCTGGGCGCGCGACATGGCCTCGGCTGAAGAGACGGCACCGTCGCTGACGCCATAGACCTGATGGACCCCAATGACCGCTTCAGGCCCTGCGCTCCGCTCCACACCACCGGCCATGACCAAAGGGCAGGACGAGGCGCAGAGATCGCCGCTTTCGACGCGTGTCGAGAATTCATTGTCGCGGATGATCTGAGACATCCGCAACGCGTCATCGACCGAGCCGCCGGGCGAATTGAGGACGATCGTCGTCACATACTCGCCGCGGGCAGCAACTTCTGTCTCGAAGCGCGCGGCTGCACCCGGGTCGATCGCTCCCTGCACGCGCAACACGCCGCCCCCGATCAGGTCGAAACTGGCCGCGTTTTTCAAGATGTCCGGATCGGTTGTGATCTGGTGCGGCGGGGCCGGGGCCTCACCATCGCTGAGCGCAGGAGGCAGCATCGTTTCCCGCGAGGCCGGTGAGATCGGCGCGTCCGGCGTACCGTCGCGCAATTCGCCGAGATCGAGCGCCAGAACCACGACCGAGCCGAGCAGGATCAGCCGGAAGGCCCATCCGAGCACGATGCCGTCATCCAGCCTATCAGCCAGCGAAAGGCGTGGCTTGTCGGAAGGGGCCACGCTGCTGGCGTCATTGCTGTTGGCCGGATCCAAGTCCTTTTCGGGAAGTTGCGCGCTCAGGCGCGCCGGCGCTGCCATGGCGTCAGCTGCCTTCCTTGCGGGTGCGGGGATTTGCGGCCTGCACGATCGGCATGATCTTGTCGCTCACCCGCGACGGTGCACCGGTCTGGGCCTCGGGGCGCTCTGTCACCTCGCGTGCGGCTGCTGGCGCCGGCACGTTTTCCTCCTGGTCGGCTTCCGGTTCCGGGGCCGACGGAATGGCTGAAAGCGCCCTGTGCACTTCCATTGCGGCGATCAGATCCGCCGCGCTGACGCGCTCCGCATAGGGCAGGCGCCGCTCCGCATCGCGCAGGACGGCATGGGCGACCGCGAGCATGAGAACGAGCACGGATGGCAACAGGTCGATCGAGATCGCACCGGCCCAGCTTGGAATGAAATCGCCGGCGTAGCGCAGCACGGCTTCCGCGCTCGACATCGGCACGAAGCGGCGTTCGGCGACAGGCTCGCGCGCCAGGATGTCGTCGGCGGCCTGCGACAGAACGAGCGACTGGGCGGCGACGGACTCCTGAATGGAGCCCATCACACGGTCCTGGCGATCGACAAGGCCGAGATCCCGGCCGTCGGCGATCGGTGCGATGAAGCCCAGGGAGAGATCTTCTGCCGCACGTTTGACGGAGGGCGCGACCGACGTTTGCTCCATGGCGGAAATCACGCCGGCCAGCATGACCGCGTTTTCCGCAAACGAATCGGCACGCGGCTCGATCGCGCCGCTGGCGGACACCAGGCTGCGCATGGCAACGAGATGCTGCTGCCCGGTTTCGAACAGCGTCTGCGCCTCCTCGCGCGACGACGCGATGCTGCCTTCAAGTTCACGGAGCTGGCTCGACATCTGGCTCAGAAGTTGAACGACGCTTCCGGATCCGGATGTGCCGGTGAGCGCTCCGCTTTCGCGTTCCTGCCCGGCCAGACGGGCAAAGCGTTCGGAGGCGAGCTGGATGTCGGGCAAAAGACTCTGCGCCGCGAGGGCATTTTCGTGAGCGCGATCAAGGTCGGATGTATAGTCCTGGAGGGTGACGGCGAGGTGCTGCTCGAGCGCCGCCGAACCGGCCAGAGCGGCCGCGTTCAACCAGGACGACATCGCGATGATCATCACGCTGCCGAGCGCCATCACGCCGAGAAGAGCTGCGCGTGCCGATGCGCTCGCCACATGCGGAAAGAGCCGCATCAAATAGGTCCAGAAGGCGTAGATGCCGACGGACACGGCCGCGGAGTAGATGATGGCGGCAAAGAAGACGATGGTGGCCGTTCCATCCAGAAGGCCACGCACGCCGAGATAGGTGTAGACGCCGCTGGCCAGCGCCAATGTCGCCAGCGCGAACCGCGTCATCGTTTCCAGCTTGCCGAGCGAATCTCGCAGCTGTGTGACCAAAGCACCTGACATCAACATCCAACCCCGACGATAATGGGTGCCCAGTCTCTGCCGAAACGGGACGAATTCAAGGCCACTTCGCAACGACGGCGCGGCAGCTCATCACGGTTTAGTCAGAGCGACCCGCCGCGCGCCGGCTCACTGTGGTCGGATCACACAGACGCCGGCTTCGTCCGAACAGGCCGAGTTGCCGCTTGCCGGGCTCACGACCTTGGGACCGGCCGACAGAGGTTCGAGGCTCTCAAGCCGGGAGCGATCCGTGTCGCGACGGTCGATGTAGTAGTAATTGCCGTTGCCGCGATCCCGGTAACCGGAAACGTTGCCAGTAAACGTGCCGCCGCGCGGCGACGAACCGTACCGGTCACGGCGGTCTCTGTCGGCACGGTGCGAGCGGTCGCGTTCGCCCCAGCGCCGATGATAGTCGCGGTCGCCGTCGCGGCGGCCATATCGGTGGTCACGATCGTGACTGCGGCTTCGGCTGAGATCGGGGTTGAAGCGGCTATTCAACCCTTGCGGGCTGGCGAGATCGGATTGCGCATGCGCGATCGTCGCCGGCGTTGCTGCAAATGCGAGAACCGCTGCCAATGCCGCTGACAGAATTCGCAAACGCTGAGACATGTCGAACTCCTCGAAATCGGCCACCCGAAAGCCCTTGGAGGACTGAAGATGGCGTCGTGAGGGCATAATGTCACGCCTGCGGCTCCGAATTGTTACAATATCGTTAAGACTGCAACTGCGAGAGCCGGCCTTCCACAAAGTGTTGACAATCCGTTGGCTGTTTCAATCGATTAACCGCAAGTCTCTGATTTTTCGAGCATTCGGGTCGCCATATTTTGGCTAAAGTGCAACAAACGCGCTTTGACGCGCTGCACATAACAGATTAAAACGCTTCCAAACTATCAAAGAGCCGCTTCCCGCTTCGGCCTTTTGCGCCCGGGGAAACGTGATGAGGTCATAATGGCAAGCGCGACAGGAACGAAGCGAGAGCGCCCGCTTTCGCCGCATCTCACGATCTATCGACCCTACCCGACCATGGTGATGTCGATCGTCCATCGTATCACCGGTGGCGCGCTCTATGTGGGCACCTTCTTCGTGGCGTGGTGGCTGGTGGCAGCAGCCTCCGGTGAGGCCTATTTCAACTGGGTGAACGGCATTCTGGGCTCGGTGCTCGGCCTCATCGTGCTCTTCGGCTACACTTGGGTGCTGGTTCATCACATGGCCGGCGGCATTCGCCATCTCGTGTGGGATACCGGCCGCGGGCTTGAGAAAGAGACCTCGACCACATTCGCCTGGGTCACGCTCGCCGCATCCGCATCGCTCACCGTGATCATCTGGATCGCGGTCTTTATCGTTCGCTAGGAGGCGTCCATGTCCTTGCGCACCCCACTCGGCAGAGTTCGCGGCCTTGGCTCCGCCCGTGAAGGCACGGAGCACTTCTGGCGCCAGCGCCTGACCGCGGTCGCCAACGTTCCGCTGATCGTCTTCTTCGTCGTCTTCCTCGTTGCCCATGCCGGCGCACCTTACGCGGAGGTGACGGCATCATTGTCCAATCCGATCGTCGCCGTGCTCATGGGCATGGTTCTCGTCTCGGCGCTCATTCACATGCGCATCGGTATGCAGGTGATCATCGAGGACTATATCCACGGCGAAGGCGCCAAGGTGGCGCTGCTGATGCTCAACACATTCTTCACCGTGCTGGTCGGCGCATTGTCGATCTTTGCGGTTCTCAAGCTCGGCTTTGGAGGCTGAACGCTCAATGGGTCAGACAAACGGACATGCGGCACCGGGCCAGAACGGCCGTGCCTATGAATTCGTCGATCACGCATTCGATGTCGTCGTCGTCGGTGCCGGTGGCGCCGGATTGCGTGCAACACTGGGCATGGCGGAGCAGGGGCTGAAAACTGCCTGCATCACCAAGGTGTTTCCGACGCGCTCGCACACGGTCGCGGCGCAAGGCGGCATCGCGGCCAGCCTGCGCAACATGACGCCGGACAGCTGGCAGTGGCACATGTACGACACCGTCAAGGGCTCCGACTGGCTCGGCGACGTCGACGCCATGCAGTATCTCGCCATGGAAGCGCCGAAGGCGGTCTATGAGCTCGAGCATTACGGCGTGCCCTTCTCCCGCACGGAAGACGGTCGCATCTACCAGCGTCCATTCGGCGGCCACATGCAGAACTTCGGCGAAGGCCCTCCCGTGCAGCGCACCTGTGCAGCAGCCGACCGCACCGGCCACGCCATTCTGCATACGCTCTACGGCCAGTCGCTGAAGAACAACGCGGAGTTCTTCATCGAGTATTTCGCGATCGATCTGATCATGTCGGACGATGGCCAGTGCACGGGCGTGATTGCCTGGAACCTGGACGACGGCACGATCCACCGCTTCGCGGCCAAGATGGTCGTGCTCGCCACCGGCGGCTATGGCCGCTCCTATTTCTCGGCCACCTCTGCCCACACCTGCACCGGTGACGGCAACGGGATGATCGCACGTGCTGGCCTGCCGCTGCAGGACATGGAGTTCGTGCAGTTCCACCCGACCGGCATCTACGGCGCGGGCTGCCTCATCACCGAGGGCGCACGCGGCGAAGGCGGCTATCTGGTCAACGGCGAAGGCGAGCGTTTCATGGAGCGCTATGCTCCGTCGGCCAAGGATCTTGCCTCGCGCGACGTCGTCTCGCGCTGCATGACGATGGAGATCCGTGAAGGCCGCGGCGTCGGCAAGAACAAGGATCACATCTATCTGCATCTCGACCATCTGGATCCGGCCGTTCTTCACGAGCGCCTGCCGGGCATTTCGGAAAGCGCGAAGATCTTCGCCGGCGTCGACGTGACCCGCGAACCGATCCCGGTTCTGCCAACCGTTCACTACAATATGGGCGGCATCCCCACGAACTATTGGGGCGAGGTGCTGAACGCCAATTCGGAGAACCCGGAGCGGCTGGCACCGGGCCTGATGGCTGTCGGCGAGGCTGGCTGCGCGTCGGTTCACGGGGCAAACCGTCTTGGTTCGAACTCGCTGATCGACCTCGTCGTCTTCGGTCGTGCCGCCGCGATCCGCGCCGGACAGATCATCGACCGCGACAGTGCGATCCCGTCGATCAACGAGGCGCAGTCCGAGCGCATCATGGATCGCTTCGACAGGCTGCGTCACGCTAACGGCTCGTCGCCGACGGCCGAGGTTCGCGGCACGATGCAGCGTATCATGCAGGAAGACGCCGCCGTTTTCCGCACGCAGGAATCGCTGGAATCGGGCTGCAAGCGCATGAGCCAGCTCTGGGGCGCGCTCGGCGACCTCAAGGTCACCGACCGGTCGATGATCTGGAATTCGGATCTCGTGGAAACGCTCGAGCTCGAAAACCTCATGGCGTGCTCGATCACGACGGTCTACGGCGCGGAAGCCCGCAAGGAAAGCCGCGGCGCCCATGCCCGTGAAGACTACAAGGACGGCCCGCTCGGCGGCCGCGACGACGAAAACTGGCGCAAGCATACGCTCGCCTGGGTCGATGACAGCGGTGGCATTAAGCTCGACTATCGCCCCGTGCATACGGAGCTGATCGCCGAAGGCATCGCGATGGAGAAGATCGCGCCGAAGGCGCGCGTCTACTGATCAGGAAAAGCCAACATGGTTGAACTCGCACTCCCCAAGAACTCGCAGATTTCCGAAGGCAAGACCTGGCCGAAGCCGGCGGGCGCCGGGAATCTTCGCGAGTACAAGGTTTATCGCTGGTCGCCGGACGACGACGCCAATCCGCGCATCGACACCTATTACGTCGATGTCGACGATTGCGGACCGATGGTTCTCGACGCGCTGCTGTGGATCAAGAACAAGATTGACCCGACGCTGACGCTGCGCCGTTCCTGCCGCGAGGGCATCTGCGGCTCGTGCGCGATGAACATCGACGGCACGAACACGCTTGCTTGCACCAAGGGCGCCGACGACATCAACGGTGCCGTCAAGATCTATCCGCTGCCGCACCTGCCGGTCGTCAAGGATCTTGTGCCCGACCTCACGACCTTCTATGCCCAGCACAGGTCGATCGAGCCGTGGCTGAAGACGGTTTCGCCGACGCCGGCCAAGGAATGGAAGCAGAGCAAGGACGACCGGGCGAAGCTCGACGGCCTTTACGAATGCATCCTGTGCGCCTGCTGCTCGACCTCCTGCCCGAGCTACTGGTGGAACGGGGATCGTTACCTCGGCCCCGCCGTGCTTCTGCAGGCCTATCGCTGGCTGATCGACAGCCGGGACGAAGCGACCGGCGAGCGTTTGGACAATCTGGAAGACCCCTTCCGTCTGTATCGTTGCCACACGATCATGAACTGCGCTCAGACCTGCCCGAAAGGCCTGAACCCGGCGAAGGCGATCGCCGAAATCAAGAAGATGATGGTGGAGCGGAGGGTCTAGCAACCCGTGAGGGTTCTGACACTCAACAGGGCTCGATCGAGACTGAATCTCTCGATCGAGCCGATCCTCGAGCAGCGCGGCGTGGAGTTTCACCACATCGCGCTTGACGATGTGCAGCGTCCCAGCGGCAGCAAGATCTCTCAAAAGCTCCAGAGCTATTTTTCGCGCCAGGCCATCCGGTCAATTCGTGCCGCCGTCGACGAATTTCGGCCCGATCTCGTGCATGTCATGGCCGGCCGATCCACGGCGCTGCTCGCCGTGCAGGCGCTGCGCTCGCGGCCGGACATCCCCATTGTTCTCTATCATGGCGCGATCGGCGGGTTGAACGTCGCGAGCCCCATCGAATGGGCAACCTACTTCAACAGCCGCATCGCCAAGATCGCTGTGCCGTCGCATGCATTGGTGAACAATTGGCTGGGGCGGCCATTGCTCGGCAAGCTGATCGGAGCCGACAGGCTCTCAGTGCTGCCGCATCCTGTCGAAGTGCCGGAGCGGCTCGACGATGAGGCGCGCGCAAGGCTGCGCGCTGCTTTCGGCTTGAAACCGGACGACATCGTCATCGGCTCCGTCTGCAGCATCAGGCCCGTGAAGAATTTGGAATTCCTGGCGCGGGTCGTGCGCGACCTCGGTTCACCTTACAAACTGCTGATCATCGGGGGTGGTGACGCCGGCGAGATCCAGGCACTGGAAGAGATCGGCGGTGACAGCATCGACGTTGCGGGCTTTCGTCCGGGCGCAGCGAAGCTGATGCCGATCTTCGATATCTACGCGACCCCGACGCGACCGGCCGGCGAATCCTTCGGCCTGGCGCCGGCGGAAGCCATGGCGGCTGGCGTTCCGGTCCTAACGATGAATTACGGGGGCACCGCGGAGATCGTCGAACACGGCGTATCGGGCTTCTCGCTGACCGCGGATCCTGCAGACTGGGCGGCATCCATTGTGCAGCTGCAAGACCCGGACGTCAGGCGCAGGATGGGTGAGGCGGCGCGGGAGCGGATCCAACAACGCTTCTCGCCCGAGATCATCGCGGATGTCTGCGAGGAGCTCTATAGGCTCGTGTCCGCTCGAAACGCAGTTCACACGTGAAAAAGCCGCCGGCCGGAGGGCCGACGGCTTAGGTCATCGTCTTAAAGAGAGAATGTTGTGGTGGTCAGCCGAGCTTCGCGTCGAGCGTCACCTTGATAGCGCCGTAGGCCTTGGAGACCGGGCAGGTATCCTTCGCCTGTTTGGCGAGCCGCTGGAAATCATCCTCGCTGATGCCGGGGACATGACCGACCAGTGTCAGCGCGCTTTCGGTGATCTCGAAACCACCACCTGCAGCTTCCTGCACGTTCACGACGGCCTTGGCATCCAGCTTGTCCGCGGGCGTACCGTTTTCGGCAAGGAAGTGCGAGAGCTGCATGGCGAAGCAGCCTGCGTGGGCGGCGGCCATCAGTTCCTCGGGATTGGTGCCGGACTTGCCTTCTTCGTCCTGAAAGCGGCCCTTGAAGGAATAGGGGGTCTTGGAGAACGCGCCACTTTGCGTGTCGAGGGTGCCTTTGCCGTCAACCAGCGCACCTTGCCATACGGCGTTTGCGTGCCTTTTCATTCCAGTCACCTCTCTGTTGGGGGAAATTCACTCCAGAAACGATCGGGTGGCGGTGCGGTTCCGGACGAGCTCATCACACGCTCGTGCAAAGCGTTGAATTGCAATGCGGGATCGGGGGACTAGTTTGGCTCTCATGGTCGAAGGAGGATTTCCCATGCGCTTGCCATTCTATACCGCCATGTTGCTCGCCGGTGCGGCCACCGCACTCCTCTTTGCCGGCGGCGCTTCGCAAGCGCAGGAGCAGGCCAAGGCCATCTTCGCCGGCGGCTGCTTCTGGTGTGTGGAATCGGATTTCGACAAGGTTGCCGGCGTCACGTCGACCATTTCTGGCTATATCGGCGGCTCCAGCGACAACCCGACATATGAGAACCACACGGCAGACGGTCACCGCGAGGCTGTCGAGATCACCTACGATCCCAGCCAGACCGATTTCGAAACATTGCTGGCGACCTTCTGGCGGACGGTGGATCCGACAGACGATGGCGGCCAGTTCTGCGACCGAGGCTTCAGCTACACGACGGCGATCTATGCCGTGGACGGCGAGCAGGCGACACTGGCCGAGCAGTCGAAGGCGGAAGCCGAGGCGGCACTCGGTCAACCGATCGTGACCGAAGTGGTGGAAGGCCAGACCTTCTGGCCGGCGGAAGACTATCATCAGGACTACTACGTCAAGAATCCGGTCCGCTATAACTACTATCGCCGCGCGTGCGGGCGGGACGTTCGCCTGGTCCAGCTCTGGGGCAATGAAGCCATGAAGGGTGTGATGGCCAAGAACTGAACACCGACTGTGCCAATTTGTTGCAAAATGCGCACAGGGTCGCCCGTTCTCGTGCCAGTACTTCTTGCAAATTGGACCTTTGATCCCTCTTATGGGTTGCGAAGGGCAGAGGGTCGGTTAAGGCCCCGCGCGTAGGCGTTGCAAGGAGACCATGAATGCGCATTTCCATCGCCATCACGATCGCTATGGCTGGTCTGGCGATTGCCGGCTGCCAGCGGACATCACCCGGCCCGATGCCGCAGCAGCAGGCAGCGGTGCTGCCGCCGCCGATCAATCCGGCACCGCTTGGTGGTGTTCAGTCGAGCCAGCTGCCACCGCCTTCCGCAACCGAATTTCCGAGTGCACCGGCTTCCACGACGCCTGATCCGGCGGCGGCCAACCAGGCTTTCGAAACCGCTGCTGCCTCTGCGCCTGCCGTTTCGCGCGAGGCACTGCTCGGCACGTGGCAGACGGCCGTCAATGGCGGCAACTGCCAGCTGGCGCTCTCGCTCACCCAGTGGACCGGCGGTTACCGCGCGGCGTCGCTGCGGTGCCCTGGCGAGGCTGCAAACATCGCGTCGTGGGATGTCTCGGGTAACCAGGTCGTTCTCAACGACCGGGACGGCAACAATGTCGCGCGGCTCTACCAGGCCGGCGCCCAGAACTATCAGGGAACGCTGAGTTCGGGTGGCTCGATCACGCTTTCGCGCTGATTTGTGCGCCGGCTCCCGCTTCGGGTGGCCGGCGAATGCCCAGCTCGGTTCGGCTGAATGGATACCAGAACATATGTGAGTGTCGCCGAGCGCTATGAAGCGCTCTGCGACGCCGGTCGGATCGAACGCGACGCGCGCCAGGAGAAGTTGGCGCGCGCCCTTGATCGCGTCTTGACCGAGGTTCGGGAAAAGCGGGTTTCGACGAAATCCAGCGCGCTGGGCTGGTTGTTCGCCAAGCGCAGGCCCGTACAGGATTTTCCAAAAGGGCTCTATGTCTTTGGCGGCGTCGGTCGCGGCAAGACAATGATGATGGATCTTTTCCTCGCAACGCTGCCGGTGCGGCGCAAGCGGCGGGTGCATTTCCACGATTTCATGTCGGATGTGCATGGACGGATCCAGGCGCATCGAGCGGCGCTGAAGCGCGGCGAGGTCAAGGAAGACGATCCGATCCCGCCTGTGGCGCGCGCTATCCACGAGGAGGCCTGGGTTCTCTGCTTCGACGAATTCTCCGTCACCGACATCGCGGATGCGATGATCCTGGCGCGGCTGTTCGAGCAATTGTTCAAGCTCGGTACCGTGCTGGTGACCACATCGAACGTGCATCCGGATGATCTTTACCGTGAGGGCCTCAACCGCGATCTGTTCCTGCCCTTCGTCGATCTCTTGAAGACGAGGGTCGAACTTTTCGATCTCGATGGCGATACCGATTATCGGCTGCTCAAGCTGACGCGCCGGCCGGTCTACATGACGCCGCTCGATGCGGATGCCGACGAGATGTTCGATCAAGCATGGGCCGAGCAGGTCGATGGTTTGACCGTGCAGCCCGAGAGGATCAAGCATCGCGGTCGGGAAATTCTGGTGCCGGCCGCGGCTAATGGTGCTGCCCGGTTCAGCTTCGACGACCTGTGCCGAAATCCGCTCGGGGCGTCGGATTATCGCGCCATCGCCGACCGATACGAAACGATCTTCGTCAGCCATGTGCCGGTGCTCAAGCGCGCGGAGCGCAACGAAGCCAAACGCTTCATCATGCTGATCGATACGCTCTACGACATGAAATCACGGCTCGTCGTCTCGGCAGCGGCGGAACCAGACGCTCTTTATGCTGCCAAGGACGGGACGGAGGGCTTCGAGTTTGCCCGCACGGCATCCCGGCTGATCGAGATGCAAAGTGTAGACTACCTGAAAGAAAGTCGTGAGCGAAACGCACGAGCTGCGTAAAAACTCTTACCCTTACGTAAATCAGCGAGTATATAACCGTTTGAAATCGTTGGGCGCCAAAGTTTTGGTTGCCATTTTTGCCTCATCCGTCTATCCCCGGGGCGACTTTTCTGGGGAGCTTCAGGGCTCCCCTATGGCTCCACAGACAGGGGATTTCCATACATGGCGCGTAACAAGATCGCTCTCATCGGTTCCGGCATGATCGGCGGCACGCTTGCCCATCTGATCGGCCTCAAGGAACTCGGGGACGTCGTGTTGTTCGACATCGCCGAAGGCACGCCGCAGGGCAAGGCGCTCGACATCGCCGAAAGCTCGCCGGTCGATGGCTTCGACGTCAGGCTCAAGGGCGCGAACGACTATTCTGCGATCGAAGGTGCCGATGTGTGCATCGTCACCGCAGGTGTGCCGCGCAAGCCCGGCATGAGCCGCGACGATCTTCTGGAAATCAACCTCAAGGTCATGGAGCAGGTCGGCGCCGGCATCGCGAAATACGCGCCTGACGCCTTCGTCATCTGCATCACCAACCCGCTCGACGCGATGGTCTGGGCCCTGCAGAAATTCTCCGGCATGCCGAAGAACAAGGTCGTCGGCATGGCCGGCGTTCTGGACTCGTCGCGCTTCCGTTACTTCCTCGCCGAGGAGTTCAAGGTCTCGGTCGAAGACGTCACGGCCTTCGTGCTCGGCGGCCACGGCGACACGATGGTGCCGCTCGCGCGCTACTCCACCGTTGCCGGCATTCCGCTGACGGACCTCGTCGACATGGGTTGGGTCACCAAGGATCGCCTGGAAGAAATCATCCAGCGTACCCGTGACGGTGGTGCCGAGATCGTCGGCCTGCTCAAGACCGGTTCGGCCTATTATGCGCCGGCTGCGTCTGCGGTCGTGATGGCGGAATCCTACCTCAAGGACAAGAAGCGCGTCCTACCTTGCGCTGCGTATCTCTCCGGCCAGTACGGCGTGAACGACATGTATGTCGGCGTGCCGACTGTCATCGGCGCCGAGGGTATCGAGCGTATCATCGAGATCGAACTGAATTCCGCCGAGCAGAAGGCCTTTGACAAGTCCGTCGAGTCCGTTGCCGGCCTGTGCGAAGCCTGCCGCAAGATCGCTCCCTCCCTCGCTTGATTTGGCTTCCGTCCGATCTGGCAACCTGAAACCACAGGAACCCTCTCATGAATATCCACGAGTATCAGGCCAAGCGCCTCCTCGGCACATTCGGTGCGCCGATCGCCGAAGGGGTCGCCGTCTACTCCCCTGAGCAGGCGGAAGAATGGGCAGCCAAGCTGCCCGGACCGCTCTATGTGGTGAAGAGCCAGATCCATGCCGGCGGCCGCGGCAAGGGCAAGTTCAAAGAACTCGGCCCTGACGCCAAGGGCGGCGTTCGCCTTGCGAAGTCGACGGAAGAAGTCGTCGCTTTCGCCAAGGAAATGCTCGGCAACACACTGGTGACGAAGCAGACCGGCCCGGCCGGCAAGGTCGTCAACCGCCTCTACATCGAAGATGGTGCCGACATCGAGCGCGAGCTTTACCTCTCGATCCTGGTCGACCGTTCGGTTGGCCGGCCTGCCTTCGTCGTTTCGACCGAAGGCGGAATGGACATTGAGGCCGTCGCCGAAGAAACGCCGGAGAAGATCGTCAATGTCGCGATCGATCCCGAGCAGGGCGTGACGGATGCGGATTCCGCGAAGCTGTGCGATGCGCTGGAGCTGAAGGACGAGGCGCGCGCCGATGGCATGGCGCTCTTCCCGATCCTCTACAAGGCGTTCATGGAGAAGGACATGAGCCTTCTCGAGGTGAACCCGCTCATCGTCATGAAGAACGGCCGCCTGCGCGTCCTGGATGCCAAGGTGTCGTTCGACGGCAATGCGCTCTTCCGCCACGACGACATCCGCGAGCTGCGCGACGAGACCGAGGAAGACGCCAAGGAAATCGAGGCCTCGAAATGGGACCTCGCCTATGTGGCGCTCGACGGCAATATCGGCTGCATGGTCAACGGCGCCGGTCTCGCCATGGCGACGATGGACATCATCAAGCTTTACGGTAAAGAGCCGGCTAACTTCTGCGACGTCGGTGGCGGCGCTTCCAAGGAAAAGGTCGCCGCGGCCTTCAAGATCATCACGGCTGATCCGCGCGTCGAAGGCATCCTCGTCAACATCTTCGGCGGCATCATGAAGTGCGACGTCATCGCCGAGGGTGTCGTTGCAGCCGTCAAGGAAGTTGGTCTCAAGGTGCCGCTCGTCGTGCGCCTCGAAGGCACCAATGTCGAGCTTGGCAAGAAAATCCTCAACGAGTCCGGACTGGCCATCACGGCTGCCGACGATCTCGACGACGCAGCGAAGAAGATCGTTGCGGCGGTCAACGGCTAACGGATTGAAGGATCAGGATTGATGTCCATTCTCGTCAACAAAGACACGAAGGTCCTCGTTCAGGGCCTGACCGGCAAGACCGGCACGTTTCACACGGAACAGGCGCTGGCCTACCACGACACCAAGATGGTCGGCGGCATTCACCCCAAGAAGGGTGGTGAAACCTGGACCGGCGCAGTGAACGGCGGCTCGCGCGACCTGCCGATCTTCGCTTCGGTCGCCGAAGGCAAGGAACGCACCGGCGCCAACGCATCGGTCATCTACGTTCCGCCGGCAGGCGCAGCAGAAGCGATCATCGAAGCGATCGATGCCGAAATTCCGCTGATCGTCTGCATTACGGAAGGCATCCCGGTTTCCGACATGGTGAAGGTGAAGGCGCGGCTCGACCGCTCCTCGTCGCGCCTGATTGGCCCGAACTGCCCCGGCGTTCTCACGCCGGAAGAGTGCAAGATCGGCATCATGCCGGGCTCCATCTTCAAGAAGGGCTCCGTCGGCATCCTGTCGCGCTCGGGCACGCTGACCTATGAAGCCGTGTTCCAGACATCCAACGAAGGCCTCGGCCAGACGACGGCTGTGGGCATCGGCGGTGACCCCGTCAAGGGCACCGAGTTCATCGACGTGCTCGAGATGTTCCTCGCCGACGACGCCACCGAATCCATCATCATGATCGGTGAAATCGGCGGTTCGGCCGAAGAAGAAGCCGCCCAGTTCCTGAAGGACGAAGCCGCCAAGGGCCGCAAGAAGCCGATGGTCGGCTTCATCGCCGGCCGCACGGCGCCGCCCGGACGCACAATGGGCCATGCCGGCGCCGTGATTTCCGGCGGCAAGGGCGGAGCAGAAGACAAGATCGCGGCCATGGAATCGGCCGGCATCCGCGTCTCTCCTTCGCCGGCACAGCTCGGCAAGACGCTGGTCGAAGTCCTCAAGGGCTGACTTTTAAGCAAGGGTGCCCGGGTTCACCAGAAATCCGGTCACCCGCCCCGCGACGGGCACATTCGTCGCACAGAACGGGGCCGCTTTCGAAAGAGCGGCAGCACCCGAATCAACGAAGGAGGCGGAGCGATCCTCCGCAGGCACCGATGGCCAGGCAAGACGCCAACGATTTCTTTCAGTCCACGTCGTTCCTCTATGGCGCGAACGCCGCCTACATCGAGGAACTCTACGCTCGCTACCAGGATGATCCAGCCAGCGTGGATGGCGAGTGGCAGGCCTTTTTCGGTCAGCTGAAAGACGAGCCCGATATCGCCCGCAAGGCCGCGGACGGCGCCTCTTGGAAGCAGAAGAACTGGCCGATCCACGCCAATGGCGAGCTGGTGTCGGCCATGGATGGCGACTGGGGCCGCGTCGAGAAGCACTTCGAGAAGAAGATTTCCACGAAGGGTTCTGCGTCGGCGGCGCCTGCAGCGGCCGGCCAGCAGGCGCAGATGACCAGCGAGGAAGTGCTGCGCGCGACGCGCGATTCCGTCCGCGCCATCATGATGATCCGCGCCTACCGCATGCGCGGCCACCTTCACGCCAAGCTCGATCCGCTCGGCATCGAAGAGGAAAAGGAAGATTACAACGAGCTGTCGCCGGAGGCCTATGGGTTCACCGAGGCAGACATGGACCGCAAGATCTTCCTCGATAACGTGCTCGGTCTCGAATATGCGACCGTGCGCGAGATGCTGGACATCCTGAAGCGCACCTATTGCTCCACGATCGGCGTGGAGTTCATGCACATCTCCAATCCGGAAGAGAAATCCTGGATCCAGGCCCGCATCGAAGGGCCGGACAAAGGTGTCGAGTTCACTGCGAACGGCAAGCGGGCGATCCTGCAGAAGTTGATCGAGGCCGAGGGCTTCGAGCAGTTCATCGACGTGAAGTACAAGGGCACGAAGCGCTTTGGCCTCGATGGCGGCGAAGCGCTCATTCCTGCGCTCGAGCAGATCATCAAGCGCGGTGGCCAGCTTGGGCTCAAGGAAATCGTTCTCGGCATGCCGCACCGCGGCCGTCTCAACGTGCTGAGCCAGGTGATGGCGAAGCCGCACCGCGCGATCTTCCACGAGTTCAAGGGCGGTTCGTTCGCGCCTGACGACGTGGAAGGTTCCGGCGACGTGAAGTACCACCTCGGTGCCTCGTCGGACCGCGAATTCGACGGCAACAAAGTGCACCTGTCGCTGACGGCCAACCCGTCGCACCTGGAAATCGTCAACCCGGTCGTCATGGGCAAGGCGCGTGCCAAGCAGGACATTCTTTCCGGCTCGCCGCGCGACGAGATCGTGCCGCTTGAGACACGGGCGCAGGTTCTGCCGCTGCTTCTGCATGGCGATGCGGCCTTTGCGGGCCAGGGCGTCGTTGCCGAGTGCTTCGGCCTTTCGGGTCTTCGCGGCCACCGCGTTGCCGGGACGCTGCATTTCATCGTGAACAACCAGATCGGCTTCACGACAAACCCACGCTTCTCGCGCTCCTCGCCTTATCCGTCCGACGTCGCCAAGATGATCGAGGCGCCGATCCTGCACGTGAATGGCGACGATCCAGAAGCCGTCGTCTACGCGGCGAAGATCGCTGCGGAATTCCGCATGACGTTCCACAAGCCGGTCGTCATCGACATGTTCTGCTACCGCCGCTTCGGCCACAACGAAGGCGACGAGCCGGCATTCACGCAGCCGAAGATGTACAAGAAGATCCGCAGCCACGAGACCGTGGTGCAGATCTACTCCAAGAAGCTGATCGAGGAAGGCCACATCGATCTCGGTACGTTCGAGAAGATGAAGGCCGACTGGCGTGCGCATCTCGAACAGGAATTCGAGAGCGGCCAGTCCTACAAGCCCAATAAGGCCGACTGGCTGGACGGCGTCTGGTCGGGCATGCGCGTTGCCGACAATCAGGACGAGCAGCGCCGCGGCAAGACCGCCGTTCCGATGAAGACGCTGAAGGACATCGGCCGCAAGCTGTGCGAAGTCCCGGAAGGCTTCGAGACGCACCGCACCATTCAGCGTTTCCTCGCGAACCGCTCGCAGATGATCGAAAGCGGTGAAGGCATCGACTGGGCGACCGGCGAAGCGCTCGCCTTTGGCTCGCTGCTGCTCGATGGCCATCCGGTCCGGCTGTCCGGCCAGGACGTGGAGCGTGGTACCTTCTCGCAGCGCCATTCGGTGCTTTACGACCAGCAGAGCGAAGACCGCTACATCTCGCTCAACAATCTCGCCAAGGGCCAGCAACTTTACGAAGTCATCAACTCGATGCTTTCGGAAGAAGCGGTACTCGGTTTCGAATATGGCTACTCGCTGTCGGAGCCGAATGCGCTGACGCTCTGGGAAGCCCAGTTCGGCGATTTCGCCAATGGCGCCCAGGTCATCTTCGACCAGTTCATCTCGTCGGGTGAGCGCAAGTGGCTGCGCATGTCGGGCCTCGTATGCCTTCTGCCGCATGGCTACGAAGGGCAAGGCCCCGAGCACTCCTCGGCCCGCCTCGAGCGCTGGCTGCAGATGTGCGCGGAAGACAACATGCAGGTCGCGAACTGCTCGACGCCGGCTAACTACTTCCACATTCTGCGCCGGCAGATGAAGCGTGACTTCCGCAAGCCGTTGATCATGATGACGCCGAAGTCGCTCCTGCGCCACAAGCGTGCTGTGTCGACGCTTTCGGAACTTTCGGGCGAAACGTCCTTCCACCGCCTGCTGTGGGACGACGCCGAAGTTCTGAAGAACGAGAAGATCAAGCTGCAGAAGGACAGCAAGATCCGTCGCGTCGTCATGTGCACCGGCAAGGTCTATTACGACCTGTACGAAGAACGCGAAGCACGCGACATCGACGACATATACCTTCTGCGTCTGGAGCAGCTCTATCCGTTCCCGGCCAAGGCGCTCATCAATGAGCTGTCGCGCTTCCGGGGTGCGGAGATGGTGTGGTGCCAGGAAGAGCCAAAGAACATGGGCGCCTGGGCCTTCATCGATCCTTATCTCGAGTGGGTGCTCGCTCATATCGACGCGAAGTACCAGCGCGTGCGCTACACGGGCCGTCCGGCTGCCGCTTCGCCGGCGACGGGCCTCATGTCCAAGCACAAGGCGCAGCTCGACGCCTTCCTCGAAGATGCGCTCGGCGATTGAGCCGGGCGTCACTCGCCTCTCATTTCGATCCCCTATTGAACGGAAAAGCTGACAGCCATGGCCACCGAAATCCGCGTCCCGACATTGGGCGAATCCGTCTCCGAAGCCACGATCGGCACCTGGTTCAAGAAGGTTGGCGACACCATCAACGCCGACGAGCCGCTGGTCGAGCTTGAGACCGACAAGGTGACGGTCGAGGTGCCGGCGCCGGCGTCCGGCGTGCTGACGGAAATTCTGGCCCAGACGGGTGACACCGTGGAGGTCAACGCGCTTCTCGGCCAGATCGGCGCCGGATCGGGTGCTGCTGCCCAGCCGGCCAAGACGGAAGAGCCGAAGGCGGAAGCGCCGAAGCCAGCTGCAGCCAAGCCAGCCGCCGAGCCTGCCGCAAAGTCCGGCGACATGCCGCCCGCACCGTCCGCCGCCAAGATGATGGCGGAGAAGAACGTTTCGGCCGATCAGGTTTCGGGCAGCGGCAAGCGTGGCCAGGTTCTCAAGGGCGACGTGATCGACGCGATCAACAAGGGCAGCTCGGCCGCACCGGCTGCAGAAGCACCGAAGGCGCCGCGCCCTGCTTCCAGCGAAGCCGACGTGTCCCGCGAAGAGCGCGTGAAGATGACGCGCCTGCGCCAGACGATCGCCAAGCGCCTCAAGGATGCGCAGAACACCGCTGCCATGCTGACCACCTACAACGAGGTGGACATGACGGCGGTCATGGACCTGCGCAAGAAGTACAAGGATCTCTTCGAGAAGAAGCACGGCGTGAAGCTCGGCTTCATGGGCTTCTTCACCAAGGCCGTGACGCACGCCCTGAAGGAGATTCCCTCGGTCAACGCCGAGATCGATGGCAATGACATCGTCTTCAAGAATTTCTGCCACATCGGCGTCGCTGTCGGCACCGACAAGGGTCTCGTCGTGCCGGTCGTGCGCGATGCGGACCAGATGTCGATTGCCGAGATCGAGCAGGAAATCGGTCGTCTCGGTGTTGCAGCACGTGACGGCAAGCTCGGCATGGCGGACATGCAGGGCGGCACCTTCACCATCTCGAACGGTGGGGTCTACGGCTCGCTGATGTCATCGCCGATCCTGAATGCGCCGCAGTCGGGCATCCTCGGCATGCACAAGATCCAGGAGCGTCCGGTCGCGATCGGCGGCCAGGTCGTCATCCGTCCGATGATGTATCTGGCGCTTTCCTACGATCACCGCATCGTCGACGGCAAGGAAGCTGTCACTTTCCTCGTGCGCGTCAAGGAAAGCCTCGAAGATCCGGAACGTCTCGTTCTCGACCTTTAAGGTTCGCGGACAAACCGTGGGCTGTCCGACGCTTCAGGCGGCCCACGACGATCAGGAAGGGCAGCGCAATGAACGGCAAGGCACCGTCACTGCTCGTCACCGGCGGAAGCCGTGGCATCGGCGCTGCCGTCTGTCGTCTTGCGGGAGCACGCGGCTATCGCGTCGCCGTCAACTACGTCTCCGATGAGCAGGCGGCCGAACGGGTGGTCGCCGACATCAAAGCTGCAGGCGGCGAAGCCTTCGCGGTGGCGGGGGACGTTGGCCGGGAGGCGGACATCCTTGCTGTTTTCGAGGAGATCGATCGGCGTTTCGGCAGGCTCGATGCCCTGGTCAACAATGCCGGTGTCGTCGATCGCATGGCACGGGTCGACGAGATCAGCCTCGATCGACTGGAGCGCATGTTCCGCATCAATGTGACGGGCAGCTTCCTGTGCGCACGCGAAGCGGTTAGGCGCATGTCGACGCGGCATGGCGGGCAGGGCGGTGCGATCGTCAATCTATCATCGGCAGCCGCACGCCTTGGCTCCCCCGGCTGGTACGTCGATTATGCAGCGTCGAAGGCCGCGGTCGAGACCATGACGAAGGGTCTTGCGCTCGAAGTCGCGGCCGAAAAAGTTCGCGTCAATGCCGTCCGTCCCGGTATCATCGACACGGATATCCATGCTTCGGGTGGCGAGCCCGACCGCGTCGCGCAGGTGCGTGATGCACTTCCCATGAAGCGCGAAGGCACTGCCGACGAGGTCGCGCGCGGAATTCTCTGGCTGCTTTCGGACGAAGCCTCGTACACGACGGGTACCGTCCTCGATATCACCGGTGGTCGCTGAACGCGCGCCGCCGGTCTTCAAAAACGAAAGGATTTCATTCAATGGCTTACGATGTCGTCGTCATCGGTTCTGGACCGGGTGGATATGTCTGCGCCGTGAAGGCTGCGCAGCTTGGTCTCAAGACCGCGATCGTGGAGAAGCGCCCGACGCTTGGCGGCACCTGCCTGAACATCGGCTGCATTCCGTCCAAGGCGATGCTGCATGCTTCGGAAGTGTTCCATCAAGCGGGCCACAGCCATGCCGATCTCGGTGTCGAGGTCGGAACACCGACGCTCAACCTGCCGGCGATGATGGCGCACAAGGATGCCGTCGTTAAGGCCAATGTCGATGGCGTCTCCTTCCTCATGAAGAAGAACAAGATCGACGTGCTCGTCGGCACCGGCAAGGTGCTCGGCGAAGGCAAGCTGTCGGTGACGACGGAGGGCGGCGAAAGCCAGGAAATCGAGGCGAAGAACATCGTCATCGCCACCGGTTCGGACGTTGCGGGCATTCCCGGCGTCGACGTTGCCTTCGACGAGAAGGTCATCGTCTCTTCGACCGGCGCGCTGGAACTGGAGAAGGTGCCCGGCCACCTGGTGGTTGTCGGCGGCGGCGTCATCGGTCTCGAACTCGGCTCGGTCTGGGCGCGTCTCGGCGCCAAGGTCACCGTGGTCGAATATCTGGATGCGATCCTCGGTGGCATGGACGGCGAAGTCTCCAAGCAGTTCCAGCGCATGCTGGCCAAGCAGGGCCTCGACTTCAAGCTTGGCCAGAAGGTAACGGCCGTCACGCGCAAGGATGCCGGTGCTGCCGTCACGTTCGAACCCGCCAAGGGCGGCGAGGCGCAGACGGTGGACGCGGATATCGTGCTCGTTGCGACCGGACGCCGGCCTTACACGGACGGGCTCGGCCTCGAAGATGCCGGCGTAGTCATGGAAAAGGGCGGTCGCGTGCAGATCGATGCGCATTTCCAGACTTCGGTGCCCGGCGTTTACGCGATCGGCGATGTCGTCGCGGGTCCGATGCTTGCCCACAAGGCCGAAGACGAAGGCGTGGCCGTAGCCGAGATCATCGCCGGCCAGGCCGGTCACGTGAATTACGAGGTCATTCCGAGCGTCGTCTACACGCAGCCGGAAGTCGCCTCCATCGGCCGCACCGAAGAGCAACTGAAGGCTGACGGCGTCGCTTACAAGGCCGGCAAGTTCCCCTTCACCGCAAACGGCCGTGCCCGCGCGATGCTGGCCACCGAAGGCTTCGTCAAGATCCTCGCCGACAAGGACACCGACCGGGTGCTTGGCGTGCACATCGTCGGCGCCGGTGCGGGTGATCTCATCCATGAGGCAGCCGTGCTGATGGAGTTCGGCGGATCGGCGGAAGATCTTGCGCGCACCTGCCATGCCCACCCGACCTTGTCGGAGGCGGTCAAGGAAGCCGCGCTCGCCACCTTCTTCAAGCCCATCCATATGTAAAAGTATCGAGAGCGGCGTCTTCCAAGAGACGCCGCTTTCTCACCTGTACGGGTGATTGTACCCGTGCACGCTCTGTCGTCTGTCTAGTCCCGCAAAGCGTGCGCCGAACCTGAACCAGGCGGCGCGCGTCTCAACATATGGGCTGGGGACGACAGACAATGACCATGAAAATTCTGCCAGTGCTTGCGCTGGCGCCGGTGCTGGCGCTTGCCGCGTGCGGTGGTTCGACCACGACCGGATCGATCGGGCCAGGCGCCGGTGCCGGCGGCACGCCCGGCGGTGGTGGCGCAGGTGGCGGCGCAGGAGGTGGAACCGGCAGCGCCATTCGCGGCGTTTCGACCAAGTTTGCGCGCGCGCAGCAGCCGATTCCTACACCGGTTCCGATCTATGAGCAGGGCAAGTTCGCCTATGTGCCAACCGGCGATCTCGTGACCTCGAGTGCTCCGATCGAAGGCACGGCTGATCTGTCCACCGCGAAGCAGGCAGGCGGGTCAGTCGTAGTAGCGACTGGAGGCCGATACCGCGATGGTTCGGCTGTTCCGGGAGTTACTGCGGAAGCGCAAACCGACGCGCGGGGCATCACGACGACAAACGCTCTACAGTCGGAATTTATGGGAGTTTCCGGCACTTCGGTCGCCGATGTGATGGTGACGTATTATGATGCCGACCAAGATGGTACGGACGAATTCTTTACGATCGATCATCATCAGGATCGCATCGACGTCACCCAACCGATCGACACGATCAGCATCTTCTATGGCGGCGATTTTGCGCCTGCTTCCACCGTGGCGAGCCGCACGGGCGTCGCAACCTTCATCGGAACCGATACTGGCAATGCCGACAAGGGTGCCGCTTACGTGCGCGTGGCGACGGGCACGGGCGTGTCCAACAGCCAGGTCGATTACGGTGGCGATGTACGCATGGTCGCTGATTTCGGTGCCGGGACGGTGGATGGCGAGATCACCAATCTGCGTCGCTTCGGGGCGCAACAGGCAGCAGACTTCTCGCTGCGGCTGGATGGCTCGCAGATCAGCGGCCAGCATTTCGATGGTGGATCGGTGACCATGCTGCAGGGGGCGACACCCGTTGCAAGCTTCACGGATTCTGCAGTGACCGGGTCGTTCCTGGGGCAGAACGCGGATGCCGTCGGTGGCGTGTTCCAGGCAAACGGAACGCGCGGCGGTCAGGATGTGTATCTCGGCGGCCAGTTCATCGCGCGGGAAGGTCAGACGACCAACTAGGCTTCGAGCATGACAAGGGAGCAGCGGCTGACCGGCCGCCGTTTCAATCGGCCCGTTCGACCGAATAGCCGGCATCGCGCAACAGTTCGATAACGCCTTCGTCGCCGGGCAGGTGCAGCGCACCGACCGCGATAAAGGCGTGGCCTTCATCCAGGAACGGTTCGGCGCGTTCCGCCATGATGCGATTGCGGGCAAGGACGATCCGCTCTTCGAAATCGGCATAGCCCTGTGCGTCTCTCTCATGACCCTCAGGAGCAGCCTCGCGGAGCATCGGCATGATCATGCCGGTTTCGCCCGCGACGTAGAGATCCGTCATCGTCGCCGTGACGTCCTCGAGCAGGGGCCCGAGCGACAGCGTTTCCACCAGACCGCGCACATGAAATTCGAGCGACAGGCTGGCCATGGCGTCAAGCTGCTCGGCAATGGTTTCAAGTCCGTCGACGGCCTTGCCGTCTGCCAGCGCCTGTTCCGCGAGCATCTGGTCGAGGAAGGCGGCACCCTCGGCTTTTCTCGCGTGTTCGCAGGCCGGAAGCGCAACGAGACCGGCGATCATCCACGGTTTCATGTGCACGAGAGCGTCGACCGGCAGTCCGAGCTCATCGAGCCGGGTTTCGACAAGAGCGAAATCCTCGTCGCTCATCACGGTGCGCAGGGTGCGGCCATCGGTGAACATCGTCAGTTCGGGGCGCGCGATGAGCGCCGCCTGCGCCACTTCGGGATCGAGGATCTCGTCGGTTTCGATGACCACGGTTTCCGATGCGTCGAGCGCTTGGCTCACGGTGTTGGTCAGTTCCGTCACGCGCGGATCGGCGACATGCATGGTGCCGAGAAGATAGGAGGCGACGCCTTCCTCGTTCTCGACACGCCACAACAGGCCTTCACCATTGGGTGTCGCCGCTGCCGCTTCCAGCAATGCCGGCAGACGTGGATCGTCTTCGGCGCGCATGCGGTCGATGAGGTTCTCGCCGCCGCATGCGGCTGGCTGCTCCTGCGCATCGGCGCGCTCAAGCGTCGCCAGCACCATGAGGAGGCTCAGCGCCATGATGAGGTGGATCAATCCGAGAAAACCGATGACGCCGCGCGCCAGATGCTCTTCGGTGACGGTTTTGATGCGTGCGATCACGAGACATCCCGGTGCTGTTGATCGCTCTGCGATAACATTCGCCCGCGCAAGAAATCGTTAATGCCGCTCCGTCCTCGCGTTTCCCAACGTTGAACCGGTGCCCACTTCGCCTGGCGACGCTCTAGGCGCGCGGGTGGGCTGCGCGGTAGGCGGCAAGGAGCCGCGCGCTGTCGACGCCGGTGTAGATCTGGGTGGTGGAAAGGCTCGCATGCCCGAGAAGTTCCTGGATGGTCCTGAGATCGCCTCCGCCAGCCAGAAGATGCGTGGCGAAGGAGTGGCGGAGCGCATGCGGGGTCGCCGTATCGGGGAGCCCGAGCGCCGACCGCATCTTGCGCATTTCCTTCTGGATGATTGCCGCATGAAGCGCGCCGCCACGAGTGCCGCGAAAGAGCGGCTCCGGCGCTGCGAGATGATAGGGGCAAAGTCTTAGGTACTCGGCGATTGCCTGTCTGGCGACATCCATGAGCGGAACGAGCCGCGTCTTGCCGCCCTTGCCTGCAATGCGCAGCGTCGTCGTGGTCGGGCCGATAGACGCCGGCGTCAATGCAAGCGCTTCCGAGATGCGAAGACCGCAGCCGTAGAGCAGCGTCAGCAAGGCGGCATTGCGGGCAGCAATCCAGGGTTCGTCGGACATCTGATCATCGAGATTCGCGACGGCGACGGCCTGCTCTTCCGACAGGGGCTTCGGCAGGCTTCGCCCGGTCTTGGGTGCGCGTACATGGCGGGCGCCTGCCGCGTTCACGAGGCCTTCGCGTTCCAGATGGCGCAGGAACGAGCGGACGCCTGCAAGCCCGCGTCCCAGCGTGCGTGCCCCCGCTCCGTCGCGGCGACGGCTGGAAAGAAAGGCGCGCAGATCTGTCGGACGAAGATTTGCCAGATCGGCGATGGCAGGCATGGAACCTATGTGCCTGCTCATGAATTGGAGGAATTGCCGGAGATCACGCTCGTAAGCCTCAAGTGTGTTCGCTGACAGACGCCGCTGTATGCTGAGGCCATCAAGCCATCGCTGACGCTGCATCATCACATCCGGTGCGGCAGGGAGCAGGTCGGTTGTCACGCTACGTTACGCCCGAGAAACGTCATTTGATATCCAGTGGCTTTCCTCGAAGCCTCTGCGACAATGGTTATATAAGGGTTACGATGTTAGTGAGTGATGTCGGAAAAGGGGCTGTCATGCTGTCTTTACAAGAGCATGCGATGTCCGGTTGGACGCGATAACGGGGACACTTATGGTGCAGAAGCGCGATATTCACGGCGTGGTCGATGCCATTGCACTGCTGTCCCAAGGCCGCCCCGGCCATATTGTCGATGAGCTCATCGCCGAGCGCGGGCAGCGTCTGGTCAATCATCCTCTCTGGCCGGTGATGCGGCCATTCCTCTACAGCGCGCTGCACTACGGCAAGGCGCTGCAGTTTGCAGACGCCGTCGCCAACATGCCAGGCTTCCAGGCGTTCGAATATGCCAGCGCTCAGTTAAACCTGAATGTCGAGGTGAACCGCGGCGAGCGCATCCCTGAAAAGGGCGGCTTCATCATGGTGTCGAACCACCCGACCGGGATTGCCGACGGCATCGCCGTCTTCGACCTTCTGAAGAACCGTCGTCCGGACATGATGTTCTTTGCCAATCGCGATGCCATTCGCGTCAACCCACGCTTCGTGGAGATGGTCATCCCGGTCGAGTGGCGTGAAGAGCACAAGAGCAAGTTGAAAGCGCGCGAAACGCTGCAGCTGACGACGCGCGCCGTGAAGGAAGAAAAAGCGACGGTGCTGTTTCCGTCGGGCCGCATTGCCTATTGGGCCAATGGCACGCTCAACGAGCGGCCGTGGAAGTCTTCGGCGATTTCGCTGTCGCGCAAATACGGGCTGCCGATCCTGCCGGTCCACATGACGGCGCGCAATTCCGGCCTGTTCTACTGGCTGTCGAAATGGTCGACAGAGCTGCGCGACATGACGGTCTTTCACGAGCTCCTCAACAAGAAGAGCCAGACTTTCGAATTCACCATCGGTGAATTGCTGCAGCCTGACCAGCTCGAGGGCGATCCGGCAGTCGTCACCAAAGCGCTCGAATATCACTCAGTCTATGGGCTGAAGGCCGATCCCGACCGCGCATTTCGCGTTCAGTTCTGATCGGTTGTCACCCCTGATCTATCCCCCAGGTTGGAATTGCTTTTTGCGGGCTTCGGCTTGAAAATCCGCCACGCTGCGAGTGCCGCAGCGCCAAGGGGGATCATTCAGGCCGATGCGCATTCTGCTGGTCGAAGACAATCGCGATCTGGGCGAAGCGGTGGAAGGACGGCTCAAACGCTCCGGCCATTCGGTGGATTGGGTGCGCGACGGAGAAGCAGCGCTTGCTTTTGCGCGCGATGCGTCGTTCGATGCCATCGTCCTCGATCTCATGCTGCCGCAGCGCGACGGGATTTCGGTGATATCGGCGCTGCGCAGCGGCGGCGACGATACGCCAGTGCTCGTCGTCACGGCGCGCTCGGAAATCGACGACCGCGTCAGTCTGCTCGACATGGGGGCCGACGATTATCTCGTCAAACCGTTCGATCTGCGCGAGTTGGAAGCACGCTTGCGCGCGCTCATGCGCCGGCCGACGGGGCACGTAACCAGCCGCATGGTGCTCGGCGATCTTGTGATGGAAACCGCGGCGCACTCGATCACGATCGCAGGCGTGCCGGTCGAGATCGGGAGACGGGAGTTTCGGCTTCTGGAGATTTTGTTGTCGCGCGCCGGCCAGGTGGTTGCGAAGGAGCGCTTGATGCAGCAGCTCTTTTCGATCGACGAGGATGTCGCCGTCAATGCGCTCGAACTCTACGTGTCGCGCCTGCGCCGCAAGATCGAGAATTCCGGCGTGTCGATCCTGACGGTGCGCGGCATCGGGTATCTTGCCAGGGCCGATGCGGAGGCTCGGCCGGCAGATGCACGCTGACAGCTTCTCCATCCGCCGTCGGATCACCGCGCTTGCCGCGATCCTCCTCGTGGCCGCCGCCCTCATGCTCGTGGTGTTTATCAGGGACTACGCCGAGCGCGCTTCCGATCGCGCCTTCGACCGGCTGCTCGCGGCCTCCGCGCTCACCATCGCCGGCGCGGTGCAGATCGAGGACGGCGACGTGACGGTGGAGCTCCCTTATGCGTCCTTCGCGATGGTGTCGGGCGACGACCGCGTGTTCTATTCGGTGCGCGCGCCGGATGGCTCGCTCGTCACCGGCTATGACGATCTTGCTGCCGATATGCCGCTTGCGCAAACGCTCGATGCCGAGTTCGATGACGTGCGCTATGGCGGCGAAGTCGTGCGGGTTGCAAGCGTCGGTCGCCTGATTTCGACGGCGGACGGAACCGGCTGGGTCACGATTCGTGTCGCCGAAACGCAAGGTGCGCGCGAAACGCTGTCGCGCGAGATCGTCAACAACGCGCTGGTGCCGCTCTTGGTGCTGACCCTGCTCGCCGCATGGCTCGTCTGGTATCTCATCCGGCGGACTTTTGCGCCGCTGCTCACGCTGGAACGTGAATTGCGCGCCCGCTCGCCCGACGATCTCTCGCCGGTGGACATTCCGGTGCCGGTGGAGGTGCGCCACGTTGTCGGGGCGCTGAACGAATTCATGGCACGGCTGAACCAGTCGATGGTGCGTCTCAGCGAATTGGTGGCGGAGGCGGCCCACCAGGTGCGTACGCCGCTCGCATCGCTGCGCGCACAGGCGGAGGTCGCCATGGACGAAACGGATCCGGATGCCATGCGGGCCCGTGTCGAGCGGATCCATCAAGGTGCCGTGCAATCGAGCCAGCTTGTGACCCAGTTGCTGATGGATGCGACGGTCTCGCATCGTCTCGATATGCGCGACGTGCAGGTGACGGCTATCGGTGCGCTGGTCAACGAAGTGGCGCAGCGGCTCGATCCGGACCAATTGATGCGCATCAGCGTCGAGATGGAAGCCGATGTGGCGGAGATCGGCTTTCCCGCCGATCGCGTCGTCATGCGCGAGATGCTGAAGAACGTGGTCGACAACGCGCTCGCCTATTCGCAGGGCGACGTGATCATCCGCGTGGAACGCGCACAGGAAGAAAACGGTGACGTGCTCAAATTGTCGGTTCTCGATCGGGGGCCTGGTATCCCCGATGTGGAGAAGGAGGCCGTGATGGAGCGCTTTCGCCGCGGTGCGAGCGCCGGCGATCAGCCGGGTTCAGGGCTGGGCCTTGCGATCGTGCGCCGCGTGGCCGAGGCGCATCGCGGGCGCTTCACACTGAAGGACCGTGCAGGTGGTGGACTTGTTGCCGAGATATGCCTGCCCCTTTTTGGGCGCGGAAGCGATCGCCGGGAGGGTCGCGCGGGACGAGGGGCGATCCCTGCGGCGATCGCGCTTCTGGTCGGCGCATGGTTCATGCCGTCGCACCAAGCCGCTGCCGAGCCTCTTTTGTTTCCCGCAAGATCTGTCGAACTCGCAACGCTGACGATCGTTGGAACGACGGATACGCGGCTCTTCACGCTGTTCGTCGAGGCCTTCCAGGAGCGCTATCCTGACGTCGCTGTCCGTTACGACGAGACCGACACGCTGTTGATGTACGAGAATTATCTTGCCGGTACGCTCGATCCCCCGGCTGATCTTATGATCAGCTCTTCGTCCGATCTGCAGGTGAAGCTTGCCAACGATGGGCACGTATTGAGGCATGATCCCACGGTGGCGTCGATGCCGGATTGGGCGACGTGGCGGAACGAGGTTTTCGGGTTTACCTTCGAGCCCGCAGTGATCGTCTACAATCCCGATCTCGTCTCGCAGGATGAAGCGCCGCGCACGCATCTGGCGCTTGCGGAGTTTCTGGAAGGCAATGTCGCGCGCCTGACGGGAAAGGTCGCGACCTACGACATCGCAACGAGCGGGGTCGGCTACCTGCTCGCCGTGCAGGATCAACTGATTTCATCGCAGTTCTGGCGCCTCGCTTCTGCCTTCGGGCGCACGGGCGCCGTGCTCAGCGGATCGAGCCCCGATATTCTCGATCGGGTCGACGCCGGCGAACTGGCGATCGCCTACAATGTGCTGGGCTCCTACGCGTTTGCTCGGCAGGCGGAGGGCGCGAACATCCAGATCATCGTGCCCGATGATTACGTGCTGGTGCTGACCCGCAGCGCGGTGATCGCACGGGATGCGCCGAATGCCGAAACGGCGAGGCTCTTTCTCGATTTTCTCCTTTCCGACGAGGGCCAGGCGGTGGCAGCGGGACCGACGGCGCTCGGCGCGGTGCGGGGTGGCGTGCGCGGCATCTGGACGGCGGCGAACATTACCGAGATGGGGCGAGGCGCGGTGCAGCCGATCGCGCTCGGCCCGGCGCTCATGGTCGCGCTCGACCAGCAGCGGCGCGCGCGCTTTCTGGAGACCTGGCGCGGCATCGTCTCGCCTCCATGATCAAGCAGGAACATGGCTGACAGGTGGACGACAGGTTGGCGTGTTAACTTCTGCCGTGATCGGGTCTGGGAGGGCCTCAACGATCCTTGGGAGGAGGTTGCTCAGCGACCGCTCCTTGACAGTTTCATTGCCCTTCCAGCCGTTCGAAGCGACGCCGCATGGCGTCCGAAACAGAACATTTGGGAGGTCATCTTGAAGAAATCCGTATTCGCTGCTGCTTTCGCGGCACTGCTCACCAGCACATCCGCTTTCGCGCAGATGGACGAACTGAAGATTATGGCGCCCGCAGCGCCAGGCGGTGGCTGGGACCAGACGGCCCGCTCGATCCAGTCGGTGCTCCAGGCTGAAGGTCTTGCGTCCAACATCCAGGTCGAAAACGTTGCCGGTGCCGGTGGCACGATCGGTCTCCAACAATTCGTCAACCGCTCGGCAGGCGACCCGACGGCAACGATCGTCGGCGGTTACGTCATGGTTGGCGCCATCATCGCCAACGCCGCTCCGGTCACGCTTGCCGATGTCACGCCGATCGCCCGTCTGACCGGCGAGTATGTCGTCGTCATCGCACCGGCTGACAGCGAAATCGACAATGCCGAAGAGCTGGCCGAAGCCATGCGCGCCGATCCAGGCTCCGTCACCTGGGGCGGTGGTTCCGCCGGTGGCGTCGACCACATCGCGGCCGGCCTCTTCGCCCAAGCAGCCGATGTCGACCCGCGCGCCTTGAACTACATCCCGTTCTCCGGTGGCGGCGAAGCGCTTGCGGCAATCCTCGGCGGCCAGGTCACCGTTGGCATTTCCGGTTACAGCGAGTTCGCATCGCAGATCGAAGCCGGCGAAGTGAAGGTGATCGCAATCACCGCTCCGGAGCGGCAGGACTATGTCGACGCGCCGACCTTTGCCGAGCAGGGCTTCGACCTCGACGTCCAGAACTGGCGCATGATCGCAGCCGCCCCGGACATTTCGGATGAAGAGCGCCAGACACTGACCGACACGATCCGGACGATGTCGGAATCCGAAGCATGGGCCACCGAACTCGAAACACGCGGCTGGGTGAACACCTATCTCGACGGCGAAGAGTTCCAGACCTACCTGAACCAGGAGATCGAGGCGACGACTGCCATCCTCTCCGACCTCGGCATCAGCCAGTAAGATGGCGACGCACGAACAGGGCGGGGCCGACATGCGCCGGCCCGACGAGGCGGCCCGTCGCAAGTTCGACCTCGGCGGATTGGCGATCGCAATCGGGCTGTTTCTATTCTCCGCCCTGATCGCGCTCGACGCTTCCTCCTATCCCGAGCGGCGCAGCTATGCGCAGATCGGGCCGGAGATTTTTCCTTACATCGTCGCTGTCGGCATCGCCGTTTTCGGCGTGCTGACAGTCGTGATGGCGCGGCGCGGTGATTTTCCCGAGCGTGAAGCGCTGAACTGGGTTCCGGTGATCTGGATCATCGGAGCACTCGCCGGCATGACCGCGCTGCTCTATGCGGGCGCCGGTTTCATCATCGCGTCCGGGGTCCTGTTCGGGGGTGCCGCGCGCGGTTTCGGCCGCAAGCCGGTGGTCCTGACCGTGTTCGTCGGCGTGGTGATCTCCGCCTTGCTTTACGTGCTCTTTCGCCAGGGTCTCGGGCTGTCGCTGCCGGCCGGGCTGATCGAGCCGTATCTTAACGCGCTGTTTCGTTAGAGTTGGCGTTTCCGCCTTCGCAGAATTGCGGCTCGCAGCACAAAGCCTCTGAATTTCAGGCTTGAGCCGGCGGTCGCGGCCCAAACGAGAGTATTCCGACGGTTATGGATACGTTCACGCTTCTTTTCGATGGTTTGCTCGTCGCAGCCCAGCCCGCCAATCTCGGCTTTGCGCTGCTCGGCGTTCTGCTCGGCACGGCCGTCGGTGTTCTGCCGGGCCTCGGACCGGCACTGACCGTCGCCCTTCTTCTGCCCGTTTCGCTGTCATTCGGGGCCACCGGCTCCATGATCATGTTCGCCGGCATCTATTATGGCGGCATGTATGGCGGGGCGATTTCTTCAATCCTTCTGAACACCCCCGGCGAGACCGCGTCGATCATGACGGCGCTCGAGGGAAACAAGATGGCGAAGGACGGGCGCGGTGGTAAAGCGCTCGGCGCTGCAGCCATCGGCTCCTTCTTCGGCGGCACCTGTGCCACGATCGGCCTCGCGATCATCGCGCCGCTGATGGTCAAGGTGGCGCTCTCCTTTGGCCCGGCGGAATATTTCGCGCTGATGGTGCTGTCGTTCCTTACGGTTTCGGCAGCCTTCGGCGGATCGATCATCCGCGGCCTGACGGCGCTCTTCATCGGCCTGTCCATCGGACTCGTCGGCATCGACAGCCTGACTGGCCAGGCGCGTCTGTCCTTCGGCGTGCCGGAACTGCGTGACAACATCGATATCGCCATCATTGCGGTCGGCCTGTTCGCCATTGGCGAGACGCTGTTCATCGCGTCGCAGGCGAGCACGATCAACGAGAAGCTCCAGGCCGTCAAAGGCTCCGTCTGGCTGAGCCTTGCCGAGCTGAAGCGCTGCCTCAAGCCGTTCCTGCGGGGCACGGGCCTTGGCTTCCTGTTCGGCCCGCTGCCGACCGGCGGCGCGGAAATTCCAACTTTCCTGTCCTATTCGACCGAGCGCCGCACTGCGAAAGGCGTCGCGCGCGAGGAATTCGACAGCGGAAGGGGCGCAATCGAAGGCGTTGCGGGGCCGGAGGCTGCAAACAATGCTTCCGCTGCCGGAACGCTCATCCCGCTTCTGACGCTCGGCCTGCCGACCTCGGCGACCGCCGCCGTCATGCTCGCCGGCTTCCAGCAATACGGTCTGCAGCCGGGTCCGCTGCTCTTTACCAGCAACCCGCAGCTCGTCTGGGGTCTCATCGCAAGTCTCTTCATTGCCAATCTGATGCTCGTGGTGCTCAATCTGCCGTTCGTCGGCCTTTGGGTAAAGCTCCTGACGATCCCGCGCCCCTGGCTCTATGCGGGCATCATGACCTTCGCCTCGCTCGGCATCGTCGGCGCCCAAGGTTCGGCCTTCGCCCTCATTCTGCTGCTCGTTTTCGGCATACTCGGCTTCATCATGCGGCGGTTCGACTATCCGCTGGCGCCGGTTCTCGTCGGCGCCATTCTCGGGCCACTGGCCGAAGAGCAATTGCGCCGTGGATTGATGATCAATCAGGGTGATTTCACGTTTCTCTTCACCTCTTGGATCGCCCTGACGATCTACGCTGTCGCCATCGCTGCCGTTGCCGGCCCCATCCTCTGGACCAAGCTGTCCAAGCGAGGCCGGGCTGCCGCCGAGGCGCTCCACGAGGCCTGATGCTTTGAACAGATTGCGCGCGGGCATGGATTTCGCGCGCAATCGCCTCTACCGTTCGACAAGGACATCGAACGGGAGGTGCTGATGGCCGGAAGTTCAACCGGAAACGGGCCGCTTCAACTGCATGTGCCGGAGCCTTCGGTCAGGCCCGGCGATCAGCCTGACTTCTCTTCGGTGAAGATACCGCAGGCTGGGACCGTCGAGCGGCCCCCAGTCGATGTCGATCCTCGCGATATCCGCGATCTCGCCTTCTCGATCATTCGCGTGCTCAATCGCAAGGGCGAGGCTGTCGGCCCGTGGGCGGGAAGCCTCACCGACGAGGAACTGCGCGACGGCCTGCGCGACATGATGACCCTGCGCGCCTTCGATGCCCGCATGCAGACGGCGCAGCGCCAAGGCAAGACCTCGTTCTACATGCAGCATATGGGCGAGGAGGCGGTCTCCTGTGCGTTTCGCAAGGCGATGGAGCCGGGCGACATGAACTTCCCGACCTATCGGCAGGCCGGTCTTCTGATCGCCGGCGGCTATCCGATGGTCGACATGATGAACCAGATCTATTCCAACGAAGCCGATCCGCTGAAGGGCCGGCAGTTGCCGATCATGTATTCGTCGAAGGAGCATGGCTTCTTCTCCATCTCCGGCAATCTCGGCACACAGTTCATCCAGGCTGTCGGGTGGGCGATGGCGTCCGCCATCAAGCGTGACACCAGGATTGCCGCAGGTTGGATCGGCGACGGCTCTACGGCAGAGAGTGATTTCCACGCAGCACTGGTCTTCGCTTCCACCTATCAGGCGCCCGTCGTGCTCAACATCGTCAACAACCAGTGGGCGATTTCCACCTTCCAGGGTATCGCGCGTGGTGGTTCCGGCACGTTTGCTGCGAGAGGCCTTGGCTTCGGCCTGCCGTCGCTCAGGGTCGACGGCAATGACTATCTGGCCGTCCATGCGGTGGCGAAATGGGCGGTCGAGCGGGCGCGTCGCAATCTGGGTCCGACGCTTGTCGAATACGTCACTTACCGCGTCGGCGCACACTCCACCTCCGACGACCCGTCCGCTTACCGTGCAAAGACCGAATCGGATGCTTGGCCGCTCGGCGATCCTGTCATCCGGCTGAAGAACCATCTCATCGTCAAAGGGCTGTGGAGCGACGAGCGCCACAAACAGGCGGAGGCAGAAGTGATGGACAGCGTCATCGCCGCCCAAAAGGAGGCAGAGAGCCACGGCACGCTGCATTCGGGCGGCAAACCCTCCACGCGCGACATGTTCGAGGGCGTCTACGAAACCATGCCACCGCATCTCAGGCGCCAGCGCCAGGAGGCGGGGGTGTGATGGTGGGTCGTGAGAAATTAACTGACGTCGCACGTCCATCCACGCCGTCATGGTCGTCCCGGCCATCCACTGGCACATCGGCACGACGGATGGACCGGAAGATCCTCGGGACGAGCCCGAGGATGACGGCAGTGGGTGGGGGGCGTCTGCTTGCTGCCATCAACTGTCACAAGACTATCCTCTGTGCCGGGCCTGTAGCTACGCCGTCATGGTCGGGCTTGTCCCGACCATTTACTGGCGGCTCGGCGACACGGATGGGCTGGCAGATCCTCGGGACGAGCCCGAGGATGACGGAGGTAGGGTTGGGCCCGGGTGCAGACCACGCGCATGCCGGAATTGCGTGGCTGTCTGGTTCGGTCAAAGGAAACCGCCCATGCCGCGCATGACGATGATCGAAGCCATCCGGTCGGCCATGGATGTGTCGATGGAGCGCGATGACGACGTGGTCGTGTTCGGCGAGGATGTCGGCTATTTTGGCGGCGTTTTCCGCTGCACGGCGGGCCTTCAACAGAAATACGGGAAGACGCGGTGCTTCGATACGCCGATTTCCGAGCTGGGCATCGTCGGTGCGGCGATCGGCATGGCGGCCTATGGCCTTAGGCCCTGCATCGAGATCCAGTTTGCCGACTATGTATATCCGGCATTCGATCAGATCGCGTCGGAAGCCGCGCGCATCCGCTATCGCTCCAACGGCCAGTTCACCTGCCCGATTGTGATCCGCATGCCGACGGGCGGCGGCATCTTCGGCGGGCAGACGCACAGTCAGAGCCCGGAAGCGCTGTTCACCCATGTCTCAGGTTTGAAGGTCGTCGTTCCGTCCAATCCGGTCGACGCGAAAGGTCTGCTGATCGCGGCGATCGAGGATCCGGACCCGGTGATTTTTCTGGAACCGAAGCGGCTCTATAACGGGCCGTTCGACGGGCATCACGACAAGCCTGTCACGCCCTGGTCGAAACATGCCTTGGGCGAGGTGCCGGAAGGGCACTTCACCGTGCCGCTCGGCAAGGCGGAGGTGCGCCGGGCGGGCGCGGAACTCACCGTGCTCGCCTATGGCACGATGACCTATGTGTCGGAGGCCGCCGCTGCCGATACGGGCATCGATGCCGAAATCATCGACCTCAAGACGCTGCTGCCGCTCGATCTGGAAACGATCGTTGCTTCCGTTTCAAAAACCGGACGGTGCGTGATCGTACATGAAGCGACGCTGACATCCGGCTTCGGCGCGGAGCTTGCCGCGCTCGTGCAGAAGCATTGTTTCTACCATCTTGAAGCGCCGATCACGCGCGTGACCGGCTGGGACACGCCCTATCCGCATGCGCAGGAGTGGGATTATTTCCCCGGGCCCGCACGTGTCGGCCGGGCGATGATCGAGACGATGGAGGGCTGAGGCGATGGGCGAACGCGCAATCAAGCTGCCCGATGTCGGCGAAGGCGTCGCCGAGGCCGAACTCGTCGAGTGGCATGTGAAGATCGGCGATGCCGTGCGGGAAGACGATATCGTCGCCGCCGTCATGACCGACAAGGCAACGGTGGAAATTCCGGCACCCTGCGATGGCGAGATCGCCTGGCTCGGCGCGGACGTTGGCGATGTCGTCGCCGTCGGCTCGGTGATCGTGCGCATCAGGACGGGGGTCGCGGGATCGGACGAAGACCACGCCTCGAAGCCGATGGATGACGGCGAGAACGAGGCGCCGATCGCAGACGGGATGAGCGGCGAAGGCGAGGATCTGCCGCCACCGCCTGCAGGCGAGCCCCAGAAGGTCGATACCAAGCCGGCAAAGGATACTGAGGCGAAGGAGCCTGCGCCCAAGCGGCCCACCCGCCCCGCTGCGGCGCCCAGTGCCGACAAGCCGCTGGCCTCACCGGCCGTGCGGCTGCGTGCCCGGGATGCGGGCATCGATCTGCGTCAGGTGGTGGGGTCCGGTCCAGCGGGCCGAATCACCCATGACGACCTCGATCAGTTCGTTGCCAAGGGTCCAAAGGCGGCGTCGCCGGCCGGTCTCATGCGCCGCACGGATGTCGAGGACATCAAGCTCGTTGGCCTCCGCCGCAAGATCGCGGAGAAGATGGCGATCGCCAAGCGACACATTCCCCACATCACCTATGTGGAGGAAGTGGACATGTCGGCGCTCGAGGATCTGCGGGCGGCGCTGAACCGTGACAAGCGCCCCGACCAGCCGAAACTGACGCTGCTGCCCTTCCTGATGCGGGCGATGGTGAAGGCCATCGCCGCCCAGCCGCAGTTCAACAGCCATTTCGATGACGAGGCGAACATCATCCACCGCCATGGCGGTGTCCATATCGGCATCGCGGCGCAAACGCCGTCCGGGCTCGTCGTGCCCGTTGCCAAGCACTGCGAGGCGCGGGACCTCTGGGAATGCGCGGCGGAAGTCGGCAGGCTTTCGGACGCGGCGAAATCGGGTACGGCGACGCGCGAGGAGCTTTCGGGTTCCACGATCACGATCACCTCGCTCGGCGCGCTCGGCGGCATCGTGACGACACCCTTGATCAACCATCCGGAAGTCGCGATCATCGGGGTCAACAAGATGGCGATCCGCCCCCATTGGGACGGCACCGCGTTCGTGCCACGGCGCATGATGAACCTGTCCTGCAGTTTCGATCATCGGATCATCGACGGCCATGATGCGGCGGTCTTCGTCCAGCGGATCAAGACGCTGATGGAAACGCCGGCCATGATCTTCGTGGCATGAGGGGGCGGTGATGAAAGACATTTCCTGCAAGCTTCTCGTCATCGGCGCCGGTCCCGGCGGCTATGTCTGCGCCATTCGTGCCGGCCAGCTCGGCATCGATACGGTCATCGTGGAGGCGGTGAAGCCCGGCGGCACCTGCCTCAATGTCGGCTGCATCCCATCCAAGGCGATCATCCATGCGGCCGATCAGTTCGCCGAGACAAAGGCTATGGCGGCCGGCGAAAGCCCGCTCGGCATCACGCTTGCCGAGCCACGCATCGATCTCACCCGTACGATGGCCTGGAAGGACAAGATCGTCGGGCGACTGACGACGGGCGTGGCGGGACTCTTGAAGAAGGCCGGCGTGAAGACCGTGCAAGGCTGGGCGCGGTTTCGCGACGGCAAGACGGTCGAGGTCAAGACCGAAACCGGCGTTCAAGTCATCCGGGCGGAATCGATCGTGATCGCCACCGGCTCGGAATCGGTGCCGTTGCCCGGGCTCCCCTTCGGCGGTTCGGTGATTTCCTCGACCGATGCGCTGGCACTCAAAGCCGTGCCGGAGCGGCTCGCCATCGTCGGCGCCGGCTATATCGGGCTCGAACTCGGCACGGCCTTCGCCAAGCTCGGCTCACAGGTGACCATCGTCGAAGCCGCCGATCGCATCCTGCCGCTCTATGACGGCGAACTGACGCGCCCTGGCGCGAAGCGGCTGGGCGAGCTCGGCATAGAGGTCGTCCTCGGGGCAAAGGCGCGCGGGCTTTCCGGCAAAGGCGATGCGCTTCTGGTCGAGGGGGCACACGGCAACGATCTGCGCATCGCAGCCGACAAGGTGCTGGTGACGGTGGGCCGGCGGCCGCTGACGGAAGGCTGGGGCCTCGAAGAACTCGATCTCGACCGCTCCGGTGCTGCGATCCGCATCGACGAGACCTGCCGCACCTCGATGCGCGGCGTCTACGCGATCGGCGACGTCACGGGCGAGCCGATGCTTGCGCATCGGGCCATGGCGCAAGGCGAAATGGTGGCGGAAATCATCGCTGGCCACCGCCGCGCTTTCGACAAACGCGTGATCCCGGCAGTGTGTTTCACCGATCCGGAGATCGTGACGGCGGGGCTCTCGCCCGACGAGGCGCGTCGCGGTGGCCGCGAGGTCAAGATTGGCCTCTTCCCGTTCCAAGCGAATGGCCGGGCGATGACGATGGAAGCCGAGCAGGGTTTCGTGCGGGTGGTTGCCCGGGCGGACAACCATCTCGTTCTTGGTATTCAAGCAGTGGGGAAAGGCGTTTCGGAGCTTTCCGCTGCCTTCGGCATCGCGATCGAGATGGGCGCGCGGCTGGAAGACATCGCCGGCACGATCCATGCCCATCCGACACAAGGCGAGGCGCTGCAGGAAGCGGCGCTGAAGGCGCTGGGCGCGGCGCTCCATATCTGATGGCCGCGCCATGTCGATGAAACTCCGGTCGCTGACCGTTGCCGGCTATCGCTCGCTCAAGTCGATCCGCATGGAGATCGGCGACGTCAATGTCTTCGTGGGCGACAATGGCGTCGGCAAATCCAATCTTTATCGGGCGCTGCATCTCGCCCAGTCAGCGGCCGAAGGGACGTTCGCGCGCGAAATCGCTGCGGAGGGCGGCATGGCGGCCGTACTCTGGACCGGCACGCGCAAGAAGGGGCGGCCGGTGCGCCTGTCGATCGCCGTCGAAATTATCGACGAGGACACGGCGCTTGGCTGGCGCTACACGATCGATGCCGGCCTGACGCCGCCGATGGGCGCCGGATTTCCGTTCGAGCCGCAGATCAAGGAAGAGCGGCTCTCGATCGACCAGGGCCGGCGTGTCGTGGACGTAATGAAGCGCGCCGGTCAGGGACTGTCCTACCGCGATGCCGACGGGCGGATGCAGGAGTATCCCGTCAGGCTTCTCTCATCCGAAACGGGCTTGGCTGCGCTTGGCGGATCGGGGCTGCATGCGGAAGCGGCGATCGTGCGCGATACGCTTGCCCGGTTCCGCTTTTATCACGGCTTTCGCAGCGACGCTGGGTCGCCCTTGAGGGCAGCATCGCTTGCCGTGACGGCGCCCATGCTCGACATGGATGGCAGCAATCTCGCGGCTGTGATGGCGACGCTGAAACATATCCGTGGCGATACGGTCGATCTCGATCGGGCCGTTGCCGATGCTTTAAGGGGTGCCTGGCTCGATATTCCGCTGCCGGATCGCGAAGCGCGCTTCGGCGTCGTCTTCCCTCAATTCCCGCAGCGCGTCTTTTCGGCTGCGGAGCTCTCGGATGGCCAGATCCGGTTCCTGGGTCTTGCCGCAGCGCTGCTTGCCTATCGCATCCCGCCTTTCATCGCGCTGAATGAGCCCGAAGCGAGCCTGCATCCGTCGATGCTCGCGGCGCTTGCCGACATGATCGCGCGGGCGGCGAAGGATGCGCAGATCTGGGTCGTCACCCACGCGCCCGAACTGGCAGGCCTGATCGTGGAACGCACCGGTGTTCGGGCGAAGACGGTGATCCGGCAGGAGGATGGATCGACCTGGATCGAGGGCATGCGTCTGACGGGGCAGGTTCCGGACGAGGCCGACGAAATGACTGATGACGACGCATGAAAAAAGCCGGCGGACTTAGGCCGCCGGCTTGGTGCTCTTGAGCCAGGTGCCGATCAGGCGATCGTCTGGCCGGTCTTCTTCCAGTCCTCAAGGAACGTCTCGAGACCCTTGTCCGTCAGCGGGTGCTTGACGAGCGACTTGAGCGTGGCCGGCGGCGCAGTGACCACATCGGCGCCAATGAGGGCGGCATCCTTGATGTGGTTCGCGGTGCGGATCGACGCTGCGAGGATTTCGGTGTCGAAGCCGTAATTGTCGTAGATCTGGCGAATTTCGCGGATCAGGTCCATGCCGTCGAGGTGGATGTCGTCCAGGCGGCCGATGAAGGGCGAGATGAAGGTTGCGCCGGCCTTGGCAGCCAGAAGCGCCTGGTTGGCCGAGAAGCACAGCGTTACGTTGACCAGCTTGCCCTGTTCGGTGAGCGTCTTGCAGGCTTTGAGGCCGGCGAGCGTGAGCGGCAGCTTGATGCAGACATTGTCGGCGATCGCACCGAGAACTTCGGCTTCGCGCATCATGCCGTCATAGTCGACCGCAGTGACTTCGGCGGACACGGGACCTTCGACGATGTCGCAGATTTCCTTCGTGACTTCCTTGTAGTCGCGGCCGGATTTCATGATGAGCGAGGGGTTGGTCGTCACGCCGTCGAGAAGGCCGAAATCGTTCAGCTCCCGAATTTCGGCGACGTCGGCGGTATCGACAAAGAATTTCATCAGATTGTCTCTTCTGCTTTGCTTTGGCTGCCTGTTGGCCGGTAAGGCCGTTTCGGGTTCCCTTTAGACCAAACAGGGGGCAAGGTCACGCATCATGACCCGCCATTCCGCTGCCGATTCTCAGAGCGTTCTGTTCGACGCGCCGCCACCGCCCGTCGTCCCCGTGCCGGTCGTCTCCGTGCTCGTGCCGCTTCCTGCGCCAGAGCCTTATTCCTATGTGGTGCCTGAGGGTCTGCATGTCCAACCCGGTTCGCTCGTACAAGTTCCGCTCGGTCCGCGTCAGGTGCTCGGCGTCGTGTGGGATGGACCGCCCGGGCGTGAGATCGATGCGCGCAAGCTCAGGCCGATCACGCATGTCTTCGATTGCCCGCCGCTCGATGCGGTGATGCGCCGGTTCATCGAATGGGTCGCAGATTATACGCTGTCGCCGCCCGGTCTCGTCGCGCGCATGGCACTGCGCGCACCCGCGGCGCTCGATCCGGAGCCGATGATCGAGGGACTGGCCGCGACCGGTGCCGTGCCGGAGAAGCTGACGCCGGCGCGGCGGCGCGTGCTGGACACGGCACAGGAAACCGGCGCCTGGACGAAATCGGGCCTTGCCCATGCGGCTGGCGTCTCGTCCTCCGTGGTCGACGGCCTCGTGAAGCAGGGCGCGTTTGCGCCCATCCTGCTGCCGCCGCCGCCGGTGGTTGCTCTGCCCGATCCCACCTATGGCGGAGCGGAGCTCAGCGACGGACAGGCTGGTTCGGCTGCGATCCTGCGCGAAGCTGTAGGGAAAGCGCGGTTCGGTGTGCATCTTCTCGATGGCGTCACCGGCTCGGGCAAGACCGAGGTCTATTTCGCCGCCGTTGCGGAGGCCATCGAGAAGGGCAAGCAGGCGCTGATCCTGCTGCCGGAAATCGCGCTGACGCCGGCCTTTCTCGGTCGCTTCGAAGCCCGCTTCGGCGCGCCGCCGGCGGAATGGCATTCCGAGCTTGCGCCCCGTACCCGTGAAAGGGTCTGGCGGCAGGTGGTCGACGGGCGCGTGCGCATTGTCGTCGGTGCCCGCTCGGCGCTGTTCCTGCCGTTCAAGGAGCTTGGGCTGATCGTCGTCGATGAGGAGCACGATCCGGCCTACAAGCAGGAAGATCGGGTGTTCTATCATGCGCGCGACATGGCGGTGGTGCGCGCTCGGCTGACCGATTGCCCAGTGGTGCTCGCCTCGGCGACGCCGTCGATTGAAAGCCGGGTCAATGCGGAGGAGGGGCGTTACGGCCTCTTGAAGCTTTCCAGCCGATACGCTGAAGCGGCCATGCCGGATCTGAAGCTGATCGACATGCGCCAGAGCCCACCCGCACGGGGCGGCTTCCTGTCGCCGCTGCTTCTCAAGGCTGTCGCCGGTCGATTGGAACGCAAGGAGCAGTCGCTGCTCTTCCTCAATCGCCGGGGCTACGCGCCGCTGACGCTCTGCCGGGTCTGCGGACACCGCTTCCAGTGCCCGGATTGTTCAAGCTGGCTCGTCGAGCACCGGTTCCGTGGTCAAATTCAGTGCCACCATTGCGGCCATGCCGAACCGACGCCGCAGGCCTGCCCGGAATGCGGCACGTTCGATCATCTGGCAGCCTGCGGACCGGGCGTGGAGCGGATCGCGGAAGAGGTCGTCGGGCATTTCTCGGACGCGCGGATCGTCGTCATGTCGTCGGATCTGCTCGTCGGGGCGAAGCGCGTGCGGCTGGAGCTGGAGGCGATCGCCAAGGGCGAGGCGGACATCGTCATCGGGACCCAGCTGGTCGCCAAGGGACACAATTTTCCGCTGATGACGCTGGTGGGCATCGTCGATGCCGATGTCGGGCTTTCGAGCGGCGACCCGCGTGCAGCGGAGCGCACCTTCCAGCTTCTGTCGCAGGTGACGGGGCGCGCCGGGCGCACCGGCCTCAAGAGCCTCGGGCTCATCCAGACTTACCAGCCGATGCATCCGGTGATGCAGGCGCTCGTGTCGGGCGATGCTGACACCTTCTACGAGCGGGAAATCGCCGAGCGGCAACGGGCCGGGCTTCCGCCCTTCGGGCAACTGGCCGCGATCATCGTTTCGGCCAATACCCGCACTGAAGCGGACGAGCATGCGCGGGGTCTGCGCCGTGTCGCGCCTTCCGCCCGTGGCATCACCGTGCTCGGACCGGCCGAAGCGCCGCTCGCGCTCATCCGGGGGCGTCACAGGTTTCGACTGCTCGTCCACGGCGAGAAGCGGGCCGACATGCAGGCCTATCTGAAGGCGATGCTCGGCAGTGGCCCGAAGGAGCGGGGCTCGGTGCGCGTGCAGGTCGACATCAATCCGCAGAGCTTTCTTTGATCGCTGGGCGGTGCGGTGTCACGCAGCGCTTTACCTGACGTTGCGCCTATCCTATCGGTCAGCAGCGCAAATCAGGAGGTGCTTCGTTGGAATTCGCTTTTCCCTGGCCGGGCAGCCAAGGCGAGTGGCTGGCGTTTGGTGCCGCCGTCGCGACCGCGCTTCTCGGGCTCTGGCACTTCGTTGCGCTGCTGTTTACCCATTTTCCAAATGCCTTGGCGGTTCGCGCGCAGGCCGCGGGCCTGCAATTTGGTGCAGGTGCCGTCGCCGTCTTGATGGCGCAGCCGCTTGTCTACCTGGCGATCGGAGCGGGCTGGGCGGCCGTGGTTCTGATCAAGATCGTCGCGATGGCGCGCCACGGCAGGGCCGATGGCACCACGCTGCTTTCGCTGATCCTGGCGCTTGTTCTCGCCGTCCTGCCGCTCGGATACGTCTTCGGAATGCTCTGACTGCGACGGAATGCGCCAAGAATGCGCCCAAAGCAGGCGTCTTGGCGTGTTGCGGGGGCGGAATTCCTATGTTAGACGAACCCCGAATTTCGGAGCGGGCGTGCCTTCCAGGCATTTGCTCCTGATAATTACAGCAACAAATTCAAGGTGTTGTGGTTGGCCAGATTTCAACCGGCGGCGCTCTTGAGTACATTTGAGAGATTTGGGTGCCCGTGGCAGACACATCCCAGCTAATTTCCGGTGTTGCAGAACGGTATGCCTCCTCGCTTTTCGATCTTGCGAAAGAGGCTGGTGAAGTCGATTCCGTCACGCGCGAACTCGACGCGTTCGAGGCGATGATCGCAGAGAGCACCGACCTGAAGCGACTGGTGATGAGCCCGGTTTTCTCGGCCGAGGATCAGGCGCGCGCCATCGGCGCCATCTTGGATCAGGGCAGGATCGGCGGTCTCGCCGGCAACTTCCTGAAGGTCGTCGCCGCCAACCGCCGTCTCTTCGCTCTTCCCGGCATCATTCGCTCCTTCCGCCAGCTTGCCGCCGCCGATCGCGGCGAAGTCGCTGCCGAAGTCACGAGCGCCTATTCGCTGGACGAGGCACAGCAGCGCGAGCTTGCTGCAGCGCTCAAGGACGTCACGGGCAAGACCGTGTCGCTCAATATTCATGTCGATCCGTCAATACTCGGCGGCCTGATCGTCAAGGTCGGCTCGCGTCAGATCGACACATCGCTTCGTACGAAACTCTCCTCGCTTAAGCTTGCACTGAAAGAGGTCGGCTGATGGATATCCGCGCCGCGGAAATTTCCGCAATTCTCAAAGATCAAATCAAGAATTTCGGCCGCGAAGCCGAAGTTTCCGAAGTCGGCCAGGTGCTCTCCGTCGGTGACGGTATCGCTCGCGTCTACGGTCTGGACAACGTTCAGGCCGGTGAGATGGTCGAGTTTCCGGGCGGCATCCGCGGCATGGCGCTCAACCTCGAAGCCGACAATGTCGGCGTCGTCATCTTCGGCTCGGACCGTGACATTCGCGAAGGCGATATCGTCAAGCGTACGGGCGCCATCGTGGACGTGCCGGTCGGCAAGGGTCTTCTCGGCCGCGTCGTCGACGCGCTCGGCAATCCGATCGATGGCAAGGGCCCGATCGTTGCCGACGAGCGCATGCGCGTTGACGTCAAGGCACCGGGGATCATCCCCCGCAAGTCGGTTCATGAGCCGATGTCGACCGGTCTCAAGGCCATCGACGCGCTCATCCCGGTTGGTCGTGGCCAGCGCGAGCTCGTCATCGGCGACCGTCAGACCGGCAAGACCGCCATCATTCTCGACACCTTCCTGAACCAGAAGTCGCTGAACGAAGGCACGGACGAGAGCCAGAAGCTCTATTGCGTCTACGTCGCTGTCGGCCAGAAGCGCTCGACCGTCGCGCAGTTCGTCAAGGTTCTGGAAGAGCGCGGCGCGCTGCCTTACTCGATCGTCATCGCCGCGACCGCATCCGATCCTGCGCCGATGCAGTATCTGGCGCCGTTTGCCGGCTGCACGATGGGCGAGTATTTCCGCGACAACGGCATGCATGCCGTGATCGGTTATGACGATCTGTCCAAGCAGGCCGTCGCCTACCGCCAGATGTCGCTGCTGCTTCGCCGCCCGCCAGGCCGCGAAGCTTATCCCGGTGACGTTTTCTACCTGCACTCGCGCCTTCTCGAGCGCGCCGCCAAGCTCAATGACGAGCAGGGCGCCGGTTCGCTGACGGCTCTGCCGGTCATCGAAACGCAGGCAAACGACGTTTCGGCCTACATCCCGACCAACGTGATTTCGATCACCGACGGTCAGATCTTCCTCGAAACGGACCTATTCTATCAGGGCGTCCGTCCGGCCGTGAACGTCGGTCTGTCGGTTTCGCGCGTGGGTTCGTCGGCTCAGATCAAGGCGATGAAGCAGGTTGCCGGCTCGATCAAGGGCGAGCTTGCGCAGTACCGCGAAATGGCGGCGTTCGCGCAGTTCGGTTCCGACCTCGATGCCTCGACGCAGCGCCTCCTGAACCGTGGCGCACGCCTGACCGAACTTCTGAAGCAGCCGCAGTTCTCGCCGCTGAAGACGGAAGAGCAGGTCGTCGTGATCTATGCAGGCGTGAAGGGCTATCTCGACAAGCTGCCGGTCAGCGATGTCGGCAAGTTCGAGCGCGGGCTGCTCTCGCACATGCGCAACGAAGGCAAAGGCATCCTCGACGCCATCCGTACGGACAAGGCGCTCAAGGAAAACACCGAAGCCGACCTGCGCAAGGAGCTCGACAAGTTCTCCAAAAACTTCGCTTGAGTTAATCAGACTCCGAGAAACGGACGGATAGCGGATGCCTTCACTCAAGGATCTGAGAAACCGGATCGCCTCAGTCAAGGCGACGCAGAAGATCACCAAGGCGATGCAGATGGTCGCCGCGGCGAAGCTGCGTCGTGCGCAAGAGGCGGCGGAAGCTGCGCGGCCCTACTCGCAGCGCATGGGGGCGGTCCTCGCCAACATCGCGAATGCAGTGGGTGACGGTGAGGATTCGCCGCGTCTGATGACGGGCACCGGCAAGAGCGACGTGCATCTGCTCGTCGTCTGCACGGCCGAGCGTGGTCTTTGCGGTGGTTTCAACTCGCAGATCGTGCGCCTGGCGCGCGAGCATATCCGCCGGCTCGTTTCGGAAGGCAAGCAGGTCAAGATCCTCTGCGTGGGCAAGAAGGGGTATGACATCCTTCGCCGTGACCACCGCGAGAAGATCATTGATCGCGTCGATCTTCGTGACGTGAAGGCTGTCGGCTTCGTCGACGCCGACAAGATCGCCCGCCAGGTCATCGCGCTTTTCGACCAGGGCGAGTTCGACGTCTGCACGCTGTTCTATTCGGAGTTCCGTTCGGTGATCTCGCAGATTCCGACGGCCCAGCAGCTGATCCCGGCAAGTGCGCCTTCGGGCGATACCGCGGCGACGGATGCGATGAATGCCCGTCTCGGCGGCGCCATCTATGAATACGAGCCGGATGCCGGCGAAATCCTGACCGATCTGATCCCGCGCAACATTGCGGTCCAGATCTTCCGTGCTCTCCTTGAAAATGCTGCGTCCGAACAGGGTGCGCGCATGTCCGCCATGGACAACGCGACGCGCAATGCGGGCGAGATGATCGAGAAGCTGACGCTTTCGTACAACCGCCAGCGTCAGGCTCAGATCACCAAGGAACTGATCGAAATCATTTCGGGCGCGGAAGCGCTCTGAGGCTCTTTGAAGAAGAGGTTTGAACGATATGGCTAAGGCAGCGACACCACAGACGCCAGCGGCTGAAAAGAAGCCGGCCACCCGCAAGGCGCCGGCCAAGACAGCCGCCGCTGCACCAGCAGCGACCACGACATCGGCACCGGCGACAGCCGTTGCGACCGGCCGCGTCACGCAGATCATCGGCGCCGTCGTCGACGTCTCGTTCGATGGCCACCTGCCGCAGATCCTGAACGCGCTCGAAACCGACAACCTCGGCAACCGCCTCGTTCTGGAAGTCGCGCAGCACCTCGGCGAGAACAGCGTTCGCACGATCGCCATGGACTCCACCGAAGGTCTCGTTCGCGGCCAGGCCGTTACCGACACCGGCGCGCCGATCTCGGTTCCGGTCGGCGCCGGCACGCTTGGACGCATCATCAACGTCATCGGCGAGCCGATCGACGAAGCTGGTCCGGTTCCTGCCACGACGCGCCGCGCCATCCACCAGGAAGCGCCTGATTTCACCGAACAGTCGACCGAAGCCGAAATCCTCGTGACCGGCATTAAGGTCATCGACCTTCTCGCACCTTACGCCCGTGGCGGTAAGATCGGCCTCTTCGGCGGTGCAGGCGTCGGCAAGACCGTCCTCATTCAGGAACTGATCAACAACATCGCAAAGGCGCACGGCGGCTACTCGGTGTTCGCCGGCGTGGGTGAGCGTACTCGCGAAGGCAACGATCTCTATCACGAAATGATCGAATCCGGCGTGAACAAGGACCCCAAGGAGCACGACGGCTCCACGGAAGGCTCCAAGTGCGCCCTGGTGTTCGGCCAGATGAACGAGCCGCCCGGCGCCCGCGCACGCGTTGCGCTGACCGGCCTCACCATTGCCGAGCAGTTCCGCGACGAAGGTCAGGACGTTCTGTTCTTCGTGGACAACATCTTCCGGTTCACGCAGGCAGGCTCCGAGCTTTCGGCTCTGCTTGGCCGAATTCCTTCGGCCGTGGGCTACCAGCCGACGCTCGGCACCGACATGGGTGCAATGCAGGAGCGCATCACGACGACGACCAAGGGTTCGGTCACCTCGGTGCAGGCCGTTTACGTCCCTGCCGACGACATGACCGACCCGGCTCCGGCTTCGACCTTCGCCCACCTCGACGCAACAACCGTTCTGTCGCGTTCGATCTCGGAGAAGGGCATTTACCCGGCCGTGGATCCGCTTGACTCCACGTCGCGCATGCTCGACCCGATCATTCTCGGCGAGGAACACTACAACGTTGCCCGTCGCGTCCAGGAAACGCTGCAGCGCTACAAGTCGCTGCAGGACATCATCGCCATCCTGGGCATGGATGAGCTTTCGGAAGAGGACAAGCTGACGGTTGCCCGCGCCCGTAAGGTCGAGCGCTTCCTGTCGCAGCCGTTCTTCGTCGCCGAAATCTTCACCGGTGCACCTGGCCAGCTCGTCGATCTCGAAGACACGATCAAGAGCTTCAAGGGGCTCGTCGAAGGCGCATACGACCACCTGCCGGAAGCTGCCTTCTACATGGTTGGCGGTATCGACCAGGCGCTCGCCAAGGCCGAAAAGCTGGCCGCGGAAGCAGCCTGATCATTAGAGCAGATGGCGAATAGGGAGCGGCTGACGGACGCACATTGCTGATACTCCGGTGTCACTGTCACATGGGTTTCCGTCGGCCGACGAGATATGGCTGACACATTCAAGTTCGAACTCGTATCGCCTGAGCGTCTGCTCGTCTCGGCCGAAGCCGTCGCCGTCGTGCTGCCGGGCTCGGAAGGCGAAATGACGGTCATGGCCAAGCACGCGCCGCTGATGTCGACGCTGCGTCCGGGTGTGATCACGGTCGAACTGGCAGATGGCCAGAAGCAGTCCTTCATCGTGTTCGGCGGTTTCGCAGACATTCTGCCGGACGGTTGCACCGTGCTCGCCGAGGCTGGCTACGACCGCGCGGCCTTCGATGGTGCTGAGCTGGCACGTCGCATCGAGGCAGCTCGCGCCGAGCGTGAACAGGCTTCCGGCGACGATCAGGCTTTCAAGCTCGACGAGTATCTGAGCCAGTTGACGACGCTGCAGGGCACCGTGCCTCCGGCATAGGCTCCAGCGACCGATGGACAAGAAAAAACGCCGGCCTTAAGAGGGCCGGCGTTTTCGTTTCAGGCCACAGAGTGCGTCTAGCGGGCGGCGAGTGATGAAAATGTCGAGACGACTGTCTCGTAGACGCCGCGCTTGAAAGGCACGATGAGGTTCGGCAACTCGGCCATGGGTTTCCAGTCCCAGGCATCAAACTCGGCCTCATGGCCGCCCGGGGGAGGATTGATGGCGATTTCGCTCTCATCGCCTTCGAAGCGGAATGCGAACCATTTCTGGGTCTGACCGCGATAGCGGCCCTTCAGGCCGATGCCGATCAGCTCCGTGGGAAGATCGTAGTTGATCCAGTCCGGCGCTTCCGCAAGGAGGCTGACGGTTTTGATGCCGGTCTCTTCATAAAGCTCGCGCAGTGCCGCCGGATAAGGATCTTCACCGGGATCGATGCCGCCCTGCGGCATCTGCCAGAGCTGAGACGTTCCGGCATGCTCCGAATCAGCGATCGGAATGCGGCGCCCGACCCAGACGAGGCCTTCAGCATTCAGCACCATCACCCCAACGCAGGGGCGATACGGCAGGTCCTCGGCATTCATGCGGCTCATCGGCTCGCAGCTCTGGATGAAGCCGGATCAAGCGCGATTGCCGAGACGCTGACGATCTCGATGTTGCGGCGCGATGCCTGCCGCACCCATTCAGCTATGGCGTCGACGCTTACGTCGAAGGCCGAGGCGACGCCGATCGCGGCACCGTTGCGCACGGCGCTGCGTTCGAGCGCATCGAGTGCTTCCATGATCGCGCCGCGCTCGCGCCGGCTGTCGAGAACGATCTCTGCCTGGCCGAATGGCGCACCGAAGGTTCTGGCGAGCATCTGCGACCGCGACTGCGATGCGGAGCCGTCATCGAGGAACAGCAGGCCACGGTCTGCGATCTCGCGCATGACCGGCTCGAAGGCTTCGATGTCGGACATGAAGCGTCCGCCCATATAATTCATGACGCCCGTATAGTTCGTCATGCGGGCCAGTGATTTGTGAAGCGCCTCAATGTTGCTTTCCAACGGCGCTTCGACGGTAAGCGTGTTGGCGCCCGGGTCCACGGAGGGATAGTCGAAGGGTTCCAGCGGGATCTGCAGCAGGATTTCATGGCCACCACGGCGGGCGTCCTGCATCCAGCGCGTCAGGCTGTTGCCGCTTGCCGCAAAGGCAAGCGTGATCTCTTCGGGCAGCTTCTCGATCGCGTACTGGGTGCCCGTTTGGCTGAGCCCTAGCCCGCCGACGACGATCGCGATCTTCGCGCCGTTCGTGCCGGACCATGACCGTGCATAGGCTTCTGCCGAACGCTTACCGCCTGGAGAAATGGTGGGGATGGCACCGAATTCGGTTTCTTCGAGAAGCGCATCTTCCGGCAAATGCGCGACGCGCAGATCCTGGCCGACCGCGCCGCCGTCGATGATGAGCGGTCCGAGCCCTTCGCGGCTGCCCGGGCGGTAGGTCGTGACCATGACGCCGTCGCCGGTCATTTCGGAAGCGATGTTGCCGCCTGCCGTGCCTGCCGTGCGGGCGGGGACGGTGCCTGTCTGAAGGTTTGCGTATTCGTCCGTTTCATCGGGCGCGACAACGGGTGTGTCGGCGGTTGCGACGGGCGCCGGTGAGCCGCTGAGGCCACTGGGCGACATGGCACTGTAAATGGAACCGGCGAGAAGCAGCACGACGGCTGCAGATGTGCCGAGCGCGAAGCGACCCGGCCACGGCCGGCGCTTCTGCCTCGACTTTCGGGCTTGGCCCAATGGAGTATCTAGCTTGTTACGCACCGCTCACCGGTCTCATGACTGAGGGTGATTCGGCAAGACGCGGCGCTCAAAGAACGCCGCGTCGAAAGGATCCAGAGACCCTTATTGGTTGGTGACGGCAGCCTGATCCGGGTTGGGCGGGAAGGACGCATCCGTGCGGTCGCCACGCAGAAGATCGAAGGCGTGGTTCAGCTGGATGTCGTCTTCCTGCTCCGGCGGCACGTAAGCGATCGAGCCTGAGCCTTCTTCGGTCTCGCTCTCACCCTGGATGTGGCCACGCAGCTGTGATTCTCCGGATGCTTCCACCTGGCCCATGAGTTCCTCGGGCAGGGGCTGCTCCACGATGATGTCCGGCGTGATGCCCGTGCCCTGGATCGACTTGCCCGACGGCGTGTAATAGAGCGCCGTCGTCAAGCGGAGGGCACCGTTTTCACCGAGCGGAATGATCGTCTGGACGGAGCCCTTGCCGAAGGAACGTGTGCCGAGAACGGTCGCCCGCTTGTGGTCCTGCAATGCGCCGGCCACGATTTCGGACGCCGAAGCGGAACCGCCATTGACGAGAACGATGAGCGGCTTGCCGCCGGTGAGGTCGCCTGCACGCGAATTGAAGCGGCGGCTTTCCTCTTCGTTACGGCCACGGGTGGAGACGATCTCGCCACGATCCAGGAACGCGTCGGAAACGCTAATCGCTTGATCGAGCAGGCCGCCCGGGTTGAGGCGCATGTCGAGGACGTAGCCTTTCAGCTCATCTTCAGGCACTTCTTCCTGGATCTGCTCGATCGCCGCAGCGAGATCGTCATAGGTCTTTTCGGTGAAGGAGATGAGGCGGAGATAGCCGACATTCTCTTCGACGCTATGGCGAACTGCCTTCACTTGGATGATGGCACGCGTGACTTCGATCTTTAGCGGTTGAGCAGCGCCCTCGCGTATGACCGTGAGCTCGACCGTCGTGTCGACCGGTCCGCGCATGCGGTCAACGGCATCCGACAGGGTCAGGCCCTGCAGCGATTCGCCGTCGATTTCAGAAATCAGATCGCCAGCAAGCACGCCTGCCTGCGCGGCGGGTGTGTCGTCGATGGGCGTGATGACCTTGACGAGGTCGTTTTCCATCGTGACTTCGATACCAAGGCCGCCGAATTCGCCACGCGTCTGGGTGCGCATGTCGTTGGCATCGTCAGCATTGAGATAGCTGGAATGGGGATCGAGCGAGGTCAGCATGCCGTTGATGGCACTCTCGATCAGCTCTTTCTCTTCCGGCGGTGTCACATATTGCGAACGCACCCGTTCGAACACGTCACCGAAGATCGACAGTTGGCGGTAAGTATCCGACCCAGCGGCTTCCGCCGGCATGCTGAACTGCTGGGCAGTGCTCAGGGCGGTAGCGCCCATGAGGGCGCCGACGAACAGAAGCGATATTTTACGAATCATTGCTTGCCCTTCCCGAAGTATCGTTTGCCCACCAGGGGTCAGGATCGACCGGCTGTCCATCTTTCCTGAATTCAATGTAAAGCGTCGGCTGCCCGGAAACCAGAGCCAAAGCAGCAGCGCCTGCGAGCCTCGTTTCACCCATCGCAGCGACCGGTTCGCCGGTCACCACGAACTGGCCTGGTGAAACATCGATACGGTCCATACCCGCCATGACGATATGATATTCGTCACCTGCGTTGAGGATCAATAGCTGCCCGTAAGTCCGAAAGGGGCCGGCATAGACGACCCAAGCGTCGGCCGGGGCTTGCACGAGTGCCCCCGACCGGCTCGCGACCATGATGCCTTGAAGCGGGTGGCCGGTGCCGTCATCGTCGCCATACCAGCGCTCGACGGCCCCTTCCACGGGCAATTCCAGGGTTGCGGTGCGCGATGCGAAAGGAACGGCCGGCGAAAATCTTTCCATGTCGAGGTCGCCGCTGGCGGCACGGTTGCGCGCCCGCTCGAGCTCTTCCTCGCTTTGTTGTTCACGCAATCGTGTTGCTTCGCGAGCCTGTTCGGCGGCTTCTCGGACGGACGAAATCTCCGTTTCGAGCGATGCGATGAGTTCGCCGAGCGACGAGGCACGTTCCGCGAGACGGGCCGCCGCGACGCGCTCTTCCTCGATGCGTCTTTCGCGGTCGCCCTGCATTTCGCGCTTTTCGGCGAGAAGCAGGGCAAGGCGTTCCTCTTCGACGACCTGATCCGTTCGCGCGGCGACGAGCTTCGCGCGCTCCTCTTCGATGTCTTCACGCACCGCTTTAAGGCGAGCCAGATCCAGCGCGAGTTGTTCCGTCTCCTCGCGCATTTCGGGTACGACGGCTCCGAGCAGGATGGCGCTTCTCACCGAAGCAAGCGCATCCTCCGCCGCAACGAGGAGAGCCGGTGGCGGATTTCGGCCCATACGCTGCAATCCGGCAAGAACTTCGGCGAGCAGCACGCGCCTTTCCTTCAGCGACGCGGTGATCTCGCCTTCGTCACCGCGCAGTGTCGAGAATCGATCTTCGGCTTCCGCCATGCGCGTGGTGAGTTCGCGCTGGCGGTCGGCCGTTTCTATCATGCTTGCGCGAATGGCCGCCTCGTCCTGGCGCAGCGCATCCACCTCGGCGCGCAGATCGGCCATGCGCTGTTCGGACAGCGTGATGGCTCGGCTCAAGCGGTCGAGTTCCTCGGCCGTTTCGGCGCGCTTGGCATCGAGAGATTGGGTTGGATCGGCTGCATCCGCCTGAGGAGCGGTCACAGCAGGAGGGGCCTCCTGAGCGTAGACTGTATCGGCCGAAGCGGTAGAGAGAAGCCCAACAACCAAAGCCTTGCCGGCGAACCAGGCAGCGAGCCTGACCTGTCCACCTCGCGAATGATCCGGCGCGGCGCAGTGACCGCGGCTCCGTGGTGCTGGCTTCAAGTCACAATCCGATCTTGGCCCGAGACGTCTCCATCGGATGCAAGCATGTCGAGTTTGAGGCGAAAGGGAGGTTTCATCGTACCAGTCTAAAATACATTTCCAGGAAGAAACTGCCGGTTAACCCCACCCCTAGAATTTCAGGGTGCGGGCCTTTTTCCTTGGCTGATTCTCTATCAAGCAAAGCATGTCTTAATTGCTCGCGCGTATCCACAAAGGGATAGCTGGGGATCAAAGCATGAAGCGCTTTCTTCAAGATCGTAGCGGCCAATTTGCACTTATGTTCGGCATTTCCTTGCCGGTCATGCTGCTTTCGGCCGGATTGGCAGTCGATACGACCCGCATGATGGCGGCGAAGACTGCGCTGCAGAACAATGTCGATGCGGCGCTTTTGGCGGCAACGCGGCTCAACGATCGTGACCAGAGCCGCGAGAGCTATTTCGAAACTTATCTTGCCGCTCTGGTTGAGGCAGACCCGACGATCAGCAATCTCGATATGGATTTCGACGCTGAGATCGGCGCCAACTTCATTCGGACCGAGGCAACGGCCACCGCGGATGTGGCGCTGACGATCATGAACAGCTTCATGGGCGGCCCGGCGCGGATTTCAGTCAGCTCGGACGCTTATGAAGCGACAGATGCGCTGGAAGTCGTCATGGTGCTGGACAACACCGGATCGATGGCGACGAACAATCGCATCGCGGCGCTGCGAACGGCTGCAACCACGCTGGTCAATACTCTAGAGACGGTTGCTGAAGCAAATCCCAACCGCCGCATCCGCATGGCGCTCGTGCCATTTGTAACCGCGGTCAACATTCGCGGCCCGGAGTTCGACTGCTCGTGGATCGATCTGCATGCGACTGCCGAATTCGCCGGTGCCAATTTTGATGGCATCCAAGTTGAATTCGATCGCAACAAGACTGTCAAGACCGCCGGTCTTGGCGCCGTCGCCGCCACCCCTTGTGCGATCCCGGCGGTTCTCGAAAGCAATGCGACAGGCGTGACGAGGCTCAATGGCAACCAAGGGTCTCGTGGTCAGGTCAAGGCCAATCACCTGCGGCTTTTCCATCAGATCGGTTTGGAGTGGAAAGGCTGCGTAGAGGCTCGCCCGCGCACTGTTGCCGTCGATGCGCCGCCGACGACGGGGAGCACCCTGTTCGTTCCGTATTTCGCGCCTGATGAGCCGGATACCGATTCCACGCGCAGCAATGCGGCAACGCCTTTTGCAGGCAACAACAGTGCCAACCTCAACACGTCCTATCTCAAGGACACCCTTACCGGTGATTTCAGCGTCGTCCAGCGCTCACTCGCGAAATACACGTCTGAAAATGCTCGCGCCTCCAACCTCAACACTGCGGCTCAGCCTGGTCCGCTGACAGGTGGACCGAATCGCGCCTGCCCGACGCCTGTTCAGCCGCTGACCGACGATTTCGCCGCGCTCAGGACAGCCGTGTCGAAGATGCGGGAGTGGAACGGCTCGGGGACCAACGTGGCGGAGGGGCTCGCATGGGGCACCCGCGTGCTTTCGCCGGAAGCGCCCTATACCACCGCCGATCCGTTTGACACTCCAGGCACGAAGAAGATCGTAGTTCTCCTGACGGATGGCGAGAACGTCGTCTACGGGTCCAGCAACACGGTCAACAAATCGGATTACGGGTCCAACGGCTTGATGTCGTCCAATCGTTTCGGCTCCACCAATCAAGGCACGGCGGCGCGAACCGTCGATACGTGGACGAAAGCCAACTGCGCCATGCTGAAGAACAATGGTGTCGAGATCTACACCGTGCTGCTGCAGGCTGACACTGCCAACAACCGTGCGGTCTACAGCAGCGCCAATGGTGGCTGCGCGTCTGCTCCTGAAAACTACTTCCCGACCAACGATGTCAGCCAGCTGGACAGCGTCTTCGCACGCATTGGCAGCATGGTGGCGCAACTGCACTTCACCAACTGACCCGCACGAAATCCTGTCTGCTCATTCCCTGTGATAGGGGTGGCCGGACAGGATCGTGACGGCGCGGTAAAGCTGCTCGGCGAGAAGGACCCTGACGATCTGGTGCGGCCATGTCAGGCGGCCGAAGGAGAGCGTCAGGTCGCTTTCCTGCAGCAGCGACGCATCCAGGCCGTCGGCGCCGCCGATCACGAACGTGGCGTTGCGGGCGCCATCGTCGCGCCACTGGCCGATATCGGCTGCGAATGCCTCAGACCCGGGGGTCTTGCCGCCCTCGTCGAGCAGGATCAGCTTGCCGCCCTCGCTCCGTGCCGCGCGGATGGCGTCCGCTTCCTCGCGCTTGCGGGTATTGGTGCTGGAGGCGCGGCTTTCGGGGCGCTCGATGAGGCGGCCGAACTCGATGCCGATGGCGGGGCCTGATTTCGCCAGGCGATCCACATAGCGGGAGACGAGCTCGCGTTCCGGTCCCGATTTCAGCTTGCCGATGGCGATGATGTCGATCTTCATGTCGGTTGGGTTCTGGCAGGCCAACGGCGTGCCGTAAAGGCGGGGTCGCCGGCATTTCGGCGATTGTCTTTGACCTCTCGGGCCGTCGGCTATATCACCGCCGGCAGAACCCGGTCCCGCAGGCTTCATCCTGCGCGCGTGACGATAAATGGCAACATCATGAAGTTTCTGGATCAGGCGAGAGTCTACATCCGCTCTGGTGACGGGGGCGCAGGCAGCGTCTCGTTTCACCGCGAAAAATTCATCGAATTCGGTGGACCGGACGGCGGCGACGGCGGCCGTGGCGGTGACGTGTGGGTGGAAGCGGTCAACGGCTTGAACACGCTGATCGACTACCGCTTTCAGCAGCACTTCAAAGCTGAGACGGGCGGTCACGGCATGGGCCGCAACCGCACCGGCGCGAAGGGCGGCGAGGCTGTCCTGAAGGTGCCGGTCGGCACGCAGATCTTCGAAGAAGACAACGAGACGCTGATCGTCGACATGACGAAGGAAGGCCAGCGCTATCGGCTAGCTGCCGGCGGCAATGGCGGTTTCGGCAACGCGCATTTCAAGACATCGACCAACCAGGCGCCTCGCCATGCCAATCCGGGCCTTGAGGGCATCGAAAAATGGGTTTGGCTGCGGCTGAAACTCATCGCCGATGCTGGCCTTGTCGGCCTGCCGAATGCCGGAAAGTCGACATTCCTCGCAGCTGTCACGCGCGCGCGACCGAAGATCGCGAACTACCCTTTCACGACGCTTCATCCCAATCTCGGCGTCGCGTCTGTCGATGGATCGGAATTCGTGTTGGCCGATATTCCGGGCCTGATCGAAGGCGCCCATGAGGGTGTCGGGATCGGCGACCGTTTCCTCGGCCATGTCGAGCGCAACCGTGTGCTCCTGCATCTCGTTTCGGGCCAGGAAGAGGATGTGGCGAAAGCCTACCGGACTGTCGTCAACGAGCTCGATGCCTATGGCCATGGCTTGACCGACAAGCCGGAGATTCTGGCGCTTTCGCAGATCGACACGCTGGACGAGGACGAGCGTGCCGAAAAGCTGCAAAAGCTGGCCGCTGCTTCTGGCAAGACGCCGATGATGCTTTCGGCAGCGACTGGGGAAGGCATGCAAGCGGCCTTGCGGGCGTTGCGCACGATCATTCTGGAATCGAAAGGCAGCGAGCCGTCCGATGGCTCCGACGATTTTCAGGACGATGCCGACTGGGCTGCCGACGCGGATCGGCGATAGGCAGACTCGCCCGTGGCAACATCCAGAAAACCCGTCGCAGCCCACCGTCGCGTGGTCGTGAAGATCGGCTCGGCGTTGCTCGTCGACCGCAGCCTCGGCCTCAAGCAGGAATGGCTGGAGGCGCTTTGCGCCGATCTCGCTGCACTGCGCGCAAGCGGATGCGACGTGCTCGTCGTCTCCTCCGGTGCCATTGCCCTTGGGCGCTCCGTGCTCGATCTGCCCGCAGGCATGCTGAAGCTCGAGGGGAGCCAGGCGGCGGCGGCCGTCGGGCAGATCGCGCTGGCCCGTGCCTGGTCCGCCGCGCTCGCCGAACGGTCGATCATTGCCGGGCAGGTGCTTCTGACGCTCGGCGATACAGAGGACCGGCGGCGCTACCTCAATGCGCGGGCGACGCTCACCGAACTGATGAAGCTCGGCGCTGTCCCCATCATCAACGAGAACGACACGGTCGCCACCACCGAAATCCGCTATGGCGACAATGACCGCCTGGCAGCCCGCGTCGCGACGATGATCGGCGCCGATCTGCTGATCCTTCTCTCCGATGTCGACGGGATGTACAGCGCCTCTCCTTCGATCGATCCCGGTGCGCAGTTCTTCGACGTCGTGTCGTCGATCACGCCGGAGATCGAGGCAATGGCGGGTGGGGCTGCATCCGAGCTGTCGCGCGGCGGCATGCGCACCAAGGTGGAAGCCGGCAAGATTGCCACCAATGCGGGCTGCGCCATGATCATCGCATCCGGCAAGGATCTGCATCCGATCAGCGCCATCGACCAAGGTGCACGCTCCACCTTCTTTGCGCCCAGCGGTCAGCCCGTGACGGCGCGCAAAACCTGGATTGCCGGCCAACTGACGCCGATGGGCATGCTGCGCATCGACAAGGGTGCCGAGCGGGCGCTGCGCATGGGCAAGAGCCTGTTGCCGGCCGGCGTTCGCTCGCTGACCGGAGATTTCGCGCGCGGCGACACGGTAGCGATCTTCGACGAAGCGGGTCGCGAGATCGCCCGCGGGCTGATCGCCTATGACGCAGAAGAGGCGACCCGGATCGCCGGCTGCAAGACTGCGGAAATCGAGGCGATCCTCGGCTATTCCGGCCGGGCGGCGATGGTTCATCGCGACGACCTGGTGTTGACAGGCGCATCGCGAGAGCCGATGGCATAAGTCTTGAGAAATGAGGCGGAGCATGAGCATGCTGCACCAGGTCCAGACCAACGACAACACCATCGCCGACGTGATGGAAGAGATCGGCCGTCGCGCAAAGGCGGCGAGTGGACCATTGGCGATCGCCTCGCCGCAGACGAAGACCAAGGCGCTTCTTGCCATGGCCGATGCCGTTTTGGCCGATGAAGACAAGATCCTTGCCGCCAATGCAATCGACCTTGCCAGTGCCAAGCAGGCCGAGCTCGCCGAGTCCCTCGTTGATCGGCTGAAGCTCGACGCCCAGCGCATCGCCGGCATTGCCGAGGGCATCCGCACGATTGCCGAACTCGACGATCCGGTCGGCGCCGTGATCGCTGCCTGGGAGCGCCCGAACGGCCTCCAGATCGAGCGCGTGCGTACACCGCTCGGTGTGATCGGCGTCATCTATGAAAGCCGGCCGAATGTGACCGCCGATGCCGGCGCGCTGTGCGTGAAGGCTGGCAATGCGGTGATCTTGCGGGGCGGTTCCGACAGCCTGAATTCATCGCGCGCAATCCATGCGAGCCTGGTGCGCGGCCTGAAACAGGCCGGGCTGCCCGAGGACGCGATCCAGCTTGTTCCCGTTGCCGACCGCGCTGCCGTCGGTGCCATGCTGACCGGCCTTTCCGGCGCGATCGACGTGATCGTGCCGCGTGGCGGGAAGAGCCTCGTGGCGCGTGTTCAGGCCGAGGCGCGAGTGCCGGTCTTCGCGCATCTCGAGGGCCTTTGCCACATCTACGTAGATCAGTCCGCCGACCTGGAAATGGCAAAAAGCATCGTGGTGAACGCAAAGATGCGGCGCACCGGTATCTGCGGTGCAGCCGAGACCCTTCTGGTGGACGGTGCCGCTGCCGGCACGCATCTGATGCCGCTTCTCGAAGCGTTGACCGAGGCGGGCTGCGAAATTCGCGCTTCGGCTGCTGTCCTGAAGGTGTTTCCGGCGCTCAAGCCGGCGACGGAAGAGGACTGGTCGACCGAATATCTCGACGCCATCATCTCCGTGGCGCTGGTCGACGGGATTTCGGGCGCGATCGCGCACATCAAGCGCTATTCCTCGCACCATACCGAAGCGGTGATTGCTGAGGATCCGGCCGTTGCCGAGCGCTTCTTCAACGAGGTCGATTCCGCGATCCTGCTGCACAACGCCTCGACGCAGTTTGCCGATGGTGGCGAATTCGGCATGGGCGCCGAAATCGGCATCGCAACGGGCAAGATGCATGCGCGTGGCCCAGTCGGCGTGGAGCAACTGACCTCGTTCAAGTACCGCGTTCACGGCACCGGCCAGACGCGACCTTGACCCCTTGAGCCCATCGCTATCTCCCCTGTCGCCTTACGGCCGCATGCCCCATGTCGAGCAGGGCATGCGCGTCGGGCTGTTCGGAGGGTCGTTCAACCCGCCCCATGGCGGCCATTGGCTCGTAGCGGAAATCGCGCTCAGGCGCCTCGGGCTCAACCAGTTGTGGTGGATGGTGACGCCTGGCAATCCGCTGAAGGATCACGGTAAGCTTCTGCCGCTTGCGGAGCGCATAGCGCTGAGCGAGGCGATCACGCCCGATCCGCGCGTGAAGGTGACGGCGTTCGAGGCGACCCATGGCCTGCGCTATACGGCCGAGACGCTGGCGGTGATCAAGCAGCGCAATGCCGGCATCCATTTCGTCTGGGTGATGGGCGCCGACAATCTGGCCGGTTTTCACCACTGGCAGGACTGGCAGGCCATTGCCAGGACGTTTCCGATCGCCGTGATCGACCGCCCCGGCTCGACCCTTTCCTACCTCTCTTCGAAAATGGCCAAGACTTTCGCCCATGCGCGGGTCGACGAGGATGATGCAGGGCGACTTGCACTAATGGAAGCGCCGGCCTGGACCTTCATTCACGGTCCGCGCTCGCTTCTTTCTTCCACCGAATTGCGCAGCCACTGGCCCGCAAAGTCCTGAAGCCGAGCCGTTCATCCTTAGAAATTGCCGCCGAGCCAAGAAAATTGGTGATGGGACGGCAACTTCTTGTGTCTTGAAACCTTTAACGAGACGCGCCTATCATTACATTCTGCTTTGGACCTTGAAGAAACAAAGCGGGTGAAGCTGGTCCTGTCACTGCTGAAAGGGTAACGACACTGACAACAGCACACGCGAAGGGAAATGCGCCAAGCAGTTTCTCCTCAGCCACGGGTCGCGGCACGGATGCCGACACCCGCGTGCTCCACCAGATCCTCGAAAGCCTCGAGGATTCGAAAGCGGAAGATATCGTCTCCATCGACATTGCCGGAAAATCGGCGCTGGGGGATCACATGGTGATCGCATCCGGACGCTCTAGCCGTCATGTCAGCGCTATCTGCGACGAGCTTTTGCGGCAGATCAAGGAAGCCGGTTACGGCAATGCGCGGGTAGAGGGTCTGGCGACCGGCGACTGGGTGTTGATCGACACCGGCGACGTCATCGTTCATGTCTTCCGGCCGGAGATCCGGGAATTCTACAATCTCGAGAAGATGTGGATGACGCCGGAACTGGGCGACGAGACGCTGCACTAGGTCAGAAGGCGGCCAAAAGCCGCCGGCTGTGCCTCAATTTACGATCGGCAGAGGCCGACCGGTCAATCGCGCTCGAAATTCACCTCGACCCGCGCAACCGGTACGCCAAACTTCGTAACGAGAGCGGTGTTGGTGATCGTGCCATCGCTGTTCAGCACGAGCTTGTCGAAGAACCGGACGATGTTGGGCTCTTCTCTCGGCGCAAGATCGACGCGGTAGGTGAAGTCAGCCTCGTTGCCGGCGAGATAGACGGTCGTCGTTCCGATGACGTCTTCCCGCGTTCCGCTATAGGTTCTCTCGGACGTCTTTTCGAAAATCCAGGTCTTGGTGTCGCGTTCGCCGTCGTCATATGCGAAATCCTCGCGCAGCCGCAATGTGGTTCCGTCCCAGGTGCCGGTCAGGTCGACCGTGAAGCGCCGATGCGTGCCGTCGATGGCGGAAAAGCTTCCTTCGGCCCGCGTCTTGCCGAGAAACCATTCCTCCAGGAGAAGCTCGGCGCGTGCCGGCAGGGCAAGTACGAGACCAAGCGCGGCAATGAGAACAAAACGAACGGCTTTCATGGCGATGATCCTTCAAGGCAACTCCACCGGCTTCTACGCACAAGCCGATGGAGAGGATCATCCTGCAGCGTCAGGCCCGACGGTGAGGCGCAGCGCTCCAGCTCTTCAGCGACAGCCACGTCTTGCGATCGAGCCGATACCACTCGACGGGCAGGGCGCCGCCGAGCGCCATGGAGGGCACCATGCCGTTGCCCTGGTGCTGGAAGCCGGACTTCTGGATGACCCGGCGCGACGCGTGGTTCGTCACCCGGCAACGGGCTTCGATCGCCTCTATTGTCCGGGTGCGGAAAACCATGTCGATGACGGCGTGGGCAGCTTCGGTGGCGATCCCGCGGTTCCAGTAGGGTTCGCCGATCCAGTATCCCAGTTCGACCGTGTCGGTGTCGTCATGCGGCTCGATGCCGGCACAGCCGACGAATGCACCATTATCGGCCAGGGTGATCGCGTAGACGCATTTGCCAATACCGCCCGTTTTGGCGCGTCGGATAAAGTCCGACGCATCTTGTGCCGTGTAGGGATGCGGCATGCGCGACACCATGGAGGCCACGCGCATGTTGTTGGCGAGATTGGCAAGCGCGTCGGCGTCTTCCGTGTGGGGCCGGCGCAGAACCAGCCTTTCGGTCAACAGGACGGGACAATCGGGCCGGGTGTCGTCAGGCAATAAGTCGTCCCGACAGTCGTCATCGAGATCCATGAGCATGGGAACAGTCCTTCGTTCAATGAGAAAAGGGGAGATGGATTGCCCCATCTCCCCTTTCGAACGTGGTCTGAACCTTGGTGCTCAGCCGGGTCGATGAGACGCCGGCTTTTTAAAGAGCGGTCCGGCTATTCCGCTGCGTCCGCGATTGGCATCACGGACACGTAGGTACGACCATTGGCTTTCGTACGGAACGAAACCTGGCCGTCGGTGACTGCGAAAATCGTGTGGTCCTTGCCGAGGCCAACGCCCGTGCCCGGGTGCCACTTCGTGCCGCGCTGGCGCACGAGGATGTTGCCCGAGATGACGTTCTCGCCACCGAACTTCTTCACGCCCAGGCGCTTGGATTCAGAGTCGCGACCGTTGCGCGACGAACCACCAGCTTTTTTATGTGCCATCGGTGTTCTCCTTAAAGTTTCTCGTCGCTATCAGTTGTTCTCGGCCAAAGCCTTGGCCTGATCGCGCCAGTCTTCGATCTGGGCGGCGCTGAACGGCATGGCTTCGTCGATCTTGGCGATGTCCGCATCGGTAAAGGCGGCGATCTGGGCGAAGGTGGTGATGCCCTGCTCGTTGAGCTGCTCGGCCGCCTTCGGGCCGATGCCCTTGATGACCGTCAGATCGTCGCCGGCACCCTGCGGTGCGGTGAAGAGCGTCTCGCTTGCAGGAGCGGACTTCGCTTCCGGCTTGGCGGCGGCCTTCTTGGACGGCTTCTTGCCTTCGGTCAGGATCTCGGCAATGCGGATGACCGTCTGGTGCTGACGGTGGCCGCGGGTGCGCTTGGAGTTCTGGCGGCGACGCTTCTTGAACGCGATGACCTTGCGGGCGCGACCATGCTCGACGACTTCTGCCGTGACGAGCGCGCCCTGAACGAAGGGTGCGCCGATCGTGGCATCGGCGCCGACGCCGACCATGAGAACTTCTGCGAATTCGATGATGTCGCCGACTTCGCCGCCGGTCCGTTCGACCGTCAGCTCATCGTTTGCGGCGACGCGGTACTGCTTACCGCCGGTCTTGATGACTGCGAACATTTTTTAACCTTTCATGTTCGTTCCGGCTTCTTCGACCACATGGCCGCGAGCCGTCTTTTTATCAGTCCTATGGCGTCAGCCGGGATCGAGACGTCGCGCGCCAAAAACCGATCACGGTTCAGCCGGTGAAACATCGCACCGATCGCCGTTTGCGCCTGCCACACGGCCGGGAAAACAGAAAGCATTTTGGTCGATGCATGATCGAGGACGGACTTCGCCATCCAAAGATGCTGCGCGGATAAGCGATGGGGGCAGCGGAGTCAAGATATGCAGTGTAAATTTGCCTGTCACATGCCCTTGTGTCGAAGCGCTCATCCCGCTATTGAAACGCCCGCACGCGACCACCGTGCAACATGGCCCCTGGAGAGGTGGCAGAGTGGTTGAATGCACCGCACTCGAAATGCGGCATACGGGCAACCGTATCGGGGGTTCGAATCCCCCCCTCTCCGCCAGCTCGAACTGCCCCGCTCCGTCCGCAGTTGTGTACGTGAAGGCCGTTCAGGAGCGAGGCGCACGTAGCCTGCGCGCTTCGCTGAACCGCGAGCTAGCCAGCAGGGGTTTGGGCTTTCTCTTCCACTTCGTCACAGATGGCGATGCTTGCGTCGTCTCAAACTGACGCCATCCGCTGATGCGTGGCCACCATCACCCCTGCGAAGAACTCGGCAAGTTCCGTGTGGGCCGTCAGTGGGAGCACGTGCGCGATGTATTGGTCCGGGCGGACGACCACGAGGCAGCCGGTTTTGCGGTCGATGCCGCGCAGGTCGAAGATGTCGGGGCCGGTCTTGAGGTCGGGGCAGAAGATTTTCTCGTGATCGAGCAAGCCGTAGCGGCCTTTGCGGGGCGTGAGAAGCGGATGCAGCCTATCGCGCGAAAGCGATCGGTGGTCTGCTTGATAGACCGCGCGCAGATCGATGACCGCGTCGATGTCTGCCCCGGCTGGGGTGTGCCGCAGAATTGGTGACGCAGGATCGTCTGCGAGAAAGTCACAGAGCGATCGCATCGGATCTGGTTGAACCGTCTGGTTAATCGAGGCGGCGCCCGATCCTTCGAAGGCGAAGATGCGCCAGCGTCCATCGGCCTTCACGACATGTCCGAGCTGCATGGGCTTGGCGTCGGCAAAGCGGATGACCGGGGCGGAATGGAACCGCATGCCAACCGGAAAACCGGCTGCCAAATGCTGATGATCGCAGTCTTCAGTAAGTTTTGACTTACGGTATTGCGTCGCCGTACCCGCGGTGAAGCGCCCCTGCTTGACGAAATAGCTCTGGAACTCCTTCGGATCGACGCCCTGGTCGTCGCCGTTGCCGGACGTCTTCGGTCGCGCACTGAACATTTTCGCGAATTCGCGATCGAAGTCGATCAGTTCCTGGGCGATCGCCTGGCGCTCCTCGGAATAGGTTTTCAGGATTTCGGGCTTCAGGATGTTGCGCAGCACGCCTGCCAGCTTCCAGCCGAGATTGAAGCTGTCCTGCATGGAGACGTTCATGCCTTGGCCCGCTTTCGGGCTGTGCGTGTGGCAGGCGTCGCCGGCGATGAAGACACGAGGCCGGTGGTTATCGTCGGCATCGTCCTCCCGATCGTCGAAGCTTGCGCAGAGGCGCTGGCCGATCTCGTAGACTGACCACCAGGCGACTTCCTTCACGTCCAATGTGTAGGGGTGAAGGATGCGCTGTGCAGCGGTGATCAGTTGCTCGCTCGTGATGTTGCGGCTCGCGACGCGCTCGTCCTTGTTGAGCTTGTCCATCTCGATATAGAGACGCACCAGGTAGCCGCCCTCGCGCGGGATGATCAGCACATTGCCTTCATTGGCCGAGTGAATGGCAGCCTTCAGGCGAATGTCCGGAAAATCCGAGACGGCCAGCACGTCCATCACGCCCCAGGCGTGATTTGCCGAATCGCCGAGCAATGGTTTGCCGAGCGCCTGCCGAACGGCGCTGCGGGCTCCATCGCAGCCCACCACGTAGCGCGCCTTGACGATTTCCAGGGCGTCGTCGCCCGACGCGTCGGTGCGCTCAAGCGTGACGGACACGGGGTGGCTTCCGGCTTGTTCGCCCCGCGCGATCTCGAGGCTGGCCAGCCGGCGACCGTAGTGCGGCTCCAGGCGGGTCGGCGCATTGCGCATCACTTCCAGATAAAAGTCGTGAATGCGGGCCTGATTCAAGATGACATGCGGGAATTCCGACAGCCCGTCCTCGGTGTCCTGGATGCGTCCGCTGCGGGCAATCTCGCGAGGATTTTCAGGATCCGGCTTCCAGAAGGACGTTTCGTTGACCCAGTAGGCCTCTTTCAGCACTTTCTCGCTGAAACCGAACGCCTCGAACATCTCCATCGTGCGACAGGCGATGCCGTCGGCCTGACCGAGCTCGAGTGGGCCCGGCTTCTGGTCGACAATCATCGTGGTGATGTCCGGGAAAGCGGCAAGTTGCGCAGCGAGCGTCAAGCCTGCCGGGCCGCATCCGATGATCAGGACGTCCACCTCTGTTGTCGCGGAACCGGCGGACGTGCCTCCGGCTTCTGGTCTTGCGGGAGGAGCTATCGAGGGATCACCGGTACGAAAGCCGTTGAGATGAAACTGCACGATATCCTCCCAATCGCCAATACATTATGATAAGTATACGTATCAAATGGGTGCGGTCAATCGGGAACTGTAGAGGGAACTTCTGGATCAGGCTTGGCTGGAATTCAGCTGCTTGAGATGGCGCTCCCATGCAATCGCATGCGTCACGATCAGATCGAGATCGTCGAGCTCCGGAGTCCAGCCGAGTTCCCGTCGGGCAGTGGCGGCATCGGCCACGACGGTGACGGCGTCACCGGGACGACGCTCGCGCTCGCGCACGTCAAAATCAAACCCGGTCACTTTCTTCACGGTGTCGATGACCTGGCGCACGGAATAGCCACGGCCATAGCCGCAGTTGGCAAGCAGGCTATCGCCGCCATTGCGAAGTCGGGCAAGCGCCAGACGGTGTGCCCGCACCAGATCGGTGACATGGATGTAATCGCGAATGCAGGTGCCGTCCGGCGTGGGGTAATCGCCGCCGAACACTTCCATGAAGTCGCGCTTGCCGGTCGCCGTTTCGCAAGCGACCTTGATCAGATGCGTCGCACCGCGCGTGGATTGTCCGGTGCGGAGCCGCGGATCGGCGCCGCACACGTTGAAATAGCGCAGCGCCGTATAGGCGAAATCGTGGGCGGCGGCGGTGTCGCGCAGCATCCATTCCGTCATCAGCTTCGATGCGCCGTAAGGAGATTCCGGCTGGGTGGGCATGTCCTCGGTTACGGGCACCTTCTGAGGGGTGCCGTAAACGGCGGCCGTGGAGGAAAAGATGAAGTGAGGAACGCCGGCGCGAACTGCGCTCTCGAGCAAAGACCGCGTCTTGGAGGTGTTGTTCTCGTAATAGGTAAGGGGGTCGGCGACGGAGTCGGGCACGACGACGGAGCCGGCAAAATGGATGATGGCATCGACGCCATTTTCGCGGATGGTGGATTCGACGAGGTCCTGGTCGGCGATGTCGCCGACGACGAGCTTTGCTTCCGGAGCGACTGCCCAGTCGAAGCCCGTGCTCAGCCGGTCGAGGACGACGACCTCTTCACCCGCATCGAGCAGTTCCCAGACCATGTGGCTGCCGATATAGCCGGCGCCGCCGGTGACGAGTACGGACATGCATGACCCCAATGACAAGCTGCGTTCGACAAGCCGATGCCGCGTCGCTGCCGCGAACATCGCCGTGGGACTTAATCGAAAGCGCTAGCGGGGCGCAATGCCGAGAAGCCTGGTAATGCCGCCTCGTTTCTTCTTGGGAGCGACGGCCGCGGCGAGCTGCGCCTGCAGATCAAGCAGCTGTTGCTCGAGTTCGGCGATGCGTGCATCGCGTTGGGCGAGAGCGGGGGCAAAATAGGAGCTTCGCTCCGCTTCATAGGCTTCGGCAGTCTGCTCCAGATGGGCAATGCGCTGCTGCCTTGCCTCAAGCTGCGGCTCGTACCAGGTGGAACGCACATTGTCGTACCGGCCAACCTCCTCTTTCAATTTCAGAAGTTCCGGTTCGTACCAGTTCACGCGTTTGTCTTCATAATCGTCCGCACGCTCGGAAAGCTCGTGGATGATGTTGGACATTCGGCGCATCTGTTCGGCGTAATGCATGAGGCGCCGCCGCATGACGGCCTGTTCGCTGCTCTCTGCAGGCCGTTGCTTCAAATCGGCCGACGCGCCGCTCTGCCGCTTCGTCATCGGCTCATAGTCATGGCCATTGCCATTCATGCCATCGTTCCCGTGCATCACATCGCTCTCGCGGTTTCCAGCAGCTATTCGATCAGTTTGGCGGGTTGGTTGCGTTCAGCTTCTGCCCGCCGATGAGAATCGGTCCGGCTGGCGGCGGCTTCGTCGCCCGCACTCCATTGGGACGCTGGATGCCCCGCTCAGGCGAAATCTGGTCTTCTGGGAGCTCAGGATTGGTGAAAATCCGAGCGATCCGGGTCTGGTGTTCACGGATCGAGTGGCGGCTTTCCATCAGCTTGCGTGCGTTGTCCGATCTGCGTCGCGTTTCGATTGGATCGGCGTAAAGCTCTGCTACCGCGGCCAAATAGGCGGCTACGAGGGCGTCGTCGTCGATCAGGTCGGGAACAAGAAATCCGGTCTCGAAACTCACCGCTTCTCCGATGCCGCCAACGGCGGGGGCGATGACCGGCAAGCCCGCGCCCATGGCCTCGAGCACCACATTGGGAAGACCATCGAACGCTGCCGTGTAAATCAACGCGTCATAGGCTTCGAGGTCGATGGTCGACAGACCATCGAAGGTGCCGTTGTAGACGAGGTTGGGCAAGTTCCGGAGGCATTCTGGTTCCGAGCCGACCCCCAAATTGCCAAAGACGTCGACGACCAACCTAGGCTGGCAGGCTTGGAGGCCTCGGGCGATTTCAGCGAGAAGCTCGGGCCGTTTCTGGCGATCGATACGCGACGCCCAAAGCAGCCGTTCTTTCGGCGCCTCCAGGTCCGAAAACACGCGCCGCTCGTCGCTGCAGGCGGCGTAAAGAGTGTGAAGCTTCGGGGTGGCATGATCACCCAGCCGAACATTCAGATCGGTCAGGATCGCCTGATGGTCTGAAATGATGCCATCAAAACGATGGCCGGTTTCGGTGATGAGATCAAAGCCAAAGCCGTTCTCGAACCTGAGGCCATGAATCGTGTCGATGGCTTCGCAGAAATGGTAGAAGTAGGTTGAGACGTCACCCAGCCGATCTGCATGGTTGCGCATGAACGCATCGACATATTCGCAGTGTTTCAGATGCAGGCGCTTCAGCCCGGCTTGATGCTGGATGATGCGGAGGGTGATCGTTTCGATGTCGGCTTCGCTCAGTCCCGCGATGCCGAGACTGTGCAGATCGACAAACAGGCTGTCATTGGGCAGGCGATCCACCCAGTGATGATAAGCGACGCGCTGGCCGCCGAGCACGAGACAGCGCGTATCGGGCCGTTCGGCCTTCAGGGCCGAAAGAACCGACAGGATGAACTTCTCACCGCCGCCCCGCGTGAGATACGGGACAAGCAGGATGTCGGTGAATTCCTGGCCGGCAAGGATGCCGCAAAGCTCGAAATAAGCACGTGACAGTCCGGCAGGTTGCGTGAAGTTCGTGCTGCCGGGTTTGTCTTTCAGGATCCCGAGACTGATCGCGGGGTCGATGGCGTTGGCTGCTGCAACGAGATCTGCCATTCCGGGCATGTCGACGAAGGCTGCTGCTGAGAAGGTCGGCGGCTCGCTGCGCGGCAGGTCGCCGTTGAAGTCAGCCCAAGCGATCTTGTGGAACCTTGCCGGTTCAAAGAAGGGGCTTGGCGGAATGAGCCCCGGGGTCTCGGCGCGAAAGCGGCGGCTCATGCTCCTCTGGCGTTCGCGATAGAAGACGAGCGCGTCCTTGGCGATTGCAATGTCGTATCCTTGCGCGACTGCCGAACAGTTGAAATGCCAGTCCTCGTAGGCGTAGCCGGATTTGTAGGAGACGTCGGCGAAGTGCAGCTCGTTGAAGGCTTCGCGATAGAGCATGATCCGCGAGACAAACGGGTGGTTGTCCATCATGGCCGCGGCGCCGATGGTTTTCAGCGGCAGGAATTGCCACACGTAGTATGTGGTGCCGAAACCCAAATAGAATTCGGGGCAGATTATCGACTTTGGCCCGCCCGCCTTCAGTGCGGCGTGCATGCGATGAAAATAGTCGAAGCCGACGAGATCGTCTCCGTCGGCAGTTGCGATGATTGCGCCACGAGCCACGTCGATGCCCGCATGACGCGAGGGGCCGAGCGAGCCGTGCGCGACCTCTATGACCTGAAAATGATCAAAAACGGTGAGGTCGACGCTCGACAAAGCCGACCGCGTGTCTGCATCGGCGTTGTCGAGCACGACGACAAGCTCCATCTGCAGGCCGAACTGCGCCGTGTATTGCATCGCCTCCTGCAAGGATCGAAGTGTCCGCAGCAAGTAACGGGCTTCATCATGCAGGTTCAAAATAACCGATATGTCGACCCTGGCTGAAGTCTTTGTTGGTTTGTTCGGGGAAGACCTGGCCGCCCGCTCGCGATCGATGTGGATTTTCACGCGGCCTCTCAATGCCGCCATGGCCTTGGAATCGTTCAATGTGCCTACCCCTACGCAAGGGCACACTGTTGCACTGCGCACCTGTTGCAGGATGCGCTTATCCCCGAGCCCCAGAAGAATAGTATGATAAGAAATCTGTTAAATAAAGGGGAATTCTATGGATCGAACGACTAACTTGAAAATCCCCTATATTCTTATGGCTCAGGCACAGAAACATGTCACCCATAACGAAGCTCTACTTCTGATCGACGCGCTCATGCAGATGGGTGTGCAAAGCAGAGCAATGAGTGAACCCCCGGCAGACCTTGCTGATGGCGCGCGCTTCATCGTGCCGGAAACAGCTGCCGGCGCCTGGATCGACCAACACGCCAAGATTGCAGCTTGGCAGGATGGCGGGTGGCGGTTCTACCAGCCGGTGGAAGGCTGGATCGCGTTCTGCTCGAACGAAAATCGGCTTCTCGTTTTCCATGAGGGGTCGTGGCAGGTCCTGGAATCCAGCATCGATTTTGCCGAGCGTCTTGGGATCAATGCCACGGCAGATGGACCCAACCGCCTGGCGCTTGCAGGAGATGCATCGCTCTTCAATCATGAGGGCGCCGGTCATCAGGTGAAGATTAACAAGGCGGCAGCGATCGACACAGCAAGCATCCTCTATCAGACCGGCTTCTCGGGGCGTGCCGAATTCGGGTTGACCGGCGATGACGATTTCCATCTTAAGGTCTCCGGTGACGGGGAGACTTTTATCGAAGCCATGGTCGTGCAATCGGCCACTGGGGTGGCATCATTTCCGTCCGGCATTTCCGGCGTGCGCGAGCGGCTCGTCGCTCCGCGGACGCTTTTTGTCGCATCGAGCGGATCCGACGCGGCGGATGGACTGAGCCCCGATACGGCCTTCGCGACACTGCAGCGGGCGGTGGATGCAGCCCATATGCTCGACTGCATGACGTTCGACGTCACGATCCAGCTTGGCGCGGGAACGCATTCTGGTGCAGTCGTGCTGCGCCCTCTCGTCGGCGGTGGGCTGTTGCGTATCGAAGGCTACGACGCGGATGCGTCGACCGTCGTCGTCTCTTCGAGCATCCTTGCCGGTGGTGGCGCCCGGGTCTTGGTGTCCGGCATCCGCTTTGTCATGGCGTCACCCTGGATGAGCGCGTTGACGGTCCAGGAAGGCGCGATGCTGACGCTCGGAGTGGTGGATTTCGGACCTTGCGGTGCGAACGGATCCCACATTGCCGGAACCGGCTTCGGCCAGATCAATTTCCTTGGGGACTATACGATCTCCGGCGGTGCATTGAGGCATTTCAACCTGTCCGGCCATCTCATGGTCACGAGCAACAATCAGACGGTGACGCTGCTCGATGATCCCGCCTTCATCGAGGAATTCGCGTTCGTCTCCAACGGGGCGGTTCTTTCGCTTTGGAACGCGACGTTCTTAGGTATGGCGACCGGGCGGCGCTATACGGCCACGACCAACGGCACCATCAGTCTATTTGGAGCAGGCGAAGCATTTTTGCCGGGCAACGGCGCCGGGATCGTCACTGCGGGAGGGATTCTCGCATAGATCGCGCAGAAATTAAGCGAGAATCGAGGTCCCGCAGCCCTTCGGACGCCGTCGGGTTGCGTGCCGTTCCAGTCCATGCATGGATGTGATCGTTCAAATCCGCATGCACCGAGTCGGGGCTGGCGGTCAGTTCGAGTAGACGGTGCATGACCCAATCCTGGGCCCCGGTGCGTTTTGTCCGGCAGAGGTTTACGCAATCCCTCTGGCGTCAAATCATTGTTTTGTCCGGATACTTCGATCGTGACTGGTATTTGCTCGCCTATCCAGACGTGCTGCGTACCGGGCGGGATCCGCTCGATCATTTTCTGCGGCATGGTCACGAAGGACGCTCACCGGGGCCGCGTTTCGATGCGGCTGCCTACCTCGCGCATTATGAGGTGAAGGGGAACCCGCTCGTCCACTATCTAATGCATGGCCGTCGCAAAGGGTTTGAAGTCCGACCGCCGGCGCCGAGTGAAGCGGATCGAGTAGTTGCCTCGGGTTTCTTCGATGCGAAATTTTATCTGGAGACCAATCCCGACGTTCGGCGGGCCAACTATCCGGCGCTCCTTCACTACATGCTTCATGGCGCGCTGGAAGGTCGCTCGCCGGGTCCGGATTTCGATGCGCAATGGTATCTCATGCGCAATCCCGACATCGTGGGCATGCACCCGCTTTTACACTACATCGACTATGGCCGTTTCGAAGGGCGCAAGCCGCGCCGTCCGGATGGTGCGCTGAAGGCCGCGCGAGAAGCCATCGCCAGCGTCGAGGATCTCGACGTGGCGCTTTATGGCGCGGACTACTTCGCGCATGCGGATTATCTGGAAGTCGTCGATGGAGCGGCACACAACCGGCTGGAGCGGGCACTGACCGCGCTTGTCGACCAGATCGAGCATGTGCCGGAACGAATTGTTTTCATGCCCTGGCTCGTGCGCGGAGGTGCCGAACGCGTGGCAGCCCATGCGGTGCGCGCGATGGCCGAGCGGCTGGGGCCCGAAAGGGTTCTCGTCATCCTGGCCGATTACGACCTGGAAAGTGCCCGCGACATGATTGCGCCGGATATACCGGTTCTGTCCTTCTCGCGCGTCGATCCGGATCTCTCTCATGATGAGCGGGTGCGTCTGGTCGAGCTTCTGGTCCGGGGATTTCGTCCCGAGGCGATCCTCAATGTAAACAGCCGGGCGTGCTGGGACGCAGTCCTAAAAAAAGGACGTGTGCTTGCCCGCTATACGCGGCTCTACGGGGCGCTCTTCTGTGCGGATTTCACGCCGGATGGGCGACGTGCCGGCTACAGCGATCTCTATCTGCGCGACTGCCTGGCGCATCTTTCAGGCGTCTATTTCGACAACGCCGCCCATCGCGCCGAGCTGATCCAGTCTCTCGGCATTCCGGAATCGCTTGTGTCGAGGCTTGTCGTGGCGCGCCAGCCGGCTCCTGCGGGTCGGGTTTTGCCACAACGAAAGTCAACGGGTCGGCAAAGGGTCATCTGGGCGAGCCGGCTCAGTCGCCAGAAGAACATCCCGCTCTTGCTTCGTATCGCTCGTGCCGTGCCTGAATTCGATTTCGAGATATTCGGCAAGGGCGATGTGGAGCACGAAGCCATGGTGACGGAGGCCGCACGCGAGATCGTCAATCTTCGTTACCACGGTGCGTTCGACGACTTCTCGGCGCTGCCGCTGACGGAGGCGGATGTGTTTCTCTACACGTCGCATTGGGACGGGCTGCCGAACATCCTGCTGGAGGCGGGGGCATGCGGGCTGCCTGTCGTTGCGCCGAATGTCGGAGGGATCAGCGAACTGATCGACGACGACACGGGTTACCTCATCGACGATCCCGATGCGCTGGAAGGCTTCGTCTCAGCCTTGCGCGCAATCGGACGAGATCCGGCCGAAGCCAGGCAGCGGGCGGGGCGGCTGCAAAAGCGCGTCGCGGATGTGCATAGCTGGGCGGGCTATGTCCGTATGCTCGAAGCCGAGCCGAGACAGGGAGGGCTGTTGCATGTCGATGGCGCCTGACATCACCGCCGTTCTCAATGCACATCGCGAAGGTCTGCTTGCCCATGCATCGCTCACCAGCATGAAGCGGGCCATCGCCGCTGCAGCCGAAGCGGATATCCGTGTCGAACTCCTATGTGTTCTCGATCGCGGCGATGATCTGACGCGCGCAGTCATCAAAGGCGGGCTCGGGCAAGACGATCGCCTGATCGAGGTTGCCTATGGGGATCTCGGCCGATCGCGCAACACTGCCGTCGAAGAAGCGCGCGGCGCCCATATCGCGTTTCTGGATGCCGACGATTTCTGGGGAACGAGCTGGTTGGTGCGCGCTCATGCGGAAGCGACAAAGCGGTCCGACCCCATCGTGTGGCACCCGGAAGTCTGCGCGTTCTTCGATGGCACCAAGCACATTCTGCACCATGTGGACATGGAGTCACCGTCCTACAGGCCCGTGGTGCTGATGGATCAGAATTACTGGACGGCGCTGAGTTTTGCCCGACGCAGCATTTATCTGGACACGCCCTATCCGCCCTCGGATATTCCAGGGGGTGTTGGGTTCGAGGACTGGGCCTGGAACAAGATGACGATCTGCAAGGGCGTCCTGCACAAGATCGTGCCCAACACCGGTCACGTCATCCGGCGCCGGACCTTTTCGCTTTCGCATGTGACGGTGGCGTCGCAGGCGGTGCCGCATTCGATGGGCTATCTGCGCCATCTTGTGGAAAGCAGGCAGCGTTCGGCAAAGTCCAAGCAGCGGTGACGCGGAAGCGTCAGTCGCCCGAGCCTTCTCGCCACATATCCATTTTGCGCCGCTCGCGCTTTGTCGGACGGCCCGTTCCGGGTTCCCGAATGGGCGCCAGGGCCGTGGGCAGGCTGTCGGCCGATTTTTCCACGACGGGTGTGAGGTCCTCGTAGAGGGTCCGCGCTTCTTCTGCAGGGCCGCGACGAATGCCCGGCGCCGATATCTTCAGAATGCGCACAGTTCGATCGAGCGTGATCGTCAGCGTATCACCGAGGCGAACCTGGTGGCTTGCCTGGTCGATCTTGTCGCCATTGACCCGGATGCGTCCGTTCTGGGCGAGCTTTGCTGCCAGGGTACGTGACTTGACCACACGCGCGAAGAACAACCACTTGTCGATGCGCTGGCGGTCTGCGGTCATTGGCGCCTGCTACTTCCCAAGCTTGTCCTTGAGGGCTGCGAGCTTCGCGAAGGGTGAATCCGGATCAATCGGACGCTCCTTGCGGGGTGGCCGCGCCGCCATAGGCGCCGGACGCTCCGCATCCTTGCCCTTGCGATTGCCGGGGTGACCGCCGCGCTTGTCCTTGCCCTTGCCGCCCGGCGCATGATTGTCGCGGCGACGATGCTGCTGCTTGTCGCGTGCCGGCTGTTCGCCGCCTGCAGGCGTGGCGCCGGCCTCGGCAGTGCCTCCAGCAGGACGACGTCCACGACCCTGCTTCTGGCGCTGCGGCCGCTGCGTCTCCGGCCGGTTGCCGGCCGGTCGCCAGAGCAGCACGGGCTTCGGCTGCTCTTCTTCGCCTGCTTCGGCCGCGGCAACTGGTTCCGCCGGCGCTTCTGCGGCAGGGGCGGAAGCTTCGGTTTCCGTGGATGCCAATTCGGACGCTGGCTCGTCGCTGGCCGGCGTCTCCTGATCGTCGGTCGCGGTAGGCTGTGTCTCGGCGTCGGAAGTCGTTTCGGAAGGAGCCTCGGCGGCCTGTTCTTCGCTCGGCGCTTCCTGCCGAGCCAGGTAGGTGGCGGCCTCTTCGGCGCTCACTTCATCTGCGCGGTAGCCGAGGCCTTTCAGGATTTCTTCGATATCGCTGACCGTTGCGCCGAGAATCGACAGCATGGCGGGCGTCGTGGTGAAGCGGCGACCATCGTAAGCGCCTTCCGGACGACTGCCCGTCCCTGGCTTCCAGTTGAGGGCCGGGCGGATCAGGTCTGCCAGACGCTCGAGGATATCGATGCGAACGGCACGCTTGCCGAGAAAGCGGAAGCCGGCGAGCTTGTAGAATGTGCGCTCGTAGCCGGGTTCGGTGACAACGGAGGTGCGGCCGGCAGCGAGGGCGGGGATGAGCTCGCCATAACCCGGCTGATCGATGCCGTCGTTCTTTAGCGCCCAGAGCAGCGTGATCAGTTCCGCCGGCGCCGGCTTCAACAGGGCCGGCATGAAGATATGGTAGGCGCCGAAGCGCACGCCATAGCGGCGCAACTGGGCACGGGCATCCTGATCGAGCGCCTTGACGTCATCGGCGACATCGCGGCGGAAGAGCACGCCGAGCGCCTCGACCAGCTGGAAAGCGAGGCCGCGGCCGAGACCGTCGATGTCCTCGGCGCGCGACAGATCGTCGAGCGGCTTGAGGACCGTTGCGATGTGGTGCTGAACGAAGCGCTCGATGCGTGCAGCCACATGGGTGCGTGCCGTGCCGCTCAGATGATCGTCGGCCAGAAGCACCACGCGCGGACGCAGCGTGTCGTCGCCTGCGGTCAGGCGGGCAATCGGTTCGCCGACCCAGCGCACGGTCGCATCGGAGCCGATCGCGAAGTCGCTGTTGCCGGCGGCGTACAACCGCGCGGCGCGTGCTTCGTATTCAATAGACAGTGCCTTTTGCGCGGCGCCCAGGACAGCCTTGGCGTCCGGCCCCTCGGCTTCGCTGTCGGGGGTAAACCGAAAGCCGGCGAGCTGGCCGACAAGATGGCCCTCGACATAGACGTCGCCATCGACACTGATTTGAGCTTCGAGCATTGCATTTTCTCTCAGGCGCTTCATGAGAACGGATGTCCTGCGGTCAACGAAGCGTTTCGTCAACCTTTCGTGCAGAGCATCAGACAGACGATTCTCTATTTCTCGAGTCTTTTCCTGCCAGTGTGTCGGATCGGCAAGCCAATCCGGGCGGTGGGATACGTAGCTCCATGTCCGAATTTGCGACACACGGGCGGAAAGCGTGTCTATTTCGCCATCGGTGCGGTCGGCGCGGCGGACCTGCTCGGCCATGAAGTCTTCGTTGACCGAGCCGAGCTGGACAAGATCGGCAAAGAGCGTCGCGATGAGGTCGGCGTGCTGTGCGGGCGCAATTCGGCGATAATCGGGCAGGGCGCAGGCGTCCCACAGCCGGGCAACGCGCTCGGGCGTGGTCGCAAGATCGCGAATTTCCGGATAATTCACCAGATAATCAAGCGCCTGTTGATCGACCGCGGGCAGGGCGCGGGTCAGGCCCTGGGTGGGTGGCAGACGGTCGAGCGAGCGACGCAGCGCCTGCAGATCGGCAAAATCCATGTCCTTGCTGCGCCATTGCAGGATGCGAACGGGATCGAAGACATGCGCTTCGATGCGCTCGACGGTTTCCTCGCCGAACGGATCGACCCGACCCGTGACGCCAAATGTGCCATCGCGGACATGGCGCCCCGCGCGCCCGGCGATCTGGCCGAGTTCGGCAGGGTTCAAGGGTCGATACTGATAGCCGTCGAACTTGTGGTCCTGCGCAAACGCCACATGGTCGAGATCGAGATTGAGGCCCATGCCGATCGCATCGGTCGCCACGAGATAATCGACATCGCCGTTCTGGTAGAGCTCGACCTGCGCGTTGCGGGTTCTCGGGCTGAGCGCGCCGAGCACCACGGCTGCGCCGCCGCGCTGCCGGCGGATGAGTTCGGCAATCGCGTAGACTTCATCGGCGGAGAAGGCGACGACGGCGGAGCGTCGCGGCAGGCGGGTGATCTTGCGCGCACCGGCATATTGCAGCTGTGACAGACGTGGACGCTCCACCACCGTCAGGCCGGGCAGCAGCTTTTCCAAAATGCCGCGCACGGTGTTTGCGCCGAGCAGCAGCGTTTCATCCGTTCCGCGCAGATGCAGAATGCGGTCGGTGAAGACATGGCCGCGCTCGAGATCGCCTGCGAGTTGCACTTCGTCGATGGCAACGAAGGCTGCGCCGGTGCGGCTCGGCATGGCTTCGACCGTGCAAACCGAGTAACGCGCCTTGGGCGGAACGATCTTTTCCTCGCCGGTGATCAGCGAGACGTTCTGTTCACCCACCCGGGCAGCAATCCGTCCATACACTTCCCGCGCCAGCAACCGCAAAGGCAGGCCGATGACGCCACTGCCATGCGCGATCATGCGCTCTATCGCGTAATGCGTCTTGCCCGTGTTGGTCGGTCCCAGAACCGCCGTCACGCCCCGGCCGGAAAAGACGGGAGGCTGGCTTTTCTCGGGCATCCGACGGTCGGATGTCACTGGTGAGTGGGGCAAGGCGTCCTTCCTGCCCGAAACCGGACGTGGGCTTGGCAGCGCTCCATATGGGGCTGTTGCCGCCCGAATGCGAGCAGGTCCGTCGGACGCCAAAAGACCAAGCACGATCGAGCCATCTGGAACAGGCGCGGAACGAAAGAACGACGAATCGCTGACTCTAACGGATTCCGGGTTTGTTCACCGCAACATCTATGCTGCGTGGCGGCTGGCGCGTCTAGATCGTGAATCTTTTGAAGCATTTGGCGGTTGATGTTGTCCGCACAGGCGGATGCGGGCGAGGACTCCGAATCGAAAGGGAGTCAAGCCATGCGGTGAAGGTGACGGGCCAGGTCGTCAGAAAGGGATCGGCCGCGAAAGCGCCCGATCCCGATGAGCAATAAACCGGCTTTCTCAGTAGCCGCGTGGACAGGCTGCCACATACCGGCGGCCGTAGCTGTCGCGATAGTAGCACTGGCCCGGCTGTTCGGATGCGCGACCGATCAAGGCGCCGGCTGCGCCACCAAGCGCTGCGCCAACGATCGCGCCTTCGGTATCGCCAACAGCCCCGCCGACAGCGCCACCAGCAACGGCGCCGATCACGGCACCTTCCTGGGTCGGGGTGCAGGCAGCCAAGGCGGCAGTCATAAGGATTGCAGACAGGATCTTCTTCATTTTGGTTTTCTCCGAGCGTCCCACTCCAAAAGTAATTACGGCAAGCTCTTGTTCCGTCAAGGAGCAGGCTGACAGAGACTTTTGCCTGTCAGGCGCGGCGCAGGTTCAATCGCTCCGCCCGGAGCACGAGTTCGGCATCTCGAACGAAGGCGTTCAAAAGGGGATTGAACAGCTGCGGCGCGTGCCAGAATGCGGCATGACCCGTTGCGGGTATCAGGTGGGAGCGATCACGCCACAGATTGGCGAAGGGGATCGTTTCGAGATAGCTCAAGCGAACAAATGGATCGAGCACGCCGTTGACGAGCGCGATCGGCATCTGCGACGTCTCCACCAACCGGCGCTGGTCGGCGCCGTGTCCATGCATGAGGCTGCGCAGGAAATTGACGCGCAGGCGTCCGTCCGTGCGCGCAATCATCGTCAGGAATGCCGGGTCGAATGAATCGCCGAAGCACAATTGTGCAAACCGCGTCACGTCACGTTCGGAGAAGTGGCGCTTGGAAGTGAGCAGGATGTCGAAGCTCGGCTGAAAACCGCGCAGCAGTCCGAGCGGGCCGAGCGAGACAGGAGGCGTACCCGATAGCAAGAGAGCGACCGGGATGCTTGTGGTTGCAGCGATCTGCAGCGTTACATGGCCGCCTAGCGACCAGCCGAAGAAGACGGCTCGGCTGACGCCAATCGACGTCAGGACTTCCGTGACGACGCCGGCCAAACCCTTCAACGTGTAGGTCTTCTCCGGTGTTGCGGCGTCGGAGGACAGGCCATGGCCCGGAAGCTCGATGGCCACCAAGCGGTGATGGCTCAAGATCGGGTCTGCGAACTGACGATGAAAGACGTCGATCGAGCTGCCGGAGCCGTGAAGCAGAACGATCGGCAAACCGTCGCCGCCGGTGTCGCGCACCCGCAGCGACGCATCGCTTGTGGTTATCATCCGATCGATTGGCGCCATGGCCATTGTCCCATTCAGTAGCGTCCCATGTTGACACGAGGCCCTCTAGATTTCGTGTAAGGGAATGGTCAAGGAACCGTTAGCAGAACGACATATTACGGTTGTGTTCAGAAAGCTGTGCTACTTCAGCATGTTGCGCTTGCCATCCCTCAGCACCCCGGTTAGCGTCCCAAAACCGCGCCAGACAGTCGTTGATGATGAACAGTCAGACCCTCCTAGATCTCGCCAGCATTCTTCTCGGCCTCGTCGTCGTCGGTCAGTTCACCTGGGCGATGCGGTTTCACTTCACCACCGAAAAGATGCCGCCTGCCGCGAAGATGATCTCCGTGATCAGCATCGCGATGATCGCCCTCTTCATCTATCTGCTGATGACGCGCGTGCAGCCGGTCGGGGCTCATGTGGCCGGACTTTTGATGATGATCGGGGCATCGTTGCTGTTCGTCAGTGCGATCCGAGCATCGAAAAAGGCGCGGCTCTGGTATGTCTTCGAAGGCCGTAGCCCCAACACGCTCGTCACCGATGGGCCCTACCGATACCTTCGTCACCCGTTCTACGTGTCCTATCTGGTTCTGTGGTCCGGCTGGGCACTGACCACGTTCTCTCTCGTCTCGATCCTTCCGGTCATGATCATCGCGCTCGTCTATATGCGGGCGGCAAAGGGCGAGGAGGCGACCATTGCCGCCTCGCCGCTGGGGCATGACTATGCCGCCTATAAGCGGCGCGCGGGTTTCTTCTGGCCCAAATTCGGCAGCTCTTCCTGATCGGCGGCAACCGCGTCCTCGATGAAGCGCGTAAACGCATCGACCTTTGCCGGTAAGCGCTCATAGGGCGGATAGAATGCCGTCAGCCAGATCATCTCGGGTGGCCAATCGGGAAGCACCTGCACCAGCCGACCGTCGCTGAGCGCCTCCTCCATGATGAAGCGCGGCAACAGCACGATGCCTTCGCCGGCGGTTGCCAGATCCGCCAGAAGCTCTCCGTTGTTGCAGGCAAGCTTTGAGGCGATGCTCACATCGGCTCTCTCGTCGCCATTGCGCAGGCGCCATATCTGCGGATCGTTAGAGTTGGAATAGGCGAGACAATTGTGCCGGGCGAGCTCCTGTGGATCAGTGGGGCTGCCGCGCCTGGCAACATAATCCGGTGACGCTGCGAGCACGCGGGGCACCTCGCAGATCTTGCGCCAGATGGTGGAGCGATCGGTGGGCGGGCCCGAGATGCGCAGGGCCATGTCGTAGTCGTCCCGCAAGATGTCGACGAAGCGATCGGTCAGGTCCATGGCCAGCGTCAGGTCCGGATAAAGGATGCGAAATCGCGCGATCGCATCGGGAAGGAACCGCATGCCGAAGGACAGCGGGGCGCTGACCTTCAGCGTGCCGCGCAGGGTATGCTGTTCGTCGCGCACCGCGTCTGTCGCCTGGTCGATCTGGCGAATGGCCGTGCGCATGCGGTCTGCGTAGATGGCGCCGGGTGCGGTCAGTGCCACCTTGCGCGTGGTGCGCACGAACAATTGCACGCCGAGCTCTTCTTCCAGCTCGGCCACCTGCCGCGTGACCACAGATCGCGACAGGTTCAGCGCCCGCGACGCATCGGCGAAGCTCGAGCGGTCGGCAACCTCAAGAAAGATCCGGCTGCGTTCGAGATGCCCCATGACTGCCCTTCTGACTGTTCTGAATTCCGCAACAGATAATGGCAGATTATCGTACTAGCAAAGACAGTGGAACATCGCGACATTGGGTCCAACAGTCCACATGCCCTCTAAGGCAGAAAGGAATTCCGATGTTGAACGAGATCAGAGGCCTGCACCACGTCACGTCGATGGCTGCAGATGCGCGCGAGAACAATCGCTTTTTCACCGACACGCTCGGCCTGCGCCGGGTTAAGAAAACCGTCAATTTCGACGCGCCCGATGTCTATCACCTGTATTATGGCGACGAGGTCGGCACGCCGGGTTCGGTCATGACCTATTTCCCGTTCCCGAACATCCGCCGCGGTCGCCCGGGCACGGGTGAAGTCGGAACGACCGTCTTCGCCGTCCCGCAGGGTGCGCTGCCGTTCTGGAAAGAGCGGTTCCAGAAGCTGGGCGTCAGTGGCCTCAAGGAAGAGGAACTCTTCGGCGAGAAGCGCCTGAATTTTGCCGGGCCCGATGGTGACGGTTTTGCGCTTGTTGAGACAAGCGACGACGACCGCCAGCCCTGGACCGGCAATGGCGTTGGTGACGATGTCGCGATCCGCGGGTTTCACTCTGCCGCCATGCGGCTGCGGGACGATGGCGCGACCGGCGAACTTCTGAAGTTCATGGGCTATAGCGAAATCGAAGCGCGCGACGGCGTTAAGCGGTTCGCGATCGACGGCGGCAACGGTGCACATCGCATCGACATCGAAACCATGCCGAACATCGCCCATGCGGACCAGGGTGCCGGCTCGGTGCACCACATCGCCTTCGCGGTCGACAATCGCGACAGCCAGCTGGCGGTGCGCAAGGCATTGATGGACACGGGATACCAGGTGACGCCGGTAATCGACCGGGATTATTTCTGGGCGATCTATTTCCGCACGCCCGGTGGAGTCCTCTTCGAAGTCGCCACCAACGAGCCGGGCTTCGAGCGTGACGAAGACCGGGCGCATCTCGGTGAAGCGCTCAAGCTGCCGCGCCAGCACGCGCATCTTCGCCCGTATCTCGAAAACACGCTGCAGAAGATCGACGGTGCAGCGGGAGCTGCGGCATGAGCCTGCAGTCCTACAAGCATCGCATCCGGCCAGGCGCGCTGGGTGCGCCGATCCTCTTTGCCTTTCACGGGACGGGCGGCGACGAGAACCAGTTTTTCGACTTTGCCGCCCGGCTGATGCCACAGGCAACGATCGTTTCGCCCCGTGGTGATGTGTCGGAAGGTGGCGCACTGCGCTTCTTCCGCCGCAAGGCCGAAGGTGTGTACGACATGGACGATCTGGCGATCCGGCGGGATGCTCTCGCTGCGTTCGTCGCTGCGCATCGCGATGAGGCGAAGGCGGGCGCCGTCTACGGCCTCGGCTACTCCAATGGTGCCAATATCCTGGCAGCCATGATGCTGGAAAACGGTGCGCTCTTCGACGGTGCCGTGCTCATGCATCCGCTGATCCCGTGGGCGCCCGCGGCCAATGCGGCTCTCAAGGACCGGGACATCGTGATCACGGCCGGCCGTCGCGATCCGATCTGTCCGCCGGCCGAGACGCAGGTGCTGGCCGATTACTTCTCGGCACAGGGCGCAGCGGTCAAGCTCGAATGGCACGAGGGCGGGCATGACATCCGTCCGAACGAAGTTGAGGCCGCGCAGGCTTTCGCTTCTCGTCTCGGGGTCAGTGCCTGAGTTCAGAACGTGTTCGACACAACGCAACGACGTGGCCTCGTACTGAAGCCGCGTCGTTCTTGTTTCAGGCAGACTTGGATTTGGCGTCAGGCAGGCCTGGCTTCGCCAACCGTGTCTGCCACGACTGCTCCCCGCTCGCCCATCCGACGGCCTGGACCGACTGTCGTGTCGTTCAAAGTCTGGTGCTCGATCTCGGCGTTCAATTGTGCGCCGACCAGCAGGATGATGACCGAAATCCAGGTCCACGTCATGAAACCGATGACAGCGCCGAGCGAGCCGTAGGTGGCGTTATAATCTGCGAAATTCTGCAGGTAGAAAGAGAAGGCGGCCGAGGCAGCGATCCACACGATGGTCGCAAGCACCGAACCGGGGACGAGCCAGCGCCATCTCGCAGGCCGCCTGCTTGGGCCGAAACGGTATACGAGCGTGATGCCGACCGCGATCATGGACAGAAGGATAGGCCAACGCAGCCATGCGATCATCAGATCGGCCTGACGTTCCAGCCCCATGAAAGCGATGATCGCTGGCACGACACCAACCGTGAAGATCAAGGCGATCGCCACCATTAGACCACCGAGCGTAAAGACTGCGGAGAGGAGGTTGAGCTTGATGAAGCCGCGCTTTTCCTCCTCCGCATAGACGATGTTCATCGCGTCGAAGAGTGTCTTGATGCCGTTGTTCGCACTCCACAGGGCGATCATGAGACCGAGGATGAAGCCGAAGCTGAGCGCGCTGACATCCTGAGTGGCCAGAGCGTCCAATTGGGTCTCGATGATATCGAGCCCACCGGCAGGCAAGAGCGATCCTATGAAGGCGATGTGGTCGGCGACGCTGACGGGGTTGGCGACGAGGCCATAGAGCGACACGAACGCGGCAAGCGCGGGGAAAAGTGCCAGCAGCAGATAAAAGGTTGCGCCTGCTGCCACAAGCATGATGCGATTGGCGCCTATGTTGTTCCAGATGCGCCATGCCACATCGAGCCAGCCGTGTCGGGAAAGCTGCATCGGGTGGTCGGCACGACGTCCGCGCGAAATGTGCGCACCATCGGTCCGCTCTTTGTCCTGCTTGGCAGCGGTGGAAGCATCGATGATGCCGGTGCGTTCGTCGCCAAAATCGCTCACGCTGGTGTCCCCGGTTTGGTTGGCGCGATGTTTCGCATGTTGGTAGGATCAAGGTCCGGAGGGAAGGAATGTTCCGAACGCGCATCGCAGATGATCTGGATTTGCTGGTGCGCACCGTCGAGCCGGCGGACAAGGCGCATCTTCTGGCCGGGTTTTCCCATCTTTCGGAACGGTCGAGGTTCTTCCGCTTCCTGGGCGGTGTCACGCGGCTTTCCGAAAAGGATCTCGCCCGCTTCACTGCTCGATCCAACTTCGAGCACTGTGCGATCGGCGCGCTGAACATGAGCGTCGTTCCGCCTGACCCGGTCGCCATCGCGCGTTATGAACGGCTCGATACCGATCAGGAAAGCGCAGAGATGGCCGTGACCGTCATCGATGCCTATCAGGGTCGTGGAGTAGGCCCGTTGTTGATCGGCGCCATCGCCTTTTGTGCGGCGGAAGCAGGGATCAAGCGGTTCGTGGCTTATGTTCATCCGGAAAATCGCGGGATGATCCAGCTGATGATCTCCCTCGGCGCGCATATCGCGGATGCGGCCGAGGGGGAGATCACGTTCGACATGCCGCTGCATCGAGATGCAGGAGGCTATCCGGATACGCGGGCAGGAAAGCAGATGCGGCTGGCTTACGGTCTGATGGCGCATCATGCGCCGGAATCAGCCGCTCGTCCGACGGGGTAGTCCTGATCTTTGTGCGTCGTATCAGCTCAGGCCGAGGAACGACAGGATGGCGATGACGATGACGACGAGGCCGACGATGTAGATGATGCTGTTCATTGTTTTTCTCCTTGCATTTCGACCGGGAGAACGACGGCCTGCGACGTTGGTTCCATTCGCAAATGGTAAAACACCGGCATAAGTGGCGATTCACGAGTTTTCTGCGACGGCCTGTTCGAAAAGGGCAACGGGCTCGGATGTGGTCAGCCGCACCGGCGTGCCGATCGTCAGCAAGCTGTTGGTCGCCGCGATCGCCATGATCTCGGTTCCGCCGACGCGGACCCAGTAAAGTTGATCGTGGCCGCGGAACTCGCGGCCGATGACGACGCCGTTGCCATCTTCTGCAGGCGTCAGCACGAATTGCTCGGGTTTCACCGCCAGTCGCACATTGCCGTACATGGTCCGGTCGATGGCGAGGTCGCCGAAATCCGTCTGGGCGAGGAATCCGTTCGCGCAAGCGGGAACGATGTTGGAACGGCCGATGAAGCGCGCGACGAATTCGTCGGCAGGGCGCCGATAAACGTCATCGGGCGTGCTCATCTGAAGGATCCGGCCCGCATGCATGACAGCGATGCGGTCGGCAAGCGCCAGCGCCTCCTCCTGATCATGCGTCACCAGAATGGCTGCGGACCCGGCCTGCTTCAGGAGCCGGCGGACTTCCTGGCGGGTCTCGACCCGCAAGGCGGCATCGAGATTGGAAAAGGGCTCGTCGAGCAGAACCAGAGGCGGTGCCGGCGCTAGCGTGCGGGCGAGCGCCACGCGCTGCTGCTGGCCGCCCGATAGCTGATGCGGCATCCGCTCGGCGAGATCGGCGAGGCCGACCATCTCCAGCATCTGCGCCGTTCTCTTCCGTTGATCGGCAGCTGAGGCGTGTCGCAATCCAAAGGCGACGTTGGCCGCAACGCTCAGATGCGGAAAGAGCGCGTAATCCTGAAAGACGAAGCCGATGCCGCGCTTTTCTGGTGGCAGGTTCGTCACATCGCGGCCATTGAGGCTGATCGTGCCTGCGTCCGGCCGCTCGAAGCCGCCGGTCAGGCGCAGCGTCGTGGTCTTGCCGCATCCCGAAGGACCGAGAAGCGCAATGAGTTCGCCCGGCATGACCTCGAAGGACACGCCGGCGACTGCGGCGCCGCGCGCCGACGGAAAATGCCGCACGAGATCGCGCGCCGCGAGCAGCGGTCCCGAACTCCGATCAATGTCAGCTGTTTCAGTCATGTTTTGCTTCATGCCTGAGAACGACCCCGACAAACAAGCCGGAAAAGATGATGATGGCTGCGGCATAGGGTGCCGCATTCACCAGCATGCCCTCAGATGTGCGGCTGAACAGCGTAATCGCAAGCGAACGGTATCCGGTCGGGGCCAGCAGGAATGCGATCGGCAGTTCCTTCATGGCGATGACGAAGACGAGCACCATGCCGCCGATCACGCCGCGCCGGATCAGTGGGAACACCACATGCGCGACGACCGAAAGCGGACTGTAGCCGAGCGAGCGTGCCGCTTCCTCAAGCGACGGGCGCGCGAGGTACAGCGCCGCGCGGATCGGTCCAAGCGCCAGCGCCAGGAAAGCTAGCGAATAGGCGATCACAAGCAGCAGATGCGACTGATAGAGCGGCCGTGCGAAGCCGAGCGAGATGAACACGAAGGCAAGCGCAAAGGCGAGCGGTGGCACCGCATAGCCGATGAAGGCCAGGCGGTTGATCGCGCTCGACAGTGGCGACGGATAGCGCACCGCCATGACGGCGACGGGCAGCGCGAGCGCACCGGCGAGCAGGGCGGAGGGGACCGCCACCGACACGGAATGCCAGAAGCTCGTCAGAAGCGCGGGCAGGCTCGGCAGCAGGGGCTCGGCCGAAAGCCAGAAGGCAAGAACCGATACTGGCAGGCCGAGCGAGGCGAGCGCCACGAGGGCGATGAAGCACCAGGCGGCTACGGACGGGAGCGTGCTGAGCGAGGAAAGGCTCGATCGCACGCCGGAGCCGGTGCCGGTGCGGGCGAAATGGGCACCTTCGCGCAGCTTGCTCTCCCACCAGATGACCGAGACCGCGATGGTGATCATGATCAATGCGAGCCAGGCGGCATAGATGCGGTCGTAGGCAGCGGCGTATTGCGTGTAGAGCGCGTAGGAGAAGACCTCGTAGCGCATCAGCGCAACCGCGCCGAAATCGCCAATCACATAGAGGCCGACGACGAGCCAGCCGGAAAACAGCGCCGGGCGCAGATAGGGCAGCGTGACGCGGAAAAAGACCTCACGGGGTGACGCGCCAAGTGCGCGCGCGCTCTCTTCGAGGCTTGCATCGATGCTGCCGAGCGCCGCGCGCAAATTCAGATAGATGTAGGGATAGGTGTAGAGGCTGAGAGCGAGCGTCGCGCCGAGCCAGCCTTGCGGCCTGGGAAAGGTCCAGCCGAAGAGCGTATTCATGAAGCCGTAATAGCCGGATAGCCCGATCAGCGCATAGGCCATCACGTAGCCCGGAACCGCCAGCGGCAACACAACCAGAATATGCGCGATGCGCCGTCCCTTCAGGCTCGTGCGCGTGGTCAGCCAGGCCAGCGGCGCGGCAATCGCGGTCGCGAGAATGAGCACGCCGGCGACGAGTGCTGTCGTGTTCAACAGCAGTTGGCCGGTACGGGGCCTGAAAACGAGAGAAGCGACCGTGCCGAAATCGGCCTCGGTCGCGCGCAGCACGAGGTAGAAGATAGGGACCAGCATCGCCAGCCCCACCAGAATGGCGGGGATGACGAAGATGGCGGGCGCCGCGCGTTTGCGGCCGCCCGTCACAAGGGTTGTCACAGCAAGCCGACCTCACGGAGCAGGTTCAGCGTGCCTTCCAGATCGTCGATGTCGTTCAGGTCGAGCGGAGGCGATGCCAGGATGACGTCCTCGATGTTCGGCTCGATGCCGGCATTGTCGGCACCTTCAATGACACCGTATTCCTGATTGTCCTGCGCGAAATAGGTTTGGGCTTCTTCGGACAGGAGGAAGGCGACGAACTCTTCGGCCGCTTCCTTGTTGTCGGACGAGGCGAGAACGCCTGCGCCGGCCGCCATCAGCAGATTGCCGGCGTCGCCATTGGCGAAGATCGACTGCTCGACCGGGAAGGCGGCATCGGCAGCCTTCTGGCGCAGAAGGTAATAATGATTGACGAGGCCGAAATCGACTTCGCCGTCGGCGATCGCCTGAAGCTGCGACGCGTTGTTGGAATAGACCTGCGTGTCATTGGCGATCATCGCCTCGAGCCAGGCCTTGGTTTCTTCTTCGCCGAGCAGCACGCGCAGCGCGGTGAGATGCGCCTGGAAGGAACCGTTGGTCGGCGCCCAGCCGACGCGGCCGCGATACTCTTCGCCGGTCAGGTCAGTGATCGACGTCGGCAGCTCGCCTTCTTCGACACGCTCCGGCGAATAGACGAATGTGCGTGCACGTGCCGAAGCGGCAACCCAGCGGCCTTCGTCATCGCGCAGTGTTTCAGGAACGTTGGCCAGCACCTCTTCCGGCAGCGGCTCGAACAGTTCGCCGACGGCGCCCAGAGCACCCGGATCCTGTGCCCAGAACACATCCGCCGGGCTCTGCTCACCTTCTTCGGTGATCAGGACGGCCATCTCGGCGGTTCCGCCATAGCGGACTTCGACTTCGATGCCAGTCTCTTCGGCGAAGCGGTCGATGATGGGCTGCGCGAAGGCTTCGCCACGGCCGGAATAGATCGTCAGTTCCTGTGCGCTCGCAAGCGTTGGCAGCGATACGGCCGCAAAGGCAGCCGCGGCGATCAGCGATCGGGTCGTCTTGGACATCAGTGTCTCCCGTTATGTTGTCTGTCCCGGTCTGCGGGATGGAAGCCACCCCGAGATTTCTCCTGAAGCAGGCTGCTTTGAGCGGCCCCCTCTGTTGAGGCGTCGCTACAATACCTGACAAATATCGTCAAGTAATATCCGCGGCACGAAGAGCGGCGCATGCGACTGCTTTGGGAGGGGTGGCGATTAGCACCAGGCCGGCAGACCATCCCTACCTATATAGTACGCGCATACCCGCACGTGCTGTTCGGACAAGTCACCTTGAAGCGCCAAGGCGGGGAGCCTGCACACTCAACAGGCAGCGCTAGAAAGCAGGCAGCGTCGGCGCATTTTTTGTCGCCAAAACGGGATGTTGGGACATTTTCTTGCAAGGTGCGAAAACTGTCATTTTTCTGCAAAATGGCTGTTGACCGGAACGAATAGCTCGGACTATAACCCGCTCACCAACG
>BSNO01000003.1 GCA_030160035.1 Rhizobium albus | reverse complement strand
GCGCTTCGCCATCCGCGAAGGCGGCCGCACCGTCGGCGCCGGCATCGTCGCCGCGATCACGGAATAAGAGCTGGTCTGACCCTTATGGCGCGCCGGCTTCGGGCGGCGCGCCTTTACTTCAAACAAGGATGAATTCGAATGAACGGCCAGAATATCCGTATCCGCCTCAAGGCGTTCGATCATCGGATTCTCGATGCCTCCACGCGTGAGATCGTTTCGACCGCCAAGCGCACGGGTGCCAATGTCCGTGGTCCCGTTCCGCTTCCGACGCGGATCGAGAAGTTCACGGTCAACCGGTCGCCGCACATCGACAAGAAGAGCCGCGAGCAATTCGAGATGCGCACGCACAAGCGTCTTCTCGACATCGTCGATCCGACCCCCCAGACGGTCGATGCGCTGATGAAGCTCGACCTGGCTGCCGGCGTCGACGTCGAAATCAAGCTTTAAGAGTCGGTCTGGACCATCCAAGGCGCCTGAGAGCGCCGGATGAACGAACGACTCCTCTAAAAGGAATGAACCGATGCGTTCAGGTGTGATTGCACAAAAGGTAGGGATGACCCGGGTCTACAACGACGCCGGCGACCACATCCCGGTAACAGTCCTCAAGCTCGACAATTGCCAGGTCGTTGCTCAGCGGACCGTCGAGAAGAACGGCTATGCAGCCGTCCAACTCGGCGTCGGACTCAAGAAGGTCAAGAACACGACGAAGGCACTGCGCGGCCATTTCGCCGCTGCAAATGTCGAGCCGAAGGCAAAGCTGGCCGAGTTCCGCGTCAGCGAAGACAATCTGATCGATATCGGCGCCGAGCTGACGGCCGAGCACTTCGTTGCCGGCCAGCTGGTCGACGTGACCGGTACCACGATCGGTAAGGGCTTCGCCGGTGCCATGAAGCGCCACAACTTCGGTGGTCTGCGTGCAACTCACGGCGTTTCGGTCTCGCACCGTTCGCACGGTTCGACCGGTTCCAACCAGGATCCGGGCCGCGTGTGGAAGGGCAAGCGCATGGCTGGTCACATGGGCCAGACGCGCGTCACGACCCAGAACCTCGAAGTCGTCTCGACGGATGTCGACCGCGGCCTGATCCTCATCAAGGGCGCCGTTCCCGGCTCCAAGGGTGCCTGGATCCTCGTTCGCGATGCCATCAAGTCGCCGATCCCGGAAGCGGCTCCGCGTCCGGCAGCACTGCGTTCGGCGTCGAATGGTGCGACCGCTGAAGCTACGAATGAGGGAGCCGAGTAATGGATCTCAACGTCACCACTCTTGACGGCAGCTCGGCCGGCACGGTTTCGCTTTCGGACGCCGTTTTTGGCCTGGAGCCCCGCGCCGATCTCCTGCAGCGCGTCGTTCGCTGGCAGCTTGCCAAGAAGCAGGCCGGCACTCACAAGGCGCTCGGCCGTTCGGAAGTTTCCCGCACCGGCGCCAAGATGTACCGCCAGAAGGGCACCGGCCGCGCACGTCACCACTCGGCACGCGCTCCGCAGTTCCGCGGCGGCGGTAAGGCTCACGGCCCGGTCGTTCGCAGCCACGGCCATGACCTTCCCAAGAAGGTTCGTGCGCTCGGCCTGAAGCATGCGCTGTCGGCCAAGCTTCGTTCGGAAGACCTGATCGTCATCGACGATTTCGTCGCGAAGGAAGCAAAGACGAAGGGTCTCCTGGAGTCCTTCGGCAAGCTCGGCCTGACGAACGCACTTCTGATCGGCGGCGCCGACCTGGACAGCAATTTCCGCCTTGCGGCCAAGAACATCCCGAACGTGGATATTCTGCCGGTACAGGGCATCAATGTTTACGACATCCTGCGTCGCGGCAAGCTCGTCTTGTCCAAGTCGGCTGTCGAAGCGCTTGAGGAGCGGTTCAAATGACTGATCTTCGTCACTACGACGTGATCGTTTCACCGGCGATCACCGAAAAGGCAACGATGGCCTCGGACAACAACCAGGTCGTGTTCAATGTCGCAAAGAAGGCTACCAAGCCGGAGATCAAGGCTGCGATCGAGGCGCTGTTCGGCGTCAAGGTCAAGGCGGTGAACACGCTGCTTCGCAAGGGCAAGGTCAAGCGGTTCCGTGGCATCAAGGGCCGCCAGAGCGACGTCAAGAAGGCAATCGTCACGCTCGCCGAGGGTCAGACCCTCGACGTATCGACGGGCCTCTGAGGCGCGCCTGAGCGACCGGAACCGTAAGGAAACAAGAAAATGGCATTGAAGAGTTTCAATCCGATCACGCCGAGCACGCGCCAGCTCGTCATCGTCGATCGCTCCGCCCTCTACAAGGGCAAGCCGGTCAAGACGCTGACGGAAGGCCTTTCGCAGAAGGGCGGCCGTAACAACGCCGGCCGCATCACTGCGCGCTACCAGGGCGGTGGTCACAAGCGTTCGTACCGCATGGTCGATTTCAAGCGTCGCAAGTTCGACGTATCGGCAACGGTCGAGCGTCTCGAATACGACCCGAACCGCACGGCATTCATCGCACTCATCAAGTACGATGACGGTGAGCTGAGCTACATCCTGGCTCCGCAGCGCCTGGCTGTCGGCGACAAGGTCGTCTCGTCGAACAAGGCTGTGGACGTGAAGCCTGGCAACGCCATGCCGCTTCAGAACATGCCGGTCGGCACCATCGTCCACAACGTGGAGATGAAGCCGGAGAAGGGTGGCCAGATCGCCCGTTCGGCAGGCACCTACGTTCAGCTCGTTGGCCGCGACCAGGGCATGGCGATCCTTCGCCTGAACTCTGGCGAGCAGCGCCTCGTGTCGGGCCTGTGCCTCGGCACCGTCGGCGCGGTCTCGAACCCGGACCACGGCAACATCAACGATGGCAAGGCTGGTCGCACCCGCTGGCGCGGCAAGCGTCCGCATGTCCGCGGCGTCGTCATGAACCCCGTCGACCACCCGCATGGTGGTGGTGAAGGCCGGACCTCGGGTGGTCGTCACCCGGTTTCGCCCTGGGGCAAGCCGACCAAGGGCAAGCGTACGCGGTCGAACAAGTCGACCGACAAGTTCATCATGCGCTCGCGCCACCAGCGCAAGAAGTAAGAGAGGAAGTCTCAATTGGCTCGTTCAGTTTGGAAAGGTCCGTTTGTCGACGGCTATCTTCTCAAGAAGGCTGAGAAGGTGCGCGAAGGCGGACGCAGCGAAGTGATCAAGATCTGGAGCCGTCGCTCCACGATCCTGCCGCAGTTCGTCGGTCTGACCTTCGGTGTCTACAATGGCGCGAAGCACATTCCGGTATCAGTTTCGGAAGACATGGTCGGACACAAGTTCGGCGAATTCGCTCCGACGCGGACCTACTACGGTCACGGCGCGGACAAGAAGGCGAAGAGGAAGTAACAATGGGCAAGGCCAAAGCCGAACGCCGGCTCAAGGATAACGAGGCGCAGGCAGTTGCGCGCACGATCCGCGTCAGTCCCCAGAAGCTCAATCTCGTTGCGGCCATGATCCGCGGCAAGAAGGTTGAGCGGGCTCTGGCCGATCTCGAGTTTTCGCGCAAGCGCATCGCTGAAACCGTCCGCAAGACGCTTCAGTCTGCCATCGCAAACGCTGAAAACAACCACGACCTCGACGTCGACCAGCTGATCGTCGCGGAAGCGCATGTCGGCAAGTCGATCACGATGAAGCGTTTCCACGCTCGTGGCCGTGGCCGCGCGAGCCGCATCGAGAAGCCGTTCTCGCACCTGACCATCGTGGTGCGCGAAGTCGAAGAAACCGGGAAGGCTGCTTAAGTATGGGTCAGAAAATCAATCCGATCGGCTTTCGCCTCGGCATCAACCGTACCTGGGACAGCCGCTGGTTCGCCGACAACGCCGAATACTCCAAGCTGCTTCACGAGGATCTGAAGATCCGCAAGTTCATCATGGATGAGCTGAAGCAGGCTGCGATTTCGAAGGTGGTGATCGAGCGTCCGCACAAGAAGTGCCGGGTCACGATCCATGCTGCGCGTCCGGGCCTCATCATCGGCAAGAAGGGCGCGGACATCGAGAAGCTGCGCAAGCGCCTCTCACAGATGACCAACTCGGAAACGCACCTCAACATCGTCGAAGTGCGCAAGCCTGAGACCGATGCGACGCTGGTCGCTCAGTCGATTGCTCAGCAGCTCGAGCGTCGTGTGGCATTCCGTCGCGCCATGAAGCGTGCCGTTCAGTCCGCCATGCGTCTTGGCGCCGAAGGTATCCGTATCACGTCGGCCGGTCGTTTGGGCGGCGCGGAAATCGCGCGCACCGAATGGTACCGTGAAGGCCGCGTGCCGCTGCATACGCTGCGGGCCGATATCGACTACGGCACGGCCGAGGCCCATACGGCTTACGGCATCTGCGGCATCAAGGTCTGGATCTTCAAGGGTGAGATCCTCGAGCATGACCCGATGGCTTCGGAGCGTCGCGCGTTGGAAGGCGATAATCAGGGTGGCCAGCGCCGCCGCGAGAACGCGTGATCATAAGCGCGGTTCGAGAATTCGGAGAATAAGACTATGTTGCAGCCAAAGCGTACGAAGTACCGCAAGCAGTTCAAGGGCCGCATCAAGGGCGTGGCCAAGGGCGGCTCTGACCTGAATTTCGGTTCTTTCGGCCTGAAGGCGCAAGAACCGGACCGCGTCAATGCGCGTCAGATCGAAGCGGCTCGCCGCGCGATCACCCGTCACATGAAGCGTGCTGGTCGCGTCTGGATCCGGGTGTTCCCGGATGTGCCGGTCACCTCCAAGCCCACGGAAGTCCGCATGGGTAAGGGTAAGGGTTCGGTCGACTACTGGGCCTGCAAGGTCAAGCCAGGCCGTATCATGTTCGAGATCGATGGCGTTTCGGAAGAAATCGCGCGTGAGGCTCTTCGCCTCGGCGCCGCCAAGCTGTCGGTCAAGACGCGCTTCGTACAGCGCATCGCCGATTAAGGAGACGGACAATGAAATCGACAGACGTCCGTGCGCTGAGCGCCGACCAGTTGAACGACGAACTTGCCAAGCTGAAGAAGGAGCAGTTCAACCTGCGCTTCCAGCGGGCTACCGGCCAGCTTGAAAAGACCTCGCGCGTTCGCGAGATCCGTCGCGACATCGCACGCATCAAGACAATTGCCCGCCAGAAGCTGGCGGCAGAAGCCAAGGCCTAAAGGACCAAGAACAATGCCGAAACGCATTCTGCAGGGCACCGTCGTCAGCGACAAGAACGAGAAGACCGTCGTGGTCCTCGTGGAGCGTCGCTTCGCGCACCCCTTGCTTCAGAAGACCGTTCGCCGGTCCAAGAAGTACAAGGCGCATGACGAGACCAACCAGTTCAAGACCGGCGACTTCGTTTCCATCCAGGAGTGCGCGCCGATCTCCAAAGACAAGCGCTGGACCGTCGTTTCCAACGCTGCGGAATAATCGTCGGCTTGACGATTGCCGCAAGGCGCGTCAGAAGCGCGCCAGCACGAATAACAACAATGCCAGAAGGCGAGGGTGGCATGGCCTCCTCGCCGATTGAAGGAAAAGGCGGTCTGACATGATTCAGATGCAAACAAACCTCGACGTCGCCGATAATTCCGGCGCTCGTCGTGTCATGTGCATCAAGGTGCTGGGCGGCTCGAAGCGGAAATATGCTTCTATCGGCGACATCATCGTCGTTTCGGTAAAAGAAGCAATTCCGCGCGGGCGCGTCAAGAAAGGCGATGTCATGAAGGCGGTCGTGGTTCGCACGGCCAAGGATATCCGTCGTTCGGACGGTTCCGTCATCCGCTTCGATAAGAACGCAGCCGTTCTTATCGACAACAAGAAAGAGCCTATCGGCACGCGTATCTTCGGCCCTGTTCCGCGCGAGCTTCGCGCCAAGAGCCACATGAAGATCATCTCGCTGGCGCCTGAAGTGCTGTAAGGAGAGACCACGATGCAAAAGATCCGTAAAGGCGACAGCGTCGTTGTGATCACCGGCAAGGACAAGGGCCGCACCGGCGAAGTCCTCCAGGTGATGCCGAAAGACGATCGCGCAATCGTGCGCGGCATCAACATGGTGAAGCGCCACCAGCGCCAGACCCAGACGCAGGAAGCAGGCATCATCACCAAGGAAGCCTCGATCCACCTGTCGAACCTGGCGCTTGCCGATCCGAAGGACGGCAAGGCGACCCGTGTTGGTTTCAAGATTGACGGCGACAAGAAGGTTCGTGTCGCCAAGCGTTCCGGAGATACGATCAATGGCTGAGGCAAAGTACGAGCCGCGGCTCAAGACCGAGTACAACGAGCGCATCCGCGCCGCACTGCGCGAGCAGTTCTCCTACGCAAACGACATGATGATCCCGCGTCTGGACAAGATCGTGATCAATATGGGCGTCGGTGAAGCGACGGGCGATTCCAAGAAGCCCTCGGTCGCTGCTGCCGATCTCGCGGCAATCGCCGGCCAGAAGCCGGTCATCACCCGCGCACGCACGTCGATCGCTGGCTTCAAGGTCCGCGAAGGCATGCCGATCGGCGCCAAGGTGACGCTGCGCGGCACCCGCATGTATGAGTTTCTGGACCGCCTCGTGACCGTGGCTCTGCCGCGCGTTCGCGACTTTCGCGGCCTGAACCCGAAGAGCTTTGACGGCCGTGGCAACTTCGCCATGGGCATCAAGGAACACATCGTGTTCCCCGAGATCAACTACGACAAGGTCGATCAGATGTGGGGCATGGATATCATCGTTTGCACGACGGCAAAGAACGACGACGAAGCACGGGCTCTTCTCAAAGAGTTCAACTTCCCGTTCCGCCAGTAGTCCGTAACGGCAAGCGTAAAGAAGGATAAGCGAAATGGCGAAAGTCAGCGCAGTCGAAAAGAACAAGCGCCGGCGTCAGCTGGTGGCCCGGGACGCTAAGAAGCGCGCGGCCCTCAAGGCGATCGTGAAGAACCAGGAACTGCCGATCGAGGATCGCTTCCGTGCGACCCTCAAGCTCGCCGAACTGCCGCGTAACGGTTCCAAGACGCGCATTCGTAACCGGTGCGAAGTGTCGGGCCGTCCGCGCGCCTTTTATCGCAAGCTCGGCATGTCGCGTATCGCGCTGCGCGAGCTCGGCAATCTCGGCAAGGTGCCGGGCATTGTGAAGTCGAGCTGGTAAGGAGACGAGCACATGGCCATGACAGATCCCCTGGGCGATATGCTCACCCGTATCCGCAACGGCGCCAGCCGCAAGAAGACCAGCGTTTCGACGCCGGCTTCGAAGCTGCGCGCACGCGTGCTCGACGTCCTTGAGTCGGAAGGCTACATCCGTGGCTATTCCGAGACCGACTTCGGCAACGGCAAGTCTGAAATCACCATCGAGCTGAAGTATCACGAAGGCGGTTCCGTCATTCGCGAGATCGCGCGTGTGTCGAAGCCCGGCCGTCGCGTCTACGTTTCGGTCAAGTCGATCCCGCAGGTCGCAAACGGCCTCGGCATCACCATTCTTTCGACCCCGAAGGGCGTGATGGCGGACCATCAGGCACGCGAACAGAACGTCGGTGGCGAGGTCCTGTGCAGCGTCTTCTAAGACGCCGCCAGGTTCCCCACACGAGAAAGACAGGTTGAACAATGTCTCGTATCGGTAAGAAACCCGTTCAGGTTCCCTCGGGCGTCACTGCCTCGGTGGAAGGCCAAACGGTCAAGGCCAAGGGCCCCAAGGGCGAGCTCAGCTTCGTTGCAAACGACGAAGTGCTGGTGAAGATGGAAGATGGCGCAGTCGTCGTCGCTCCGATGGACGACAGCAAGAACGCTCGTTCGAAGTGGGGCATGTCCCGCACGATGGTCGAAAACATCATGCTGGGCGTCTCCAAGGGCTACGAGCGCAAGCTCGAGATCAACGGCGTCGGCTACCGCGCCACCATGCAGGGCAAAAATCTGCAGTTGGCGCTTGGCTACAGCCATGACGTCATCTATCAGACGCCCGAAGGCATCTCGATCGCCTGCCCGAAGCCGACGGAAATCATCATCAGCGGCATCGACAAGCAACGCGTCGGTCAAGTCGCCGCGGAGATCCGTGAATTCCGCTCGCCGGAGCCCTACAAGGGCAAGGGCGTGAAGTACGCGGAAGAGCGCATCGTCCGCAAGGAAGGCAAGAAGAAGTAAGGAACTGCCAAGATGGCTACCAAGAAAGAAACCCTTACGCGTCGTGCCTCACGCGTCCGCCGCCAGCTGAAGAAGGTGTCCAACGGCCGTCCGCGGCTGTCGGTTCATCGTTCGTCGAAGAACATCTATGCCCAGCTGATCGACGATACGAAGGGTCACACCCTCGCATCGGCATCGACGCTGGACACGGATCTGCGTACTTCGCTGAAGACGGGTGCGGATACGGCGGCTGCTGCCGCTGTCGGCAAGCTCCTCGCAGAGCGCGCCACCAAGGCCGGCGTCACGGAAGTCGTGTTCGACCGTGGGTCGTTCATTTACCACGGCCGCATCAAGGCCCTCGCCGAAGCTGCCCGCGAAGGCGGTCTGAGCTTCTAATCTCAACTCAATCTGCCGATTGAAACCGCAAAAAAATAAGGACAAGGACAATGGCAAGAGAAGCACGCCGCGAAAACCGCGGTCGCGATGAAGAGCGCGATAGCGAATTCGTCGACAAGCTCGTCCACATCAACCGCGTCGCCAAGGTCGTCAAGGGCGGCCGTCGTTTCGGTTTCGCAGCCCTCGTCGTCGTCGGCGACCAGAAGGGCCGCGTAGGCTTCGGTCATGGCAAGGCACGCGAAGTGCCGGAAGCCATCCGCAAGGCAACCGAAAGCGCCAAGCGCGATCTCATCTTCGTACCGCTGCGTTCGGGCCGTACCCTGCACCATGACGTGCATGGCCGCCACGGCGCCGGCAAGGTTCTGCTTCGTGCAGCAAAGCCCGGTACGGGTATCATCGCCGGTGGTCCGATGCGCGCCGTTTTCGAAACGCTCGGCATGCATGACGTCGTCGCCAAGTCGACCGGTTCGTCGAACCCGTACAACATGGTTCGCGCCACCTTCGACGCGCTGAAGAAGCAGATGCACCCCAAGGACATCGCTGCACAGCGTGGCATCAAGTTCGCGACGCTTCAGGCGCGCCGCGCCGAAGCTTCGGGCAGCACGGCTGCCGTCGAGGAATAAGTTGGGTTGAGCCGTCGACGCTCAGGAGAGCGTCCGGCCATCTTTGAAGGGAGCCATCATCATGGCTGAGACACAGTCGGGCAAGACGATCACGATCGAACAGATCGGCAGCCCCATCCGCCGCCCGGCAGAGCAGCGTGCAACGCTGATCGGCCTGGGCCTGAACAAGATGCACCGCCGCCGCACGCTCGTCGACACTCCGTCGGTACGTGGCATGATCCGGACGGTCTCTCACCTCGTTCGCGTCGTCGAAGAAAACTGAGACGGGGAGCAGGAAGATCATGAAACTGAATGAATTGCATGACGTCGACGGCGCCACCAAGCCGCGCAAGCGCGTCGGTCGCGGCATCGGCTCGGGCAGCGGCAAGACCGCTGGCCGTGGTGTCAAGGGTCAGAAGTCCCGTTCGGGCGTCGCGATCAACGGCTTCGAAGGCGGCCAGATGCCGATCTATCGTCGCCTGCCGAAGCGTGGCTTCACGAACATCTTCGCCAAGGACTTCAACGTCATCTCGCTCGGCCGCATCCAGGCCGCAGTCGACGCCAACAAGCTCGATGCCGGCAAAACTGTCGATGTCGAGGCTCTGAAGGCTGCCGGCATCATCCGTCGCTCCAAGGACGGCGTTCGCGTCCTCTCCGATGGCGACCTCAAGGCCAAGCTGACGCTCGAAGTTGCCGGTGCCTCCAAGTCCGCGATCGAAAAGATCGAGAAGGCTGGCGGTTCGGTCAAGCTCCTGAGCGCCGCTGCTGAAAACGACGCCGACACCAAGTGATTTGATCGGCCGCCCGGTTCTTACAATCGGGCGGCCATCATCCCATATGACGACCGCCACTAGCGCTCTCGCGCCATGCGGCAAATGGGACGCTCGGAGATCTTGACGGCGCTCATTGCCGACCTTCCCCTGGCATGGGTACGTCTATAAACGGGTCTTTCGATCAAGTGGAACGGTCGTGCTTTCCGCAGCCGGCACTACGGCGCGGTTTTCAAACAAGCCGACCATGCGGAGATTTGCATGGCATCTGCAGCCGAACAACTCGCCTCCAATCTCAATTTCGCAGCCTTCGCCAAGGCCGAGGATTTGAAGAAGCGCATCTGGTTCACGCTTGGTGCGCTTCTCGTCTATCGGCTTGGGACGTTCATTCCGCTGCCGGGCCTGGATCCTGACGCTTTCGCGCAGGCCTTCCAGCAGCAGGCGGGCGGCGTGCTCGGGCTGTTCAACATGTTCGCCGGCGGCGCTGTCGAACGCATGGCGATCTTTGCGCTCGGCATCATGCCGTATATTTCCGCCTCCATCATCATGCAGCTCATGACGTCGGTCGTGCCGTCGCTCGAGCAGCTGAAGAAGGAAGGCGAGCAGGGCCGCAAGGTCATCAATCAGTACACGCGCTATGGAACCGTGCTGCTCGGCACGCTGCAGGCCTACGGCATCGCTGTCGGGCTTGAGTCGGGGGCAGGGATCGTCGTCGATCCGGGCTGGTTCTTCCGCATTTCGACCGTCATCACGCTTGTCGGCGGCACGATGTTCCTGATGTGGCTCGGCGAGCAGATCACGGCACGCGGCATCGGCAACGGCATTTCGCTGATCATCTTCGCGGGCATCGTCGCCGCCATGCCGACGGCAATCGCCGGCACGCTGGAACTCGGCCGCACGGGCGCCCTGTCGACGGGCATCATCATCGCCGTCATCTTGATCGCCATCGCCTGCATCGCGCTCATCGTCTTCGTCGAGCGTGCGCAGCGCCGCCTTCTGATCCAGTATCCGAAGCGCCAGGTGGGCAACCGGATGTTCCAGGGCGACACGTCGCACCTGCCGCTGAAGCTCAATACCGCCGGCGTCATCCCGCCGATCTTCGCATCGTCGCTCCTGCTTCTGCCGGCGACGGTTGCTGGCTTCTCCGACACGACGACGATGCCGCCATGGGCGACGACCATCCTGGCGACGCTCGGCCATGGCCAGCCGCTCTACATGCTGCTCTACGCTGCAATGATCGCGTTCTTCGCCTTCTTCTACACGGCTGTCGTCTTCAATCCGAAGGATACGGCGGACAATTTGAAGAAGCACGGTGGCTTCATCCCGGGCATCCGTCCTGGTGAGCGTACGGCGGACTACATCGACTACGTGCTGACTCGCATCACCGTCGTTGGCGCTATCTATCTTGTCGTCGTCTGTCTCTTACCCGAATTTCTAATCGCACGGACGGGCGTTCCGTTCTATCTCGGGGGTACATCGCTGCTGATCGTCGTCAATGTGACGCTCGACACGGTAGCGCAGGTTCAGGGGCATCTCATCGCGCAGCAATATGAGGGGCTCATCAAGAAGTCCAAGCTGCGGGGAGGCAAGCGCAAGAGATGAGATTAATACTTCTAGGACCGCCGGGAGCGGGCAAGGGGACACAAGCTCAACGGCTGGTCGAGAAGTACGGCATTCCCCAACTTTCAACTGGCGACATGCTGCGTGCAGCGGTCGCCGCCGAGACCGAAGTCGGCAAGCGCGCCAAAGCGGTCATGGATGCGGGCAAGCTCGTATCCGACGACATCGTGAATGCGATCGTGTCCGACCGGATCGATCAGGACGATTGCCGCAAGGGTTTCATCCTCGACGGTTATCCGCGGACCCTGGTGCAAGCCGATGCCGTCGAGCAGATGCTGGCGGCAAAGGGCCTGGATCTTTCGGTCGTGATCGAGATGCGGGTCGACGACGAGCTTCTGGTCGACCGCATCGCGGGACGTTACACCTGCGCCAATTGCGGCGCTGGCTATCACGACACGAACCATCAGCCGAAAACCCCGGGCGTCTGCGACAAGTGCGGCTCGACGGAGTTCAAGCGCCGACCGGACGACAAGGCCGAAACGGTTCAGACGCGCCTCCAGGCTTACTACAAGGAAACGTCGCCGCTGATCGGCTACTACCACTGCAAGGGCAAGCTGAAGTCCCTGGATGGTATGGCACCGATGGACGATGTGACCGCCCAGATCGAAGCGATCCTCGCGAACGTCTGACCCAAACCAGATCGCTCGGCCCGGTTCTTGCTAAGAGAATCGCGCCGGGTGGTTGACGACGGTGCCGTTTTCGACTACGGCACCGCATCCCTTCACGATTGTCGGATTCTCTCGTCCGGATGGACGAGCGTTTGGCCTTTTGAAGATGAGTTCATGATCCGCATGGGCCGGCCTCCACCGGACGCGGGTAATCTTTACAGCCGGCCTGGCCGGCACCGGATCGCTCCGGGCAACATGGAGAATTGGGTATGGCCCGCATTGCAGGCGTAAACATTCCGACCAACAAGCGCGTCATCATCGCGCTTCAGTACATTCACGGCATTGGCCCCAAGCTGGCTGCCGAGATTGTCGCCAAGAACAACATTCCGGCAGAGCGCCGCGTGAACCAGCTCTCGGACGCTGAAGTTCTCGCGATCCGCGAGTCCATCGACCGTGACTATCAGGTCGAGGGCGATCTGCGTCGTGAGACCTCGATGAACATCAAGCGTCTCATGGACCTCGGCTGCTACCGCGGCCTGCGTCACCGTCGTGGCCTTCCGGTCCGCGGCCAGCGCACGCACACCAATGCTCGCACCCGCAAGGGTCCGGCAAAGGCGATTGCCGGCAAGAAGAAGTAATGCGGTGAATGGCTAATGGTGAATGGTGAATGGCGTGTTCGCCGCGAGGTGGGCTTTGTCCATTCACCGTTTTCCCATTCACCATTCACCACCTGGTGGAGCCGCTGGTATTACGGCGGCGTAGAGATCGACTGAAAGGAAGACCATGGCCAAGGAAGCCGCACGCGTCCGCCGTCGCGAACGCAAGAATATCTCGTCGGGCGTTGCTCACGTAAACTCGACGTTCAACAACACCATGATCACCATCACCGACGCACAGGGCAACGCAATTGCCTGGTCGTCTGCTGGTGCCAAGGGCTTCAAGGGTTCGCGCAAGTCGACGCCGTTCGCTGCCCAGATGGCTGCGGAAGATTGCGCCAAGAAGGCGCAGGAACACGGCATGCGTTCGCTGGAAGTCGAAGTCTGCGGCCCCGGTTCGGGCCGTGAGTCGGCTCTGCGCGCGCTGCAGGCCGCCGGTTTCACGATCACGTCGATCCGCGATGTGACGCCGATCCCGCACAATGGCTGCCGCCCGCGCAAGAAGCGCCGCGTCTAAGCATCTCTTCTTCGATGCCGCACGATCCGGGATGGCCCGGATCCTCTGCGGCTCTTCGTCTTGCCCGTCACGATTGGATGGTGGCGGGATGCGAAAGGAAAAACCATGATCCAGAAAAACTGGCAGGAACTGATCAAGCCGAACAAGGTGGAGTTCTCCTCCTCGGGCCGCACCAAGGCGACGCTGGTTGCCGAGCCGCTCGAGCGTGGCTTCGGCCTCACCCTCGGCAACGCGCTTCGTCGCGTGCTTCTGTCGTCGCTGCGTGGCGCTGCCGTCACGGCAGTCCAGATCGACGGCGTGCTGCATGAATTCTCCTCGATCCCGGGCGTTCGCGAAGATGTCACCGACATCGTCCTGAACATCAAGGAAATCGCCATCAAGATGGATGGCGACGAGACCAAGCGTATGGTCGTGCGCAAGCAGGGCCCCGGTGTCGTGAAGGCTGGTGACATCCAGACCGTCGGCGACGTCGAAATCCTGAACCCCGAGCACGTCATCTGCACCCTCGACGAGGGCGCGGAAATCCGCATGGAGTTCACGGTCGCCAACGGCAAGGGCTATGTGCCTGCCGACCGCAACCGCGCCGAAGACGCGCCGATCGGCCTCATCCCGGTCGACAGCCTCTATTCGCCGGTCAAGAAGGTTTCGTACAAGGTCGAAAACACCCGTGAGGGCCAGGTTCTCGACTACGACAAGCTGACCATGACCATCGAGACCGACGGTTCGGTCACGGGTGAAGACGCAGTGGCTTTTGCCGCTCGCATCATCCAGGACCAGCTTGGCGTCTTCGTCAATTTCGACGAGCCGCAGAAGGAAACCGAGGAAGAAGCCGTCACCGAACTGGCTTTCAACCCGGCGCTCCTCAAGAAGGTCGACGAGCTGGAGCTTTCGGTCCGTTCGGCGAACTGCCTGAAGAACGACAACATCGTCTATATCGGCGATCTCATCCAGAAGACCGAAGCGGAGATGCTCCGTACGCCGAACTTCGGCCGCAAGTCGCTGAACGAGATCAAGGAAGTGCTGGCCTCCATGGGTCTGCATCTCGGCATGGAAGTGCCCGCCTGGCCGCCGGAAAACATCGACGATCTCGCCAAGCGCTACGAAGACCAGTATTAACCCCTAGACTGCGGATGAGCCAAAGTGCCATCCGCCCCTGAAGGAGAAGGCTCATGCGCCATCGCAATGCAGGCCGCAAGCTCAACCGGACCGCAAGCCACCGCAAGGCGATGTTCGCCAACATGGCCGTGTCCCTGATCGTCCATGAGCAGATTGTCACCACTCTGCCCAAGGCCAAGGAAATCCGCCCGATCGTCGAGAAGCTCGTTACGCTCGGCAAGCGCGGTGACCTGCATGCGCGCCGCCAGGCGCTCTCGCAGATCAAGGACCAGGACGCAGTGCGCAAGCTGTTCGACGCGATCGCTTCGCGTTACGCAGACCGTCACGGCGGCTATCTGCGCATCATGAAGGCTGGCTTCCGTGCCGGTGACAACGCTCCGCTCGCCGTCATCGAGTTCGTGGAACGCGACGTCAACGCCAAGGGTGCAGCAGACCGTGCCCGCGTCGAAGCCGAAGAGCGGGAAGCAGAAGCCGCGTAACCCACGCCGCTTCCGTTATCCGGGCTATCAGAAACCCCGTCCTTCACCGAAGGGCGGGGTTTTTCTTTGGACGAATGAAATTCAGCCGGGTGTCACGGGCGGATCAGGCGCACCAGCCGCGGCGTGCGCCATCCCATTTGCGGGCGAGCCCTTCGGCGACCAGGATATCGCCGAGCGAGCGGCCGCCGCGATGCAGCGTGCGCAGCTTGCGGCCATAGCGATCCTCGTCGCGAAGTCCTCTCCGCAGCTCTATTGGCCCCGCATTGACGAGCTGCTGCAGGCGCCGGGCTGCCCGCTCGCCTCGTTCGCGCTCGGCCGCGCATTGCGGGCTGAAGATTTCCGGCGTGTCGATATCGGCGATGCGGATGTTCTGGCCGCCAAGCCAGATCGTGTCGCCATCGACCACGCAGTTGATGCGGGCCCCAGAGCCGCACATGGTGATTTGCACCGCGGCCGGGATCGGGGCAGGGGGACGAACGGCGTCCCTGTCGATCGCAGCGGTCGTTGCCTGACGGTCAACGGAAGGGACCGGCATAGGCGGGTTTGGCTTGGCCGAGGTCGTAGCCTGGGTTCCAGGCTGGGTCCCCGTCTGGGCCGGAGCGGGCCTGCGTGCCGTCTCTACATGGGCGATGACCTCGCTTGCCGGCTTCGTCACCAACTCGGTCACGAGCTTCTCGCCGGTCTCGCTGGTCAGCAGATGGTGCCCGCCGACGACGGCAAGCGCGACGATGCCAAGCTGCATGCTCTGACCGAGCCTGGCAAGCAGCTGGCCGCCCACCGACCGCTTCGCGGCCTTGCGTCTTTTGCCAGAATTCCGCCGCGCCATGTCACACCTCACCAAGCAATGGAAGGAGGTGAGTGTCGCCCGCAGCGCTTGCCCGGGGATTAACGCCGCCATGAAAATGCGCCGGCCGCCCGGAAATGCAGGGATCTCGCTGTGGATGAGCCCGCCGGCGTCCCCGTCCATCGACCGGCCAATGGAACATCGGTCGCAGCGCCCTGTTCGGGGGCCAGCAATGGATAGGAAGGGACGATCAGATGAAAGCACTGTGCTGGCACGGCAAGGGCGACATTCGCTGCGACTCGGTGGACGATCCGACGATCGAAGACGATGGCGACATCATCATCAAGGTGACGTCCTGTGCGATCTGTGGATCGGACCTCCACCTGATGGACGGCTACATGCCGACGATGGAATCGGGCGACATTCTTGGCCACGAGACCATGGGCGAGGTGATCGAGGTCGGCCGCTCGGTCAAGAAGTTCCAGGTGGGCGACCGGGTCGTCGTGCCGTTCAACATGGCGTGCGGGCAGTGCTACTTCTGCAAGAAGCAGCTGTTCTCGCTTTGCGATCGCTCCAACCGAAACGTCGAGATGGCGCGCAAGGTGATGGGCCACTCACCCTCCGGTCTCTTCGGCTATTCACACCTGCTCGGCGGCTATGCGGGCGGGCAGGCGGAATATCTCCGTGTGCCGTTCGCCGATGTCGGCCCGATCAAGGTGCCGGACGGGCTGCCGGACGATCAGGTGCTGTTCCTCTCGGATATCTTCCCTACCGGCTACATGGCGGCTGAAAATGCGCAGATCGAACCGGGTGACACGGTCGCGATCTGGGGCTGCGGTCCGGTTGGCCAGTTTGCCATCCAGAGTGCCTGGATGCTCGGCGCCGGACGCGTCATCGCCATCGACACCGTGCCGGAGCGTCTGGAGATGGCGCGCTCGCACGGCAAGGCGGAGACGCTCGATTTCAAGGATGTGAATGTCTACGACGCGCTGATGGAGATGACCGACGGGCGCGGGCCTGACAGCTGCATCGACTGCGTCGGCACCGAAGCGGATGCGGGCGCCAGCGCCGATTCCATGCTGGACAAGGCAAAGGCCGCTCTGATGCTGGGTACCGACCGGCCGCATGTGCTGCGCGAGATGATCTTCTCATGCCGCAAGGGCGGCACGCTGTCGATCCCGGGCGTCTATGTGGGGATGGTGGATCATCTGCCCTTTGGCCCGGCCATGAACAAGGCGCTGACCTTCAAGATGGGGCAGACGCACACGCACCGCTATCTGGAGCCGCTGCTGCAGAAGGTGGTGGAGGGCGAGATCGACCCGAGCTTCGTCATCACGCATCACGCGACGCTGGAAGAAGGACCGGATATGTACAAGGCGTTCCGGGACAAGACCGACGGGTGCGTGAAGGTGGTGATGCGGCCTTAAGGTCGCTGCACCCTTCGACGTCGGGGCGCGCAAGCCGCAGATGGAGCCACGAGCATGGCTTCCATCTGCGGCTTGCCGCGTTGTAAGCCTAGCTGCCTTGCCGTTCGGCGCCCGGCACGTATTGGCGCCAATTGTGCTGTTCCTTGAAGCCGAGCACATTTCGGATCTTCGCGTTCGAGATGGGGGCTTCAAACTCGTCCATCGGCTGCGTGATCGGCGTGTTCGGCGCCCATTTGGCGAGGAATTCTGCACTCGGTTCATTGGCCGTGATCTCGTCGTTCACGGCGTTGAACACCTGGAAGCCCAGACCGTCCCTGCCGATGCACAGATCGACGATCTGGCCGAGATCGCGGGCGTCGATGTAGCTCCAGGCATTGCGCTTGCGCGACAGGGGATCGGCGAGGAAGGCCGGGAATCGGGCATAATCTTCCGGTTCGATCACGTTGCCGATGCGCAGCGCGTAGATGTCGGCGCCCGTGCGTTCGGCAAAAGCCCTGCCGGTCTTTTCGTTCACCAGCTTCGACAGGCCGTAGCTGTCCATCGGATCGATGTCGTAGTCCTCGTCCAGCGGAAACTGCTTGTAGTCCTTGTCGCCCTCGGCAAAGCACACGCCATAGGTGGTTTCGCTGGACGCGATGACGATCTTGCGGACGCCGAGCTTGGTCGCCGCTTCGATGACATTGTAGGTCGAGGTGACGTTCGCCTTGAACGTCTCGTTGTCCGGCTGGAGCAGCACCCGCGGAATGGCTGCGAAATGCACCACGGCATCGACCGGCGCCGGCCCCTTGCCGGTCTCGAAGCCCTCGAACCCGAAATGCATCGAAAGCGCATTGAAGACCTGGCCGCTGTCCGTCAGGTCAGCCGTCAGCGTGTTGACCCCCTCGATATCGAGCGGCTTCAGATCGACATTGAGCACCGTATGGCCCTGCGCCTTGAGATAGGCGACCGCATGGCGCCCAGCCTTGCCGCTTCCGCCGGTGAAAACGATGCGTTTGCTCATGTGAGGCCTTTTGGGATGCACGGGTTAGATGTCGATTGAGAGGCGATATAGGGCGAGGGTGGGGTGGCGGCGAGGACGGGGGATTGCGCACACGCACTGCTTTGTCGCAACGATCCGGCAGAAGGTGCTAAGACTCTGGCGAGTAGTGTTCCAGAGATAAAGCGTCCCATAACGAGCCAGACCCGCGGGGGCGAGGAGAGGTAGTGGTGCGAATGTGAATTTAATGGAGTCGTTCTGCGATGCGACCGGGAAGATCTTCCAATTTTGCCACGATACGACTGCTAGGCATGTGTGGGCACGTCCGAAAAATGGCGGCCATTTTTGAATCGCAACGTAGCAGGTCGCACTCAAAAATATAACGTAGATGAAGTAGGTCAACGAGATCAGAAGGCGAAAACTGGAAGGCTTGCTTTGTTGCTTGTTTCAAATAAGTATTGATGTAAGCGCTTTTACCTAAGCCGAAGATCTCGTCTAATTTGATTTCCGGCGCCGGAAAGACTGGCTTCTTTGGTTTTGCCAAGGAAATCATTGACGTGTTGAGGCCAGTATTATTTTCGAATTTCAATTTTTGAAATTTATATTTCTCATAACTAATTCTGGCTGAGGAGTACAGATCTTCTACGTCCCGCTGCAAGCGAATAAATTTTTCGAGGTCCGCTGTAATTGTCTCTGCTGCGCCGTCAACGATCGGGGTCAAAGGGTTTTTACCCCTGCCATACTGATAATACATGCGAAAGAAGATACGAGGGTCTGACATCCACTCCCGTATTTTTCGATTCACAGCTTGCTCTGATATCTCCCCAGTAAGGTACCGCTTAAGGTAGTTTCCTTCGATAAACTCGGGCGTGAACGGGATATCTGGAAACTCGGACTGTTGAAGTAGGGAGCCGTCGGCATACTGACGAAATGCCTCCTGAAGCCCAGACCGCGTTGCAAGCTTGCGTCTCAAACTTCGATTTAATCGCGGATCACCTTTGATTTTGTCTCGCATTGAGGCAGCCATTGGTGAGACACTGAGCGATGAAACAGTGTCGAGAGGCATCCAGTAGCCGCCATTGGGAAACCGGGCGCCATTCACCAGATCAGTCAAATATGGAAATGCATTTGAGCCACAGAGTCGGCGAATAATCGAGCCGCGCTCAAAACGATCTTCGGCGTAATCTTCTGCACCATCTTGGATTAGTTCAGTCACGACCCAATAGGAATAGCCTATTTCGATAGTGCCGCGTTGAATGTTTTCTTCAAGAAAATTAAGAACCTGGTCAATACTATCGCCCGGCTTTGATTTGTAAAGCCGGGCGTAGTCAGAAGTATCAAGATATATTCGGAGCGGTTTCAAGCCTCTGCCTCAGCTGCAGCCGCTCGTGGCGCCACATGTATCGCACTTCTCGCAGGTGCCGTTCCGCACCATCGTGAAGTTCTGGCATTCGGGGCAGGAGTTGCCCGTGTAGCCTTGCATCAGCGATTTGGCGCGGCGGTCGGCTTCCACCTTCTTGGCGTCGGCCTTGGCGCGGGCGGCTTCTTCGGCGGCCTTGTCGGAGAAGAGCTCGGTCGCGGCGTCGTTGTCGATGACGCCAGCATTGAGGTCTTCCGGAGCTTCGTCGAGATCGCGCTTGAAGGCGGTTGCTGCGCCGGCGCCTGAGGCCATCGTCACGGTCGAGCGGGAGGCAGCGAGCGGTGCCGGCTGCTTGGTGCCCGAGAAGGCCGTGACGTTGGAGATCGACGCCGTCGGTGCGGCGACGCGTGCCGGGGCCGGGCTCATGGCTTCGCCTTTTGGCTCACCGGTCGGGCGCAGCGTTTCCGGCTGCACGATGGTGAGCTTGTGGCCGCGGGTGAGGCCGGACGAGATCGCCTGCGCCTTGCCTTCCTTCACGCCCTTGCCGAGTGCGGTGTTGCCGAAATCGGACGTGTCGACATGGGCGAGGTCGTGGCGCGACAGGTAGGAGACGGCGAGTTCGCGGAACACGTAGTCGAGGATCGACGTGGCGTTCTTGATCGCGTCGTTGCCCTGCACCATGCCGGCCGGCTCGAACTTGGTGAAGGTGAAGGCCTCCACATATTCTTCCAGCGGCACGCCGTATTGCAGGCCGAGCGAGATGGCGATGGCGAAATTGTTCATCATCGCGCGGAAGGCAGCGCCTTCCTTGTGCATGTCGATGAAGATCTCGCCCAAGCGGCCATCGTCGAATTCGCCGGTGCGCAGATACACCTTGTGGCCGCCGACGACGGCTTTCTGGGTGTAGCCCTTGCGGCGGTTCGGCAGCTTCTCGCGGTCGCGGTAGAGCCGCTCGATGACGCGCTCGACGACCTTCTCCGTGATGGTGACGGCCTGGGCTGCTGCCGGCTGGGCAACCAGCGCCTCGATCGCCTCATCGGCATCCTCGTCCGCATCGTCCTCGATCAGCGAGGCGTTGAGCGGCTGGGACAGCTTGGAGCCATCGCGGTAAAGGGCGTTCGCCTTCAGCGCGAGCTTCCAGGAGAGCATGTAGGCGTTCTTGCAATCCTCGACGGTCGCCTCGTTCGGCATGTTGATCGTCTTGGAGATCGCGCCCGAGATGAAGGGCTGGGCGGCCGCCATCATCAGGATGTGGCTTTCCACCGACAGATAGCGCTTGCCGATCTTGCCGCAGGGGTTGGCGCAATCGAAGACGGGCAGGTGCTCGTCCTTCAGGAACGGCGCGCCTTCGAGCGTCATGGCACCGCAGACATGGATGTTGGCGGCTTCGATTTCCTTCTTGGTGTAGCCGAGATGGGCAAGCAGCGAGAACTCGAAATCGTTCATCTGCTCATCGGTGACGCCAAGCTTTTCCTTCAGGAAATCAGCACCGAGTGTCCACTGGTTGAAGGCGAACTTGATGTCAAAGGCGCTCTTCAGTGCGACATTCAGCGCTTCCACCTGCTCGTCGGAGAAGCCCTTGGACTTCAGCGAGCCGGGGTTCACGCCGGGCGCCTGGTTCAGATTGCCGTGGCCGACCGCATAGGCCTCGATCTCGGCGATTTGGCTTTCGGAATAGCCGAGCGTGCGCAGCGCTTCCGGAACGGCACGGTTGATGATCTTGAAGTAGCCGCCGCCGGCGAGCTTCTTGAACTTGACCAGCGCGAAATCGGGCTCGATGCCGGTCGTGTCGCAATCCATGACGAGGCCGATCGTGCCGGTCGGCGCGATAACGGTCGCCTGGGCATTGCGGTAGCCGTTCTTCTCGCCGAGCTCGACGGCCTTATCCCAGGCGGCGATCGCATGGGTGACAAGCGTCTGGTCCGGGCAGTCGCCATGGATCAGCGCCACCGGATTGACCGACAGCTTTTCATAGCCGGTGCTCTCGCCACGGGCGGCACGGCGATGGTTGCGCATGACGCGCAGCATGTGCTCGCGGTTGGGCTTGTAGCCTGGGAAGGGGCCAAGCTCGCCGGCCATTTCCGCCGAAGTCGCATAGGCGACGCCGGTCATGATGGCTGTCAGCGCGCCGCAGATCGCGCGGCCTTCCTTGGAGTCGTAAGGAATGCCGGAGGTCATCAGCAGGCCGCCGATATTGGCGTAGCCGAGGCCGAGCGTGCGGTACTTGTAGGAGAGCTCGGCGATCTGGCGCGAGGGGAACTGCGCCATCATGACCGAGATTTCGAGCACCATCGTCCAGAGCCGCACGGCGTGCTCATAGGCTTCTATGTCGATGTTCTTGGTCTGCGCGTCCTTGAACTGCAACAGGTTCAGCGAGGCGAGGTTGCAGGCCGTGTCGTCCAGGAACATGTATTCCGAGCACGGGTTCGACGCGCGGATCGCGCCGGCCGACACGCAGGTGTGCCAGTCGTTCATGGTCGTGTTGAAGTGCAGGCCCGGATCGGCGGATGCCCAGGCGGCTTCCCCGATCTTTTCCCACAGATCGCGCGCCTTCAGCGTCTTCATCACGCGGCCGTCCTTGCGGGCGGTCAGGTTCCAGTCGCCATCGCTTTCGACAGCGCGCAGGAAGTCGTCCTTGATGGATACGGAATTGTTGGAGTTCTGGCCCGAGACGGTCAGATAGGCCTCGGAATCCCAGTCCGTGTCGTAGGTCTTGAAGTCGAGATCAGTATAGCCCTGCTTGGCGAACTGGATGACGCGCTTGACGTAGTTTTCCGGAACGGCGTCACGCTTGGCGTCCTTGATGGCGCGCTTGAGTGCCGAGTTCAGCTTGGGGTCGAAGCACTCGCCATTGTCGGCCTCGCAGTTGAGGCAGGCCTTCATGATGGTCTTCAGGTGCTTGGCAACGATCTTGGAGCCGGTGACGAGGGCGGCGACCTTCTGCTCTTCCTTCACCTTCCAGTCGATGTAGGCTTCGATGTCCGGATGATCGATGTCGACGACGACCATCTTGGCGGCGCGGCGCGTGGTGCCGCCCGACTTGATGGCGCCGGCTGCTCGGTCACCGATCTTGAGGAAGGACATCAGGCCCGACGACTTGCCACCGCCCGACAGCTTTTCGCCTTCGCCGCGCAGATAGGAGAAGTTGGAGCCGGTGCCCGAACCGTACTTGAAGAGGCGCGCTTCGCGGACCCAGAGGTCCATGATGCCGCTTTCATTGACCAGATCGTCTTCGACCGACTGGATGAAGCAGGCATGCGGCTGCGGGTGCTCATAGGCCGACTGCGACTGGACGAGCTTCTTGGTGAAGGGGTCGACATAGTAATGGCCCTGGCCGGGGCCATCGATGCCATAGGCCCAGTGCAGGCCGGTGTTGAACCATTGCGGGGAATTCGGCGCGACGCGCTGCGTGGCGAGCATGTAGGCAAGCTCGTCCATGAAGGCGGAGGCGTCTTCTTCCGAATTGAAATAGCCGCCCTTCCAGCCCCAGTAGGTCCAGGTGCCGGCAAGACGGGTGAAGACCTGGCGGGCATCGGTTTCGGAACCGTAGCGCTCGTCCTCGGGCAGTTCGGCGAGGGCCGTCTCGTCGGCGACCGAACGCCACAGGAACGACGGCACGTCGTTTTCCTCGACGCGCTTCAGGCGGGCAGGAACGCCGGCCTTGCGGAAATATTTCTGGGCGAGGATGTCGGCCGCAACCTGGCTGAACTGCGCCGGAACGTCGATGTCGGCGAGCCGGAAGACGACGGAGCCATCCGGATTCTTGATCTCGCTGATGGCCTTGCGGAATTCGATGGCCGCATAGGCCGATTGCCCCGCTTCAGTAAACCGCCGCTCGATGCGCATTGTCCCTCGTCCTTGTCGTGGTGTGCCTGCCGACGGTCTTCGTGGCGGGCGCAATTTGTCATCATCCGGCGGCGCTCTTCATGGCGCGGCCAGCCCTCGAAATCCGGTCTCGTGATGGAATCGAATGATCCAGACCGTATGTTGTGTTGATGGTGGCTGGCAACACTAAATATAGTGTAAATCCACCGTTTCCGCTACCCCTGCCGCCGCCTGCGGCAACCCCCGTTACGCCATGCCGAGGCAACCCGAGGAAGGATCCGCAACGGATCATCCGACTGGGCTCACCAACGCTTACTGTCTTGATTTGTGACCGGCTGCTTCATGCCGGCGGGCCGTTGTTCACAGCGTGATAACCAATAGACTGCGACTCGGATCATGGGTCAAGGGCTGGGCGAGCGCTTGGATGTGAATACCAGATGTTGTGCGCTGGGAGGGTGGAAACTGGGGAAAGTCGAACCCGTTGGAACTCTGGACTTGCCAAACGCTTCAAGTACGAAAAATGACATAGAGAATTGGGGGTGGGCCAGTGTCCGAACGACCTCTGCTCCGTCTCCGCCCTGTTGATAAGTGGGATCACTGCAATGACTTCGTTGACGCTCATGGATCGCATCGCTTCCGGCTCTTCCCGGCGCGCGTCGAAGAAGCAGTATGGTGCAGTGCCCTATCAGATGATCGAGGGGCGTTGCGCCTTCCTCCTGATCACCTCGCGGCGCACCGGGCGCTGGATTTTCCCGAAAGGCTCGCTGATCGAAGGCCTGACGCCGCAGGAGACGGCAGCCCAGGAGGCTTTCGAAGAGGCGGGCGTCGAAGGGCATGTCCATCCGGAACCGGTCGGCAGCTACCGGACAGTGAAGCAGTTGCTTCGCCGCACGATCATCAATGTGGAGGTGTTCCCGCTGCGCGTGGAGCGCCAGCTCGACGAGTGGCCGGAGATCGGGCAGCGCTATCGCCACTGGGTGATGCTGAAAGAAGCCAAACGCCTGCTGTCCGACCGGGGCGCCGTGGCGATGGCGGAGGCTGTGGACAAGCTCGTGACGGCCTGAAGCCTTCTCCGGGCGGTCAGGCCACGATCAGAAGGCCGATCAGCCAGTAGAGCAGGGCGGACAGGAGACCGGCCGCCGGAACGGTGATCACCCAGGCGGCTGCAATCTGCAGGCCGTGCTGACGGCGCACAAGCCGACGGCGTTCGCGCTTCTGGAAATTGGCGAGTGCTTCTTCCGGAGTCTTGTTGAGGCGGTCGGTGTTCAGGAAGAGCGAATAGGGCTGGACGGCCGGATTGCGCACGCCGCGGTTCGACGTCGCCTCGCGCAGGAAGCCGACGCCGAAGACGGCGCCGATGGCAATGTGCGTCGAGGACACCGGCAGTCCAAGCCAGGAAGCGATGAGAACGGTGGTTGCTGCGGCGAAGGCGACGCAATAGGCGCGGATCTCGTTCATCTTGGTGATCTTTTCACCGACGAGCCTGATCAGCCGCGGACCGAACAAAGCAAGGCCGAGCGCGATGCCGACCGCGCCGATCGCCAGCACCCACAGCGGAAGGGCGACAGCGGCGACATCGGTCGAGCCGCTGCCGGCTGCCGCAACGATCGCGGCGAGCGGCCCGACCGCATTGGCGACATCATTGGCGCCGTGGGCGAAGGACAAAAGCGCCGCCGCGAAGATCAAGGGCAGGCGGAAGAGACCGTTGATGCTCTTGGACCGGTTCTCCAGCCCGATCGACCGGCGCATCACCCACGGACGCGCCAGCATCCAGCCGATGACCGCGAAGACGGCGCCGAGCATCAGGACCTGGAGCGGGCTGGCACTCCAGATCCGGCTCAATCCCTTGATCGTGAGATACATGGCAAAGACGGCGGCCATGCCGGAGATGAGAACCGGCACCCAGACGCGGGCCGCTTTGATCTTGTCTTCCCGTTCCAAGATGGTCGCGTTGGCGACAGCCAGCACACCGGCGGCCATGACGCCGCCGAGCACCGGCGAGATGACCCAACTCGCGACGATGGTCGCCAGCACGGGCCATGCGACAACGCTGAAGCCGGCCGCCGCGACGCCAGCTCCGATGACGCCGCCGACGACGGAGTGGGTCGTGGAGACGGGTGCTCCGAGATAGGTGGCGAGATTGATCCACAGGGCGGAGGAGAGCAGGGCGGCCGTCATCACGACGATGAAGTCCACCGTTTCGAGATGAACGGCTGGCAGCAGCAACTCGCTCGAGATGGTCTTGACGACATCGCCGCCCGCGAGCAACGCGCCGGCACTTTCGCACACGACCGCAATTGCGATCGCGCCGGCCATGGTGAGTGCCCGGCTGCCGACAGCCGGTCCCATATTGTTGGCAACGTCGTTCGCGCCAATGTTGAGCGCCATGTAACCGGCGATGACGGACGCGATGATGACGAGGTAGCTGAGCGGGCCTTCGACGGCATAGAATGCCGCAACCACCATGGCGCCGAGCAGGAAGACGAGCGCGATCCCTGGAAAAGCTAGGCTTCTGGAGAGGTCTCCGGTCGCCGTTTCCAGGTTGACGACCTTGTTCAGGTCCTTGTCGAGAGCGCTCTTGGCCATGCTTGCCCGTTCATGACAGTTTTGTGACAGTGCGGGGCGCATAGCATCTGAAGGCCGGGGCGGGCACCCCCGATCGCCCGATCAACCACATTATTTCAGGGGCGCCTTTGCCCCCTCGCGCCGCCGGGGTCACCTGACCTCTCTCTGTCATCCCACTGTCATCGACACATTGCATGAGCAGGCACGGCGCGATCGACGCGCGATGTCCGATTGGAGGGGCTCATGACGACCACCAGACATTTTGCAATGACCTTGCTTGCCGGCACCCTGCTGACCACCACCGGTGCGTGGGCGCAGGAAGCCATGAACTTCAACCGCATCGCGTCCTTCCCGGTCGTCGACAACAAGCCGGAAGACGCAGACGTCAACGCGCCGTCTTCCGCCGAGATCATCACGGCCACCGAAGACGGCATGATGCTGATCTACTCGGACAGCCCGGCAGGTGGCATCGGCTTCATCGACATTACCGACGCCGCCGCTCCCGTGGCAGGCGGCTTCCTCGCGATGGACGGTGGCGAGCCAACGGCCGTTTCCGTTGCCGGCTCCAAGGTGCTGGTCGGCGTCAACACGACCGAAGACCTGACGCAGCCTTCGGGCTTCCTGGCCGTCGTCGATATCGCGACGCAGACGATGGAAGCGCAGTGCGATCTTGGCGGTCAGCCTGATTCCACCGCAGTATCACCGGACGGTACGTTCGCTGCGGTCGCCATCGAGAACCAGCGTGACGAGGACCTGAACGACGGCGTCATCCCGCAGATGCCTGCCGGGGACGTGAAAATCTTCCCGCTGACCGATGGCGTGCCGGATTGCGATGCGATGATCACGGTGGACCTGACGGGCCTCGCCGAAATTGCGCCTGAAGATCCGGAGCCGGAATTCGTCGACTTCAACGAAGCCAACGAACTTGCCGTGACGCTCCAGGAAAACAACCATATCGCGATCATCAACGCTGCCGATGGCACCGTGACCGCGCATTTCTCCGCTGGTGCGGTGGACCTGACAGGCATCGACACCGAAGACGACGGTGCGTTCGATTTCTCCGGCTCGGCGACGGCCGTGAAGCGCGAGCCGGATGCGATCCAGTGGCTGGACAATGACCGCTTCGCCATCGCCAATGAAGGCGACTATGAGGGCGGTTCGCGTGGCTTCACCATCATGAACAAGATGGGCGAAGTGCTCTATGAGAGCGGCAACAGCTTCGAGCACGAAGTGGCGCTCCTCGGCCACTATCCCGACGGTCGTTCGGACGCCAAGGGCATCGAGCCGGAGGGCATGGAAGTCGCCCGCTTCGGCGACGAAACGCTGATCCTGCCTTTGTCCGAGCGTGGTTCGGTCGTTGGCGTCTATCGCGACAACGGTGCAGATGCTGCGCCTGAGCTTCTTCAGATCCTGCCCTCGGGCATCTCGCCGGAAGGCATCGTTGCGATCCCCGAGCGCAACCTTTTCGCCGTCGCCAACGAAGTCGACCTCATCGAAGACGGTGGCGTGCGTGCGCATGTCATGATCTTCGAGCGCACCGAGGGTGCCGCCCAGTACCCGACGATCGTCTCCACGCGCGACGAGAACGAACTGCCGATCGCTTTCGGTGCGTTGTCGGGCCTCGCTGCCGATCCGTCCGAAGCCGGGCGCCTCTATGCTGTCAGCGATTCCGTCTTCGCTGCCCAGCCGCGCATGTATGTGATCGATGCCAGCGTGACGCCTGCTCAGATCACCGATGCCATCACGATCACCCGCGATGGCGAAACCGCGCAAAACATGGATCTGGAAGGCATCGTCGCAGACGGCGAGGGCGGCTTCTGGCTCGCCAATGAGGGTGATGCCGATGAGGGCATTCCGCATGCGATCTATCGCGTGAACGCCGAGGGTGCGATCCAGGAGGAAGTCCTCTTCCCTGAAGCACTGCTCGAGGGTGCCACGCGGTCCGGCGCCGAAGGCATCACGATGATCGACGGGACGCTCTGGATCGCCATCCAGCGCGAGTGGGGCAACGATCCGGAAGGCATGGTGAAGCTGGTTTCCTATACGCCGGCTTCGGGCGAGTGGGCAGCCGTTCACTATCCGCTGGAAGCGAAGGGCGAGGGCTGGGTCGGCCTGTCCGAAATCACGCTGCACGGTGAGCATGTCTACATCGTCGAGCGCGACAACCAGATTGGTGCGGCAGCCGAGCTGAAGAAGCTCTACCGCGTACCGGTGGCCGAGCTTGCAGGCGCCGAACTAAGCGGAGAACTGCCCGTGGTCGCCAAGGAAGAAGTCCACGACTTCATTCCGGGTCTTGCTGCATACAACGGCTACATCGTCGACAAGGTGGAAGGCTTTGCCGTGGACGCGAGCGGGGAAGCCTTCGTCGTCACCGACAATGACGGCGTGGACGATTCCTCCGGCGAGACCTTCTTCTGGTCGATCGGCGGCGTTTCCGAGTTCTGAGCGTTTCTTCGGACAATCATGAAAAGGCCGGGCTTTCGCCCGGCCTTTTTCGTTTACGGCAGATCAACCAGACCTAGATGTTCTGGCCGCCCGAGACTTCGATCCGCTGTCCCGTCATCCAGCCGAACTCCCCGACGAGCAGGCTCGACAGCGCGCCGCCGATATCGTCGGGCAAACCGGCTCTGCCCATCGCCGTACTCGCTGCGACCATCTCGTTGACATGGGTATTGTCGCGCACGACGCCGCCGCCGAAATCGGTTTCGATGGCGCCTGGTGCGATGGTGTTGACGGAGATCCGGCGTGTTCCCAGTTCTTTCGCGAGATAGCGCGTCAGCACCTCGATACCGCCCTTCATCGCAGCATAAGCGGAGTAGCCGGGGAGGGTGAAGCGGGCCAGCCCGCTGGAGACGTTCACGATCCGACCGCCGTCCTCGATCATCGGCAAAAGGTGCTGGGTCAGGAAGAACACGCCCTTGAGATGGATGGCGACGAGGTGATCGAAATCCTCTTCCGTGGTCTCGGCGAACGGCTTGTGGATGCCTGTGCCCGCATTGTTGACGAGAAAATCGATCGTCTCCCGATCGAATGTCTGCAGCAGCGTCTGGCGCAGCTCGTCGCTGAAGGCTGCGAATGTGTCCGTGCGTGTCGTATCGAGCTTGAGTGCTGCTGCGCTCACGCCCGCCTGCCGTGCTTCGGCAACGACGGCGTCGGCATTCTCGCGGTTGCTGTTGTAGGTGACGACGAGGTCGACGCCTTTCCTGGCGAGATGCTCTGCGGTGTTGCGGCCGAGGCCACGGCTGCCGCCGGTTATCAGAGCGATCTTGGTGGTGCTGGTCATGGGGAACTCCTTGCGAATTGACGTGACCTGTTTTAGCCGCTGGTTGCTTCAATGGCTTGACGGATAATTGGGATGTCTTGCCTATTCCTCCAGAAGTGTTGGTGCCAGTATTTTCAATCATCCTGCTGCAGGTCTATATTTGCCGCATGACGAGCGAGAACATCATCGAAAAACTCCGGCCAGCGGTGATCGCCTATGCGGATGCCAAGGGCGCCGGCGAACAGCCGTTGATGACAGCGATACCCGGCTTGAGCATCGTGCGAAGCCGGAAGGCGACCGACATCGAGCCGATGGTCTACCAGCCGCTCTTCTGCTTCGTGCTGCAGGGCGCGAAGGAGTCCGTCGTCGGTGACATGCGCGTGCGGTTCGCCGAAGGCCAGTCGCTCATCGTCGGTCTCGACCTGCCGGCTGAAAGCAGGGTTGTTCTGGCAAGCGAGGATAAGCCCTATCTCGCGATCGCCATCGCGCTGGACGTTGCGATGATGCGCGAGCTTGCGGTGCAGTGCGGCCTGAGGACCACGACAAACGGGTCGGTGCAGGCGAACTGCGAAACGCTGCAGGTGGGCATGCCGGATGCGGCTCTCGTCGATGCCATGGCCCGGCTCTTTGCACTGGTGGACCAGCCTGAGGCACCGATCCTGGCGCCGCTGGTCATCCGGGAGATTCATTACCGGGTGCTGAGCGCTGGCCATGCGGGCGTGCTTCGGATGCTGGCGCGCGCCGACAGCCACATCAGCCGCATTGCGAGCGTCATCGCAACGATCAAGGATCGCTTCGACGAACCGCTGAAGATCGAGGACCTTGCGCATACGGCAGGCATGAGCATGTCGGCTTTTCACGAGCACTTCAAGGCCGTGACGCGAACGACGCCGCTGCAGTTCCAGAAGAGGCTCAGGCTGATCGAAGCGAGACGCCTGATGTTCGCAGGCTCGCATTCCGTCACGCGGGCCGCATTCGAGGTCGGCTACGAAAGTGCTTCGCAGTTCAGTCGCGAATACAGCCGCCACTTCGGGGTGGCGCCCAGCGACGACCGTGCTTTCGCTTAAGACAGTATCTGCCGACGATTGGCCGCCTGCTCAGCCTTTGTGATCTTTGGCGATGGGCTCGACATAGGAAAAGCCGAGATCCCACGGGAAATATATCCAGGTATCCTGGCTGACCTCGGTGACGAAGCTGTCGACCAGCGGACGACCCTTCGGCTTGGCATAGACGGTGGCAAAATGGGCCTTGGGCAGCATGGCGCGCACGATGGCGGCGGTTTTGCCCGTGTCGGTCAGGTCGTCGACGATGAGGATGTCCTCGCCGTCGTTTTCCAGAAGATCGTCATTGATGCGCTTCAGGACCTGCATTTCACCCTGATTGGCATAGTCGTGATAGGAGGCGACGCAGACCGTCTCGATCATGCGAATGCCAAGCTCGCGCGCGATGATGGCGGCCGGCACGAGGCCACCACGCGTGATGCAGACGATCGCCTTCCACTGCGTTCCATTGCCCGACAGGCGCCAGGCGAGCGCGCGCGCATCGCGGTGGAACTGGTCCCAGGAGACGGGAAAGGCCTTGTCTGGCAGCGACATGAAGAGAGGCTCCGGCGTTGAGGGTGCGAGGCCAATAGCGGGAACGCCTGGTTGGCGCAAGCGCGTGGCCCATCAGTCGTTCGGGACGATCGCGTCGATCATGGCAGCGATGGCATCCTGTGCGGCTTGCGCGGCTTGAAGATCACGGGAGCGTGCGACGATCTCGGTGGAGAAGCGCTTGCCGTCGTACCGTGGGTAGGAGCCGATGACCACGTTCGGATGCGCCTTCTGAATCGCGGCAAGTGGACCACCGATGTCGCCCTCGCCATAGGGGCAGGCAACCGAGAGCGAGTGGATCTTCGCTCCGGTCTTCAATGTGGGCATGACGTTGTCGAGCATCGCCTGGAAGACGGACGGCACGCCGGCCATGACGTGAATGTTGTCCACGATGAAGCCCGGCGCTTTCGAAACCGGGTTTTCGATATGGGCGGCGCCGACCGGCATGCGCGCCATGCGCTGTCGCGCCTCGGTGAATTCCAGTCCTCGGCCGGCATAGTGGTCGGCCAACAGCGCCATTGCCGCGGGATCATGGGTGCATTCCCGCCCGACGGCATCCGCAATCGCATCGGCGGTGATGTCGTCATGGGTGGGGCCGATTCCACCCGATGTGAAGAGATAGGTATAGCGCTTCGACAGGGCCCGCACGGCCTCGACGATCGCGTGGTGATCGTCGGAGACGATGCGCACTTCCTTGAGGTCGATCCCGGCGGCCGTCATCATGTCGGCGAGATGGCCGATATTGCGGTCTTTCGTGCGGCCGGACAGAAGCTCATCGCCGATGGCAAGCATGGCTGCGGTGATCGTGTCCATTGCGCCTGCGTCACTCGGCTTTTCGCTCATCGTCCCCTGCTCATTCTTGCTAACGTCCCGGACAAAAGCATCCATACGCATCGGATCACCTGGCTGATTGAACCTAACTGTGAACAATCCGTTGATGACCTGATGGCTTTCGCTGAACGATCGTTTGGCTATCGTGCCGCCACCATTCCGAACCGGCCATCGCCGGGCCTTTCAATCTCACTACAAGGAGCTGACGCAATGGCCAAGGTGCTCGTACTTTATTACTCGACCTGGGGACACATCGAGCAGATGGCGCATGCCGTCGCGGAAGGCGCGCGCAAGGGCGGCGCCGAGGTGACCGTCAAGCGCGTGCCTGAACTCGTGCCGGACGATGTTGCGAAGGCCTATCACTACAAGCTCGAGCAGGAGGCGCCGATCGCATCGCCGAACGAGCTCGCCGACTACGATGCGATCATCTTCGGTACCCCCACCCGCTACGGCAACATGGCCGCGCAGATGAAGAACTTCCTGGACCAGACCGGTGCGCTCTGGGCCGAAGGCAAGCTCGTCGGCAAGGTCGGCTCGGCCTTCACCTCGTCGGCCACCCAGCATGGTGGCCAGGAAACCACGCTGACCAGCTTCCACACGGTGCTGCTGCACCACGGGATGGTCATCGTCGGTCTGCCCTATGCCTTCCAGGGCCAGATGGGCGTGGAAGAAGTCAAGGGCGGCTCGCCTTACGGCGCCACGACGATTGCAGCCGGTGACGGCTCGCGCCAGCCTTCCGCCATCGAGCTCGACGGTGCGCGCTATCAGGGCGAGCACGTCGCAAAGATCGCGGCCAAGCTCGCCTAAGACGCAGCTCTGCGACCATGATGATGGGGTCGTCCCGAAAGGGGCGGCCCCATTTCGTTTGTGGAGGTCAGCGCGCGACCCGGACGAGAAGATTTGCAGCCTCGGCGCCGATGCGCTCGAAAGCCGCCATCAACTGATCGGCATTGGCCGCTTCGAAATAGTGATCGGCGCTCGACGCACATTCCCTCAGCATGGCTTGACCGCCGCGGGTGGCTTCGAATGCCACGGAATAGATGATGACGTCTGCCTGTTTTGCATCGGCGCAACGGTTGAGTGTGTAGCGCGTATCCGGGGCATTGTTGTTCTCGCCGTCGGTCATGAACAGAATGATGCGCGCAGGCTGCTCTTGGCCATTACGGTTCTTATGTTCCGTACGTTCTTGATCACGTATCACCGCCTTGTACGCGGCATTGAAAGCGTCCGAGGAGTCGGTGTTGCCGCCTGCCCGGATCGTCTGCACGAATTGCGACGTGCTGGCCGTGCCCCAAACGGGAAGACGCTCAGCTTTTATTTTCTCCGCGTAGGTCGTGGCGCCCATGCGGACGTAATTCATTTCCGGATCCGCGATTGTGAGCTTTTGGCTGAGATTGGCAACGGCGCGTTGGAGGGAGGTGAGGCGGGTCGTTTGTCCCATGGCGTCGCACCGCTGCTGATCCTGAATGCGGATGTTGAAGAAACCCAGCGATACGACGCACTCGATCATCGATCCCGACTGATCGAGCACGAGCATCATCGAGAAGGCGCTGTGGGTCTCGCTCGAACTGACTGACACGCTCTCGGTGTGAAACGAGAGGCTGTCGCCGGGTATCAGCCAGCTCGGAAACATCATCTGAACGGCGCCATCGACGGAGAGACGGACTTCTGCCGTACGCCCGCCGCGGGCATCATCCAGTTCGGCCACGATCTGCGGTTTGAGGGAGGCGAGCTCTGTCGCCTTTACCGAGCTGCTCTGGCTCAACTGCGCAAAAAAGAAGACTTCGGCGAGCTCCCTGGCGTCGTCTTCGCTGAAGTCGCCAAGCGCGAGCTTCGACGCCGCAGCAAGCGTTGCCGCATCGGCCGCGTTTGCGGCGTGGCTGCGGAAGGAGAGTGCTCGCGTGTAGTCGATAGCCAACGATGCCACCCCAAAAAGCAGGGGCAACAACAATGCCAATTGAATGGCGAACGAGCCATTTTGGTCGCGCATCATGCGCACGACCCGTCTCAGCATCATGCTCATGGACGGGGTATACCTTCTATTGCACCCGCCAATTGCGCCGATACATCTTAAGATTGCGTTTCAGAAAGCCTGGGCATCTTCATCGTCCATCAATTCGAAATCTCGCTGGGGGACTTTCGCCGCGCACTGCGCCAAGCTATTGATTTGCCCCGCGTGCGGGCGTGGTGGAATGGTAGACACACGGGACTTAAAATCCCGAGACCCTGGGTCGTGCGGGTTCGAGTCCCGCCGCCCGCACCAGGCATCCTCGGGTTTGTTGACCAACTTTTGGGCAAGTGCCCGCATCGTTGCCATTATGGCCAAATGGTGACACAGACAGTTCGACGCCGCGAGCACGGGTGAATCGTGGTCGACGTGCCACTTTCGCTTGCAACGGATGCCTGATCCATGGCCGGACTGATTGCGCTCTCGCTGTCCTATATTCTGTCCCAGTTCTTCCGGTCGTTTCTGGCTGTACTGACGCCGACGCTCTCGGCCGATCTCGGGATGACCAATGCGCAATTGTCGCTGGCCTCGGGGATCTGGTTCGTCACCTTCGCGCTCATGCAGTTTGCAGTGGGCACCTGGCTCGATCGCTATGGTCCGCGGCGGACGGCGTCCTTGCTCTTGGCTCTTGGCGGTGCGGGTGGGGCGATGATCTTCGCGACGGCCGAAACGCCCGGCTCGATCATCCTGGCCATGGCGCTGATCGGTATCGGCTGCTCGCCGCTTCTGATGGCGTCGCTTTTCATCTTCGCGCGACTGTATTCACCGCTGCGATTTGCCGTCTTTGCCTCCTGGTTCATCGCGATCGGCAATGCCGGCAACGTGCTCGGCGCCGCACCGCTCGCCGCTTCGGTAGAATTCTTCGGGTGGCGAACATCCATGGCGGCGCTGGGGGCGATCAGCCTCATGGTGGCTGTCGCGATCTTCGTGCTGGTACGCGATCCAGAGAAACTCGAATCCGATGGCCAGTCGAGCGGCCTCAAGGGATATATCGACCTATTAAAAATGCCGGTTCTTTGGGCGATCATCCCGCTTACCGCCGTCAACTACGCGCCGGCGGCGACGATCCGTGGCTTGTGGGCGGGGCCTTATCTGGACCAGGTTTATGGGGCAGGGTCGCTGTTGATCGGCAATGTGGCGCTGACCATGGCAATCGCCATGGTCATTGGCAGCTTCGCCTACGGTCCACTCGATACGCTGCTGCGCACCCGCAAATGGGTCGCGTTCGGCGGCAATGCGGCGAGTTTCTCCATTCTCGTGGCCCTGGTCCTGGTGCCGATGCCACCCTTCGCGTTCGCCGCTGCCGCGCTGGTCGCGATCGGGCTGTTCGGCACGAGCTACGGAGTTCTGATGGCGCATGCGCGTGCGTTCTTCCCGGCACATTTGACCGGGCGTGGCGTGACGCTGATGAATTTTTTCTCGATCGGTGGCGCAGGGCTCATCCAGTTCGCCACAGGGCCGGTTTTCGGTTCCGCCTATGATGGCGCCGACCCTGCATCGGCCTATTCGACGCTGTTCGGCTTCTACGCGCTGCTGCTCGCCGTCGGACTTGCGATCTACATGTTCTCGCGTGATGCGAGGCCCGGCGAGCGGCTAAGTTCAAGCGTCTCCAGATAGTCGACGATCGCTGCTGCAAGCGACGCGGTGGTCGACGGTGAGATGATGTCGCCGGCGACCAGATGATTTTGCGGATCGTCGCTCTCCGTAAACAGCAAGGTCTTCGTCGGTGCGCCCCATCGGGTCGCCATCGCGGCCGTCCTCTCCGGACGCACGATGGCGTCATCCTCGGAATAGACGAAGAGCGTGGGGACCTCGATCGTCTCCACCGGCGCTTGCCCAGCCAGATCCACGAGCGCGGCCATCGGCAAGAGCGCTGCCGTCGGGTACGTCGTTGTCCAATTCGCCGCATGCGCCGCATTTCTCGGCGCGAAGCTGCGGGAGCTTCCGATCAGGAGGTCGGCCAGTTGACCGCCCCAGGGCATTGTGAGGATGCCGGAGCCGGACGCGGCGAGGCCGAAGTTCGGTGAAATCATCACGGTGGCCGCGACATCGTCGGCGAGGTCTGGCTGGGTCATCGCCCAGGTCACGAGCGTCGCGCCCGTCGATGTCCCCATCAAGACCACGCGATCACCCAAACGGCGCCCGATCTCAATGGCTTCCGCGATATCATTCACCCATTGATTCACCGTGGCCTCGGCCATCGCATCGCCGGTCCGGCCATGGCCGGCCAGTCGCGTGAAGAACAGATTCGCCCCAAGCGATTGCGCAACCAGATCCGGTAGCGGGCGCAACTCCGTCGGCGAAGCCGAGAAGCCATGGACATAGACGAGGGAAATGGGTGTCGCTTGTTTCGTTGCCGGGTCGGCCCACACGATCTGCTTGCTCTGGTTCGGCCGGATGTCACCGAAGGCGGCCTCCGTGCGCTCCAGATAGGCATCCAGATCGGCCTCGATCGACGCCGCCTCGAAGCTTACGGTGGTATCGACATCAGGGCGCGGGCCGAGCGTCCACATCACGAAGAGGACGAAGATGACTGCAGCGAGCAGGAGAAGCAGCCGTCGCATCGCCTTTCCCAGTCGCACCATCATCACTCCGGTAAGAGATGGTTTCGTCAGCCGCCCGTGACGCTCATGTGGCGGGAAACGGCCGGGCGATTGTTGCGCCGGTCGATGACGAAGTCATGACCCTTCGGCTTGCGGCCGATCGCTTCGTTGATCGCCTCGGAGACGAGACCGTTGCCTTCCGAGGCGCGCAATGCGGCGCGAAGATCTGCGGCATCCTCCTGGCCGAGGCACATGAACAGCGTTCCCGTGCAGGTGAGGCGCACCCGGTTGCAGCTTTCGCAGAAATTGTGCGTCATCGGCGTGATGAAGCCAAGGCGGCCGCCGGTTTCGGCAATTTCGACGTATCGCGCCGGGCCGCCGGTCTTGTAGGGAATGTCGATCATCGTGAACTGCCGGGCAAGGTCGGCGCGCAGCAGCGAGAGCGGCAGATAGTGGTCGGTCCGGTCCTCGTCGATCTCGCCCATTGGCATCGTTTCGATGACCGTCATGTCCATGCCCTTGCCATGGGCCCAGCGGATCATCTCGGGTATTTCGGCGTTGTTGAAACCCTTGAGCGCCACGGCATTGATCTTGACGTGAATGCCAGCCGCCTGGGCCGCTTCGATGCCTTCCAGAACGCGCGAAAGCTCGCCCCAGCGGGTGATCTGGCGAAACTTGTCGGGGTCAAGCGTATCGAGAGATACGTTGATGCGGCGCACACCACATTCGGCGAGCTCAGCGGCAAAACGCGAGAGCTGCGAGCCGTTTGTGGTCAGCGTCAATTCCTCGAGAGCACCGGATTTCAGGTGCCGCGAGAGATCGCGGATGAGATGCATGATGTTCTTACGCACCAGCGGCTCGCCGCCGGTGAGACGCAGCCTGCGGACGCCCTTTTCGATGAACACCGTGCAGAGGCGGTCGAGTTCCTCGAGCGACAGCAGGTCCTTCTTCGGGAGAAACGTCATGTTCTCCGCCATGCAATAGGTGCAGCGGAAGTCGCAACGATCCGTCACCGACACGCGCAGATAGCTGATGGCGCGACCGAAGGGATCGATCATCGGTGGCTCGGTGACGGCGAGCGGGCGTGCACCTGTCGTGGAATTGTTGAACTGGTTCAATGCATTTCTCCCTGCGCCCTATGTTGCGACGATGGGGCGCCGCGTCAAGGCGCGACCAAGGTTCTGCCTTGCCGGTCACGGAAACTTGGCTTTAGACGCTAAAGGCGACTAAGGAAAAGCCGGTATCGACGAAAGGACGAGAATGATGAGCGCGACCGAGCAAAGCCAGGACGCTCCACAGGAGTTGCGCGTATCGAAGGATCGGAAGCTTCTGACCGTGCGCTTCGGTGATGCCGAGAGCTACGCGCTCGAGGCGGAACTGCTCCGGGTCTGTTCGCCGTCTGCGGAAGTGCAGGGCCATGGTCCCGGACAGGCCATCACGGTCTATGGCAAGCGCGACGTCGCCATCATGACGATCGACCCGGTCGGCCACTATGCGGTCAGGATCACCTTCGACGACATGCACAATTCCGGGATCTTCTCCTGGTCGTTCCTGCGAGAACTGGGGCGCGAGCGGGAAACACGATGGGCCGATTATCTGGCCGACCTCGACGCCAAGGGCCTATCGCGCGATCCGGTGCGCCTGGCTAGGCGAAGCTAGATCGGTTGCTCTGCCTGATCGCGTGATCAGGCAGAGATCTTACGGTACATGGCGCGCGCTTCGGACAATTCGCCATCAGCGCCCGGCATGTGCATTGTGACGCGATTGCGCCCCGCATTCTTCGACGCGTAAAGCGCGGCGTCGGCCTTGCGGTAGAGGTCGCTCTCATTTTCGGCGTCCGCGGCCATGCAGACACCCATGGAGAGGGTGACCGGGCCGTAGTCGGTCCCGGTGCGCTGGTTGACGAAGGGCGTCTGTTCCACGGTCGTGCGGATGCGGTTGGCGATGCTCATCGTCTCGGCTGCGGTCGTGCCAGCCAGGATGAAGCCGAACTCCTCGCCGCCGGTACGGGCGATGAAGACATCCTTGCGCAATGCCGCCCGAAACAGGCTGCCGATGAGCTTGATGACCTTGTCGCCGACCGGATGGCCGAAGGTATCGTTGATGCGCTTGAACTTGTCGATGTCGGCAATCACGAGGGCGAAGTACATCGCGGACTTCTGATCGCTGTAGATCTGCGCCATCATGTCGTCGAACGCCCGGCGATTGGACAGCTGCGTCATGACGTCGGTATGGGCCATGCGCTTGTACTCGTCCAACTCGCTGCGGACGCGGGTGATTTCGCTGGCATGGCCGACCATGCCGTTGATGACCGCACGCGAGTCATTGATCGTGCTATCCGTCGCCGTGGTGAGAATGGTGATGAAGTTGCGGATGATGTCGACCCGCAGGGACTCCGGGTCGACCATCTCGGCATTCGCACGGCCGAGCGTGCGACCATAATTTTCAAGCTTTGATTGTTCCCGTCGCAACAGTTGCAGGCATTCCTCGATGTTCCGAGAAATCGTCTCCTGCGCATCGGCGACGATGCCCTGGCCGTGATGGTGAACGAGGAACTGCCGTCCGAGCGCATCGAGATCGGCCTGGGTCGGGCTGGTGCCAAGCGCTACAAAAGCCCTTGTCAGGTCCGGATCGGAGCCAGCAAAAGCTTCGTAGACGAGTTCGTAATTGCGGGGCAGACCAGGGATATTGAGCCGGCGCATGGATATGGCGATGCGAGTCGCGATGTCTCCGGGCGCCGGGCGTCTAGCTGTCTGGTTCATGCCCGTTCTTCCAAGTTTAGTTTTTGCTGTCCGTCCTGCAAAATCTATGCACGAAAGGTTCTAAATTGATTAACACTTTAGCGCTTCAGCATATGCTTGGACGCCGGAATGTCCAACGTTGCAGGCTGCAGCGCCTCAACCGAGGTTAAGCTCCTTGAAGAAATCATTGCCCTTGTCGTCGACGACGATAAAGGCTGGAAAGTCCTCGACTTCGATTTTCCAGACAGCTTCCATGCCGAGTTCCGGATATTCGACGACCTCGACGCTTTTGATGCAGTCCTGCGCCAGCCGGGCTGCCGGGCCACCGATCGAGCCGAGATAGAAGCCGCCATGGCGCTCGCAGGCATCGCGCACAGCGCGCGAGCGGTTTCCCTTGGCCAGCATCACCATCGATCCGCCGAACGACTGGAACTGGTCGACATAGGCGTCCATGCGGCCGGCCGTCGTCGGGCCGAACGAACCGGATGCGTAACCTTCCGGCGTCTTTGCCGGGCCGGCATAGTAGATCGGGTGGTTTTTCATGTAATCCGGCATGGGTTCGCCGGCTTCCAGGCGCTCGCGGATCTTCGAATGGGCAAGATCGCGGGCGACGATGATCGTGCCGTTCAGCGACAGACGCGTCTTGACGGGATGGGCCGAGAGCTGGGCTAGAATTTCGCTCATCGGCTGGTGCAGATCGATCCTAACGACGTCGCCCGACAGGCGCTCTTCATCGATATCCGGCATGAAGCGCGCCGGATTGGCTTCGAGCGCTTCGAGGAAGATGCCGTCCTTCGTGATCTTGCCCTTGGCCTGGCGATCGGCCGAGCAGGAGACGCCAAGACCGATCGGGAGAGAGGCGCCGTGGCGGGGCAGGCGGATCACGCGCACATCGTGGCAGAAATACTTGCCGCCGAACTGCGCGCCGACCCCGAGGCTCTGCGTCAGCTTATGGATTTCTTGCTCCATCTCGATGTCGCGGAAGGCATGGCCGCTTTCCGAACCGGAGGTGGGGAGCGCATCGAGATAACGCGTCGAGGCAAGCTTTACCGTCTTCAGCGTCATCTCTGCCGAGGTGCCGCCGATGACGATCGCAAGGTGATAAGGCGGGCAGGCGGCCGTGCCGAGGGTCAGGATCTTTTCCTTGAGGAATTCGATCATCCGGTCACGCGTCAAAAGCGCGGGCGTGCCCTGGTAGAGAAAGGTCTTGTTGGCCGAGCCACCACCCTTGGCGACGAACAGGAATTCGTATCCGTCGTCGCCTTCCTCGTAGATGTCGATCTGCGCGGGCAGGTTGGTCTTGGTGTTCTTTTCCTCGAACATGCCGAGCGGTGCGAGCTGCGAATAGCGCAGGTTCTTCTTCTCGTAGGCATCAAGGACGCCGCGCGCGATCGCGGAATAATCGCCGCCTTCGGTCCAGACGCGACGACCCTTCTTCGCCATGACGATTGCCGTGCCCGTATCCTGGCACATCGGCAGGACCCCGCCCGCGGCAATGTTGGCGTTCTTCATGAGATCATAGGCGACGAAACGGTCGTTGTCTGTTGCTTCCGGGTCGTCGAGGATCTTGGCGAGCTGCGCCAGATGGCCCGGGCGAAGGAGATGGTTGATGTCGGCGAAGGCCTGCTCGGAGAGAAGCCGCAATCCTTCCGGCTCGACCAGCAGAACTTCCTGGCCCCGAAACGTATCCACGGAGACGTGCTGGTCGCTAAGCTTGCGATAGGGCGTTTCGTCGGCGCCCAGCGGAAAGAGATCGTCGGCCATGATTCGTCATCCAGAGACATTGACGGAAGATGGGCTGGAGAGCGCCCGGAGCCCGTTTAGCCCGCGTCCAAAAGCAATGCAATCGGCCGGCGGGCGAGCGGCGCAGGCGCCGCCCCTTATGCAAAACGGCCACTGTTGGCGGAAAAGAAGTCGGCCGGCGGCCAACATTAGCCGTCGCTTCTACCCGTCAACCAATGTGTTGGTTACCATTTGTTTGCCATGAGGGGCTTAGGGTCCCGGGTTCATGCAGGCCCGGTTTGGGTCGGCAAACGGACATCGAAAATACGGAGCTGGTATGCTTTCCAAAAGGACAGGCACGGTCGCGGCGATGGCGTGGCTTCTCGCAGCCGGAACGATCGCGGTGCCTCAGGGCCCTGCGTCCGCTCAGACGTTGCTCGACTTCATCATGGGCGGTCCAGGCGCCGTCCAGCGCAATGCCGAACGTCGCGGTTCGCCGCTCGACAGCGGGCAGGTGACGCAGCAGCCGTCCAGCGTCGATCAGTTGCGTGCCTGGGAAGCCTCGCAGCGCCAGGCCGAGCCCGAGCCCGTCGTCGTCGGGCCCAAATACAATACATACAGGGCGGACGAACTCGTCCGCGTCGATTTTTCGAAGCTCGCCGATCCGGTCGTGACCGGCTCGGTCTCCGCTGGCGGTGATCAGCCGCCCATCAATGCCTTCGCTCAGGCAAGCCGGCACCTGGCCGACATCCAGATGCGGGCGCTGGCCGAGGTTGGTGAAGCCGTCACGGCGTTCTACGGCGAGAATGCGGGCTTCGTCTGGACCAATGACAATGGTCCAAACGCCCGTGCCGAGGCGGCTCTGGCCGTGTTTGCGAAGGCCGACCGGGTCGGGCTCTCACCGGCCGACTATCTGGTCGAGTGGCCTGCGCCCGCAGCGAGCTCTGCCGTGACGAATCAGGTCACTGCGGCTCGGTCCGGCGCAGCGGCGTCTGGTGCATCTCAATCTGATGCAGCTCAGGCAGCAGCGCCAAACCCGGATCGCGCCCGGCTCCAGTTCGAGATGGAGATGGCGGCCGCGGTCGCGTCCTACATGCTCGATGCCACCCGCGGGCGGATCGCGCCGAACCGGATTTCGGGCTACCACGATTTCGACCGGAAGGAGGTCGACCTCGTCACTGGGCTGAAGGTCGCAGCGCGCACGGCCAATATCACCTCCTACCTCGAGCGCCGCAGCCCGACGCATGCGAAGTTCCAGGCTTTGCAGGCCGAATATGATCGGCTGATCGCCGAGGATGCGGACGTCGATCGCGTCGAGATCGCCGAAGGTACGCTCGTGCGTCCCGGCAGCAGCAACCCGGAGCTGACGAAGATCATCGCCGCCATTCGCGAGCGGGGATCGGACGCGCTGAAGACCACGCATTCGCTCACCTTCGCGGACTACCAGGGCAGCCCCGTCTACGACACCGCACTCGTCGAGCTTGTCAAGGATTTCCAGAAGGAATCCGGGCTGATGGACGACGGCATCATCGGTCGCAACACGATCGTGAAGCTCACTGGCGTCAGCAATGCGCGCAAGATCGAGGCAGTCCAGCTCTCAATGGAGCGGCTGCGGTGGATCAACCGCGATCTCGGTGAGCGCCACGTCATGATCAACGCGCCGGCCTTCAAGGTCAGCTATGTGGAAGACGGCAAGGAAGCGCTGGAAATGCGCGCCGTGGTCGGCACCAAGGCGAACCAGACCTATTTCTTCCAGGACGAGATCCAGACGGTCGAGCTCAACCCTTATTGGGGCGTGCCGCGCTCGATCATCGTCAACGAGATGCTGCCGAAGCTGCGCCAGGATCCCGGCTATCTCGATCGCATCGGGTATGAGGTGACCACACAGGGCGGAACGCAGGTCGCGTCAAGCTCGATCAACTGGTACGGCGTCGGCGCCAACGTGCCCTACAATGTCCGCCAGCCCCCAGGCTCGACCAATGCGCTCGGCGAACTGAAGATCATGTTCCCGAACGAGCATGCGATCTACATGCACGACACTCCGGCCAAGGACCTGTTCGGTCGCGATACCCGCGCATACAGCCATGGCTGCGTGCGGCTGGAGGACCCTCGCGCGATGGCTGCGGCCGTGCTCGGCACTGACAAGGCCGATATCGGCAGCCAGATTGCCGATGGCCGCAACAAGGTGCTGAAGGTCGAGGCCAATATCCCGGTCTACATCGCCTACTTCACCGCCTGGCCGAATGCCGAGGGCAAGGTTGAGTATTTCGACGATGTTTATGAGCGGGACATGTATCTCGGTCGCGCCATCACCGCGACGAACCAGGCCCGTAACGCCGACAGTTAAGGCGTCAGAGTCCCCAGAACGCAAAACGGCGGCCGCGAGGCCGCCGTTTTCGTATCAGGAAGGCATTTCCCTCAAGCCGCTCGTGCCGTACGAATGAGATCGTGGACCAGGGCAGGGGTCAGCGCATCGAAATGCTCGATGACAAGGTCTGGCTTCAGTTCCGCAATCGGCACGTCGGTGTAGCCGAAGGGAACGCCGATCGAGGCGACACCGGCATCGCGGGCCGCGGCGATGTCATTGATGGAATCGCCGATCATCACCGAGGTGCGGGGATCTCCGCCTGCGCGCTCGATCGTGCCGAGGATATGGCGCGGATCGGGCTTGCGGTGCGGAAGGCTGTCGCCGCCGACGATCGCCTTGAAGCGTTTCGATAGCCCGAGCGTCTGCAGCAGGCGCAGCGACATCGTCTCGCTCTTGTTGGTGCAGATTGCGAGCGCAAACCCTTCGGTCTCCAGCCGATCCATTGCATCCACCAGTCCTGGGAACGGACGAGACCGTCCCGGCATGTTGGCGGAATAATGCTCGAGAAAGACCGCAAGCAGGTGGTCGCCCTGTTCCGGCGTGGTCGCGACCTTCTGCATGGCGAAGGCGCGCGCGATCATCACGCGGGCACCCTGGCCGACGAGGTGGTTCAGGTCCTCGAGCACGACGGGGGTGAGCCCCGCCGTGCCGATGGTGTGGTTGAGGCTGTCGACAAGATCGGGACCCGTATCCACGAGCGTCCCGTCAAGATCGAAGATGACGAGCGGGGCGGGCGCCATCGGATCAGTAGACCACGACCGAACGGATCGATTCGCCCGCATGCATCATCTCGAAGCCCTTGTTGATCTCTTCGAGCTTCAGCGTGTGGGTGATCATCGGATCGATCTCGATCTTGCCCTCCATGTACCAGTCGACGATCTTCGGCACGTCGGTGCGGCCGCGGGCGCCGCCGAAGGCCGTGCCTTTCCAGACGCGGCCGGTGACGAGCTGGAAGGGTCGGGTGGAGATTTCCTGGCCCGCGCCGGCGACGCCGATGACGATTGATTCGCCCCATCCACGGTGAGCCGCTTCCAGCGCCTGGCGCATGACCTTGACGTTGCCGGTGCAATCGAAGGTGTAGTCGGCGCCGCCGATCTGGTCCGCGCCGCGCTTCGTCATGTTGACGAGATAGAGGACGAGGTCGTCGCCGACTTCCTTCGGGTTGACGAAATGGGTCATGCCGAAGCGTTCGCCCCACTCCTTCTTGTCGTTGTTGAGATCGACGCCGATGATCATGTCGGCGCCGGCAAGCCGCAGGCCCTGGATGACGTTGAGGCCGATGCCGCCCAGACCGAAGACGATCGCGGTCGCACCGATCTCAACCTTGGCCGTGTTGATGACTGCGCCGACGCCCGTCGTTACGCCGCAGCCGATGTAGCAGATCTTATCGAAGGGGGCGTCCGGGTTGACCTTGGCGACGGCGATTTCCGGCAGGACGGTGTAGTTCGCAAAGGTCGAGCAGCCCATGTAGTGGTGGATCTTGTCTTTGCCGATGGAGAAGCGCGAGCTGCCATCCGGCATCACGCCCTGGCCCTGGGTGGAGCGGATCGCCGTGCAGAGATTGGTCTTCTGTGACAGGCAGGAGGGGCAGGTCCGGCACTCGGGCGTATAGAGCGGGATGACGTGATCGCCCTTCTTCACCGAGGTGACGCCCTTGCCGACATCGACGACGACGCCGGCACCTTCATGGCCGAGAATGGCTGGGAAAAGCCCCTCGGGGTCGGCGCCCGACAGGGTGAAATCATCGGTGTGGCAAAGGCCCGTCGCCTTCACCTCGATGAGGACTTCGCCGTCGCGGGGGCCTTCCAGTTGTACGGTGGTCACTTCAAGCGGCTTGCCCGCCTGAAAGGCGACTGCGGCGCGAACGTCCATGGGCTGTGCTCCTGTCTGAATTGCCGGCGAAAATGTCAGAGAGGGGCCTCTGCCTCAAGGGGCCAATGGAACAATGACTGGTCGTGCGCGCTCATGGCACAGCAACTCAGGCATCGTTCTGCAAGTGCCGGCTAAGCGAGGCGATTTCCCGCTCCAGTGCATCGATCGTCGCGGCGGTGTGCTGGTGCTGCTCCTTGAGCTTCGCCAGTTGCAGGGTGATGACACTGAGCGCCGCGTCCACAGGTTGGGTGGCGGGTGCCGAGCCGAAGCCGCTGAGGAGCCATGTGGGGGCGACGCCGAGAATGCCGGCGAGCATGATGAGGCGGTTTGCCCGCGGCTCGGAACGGTCTCCCTCCCAGGCGGCGATGGTCTCGGTCTTGACGCCCAGACGCCGCGCCAGCTGCGGCACGGACATGTCCAAAGCGTCGCGCGCGGTGGAAATGCGGCCGCCAAGCGTGTCGGCTTCGGGTTTGTCGTCGAGAATCGTGGCCGGATGCTGCATCGGAGCTCCTCTTGCATATCGCCGGATGTAAAGGCGTTGTTCCCCGGATTGAAAAGCCGTAACGACGTCTCATGAGTGAGACCGCGACTGCCGTTCAGGCTGCCAATAGCAGCCATGCCCAGGGGATGATGATCATGTCGGTCGGCATGCTCATCTTGCCGGTCATGGATGGCATAGGCAAGTATCTGGCGACCGAGCAGGCGATGTCGCCGGGCCAAGTGTCGTTCTATCGCTTCATCGTGCAGTTGATCCTGACCGTTGCGGCCATTGCTCTCGTCAGCGGCCGGTCTGGGTTCAAGTCGAACCGTTTCTGGCTGAACATCCTGCGGGGCTTCCTGATCGGTGGCGCGAGCCTCTGCTTCTTTGCTGCCGTGAAATACATGCCGATCGCCGATGCGCTTGCGATCTTCTTCGTTGAGCCGTTCATCCTGACGGCCCTGTCGGCGCTGATCCTCGGCGAAAAAGTGGGTTGGCGGCGCTGGGCGGCCATCGGGCTCGGTTTCATCGGCGCACTCATCGTCATCCAGCCAAGCTTCGCCCGCTTCGGCTTCATCGCGTTTCTGCCGCTCGGTACTGCAAGCCTATTTGCCGTCTACATGCTGTTGAACCGCTCGCTCGGCGTGCATGACGGGCCGATGGTGATGCAGTATCTGGCAGGCATCGGCGGCACAGTCATGATCGCCCTGGCAATGGGGATCGGCAGCGTCGTGGGGATTGCCGATCTCGCGCCATCCTGGCCAGCAAACGGCCTGAGCTTCAGCCTCGTTCTTTTGCTCGGCTTCCTGGCGGCGGTCGGGCACGGGCTGGTCGTTCTCGCATTTCAGAAGGCGCCGGCATCTCTGCTTGCACCGTTTCAGTATCTCGAAATCATTTCTGCCGTCCTCATCGGCTATCTCGTGTTTTCCGATGTGCCGAGCACCTCCAAATGGGTCGGCATCGCCATCATCGTTGCCTCGGGGCTCTTCATCTTTAGGCGTGAACGTATCGTTGCCGGCGCGCCTCAGGCTTGAACTCGATTTGCCTTGGGCTACAAGCGCATGAGGACTTTCGCCTGCCTTGGGCCGGCACCGGAGGGGTACCAACCGCATGTTCTCTAAGATCCTGATCGCCAATCGCGGCGAAATCGCTTGCCGCGTGATCAAGACTGCCAAACGCATGGGCATCGCGACCGTCGCCGTCTATTCCGACGCCGACCGTGACGCGCTCCATGTCGAGATGGCCGACGAAGCGGTCCACATCGGTCCGGCAACCGCGTCGGAGAGCTATCTTAACGCCGAGAAGATCATCGCGGCCTGCAAGGAGACGGGTGCCGAGGCCGTGCATCCCGGCTACGGCTTTCTGTCGGAGCGTGCTTCATTCTGCGAGGCGCTGGAGGCGGAGGGCATCGTCTTCATCGGCCCGAAGCCCAAGGCCATCCGCGCCATGGGCGACAAAATCGAATCGAAGAAATTCGCCAAGGATGCCAATGTCTCGACCGTGCCGGGCCATATCGGCGTGATCGAGAATGCCGACGAGGCCGAGCGGATTGCCGACGAGATCGGCTATCCGGTGATGATCAAGGCGTCTGCCGGCGGCGGAGGCAAGGGCATGCGCATCGCGCATTCCCGCGACGAGGTGCGCGACGGCTTCGATCGGGCGCGGTCGGAAGCGAAGAACTCGTTTGGCGACGACCGTGTCTTCATCGAGAAGTTCATCGTCGAGCCACGGCACATCGAAATCCAGGTGCTTGCCGATTCCCACGGTCACTGCATCCATCTCGGCGAGAGAGAATGTTCGATCCAGCGGCGCAACCAGAAGGTCGTCGAGGAAGCGCCATCGCCGTTTCTCGACGAGGCGACACGAGCCGCGATGGGTGCGCAGGCCGTGGCCCTTGCGCAGGCCGTCGACTACCAGAGCGCCGGCACGGTCGAATTTATCGTCGACCGGGACCGCAATTTCTATTTCCTGGAAATGAACACGCGCCTGCAGGTCGAGCATCCCGTGACGGAACTCGTCACGGGCATCGATCTGGTGGAACAGATGATCCGGGTCGCAGCCGGCGAGCGTCTGGCGATCGCGCAGGACGACGTGATGCTGAACGGCTGGGCGATCGAGAGCCGGCTTTATGCCGAAGATCCTTACCGCAACTTCCTGCCGTCGATCGGACGGCTGACGCGCTATAGGCCCCCGGCGGAGATCAAGGGATCGGACGCGGTGATCCGCAACGACACCGGCGTTTTCGAAGGCGCCGAAATTTCGATGTTCTACGATCCGATGCTCGCCAAGCTCTGCACCTGGGCGCCGACGCGCCCTGCGGCAGTCGAGGCGATGGGGCTGGCGCTCGACGGTTTCGTGGTCGATGGAATCGCCCATAACATCCCGTTCTTGTCGGCGCTGATGCGCCATCCGCGCTGGCGGGAAGGACGCCTTTCGACAGCCTTCATCGCGGAAGAATACCCGGATGGCTTCGTTCCCGAAGAGCCAAGTAAGGACGCGCTTGCCGTGCTGGCGGCCGTGGCGTTGTCTGCCGAACTGTTGCGCAAGGACAGGCTCGACCGGTTTGCCGACCGCGTGGCACCTCATAACGGCGCGCTGAGACGGGACTGGGTCGTGCGGCTTGGCGATGTCTATCTCGACGTCGCCGTCGTCGATGGCATGGCTTCGATGCCTCTCGAGCTCGATGTCAGCATTGACGGCGCCGATCCTGTGACCGTCACAACGCATTTCCGGCCGGGTGACGCCATCTGGAACGGCACGATCGACGGCCGTCGCGTCACGGCGCAGACACGGCCTGTTCTGAACGGAATCCGCGTGGACTGGCAGGGCTATTCGGTCACCGCTCGCGTGCTGACGCCGCGGCTTGCGGAACTTGACCGGTTGATGCCTGTGAAGGAGGCGCCGGACACGTCGAAGCTCCTGCTTTGCCCGATGCCGGGGCTTGTCGTTTCCATCGCGGTTACGGAAGGTCAGGACGTGAAGGCCGGTGAGACGCTCGCCGTCGTCGAAGCCATGAAGATGGAAAACGTTCTGCGTGCCGAGCGCGATCTCGTCGTTTCCAAGATCAATGCGGCACCCGGCGAAAGCCTTGCGGTCGATGCTGTGATCATGGAATTCGACTGACGGCTCAGCCGTCGATGGTGGGGCCGAAGATCGTCTCGAAGGCCTCTCTGAGCGCCAGATCGGCGTCAGCCATGGTGATTGGCAGGCCAAGGTCGACGAGGCTCGTTACGCCGTAGTCTTTCACGCCGCAGGGCACGATGCCGCTGAAGTGGTCGAGGTCCGGCTCGACGTTGAGCGCGATGCCGTGGAAGCTGACCCATTTGCGCAACCGGATGCCGATTGCGGCGATCTTGTCCTCGGCTGCGCGGTCCGGGGAAAGGCGAGGGCGCTCCGGCCGCACGACCCAGACGCCGACCCGGTCCTCCCGTCGTTCGCCGCGCACGTTCATCTCCGCCAGCGTCGCGATGACCCAATTCTCCAGCGCGGCCACGAAGGCGCGCACATCCTGCCGGCGGCGCTTGAGGTCGAGCATCACATAGGCAACGCGCTGGCCGGGCCCGTGATAGGTGAACTCGCCGCCGCGGCCCGTGTGAAAGACCGGGAAGCGATCCGGCGCAATCAGATCGTCCATTCGGGCAGAGGTTCCGGCCGTATAAAGCGGCGGATGTTCGACGAGCCAGACGAGTTCGTCGGCCGACCCATCATGGATGCGAGCCGCTTCGGCTTCCATCAACGCAACAGCCGATTCGTAGTCGGTGAGGCCTTCGGTGACGCGCCAGCGCACCGGCGGGCTCTCCGATAGCGGCAGGAACCGATCGGCCATCGTCGAGCGATCGGCATTGATGCGCGGCTTTGCTTGCGGAGGCACAGTCATGGCGCCTGATCTATGCCTGAACGCGCCCGTTCGCAACGCTTTCGCAAATGGTCTCGGGACAAGCGGTTTTTCTCACCGTTCGCGCTTGTGCGCACCAAATCGATTTGCTAGATGACCGGCGCCGGCAAGAGCGGCTTCTACCACGTGCGGTCGTGGCGGAATTGGTAGACGCGCAGCGTTGAGGTCGCTGTGGGGCAACCCGTGGAAGTTCGAGTCTTCTCGACCGCACCATTCTCCTTCCGGAGACTTCAAAAGCGCCGCATGTCGGCGCTTTTTGCGTTTCAGGACGTCATCTTGCCATTGGTGCCACGCTTGGCGATCGTGTAGGCTGGTTCTCGGTTCGAGAGGATAGGCGATGGCGCGCAAGGCGGTCGCTGCCAGTCATTGCGGCATCTGCGGGCGCAACGAGAGAGAGGCAGCCCTCCTCTCCGTGGAGTGGGTGCGCCCGAACATTGCGCGCTATCTCGATGATGTGCACCCCAATTGGCGTGGGAGCCGCTTCATCTGTTCGACGGATCTGCAGATGGCCAGGTGGCAGGCGCTGGAAAGTGCCATCGAGCGGGAACGCGGCGAACTGACGGAGCTCGATCGGTCTGTCATTGCCAGCATGTCGCGAGACGAGACGCTCAGCCAGAACGTCGAGGAGGATTACGCCGAGCAGCTGAGCTTCGGCGAACGCGCGGCCGATCGTATCGCCGGCTTTGCGGGTTCCTGGGCCTTCATCCTGACCTTCGTCGGCGTTCTGATGCTCTGGGTCACCGTCAATCTCGTGCCGCTCCTGCGCCAGCCGTTCGATCCCTATCCCTTCATCCTGCTCAACCTGATGCTTTCGATGATCGCCGCATTCCAGGCGCCGTTGATCATGATGAGCCAGAAGCGGCAAGAGGCGAAGGACCGTCTTCGGTCGCTCAACGATTACCGCGTGAACCTCAAGGCGGAGCTTGAGATTCGGCATCTCCACGAAAAGTTCGACCATCATCTGATGCGTCAGTGGGAACGATTGACCGAAATCCAGGAGACGCAGATGGAGCTTCTCAGCCAGCCATTGCCGACATCGGCTCGATCCACTGCCAAAAAGAAAAAGGCGTCCAAGGGAGCAGCCGACAGCCCTCAGCGCCCAGCGCTTCCTCCATCCGACCCAAAGCCTTCTTGAGCGATTGCTTCGAAACCAATTGTGGTCCAAGCCGTTTACGATGCGGTGGGATAACAGGGATGCGGAGTGCTTGGTCTTTGCCGTGCTCCGATCGTCTTCCGTCAAATCATAAGTTCGTGGATTGTCGCTTGCGTGTCGTCGCAGCGGGCTAACGCTATCGCTTTCCGAAGGTGAAGGATCTTCATGGAAGATAACGCAGATAAGACGAGCGAAGCACGCAATGCGGACGCCCAGCCCGTGGCCGACGATGACGTCTATACGGAAGACGGTGATCTGCGCAGCGACTTCGTCGAGCGCGTCACTACGGCACTGGAACAGGGCGACCGCGAATCGCTGACCGACGAGGTCGGCGAACTGCACGAATCCGAACTCGGCGACCTTCTCGAATCGCTCGATTCGGACGAGCGCGGACAGCTTGTCACGATGCTTGGCTCGGACTTCGACTTCTCGGCGCTGACCGAAGTCGACGAGGCCGTTCGTCTCGAAATCATCGACGCGATGCCGAACGAGCGCATCGCGGAGGGGCTCGCCGATCTCGATTCCGATGACGCGGTCTACATTCTCGAAGATCTCGACCAGGAAGACCAGGATGACATTCTGGCAAAGCTGCCGTTCACGGAGCGGATTCGGCTTCGTCGGGCGTTGGACTATCCGGAAGATACCGCCGGCCGCCGCATGCAGACGGAGTTCGTCGCGGTGCCGCCTTTCTGGACGGTGGGCCAGACGATCGACTACATGCGCGAAGACGAGGACCTGCCGGAAAGCTTCTCGCAGATCTTCGTCGTGGATCCTACGTTCAAGCTGATGGGCGTCATCGATCTCGACCGCATCCTGCGCACCAAGCGCAAGGTCAAGATCGAAGACATCATGCGGGATACCAATTATCCCATCGCCGCCGAGATGGACCAAGAGGAGGCGGCGCAGCTTTTCGAGCAGTACGATCTTCTCTCGGCAGCCGTGGTCGACAAGAACGGGCGGCTCGTCGGCGTGCTCACCATCGATGATGTCGTGGATGTCATTCAGGAGGAGGCGGAGGAGGATTTGATGCGCATGGGCGGCGTTGGGGATGAGGAACTCTCCGATAGCGTTCGAGCGACATCTCGCTCGCGCGTGCCGTGGCTTTTCGCCAACCTTCTCACCGCCTTCATGGCGGCCTCCGTGATTTCGCTGTTCGAAGCGACCATTCAGGAAATCGTCGCGCTCGCTGTGCTCATGCCCATCGTCGCCGGCATGGGCGGCAATGCAGGGTCGCAGACCATGACCGTTACGGTCCGAGCCCTGGCGACGCGCAATCTCAGCTTTCGCAACGCACCCCGCATCATCCGGCGCGAATGCCTCGTCGGGCTGATCAACGGACTGATCTTCGGACTGCTGATCGCCACTGTCGCCGGCTTCTGGTTTCAGAGCGCGGAGATCGCGGGGATCATTGCGGTCGCGATGCTCATCAACATGTTCGTGGCAGCGCTTGCCGGCATCGTTGTGCCCCTGATCCTCGATCGCTTTGGGGCAGATCCCGCAGTCGGCTCGGCCGTCTTCGTGACGACCACCACAGACATCATCGGTTTCTTCGCATTTCTCGGGATCGCAACATGGTGGTTCGGCCTGTCGTGACAGGAGAAAAATTGACTTTTACGTAAAAGCCGCTACCGTCTGTTCCTTGTCGGGGATCAGGCTGCGTTGAACAAATATTACACCATTACGGAATTAACGCGCGAGTTCGGCGTTTCGACCCGGACACTTCGCTTCTACGAAGACGAAGGACTCGTGCAGCCGGAGCGTCGCGGCCGCACCCGTCTTTTCCGCCAGGCCGACCGCCGTTTGATCCAAGAAATCCTGCGCGGCCGTCGCATCGGCTTCACGATCGCCGAGATCCGAGAGATCATCCAGGTTTACAAGGATCCTCCGGGCGAAGAGGGGCAACTCAAGCTTCTGATGAAGCGCGTCGACGAGAAGCGCAACGAGTTGCGGCAAAAGCGCAAGGACATCGAGGAGACGCTGAACGAGCTCGACAATGTCGAAGAGGCTTGCCTGACGCGTCTGGCCGAAATCGGCGTCAGCACCTGATTCAAAGCTTCGGGTTCTAGCGCTGGCCGCCGAAGATATCCGCCGTGCATTGATTTGCGATCTCGACCGCGCGTGGATCGCCGGCCGGGTCGAGCGTTCCCGCGATCAGATCGTCGAACAGGTCGGCAGCGTTCAACGCGTCCAGCGTGCATCCGCAAAATGACTGACAGAAAGGTTCACCTTGCGTGGCTGAGCAGCTTTGGACGCAGCTGTTCATATAGGCGACGCCGGGATCGGCCGCAGGCGGTGGGGCGACGATGCTCGCCAGGTAGACAAGGCCGAGCAGGATCGGCTGGTGGATCAGGTAGACGGCAAGGCTGTGGCGCCCCGCAAACGCCAGCCCACGGGTCAAGCGGCCGGGTTCGGAGCGGGTCGCGAGGTGACCAAGCCAGTCCTTCGCCTTGATGATCCGTGCGGCTGCAATGCCGAGCAGCGTTGCACCGAGCCACGGAAAGAGCGGCACGTAGTCGTTGGAGACCGGCCGGTTCGCTGACAGGCCGACCCACCAAAGGCCGGGCCAATCAAATGCCGTCGAGCTGAAAACATTCGGCGTGATGATGATCAGGACCGCGATGATCGCCGTGATCGCCGGCGGCAGTCTCAGGAACGCGAGGCCGATCAGACTTGCGGCTGCGATGGCGTGCAAAATGCCGAAGAAGATGAACGCTTGTGGAAAGGCGATATAGGTGGCGACCGTGATGACCAACGCGGCTGCGACGATCATGGCAAGCCGCCGCAGGAACGGGCGCCAGCGGATCGTCGGGTAATGCCCGAGCACCAGGCTGAAGCCCGCCAGGAACAGGAAGGTGCTGGCAATGCCGCGAGCAAAGATCTTCCAGGCGCCCTCGGATGTCAGCCCGAGCGGGACATAGCGAAAGAACTCGAGGTCCCAGGTGAAATGATAGATGGCCATGGCCACGAGCGCCAATCCGCGCGCCACATCCAGGCGCATCAGACGCGTCGAGGGGTTTCGATGGGGCATCCCGGCCTGATCTACCATCTTGTCTCCCCGCGGCGGACGTTTACGTCGAATCGACGACGGCACTTGATCCGATCTAGATCGTTTCACACACAGATGCGAATGAAACCGATCACAGCAAAGGAGTACCCTTGATGAAGACCGTATCCGCCCATGGCGCACACATTCCCGTGCTGGGGCTCGGCACCTGGACCTTGAAGGGCGATGATTGCGTCGAGATGGTGCATGCCGCGCTCGACGCAGGTTACCGCCATATCGACACCGCCATCATGTACGACAACGAGGAAGCCGTCGGAGAGGGCATCCGTGCAGGCGGTGTGGCAAGGGACGACATCTTCCTGACCAGCAAGGTCTGGTACACCGATATCGGCGCGGGCGCGCTCGAGCGTGCTGCAGAGGCGAGCCTGAAGCGGCTTGGCGTGGACCATCTGGACCTGCTCCTCATTCACTGGCCGAACCCGCAGATTCCGCTCGCAGACTCGATCGCATCCCTCAACCGGGTCAAGAAGCAGGGGCTGACGCGCCACATCGGTGTATCGAATTTTACAACGAAGTTGCTCGACGAAGCCTGGGCGCTGACGGACGAGCCGCTCGTGTGCAATCAGGTCGAATATCACCCGATGCTCGACCAGTCGAAGGTGCATGCGGCCTGCCGGGCGCGCGGCATGGCCATGACTTCCTATTGCCCGCTCGGGCGTGGCGGTGACGTGTTCGAAGCAGCCCCCGTGGCGGCGGCGGCGGAAGCGCATGGCAAATCGCCGGCGCAGATCGTGCTACGCTGGCATGTCCAGCAGGATGGCGTGGTGGCGATTCCGCGCACGTCCAAGCCAGGTCGGCTGCCTCAGAATGCGGATATCTTCGACTTCGAGCTCACCGACGCCGAAATGGCAGCGATCTCGGCTCTGCGATCCGCCAACCACCGGATCTGCGACTACGATTTCTCGCCTGAGTGGGATTCCGTCGCAGCCTGATTGTCAGCCAGAACCTGGCGCGCCGCCGAGAAGAACTGGCGGTGCACCAGGACCGACAGGACGAGCAGCGTGCTCGCCATGAAGACTACCGGTCCGATGAACCAGCCGAGATAGCCGATCGACAGGAAGATCGAGCGCAGGCCGGCGTTGAAATGCCGGCCTGCCAGCACGTTCATCATGATGGCGCTTTCGACCAGTCGTTCGGAGCGCTCTGGTGCGCGTTCAAGTTCATCGCGCATCGGCAAGGCACCGTAGAGAATCGACGCGTAGTTGAAGAGACGGTAGGACCAGCCGAACTTGAAGAAGGCGTGGCCGAAAATGGTGATGAGGCCGACGACCTTCAGCTCGAACGCCGCTCTGCCACCGGGAATCGAAATCGGCAGGTCCGCATAGACGCGCAGCACCTGATCGGTTGCGCCGAGTAGGGCAAAGCAGCCACCGATCGCGATTATTGCCGTTGAGGCAAAAAAGGCCGTACCGTTTTGCAGGCCAGCGATGATCTGCGTGTCGATCATCCGCAAATCCCGCTTCAGGCTGTTACGGATCCAGAGCGCCCGGTGACGGTTCATCAAGCGTGTCAAACTCTGCCGGTCAAAGCGCCGCGCGCCGTCCGTCAGCCATGCGAACAGCGCCCAGGACAGGAGAAACAGGACGATGGCGGCGCCATCCAGAGAGGTCATCAGCAGGCATTCCATGGAGTTGAAGAGATCGAGGCACCATGCCTTGAGCTCAATACATGACGCAACCAAATGCGGCAGCCTGCGTTTGAGCTGGCAACCAAATCTTCACGCATGCGGTGAAAATGGGGCCAAGTTTAACGGTCTATTTAACCGTTTGTTAACCAAGCGACCCCTTGAATGGCAGCGTGGGGTGCGAATTGTTCACAGGTGCCATGCGAGATTGTGCCCAGAAGTGGCCATATTTCGCAGTTGCGAAGTCTGAAAGGGTTCTGTAGATGACGGCCTTCAGGAGCGAGACAAGAACAACAACCGTTCCCTACGATATCGGGGCATCAAGTGGAGTCATGATGGAAGAGACCGCTCAAAAGTCCTGCTGGGCCTTCACGGCACGTGCAGTGGTCGGTTTTGCCGGAATTCTGGTGTTGGCCTATCTGTTCGGCGGCATCTAACAGCCACCAGGAAAGACCAAAATCTCTAAAAGCGCGGGTGATCCCGCGCTTTTTTGCGTTGTAGGGCCGCCGATTGTGCCGGATGCCGCGAACCGGCGACTGCGATGCCGCTCCTGGATGTTGCGCCCGACCTCGATCGGGTTAGGGTGGTCGTCTCATCAAGGACCGCGCGCCCATGTTTCTCTCCGTCTTCGACGTGTTCAAGATCGGCGTCGGCCCATCGAGCTCCCACACGATGGGGCCGATGTCGGCAGCGGTGCGCTTTCTCGACGAAATCTTGCATGGCGATTGGCCGCGGCCCAGTTCGGCGCAGGTCGCGCGCATAAGAGTGAGCCTGCACGGATCGCTGGCCTTCACGGGTATCGGACACGGCACAGGGCGGGCGGTCATACTTGGTCTGACCGGCGAAACACCGGATCAGGTCGATCCGGACCGCATGGACGCCATCATCGACGATGTCGAACGGAAGAAGATAATCGAGCCGGCCGGGCATCCGACCTATGCGTTCGATCCCGCCCAGGACCTGATCTTCGATCGCAAGCAGCCCTTGGCGGGTCATGCGAACGGGATGGCGTTCCTGGCGCTCGACCGCGACGACCGGGTGCTGCTGCGGCGCGTCTACTATTCGATCGGCGGCGGTTTCGTGCTTTCGGAAGAGGAACTTGCGGCGAAGGATCGCGCGAGGCCTTCTACGTCGAATCGACCGGTACCGTTTCCATTCGCGACGGCGAACGAGATGCTGGAGATGGCGTCGCACTCCGGCCTCAACATCGCGGAGATGAAGCGAGCCAACGAAGAGACGTTGGTGGACGCAGCCGAGCTCGATCAAGGTCTGGATCGCATCTGGATGGCGATGGATGGCTGTATCGAGCGCGGGCTCGGTCAGGACGGCATCATGCCGGGTGGACTGAAGGTGAAGCGCCGGGCGCGTGCGATCCATCAGAAACTCGAGGACGACTGGCAGCGCAACACGGTCAACCCGCTGCTTGCCAATGACTGGCTGTCCGTCTTCGCCATGGCCGTCAACGAGGAGAACGCGTCGGGCGGCCGAGTCGTCACGGCACCGACCAACGGCGCTGCCGGAGTGATTCCTGCGACCATTCGCTACTATCTCAAATTCCACAATGACGCCGACCCTCGCTCCATTCGCGATTACCTGCTGACGGCAGCGGCGATCGGCGGGCTGATCAAGCACAACGCTTCCATCTCCGGGGCCGAAGTAGGCTGTCAAGGCGAAGTCGGTTCGGCTGCCGCGATGGCCGCGGCGGGCCTTGCCGCGCTCATGGGCGCAACGCCGGCACAGGTGGAAAATGCCGCCGAGATCGCGCTGGAACATCACCTCGGCATGACCTGCGATCCGGTCGGCGGCCTGGTGCAGGTGCCTTGCATCGAGCGCAATGCGCTCGGCGCCGTGAAGGCCGTGACCGCCGCGTCGCTCGCCATGAAGGGGGACGGCACGCATTTCGTCTCGCTCGACGCGTGTGTGGAAACGATGCGCCAGACCGGGCTCGACATGAACGAACGCTACAAGGAGACCAGCACCGGCGGTCTCGCGGTCAATGTCGTGGAGTGCTGATCGCGGTACGCCTGCCGGCTGTGGAAAAGCCGGCGGGCCTTCCATCGGCCACGGTTTTTAACTAGTCGGGGGCGATGGCTCTCCATCTTTTGAAACTGTGCGTGGGTGCGGAAAGCATCGAGGATCTGGCAGCCCATATCGAGTGGCGCTTTTCCACCATGCGTGCTCAGGGGCTCGAGCCCGAGCAGTTTCACACCACGCGCATGCTGCCCAAGCGGATGGACGAACTGCTAGATGGTGGTTCGCTTTACTGGGTGATCAAGGGCAACGTGCAGGTGCGCCAGCGCCTGAAGGACATCCGGCCCTTCGTCGACGGTGAGGGCATTTCGCGCTGCAATCTCGTTCTGCATCCCGAGCTGATCGCCACCAACTGGCAGCCGCGCCGGCCATTTCAGGGCTGGCGATATCTCGTTTCTGCCGATGCACCTGCCGACCTGGGATCCGCCGGCGCGGAGATCGCAGACATGCCGATGGAAATGCGGCAGGAACTCGCTTCGCTCGGTCTCCTCTAAGCTCTGCGCGCCCGTGGCGCTCTTGTGTTTGCGGCTCAAGACGCCAGATTCGGTTGATGAGAAGGATTTGCACCCATCATGACCGATAAGGACAAGGATCGCACAGCCAACCGGCCGTTGACACGGCAAGGCGAAGGTGCAGCCGTTTCGGCCAAGAGTGCCATCAGCGGCTTCCTGGCCGCGGCACGCGCCATCAAGCCGCAGGCGGGCGGCGGACGCCTCGTCTTTGCCCTCGACGCCACCATGAGCCGGCAACCGACCTGGGATGCGGCCTGTCAGCTTCAGGGTGAGATGTTCGGCGCCGTGGGAGCCGCGGGCAATCTGGCGGTGCAGCTGGTTTATTTCCGCGGCTATGACGAATGCCGCGCCTCGCGCTGGGTATCGGATACGCGCAGCCTCCGCGACCTGATGACGAAGATCGACTGCCGGGGCGGCCAGACGCAGATCGGCAAGGTGCTCAGCCACATTCGCGACGAGACGGTCAAGAAGCCCGTCAGCGCTGCCGTTTATATCGGTGACGCGATGGAAGAAGATATCGATGCGCTGTGCCACAAGGCCGGCGAACTGGGGCTGCGCAAGGTGCCGCTGTTCCTGTTTCAGGAAGGACGCAACAGCGTAGCCGAGACGGCCTTCAAGGAAATGGCGCGATTGTCGGGTGGTGCACATATCCGCTTCGACGAAAACGCTGCCGGCGAATTGGCCGAATTGCTCAAAGCCGTGGCCACCTATGCATCCGGCGGGCTGAAGGCGCTCAAGGCATCGAAGAGCCGGGGTTCGCAGCTTTTGTTGTCGCAGCTGCCCGGTGGGCGGCAGGGCACATAGGATGGCGGTGCTGTTCTACATCGTCCTGGCGCTGCTGGTTCTGTCAGCGCTCGGCTTCGCCTTCACGAGAGCGAACCCTAGGCATCTCGCTTTCGGACTGAAATACGCGGGCCCCAGCCTTCTGGCGCTCTTCGGTCTCGTACTGACCCTGGTGGGTCGGGCAGGGGTCGGAATGACGCTGATCGGCTTGTCTGCAGCCATGTTCGGCAGGCTCGGCCGGTCGACGACGGTGCAGTCGGAGCCGGGGCGCTATTCGACGGTGCGCAGCGCAGCGCTGGAGATGGAGCTCGATCTCGATACCGGAGACATGAACGGCCTGGTGCTTGCCGGCCCGTTCGAGGGCGCCGATCTCGCTTCGCTCGACGAGACCGAACTGCTCACCCTGCACGAAGCTCTGCTCAGCGACGAGGAAAGCCGGCAGCTCCTAGAGGCGTATCTTGACCGCCGCATACCCAGCTGGCGAGGCGACGCTGAGGCGGACGCGGACGACGGGCTGGGAGCTGCGCCAGGCACGGGCGCCATGACAGAGAAGGAGGCCTACGAGGTCCTTGGTCTTCGTCCGGGTGCGAGTGAAGCCGAAATCCGCCAGGCGCATCGCAGCCTCATGAAGCGGGTTCATCCGGACACGGGCGGCTCGGTCTTTCTTGCTGCGCGCCTCAATGAAGCCAAGGATATTCTCTTGCGTCGTCATCGCTGATCCCCATCAACTCAATACAAACAGGGGTGGATCTCGAAAACTCGACCGCGCGGCCTGATACACATGCGTCCGCGCGGCTTGATTGGTGGCAGCCTTACTGCTGCGTGGCCCAGCAACCGTAGCCGGAGCGCTTCAGGCTCTCGCAGGCGGCCCAGGCGTCGTTCTTGCCGGCAAAGCCACCGAAGCGGGCGCGGTGCAGGGTGGAGCCGCCATCCTGGAAGGCAACGGTGAACGGTGTCGCCGAAGAGATCGGGCCACCCGCCTTGCGCTGCGCATTCTGAAGGTAGGCCATTGCTTCGGACGCATCGGGCATGGCGGCAACCTGGACGACCCAGCCGCTCGGCACGGCGGCAGAGGCGGTTGCGACTTCTGCAGCGGTGCTTGCGGTCGTGACGGCGTCGATTTCGGACGAGCCCATCTCCTGGCCTACAATGGGGGCTGGCGGGGTGGGCACGGACGCCTGCTGCTCACGAAGAACCTGGGCCAGCGCCTCGCGACCGACCACCGGACGCTCGTTCGGCACGGGGAAGGCTGCGGCAATAGCCGCCTGGGCCGAAGCCGGAGCAGGTGCCGCATAGGCCGTTGCCACGCGCATGTCGATCGGGTCGCGGAAGACCGGTACCGGGCCGCGCTCGGGCAGAGCCCACGCACTTGCCGCGAGAACCGGCGATGCGCCGGAGCGGGCGATCAGGTTGCCACCGCCGCCACGTGTTGCCTGCGGCAGATATTCGGCGATCAGCTTGCGCATCTGTGCGTCGCGGCTTGCGCCGGTGCGTCCGCCCATGACGACGGCGACGACGAGGCGGTCATTGTCGTTGACGGAAGAGACGAGGTTGAAGCCCGACGCGTTGATGAAGCCGGTCTTGATGCCGTCGACGCCGCGCACATTGCCAAGGAGACGGTTGTGGTTACCGAAGGTGGCGCCGCCGAACTGGAACGAGCGGGTCGAGAAATAGTGGTAGTGGTGCGGGAAATGCTCCCGCAGCGCGATGCCGAGGCGGGCCATGTCGCGGGCCGTCGTCACCTGCTGCGAGTTCGGCAGCCCGTGGGCATTGCGGAAGGTCGTCTTGGACATGCCGAGTTGACGGGCCTTCTGAGTCATCAGTTCGGCAAAGCGCGACTCGGAGCCGCCGAGGAATTCGCCGAGCGCCGTCGCCGCGTCGTTGGCGGAGCGGGTGACGAGGGCGCGCATCGCCTGCTCGACGGTGATCGTCGTGCCGGAACGGATGCCGATCTTGGATGGCGGCTCGGCAGCGGCCTTCCGTGAAACGGGAATGCGGCTCTCCTTGGTGACGCGGCCAGCATCTATCGCCTCGAAGGCGAGATACATGGTCATCATCTTGGTGAGCGACGCCGGATAGCGTGGCGCGTCGGCATTGGCCGCATAAAGGGTCTTCCCCGTACGCGCATCGATGACGATGCCCGCATATTTGGGATTGGCGGCAGCCGGCGAAGCGGCTGCAACAATCAAGATGACCAATGCGGTGAAGAGGAGTCTCGTGGCGATAGCGAGGTTTTCGCCCGTTTTACGGCCGGCGATGCCTTCTGCGATATAGATCACGGGCTAACTCTTGATACGCGACGCAGTATTGAATTGCTTCCGGCAGCCGAGCCCCCACATCAGCCACCGTTGCCAAGACCATAATGGCGGCATCGTTACCAACTGGTTTATGATGGACAAAGTCTGAATCCCCCGGTTCGCATTTGACCCAAAGCGGGCAAATCCGACCATTTGGAGACGGCCATGCTGCAATGCACCAGAAAACTTGACCTCGTGCTGCAGTGCACTTATGAATGCGGCCCCATGCAAGATGCGTGAGATCATACCTGCGCGACCAACCCAGAAGGTGAGTGCGATATGTTGAATTTCGATGATGCCAACAAGGCCGGTAAAGACACCATGGACACGATGCTGAAGAGCTATTCGACCATGGCGACGGGCATGCAGACCATCGCTTCGGAAGCTGCCGACTACTCCAAGAAGTCTTTCGAGCACAGCGCTGCGATGGTCGAGAAGCTGTCGGCTGCCAAGTCGATGGAAAAGGTCTTCGAAATCCAGACCGACTACGCCAAGTCGTCCTACGAAGCCTTCGTCCAGCAGGCAACGAAGATGGGTGAAATCTATGCCGATCTCGCCAAGGACGTCTACAAGCCGTTCGAGCGCTCCATGGGCAAGGCTGCCAACTAAGCGCCAAAGGCTGACAAACCCACGTTGCCCTGTCGGACGGGCGGTGGGTCGACGACAAGCACCCGGCCAGACCGCTGATCGCAGCGGCCCGGCCGGGTTTTTTTGTGCCCGCCATCCTGAGCCCATCGCAGCGAATGTGATGAAACGGCAGGGCGGGGGGCTTAAAATGCAGTGGCGAAGACTTAGATTACGCTTAGGATGATCGAGGGCGGCGCACGGCGGGTGCGTCGATCCGATGAATGAGGTGACTTCTCAAGATGCACGCTTGGCCTGTTCGCTCGCAAGGCGGAAACGACAAGAACGGCGATGGACCCGGGCGCGGGACTTCGGTGATCACGCGCACCAAACCCAAGGTCAAAAAACCGAGCCTCTACCGGGTCCTCCTGATCAACGACGACTACACGCCCATGGAGTTCGTCATCCACGTGCTCGAGCGGTTCTTTCAAAAGGACCGTGAAGCCGCCACGATCATCATGCTGCATGTTCACAATCATGGTGTCGGCGAATGCGGTGTGTTCACCTACGAGGTGGCCGAGACCAAGGTGACGCAGGTCATGGATTTCGCACGTCAGAACCAGCACCCGCTGCAATGCGTGATGGAAAAGAAATAAGGAACCGATAGCGTGCCGACATTTTCTTCCAGCCTTGAAAAGGCACTGCACCAGGCACTTACACTGGCAAACGAGCGCCACCACGAATATGCGACGCTCGAACATCTGTTGCTGGCCCTGATCGACGACGCCGATGCGGCCGCCGTCATGGGTGCCTGCAACGTCAATCTCGACCAACTGCGCTCGATCGTGACGCAATATGTCGACAACGAGCTGCAGAACCTCGTCACCGGGTATGACGAGGATTCCAAACCTACATCCGGCTTCCAGCGCGTCATCCAGCGCGCGGTCATCCACGTGCAATCATCCGGTCGCGAGGAAGTGACCGGCGCCAACGTGCTGGTCGCGATCTTTGCCGAGCGCGAAAGCCACGCCGCCTATTTCCTGCAGGAGCAGGAGATGACGCGCTACGATGCGGTGAACTTCATCTCGCATGGTATCGCCAAGCGTCCCGGCGCTTCCGAGGCACGTCCGGTCTCCGGCGCGGACGAGCAGGAGGAGGGCGGTCCGAATGCCGGTTCCGACCAGGACGAGGGCGGCAAGAAGAAGGCGCAGGACGCGCTGACCGCCTACTGCGTCAACCTGAACGAGAAGGCCAAGAAGGGCCGCGTCGATCCGCTGATCGGCAGGCAGGACGAGGTCAACCGCACCATCCAAGTGCTTTGCCGCCGGTCTAAGAACAACCCGCTTTATGTGGGTGATCCGGGCGTCGGCAAGACCGCCATCGCCGAGGGGCTTGCCAAGCGCATCGTCGAGAAGGAAGTGCCGGAAGTGCTTCTGGACGCGACCATCTTCTCGCTCGACATGGGCACGCTGCTTGCGGGCACGCGGTACCGTGGCGATTTCGAAGAGCGCCTGAAGCAGGTCGTCAAGGAGCTCGAGGACACACCGGGAGCCGTGCTCTTCATCGACGAGATCCATACAGTGATCGGCGCCGGCGCGACTTCCGGCGGCGCGATGGACGCTTCGAACCTTCTGAAGCCGGCCTTGTCCTCCGGCCTGATCCGGTGCATCGGCTCGACGACGTATAAGGAATATCGTCAGTTCTTCGAGAAGGACCGTGCCTTGGTACGGCGCTTCCAGAAGATCGACGTGAAGGAGCCTTCCGTCGAAGACGCGGTGAAGATTCTCAAGGGCCTGAAGCCCTATTACGAGGACTATCACAAGATCAAGTTCACCGATCAGGCGATCAAGTCGGCCGTTGAGCTGTCGGCGCGCTACATCAACGACCGAAAGCTGCCGGACAAGGCGATCGACGTGATCGACGAGACCGGTGCGTCGCAGATGCTGCTGCCGGCCAACAAGCGTCGGAAGACCGTGACGGAGAAGGAGATCGAAGCCACCATCGCGACAATGGCCCGAATTCCTCCGAAGAACGTGTCCCAGAACGACGAGCAGGTACTCGCCAATCTCGAAAAAGAGCTTCGCACGGTCGTTTATGGCCAGGATACCGCGATCGACGCGCTGTCATCGGCCATCAAGCTGGCACGTGCGGGCCTGCGGGAACCGGACAAGCCGATCGGCAGCTATCTGTTCTCCGGCCCGACGGGCGTCGGCAAGACGGAAGTGGCCAAGCAACTGGCAAAGTCGCTCGGCGTCGAGCTTCTGCGCTTCGACATGTCGGAATACATGGAGCGGCACACGGTTTCGCGTCTGCTCGGTGCACCTCCCGGCTATGTCGGCTTCGACCAGGGTGGTCTCCTGACCGACGGCATCGACCAGCATCCGCATTGCGTGCTGCTGCTCGATGAGATCGAGAAGGCCCATCCGGATCTGTTCAACATCCTGTTGCAGGTCATGGATCACGGCAAGCTCACCGATCACAACGGCAAGCAGATCGACTTCCGCAACGTCATCTTGATCATGACGACCAATGCGGGCGCTTCGGACATGCAGAAGGCTGCGATCGGCTTCGGTTCTGCCAAGCGGACCGGCGAAGACACGGAAGCGATCAACCGGCTCTTCACGCCGGAATTCCGCAACCGTCTCGACGCGATCATCCCGTTCGGCTCGCTGCCGACGCCGGTGATCCACCAGGTGGTACAGAAGTTCGTCATGCAGCTCGAGGCCCAGCTGGCCGAACGTGGCGTGACCTTCGATCTGTCCAAGGACGCAATCGCTTGGCTCGCCGAGAAGGGCTATGATGAGAACATGGGTGCCCGTCCGCTCGGCCGCGTCATCCAGGAGCACATCAAGAAGGAACTCGCCAACGAGGTTCTCTTCGGCAAGCTCAAGAAGGGCGGCACGGTCAAGGTGACCGTCGAGACGAAGGAAGGCGGCAAGACTGGCCTCAAGCTCGATGCGATCCCCGACGAGGTGCCGGTCAAGCCAGCGCGCAAGCCGGCGGCGAAAAAGGCTGCGAAGCCGAAGCCTGCCGCAGCTAAGGCGCGGGCTCCGAAGCGGTCCACCGAACGGCCAGACGACGGGTCCATGCCAGACGGCGGTCCCGCAGCCGACACGGGTGGCGACGTTGCGGTCGCCGAGCGGTCCGATCAGGCAAGCCGCAAGTCAGGCAGCTCCGTGCCGAAGGTTCCGCGCCGCAAGTAAATTCCGCTTCGCCTCAATGATCGAGGGCCCGGCTGGTCTCCAGCCGGGCCTTTCTCGTTACGTCAGCGAGATTAGACGCTAAGGCAGCCTGATCTTTTTATTCCTTCGTGCGGACGGCTGTGCTATCGCCGGCTTCGATGCTGCAGAATGACCCTTCACAAAACCCCGCAGAGCCCATCCCAGGTCCCGATGACACCCATTTGCGGTGGTTGCTGCGTGGGATCGGGGCGGCATTTTCTATCCCAGCATTGATTTTGATGTCGAGCTTCATCGGCTTTGCCGCGCTCGCGGTGGAGTCGGGGCTGTCGATGGCCCATGCTGTTTTCATGACGGCCGTCGTCTGGGCGCTGCCTGCCAAGGTCGTGCTCGTCGGCGCCATCGCGGCTGGTAATGGCATTGCTGCAGCGACATTCGCCGTAGCGCTCTCGTCGATTCGGCTGGGTCCCATGGTCGTTGCGCTGGTGCCGGAAATTCGCGGGCCGCGCACACGTCGGTGGGTGCTATACATGCTCGCGCATTTCGTCGCCGTCACGTCCTGGGTGCTCGCCATGCAGGAAGTGCGCTCGATCCCGCGAGACTTCCGCACCGCCTGGTATGGCGGCCTCGGCGCGTCGCTCATTCTTCTGAACATGATGGTGGTGGCTGCGGTCTACATGGTGGCGGACGTGCTGCCGCCGAGCGTCTCTGCCGCCCTGTTCTTTCTGACGCCGCTCTATTTCCTCACCTCGCTCTGGGGATCGGCGCGCGAGCGGGCAGGGCATGTCGCCATGGTACTTGGCCTTTTGCTCGGCCCGGTAATGGCGATGGTGACGCCCGATTTCGCGCTTCTCGCCACCGGGCTGGTGGGCGGCTTTGCGGCCTATGGTTTTCACCGCTACAGCCGTCGGAAGAAGGGCGTGAACCCATGAGCTTCGGCGCGATTGATGCCTGGTGGTGGCCTTATCTCTTCATTCTCGTGGCGGGCTGGCTTGCAACGGACAGCTGGCGTTTCCTCGGCGTCTATCTCGGGGGCCAACTCTCCGATGATGCCGACATCCTTGTCCTGGTCCGGTGCATTGCGACCGCGCTGGTGGCGGCCGTGATCGCCAACCTCATCGTCTCACCGTCCGGTGCACTTGCAGATGTTCCGGCAATCTTGCGTGTTGGGGCTGCAGCAGCCGGCTTCGTGACTTATCTCCTTTCCGGCCACCGGATCCTTGTCGGGATCCTAGTCGGTGAAGCGCTTCTGCTGCTCGGAATTTTCTTTGCAGCCTGATCGGTCAGTGAATTTCGAGCGTCAAAGCCCGCAGCGCCGCCTCCAGAGTGGCCTGCCGTACGGCCCCTCGGCCGACATCGCCGAAGCGCTGCTCGGCAACCTGTGTCTTCCCGTCGAGTTCGGCGACGCCGATGTAAACGAGCCCCACCGGCTTCTCCGGTGTCCCGCCCGCAGGTCCGGCGATGCCGGTGACTGCAACGGCAAAGTCGGCATTGGAATTCGCGAGCGCGCCGAAGGCCATTTCCCGGGCAGTTTCAGCCGAGACAGCCCCGTATGTCGACAAGGTCTCTGCTTTGACGCCCAGCATCTTCATCTTGGCGTCGTTCGAATAGGTGACGAAGCCCCGGTCGAAAATATCGGATGAGCCGGGCACTTCGGTGATGGCGCCTGCGATCAGTCCACCGGTGCAGGATTCGGCGGTTGCGATCATCACCTTGGCGTTGCGTGCCTTTTCGACGAGCGAAGCGGCAAGTTCAACGATTGTCGCGTCCATCTCTCAAACCTCCGTAAATGACCGTCGCCGTGGCGATGGCCGCAATGCCTTCACCGCGGCCGATGAAGCCAAGCATCTCGTTGGTCGTCGCCTTCACCGAACAACGCTCGATCGCGACGGCGAGATCCTGGGCCATGGCGGCGCGCATGGCTTCCCGATGCGGTCCGATCCTCGGCGCCTCGCAGATGAGAGAAACATCGGCATTGGTGATTGTTCCCCCGCGGCTGCGCACGATCTCGGCCGCGTGCTGCAGGAAGATGCTCGAGCGTGCGCCTTTCCACTGCGGGTCGGATGGCGGGAAATGGTCGCCGATGTCTCCTGCGCCGCACGTGGCCAGAAGCGCATCGGTCAATGCGTGATAGCCGACATCGGCATCGGAATGGCCGGTGAGGCGCTGGTCGTGGGCGATGAAGACGCCGCAGAGCGTGACGCCATTGCCGGGCTCGAGCCGGTGCACATCGTAGCCGTTGCCGGTGCGGACGTCGGGATAATCGGCCTTGGCGCTGAGCTTCTGGTCGGCCATGGCAATATCCTCACGTACGGTCAATTTGATGTTCTGTGTCGAGCCTTCCACGACCCTGACTGGGATGTCTGCCCATTCGGCGATGGATGCGTCGTCGGTGAAACCGTCGTCGGCGGAAATCGCCGCGCGACGATGCGCGTCCAGGATCGCTGAATAGGCGAAGCCTTGAGGGGTCTGCGCCGCATAGAGCCCGTCGCGTGGGACAGTCTTGAGCACGCGCTGGCTGAGCGTCGTCGATTTCAACGTGTCGGCAACGGCGATGCCTGGCAGAATCGCGTCGCCGACTTCCTTCAGCCCGGCAACCACCCGGTCGATGACAGGTCGTTCGATGAACGGCCGTGCGCCGTCATGGATCATGACATGGCTTGGGCGGCGGTCTGAGAGCGATTCGAGCCCGCGGCGCACCGACATCTGCCGCGTCCTGTCGCCGAAGACGATCTTGATGTCGGCGCCGCCAAGATGCGGCTGAACGGTTTGCGTGAACACATCTTCGTCATCCGGATGGATGACCACGACGATGTCTTCGATCTGTTCATGAGCAATGAATGGCAAAAGGGCATGGGCGAGCACCGGGGCGCTGCCGATCTGCCGATACTGTTTCGGCCCCTCGGACGGGTCGCCGGCCCGTTCACCTCGGCCGGCCGCCACGATCACGGCTGCCACGCGATCCATTTCAGTCGTCAAGTCAGTCACCTCTGCGTGCGATGCACACGAGCCGTGTGCGTCATACGAATGGTCTATCGCGAGCCTATGTGAAATGCCATCGATCAGCCAAGAAGTCTTCCCATGCCCCTTGGCAGCGGCTGGAAATCTGTCTAAAAATAAGGCAATTACAAAGGATGCCCTTTGCGCATGCAGCCTCAACTGAACTCCCATCTTTCTGATCCCTGGATGATCGGCTCCGTCGCGGTGCGCAACCGCGTCGTTCTGGCGCCGATGTCGGGCGTGACCGACCTGCCGTTTCGGCGGCTGGCGCATCGCTTTGGTGCGGGGCTTGTCGTGACCGAGATGATCGCTAGCCGTGAACTCGTCGGCGACAGCGGCGACTCCCGCCGGCGCATGGCGCAGGAAGACGGTGTCGTGCATGTCGTTCAGCTTGCCGGCCGCGATGCCTCCTGGATGGCAGAGGCCGCCAGGATAGCGGAAGGTGAGGGTGCAGATGTCATCGACATCAACATGGGTTGCCCTGCCAAGAAGGTCATTGGCGGCTACTCCGGTTCGGCGCTGATGCGCGATCCAGATCATGCGTTGTCGCTCGTCGACGCCACGATCGCGGCCGTGTCCGTGCCGGTGACCGTCAAGATGCGCCTCGGCTGGGACGAGAACTCCATCAACGCGCCGGAGATCGCAGCGCGGGCAGAAGATGCCGGGGCGGCGATGATCACGGTTCACGGGCGCACCCGCGAACAGTTCTACGAAGGGCGTGCCGACTGGAATGCGATCCGGGCTGTGCGGGATGCCATCTCGGTACCGCTGGTTGCCAATGGCGATGTGGCGACGATGGCTGACTGCCACGCGATCAGGGTTGCTTCAGGCGCCGATGCCGTGATGGTCGGGCGTGCGGCGCAGGGCCAGCCATGGTTGCCGGGTGCGCTTGCGGGAAGCGGGCTTGCTCCATCCAGCGCGGTAGAGATTCTCGATGTGGTCATCGAGCATTATGAGGCGATGCTCGCTCACTACGGCACCGAGCTTGGGCTGCGCTGCGCGCGCAAGCATCTCGGCTGGTATCTCGGCCTGCATTGTACCTATGTTCCTGCGGAGATGCGGGCCATCGTCATGGGCAATCATGATCCGAAAGCCGTCATCGCGGCCTTGTCGCAGCTGTTTCTGAATTGCGAAAATTTGGCAAAGCCATCGGCTTACGGCGAGGCCGCCTGATGAGGAGCGCAAAGATGAGCGCAAGCTCGGCTGGTCCGACCGATCTTCCGACCGACATCGGCGTGACGGCCCATGTTTTGAACACCATCCAGCACCCGGTCATCATGGTGAACGGCGCAGGCAACATTTCTTACGCCAACTGGGCTGCAGAGAACTTCTTCGGTGTGAGCGCCGATCTTTTGCGTCGCCACACGATCGATCAGTACATTCCGTTCGGCAGTCCGCTTCTGGCGCTCATCGACCATGTGCGTGAGCGTCGCGGACCCATCAACGAGTATCGTGTGGATCTGAGTTCGCCCAAGCTCGGCGGGGAGAAGCTCGTCGATCTCTATGTCGCACCGGTTTCGGGCGAGGCCGATGACGAGGACTCGGTCGTCATCGTGCTGCAGGTGCGCACCATGGCAGACAAGATCGACCGGCAGCTGACGCACCGGGCCGCGGCACGCTCCGTCACCGGGCTCGCCTCGATGCTTGCCCACGAAATCAAAAACCCGCTTTCGGGCATTCGCGGTGCAGCGCAGCTTCTGGAAAGCTCGGTCAATGACGAAGACCGCGCGCTGACTAGGCTCATCCGCGACGAGACGGACAGGATCGTCTCCCTCGTCGACCGGATGGAAGTGTTCTCCGACGAGCGCCCGGTGGATCGCCAGCCGGTCAACATTCACTCCGTGCTCGATCACGTGAAGGCTGTCGCCGTAGCCGGCTTTGCCCGCGACATCCGCATCAGCGAGCAATACGACCCGTCGCTTCCCTTCGTTTTTGCCAATCGCGATCAGCTGATCCAGGTCTTCCTCAATCTGGTGAAGAACGCGAGCGAAGCTATCGGCGATGCGGCCGATGGCGAAATCATGCTCACCACTGCCTACCGTCCGGGGATCCGCCTGTCTATTCCCGGTTCCAGGGAAAAGGTTTCGCTTCCGCTGGAATTCTGCGTCATCGACAATGGGCCGGGGGTACCAGACGATCTGCTGCCGCATCTCTTCGACCCGTTCATCACCACAAAAACCAACGGCTCGGGGCTCGGCCTTGCACTGGTCGCAAAGATCGTGGGCGCCCATGGCGGGATCGTGGAGTGCGACAGCCAAAACAAGAAGACCGTGTTCCGCATATTGATGCCGGTGTCGAAGGGCACCGCACTCTGGCCGGACGACAACGCCGAGGCCAAGGCATGAAATCAGCGACAATTCTGGTAGCCGACGACGACGCCGCGATCCGCACGGTGCTCAATCAGGCTCTGACGCGTGCGGGCTATGATGTCCGCATCACGTCGAACGCGTCGACACTCTGGCGGTGGATTTCGGCAGGCGAAGGCGATCTCGTCATCACCGATGTGGTGATGCCCGATGAGAACGCCTTCGACCTTCTGCCACGCATCAAGAAGGCGCGGCCGGAGTTGCCGGTGCTCGTGATGAGCGCGCAGAACACGTTCATGACGGCGATCAAGGCTTCCGAGAAGGGTGCCTATGATTATCTGCCGAAGCCGTTCGATCTGACCGAGATGATCGGCATCATCGGGCGAGCACTTTCCGAGCCCAAAAAGCGCGTCGACCGGGCAGATGCCGACCAGAACGATGGCATCCCGCTGGTCGGTCGCTCCGCTGCCATGCAGGAAATCTACCGCGTGCTTGCGCGGTTGATGCAGACCGACCTGACGCTGATGATCACGGGCGAGTCCGGAACCGGCAAGGAACTGGTCGCCCGCGCGCTGCACGATTACGGCAAGCGGCGCAATGGACCTTTCGTTGCCATCAACATGGCGGCGATCCCGCGCGATCTGATCGAATCGGAACTGTTCGGCCACGAGAAGGGCGCATTCACCGGGGCGCATAACCGGTCGACCGGCCGCTTCGAGCAGGCCGAGGGCGGCACGCTGTTCCTCGACGAAATCGGCGACATGCCGATGGAGGCGCAAACGCGGCTTCTGCGCGTCCTGCAGCAGGGCGAGTACACGACTGTCGGTGGCCGGACGCCGATCAAGACCGACGTGCGCATCGTCGCCGCCACCAACAAGGATCTGAAGACCTCGATCAACCAGGGTCTCTTCAGAGAAGACCTTTATTACCGCCTCAACGTCGTGCCGCTGCGCTTGCCGGCACTGCGCGACCGGGCCGAGGACGTGCCCGATCTGGTGCGCCACTTCGTCAAGCTCTGCCAGAAGGAGGGGCTGGACGCCAAACGCTTCGACGGCGATGCGCTCGAGCTCATGAAATCCTATCCTTGGCCGGGCAATGTGCGCGAACTGGAGAACGTGGTTCGGCGCCTGACGGCGCTCTATCCACAAGAAGTGATCACGCGCGAGATCATCGACAACGAACTGCGCACCGATGCGCCGGCGAGTGCGATCAGCACTGAGGGGTTGTCCGGCCCGGTCACGATCGCCCAGGCCGTTGAAGAGAACATGCGCACCTATTTCGCGCAGTATGGCGAAGATCTGCCGCCGCCGGGCCTCTATCATCGCGTGCTGCACGAGATGGAATTTCCGCTCATCCTCGCTGCGCTCACCGCCACGCGTGGCAACCAGATCCGCGCTGCAGAGCTTCTCGGCCTCAACCGGAACACGCTGCGCAAGAAGATCCGCGAGCTTGGTGTCAGCGTCTATCGCAGCCAGCGGAGCGCTTGACCGGCCGTCCAGATAGTTGCATTTTCGCCACAAAGCGTTGCTCTAAGGCAACGGCGGCCGAGTCGCCGCGGGGGAACATCCAACCATCTGGCGGACATGGCGATCAGCACTTTTCCAGTCGATAGCCAAAGTCACGGCGCCCCTCCGCCGGGGGCGCTCGAGCAGGGCGAAGGCCGCCGCATTCTCGCCAATCCCGGTCTGATCGTCGTCGTCACTGCGCTGATCAGCGCCGTCGGCTCGTTCGTGATCCTGATGGGCCTGACACCGATTGCGCCGCGCAACGAAGTCGTGATGACGGCCGTCATCGTCAACCTCATCTTCGTGCTCGCGCTTCTCGGCTTGATCGCCTACGAGATCCGCCGCGTATTCCAGGCGCGTCGCCGCGGGAAGGCGGCTGCGCGTCTCCACGTGCGCATTATCGGGCTGTTCTCGATCGTCGCCATCGTGCCGGCCATCCTGGTGGCGATCGTCGCATCGATCACGCTCGATATCGGGCTCGACCGCTGGTTCTCGATGCGCACGCAATCGATCGTCAGTTCCTCGCTCGATGTCGCCGAGGCCTATGTGATGGAGAATGCGCGCTACCTGCAGGGCCAGACCGTTTCGATGGCGAACGATCTGGACAATGCACGACAGCTCTATTCCCTGGACCGGACCGGCTTTCAGGTGCTGCTGACCCGGCAGGCGACCGGACGCGGCTTGCTGGGTGCGTTCCTTGTTCGAAACGACGGCACCGTCATCTTGCGGGCGGACATTGAGACGGAGCGACCGTTGCCGGCCATTCCGCCGGATGCGCTGCGCTCGGCGAGCGAGGGCCGTCCGACGCTCATTCCTCCGGGTGTCACCAATCTGGTGGGTGCGATCATGCGCCTGCAGGACATCCCGGACACGTTTCTCTACACGATCCGCGCCGTCGATCCCGATGTCATCCAGTCCATGCGGCTGATGGAAGACAACATCGCCGAATACCAGGCGCTGGAGGCCAATCGCGGGCCGCTGCAGCTCGCCTTCGGCATTCTCTATATCGGCTTCGCCCTGATCGTGCTGCTTGCGGCGATCTGGACCGCAATTGCCGTTGCCGACCGTATCGTGCGGCCGATCCGGCAGCTCATCGGCGCGGCAGACCAGGTGGCGGCGGGCGATCTTTCCGTCCAGGTGCCAGTGCGTGGATCGGACGGCGACGTTGCCCATCTGTCGGACACGTTCAACAACATGATCGTGCAGATCGGCACGCAGCGCGACCAGATCCTGTCCGCGAAGGACGAGATGGATGAGCGCCGCCGCTTTACCGAAGCGGTGCTGTCCGGCGTCTCGGCAGGGGTCATGGGCATCGACCGGGACGGCCGAGTAGCAATCTCGAATTCGTCTGCTGAAATCATGATGAATATGCCCCCCGGCGCTCTTGTCGGACGGCGGCTGGCGGACATTGCGCCCGAGATCGACGCCGTGCTGTCACAAGCCGTGCAGCGCAGGCGCCAGGAAGCGCGCGAGCAGGTGACTGTCATCCGCAGCGGCACGGAGCGCACCTTGAACGTTCAAGTGACCCGCGAGGAATCGCTCAGCGACGAGAACTCCTATGTGGTGACGCTGGACGACATCACAGATCTCGTCATTGCGCAGCGCTCCACCGCCTGGGCCGACGTTGCCCGCCGCATCGCGCACGAGATCAAGAACCCGCTGACGCCGATCCAGCTTTCGGCCGAACGCATCCGGCGACGTTACGGAAAGCAGATCAATCAGGACGACCGCACAGTGTTCGACCAGTGCACGGACACGATCGTGCGGCAGGTGGAAGATATCGGCCGCATGGTCGACGAATTCTCGGCATTTGCTCGCATGCCCAAGCCGACCAAGGAGCCGGCGGACCTCAAGAACATCCTCCGCGATGCCATTTTCCTGCGTGAGGTCAGCCGGAACGACATTTCCTTCAAGCTTGTTGCCGACAGCGGGTCGATCCAGGGACTTTTCGATGCGCGGATGCTTGGCCAGGCATTTTCCAACCTGATCAAGAATGCCAGCGAAGCGATCGATGCCGTGCCCGCAGATGCCGAGCGCGATGGCCGCCGCATCGAGGTACGCGCGCGCACCGAGGACGACCAGATCGTCGTCGACGTGATCGACAACGGTCGCGGACTGCCGATGGAAAACAGGAACCGCATTCTGGAGCCCTACATCACCATGCGTGAGAAGGGCACCGGTTTGGGTCTCGCGATCGTCAAGAAGATCGTCGAGGACCATGACGGCTCCCTCGAACTGCACGACGCGCCGCCGGACTTCGATTCCGGCCGTGGCGCGATGGTTCGGGTGCGCCTTTCCACGGGTGCGAAAGAAACCGATAGGGACAGCACAATGCTTGAGGAGGCCAATCACCATGGCGTCTGACATTCTGGTCGTGGACGACGAGCAGGACATCCGCGAACTGGTCGCGGGTATCCTCTCCGACGAAGGACACGAAACACGCACCGCTTTCGATAGCGACAGCGCAATCCAGGCGATTTCCGACCGCGTGCCGCGGCTCGTGTTCCTGGACATCTGGCTGCAAGGATCGAAATTGGATGGTCTGGCTCTGCTGGACGAAATCAAGACGCGCTATCCGGACCTTCCGGTAGTGATGATCTCGGGGCACGGCAACATCGAGACCGCCGTATCAGCCATCAAGCGCGGTGCCTATGATTTCATCGAAAAGCCGTTCAAAAGCGACCGCCTGATCCTCATCGCCGAACGTGCGCTGGAGACATCGAAGCTCAAGCGCGAAGTCAGCGAATTGAAGCGTCGGAGCGGCGATCCGGTCGAGCTGATCGGGACGTCGATCGCCATCTCGCAGTTGAAGAACACGATCGACAAGGTGGCGCCCACCAACAGCCGCGTGATGATCCTCGGTCCGTCGGGGTCGGGAAAGGAACTGGTCGCGCGTCTCATCCACCGCAATTCGAGCCGGGCGAATGGCCCGTTCGTTGCCATGAACGCCGCAGCGATCACGCCGGAGCGCATGGAAATGGCTCTGTTCGGCACCGAAAACAACAATGGCTACGAGCGTAAGATCGGTGCTCTGGAAGAAGCCCATGGCGGGATCCTCTATCTCGACGAAGTGGCGGACATGCCGCGCGAGACGCAGAACAAGATCCTGCGCGTGCTCGTCGACCAGCAGTTCGAGCGGGTCGGCGGCTCCAAGCGCGTGAAGGTCGATGTGCGCATCATCTCGTCCACCGCCTTCAACCTCGAGCAGATGATTGCGGAAGGGCTCTTCCGGCAAGACCTTTTCCATCGCCTGGCGGTCGTGCCGATCAAGGTGCCGTCGCTGGCAGAACGGCGCGAGGATATTCCGTTTCTCGTCGATGTCTTCATGCGTCAGATCGCGGAACAGGCCGGCATCCGGCCGCGACCGATCGCCGATGACGCCATGGCCGTTCTGCAGGCGCATGACTGGCCGGGCAACATCCGGCAGTTGCGCAACAATATCGAGCGACTGATGATCCTTGCGCGCAACGACGGCACGGACAAACCGATCACGGCTGACATGCTGCCCGGCGAAATCGGCGACATGCTGCCGAAGACGGCGAGCCGCGGCGACAGCCACATCATGACGCTGCCGCTGCGCGAAGCCCGCGAGATGTTCGAACGCGACTACCTGATCGCGCAGATCAACCGGTTCGGTGGCAACATCTCGCGGACATCGGAGTTCGTCGGCATGGAACGCTCGGCGTTGCACAGAAAGCTGAAATCGCTGGGCGTTTAGTGGACTGCCACAGACCGGGCTTCATCCTTCCTTAACTCTGGCGATTGAAAATTCCCGTCGAAAGGATCGCATCCGCGCTGTCAGACCTTTGAGAATCTGGCCTTATTGAACGCACGAGGAGTCGAGCGATGGCTGGCATGATGACGCCGATTGTTCAAACCAGCACGGTCTGGTCGGCCAGCGCGGCTCCGGCGCAGACAACGGATCTCCCGGTCACGAACGCGGTCAATCCAACAGTGGCGGCATCGCGCTCGCCGGTGACGCTTCAGGCTGCGGGCTCGATCGGATCTGCGCTCCTCACGCAGCAGGATGGCGCAGTCGGATCGGGCAGCGTCGACGGTGATGCGTCGCTCGGGATCCGGACCTATTACGAGCAGATGGCCGAGCAATTCGATCCGGCCGAGGAGCCGGTCATCTTCGGCTTGCGCGACGACGTTGCGACTATCAAATCCTTCTGGATCTGAATTCCTGAAGCTCAACAAGAGCCTCCGAGCACCGCTTAATTAAGGGGCAGGGTGCCGATCGGTTGCGCATTATTGCACGCGATGCTGCCGTCATCCGCGTAGATGCAGGCCTTTAAAGCCTGGCACGAAGCTTGCTTTGACATGATCAGTGTGGTGACGGCATCTAGGGTTCCGTCCGATCCCGCCAATGCGGGGCTCGGAGCTGGTCCGAGAGGTGCAAGCCGGGTTGATTGCCCGGTGACACGGCGGGACAAAATCCCGGGAGGCACCACGCAGGTTTGTCGCGCGCAAACCTCTCCCGGATGCGCGTGGGAAATCTCCATCAACAGGATCGGCCGGCCGAGCGCCTTCCGACGACAGCCTGACTGGAGACGATTGACATGAAGTCGCTTGCCATTGCCGCCCTGATCTCGTCCACACTCATCGCCCCTCTGCCGGTCTCGGCCCAGGAGAAGACGGAGTTCAACGTCTGCTGGTCGATCTATGCCGGCTGGATGCCATGGGGATACCTCGCCGATAGCGGGATCATGGACAAATGGGCGGAGAAATACGGCATTTCCGTCGAGATCACGCAGATCAACGACTATGTCGAATCCATCAACCAGTACACGGCCGGCGAGTATGACGGCTGCACCATGACCAACATGGATGCGCTGTCGATCCCGGCAGCAGGCGGCGTCGATACGACTGCGTTGATCATCGGGGATTATTCGAACGGCAATGACGGCCTCGTGCTAAAGGATGGCGGGGACTTGGCCTCCATCGCCGGCCAGAGCGTCAACCTCGTCGAGCTTTCGGTTTCCCACTACTTCCTGGCGCGCGCTCTTGAAAGCGTCGGCCTGTCCGAGCGCGACATCACCGTGGTCAACACGTCCGATGCGGACATGGTCTCCATCTACGGCACGCCCGATGTCACCGCGGTGGCGACCTGGAACCCGATGCTTTCGGAGATCCTGGCCTCCGGTGATGGTGAACTGGTTTACGATTCCTCTGAGATTCCCGGCGAGATCCTCGACTTGATGGTGGTGAACACCGAGGTGCTTGCCGCCAACCCGGATTTTGGCAAGGCACTCGTCGGCGCATGGTTCGAAGTGCTTGCGCTGATGCAATCGGATACGCCAGAGGGAACTGCGGCACTCGAGGCGATGGCGGCTGCTGCCGGCACGGATCTCGAAGGCTACCAGGAGCAGCTCGCCGCGACCGAACTGTTCTACACGCCGGCCGATCTCATCGCATTTGCCAATGACGAGGATTTGGCGGAGACGACGCAGTTCGTGACCGAGTTCCTGTTCGAGAAGGGTATCCTGGGGCAGGGTGCGCCGAGCGCGGAATTCGTCGGCGTCTCGTTTCCCGGCGGCGCCACCTATGGCGACCAGGCCAATCTCAAGCTGAGGTTCGACATAAGCGTCGTTCAGATGGCCGCCGACGGCGCACTCTGAGGGGCCGGCGGCATGGCCAGCGCATCTACGGCTTTCACCAGTCTGCCACTGATCGACGTGAGCGGGCTCTACAGCGACAAATCGAGCGACCGCATCGCGGTCGCCGACAGGCTCGGCGAGGCAGCACGCGAGGTCGGGTTCTTCTACGTCACCGGACATCGCGTCGACGGCGAGATGCGAGCGCGACTGCTGAATCAGACCAAACGCTTCTTCGCTCAACCGGTCGAGCGGAAGATGGACGTCTATATCGGCAATTCGACGAACCATCGCGGCTATGTGCCGGAGGGTGAGGAGGTGCTGGTCGGCGGCAAGCGCGACAAGAAGGAAGCGCTCGATCTCGGCCGGGATCTTCCGGCCGACCATCCGGACGTCGTCGCCGGCACGCCAATGATCGGGCCGAACCAGTGGCCGGAACTCGATGGGTTCCGCGAGGACATCACCACCTATTACGATGCGGTTTTCGAGCTGGGTCGGAGGCTGCTCACCGGATTTGCGTTGGCACTCGGCAAGGAGGAAGACTTCTTCCAGCGCTTCGTCACCCATCCGCCAAGCCAGTTGCGTTTGCTGCACTATCCCTTCGATGCGACGGCGGAGGATGTTCAGGGTTTCGGCGCGCACACCGATTACGAGTGCTTCACGCTTCTTCTGCCGACGGCGCCTGGCCTCGAGGTGATGAACGGCGAGGGGGCCTGGATCGACGTGCCGCTCGTGCCGGATGCGTTTGTCGTCAATATTGGCGACATGATGGAGGTCTGGACGAACGGGCAGTTCGTGGCGACCTCGCACCGGGTGCGCAAAGTCCAGGAGGAACGCTATTCCTTCCCGCTGTTTTTCGCCTGCGACTACGACACGGTGGTTGCGCCGCTCAACGAGTTGATTGCGCCCGGCGACGCACCGCGTTTCGAGCCGATCCGTGCGGGCGAGCACCTTTTTGCTCAGACCGTGCAGAGCTTCACCTATCTGCGTGAGCGGCTTGCCCGAGGCGAGATTGTGCTGCCCGAAAATGCAAAGGCGCTGTCGTCGTTTGGACAGGCGGCACGTCACGAAGCGTCGACGGGCAAGGCCGGCCATGGGTGAAATGATCGAGCATCACCTGCCGCCGGTACCGCAAGCTTATCGGGGCCTCTGGGAAAGAACGCTGATCGAACGCGATGGCGTGGCTGGAGCCGGCAATGAGCAGGACGAGCGCGTCTTCTGGCTTCAGACGGAGAACTGGCATGCGGACCTGCGCATTCCCCTCGATCGTCCTACATTCGCAGGCGTAGAAGCGCTCGATGGATGCAGTGACGCACAGCTCGGCTTTATCGCCAGGCAGGAAGGCTTCTCCGGGCTGACGAAGGTCGAGGGAAGCGTTTGTACCTGGCTCCGCATCCACGATCTGCGGCCCGGCACGGCGCTCGATGTCGGTCGCATGTCCTTTGCAGAGCCGAACTTCATCATCGAGACCGGCATTTCCAGCGATTATCTTGAACACTGGCGGAAGGTCCCCGGATCGGACAGCGCCTGTGGCGTGACAAGCGCGGCTGGCAAAATGGTGCTGAAGGCTGGGCGGTTCTCGATGCGCGTTCGACCGCGACCTCCTGCGCCGGCTCATGCCGACAGCTACGCACCGGTCGAGACGCTTGATGGGGCGCATCTGTTGTGGAGGGCGTCGCTGGAAATCACCCTTATCGAGGAGACACGCGCGGTTCTGTCCACGCATCCATGGTTGGAGCAAGAAGCCGGCTCGTCGGTCATTGCCCAGGTGGCCCGATGCGCCTGATGAACCGCAACCCCTCGCGCACCACGGCGCTGTTTCTCGGGCTCTTGCCGTTCGCGTTGTTGGCGATCGTTTACGTTCTCGCCAGCGCGGCGCGGCTTGCCGACAATCCGGCCGACAAGCTTTTGCCGTCGCTGTCGACCATGGCCGAAACCTTTCGCATCATGGCATTCGAGGAGGACGTGCGCTCCGGCGATCGGCTCCTCTGGCTCGATACGGCGGCGAGCCTGTGGCGCCTGGGGCTGGGTCTTGCCATCTCGGCGACGCTCAGCCTCTTCATCGGCATCTTTATCGGGTTCCTGCCCTATGGACGCGCTTTTCTGGCGCCATTCATCTCGGCGTTCTCGATGATCCCGCCCATCACCGTGCTACCAATCCTCTTCATCGTGCTCGGGCTTGGGGAGGCGTCGAAGATCGGGCTGATCGTGGTCGGCACCGCACCTTTGATGATCCGATCGCTTGCGCAGACGGTGCTGTCGATCCCGCGTGAGGAGATGGTGAAGGCGCAGACGCTCGGCGCATCCTCCTGGCAGATCGCATTGCGCGTCGTGCTTCCGCAGATCTGGCCGGCGCTGATCACGGCAATCCGCATGGGCCTGATCTCAGCGTGGATATTCCTGATCTCCGCCGAAGCGATCGCGTCTACCGAAGGCCTCGGGTACCGGATATTTCTCGTTCGGCGTTATCTCGCGATGGACGTGATCGTGCCTTATGTCGCCTGGATCACGCTGATTGCCTATCTCACCGACCGGCTGCTGGCGCTTTTGTCCCGACGGGCCTTCCGCTGGGCGCATTTGCAGGGGGATGCGCTATGAGCGGAGCAGGCAAAGCCTTCGTCGAAGCCCGCGGCATCCATGTCAGCTATGACGGCAACCCGATCCTCGAACGGGTGCACATGTCGGTGGACCGCGGGGCCTTCGTGACGATCGTCGGCGCTTCTGGATGTGGAAAATCGACCTTCCTGCGCCTTCTGCTCGGGCAGGAGACGCCGCAGAAGGGCGAGATCCTGGTCGATGGCAAGAAGATCGCTGCGGAACCTGATCCAGACCGTGGGGTGGTCTTTCAGAAATACTCGGTCTTTCCGCATTTGACGGTGTGGCAGAACCTGCTTCTGCCCGCTGAAATCGGCGGCTCGCCATTTCTCGCGCGGCTCTTCGGCGCGGCGCGGCGACACGCGGAGGAGGCGGCCGAGGAAATGCTGGTCGAGATCGGGCTCAGCCATGCGCGCAACCGCTATCCGGCACAGCTTTCAGGCGGCATGCAGCAGCGCCTGGCGATCGGCCAGACGCTCTTGAAGAAGCCGCGCATCCTTCTGCTCGACGAACCCTTCGGCGCGCTCGATCCTGGCATCCGGGCCGACATGCATGTGCTCATCACCGAGCTATGGCGGTCCTGCGGGATGACCGTTTTCATGGTCACGCACGACATCCAGGAAGCCTTCAAGCTCGGAACGCGCATCCTCGTCTTCGACAAAGTGCGCCATGACCCGCATGCACCGGAACGGTTCGGCGCGACCATCACCTACGATCTGCCGCTCGATCACAAGGCGAAAGCGGCTGCGGCCTTGCCGCCAGGTATATTGAAAACTCATTCGCATCAGGGAGTTGACGTTCATGCGTAATCCATTTTTTGCAGAGCCGGGCCGGGCGGGCCGCACCATGGGTGCCGGCCGAATGGCACGGCCTGCGCCGAGCCGCTCGCATCATCCCGATTTCGACAAGCTGAACCTGCGTGGGTGGAAGGCGGCGGAAAAGGAAGCGCTGCTGCCTTCGGCTGCCTGGAACAAGGAGCGCCAATGGGCGCTGCGGATGGGGCTCACGGGCTCCGACAGCCTGACAGACAAGAACATCCCGACATTTGCGCGCGGCGAACTGCCCCATTACGCCGGCATCAACACGTTCCTCAAGGCGCCTTACATCGAAGACGTCACAAAGGTGGGCGCCTACGACGCGGCCGTCATCGGCATTCCCTTCGATGGCGGCACGACCTACCGGCCCGGAACGCGCTTCGGCCCGCAGGGCGTGCGCAAGATCTCGGCGCTCTACACGCCCTACAATTATGAGATGGGCGTCGACCTTCGCGAGCAGATGACGCTCTGCGATGTCGGCGACGTCTTCACCATTCCCGCCAACATCGAAAAGACGTTCGACCAGATCACGCGTGCCGTCAGCCACGTGTTCTCCTCCGGGGCCTTGCCGATCATGATCGGCGGCGACCATTCGATCGGCTTTCCTTGCGTGCGCGGCATTGCCGAATGCACCTCGAAGCGCATCGGGATTGTGCATTTCGACCGGCACATCGACATTCAGGAACGGGATCTCGACGAGCGCATGCACACGACGCCCTGGTTCCACGCGACCAACCTTGCCAATGTGCCGGCGGTCAATCTCGTTCAGGTTGGCATCGGTGGCTGGCAGGTGCCGCGCGAAGGCGTCGAGATCGCCAGGGAGCGCAACACCAACATCTTCACCATGCGCGATATCGAAGAACTCGGTCTCGCCGAGACGGCCACGCGCGCTCTGGAGCTTGCGTGGAAAGATGCCGACGCAGTCTATATCTCCTTCGACATCGACAGCGTCGATTGCGGCTTCGTGCCCGGCACGGGCTGGCCGGAGCCGGGTGGCTTCCTGCCGCGCGAGGCACTGGAACTCGTTGGACGTGTGGCGGCGGAGGGGATCTGCGGGCTGGAGGTCGTGGAAGTGTCACCGCCTTACGACACGTCCGACATCACGGCCCTGCTTGCAACCCGCGTGATCGTCGATGTGCTCGGAACGCTCGTCTCGCACGGCAAGATCGGCTCGCACCGCGGCATCATCGACAAGCCGGTGACGATCCCGGCCGGCCCCGACGTCGAGTGAAGGATCAGCGACCATGCACGGTTCCCGACCGCATCATCTGCACGGCCACCACCATCACCACCATCATGGCCACGACGATCATGGACATGGTACCCATGGTTCCCATGACCACCACGGCCATCACGATGAGGCGACTGGCCCGGCTCTCGGCCACAACCACAGCCATGCCGACCATCTGCATTCGCACCCGCACGGGTCGTCCCGCGTGCGCCAGGACCTGCAGGAGCTCGCCGCGAGTTTCGTCGAGGGCTTTCGGGCTGCCGGCGACAAGACCAGCTATCTGAGGCTCGCCGGAATTCCCTTCCAGATGCCGGACAGCAGCGGCAAGGCCATGCATCTGGTGGACGCCCGCATCGAGACCAATTGGCAGATCGGCACCGCCACGCCCGGCTTCGGCACCAGCGAACTCGCCTATCTGCCGTTCCCTGGAAAGATGGTGACCGAGCGCGAGGTGATGATGTTCACCTATGTCTCGATGAAGGAGCGCCGCGACATCGATCTCTGCACGCTTCTGGCGGACCGGTTCCGGGAGCACGACCACTAGGTCAGATCGCAGTGGAGGTGCTTCAAAAACTGAGTAGTGAGTGGCGGAGGGGGTGGGATTCGAACCCACGGTACGGTCTCCCGCACGCCGGTTTTCAAGACCGGTGCCTTAAACCGCTCGGCCACCCCTCCGGGAGACGCCGTGTTTGACCTGCGCTGCTGGCGAAGGTGAACCGTTCGCCGTCGCAGTCCGAGCATCGGCGCTTCTAGCGCGGGGGCAATAGCTGCGTCAATGGCAGCCGTGCTGCGCTTGAAGCCGGCTGGCGATCCCTAAAATCGCCTTTATGTCAAAAGGCAAGAAAAAGTGACCCGTCTGGCCTGCAACGATGTCACTCACACTGAACCGTTTGCCCTGAGCTTGCGTTTTGGAGATCAGACAGCTCAACCTGATCTGGAGACGATGATGAACACGTTGAACAAGCTGGCCGCCTTTGCGGCCCTATCGAGCGTCGTGCTCATGAGCGGCGCTTCGGCCCAGGAAGCGGTCGAAGGCAGCGGTCTAGAGGCATTGATTTCCGGCAAGCGTGTCTATCTGTCGACGCCCTATGGCGGCGAATTTCCGTTGATTTACAATGCAGATGGCACTGTGACTGGTGATGGTACGGAGCTTGGTCTCGCCCGCTTCTTTGCCCCGCGCGAGACCGGAAAATGGTGGGTGGAGGGCGCCAATCTCTGCCAGCAATTCCCGACTTGGTACCGCGGTGAGGTCTCCTGTTTCACCATTGAGAAGACGGGTGATACGACCATCACCTGGGTTCGCGATGACGGACAAAGCGGTAGCGCCCGCATAGAAGGCTGAACACATCACAATGGATTTCTCAAAGGGCGCGGTCGCGAATGTGGCCGCGCCCTTCTCATTTCTGCCATGATTGGCCAGGAATTAGGCGACCGAGAACGTGGGGACGTTGTGTTGTCTGGCCGTGGCTGTATCTTACGGCGCGCGGCGGCAGAGATTGCGGGACGAGAGGCGGCTTGACCTATTCAAAAAGACCAGCTGGTGCGGGGGCGCATCGGGATAGCAACGGTAGCGCGCAAGCAGCACCGTTTCGTTCGTTGGGCGCGAGCCGCGTCGTCACCCTCTGCTTCCTCGGCCTTTCCACGGCGGCGTGCACCACGACGGGTGACACCACAGCCACAACACAGCCGGTCGTGCAGCAGGCCGAACTCGATACGGCGCCGCCATTCACCGAAGCTGAGTATGGTGTTCCCGCCAGCACGCGCGTAACCACGGCGCTCGCTGTTCCCAAAGGCGGCGGTCGGGAGTTGATCGGCAAGCCCTACCAGATCGCCGGTAAGTGGTACACGCCGGCCGAAGATCCCGATTACAATCGCTCCGGCCTGGCATCGTGGTACGGCCCGAATTTCCATGGTCGCCGCACAGCGAATGGCGAGATCTACGATCAGTACCACCTGTCGGCTGCACATCCGACGTTTCCTCTGCCGAGCTACGCCCGCGTGACGAACGAGGAAAACGGCCATTCCGTCATGGTTCGTGTCAACGATCGTGGCCCCTTCACCCGCGGCCGGATTATCGACGTCTCCAGCAAGGCTGCCGATCTTCTTGGTTTCAAGAATGACGGCGTCGCCAACGTCAATGTCGAGTATGTCGGGCCTGCGGAGCTCGATGGTCACGACATGCCATTCCTGATGGCCTCCTATCGCCGTCCAGGCGAGAGTGGCCCGACGGTCGCTCCAGAAGGCCAGATCGCTTCAGGCGTCATGCTGGCGATGAACAGCGGCGCTGCGAGCGGCGTGCCCGGCGTCATGAGCGATGCCCAGATGGCGCAGCAGCAGCTTCTTCAGCCTGCCCCGGCACCTGCCGCATTTGACGCCACGACTGCAGCGCCTGTCGCGCAGCAGGCCGAAGAGACGGTCGTCGCCGCTGCGGATCCCGCGCCGGCGCAAGCTCCCGCAGCAACGGCTGTGCCTGCCGCGGCACCCGTCGGCAGCGAAGCGATCGCCATTGTCCTGCCATTGCCCGAGATCGGACCGGTTCTGCCGGAGCGTCCTTCCTTCGAAACTGCGAAAACGGAGCGCGTCTCGGTATCGGCCTATGCAGAGAATCGCCTGCAGGCTGCTTCCGGTGCCTTCGAGGCGGTTCTGGTGGACGATGACGCAGTGCTTTCCGTGGAATCGATCATCGGCGCCTGGAAAAACCGGTGACCGGCGGCCGCTGAAGCTCGGCTGGTCCAGTTGTTACCCATAAATCGGAAACGCATCCCGAGGATTCATTGATCGGGGTCGTTGCGCTTGCTACCCTCTTCCTTGGTAGGGATGCCTTTGGACTGGGGTGGCGGCATGGTTCGTTCGGCCAATGATTTCGCACGTTTGATCGGTTTCAGCGTCATCTTGCTGGTGGCATGCATGGGCTTTGCGCATGCGCAGCTTTTCGAAACGCGCGCAAAGCAGGCCTATCTGATCGAGGCGGAAACCGGCACGGTTCTCTACGCCAAGAACGAAAACGAAGCCGTTCCACCTGCATCCCTCGCCAAGCTCATGACCATGGAATTGGTCTTCAGCGCCATCAAGTCGGGCCGGCTCACGATGAACGACGAATTCGTCGTTTCCGAAAACGCCTGGCGGACGGGTGGCGCCATTTCCGGCACATCGACGATGTTTGCGGAACTCGGCTCCTCCATTCGGCTGGAAGACCTCATCCAGGGCGTGATCGTCCAATCCGGCAACGATGCCTGCATCGTCATTGCCGAAGGTATGGCGGGTTCGGAGCCGAATTTTGCGGGGCTGATGACCGAGCGTGCCCGGCAATTGGGGATGGAAACGTCGGTCTTCGGCAATTCGACCGGTCTGCCCCATCCCGATGCACGCGTGACGATGCGCGAGCTCGTCATTCTGGCGCGCCACATTCAGGCGGCTTATCCGGAATATTACCGCTTCTATTCGCAGCCCGATTTCACCTGGAACAATATTCGCCAGTCGAACCGGAATCCGCTGCTCAACGCCAATATCGGCGTCGACGGCCTGAAGACCGGGTATACGGAAGAATCGGGTTACGCCATCGTCTCCTCGATCGACCGCGATGGCCGGCGGCTGTTTCTCGCGATGAGCGGCATGGCGACCGAGCGCGAGCGGGCCGAAGAAGCGCGCAAGATCCTCGAATGGGGCATGCGGGCCTTTGAACGCCGCCCGGTCTTTGCAGCCGACGAAGTCGTCGGCTGGGCGAGTGTCTATGGTGGAGACGGCGGTTCCGTGCCGCTGAAGGCCAAGGGTCCGATCGATATCTTCGTGCCTGCGGCCAATGCTGACCGGCTCTCTGCGCGGATCGTCTATGATTGGCCGCTTCAGGCACCGCTGGAAGAGGGCGCGCAAGTCGGTCACCTTCGTGTCTGGATCGGCGAAACACTTAGCCAGGAAACGCCGCTCTATGCGGCCGCTGCAGTCGGCAAGGGGCCCATTCACCGGCAGGCTCTCGACGCGCTGCAGGAATTGCTGCTCGGCTGGATGTAGCAACATCAACGCGACGAGGCTCATCTAAAGGCGGTTCACCGACGTGTGAATTTCCTTTAAGACACCCGGCATCGGCTCGGTCTCCCGGGTTTGTCACATGAACTTCTGCAGGTAACGCCCATCTTGTCCGAACGCCGCGGCATATTCATCACGTTCGAAGGCGGCGAGGGCACCGGCAAGTCGACACAAGTCCGAGCTTTGAAGCAGACGTTGACTGAGCGCGGCTATGACGTGCTCGCCACGCGCGAACCGGGCGGGTCTCCCGGGGCAGAAGCCGTTCGGCATGTGCTCCTGTCGGGTGCCGCCGAGGAGTTCGGCATCCGCATGGAGGCGACACTCTTTGCCGCGGCCCGCAGCGACCACGTCGAAGAGGTCATCCGGCCGGCTGTCACAAAAGGGACGATCGTCTTGTGCGATCGCTTCATGGATTCGACGCGGGTCTACCAAGGCGTGACGGGCAATCTCGAGCCGCAATTCGTCAAGGCGCTCGAACGGATTGCGGTCAACGGCATGGTCCCTGACCTCACGATCGTCATAGACGTTCCCGCTGCAACCGGCCTCGAACGTGCGGCGCTGAGAGCAGGGGGCGAGGCCACACCGGACCGCTTTGAAAAGGAGACGGTCGCGACGCATGAGATGCGGCGTCAGGCTTTCCTCGATATCGCGCGCGCCGAACCCGACCGTTGCAAGATCGTCGATGGAACGCGGCCGCTTCCCGACGTGACGGCAGACATCCTTGCGCTTGTCGATCTGCAATTGGATCAGATGGACCGCCTCCTGGGGAGTGCGCGATCTTGAGTTCGGACGCTGACGGGCTTGATGGCGGGATCAGCCCGCGTGAAAATACCCATCTCGTCGGGCACCATGATGCAGCGGCGTTTCTTGCACAGGCCTATCGCAGCGGCCGCATCCATCATGCGGTGCTGATCGAAGGTCCTGAAGGAATCGGCAAGGCAACGCTGGCCTTTCACTTCGCACAGCATGTGCTCACTTATCCCGATGCGGCGAAAGCCCCCGAGCGGCTTGCCGTGCCGGATCCGGCGTCTGCAGTCTTTCGCCAGGTGGCGTCGGGCGCCTCACACGATCTGATGCATCTCACACGTCCGGTGGACGAAAAGACAGGGCGTGTGAAAAGCGCGATCACGGTCGACGAGGTTCGTCGGGCAGGGCGCTTTCTTCAGCAGACATCCGGAACCGGCGGATGGCGCATCGTGATCGTCGATGCGGCCGACGACCTGCATCGGTCAGCGGCGAACGCCATCTTGAAGATGCTGGAGGAGCCACCGGCACGGGCGATGTTTCTCGTCGTGTCTCATGCGCCCGGCAGGCTCCTGCCCACCATCCGGTCACGATGCCTGACGCTTCGCCTGACACAGCTGTCTTCAGACGACGTCGTGGCAGGACTGCATCGGCTACCCGTCGGCGCTGGTCTCGACCCGGCGAAGCTCGAAAAGGTCGCCCTGCGGTCCGAAGGCAATCTGCGCCGCGCGATCATGATGCTGAACTATGGAGGGCTGGATCTGATCGACGCCCTCGAGAAGCTTCTGCAAGCGGGGCAGGATGCATCACGTCGCGAGATGCATGTGCTGGCAGATACGCTGGCCGCAAAGGAGCGCGAGGAGGCCTACGGTTTCTTCTGCGACTATGCGCTCGCACGTCTCGGTGACATGGCGCGCCAGTCCGGTGTTCAGGGCATGACGGCGCGTGCGGCCCGGCAGGCGGAGGCGGCTGAGCGGGCCTCTCGCGACTTGCAGACGGCGCAGGCCTACAATCTCGACCGAAAGCAAACGATGCTTTCACTGCTGGGCGTGCTGATCGAAGCCGCTCAGCCATGGCCATGACGGGCCTTTTGCCCTAAGACGCCACAAACGCAATGGAACCGCTCGATCCCGACGCCATGAACAAGAACAATCGCTTCTACATCACGACTGCCATTTCCTATCCGAATGCGAAGCCGCATATCGGCCATGCCTACGAGCTGATCGCAACCGATGCGCTGGCGCGGTTCCAACGCCATGACGGAAAGGACGTGCTGTTCCTTACCGGCACGGACGAGCATGGCCAGAAGATGCTGCAGACCGCGCGCAAGCTTGACATGGACGTGCAGGAGCTCGCAGACCGGAATTCTTCAGAATTCAAGAAGATGGGCGAGCTTCTCAACGCGTCGAATGATGATTTTATCCGCACGAGCGAAGAGCGTCACCACGCCGCTTGCAGGGAAATCTGGAAACGGATGGAGGCGGCGGGCCACCTCTACAAGGACGTCTATTCCGGCTGGTATTCGGTGCGCGATGAAGCCTACTACCAAGAAAGCGAAACCGAGTTGCGCGCTGACGGCCAGCGCTACGGACCGCAGGGGACGATCGTCGAATGGGTCGAGGAGGAGAGCTATTTCTTCAAGCTTTCGGCCTTCGCCGAACCGTTGCTGCATCACTATGAGGAGAACCCCGATTTCATTGGACCGGCGGAGCGCCGCAACGAGGTGATCTCCTTCGTGAAGGGCGGGCTCAAAGACCTGTCCATGTCGCGCACCACGTTCGACTGGGGTATCAAGGTTCCCGGCGACGAGCGGCACGTCATGTATGTTTGGGTCGACGCCCTCACAAACTACATCACTGCAACCGGCTATCCCGATGAAAAGAGTGAGAGAGCGGGCTTCTGGCCAGCCGACATCCACATCATCGGCAAGGACATCATCCGCTTCCACGCCGTCTATTGGCCGGCCTTCCTGATGTCGGCAGGCCTGCCTTTGCCGAAGCGCGTCTATGCCCACGGCTTCGTCTTCAATCGCGGGGAGAAGATGTCGAAATCGGTCGGCAACGTCGTCGATCCGGTCGATCTCGTCACTCATTTCGGGTTGGATCAGGTCCGATATTTCCTGCTGCGCGAGGTGCCGTTCGGGCAGGACGGCAATTACAGCGAGGAGGCGATCGCGACGCGCACCAATGCCGATCTCGCCAACGATCTCGGCAATCTGGCCCAGCGGTCGCTGTCGATGATCGCCAAGAACTGCGAGGGCAGGGTGCCGGTATGCGGCGAACTCTCGGCCAATGACCGCGAGATCCTTTCTGCTGCCGATGGGCTTCTGGAGCCGGTGCGCGAGGACATGAACACTCAGGCCATCCACAAGGCGCTCGGCCGCGTGTTCACGGTCGTTTCCGATGCCAACCGCTATTTCGCCGGTGAAGAGCCATGGGCACTGCGCAAGACCGATCCGGCACGCATGGAAACGGTGCTGTATGTGACGATCGAAGTCATCCGGCAGGTGGCGATCCTCTGCCAGCCTTTCATGCCGCAATCGGCCGCGAAGCTCCTGGATCTCCTGGCGGTCGGCGACGGTTCGCGGGATTTCGCGCAGCTCGGCGATGCCGGACGTCTGGTGAGTGGCACGGCCTTGCCGGCGCCATCGGGTGTTTTCCCGCGTTACGTCGCGCCCGAAGGCGTCTGAGCGTCGGATCGTTCGAAACCAGCATGAGGCGTGGGAATGCTCATCGATAGCCATTGCCATCTCGACTTTCCCGATTTCGCCGAGGAACGCGACGCGATCGTGGAGCGTGCCCGGGCGGCCGGCGTCGGTCGGCTCGTCACGATCTCGACACGCGTGCGGCGCTTCGACGGCATCCGCGCGCTGGCGGAGGCCTATGACAACGTGTTCTGCTCAGTCGGCACCCACCCGCACAATGCGGCTGAAGAACAGGATGTCACGACCGAAGACCTAATCGAACTGTCGCGGCATGCCAAGGTCGTCGCGATCGGCGAAGCCGGCCTCGACTATTTCTACGACAAGGCGCCACGGAACCTTCAGGCCCAAGGCTTTCGCCGACACATCGCCGCGTCGCGTGAAACCGGGCTGCCGCTCGTCATTCATTCCCGCGATGCCGACGACGACATGATCGCGATCCTCGAGGAAGAAAGCGGGAAGGGCGCCTTCCCGTTCATCTTGCATTGCTTCTCGTCCGGCGCACGCCTCGCGGAAGTCGGCGTGGCGCTTGGCGGCTACGTGTCGTTCTCGGGCATTCTCACTTTCAAGAAGTCGGACGCGCTGCGTGCCATCGCTGAAACCGTGCCGCTCGACCGATTGCTCGTCGAAACCGACGCACCCTATCTTGCGCCTCAGCCTTATCGTGGAAAACGCAACGAGCCGGCCTATGTCGTCGAGACGGCGCGCGTGCTCGCAGATGTGAAGGGCATCAGCGCCGAGGCCCTGGCCAAACAGACGACGGACAACGTGTTGAAGGTATTTTCCCGCATGCCCGCTATTGCCGCTGACTGCGAATGACAGACCGCATGGTGCGCAGGCGGTTCACCATTCTCGGATGCGGCTCTTCGCCCGGAACGCCGCGCATCGATGGCGACTGGGGCGCATGCGATCCCAGCGAGCCGAAGAACCGGCGCACACGTGCGTCATTCCTGATCGAACAGATCGCAGAGGATGGCGGCCGCACGACCGTGGTCATCGATACCGGTCCAGATTTCCGGGCGCAGATGATCGCAGCGGAGGTGCGATCGCTCGACGCCGTCGTCTACACGCACCCGCATGCCGATCACATCCATGGCATCGACGACCTGCGCATCTTCGCGCTGTCGGCACGGCGCCGCATGCCGATCCATGCCGACGCGTTTACCCTCCAGCGCATTCAGGAAGGCTTTGCCTACTGCATAGAAACGCCGGAAGGCAGCGATTATCCGCCGATTGTCATGCCTGTTTTGATCGAGAATGATGACCGTCCGATCGTCATTTCAGGCGCCGGTCGGGAGATCCAGTTCCAGCCGCTGAGGCAGGTCCACGGGTCGATACAGTCCTTGGGGTTTCGGATCGGTGATGTCGCATATTGCTGCGATATCAGTGACTTTCCGGATGACACCGTTGCGAAACTTCAAGGCCTTGATGTTCTGATCATCGATGCACTTCAGTACCGCGAGCACCCGAGCCATCTGTCGCTGGGCCAGGCGATGTCCTGGATCGAGCGGCTAAAGCCTCGTCAGACCTATCTGACCCACATGCATATTCCGATGGACTACGCGACGGTGGACAGAGAGACGCCGGACAATGTGACACCGGCTTTCGATCTGCTGCGATTTGAACGGGACATCATTTTGGAGGATCGGCCCAAGTGAGCAGCGAAGCTTTCTCGACTAAGATGGCAAGCATCGACCGGGTTGCGGCAGACGCTGCCAAATTGGGGCTTGAGATCGAAATCCGCACGCTCGACGCTTCGACCCGCACGGCGGAAGAAGCCGCTTCGGCATGCGGCTGTGACGTCGCTCAGATCGTCAAATCGCTCGTCTTCGAAGACAGCGGCACCTGCAAGATCGTCCTGCTGCTCGTGTCCGGTCGTCACAATGTGGATCTCGATTTCCTGCGTCGCCATCATGGCCTCGACCTGCGGCGCTGCGATGCGCGCCGGGTGCGTGAGGAAACGGGTTTTGCGATCGGTGGCGTGGCGCCGATCGGACATTTGGCCAAGCCAAGCATCTGGATGGATCGCGTGCTCGATGGCTTCGAGATCGTCTATGCCGCTGCAGGCAGGCCAGACAGCGTCTTTGCTGTCGATCCGGCCAAGCTCCGGCACGCCATCGGTGCGGAAGCTCTCGATGTGAATCCGGAAAGCGCCGCATCATCCTGATCAGGATACGAATTCGCCCAGCAATTTCCTAGACTCCATCGCATCGAATAGTTCCATAATATATCTTATGCGATTTTGCTCTGTCGGTCGTTGGCATCGTCGGCCTGTGGAAATTTGCGACCGCCGAAGATCGTGCCGTGCTCCGGCAGAGATGCTGCGCTACACATCTCTCATGCAGCCCTCACGTGACATCTCCACCCTTCTCGACATCATGGCCAGGCTTCGGAATCCGGAGACGGGCTGTCCCTGGGACATCAAGCAGTCCTTCGAGACGATCAAGCCTTATACGATCGAGGAAGCTTACGAGGTCGCCGATGCCATCGAGCGTGGCGATCGTGACGATCTCTGCGACGAACTGGGCGATCTGCTCCTGCAGGTGGTCTTCCACGCCCGGATGGCCGAGGAAGAGCAATCCTTCGATTTCGGCGAAGTCGTGCGCGCGATCACTGCGAAGATGATCCGACGCCATCCTCATATCTTCGCCGATCGTGAGGCTTCCGACGCTGCGGCCGTCAAGGCGAACTGGGATGAGATCAAGGCTGCCGAACAGGCTGCGAAAGCCCAAAGCCGAGCAGCTCGGGGACTACCGGTGGCGGACCGGGAAGGGCTGCTGGATGGTGTTCCCCGCGCCCTGCCCGCATTGACGGAAGGCCTGAAGCTTCAGCAGAAAGCCTCTAAGGTCGGTTTCGACTGGGCCGATCCTGCACCTGTGCTCGACAAGATCGAGGAAGAAATTGCCGAGCTGCGTGAAGCGCTTGCCGGCGGTCGCGTTGAAGCCGTGAAGGACGAAATCGGCGACCTGATCTTTGCGATGGCCAATCTCGCGCGCCAGCTCGATGTGGATCCAGAACAGGCACTGCGCGACACCAATGGGAAGTTCCGGCGTCGTTTCGGTCATATCGAACAGACGTTGGACGCCGAAGGCGTTCCGCTTGCCGAAGCCGGGCTTGAGCGCATGGAAGCGCTATGGCAGCAGGCAAAACAGATCGAGCGCAGCTGACGCCGAATGCCCTCGCCGCTCAGCTGATGCCGATCAGGACGTCATTCTTCCGAATGGTTGCTGAGGCGGATCTCGAAATCGCGAAAATCGTGTTCGGTGATCTCGACGTCGAGTAAGACCGTGCCGTCGTCGTTATCCACGCGATTGCGGATGTTTGCGTGCTCGTAGAGCCAAGACAGCGTCGCCTGATCGTCGGTTCCGATGACCACCTGCCGTTCGACAGTCTGTCCCGACAGTGCCTCTTCCACCTTCGACAGCAGGCGATTGACGCCCTCACCCGTAATGGCGGACACGACCACCGTATCGGCCATGATGGCGGCTTTCTCGGTGATGGCCGTGGCCGCCTCGGGTTCGAGCCGGTCGATCTTGTTCCAGACCTCGATGATCGGTGCGCGCGAGATCGCATCTTCGCCACCGAGGCCGAGCTGTTCAAGGATAGCGCGCACGTCTTCTGCCTGCGCGCCCGTATCCGGGTCGGCGATGTCGCGCACGTGAAGCACGAGATCGGCTTCCAGCACCTCTTCCAGCGTCGCGCGGAAGGCGGCCACCAGATGCGTCGGCAGGTTGGAGATGAAGCCCACCGTGTCGGACAGGATCACCGCCCTGCCCTTGGGCAGTTTCATGCGCCGAAGCGTCGGGTCCAGCGTCGCGAATAACATGTCCTGCGCCATGACCGAAGCACCGGTGATGCTGTTGAAGAGCGTCGATTTGCCGGCATTCGTATAGCCGACAAGCGCAACGATCGGATGCGGCACCTTCTTGCGCTTCGCACGGTGCAGCTGGCGGGTGCGGCGGACCTGCTCCAGCTCGCGCTCGAGCTTGATGATCTTGTCCTGAAGGATACGGCGATCGGCTTCGATCTGCGTTTCGCCGGGGCCGCCGATGAAGCTCGTCGAACCGCGCTGACGCTCCAGGTGGGTCCAGCTGCGAACCAGTCGGCCCTTCTGGTAGTTCAAATGCGCGAGTTCGACCTGCAGCACCCCTTCACGCGTCGAAGCGCGGCTGCCGAAGATTTCGAGGATGAGGCCCGTGCGGTCGATGACCTTCGCATGCCACTCGCGCTCAAGATTGCGCTGCTGGACGGGCGTCAGTGGATGATCGACGATGACGAGACCTGCATTCAGCGTCTCCAGGAGGCCGCCGATCTCCTCGACCTTGCCGCTGCCGAGCAGCGTCGCCGGCTGTGGCTTGGCCACCGACACCACGGTGGCATGAGCGATTTCAAGGTCGATCGCACGCGTGAGGCCATTAGCCTCCTCCAGCCGCGCTTCGTCCGAGCGTTCGGCCGCGGCAGACTTGTCGCCACGCGTATCGCGTTTCAGGATGGGTACAAGAACAAAGGCGCGCTTGTCATCCCGAAGTTTGCGCTTCGGCGTATCGTCGGCCTTCTCGTCTTTGTCACGCTGTCTGATGATCAATTAGCCTTGGTCACGATCCACTGCCGGCACCATCGTCGCTCTCGAACATCTGGAGCGGCTGGCCTGGCATGATCGTCGAAATCGCATGTTTATAGACGAGCTGCGAGTGCCCGTCCCGGCGCAAGAGTACGCAGAAATTATCGAAGGACGTCACGACACCGGTCAGCTTGACCCCATTGATCAAAAAGATCGTCAGGGAAATCTTCTGCTTGCGGACGGTGTTGAGAAACAGGTCCTGCAAATTTTGAGAACGTTCCGCCATGGCGTCGCATCTTTCTTTTTTGCCGACCTCGACCGGGCCGGATAGTCGTCACACTGTAACCCTTTGAAAATATGCTAAAAAAGAGAAGTGTGAAGGTCCCCTATTCCCTTGGTGGTATCAGGTTGGTGTCTTTTCTGCAACGTCAAAAAAGGCATCCCGCATTTCAGCGGACATGGTGCCGGGGTGGCCATTAGCAATGGTGGTGCCATCCAGCGACACGATCGGTATGACGACGGAGGTTGCAGCCGTCAGGAACATTTCGCGCGCCCGCTTGGCTTCCTCGACAGTGAAGGCGCGCTCTTCCACCTTGAGATCGAGCTTTGCCGCCACATCCATGACCGTGGCCCGGGTGATGCCGCGCAGGATGCCGTGGTCGGCCGGCCGGGTCATGAGCACACCGTCTTCGCTGACAATCCAGACATTGGTGGCCGCACCTTCCTTTATGGTGCCGTCGACATCCACAAAGATCGCCTCCTGCGCGCCCTCGGCCTTGGCTTTCTGCCGCGCCAGCACATTGGGGAGAAGGCCGACCGTCTTGATGTCGACACGGTCCCAACGGTTCTCCGGCACCGTGATGACGCTGATCCCCTTCTCGACCTTGGCCCGCACGACGCGCGGATCGGTCTTCTTCGCCGTCACGACGAGCGACGGCATGGTGGCAGCGCTTGGAAACACATGGTCGCGACGGGCGACGCCGCGGGTGACTTGCAGGTAGACGAGCCCGTTGCGCACGCGGTTGCGGCGCACGACTTCGCGCAGCACCATCTTGAATGCGTCCCGGCTCAGCGGCCAGCCCATCTGCAATTCGCTGAGCGAGCGCGCCAGGCGATCGAGATGGCGCGTCATGTCGACGATGAAGCCTTGCCGGACCTCGCAGACCTCATAGACCCCGTCGGCGAACTGGTAGCCGCGATCTTCCACATGCACGGCCGCCGCGCCATGGGGCAGATAGCGTCCATTCACATAGGCGATGCGCGACATGATCGATGTCCTTTTTCCAATCGTTGCAGATGGTTCAGCGCTGCAGCCAGTATTTGATGTTGATTACGGCGAAGACGATGAGCACTTCAAGCCTGCCGATCGTCATGAGCACAATTGCCGGAAGAAGCGCCGTCGTCGGCAGCACCTCGAAGGCGGGCCACGCTTCGGCGATTGCCTGTGACCCTTGCGCCTCGATCGGGATGAGTGATTCATAGGCCGGGCTCGCGCCGGCGAAAAAGGTCACCGCCATGGCCAGCCCACCTTCGAAATTCGCCGCCGTTGCGGTGATCAGGACGGTTCCGGTGGCAACGCATAGCAGCGCCAGCACGAAATAGGACCAGACGGCGCGAATGGCGTCATCATCGATCTGGTCGCGGCCGAATTTCGATGGCGCGACCGCGCTCGGATAGATCAGGCGGTTGAGTTCAGCCTTGGCAAAGATCCACATGGTCGCGAGGCGATAGACCTTGATGCCGCCTGAAGTGGAATAGACGCTCGCACCCACGAACACGACGCACAAAACGAGGAAGGAAGGCAAAAGCGCGAAAACGCCGGGTCGCGTTTCGGCGCCGCTGGTGGCGATGAGCGATGATGCGGTGAAAAAGCCTTCCACGAGTGCTGTCAGCACCCCCACCGCCGAGAAGGAGCCAGACGCTTCGGAGATGCGCGCCGCGTAGATGATGCCAAGCCCAAGGATCGCAAGGATCACAATCCGTGCCTCGCGGTTTTCAGCCAGGACTCGCCTTGGATTGCGCAGAATATTGCGCCGCCAGAAGACGCTGAGCGTGCCGAAACAGAGGCCGATCGCAAGAACGAATATCGCACCAAGGCTGATATGTTCGTCGAGCGTGCCTTCGAAAGGAAGAAATCCCCCAGTTGAAATGCTCATCATGGCGAGCATGACTGCGTTGGCAGGATCAACTCGCGCAATGATGAGCAGCAGTGCAATGGCGATCGTCAACGCGCCGTACTGCCAAAAAATCGAGGAGTACGCGCCGATGGCTCCCCAATGTCCATCGGCCTTGCCACCGGTTCCGCGCCGCCTCCCGCTTGCCTTCAGCCCGCCGAACCCTGCGGGAGCCAGGACGTGGATGATGGAGACGAGGATCAGGAACCCGCCGTACCATTCGAGAGCCGAGCGCCAGAAAAGCAGCGCAGTCGGTACGGTCTGCCGTTGCAGCACGGTTGCCCCAGCGGTTGTGAGCGCCGACACACCTTCAAACCATGCCTGCATGGGCCCGAGGCCGACCAGTGCCATCAGGCAAAGTGCGGCCGTGATGGGCGTGACGAGCCAGACAAGGACCAGCGAAACGAAGTTCAACTCCCGTTCGAGTGGTCCGATCCGTTCAGACAGCGAGGCGAGCACCATGGTGCAGATGCAGGCACCGAACGCGGTGACGAGCGCCATGTCCTCCGCCAGCGCGAAATCGCCACCGGCGAGCGCAATGAACACCGCGGGTATGAGAAGTGCGAGAACACCACCGGAGGCAAGGGTAACGAGGTAGATCGCGCCGAGCATCGGCGGTCAGAAGAATTCGAGGCTGACGCGGAACATCTGTTCGACATGGCGGACGTCGCGTGAGCGGGCGAACATGACGACGCGGTCCTTCGCCTTGATCTTGGTCGAGCCAGTCGGCTGCACCACCTGCTTGTCACGGTAGATGGCACCGATGCGCACGCCATCCGGCAGATCGAGATCCCGCAAGGGCTTGCCGACGAGCGGCGACGTGTCCATCGCTTCCGCCTCGATCACCTCGGCCTGGCCCTTCTCGACGCTGTAGACAGCCCGAATGCGACCGCGGCGCACATGCTGCAGGATGCGCGAAATGGTGACGGCGCGGGGATTGATGTAAGCGTCGATCCCCATCGGCTTGGTGAATTCCTGAAACGATGGCTCGTTGATCAGCGCAAGGCTTGCCTTGCAGCCGAGGCGCTTCGCCATCACGCTGGTCAGAATGTTCACCTGGTCGTCGTTGGTCAGCGAGACGATGAGATCCGCATCGTGGATATCGGCTTCCGTCAGAATCGACTGGTCGAGCGAAGAGCCGTTCAGCACCACCGCGCGGCGCAGCTGATCCGCGATCGCAATGGCGCGGCTGCGATCGTGTTCGATGATCTTGACCTTGATGTTCGGTTGCCGTTCCTCAATCGCCTTGGCGACGAAATAGCCGACATTGCCGCCGCCGGCGATGACGATGCGGATCGCCTCTGGCTCTTCATGCCCGAAAAGGCCAAGCGTGCGGCGAACGTGATCCTTGTCGCAGATCACATAGGCCAGATCCCCTGTGCTGAGCTGATCGGTGGAATGGGGCACCATCAGCTGGCCGTCGCGAACCACGCCGACGACGGTTGCCGTAAGGTCGGGAAACAACTCCGAGAGCTGTTCCAGCGGTGTGTTCACGACCGGGCAGTCTTCCAGGCACTCGATGGCGACGAGCACGATCGCGTCATTGGCGAAGCGGACGGCATCGGTCGCGCCCGGCAAAGCGATGCGGCGCAACACCATCTTGCCGACCTCCACCTCAGGCGAGATGATGACGTCGATCGGCATGTGTTCGCGCGAAAAAAGATCGAGATAATGCGGCGCCAGATAATTCTGGGCGCGGATGCGGGCAATCTTCGTCGGGACGTTGAAGAGAGAATGCGCCACCTGGCAGGCGACCATGTTCACTTCGTCGGAGAGCGTGACGGCGATGATCATGTCCGCCTCCTCCGCCCCGGCTTGCGCCAGCACTTCGGGATGGGCGCCATGGCCGACATAGCCGCGCACGTCGAGCGTGTCGCGTATCGCGTTGATGAGCGTGGCCGACGTGTCGATGACGGAGACGTCGTTTTGTTCCTGGGCCAGCTTTTCAGCGATGCCGAAGCCGACGCGCCCCGCCCCACAAATAATGATCCGCATGCCCTGCCCGTTCGGTCGCGAGGATTCGCTTCAATGCGCCGCACCATAATGCGCCGCGTCGGGCAGAGCCATAGGGGTTCGGCGAGATGGAAGGCGGTCGGTATCCGACCGCCTTCCTGAGTGGCTTAGAAGCGGAAGGAGACCTTCGCCTGGACCGTGTGGAAGTCGAACGAACGATCCGTTCCAAAGCCCGTGGTGCCGGCGCCGAACGGGCCGCCTACGAGGTTGGCATTGAAATCGTTGTCGCCGAGATCCGTGTAGAGGTACTCGAGACCGACCGAGATGTTCGACGTGACCATGGCTTCCACGCCAGCACCGACGGTGTAGCCGAAGTCATCATCCTGACCGCCAGAAGTCGTCGTCGTGGCACCTGAGCCGGGCTGCTCGTAGGAGAAGTCGACCTGGCCATAGGCGAGACCAGCCGTGCCGTAGACGAGGAAGCTGCTGCCGATCGCATAGCCGATTCGGCCGCGCAGAGTTGCGAGGTAGTCGAGTTCACGGGTGACCGTGTAGCGCGCAGGCGTGACGGAGAAGCCGTTCTGCGTGTCCGAAACGTCCGTGGCCGAAATATCGATAATGCCGCCGAAGACGAAGTTGCCGGACTGGATGTCGTAACCGGCATGGACGCCGCCGATCAGGCCGGAATCGAAATCACCCGAAAAGCCGGGTGCGAAAGCCGTCTGAAGGGCCGGAGTGAACGGAGACAGGCCAAACGTACCCGTTTCGCCGAAGACGCCGCCCAGTTGGCCACCGACGTAAAAGCCGGACCAGTTCGGCGCAGCAGCCATCGGCGCTGCGGCGGCAGGTGCCGGATCGTTATACATTACCGCATCAGCAGCAAAGGCCGGTGCGGCCGCGGCCAGGATGGACGCGGTCAAAATCAGTCTCTTCATGTTCCGAATCTCCAGAAGTGTGGGGCTGTCCGGCCCCGAGCACTATTGGTCGCGTGCGATGCATCCGCAAGCTGAGAATGCGGCGAAACGGTGGTGCGCCAGGTGGTGGTGCCAGAATGTCACTATGTGCGCTCGGACCGGGAAATCCGTTGGGAAATGAGCAAATTCTGGAGAGATGAGCGGCCAGGCATTCCGCGCTGCCGAAAATGGTGCCCCCGGAGAGACTCGAACTCCCGACCCTCTGATTACAAATCAGATGCTCTACCAACTGAGCTACAAGGGCACGGGCGGGTGATTAGCATAATTGCCGGCGCTGTAAAACGAGAAATGCACAGGGCGGCGTCGCGGTAAAAATTAGCGCGGCGACCGGCTCCTTCGCGCTTGCCCGATCCGCCATCCCTCGCCAATGTGCCGCAGCAATGGGAGATGAGACTGGATGGCGCGTGCTACGGAAAAATTGAGTTTCATTTCGAGCAACGCTCCGGACGCGCAAGCGGCGCGATTCGAACTGGAAGCGCTTTACGGTGCATATACCCCGGAAGATGCCGACGTCATCATTGCACTCGGTGGCGACGGCTTCATGCTGCAGACGCTGCATCGCATGATGAATTCCAACAAAGTGCTTTACGGCATGAACCGGGGCTCGATCGGCTTTCTGATGAACGAGTACGCCACCGATGGCCTGCGCAAACGTATCGAGCGGGCGGTGGAAAGCGAGATCAATCCGCTGGAAATGGTCGCGACCGACGAGGATGGCGCTGAGACGCACGCCTTTGCGATCAATGAAGTGTCGGTTCTTCGCCAGTCGTATCAGGCCGCCAAGCTGCGCGTCAGCGTCGATGGCAAAGTCAGGCTCGAAGAGCTCGTCTGTGACGGGCTGATGGTGGCGACGCCTGCGGGCTCGACGGCCTACAATCTCTCTGCCCACGGCCCGATCTTGCCGCTCGTCGCGCCATTGCTCGCACTGACCCCGGTCAGCGCATTTCGCCCGCGGCGGTGGAGAGGCGCGCTGCTCTCCAACAAGGCGGAGGTGACGATCGAGGTGCTGGAGCGCGAAAAGCGGCCGGTCAACGCAGTCGCCGACAACACGGAGGTCAAATCCGTCCGGCTCGTCCGCATCGTTCAATCAAAACAGACGACCGCGCGCCTCTTGTCGGATCCCGATCATTCCTGGGATGACCGCATCCTGGCCGAGCAGTTTCTTTATTGATGCGATCTGCGATGCGGGTTTCCCCGCATCGCTTCGATAGCTCTTGGTCCGCGTCAATCAGAACGGGATTTCGTCGTCCATGTCGCGGGAGAAATCGTCGTTGCGCGATGCCGGCGACTGTCGGTTGTAATCGTTGCCGCCACCGCCGCCGCCCGAATAATCGGAGCCGCCGCGACCACCGCCGCCGCCACCCTGACCCATGCCACCGCCTTCACCGCGTCCGTCGAGCATGGTCAATGTCGAGTTGAACCCCTGCAGAACGATCTCGGTGGAGTATTTGTCCTGGCCGCTCTGATCCTGCCATTTGCGGGTCTGAAGCTGGCCTTCGATATACACCTTGGCGCCCTTCTTCAGGTAGCTTTCCGCGACCTTGCACAGGCCTTCATTGAAGATGACGACGCGGTGCCATTCGGTCTTTTCCTTGCGTTCGCCGGAGTTGCGATCGCGCCAGGTCTCCGAAGTCGCGACGGACAGATTGGCAATCGGGCGGCCGTCCTGTGTGCGACGAATTTCCGGGTCGGCACCCAGATTTCCGACGAGAATGACCTTGTTGACGCTTCCTGCCATGGTGAATGCCTTCTTGTAGTCGCCGGTTGAATGATCTCCGGTCGAACAGCCTTTAAGCCATCGCCGCGGGATCATTGTTGAAAGGCGGCATCTTATCGGAACTCGCAGGAACCTGCGCCCCACACGCCGCATTTCCACAGGGCAGTTGGGCGTTTGCAAGGCAGGCTATGTTTTGTTCTTTTTTTGTTCTAAAAGCCTCTTGCTTGCTTGTCAACCGAGTCGGTCGGCGGCGGACACGTGGCCCTCGACATTGTCCTGCGAGAACCTACATGATTTGACGGCAACTGCGCAGTTCGACGAGGGTGGATGCGCAGCCTCGAACCTCCCCATCTTACCGACGTGTCATCTGGCGATCTCATGAGCGAACTCAAGACCATTTCCATTCGCGGTGCACGTGAGCACAATCTCAAGGGGATCGATCTCGATCTTCCGCGCAACAGCCTGATCGTCATGACCGGGCTTTCCGGATCGGGCAAATCATCGCTCGCCTTCGATACGATTTATGCGGAGGGCCAGCGGCGCTATGTCGAAAGCCTTTCGGCCTATGCGCGCCAATTCCTGGAAATGATGCAGAAGCCGGATGTCGACCAGATCGACGGCCTAAGCCCGGCGATCTCCATCGAGCAGAAGACCACGTCGAAGAACCCGCGCTCGACGGTCGGTACCGTCACCGAAATCTACGATTATATGCGGCTTCTGTTTGCCCGCGTCGGCGTGCCCTATTCGCCGGCTACGGGCTTGCCGATCGAGAGCCAGACGGTCAGCCAAATGGTCGACCGGGTTATGGCGCTCGAGGAAGGCACGCGGCTCTATATTCTCGCGCCGATCGTGCGCGGGCGGAAAGGCGAATATCGCAAGGAGCTCGCCGAGCTACTGAAGAAGGGCTTCCAGCGCGTCAAGATCGACGGCGAATTCTACGAGATCGCCGAGGCGCCGACACTCGACAAGAAATACAAGCACGACATTGATATCGTGGTGGACCGCATCGTCGTGCGCGACGACATCGGCGCGCGGCTGGCCGACAGCCTGGAGACCTGCCTGAGGCTGGCGGACGGTCTGGCGGTCGCCGAGTTTGCGGACAAACCACTGCCGGCCGGAGACACTGCGGAAGGCGGCGGCGCGAACAAATCGAAGAACGAGACCCATGAGCGGATCCTCTTTTCGGAGAAGTTCGCCTGCCCCGTCTCCGGCTTCACGATTTCGGAAGTCGAGCCGCGGCTCTTCTCGTTCAACAACCCGTCGGGCGCATGCCCCACTTGCGACGGCCTGGGCACCCAGCAGAAGATCGATCCGGCGCTGATCATTCCAGAAACGGCGCGCACGCTGCGTGACGGCGCCATCGCGCCATGGGCGAAATCATCCTCGCCCTATTATCGCCAGACGCTCGAGGCGCTCGGCAAGCACTTCAGTTTCAAGATTTCAGATAAGTGGACCGACCTGTCGGCAGATGCGCAGAACGCAATCCTGCACGGCACGGAGGACAAGATCATCTTCAACTATGATGACGGCCTGCGCTCCTACAAGACGGCGAAGACCTTCGAAGGCATCGTGCCGAATCTGGAGAGGCGCTGGAAAGAAACCGACAGCGCCTGGGCCCGCGAGGAGATCGAACGCTACATGTCGGCGGCCCCCTGCCCGGCCTGCAACGGCTATCGCCTGAAGCCCGAGGCGCTCGCGGTCAAAATCGACGGACGCCACATCGGCGAAGTCTCGCAGATGTCGATCCGGCATGCAGGCGCCTGGTTTCAGGATCTGCCGTCCGCGATGAACGACAAGCAGAACGAGATTGCGGTTCGCATCCTGAAGGAAATTCGCGACCGACTGAACTTCCTGAACGATGTTGGGCTCGATTACCTCACTCTGTCGCGCAACTCCGGCAGCCTGTCCGGTGGCGAAAGCCAGCGCATCCGGCTCGCCTCCCAGATTGGTTCGGGTCTGACGGGCGTGCTCTACGTGCTCGACGAGCCTTCGATCGGTCTGCACCAGCGCGACAATGCCCGGCTTCTGGACACGCTGAAGCACCTGCGCGACATCGGCAACACGGTGATCGTCGTCGAGCACGACGAGGATGCGATCCTGACGGCGGATCATGTCGTGGATATCGGCCCGGCGGCGGGGATCCATGGTGGCGAAGTGATCGCCGAGGGAACGCCGTCCGACATCATGGCCAATCCGAAGTCGCTGACGGGGAAATATCTGTCCGGCGCCCTTTCCGTCGCAGTGCCGGCACAGCGCCGCAAGCCGGTGAAGCGTAAGGAACTGAAAGTCGTCGGGGCGCGCGGCAACAATTTGAAGAACGTGACGGCGTCGATTCCGCTCGGCCTGTTTACGGCGGTGACCGGCGTCTCGGGTGGCGGGAAGTCCACCTTCCTGATCGAAACGCTCTACAAGGCCGCGTCACGCCGCATCATGGGTGCGCGCGAAAACCCGGCCGATCACGATCGAATCGACGGGCTGGAATTCATCGACAAGGTCATCGATATCGACCAGTCGCCGATTGGCCGGACGCCGCGCTCGAATCCGGCCACCTATACGGGCGCATTTACGCCCATCCGCGACTGGTTCGCGGGCTTGCCGGAGTCCAAGGCACGTGGGTATCAACCGGGGCGGTTCTCCTTCAACGTGAAGGGTGGCCGTTGTGAAGCCTGCCAGGGCGACGGCGTGATCAAGATCGAGATGCACTTCCTGCCGGATGTCTACGTCACCTGCGACGTTTGTCACGGCAAGCGCTACAATCGCGAAACGCTGGACGTCACCTTCAAGGGCAAATCGATCGCCGATGTGCTCGACACGACCGTCGAGGAAGGCGTCGAATTCTTCGCAGCCGTGCCAGCGGTGCGCGACAAGCTGATCACGCTCAACCGCGTCGGTCTCGGTTACGTCAAGATCGGTCAGCAGGCAACGACGCTTTCGGGTGGCGAGGCGCAGCGCGTCAAATTGGCCAAGGAACTCGCCAAGCGTTCGACCGGACGCACGCTTTACATTCTCGACGAGCCGACGACCGGCTTGCACTTCCACGACGTTGCGAAACTGCTCGAGGTGCTGCAGGAACTGGTGGACCAAGGCAATTCGGTCGTGGTGATCGAGCACAATCTCGAGGTCATCAAGACAGCCGACTGGCTGATCGACGTCGGTCCGGAAGGCGGCGATGGCGGTGGCGAAATCGTTGCAAGCGGAACGCCGGAGGATGTGGTCAAGGTGGAGCGGTCGCACACGGGGCGGTTCCTGAAGGAACTTCTGGAGCGACGCCCACAGGCAAAATCTCAAGCGGCGGAGTAGGCATTCGGCTAACTTGGCCTCATCGTATCACTGGAGGCGGATATGATCCTGATTGGTCAGTATGATTCTCCCTTCGTGCGTCGCGTCGGCATTGCGTTGACGCTCTACGAGTTGCCCTTCGAGCACTGGCCGTGGTCGACCTTCGGCGATGCAGATCGGCTGATTGCCTACAATCCGCTGCTGCGTGTCCCGGTGCTCGTCACCGATGACGGGGACACTCTGCTCGACAGTCACAGCATCATCGACCATGTGGACGGCCTCGCTTCTCCCGAGGCGCGACTTTTGTCGGTGAACGAGCCTGAGCGTCGTCGAGCGATGAAGTCCGTCTCGCTGGCTACGGGCATTTCCGACAAGGCGGTCAGCCTCTTCTACGAAAATGTTCTGCATGATCACCCATCCACACAGTGGATCGAGCGCTGCAAACGGCAGATTGCGGCAGCGCTGTCCGCGCTGGAATTGGAGGGATCCCGCCGTGCTACGGCGTTCTGGAACGGTGAGCGTATCGGTCATGCGGATATCGCCATCGGCGCCATGCTCGACCATTTGGTCGCCGCCCATCCCGATCTTATCGATCTGGACGACTATCCTGTACTGCAGCGTCATGGCGAGACGCTGCGGGTCATGCCGGTGTTCCAGTCGATCTACCAACCGTTCATCCCACCGGCTTGAGGAGTACCCATGGCAGACGCTGGAACCATTCGATGCGGCATCGGCGGATGGACCTTTGCGCCTTGGGAGGGCACGTTTTACCCGGACAAGCTGCCGAAGAAGCAGCAGTTGCATTTCGCGTCACGGCAATTGCGGACGATCGAGATCAACGGCACCTACTATCGGGGGCAGACGCCCGAGACGTTCGCGAAATGGGCTGCCGATACGCCTGAGGGGTTCGTCTTTTCGGTCAAGGGCAACCGCTTCGTCACCAATAAGAAGGTGCTCGCCGAAGCCGGCGAGTCGATGCGGAAGTTCTTCGATACGGGCGTCGTCGAACTGGGCGACAGGCTCGGACCGATCGTGTGGCAGTTTGCGCCGACCAAAAAGTTCGAGCCCGACGATTTCGAGTTTTTTTTGCAGTTGCTGCCGAAGAAGGACGGTAGCACGACATTTCGGCATGTGCTGGAGGTGCGTCATGCAAGCTTCATCGATCCGGCGTTCGTCGCGCTCGCACGCAAGCACGCGGTCGCCATCTGCTACGCACACCATCACGACTATCCCGAAATCGCCGACGTGACGGCCGACTTCGTCTATGCCCGCCTGCAACGCGGCAGCGACGACATCGAGACCGCCTACCCTGGCCATGATTTGGATGCATGGGCGAAGCGGGCGGACATCTGGTCGAAAGGTGGCCAGCCATCGGACCTGCCACTGGCAGATCCAAGCGCTGCGCCAGAAAAGCGGGCCCGTGACGTCTTTCTCTACATTATCCACGAGGGGAAAATTAGAGCACCTCAGGGTGCGATGGCGCTGGCTGAGCGGACTGGGATTGCCCGGTAGGCGCTATCGATCTAGTGTCGATTAAATAATGCTCATTCTGCCCACTATTTAGGCGACGTCTGTCACTATCACGCGAATGATCCCTCTCTGGAAAATTCGTCAAAACGGTCGGGTTTTCACGCGATGCCCGTCCCCGATGCGGCGTTTCGTCTGATCTTGCAGCATAATTGCGGTCAGCCCTTGCGTATTTGGCGAAATACGGCTCGAATTCGCGCGATGTGGCACGGACCGTGCATACGTCTGGGAGCGGGCGCGATACCACGCGTTCCGGGAAAAGCGGAGAGCAGGTTTTCTCATGAAAAAGATCGAGGCGATCATCAAACCCTTCAAGCTCGACGAAGTGAAAGAAGCGCTTCAGGAAGTTGGCTTGCAGGGCATTACGGTCACCGAGGCCAAGGGCTTCGGACGCCAGAAGGGTCACACCGAACTCTACCGCGGCGCCGAATATGTGGTCGACTTCCTGCCGAAGGTGAAGGTGGAGATCGTCTTGTCGGACGAGACGGCGGACGCCGCCATCGAAGCTATCCGCAACGCCGCTCAGACCGGACGTATCGGAGACGGCAAAATCTTCGTGTCGAATGTGGAGGAGGTGATCCGCATCCGTACCGGTGAGACCGGCGTCGACGCCATCTGAGTTGCCCGGCGCGCCGGCTGTCCGGCGCTCCATCGTTTAATTCAATATCTCAAACAGGGAAAATTGCTGATGAGTGCCAAGGACATCCTGAAACAGATCAAGGACAACGACGTTAAGTTCGTCGACCTGCGCTTTACCGACCCCAAGGGCAAGATGCAGCACGTCACGATGGATGCGTCGATGGTCGACGACGACATGTTCGCCGACGGCGTGATGTTCGACGGCTCTTCGATAGCTGGCTGGAAAGCCATCAACGAGTCCGACATGGTGCTGATGCCGGACACCGAAACGGCACACGTCGATCCGTTCTTTGCCCAGTCCACGATGGTCGTGATCTGCGACATTCTCGATCCGGTCACGGGCGAGCCGTACAACCGCGATCCCCGCGGCACGGCCAAGAAGGCTGAAGCCTACATGAAGGCATCCGGCATCGGCGATACCTGCTTCGTCGGCCCAGAAGCAGAGTTCTTCGTCTTCGACGACGTTAAGTACAAGGCCGACCCGTACAACACGGGCTTCAAGCTCGATTCGACCGAACTGCCGTCGAACGACGATTCCGATTACGACACGGGCAACCTCGGTCACCGTCCGCGCGTCAAGGGCGGCTATTTCCCGGTCCCGCCGATCGACAGCTGCCAGGACATGCGTTCTGAAATGCTGACGGTCATGGCCGAAATGGGCGTAAAGGTCGAGAAGCACCACCACGAAGTGGCAGCTGCCCAGCACGAGCTCGGCATCATGTTCGACACGCTGACCCGCAACGCCGACAAGATGCAGATCTACAAGTACGTGATCCATCAGGTCGCAAACGCCTACGGCAAGACGGCGACCTTCATGCCGAAGCCGATCTATGGCGACAACGGCTCGGGCATGCACGTGCACCAGTCGATCTGGAAAGACGGCAAGCCAACGTTTGCTGGTGATGAGTATGCCGGCCTTTCGGAAAACTGCCTCTACTACATCGGCGGTATCATCCGTCACGCCAAGGCACTGAACGCCTTCACCAACCCGTCGACCAACTCCTACAAGCGTCTGGTTCCGGGCTATGAAGCCCCGGTTCTGCTCGCCTACTCGGCCCGTAACCGTTCGGCATCGTGCCGCATTCCGTTCGGCTCCTCGCCGAAGTCGAAGCGCGTCGAAGTCCGCTTCCCGGATCCGACGGCGAACCCGTACCTCGCCTTCGCAGCCATGCTGATGGCAGGCCTCGATGGCATCAAGAACAAGATCCACCCGGGCAAGGCCATGGACAAGGACCTTTACGACCTGCCGCCGAAGGAACTGAAGAAGATCCCGACCGTCTGCGGCAGCCTGCGTGAAGCGCTCCAGAGCCTCGATCGCGACCGCAAGTTCCTGACGGCCGGCGGCGTGTTCGACGACGACCAGATCGATGCCTTCATCGACCTGAAGATGGCTGAAGTGATGCGTTTCGAGATGACGCCGCACCCGGTCGAATTCGACATGTACTACTCGGTCTAAGCCCATTCCGTCCGGGTGATCCGGACGATCGGCGACCTTCGAACCCCCGCGGCATGCCGCGGGGGTTTTTCGTTGTGGGCTGAAACCTGGGCAACTGAAAATGTCGTTTGCGGTCTAGCGTCGCGAATGCGGATGGATATGATGGCGCCGCACGGACCGGAGGCCGATTCAACCGCAACACTGAGTGTGGGCGCTGATCACCTGCCTCCGGTTTGCAAGGCGCAATGCCCTGGAAACCTGTAGCGTAACGGACGGAACGGACGAGCCGAATGGATCACTTCGAGCAGCTTGGCTTCGCCATCATGGTGATCTTCGGCGCGATCGTCATCTGCGGCTTGATGGCGTTCGGCATTGCTTCGCAGGATAAGCCCGCCTTCATGTACGCCCTCGGCGCCGCCGTCGTCGTGTGGGGATCGTCCTTCGCAGTGGTGTTCGACCGTCCCCGCATCTTCGGCTCGCTGCTCTTCTGCTCGATCGTGCTGATCGCGCTCTCGATCGTGGCCATCGTCACCTGATCGACCGATCCAATGCGGCGCGGCTCAGGCCTCGCGCATGACTTTCAGGAACGCTTCCCCATAGTCGCCGAGCTTTTTGGGCCCGACGCCGTTGACCATGGCGAGTTCATCCATCGTGCGCGGGCGAAGCTGGGCCATGTCGATCAGTGTGGCATCCGGAAAAACCACATAGGCAGGTACGGACCGCTCGCGAGCGAATTCCAGCCGCAGCGCCTTGAGACGCGCGAACAACGGCTCGGCGTCCGGATCGATGGTGACGGTCTTTCGAGGCGCGGGACGGCTCGACTGGGCCTGCTCGACGATCTCGCGCAGTTCGAAGCGCGCCTTGCCCGCCAGGGTCTGATCCGCCAGCGGCGTGAGCTCCAGGGCTCCGTAACGCTGGATGTTGATGGACAGATAGCGGTTCGCCACCGCCTGGCGCACGAAGGCCTGCCAGTAGGCCTTGGAACGCGTTGCTCCGCTGCCGAAGAGCGCCAGATCGTGGTGCTGGCGTTCCTCGATCTTGGCCGTGCGTCCGCCACGCAACACGTCGATGAGGTGTGACGCGCCAAAACTCTGGCCTGTGGCGGCAATGACGCCGAAAAGCTTCAGCGCTTCGCCGGTGCCGTCGATCACGTCCGGCGGATCAGTGCAGTTGTCGCAGTTGCCGCAAGGCTGACCTTCCTCGTCGAAATAGGCGAGCAGCGCGACGCGGCGGCAGCCGGCGGTTTCGGCATAGGCAAGCAGCGCATCGAGCCGCTTGTGCTCGCGCAGAATATGGTCGCGATCTTCGCCATCATTCTCGATGAACTGCCGCCGCATGCGCACATCGTCCAGGCCGAAGAAGAGCTGCGTATCTGCGGGCAGACCGTCGCGGCCGGCGCGGCCGATCTCCTGGTAGTATGCCTCCATGCTGCTTGGCAGGTTCATGTGGCAGACGAAGCGGATATCCGGCTTGTCGATGCCCATGCCGAAGGCGATCGTCGCCACCATGATGGCGGATTCCCGCATGAAGCGCCCTTGCCGCTCCCGGCGCACCTCCGGTGGATGACCGGCGTGGTAGGCAATCGCATTGAAGCCTTTCTCCACCAGATAGGCCGCGACATCGTCGGTCGATTGCCGGGAGAGGCAATAGACAACACCGGACTGGTCGGCCCGCTCTTCGAGAAACGCGACGAGCTGGCGCTTCCAGTCGCGCTTCGGTTCAACCGCCAGGAAGAGGTTGGGCCGATCGAACCCCTGGAGCGCGATCTCGCCGTTTCCACCGAACAGTTTCACAGCGATGTCGCCCTGCGTGGCACTGTCAGCCGTTGCGGTGAAGGCCGCGATCCGCGCGTTCGGAAAGCGTGTCTTCAGCTCCGAGAGACGCTCGTATTCCGGGCGGAAGTTCGCTCCCCATTTGGAGATGCAGTGCGCTTCATCGATGACGAACAGTCCCGGGTCGAGCCGTCCGATCGCGTCCAGCATCCTGTCCGTCATCAGCCGTTCCGGCGACAGGTAGAGAAGCTTCGCACGGCCTGAGGAAACATCGCGCCATGCGTCGACATTCACCTGGCGGTCATGGCCCGAATGGATTGCGGCAACGGGAACGCCGTTGGCCCGCAAGGCAGCCGTCTGATCGTCCATGAGGGCGACCAGCGGCGAGATCACGATCGTCAGACGCGAACTCATCAGTGCTGGCACTTGAAAGCAGATCGACTTGCCCGCGCCCGTCGGCATCACGGCCAGGACGTTGCGACCGGCAATGATCCGGTCGATCACGTCGCGCTGGCCGGGCCTGAAGTCTCGATAACCGAAGACTTCACGCAGCACGGAGTTCGGGCTGTCGTACACTCATAAACCTCTGGATTGATCCGGCGGGCAAATCACGCGTGCGGAGACAACCGCGTGAGCCCGGTCAAGTCAACGCGACGACACGCGATCCACAGGCTTCTACCAGCCGCCGCCGCCACCACCGCCCCCACCGCCTCCTGAGAACCCGCCGCCGCCAGAGAAACCGGAGGACGACGACTTCGCAGGAGGGATCGCGGCGGAAAGACTGCGTGAAATGTCATGACCGACTTCGCCGATGGAATCAGCAAACGAGCCGGGCGAGAAATCCCGCCCGGAGAACCAGTAAGGCACCGCCTGGCTCGCCACAGCCGCACCGGCAGCCGTTGCCAGCCAGCGCTCGAAAGCCTGGCTCCAGGGCTTCTCCACGCCGAGCGCCACCGCATAGGGCAAGAGCGTTTCGAAATGGCGCGGCGACATGGTGGGCGCGCCCTGCATGTTCATGCGCTCCGCTTCGGCCAGGGTGAGATATTGCTTCAGACCGGCGATACTGTCCTGCATGCGCGCACCGATGGCAGTCGGAGCGCCCATGAGGAAAAAGAAGACACCGTTCAGCAGGAAGATTGCCGCGATGGCGCCGACGAGGAAACCGTTGAACTCGGTGAAGAAGAGCGCGCCGATGAGCCCGCTTCCGATCGTCAGCGCCGTCGATGCGATGAAGCCGAGGACGATGATGGACACGATACGCTGTGCGAGGCTGCGAGCTGAACGGAATGCTCGGCCCATTCGCACCATGATCCCTGCCAGTATGATGCCCGGGATCGCAGCCATGACCAAAGTGATCACCGCCGCCTGGTCCATGCCGCCGAAAAGAATGATGGCGAAGAGCCCGATGATGGTCAGCGCGATGCCGCCTGCGACATATGCCCAGTTGTGGCGATAGAACTTGCCGCGGTGCTCGCTTTCGATGGCGCTGACGAACTTGCTCGACAGGCTCTGAACGGCAGGGCCATTGGCGCGGTTCATGGGAAGGAAACTTCCCGGCTCGCCCAAGCCGACCAGAACCGCCCTTTCCCCGACCGGGAGCCTGCCATCGTCGCGCTGCTCGGTGCGCGTGACGATGAGATCTCCGTCGAGATCACGCAGCGTCACGAAGCCCTTGACGGCGAGGTTGAGGATGGCAGCGGCGATGGCGGTGAAGCCGCCACCCGACAGGCCGCGATTGGCAATGTAGTTGACCATCGCCGGCGACGCGTTCTCGGGCGGATCCCAGCGCGGCACCACGACGCCGGCTGGCGGATCGCGGCCAACGCGGTCCCACGCCCACAGATAGTAGGCGCCGATCAGAATGAGAAAGACGACTGCGAGGATGCTACCGGCATTGTCACGCCAGAACCAAGCGCGCTCCTGAGCGCTGCTTGGTGCTGCTATGGCTCCCTTGGAGATCTTGACCGCAATTGTCAGCCCCTCTTGCGGCTGCAGAACCTCCGTGGTGGCGAAGACCGCCCGGTTGTCAGCCAGCTGTTGCGACGTTGCCGCGCTGCCCGTCTCACCATAGCGACCGGTGAAGACCGCAAGGTCTTCAATTGTGGCGCCGCTCGGCAAACTGACCTCGGCCGATGCCGACAGGATCGGAAACAGCCAGCCATTGCCAGTGACGTTCCAATAGACCTCGTCATGCGTGTCAAAATAGCGGATCTGGCGGTCGGTCTCGTAGTGGATTTCATAGGTGTGGATGCCGGGAGGCACCATGCTATCGGCGTCGCCGATATAGACGCGGGCGATGCCGCTGCTTTCTTCCACCCGGTATGGCTCGTCGGCGCCGTCGCGCGTGACGCTTGAAACATTGAAGCCCACATCGCGGAGCCGGCCGGATGCATCTTCCATACGCAGGGGAAAATCCCGGTAGATGCCACGGCGGATTAGATCGCCCTCCGCGCGGACCCGAATGGTCTCGACGACGGACAGAACACCATCCGCCGCCACGTCGATCTCGGCATCGAAGGCGATGATTTCCTCGCGCGCACTGGCGGCAAGCGGCATCAAAGCCAGTGTGAACGCTACGCAGAAAGCGGCAACCAGCCGATGCAGAAAGGAGGGCTTCGCGATCATGCTGTCGATGGCTCGCTGGCTATTTCAGGAAAAGGCGACCTTGGGAACGATCCGATCGGCCGGATCGTCGATCTCGAAATACTCGGCCTTTTCGAAGCCGAACATGCTCGCCACGATGTTGGACGGCACGCTTTCAACCTTGATGTTCAAGTCCCGCGCGGCGCCATTGTAATAGCGCCGGGACATCTGGATCTCGCCTTCGAGTGTTTCGAGCGACGTCTGCAACTGGCTGAAATTGGTGCTCGCCTTCAGGTCCGGATAGGATTCGGCAACGGCGATCAGGCGACCGAGGGCCTGGCTCAGCAATCCTTCGGCAGCCGCCCTGCCCTTTACGTTGTCGGCTGGCACCGCCTGGGCGCGCGCACGCATTTCAGTGACTTCGCGCAGCGTGTTCGCTTCGTGATCGGTATAGCCACGGACCGTTTCGACCAGGTTCGGAATGAGATCGGCCCGGCGCTTAAGCTGGACGTCGATGCCGCTCCATGCCTCCTGAACGAGCTGCCTTGCCCGCACCAGCCCGTTATAGACGACGATGCCGTAGAGGATCAGCGCGACGACGATCACGCCGATGACGATGCCAGTCATGCCCATTGCAGCCTTTCCCGTTTCGAATGCCGGACCCTAGCCGCTTCGTGCCGACTTGTCATGATGGACAGGGTCGATGGCAATGGGCGCTTCAAATGCCGTCGCAAACCGGCTAGGCCTCATCGCGTGGACTGATCGAGCGGAGACCTGTCATGCGCTGTTTTTTCGTTGAATTCCAATGCCAGCTCGGCAAGGCCTATCAGGTGGCGGCGGAAATCGCCGCGCGCGAAATCGCGTCCGAGATCTATTCCGTCAGCGGCCAGTACGATCTTCTCGTCAAATTTTATGTCGAGGACGCAGTCGACATCGGCCACTTCGTGGCGGAGAACCTGCACACGATCGAGGGGGTGCAGCGCACCCACACGATCCTGACCTTCAAGGCGTTCTGATCGGCAACGGGCTCGCGCCCTGCCGATCAGTCAAACCAACTAGTTTTCTTCGTCATCCGGGACATCATCGCGGATGATTTGTCTTTTGCGCCGACGTGGCACGGTGACCTCCTTCGACGGGGCCGAGGTCGCGCCGTCCGTCGTCGCAGCCGGAGCTGCCGTTCCGCCGCTTGCCACATTCTCCAGTTGGATGTGGGCTGCCGGTGCGTTGCCCTTTTTATCGGTACCAAAGAACAGCGTTTGATGCGGGAACGGGATTTCGATGTCGCGCTCGTCGAAGATCTTCTTGATCTGGCCGTTGAATGCGCGCCCGACGGCCCACTGCTTGCCGGGAACAGTCTTGATGCGCACGCGCACGATGACGGCGCTGTCTGCCAGCGACTGGACGCCGAACCATTCCATGTCGCCGATGATCGACGGAGCGATCTCAGGATCGGCCCGCAGCCGGGCAAATGCCTCGATGATGGCTTCCTGCGCTTCCGCGACATTTTCCCTATAGCCGATGCCGATATCGCCGACGTGATAGGCGAAGCCACGCATGAAGTTGGTGACCATGTCGACCGACGAGAACGGGATGATGTGGTAGGCGCCCTCGACATCGCGAAGGCTGACAGAGCGGATCGTCAGCCGCTCGACCGTGCCGGTCGTCGCCGCAACCGTGATGACGTCCCCGACATTGACCGCGTTTTCGAGCTGGATGAAGACGCCGGTGATGATGTCCTGCACGAGCTTTTGTGCGCCGAAACCAATGGCGAGGCCCAGCACACCCGCCGACGCGATCAACGGCGCGATGTTGATGCCGATCTCCGAGAGCGCGAACATCACGCCGATCACAAGAATTGCGATCGTCGCCGCGTTGCGGAGCAGGCTGAGCAGCGTCTGCTCGCGCGATGTCGCCGGCCGGCCGTAGTCGGGGTTGAGGCGATAATCGACCCAGGAGTTCAACGCGAGCCAGGCAGCGAAGGCGAAGATCAGGATGAAGAACACGGAAATGATAGCCGCCGTGGTGCGCACGCCGACCTGGCTTTGCATCCATCCCTGCAGATCGAAGAAATTGATCGTGTCGAGAACGAACAGCAGGACCGCAAGGAAAATCAGGCCGCGGATCACCGTCAGCAGCTTCGGAACGAAGGCGTTGAGGCGGCGCTCGAGCAGCGGCAGGCGCTGATTGAGGCGCTCCGGCAGACTGATACCGCGCGCGATCGCCCGTGCAATCCAGTTGGAGACCATGAAGCCGATGATGACGGCAAGCAGGATCTGACCGCTGGCGGCAAGAATGGTCAGCAACACACCGGCTGGACTTGCCAGCACGATCACGAACAGGAACGCCAGATAGAGCAGCACGGGCCAGTGCCAGCGATGCGCCAGGAAACGCACGTGTCGGCTACGCGGCTGATCCTCAGGCGTATCCAGCAGCCAATCGGCCACGCGCTGCCGGTTGGACAGGGTCATGCCGACGGCGATGAGCAAGGCGATCAGTGCCACCAGCGCGGAGATCGCTTGCCCGGCCGCCAGGGAGACACTCTGGTTGAAGATCGGCAAAAGCAGCAGCTGGCCGTAACCGAGAATGGAGATGATCCAAGTAAAGCCGCGGTTCATCCGCATCGCGGCATTGTTGGAAACCGGCAGCAGCCGCAGCTCTGGAGCTGACGGCGAAAGCACGATGCGCAGGATGACTTTCGCCAATTCAACGATGAGGAAGGCGTTGAGGTAGAGCGTCTGGCGCAAACCGATGGTGCCCATTTCCCCAAAGACGGTCAGGGCAATGATGTAACCAGCCGCCCAGGCGACAACGACGACCAGAACGTCCAGCAAGGCCGACACGACGATGAACACGATGCGCTGCAACAGTGTTGCGGAGGCCGACTTGATCCCCATGGACCGGTAGTAGCCCTTCGCGAAACTGCGTAGCGCGACGAAGATCGCGTAAGTGGCGACGATCACCAAAGCGAGATCGCGCAGAGCCTGCCACAGCACATCGATTTGGTCGGCATCCAGTGCCGAGAACATGCGCGGTGCCGCCGAGAGTTGATTGGCGAATGCCGCGGCAGATTCAGCCGCATTTTCAGCAAAAAACCGCGTTGTCTCCGCAATTCGCCGCCCGAGCGACGTTTCTGATGTGCCGAACAGGGCTTCGTCGATCGTCTCGACCGGACCGGGTTCGACTTCACCGGCAACCGCTTCCAGCTCTTCCAGAAGCCGATTGCGGCTCTCGTTATTGCGCAACGCCTCGATCAGAAGCTGGAGTTCAGGAGACGCGGCTTGTGTCGTTTCCTCATTGGTGGCCGCGGGCTCGGCATCTTGGGCGGAAACGGGCAACATGCCGGCCGCGCCGAATGTTCCGACCAGTAGAAGAACAGAAAGGAGAATTCTCAAAAATCGGAAAGATTGGAAGACGGTGGTCTTAGGCTCAAACATCGAGACGTCGCTCTTATTCTTGTTGCTCGTCGCTCACTACAGATTACCCCACGCGTAATCCGAGGTCCGACGGTTCATCTGCGCTGCCCGAAGCGCTTCACGGGTCAGGTTCTACCAGACGAGGCCATGACATCAACCCGTCGCCGCAAGCACATCATCGTTCGGCGCGCCTGGATCGGGCAAAAAGTCATCTCTGGCGGCTGCCACCTCCTCCATGACGAAATCGCTGACGGCCTTGACGCGCGCCACGCCGCGCGCGTTCTCGTGGTAGACGATCCAGTAGGCTCGCCTGAAAATGTGCTCGGTCAGAATGTTCACCAGATCCGGATCATGCCGAGCGGTAAAATCATGCAGGATGCCGATGCCAGCGCCTGAGCGCACGGCTTCCGCCTGACCGACGGCGCTCGATATCTCGAAAGTCGCCCGCACGTCGCGCGGCAGTTCCTCGGCGAAGTTCAGCACACGCGAAAAGACCAGATCTTCCACATATCCGATCAGCCGATGCTGTCTCAGCTCCTCGATCTCTTTGGGCATGCCGTGCTGGGCGACGTATCCGCGCGAGGCATAAAAGCCGAGGGAATAGTCGACGAGCTTGCGCGCGACGACCCTGCCCTGGTCCGGCCGCTCGACGGTGATCGCGATATCGGCTTCGCGGCGGGACAAGGAGAACACGCGAGGCACCGGCACGAGTTGCACATGCAGCCCCGGATAGCGCGTCAACAGCCGACCAAGGCGTGGCGCGAGGAACGAAATGCCGAAGCCATCCGGCGCACCGATCCGGACGGTTCCGGACAGTGCCGCATCCTGGCCCGAAAAGCCCGCCTGCGCGGTGAGCATGGCGGCCTCCATGCGTTCCGCGGCTTCGACGAAGGCTTCGCCCTCGCCGGTGAGCTCACAGCCATTGGTTCGGCGCAGGACCAGCCGTGCTCCCAGCGCCTTCTCAAGCGCCGTCAACCGGCGGCTGACGGTGGCGTGATTGATCCCGAGCGTGCGGGCGGCCGACAGGATCTGGCCGCGGCGCGTGACCGCCAGGAATATGCGCACGTCGTCCCAGTTCACGAGAAGCCTCCTTCGAATATTGCACAACCGATCCGGTTTCAGCGCTGTTGTTATGCCGAATTTATAGTGCACTAATGCGCGCAGAATTCACCAGTTCAATGGCGATAGTGGAGGAACACATGCGGGAAATCGGTCATTTCATCGGCGGCGAGCACGTCAGCGCATCCGGCGGCCGCAGCGGTCAGGTCTTCAACCCGGCAACGGGCGAGGTGGATGCGACTGTGGCGCTTGCCTCGAAAGAGGATCTCGCGAGCGCGGTCGAGAACGCCAAGAAGGCGCAGCCGGCCTGGGCTGCGACAAACCCACAGCGGCGCGCTCGCGTTCTGATGAAGTTCGTCGACCTGCTCCACCGCGACATGGACAAGCTTGCCGAAATGCTGTCGCGCGAGCATGGCAAGACGATCCCGGATGCCAAGGGCGATATTATCCGCGGGCTGGAAGTGGCCGAATTCTGCATCGGCGCGCCGCATCTTCTCAAGGGCGAGTACACCGAAGGCGCCGGTCCGGGCATCGATCTCTATTCCATGCGCCAGCCGCTCGGCGTCGTGGCCGGCATCACGCCCTTCAATTTTCCGGCGATGATCCCGATGTGGAAGTTCTGCCCGGCCATTGCGGCGGGCAACGCCTTCATCCTCAAGCCGTCCGAACGCGATCCGTCAGTGCCGATGATGCTCGCCGAACTCATGCTGGAAGCGGGTCTGCCAGCAGGCATCCTCAACGTCGTCAATGGCGACAAGGAAGCGGTCGACGCCATCCTCGATCACCCGGACATCATGGCGATCGGCTTCGTCGGCTCCACGCCAATCGCCGAATACATCTACGGCCGCGGCTGCTCCAACGGCAAACGCGTCCAGTGCTTCGGCGGCGCCAAGAACCACATGATCATCATGCCCGATGCCGATCTCGACCAGGCGGCGAACGCGCTGGTCGGAGCAGGCTACGGAGCGGCGGGCGAGCGCTGCATGGCCGTATCGGTCGCCGTACCTGTTGGCCAGGAAACGGCGGATCGTCTAATCGAAAAGCTGGCGCCGATGGTCGAAGCGCTGAAGATCGGCCCATACACCGGCGGCGACGATGTCGATTTCGGGCCGCTCGTAACGAAGGAAGCGCGTGACCGCGTGCTCGGCCTCGTCAATTCGGGCGTGGACGCGGGTGCGAAGCTCGTCGTCGACGGCCGCGACTTCAAGCTTCAGGGCTATGAAAACGGCAATTTCATCGGCGGCTGCCTGTTCGACCATGTCACGACGGACATGGAGATTTATCGCCAGGAAATCTTCGGACCCGTGCTCTCGGTCGTCCGCGCCAAGAACTACGAGGACGCGATCCGTCTGCCCATGGAGCATGAATATGGCAACGGCGTTGCGATCTTCACCCGCGACGGCGATGCGGCGCGCGATTTCGTCAGCCGCATCAATGTGGGCATGGTGGGTGTCAACGTCCCGATTCCCGTGCCGCTCGCTTACCACACCTTCGGTGGCTGGAAGCGTTCGGGCTTCGGCGATCTGAACCAGCATGGTCCGGACGCGTTCCGCTTCTATACGCGCACCAAGACGGTGACGCAGCGCTGGCCCTCGGGCATCAAGGATGGCGCTGAATTCGTCATTCCCACGATGGGCTGACAAACCTCAAGAAGAACGCCGGGCTGCTCGTCCGGCGTTCTTTTCTCTTCAACCGAAGACGACCGTCTTGTGCCCGTTCAGCATGACGCGACTTTCCAGATGCATCTTGACTGCGCGGGCGAGCACGCGGCTTTCGATATCCCGCCCTGTCGCCACGAAATCATCGGCGCTCATCGCATGGGTGACGCGCTCGGTTTCCTGCTCGATGATCGGGCCTTCATCCAGATCCGGTGTCACATAATGCGCCGTCGCGCCGATCAGCTTCACGCCGCGCTCATGCGCCTGGTGATAGGGCTTGGCGCCCTTGAACGATGGCAGGAAGGAGTGGTGAATGTTGATCACCTTGCCGAACAGCCGTTTTGAGAGATTGTCCGACAGCACCTGCATATAGCGGGCAAGCACGACGAGGTCGGCGCCGGTTTCCTTCACAAGCGCAATCAGCTTCTCTTCCTGCTCGGTCTTGTTCTCCTTGTTCACCGGCCAGTGGTGATAGGGGATGTTTTCGAGCTCCGCCGTGCGGCGTGAGGTTTCGTGATTCGACACGACGGCAACCACTTCCGCATCCAGCCAACCGACGCGGATCTGGTAGAGCAGATGCAAAAGCGCATGGTCGAATTTCGAGACCATCACGATCATCTTCGGTCGGCGCGCCTGGTCGCTGATCGTGGTCTTCATATCGAAGCGATCGACAGCCGGCTTCAGAGCGCGTTCGATCTCGTCCTTCGTCATGGCATCCGGCGCATGGAAGGCAATGCGCATGAAGAAACGGCCCGTCACGCGATCCCAAAACTGAGCGCTTTCCGCGATGTTCGAGCCGCTCGCCGCGAGTTCCGTCGTCACGGCCGCCACGATGCCGGGGCGATCGGTGCAGGAAAGGGTCAGGACGTAAGGATGAGTCATCGCAATCTCGTTTGTTGTCGGGCTCTTTGCCAAGAAAATGTGCTTGTTCATGGCCTTTAGCCGAGCACAAGCCCGCTGCACTGCTTCACATGGACACGCCATGTCTGATTCACGACATGGCGCGCCTTCTCCCTCGGTTGTCTAGCTCAAGAATCCACAGGTTCAACTGACCTGTGGATGATGAGAATCTCGACACAGTTCGGACTCGATTGATTCCTACCCCCGGGACCACTCGAAATGGATGAGGATGATCAGGAATGCGCAGCAAGCCGATTGGCCACAAACCACGCGTTACGGATGACAAGACCCTGCAGGCCATTGTCCAGCGCCTGAGACAGGACGGGTGCGAACCCGACGAAATTCATCGGCTCGTCGTGCGTGAGGCCGTCGTCGACCTGGACGCCTTGAATGCGGTGCTGCGCGCGGCCTGATTGCCGCAAAGCCAATACATCCAACTTCAATCTCGCCGGTCAACGGCGGGATTGGCCCGCCAACGCTTCGATCATCGCTGAGAAATCCCGGCCCTTGCCGCCTTCGGCAACGAAGGCCTCATACAGCTCCGTTGCCCGTTCGCCCATGGGCGTTGCCGCATCGACAGCTTGTGCCGCCGCCTGGGACAATTTCAGATCCTTCAGCATGAGTTCCGCCGCAAAGCCGGGTCGGTAGTTGTTATCGGCAGGACTTTGCGGGCCTATGCCCGGTGCCGGGCAATAGGTGTTCATCGACCAGCAGGAGCCGGACGAGGTGGACACCACGTCAAACACGCTCTGGCGCGACAGGCCAAGCTTGTCTGCCAACACAAAGGCTTCGCATACGCCGATCATCGAAATGCCGAGGATCATGTTGTTGCAGATCTTCGCGGCCTGGCCGGCCCCGGCTGCACCGCAATGCACCGCCTTTTTGCCCATGATCTCGAAGAGCGGCAGTGCCACGCCGAACGCTTCGTCCGTTCCGCCCGCCATGAAAGTGAGCGTGCCCGCCGCGGCACCGCCCACACCGCCTGAGACGGGTGCGTCGACGCTGAGGAGCCCGGCAGCCTCTGCAGCGGCGTGAGCTGCCCGCGCGCTCTCCACATCCACCGTCGAGCAGTCGATGAGACACGCCCCCTTGCGGGCAGCCGGAACGATCTCGGCGTAGACGGATTGTAGGATGCTGCCGCTCGGCAGCATGGTGATCACCACGTCCTGATCACGCGCAGCCTCCGCGGCGGAGGTGGCTGACCGCACGCCATCGATCTGAACGCCGGCCACGTCGAAGCCGGTGACTTCGTGGCCAGCCTTGACCAGATTGGTGGCCATCGGCGCACCCATGTTGCCAAGTCCTATAAAACCGACGCGCATGATCGACCCCTTCTCGTCTTCTTCAGTCAAATTATCAGTTCATCGTCACCGAGCGGCGCCAGCATCGCGGCAGCCTCGCCGGCCGCTTCTTCAAGGCTCGCATGGCGCCATCGCGGATTGCGATCCTTGTCGATCAGTTGGGCGCGCACGCCTTCGAGAAAATCTCCCTGCTCCATGCAACGCCACACGAACCGGTATTCCTGGCGCAGAGCATCACCGACGTCTGAAAAGCCGGCAGCTGCTGCAATGATCAGGGTCGTGCACTGGACCGAAAGCGGGCTTGCGCGCCTGATCGCTTTCGCAGCGTCCTGCTGCCAGTTGCCGTCCGCCGATGCTGCGTCGAGGCGCTGCAGATGCACGACTGGATCGGTGCCCTCGAATGCTTCGTCGACCTCATGCGCAATGGAGCGCAGATTGCCGTCATCCGGGTCGGCGCGATAATCGCTGATCGCGGATGCGTCCCCGCCTTCACAGAGGGCCGCCACCAGATCGGCAAGACGCTCGTGCGGGACCAGATGATCGGCAAAGCCCGTGTAGATCGCGCCATCGGCCTTCAGGCGCATGCCGGTGAGCCCGAGATAGAGGCCCATCCGGCCGGGCGCATGGCCGAGAATGAACGAGCCGCCAACATCCGGCACGAGCCCGATGCCGCATTCGGGCATGGCGAGCATCGTGCGTTCGCTCACGATCCGATGCGAGCCATGGGCGCCGATGCCGACGCCACCGCCGAGCGTGATGCCATCCATCAACGCGACATATGGCTTCGGGTAATGGGCGATCAGCGCATTCAGGCGGTATTCGTCGCTCCAGAAGCGTCGGCCGTGCTCAAAGTCCCCGGCCATGCCGGATCGATACAGATCCTGAATGTCGCCACCGGCGCAGAAGGCCTTCTCGCCGGCGGCGTCGACGATGACCAGCGCCACATCCGGGTCGTCCCGCCAGATCAGCAGCGCATGTTCGATGGCGAGCGCCATCGCATGGGTCAGCGCATTGAGAGCATGGGGGCGATTGAGCGTAATGCGCCCTGCCCGCCCCTGCTTGCGGATGATGACTTCAGGCGCTTCGCTCAATGTCCGCGTTCCTTCAACAGCGCACGAGCGGTGATGAGGCGCATGATCTCGTTGGTGCCTTCGAGGATCTGGTGGACCCGGAGATCGCGGACGATCTTCTCGATCCCATAGTCGGCTAAATAGCCATAGCCGCCGTGCAGCTGCAGCGCCTGGTTGGCGACCTCAAATGCCGTGTCCGTAACGAATCGCTTGGCCATGGCGCAGAATTTGGTTGCGTCCGGCGCACCCTGATCCAGTTTCCAGGCAGCCTGGCGCAAGAAGATCCGCGCGGCCTGCAACTCAGTTTCCATATCGGCAAGGCGGAACTGCAGGCCCTGGAACTGATCCAGCGTCTGGCCGAAAGCCCTGCGTTCGCCGGTATAGGCCAGCGCCTTGTCGAGCGCAGTTTGGGCCGCCCCCAAGGCACAGGCTGCGATGTTCAGCCGCCCGCCGTCCAGACCGGCCATCGCATATTTGAAGCCCTCGCCTTCTTTGCCCAGAAGATTGTTAGCCGGCACATCACAATCATCGAACCGCACTTCGCTCGTTGGCTGTGCTCGCCATCCCATCTTCTTTTCCAGAGCGCCAAAAGACAGTCCCGGCGCTCCATCCTCCACGATGACAGCGGAGATGCCGGACGGTCCCGTTTGGCCGGTGCGTGCCATGACGATGTAGAGATCGGAATAGGAGCCGCCCGAGATGAAAGACTTGGTACCGTTGAGGCGCAATGTGTCGCCCATGCGCTCGGCCCGCGTGGCGAGTGCGGCGGCATCAGAGCCGGAGTTGGGTTCCGTCAGGCAATAGGACGCGATCACGTCCATGCGGGCGAGCGGCGCCAGCCAACGTCCCTGCGTCGCCTCGTCACCGAATCGATCGATCATCCAGGCGCACATGTTGTGGATGGACAAAAAGGCGGCGACGGACGGACAGGCCATCGAGAGCGCTTCGAAGATCAGAGCGGCGTCGAGCCGCGTGAGGCCGGAACCACCATTCTCTTCACGGACGTAGATCGCAGCAAGCCCAAGGGCGGCGGCATCCTTCAGCACATCTTTCGGGATGGTGCCCGAGTCTTCCCAGGCGGAGGCATGGGGCGCGATCCGCTCGGAGCCAAAATCGCGCGCCATTTCGAATATCGCGAGCTGTTCCTCGCTTAGCGCAAAATCCATCGCCTGACCCTCCCGATCGTTGCCGGAAGGTTGCACTATCGCGATGGAATGACAATTGCCAGCAGTGGCTAGGCGCGACTGCCGCGCACCCGATCAGGCTGCCACCTTTTCCTTCTCGGTACCGGGCGCCAACGTGACCTCGAGCCCGTCGAGGTCTTCGCTCATGATGATCTGACAGGACAGGCGCGAGTTGTTTTCAACCATGAAGGCGGCGTCGAGCATGTCGACTTCCTCGTCTTCCTGCGGGTAGAGACGATCGAGCCATTCATCGGCGACATAGACGTGGCACGTCGCGCAAGCGCAGGCGCCGCCGCATTCGGCGTTGATGTTCAAGCCCCAGTCGCGGATGATTTCCATCACCCGGAAGCCTTCGAGAGCCTCGAGACGGTGCTGGACGCCGTCCTGATCGGTGACATTGATGTGCATCGGATCGCCTTTACGGAACGGAACGGGATTCAGGCGGAGCGTCGCCGCCAGCTATAGCCTTGTCCGGCCTGCGCGTCCTTCGCAGTCGGTTGATAGTGGAGAGATATACCGCCGGGACGGCCCTCCTCAAGACGCTTCAGGGTCGTCGCGCTTTTCACCGAAAAGCTGTCGAAGCCGACGCGACGCATGAGCGGTATCTGATCGATGAGCACGTCACCGACGGCGCGAATCTCGCCTCTATACCCCAATTGCTCGCGCAGCATCGCGGCATGCGAGAAGCCGCGGCCATCGGAGAACTTCGGAAAATCGATCGCGACCAGGGCGATCTGGCCAAGCATGTCGGCGATCGTCTCGGGCTCGTCATCGGGTGAAATCAACACGCCGATGCGGCGCGTGTTGCGCCCGGGTTCGAAGCCAACGCCGTGCCGCTGCTCGTCGGAGAGCGCAACGAATGCTTCCAGAGGAACGATCACGTCGCCCTCCGGCAACTCGTCCTGAAACTCGACGATCTGCCAGGGATCGTTGGCGACGAAGCCCTGCTCCGTCCAGACTTTTACTTCAGTCATCACCTGTCCTCACGCCGCCTTGGCCGGCTCACCATAGAGCGCTGTCTTGAAGGGCTGCGCCCCGACGCGGCGGTACGCCTGGATGAAGGTCTCTTCCGGCGAGGTGCGCAGGCCGAGATAGGTGTCGACAACCGTCTCGATCGCATCGGTGATCTTCTCAGGCTCAAAGCCGCGACCGACGATCTCACCGATCGACGTCTCGTTGTCTGCCGAGCCGCCTAGCGTGATCTGGTAGAGCTCAGCACCCTTCTTCTCGACGCCGAGAATACCGATGTGGCCCACATGGTGGTGGCCGCAGGCGTTGATGCAGCCCGAAATCTTGATCTTCAACTCGCCGATCTCCAACTGCCGCTCGGCACTGCCGAAACGGTTGGAGATTTCCTGGGCGACAGGGATCGAGCGGGCGTTTGCCAGAGCACAATAGTCGAGACCCGGGCATGCAATGATGTCGGTGATCAGGTTGTTGTTGGCGGTCGCAAGCTCCGCACCGGCCAGGCGGTCATAGACGGCCTTCAGATCGGCAAGCGCAACGTGAGGCAGCACGAGGTTCTGCTCGTGCGTCACGCGGATCTCGTCATGGCTGTAGGCTTCGGCGATATCGGCGATCAGGTCCATCTGCACGTCGGACGCATCGCCAGGAATGCCACCGATCGGCTTCAGCGAAATTGTCACGACGCCGTAATCAGGGTTCTTGTGCGCCGTCACGTTCTGCTGCACCCAGGCGGCAAATAGTGCGTAACGCTTCTTCTCGGCTGCCAGCAGAGCCCACCCTTCGGAACGCTCCGGCAGATTGGGCATGGCAAAATAGCTTGTGATCGCTGCGATATCCGCATCCGGCAACGCAAGCTCGCCGGCACGCAGCTTTTCCCACTCCGCTTCGATCTGCGCCGTCAGTTCCTCGGTCCCGGTCTCATGGACGAGGATCTTGATGCGCGCCTTGTACTTGTTGTCGCGGCGACCGAAGAGATTGTAAACGCGCAGGATCGCCGTCGTGTAAGACAGCAATTCGCTCTCCGGCAGGAATTCGCGGATCAGCTTCGCGACCATGGGCGTACGGCCCTGCCCACCGCCGATATAGACCGCAAAACCGAGCTCGCCTGCATCGTTCTTCTTCAGGTGCAATCCGATATCATGCGTCTGGATCGCGGCGCGATCGCGCTCGGCGCCCGTGACCGCGATCTTGAACTTGCGCGGCAGGAACGAGAATTCCGGATGAACCGACGACCACTGGCGCAGGATTTCGGCATAGGGCCGCGGATCGGCGACCTCGTCGGCAGCGACGCCGGCAAAGTGATCGGCCGTAACATTACGAATGCAGTTGCCCGAGGTCTGGATGGCGTGCATCTCGACTTCGGCCAGCTCTTCAAGAATCTTAGGCGTGTCGACCAGTTTCGGCCAGTTGTACTGGATGTTCTGGCGCGTGGTGAAATGGCCGTAGCCCCGGTCGTAGACGCGGGCGATATGCGCGAGCCTGCGCATCTGCGTCGACGACAGCGTTCCGTATGGAACCGCCACGCGCAGCATGTAGGCATGCAGCTGCAGATACACGCCATTCATCAGCCGCAGCGGCTTGAACTGGTCCTCGGTGATCTCGCCGGAGACGCGACGGTCGACCTGGTCGCGATACTGCTCGACCCGCTCGCGCACGAAAGCGTGGTCGAATTCATCGTAACGATACATGCGAAGCGTCCTTCAGGCTGCGATTGCAGCGGCATCATCTGCAAGCGTTTCGGCCTGCTTGCCAAGATCGAGGCGTACGGTCGGGCCTGCTGCGCGGATGCGCTCACGCAAGCGAAGCGGATAAAGGTGTCCGTCACGTTCCTCGACATCGACCAGCGTCACGTCGACGACCTGGATGTCGAATGCCGCCACTTTCTCGGCATCCTGAAGGCCCGTCAGCGCTGCCTCGTGGCGCGCGACGAAAGCCTCGTCGATCGTTTCCTGCCAGGAACCATCGGCGCCGAGCCAGACGGCGATGCCGTCGCTGAGCCGATTGGCGGTGAGAACCTTGAGAGCCATGCGTGCACTCCTTTTCTTATCCTTATGCCGCTTCGCTGGCCGCCATGAGCGGATCCAGCAGCGTTGAATTTGCAAAATTGGCGCCGGCAACAGCGTCGCCGATGATGACCATGACGGGACCGGTCAGATCGCTGCGATCCTGGATCGCGGGAAGATCGGCCAGGACGCCGTGGAAGAGCCGCCGATCCGAGCGGCTGGCATTCTCGATCACAGCAACCGTCGTATCGGGCGACATGCCTGCTGCGACCAGCCGGCGCGCCACGTCGGCGGCAACGGTTCGGCCCATATAGACGGCAATCGTCGCACCCGAGCACGCCAGGCTCGCCCAGTCGGGCAGCGTCTCGCCCTGAAGATCATGGCCGGTCGTGAAAACCATCGAGGATGCGACGCCACGCAGCGTCAGCGGAAGTTCGAAGTCGGCCGCTGCAGCGAATGCGGATGTGATGCCCGGAACGATTTCATAACCGATCCCGGCATCACGCAATGCGGCCATTTCCTCAGCAGCGCGCCCGTAGACCAGCGGATCGCCGGATTTCAGCCGGACCACGCGCTTGCCAGAGGAAGCAAGCTCGACAAGAAGTGCATTAATCTCGTTCTGCGACTTGGAATGGCAGCCCTTGCGCTTGCCCACGGAAAACCGGTCGGCATCGCGACGGCCCATGTCGACGATCGCCTGAGGCACAAGCGCGTCGTAAACAATGGCGTCGGCTTCCATCATCACCCGCTGCGCGCGCAGGGTCAGAAGATCGACCGCGCCCGGACCTGCGCCGACCAGCCAGACGTGGCCTTCGACATCCTCGCGCTGGCGGAGCATGCGTGTGGCTTCGCGTCGGGCCTGGGAAAGATCACCACGAGAGACGTGGTCGGCAACGCCGCCTTCGAAGAAACGGCGCCAGAAAATGCGGCGGGCAACACCACGCGGCATCAAGCGGTCCACGGCAATGCGATAGCTCGCTGCCAAACGAGCGAGCGCGCCAAGCGACGGCGACAGCATCTGGTCGATGCGCGAGCGGATCATCTGGCCGAGGACCGGCCCGGCGCCTTCGGTGCCGATCGCCACGGCCACCGGCGCGCGGTTGACCAGAGCCGGCGTATAGAAGTCGCATTCTTCGGGCTGGTCGACGGCGTTTGCCGGGATGCGCAGCGCGCGCGCTTCCGCAACGATCCGCTGATCTTCGGCTGCATCACCGGTCGCAGCGAAAACGAGAACAGCATTCTCGATCGCATCACGAGAGAAGCTCGCGGCAACGTGTGCAACGGCATTTTCACGAATGAAGCGCGCGAAGTCCGCCTCCGGCGCCTCGGCATAAACGCGGATGTCGGCGCGGGTGTTCAGCAACAGCCGCGTCTTGGCAAAAGCTTCGGCGCCGTTTCCGAAGATCGCGACAACGCGGTCCTCGACCTTGAAAAAGGCCGGAAAGACGCTGAGCTGTTGTTGGCGGTCCGCCACGATGCACTCCTATTGATCTAGCGTGCATTGTGCCGGAGAGCCGCGCTGCAAAGAAGAAACAGGAATGCGTTCGCAAAAGTCCTGCCGGATGCGCTTTTCATCTCTGTCGGGAAAAGCGAACGATTTCTTCCCGAACCGCACGCGCCGCAAAAACCATCGGGAAATCAAAGGGGTTTCGGAGAGGCGCTGCACACTCGCCATAGGGTGCTCTCGAATATGTCCGTCGGGCACTTCCCCCGCGCTGGGACTCGCCTATCCTTCCATCATCAGCCCCTGCTGGAGGTCACCATGCGCATCAAGACTGCATTCATTGGCCTGCTGCTTGCCGCCTTGCCTCTCGCTCCTCTTCCGGCTTTGGCGGACGATGTCGAGGAGGCTCAGGCGGTCATCGAAAGTCAGATTGCGGCTTTCCTCAACGACGACGCCGATGCCGCCTATTTCCACGCTGCGCCCGAGATTCAGACGATGTTCGTCGACAAGGATCGCTTCTTCCAGATGGTCCAGAGCAGCTATGCGCCGGTTTATCGTCCCAACAATTTCGCCTTTGGTCGGTCCCGTCCGCTCGAAGGCGACCGCATCGCGCAGGAGGTGCTGATCGCCGGGCCCGACGGGGATGACTGGACGGCGCTTTACATTCTCAAGAAGCAGGAGGATGGCATCTTCAAGATCAACGGCGTGCAGATGGTGAAGTCCGCCGCGCCGCAGACCTGACGCTTGATCAGCGGGGCGCGATATCTCCGCGCGCCCATTCGTCCTGCGTCTCGGCCATGAAGTCGGCGAAACGGCCCTCGGCGATCGCCTGGCGAATTTCGCGCATCAGGTCCTGGTAGTAAGCAAGGTTGTTCCAAGTGAGCAGCATGCCGCCCAGTGCCTCGTTGGCGCGCACGAGATGGTGCAGATAGGCGCGCGAATAGTCTCGGCTCGCCGGGCATGAGGACTCCTCGTCCAGCGGCCTCGTGTCTTCCGCATGGCGAGCGTTGCGCAGATTGATGCGGCCCCGTCTCGTGAATGCCAGACCATGACGGCCGGCGCGCGTCGGCATCACGCAGTCGAACATGTCGATGCCGCGGGCAACCGACTTGATGATGTCGTCGGGCGTGCCGACGCCCATGAGATAGCGCGGCTTCTCGCTGGGCAGCACGGGGCACGTCGTTTCAAGCATGGCCAGCATCACGTCTTGCGGTTCACCCACAGCAAGACCGCCGACGGCATAACCCTTGAGGTCGAGCGCCTTCAGCGCCTCAGCCGATTTGACGCGCAGATCGGGCTGGTCGCCACCCTGCACGATGCCGAACATCGCCTTGCCGGGTTGATCGCCGAATGCCGTCTTGCAGCGTTCGGCCCAACGAACGGACATGTCCATGGCGCGCTCGACCTCGGAACGCTTGGCAGGAAGAGCCACACATTCGTCGAGCTGCATCTGGATGTCCGATCCGAGCAGACCCTGGATCTCGATCGATCGCTCCGGGCTCATGTGGTGGCGACTGCCATCGACATGCGATTGGAACGTGACGCCCTGCTCATCCAGCTTGCGCAGGCCGGAGAGCGACATCACCTGGAATCCGCCCGAATCCGTCAGGATCGGGTGCGGCCAACGGATCAGGTCGTGCAGGCCGCCGAGCCGCGCAACGCGCTCGGCACCCGGCCGCAGCATCAGATGGTAAGTGTTGCCGAGGATGATATCGGCGCCGAGGTCGCGCACCTGGTCGAGATACATCGCCTTGACGGTGCCGGCGGTGCCGACCGGCATGAAGGCCGGCGTGCGGACCGTGCCGCGCGGCATCGATATCGCGCCTGTGCGCGCCGCCCCGTCGGTCGCGGCGATATCGAAGCGGAAGACGTCACTCATGGTCGGCTTTCTTGAGCAGCGAGGAATCGCCGTAGGAATAGAAGCGGTACTCTTTGGCGATGGCGTGCGCGTAAGCCGCCCGCATCGTGTCCAGCCCGGCAAAGGCGGAGACCAGCATGAAGAGCGTCGAGCGCGGCAGGTGGAAATTGGTCATCAGCATGTCGACGGCACGGAAGCGATAGCCGGGCGTGATGAAGATGTCGGTCGCACCCGACCAAGGCTGGATCTTTCCATCTTCGCTGGCGGCACTTTCCAGAAGCCGCAGCGAGGTCGTGCCGACCGAAACGATCCGCCCGCCACGGGCGCGGACCGCGTTCAAAGCCTCGGCGGTCGCCGCTGATACATGACCGATCTCAGAGTGCATGCGGTGATCTTCGGTCGTTTCTGCCTTTACGGGAAGAAACGTCCCTGCCCCGACATGCAAGGTCACGAAGTGCCGTTCGATTCCTCGGTCTTCCAGGGCGCTCAACAAAGCATCGGTGAAATGCAGACCGGCGGTCGGCGCGGCGACGGCTCCGTCTTCACGCGCATAGATCGTCTGATAATCGGCGCGATCCTGCGCATCTTCGGGACGTTTGGAGGCGATATAGGGCGGCAAAGGCACGTGGCCGACGGACATGATCGCTTCGTCGAGCGCCGGCCCGTCAAGATCGAAAGCGAGCAAGACTTCGCCGCCCTCGCCCTTCTCGATCACGGTGGCATCGAGACGGCCCACAAGGCAAGTTCCTGTGGAGCCGCCGAATTCAATCCGGTCGCCCTGCTTCACGCGCTTGCCGGGTTTCAGGAATGCCCACCACCGGTTGGATGCGGCGCGCATGTGCAAGGTCGCCGAGACGCTGACGGTGACATCGGCGCCTTCCGGACCCGGTCGACGTCGCAGACCCTCGAATTGCGCGGGGATGACCTTGGTGTCGTTGAAGACGAGTGCATCGCCCGACTCGAGCAACAATGGAAGATCGCTGACGATATGGTCACTCAGCGGTGCCTGAGCATGCGGATCGACGCCCAGAAGCCTGGCGCTGTCGCGCGGTACGGCCGGGCGAAGGGCGATCCGCTCATCGGGCAGATCGAAATCGAAGAGATCGACGCGCATGGATCAAGGTCCGACGCAGGTCACGGCGTAGGCACCCGTACCGACAAGCTGGAACGTCCCGGCCGTCACGAAATCGCGTGACTCTCCAGTCTCTTCGAGGCGCAATCGCGCCGTCACGGCCTCGATATTCGTGTCGGTGAAATCCACCATCAGCCGCCCGTCAGCGCGGAAGGCCTGGCCGACGGCGAATGCGTCCGCGCCCTCATCGCCGATCGAAATCATCCGGTCGTCGACGGCAATGGAGCCGCCGACCACCTTGAGGACCGGCAAGGAGCCGATCGAAAGCTCCAGCGCCACGCGGTCGTCCTGATCGGCGCAGGTGATCGTGCCGGTCGCGTGGGCGGCCGGCGCCATCGCCGAGAATGCGAGGACCAGGAGAGCGAAGCGCGGAAGCATCATGCGTCTGCGGCAACCCGCAGCGAAACGATCTGGTCGGGGTCGCGAACGGGCTCGCCCTTCTTGATCAGGTCGATGACATCCATGCCTTCCAGCACCTGACCCCAGACGGAATACTGCTTGTTGAGCCAAGGAGCATCGGCCAGGCAGATGAAGAATTGCGAGTTGGCCGAATTCGGGCTCTGCGAGCGGGCCATCGAGCAGGTGCCGCGCACATGGCTGACGTTCGAGAATTCCGCCTTCAGGTCCGGCTTGTCGGAACCACCCATGCCGGCACGGCCCGGGTTGAAGTCCTTGCCGCCGCTCTTTCCGAATTTCACGTCGCCGGTCTGTGCCATGAAGCCATCGATGACCCGGTGGAAGACGACGCCGTCATAAGCAGTCTCGCGGGCAAGCTCCTTGATGCGCTTGACGTGCTCGGGCGCGAGGTCCGGCAAGAGTTCGATCACGACCCTGCCCTTGGTCGTTTCCATCACGAGTGCGTTTTCCGGATCCTTGATCTCGGCCATGGGTCTCTCCTGTTTTTGATCTGTGACGCTGATTATTCGACGCGCACGCTGATCATACGGTCCGGGCTATCGACGGAGCCGTTGGCTGCCTGATCACCCTTCTTGATCGCGTCCACATAGTCCATGCCTTCCGTCACGCGGCCGACGACCGTGTACTGGCCGTTCAGGAACGAGCCTTCGTCGAACATGATGAAGAACTGCGAATTGGCCGAGTTCGGGTCCTGCGAACGCGCCATGCCGACAACGCCACGCTCGAAAGGCACATCGGAAAACTCAGCGGGAAGGTTCGGTAGGTCGGAGCCGCCGGTGCCGGCGCGAGGCGCCATATAGCCATCGGTCAGGTCACCGAACTCCACATCGCCCGTCTGGGCCATGAAGCCGTCGATCACGCGGTGAAAAGCGACGTTGTCGTATTCGCCGGCAGTGGCGAGGTCGCGCAGGCGCTGCGTGTGCTGCGGCGCCACGTCGTCGAGCAGGTCGACGCGCACGACGCCATCCTTCAATTCGATGACGAGATCGCCGGCGGCCTCTTGTGCGCCGCTTTCCTGTGCAATGGCCGAAAGGCCTCCCAACATAAGTGCGGTTGTCGCGGCCAGCACGAATTTCATCAGGCAATCTCCAATTGTGTCAATTTCGGTCTTGGGCAGGGAAACGCGCAGCCAAAGCCGATCGAACCGAACCCGGAACGAAAGCACTGACATCGCCACCCATCGAAGCGATCTGGCGCACCAATGTGGCCGTAATCGGCCGGGACGAAGCGCCGGCCGGCAGAAACACAGTCTGGATATCGGGCGCCATCTGGCGGTTCATGCCGGCCATCTGCATCTCGTAGTCGAAGTCGGTCCCATCGCGCAGGCCGCGGATCAGGATCGATGCGCCATTCTCACGCGCCGCATCCACAACGAGATTTCCAAAATCGACGACCGTGACGCGGGACAAAGCGTCCGGCAGGACTTCCTTCAGGGACGCGCGAATGAGATCGGCGCGTTCTTCGAAACTGAAGAGCGGCTTCTTGCCCGGGTGGATACCAATGCCGACGACCAGTTTTTCGCCGAGTGACAATGCCTGTAGCAGCACATCGAGATGGCCGTTGGTCAATGGGTCGAAGGACCCAGGATAGAAGGCAGTGGTCATTGGTGGTTCCCTGGCTTGGGGTGCCTTGTGTCACGCCATCGGTCGTCGCGCAAGCAACGGCGCCTCGACCTCCAGTGGCCGATGAACGCGAAATGAATGGCCCGTTCAAGTCTGGCTCAGCGATACACTGCTTAAAATCCAAGTATCGAATGAAACCTTTTTTGGACGCCTGCGTTCACTGGGCATAACGGAGACTGGAACCATGCCTCTTCTGATCCTCGCTATCGTCATGTTCATCGCTATGACAGTTGCCACAGCAGTGGCGCTCAGCAGCGAAAACCGGCAGTCCAAGTCTGTGCGTAACCCGGTTCGTCACCAATACTATTGAGCTCAAGCTTAAAAGAGCACGCCATGCTGACGACCCTAACCATTTTTGCCGCTTTTATTGCGTGCGTGTTGATCACAGATGTGGCGGCAATGCTGTCGCAGATGAGACGGGAAGCAAAACAAGCAAGAGCAAGAGCGCGGACCACGCGCCGCTTTTAGACTTTGCCCCAGGGCAAAACGACTGACTGACCTCCAGTCCGAAGTTTGGGTTTCCCTGCCCCGACAAGGACACATCAAAAACCGGTCGCGTTCCCTCCGCGACCGGTTTTTTGTATTCCGATGACAGATACAGCAGCTTATTCTTCGCTGCTGCCCGTCTCTTCTCCGCTGCCGCTCTCGTCGTCGGTTTCGCTCTCGCGCGCGATTTCCTCGAGTGCATCCGCCTCGGCTGCCTCCTCGAGCACTTCGTCGACGGCTCCCGGCTCCGGCTCGCTGATGCGCTCGACCGAAACCACGCGCTCGTCCTTCGAGGTCGAGAAGATCGTGACGCCCTTGGTCGCACGGCTGGCGATGCGGATGCCGCTGACGGGTACCCGGATCAACTGGCCGCCATTGGAGACCAGCATGATCTGATCGCCACGCTCGACCGGGAAGAAGGCCACGAGTTCGCCGATCTCGCCGATCTTGGCGATGTCGGTTGCCCGGATGCCCTTGCCGCCACGTCCGGAGATGCGGAAATCATAGGACGATGACAGTTTGCCATAGCCCTTGGCGCTGACGGTCAGAACGAACTGTTCGCGGGCCTTCAGCTCCTCGAACCGCTCATTATTCAGATCGACGGCTTCGACGACGTCTTCTCCCACCAGCGTGACTTCTTCCTCGTCACCGTTCGCCGAGCGCCGTTCCGCCGTTGCCCGCTTCAGGAAGGCAGCGCGCTCGGCCGGGTCGGCATCCACATGCGACAGGATCGCCATCGAGATCACATGATCGCTGTCAGCCAGCGAGATGCCGCGAACGCCGATCGAATTGCGGCCTGCGAAGACACGCACGTCCGTCGTCGGGAAGCGGATCGACTGCCCAAGCGCGGTCGTTAGAACGACGTCGTCATGCTCGGTGCAGGTCTCGACGTTCAGGATCTGATCGCTCTCGTCGTCGAACTTCATGGCGATCTTGCCATTGCGGTTCACCTGGACGAAATCCGACAGCTTGTTGCGACGGACCGTTCCCCGCGTGGTGGAGAACATCACGTCGAGATTGCCCCAGCTTTCCTCATCCTCGGGCAGCGGCATGATCGCAGTGATGCGGTCGCCATGCTCGATGGGAAGGAGGTTGATCAGCGCCTTGCCGCGAGACTGCGGCGTGCCGATCGGCAGGCGCCAGACCTTTTCCTTGTAGACGATGCCACGCGAAGAGAAGAACAGCACCGGCGTGTGCGTGTTGGCGACGAAGAGGCGCGTGACGAAATCCTCGTCGCGCGTCGACATACCGGAGCGGCCCTTGCCGCCGCGGCGCTGCGCCCGATAGGTCGCAAGCGGCACGCGCTTGATGTAGCCGGAGTGCGATACGGTAACGACCATATCTTCGCGGGCGATGAGGTCCTCATCGTCCATGTCGGGGCCGCCATCGCCGAGCTCGGTCCGCCGCGGCGTGCCGAACTCGTCTTTGACGTCGCGCAGTTCCTGCTTGATGATCTCGCGGATACGAATGCGCGACGACAGGATATCGAGGTAATCCTTGATCTCCTCGCCGATCTTGTTCAGCTCGTCGTCGATTTCCTCACGGCCAAGCGCGGTGAGGCGCTGAAGACGCAGCTCCAAAATGGCGCGCGCCTGCTCTTCGGAGAGATTGTAGGTGCCATCCTCGTTGATGCGATGGCGCGGGTCGTCGATGAGCCGGATGAGCGGCGCAACGTCCTTGGCCGGCCAGCGGCGCTCCATCAGCTGCTCGCGTGCAGCCTGCGGGTCCGGTGCGTTGCGGATCAGGTGGATGACTTCATCGATATTGGCGACGGCGATCGCCATGCCGACGAGCACATGCGCGCGATCGCGTGCCTTGCGCAGCAGGAACTTGGTGCGCCGGGAGATGACGGTCTCGCGGAAGGCGATGAACGCCCTCAGCATGTCCATCAGGTTCATCAGCTCCGGCTTGCCGCCGTTCAGCGCCACCATGTTGCAGCCAAAGGAGGTCTGCAGGGGCGTGTAGCGATACAGCTGGTTCAAGATCACATCGGCGTTGGCGTCGCGCTTCAACTCGACCACGACGCGGTAACCCTGACGGTCAGATTCGTCGCGCAGGTCGGAGATGCCCTCGATGCGCTTGTCGCGCACCAGCTCGGCCATCTTTTCGATCATCGAAGCCTTGTTCACCTGATAGGGAACTTCGGTGATGATGATCGCTTCGCGGTCGCCGCGGATCTGTTCGATATGCACCTTTCCGCGCATGACGACCGAGCCACGGCCGGTCTCGAACGCACTGCGAATGCCGGAGCGTCCGAGGATGATGCCGCCCGTCGGGAAATCCGGACCAGGAATGAACTCCATCAGCTGGATCAGATCGAGCGACGGATCGTCGATCAGCGCGATGCAGCCGTCGACCAGTTCACCGATATTGTGCGGTGGAATGTTCGTCGCCATGCCGACGGCGATGCCGCCTGCGCCGTTGGCCAGCAGGTTCGGAAACCGCGCCGGCAGCACCTTCGGCTCGGAGCCGGAGCTGTCGTAGGTTTCCTGGAAATCGACCGTGTCCTTGTCGATGTCTTCAAGAAGCTCATGCGCGAGCTTCGCCAGCCGCGCTTCGGTGTAACGCATGGCCGCCGGCGGATCGCCATCGATCGAACCGAAATTGCCCTGCCCGTCGATGAGCATCGCGCGCAGCGACCAGGGCTGCGCCATGCGCACCATGGCGTCATAGATCGCGCTGTCGCCGTGCGGGTGGTATTTACCCATGACGTCGCCGACGATGCGCGACGACTTCACGTATTTCCTGTTCCAGTGATAACCGCTCTCGTGCATCGCATAGAGGATGCGCCGATGCACCGGCTTCAGGCCGTCGCGCACGTCGGGCAATGCGCGCGACACGATCACGCTCATGGCGTAATCGAGATAGGAGCGCTGCATCTCGTCGACGATCGAAACCGGCTCTATGCCAGATGGGCCCTGCGGCCCGCCGGGGGGAACTATCTCAGTCAAAATGGATCACGTTCTCTAAGGTCAGATTCGGCTTGCCGTTTATAGCGAAACGGTGCGGTCAAAGCCAATTTCGAGGGCTCTCGAACGGTGCTTTTCCCGGCCTTTATGTAGGGATTGCGCATTCAATGCGCAATTGCGGGAGGTTCGCCGGTCACGTTTGGACGATCGATGAAACGGAGCACGATTTCGGCTGCGTGCTCGCCCGGTGTCCGGGTCACCGACATGGCCCTGCGGACGGTATCGAACCCCTCCAGCATGGCCTTGCGCTCGATCGTGTGATCCATCAGACGCAAGGTCTCGCGAGCCAGCCGGTTGCCACGGGCCTGATCGTTGAAGAACTCGCGTATGACGGGATAATCCGCGATGAGGTTCGGCAGCGCGGCGCTCCAGCCGGTGATCTTCGAGATCAGCAGTTTGGCCAGAGGGTCGAGCTTGTACGCCGAGACGCAAGGAACGCCGGCCAGTGCCAGTTCCAAAAGCACGGTGCCGGAGGCAGCAAGCGCGGCGTCGGATTGAGCGAAAGCGCCCCATTTCGCGCCTTCACCCACGACGACCTCAACCTTGACCGGCCAGGTCGCGACCTGCTCGGCAACGAATGCTTGGTGGCGCGCAATCGTCGGAAGGATAAACCGCACACCCGGACGCAAAGCAGAGAGCTCGGCTGCGGCCTCGGCGAAGACGGGCAGCAGACGCGTCAGTTCCGACTTGCGCGAACCGGGCAGCAGCATGCAGAGACCGGTCAGCTGCTGCTTGCGCCGGCGGTCCAGCTGCTCGGCCCGCGCCGACAGCAGTCCCATGTCGAACACCAATCGGTGGCCGATATAGGTGGTCGGTGGGCCACCAAGAGCCGCGACAACCTGAGGCTCGAATGGAAAGACCGACAGCACGTGGTCGATATAGCCGCGCATCGCCGGCGCGCGCTCCGGCTTCCATGCCCATACGGTCGGGCACACATAGTCGACGACCGGCAGATCGGGCAGCCGTGCCTTCACGCGACGGGCGACGCGGTGCGTGAAATCCGGGCTGTCGATGATGATCAGGACGTCGGGCTTGGCCTCGACGATCGCATCGGCTGCTTGGCGGATGCGCCATAAAAGTTTCGGCAGCTTCGCGACGACGGCGCTCACCCCGACGATGGAGAGCTCCGAGTAGTCGAACAGCGAGACCAGACCCTCGCCTTGCATTTCCTCGCCGCCGATGCCGACGAGTTCGATCGAGCGGTCACCCGCCTGCATCTTCATGGCAGCGATCAAATCGGCGCCCAAGCGATCGCCGGACGGCTCGCCGGCGATGATCGCGACTTTGACGCGGCGGGATGTCATGGCCCGGTCGATCATCAATCCTCCCGCGTCACGCCAGCGATGAAGATGCCAGCTTCATTGGCAGCCGAGATGGCGGCTTCGCGCTCCAGCAGCAAGGATCGTCCCGCTTCCACGGCAACGCCGGCAAGTCCAGCCTCGATGAGACCTTTCACCGTGCCGGCACCGATCGTCGGCAGATCTGCGCGTTCATCCTGACCGGGCTTGCAGAATTTGACCAGTACGCCTTTGCGCGAAGTGGAAAGCCGGCCGCGGCACCGCAGATCGGCGACGCGTGCGAGCATCTCGTCGGTGCCCTCGACGCCCTCGAGCGCCACGACCCGACCGCCAATTGCAACTGCGGCTTGACCCAGATCTAGCCGGCCGAGGGCCAAAGCAGCTTCCCTTCCCGCGGCGATGTCGCGCCGGCTGGCGGCATCAGGCTCGACCGTAGTCAGAGCACCAAGAGTTGCGACCAGGTCGGGCGCCACTTCATGGGCGCCGATGACACGGGCACCAGCGCTCTCGATCAAAGCAATAACCATGCGCAGGACCTGATCATCTCCGCCGCGCAACAACGTTCGAACGACACCCGGCATGCGCGCGAGCGTCTTCCAGGTCGGACGGATCTCGCGCCATTCAGGGCGCCGCTTGACGCTTCCCGACAGGATCAGTCGGTCGATGCCGTTGACCCTGACGATGCGCTCCACGGCCGCGAAGTCGCCAGTGCCGATGTGTTCGTGCTGAAAGCTGGTCCAGTCACCATCGGCCTCTGCGCTCAAGGCAATGATGAAGGGATCTTCGCCCGCGGAACGAATGGCGCGGGCAACATGGGTCGGCAGATTGCCGGCACCGGCGAGGATCGCGACGCGACCCCTGCTCGGCTCTCGGCTGACCGCCGCCATGGAAGGCCTACCGATGAGCCCGGGCCGGCGACGACAGCGCGCGTTCGCTCTCGGCCTCGATGAAGTCGATGATCTGCCTGACGGTCTCGTTGCTCGAATAGAGCGCACGTGCTTCCGCTGCGTTCTGGCGTACGGAGCCCGGACCCTGGAAGATATGACGGAAAGCGCGGCGCACCTCGTGGATGCTCGCCTTGTCCATGCCGGCACGCTGCATGCCGATAATGTTCAAGCCACCGAGCACGCCGGGATTGCCATTCAGCATGCCATAGGGAATGACATCGAAATTGACGGCCGACAGACCGCCGATGAAGGCCCGATGGCCGATGCGGGCAAACTGGTGAACGGCAGCGCCGCCGCCGATGATGACCCTGTCGCCGACCGTCACGTGACCGGCCAACATGACGTTGTTGGAGAGCACGACGTTGTCGCCGACATGGCAGTCATGGGCGACGTGGCTATAGGCGAGGAACAGGCAGTTCTTGCCGACGGAGGTCAGCCCACCGGCGTTCGGCATGCCGGGATGCATGGTGACGCCTTCGCGCATCGTGCAGCCTTCGCCGATTTCGAGACGCGTCTGCTCGCCCTTATAGGCCAGGTTTTGCGGTTCGAACCCCAGCATGGCGCCGGGAAATACGCGGCAGCCTTTGCCGAGAACAGTGAAGCCGGTTATCGCGACGTGACTGAGGATCTGGCAATCATCGCCCAGCACGACATTCGGACCGATATGGCAGAAAGGGCCAATCGAAACATTCTCGCCAATGACTGCGCCTTCCTCGACGACCGAGGAAGGGTGAACCCGCGCTGAGGCAGAGGTCATTCGTTCTCGCTTTCCTGCTGCGCAAGCATGGCACCGATATCGGCTTCGGCCACCTTGACGCCGCCGACGAGCGCTTCGCAGTGGAACTTCCAGACATTGCCGCGCTGTTTGATCTTGGCGACGTGATACTCCACCCGGTCGCCAGGAACAACCGGCTTGCGGAAGCGGGCATTGTCAATGGTCATGAAGTAAACGAGCGTCGAACTTTTCGCCTGGTGGCGTGCGCAAATCGCGCCGGCAGTCTGCGCCATGCCTTCGACGATGAGAACGCCAGGCATGATGGGATTTTCAGGAAAATGGCCGGTGAAATGCGGCTCGTTGGCCGTCACGTTCTTGATGCCGACCGCCCGCTCATCCCGCACGATGCCGATGATGCGGTCGATCAGCAGAAATGGATAGCGATGGGGCAGCAGACGCATGATGGCCCGCACATCGAGCTCATCCATGGTCTCGGTGCCGGTCAGGTCATTCATCCGGCTCAACTCCTACGTTCTTCGAGCTTCTGTTAAATGCGCGGGCGCGGATTTCGGCCATGTCGCGCAGAAAGGCGCGCATGGGTCGCGCTGGAATGCCGCCCCAGCGGGCCGCGCCGGGTACATCGGCGGCGACGGCGCTCATACCAGCAATCTGCGCGCCTGCGCCAATCTGAAGGTGTCCCGCGATGGTGGTGCCGCCGCCTATCATGACCTGATCGCCGATCGTCACGCTGCCGGCGATCGCAACCTGACCGACGATCACGCAGTGGCGACCGATGCGGACATTGTGACCAACCTGGACGAGATTATCGATCTTCGTGCCCTCGCCGATCACCGTATCGTCCATGGCGCCGCGGTCGACGGCCGTGTTCGCGCCGATTTCCACGCGATCCTGGATGATGACGCGGCCGAGCTGCGGGATCTTGAGCATGCCCGCGGGCGACGGTGCATAACCAAAACCGTCCTGGCCGATCCGCGCGCCCGGATGGATGATCACATCATTGCCGATAAACGAGCACTGCACGGTGCTGTTGGGGCCGATGGAGCAGTTGCGACCGATCTTGCAGCCGGGCCCAATCACGGCAGCAGCGCCGATGATGGTACCGGCGCCGATCTCAGCACCATCGCCGACGACGGCGCTGACATCCACGACCACGCCCGGCTCAAGTTGAGCACCCGGATGCACAAAAGCCTTGGGCGAAATGCCGCTTTCGTTCGTCAGCGTCAGCGGACGCATGGATGAGGGGTAAAGCAGCGCTGCAGCGCGCGCAAAGGCAGACTGGGGTGCCGGCGCAAGCAGCGCGGCCACGTTATCCGGAACGGAAGGCGCCATGTCCTTGTGGCAGACGATGGCTCCGGCCTTCAACCCGACCAGCATCTCGGCATGACGCCGTGACGTGATAAACGTCAGATCCTGAACGGCTGCGCGAGAAAGAGGTGCGACCGACGTGATCAGACGGTCCGAGAGCCGCGGATCGTGCAATTCTGCGCCGATCTCCGCCGCGAGCTGCCCAAGCGGGATGCCGGTATGCGGCGGGAAGAAAAGTGGACGATCCATCGGCAGCTTACAGAATGAATGAGCCGGGCATCATGCCCGGCTTTGGATTGCGTGCTCGCGTCGAGAAGCGGTTAGAACCGCGACGATGCGCCGAAGCGGAATTCCTGAACATCATCGAACTCTTCCTTGGCGACCGGCACGGCGTAGTCGAGACGCAGCGGACCGAAGGGAGAAGCCCAGATGAGCGATGCACCAACCGAGGCGCGCCAGGTCTGGTCAAAGCCGACGCCACCTACGGTGACGGACGGATCAAGATCAGTCCCATAGAGCGTACCGGCATCGGCAAAGGCTGCGACGCGAAGACCGAAGTCACGCGGGACGACCGGCATCGGCATGGATGCTTCGGCGGACGCGTTGAAGTAGGTCGTGCCGCCAAGCGCATCACGATCTCCATCGGCCAGAAGCTCAGACCGCGGACCGAAGCCACGCGCATCGAAACCACGAATGGTCTCGCCGCCCTGCAGGAACTGGTCGAACACGCGCGCATTGTCGCCGAGCGAAACCATGTGGCCCGCACCAACGGCGACCGAGCCGATGATGTCCTGAGACTCAGACAGCAGCTGGAAGTAGTTTGCCCGACCCGTGAACTTGATGAACTCCGCATCGCCACCGAGGCCAGCGACTTCCATGCCGGCTTCGGCGAAGATGCCATCACGTGGCAGCTGGCGGTCATCCAGCGTGTTGAAGGTCAGCGTCGGCGAGATCGACGACTTGATCCACGGGCTGCTGGCGATGCCCTGCTGATAGGCGAGCGACAACGACGAGTCTGTTCCCGTGTAGCGGGTTTCGGAGAAGTTGTAGGCCAGACCAGCCGTCAGATTGTTGGTGATCGGTGCTGCCACGCGCAGCGTCACACCGGTCTGCTCATAGCTGTAGTTGTCTGGACGGTCGTCTTCGACGCGGAACACATCGAAGCCCGCGGCGAGACGGTAGCCGAGGAAATAAGGCTCGGTGAAGCTGACGCGGTAGCTGCGCGAATTCTCGCCACCGCCGGCAGCGACGCGGATGAACTGACCACGACCGAGGAAGTTGCGCTCCGTTACCGACGCTTCGATCGATGCACCGCCATCGCTGCCCGTCGAGTAACCGGCACCGATCGAGAACTCGCCGGTCGGCTGGTCCTGAACGTCGACGATGATGATGATGCGGTCCGGCTGCGAGCCCGGCGCCGTCGAGATTTCGACCGAGCCGAAATAGCCAAGACGCTGCAGACGCTCACGTGCACGGCGAACCATGGCCTGGTTGAAGGCATCGCCTTCCGACAGATCGAATTCGCGGCGGATGACGTAGTCACGCGTCCGGGTGTTGCCGCGGATTTCGATGCGCTCGACATAAGCGCGCGGGCCCTGGTCGATCAGGTAGCTGACCGAAATCGTGCGGTTTGCGAAATCGCGATCGCCGCGCGGCGTCACCTGAGCGAACGGGAAGCCGGAATCGGCAACGCGCTCGGAAATCGCAACGATCGTGTCTTCGACGTCTTCCGCGCTGTAGGTCGCGCCGGAACGGCTTTGAACGAGCGCCTGAAGCTCTTCCGTATTCACGTCCGCGACGGAGCTTTCGACGTTGACCGCGCCAAAGTTGTAACGCTCGCCTTCCTGGACTGTGATCGTGACCGTGTACTCATTGGTTGCCGGATCGAGCTCGGCGAAGGACGATACGACCTGGAAGTCCGCATAGCCACGGTTGTAATAGAAGCGGCGCAGCAGTTCTTCGTCCGCGCGCAGCTTGTCTTCGGCGTAAACGTCACGGCGCGTCAGGAACGACAGGAAGTTCGAGCGCTTGGTTGTGATCACTTCGCGCAAGCGACCATCGTTGAAGGCCTGGTTGCCGACAAAATTGATCGTCGAGATGCGCGTACGGTCGCCTTCGTTGACTTCGAAAGCGAGGTTGATGCGGCCGTCGGCGAGTGTGACTGTATTGGTCGTCACCGTGGCATCGTTTCGGCCGATCGCGGCGTAAGCATCGCGGATCGCCTGGATGTCGGCCTGAACGAGCGGCTCGCTGTACGGTCCGAGCGGCTTGGTCTGAACGATCGTCTCGAGCTGGCGGTCGCGAATGCGGCTGTTGCCGTTGAAGACCACCTGGTTGAGGATCTGGTTTTCCGAAACCGTAACGACGAGTGCACCGCCCTGCTGGGCAATACGGATGTCGGAGAACAGGCCGGTGGCGAACAGGCGACGGACGGATTCGTCGATGTCGGCGTTCGTGAAGTCCTGACCTGGGCGAATGGTGATGTTGCCGCGAACGGTCTCTGCATCGATGCGGCTGTTGCCCTGCACCTGGATGCTGTTGACGACTGCCGCCTGTGCGGCGGTCGTTGCACTCAGGAAAGCAATACCCGCTCCGCTGGATGCAATTCCCGTGGCAAGGGCAACGGCAGACACCGCACCCATGAACTTCGAACCGGCTCTCATTATGAACTCTAACCTTTTTGCCCGAACCACCACACCAGACGGATGCCCCGATTCCGAATAGTCCGTCGTTTTTTACCCGCTTTTGCCCTACAAGCAAGGCTGGCGGTTAATTTCTGTTTACTTCATTTCAAGGCGTGGCCCAAAGGCCACTCCAGCCTTCAAACGTCGTAAACAATCCCTTTATTTCCGGGTGGATAGCAGCGTTTCAGCGACTAACCCAACAGCATGTTGACATCGTTCCAGGTCGCAAAGACCATCAGTGCCAGCACCATCCCCAAACCGATCCGGAATGCCATCTCCTGCGCATTCTCGCCAAGAGGTCGCCCCCGGATCGCCTCAATCGCATAGAAGACCAGATGGCCGCCGTCCAGCATCGGTACCGGCATAAGGTTCAACAGTCCAATAGAAACCGACAGCACTGCTGCGAGCTGGATCACCGCAAGGATGCCAAGCGTCGCCATCTGGCCGGAAACCTGAGCCACCCGGATCGGCCCGCCGAGCTGATCGGCTTTCTCCTGACCGATGATGATGTTGCGGATGTAGCCGAAGGTGCGGGTGACGATATAGCTCGTCTCGGCAACCGCCTGCCCCGTCGCTTCCAATGGTCCCATCTCGACCGTTCGGAAATTGCCCGTGTCTTGGTTGGTGACGACGCCGATTAGGCCGACTTCCAGGCGATTGCCGAAATTGTCCTCAATTTCCTCACGGGCGGGGACCAGGGTGAAGTCGCGCTCGACGCCATCCCGCTGCATGGTGACGGTGATTTCGACTTCCGGACGGCTCGATACGTAACGGCGCACATCATCGAAGGTCTCGATCGAGTTGCCGTCGATGGCGACGAAGATGTCGCCAGGCGCGATCCCAGCTGTTTCGGCAGCACTGCCCGGCTGCACTTCGGCGACGACCGGGTCGGATACCGGGCGGCCGTAAAGCGTGAAGACCGTGGCGAAGATCGCGATCGCCAGGATGAAGTTGGCGATCGGTCCTGCTGCGACGGTCAAAGCGCGGCGCCATAGAGCTGCTCCCTGGAAAGAGCTCCGGCGGTCGGCCTCGCTCATGGCCGCGTAGCCGTCATTGTCGGGCACGCTCGCGGCGTTTTCATCGCCGAAGAATTTCACATAGCCGCCAAGCGGGATGGCCGAAAGCTTCCAGCGAGTGCCGTGCTTGTCATTGAACCCAAAGATTTCCGGGCCGAACCCGACGGAAAAGGCCATGACGCGGATGCCGCACCACCGTCCGACGAGGTAGTGGCCCATTTCATGGACGAAGACGACGATCGTCAAAACCACGAGGAATGGCAGAATGTAGCCGGTCAGAAAGGCGAAGGTCGATGCCAGCGCATCCATCGGACGTGTCCCTGCTCAAAAGCGGCGCATCTTAAGATGCGCCTGAAATTCATGTGAGTGACGACTGCTGGGTCCTATCCGCCCAAGAGCGCCCAGGCAATCGGTGAACCGCTGGACGAGCTGGGAATCCCGCCCGCGATCACCAGCGCTATGAGAAAGGCTGCAAAAGCGGCAAATACGAGACCGTCGACCCTGTCCATGACGCCGCCGTGGCCCGGAATAAGCCGGCCGGAGTCCTTCACCGCGTAACGCCGCTTCATCCAGGATTCGAAGAGATCGCCCACCTGGCTGGCGACCGACAGAACAGCGCAGAGGATCGGGATCCAGATATCGCCCCTCTCCAGCGTCAAAAGCGCGACCGCCGTGCCTGCGGCGATCCCGCCGAACATGCCGAAAATGGCGCCGGACCAGGTCTTTCCGGGCGATATCTTCGGGGCAAGCTTGCGACCGCCCAAAGCCCGGCCGCAGAAATAGGCGAGAATGTCGGTCGCCCAGACGACGGCGAAGACGAACGCCATTCCGATGAGACCCAGTGTCGTGTCGTCGCGCAAAGCCGCAAGCGCCAAGCCGGAAAAGCCGGCATAGAGAACGCCGAGGCCCATCCACGGGCCACGGCCGCTTGTCCGGGCGGCGAGAGCGACCGCGCCCGCACCGATCAGGATTGCGCCGGTGGAATAAGCAAAGGCGTTGCCGACGATGAACCACATGATGGCGCCCATGCTGGCCCAGCCGACGAGAAAGGCCGGGCGGGACCGGCGTTCGGCCTGCACCATCGTGGTCCACTCATAGTAGATCAGCGCGGCGAGGATGGCGCAGAAAACGCGAAAAGGAAGGCCGCCGAACCAGGCCAGAAGCAGGACTGCAATGCCGAGGATGACTGCGGAAACGACCCGCTGCTTCAATTCCAGCTGCATCACGAACCGAGCGCGACATCGCGTTCGGGAACGGCCCCGAAGCGGCGCTCCCGCGAAGCGTATTCATCCAGCGCGCGGTGAAAGGCCGATTTGTCGAAGTCCGGCCAGAGCACCGGCACGAAGACGAATTCCGTGTAGGCCGCCTGCCACAGGAGAAAATTCGACAAACGCTGCTCGCCGCTCGTGCGGATGATGACATCAGGGTCGGGAATGCCCGCCGTATCCAGAAATGCCGACAGCGTGTGCTCGTTGACGTTGGCCGGCGACAACTCGCCTCGCCCGACCGCTTCGGCCAGACGCTTGGCGGCACGCACGATCTCGTCCCGCCCGCCATAGTTGAACGCGATCACAAGGTGCATCGCGCTGTTGTTGCGGGTGAGCTCTTCCGCTTCGACCAGGAGGCCCAGGATCTCGCGATCCAGCCGCGCCCGATCTCCGATCACACGGATGCGGATGTTCTCCTTGTGGAGTTCCGCGAGGTCTCGCCGGATGAAGAGCTTCAGCAGCCCCATGAGATCGGTGATCTCTTCTTCCGGGCGGTTCCAGTTTTCTGACGAGAAGGCAAACAGCGTGAGATAGCGGACACCTGCCTCGCCTGCTGCCTGCACCGTTTCGCGCACGGCTTCGACACCCTTGCGGTGTCCCATGGTCCGTGGAAGGCCGCGCCGCTTGGCCCACCGGCCATTGCCGTCCATGATGATCGCGACGTGATGCGGCGTGGTCAAAGGCAAAACTCCGCTAAGGCTTCGCACCGAGAACGACTTGGTCGCCCGGTCATGCAGGCGCCAATCTAGACCTGCATGATTTCCTTTTCCTTATCGACGAGCAAGCGGTCGATCTCGGCAATGGTCTCATCGGTCATCTTTTGGACCCGATCGGACTGCTGGCGGCTGTCGTCCTGGCTGATGACGCCCGCTTTTTCGTTCTTCTTCAACTCGTCCATGCCGTCGCGGCGCACATGGCGCGCAGCGACTCGCGCGGTCTCGGCATAGTTATGTGCCACTTTGACCAGTTCGCGGCGGCGTTCTTCGTTGAGGTCAGGCAGCGGAATGCGCAGCGTCTGGCCGTCGACGATCGGGTTGAGGCCGAGATTGGCTTCACGGATGCCGCGATCGACGGCGCCGACCATCTGCTTGTCCCAAACCTGCACGGACAACATGCGCGCTTCCGCGACACCGACGTTCGCGACCTGGTTGAGCGGCATGCGCGAGCCATAGGCCTCGACCATCACCGGATCGAGTACGTTTGCCGATGCGCGGCCCGTGCGCAAACCGTTGACGTCGTTCTTGAATGCCGTGACGGCACCTTCCATGCGCCGCTTCAGCTCGGAAAAGTTCGTTCCATCAGCCATGATTCATGCTCCCATGCGCGGGTGATCGGCGGCGCGACAACGCTCGCCAGCCACCTCATTCTATCTGTCGGTGACGACCGTACCTCGGCCGCCGCCTGTTACGATTGCGGCCAGGCCGCCTTTTTCGTGGATGGAGAAAACGATGATCGGGATCGCGTTTTCGCGGGCAAGCGAAACCGCGGCGACGTCCATGACGGCCAGTCCCTTCTCAAGAACCTCGGCGTGGGTAAGGCTATCGAAGCGCGTCGCGGTCGGGTCCTTCTTCGGATCGGCGGAATAGATTCCGTCGACCTGTGTGCCCTTGAGGATCGCTTCGGCGCCCATTTCGGCAGCGCGGAGCGCAGCGGCGGAATCGGTCGTGAAGAAGGGGTTGCCCGTTCCACCGGCAAAGATCACGACCCGGCCCTTGTCGAGGTGATGCAGGGCTGCGCGTTGAGAAAAGCTCTGGCAGATCTCCGGCATGGCAATGGCCGAGAGGACCTCGGTGTCGATGCCGAGCTTGCGCAGCGAGGTTGCCAGCGCCAGGGCGTTGATGACTGTGGCGAGCATGCCCATGTGGTCGCCCGTCACGCGATCGCCGCCCTTGGAGGCGACGGCCACGCCGCGGAAAATATTGCCGCCGCCGACGACCACGCCGACCTCTACACCCATGGCGCGCACTTCGGCGATGTCGCTGGCAATGCGGTCGGCCACTTCGACGTCGATCCCGAAGCCCTGACTGCCCATCAACGCCTCACCCGAGGCCTTCAGCAGGATGCGCTTGTAGCGCGGGGCGTCGGTTTTCATGCGTTCACTCGTCTTTTTCTGAAGCTGGACAAGCCGCATACACGAAGGGCACCACGTTGTCACGCAGTGCCCTTGCGGTGTTCACGGCCGTGGACAATCGATCGGGCAATCAGCCCTTGGCGACTGCCGCGACTTCGGCTGCGAAGTCGGTTTCTTCGCGTTCGATGCCTTCACCGAGAGCAAAGCGGACGAAGCCCGTGACCTTGATCGGTGCGCCGACTTCGGCCTCGGCTGCCTTCACGGCATCGCCGACCGTGTGGTCGGGGTTCATGACGAAGGCCTGCGACAGCAGAGCGACTTCCTCGTAGAACTTGCGCATGCGGCCTTCCACCATCTTCTCGATGATGTTTTCCGGCTTGCCGGACTCGCGCGCCTGCTCGATGAAGATCTGACGCTCGCGCTCGGCGACCGTCGCATCCACGTCCTGCGAGGTCAGAGCGAGTGGGTTGGTCGCTGCGACATGCATGGCAACCTGGCGACCGATGGCGTTGAGCTTGTCCTTGTCGCCGGTCGATTCCAGCGCAACGAGCACGCCGAGCTTGCCGAGATCGGTGGCAACGGCGTTGTGCATGTAGGTCGCGACGACGCCGTCCGACACGGTCAGAAGAGCGGTGCGGCGCAGGGCCATGTTCTCGCCGATTGTCGCGACTGCATCCTTGATGGTGTCGCCGACGGGCTTGGACGTTGCCGGGTAGGTTGCTGCCGAAACGGCCTCGACGGAACCGTCCGTGGTGAGCGCGACCTTGGCGACACCTGCGACGAGATCCTGGAACTTGTCGTTGCGCGCAACGAAGTCGGTCTCCGAGTTCAGCTCGACGACGACAGCCTTCGTGCCTTCGCTGGCTACGCCGACCAGGCCTTCGGCAGCCGTGCGGCTGGCCTTCTTGTCGGCCTTAGCGATGCCCTTGGCGCGCAGCCAGTCGATCGCTGCTTCCATGTCACCATTGGTTTCGGCCAGCGCCTTCTTGCAGTCCATCATGCCTGCGCCGGACTTTTCGCGCAGTTCTTTCACCATCTGAGCGGTAATGTTCATTCTAGCCTCTTGTCGTCTGTCATGGTCCGGCCGGCTTGGGCGGGACCTGGTTGGGGCGTGGAGACCGCGCCCTGTCGAATTCTTCGGCACGTTAGAGCGTTTCCAGGTGAAGTAATTACCGGTTCACCATGTGAAAAACGCGACAAACTAGGCCGACATCGTCTTCATATGCATGACGGCCGGCGAAGCGATTGTTCGCGGCGCCGGCCGTCTGAATGCAGGACGATCGGAGCTTAGGCGGTGGCGCCTTCGCCCTCGACACTGCCGGCGTCGTCAAGCGCAGGCTCGACAGGCGTCTCGGCGGATGCGCCGACGTCAACGCCCGAAGCACCCTGCTGGCGCGCGATGCCATCGAGAGCGGCGCGCGAGATCAGTTCGCAATAAAGCGAGATCGCACGGGCGGCATCGTCATTGCCCGGAATCGGGTAGTCGACGCGGTCTGGATCACAGTTCGAATCGACGACGGCGACAACCGGGATGCCGAGGCGCTTGGCTTCGTCGATCGCGATCGCTTCTTTGTTGGTGTCGATGATGAATATCAGGTCCGGTGTGCCGCCCATATCGCGGATACCGCCAAGCGCACGCTCAAGCTTCTCGCGCTCGCGATCGAGGTTGAGACGCTCTTTCTTGGTCAGACCCTGGGCGTCGCCGGCGAGCAGCTCGTCGAGCTTGCGCAGACGCTGGATCGAGTTGGAGATCGTCTTCCAGTTCGTCAGCATGCCGCCGAGCCAGCGGGCGTTGACGTAATACTGAGCCGAACGCTTTGCGGCATCGGCAATGATCTCGGACGCCTGGCGCTTGGTGCCGACGAAGAGCACGCGGCCGCCACCGGCGACGGTGTCAGACACGACCTTCAGCGCCTGGTGCAGGAGCGGAACGGTCTGAGCGAGATCGATGATGTGGACGTTGTTGCGGTCACCGAAGATGAAAGGCTTCATCTTGGGGTTCCAACGGTGGGTCTGGTGACCAAAGTGAACGCCAGCTTCTAGCAATTGGCGCATGGAAAAATCGGGCAGTGACATGCCTTGTGTATCCTTTCCGGTTGAACCTCCGCGCAGCAACAGCCTTTCGGCCACCGGCGGAACGGACCGGATTTCTCCCGGCCAATCCCAAACCGCGCGTGTGGAATGGTCGCTGCCATATAGAACTCGTCGAAGAATGGCAACCCACTGCCTCCCGCAAGCCTGTCATGGGCTCCCCCAGCCACAGCCTTGGGACGTGCATTGGCGCGCCTGATGCCGAATATGCACGGTGTCGGAAAGAGTTTTCGGTCATTTGACAACTCGCTTGCACGAGGCCTGCTTTTCGGTCATCAAACATCGTTTCCACAAGATCGCGCTCCATGCCAATCTCAAGTTCGACCCTCGTCCGTACGACGGCAGCTCTCATGCTGGCCGGGCTTGCCGCGTTGCTCGTCATCGTCGGCATGAGCCTTTGGCTCGGCAATCGAAGCCAGGACCATTTCAATGAGGTTCTGGCCGCTCGCGATCTGCGTGCAGCAACACTCGACTTCCGCACCGCGCTGCAGGATGCCGAGACGGGTCAGCGCGGTTTTCTGCTGACACAAGACGAAGTCTATCTCGCGCCCTACAACCAGGCCCGGCAGGAGCTTGAATCGCATCGGCAGCGTCTGACGAATCTTCTTCAGTCTCGCCCGGGTGGCGATGCGATCTCAGCAGCGATCAACGACGCGGCTGCCGTGAAACTCAATGAATTGGAAGAGACGATCCGTCTCGCTCGTGCAGGTAATCGCGAGGCAGCTCTGGAGCTCGTCCAGGCCGACACGGGCCAGATAGCAATGAGCGATCTGCGGGAGCTCCTGACCGGTGTCGTTCAGGACGCCGACCAGCGGCTCGCCGAAAGCGTAGCCCAGCAAAGGGGCAGTGCTTCGGCTCTCTATTGGACCAGCCTGATTGGCGCTCTCGTCATCATTGCCGTCGTCGGCGGCAGCGCCTGGGTCGTCATCCTCTATACGCGCGAGATCGCCGAGGCGCGCAGACTTCTGTCAACGACGAACATCACGCTCGAGGAGCGCGTCGCAGAGCGTACCGCGGAACTTGCACGGGCGAACGAAGAGGTTCAGCGCTTCGCCTATATCGTGACGCACGATCTCAGGGCGCCATTGGTCAACATCATGGGCTTCACGAGCGAGCTCGAAGCCAGCATCAAGCCCATTCGCGACTACATGGAGCGGAGCGACGTCGCCGGTGACGACCAGCTTGCCAGCGATGCGCGGCTGGCAGCGACGGAAGATCTGCCGGAAGCGGTCGGCTTCATTCGCTCATCGACTCGAAAGATGGATGGGCTGATCAACGCCATTCTCAAGATCTCTCGTGATGGGCGCAGGCCGATCAGAGCCGAATCGATCGATCTGACGAATATGCTTCAGGCCAGCGCGAACGCCATCCAGCATCAGGTCGGCGAGCTAGACGGCGTCATCGATGTCGCCGACGACCTGCCGACCATTCTGTCCGACCGCATGTCTCTCGATCAGATATTCGGCAATCTGCTCGACAATGCGGTAAAGTACGCAGACGCGAGCCGACCGTTGCGCATAAAGATCTCGGGCGAGAAGCTGATCGGCAACCGCATCGCGATCGATGTCGCCGACAATGGCCGGGGAATTGCGGCCGACGACCACGAACGCGTCTTCGAGCTGTTCCGGCGGTCCGGAGAGCAAAGCAAACCGGGTGAAGGCATCGGCCTTGCCCATGTGAGGACCCTCGTTCGAAATCTGGGTGGCGACATCACTGTCACCTCCGAACTCGGCAAGGGATCGACATTCAGGGTCGTTCTGGCCCGCGATATGCGTAGATTTATCGGGAGCATGCAATGAGCAGTGAAGCGAAGCCCGTCACGATCGTGATGATCGAAGACGACGAAGGCCATGCCAGGCTGATCGAAAAGAACATCCGCCGCGCCGGCGTCAGCAACGAGATCATTCCATTCACCGACGGCACGAGCGCGCTTGCCCATCTCTTCGGCTCCGATGGCTCGGGCGATGTCAGCGCAAGCCGCCATCTCCTCATCCTGCTCGATCTCAATCTGCCGGACATGAGCGGCGTCTCGATCCTCGAGAAGGTCAAGGCAAACCCGAACACCAAGCGCGCACCGGTCGTGGTGTTGACGACGACCGACGACGAGCGCGAGATCCAGCGCTGCTACGATCTCGGTGCCAACGTCTACATTACCAAACCCGTCAACTATGAAGGCTTCGCCAATGCGATCCGCCAGCTTGGTTTGTTCTTCTCGGTGATGCAGATCCCCGAAAGTGCCTGATGATGGCTTCCCGGCCGACGCGCGTTCTCTACATCGATGACGATCCCGGACTGGCGCGTCTGATCCAGAAGAATCTGGAGCGGCGAGGCTATGAGGTGGAGCGTGCCGACAAGGCCAGTGCCGGCCTGGAGCGAATCCGTGCCGGCGGCATCGATGTCATCGGTCTCGACCACTACCTCGATAGTGGAACGGGTCTGGACGTGCTCGCCGAGCTCGCCGGTATCGAACACGCGCCGCCGGTCGTCTACGTCACGGGCTCGGCGGAAACTGCGATCGCCGTTGCGGCGCTGAAGGCGGGTGCCTTCGACTACGTCACCAAAAGCGTGTCGGAAGACTTTCCCGAGCTCCTTGCAAGCGCGATCGATCAGGCGGTCGAGCGCGCACGGCTGATGCGCGCCAAGGAGCGCGTGGAAGCTGAACTGCGCGAGGCGAAGGAGCGCGCGGAACTGCTGCTCAGCGAAGTGAACCACCGCGTGGCGAACAGTCTCGCAATCGTCGGGGCGCTGATCCGCATGCAGGCAAATACGTTGAGCGAGCCTGCCGCCAAGAACGCGCTGATCGAAACCCAGGCACGCATCTCCGCCATCGCCGGCGTACACAAGCGCCTCTACACATCCGACGACGTGCGCTTCGTCGATATCGGCGAGTATCTGACGACGCTCGTCAAGGAGCTGGACATGTCGCTCGCCTCGAGCGCCCGGCTCAGGATTCGCATGGATGCTGTGCGGGTGCCCACCGACATGGCGATCTCCATCGGCATCATGACCGCCGAACTGGTCACGAACGCGCTAAAATATGCCTACGCCGAGGGCGTGAAGGGCGAAGTGCGCGTGTTCCTCGACGCCATCCCGGATGGCGCCGTGCTCGTCGTGGAAGACGATGGCGTGGGCTGGGACGGGACCAGTCAGAGCACCAAGGGCACAGGGCTCGGCACGCGCCTGGTCAATTCGATGGCCGCGAATCTCGGTGCGACGCTGTCTTACGAGCTGCAGCATCCCGGCACCCGCGCCAAGGTGACTTTGGGGATTTAGCCCCGAATACCTCCACTTCGCCACAAACGATCACGCTGCACTCACGCAGAGCCGACATTGGCGTGAGTTGTGCGCGACAAAAACGCGCGCAGTGTTGTTTCGACAGTGATCGACAACTCGTGTGGATTGGCCCTCACCGCCCGCTGAGGCGTCAACCCTGGGAGCCACCACCATGAAGACGATCCTGACAACGACTGCCCTCACCCTCATGCTTGCCATGCCGGCCTTCGCACAGAGCGGTTCGGACCTCACCTGCGCCGATTTCCTTGCGCTCGACGAGGCGGGACAGATGGCTGCCGTCGAGGCGCTTCACAGCGGCGACATGATGGCCGACGACATGCCAGCGGACGACATGGCAGCCGATGACATGGCTGCCGATGACATGGGCGCCGATGACATGGCTGCGGACGCAACCGTGGCCAGTGTCACGGCCGCCTGCGCCGACGCGCCTGAGAGCATGATTTCGGACACGATGTAAGCATCGACGCATGCCTTGGAGCCGGGTGACCCGCGACAGGCGTCACCTGGCTCAACCCGCCCGGAGGGCCGCCATGTCTACAACCGAGTTTTCACCGCCGATCCCAGATGCGCCGATCGTCGTTCGCCGTCATCGGCTTTCGACGCGGCTGTGGCATTGGACGAATGTGGTCATCCTTTTTGTCATGCTGATGAGCGGACTGATGATCTTCAACGCGCATCCGCGCCTCTACTGGGGTGACTACGGCGCGAACCCGGACCCCGCATGGCTGCAGATCGGTGCCGAGCAGGAGCGCGGCTATCTGCGCGTCGGCGCGCTCCAGATCGATACGACGGGTGTTCTGGGGCGCTGGCAAAATGCGGAAGGCGCCTGGCAGAACCGGGCCTTCCCGCATTGGGTCACGATCCCGTCCAGCTACAATCTCGCGCTTTCACGGCGCTGGCATCTGACCTTCAGCTGGCTTTTCGCAGGTGGACTTGCGCTTTACGCACTGGTCAGCCTCATAAACGGCCATCTGCGGCGCGATCTGCTGCCGAAGCGTGCCGAGCTGGCGCCATCGCATATTCTTGGTGACATCGCAGCCCATGCACGGCTCAAGTTTCCGACGGGCGAGGCCGCGCGCCATTACAACGTGCTGCAGAAGCTCGCCTATCTGTCTGTACTGGCCGTGCTCTTGCCCGTTCTCGTGCTGACCGGCCTGACGATGTCGCCGACGATGGTCGCCGCGTGGCCCTGGCTGATCGATCTTTTCGGCGGTCGACAATCGGCGCGCTCCATCCATTTCATCGCCGCATTCGCCATGGTGGCGTTCATCCTCGTCCATCTCGCCATGGTCGTGCTGGCAGGGCCGATCAACGAGATCCGCTCCATGATCACCGGTCGCTATCGCCTGCCCCAGGAGAAAACACGATGACCACTCTTCTTTCCAGGCGCAGGCTGATCACGGGTGCTGCGCTCACCGGCTCTGCAATGGCGTTGTCAGGCTGCGATGCACTCGGCCAGAGCCCGGCATTCCGCCAGTTTCTCTCGAGCGGCGAATGGCTGAGCTACCGCATTCAGCGGTTCATCGTCGGTGACGCCCTGGCGCGCGAATATCCGCCCGAGGCGCTGTCGCCGACTTTCCGCATGAACGGCAATACGCGGCCGGAAAGCGCGGAATGGGAGCGCCACGCAGCTTCGGGTTTTTCAGACTATCGCCTCCGCATCGATGGGCTTGTGGCGCGGCCGCAATCGATTTCGATGGCCGAGCTTCGCGCCCTGCCCGCCCGTATTCAGATCACGCGGCACGACTGCGTGGAAGGCTGGAGCGCGATCGGCAAATGGACCGGGGCGCCGCTTGGCCCGTTGCTAGATCGTGCGGGGCTTGCGCCCAACGCCCGCTACATCGTCTTCCACTGTGCGGACGACTTTCGCGGGACGCCCTATTACGAGAGCATCGACCTCGTCGAAGCCTTCCATCCGCAGACGATCCTTGCCTACGGCATGAATGACGGCGACTTGCCCATTGGTCACGGCGCACCGCTGCGCCTGCGGGTCGAACGTCAGCTTGGTTACAAGCAGGCGAAGTTCGTCATGCGCATCGAAGCCGTGGAGAGCCTCGAAGGGATCGGCCGGGGTCGTGGCGGCTACTGGGAAGATGCCGGGGCTTACGAATGGTATGCGGGCATCTGAAGGCTAGGGCTGTTCAGCGCATGCCTTGGCGTCGAACACCTCCAGCCCGGTGAGCGTGCCGCGAAGCGCGAAGTCGCCATAGTCCATTTCCAGGTCGCGGGTCAGCCCGTTCTCGTAGAGCTTGAACGAGATCTGGTACTCCGGCACTTCGTCGCCGCTGTCCGCTTCGTTGAAATAGGCGATCGTCACCGGCCAGGCGGTGTCGTTGGCGAAGGGGCCAGCCTGTTTCGCCTCGGTGTCCTGGGCGCTCGGCTGCCGCGGTTCGCCAATAACGGTCGTCGTCAACATGATCTTGGCGCCATCATCCGACCCATCATAGATGTGCGACTGGTAGAAGCGCTCGCCGGCTTTGGCTTTGGCGATCAGCTCGATCATGTGGTCGGTCGGAAACAGCGCACGATCGAGCGCCAGCGACATCTGCTGGGGAGCTTCCATCTCGACATCGATTGCATCGTCCGTGCGACGGGCCGAGCCTCGCGTCTCGCTGTCGAGCGTATCGTCCACGAAGGAGCGATTGACGAATTCGAACGTGCCGGCGCGCAGATCCTCGTAGGTCGTCGTCTGCTGGTCGGTGACCCGGGAAAATTCCTCGGTGTCGATCCGCGTCACGAATCGAAAGTTCACGGTAAAGCCATCGCAGGCCGAGCCGTTCATCTCGTAGACCATGCGGCCATAGACGCCTGAAATGCCGGATCTCTCTTCCGAATTGGCGAGTTCCAGATCATAGACGGCGCGATGCGGAACGAGCGCTGCGGCGCCTGCCGGCTGCGCCATGCTGAGCGCAGTGGTTGAAAGCAGCCCCGCGAGTGCCGCAGCTGATCCAAATGCCATACGACCGGCAAATCCCAACATTCATGTCTCCTAGCAAAACCTGACACATGTTACAGGATGCCTCGGGGCAAAAGCGAGGCGCTTGACGCCGTGCCCCGATAAGACATCTTAGGCGCAGAAAAACGGGTGTATCTTCATGGCCAACACGATTGCCGAGCGACTTGCCGAACGCGGGATCGATCTTCCGCAGGCGGCTGCTCCAGCTGCCAATTACGTCGCTTGGGTGATCGCTGGAGACATGCTCTACATTTCCGGCCAACTGCCCCTGGAGAACGGGCATCTCGCCTATACGGGCCATCTCGGCCACGATCACAAGGTGCTGGCGGGCCAGGCGGCAGCCGAGCTTTGCGCCATCAACGTTCTGGCACAGGCAAAGTCGGCGCTCGGTGGTGATCTGGAGCGGATCGTGCAGCTAATTCGGATTACGGGCTATGTCGCTTCGACGCCGGACTTCGTCGAGCAGCACCTCGTCGTCAACGGCGCGTCCGATCTTTTTGCAGCAATCCTCGGAGACAAGGGCAAGCACGCGCGTGCCGCGGTCGGCACGGCCTCGCTGCCGCTCAATGCGGCCGTCGAGGTCGACGCCATCTTCCAGATCGCCTGATTTCTCTCAACGACGAGCCGCAGAACACCAATGCAGACGCTTGCCTGGCTGACTGAACATCCCATCGCCCATCGCGGCTATCACGACCTCAACCGCACCGTCTGGGAAAATACGCTTGCCGCATTCGAGCGGGCGGTGGAGGCCGGCTTTGCCATCGAGTGCGACCTCCATCTCGCCGCAGACGGCGTTCCGGTCGTTTTTCATGACGATACGCTGGAGCGGCTTTGCAGCCTGCCCGGGCGGACCCGCGACAGGCTTTCGACGGAGCTGGCGCTCTTGACCGTGGGGGGCACAAGGGAGCGGATCCCGACGTTCAAGCAGTTGCTGGCGCTTGTCGCCGGACGTGTTCCGCTCGTCGTGGAGCTGAAAGGCTGCGAAGGTGACGACGACGATTTCGCCGGAGCGGTTCTCGAAGACCTCGAAGGCTACGACGGACCAGTCGCCCTTATGTCGTTCGACCACTGGCTTCTCCGGGATCTGAAGGCGCTCGAATGCCCCTACCCGCTTGGCCTGACAGCCGAAGGCCAGCGAACCGAAGACCTGCAACGGCACGAGGATGCGATGCGGCTTGGGCTCGATTTCGTATCCTATTGCGCGTTCCATCTGCCGAACCCGTTCATCGATGGCGTGCGGGAAAGCGGCAAGCCGGTCATCACCTGGACGGTGCGCGACGAAGCGGCGCTTCATCACAGCATGCGCCATGCGGATCAGATCACCTTCGAGGGTTTCGATCCGCGCAGCGTGGCGTCATCGCCAAGCTAGGCAGGCCTTAAAATCTCCAGGCGGCGCACTACCTTTCTCGCACGTGCGAATATGGGGAATGCGATGACTGCCGGAGACGCTGCTGAAGATCGCGGCCAGATCGAGTTCACGATCGAAGTGGCGTCGTCGATGGCCGACATCGAGCGCTCAAGCTGGGACAAGCTCGCCGGAACGACGCGGGCCAGCGCGATAGCGACCATTCCCTACAATCCGTTTCTCTCTTACGACTTCCTGTCCGCGCTCGAACGATCCGGCTCAGTCGCCGCCAAGACAGGTTGGCTGCCGCGCCATTTGATGCTGAAGGACCCGGACGGCACACTTTGCGGCGCCGTGCCGGCTTACCTCAAGAGCCACAGCCAGGGTGAATATGTCTTCGATCACGGCTGGGCGGATGCATTCGAGCGTGCCGGCGGTGAATATTATCCCAAGCTGCAGGCTTCGATCCCCTTCACGCCTGCGACAGGTCCTCGTCTTCTGGCGCCTGCCGATACGCGTCGGCCGATCGTGCAGACCGCACTGGCGCAGGGTCTCATCGCCCTGACGGACCGGCTCGGGATCTCATCGGCGCACATTACCTTCATTCCAGAAGGCGAGATGCCGATCTTCGAGGAGACCGGCTTTCTGCACCGGACCGACCAGCAGTTTCATTTCCACAACGAATCCTATGCCAGCTACGACGATTTCCTCACCACGCTGGCGTCACGCAAACGCAAGGCGCTCAGGCGCGAACGGCAGCAGGCCGTGGAAAACGGCATCTCAATCGAGCGCCTCACGGGCGCATCGATCACTGAAGCGCAATGGGATGCGTTCTACGGCTTCTATATCGATACCGGCGCACGCAAATGGGGCCGGCCCTATCTCAACCGTGCCTTCTTCAGCCTGATCGGCGAAACGATGGCAGACGACATCCTGCTTGTGATGGCCAAGCGAGAGGGACGATACATCGCCGGTGCGATCAACTTCATCGGCGACGACTGCGTCTTCGGCAGGCACTGGGGTTGCATCGAGGATCATCCCTTTCTGCATTTCGAGGTCTGCTACCATCAGGCCATTAATTTCGCGATCGAACGCGGCCTGCCTCGCGTCGAAGCCGGCGCGCAAGGGGAACACAAGCTCGCACGCGGCTATCTGCCGGTTACGACCCACTCCGCCCATTACATTGCCCATCCGGGGCTGAAGCGTGCGGTTGCCGACTATCTCGAGCAGGAACGCCGCGAAGTCGACCAGATCGGCGCGATCCTCACCGAACACGGGCCCTTCAAGAAGGCATGACGCTCGCTTTCGCCCGCCCGACGGGCTAGACGGGAGACCCGTCGCCCCACGCGCCCGAAAGCAGCCCCATGGTTTACGTCTACCTCGTCGTCGCCGTCATCTTCGAGGTGATTGCCACGTCCGCGCTCAAGCTGTCGGAAGGCTTCACGCGGCTGTGGCCTTCGCTCGTGACCATCGGCGGTTACAGCATCGCGTTCTTTTTCCTGTCGCTGACGCTGAAGACGATGCCCGTCGGGATCGTCTATGCGCTGTGGTCCGGCACAGGCATCGTGCTGATTGCGGCGATCGGCTATTTCGCGTTCGGGCAGCGGCTCGATCTTCCGGCCGTGATCGGTCTTGCGCTGATCATCGCCGGTGTTCTGATCGTCAATCTCTTTTCGCGGACGGTCGGGCACTGAAGTCCTGATCGGCATTTCCGGGCGCTGCAAAGGCTGAGACTTGACGGGCCGGCCGACAATTCCGCACATGGACGCAACCTACGGAGACCTGACAATGACCACGCCTGCGGCTTATGACGACGCCAACATCTTCGCCAAGATCCTGCGCGGCGAACTGCCGGCCCATCGCGTCTACGAGGACGAGCACACGCTTGCCTTCATGGACATCATGCCGCGCGGTGACGGCCACTGCCTCGTCCTGCCCAAGGCTCCGTCACGCAACATTCTGGATGTCGAGCCCAACGATCTCTCGCATGTGATGGCCACCGTGCAGAAGCTGGCCCGCGCCGTGAAAACGGCCTTCAATGCGGATGGCGTGACCATTCAGCAGTTCAACGAGAGCGCCGGCGGCCAGGTGGTTTTCCATCTTCATGTCCACGTAATCCCCCGCTTCGACGGCGTTGCGCTGAAGCCGCACACGGGAACCATGGAAGATCCGGACGTCCTGAAAGCCAATGCGGAGAAGATCCGCGCAGCGCTCTGACCGCTTGAAAGATCAGCCCGTCTGCTTGCGCCGGCCGTAAATCTCGTCGGCCCGGCGCTCGAATGCTTCTGCAAATGTGCGGAAGGCGCGATCGAACATTGTACCCATCAGCATGCCCAGCATGCGGTTGCGGAACTGGTAGTCGATGAAGAAGTGCACGGCGCAGTTGTCCTGGCCTTTGTCCTCAAACGTCCAGCGGTTGTCGAGATACCGGAACGGGCCGTCGATATACTTCACGTCGATGCGATTTTCGGCCGGGCGCAAGACGACCTGGCTCGCAAACGTCTCGCGAATGGCCTTATAGCCTACCGCCATGTCGGCAACGAGCAGCTCCTTGCCGTCCTCGCCCTCCTTGCGCGAGCGCACTGTGAGGCTTTCGCAAAGCGGCAGGAATTCGGGATAGCGCTCGACATCGGCAACGAGTGCGAACATGTCGCTTGCGGAGTGGTTCACGTGGCGGGTTGTTTCGAACTGAGGCATAAATCACGGCGGTTGGCGGCAGTGCCGCTTCAGGAAAAGACGATTTTCCCATAGATAAGAGCTCATCGCGCCATGTCGACCCGGAAAGGCCGACACGGCGTCGAGAGCGCGTTCAGGATGCCAGCGCGAGCTTCTTTTCGCGCGCTGCACGAAGCCGGGCAAAATCGTCGCCCGCATGATGCGAGGAACGGGTCAGCGGGCTGGCCGACACCATCAGGAAGCCCTTTGAATAGGCGACGGTCTCATAGGACTTGAATTCGTCCGGCGTCACGAAGCTGACGACCCGATGATGCTTTCGGCTCGGCTGCAGATACTGGCCGATGGTGATGAAATCGACATCGGCGGTGCGCAGATCGTCCATCAACTGCAGCACTTCGTTCCGTTCTTCGCCGAGACCCACCATGATGCCGGACTTGGTGAAGATCGTTGGGTCGAGTTCCTTCACCCGTTGCAGCAGGCGGATCGAGTGGAAATAGCGGGCACCCGGTCTGACCGTCAGATAGTTCGAGGCAACGGTCTCCAGATTGTGGTTGAAGACATCGGGCCGCGCCGCGACCACAGCTTCCAGGGCACCCGGCTTGCGCAGGAAATCCGGCGTAAGAATCTCGATCGTCGTTCCGTGCGCGTGACGCCGAATTGCGTGGATCACCTCGACGAAATGCTGGGCGCCGCCATCTGCAAGATCGTCGCGATCGACCGACGTGATCACCACGTGGTTCAGGCCCATCTTCGCGACGGCAAGACCGACATTTTCCGGCTCATGGGGATCGAGCGCATTCGGCATGCCGGTCGCGACGTTGCAGAACGCGCAGGCACGGGTGCAGATCTCGCCCATGATCATGAACGTCGCGTGCTTCTTGTCCCAGCATTCGCCGATATTGGGACAGCCGGCCTCTTCGCAGACCGTGACCAGGTTGTGCGACTTCACCAATTCGCGCGTTTCGCGATATCCTTGGGAAGTGGGCGCCTTGACGCGGATCCATTCCGGCTTGCGGGCGATTTCCGTATCCGGCCGATGCGCCTTTTCCGGGTGCCGCGGACGCTGCTTTGCTTCGGCGATGGTGTCCAGCACTGTAACCATGAATGCTCCAGAACGCGGTTTGGCGCGCGATGAATTAGATGGAGCGGTTATAGTCGGTCGACGAGAAAAAAGTAAGGCCGCCATCTGCATGGCGGCCTTGTCTCAAAGCATTGCTTGCGATCGATTATCGCCTGATGGCGCGACCGAGAGCGATCAGGATGCAAGCGCCGATGAAGCCAACGATCAAGTAGATCAGAACGCCGGTGCCGGTGTAGATGCCGAGTACGCTCAGCAGGAAGTTCAGCAGCGCGGCACCGATGATGCCGAGAATGATATTCATGAAGACGCCGTGATTGCTCTTCATGAACTTTTCCGCGAGCCAACCCGCGATGCCGCCGACGATAATTGCGCCCAGCAGTCCCATGCCGTTCAGATCCATGACCCCATCTCCTTTTCCATCAATTAGAAGTCGGGCTTAAAACGTTACAAAGGCCCTCGCGGTTCCCGGTGTCTTCGAATTTGCTGATGGACCGGCAGACGTGGATCAGGCGTTTAAAACACGGCCATAGGCGTCGAGCACGCTTTCCTTCATCATTTCCGACAGCGTCGGATGCGGGAAGATCGTGTGCATGAGATCCTCTTCGGTGGTCTCAAGGTTCATGGCGACCACAAAACCCTGGATGAGCTCCGTCACTTCCGCACCGACCATATGGGCACCGAGAAGTTCGCCGGTCTTCTTGTCGAAGATCGTCTTGATCAGCCCATTGTCTTCACCGAGCGCAATCGCCTTGCCGTTGGCCGCGAACTGGAAGCGACCGACGCGGACATCGCGACCGGCTTCCTTGGCCTTGGCTTCCGTCAGGCCGACCGACGCAACCTGCGGGTGGCAATAGGTGCAACCCGGAATCTTGTTCTTGTCCATGGCATGCACGCCTGGGACGCCCGCGATCTTCTCGATGCAGATCACGCCTTCATGCTCGGCCTTATGGGCGAGCATCGGCGGCCCTGCAACGTCTCCGATCGCATATAGCCCGGCGACATTGGTCTTGCCGTAGCCGTCGGTGACCACGCAGCCGCGGTCGGTCTTCACGCCAAGCTTTTCGAGCCCGAGATTTTCGATGTTGCCCTGAACACCAACGGCCGAGATGAGACGGTCGGCGGTGATCGTCTGGGTTTTGCCATCCTTGGTCTCGATATGGGCCGTGACCGAATTGGCAGCCTTGTCGACCTTGCTGACCTTCGCCTCGGTGATAATCTTCATGCCGCGCTTTTCGAGCGCCTTGCGGGCTATGGCCGAAATCTCCACATCCTCCACCGGCATGATATTCGGCATCAATTCGACGACAGTGACGTCGACGCCCATCGACCGGTAGAATGATGCGAATTCGATGCCGATGGCGCCAGAGCCCATGACCAGCAACGATTTCGGCATCTCCTGCGGCACCATGGCCTCGAAATAGGTCCAGATCAGCTTGCCGTCAGGCTCGATGCCGGGCAGCGTGCGGGGCCGTGCGCCGGTCGCCAGGATGATGTGCTTGGCGGTGTAGGTCCCCTCACCCTTCGTGCCCTTGGGCACCGGCGGCTGAGGCTCGACTGGCTTCTTCTTCATCGCCGAGACCTTGATCTCGCCGGGCTTTGTCAGTTCGGCTTCGCCCCAGATGACGTCGATCTTGTTCTTCTTCATCAGGAAGCCGACGCCGCCATTGAGACGCAGCGAGACGCCACGGGAGCGCTTGACCACGTCCTCCACCTTGGCGGTCATCTTGCCTTCCAGCGTCAGGCCGTAATCCTTGGCGTGGTTGGCGTGATCGAGGATTTCGGCCGAGCGCAGAAGCGCCTTGGTCGGGATGCAGCCCCAATTCAGGCAGATGCCGCCCAGATGCTCGCGCTCGACGATCGCCGTCTTGAAGCCCAGCTGAGCAGAGCGGATTGCGGTGACGTAGCCGCCGGGGCCCGAACCGATGATGATGACGTCGTAGCTTTCGGCCATGTCCCTATCCTTCTCACTTCACCTGGAAACGCTTTGGAGTAATTTCGCTTCTCTTCGAATCGCTCAAATACTCCAAGCTTTTCTTTTGTCGCGTTTCCGAACGGTGAACCGGTCTCCACTTCACCTGGAAACGCTCTAGATCCCGAGCATGACCCGGACGATCGGCGCTATGCCCTTGCCTATGGCGCGTGTGTTGTCTGCATCGAGATGCACGCCGTCGATCGGGGTCGTCACGGCGACCGACGATGCATCGAAAAAGCCGCAGCCCATTTCGTCTGCGAGATCGGCGTAGAAAGACCCAAGCATCTCGGACTGTTCAATCGCGCCGCTGTACATCGCCGAGAAGATCGGATCGGCGGTCTCGCAAATGATCGGCGGCGCGACGATCAGGACTTCCGGCGCATCGTAGAGTGGGCGCCAAGTGTGATGCTTCACCTGCTCCACCAGGCGCTCCATGCCGAGCATCGCATCGATGGCGCGGCCGGCGACCTTCGCTTTCAGATCGTTGGTGCCGAGCATGATGATGACGAGATCGATCGGCTCGTGGCTCGAGAGAAGCGTCGGCAGGATCTTGGTCCCTGCCCGTTCGGCAAGAGCCGTCGGATCGTCGTAAGCCGTCGTGCGGCCGCCAAGCCCCTCGGCGATGACATCGATCTCACCACCGAGATGCGCCTTCAACGAGGACGGCCAGCGATCGGCATAGTCATGCCGACCGCCCGTGGCGGCATCGGTGCCCCAGGTGAGGGAATCGCCGAAGCAGAGGATGGTTTTCATCAAACCGTCCCTAGACCAGCATTCCCATCGGGTTTTCGATGTAGCGCTTGAAGGCACCGATCAGTTCGGCTCCGAGCGCGCCATCGACGCAGCGGTGGTCGGTCGAGAGCGTGACCGTCATGACCTCCGCAATCGCCAGCTCGCCTTTCTTCACGACCGGCCGCTTCTCACCAGCGCCAACCGCAAGGATGGTGGCATGCGGCGGGTTGATGACGGCGGAGAAGTTCTTGACGCCCATCATGCCCATGTTGGAGACCGCCGACGTTCCGCCCTGGTACTCTTCCGGCTTCAGCTTGCGGTCACGGGCGCGCTTACCGAGATCCTTCATCTCGTTCGAGATCGCAGACAGCGACTTCTCCTCGGCCTTGCGGATGATTGGCGTGATCAGGCCACCCGGGATCGACACGGCAACGCCGACATCGGCGTGCTTGTGCTTGACCATCGCGCTTTCGGTCCAGGACACGTTCGCGTCCGGCACGTCTCGGAGCGCCAGAGCGAGCGCCTTGATCACCAGATCGTTGACCGAAAGCTTGTAGGCGGGCTTGTCGTCCCGAACCGGTGCGGCGTCGTTCAACTGCTTGCGTAACGCCAGAAGCGCATCAAGCTCGCAATCGACCGATACGTAGAAGTGCGGGACGGTCTGCTTGGACTCGACCAGCCGCTTGGCGATGGTCTTGCGCATGCCGTCATGCGGGACGAGCTCGTAGGAGCCTTCAGCGAAGTTCTTGAGAACCTGCTCGTCGCTGGCGCCTTTCGCCATCGGCGCTGGTGCGGTGGCCGATGTGGACTGAGCCTGCGCCGCGCTTGCCGCTGCCTTCGGCGCGCCACCCTTGGCGGCTGCCTCGATATCGGCTTTCACGATGCGGCCTTTCGGACCGGAGCCCGAGACAGCGGTGAGGTCGAGGCCGCTTTCCTTGGCGAGGCGACGGGCGAGCGGCGATGCGAAAATGCGCTCACCGTCTTTCTTCGGTGCCGGCGTAGCCGCAGCGGGCGCCTGGTCGGCGACCGGCTTTGCTTGCTCGGTCGTCGATCCACCCTCACCCTGAGCTTGTCGAAGGGCGGGGGTGGCCCGATCTTGCCCTTCATCCCCTCGCCCTTCGACAGGCTCAGGATGAGGGGCTTTTGAAGCTGCTTCAGCATCTTTGCTACCATCACCGCCCTTGGCAGCGGCAGCGGCGTCTTCACCTTCTTCGGCGAGGATGGCGATGACGGCGTTGACCTTCACGCCTTCTGTACCGGCCGGCACAACGAGCTTTGCGACCGTGCCTTCGTCGACGGCTTCGACTTCCATCGTCGCCTTGTCGGTTTCGATCTCCGCGATGACGTCACCGGAGGAGACCTTGTCTCCCTCCTTCACCAGCCATTTTGCGAGATTGCCCTCTTCCATCGTGGGAGAGAGCGCGGGCATCGTGATGTTGATCGGCATCTCTTGCCCTCCCTCAGGCTTTGTAAGTCACGGCTTTCACAGCATCGACGACTTCCTGGACATTCGGCAGCGCGAGTTTTTCCAGGTTGGCGGCGTAAGGCATCGGCACGTCCTTGCCGGCGATCGTGATGATCGGCGCGTCAAGATAATCGAATGCCTGCTGCATCACGCGCGTGGCAATCTCGGTGCCCACGGAAGATTGCGGGAACCCCTCTTCCACGGTGACCAGACGGCCGGTCTTCTTCACGGACTCGATGACGGTCGGCAGGTCCATCGGGCGGATCGTACGAAGATCGATGAGCTCGACATCGATGCCAATGCCGGCCAGTTCGTCCATAGCCTTGACCGCGTAGGTCATGCCGATGCCGAAGGAGACGATCGTGACGTCCGTGCCCTTCTTGTGAATCCGGGCCTTGCCGATCGGCAACACGAAATCGTCCATCTTCGGGACGTCGAAGCTCTGGCCGTAAAGGATTTCGTTTTCGAGGAAGATGATCGGGTTGGGATCCCGAATAGCGGCCTTGAGCAGGCCCTTGGCGTCGGCTGCCGTGTAAGGCATGACGACCTTGAGGCCCGGGATGTGTCCGTACCATGCGGCATAGCACTGCGAGTGCTGGGCACCGACGCGCGCTGCCGCGCCGTTCGGTCCACGGAAGACGATCGGCGCACCCATCTGGCCACCGGCCATGTAAAGGGTCTTGGCAGCCGAGTTCACGATGTGGTCGATCGCCTGCATGGCGAAGTTGAACGTCATGAATTCGACGATCGGCTTCAGACCCGACATGGCCGCACCGACGCCGACGCCGGCAAAGCCATGCTCCGTGATCGGCGTATCGACCACGCGCTTGGCGCCGAACTCGTCCAGCAGGCCCTGCGTGATCTTGTAGGCGCCCTGATATTCGGCGACTTCTTCACCCATGATGAAGACGTCCTTGTCGCGGCGCATCTCCTCAGCCATGGCGTCGCGGAGTGCTTCTCGCACCGTCGTCGATACCATTTCGGTGCCTTCCGGAATATCCGGATCGGACTGCGCTTCGACCTTGGGCTGGGCCGGAACCTTGCCGCTGTCCTTGGAGCCCTCGGCTTCACCTTTCGGCTCTTCCTTGGGAGCTTCGGCTTCCGCGGACGCTTCGGCTTCTGCCTTCTGGTCACCACCGGACGCGGCGGCCGACGCGTCTTCGCCTTCTTCCGCGAGGATCGCGATGACGGCGTTCACCTTGACGTTCTCGGTGCCTTCCGGAACGACGATCTTGGCGATCGTGCCTTCGTCGACGGCTTCGACTTCCATCGTCGCCTTATCGGTCTCGATCTCGGCGATGACGTCACCGGCGGTGACCGTATCGCCTTCCTTTTTCAACCATTTCGACAGCGTGCCCTCTTCCATCGTCGGGGACAGCGCCGGCATCAGAATTTCAACAGACATGGGCGGCTCCCAACCTTAGATGAGGATGTTGGTGTAAAGCTCGGACGGATCCGGCTCTGGATTTGACTGCGCGAAATCGGCGCTATCGGCCACGATGTCGCGGATCTTCTTATCCATCGCCTTCAGTTCGTCTTCGCTCGCCCATGCATTGTCGAGGATCCGCTTGCGCACCTGCTCGATCGGGTCCTGCTCGGAGCGCATTTTCTGCACTTCGTCCTTGGTGCGGTATTTCGCAGGGTCCGACATGGAGTGGCCGCGGTACCGGTAGGTCAGCATTTCCAGAATGATCGGGCCCTTGCCCGAACGGCAGTGCTCGGCGGCGAGGTCGCCGGCGGCCTTGACCGCGCGCACGTCCATGCCGTCCACCTGAATACCTGGGATGTTGAACGATGCGCCGCGCTGCGAGAAATCGGTCTGGGCCGAAGCGCGCGATACCGATGTGCCCATAGCGTAACGGTTGTTTTCGACGATGTAGACGACGGGCAGCTTCCAGAGCGCCGCCATGTTGAAGCTTTCGTAGACCTGGCCCTGGTTGGCCGCGCCGTCACCGAAATAGGTCAGTGAGATGTTGTCGTTGCCACGGTAGCTGTTCGCAAAGGCAAGCCCGGTGCCGAGCGAAACCTGGCCGCCGACGATGCCGTGACCGCCGTAAAAGCCCTTCTCCTTGGAGAACATGTGCATGGAGCCGCCCTTGCCGCGGGAGTAACCATCCCGGCGGCCGGTCAGTTCGGCCATGACGCCGCGCGGGCTCATGCCGGTGGCGAGCATGTGACCATGGTCACGGTAGCCCGTGATGACCTGGTCGCCCTCTTTCAGCGCCATCTGCATACCGATGACGACAGCTTCCTGACCGATGTAGAGGTGGCAGAAGCCGCCGATGAAGCCCATGCCGTAGAGCTGCCCGGCCTTCTCTTCGAAACGCCGGATCAGCAGCATGTCGTTGTAGGCCTGCAGTTCACGCTCCTTGGTGAACTCCTCCGGCGCCGGAGGCGCGATGATCTGTCCGACAGGTGACGACTTCTTCGTCTGCTGGCGAACGGATGCGGATGTGCGGGCAGATGACGTACGGCGTGCAGCCGTTGACGCGGGCTTGCGCGTGGCCATGCATTTCCTCCCTGAGACGCATTTCGTTACACCGAACCTATGCCAAAGCGAAAGGACCAGCAACAGCGCAAATGCATAGCTTCAATGCAGCGGAAGTGACTGAAAAGACGAACGTTTTCCGAAATTAACTTGTTTCGTGTTAATTGCTGCATTGCGGTCATTGCGGCGCACAAGGAGATGGTGCGGCGCACTATGCGCGGAGCATTCCAAGCCGTTACCCGGGCTTGCCGGTGGCCGAAAATGGTACAGACGACAAGCACTCGTTAGCCGTCTCCCGAGAGCATTGGGGAAGCCGGCTTTATAAGCGCTGGAGTTCTGCCATTTTAGCGAGTTCGGGGGCATAACCTCATGCCTTTGGAGATCGACATGACGTCGGACAGCTTCGATAAGATGGTGCGCTTTCTGGTTGATGATCAGGCAGTGAGCAACGACGATATTCGAGCCGCGATCGATGAGCTCGACGAGGACCTTCTCACCGCACGCTATCGCAGTGCGCCGGTGCCGTTCGAGCGGTTTCGCTTGAGGAAGGTTCTACGCGCCGTGGCGCTCGAACGCGGGGTCGGCTGTCAGTCCTCAAACAGCGGCTGACCAAGTCCATTGCAGGCCTTCATTTCCAGGGTGGTGCCGGAGACAGGCAGAAGCGTGCCCATCGCGCGGCAACTGTCCATGGCGCATATCTGCCAGTCGCTGCCCTGCCCTGCATCCGAGAAGATCACGGACGGCCGGGGTGGCAGGTCGGGCTCGTAGACCCATGCCCCATCGATCAACTGCGCACCGGCTGGAATCTCCATTCCGGCACCCGTGCCCTGAACATGCGCACGCTCGATGACCAACAGGCCATCGGCGATGCGCCACTCCTCGCGCCATTCGGTCTTTTCCACCGAGTGCGTCCAGACGAGGGAGAATGCTTCGAGCGCGAGCGCGACGGTTTTGCCCGCCGCGCTCAGGCAGAGGCTCATTCGCCGGCGACGGTGGCCTGCTCGCGGCCCCTGCGGCCGCGCCACCATTGCAGAGCCAGGAACAGGGCAGCGAGCGCGAAGCCCACTTCATCGGTGATCGGCATAGCCAGAACGAGCGAGAAGGCGGCGGCTGTCGCCAGCAGCCGTTCCCACCAGGCAAGCGGTGCGAACATGAAGCCGATCGCCGCAGCCCCCCAGAGCGAAATGGAGATTACGGTCTTGAAGACGATGTAGGCAACGGCCGGCCAGAAGCCGATCGCTTCGGCGAGCGGGCCGCCATCCTGCATCATGAGCGCTGGGGTATAGACCGCCATGAAGGGGATGACGAAGCCTGCGAGCGCGATCTTCACCGCCTGCATGCCGATCTTCATGCCTGACTCCTTGGCAATCGGAGCTGCGGCGAAGGCAGCGAGTGCGACCGGCGGCGTCAGGTCGGCAAGGATGCCGAAATAGAACACGAACATGTGGCTGACGAGCAGCGGAACGCCGAGCTCCAACAGCGCCGGGCCGGCGATGGACGACGTGATGATGTAGTTCGGGATCGTCGGGATGCCCATGCCGAGGATGAGACAGGTGATCATCGTCAGAACGAGCGACAGGAAAAGGTTCGTCTCACCAATGCGGACGATGAAGGATGCGAAGGTCGAGGCCGAACCGGTTAGGGTGAGGATGCCGATGATGACGCCGACCATGGCGCAGGCGATCGCGACCGGCAGGGCATTCTTGGCACCGTCGGCCAGAGCGTCGCGGCAATCGGCGAGCGTCTGCCGACCGCCCTTGACGAAGGCATTGACGGCGATGAGCACGGCGATCGTGGTGATGATGACGTTGACGCCATATTGAAAGAACGCGGCGCAGAGCAGGCCGAGCAGGATCCAGAACAGAAAGCGGATCGCCTGGCCGGGCAGCCCGCGCGCGATGGCGCCGCCGAGGATGAGGACAGCCGTAAGGGCGAGACCCATCGTGCCGGCAAAGAGCGGCGTGTAGCCCGTGAACAGCAGATAGACGAGTGCCGCCAGGGGAATGATCAGGTACCATCCTGCCCGCAGCGCGCCGATGGCGCTCGGCAGTTGGTCAGGCCTCATGCCGACCAGACCGCGCTTGCCGGCTTCCAGATGCACCATCCAGAAGGCCGAGAAGAAATAGAGGGCTGCCGGAATGATCGCGGCGATGACCACCTCACGATAGGGGATGTTGAGTGTCTCGGCCATGATGAAGGCGACGGCGCCCATGACCGGGGGCATGATCTGCCCACCCATGGAGGACACGGCTTCGACGCCGCCGGCAAAGGCCGGCTTGTAGCCGAAGCGTTTCATCAGCGGGATGGTGAACTGGCCAGTCGTGACGACGTTGGCGACGCCGGAGCCGGAAATCGTGCCCATGAAGCCCGAGGATACCACGGCCACCTTCGCCGGTCCGCCGCGCGTGTGCCCGACCATGCCAAGCGAGACATCCGTGAACAGCTTGATCATCCCCGCCCGCTCGAGGAACGAGCCGAAAAGGATGAACAGGAAAATGTAGGTCGCCGAGACGTAAACCGGCGTGCCGTAGATGCCCTCTGTGCCGAAGCCGAGATGTCCGATGATCTGGTCGAAGCCGTAACCGCGATGGGCAAGCACGCCGGGGAAGTATTGGCCGGAGAGGCCATAGAGCAGGAAGATGCCAGCAATGATCGGGAGCGCGATCCCCATCAGGCGACGCGTCGCTTCGAAAACGAGGACGATCATGATCGTGCCGACGACGAGGTCCTGCGTGATCAGCCAGCCGCCTTCGCGAAGAATGAGATCTTCGTAGAAGACGAAATGGTAGACGCCGGTCAGAAAGCCCAAGATGCCGGCGCTCCAAAGCGCGATGCGCAGCGGCAGCGGGCCACCCTTGAGGCTGGCGATGAGCGAGAAGCCGAGCAGCAGCACGAAGCCGACATGCAGCGCACGAACCGTCTGGCTGGGCAATGAGTGGTAAGCCGCGAACCACAATTGAAAAACCGAGAAGGCAATGGCGATCAGGAAGACGATACGCCCTTCCAATCCATGACCGAACCCACTGGGCAGACCGTGCTCGGCTTCGGAAGCTTCGTGCGGTGCCTGGAGTTCCGCCTGCAAGGGCAAGTCGCGATCGGTGGATGTCATGGTCTATTACTCGCTGAACGTCTTCCAGGCGACGAAAGCGCCGCCGAGCCGCTTCATTCTGTGGGTCGATACGTAATCAGCGCCCCGGGGAAGCCCGGGACGCTGGATCGGTTTCATAGCAATTTCGTCGACATGTCAGTCGATGAGGCCCTGCTCGCGGTAGTAGCGCTCTGCACCCGGATGCAGCGGCACAGGATTTTCATCCACGGCGTTCTGGATGTCGATCGCGGCGGCGGCCGAATGCGCAGACTCCATCCGATCGAGGTTCTCGAAGAGCAGCTTGGTCATCTGGTAGACGGTTTCCTCATCCACATCTTCATGCGTCACGAGGTAATTAATGACCGAGGCCGTCTCCACGTCTTCATCCTGGCCCTCATAGGTGCCCGCCGGGATGATGGCCGGTGCATAAGGGGCACCAATCGATTCCACCAGTTCTGCTGGAATTTCGACGATCGTCGTTGGGTTGGTCGTGGACAGATCCTGGATCGATGCGACACCGAGACCAGCCGACTGCAGCGTCGCATCCAGCTGACGGTTCTTCATCAGTTCGACGGATTCGGCGAAAGGCAGATACTGGACCTGACCGAGATCCTCGTAGGTCATGTCGGCGGCGCCAAGAATGGCGCGGGTGTTCAACTCCGTGCCTGAAGCCGGTGCGCCGACCGACAGGGTACGGCCTTCCAGATCGGCGAGCGTCGTGATGCCGGAATCAGCCGTCGCGACGAGCTGGAGATAGTTCGGGTAGATCGCTGCAACACGGCGCAGCTTCTGCAGAGGTGCACGGAAGCCGGCCTCCTCGTTGCCTTCCCAGCCCATGACGAGGGAATCGCCGAGCGAGAAACCGATCTCGCCTCTGCCCTGTTCAAGGAGATTGAGGTTCTCGACCGATGCCTTGGTGGCCTGGACCTGGGTCCGAACGCCTTCGATGTTGTCGCCGTAGATCTCGGACATCGCAACGCCCAGGGGATAATAGACCCCCGACGTGCCGCCGGTCAGCACGTTGATGAACTGCTGCGCGCTTGCGGCGCCCGGAAATGCACCGATTGCCAGGACCATCCCGCCAAGGACAGCCTTCTTCATCAGTTTCGACATCGTTTTATCTCCTCCACATGACGGGTCTCTCGCCCGCGTTTTTCTGCTGCAAACACAGGCGACGCGCCGCCGCCCGATTCCTCCATATGCCGCCGCTCTCAAGCGCGCTCCCCGCGCCGAACCGACTGCCAGCGACCGCTTGGGCCGTGATTGATCGCGCTCTCTTGAACGGGCAAGCGCCACCCGACGGCGCGAAAGCTACACGGCACCTCCCCATCAGGCAAGTTGCACAGCGCCCAGCGGGGACGTTTCCCGGGTTGCGTCCCAAACGAAAGAAGCCGGCGGTCCATCACGAACCGCCGGCTTCGATCTTCGATCTTCCGGATACCACGTTCAGCGCCGAAGCTGTTCCTTGTAGATTTCGCCGTTCAGATCCACGTGCAGCATGACCGTTTCACCCTCCGGGTTCACGGCGCTCACCTCGAAATGGCGCGGCTTGCGCTCAACGTCGCCGCCCCATGCATAGCCGCCGGCCTCGACAGCCGTCCGCAGAGTGCTTTCATCGACGCTTGGTTGTGGAGCGCGCACCTGATCATCGTCGATCTCGACTTTGAGAATGCGTCCGTCGGCGGCGATCTCCATTTCGATCTCGCGTCCTTCGGCATCATAACCATCCACTTCGGCATGGTTGCGCTTCACGTCATACTCCCGAAGGTCGACGATGCCGCGCTCGGCAACTGCGGCGCGGATGGCCTCCGGCAAAAACGTCGTCAGGTCCACGGTTGGCGCCGCCCTGTCGCTTTCGACATCGATCTTCTTGATCTGCCCGTCGAAGAAAACATCGATGTCGACCTCCCGGCCGTCCGCGTCGCGGGTCTCGAATTCATAGTGGCGGCCTTTGCGCTCGTCGAGACGGACGTCTGTCAGACCCGCGGCCTCGAGCATGGAAACAATCTGCTGAACATCTTCCTGGCCTGCAGGCGCGCCGTCTGACGCAGGACGACGCTCAGCATTGCCCCATGGCGGCGGACCATCGGCGCTGCGTACCTCGATCTCGCTACCGTCTTCGCGCACGATTCGGAACGCGTCGAAACCATCGCCATCCGGTTCGCCAAAGACAGTAAGCCGTTCGCCGGCACGAATGTCGTATTCCTGACCGCGCTCCGGCCCCATCTCGACGAGGACCCGTCCCGTGCCGTCATCGAGCACGAAACGATTGCCGAACACGTCGCTGACCTCGCCTTGGATGTTCATGCCAGCGGAGTTGCCGAGCTGATCGATCGACACCGTCTGCGCGAACGCGACAGTGCCAGCGAACGGGAGGGACGCGGCTGCGACGAGCATTGGAAGAATGGGGTTCGGCATGCGTTTCATGGTCAGTTCCTTTGCTGATGCCGCAAACGGTTTGAAAGACTGCGTTTCGACTTGCCCTTCTTTTAGGTCATCTGGCCTGAACGAGACCGCAACCGCATGGTTCAACTTCCATTCAAGATGAAGCGCTATACATGCGGTCATGATGACCGATGTTATTCCTTCTTCTCCAAAAGGGCTCAAGCGACCTGTCTTGCTCGCACTTGTCGTTGCCTCAGGTATCGCGATCATGGGCACCACGTCCGTAGCGGCAAACCCGATCGCGCCGACGATCCTCGCCCAGTCTCAAGGCGCGACCATATCCATCGCTGAAGCTATGGAGCGCGCCCAGGAGCGGTTCGAGGGAACGGTCATCGAAGCCGTGCTCGATACCGGAAGGCCGCATGAGCGCACCGATATCGTCTATGCCTTGCGCATGCTGACGCCACGCGGCGACATTCTGCGGATCCGTGTCGACGGACGCGACGGTGCCATATTGGAGGCCGACGGCCGCGGTTTGGTGGATGCGAGGCGACGCCCATGAGAGCGCTTGTGGTGGAAGACGATGAGCGCATCGCTGCCCAGCTCGCCGAGGCGCTGACCGCAGCCGGCTTTGCGGTCGATACGTCGCATGATGGCGAAGCGGCCGAATTCCTCGGTATGACCGAAACCTATGATGTGGTCGTGCTGGATCTCGGACTGCCCAAGATGGATGGCATCTCGGTCCTGACGAGCTGGCGACGCGGCAAGCGCTTGATGCCGGTTCTGATCCTGACGGCGCGCGACGACTGGTCCGAAAAGGTCCGCGGCTTTCGCGCCGGTGCCGACGACTACGTCGTCAAACCCTTCCGCATGGAAGAAGTCGTCGTGCGCTGCCGCAGCATTGTGCGGCGCGCGGCAGGCCATGCAACGAGCGAACTGACCTGCGGTCCGCTGGTGCTCGACACGCAACTCGCCATCATCACGCTCGATGGTCTGCCGCTGAAGCTTACGGCGTTCGAGACGCGGATGCTGTCCTACCTGATCCACCACGCGGAACGCCCGATCACGCGCACCGAACTGAGCGAACATCTTTATGAGCGCGATACGGATCGCGACTTCAATTCGATCGAAGTGATCATCGGCCGGCTGCGGCGCAAGATCGGTCGCAATATGATCGAGACGATCCGCGGCCAGGGATATCGCCTCTCCGCGCCTACGGACGCCTGATATGGCGCGACGATCGCTGAAACTGCGTCTTGTCGGCCTGGCGCTGGTCTGGACGACTGTTGCGATCCTGATCGCGGGGCTCTTCATTTCGGCACTGCTGCGCCAATTCGTCGAACGCAACGCGGATGCGCAGTTGCAGGCTACGATGATCGCCGTCATGTCCGGCACCGAGTTCGACGAGCAGGGAAACGTGGTCATCGCCAATTCCGTGGTCGATCCTCGCTTCGATCGACCGCTTTCCGGCTGGTACTGGCAGGTCAATGACGAAAATGGTGTCCTGTCGCGCTCCCGTTCTCTCTGGGATGTCGAGCTTGGCGTCGCGGTCGCCGAACCGGATGGCACGATCACGACCCGCACGGAACCAGGGCCCAACGGGGCAATCATCCGCAAGCAGGAGCGCGATTTCACGGCGCCGGGTGGCACGCGCCGGCTGAGGGTCGTGGTCGCCATGCCTGCGGACCTGATCGAGGACGAAGTGGCGACCATCGTTCAGCCGCTCGTCCTGTCGCTTGCTTTGCTTGCCGCCGGAATCGCGATCGCAATCGGGCTTCAGGTGCATTTCGGATTGCAGCCGCTCGCCAAGCTCGGGCGGGACCTTGCCGCCGTGCGGCGTGGCGACAAGGAGCGTCTGCCCGATCAGCCTTATGTCGAGATCGCGCCCGTCGCGTCCGAGATCAACGCGCTGCTTGCCCACAACAAAACGGTGATCGACCGCGCGCGAACCCACGTAGGCAACCTCGCTCATGGCCTGAAGACACCGCTATCGGTCTTGAGCAACCGGCTCCAGTCGGCAAGCAATGCCGACGATGCTGTCCTGCTCGATGCGACGGAGCAGATGAACCGGCTGATCGGCCACCATCTACGGCGTGCCCGTTCGGCGGCGTCGCACGGCGTGCTCGGTGCGCGGGTCTCGGTCAGCGAAGCAATCTCGGATCTGCTGCCGGTATTCCGCGGCATTCACGCCGATCGTCACCTATCCCTGCAGGTCGACATCGACGGCCAACCGACCTTCGCCGGCGAGCGACAGGATCTTGACGAGATGCTCGGAAACCTGATCGACAATGCCTGCAAATGGGCATCGAAATCGGTTCTGGTGACGGCCAGACCGGTGGATGGCGGTCGCATCACCATATCGATCCGGGATGACGGTCCGGGGCTTGCGGAAGATGCTCTTCAAGCTGCGACGTCGCGTGGCGTGCGCTTCGACGAAAGCAAGCCCGGCAGCGGCCTTGGCCTTTCAATCGTCGACGACCTGGCGCGTCTCTATGGCGGCACGCTCACGCTTGAACGCGCCGCCGGCAGCGGCCTTCTGGCCACGCTGGAGCTTCCAGCCAGCGAGGCGTGAGCAATCAGCTTGCGATATAGGCCTTCATGTCTTCCGCCTCACGCTCGACATCCTGAATGCGCCGTCGCACAACGTCGCCGATGGATATGATGCCGGACAGCCTGCCGTCGACCGCAACCGGCAGATGGCGGAAGCGGCCATTGGTCATGATCTCCATCACCTCATTGATGGAACTCTCTTCGCGACATTGAACCACTTTGCGCGTCATGACGCTTGCAACGTCCTGATCCATGACGTCGCTGCCACGTTCGGCGATGGCGCGCACGATATCGCGTTCGGACAGAATGCCGAGAATGTGACGATCCGGATCGACGACGACGACCGCGCCGATCTTCTGCTGCGTCAGCACGCGCGCGGCTTCCATGAGGGTCGTTTCGCGACCGACCGTGGTCACGTTGCGTCCCTTCTCATCCAATATGGTCCTGACTGTCATCTCTTCCTCCACATGCCGCGGCTCGACGCAATTTCCCCACCCATCCGAGCACCCTCGCGGCGCATCGTGCGGCGGCGGCAGAAGTTTTTCAAGCAGGACCTTGGGGTGCCGATGGTCAGGCCCAGGAACGACGATCAAAGAAGGCGAAGCCGAGAAAGCCGAACAGGAATCCCCCGATATGTGCCTCCCATGCGATCTGGGTCGTGCCAGTCGGGTCCGACCCGAAGCCGAAGGCGGCCAAGGCGTTGATGCCGAACCAGAGCCCCACATAGACGAGGACAGTCCGGTTGCTCAGCGATTCCACCACCGACAGTCGCGGCAGGAAGTGCGCCTTTTCACGCCTGAAGCGGCCGCTCTGCGGAAAGGCAAACCGCGCCGCCGCACCCATGAGGCCGGAAACGACACCGGACGCGCCGATGACGGGCACGTCGTCTCCCCAATGGACGGCGAGATGCAACGCGACGGCAGCCACGGCCGACGCGACCCAGAACAAGACGAAGCGCGTCGTGCCGATCCGTCGCGCCACGATCGCTCCGAACGCAACCAGCCACAATGAGTTCACGATGATATGGGCAAAGCTGCCATGGAGCAGCGAATAGGTGACGGGTGACCAGAGCCATGCGGGTGACTGATCCGTCAAAGGAACGGCGTATCGCAACGGAATGAACGCCGTTTCCAGCAGCAACCCCAGATCCTGGATGCGGCCCAGAAGCCCGACACGGATCAGATGGATCGCCCAGAGCAGGCCGAGTGCCACAACCACGACACGGGGCAGATTGAAGACCGGTTCGGAACGCCGCTCAGGCTCGGGCGCTGCGCCGAACGGTTCTCCGGGCGCCTCACTGCCATTGTCGTTGGTCATGGATTTATCACTCCTGCGCCGCGTCCGGCCAGAGCCGCTTCGGCGGCATCGGCGTCGGTTCAGAGGTGGGACGGTGAGCGCTCAAAGTCAATCGAATGAGGCCAAGGCACCTTGCACGCACAACGTGCACAAAGCCCGCGCCGGACGCGCAATGCGCCATTTTTACACGACGACGACTGGCGAATATTACCGGTTGTTAACAGATATGGCCTAACCTTGGGGACAAGATCCTGCTTATGCCAAGGGGCACCATGTCATTCGTCCTCGAAAAGGCGCCAAGCGCCCCGACTGCATCCGGCGATCGACGCTTCCAGAGCGTGACCGTCAACCTGCCCGGTCGCCTCATGTGCGCGGATTTTTCCGAGTTCGATTGCGTTGCGGCGGAAATGTCGCCGGGTGATGTGGTGTTTCAATGCACCGCGCGGCCCAAAGTCAACGAGCGGATCGTGGCTTACCTCGATCACATCGGACGTATCGAGGGCCGTGTGGTGGAGGCGGATGGGCGCGGCTTTTCCATCACGCTCAACGCGACGCAGCGCAAGCGGGAGAAGCTGGCGGCGCAGCTGACATGGCTTGCCAACAAGCACGAACTTGCCCTGCCAGAAGATCGTCGCCATGAACGCTATACGCCGCGCAGTGCGCGTTCCGAAATCCTTCTAGAAGACGGCCGTCGCTATGCGTGCCGCGTGATCGATTTGTCGCTTTCCGGCGCCGCAATCGAGATCGACGTACGACCTGCCCTAGGTACGCCGCTGACGCTCGGCACGATGCGCGGCCGCGTGGTGCGCCACTTCCAGGAAGGCGTAGCCATGGAGTTCGTGCGCGTTCAACCGCCCGAAGCATTGCGAAATTATCTCGGATAATTTTTCCGGCCCCTGGCCCATAACAAGCCATTTTTTTGGCCAGAACAGTCGCTGCACCAAAACAAGACAAGGCCGCCTCGCTCTACGCGAGGCGGCCTTTTTCGTGCTGCAAACGCGAGAACTCCGGGATTTCGATGGTTAAGAAAGTTGTTCGTCAATCGATAAAATGCGGTATAGTATAGTTTCGGATTTCTTGACGCATAACATCGCATTTGTACTTAACTCTACTCCGCTATTTTGCGTGATCTAAAATTGTTCGTGGCAATGTCTTCCCAACACGGGGAAGCAACCAATGAACAAAATGCAAAAAGCAATCTTCGCGGCAATCGCTCTGACGGGTGCCATTCTGGGACAGAACAGTGCAGGCGCAGCCTCGCTCAACATGGTCACAACCGGCGCCACGAGCCAGCCGATTGGCCATCACGAATTCTGCCTGCGCCTGCCGCAGGAATGCCAGGCGACTTCGGGCGTCACCGGCGCACCGGCGCAGCTGACCCGCCAAGCGTGGGCCGACATGCTGCATGTCAACGCGACAGTGAACCGGACAATCATTCCGCTGACGGATCAGGAGATCTACGGCGTCGAGGAGTACTGGGACTTCCCGACCAGCGTTGGCGACTGCGAGGACTACGCTCTGCTCAAGCGCCGCATGCTGATTGAGCGCGGCTTTTCCGCTGAACATCTGCTGATCACCGTCGTCCTGCAGCCGGACGGTTCCGGCCATGCCGTGCTGACGGTCACCACCGACCATGGCGACTTCATTCTGGACAACATGCGTGAGCGCGTCATGCTCTGGTCCGACACGGAATACACTTATCTCAAGCGCCAGGCAGGCAACCATGCCGGCCGCTGGAACAAGATCGACGACAACCGCAATCCAATGGCTGTCGGCGCCGTGCGCTAGTCCAATCCCTAAGACCCGTCCCGCTTCCCCGTGCACGGGTCTCTCTGGCCGGCGCTCCAAAAAGGAGTGCCGGCTTTTTTTCTTTTAGTCGATGCGCACGAGACCGGCAGCAAAACGCTTGGCATTGTCGATGTAGTGGGCAGCCGAAAGCCGCAGCATCGTGATTGCGGTCTCATCCAGTTCACGAACCACTTTGCCGGGCGAGCCCAGCACCATGGAATTGTCCGGGATGATCTTGCGTTCGGTCACGAGTGCCCCGGCGCCAATGAGGCAGTTCTTGCCGATCACCGCGCCGTTCAAGACCGTGGCGCCCATTCCGATCAGGCTGTTGTCGCCGATCGTGCAGCCATGCAGCATCGCCTTATGCCCGATGGTGCAACCTTCCCCGATGCTCAAGGGAAAGCCCATATCGGTGTGGAGGACGCAGTTTTCCTGAATGTTGGAGCTCCGTCCGACGCGAATGAACTCGTTGTCGCCGCGCAGAACCGCGTTGAACCATATGCCGACATCCTCGCCGATCTCCACAGCGCCGATGACTTCCGCTGAAGCCGCGATCCAATGAAAACCGTCGGGCAGCGCTGGTTCTCTCTCGTCCAGTCGATAAAGCGCCAATCCATCATCCTCCCAAATCAGCTCTTCGCGTTAAGAACGGGTTAACCCTGTTGGCGCAAGCCTTAAAGCCCGCTTCGCATCTCGCTTCGTCGATTCGTTGCGGCGATCAGATGCGCCAGAGAGGCATCATGGCATACGATCAGACCAGACATGAAGGCGAACGCTTCGAGCCGATCATCACCTCGCGACTCGTGACACGGTTGATGCTCGGCGTCGCCGCTTTTGCGGCGCTGTCGGCCGCGGCGGCTGTCGGCGGGCGGTGGGTGGGCGAACGCATCGCCATGGCCGGCCACTCCACATCGACCGAGCTGTTTCGCTCGACGATCGGTGAGGACGTCTTCGATCTGCCGGCCAATGTCATCCGTTTCGAGAACCAGCGCCACGCAGGTCCCAAAGCGAGTCTTGATCTCTACTTCCGCTGGCCGGACATGCAGGGCTATTCCGCAGAGACGCGCGATGCCTTCAACGCGGTCGACGGAACCAGCGCGGTCATCTTCGTGTCGCTCACACCGCAGATCATGTCGAAGGACATGTCCGGCCGCTATGCGCCGATCTACAGCCACCTGGTCGAAGGAGCAGCAGAACCTGGCCCGTCGGGACTTTCCGTCCACAGGCTGACGCATGTGACCGGCTATGCGGGCGAACTTTTGTACGTGGAGAGCAAGGCGACTGCCGCCCCTTATGTCGTTCGCTGCCTGGACGACACGGATGCGTCCAGTTTCGGCCTCACCACAACGGCTTGCCAGCGCGACATTCTGGTCGGCAGCGACACATCGGTGCTCTACCGGTTCCCAGCGGCACTCCTGCCGGAATGGCAATCGGTGGAGGAGGCAGTGCGCCAATATCTGGATGTCGCACTGCAGGATTGAGATCGGATCAGCCGCACGATCGGTCTTACGACCGGCACGGATCAGTCCTTGATCACAGATCGACGTCGAGGATCGCCATCGAGAAATTGAAGGAAAGATCGCCGTCTTCGTCGTCGCGGAAAACGACGCCCAGGAACTCGTCACCGATATAGACCTCGGCGGAGTCGTCCTTTCGCGGACGCGCCTTGACCTGCATGCGGTCGTTGAAGGTGCGCTTGAAATAGGCCTCTAGCTTGCGGATTTCGTCGGGCTTCAATGGAGGCTCCGTGGCTTGCGGTCGGTGCGATATCGTCGCCCGCAAATAAGCGCGGCGCAATACGGACCGGAGTTTACAGATGATGGAACCGGCTGCAAATCACGTCATTGCAGTGCCGGTCGTGAACCGGAGCGCTTGTCGCATGCGGCAAGCCGGGCTGTAAACCCGGATTGCCGAAAAGCACTCTTAGATGGAGCCGAGCAGCTGGTCCATCGCGCGCGACGGCTCGTCGCAACCAGCACTTCCGATGACGCGGGCCGGAACTCCGGCGACGGTGGAATTTGCCGGCACCGGCTTCAGCACCACCGAGCCGGCGGCGATGCGCGAGCAATGGCCGATGACGATGTTGCCGAGGATCTTCGCGCCGGCGCCGATGAGCACGCCGTTTTCGATCTTCGGGTGGCGATCGCCGCCCTGCTTACCGGTACCGCCAAGCGTCACGCCCTGCAGGATAGAGACGTTGTCGCCGACGCGGGCCGTCGCGCCGACAACGAGACCGGTCGCGTGATCCAGGAAGATGCCCTTGCCGAAGGGAGCAGCCGGATTGATGTCCGTCTGGAAGACAGCGGACGAGCGGCTTTGCAGATAAAGCGCAAAATCACGGCGCCCCTTGGTCCAGAGCCAATGAGCCAGCCGGTGCGTCTGGATGGCGTGGAAGCCTTTGAAATAGAGAACGGGCTCGATGAACCGGTCGCAGGCGGGATCGCGATCATACACGGCCTGGATGTCGACCCGCAGCCAGGATTCCCACTCCCGCCAATCGTCGCGCATTTCGAGAAATGCTTGCCGGATCACGCTGGCTGGCACGTCCGCATGGTCGAGGCGCTCGGAAATCCGGTGGATCACCGCCTCCTCAAGACTGCGGGCATTGAGGATGGTGCTGTAGAGAAAGCCTGAAAGAACGGGCTCGTTGACGGACGCCTCTTCGGCTTCCTGGCGGATCGCGTTCCAGATCGGGTCCATGACCTTGAGGTTGTCGGTCAGTTTCGCATCGCTGCGCGCAGCCATGGACGGCTCCTCTCGCAAAGTGGCTCCAGCCGCAAACATAGTGGACTGATCGCCTGACTTAAATGGGGTGTTGGTACTATGCAGATTCAAGATGAAATTTTTGCGTTCGCTGAAAGCTGCCCACGCATCTCGGAGATGTCGCTTATCGCATCGCCCGCTTGGATGCAGATTACGACGCAACCGCCGCTTCTTCCAGCAAAAAGCCGATCACCGCATCGGTGAACGCATCGTTTCTGTCGCCGGCAACCATGTGTCCCGCTCCCAGAACGTCGACATAGCGCGCATGCGGCACGGCCTTGAGGAATTCCGCGACCGCCTCCTCCGTGACCAGCTCCGATTGGCGACCGCGAACGAGCAGCATCGGCACCTTGAGCTTCGCAACGATCAGATCCAGTTCGGCCTCCACAGATGGGCGTTCGAAATTCACCGGGCGCGGACCAGCCATGAAGGCCGGGTCCCAGTGCCAGCGATATCGTCCGTCGTCGCCGCGTCGCAGGTTCTTTGCGAGCCCGGACAGGGACGCCGGTTTGCGTCGCGCGGGCAGATAAGCGCTGATGGCGGCGGCTGCCTCCTCGAGCGTCGCAAACCCTTCGCCCATGCGCTCGCCCATGAAGCCGTGGATGCGTCGAATTCCGTCGGGATCCATGCGCGGGGTCACGTCGACGAGGACGAGGCCACCGAGCAGATCATGATCCGCCCTGCCCTCCGCCAGCAGCGAAGCAAGCCCGCCAAGCGATGCACCGACCACGATCGGACGCCGACCATGCTTTTGCTCGATGTCCCGGCACACGGCCGCAAGGTCGGCGGCGAAATCATAGAAGGCGTAGGCCTTGGAGCCGACCCAGGCGCTGTCACCATGGCCGCGCTGGTCCATAGCGATTGCGGTGAAGCCGGCGTTGGCCAATGCACGCGCCGTGCCGCGCCAGGCATGCCGCGTCTGCCCGCCGCCATGAACGAGGAGGACGGGCGAATGAGCAGATTTGGCACTGGGCTCGTAGAGGTCGGCGACGATGCGATTGCCCTCGACGCCTTCAAACGCAATCGTCTTCAAACCGAGTCTTCTTCCGTAAGGAAATCCAGAACGGCGGCTTTGAACACCTTGTCGCCCACCGCGAGCATATGGTCGCGGTTCGGAATATCGACGCCGCGTGCATTGGGAAGCATGGCGACAAGCTCCTCCGGAGAGCCGGCGATATCGTCCTTGGTACCAACGCCGACGAGCACCGGCATCGTCAGGCGTGACAACTGCTCGGGCTTCAGTTCCTCGCGCGAGGTGATGCAGGCGGCGAGAGCCTTTCGATCGCTCTTCGTCTGTTCGGCAAACGCCCTGAACATGCGCCCGCGCGCGTGCGTCACCACGTCGATGCTGTCGGCCAAGAGCGCGTCGGCAATCGGCGTCCAGTCGCCAACGCCCTTGACCAACCCCGCCGCAAGGCCGCCGAGAACGAGCCGATTCACCCGCTCCGGCGCGTGGTGCGCAAGAAACGCGGAATTGCGCGCACCCATGGAATAGCCGAACACATGAGCTCGTTCGATCTCCAGGTGATCGAGCAGAGCCAGCCCGTCACCCGCCATGATCGAGGCCGTATAGGCGCTTGGATCATGCGGCTTGTCGCTTTCCCCATGCCCGCGATTGTCGAGCGCAATGGCGCGATAGCCGGCCTCAGTCAGCGTCTTCACCCATCCCGGATAGACCCAATTGACATGGGCGGTCGATGCGAAGCCGTGGATGAGGAGAACGGGTGCACCCTCACGCGGCCCTTCATCGAGATAGGCTATGGTGAGATCGCCAGATCGAAAGTGATGCATCTGCTTCTTGTCGAGATTCATGCGGGTCCTCTTTGTTGCGCGGCACACTAGAGGCAGACCCGGCCGACCGGAAGACCTTGCGCGACGACAGCCGCGGCTTTCGCGTGAGAAACGGCTACACTTTCCGCCTAGGCCTTTGTATGGTCCGGCGCGCGCAAGAACCGACAAACGGAGCAGAACATGGCTGGCCACGGCATTCCCCACTTCCAGAACGACGATGGACATGCCGTCGTGGAAATCGGGGTGAAAGAATTCATGTGCGTGGGCGCAACGCCGCCTTTCGACCATCCGCACGAATTCCTAGACATGGGCGACGACAACGAAAAGGTCTGTCCGTACTGCTCGACGCTCTACCGTTTCAACCCGGCTCTTGGCGCTACGGAAACGAAGCCCGCAGGCTGCAGCTACGACCGCCAGGCCGCCTGAAGCGGCGGCGTTTTCGTGACCCAGCGCCATGCAGCCATTGTCGGAGCCGGCATTGCCGGGCTGACCTCAGCACTGGCGCTGGCCGGCAAGGGCCTTACCGTCTCCATCTACGAGCAGGCTGTCGAACTGGCTGAAGTTGGCGCCGGTCTTCAGCTCTCGCCGAACGCGAGCCGGCTTCTGGACCGGCTCGGCCTTGTCGAACAACTGGCTGACAAATGGCATGAGCCACCTTCGATCGACCTCGTCTCCGGCCTGACAGGCCGCCATGTGGCGCAAGTACCGGCCGGCGCGAAGGCGCGTGAACGGTGGGGTGCGCCCTATGCAGTCATTCACCGGGCGGACCTGCAATCGGTTCTCCATCAGGCTGTTCTGGATCACCCTTCGATCGAGTTGCATCTGGATGTCCGGATCGAGGGCGCGGGTGTTGAGGCGGTGCGCCATGACATCGAGGCGCGAAGCGGGCGGATGCCCGATCTAGTGGTCGGCGCCGATGGTGTCTGGTCCAGAATGCGCGCAAGTGCGGGTGGTCCCGCCAAAGCGCCCTTCACCGGGCAGATCGCCTGGCGCATGACCTTGCCACGCGAGGCGATCGGCTCTCTCTTCGATCCGGACAGGCTCAGCGCCTTCATCGCTCCGCAGACGCATCTCGTCGCCTACCCGCTGAAGTCGCGCGGCACGGTCACTCTCGTGGCCATCACCCACGGCGCGGCGATGGAAGCGAACTGGTCCGGCAACGACGCTGCGCGTCACGAGCTGAGCCAGGCTTTCAGCCGGTGGCCCTCACGGCTGACCGGGCTCTTCGATCGTGCCGACATGAACGGCCGCTGGCCGATCCATGGATTGTCGGGGCAGTACTGGGGCGCCGGGCGCCTGGTGCTGATCGGTGATGCCGCACATGCGATGCCACCCTACGCCGCACAAGGCGCAGCCATGGCGATCGAAGATGCCTATGCCTTGGCCTCACATGTGGCAGGCGATGATATCGATGCCGGTGTCGCTGCTTTCATCGCCGCCCGGCGTCCGCGCATCGACAAGGTCGCCCGGCGCGCTGCCTTCAATCGCTTCGCCTATCATGCGCGAGGCCCGATCAGGCTCGGGCGAGATATCGTGCTGGCCCTGCGCAAGCCCGACGATCTGGCGGGCGATTTCGACTGGCTCTACGGCGACCGCTCCATCGAGTGACGGCGGCGATTTTCAGCTGGGGCAAGCGGCGCGCATCGTCCAAGGACAATGCGCGCAATTTTCACTAGTGCAGGATCTGGCTCAGGAAGAGCTTGGTGCGCTCGTGCTGCGGATTGTCGAAGAACTCCGCCGGTGCGTTCTGCTCGACGATCTGTCCCTGGTCCATGAAGATCACGCGGTTGGCGACCTGGCGGGCGAAGCCCATTTCGTGCGTGACGCAGATCATGGTCATGCCTTCTTCGGCAAGGCTCACCATCGTGTCGAGCACTTCCTTGATCATTTCTGGATCGAGCGCCGAAGTCGGCTCATCGAACAGCATGATGCGCGGGTTCATACACAGCGACCGTGCGATGGCGACGCGCTGCTGCTGGCCGCCTGAAAGCTGGCCCGGATATTTGTTTGCCTGCTCGGGGATCTTGACGCGCTCGAGATAGTGCATCGCGATCTCGTCAGCCTTCTTCTTCGGCATCTTGCGCACCCAGATCGGCGCGAGCGTGCAGTTCTCGAGAATCGTCAGATGCGGGAACAGATTGAAGTGCTGAAACACCATGCCGACTTCGCGGCGAACTTCATCGATCTTCTTCAAATCGTTCGTGAGTTCGATGCCGTCGACGACGATCTTGCCCTTTTGGTGCTCTTCCAGACGGTTGATGCACCGTATCATCGTGGATTTGCCCGAACCGGAGGGTCCGGCAACGACGATCCGTTCGCCACGCATGACGCGCAGATTGATATCGCGCAGGACATGGAAATCGCCGTACCACTTGTTCATGCCGACGATGTCGATGGCGACATCGGTGTCGGAGACTTTCAACTTGCTCGCGTCGAATTCCTGGGTAGCTGGTTCAGCCATGATGAATGCCCTTCGAGGTTACCGGTGGCTCGTGTCGAGGCGGCGCTCCATGTAGAGCGAGTATTTCGACATGCCGAAACAGAAAATGAAATAGACGAGTGCCGCAAAGGCAAAGCCCGTGATCGCGGTTTGCGGCGCGGCCCAATTGGGATCGGCGAAATTCAACTGCACGATACCGAGCAGATCGAAGATACCGATGATCAGAACGAGGCTCGTGTCCTTAAATAGGCCGATGAACGTATTCACGATGCCTGGAATGACGAGCGTCAGCGCCTGCGGCAGAATGATGAGGCGCATCTTCTGCCAGTAGGACAGGCCCATCGCATCAGCCGCCTCATACTGACCCTTGGGGATCGCTTGAAGCCCGCCGCGAATGACTTCGGCCATATAGGCGGATGCGAAGAAGGCTACGCCCACCAGTGCTCGCAACAGCTTATCGAATGTCACGCCGTCGGGCAGGAACAGCGGCAGCATCACCGACGACATGAACAGGATCGTGATGAGCGGAACGCCGCGCCAGAACTCGATGAAGACGATCGACGCATATTTGACGAAGGGCAGATGCGACCGGCGCCCGAGCGCGAGCAAGACGCCGAGCGGCAGCGACACGACGATGCCGACGATAGCAACGACGAGCGTCACCAAGAGACCGCCCCACAGATCGGTGCGCACCGGCGGCAGGCCGAACTGGCCGGTCAGCAAGATGAACGCGATGATCGGAAAAATCACCAGCAGGAAGATCGCATTGAACTTCTTGTACGGAACGGACGGGATGGCCAACGGAACGAGCGAGACAATCAAGAGGATCGCCGTCAGGTCCACGCGCCAGCGCTCATCGATCGGGTAGCGGCCATACATGAACTGGCCGAACTTGGCGTCCACAAAGGCCCAGCACGCTCCCTGCCCTTCACCCAGGCAAGCCTCGCGGTTCGAACCATCCCAGACCGCGCTGAAAAATGCCCAGTTGAAGAGCGGCGGCAGGATCCAGGCCAGGAACAGGGCCATCAGGATCGTCAGGATGGTATCCTTCGGGGTTGCGAAGAGATTGACTTTCAGCCAGTGGCCGAAACCGCCTTCGCGCACCGGTGGGGCTTCACTTTTGAGGAAGTCATCTCGAACGAATGCGAGCCTCGTGGTCGCGACATCGGTTTCTGCGTGGGTGTCAGACATGATTTTTCCCCCTCGCCAATCAGCGTTCGACCAGCGCGACGCGCGAGTTGAACCAGTTCATGAAGGCCGATGTCAGCAACGACAGTGTCAGGTAGACGATCATGGTGATCGAAATCACCTCCACCGCCTGCCCCGTCTGGTTCGCGACCGTACCCGAGAAGACCGAGACGAGGTCGGGATAGCCGACGGCAATGGCCAGCGACGAGTTCTTCGTCAGGTTCAGATACTGGCTGGTCAGCGGTGGGATGATGACGCGAAGCGCCTGCGGAATGATGACGAGACGCATCGTGGTGTTGGGACGCAGGCCCAGCGAAAACGCCGCCTCGGTCTGGCCCTTTGACACGGCGAGAATGCCAGCACGCACGATTTCGGCGATGAATGCCGCTGTGTAAAGCGACAATCCGAGCAACAACGCCATGAATTCGGGGCGGATCGTGGTGCCGCCGCGGAAGTTGAAGCCCGACAGCTCGGGATATTCTGCCGTGAAAGGAACACCCAAGACGAAGAGCACGACGAGCGGCACACCGATGATCAGGCCCAGCGCAACGCGGATCGTCGGGAAAATCTGGCCGGTGGCCATCTGGCGCTTCTTGGCCCAGCGCGCGATCACGACTGCGACCGCAATGCCGATGGCGATCGAGGCGTAGAAGATCGAGGCGCCAGCCTCCGCGAGATATTGCGGCATGATCAGGCCGCGATTGTTCAGGAAGACCGAGCTGTTGAACATCTCGATCGAGCCACGCGGCGCCGGCAGCGCCGACAGGACAGCCTTGTACCAGAACAACAGTTGCAACAGCAGCGGTATGTTGCGCAGCGTCTCGACATAGACTTCAGCGACCTTGCGGACGAGGAAGTTCTTGGAAAGCCGCGCAATGCCAACGATGAAACCGAGGATGGTGGCGAAGAAAATGCCGATCGCGGCGACGAAGATCGTATTCGTCAAGCCGACGAAGAAAGCCTGTCGATAGGTGGAATTTGCCGTGTAGGGAATTAGCGACTGGCCGATATCAAAACCCGCACGATTGTTGAGAAATCCGAAACCCGTGGCGATGCCAGCCCGCGCCAGGTTGTTGGCTGCGTTGGTGACACCAGAATAGACCAGATAAATAATGAACAGCGCCAAAAGCACCTGAAAGACGACCCCGCGAATGACAGGATCGTAGAACAGAGATGCGCGTGCAGGCTGCGATGCACTGGAATCGATAGTCGCAATTGTCATTGTGTCTCGCTTCCCGCTGCGTGCCGGAGGCAACAGGTTTGTCCGAAGACCGACTCTTCAGCGTTTCGACCTTGCTCGACGCAATCGTCGCCAGGTTGATCCACCAATACAAACACAGGAAGTGAAGCAGGCTGCACTCTCATCGTACAGACCCACAACCCTATCCTGATGCCAAAAGCGGTTCCGCGGCTTTGATACCGCGGAACCGCTGAGCTGGTTCCGGTCTTAGCGGATCGGCATGCCGTACTGCAGACCGCCATCCGTGTAGAGCGCGTTCAGACCACGCTCGATCTGGAGCGGGGAGTCCGCACCGACGTTGCGCTCGAAGACTTCGCCGTAATTGCCGACGTGGCGGACAATCTTGACGAGCCAATCGTTCTCGAGGCCCATGTCGGCGCCGAACGTGCCGTCACCACCAAGCGCGCGACGAACGTCCGGGTTTTCCGAAGCAAGCATTTCCTCGAGGTTTTCCGAGGAGATGCCGAGCTCTTCAGCGTAAACCAGGCCGTAATAGACCCACTTGGCAATACCGAACCACTGGTCGTCACCGCGACGAACGGCAGGTCCGAGCGGCTCTTTCGAGATCAGCTCTGGCAGAACGACGTGGTCATCCGGATTGTCGAGCGTCAGACGGATCGCATAGAGGCCCGAGCTGTCGGTCGTGTAGACATCGCAACGGCCTGCATTGTAGGCGGCGTTGACCTCTTCCAGGCCTTCGAAGACAACCGGATTGTATTCCATGTTGTTGGCGCTGAAGTAGTCGGTCAGGTTGAGCTCGGTCGTGGTACCGGACTGAACGCAGACAGATGCGCCCGACAGCTGCAGGGCGGAATCGACGTTGAGTTCGGCAGGAACCATGAAGCCCTGACCATCGTAGAAGGTCACGCCGACGAAGTTCAGGCCGAGAGCCGTGTCGCGGCTCATGGTCCAGGTCGTGTTGCGCGAAAGCACGTCGATTTCGCCCGACTGCAGCGCCGTGAAGCGCTCGACGGCGGACAGCGGCGAGAAGCGGACGGCTTCCGGGTCATCGAAAATCGCAGCGGCCATTGCGCGGCAGAAGTCGACGTCGAGGCCGGTCCATTCACCAGCGTCGTCGGTGTTGGAAAAACCAGCCAGACCCGTGGAAACGCCGCACTGGATGTAGCCCTTGGCTTTTACGGCCTCCAGCGTCTGCGCCGAAGCTGCATGCGCGCCCAAGGTCAGGGCGGCTGCGCCAGCCACGGCCGACAGAATGATCTTTGTCATCGTTATACCTTTTGATTGTTGCCCTCTGCACTCCCCAACCCCGACTGCCGACCATTCGAAGCGCTTTGATCGCTAACCCCAGCCACAGATCGAATTTGGGAATGCCATCACATTCCGAAACAGCGGAGGGGTCAAGACCCGTTGTGCAGAAATAGGAGGCAGTGATTTTCTTTAGGCGCCTGTTTTAGGAGCAACTCGCGCGAATGTGTGCAAATGCCAGTTCGCCATTGGTTTTCCGCCACGGCCTGAATAGTGTGGCGCCCGATTTGGGCTGGCAAACCGGCGATAGGGATAAAGACGTGACAACCGAAGACAAAAGCCACGGCATCAACACCCGGCTCGCGCATATGGGAAACGATCCAAAGGACTTCTTCGGCTTCGTCAATCCGCCGGTGGTGCGCGCGTCCACCGTGCTGTTCCCAAACGCGGATCGCATGGAGCGCCGCGACCAGCAATATACCTACGGAACCAAGGGAACGCCGACCACCGATGCGCTGGCAGCCGCTATCGATGAGCTCGAAGGATCGGCGGGTACCATTCTCGTGCCGTCCGGGCTCGCCGCCGTCAGCATTCCACTGCTCGCATTCCTCTCGGCGGGCGACCACGTCCTGATCGTCGATTCCGTCTATTTCCCAACGCGGCATTTCGCCGACACGATGCTCAAGCGGCTCGGCATCGAGGTGGAGTATTACGATCCGTCGCTCGGCGCCGATATCGCGACCGTCATGAAATCGAACACCAAAGTGGTTCTGACGGAATCGCCCGGTTCGAACACCTTCGAAATGCAGGACATTCCGGCGATCGCCAAAGCGGCGCACGCCGCTGGCGCCATCGTCATGATGGACAACACCTGGGCGACCCCCCTCTTCTTCCGGCCGCTGGATTTCGGCGTCGACATCTCGATCCATGCGGCGACCAAATATCCGAGCGGACATTCCGACGTGCTGCTGGGCACAGTTTCCGCCAATGAGCGCTGCTTCCCGCAGCTGAAAGACACGCTGTTCGCCATGGGCGTCTGCGCCGCTCCGGACGACTGCTACACCATCCTGCGCGGTTTGCGTACGATGGGCGTGCGCCTCGAGCGGCACCAGAAAACCGCCCTTGCCCTTGCGGAAGGCCTGGAAGGCAAGGCCGGCGTCGCGCGTGTGCTGCATCCAGCGCTACCGAGTTTTCCCGGGCATGATCTCTGGAAGCGCGATTTCTGTGGGGCGAGCGGGCTCTTCTCAATTGTGCTCGATTGTCCCGACGCTCATCAGCACAAAGCAAAGGCGCATGCATTTCTCGATGCGCTAAGGATCTTCGGCCTCGGCTATTCCTGGGGTGGCTATGAAAGCCTTGCCGTCGTCGCCAATCTATCCGACCGCACCGTGGCGAAGGCGCCCAAGGAGGGGCCTGTCATCCGTCTGCAGATCGGCCTCGAAGACGCCGCAGATTTGATCGCTGACATCGAGCGGGGCTTGGCGGCAGCGGCTAGCGCATGATTCTGTGCGAAAATTACCGCAAATAAGCCCTGTTCAGCGGAACTGCATGTGCCCGTCCCGCATTTAGCGGCGACAACCAGAGCGCTGAAGGAGCGGCATATGAAAAAACTGATCTACGCATTCATCTTCAAGAAGGCGCTTGAGTATTTTCGTCGCAAGCGCGCGCGGCCGGGTCCCCGGTCGTAGCGTGAATCGTCTTCAACCAGCATCGTTAACGGGATCCTTACAATTTTAAGCAATGACTCGTGCTTGATTGCATGAGGTTATTGTTATGCGTGCCATGCTACTCATCGCCATGCTGGTTCTTGCCGGCTGCGCGAGCCCGCCAACGCAGACGAACAATGTTTGTGCGGTATTCGACCAGCGCGACGGCTTGGTCGGCAACTGGTATCGACAGGCCAAAGCCGCCGAGCGTCAATATGGTGTCCCCGTCCCGATCCTGATGGCCACCATCAACACAGAATCAAGCTTCAGAGCCCGTGCCCGCCCGCCGCGCAAATGGCATCTCGGTATCATTCCGGGAAAGCGCGCCTCCACCGCCTATGGCTATTCGCAGGCGCTTGACGGCACGTGGTCGGAATATCAGGCCAAAACCGGCCGCTGGTCGGCCCGGCGGACGAATTTCGGCGACGCCGTGACGTTCGTTGCCTGGTACCACCATCAGAGCCACCAGCGGAACGGCATCGCGCTCAACGACATGCGCAACCTCTATCTCGCCTATTATTCCGGCCATGGCGGCTACTCCCGCGGCTCATGGCGCAACAGTTCGATCGCTTTGCGCGGTGCGGACCGGGCAGCGCAAATGGCACAGACCTACGCCAACCAGATGCGCGCCTGCGGTCGCGCGTGACGCCATCACGATGACCTGCACAAAAAAGGGCGCTCACGGAGCGCCCTTTTTTGTGCAGCTAAGTCTTTGACGATCAACGGTAGATGACGATTTCGTCCGGGCGCGCGACGTTCAGGAGGTCCCGCGCGCGCTCGTCGAGCATGTCGCGCTCGAGCGTCGTGTTGTCGAGGAGTGCGACGCGCTTTTCAAGCGCCTCGCGTTCGGCAACGATCTCGGTCAACTGCGCCCGCAGCTCCATGGCGCGGTGCTCCAGGTGCATCTTGGCGTTGAGGCCATAGGCACCATGGACCGCATGGAAACCGAAATAGGCAAAGAACGAGATCGCAACGGCTGGAATGATCAGCCGTGAAAGCTTCGATTTTCTCTTCTGTCGTGTCGACATGAACGCGCTACCCATAGCCCCGCAGGGCAACTGACGACGTTCATAGTCTTGGCACGATCATGCTTAAGAGACGGTTAGCACCGCCCCTTAAGCATGTGCTTCAGAGGCTTACCCGCGCAGGATATCGCGGCCCGCATAGATCGCCTGCGCGCCGAGCTCTTCCTCGATGCGGATCAGCTGGTTGTATTTCGCAAGCCGGTCGGAACGGGCAAGCGAGCCGGTCTTGATCTGTCCGCAGTTTGTGGCAACGGCCAAGTCGGCGATGGTGGAATCTTCTGTTTCGCCTGACCGGTGGGACATGACGGCCGTGTAGTTGGCACGGTGCGCCATCGAAACGGCGTTCAAGGTTTCCGTCAGCGTACCGATCTGGTTGACCTTGACGAGGATGGAGTTTGCGACGCCCATCTTGATGCCGTCGCGCAGGCGCGCCGAATTGGTGACGAACAGGTCGTCGCCGACGAGCTGGCACTCGCTGCCGACCTTGTTGGTCAGGGCCTTCCAGCCGTCCCAGTCGTCTTCCGCCATGCCGTCCTCGATCGAGGCGATCGGATATTTGCCGACGAGCTCGGCGAGATAATCGGCCATCGCCTCGGGCTCGAGCGTGCGGCCCTCACCTTCCAGCACGTATTTCCCGTCCTTGAAGAACTCGGTCGAGGCGCAATCGAGCGCGAGGTACATGTCCTCGCCCGGGCGATAACCGGCCTTCTCGATCGACTTCATGATGAAATCGAGGGCGGCCGGAGCGCTTTCGATGTTCGGGGCAAAGCCACCCTCGTCACCGACATTGGTGTTGTGGCCGTTCGCGGACAGCTCTTTCTTCAGCGTGTGGAAGACTTCGGCGCCCATGCGAACCGCGTCGCGCAACGATTCGGCGCCGACGGGCATGATCATGAATTCCTGGAAGTCGATCGGGTTGTCGGCGTGTTCGCCGCCATTGATGATGTTCATCATCGGCACCGGCAGCACATGGGCATGCACGCCGCCGACATAGCGATAGAGCGGCAGCGTGTTGGCTTCTGCCGCGGCCTTGGCGACGGCCAGCGAGACACCGAGAATCGCGTTGGCGCCGAGGCGCGACTTGTTCTGCGTGCCATCGAGCTCGATCATCAGTTCATCGATGTGGATCTGGTTTTCGGCTTCCAGACCGGACAAGGCGTCGAAGATCTCGCCGTTGACCGATTCGACCGCCTGCTCGACGCCCTTGCCGAGATAGCGCTCGCCGCCGTCACGCAGTTCGACGGCTTCGTGGGCGCCTGTGGAAGCGCCGGAGGGAACCGCCGCCCGGCCCATCGAACCATCTTCGAGGATCACATCCACCTCGACGGTGGGATTGCCCCGGCTGTCGAGAATTTCACGTCCGATGATGTCGACGATGGCGGTCATTGCGGCGTCCTTTCAAAGGGAAGACCAAAGGAGGGTGTCCGCGCGCCGTCTTAATGGATGGGGGGAAAAAGGCAATGGAGGCAGGCCTTCGCGATCGGTGCTCGCGAAGGCCCATCAGTGATCTGGTCAGTTGACCGGGTTGAGCGTCATCGACGTGCCGGCAGCGGCGACGTTGAGGCCGAGCTGGCCGGTAACGCTGACGGTCTGCAGTTGGACGGAACCGGACGTGCCGCCGACGAGCACGTTGGTGCCGACGCCTGCGCCCACCGTGGCTTCGGCCGTGAGACCCTTATAGAGCCCACCGAGCGAACCCTGATGATAACCGGCAGTCGGGGCAACGACGGCCCAGATCATGCGCTGGTTCGTGGTGAAGCCGAGATCGACGCCCAGCTTGCGGATCGTGCCGGTATAGGCATCCGTCGGGGCTGCACCGGCAGCCGGGCGGAATACGCAATCGACCGACTTGGCCGAGCCGAGCACGTAGCCCACACCGCTTCCGATGCCGCAATCGAGGTAGCCGACGCGGACGCCATCACGCGGGCCGGCATCCTGATAAACGACCGGAGCTGGCTGATAGACCGGGGCGATGTCGGCAGCATGAGCGATCGAGCCGCCTGCGAGCGCGACTGATCCCAGCACTGCGCTGGCGATGATTTTTTTCATTGACGTCTCCTTTATGGGAAGCGCCGGCCAAAGGAATGAAAAGTTCCCGGCCGGCACCTGACCACGAAACGCACAATTAACGATTATGATCCCGGCAAGATTTTGATCGTCTAAAGTGAATACGCTTATCTGCGAAGCGCTCAATCACTTTAGGTTTTTGATTTGTCGCGTTTCCGAACGGTGAACCGATATCCACTTCACCGGGAAACGCTCTAATGCTGTGCTCCTTTAGCCACGGCATCGAAGGCCATCAAGGTCTCCAGCAGGCGCCGCATGTCCTTGATCGGCACCATGTTCGGGCCGTCGGACGGGGCGTTGTCTGGGTCTTCATGCGTCTCGATGAACACACCGGCGACGCCGACTGCGACTGCTGCGCGTGCGAGCGTTTCCACGAATTCGCGCTGGCCACCCGATGAGCCACCCTGCCCGCCCGGCTGCTGGACCGAATGCGTCGCATCGAAGACGACCGGCGCGCCGAGCGAGGCCATGATCGGCAGCGAACGCATGTCGGAAACGAGCGTGTTGTAGCCGAAGGAAGCGCCGCGCTCGGTCAGAAGGACGTTCAGATTGCCGCTCTCCGTCACCTTGGCGAGCACATTCTTCATGTCCCAGGGCGCGAGGAACTGGCCCTTCTTGATGTTGACGACACGGCCGGTGTTGGCAGCCGCGATCAGCAGGTCCGTCTGGCGGCACAGGAAGGCCGGGATCTGCAGGATATCGACCACTTCGCCGACGACGGCGCACTGCTCTTCGGTGTGAATGTCGGTCAAAACGGGAAGATCGAATTCTCGCTTGATGTCGGCAAAGACTTCAACGCTCTTTTCTAGGCCGATGCCGCGCTTGCCGCTGAGCGACGTGCGGTTCGCCTTGTCGAAGGATGATTTGTAGACGAGGCCGATTCCGAGCTCCGCGCAGAGCGTCTTCAACTGCCCGGCCAGTTCGAAGGCATGGTCGCGGCTTTCCATCTGGCAGGGGCCGGCGATCAGGCTGAGCGGGCCGGAATTGTGGAACGCGACTTTGCCGGCGTTCACGATGCTCGCGGGACTTGCCATGGTTTACGCCTCCTCGAAGATGAAGATCGCACCCTGCCCGGCTGCGCGGTCGACGATCAGCCGGTTGCCGGATGTGCGGGTTGCGATGCCGGACCGGGCGATCTGCGCCTGGCATGCGGAGAGATCTGCTACGGTGAAAATGATCGCAGTGAGGTGGATGCCGCGCTCGCGGCCTTCGACTTTTGCGCCGAAATAGGCTTCGAGTCCCGCCGGCGTCAGAATGGAAAGCCGCGCATTGGCGGCATCGGCGGAAATTCCAAAGGAATGCGCATCGATGTCGCGCGTGCCGGCGATTTCCTGCAGCAGATACTGAAAATCGGAGGGGTTTTCCTCGACCGCGATGATCTCGCGCATGCCGACCACGCCGTTGGCATGGTTCTCCAGCGCCGTGCGGTCCACAGCCGGCACGTTGATGCGCTGGCAGGTGAAGAAATAAGCATCCGGCGCTCGCGGATCGGCCGCGAAGGAGAGCTTGAACGCCGCCTCGCCTTCCTCACCGGCCGGTGTCTTGAACTTGCGCGAGAAGCTGAGCATCCCCCCGGCAGACAGCCCCGCTTCGGCAAACGCGGCATCGTCGCGGTCGGCGTCTTCGCTGCCCATCACGATGGCGGAGAAGCCGTCCTGTCCACGGCGGAACCTGTACGCCTGGTCGCGGCCGACGAACACGTTGCCGGCCCGCGCCTCACGCTCGGCGATCTCGCGGTCGGCGACGGCCAAAGGCTCGAGGAATGTGCCGCCCTTGAAAAAGACGCAGGCGTTTTCGGTGCCGAACGGGTGCTCACCACGCGGCGCGACCGTGAAGCCAAGCGCCTCGTAGCGGCTGCGCGCCGTTGCGAGATCGGAGACAGGAAGGACCAGATGGTCGAGCGGACGGGTGGTTTGCGAAGATGCGATCATGGCCGGGCTTCTAGCGCCCGGACCCGATCGTGGCAACGGTCAAGACAGCACGTCCCGCCGTCGCCCACACCGTCTAGAACAGCCGGCTCTGCTCAACGGCCGCTTCGATGAAGCTGGCGAAAAGCGGATGCGGTTCCAGCGGGCGGCTCTTCAGCTCCGGATGGTACTGCACGCCGATGAACCACGGATGATCCGCATATTCGATCGTTTCCGGCAGAACGCCGTCCGGAGACATGCCGGAGAAAGTCAGGCCGCAATTTTCGAGCTGGTCCTTGTAGTCGACATTGACCTCGTAGCGGTGACGGTGACGCTCGGAAATTTCGTTCGCGCCGTAAATCTCGGCAATCTTCGTGCCAGGCTTCAGATGCGCGACATAGGCGCCGAGACGCATCGTGCCGCCGAGATCGCCAGCTGCGGATCGCTTCTCTAGCATGTTGCCCTTCAGCCATTCGGTCATCAGGCCGACGACCGGCTCTTTTGCGGGTCCGAATTCGGTCGAGGATGCCTTGTCGATCCCGGCCAGCGAGCGGGCGGCCTCGAGAACGGCCATCTGCATGCCGAAGCAGATGCCGAAATACGGCACCTTACGTTCGCGGGCGAAGCGCGCTGCGAGGATCTTGCCTTCCGAACCGCGCTCGCCGAAGCCGCCAGGCACGAGGATGCCGTGTACTTTCTCAAGCCAGGGCGACGGGTCTTCCTTTTCGAAGATCTCCGATTCGATCCATTCGAGATTGACCTTCACGCGGTTGGCGATGCCGCCGTGATAAAGCGCTTCGATCAGCGACTTATAGGCGTCCTTCAGACCGGTGTACTTGCCGACCACCGCAATCGTCACTTCGCCTTCCGGCGTGCGGATGCGGTGTGCGACGTCTTCCCAGCGCTCCAGGCGCGGCTTCGGAGCCGGCTCGATGCCGAAGGCCGCCAGCACTTCGCTGTCAAGACCTTCCTTGTGGTAGGCCATCGGCACGTCGTAGATCGAAGCAACGTCGAGCGCCTGAATTACGGCGGATGGCCGTACATTGCAGAAGAGCGACAGCTTGCGGCGCTCATCGACCGGAATATCGCGGTCGGCGCGCACGAGCAGGATGTCCGGAGCGATGCCGAGCGCCTGCAGTTCCTTGACCGAATGCTGCGTCGGCTTCGTCTTGAGTTCCCCGGCGGCCGCGATGAACGGCATCAAGGTCAGGTGGACGTAGATGGCATTGCCGCGCGGCAGGTCGTTGCCGAGCTGGCGGATCGCTTCGACGAAAGGCATGGCCTCGATGTCGCCAACGGTGCCGCCGATTTCGCAGAGTACGAAATCATAGTCCTCGTTGCCTTCCAGCACGAAGTTCTTGATCTCGTTGGTGACGTGCGGAATGACCTGGACGGTTGCGCCCAGATAGTCGCCGCGCCGTTCCTTATCGATGATGTTCTTGTAAATGCGCCCGGTCGTGATGTTGTCCGACTGCATGGCGGAGCGGCCCGTGAAGCGCTCGTAGTGGCCAAGATCGAGGTCGGTCTCGGCGCCATCGTCCGTCACGAACACTTCGCCGTGCTGCGTCGGGCTCATCGTGCCTGGGTCGACGTTGAGATAGGGATCGAGCTTCTTCAGCCGCACGCGGTAGCCGCGTGCCTGGAGGAGTGCACCGAGAGCTGCGGATGCGATGCCCTTGCCGAGGGAGGAGACCACGCCGCCTGTGATGAAAACATATCGCGCCATGGGCTTACCTCGTTAGTCTCTCACCTGCGATTCCACCAGCCGAAAGTGCAGACCGGGAACCAATTTCTGTGGACTGCTGCCTGCGTCGGGCACCATTCCGCACAAAAAAATGCGGCGCCAGACCGGGCGCCGCATCCTGCATATCGTGGCCGCTGTTACTGGCCTGTCGGGACCGTATTCGGTGCGGGCGCATCTTCGGCTGCCGGCGCGTCGGTGCCTGCGGGAGCCGCCGGTGCAGCGTCGGTTGCGGCAGGTGCCTCGTCCACGGCAGCCGGTGCGTCAGTCGCAGGTGCATCGGTTGCCGGAGCCTGCGTCTGCGGCGCGGGATCACTGGAAGGCAGAGACGGAATATCGCTCTCGCCGTCCGGCGCGGTCTCTGTCTGCGGAGCCGGGCCGCCGAGCTGATCGAGAATGCCCTGGCCGGTGCCTTCAGTCTGGCCTTCGATTCGATCGAGAATGCTGGAAGGTCCCTGCTCGTATCGGGCAAGAATGCCGAGCGTCAGCGATGTGACGAAGAAGGCCAAAGCCAGGATGCCGGTGATCCGCGTCAGCGCATTGCCCGAAGACCGCGACGCCATCATGTTGCCGCCACCGCCGCCGATCCCCAGGCCGCCCCCTTCGGAACGTTGGACAAGCACGACCGCGACGAGCGCGAGCACGATCATGAGATGGATGACGATCAAGACGGTCTGCATATTGGGGGTCCTGCCAAAAGGCGGCAATGGTCGGAAAATCAGCGGCCCCTCTACACGAGAGCTGCTGCATTTCCAACCCCGAAGCCATCATTTCGAGCGCATCGCAACGATGCGTGGTCAGATATCGTTGTACGCGGCACAGATGGCGAGGAAATCATCGGCTTTCAAGCTCGCGCCGCCGACGAGCGCGCCATCGACATTGTGGACGGCCATCAGTTCACGCGCGTTCGATGGCTTGACCGAGCCGCCATAGAGAATGCGCATCGCGGCGCCCTCGTCGTCGAAGCGGCCGACAAGCGTCTCACGAATGAACGCGTGCGCCTCCGCCACATCGTCGGCCGTCGGCGTCAGCCCGGTTCCGATGGCCCAGACGGGCTCATAGGCGATGATCGTCATCTCCGCCTCGGCCCCATCCGGCACCGAACCGGCCAGTTGACGGCCAAGAACGGCCAGCGTCTCGCCCGACTTCCGCTCCGCTTCCGTCTCACCGATGCAGATGATGGCCACCAGGCCGGCGTCCCAGGCGGCTTCTGCCTTGCGCGCCACCGTTGCGTCGTCCTCGCCGTGGTCCGCACGGCGTTCCGAATGGCCGACGATCACATGCGTCGCCAGGCAATCGGCAATCATCTCGGCGGAAATGTCGCCGGTATGCGCACCGAACGCATTCCAGTGGCAATCCTGTGCGCCAATGGCAAGTTCGCTGTCTTCGACGAGCGCAGTGGCCACGTAGACGAGCGTCACCGGCGGGCAGATGAGGGTATCGATCATCTCCAGCGAAGGCGTGTCCACGCCGTCGATGATCGCCTTCAGCTCGCCGAGATTGTCGCGAAGGCCGTTCATCTTCCAATTACCGGCCACGAGTGGCCTGATGCCGGGTGTCATTGTGCGTGTCCACCTTCTTCAACTTTATTCGCTGGCCGTAGCTACCAGACTGGCCTCGAAAATCAAACGAACGCATGGGCAGAAGCGCCCACGATACGGCATTTACGTGCCGCATCAACGCGGTTAGAACAGCGCGCATCCGCGTGAAAGCAAGAGGACGAACGGGTAAGACATGCTGACAATGCTGCGAAGGGGCGCCCAGACCTGGGTCGCCAAAGGCCTGTTCTTCCTGCTCGTCGCGTCCTTCGCGGTCTGGGGCGTCAGCGGATCGATGTTCTCGGGCGGTGGCGACACCGTCGTTTCGGTCGGCGAAACCGAAGTGTCGGCGCTTGAATTCCGGCTTGCCTATGATCGCCAGCTCTCCCTGCTGTCGCAGCAGTTCGGCACCCGCATCACGACGGAACAAGCACGCGCCTTCGGCATCGAGAATCAGGTCTATTCTCAGCTGGTCGCCGGCGCAGCGCTGGACGAGCAGGCGCGCAACATGCAGCTCGGGCTTTCGGAGGACCGACTGGCTGGTCTCATCGCGGCGGATCCGGCTTTTCAAGGCATCAATGGCCAGTTCAGCCGCCAGAACTTTGCCGCCGTGCTGCGCAATGTCGGCATGAGCGAGGATGACTATATCCGCAATCGCCAGCAGGTCGCCGTCCGCACGCAGGTCGTGGAAGCCCTGGCCGACGGTTTCGAACTGCCCGACACAATGCTCGATGCCTTCGGCCGCCATCGCGCCGAGACACGCACCGTGGACTACCTAATCGTCGACGAGAGCATGATCGATCCGATCGGTGAACCGTCGGATGAAGAGCTTGCCGCCTATTTCGAAGACAATGGCAGCCGATACACAGCTCCGGAATATCGCAGCATCGCCTATGTGACGCTGACGGCAAGCGACATCGCCGACCCGGACGGCATTGATGCCGAAGTGGTGCGCGCCGAATTCGACAACAATCCCGAGCGTTATACGAGCGTCGAACAGCGCACGCTGGATCAGCTCGTTTTCCCGAACCGCGAGGCGGCGGAAGCCGCGGCAGCGGCGTTGGCAGAAGGCACTTCATTCGACGACGTGGTCGCCGAAGCCGGCCGCACTGCCGCAGATGTGCGCATCGGCACGTTCGCGCAAAACCAGATGACGAACGCGGCGCTGGCGGAAGCGGCATTTGCCGTGGACGAAGCAGGTGGTGTTACCGACGTCGTCGACGGTCCCTTTGGCCCGGTCATTCTGCGCGTTGCCGCGATCGAGGGTGGCGAGGAGACCGCATTCGAAGATGTCGAAGCGGAGATCCGCGAGGATCTCGCCATGGCGGAAGCGTCACAGACGCTGTTCGATGTCTTCAACGCCTATGAAGACGCCCGCGCCGGCGGCCTGTCGGTGCAGGATGCCGCGCGCGAGCAACAGCTGACACCGGTTGTGATCGAAGCGGTCGACCGCTCGGGTCGCACGCCCGAAGGCGACGTGCTGAGCGATCTGCCACAGTCGCGCGATCTTTTGGCCCAGGCCTTCGACACCGACATCGGTATCGAGACGCAGCCGATCAATCTCGGCTCCGATGGCTATCTGTTCTTCGAGGTCCTGGACATCGAAGAAGCACGCGACCGCACGCTGGACGAAGTGCGTGACGACGTGGTCGCCGACTGGCAAGCGGATCAACGCGCTGCAGCGCTCGCTGCACGCGCCGAAGAGCTTCGCGCTTCCGCAGCCGACGGCACGCCTCTTGCCGAGATCGCAACGGAACTCGGGGCGACTGTGCGCACCGAATACAATCTGCAGCGCGACAGCGAGAACGCCACCTTCGGGCCTGAGGCCATCGCGGCAGCCTTTGCGGGCCCCGGTGGGCACGTGGCAACCGCGCCAGCCGCGAATGGCGCCGGCGAGATCGTCATGCGCGTCAACGAAGTGGCGATTTCCGCATCGAATGCGATCTCCGATCAGGAACGGACCGCCATCGCCCGCAGCGGCGGCGATGACCTGCTCGATCAGCTCGTGACCCGCCTGCAGGCGGAATATCCGGTGCGGATCAACCAGCAGCTCGGCACGCAGGCGCTCGGTTTCTAAAGACGCGACATCGGGGGGTGCCGTAATGGCAGACATGAAGAGCTACCTCGCCAAGGCTGCGTCCGGTGTCCCGCTCTCGCGCGACGACGCAAAGGCCGCGTTCGACATCATGATGTCGGGCGATGCCACGCCGAGCCAGATCGGTGGTTTCCTGATGGCACTCAGAGTGCGCGGCGAAACGGTGGACGAAATCGTCGGCGCCGTGACGACCATGCGCAGCAAGATGGTGACCGTCGGGGCGCCGGCCGATGCGATCGACATCGTCGGTACCGGTGGCGACGGCACCGGCACCTACAATGTCTCCACCTGCGCGGCCTTCATCGTCGCGGGATGCGGGGTGCCCGTCGCCAAGCACGGCAACCGCGCGCTCTCGTCGAAATCCGGCGCTGCGGACGCGCTGATGGCACTCGGCGTTGCGATCGATCTCAAGGCGCCGGCCATTGCTGCTTGTATCGAGGAAGCCGGCATCGGCTTCATGTTCGCCCCTGCCCACCATGCAGCGATGCGTCATGTGGGGCCGACGCGCGTGGAACTCGGAACCCGCACGATCTTCAATCTGCTCGGCCCGCTCTCCAATCCCGCTGGCGCCAAGCGGCAGTTGCTCGGCGTTTTCGCCCCGGAATGGCTGGAGCCGCTTGCCGAGGTGCTGAAGGATCTCGGCTCGGAGCGTGTCTGGGTCGTCCATGGCGCCGGTCTCGACGAGATGACGACGACTGGACGAACGGATGTCGTTGCGCTGGAAAACGGTTCGATCCGACGTTTCTCGATCGAGCCTGAAGAGCTCGGCCTGAAGCGCGTGCCGATCGATGCGCTGAAGGGCGCTGACGGCGCACACAATGCCAAGGCCTTGCAGGCTGTTCTTCGCGGCTCGAAAGATGCCTATCGCGAGATCGCGCTTCTGAATGCCGGCGCCTCGCTGGTGGTCGCCGGCCGCGCCGAGACGGTGGCGGAAGGACTGGAGCTGGCGGCGAAATCGATCGACGACGGTGCCGCACTTGCGGTGCTGGAGCGCCTCGTGACGGTTTCGCAGCGGCACGCGGCCGCGGCATGATGACGAACCGGCTTGATATGAAGGAATTGGGGCGTTGAGCGATATTCTGACCCGCATCGAAGCCTATAAGCGCGAGGAAATCGCCGCCGCCAAGGCCGCTCGGCCGCTCGCGGAGGTAAAGGCAGCGGCTTCGGACGCTGACGCGCCGCGCGGATTCCTGACCGCGCTTGAAGCGAAACGCGCTCGCGGGGACTTCGCTCTGATCGCCGAGATCAAGAAGGCCAGCCCGTCCAAGGGGCTCATTCGCGCCGATTTCGATCCGCCGGCACTGGCGCGCGCCTATGAGGCGGGCGGCGCCGCTTGCCTCTCGATCTTGACAGACACGCCATCGTTCATGGGCGCGCCGGAATTTCTGATCGCTGCGCGTTCCGCAACGGCGCTGCCGGTCATCCGCAAGGATTTTCTGTTCGATCCGTACCAGGTGTACGAAGCCCGCGCGATGGGCGCCGATGCCATCCTCGTCATCATGGCTTGCCTCGATGACGCGATGGCGCTTCAGCTTCACGATACGGCCGTCGATCTCGGGATGGACGTGCTGGTCGAGGTGCATGACGAGGCGGAAATGGAGCGCGCGCTTTCGCTGAGTTCCCCGCTCATCGGCATCAACAACCGCAATCTGCGCACCTTCGAGGTGTCGCTGGACAACAGCGAGCGGCTCGCACCCATGGCCGCTGGCCGCCACCTCGTCGGCGAAAGCGGCATCTTCACCCATGAGGATTGCCTGCGGCTCGAGCGCGCCGGCATCGGCACGTTCCTTGTCGGCGAAAGCCTGATGCGCATCGACGATGTCACCAGCGCGACGGAGACGCTGCTCACAGGCAAGCTGCTGACGGGCAAAAGCGGGGCAGCAGCGCAATGAGCGACGAAGCGCGACTCACGCATCTCGACGAACAGGGGCGCGCCACCATGGTGGATGTCGGCGGCAAGGCAGAGACCGAGCGCATCGCGATCGCCGAAGGCTTTGTGAAGATGGCTCCGGAAACGCTCGCGCTCATCCAGTCAGGCGGCGCAGCAAAGGGCGACGTGATCGCCACGGCGCGCATTGCTGGCATCATGGCCGCCAAGCGGACGGCCGACCTCATTCCGCTTTGCCATCCGCTGATGCTGACCAAGGTTGCGGTCACGATCGAGGCGGTCGACACTCTGCCCGGCCTGCGCGTCGAGGCCATGGCGCGCCTCAAGGGTCAGACGGGGGTCGAGATGGAAGCGCTGACGGCGGTTTCGGTCGCCTGCCTCACCCTCTACGACATGGCAAAAGCCGTCGACAAGGCGATGGAAATCACCGGCGTCCGGCTGCTCTCCAAGACCGGCGGCAAGTCGGGCAACTGGAACCATCCGGGCAGCGACGGGGCACGCTGATCATGGCGCTGCTTCCCGTCGACGATGCGCTCCAACTGATTCTCGCCGACGCCCGACCGATTGTCGATATCGAACACGTTCCGCTCCATGAAGCATGGGGCCGGGTCGTTGCCGAGCCGCTGATCGCCATGCGCGACCAGCCTCCGTTTCCTGCCTCGGCCATGGATGGCTATGCCGTGATCGCCGCGGATACGGCAGAGCCAGGTGCGACGTTGAGGGTCATCGGCGAATCGGCAGCCGGACACGGGTTCACGGGCGCCATCGGACGCGGCGAGACCGTCCGCATCTTCACCGGCGCACCGGTCCCTCAAGGAGCCGACGCGATCCTCATCCAGGAAAACGCACGGCCGCTTGATAAAAGCCTCGTCGAGGTCGTCGAGCCGGTGCAGGCCGGGCGGTTCGTGCGGCGTGCAGGTCTCGACTTCCATCGTGGCGAGACGGTGATCGCCAAGGGGGCGATGCTCGATGCCGGCCGGCTGACGCTGGCGGCAGCGATGAACCTCCCCGCCCTGCCCGTCCATCGGCGCCCGCGCGTCGCCATTCTGGCGACCGGCGACGAGCTCGTGCCGCCGGGTGCCGATCCACGCGGCGATCAGATCATCGCGTCAAACAGTTTTGGCGTCGCCGCCATTGTCAAAGAAGCGGGCGGCGAACCGATCGACCTCGGCATTGCCGCCGATACGCTTGATGCCCTGAACCGATCGATCGACGCCGCTCAGGCGGCAGGCGCCGATATCCTGGTGACGCTTGGCGGCGCCTCGGTTGGCGATCACGACCTCGTTCGGAAGGTGCTGGAATCGCACGGTCTGGAGCTGAAGTTCTGGAAGATTGCCATGCGGCCCGGCAAGCCGCTGATGAGCGGCCGCATCGGCCCGATGCATGTTCTCGGGCTACCGGGAAACCCTGTCTCGAGCCTTGTCTGCTCGCACGTCTTCCTGACGCCTCTGATCGCGAAGCTCGCCGGCCGCACCCATCATGTGCAGGCGGTCGACGCGATCCTCGACGTAGACCTCGCCGAAAACGACGTGCGCCAGGATTATCTGCGCGCGGCGATGCACCGGCGGCCCGACGGAACGCTCGTCGCCACGCCTGCCACCCGGCAGGACTCATCCATGATGCGCGTGTTCGCCGAAGCCGATGGCCTGGTCGTTCGACCGCCATTCGCCCCCGAGGCAAAGGCCGGCGACACTGTACGGGCGATCCTGCTAAGGCGGATTTAGCCTCGTTTGCTGATGGACTTGCGGAACACAAAAGGAACAGATAAAGTGTGTTCCACATTTGTTTCCATCCGATCAAGCGGGGGCCCAAGCAGCCGATGTTGACGCGTAAGCAGCAGGAACTGCTTCTTTTCATCCATGAGCGCCTGAAGGAAAGCGGCGTGCCGCCATCCTTCGACGAGATGAAGGAAGCCCTCGATCTCGCGTCCAAGTCGGGGATCCATCGCCTGATCATCGCGTTGGAGGAACGCGGCTTCATTCGCCGCCTGCCGAACCGCGCGCGTGCACTGGAAGTAATCAAGCTGCCGGAAAGCTACAACGCGGCCGTGCCGCAGCGCCGGGGTTTTTCGCCAAGCGTCATCGAAGGCTCACTGGGCAAGACGCCGAAGCCGGAGGTTGTTTCGGATCGCCGTCAAAGCGAGATGCCGCGAGACAACGACAACAGCGCAATCAGCGTGCCTGTCATGGGTCGCATCGCGGCGGGTGTGCCGATCTCCGCCATCCAGAACAACACCCATTCCATCGTGGTCCCGCCGGACATGCTGGGCGGGGGCGAGCACTACGCGCTTGAGGTCAAAGGCGATTCGATGATCGATGCCGGCATCTTCGACGGCGATACGGTCATTATCAAGAATGCGTCGACAGCCAATCCAGGCGACATCGTCGTGGCTCTTGTCGATGACGAGGAAGCGACGTTGAAGCGTTTCCGCCGCAAGGGAGCGTCCGTCGCGCTTGAAGCAGCCAATCCGGCCTATGAAACACGGATCTTCGGACCGGATCGCGTGAAGATACAGGGCAAGCTCGTGGGTCTCATCCGGCGCTATCACTGATCGGTGACAGTGCCGGCCCTTTCATCTCCGCTCGTGCTCGAGATGGTAGAATTGGCGTTGCCCTGACCGGGCTCGGCGAAGCTCCCCGTTCTCCAGTCATAGTAGCGGTGTCGCGTCCAAGCGCGCATGCGACCGGCGGCCTCTTCGAAGCGGAATGCGGGTTTTGGGCCGGTCCCGTCGCCAAGTTCAGTGCCTGACGCACGCGCCTCGTTCGCCGCAAAGCCTTGCTCCATCGACGCGGCGTAGACGGCGATCGCGCCGGTTTCACGCAAAGTGCGGGCGGTGAAGAGCTTCGCGCCGGAGCGGCATTCACGCAGGGTCAGCGGTATCGGAATGATGGCGATATCGGCCATGTCGCATGCAGGGCCGACATAGGCCGGTTCCTCCAGCCAGGCGACGATGGTTCCGTTCTCCAGCCGGGCCACGCAGAACGCGCCGCGGCGGCATCGGAACACGCCTGCCATCTGTCCGTCTTCCAAGTCGAGGACAGCCCGGCGCATCGTCCCATAGGCGATGGCGGGGTCGATCTCGGTATCGCCCTCGACCGGCTCGACAGGCGTCTCGGCTGACGGGAGGTCTGCCTGTGCATCGACAACAACGATTGGCGGGACATGGGTCGCAAGCCGGGTTGCCGTCGCCCATTGATCGAAGATGAAACTGCTCGGACGCGCGCGGTTGGTCGCCAGGCCGTCCTCGCGCAGGATTCCGGCCAGGCGAGCGTCTTCGGCGATCAGCAGCAGAGGCCGGTCGGCGCGCAGGTCGGCCGTCATGATGAAGGCCGCTGCGAGCGCGGGTAACAAAGCGGCACTTCGCAGCCATGTTCGTGTGAAGACCAGGATGAGCAGCGCCAGCGACAGAAGCGCCGTAACGGCTCCGGGGATCTTCCCCGTGGCGAAACCATCCCCATAGGCGGCGACATGATGGCCGATGGCGATGACCGCCTCCAACCCCAGCCCCATGATCGTCAGGAAAATCGCATCGAGGCCGAATGGCATCGTCAGCAGCGCAAGCGTGCCGAATGGCATGACGATGACCGAGATGACCGGCATCGCAATTACGTTGGCGATCATCCCGTAGCTCGACATGCGGTGGAAATGGTGGGCCGAGAAGATCCCCGTCGCCGCGCCGGCAATCAGCGATGTCACGGCCAGACCGACGATCAGCAACGTCCAGCGCCAGACGAAGCCTTGCTTCGAGGTCGTGAAATCCGGCGTCTTGTTCCTGTTACGCGCTGCCCAGCCACCATAGGCGGCAATGAGGGCAGCGGTTGCTGCAAAAGACATCTGGAAGCCGGGCGATGTCACCGCTGACGGCGTGACGAGAAGGATGAGAAAGGCCGCGATCGCGACATTGCGCATGGTCAGCGCAGCCCGGTCGAGCAGCACCGCAACCAGCATGACGACCACCATGATCCAGGCGCGCTGTGCGGAGATGACGGCGCCGGAAATCAGCAGGTAGAAGGTGGAGGTGCCGATGGCGCCGAGCGCTGCGAATTTCTTCACCGGCCAGGCCTGGGCGGCGCCCGGAACAAGTGCAAAGCCGAGCCGCAATCCGGTGAACATAAGGGCTGCAGCCAGCGACATGTGCAGGCCGGAAATGGACAGGATGTGGGCAAGCCCCGTAATGCGAAAGGCTTCATTGGTCTCTTCGGAGATGGCCCGACGGTCGGATACGGTCATTGCGGCTGCAACGGCGCCCGCGTCGCCTGGGATCACCTCCTTGATCCGGAACGCGATTGTTTCGCGGAGTTCAGTCGTCCATTGGGCGATCCGGTCGGCGTAGCTTTCTTCGGCCTGATCACCGGGCATGATTCCGGGCGGGCCGTAGAAAAACCCGAAAGCGCCGATGCCGGCGAAATAGGAGTTGAAGGCAAAATCGAACGTGCCGGGCATTGCGGGACCGGACGGTGGCGCAAGTCGTGCCAGGCCGATGATCGACGCACCAATCTCGATATCGGGATGGTTGCTGCGCGCCAGAAGCCGCACCCGTTCGGGCGGCCGGCGCAGCGTCGGGTCATGCGTCGACCGGACTTCGACGAGGTAACGCCAGCGACCCTCCTCATCGATTTCCCGCGACAGCACCCGGCCAGAGATGGTCGTGACCACGGGACTGTCCAGAACGGTGATGGCACGCCGATCCGCCTCCGCCGCGGCGGAAGCGAGCCCGGCCAGGATCAGGCACAGCGCGGCGAGCACGTTCCGCAGCCGGCTCGCCGTGAGTGCTGCGGCCAATCCCACAGCGATGGTGAGCCCAAGCGTTGCGACAAACGGCGGATCGCTTGGCAGCATGCGCCAGAGCGCGGCACCTGTCGCGAAGAAGGCGGAGGCCCACAGAAACAGCGCGCCGTGGCCTCGCTCCTCATCAAGTGCCTGCCTTACGCTCCGATGCGACCAGCGTCGGCGCGACGATCGAGACGTGTTGGGGATGAGGCGAGAATCTTTGTTCGGATCATGATCGGCGTGAGGATCGGCGGGGTCGAACGCAAACGCAGTCCGCTCGCAAGCGGAGCCATTCACTGGCTCGCGTTCAGCATCAGCATGCGCCATCCTGGTCGGGCCCCCTCGCCCGGCCCCAGGATACACCGCAAGCCTTGCGCTGTCGCCCTCGTGTGTTAGATCACCGCCAACAGGACGATGCGGCCTTCAAGGGACCCGATCGTCGCTCAACCAGCATCACTTACAGGTTCAAGATCATGTCCGAAGGGATCGTCACCCGCTTCGCGCCCTCGCCCACTGGATACCTCCACATCGGCGGTGCGCGCACGGCGCTGTTCAACTGGCTCTACGCCCAGAACCGGGGCGGCAAGATGCTGCTGCGCATCGAGGACACCGATCGCGCACGCTCGACCGATGCTGCCGTCGACGCCATTCTGGATGGGCTAAGCTGGCTGGGGCTCTCCTGGGACGGCGAGCCGATCTCGCAATTCGAGCGTGCCGCACGCCACCGCGAAATCGCCGAGGAACTGGTGAAGCGTGGCGAGGCCTATTATTGCTATGCCTCGGCTGAGGAATTGGATGCCATGCGCGAGGCACAGCGGGCTGCCGGCAAGCCGCCGCGCTACGATGGGCGCTGGCGCGACCGCGATGCTTCCGAAGCACCGGAAGGCGTGAGCCCGGCCATCCGCATCAAGGCGCCGCGCGATGGCGAGACGCTGGTTCGCGACAAGGTGCAGGGCGATGTGCGCTTTCCGAATGCCGATCTGGACGATTTCATCATCCTGCGCTCGGACGGCAATCCGACCTATATGCTTGCGGTCGTCGTCGACGACCACGACATGGGCGTGACCGACATCATCCGCGGCGACGACCACCTGACGAACGCCGCGCGCCAGTCGATCATCTACAAGGCAATGGGCTGGGACATTCCCTCCATGGCTCATATTCCGCTGATCCACGGCGCCGATGGCGCGAAGCTCTCCAAGCGCCACGGCGCGCTCGGTGCCGAAGCCTACCGCGCGATGGGTTTCCTGCCCGAAGCGCTCACCAACTACCTCGTGCGCCTCGGCTGGAGCCATGGCGATGACGAGATCATGTCGACCGAGCAGATGATCGAGTGGTTCGACGTCTCGGACATCAACAAGGGTGCCGCCCGGTTCGACATCAAGAAGCTCGAAGCCTTGAACGGGCACTATATCCGCCAGGCCGATGACGCGCGGCTCGTCGACAGCCTGATCGCCATCCTTCCCGAGATGGAAGGCGGCGCCTATTTCATCGACCGCATGACGGACGAGCGCCGCGCCCAACTGCTGGCTGTGATGCCGGGGCTGAAGGAGCGCGCAAAGACGCTGGTCGAGCTCGCCGATGGCGCGCGCTTCCTGTTCGACGAGCGCCCGCTGCAGAACGACGAAAAGGCGGCGGCGATTCTCGCCGAAGGTCGCCCGGTTCTCGAGGGTCTTCTTCCTGAGCTGCAGGCGCTTCAGTCCTGGGAAATCGAGTCGCTGGACGAGACCGTCCGCGCCTATGCGGAGCGCGAAGGACTCAAGCTCGGCAAGGTCGCCCAGCCTCTTCGCGCTGCACTCACGGGACGGGCCGTTTCGCCCGGCGTGTTCGATGTTCTGAAAGTTTTGGGCCGCGAGGAATCGCTCGGTCGGATTGCCGATCAGCTCGGCTAACCGATTGAAACGTCTTGCTTGATCGACAAGAGCATTGTCGTCGCAAGTGCTGGCCTAAGCACACATTGCGGCGCTGCACAATTCGATTGTCGACAACTTGGCAGGTGCAGCGAAATCATATAGCAATTCGCCAGCCATGGGCGCCTTTCTGACGAATGCGCTCATGTTTCGGAGAGATTGGGAAGGGTTCGACATGACTGAAAGCGCCAAACTGACCGTGGATGGCAAGGAAGTGGATTTTCCGGTCCGCAAGGGGACGATCGGCCCTGAAGTCTACGATATCGCCGCGCTCTACAAGCACACCGGCGCCTTTACCTATGATCCGGGCTTCACCTCGACCGCCTCTTGCGAATCCAAGATCACCTATATCGACGGCGACGAAGGTGTCTTGCTGCACCGCGGTTACCCGATCGAGCAGCTTGCCGAGCATGGCGACTTCCTCGAAGTCTGCTACCTGCTTCTCTACGGGGAACTGCCGACGAAGGCGCAGAAGGAAGACTTCGATTATCGCGTGACCCATCACACGATGATCCATGAGCAGATGTCGCGCTTCTTCACCGGCTTCCGCCGCGATGCGCATCCCATGGCCATCATGTGCGGTGTCGTCGGCGCTCTGTCCGCGTTCTACCACGACTCCACCGACATCACCGATCCGCACCAGCGCATGGTCGCGAGCCTGCGCATGATTGCGAAGATGCCGACGATCGCTGCGATGGCGTTCAAGTATCACGTCGGCCAGCCCTTCGTGTACCCGAAGAACGATCTCGACTACACGTCGAACTTCCTGCGCATGTGCTTTGCCGTTCCCTGCGAGGAGTATGTGGTCAATCCGGTGCTGTCGCGCGCCATGGACCGCATCTTCATCCTGCATGCCGATCACGAGCAGAACGCATCGACCTCCACGGTTCGCCTCGCCGGCTCGTCGGGTGCAAATCCGTTCGCCTGCATCGCGGCTGGCATTGCCTGCCTCTGGGGCCCCGCACATGGCGGCGCGAACGAAGCTGCGCTCAACATGCTCGGCGAAATCGGCTCGGTCGATCGCATTCCGGAATTCATCGCCCGCGCCAAGGACAAGAACGATCCGTTCCGCTTGATGGGCTTTGGCCACCGCGTCTACAAGAACTATGACCCGCGCGCCAAGATCATGCAGAAAACGACGCATGAGGTTCTGGCCGAGCTTGGCATCAAAGACGATCCGCTGCTCGACGTTGCCATGGAGCTGGAGCGCATCGCGCTCACCGATGACTATTTCGTCGAGAAGAAGCTCTATCCGAACATCGACTTCTATTCGGGTATCACCCTGAAGGCGCTCGGATTCCCCACCACGATGTTCACGGTGCTCTTCGCGCTGGCACGTACGGTCGGCTGGATCGCTCAGTGGAACGAGATGATCGAGGATCCGTCCCAGCGCATCGGTCGTCCGCGTCAGCTTTATACGGGCGAGGCTCAGCGCGAATACGTGCCGGTTTCCAAGCGCAACTAAGTCGTCCAAGATACTGCCATCGGCGGCGGGAGCGCATCCAGCGCTTCCGCCGTTTTCTTTTTTGATGAGAGCCGCGCGATGAACTACGATCTTCTCCTCAATGCGTTGGCGACCATCATCGTCCTCATCGATCCGCCGGGTCTCGCGCCGATCTTTCTCGGCCTGACCAACGGCATGAACAGGGCGCAGCGCTTTCAGGTTGCGCTGCGTGGCTGCATCATCGCCGCAGTCCTCCTCAGCCTGTTCGCCGTCACCGGTTCCGCCATTCTCTCGCTGCTCGGTATCACGCTCGGCGCCTTCCGCATCGCTGGCGGGCTGCTTCTTTTCTGGATCGCCTTCGAGATGATTTTTGAGAAGCGGCAGGAGCGGCACGAGACAACCGCGGAACGCGCCATCACGCAGGACCATATCTCCAACATCGCCGTCTTTCCGCTGGCAATTCCACTCGTTGCGGGGCCAGGCGCGATTTCGGCGATCATCCTGCTTTCCGGCTCTTTTCAGGGACCGATCGAGCGCGCCGAACTCGTCGGCGTGATCCTCATTTGCGTCCTGATCCTGTTCGGCACGCTGGTGGTCGCCGAGCGGCTGGATCGCTTTCTGGGCGCCACCGGCCGCATGATCCTTACCCGATTGCTGGGCGTCATTCTCGCAGCGCTTGCGGTGCAGTTCGTGATCGACGGGGTGGGCTCGATCGACATCCCGCTTCGATCATAGAAAACGGCCGCCGGACGTATCCGGCAGCCGCTCGACGACCCGAGTGGGAGAAGTCCTCGGACCGAAACTCGACCCGCTTTTCTTGAGGCCGTCGTTGTTATTGCGCCGGCGCCGGGGCGCCGTCCGATGCTTCGCCGATGTACTGGGTCAGCTTTTCGGCCAAAGCCGGATCGGCCTGGGCCGCCTGCATGATTGACGTGTATTCCTGCACCGTGACGTCCGACTCTTCGACGATGCTCACCATCTGCTGGCTGGCTTCCGCCTGGATCTGCTCCTGCTCTTCGGGTGTCGTCGCCTCCTGCAGGCGTGGCGTGTATTCGCGATTGACTTCGTCCACCTGCAGGAACGCTGTCGCGAAAGACCGAAGCGTCTCGTCGGAATACTGTTCAGTCATGGGCTGCTCAGTCTGAGGCTGCGCCGGCATCGCCTCCTGTGCAACGGCAAGGCCCGTCGCTGGCAGTGCCAAGCTTACAGCTGCAAGCGCCATGATCGAATATCTTTTGATCATCATAAGGTCGTTCCCTTTCATCTCGTCGCGTATCAGCAACTTGATAGAATTGTGCCGCACGCACTGAGTGCGAAGCGACAGCGACACTGAACAACCTATTGATCCGCGACCCGCATAACCACCCGTTGGCATCCACAAACGGCGCTCAGACCGTCACGTTCAGCCAATCCGGGAAACAATAATTTCCCAACCGCCCGCGAAGATGAAGTGGAGCTTTAACAGTATCTCGAATTACTTCCGACAACAGCTAACGACGCGTGACTTGAGAACTGTCATCATTGCAGCATATCTTCCGGAGACTGGACGCTTCAGGAGGATGCCAGCAGTGATGTTGAAACGACCAATCCACGCGCTGGCACTGGCAGTTGCTCTTGCAGTTGCGGGACCCATGGCCGTGTTTGCGCAGGAACCCTCGGATCTGGCGGAAGGTCTTTCACCTCGCCTGCTGTTCGTGGTCAGCGGCGGCTTCTGGCAAACGATCGAAGCGGCAGGGGAAACCACCGAAGGCGAGGCCGAGGCCCCGGCAGACGCCGAACCAGATCAGCGCGGCTATTATCGGGCTTTGGCGATCCGCAGTGAAGACAACAGCTCGCGCCTCTATCTCCAGCGCGTTGCATTGACCGAAAACGGTCCCGAGCTTCTGGAAACCACCGAAATCACTGAAGTCACCGAGCGCTCGGGCTACATCACCGACATCCGGCCGGAAAACTCGACCGGCATTTCGGCCTCACCGGGTTTTGCTGCCTTCATCTATATCAAGGACGCGCCCAATGCGCCGGAGCCCGATATGCTCGAACTCTTCGTAGACGAGTTTGGCGAGTTGACGCTGAACGGCGCCAGCAACTGACGCCGTTCGAGTAGGATATATTCAGTCGACGTCTTCGATCGTCTCGTCGCCGCCATGGACGCGATGCGCGAGCGCTGCTTCCATGAAGGCGTCAACCGAGCCATCCAGCACTTCCTGCGGGTTGGTGCTCTCCACCCCGGTGCGCAGATCCTTGACCAGCTGGTAAGGCTGCAGCACGTAAGAACGGATCTGGTGGCCCCAGCCGATCTCCGTCTTCGTCGCTTCGGTGGCGCTTGCCGCTTCTTCCCGACGCTTTAGCTCAGCTTCGTAAAGACGAGCGCGCAGCATGTTCCAGGCTTTTTCGCGGTTCTTGTGCTGCGAGCGCTCCTGCTGGCACTGCACCACGATGCCACTCGGCATATGCGTGATACGCACGGCCGAGTCGGTCGTGTTGACGTGCTGTCCGCCAGCGCCCGACGAGCGATAGGTATCGATGCGACAGTCGCTTTCGTTGATCTCGATCTGGATCGTATCGTCGATGACGGGATAGACCCAGACGCTCGAAAACGACGTGTGACGGCGCGCCTGGCTGTCGAACGGCGATATACGGACGAGGCGATGCACGCCCGACTCGGTTTTCAGCCAGCCATAGGCATTGTGGCCCTTGATCAACAGCGTCGCGGACTTGATGCCCGCTTCTTCGCCGTCATGCACTTCCATGACCTCGACCTTGAACTTCCGCCGCTCGGCCCAGCGCGTGTACATGCGCAAAAGCATGTTCGCCCAGTCCTGGCTCTCTGTGCCGCCGGCGCCGGAGTGAATTTCGAGGTAGGTGTCGTTGCTGTCGGCCTCGCCGGCGAGCAGCGCTTCGATCTGGCGTCGATCGAGTTCGGCGCGCATCTCCTTAAGGAGTTGCTCGGCCTCACGCACCACGCCATCGTCGCCCTCTTCCTCACCGAGTTCGATGAGACCGAGATTGTCTTCAAGCGACGTTTCGAGCGCCCGGATGCCGGTGATGGAATCTTCCAGAGACTGACGCTCGCGCATCAACTTCTGGGCTTCCATCGGATCGTTCCAGAGGGCTGCGTCTTCGGATTTGTGATTGAGGTAGTCTAGGCGTTTGACGGATTGATCCCAGTCAAAGATGCCTCCTCAGCAGGGCCAACCCCTGCTTGATGTCGTCGACGACGGATGCGGTTTCGGAGCGCATTGGCGTGCTTCTTCCTGCGTGTCGATTGGGATTTGTCGTTTCGTGGCCGGAACCTAGTCACGAGGCTCCGGCCTGTAAAGGTCTTCAGGTCAACAGACTGACCCGGACTGCGCGTGGCGGCTCAGTAAAGGCCGCCGGCACCGGAGGTCACGGCACGGTTGGCCTGTGGCGAGGACTGGATGATCTCCTCGCTCGACTGATAGCTGTCCAGGTTGCCGATGACGAAGAAGTCCTGAGCAGGGCCCGTGCCCGGCTTGAATGCTTCCATGATCACGTCGCCGCCCTGCCCGTTCGATGCCATGCCGGTGCGGCGGTCGATGGCAATGAGGTTCAAGCCTTCGGGGATGCGGAAGTCGGCCGGTGGCACGCCTTCGAGCACATCGTTCATGAACGCGTTGAAGATCGGAGCAGCAAGCCCACCGCCTGTCGATCCACGGCCCATCGGACGCGGATTGTCGAAGCCCATGTAGACGCCGGTCACGAGGTCGGGCGTGTAGCCGACGAACCACGCATCGCGCTCTTCATTGGTCGTGCCCGTCTTGCCAGCGGTCGGACGGCCGAGATTGACGGCGCTCGCCGCTGTTCCGCGGGTCACGACGCCTTCCAGCATCGAGGTCATCTGATAGGCCGTCATCGGGTCGAGCACCTGCTGGCGGTTATCGGCGATCACCGGCTCTTCCTGGCCCTGCCATTCGTTGGCAGCGCAGGTCTCGCACACGCGCTCTTCGTGACGGAATACAGTCCGTCCATAGCGATCCTGCACGCGGTCGATCAGCGAAGGCTCAATGGCCTTGCCGCCATTCGCGATGACCGAATAGGCGCTGACAAGCCTCAGCACCGTGGTTTCGCCGGCGCCAAGCGACATCGGCAGATAGGGCATGAGGTTGTCGTAGATGCCGAAGCGCTCCGAATACTCGGCGACTAGATCCATGCCCATGTCCTGGGCAAGGCGCACGGTCATGAGATTGCGCGAGCGCTCGATCCCGAGGCGGAGCGTCGAAGGTCCGGCCGCATCGCCACCGTAGTTCTTCGGACGCCAGATCTCGTTGCCGGAGACGACTTCGATCGGCGCGTCCATCACCACCGACGCCGGTGTATAGCCATTGTCGAGCGCTGCAGCGTACACGAACGGCTTGAAGGCCGAGCCGGGCTGGCGCATTGCCTGCGTGGCGCGGTTAAATTCCGACTGGGCGTAGGAAAAGCCCCCTGCCAGAGCAAGCACGCGGCCGGTATGCGGGTCCATCGCGACGAGCGCGCCCTGCACTTCCGGCGGCTGGCGCAGGCGCCAGCCAGCATTCTCGCCATCCATCTCCTCGACGAACACCACGTCGCCGGGATTGAGGACGCCGGCCGGGCTGCGCGCGGTGGACGACTGTCCGTCAATGTTCATGCGGTAGGCCCACTCCATGCCGGCAGCCGGCAGCGTGATCGTCTCGCGATCCTCACCGACTTCGCCGGAGCCCGTGGGGCGCGGCTTGAGACCGATCGTGGCACCTGCGTCATTCGCTTCGAGCACGACACCGAGCTTCCATTCCGGAACATCGCTCAACTCGTTGATTTCCGCCATCGCGACGCCCCAGTCGCCCGAGATGTCGACCGTATCGACCGGGCCGCGGAAGCCGCGGCTTTCGTCATAGGCAATCAGACCGTCGTGCAGCGCCTGGCGGGCGGCGATCTGCATCTGCGGGTTCAGCGTCGTGCGGACCGAAAGGCCACCTTCGTAGAGGGCATCCTGGCCGTAGCGTGAAATGATCTGGCGACGGACTTCCTCGGCGAAATAATCGGACGCAAAGAGCGTGGAATTGCCGGTGGACGGCTCGACACCCAGCGGAGATGCCTTCGCCTCGCGTGCTTCCTCCACGCTGATATAGCCGTTCTCGAGCATCCGATCGACGACCCAATCGCGGCGCTCGATGGCGCGCTCGGTCTGCCGGAAGGGATGATAGTTGGAAGGCGCTTTCGGCAACGCTGCGAGATAGGCGGCTTCTGCGATCGTCAGCTCATTCACGGATTTGTCGAAATAGGACAGCGCCGCACCGGCGATACCGTAGGCGCCGTAGCCGAAGAAGATCTCGTTCAAATAGAGTTCGAGGATGCGGTCCTTCGAATAGGCCTGCTCGATGCGAAACGAGAGAATCGCTTCCTTGACCTTGCGGTCGATCGTCTGATCGGCGCTCAGGAGGAAGTTCTTGGCGACCTGCTGCGTGATCGTGGACGCACCAACCGGCCGCCGACCCGAACCGAGGTTCTGCACGTTGACTACGATGGCGCGGGCAAGACCGATGGGGTCGATGCCGGGATGCGAGTAGAAATTCTTGTCTTCTGCGGACAAAAACGCTGCCTTTACCCGATCCGGAATGGCCTGGATCGGCAGGAAGAGCCGACGTTCGCGCGCATATTCGGCCATAAGCTCGCCCGAAGCGGCATGAAACCGCGTCGTCACGGGCGGCTCGTAGTTCGCCAGAACTTCGTAGTCCGGAAGGTCCTCGGTCACGTTGACGACGTACCAGGCGACGGCGGCTGCGGCGATAAGGGCGAAAATGGTGCCGATTCCGAAGAAATAGCCAATCAGTCTGATCATATCGCGTCTGCCGAGCCTGTTCGTTTCTCATTCGACTGCTGCCATTCGAACGGCGCATGTCGTTGTCCCGACCTACCCCGCGGAATGTGCGCAAAATAGGGCTTATGGCCCCTCAGACGTCGCTATCGAACCGAATGGATGGAACGTGTTTCCAGTTGGCCACAGCATATCGCGGCCCAGCTTCATTCACAAATCTTTTGCAGCCGCGAACACCTGCGCTCGGAAGGATTTGATCGCATCCGCCAGGAGGCCCGCCGTTTTGGTGCGCCACTCCTCGTCGATCAGCAGTTTCTCGTCCTCTGCATTGGACAGATAGCCAAGTTCGACCAGCAGCGACGGCACATCAGGAGCTCTCAGAACGGAGAATCCCGCGAATCGATGCGGATTGTTGATCAACCGGATTTCCCCGCGCATCCTGTCGAGGACCGATCGGGCAAGACCGACCGAGAAGACCTGGGTTTCGCGCCTGGTCAGATCGAGCAGGATGTCCACCACGTCTTCATCTTCGCTGCCGGTCGCGACACCGGCGAGTTCGTCCACGCGGTTTTCGCGACGGGCGAGATCGGCCGCCATGGCGTCGGAGGCGCGGTCAGACAGGGTGTAGACTGTCGCGCCGCGGATTTCGGGCAGTCTGATCGAATCGGCGTGGATCGACATCATCAGGTCCGCACTGTGCTGGCGCGCAATGCGCACACGTTCACCAAGCGCGATGAAGCGGTCGTCGTCACGGGTCAGCACCACCCGAATGTCATCGCTCGTCTCCAGAGCGGCCGCGACCGCCTTGGCGAATGCAAGCGTGACGTCCTTTTCGTCCGTACCGGCTCGGCCCTTCGCACCGGCATCGATGCCGCCATGTCCGGGATCGAGAACGATGGTGAACGGGCGCGCCTCGCCTGCGCCCTCGCCGACCGTCACACCCTGCGTGCCTGACTGCGCTCCGGATGGGCCGCCTGCCTGGCGCCATTGCTGGCCGCGCACATTCGACGCGAATGCCTCATCGCTGGTGGCGACGGCGTCGAACACGAAACGATGGCCGCGGCCGTCCTCGCGCGGTTCGACCATCGCGTTCTCCAGCTCGACGGGGCCGATGGCCGTGAACACCATCCGCGATCGGCCAGGGCCCATGGCGCCATAGCGAATCATTTCGAAGAGGCCGCGCGGCGGCAGGGCATCCTCGTCGAACGCGAAGACCGTCTCGGGCAGATCGATGATCACCCGCTTGGGATCGTTCAGGTAATGCACCTCGAACTGAGGTTCGGTCTCGAAATCCACGACGACGCGGGTGCGCAACTCGTCGCCGGCGATACGCGCGCCGAAAGCCAGATGACGGCTCCCTGAGGCGCGCTCTTGAGCAGCGGCTGGCAGCGACAGGATGGTCAGACACGCCAAAATCGCGGCCACCACACGCAAGAAAGACCGGGTCATTCGGGTCCTGTCCATCTCGGTCTGCCTCCTCAGGTCATGGCGTAGACGATGCCGTGTCGCGGATGTCAGTGGCTTCAATGGGGCTAGCAGGATGCGAGCCTGGACCACAAGTCCGGAACGTCTGCCCATATGCGCTGCGACACTGCGCCGACATGGTTAATGAAGGGTTGACGGCCCGTTTCTGCCGCTCTGCTCCCACCGCCGGACCTTTGCTGTTCGGCGTAGCCGACGCTTCAACCCGTCCTGCCGCCCATTTTTATTTCCTTGCCTAATCAACTTTGAATTCATAAAAGCAAAGAGAGGAATTGGGACGATGACGGGATAGTGACCGGCGTGACAGCGGCTGACACTGTGGCGAAAACGCAGTAGCGCCGACCCGGGTACATCCGACGTCCTTCCGCCCCGATTTCCCTCACCATGAATCGCGTTCGCCCGGCTGCGCCGGGTCTCGTTAATGGCCATCGGCCACCCCATCGCCTGTGCATCGGGCATTTTCATCGGCCTCGACGAGGCCTTTCAGGAAACAATTATTCTCGTGGTTTCTTTATGACATTCGGGTTCGGAACGGTGGAGCGGACAGGCAGGCGGTCATCGACCGGCGCTTTGGCCGACACCCAATCTTCCGCCCCGCGTCATCGATCGAGAATATCGACATCCGGCACCCTGCAATCTGTCGCCCCGCCTCTTCGTCGGACCTTGTGTCCTGACGGTGCGGCGGGCGCGCGGCTGCGCGGCTGCCGAGGAGCAGAAGTTCAATGGCAGACAAAATGCTTATCGACGCGTCTCACAAGGAAGAGACGCGTGTCGTTGTCGTTCGCGGCAGCCGCATAGAAGAATTCGATTTTGAATCGCAGCATAAGAAGCAGCTGCGGGGCAATATCTACCTCGCGAAGGTCACCCGCGTAGAGCCGTCACTCCAGGCCGCCTTCGTCGACTACGGCGGCAACCGCCACGGCTTCCTCGCCTTCTCCGAAATTCATCCCGACTACTACCAGATCCCGCTCGCCGACCGTCAGGCCCTGCTCGCTGCCGAGGCCGAAGCGGAAGCCGAGCGTGCTCGGCACGAGAACGAAGCCGACGAGGCGGCCGACCGCGCAGCAGCGTCGGCGCCGGCCGACGACGCGAGCGAAGACATCGGCGACAGCGATGGCGACGACGATGCTGCACCGGCGCGCAAGTCGAAGCGTGGACGCCGCCGCGGTCGCAAGGCGGATGCCGAAACAGACGCCGTGGAAGACGCGGTCGAGGATCTGGATGGCGGCTCGTCTGCCATTGTCGGTGATGACGACAGCGATGACGATGAGAGCGACGGTCGCTCGATGGCTGCGATCGTTGAAACGGAATCCGTTTCCGAGCCTGTCGACACTGGCGACGACGGCGAGCGCGACCCGGGCGAAGTGGATTTCGAAGCCGCAAAGTTCGTCGAAGGCAAGGCTGCCGACAGCAACCTCGATCTCCGCAACGCCGTCACCGAGAGTGACGACGACGAGGATGAAGAGGACGACCAGGCAGGCAGCGACGACGACGGCGAAGGCGACAGCAATGGCGAGCGGGACGGCAAGCGCCGCCGCGGACGCCGCAACCAGGCCCGACGCGGCGGCGACGATCACGAAGAAGAAGCCGGCGGCCGCGTCGAATCGGTCGGCGCGGAAGATGCGCTCGAAGAACTGCCGGATCGTTCGGTGCGCAAGCCGCGCAAGCAGTACCGCATCCAGGAAGTCATCAAGCGCCGCCAGATCCTTCTCGTCCAGGTGGTCAAGGAAGAGCGCGGCAACAAGGGCGCCGCTCTGACGACCTATCTGTCGCTGGCCGGCCGCTATTCGGTCCTGATGCCGAACACGGCACGTGGTGGCGGCATTTCGCGCAAGATCACCAATGCGCAGGACCGTAAGCGCCTGAAGGAAGTGGCCCGCGGCCTCGAAGTGCCTCAGGGCATGGGCGTTATCCTGCGCACTGCCGGTGCCAACCGCACCAAAGCCGAAGTGAAGCGCGATTTCGAATATCTGATGCGTTTGTGGGAGAACGTGCGCAATCTGACGCTCGCTTCCACGGCCCCCTGCCTCGTCTACGAGGAGGGCAGCCTGATCAAGCGTTCGATCCGCGATCTCTACAACAAGGACATCAGCGAGATCGTCGTTTCGGGCGAGGACGGCTATCGTGAAGCGAAAGACTTCATGAAGATGCTGATGCCGAGCCACGCAAAGGTGGTTCAGCCCTACCGCGAAGTGCACCCGATCTTCTCGCGCTCGGGCATCGAGGCGCAGCTCGATCGCATGCTGCAGCCGCAGGTGACGCTGAAGTCTGGCGGCTACATCATCATCAACCAGACCGAAGCGCTGGTTGCGATCGACGTAAACTCGGGCCGCTCCACACGTGAGCACTCCATCGAGGACACGGCACTCCAGACGAACCTGGAAGCAGCCGACGAAGTGGCGCGCCAGCTCAGGCTGCGCGACCTCGCCGGCCTGATCGTCGTCGACTTCATCGACATGGAAGAGAAGCGCAACAACCGGTCGGTGGAAAAGCGCCTCAAGGATGCGCTCAAGAACGATCGCGCACGCATCCAGGTCGGCCGCATCTCGCATTTCGGCCTTCTGGAAATGTCGCGCCAGCGAATCCGCGCCTCGGTTCTGGAATCGACCACCCAGGTTTGCGATCATTGCGGCGGCACGGGCCATGTTCGCTCGCAATCGTCGGTCGCGCTCCACGTGATCCGCTCGATCGAGGAGTTCCTACTGAAGAGCACGACGCACGATCTGATCGTGCGCACGATGCCGGCGACGGCGATCTACGTGCTCAACCAGAAGCGCCAGAGCATTGTGGAGATGGAACGCCGCTTCGGCGTTTCGATCACCATCGATGCGGATGCTTCCATTGGTTCGGCACATCTCGCCATCGATCGCGGTGCTCCCGTCGAGAACCCGGTGCGCATCGAGACGATCATGCCTCTTGCCAATTACGACGATGACGACGATGGCGTCGCGGGTCCTGTTTGGGACGAGGAAGAGGAAGACGCAGACGTTGCCGAAGCGCCTGTCGAGGCACGCGCGGAGACGCGCAGCGAAACACGCGTGGAGAACGGCGAAAACGGAGACCGGAAGAAGCGTCGTCGCAGGCGCCGTCGTGGCGGCCGTGACCGCGACGACGAGAACGGTGCCGTCGCAGCCGAAGCCGGTTCGACTGAAACCGACGAAGACGACGACGATGCAGCGGATAGCGTAGAATCGGGTTCGGAAGTCCAGGCGAGCGACGATGACGGACGGCCGCGCAAGCGCCGCCGCCGCGGCAAGCGTGGCGGTCGTCGCAACCGTCAGGGTGAAGATGGTCAGGAGCTGAACGCTTCCGAGGGCGATGCGTCCGGCGAAGAGACATCGGCCGAGCACGAAGTCGGCGAAGGCGAGCCGGCGCAGGCCGATCAGGATGCGGCAGACGCCGTCGAGGGTGCAGTGGTGGAAACGGTGGAGCTTGCTGCTGCGCCGGCTGACGCCGAGCCTGCACCTGTCGTTTCCGAAGAGGCCGTAGCGGCGCCGGCTGAAGACGAGGCAGCGGCGTCCGAAGAGAAGCCAAAGCGGCGCCGCGCCACGCGGAAGAAGTCCGATGCCGTTGAGGCCGACGCTGACGCGGAGCCGGTCAAGCCTGCGCGCAAGCCGCGTGCTAAGAAAGCTGCCAAGGCCGAGCCGGCCGAGGATGTGAGCACAGTCGCTGCTGAGCCGGAAACGCAGGAAGCTGCACCGGCAGTCGCCGAGGAGGTTGCTGCGGAGGCTGTCCAGGAGAGCGCGCCCGTCGTCCAACCGGAAGCGGAAGCACCCGTCGAGCCAGCGAAGCCTGCCGAGCCGCAACTTGTGTCCAATGGACAGAAGGCCGAGCCGGAAGGTGAAGCCAAGCCCAAAAAGGGTGGCTGGTGGCAGCGCCGCGGTTTCTTTTGACCGCGCGGGTACCCAGCCCTTCTGAATAATCAAAGACCCGCCTCTTCATCGAGGCGGGTCTTTTCGTTTCTACTCAGACCCAGGCCGCGATGCGGTCCAGTGCCTCGACGATGTCTTCCGTCGCGCCCGCATAAGAAAGGCGTACGGTGCGGTGGCCGTTGACGGGATCGAAATCGATCCCAGGAGTGATCGCCACATCGATCTCGCGCAGCATCTTCCAGGCGAAATCCATCGTGTCGTTGGTCATGCGCGATACGTCGGCATAAGCGTAGAAGGCGCCGTCCATGGGCGATGCGATCTGAAAGCCGAGGCCAGGGAGACGATCTGCCAGAATCTGACGGTTCGTGCGGTAATGCTCTCGGACGCCGTCGAGCTCCGTCTTCCCACGAAATGCAGCCGCGGCGGCGATCTGCGACAGTTCGGGTGCCGAGATGTAGAGGCTCTGCGTGACCCGCTCGACCGCGCGCACCAGATGCTGCGGCAGAACCATCCAGCCGATGCGCCAGCCCGTCATGCAGTAGTATTTCGAGAAGGAGTTGATCACGACCGCTTCTTCGCTGAGCGCGACCGCGGTGGTCTCTTCTCCCGCAAATGTCAGGCCGTGATAGATCTCGTCGGAGATGAAGGCCGTTCCGGTTCGGGCGCAGTGGTCGGCCAATGCAGACAAAGCGGCGCGCCCCGTGACGGTACCCGTCGGATTGGCCGGACTTGCGAGCAAGACGCCCTTGATGCGGCCGTATTCCGCTTCCGCGGCCTTCAAGGCGTCGGGTGTCAGTGTGTGGCCCGTCTCCTCACTGACAGCAATCTCCACCGGCTGCAGCCCAAGCGCTGCAAGAATGTTGCGGTATGCGGGATATCCGGGGCGCGTGATTGCGACCCTGTCTCCGGCATCGAAGAGCGTGAGAAACGCAACATTGAACGCCGCAGACGAGCCGGTCATCACTGCGATTCGCTCCGGCGCGACGGTTACCCCGTAATATTCCGCATAGTGTTGTGCGATCGCCTGACGCAGCGACTGCGTTCCAAGAGCGTCGGTATAGCCAAGCCGGCCGGTCTCGAGCGCCTGTCGTGCCGCTTCGAGCGCGACGGCCGGTGCCGGATGGGATGGTTGGCCGACGGCAAGCGACACGACACTGCGGCCAGCGGCGCGGCGGCGGTTGGCTTCGGCCAGCACATCCATTGCGTGAAAGGGTTCAACGGCGCTGCGCGTGGAAACTTCGAACACGATTACCTCATCATCGGGGGTCTGGCATTACGGCCTCACAAATGCCGGATTGGTGCGGCGATCACAATGGCGCGATGGCCGGCAAGCGCCAAATGCCGCGGGTTCAATTCTGCTCAGGAACCCGCTAGGCTTTGGCGTTCGGTGGGATAGGAGACGTCATGCACAAGCTCGTGCGCAAGGCACTGACCTTCGCGGCTACGGCCGCCATCGCCTGTTCGTCCATGCTCACAAATGCGCCGACGGCCAGCGCGCAATCGATTGCCATCGTTCGCGACGCCGAAATCGAAGCATTGCTGAAGGATTACGCCCGCCCGATCTTCGGTGCGGCGGGACTGACGCAGCGCAACATCGAGATCGTTCTGGTCAACAACCGCTCCTTCAACGCTTTCGTCGATGGACGCCGCATCTTCATCAACACGGGCGCGCTGTTGCTCGCCGAATCGCCGGGCGAAATCATCGGCGTCCTTGCTCATGAGGCCGGCCATATTGCAGGCGGGCACCAGGCACGGCTTCGCGAGCAGATTGCACGCTCCCAGATTTTCGGCGTGGTCGGCAGTCTTCTCGGCGTCGGCGCTGTCGCTGCCGGATCACTCTCCGGCAATGACGGCACTGCCTCGGCCGGCATGGGCGTTGCGGCGGCATCGGGCGGCATCGCGCAGCGCAGCCTGCTCAGCTATCGCCGCACCGAGGAAATCAACGCCGACCAGTCGGCGATCACCTATCTCAATGCGACGGGCCAGTCGGCGGCCGGCATGCTCGCGACCTTCAATCGCTTCTCGCAGGGCCTGGCGCTCGCGGGCGTGCAGGTTGATCCCTATCAGCAGAGCCACCCTCTTCCGCGCGAGCGCATTGCGCTTCTCGAAGACCTCGCCCGATCCAGCCCCTATTTCAACAGCCCGGTCGATGCTTCGCTGCAGCGGCGACACGACCTCATGCGGGGGAAGATCGCTGCCAATGTCGGCGGTCACCCAGCTCTGCAGCGCGCGTTCAACGGCAACACGGCCAATGTCGGCTATCGCTACGGCGACGCGATCGCGACGCGGTTGTCGGGCAATGTCGGCTCGGCGTTGCAGAAGATCGACGCACTTCTCGCCGAGCAGCCGAACAATCCGTATTTTCACGAGGCCAAGGGCGAGATCCTGCTCAGCGGCAACCAGGCGGAAGCAGCCGCCAGCTCATTCCAGCGCGCGGCTCAGCTCGACCCGAACAATTCCGGCCTGATCCGTGCGCAGCGTGGGTTCGCGCTGATGCGGACCGGCCAGCCGGCGCTCGTCGAGCAGGCGATCAGCGATCTCCGTGAGGCGATCGGCGCCGACCCAACCAATCTCAGCGCTTATCGCCAGCTTTCGCAGGCCTATGGCCAGCGCGGCGATGTTGCCAATGCCGAACTGACCATGGCAGAGGGTTACTTCCGCGCCGGCAACGTGCAGGAAGCGCGCATTTTCGCAGCTCGGGCGCAGCAGAAGCTGCAGCCGGGCACTCCGGCATGGACACGTGCCAATGACATCGTCACCGTCGGCCAATGAGCGCGGCGAAACCGTGACACTGCCGAGAAAGAACAGGATCCAGATGAACAGCCTGCTCCAAACCCTGCGTCGCCATAGCGGTGCGCTTTTGCTCGGTGCCGCTCTTACCATCGCAAGCCCCGCCCTGGCGCTTGACGATGCGGAGAAGGAAGAGATGGGCGCGTTCATTCGCGAATATCTGATCGCCAATCCCGAGATCATGATCGAAGTGCAGCAGGCGCTGGAAACGCGTCAGCAGGCTAGCCTGCAGGAGCGCGCTGGCGCGGCGATCGCCGCCTCGGCATCGGCGCTGTTCGAAGCGCCTGGCGATGTCGCACTCGGCAATCCGGACGGCGACGTCACCATCGTCGAGTTCTTCGATTACAATTGCGGCTACTGCAAGCGCGCACATGCGGACATGAAGGCGATCATCGCGAGCGACGACAATGTGCGCGTGATCCTGAAGGAATTCCCGATCCTCGGACCGGATTCCATCGGCGCGCATCGCATCAGCATGGCATTCCGCGCGGTGTCGCCCGAGCAATATGGCGCGTTTCAGGATGCGCTGATGACCGGCGAACGCGCCGACGAGGCATCGGCCATTGCCGTTGCGGCCGAGTTGGGTGTCGAGGAAGCCGCGCTTCGCGAGAAACTTGCCGATCCGCAGATCGATGCCCAGATCCGGCAGTCCTATGAACTTGCAGATGCGCTCGGCATCTCGGGCACCCCCTCCTATGTGATCGGTGACGAAGCGGTCTATGGCGCAATGGGAGCCGAGTTCCTGATCCAGAAGATCGAGAACGTGCGCAGCTGCGACAGCGCGACCTGCTGAAGCGCTCATCAAGCGCGGATTGACTATCCGAAACCGTGCAAAGGGTGGCTTTGTCTGTGTCAAAAGCCTTCCGTTGCGTCACTTGGACCGTTATACCACCCGCACAAAATTGAATGCGCGCCGATGGACGACCCCACCGACGATGACAGAAGTCTCGCCGGATGCGTGACACACATCGGCCTGCCCATTGCGAGTAAAGCTGAACGTGTCAGGCACCCTGTTTGTCCTCAACGGTCCCAATCTCAATGCGCTCGGGAAGCGCGAGCCTGGCATTTACGGCGCCGTGACGCTGGCGGATATCGAGACCGCCTGCCGGCAGAAGGCCGACGAGCTTGGCTGTGTGCTGGAATTCCGACAGACAAACCATGAAGGCGTGCTGGTCGACTGGCTGCATGAGGCCGGCGAGAAGGCCGAGGGCGTCGTCATCAATCCCGGCGCGTACGGTCACACCTCGATTGCGCTCCACGACGCGATCCGTGCAATCGGTATCCCCGTCGTCGAGCTGCATCTCTCCAACATCCACGCCCGCGAGGCCTTCCGCCACCGCACGATGATCGCGCCTGTCGTCAAAGGCGTCATCTGTGGCTTCGGGCCTGCGGGCTATCCGCTTGCGCTTCAGGCGCTCGTGGGCATCGTGAACCAGCAAAAGAACTGACAAGATCATGAAGAAGGGCGACAAGCCGATGGCAGACAAGAAGCCGGGCATCGATCAGGGGCTCATCCGCGATCTCGCGAACATCCTGACCGAAACGAATCTGACCGAAATCGAGGTCGAGCAGGACGATCTTCGGATCCGCGTTTCGCGCAGTCCCGCTCCCCAATATGTTCAGGCACCGGCTGGACAGCAGGCTGCTGCACCGGCGCCAGCGCCTGCGTCCGCCCCTACAGCCGAGCCTGCTGCACCGGCCAAGCCCGAACACAACCCGAAGGACATCGTGTCTTCGCCGATGGTCGGCACAGCCTATCTGGCGCCCTCGCCCGGCGCACGTCCCTTCGCCGAAGTCGGCCAGACGGTGAAGGAAGGCCAGACGATCCTGATCATCGAAGCGATGAAGACGATGAACCAGATCCCGGCGCCGAAATCCGGCACCGTGACGGCGATCCTGATCGAAGATGGCCAGCCCGTCGAGTTCGGCGAGCCGCTCGTGACGATCCAGTAGGCCGCCCGCGATGTTTTCAAAGGTCCTCATAGCCAATCGCGGCGAAATCGCCCTTCGCGTGCTGCGCGCCTGCAAGGAACTCGGCATTCAAACGGTTGCCGTGCATTCCACGGCCGACCAGAACGCGATGCATGTGCGTCTTGCCGACGAAAGCGTTTGCATCGGCCCGCCGCCCTCGCGTGACAGCTACCTGAATATCCATCAGATCGTCGCTGCCTGCGAAATCACCGGTGCGGATGCCGTCCATCCTGGCTACGGCTTCCTGTCCGAGAACGCGAAATTCGCGGAAATCCTGGAGGCGCACGGCCTCACCTTCATCGGCCCGACCTCCGAACACATCCGGATCATGGGCGACAAGATCACCGCGAAGAAGACGGCCGAAGCGCTGGGCATTCCGGTCGTGCCCGGTTCGGAAGGCGAAGTGCAGGATGATGCCGAAGCCGCCCGCATCGCCGAAGAGATCGGCTACCCGGTCCTGATCAAGGCGACGGCCGGTGGCGGCGGTCGCGGCATGAAGGTCGCGCGCACGCCCGCTGACCTTTCCGAGGCGCTCTCGACCGCGCGCTCCGAAGCCGGCTCAGCGTTTGGCAACGACTCCGTCTATCTGGAAAAGTATCTCGGCAAGCCGCGGCACATCGAGATCCAGGTTCTTGGCGATGGCCAGGGAAATGCGATCCATCTCGGCGAACGTGATTGCTCGCTGCAGCGTCGTCACCAAAAGGTCTGGGAAGAAGCCAATTCGCCGGCTCTCAATGAGGAGCAGCGTGCTCGCATCGGCCAGATCTGTGCCGATGCTATGTGCAAGCTGAAATATCGCGGCGCCGGCACGATCGAATTTCTCTATGAAAATGGCGAGTTCTATTTCATCGAGATGAACACGCGCCTGCAGGTGGAGCATCCGGTCACGGAGGCGATCACCGGCATCGATCTGGTTCATGAACAGATCCGCGTCGCCTCGGGCGGTGGTCTCTCGGTGCGCCAGGAAGACGTTCGCTTCCATGGCCATGCCATCGAGTGCCGCATCAACGCTGAAGATCCACGCACTTTCGTGCCGTCACCGGGCACCGTGACCCACTATCACACGCCTGGCGGTCTCGGCGTGCGCGTCGATTCGGCCGTCTACCAGGGCTACGCCATTCCGCCCTATTACGACAGCCTCATCGGGAAGCTGATCGTGCATGGGCGCACGCGCGTCGAATGCATGATGCGTCTGCGCCGCGCGCTCGACGAGTTCGTGGTCGATGGTATCAAGACGACGATCCCCCTCTTCCGCGAACTGCTCAACAATCCCGACATCGCCAATGGCGATTATGATATCCATTGGCTGGAGCAGTTTCTGAAAGAGCCTGAGTGAACTGAGGCGCTTCTCAGGTCCTGAGCAAACAGCGCCGTGCGGCTTTTTGAGACGCGCGGCATTTTCTGGAGAGCAAGACGGCGATGGCGCGCGGACGGGACAGTCGGCTGGAACTGACGCCGGAGCTGCTTCTCAAGGCCTATAGCTGCGGCTTGTTTCCCATGGCCGAATCCGCCGATGATCCGACGATCTTCTGGGTCGAGCCGGAAGTGCGCGGCATCATACCGCTCGACGACTTCCATCTGCCGCGGCGCCTTGCCCGCACCCTGCGTGCAGACCCCTTCGATATCCGCGTGAACACCGCGTTCCCAGCAGTTATCGCCGGGTGCGCCGAGCCTGCGCCCGGCCGTAAATCCACCTGGATCAACGCGACGATCCGCGCGCTCTACAACGATCTTCATAGGCTCGGCCACGCGCATTCCGTCGAAGCCTGGCGGGGCGACGAGCTCGTGGGTGGGCTCTATGGTGTATCGCTCGGCGCCGCGTTCTTCGGCGAGAGCATGTTCTCGACCGCGACCGATGCATCGAAAATCTGCCTGGTGCATCTCGTCGACCGGCTCAAGCGGCGCGGCTTTCAGCTGCTCGACACGCAGTTCACGACCGATCATCTGAAGCGCTTCGGCGCCGTCGACGTACCGCGTTCGACCTATGACGGGCTTCTTGCCGACGCGCTCTCCTATCCAAATATATCCTTCTGAAATCATTGCGTTATCAGCATTTGATGAACAACGCTTTCATGGCCCGTTCAGCTTAGCACTTTCATTGTAGTCCGACCGATCCTTGTTGGAACCAGGGACCTGTTCACACGTTTTTGACCGCAGGGACGGACAACAAAAAGGAATACGATATGTCGGTCATTCGAAAGAAGCTGCTGGCGACAGCGGCTCTTCCCCTATTGGCGGCCAGTATTGCCGCTGGCGGCGCCAACGCTGCGCCGAAGCAGGCCACCAATGCGGCTGGCACCTCGATGCTGCTGGCTCAGGCAGAGTGCCCCCCCGGGACCGTGCCCATGGATGGCGCTTGCGTCGGCGGCGAGGCTCCGGCCCCGCAAGCCGAGCCACCTGTAGAGGAAGCGCCGCAAGAGCAGCCGCCAGTACAGGAAGCGCCACCGGAAGCTCCGGCCGAGCCTGCTCCTGAGCCCGCGCCCGCCCCGGAACCGGCTCCAGAGCCGGCTCCTCAGCCTGAGCCCGCCCCGGAGCCTGCTCCGGCACCAGAACCCGCACCTGAGCCAGCACCCGTGCCGGAAGAAGCGCCGGTGATGGAAGAGCCAGCCGCTGAAGAAGCGCCGGCGCCCGAAGCTGCGCCCGTCGAAGAAGCTCCGGCTGTTGAAGAAGCACCGGTCGAAGAAGCTCCTGTCGAAGAAGCGCCCGCAGAAGAAACTCCGGTCGAGGAAGCGCCGGCGGCTGAAGAAGCCCCTGTCGTAGAAGAGGCTCCGGCCGAAGAGGCACCTGCCGCTGAAGAAGCTCCTGTCGAAACGATGCAGGAAGAAGCTCCGGCCGTTGAAGAGGCTCCCGCTGCCGAGGAAGCACCGGTTGAAGGCGAAGCTCCTGCAGCCGAAGATGTCCCTGTCCCGCAGGAAGCTCCCGTCGATGCAGCGCCTGAAGCTGAGGCTCCGGTCGATGCGGCGCCTGAAGCACCTGCCGCCGAAGAGCCGGCAGCCGATGGCGCTCCTGTAGAAGATCCCGCTGCCGCTCCAGCCCAGCCTCTGCCGGGCGAAGCACCTGCCGGCACGGAAGCGCCTGTTGAAGGTACCCCGGATGCGACCGGCGGCGAGCAAGGTGCGGTCGAACAGCCCGCTCCGGAAATGCTTCCGGTCGAAGGCGGTGCGCCGATCCTCGACAGTGCAAAGGAAGAGCCGCTTCCGGTTGAAGCCACGACGGATCCGAACGCTGCCGGTGCCGATGCTGCCGTCCAGGCTCAGCCTGTTCCAACACAGGATCCGGAAGAAGTCGAACGTCTTCGTCAGCGCATCGAAGCTCTCGAAGCGCAGCGCAATCAGCGCCCGACGTCGGACGCCGAAGCTCAGGCCATCGCTCGGGAGTTCGCGCCTCAGATTGAGGTTCAATCGGTCATCGCTGAGGAAGGTCAGCGTCTCGACGCGATTCCCACATTCGAGCGGCCGGACAACATCACGATTATTAATCAGACGGAAAACCGTTACGTCTACGAGGTGAACAACCGTTATATCGTCGAGAACAACGATCGCGATCGTATCGCCATCAATTCTCAGGACGTGTATTACGAAGAATTGCCGCGTGGCCGTGTCCGTGAAGTCGTTCTGCGCGAAAACGGTTCCCAGATCATCACGATCCGCAATCGCTACGGCGACATCGTTCAGCGGTCGCGCGTCCGTCCGAACGGTCAGGAAGTCGTCCTGTTCTATGCGCCTGAATATGATCAGGAAGAACAGTATGTTTACGTCGATCCGGGCACATACCTGCCGCCGTTGCAGCTCACCATTCCGGTCGATCAGTATATCTACGACTCGACGCGGGCGGATGACTACACGGACTACGTCACGTTCTTCGAGCAGCCGCCGATCGAGCCTGTGACCGAAATCTATTCGGTCGAGGAAGTGAAGCGCTCGGCTCGCGTTCGCGACATCATGCCCCGTGTCGATCTGGACAACATCACGTTCGACTTCGGCAGTGCATCGATCAGCGAGAGTCAGGTTCCGGCGCTCGAGGAAATCGCGAATGCGATGATCGATATGCTGGAGGCCGACGAGAGCGAGATCTTCCTGCTTGAAGGTCATACGGATGCTGTCGGCAGCGACCAGGCCAACCTGCTGCTTTCCGACCAGCGCGCCGAGTCGATCGCTGTCGCTCTGACCAACGTGTTCGGTATCCCGCCGGAAAACCTGCAGACGCAGGGTTACGGCGAACGGTACCTGAAGGTGAACACGCAGGAGCCGGAGCAGTTGAACCGTCGCGTGACGGTCCGCCGCATCACACCGCTTGTTCAGACTGCCCAAGCTCAGTAAAACGCTTTTACCGCAACAAAAAAGGCCGCCGGATTTTCATCCGGCGGCCTTTTTAATTCGCAATCATGTGGATCGATCAGCTTTCCTGTGGTGCAGGAACGTCGGATTCCATTTTACAGGTGTCGAGCCAGACGTCGTAAACTGCATGTTCGACAGCGTTGAGTGCCGGTGAATCGGCAAACATCCACCCGGTGAATATACGTCTGATCTTGCGGTCGAGGGTGATCTCGTCGACCTCCACGAAGGTCGTCGTTTTCGGCGCTTCGGTTTCGTCGCGCGTGTAGCAGACGCGCGGGGTCACTTGCAGCGCCCCAAACTGGACGGTCTCATTGATGTAGACGTCGAAGGTGGTGATGCGGCCGGTGATCTTGTCGATGCCCGAGAACACGGCGACACGATTCTCGATCCGCGCAGCCTGAGCTTCAGGAACCGCGAACTGCGCTAAACCTGTGGCGCCGAGCAAAGCGGTCGCGCCGCAAACGATAAGATGTTTCCTGATCAAAGATGTCATGCTCGCCTGCCTTGAAGCCGCTTTCAGCTCAGCTCTGCGCCTGACGAGCGGCGAGCCGATTCATCGGTGACCTAACTGCGCATTGTGGCCAAAAGGTTTCGGCTGGTCGATCGCTTAGGACTTCGGCGTCCAGGCGTCGTAATCGCCGGTAACGCGCGGACGCTCAGTCCCGGTCAGGATCGACCCCTTCGGACGGTAAGCCGCGGATGAGCCGGTCAGGTTCGGCTTGTGCGGCTTCTGCCATGCCCGCGGCTGATAGTTTTCGTCGTTCGGCGCAATGTCGGTCCGGTGGTGCATCCAGCCATGCCAGGCTGCAGGAATCCGGGATGCATCAGCAAGCCCGTTGTACATGACCCAGCGCCTCGTCCGGCCCTCGGAATCGGTGCCGCCCTGATAGTAGACATTGCCGAACTCATCCGTTCCCACCTCGGCGCCGTGTCGCCACGTGTGGAAGCGCGTGTTGAGCGTTGCGCCGTTCCACCAGGTGAAGAACTGCAGCAAAAATTTCTTCATGAGAAACCTCGATAAACGCCGAGCGCCCGGCTGTTTTCAACAGGCGCGTTATGGCGTCAACGCGTTGCGAAGTCCATAGGCGGCGCCAATCCGATACCCATCCCGTGCCCGTTGCCGCGCGAAATCCCAACGGGCCGGCGGATCAGTTCTCGATCCTCGCCAGCTGCTCCGGGCCATGGTTTCGCGCCAGCGCCTGCAGTTCGGCTACGCGCGCGCGATAGCGGTTGGCGGCGCTGCGGTCGTTGCGCTGCGAAGCGAGTGCCGCGGCCAGTTCTGCACGCTGCATCTCGCGCTGCAGCTCGGTCATCTGGACCGTGCTTCGCGCGGGCGGCGTGGCAAAGGTCGGAAACACGCCGCTACGCCGCGCACCGGCCTCAACGAAGGGCGCGGGCGTGCGGGGCTCCGGACGGTTCAGCGTGTCATTGATGGCCGCAAAGCTCGGGTTGTAGTTCGGCGCACTCGGGTCGCTCGATGTGCACGCTGCAAGCCCCGCACAGAGGACCAGAAGGATCCACCGCAAATGTTTCGTCATACGTCCATCCTGCCGCCACACTCCGCCGCATGCTGACCGCACCGGTCGCATGACGGGCCGACACATCGAATCCCATCGTCTTATTTCTCTTACAATGAAGCGCTTCGGTATAGTAGGCTTTGGGAACAAGCCGTTAAGGCGACGCGCAATCCAAGCGCAGCATGAGGGAGGATGGCCATGACAAAGGCGTCTGGCAGCGACAAGCCGCCGATCGGCGACGCAAAGGCAATTGAGCCTTATATCGTCAAGGATCCCGAGGCGTTCGCGCGCAACCTCGCGCGCATGCTCGAAGAGCTGGGTCGTGCTGCCGCAGCCTGGGTCGCGCCGCGGGAGAGCGGCGAGAAAACCGACACCATTTCAGAGCCTTATGCCGACATGGTGAAAACCTTTGCGAAGGTTTCCGAGTACTGGCTTTCCGATCCCTCGCGCGCGATCGAAGCGCAGACGCATCTTCTCACGTCCTATTTCTCGATCTGGAATGCGTCGATCCAGCGCCTCTCGGGCGCAGACGCGCCACCGGCCACGCCTCCTGCACATGTCGGCGACAAGCGCTTTTCCGACAAGGATTGGAACGACAACGCCTTCTTCGATTTCCTGCGCGGTGCCTATTGGGTGACATCCGACTGGGCCGAGAAGCTGATCGTCGATGCCGAAGGTCTCGACCCGCATCTGAAACACAAGGCGCAGTTCTACACGCGCCAGATCATCGACGCGCTTTCGCCGAGCAACTTTCTTCTGACCAATCCTGAGCTCTACCGCGACACCGTGGCGGAGAACGGGGAGAACCTCGTGCGCGGCATGCGCATGCTGGCCGAAGACATCGCCGCCGGCAAAGGCGACCTTAAGCTTCGTCAGTCCGACGCATCCAAGTTCAAGGTCGGCGAAAACCTGGCGACGACGCCGGGGAAAGTGATCGCACAGAGCGATGTCTGCCAGGTCATTCAATACGAGCCGACGACGGAGAAGGTGCTGAAGCGGCCTCTTCTCATCTGCCCGCCATGGATCAACAAGTTTTACATCCTCGACCTCAATCCGCAGAAGTCGTTCATCGCCTGGGCCGTGGCGCAGGGGCATACCGTCTTTGTGATCTCCTGGGTCAATCCGGACGAGCGCCACCGCAACATGGACTGGGAGTCCTATGCGCGCGACGGCATCGGATTCGCGCTCGATGCTGCCGAGCAGGCAACGGGGGAAACCGGCGTCAACGCCATCGGCTACTGCGTCGGCGGCACGCTTCTGGCGGCAACGCTGGCACTTCACGCCAAGGAAAAGGACACGCGGATCAAATCCGTGACGTTCCTGACGACGCAGGTCGATTTCACCCATGCGGGCGACCTGAAGGTGTTCGTCGACGAGGACCAGATCGAGGCGATCGAAGCCGGCATGGAGAAATCCGGCTTCCTCGACGGCTCCAAGATGTCGACGGCCTTCAACATGCTCCGATCGTCCGACCTGATCTGGCCTTACGTCGTCAACAACTACCTGAAGGGCAAGGATCCGATGCCCTTCGACTTGCTCTACTGGAATTCCGATTCGACGCGAATGCCCTGCGCCAACCACTCGTTCTACTTGCGCAATTGCTATCTTGAGAACAAGCTGTCTATGGGCAAGATGGAGCTTGCAGGGCATCGTCTCTCGCTGAAGGACGTTCGGATACCGGTCTATAATCTGGCAACGAAGGAAGACCACATCGCGCCTGCCAAGTCGGTCTTCATCGGCAGCCAGTTCTTCGGCGGTGACGTGCAATATGTCCTGTCTGGCTCCGGCCACATCGCCGGGGTGGTCAATCCGCCCGACAAGAAGAAATACCAGTTCTGGACAGGTGGCCCACCGGTCGGCGCCTTCGAAGACTGGGTTCAGAATGCCGAAGAGCATCCCGGATCGTGGTGGCCTCACTGGCAGCAATGGTTGACCGAGCTCGAAGGCATGGACGCGATGGTGGACGCCAAATCGCGCAAGCCCGGCGGCAGGAAGCTTAAGCCCATCGAGGATGCACCGGGCTCCTACGTTCGCTCCAGAGCCTGACGCCTCGATGAAGTTCAAGACGCCCCTCGTGCCGGCGACGCTGGTCAGCCGCTACAAGCGCTTTCTGTTCGACGCCGTCCTTAACGACGGCACGAAAATCACGGGCTCCTGCCCCAACACGGGGTCGATGTGGGGCCTGACGACGCCGGGTTCGCGGATCTGGCTTTCCGAGCACGATAGCCCCACCCGCAAATATCGTCACTGCCTGGAACTGGTCGAAGCCGACGGCACCATCGTCGGCATCAACACGGGCCTGCCCAACCGTCTTGCGGAGGAAGCGATCCTTGCAGGGCTGATCTCGAATCTCGGCGACTACGCCGTGCTGAAGCGCGAACAGAAATACGGCCAAGCATCGCGCATCGACATTCTGCTCGAGGACCCGCAGCTCGGCCGGGCCTATGTCGAAGTCAAGAACGTGCACATGACGCGCGTGAAGGGACTGTTTGAGTTTCCCGACAGCGTCACCACTCGCGGTGCCAAGCATCTGGACGAGCTCGGCGACATGGTCGAAGCGGGGCACCGTGCGGTCATGCTGTTTCTCGTCCAGCGCAGCGATGGATCCCGATTGAAGCTTTGTCGCGATCTCGATCCCAATTATGCTGCGGCTTTCGACCGCGCCGTAGGGCGCGGGGTTGAAGCTTTCGCCGTTCGATGCGACATCACTTCAGAAGAAATTCGTCCCGTGGATCTCATCGTGATCGATGAGCCCGGGATGATGGTCCGCGAGGACCGGCTCCTGAAAACCGGACAACCATAGATGGTCAGCTACATCGCCGCAGAATTGGCGCCACAGAAGAACAACGGGCAGATCCGCCTCTACGGTGAAGATGGCTTCGAAGGGATGCGCAAGGCCTGCCAGCTGACCGCACGATGCCTTGACGCACTGGCGCCGATGGTCGTGCCGGGTGTCACCACAGATGCGATCGACAAGTTCGTGTTCGAATTCGGCCGCGATCACGGCGCCCTGCCCGCAACGATGAATTATCGCGGCTACACCAAATCGTCCTGCACCTCGATCAATCACGTCGTCTGTCACGGCATCCCGAACGACAAGCCCCTGCGCGACGGTGACATCGTCAATATCGACGTGACGCTCGTCGTCGATGGATGGCATGGCGATTCAAGCCGCATGTATCCGGTTGGGCAGATCAAGCGCGCTGCCGAGCGACTGCTCGAAGTCACGCACGAATCGATGATGCGCGGCATCGCGGCGGTGAAGCCCGGCGCACGCACCGGGGCGATCGGCGAAGCGATCCAGACCTACGCCGAGGCCGAGCGCTGCTCGGTCGTTCGCGATTTCTGCGGCCACGGGCTCGGTCGCCTCTTTCACGATGCGCCCAACATCCTGCACTATGGCCGCGCGAATGAAGGCCCGGAAATGCGGCCCGGCATGATCTTCACGATCGAACCGATGATCAATCTCGGCAAGCCGCATGTGAAGGTGCTTGCCGATGGCTGGACAGCCGTGACGCGCGACCGCTCGCTTTCCGCTCAGTACGAACACACGGTCGGCGTGACCGAGACAGGCTGCGAGATATTCACGCTCTCGCCTGGCGGTCTCGACCGTCCCGGCCTGCCTGGCTGACGCGGCGCGGCGGGGGCGTTCGTCATGGCATCGATCATAGAGCCGGACGACGAGCAGTACGCCGACGAACGCGCCTTTTTCGCAGAAGGCCCGGTCCAGCCGCCTCGTGCCACGAAGACGGCGCCGGCCCACTACCATGGTCACCGAGACCGGCTGCGCGACCGCTTTCGAGACAATGGTGTCCAGGGGCTCGCAGATTACGAGCTTCTGGAGCTTCTGCTCTTCCGCATACTGCCCAGACGCGACACAAAACCAATCGCAAAGGCGCTGATCGCGCGGTTCGGATCCTTGTCGGAGGTCCTCGGCGCACCGCCGCATCTTCTCAGCGAGATCGACGGTATCGGCGAGGCGGCGGCGCTCGATCTCAAAGTGGTGGCGGCGGTCGGCCAACGCATGCTGAAAGGCGAGATCGCGGCGCGCCAGGTGCTGGCTTCCTGGCAGCAGGTGATCGACTATTGCCATGCCGCCATGGCGTTCGAGACACGGGAGCAGTTTCGTATCCTGTTCCTCGACAAGAAAAACGTCCTGATTGCAGACGAAGTGCAGCAGACCGGCACGGTCGATCATACGCCCGTCTATCCCCGCGAGGTGATGCGCCGAGCGCTGGAGCTTTCAGCAAGCGCGCTGATCCTCGTGCACAACCATCCATCAGGGGATCCGACACCATCGCGTGCCGATATCGACATGACGCGCACCATCGTGGAGACCGGAAAGCCGCTCGGCATCGTCGTGCATGATCACATCATCATTGGCCGACAGGGCCATGCGAGCCTGCGGGGCCTGCAACTGATGTGAATGGCCGGCTCCGCGTTCAGCTCAGCTGATCGAGGAATCGCCGGCTGTCGCGCCTGATGGCGTGGATCTTGTCCTCGCCCATCCGGTCGAGGCTTTTCATGATGACGCCCATGCGGTGATTCTTCTGGAAGGCGGCGCGGTTGCGCAGCAGGAAATCCCAGTAGAGATAGTTGAAGGGACAGGCCTTTTCGCCGTTCTTCTTCTTCACATCGTAGCGGCAGTTGCCGCAATAGTCCGACATCCGGTCGATATAGGCGCCGGAGGCGGCATAGGGCTTGGAGGCGAAGAAGCCGCCATCGGCATAGAGGATCATGCCGACGACGTTCGGCATCTCCACCCATTCATAGGCGTCATGGTAGACGAGCAAGTACCATTCCTGCACTTCCTTTGGGTCGAGGCCCGTGAGCAGGCAGAAATTGCCGATGACCATCAGGCGCTGAATGTGATGGGCATAGGCATTTGCCTTGGTCTCCCCTATCGACTGCTTCAGGCAGTTCATCTCGGTTTTCGCCGTCCAGAAGAAGTCGGGCAGCTTCTTGTCAGCCGACAAGGCGTTTGAACCGGCATAGTCCGGCATTTTCAGCCAGTAGATGCCGCGGATGAATTCGCGCCAGCCGATGACCTGACGGATGAAGCCTTCCGCCGCGTTGATCGGCACAGCCCCGTCGCGCCACGCTTCTTCCACGCGGTCGCAGCATTCACGCGGCGATAGGAGCCCGCAATTGATGAGACCTGACAGGTTTGAATGAAAGAGCAACGGCTCGCCCTGGCGCATGGCGTCCTGATAGGTCCCGAAATTCGGCAGTGCCGTGTCGATGAACCAATCGAGATAGTGCAGCGCCTGCCGGCGCGTGACGGGATAATCGAAGGGCTCAAGGTCACCGAAATTGTCTTTGAACTGCTCCGCGACGAGCGCGAGGACCGCTTTCGTCTCATCGTCGACCGTATAGGTCGGCCGCTTCGGCGCTTTCAGATCGGCTGGCAGCTTCACCCGATTGTCGTGGTCGAAGTTCCACTTCCCGCCTTCCGGTGCATCGCCGTCCATCAGGTAGCCGGTCAGGCGGCGCATCTCGCGGTAGAAATACTCCATCCGGAGCGACTTCGGGTACTCGCCCGCCCATTCCTTGAACCGCTTGTGGGAGCAGAAGAAGCGCGTGTCCGGAAGAACCGTCAGCGGCACGCCCACCCCATCGCGCCACTCCTTCTGCATCATCAGCACGCGGTGCTCCGCCGCCTCGGTCATCACGACTGCTTCAGGGGCATGCGCGTCGATCGCCCGCTTCAGCGCATCCTCGAGCGACGCGACGCCCTCGTCGAATCGCATGTAGTGAACGGTGAAGCCGGCGCCCTCCAGATCGCGTGCGAAATGGCGCATGGCGGAGAAGAGGAAGGCGATCTTCTTCTTGTGATGGCGCACGTAGCTTGCCTCGGCGCCCACTTCCGCAATCAGGATCACGTCGCGATCCTTGTCGGCTCCGTCCAGCGCAGACAGGTCGCGGCTCAGTTGATCGCCAAGGACAAATCTGAGCGTTCCGCCCGTGCGGTCTTTCGTTTGCGCCACTGTGGTCTAAGCCCTTCATCCATCCGATGTCCGGCACATAGCGCGCTGCAAGGATTGAAAAAGGCCGCCCGCGTTTTGCGGACGGCCTCTTGTCGAACTTAGAGATCCGAAGCGAGGATCAGGCCTCTTCGGCGTCGTCCTTCTTGGCTGCCTTCTTCTTGGCGGGCTTCTTTTCGCCCTCGTCGGCGGCAACCGTCTCGTCCTTCTTGGCAGCCTTCTTCTTGGCAGGCTTCTTTTCGGAAGCTTCAGCCTTGCTGCCCGTCTCGTCCTCGTCTTCAGCCATCAGCTCTTCCTTGCTGACGGTCTTGTCGGTGACGTCGGCTTCGGAAAGCAGGTGATCGATGACCTTTTCCTCGAAGATCGGCGCGCGCAGCGATGCGGCTGCACCCGGGGTCTTCTGGAAATATTCCATGATCTGGCGTTCCTGGCCGGGGAACTGGCGAACCTGCTCATAGAGCGCGCGCTGCATTTCCTCGTCGGCAACCTTCACGCCGGCCTTTTCGCCGATCTCGGAAAGAACCAGACCGAGGCGGACGCGGCGTTCGGCAAGCTTGCGATACTCTTCGCGCGCTGCTTCCTCGGTCGTGTCCTCGTCTTCGAAGCTCTTGCCGGACTGTTCGAGATCACGGGTGATCTGCGTCCAGATGTTGTTGAACTCGGCGTCGACAAGCGTCTCGGGCGTGTCGAACTGGTAGAGTTCGTCGAGCTGGTCGAGGATCTGACGCTTCACCTTCTGGCGCGTCATCTGGCCGTACTGGCTCTCGATCTGACCGCGAACGACTTCGCGCAGCTTATCGGCCGATTCGAGGCCGAGCTTCTTGGCCAGCTCGTCGTCGATCGTCAGTTCGGCCGCAGCGGCGACGTCCTTGACCTTGATGTCGAAGGTGGCTTCCTTGCCGGCAAGGTTGGCCGCCGGGTAATCATCCGGGAACGAAACTGTGATCGTCTTCTCGTCGCCGGCCTTCACGCCGACCAGTTGCTCTTCGAAGCCGGGAATGAAGCGCTTGGAGCCGATGACCAGTTCGGCATCGTCGTCCTTGCCGCCATCGAAGGGCTCGCCGTCGATCTTGCCGAGATAGTCGATGGTCACGCGATCGCCGTCGGCAGCCTTGCCCTTCTTGGTCTCATAGGTCTTGGCGTTCTCGGCGATGCGGAGCACCTGCTCTTCGACTTCCTCATCCGGAATGTCGACGACTTCGCGCGTGACCGTCAGCTTGGAATCGCCCTTGAGTTCGATTGCCGGGATGACTTCGTAGGCCAGCGAGAACTCGAAGTCCTTCTTGGCGTCGAGGATCTCGTTGGCTTCCGCCTCGTCCTCGGTCATCTTGATTTCAGGCTGCGTGGCGGAGCGCTCGCCGCGCTCTGTCAGGATCGCGCCCGGCTTGTCGCGGATGATCTCATTGACGAGATCGGCCATGAACGACTTGCCGTACATCTTCTTGAGATGCGACATCGGCACCTTGCCGGGGCGGAAGCCGTTCAGACGGACCTTGTTCTTGGCATCGGCCAGGCGCTCGTTGAGCTTCTGCTCCATCTCCTGCGCGGGCACGACGACTTTGATCTCGCGCTTCAGGCCTTCGGCCAGGGTCTCGGTTACCTGCATCGTTCACCTTCTTGATAGTTCTTGGCAGCGCTCTCGCGACGTCGTCGAGGAGCGCTGAACCGGAATTCAAATTGCCGGAAGCGGCGTTCAATTCTGTCTGGTGCGGGTGGAGGGACTTGAACCCCCACGGCTTTCGCCACCAGAACCTAAATCTGGCGTGTCTACCAATTCCACCACACCCGCTCTGCTCGCCAGATCAACACTCAAGGCATAGCGGGCCAGCCTTGAACGCGCGTCTCTATATCACCCGTTCTGGAGGGTTCAAAGGAAAAATGGGGTATTTGGCGCCGCCGTTTCGCTCTTTTAGCATCGACGCAAGATCGAATGGAACTCTCCCCTAGCGAGCGCGTTTATGCACCGTGTTCGCCTCGGTGAGCGAGCGGCCCGCTCTTGAAACGCGGTGATCGGCCCCTCACATTGCGGACGCAAGGCCGGCCAAAAGCTGACGTGTGACAGAGTTGCGTAAGGTGCATGGCTTCCATGCAGATATTGCACTGCACAAATCTGATCGGTCGCCTTATGTTGAAGTCATCGAACGGCGCAACTGAGTGCCTCGATCGAGGGTCGCCCGTAAGGCGGCAAAGAATTCGGAGCGGCAAACTCCTCCTCCCATTGCCTCTCCGATATGATGGATGGTTCTCCTCCTCCCAACCATTCATCGCTACAAATGGCGCCCGCTGGATCCTCCTCCCCCAGCGGGCGTTATTTTTTTCAGATCTTCCCAAATAAATCATATGATTGGTTCGCCTCGCCGTTCCCGGCGGCGGCCAGCAATGTCGTGCGTCATCTCGTGCTCCATCGGCCTAAGCGCGGATGCACGTGCAAATGAATCAAATCTTAACGATCTCATTCGGTCTGCAGCCAGCGCATAGCCACGATGCTTATTTCGCACTGCACAAATTGGGTGATCGCACCTATCTTCAGTCCAACGAGATCGGGCCGCCCAAGAGCAGGCCTGGGAAATACGAAGGACATGAAGATGAACGTAGCACGCACTTTCAACAACTGGCGCAAGTACCGTCAGACCCGCAACGAACTGGCCCGCATGTCGGACCGCGAACTCAGCGACATCGGTGTAAACCGCGCTGACATCGCGCGCATCGCTCGCCAGGCGATCTAATTACGAAATTCGGCCGGACACACTCCTCCTCCCAGTGTCGGGCCGAGCGATCGGCGGCCCTCCTCCTCCCAGCTTCCGATCAAACAAAGTGCGCCCGCCGGATCTCCTCCCCCGGCGGGCGCTCTTGTTTTCAGCGACGTGATCCAAATTCCGGTCCCGGACCGAACGGAGCGAGCATCATGAGCCTTGCGGAATCCTTTCGGCGCTGGCGCCAATACCGTATCGCCTGCACGGATCTCGAGCAGATGACGAGCAGAGAGCTCGCTGATCTCGGGCTGACCCGACGCGACATCCCGCTTGTGGCTCGCACCGCGGTCAAGTAACGCTCAAAGTACCGGCACATGCCTGAAAAATCGGCATTTCATGGTTGCCGCTTCGGATTGATCCCAGCGCTGCCTGCCTCGCATGGCTGGCCTCGGACATCAGCGCTACTTACGCTCGCCAATGGGCAGTAGAAGCAGCACCAAGAGACGGCTCGTGCGCCGTCACATCCCAATCAGGTGAACCATGCTCATTCTCAACAATGCCCGGTCGTGGCTCAGCCGTCGCCGCACCATGAACACGCTTCGCGGCCTCTCCAACGAGACGCTCGAAGACATCGGCCTGACGCGTTTCGACGTTGCCCGCAGCGGACGCCAGGCGCGCTGAAACGCCCGTTGGCCTTGCCGCGCCAGAATGATATGACGCGCGCATGACAGATACAGCAGATCACCCAAAGCCCGTTCACGTGATCGGCGGAGGACTTGCAGGCTCGGAAGCCGCCTGGCAGATCGCTCAGGCAGGCGTTCCCGTCGTTCTCCACGAAATGCGACCGATCCGCGGCACCGATGCCCACCTCACCGACGGCCTCGCCGAACTCGTCTGCTCGAACTCGTTTCGGTCGGACGATGCGGAGACGAACGCGGTCGGCGTCCTGCATGCCGAGATGCGGCTTGCCGGGTCGCTCATCATGGCGTGCGGCGACCGCAATCAGGTGCCGGCAGGAGGCGCGCTTGCCGTCGACCGAGTGGGCTTTTCCGACGCCGTGACGAAGGCGCTGAACGACCATCCGCTCGTCACCATCGAGCGTGAGGAAGTGACGGGCCTGCCACCCGTCGAATGGGGTCGGACGATCATCGCCACCGGTCCCCTGACGGCGCCCTCGCTCGCCGAATCGATCGGTGAAGTCACGGGTGCCGATGCCCTCGCCTTCTTCGATGCGATCGCGCCGATCGTCCACGCCGAGTCCATCGACATGGATATCTGCTGGTATCAGTCGCGCTACGACAAGGTCGGCCCCGGCGGCACGGGCAAAGACTATATCAACTGCCCGATGACGGAAGCGGAATACAACGCCTTCGTCGACGCATTGCTGGCCGGCGACAAGACGAGCTTCAAGGATTGGGAAGGCACGCCCTATTTCGATGGCTGCCTCCCGATCGAAGTAATGGCCGAGCGAGGCCGCGAAACGCTTCGCCATGGGCCGATGAAGCCGATGGGCCTGACCAACGCCCACAAGCCGACCGAGAAGGCCTACGCGGTCGTCCAGCTGCGCCAGGACAATGCTCTCGGTACGCTCTTCAACATGGTCGGCTTCCAGACCAAGCTGAAATATGGCGCACAGACCGAGATCTTCCGGATGATACCCGGGCTGCAGCATGCCGAATTCGCCCGTCTCGGTGGCCTGCATCGCAACACCTATCTCAACTCGCCGGTGCTGCTCGACGCGACGCTGCGCCTGAAGGCGCGTTCGGACATCCGCTTTGCCGGACAGATTACGGGCTGCGAAGGCTATGTCGAATCGGCCGCAATCGGTCTCCTGGCCGGTCGCTTCGCTGCGGCGGAGGCCAAGGGCCTTGCGCCCTCCGTGCCACCTGCGACGTCCGCTTTCGGGTCGCTGCTGGGGCATATTACGGGTGGCCATATCGTTTCCGACGATGAGCCGGGCAAGCGGTCGTTCCAGCCGATGAACGTCAATTTCGGTCTGTTCCCGCCACTGGACCCGGGAGCGATCGTGCGGCCGGAGGGCGTGAAGCGCTTTCGCGGCAAGGACAAAACGGTCGCCAAGAAGCGCGCCATGGCACATCGCGCGCTCGCCGATTGCGCCGCATGGCTTGGCGAAAGCGATTTTCGTCAAGCCGCCGAGTAGCCGCGAAAACCCGGCCCTTCGCTCAGCGCTGGGCAGGGCCGTCGCTGCTCCAGTCAGACAGCCTGAGCAAGAGAACGCCGCCGATGTTGGCGAGCGACGGCGCATCGAACCGATCGAAGGTGACGTAGTTCGGCTGAATGCTGATCTGGCGCCCTTGGCTCGAGAGTGTGATCTCGGCCGCTTCGGCTGGCGTCCCGTCTTCCATCTCCAACAATGTGTCGACCGGAACGTCGAAGACGACCGTTTCGCCTTCGCTGCTGAGCGTCAGGGAGTTGTCCCGCAGGCTGATCGACAGCGGCTGCGACAGCCCCGGCACGGACCAGTTGCGCGCAGTCGTTCCGCGGTAGGCAGAGAAATCGACGAGCAGGATGTCGTAGCCGTTCGTGGCGATGACACCCGATGTTTGGAAAGATCGGCTGAACTGGCCTGCTTCGCCCGTGGTTCGCAGTGTCGGATCAAGGCCATAGGCCACCGCGATGCGGCGTAACAGGCCTGTGCCTGCTTCGGCAGAACTCGGCAGAACCTCCGGCTCGACCGCGCCGAGCCCACCTGCGACTTCGAGATAGCTGAGAATGTCGAGTGCCTCGGCGTTCTCTTCCGGCGTGAAGGGCGGATCGGCGACCATTGCACGAAACCGCTCGCTCTGGCTTTCGATCGAGATGCTGACTGCACCCTGGGGTCCGAAGGACGTGACGAGAAGCGCCAGAACGGGAAGAGCCGCGATGACCCGGATGTCGCCGCGAAGGCTCGGCCGCAGTTGCGCGAGAAGGATCGCCGCCGTCACCACTCCAAAAAGCACAAGCAGATAGCGATCCGGCGTTACGCCATAGACCGAGATGCGCTGCCAGGTTGCCAACAAAAGAAGGAGCAGCGGTACGGGAAGCATGACCGGCCACCAGCGCAGGAGCAGTCGTGTCGGCGGCCGGGCGCTGGAGAGGAACGGGTGGATGACCATCAGCGCTGCAAACAGGCAGACGCCGAAGGTGAGCACGAGCCAACCCACCTGGCCTGCCGGCCAGTCACCGGACAGGATAATTGTCGCGGCATAGATGTGCAGGAGCACGGCGTAAATGACCAGCAGCGGTGCGGCCACATAATCGCCAAGCACCTGCATGCCGCGCCGCACGGGAACAGGAGCGTCTTCAGGTGTGTCGAAATCTGTCGCCGCCGGCAATTGGCCAAGCGCGAACAAGGGCGCTGCAAAGCAGCCGACTGTCGCCCAGACATGGCCATAGACCTGCTCCGGTACCGCGATGCCAAAGAGATAGGTGAGGCTCGCGAGGATTGCGGAGAAGCCGCCGGCAAAGAGAAGCAGGGCAAGAAGCCCGAGCAAGCCGGCGAACAGGAAACGCACCACGAACAGCCAGAAACTTTCGCTGCTCCCGCGCTGCAGGAATGGGCCGACAAGGACCAGTCCAGCGAGTGCGACGACGAATGTCTGCTCGTAAATACGAACGGCTTCTTTCCACTCGATCAGACAGAAGGCGAGAAGCGCGGCCAGCAGTTCGGGTAGTCGCCCCAATCGCCGCGACTGTAGCGACAGACAGACAGCCAGTGCCGCTATGGTGGCGACCGTCAACGGATAGGCGAAACCGCGGTCGCCCCAGAACAGCGGCCACCATTCGCCAACTCGGCCATTCGCCTCGATGGTGATGAGCACCAGAAGCAGCGCCACAACTGGAAAACGCCGCAGCGCATTGAGCGTGCCATCGAACATCTCGCCGATCACGCTGCCCCAGCCCTTGCGCGGGCCGGTCGAAGACTGGTTCTGCTCCACTGATGTCACGGAGCTACGCCCTGCCCCGGCAGGCCCGGCGTTCCGATCTGATCAGGGTTCTGTCGCACATACTCTTCCTTCAGTTCGAGCGATCCCTGACGCGAGCCATCGTGGCTCCAGCCTGGCGGCGCGAACAGGTATCCGAGCCTCTGGCGCAAGGTCAGCCCGGGGCGTGCGGCATCCTTGAACATGTCGATCCACTCGTGAAATGCGAGCCGGATCGGATTGAAGGTGCCGACATTGCGGACGATCCCATAGCGCGGCTGGTCGCTATCCAGTTCCGGAACGAACGTGCCGAACATGCGATCCCAAACGATCAGGCAACCGGCATAGTTGGCATCCAGGTACCGCGGATTGGTCGCGTGGTGCACGCGATGATGCGATGGCGTGTTGAAGATCCATTCGATCGGCCGCCACATCTTTCCGATCGTCTCGGTATGGATCCAGAACTGATAGACGAGGTTCAGCCCACCGACGAACAGGATGACGAGTGGATGGAAGCCGATCAGCACCAACGGCAGCCGCAGGATGAACATGCCCGTGAAGGTGCCGGTCCAACTCTGGCGAAGCGCGGTGGAGAGATTGTAGTGCTGCGAGGAATGGTGGATCACATGCTCCGCCCAGACCCAGCGCGAACGATGGGCGATGCGGTGATACCAGTAGTAGCGCAGATCATCGAGCACGAAGCAGAGCGCGATGGCCCACCACGACGTGCCGAAATCGAAGATGCGGTAGTCCCATGCCCAGATCAAAACGCCGAAAGACACGAAACCAAGCAGCAGACCGGAGACGACATTGCCGGTGCCGAGCAGCAGGCTCGCCAGCGTATCGCGCGTTTCGAAGGCACCGCGCCGCTTGAACCGACGGATCAGCACGATTTCGATGAGCATCGCGCCGATGAACAGCGGGATGGCGAGTTGCGTGACATCCGGAAAATCAGGCATCGCCATTCTCTCCCCGGGCCGGCCGCTCTTCATCCCTGGCAGCAATCAGGGCTCCGATGAGCCATAGCGACACTTCGGCGGCGTCTTCCGCCGATGCGAACACGAAAACGCCGTCCTTGAAGGTGGTTTCCTTGAAATCGATCGCGAGGGAGCGCGCTTCCGGCCCTGCCGACACATGCACGGCGCCTCCCTGCAGCAGGCGTGCAATCGTGTGACGTCCGTGTGCCTGAACGAAGCCCGTCTGCTGGTCGGCAAGGCGCAGGAACGCCGCGCGGCGATCGGCGGTCAGCACGACGTCGCGGATGGGAAGAGCCGGATAGGCCTTGCCGAATTCAACGATCGCGGCGCCGGCATCGTCCAGCAATGCCTGTGCGGACCCGCCTGAGCGATGAACCGTCAGGACGACGAGCACGATACCGCCTATCACAATGGCAACGAGCAGACCGAGACTCACTGCAACCGCCTCCCAAGAGCGTGAATACGCATCAGCCTTGCAGCCAGCTCCCCCTGCCGGTCAAGCCGTCAATGAACGGCCCAATGATCAAGCACCTTCGTTGCGCCGCTTTGGCGTGGTTAGAAACGACTTGTGGAGGCAGCCCGGAGCAACCTGAGCTGTCGCCGCCACTGGGGTGGCTGTATGCGCGAGAGGTCTTCGATCGTCTGCCCCGATCGCGCCGCACGATCAAGGATCGGGGCAACGAGCGCAATCGGCAGGAACGCAGCGAACAGGTCCCTATCCATCCGTTTCGCGGCGTTGCGGGCGCGCGCGAGATGATCGCGTCCATAGGCGACGAGGGCTGCAATCACCGATCCTTCGTGGTGCCGCTCACCCAGAAACGATTCGGCATCGGTGCCGCATGCCGAGAGAATATCGCCCGGCACCAGCAGCTGGCCGCGTGCATGGTGGATGGGCAGCAGGAGCAGCGTGCCGGCGACCGCCTGTGCAACGCCTGCATGGCCTGCTGCTTCCGCAGCGCTCGTTGCCCGCTCTCCACCCAGAATCACTGCCGCGAGCTGGATGACCGTCGCTGCCGTCTCACCGGCATAGGCTTCGAAGGCTGCGCGGTCCGGCATGGGATCATCGTAAAGATCGAAGAGGCGGGCTTCGATGAACCGATCGAAGGCATCGCGCGGCAGGCGGTGTCGGTCGATCGTAGCGAGCAGCGCCTCGGCACCCGGGTGGCCTGCTGCGGTGCTCGTACCCGAACCGGTGATCACATCGCGCCACCACTGCAGGCGCACTTCGCCAGCCAATGGCTCCCGTACGAGGTCGCGAACACGCGCAATCTCTGCGTTGAACAGGTAGAGCGAAGCGAGCGCTCCGCGGACCGAAGCCGGTGAAAGCAGGCAGGCGAGATAGCGGTCCCGGTCGAGCTCGCGCAGCTCAGCGAGGCAGTATGCTTCGTGTTGCGTGAGCGTGCCGTCGGCCTCGCGATCCATGGGGGATCAAACGACGATCAAGGCGGCGGCGACAGCGCGCGATTCGGCTAGCATGACGTTGTATGTCCGCACGGCCGCACCTGTACTCATCGGATCGGACGTCATCCCGGCTGCCCGAAACGCGGCCTTCAGTTCCTTGGGGAGAGGCCGGATTTCGCGGCCCGTGCCGACCAGCAACACCTCAATGTCGCCGGCTTCCGCCAGCACCCGCTCGAACAGCTCGACATCCAGTGCCGCGCCCTCCTCCGCCGACCAGCCGTGAATGCCCGACGGGAGGCACAGCAGCGATCCGCGATGCGACATGTCGGCAAACCGGAAGCCACCGTCCCCATATGCGTCGATGGGTGCCCGGCCCGGAAAGTGCGCTTCGCGAATGACGATGCCTTTCGCCATGGGCTCAGGCCGTTCCAGGACGCTGATCGATCGCACCCTCGGTCGTGCTGCCGCGCTCGTTGCCATCGTCGAGCGACAGCGCGCCTGGACGAAGGTTGAAAAGCACGAGCATCGGACCGGCGATGAAGATCGACGAGTAAGTGCCGACGACGATGCCGATGATCATGGCCAGCGTGAACGAGGCAATGACTTCACCGCCGAAAAGGTAGAGCGCAGTCAGGGCCAGCAGCGTCGTGATGCCGGTGAGCACTGTCCGCGAAAGCGTCTGGTTCATCGACAGATCAAGAAGCTCGATCAACGGCATCTTCTTGTAGCGCCGCAGATTCTCACGCACGCGATCGTAGACCACCACGGTGTCGTTGATCGAATAGCCGACGATCGTGAGGATGGCCGCGATACTGGTCAGATTGAATTCGATGCCGAAGAGCACGAAGAACCCGATCATCAGGATCACGTCATGCAGGGTCGAGGCAATGGCGCCCAGGCCAAAGTGCCATTCGAACCGCAGCCAGATGTAGACGAGCATCGCCGCCATCGCGGCGAGAACGCCGATCGTGCCGGCCAGTGCCAGTTCCGACGAAACCGTTGGCCCGACCACTTCAACACGCCGGATTTCGTAGTCGGATGCCAGTTCCTGTTGTGCGGCGGTGACATTGGCCTGCGTCGTCACGTCGTCTTCGGCAGAGCCGATGCGGACGAGCAGATCGCTTTCGGAACCGAATTCCTGAACTTGGACCTCGCCGATCTGCAGGCTGCCGAGGCGCTCACGAACATCGGCAACGTCGGCTGCGCCCGACTGGGCACGGACTTCGATGCTCGAACCGCCGAGGAAATCGATGCCGTAGTTCAGGCCCATGGTGAAGAACATGGCGATTGCGGCAATCGACGAGACGATCGAGAAGCCGAAGGCAGCCTTGCGCCAGCGCATGAAGCCGATCTTCGTATCCGGCGGCACCAGCGTGACCATGCCCTTCGGCATTTCCTTCGGCTTGGCACGGCGCAGCCAGAACGCGATCAGCCAGCGGGTCAGCGTGAAGGCGGTGAAGACGGTCGTCACGATGCCGATCGCAAGCGTGATGGCGAAGCCGCGAACCGGGCCGGAGCCGAGATAGAACAGGATCACAGCGGCGATCAGCGTGGTCATGTTGGCATCGAGAACCGTCGCCATGGCGCGGGAAAAGCCCGCATCGAGCGACTGGACGAGGCTGCGTCCCTGTCTGCGCTCTTCCTTCACGCGCTCATAGATGATGACGTTGGAATCCACCGCCATGCCCATGGTGAGGATGATGCCGGCGATGCCGGGCAAGGTGAGCGTTGCACCCAGGAATGTCAGCGTCGCGATAATGAGCGCGACGTTGGCGACGAGGGCGATGTTGGCGATGATGCCGAGCTGGCCATAGGCCACGACCATGAACACGACGACCAGCAGGCCGCCGATGATCGATGCGAACTGGCCGGCCGCGATGGAATCGGCACCGAGACCCGGACCGACAGCGCGTTCCTCGACGACGGTCAGGTCCGCCGGCAGCGCACCGGCGCGCAGGAGGATGGCAAGGTCGTTGGCCGTCTGCGGCGTGAAGCTGCCGGAAATCTGGCCAGAACCACCGAGGATAGGTTCGTTGATGACAGGTGCGGAGATGACCTGGTTGTCGAGCACGATCGCGAAAGGACGGCCGACATTCTGTTGCGTTGCTGCGCCAAATGCCTGGGCGCCGCGTGAATCGAAGCGGAATGTCACGATCGGCTCATTGGTGCGCTGATCGAAACCAGCTTGGGAGTCGGTGAGGCTTTCGCCCGAAACGAGCTCGCGGATCTCGACGAGATAAGGCTGATCACCTTCGACGGACTGAAGCACTTCCGACGTGGCCGGCGGCCGTCCGTTGATCGCTTCCTGCACGGGGATGGACGTATCGACCATGCGGAACGACAGGCGAGCGGTCTGACCGATCAGATCCTTGACGCGCTGCGGATCGGCTTCGCCTGGAACCTGCACGAGCACGCGGTTGGAACCCTGGCGCTGGATGGTCGGCTCGGTCGTACCGAGTTCGTCGATACGGCGGCGAACCACTTCGACGGACTGCGCCACCGCCGACGACATGCGGTAATCGATACCGGAATCGGTAAGCCCGATGTTGAGGACGCCCGTTTCCGGCTCTTCGATCGCGACTTCGCTCACGGTTCCGCCACCAAACAGGCCGGAATTGACCGGCGCCGTCAGCGGCTGGAGAGCCGTGCGCGCTGCAGCCAGTTGCTCGGCATCACGGATGCGAACGCGGACCGACGTATCGGAGCGCACGAGACCGGTATAGCCGATGCCGGCTTCACGCAGATACTGCCTGACGTCGCTCTCGACGGTGCGCAGACGCTCTTCGACGATGTCGTCGCGATCGATCTCGAGCAGGAGATGGACGCCACCCTGCAGATCAAGGCCCAGTGTCATCTGCCGCTTGGGCAGCCAATCGGGCAGACCCGCCAGCCGTTCCTGCGAGACCAGGTTCGGTGCCGCGACGACGACGCCGGCGAGAACCACGAGCCAGATCAGGATGGTTTTCCAGCGGTCGAAATACAGCATGGCGGGGTGCTTCCAATTGGATTGCGGACCGATGGCTCCATCGGTCCGCGGTCTATGCGCCCCCTCTAGGAGCGCAGGATGGTCTTTCTACGGCGAAGGGCTATTCCTTGACCGGCTCGCCCTTGACGCGGACGTCGGCAATCAGCGCGCGGGCGATACGGACCTTCGTGCCCTCGGCAATTTCCGCTTCCAGTTCCGTGTCGTCGATCACCTTGGTGACGCGCGCCAGGATGCCGCCGCCCGTGACGATCTGGTCGCCGCGGCGGATGCCTTTCAGCATTTCTTCGCGCTTCTTCATCTGCTGGCGCTGGGGCCGGATGATGAGGAAGTACATGATGACGAAGATCAGGATGAACGGCAGGATCGACATGACGATCTCGGCGCCGCCGCCCGCGGTCTGCGCATAGGCCGGAGTGACGAACATGAATAGGCTCCTTCGGAAAACTCGTTGCGGCGGCTTCTTGCCCCCCTTGGCGTGCGCGGAATATAGCCACGACGCCTTGGAATGCAACCGAACTGGGCGCGTCATCCAAGCCGTCGTCTTTCGCCCGGTGGCATGACATGCTAACCGCGCCCTCAACGTTGGTGGAGGCTGGGTAGAGGCGGATGACGAAGGCAGTGTTGAGCGAGTTGATCGAGGAGGTGCGCTTGCTGCGCCTGGCTGTCGAGCGAGGCGGTCGTCAGTGGCCGAAACCGGATCTCGCCGCGGCGCAGTGCTTCCTCTTCGAAGGTGAGACTGGAACGCTGAAGCCTGTGCCTCAGCCGAACCGTATTGACCTCAGCCTCATCAAGGGCGTGGATCGCGTCCGCGACATCTTCGTTGAAAACACGCAACGGTTTGCCGATGGCCTCCCGGCCAACAACGTGCTGCTCTGGGGCGCGCGCGGCATGGGCAAATCTTCCCTGATCAAGGCGACGCATGCGACGCTGACGGCAAGCGCCGATCCAGCACGGCCGCCGCTGAAGCTCGTGGAAATTCACCGCGAAGACATCGCTCTTCTACCGCGTCTGATGGCTGTTCTGCGCCTGGAAACGGCGTACCGCATCCTCCTTTTCTGCGACGATCTATCGTTCGATCACGACGATACGGACTACAAATCGCTCAAGGCCGCGCTTGATGGCGGGATCGAGGGGCGTCCGGAGAACGTGTTGTTTTACGCGACGTCCAACCGCCGCCACCTGCTGCCGCGCGACATGATGGAGAACGAGCGCTCGACGGCGATCAATCCCTCCGAGGCGGTTGAGGAAAAAGTCTCTCTGTCGGACAGGTTCGGGCTCTGGCTCGGCTTTCACAAATGCAGCCAGGACGACTACCTTGCCATGGTGACGTCCTATGCCAGCCATTACGGCCTCGATGCCGATGCGGACACGCTCAGGCGAGAATCGCTTGAATGGGCGACGACGCGGGGCGATCGGTCCGGCCGCGTCGCCTGGCAGTACATTCAGGATCTCGCCGGCCGAAGCGGTAAGGCGCTCACAGCCCGGCGCGCCTGACGGCGCAAACGAAAGCGGCGCCACATGGGCGCCGCGATTTTTGAAACTTGTGATCGACTGTCAGTCGAGGAAGCGGGTCGGGTCCACCGGCGTGGCGTTTTCGCGCACCTCGAAATGGACTTTCGGCTGTGTTGCCGTGCCCGTCATGCCCGATGCCGCGATGACCTGACCGCGCGTGACGTTGTCGCCTCGATTGACTTTCAGCTCGCTTGCATGGCCGTAAACCGTGACCAAGCCGTTGTCGTGACGCACCAGAACGGTGTTGCCGTATTCCTTGAGGCCGGAGCCTGCATAAATGACGACGCCGTTCTCGGCTGCCTTGATCTCAGAGCCTTCCGGGACCGAAATGTCGATGCCGTCATTGCGCACGCTGCCATCCTGAGCACCGAACGCCGTTACGACCTGACCGCGTACCGGCCAGCGAAGCTTGCCGATGCCCGTTGCTTCCGGAGCGATCGCGGCGACATCGTTGCCGACGGCGTCGTCGATGCGTGCAGCTGGCTCGCTGGCCGCCGGGGGCGTGTAGCTCTGCTGCGGCGCCGCAGGCTGCTGCGGCTGGGCGGCGGGTGCGGCGGCAGCAGTGGTGACGGCGGCGGTCTGCTGTGGGTCGACACGTGGCTGCTGAGCGGGCGCCTGTGCGACAGCGGTAGCCGCCGGCTGCGGAGCGGCTGCACCACCCAGGTTCAGCGTCTGGCCAAGACGGATGTTGTCGCCGGAAATGTTGTTCGCCTGGCGAAGAGCTGCGACGGAAACACCGGTCTCACGCGAAATGCGGCTCAGCGTATCGCCTGCCTTGACGGTGTAGGTTGAACCACCCGCCGAAGGAGCCGAGGCGGCAGGCGCTGTCAGCTGCGCGGCCTGCTCGTTGAGCGACCGTTCGGCAAGACGCGGATCCACCGCCGGCGAAGCGGCTGCCATCTGCTGAGCTGAGGGAGCCGCAGGCTGGGCAGGCGCCGACTGGGCAGGCGCTGCCGAAGCAACGGTGCCGCCGCGGCTATAGCCCGGGATGACGATCTGCTGACCGCTTCTGATTTGGGATGCATCGCTGATGCCGTTTGCCTGCATGATCTGCTCGACCGGCACGCTGTAACGCTGCGAAATGCTGAAGAGTGTTTCGTTCGGCTGCACGGTGACGCGCGGCGCACCTTCGGTCGACCAGCCACGGGGCCGGTTGGCGCTCGCCGTTGCCGGAGGAATGACCGGCGCCGTGGCAACCGGGGTCGTTGCCGTCGTCATGGTGTCCGGCGCCATGGGGGCGGACGATGTCGGCGCCAACTGCGAACGCTGCACGCCACCGGTCGGAGCGAGCGCATACTGGCCGGAAGAATAGCTTTGATCGCCGGGGTAAGGCTGGGAAGCCGCTGCCTGCTGAGGCGCCGCCATGCCCTGCGCCATGCCACCCTGGCCAACGTTTTCCTGCGGGGTCGGCACCGTGGCGGTGGTGAAATTGTCGAGACCGCCAAGCCTCAGGGATTCAGAGCTGCAGCCGGCGAGAAGGACGGCCAGCAGTGCCGCGCCGATGACGCCGGCGGATTTGGCGGATTTAGATGGACCAGTCTTTCGCATGTAGAGCCCCAAGACGACGCAGATACGCATGACCGTCATTAAGCCCTGTTAATGTTACCCGCCGGTTAATGCGCCACGCATTGTCCCGCACAAGATGCGAATAACCCGCAGAAAAGCCGATCGATTTCGTGATTTCCGCTATTAGATGCGCGCTGCGACGCCGGGGACCAGCGGCAGATAGGGCAGCTCAGGCCCATCGGTGCGTTCGAAGCGGTTGCCGATGCGAGTGAGCCGCGACAGGACGACCCGGCCGTTTTCCTTGATGATGCCCGTCAGCATCTGCCCTTCCGGTGCAAGATGATCGACGAAGCTTCGCGGCATCTGCTCGAAGGCGCCCGCGACGAAGATGCGATCGAATGTCCCCTCGCCGGCGACACCCTGCCGGCCATCGGCGAGCTTGAGCGCGACATTGCGCAGGCCGAAATGCTCCAGCCGCTGCTGCGCAATGGCATGCAGCGTACGGTAGCGCTCGACGCTGACCACTCGGTCGACGATGCGCGCCATGACGGCTGCGGCGAAACCGGAGCCGGTGCCGACTTCCAGCACCCGCTGCCCCGCCTTCAGATCGAGCTGGTAAAGAAGACGCGCCATCAGGTCCGCGCCTTCCATGAAGGTGCCGCACTCGATCGGAATCATCCGCGACGAGTACGCCAGATCCGCATGGATCGGGGGCACGAATTGCGAGCGGGGCGTCTCTTCCAAGGCGGCAAGCAGGGTCGCGTCCGCGATGCCTTCCCGCCGCAAACGCAGGAGCAGGCTCGCAAAGCCTTCGATCTCTCCAAGAGGATTTCGGCTGTCAATCAAGGACGACGATCACTCTGCTGCGTCTTGCAGCACCTCTGCCAGGTGCGCCTGAAACTTATAATCGGTCATATCCAGTTTAAGCGGCGTTACCGATATGCGATTTTCGGTCATCGCCTCGACATCGGTGCCGGGTGCAATGTCTTCGGCAGCATCGCGGGAGAACCGCAGCCAGTAATAGGGAAAGCCGCGCCCGTCCGCGCGCTTTTCCATCGACAGGCCATGCAGGCGGCGGGCCTGCGACGCCACTTTGACGCCGACGACATCTTCCGGACCGCAAGGCGGGAAGTTGACGTTGAGGAAGGTGTCGCGCGGGATCTCCAGGCCGATGAGACGCTTCAACAGCGCCGGTGCGTGGCGGCCGACCGTTTCCCAGTCGATGCGGCGTTCACGATGGGACAGAAACGCCTGGCTGAGCGCGATCGACCTGATGCCGAGCAGCGTGCCTTCGATCGCACCGGCAACGGTGCCGGAATAGGACACGTCTTCGGCGATGTTCTGGCCTGCATTGACGCCGGACAGCACGAGATCTGGGGGGCTATTCATCACTTCGCGCACGCCCATGATGACGCAATCGGTCGGCGTGCCGCGCAGTGCGAAACGCCGGTCGCCCTCTTTGCGCAAGCGCAATGGCTCCGACAGGGTCAGCGAATGGGCGAGACCGCTCTGATCGGTTTCCGGCGCGACGACCCACACGTCATCGGACAGCGTTGCCGCGATGCGCTCCAGCACCTTCAGGCCTTCGGCATGGATGCCGTCGTCATTGGTCAGAAGAATGCGCAAGCGCCTCGCTCCCTTGTTTGTCCGTCCGTCCTAGCGAACTGCCTCGATCCGCGTCTTGCCACCCATGTAAGGAACCAGAGCCTCGGGGATGGTGACAGACCCATCCGCGTTCAGATAGTTCTCCAACACGGCAATGAGTGCGCGCCCGACCGCTATACCCGACCCGTTCAGCGTGTGCACGAAGCGCATCGTCTTCTCGCCGGCAACGCGGTAACGGGCGTTCATCCGCCGCGCCTGAAAGTCGCCGCAGACGGAGCAGGATGAAATTTCGCGATAGGCGTTCTGGCCAGGCAGCCAGACTTCGATGTCGTAGGTCTTGCGAGCGCTGAAGCCCATGTCGCCGGTGCAGAGCGTCACGACACGGTAATGCAGGCCGAGGCGTTTCAGGACCTCCTCCGCACAGGCTGTCATCCGCTCATGCTCCGCCACCGAATTCTCCGCATCGGTGATGGAGACGAGCTCGCATTTCATGAACTGATGCTGACGCAGCATTCCGCGCGTGTCGCGGCCGGCCGAACCCGCTTCGGAGCGGAAGCTCGGCGTCAGCGCCGTGAAGCGCAGCGGCAATGCGGCGATGTCCACGATCTCGTCGCGCACGAGGTTCGTCAGAGGCACTTCGGCGGTCGGGATCAGATAGCGGCCATCGCCGGTCTTGAAGAGATCTTCTTCGTACTTCGGCAGCTGACCTGTGCCGAACAAAGCCGGGTCACGCACCAGCAAGGGCGGCGAGACTTCCTGATAACCGTGCTCAGTCGTGTGCAGGTCCAGCATGAACTGACCAAGCGCGCGTTCCAGCCGGGCGAGATCGCCCTTGAGGACCGTGAAACGTGCGCCGGAGATCCTGGAGGCACCCTCGAAATCCATGCCGCCAAGCGCTTCACCGATCTCGAAATGCTCCTTGGCCGGATGATTCCAGGTCGGTTTTTCACCATGGGTACGGATTTCGACATTGTCGGTTTCGTCGGCGCCCTCGGGCACGTCGTCGGCCGGGATGTTCGGCAGCACGCTGAGCGCTGCCGACAGTTCCTCGTCATTGCGACGTGCAGCCTCTTCGCTGTCCTGCATCGCCTGCTTGAGACCAGCAACCTCGGCTTTCAGGGCCTCGGCGCGCTCCTTGTCACCGGCCGCCATCGCAGTGCCGATCTCTTTCGAGGCGGCGTTGCGGCGCGACTGCATGTCCTGAAGCCGCGCAATCTCCGCGCGGCGCGCTTCATCCAGCGCGATCAGACGCGCGGCAATGGGCTCGGCACCGCGCTTCCTCAGTGCCTGGTCCATGAGGCCGGGATTGTCACGGATCCATTTGATATCGAGCATGTCGCGTCCAAAAGTCTTCGAGCTGCGTGGAATTGGGTTCAATGACCGTGCGCGCGCTCTACGCGATTTGAGAGGCAAGCGGAAGCCCCGCCCCTCGCGACACGCACTCCCGCTCGGAGGATCAGTCCTTGGCTGGAACCGTTGCCTGCTCTGCGGCCTCGGCTTTCGCCTCATCTTCCTTACGCTGGCGTTCGATGCGACGACCGATCCAGATGGAGATCTCGTAAAGAAGGATCGTGGGCAGCGCGAGACCGATCTGGCTAACCGGATCCGGCGGGGTCAGGATGGCGGCAGCCACGAAGGCGATGACGATCGCAAATTTGCGCTTGTCGATCAACGACTGGACCGTGATCAATCCGGACTTGACCATCAGCGTTGTGACGACCGGCAACTGGAACACCAGGCCGAACGCGAAGATCAAGGTCATGACCAGACCGAGATATTCCGAGACGCGCGGGAGCAACTGGATCGCGACTTCGCCGCCTGCGCCGGTCTGCTCCATGGCCAGGAAAAACCACATGACCATGGGCGTGAAGAAGAAATAGACGAGCGCGCCACCAACCAGAAACAGGATCGGCGAAGCCACCAGGAACGGCAGAAATGCCTGCTTCTCGTTCTTGTAGAGGCCCGGGGCAACGAACTTGTAGATCTGCGCCGCGATCACCGGAAAGGCGAGCACCAGGCCGCCGAACATGCCGATCTTGATCTGCGTGAAGAAGAATTCCTGCGGCGCCGTGTAGATCAGCTCGACCTCGCGGCCGTCCAGCCCGGCCCAGACGACGGCCCACTGGAATGGATAGACGAGGATGTTGAACAACGGCTGAGCGAAGAAAAAGCAGACGAGGAAGGCGAGGAAGAACGCGCCGACAGCCCACATCAGCCTCGAACGAAGCTCGATGAGATGCTCGATCAGTGGCTGGGGCTTGTCCTCGATGTCCGCGCTCACGCTTCACCTGTCTTTTTTGCTGCCTGACGGGCTCTTGGCGCGGCAGCAGGCTTATCGGCAGACGCCTGGTTCGGCTTCGGATCGGCGGCACTGGCCGACGACGCCGGCTTCGATCGTGGGGTTTTCGTTGCAGCTGGCTTGCGCACACTGCTCGGCGGCGCACCAACCGTTGTCGCACTCACGGCTTCAGGCTTGGCGACACCTGCCGTGCTGTTCGGCGCGGCGCTGGCGGACGCAGCCGGCTTGGCGGATGTGGTCGACTTGGCTGGAGCAACTTGCTTGGCGGCCGCTACTGGCTTGGCAACTGCTTCCGGCTTTGAAACAGCGGCTGCAGATGAGGCCGAAGTGGATGAGGTCGATGCTGCAGCGCCGGACGCCGCGGCAGACGACGCAGCCGCGACGGCTGGCGGCGTAGATGCAGGCACCGGATTTGCGGCGTCCGAACCAGGCGCCGGAGCCGATGGATCCTTCTGCGCGACGGTCGGCTTGTCGCGCATGGCCTTGTTGATGTCGGAGCGAAGGTCGTCGCCCGCCTGCTTCAGCGGGTTCAGCGCATCGCGCAATTCGCGGGCGGGATTGAGGCTACGAGCGTCGTTGACGGTCTTTCGAACGTCATCGAGCTCCGCTTCCTTCAGAGCCTCGTCGAATTGGCTGCGGAATTCGCCGGCCATGGATCTGAGCTTCGTCATCGTCCGCCCGAATGTCCGCAACACGCGCGGCAAGTCCTTCGGGCCGACGACGAGGATCAGCACGATCGCGATGACGAGGATTTCTCCCCAACCTAAGTCCAACATGGAAGTGAACGCTCCTCGCGCTGAGCTCTAAAGACGGTCGGACCGACTTAGCTCACCCGATCCTTGCGCTCTTCAGCCTGGTGCTCGACCGTCTTGGAGCTGTCCGGCGTTGCCGCAGTCTCGTCGTCGCTCATGCCCCGCTTGAAACTCTTGATGCCTTTTGCGACGTCGCCCATCAGCTCGGGGATCTTGCCGCGGCCGAAAAGAAGCAGAACGACGACCAGAACGATCAGCCAGTGCCAGATGCTAAAGCTACCCATCACATTCTCCCATGCGGCACGCCCGCTTCCCTCATGTGGGATACGAGCCAGCCCCTTTCAAATTCAATCCTGCCAGTGGTTAGCCCAATCATTGCGCACGTGCAATCGATTGGGCATCAGTCTTCAAGCTGATAAACGGCTGGCCGCTCGATCTATTCCGCGGTGATTTCAATTCTCTTCGCCGCGTGGCGCAAGCAGGCCGAGCTCTTCGAGGTCCATCTGCGTGATCGGATCTTCGTCCTCGGCGAGTTCCTCGCCCTCTCCCGGCATCGGGAAGCTGAAATTGGCCGGAACGCGCCCGGAAAGGAGACCGGCGCCCTTCAATTCCTCCACTCCCGGCAGATCCCCGAGCTCGGCCAGGCCGAAATGGTCGAGGAAGCCGTTCGTGGTTCCATAGGTCACAGGGCGGCCCGGCGACCGGCGTCGGCCGCGCATGCGAACCCAGCCAGATTCCAGCAACACGTCCAGCGTGCCTTTCGACGTCGCCACACCCCGGATTTCCTCGATTTCCGCCCGTGTCACCGGCTGGTGATAGGCGATGATCGCGAGCACTTCGAGACCTGCCCGCGACAATTTGCGTATCTCGGTCTTGTCGTCCCGGATCAGGAAGGCAAGATCGGCGGCGGTGCGAAACGCCCAGGCATCGCCGACCCGGACCAGGTTCACGCCGCGGTCGGCATAGTGGTGCATGAGCCGATCCATGACGACGCGCACGTTGATGCCCTGCGGCAGCTTGCGGACGATCAGCGCTTCGTCGACCGGTTCGGCCGAAGCAAAAATCAGCGCTTCCGCGATGCGCGCGGCCTCGTCGATCTCGGCATCGAGCCCGGTCGACGTGCCCTTCTGACCAGGCTTCAGAGGAACGATATCAGCCATTGGGTTGTGCACCCGCCTTCGGGCCCCGGCGCAGGTAGATAGGGGCGAAGGGCTCGGCCTGGCGGATGTCCAGATGCCCTTCCCGCACCAGTTCGAGCGATGCCGCGAAGGCACTGGCCATGGCGCTGGCGCGCTCCTCGGGCCGCGACAGGTAGCGCACGAGGAACTGGTCGAGCGCTGTCCACTCTTCAATCGTGCCAACCATGCGGGTGAGGATCGCGCGGGCATCGGCAAGCGACCACACCGCCCGCGAGGCAATCGTGACCGTTGTGACGGCGAGCCGCTGGCGCTGAGAGGCATAGGCGATCAGGAGATCATAGAGCGAGGCCTGAAACTTCGAGCCGCGTTCGGCTTCGATCTCCTCCGGCGCCCCACGCGCGAAGACGTCGCGGCCAAGCCGGTTGCGGTTGACGAGGCGGGCTGCAGCCTCGCGCATGGCTTCAAGCCGCTTCAGCCGGAAGGCGAGTTGCGCCGCCAACTCCTCGCCGCTCGGCCCATCGTCCTTGGCGGGCTTCGGCAAAAGCAGGCGCGATTTCAAGAACGCAAGCCAGGCCGCCATGACGAGGTAATCGGCCGCGAGTTCGAGCCGAACCTTTCGCGCCTGATCGATGAAATCCAGATATTGCTCGGCAAGCGCAAGGATCGAGATCCGTGCCAGATCAACACGCTGGTGTCGCGCGAGATGCAGCAGCAGATCGAGCGGGCCTTCAAAACCATCCACGTCGATGTGCAGAGCTTCTTCCGGTCTGCGCTCGGGCGCATCCCAGGGCAACGCCTCCGCCGGGCTGACGGTTGTCTGGCTTGCGCTTTCGACAGGCTTCGGCAGCATCTGAACAGCCCTCTCAAGCCACGGCTTGGGTCAGTCCCTCGAATTCGTCGCGAATGGCGCGCTCATCCGCATCGTCCCTGTATGACAAGCCTTCAAGCGCGGCTTTGGCACGTTCGAGCGGGCGGCCTTCAAGGACGGGCGTCTCGGCCGCAATGGCGGTCATCTCGTCCATGTCGCCATTGCAGTGCAGGGCCATATCGCAGCCGGCTGCAAAGATCGCCCGTGTCCGGTCAGCGAAAGAGCCGGCCAGCGCCTTCATGGACACATCGTCCGACATCAGTAAGCTGTCGAAGCCCATCCGGCCGCGGATGATGTCGGCGATGACCTTTCTGGAGGTCGTCGCCGGATGATCGGCATCGATCGCACGGTAGACCACATGCGCGGTCATCGCCATCGGCGCCTTGTTCAGTGCGGCGAACGGCTTGAAATCCGTTGCTTCCAGTTCTTCGAGGGATTCATCCACCACCGGCAGTTCGAGGTGCGAATCTCCCCGTGACCGGCCATGGCCGGGAATGTGCTTGATGACCGGAAGAACGCCACCCGCGAGAAGGCCCTGCATGGCCGCCTCGCCCATCTCCGCAACCGTGACCGGATCGGTGCCATAAGCACGGTCACCGATCACGTCGTGGCTGCCGGGAACGGGAATGTCGAGAACCGGAAGGCAATCGGCATTGATCCCGAAACGATTAAGGTCGAAGGCGTGGATGCGTGACAGCAGCCAGGCAGCGCGCAAGCCGCTCTGGCGGTCCTGGCGATAGATGTCGCCCAGGCGGGCGCCCGGTGGATAGTTGGGCGCGAATGGCTGCCGCAAACGCTGAACCCGCCCGCCTTCCTGATCGATGAAGATCGGAAGGGGCCGGTCGCCTGCGATCGACCTGAGGTCGGCCGTCAGCGCGCGAAGCTGGTCGGCATCAACGATGTTTCGAGAGAAAAGAATGAAACCCCAGGGGCGCTCCGCTTCGAAGAAGCTGCGCTCTTCCGGGAGAATTTCGGGGCCTTTGAGGCCCAGGATCATCGCTTTTGATTCGGTCATCCCGCCATGATAGCGACCGAGGCAGAGACCGGGTAGCACGCCACCCGGCCATCAACATCTTTAGAATGTTCCGGCTCCCCTAGAGCCTGCTGTCAGGTCCTTCGCCTCAGCGGGCGACGAAGCAGCTGCCGCCGGCCGCCTGGTACCGCTCGCACAGTGCCACAGCCTCTTCGCGTGAACCGCCTGCGACCCGCACGCGGTAGAACGTTCCGCGATCAGGGATTTCGGCGGCCTGGATCTGAACCTGCCGTCCGCCGATGATCGAGCCGTACCGCGAGGCCAGGCTGTTATAGGTCGACTGTGCCGATTCCTGCGTCGGCTGCGAGGCGATCTGCACGACATAGCCGCCCGGATTGTCGAGCGCGCCGGACTGCGCGACGGCAGCCGTTTGCACAGGCTGCTCGGCGGGTGCCGCCGGCTGCGGCGCTTGCCCGGCAGCTGGCGATGTCTGACCGACGATCGTCACCGGCTGATCGGCCGGCCGGTCGCCAGGCGTCGGCTGAGCGGGATTGCTGAAGGTCGTCGTCTGAACCGTTCTCACGGGCGCCACCGATTCCGCAGAAGCCGGCGGCACTTCTGCCTGGAGCCGCTCGCTGGCTACAGCGGGCGCGGAAGCAGCGTCGGGGCGAGGTTGCGGCAGCGGGACACCCGGCGCTGGTGACGCCGCAGCAGCCTGATCAGCCGGCACCTGAGCCGTTCCATCGGTAAGACCTGCGCCCGCGTCGGCGGCTGCAATCAGCTGCGTAGCGTCCAGAGCCGCCTGGTCACTGATCGAGGCAATGCCCGCAGCCTCGTCGCCAGGCAGTTGCGCATCCTCACCAACGACCGGCACATCTGCTGCCGCCGAGAGATCGACCGGCGCGGCAGGAACGAGCGTTCCATCGGCACGGACAACGGAGGTGCGAACCATGCGGGGTGCGACACCCAGCGGATCCTCGTCGCTAACGGCGCCGCGCATGGCGAGATTGCCTTCGCTGAGGCCCGCCACATCCTCATCCATCACGTCCATGTCGTCTTCGGGCGCTCCGCCGGAGAACGGGCGACCCTCAAGCGGCAGCACATTGGGATCGACCGTGCGCTGAACCACGTCCACGGGTTCTTCGGCACGGGAAATCAGGTTGATGTCGTCGCCATTGGCGCTGCTGCCATCGACCTGCCCATAGACGGCCTGATCCTGGTTCGGAACGGTGCGGCCGCCCGGATCTTCGGGTGCGACTTTGATTGGCTCTTCGCTCGCCGCGATGATGCGAGGCTCGCCGCTGCCGCCGCCGGGGCTGCCCATGAAGGCGTAGGCGGCAAGACCTGCAGCCGCGATAATCGCAAGCGCTGCAACGCCCGTTTTCCACGCAGGACGCCGAGCAGCCGCTCCTTGAGCAACCGCGCCCGGAGCGATCTCGCCGCGTTCCAGATCAGCGAACGAGATATCGTCGACATCCCGTTCGTTGTCATGGTCGGGAGCAGAACTGGATGGGCGAGTGGCCTGGCCGAAATCGAAGTCGGTGAAATCGATCTGGTCAGGCAGCGGCCGCGCAGCTTCGGGTCTTGCGGCTGCCAGCGGAATGACGACAGCCGACGCGGCATTGTTTTGTGCTGTCGACGGTTCGGCAGCGTCGCTCGGTTCGTTGCGTGCCAAAATGTCAGCGAATTCCGCTTCCAGACCCGACAGATCGAAATCGTCGCTCGTGTCTGCTCGGGGAACCTCTTCGTCTTCCGGAAAGTCGGGAACTTCGATTTCACGAACCGGCTCGATCACGTCGCTTGTGTCGGCAACATCATGAAATTCGAAGGGCAGGACTGCCGGCGCGACCGGTTCCTGTCGGACGGGCTTCGGCCGCGAGGCAATGGCCGCTTCGAACGACAATGCTTCCTGACGTGCCGGCTCGGTGCGGGCCGGCTCGATGCGGGTGGGCTCGATGCGCGTGGGCTCGGGACGGGCTGGCTCGCTCCGCTGCGATTCCACGCTGGAATAATCGTTCCGCACAGGTTCAACGTGGGCTGGCGCAGGGTCGCTCGCCCGCCGACCGAGAAGCGATGCCAAGGTTGGCGCAGCGACGACCGCTGCCGCCGCGGCGGCAATCGGTGCCGGCTGGACGATCGATTCAGACGTCTGATCCTGCCAGGTAGCGTCCTCGGCAACCGGTGCCTCGGTCAATGGCTCGGGTGCAGCAGCGTGTTCCGCGGGCACGGGATCGGCTGGCCCGACATCCTGCAGTTCGAATTCGAAATCCGAGAAATCGAAATTGATGTCCTGTCCGTCGCTGACCGACGACGAATCCATCGATGACGCGGGCTCGATATCCACGAATGCGTGGTCCGCAGCGCTCTCACCCGGCGCCGGCTCATCGAGCTCCAGATCAGTGATCGTGAGTTCTTCTATGAATGGATCCGGTTGCGGAGCTTCAGGTGCTTCGGGCGTGAAGGACAGCGCCTCGTAGGCCCGTTCGTACACCGGCTCGTCCTGGGACAGGTCCTGGGGTTCGTCGAACTCGAAATTCTCAAGTGCCGAGAAATCGAGCTCGATTTCTGGCTCTGGCTCTGGCTGAGGCTCCGGCGCAAAAGCTACGGCAGGCTCATCGAAGCTTTCGTGATAGGCATCCTCGGCGCCAACAACTGGCTCGAAGGCCTCCACTGCCAGGGCAACGGGCTCGGCAAAGGCTTCAGTGCTTTGCTCTTCGGCCTTGAACGGAAGAGCTTCAAATGCCTCGGCAAGGTCCTCTTCGATGGGATGCGACAGGTCTTCCGAGTACTCAACCGTCGAGGAGAGAGGTTCAACCTCGGTCTCAGGGATCGTTACTTCGGCGGCCGGCTCGGCGATCGGCGCGGCCTTTGGCGAGCCGTAGTCGGCAAATGCGGCCTCAAGCTCGTCTGCGATGTCCCAATGACCGTCGTCGACAAGGGAAGCGGGAACCGCGGCGACCGCGACCGGCTCCGCCTCGACAAGCTCGAACGGGGCTTCTTCGGCTACGATCTCGGCATCCGAATGCTCAGGCTCAGCATGTTCAGGCTCACCATGCTCAGGCGCCATCACCGCAGGAGCGGCTGCGACGGCCTGCGCTTCGTTTCCGGGAAGCGCGTATTGCACCATCTCGCGCCAGACGGCGTCGTCATCCGAAGTGTCGAGAGCCGAAAAATCGGTCAAGGCACTGGTGTCGGCCGGTTGAGCGTAGGCGGCCAAAGCCGGTAGCGGGCTTGACGCCGTGGCCGGCTCCCAAGCCTCGACGGCCGGCTCATCGAACGAAGCCGTTTCGAGGTCCTCGTCGAACGAACGCAGGATTTCGTCGCTGAGTTGCGCCTCCTCAGTGGCATCGAACTCAGGGGCATCGAACTCCTCGACCCCGCCAAATTCCGCTTCAACGGTTGCTTCTTCCAAGAGATGGATCAGCGCGGACGGGCCCGCCTCGCGTTCTGCCTCTGCCGCAACAGCGTCATCGGTCTCGCCAGCAGGCGCGCTTTCGCCAACAGCTTCCAGGCGCTGATCGATGGCAAGTTCAGCGTTGGCGGCTGACTGACGATCGACTTCCGGTACGGACGGTTCGGCCATCAGTGATGCGTCAGCAAGCTCAAACTGGTCCGGCAAGGCTTCGTCGGCAGCCGAGGCCATGACTGGCTCTTCGACGAGGACGGGCGGAGTGTTTTCAACAGCAGGCGGCGCATTCGATTCGGCCGGCGCCGGGCGTGCTTTGAGGAAGGCCGGGATTTCCTCTTCTCTCAGCTCGACAGGCTCATGGCTCTCCGAATGCTGAACCTCGACCGCTTCCGGCGTGATCTCAGGTGCGTCTTCGAGGCCGATCGAGCGCATGAGTTCGGCTTCGAGGTCGAATGCGGATGCATCCGCGTCCTCGGTCGAAGTCGAGTGCTGTTCGACCACTTGCTCCTCGGGCTGGTCGAAGCCCGCAATACGTGCAAGCTCCGCGAGAGGATCGCCATCCGACAGGAACGGCGCGTCTCTACCCGTGTAACGCGTCCTTTGATTGTCAGCCATAACCACTCACTCGCCCGCAAAACCAGTTTCGGATGCCAGACTATTGTGGGGAAATGGTGGCTTTGCTACCGCATTTCTTCTGGTGCTTCAGTGCCGGTCAAGGTCAGTCCGGAACGAAGGACTGCGGCGACTGCGCGCACCAGACCCAGTCTGGCGAAGCTTAATTCTCGATTTTTATCGTTAACAAAGCGTAATTCAGGGAAATCCTTCCCCTTGTTCCAGTGGCCGTGGAATTCGCTGGCCAGATCGTAGAGATAGAATGCGATCTTGTGCGGCTCTTGTGCGATGGCGGCGCTTTCCACCATGCGCGGATATTCGGCGAGTTTGCCGATCAGCTGCAATTCGCTCGGGTCGGTCAACAGGTCGAGATTTTCGGCGAAGGCGGCGTCGTCGAGTGCTGCATCAGGAAAGGCCTCCGCCGCCTGCCGCATCACGCTGGCGCAGCGGGCATGAGCATACTGCACGTAGAACACCGGGTTGTCCTTCGACTGCTCGGTGACCTTGGCGAAATCAAAATCGAGCGGCTCACTGCTCTTGCGATAGATCATCATGAAGCGCACGGCGTCGCGGCCGACCTCGTCGACCACCTCACGCAGCGTCACGAAATCGCCGGAGCGCTTCGACATGCGTACGGGCTCGCCATTGCGGTAGAGCTTGACGAGCTGGCACAAAAGCACGGTCAGTTTGGACTTGCCTTCGGAAACGGCGCGCGCAACGGCTTCAAGCCGCTTCACATAACCGCCATGGTCGGCCCCGAGCACATAGATCATCTCGTCGAAATGGCGCTCGAACTTGTCGCGGAAATAGGCGACGTCAGCGGCAAAATACGTGAAGGTTCCGTCGGATTTCACCAGCGGCCTATCAATGTCATCGCCGACAGCAGTCGAGCGGAACAGGGTCTGCTCGCGATCTTCCCAGTCTTCCGGCAGCTGGCCCTTCGGCGGCGGCAGCGTACCTTTATAGACGTGGCCCTTGAAGGTCAGATCGTTGATCGCCGACAGGATCGCGCCGCCACTCCCGGCATGAAGCGAGCGCTCCGAATAGAAAACGTCGTGCACCACATTCAGCTGGGCGAGATCGGCGCGGATCATCACCATCATGGCGTCGATCGCGCGATCTGAGACGATCGGCAGCCATTCCTCTTCCGGCATATGCTTCAGATCATCGCCGAATTCCGCCTTCAGCGCCTCGCCTACCGGCACGAGATAGTCGCCCGGATAGAGACCGGACGGGATTTCGCAGATCGTTTCGCCAAGCGCTTCGCGGTAACGAAGATAGGCGGAACGGGCGAGCACCTGGATCTGCGCGCCGGCGTCGTTGATGTAATATTCCTTGGTGACCTCATAGCCCGCAAAGCCGAGCAGGTTGGCGAGCGTATCGCCGACAACGGCGCCGCGGCAGTGACCGACATGCATCGGGCCAGTCGGGTTGGCGGAGACATATTCGACGTTGACGGACTTGCCAGCGCCGATCTCGGAGCGCCCAAAGTCCGTTCCCTGCTTCAGGACATGGGCCAGAAGCTTCTGCCAGTAGGCGGGCGACAGCTTCATGTTGATGAAGCCGGGCCCGGCGACCGAGACGGCGGCGATATCCGGATCGGCTTCCAGAACGGGCACGATACGTTCGGCAAGCGCGCGGGGGTTCAACCCAAGGGGCTTGGCGAGAACCAGCGCGGCATTGGTCGCAACGTCGCCATGGGACGCGTCGCGCGGCGGCTCGACGGCAATGCGATCAAGCGGCAGACCTTCGGCAGCTGCAATGTCTTCAAGGGTTTGAAGCCCGTTCTTGATGCGGCCTTCGAAGTCTTTGAACAAATTCATCGTCTCAGTCCGAAATACGGGTCGTTCACGGCGTTGAAGAGCGCGCACATGGTCACGACGGGGAAGCGGGAAGTCGGGCCTGCGCTAACGCAATTCAGGCGTATGGTCAAACAATCGCCGGTGCATCGACAGCGCGTAGGTGTCCGTCATCCCGGCCAGATAGTCGGCGACATGGCGCGCCTTGTCGTCGCCCGATGCCCCCACGATACCATCCTGCCAGAAGTGACCTTTCATCAAGCTCGGATCGTCCATCAAGGCGCCGAACAAATCATGCAGCACCTTCGCCGCCGCCTTGCGGACCCGCATGACGTCCGGATGGCGATAGAGGTTGGCGAACAGGAAGCGCTTCAAAGCCTTATCTGTCGCGGCCATTTCATCAGAGAAAACTGCGAACGCCTGGCCCGCGGCGCGGACATCGCCGGACGATTGCGGATTGACTTCCGTGATGCGGGTTTGAGCGACGGTAATGACGTCTTCGACCATGGAGGTGATCTGCCGGCGCATGATCTCATGGGCGATACGGTCGGCCTCGAGCTTCGGGTGCTGCGCCCGCATCGATGCGAGCATCTCGGCCAGGAAAGGCACCTCGTCCAGCATCTCCAGTGTCAGCAGGCCGGCGCGCAGGCCGTCATCGATGTCGTGGGTGTTGTAGGCGATATCGTCCGCGATCGCCGCCACCTGTGCTTCCAGACTTGCGAAACTGTCGAGTTCCAGATCGAGGCGGGCGTCGAAATCTAGGATCGGCTTCGGCACCGGTTTCCCGTTCGAATGCGGGCCCACCATGGGCCCATTGTGCTTGACCAGGCCGTCAAGCGTCTCCCAGGTCAGGTTCAGGCCATCGAAATTCGCGTAGCGGCGCTCCAGCGCGGTGACGATGCGCAGCGACTGCGCATTGTGGTCGAAGCCGCCACAGTGACCCAGCACCTCGTCGAGCACATCCTCGCCCGTGTGGCCAAAGGGCGTATGGCCAAAATCATGCACGAGTGCGACGGCCTCTGCGAGATCCTCGTCAAGCCGCAGCGCCCGGGCGAGACCACGGGCGATCTGGGCCACTTCCATCGTGTGTGTGAGGCGCGTGCGGTAGTGGTCGCCTTCAAGCGCCACGAAAACCTGCGTCTTGTGCGCAAGCCGCCTGAAGGCGGTGGAATGGATGATGCGGTCGCGGTCCCGCTGGAAATCGGAGCGCGTGCGGCTTTGCTCTTCGGGAACCAGTCGGCCGCGCGTGCCCGCAGGATCTGCCGCATAAGGTGCCCGCTCGCAAAATCCGTAGCCCAGAAGGCTCTTGTCCAGCATCTCCGCCCATCCCTTGAAGCCGCATCCACGTTTGAAGCAGGGGGACAAGCGCCATTGACGCCCCCTCGCCCGCTTCATACCTATAGATATATAGTTACAGGAATTTATGCTGCCTCTCGCGCGGCCCTGTCGACGGAGTGACCATGACCATCCAAGATATCCAGAAAGTGACATTGTCGGAGGCTGCCGCCCGGCGCGTTGCGGAGATCGTTGCGGCCGAGCCGTCCAAAACGGCTCTGCGCGTCTCGGTCGAAGGTGGCGGCTGCTCGGGCTTTTCCTACAAGTTCGATCTGGTGGACGACCAACAGGACGACGACCTGGTTCTTGGCGGCGAGAGCGGCAAAGTGCTGATCGATTCCATGTCACTCGTCTACATGGCCGGCTCGGAGATCGATTTTGTCGATGACCTGATGGGCCAGAGCTTCCAGATCCGCAATCCGAACGCGATCGCGTCCTGTGGCTGCGGCACCAGCTTCTCGATCTGAACGGCTGAGGCGCCGGTTTCAGCCGCCGGCGCTGGCCAGCTATTCGGCCGGGATGCTCGCGCGGCGTTTCGTCCTCGGCACCATGATCTCAGCGGGGTTGCTGGTGATCATCGGCACGGAACTGCGCCATGCCTTGACGGACGAGCCACATGATCTATCCCTGCTCGCATTCGGCGTCAGCCTCGTTCTCCTTCCCGTGGTGACGGCCGCCATTTCTTCGATCGTCGCCTCGCGGCGCCTTTCCACCCGAGCGAGATCATCGGCATGAAAATCGTCACCTGGAACATCAATGGAATCAAGGCGCGGCTCGACAATCTTCTCACCTGGCTGAAGGAGACGGATGCGGACGTGATCTGCCTTCAGGAGATCAAATCCGTCGACGAGAACTTCCCGAGACTGGAGATCGAGACGCTCGGCTTCCATGTGGAGACTCACGGCCAGAAGGGCTTCAACGGTGTGGCCATCCTGTCGCGCACCTCGCCCGACGAAGTGCTTCGCGGTCTTCCGGGTGACGACGAGGACGACCACGCGCGTTTCATGGAAGCCGTCTTTTCCACCGCCTCCGGCGTCGTGCGGGTCGCTTGCATCTATCTGCCCAACGGAAATCCGATCGACACGCCGAAATTCCCCTACAAGCTCGCCTGGATGAAGCGGCTTCACATCTGGCTGGAGGGGCGGCTCGCGCTCGAGGAGCCGATCGTGATCGCCGGCGACTACAACGTCATTCCAGAGCCCTATGACTGCTACAATGCGGATGCGTGGCTCGGCGATGCTCTCTTCCAGCCCGAGACGCGCAACGCCTACCGCATGCTTGAAAATCTGGGCATGACCGACGCAATCCGCGCGGTCAGCGATGCGCCGGGCCTCTACACCTTCTGGGACTACCAGGCAGGCGCCTGGCAGAAGAACAACGGCATCCGCATCGACCATCTGCTGCTGTCGCCGGAAGCTGCCTCAAAGCTGGTATCCGCCGACATCGACCGGCAGGTGCGCAGTTGGGAAAAGCCTTCGGACCACGTGCCCGCAGCGGCCGTTCTGGCGTTCTGAACACCTGCAGCTCGGCGACATTGCTTGTCGGGCGAACCCGGCGCATCCTGTGGATGGGAGCGCGGGAGGTGTCGCAATGCAAACACTGGGACGAGTTCTTCTACTATCGGCACTGATGGCAACCGGGTCAGCCGCGCAGGAGCCGGCTCGGGAATGGCCCAGCCAAAGCGCGATGGGTGAAGGCCAGGACCGCGGAGACGACCCTGCGATAGTCCGTGGCGGGCGATGCCGGCATCAGGGTGAGCGTGTGGCTCAGGGCGACACGATCTGCCTAGAGGTCAATGGAGAGCGCTACAACGTGCAGTGCGGCATGAAGCTCAACAACACGTCGTGGCTCCGCCAGCCTGGCTCGTGCTGATCAAGAGCCACTCAGTGGCTACTGGCGGGCTATAAGATCCTGGGCCAGTGCGATCGCAGTGCGACGATCGTTTTCGTCTGCGATCGAAAACGCCTGCTCCTGCAGCGTGCGGATCCAAATCTTTTCGGCGTCGCTTGCCCGTTCCAGCCCACTCGTCATGTAAGCCAGGCCACGGACGACCTGCCCTTCGGTGAAGAGCTGATGACCGAGCAAAGCGGTCGCGCCCGCGTGGCCAGCCTGAGCGGCGCGGTTCAACCATTTCTTCGCCTGGTGGACATCGTCGTCGCCGCCCAAGCCATCCATCATCAGCCGAGCGAGCTCGAATTGCGCGTCTGCGAGGCCGAATGCCGAAGCAGCGTGGAAATAAAGCTGGCGCGCCTGCACCATATCGACGGCCACCGGGCTGCCCGGAATGCCGCGCTTGTAGTAGCCGGCAAGCGACATGAGGGCGTTGACGAAGTAGCCGAGATCTTCCGACCCGGGCTCGACGCCCTGCCTTGCGATCTCGTTATAGATCTTGAAGGCTTCGTAGTCGTTTTCTTCCACGCCATCGCCATAGGCATACATGTTGGCGAGCGCCCAACGGGCACCGGGATGGCCCTTTTCGGCCGCGTAGCGATACGCTTCGACGGCGTCGTCCTTGTCGCCGTTCTTGTAGGCGGAAAAGCCGAAGCGGAAGAGATCGAACGGACCGGATTCACGCGTCACGCCGGCGTCGGGGTCGAAAGCACGCGACGGAGTCGCCGCGATGCAGACCGTCGCGACGCTCGCGACAAAACCCATCAACCGACAAAGGCGCGACCGACGCAGCATGGTTTCAAATATCCGCATAGCAGTGTTTTTCTTTGGCGCCGCCCGGATGGGTCACAGCGCCATAGCGTGCCGATCCGACCGTCTGCGCGTATTTCCATAGCACGCCCGAGGCGTAGTCCGTTTCCCGAGGGCTCCAATCCGCAGCGCGGGCCTTCAGTTCCTCGTCCGTCAGTTGGACGTTCAGCGTGCCGGCGATCGCATCGATCTCGATGATGTCGCCATCGCGCAGCAGGCCGATCGGACCACCTTCGGCCGCTTCCGGTCCGACATGGCCGATGCAGAAGCCGCGGGTCGCGCCGGAAAAACGGCCGTCGGTGATCAGAGCGACCTTGTCGCCCATGCCCTGGCCATAGATCGCCGCGGTCGTCGCCAGCATCTCACGCATGCCCGGGCCGCCTTTCGGACCCTCGTAGCGAATGACGATCACGTCGCCCTCGTTATAGGCGCGCTGGCTGACGGCCTCGAAGCAGGCTTCCTCGCTGTCGAAGCAGCGGGCGGGTCCCAAGAATTTCTGGTTCGTCATGCCGGCAACCTTAACAATCGCGCCTTCCGGCGCGAGGTTGCCCCGTAGCCCCACGACACCGCCCGTTGCCGTAATGGGCTTATCGGCTGGGCGAACGACATCCTGCTGCTCATTCCAGCGGACATAGTCCATGTTTTCGGCGATAGTGCGGCCTGTCACGGTCATGCAATCGCCATGAAGATAGCCGTGCTCGAGCATGGTCTTCATCAGGAGCGGGATGCCGCCGGCCTCGAACATGTCCTTGGCCACATAGCGCCCGCCGGGCTTCAGATCGGCGATATAGGGCGTCTTGCGGAAGATCTCGGCGACGTCGAAGAGATCGAACTCGATGCCGCATTCATGCGCAATGGCTGGCAGATGCAATGCGGCGTTGGTGGACCCGCCCGTGGCGGCGACCACGGCTGCCGCATTCTCCAGCGCCTTCTTCGTGACGATGTCGCGCGGACGGATGTTACGGGCGATGAGTTCCATCACCTTCTCGCCGGAAGCGTAGCAGAAGCGGTCGCGGATTTCGTATGGCGCCGGTGCACCACAGCTATAGGGCAGCGCCAGACCGATCGCCTCGGCGACGGTTGCCATCGTATTGGCCGTGAACTGCGCGCCGCAGGAACCGGCTGAGGGACAGGCGACCTGTTCGATCTCGAGCAGGTCTTCGTCCGACATGGCGCCAACGGAGTGCTGGCCCACGGCTTCGAAGACGTCCTGAACGGTGATCTGGCGTCCGCGGAACGAGCCAGGAAGGATCGACCCGCCATAAATGAAGATCGAGGGCACGTTGAGACGGACCATCGCCATCATCATACCGGGCAGCGACTTGTCACAACCGGCAAGACCGACGATGGCATCGTAGCAATGGCCGCGCATCGTCAACTCGACGCTGTCGGCGATGACGTCACGGGAAACCAGCGACGCCTTCATGCCTTGGTGGCCCATGGCGATGCCATCGGTGACGGTGATGGTACAGAATTCTCGCGGGGTACCCCGGGCGGCGGCAACGCCCTTCTTCACAACCTGCGCCTGGCGCATCAGCGAGATGTTGCACGGCGCTGCCTCGTTCCAGCAGCTGGCGACGCCGACGAGTGGCTGGTTGATCTCTTCAGCCGAAAGACCCATGGCGTAAAGATACGACCGGTGCGGAGCCCGCGCCGGACCCACCGTCGTATGACGGCTCGGAAGTTTCGATTTGTCGAACGACTTGACGTCCATGAATGACCCGACCCCGGCACTCTCTCTCGCTCGAACTCCGCGATCATCGCGGTCCCCCTTCGAGCCCCCTCCAACTGCCGCCGGTTTGTGGCGGCACGGGGGCAGATCATGCCCGAGGAATGGTTAGCAAACTTGTCTGCTCACGACTGTGACCAAAGCGCCACATCGCAACAAAGTGAGAGTAGCAGCGTGCAACAGACTTAGAGCAAAGCACAAAAAAACCCGGCGCATGCGCCGGGTTTCGCAGTCAACACTTGAAGGTCGTATCAGAACCGGATGCGGGCGCCAGCCTGGATCGCACCGACGAAATCATTGCCGAAATCGTAGGCGACATCCTCATCGATAGACGATCCGGAGGTCAGCACGCCCAGCGCGCCGCCGAAGCGCAGTTCCACCATCTCGCTTGGCGTGTAGGACAGGCCGCCGGACACCGTCCACGTGTCAGTCTGGGTGCCGAGCGTCGTTGCCGTGCCACGATCCCAGGTGAGCGACGCAGCGCCGCTGATCGTCTCGGAGAACTTGTGACCGATACCAGCCGACACCGTCCAGCCATCCTGGTAGAGGAGTTCCAGCGAGGTCGCTTCCGTCGGGCCACCTGCGGTGCAGGGAACCGCGCTAAAGGCGGTGGGGCAGAAGGGCAGCGTCTGAAGAACGCTCCAGTCGACCCACTTCACACTACCAAAAGCGAGCCAGCCTGGCGCGATGCCCGATTGTACCTTGAGCTCGACGCTCTGGGGCATGGTGGCCGTGCCGAACACGTCCGTTACACCGCCCAGGAACGGGTTTGCCGGATTGATGGCACCAGGGATCTGACGCAGATCGAGTGTACCGGTAACGTCGCCGAGATCGACTTCGGAGTTATAGACGAGGCTCGCGCGAAGGGCGATCTCAGGCATTTCATAGGCGGCGCCGACGCGGTAGCCCCAGCCATTGCCTTCGAGATCCAGGCGACCGACGCCGGTGCCGGCACCCGGTGCGAGCAGCGGAACCGGAGCGACGAGACGCTCCTTGAAGCCTTCGACTTCCTGGTAGTAGCCACCGCCGATGATGCGGAACTGGCCAGGACCGACCGCGAAGCGATAGGAACAAGTAAAGTCGGCGCTGTGGCTGTCGATCTTGGTCTCGATGTTCGAGTTCGCGCCGACCCAGTCAGCACCCGGATTGGAATGGGCACCCCAAGGCTGCGAATACTGCACGAGGCAGTCTGCCGCTTCGGCGAAACCGGCCTTGAAGCCGACGCGCGGGACGAAATAGCTTTCCGTATCACGAACGCCGCTAGACTGACCGCCACCGATACCGTTCGAGCCAACGCCGTTTGCCGGGTTGACGTCCCTAACATTGTCGAGTTCGCGCTTCGGCATGACGTAGGTCACGCTGGCGTCGGCTGCGTAGTCGCTCGGATCGAACAGGAGATCGATGTTGTAGCCGCCGCGTTCCAGGCCGCCGGCGAAAGCCTGGCTGGCGGACAATGCGACGCCAAGAGCCGTCGAAATAAGTAGTGCACGCTTCATGGTAACCCCTCCCCGATCAGTCTAGTCAACGAGCGTGATGGAATGGGTACTTGTTCGCGGCGGAATGGCAATATGTGCGCATTTGGGCGATTTCTTCTAAGCGCCCACACGCGGTTCAAAATCGCTCGGTTTTCGCGCTCCGATGGGACGTCGCGACAGGATTTCAACCGGATTGAGGCACGAACGGCCCGATTTAAGACAAATTTCGGCCTCGCACCGCGATTTGTTGCTGTTGCGCAACATTCCGTCGCAAAGCAATCCATCCGTCATTCTTGACGTGATCTGCCCTTACGTAAGCTCCTGCAAGAGGCGGATGTCGCCGGTTCTCGGCAACGGTCCCGAGTGATTCACATTGAATGAACCAGGCCACCCAGGCCGATGGGCAGAGCGGTGCAGGGACCACGCTCTGCGGGGTGGAGGCGCGGTTCCTTGCGGCCCGCGCCTTCCGAATCCTCAGTCGGCCGCTGCGATCCGCTCGCGGGCTGCGACCAGCCCGGCACGCTGGGCTTCGAGCTCGGCAAGCTTCTCGCGCTCGGCTTCGACCACTTCGGGCTTGGCATTGGCGACGAACTTCTCGTTCGACAGCTTGCCGCCGATCTTGGCGAGATCCGCATCGACCTTGCCGATCGCCTTGTCGAGGCGAGCCTTTTCAGCCTCCACGTCGATCAACTGGCCGAGCGGCAGGCAATAGGTCGCTTCACCCACGACGATCTGGGCGGCACCGCGAGGTGGGGCCTCTGCGTGATCGATCGACGTGGCACGCGCCAGACGGCCCATAGCGTCGCGCTGACGTTCCAGCCGCGAAACGGTGTCGGCGGAGGCACCGACGACGACGAGCGGCGCCGTTGCCGAAGGCGGAACGTTCATCTCGGAACGCGCCGACCGAATGCCGGTGACGAGATCGACCAGCCAGTTGAGTTCGCCGGCTGCCGCTTCGTCGGCGAAGTCCGGGTTCGGCCATTCGGCGTGACACAGAAGCGTTGCACGGCCCTCGCCCGTGGCCGTCACCCGCCACAGCTCTTCCGTCATGAACGGCATGAACGGGTGCAGCAGGCGGTAGATGGAATCGAGCACGAAGCCGGCACAGGCGCGCGCCTCGGCCTGTTCGTCCGCGCTGCCGGCCATGAAGACGGGCTTCAGAAGCTCCAGATACCAATCGCAAACCTGGTTCCAGACGAACCGGTAGGCGCTCGCGGCGGCTTCGTTGAAGCGGTATTCTTCCATCGCGCGCGTCATCTCACGCGCGGTCCGGGTAAGTTCGGTCAGGATCCAGCGATTGACCGGCAGCTTTGCAGATGCCGGATCGAAATCCCCGCCATGAATGGCGCCGTTCATCTCGGCAAAGCGCGTCGCATTCCAGAGCTTGGTGCCGAAGTTCCGGTAGCCGGCGATGCGGGCCGGATCGAGTTTCACGTCGCGGCCCTGCGCCGCCATGATCGCCAGCGTGAAGCGCAGCGCGTCGGCGCCGTACTCGTCGATGAGTTCGAGCGGATCGATGACGTTGCCCTTCGACTTCGACATCTTCGCGCCGTTCTTGTCGCGAACGAGCGCGTGGACATAGACCGTGTGGAACGGCTCTTCGTCCATGAAATGCAGACCCATCATCATCATGCGGGCGACCCAGAAGAAGATGATGTCGAATCCGGTGACGAGGACGTCGGTCTGGTAATAGGTTTCGAGTTCCTTCGTCTTGTCGGGCCAGCCGAGCGTGGAGAACGGCCACAGCGCGGAGGAGAACCACGTGTCGAGCACGTCCTCGTCGCGGGTCAAGATCTCGCCGGGCTTGTAGGTCTCGAGCTTCTCCTCGATCCAGGCCTTCCATGGGCCTTCATGCGAAATGTAGTGCTGGATGGCAGCGTGGAGCGCCTCTTCTTCCGTCTTTTCGACGAAAACGGAGCCATCCGGGCCATACCAGGCCGGGATCTGGTGACCCCACCACAACTGGCGCGAGATGCACCAGGGCTGGATGTTTTCCATCCATTCGAAATAGGTCTTTTCCCAGTTCTTTGGGACAAACCTGGTGCGGCCTTCGCGGACAGAGGCGATGGCGGGCTTTGCCAATGTTGCGGCATCGGCGAACCACTGGTCGGTCAGCATCGGCTCGATGACGACGCCGGAGCGATCGCCGAAGGGCTGCATGATCATCTTGGTCTCGACGAAGGGCACGGTGTTGCCCTCGACATCGGTCGTCATGACCGCGAGACCTTCCGCGTTGATCGCCTGAACGATCTTTTCACGCGCGGCATAGCGGTCGAGACCACGGTATTCGTCGGGAACGAGATTGATCTCGTCGATGGTCGCTTCGTCAGGCAGTTCGCCCGAACGGACGATTTCAGCAGCCTGCGCGGCGCAGGTCGCGTAGCCCTGGCCGTCGGTGCGCAGCGAAGCTGTCAGGTCCATCAGGCGGTAGAGCGGGATGTCGTTGCGCTTGGCGACAGCGTAGTCGTTGAAGTCGTGCGCACCGGTGATCTTGACCGCACCGGAACCGAAATCCTTGTCGGGATATTCGTCGGTGATGATCGGGATCAGGCGGCGGTGATCTTTGGGCCCGACGGGAATTTCGCAAAGCTTTCCGACAATCGGCGCATAACGCTCATCCGATGGATGAACAGCGACAGCACCGTCGCCGAGCATCGTTTCCGGGCGTGTTGTTGCGATCGCTATATAATCGCGGGTCTCGCTGAGCACGACGTTTCCATCGGCATCGCGCTCGACATATTCGTAGGTTTCGCCCCCGGCCAGCGGATACTTGAAGTGCCACATGTGGCCTTCGACTTCGCGATTCTCGACTTCGAGATCCGAAATCGCAGTTTCGAATTTCGGGTCCCAGTTGACCAGCCGCTTGCCGCGATAGATCAGGCCTTCCTTGTAGAGCGTGACGAACACCTCCAGGACTGCCTTGGACAGGCCCTCGTCCATGGTGAACCGTTCGCGCGAGAAATCCGCCGAGGCGCCAAGGCGCTTCAGCTGGTTCATGATCATCCCGCCGGACTCGTCCTTCCACTGCCAGACGCGGTCGACGAACGCGTCGCGGCCCATGGTGCGGCGGTTCGGCTCCTGGCGCTCGGCCAGCTGGCGCTCGACGACCATTTGCGTGGCGATGCCCGCATGGTCCATGCCCGGCTGCCACAGCACGTTCTTCCCGCGCATGCGCTCGAAACGGATCAGCGCATCCTGAAGCGTGTTGTTGAGCGCGTGGCCCATATGGAGCGAGCCGGTGACGTTTGGCGGCGGGATGACGATGGTATAGGGATCAGCTCCCTCCTTGGCGCCGGCACCGGCGCGGAAGGCATCGGCCTCTTCCCAACGCTTGGAAATTTCAGGCTCGATTGCCCGTGCATCATAGGTTTTTTCAAGCATCAACGCGGCTTTCGGGGAGAACTGGTGGTGCGGTGTAAACCGGATGGCCGGCGCCGAGTCAACCAAATGCGCAACCGAGCGAGGCTCCATAGGCCTGCCCGCTTGCAGATGCAGTTTGCAATGTCAGCTGACGTTCGAGGCGGCGTCGGAAGTTAGCGCCGACCACCCCTCGCGACGCGCTCGATCTCTTCGCGCACGAGGCGTTCCACGAGCGTCGGCAGATTGTCGTCGAGCCAATCCTTCAGCATCGGACGCAGCATGTCCTCCGCGATGTCGTCGAAAGACCGCATCTGGCCGCGCACGACCGCTTCGTTCAGGTCTTCGAAGGCCGCTGCGACCTTGGCGCCGGCAGCACTCGAGATGAGCTCGCCGCCCTTCTGCTCGGTGGATGTGCGCGTGTCCTGCGCCTTTTCGGCAGCATGCTCGTGCAGGTGAAGAACGGAGGCGGACTGATCGAGCGCGTCGAGGTCCGGCCAGTCGCTTCCATCGGCCGGCTCTTCGAAATGCTCCTCGTCGGCCAGGCGGTTCCAATGGTCATTCGCGGCATCGTCCTCGGCGACGTCCAGTTCTTCGCTGTCGAAGCGCTGGAGGCTATCCGCGGTCATGGCCCTTGCGACCTCGTCCTCTACGGCAGGCGCTGCGGCGGCCGGTATCGGCTGCGCATCCGGCGCCGACCGAAGACGTGCGGCGACATCGGCAAGCGAAATGGTTCGGGCCGCCGCAGCTGACTGTGCAGCCTGGGGCTGCGGGTGATTGTCGACTTGGGTGTTCTGGGGCTGTGCCGCAGCAGGCACCTCGCTCACGGCGGCAAGCTGGGGCCGGCTATCGCCACGGTCCGGCGACGCTGCATCGTTGGTCTCGATGATCCGGCGGATGGAGGCCAGAATTTCCTCCATGGAAGGCTCTCGCGCCGCGCTCGTCTGTACCATCGTTGCCCTCTTACCGCCGCCTGCCGGGCCTGATCGGCCCGATTCGTTCGGTTTGATCATAAGCGATTGATGCGACGAAAAGAATCCCCGGTGACCGTGGGCCACCGGGGATGCACAACTTTGTCTGACAATAAGCTTCGAGACCGAAGTGTAGACTAGCGTCCGTCGATGGTCCGCAGGCCGTACCACTTGTCCTGGACAGCCTCGTAATGGACTTCCGGCCGATATTCGGCCACCTGGAGACCAAGGCGACCGACAAGCAACCGGCCGGTGGTGGACAGCACCGAATAGCTGGCCACGATGGCATCGCGCTCGGCCTGCGCCAGCGTTTCGCGCGCTGTCAGCACGTCCTGCTGCGCATTCAGCACGTCAAGCGTGGTGCGCTGCCCGACATCGCGCTCTTCGATAACGCCCGAGAGAGCGAGGTCGGATGCATTGAGCTGGGCGCGGTTTGCCGCGATCGCAGCGCGGGAGGCCTCGAGCTGGGTCCAGGACGTGACGATCGCCTGACGAAGCTGGTTGCGGGCAACATCGACGTTGATGCGCGCCTGGCCGAGCAGTTCCTTACTCTGGCGCACCTGTGCCGACGTCAAGCCGCCCTGGTAGATCGGCACCGACAGCGTTGCCCCGATCGTCGCCTGCGTATCGCCGCTCTGGAGATCCTGGCCAACCGAGCCGCTCAGATTGACGCCCGGAAGAAGCGCGCCTTCGGCTTGCTTGACCGAAAAGTCGGCCGCGTTCATCGCGAATTGCGCGGACTTGACCAGCGGGTGCTCGGCAAGACCGGATGTGACCGCTGTATCCAGCGAGGGCGGCAGCAGACCACCTGCAGCCGGGGCCGGCGTCATGGACGCGGGCGGCGCCGCGCCGACGATCTGGACGTACACGGCTTCAGACGAGCTCACCTGCGCCCGCGCGGCCACCAGACCGGCTTCCGCTGCAGCGAGCGAGGCCTGCGCCTGGCTGACATCGGTGCGGGTGCCTTCACCTACATCGAAACGCGCCTGGGCAGCATTCAGCTGCTCGTTGAGGAATTCGAGGTTCTGGCGACGGATCTGGACGATCTGGCGGTCACGCACGACGTTCATGAAGGCCTGCGCCGCCGACAGCAGGATGTCCTGTTCGGTGCTGCGAAGCCCTTCCTGGCCCGCGAACACATCCGACTGCGCGCCGAGAACGGCATTGCGCGTCTGGAACCCGTCAAACAAGGTCTGCGAAACGGACAGTCCGAGCGCAGCATCGGTGCCATCGCCAAAGCCGGTCGAGGTCTCGGTGGCCGACACATCGAGCTGCGCGGCGATGCGGGGGCGGTATCCCGATCGGGCAATCGCGACGCCCTCGTCGGTCGCCCTGAGGCCGGCTCTTGCCGCGTTCAGATCAGGATTGTTCTCGTAGGCCTTGGCCATGGCGCCGAGGATCGTTTCGGCCATGGAGATCGTGGGGGAGAAGGCCATGATAGACGCAAGCGCGAATGTCGAAAGCCATTTGCGGTAACGCGCCATGACGAACTCCTCAGTCAAAATACATCGCGATCACGATGATGAATCGTGTCCGTCAGACGCTTATCGCGCCGCCGTCTATTAGAGACAAGTACACAGGCAAGCTTACGCCAAGTATGCGGCGGCGCGTTGCCGGATCGCAACAGCGCCATTCAACCGATCAAAACACGAATTCAGGGGCCTTGGAGAAGCCGGGCAGCGGCTTCACGGCCGAGTTGAAGACGGTCCGCTGCGCGGTGAATTCGCCTTCGCGTATATAGAGTTTGGCGCGCGCGGCGTTGCCCGTTCCCTCGACCACGACGAGCCGGCCACCATCGCGCAACTGGGTCAGAATCGCCGAAGGAAAAACCTCCACGGCGCCAGAAAAGATGATGGCGTCGTAAGGCGCTTCGTCCTGACAACCGGCTGCCAGGTCACCCTGCACGACCGCGACGTTGTCGAAGCCAAGATCGGCGAGCTTCGCGCTGGCTTCATCGGCAAGCTCAGGATCCGATTCCAGTGCGACGACCGAGCCGGCAAGACGCGACAGGATCGCAGCGCCGTAGCCGGTCGCACATCCGATCTCCAGGACGACGTCGTTCGGCGTGATTTCCGCAAGCTGAACGAGACGGGCGTGCTGGCCGGCCTCCATCATGAAGCGATCGGGCGCACCGTCCTTGCCTTCCTTCACGAGCAGATCGTCATCGATATAGGCAAGCTGAGCGAACTTGGCCGGCACGAAAGCCTCGCGCGGCACCTCCGAGAAGGCCGCAAGGACCGCATGTTGCGTGACATCCATCGTGCGGATCTGGCAGTCGACCATCTTGGCACGCGCCTGAGCGTAATCGATCGTCATCGGACTGGAAAACTCCTGCATATCCCCGTCGGCACCGCTGCAAGCGCTGCCCGTCGCTTCGATAAACCGTCATCGCGCGAATGGCAAAGACAAAGAACCGCCCTCGCCTGCACACGCACTGCAACTGGCGGGACTGTTCTTGCTGGGATCGAAAGATTGGAGGCCTCGCCCGGAATCGAACCGGGATACAAGGATTTGCAGTCCTCTGCGTAACCACTCCGCCACGAGGCCTCGTATCGGCAAGCGCTGCCGACGGCTGAGGGCATTAGAATGAATTCCCCCACAGTTCAAGCAGGGCTTGCGGCAATGGTGCGTTTTTTGGCTGCCACCGCGCTTTCCAACGCAGGCGCACACGCTGCGTCCGCCATGGGGCCGAGAAGAAACCGGGATAAGCAGGACGCAAGCACCGACGGACACGTCTTTGCCCAGCTTTTCAGGTCGACTGAGGCTTCAGTGAGTCGCGATTCGTCGTCTCGCGAGCCCCTGCCGTGAAGGACAGTCTCGGCTTCGCTTCGCCGGATGGCCAGGTTCGAGCGCCGTGCAGATTTGGAACAGGCCACCAGCCTCGCTCCAGCTTCGCACAGGCAAGCTCGGTTAACGGTTGGTTAACCAACGCACGCCTATCGATTGGCAATGGATTTTTAACGTAGATGACCAAAGTGCTAACCGACACCCGTCCCATCAGGCTCAAAGGCCGTTCCTTTCTGGCGCTCGTCCTGTCGCCGGAACTGCCTTTGGACGGCTGGCTTGCCCGCCTGGACGACCTTGCGCACCGCTCGGCGGGTTTTTTCCTCGGTCGCCCGGTTGTGCTGGATGTCGAGGATCTCGACGTCGACAAGCACGAACTGAAATCGCTGATCGACGCGCTTTCCGAGCGCAATGTACGAGTCATGGGCATCGAGGGCGCGCGCCCGTCTCAACTGACGAGCGGCATGCCGCCGGCAATGCGCGGCGGGCGCCCTGCTCCCGATTTCGACGAGCCGGAAGCCGATACCGCGGCGCCGGAAAAATCCGCGACGAGCAGCAAGCCGCAGCCGGTCAGCGCGCCGCAAGTCATGCGCGCCATGCCGTCGATCATCATTCACGAGCCGGTGCGCTCAGGCCAGTCGGTGATCTTCCCGGAAGGCGACGTGACCATCATCGGATCGGTCGCCTCCGGCGCGGAAGTCGTCGCGGGTGGTTCCATCCACGTCTACGGAACACTGCGCGGCCGCGCGCTTGCCGGTTCGATCGGCAATGCATCGGCGCGCATCTTCTGCCGCAAGCTCGAGGCCGAGCTTCTGGCAATCGACGGTTTGTACAAGACAGCGGAAGACATGCAGCCCGGATTGCGTGGCGAGGCCGTTCAGCTCTGGCTGGAAGGCGACGCGATCATGGCAGAAAAACTCATTTGAGCCGGGGGCGGCCAGGACAGGAGAGAGATATGGCTAAAGTTATCGTGGTGACATCGGGCAAAGGCGGGGTCGGCAAGACGACTTCGACCGCCGCGCTCGGCGCGGCACTTGCGCAAAGGAACGAGAAGACCGTCGTCGTCGATTTCGACGTCGGCCTGCGCAACCTCGATCTGGTCATGGGCGCCGAGCGACGCGTCGTCTATGACCTGATCAATGTGATCCAAGGCGATGCGAAATTGTCGCAGGCACTCATCCGCGACAAGCGCCTGGATACGCTTCACCTGCTGCCCGCCTCCCAGACCCGCGACAAGGACAATCTCACGTCCGAAGGCGTGGAGAAGGTCATGGCCGAGCTTCGCCAACAGTTCGACTGGATCATCTGCGACAGCCCCGCAGGCATCGAGCGTGGCGCGACGCTCGCCATGCGTCATGCCGACATCGCCGTCGTCGTCACCAACCCGGAAGTGTCGTCGGTTCGCGATTCGGATCGCATCATCGGGCTTCTCGACGCCAAGACGGCGAAAGCCGAACGCGGCGAGCGGGTCGAGAAGCATCTGCTTCTCACGCGCTACGACGCGGTTCGCGCCGAGCGTGGCGACATGCTGAAGGTCGACGACGTTCTGGAGATTCTCTCCATTCCGCTTCTCGGCATCATTCCGGAAAGCATGGATGTGCTTCGCGCTTCCAACATCGGTTCGCCGGTGACGCTAGCCGAAGGCCGTGGTGCTGCCGCTATTGCCTATCACGATGCGGCTCGTCGCCTTGCCGGCGAACAGGTGGCGATGACCATCCCGGGCGAAAAGCGTGGGCTGTTCGAGAAGATTTTCGGAAGGAGGGCCGCATGAGCCTCTTCAGCTTCTTCAATCGACAAACGACCTCGGCGCCGAAAGCGCGCGAGCGTCTGCAGGTCCTCCTGGCCCATGAGCGCACCACGGTCGGCCATTCCGATCTGGTGGCCGTCCTGCGCGAGGAAATCCTGGCGGTGATCGCAAAGCACGTGCAGGTCGATCGCGACAAGGTTCTCGTGAAGATGGACCGGGGCGACTCGGTCTCGACGCTCGAGGTGGACATCGAAATACCGCTGTCGGCCGGCGTTCGCGCTGCCTGACGACCTGGCTGGCAAGGATGCCGGCATCGAACCTTCCGGTGGCTGATCTCGGCCGCCGGCTCCAGACGATAAGGAGACCCAGCATGACACGATTGGCCCTTCTCGAACGTTTGAAAGAGCTTCAGCGGCTGCCGAAGTTTCAGAACCGTGACATCCGTACGATCAGCGCCTGCCTGACCATGGATGCACTCATCGAACATGTGCGCGTCTGTGAGGAAGTGGCGGGCGTCCATGAACGCGTGGTCAGCCAGGCCGGCTGACCATCGCGATCGTCGATCTGACGTTTCGAGCCAGCGAATGCCTTCAAGCAGCGCTGGTCAGTCGTCCATGGTAGGCAGAATCTGGTCGGCGATGTCGCTCGCTTGATCACCGAGCGCCGACAACGAGGCGAGGATGCCGCTCCCGTCAAACTGCTCCATGAAAGCAGCGATCGCTTGCCGTCCGCCCAGCCGGATGATGTTCACGTGGTTTGCAGTCGGCACGATGACAGCCGTCGCAAACTGATCGTTTGCAGATGCCAGCATGGTCGCAAACCTAGCCGGCGTCACCGGATCCTGTTCGCCGGCAACGATCAGAACCGGAACCTTCAGTTCCGCAAGCCGGGCGACATTGTCGAACTTGGTGCGCACCACCCAATTCGGCACGCGGGCAACCTGCTGGCGAACGGCTTCCGGAAAACTGGTCATCGGCGCTTCCAGGATCAGCGCGCGGGGCTCGATCTGCACCGCCGCGTTGGTCGCGATGCCGGATCCCATCGAGTAGCCGTAGAGCACGAAGCCATCCCGGGCGAGGCCCGCCTGCTCGGCCTGATCGAGCATCGCGGCAGCGTCGCGATACATGTTGCCCTCGCGGGGCCGGCCGGGATTGCCGCCATACCCCCTGTACCCCGCCAGAATCAGGCCGTAGCCTTCCTCCGCGAGTTCGTAGAGATGCCGGGGCTTTCGAACCAGGTCGCCTTCCCGGCCGGCAAAGTAGACGATGGTGGGTTTGCCCGGGACGGCAGGCAGATACCAGGCGCGGATCGTCAGGCCGTCATGGGTCTCGTAATCAAGCGGCTGGACGGCAAGCCGGCTGTCGAGTTCCAGCAAGTTGAAGAGCGTCCGCTGGCGAAAAAGGATGTGCTCGGGAATGGTCGTGGCGACGCCGAACGTCGCGGCCAACAGCGTGGAAGCCAATACAAGCCCGATTGCCATTTTGCGCATCATCCCCGTGCCGGAGCGGTCGGTCGAAACAGTCATTGGGAAGTGCGCGTACCCTTGCTGGAGGCGTCATCTTTCGATTCGTTCACCCCACATCAAGCAGCGCGATTTGGCTGGAACGTGGCAATGGCGTTCATCATCAACGACGCTGTGGCGCACGCCAACACGCTCAATGCTCGGGATGGTCCTGACCGGCTGGCGCCTTGGGCTTCCGGCCCCAGCGCCGGCCGTAATAGACCGAGCCCGACCGGCGCCAGCGGCGCACGAAGGCAAAATCCTGCGACAGGACCAAAAGACCAAGCGGCAGCATCCAGATGCCGAGAATCGGCAGGAAGCTGAAGATCCCTCCGAAGATCAGGGCAATACCGAGCGCTATGCGTGCACCACGCGACTGCGGCAGGCTGATCCGGCGCCCGAGGATATGAATCGTTCGGGTTACGGGATCGAACCGGAAGCGGCTTTCGGATGCCATTTTACTTTCAGGATTGGTTTCGGACACGGCTGGCAACGCCACCTCGCAACGGTCGCCCCCAGGCGCCTCGGTGTTGAGAAGTGGGCACTCTGCGATGAATGTGCAAGACGGAGCACTTTTTTCTGGAAACGGCTTTGCAAGTGGGAAAGGCATTTGTTATAGGCTCGCCAACTCGACGAAAAGACGAGTTTTTCCCCGGTAGCTCAGTGGTAGAGCACTCGACTGTTAATCGATCGGTCGCTGGTTCGAATCCGGCCCGGGGAGCCAATCACGTCAAAGGCCGCTTGCCATCCGTTTCACGGGGCAGCGGCCTTTTTCATGTGCAGCCCTCCTTGCTTTGTCTCTGAAACCTTTGATCCATTCCGTTCGTATCGACGTAACGACACCAACACGGGGATGGTCCGATTTCCCCTTCTGACGTTTCAGACAGAAAAGCGTTTTCATGGCACCTAGAGCGCGGGAGAAGGATGGTGGCGCGACGAATGAAGCGCATGCCGGCGGACCTGTTGTGGTATGGTTCCGCAACGATCTGCGCGTCAAAGACAATCTCGCTCTCGCAAAGGCCGTGGACAGCGATGCGCCGGTCATTGCACTCTTCATTCTGGACGAAACGGCTCGGGCGCCGCGCAAGCTCGGCGGCGCCCGCCGCTGGTGGCTGCATCACTCGCTCGTCGCGCTGAAGGCATCTCTCGCCGCGCTCGATATTCCCCTGATTCTGAAGAGCGGCAAGTCGGAGAAACTCGTGCGCGCCGTCGTCGACGAATCGAAAGCGGGCAGTGTGTTCTGGAACCGCCGCTACGACCCTCCGGGCATTGCGATCGACACGGAACTCAAGACTGCCCTGAAAGATGACGGCATCCACGTGGAGAGCTTCGACGGACAGCTCCTGCACGAACCGTCCAAAACGACGACGGGCAGCGGTGGTCATTACAAGGTCTACACGCCGTTCTGGCGCGCGCTGGATGCCGGAACGCCGCCGCGTGATCCGATCGGCGCACCGCGCAAGGTCACAAACCCGGCCGGAAATCTTTCGTCAGACAAGCTCGACGATTGGAAGCTGTTGCCGACCAAGCCCGACTGGTCGGGGGGAACCGGGGACAGCTGGACGCCGGGCGAGGCCGGCGCATGGAAATGCCTGGACGATTTCATCGCAGGTCCCTTCGATGCCTATGCCGAGGGGCGCGACCTGCCCGACCGTGCCGGAACGTCACGCATGTCCCCGCACCTCGCCTTCGGCGAAATCACGCCCTATCAGATCTGGGCCGAGACGAGTCGCCGCCCGAAAGAAGTGGCGAGCGAGGATCGCACCACCTATCGCAAGGAAATCGTCTGGCGCGAGTTTTCCTACCACCTGCTCTTTCACAAGCCCGATCTTGCCGAAGCGAACTACAATGCCGCTTTCGACGCGATGCCGTGGCGGCAGGACGAGGATGCGCTTCGCGCCTGGCAGCGCGGGATGACGGGTTATCCGATCGTGGATGCAGGAATGCGTCAGCTTTGGCAAACCGGCTGGATGCACAATCGGGTCCGGATGATCGTGGCATCGTTCCTGACCAAGCATCTCCTGATCGACTGGCGCATTGGCGAGGACTGGTTCTGGGATACACTCGTCGATGCCGACCCGGCTTCGAACGCCGCCCAATGGCAGTGGGTCGCCGGATCCGGCGCCGACGCTTCCCCCTATTTCCGCATCTTCAACCCAATGCTCCAGGGCTCGAAATTCGATCAGAAGGGCGACTATGTGCGCCGCTTCGTGCCGGAACTGGCCAAGCTGCCCGACAAGTACATCCAGACGCCTTGGGAAGCACCGACCGAGGTATTGAGCCGCGCGGGCATCACGCTCGGCAAGAATTACCCGCGCCCGATCGTGGACCATCAGAAAGCGCGACAGCGCGCTCTCGACGCCTACAAGAAACTCAAGGAAGCAGCATGACCGTTCACTTGCCTCATCCGGAACGCGGCGCCGTCCCGATCGACCGTGAGAACGGCCAGCGTCGCCGGATCGCCGTGATCGGCTCCGGCATCTCCGGATCGTCCGCTGCCTGGGCATTGAACGCCGACAACGACGTCACGCTTTACGAAAAGGAATCGCGTCTCGGCGGACATACGGCCACTGTCGACGTCGACTATGAGGGCAAGGCCATCGCCGTCGATACGGGGTTCATCGTGTATAACGAGGTGAACTATCCCAATCTCAAGGCGCTTTTCGAGCATCTCGGCGTCGAGACTCATAAGAGCAATATGAGCTTTTCGCTGTCGCTCGACCACGGAAAGCTGGAATGGAGCGGCGACAGCTTTCGCACGCTCTTTGCGCAGAAGCGCAATTTCTTTCGCCCGACCTTCCTCGTGATGCTTCGGGAAATCCTGCGCTTCAACAAGATGTGCCTGCGCGATCGCGCCGACGGCCATCTGCGCAATATTTCGATCGGCGATTATCTCAACTGGCGCCGCTTCTCGCCGGGCTTCACCAACAACTACCTGGTGCCAATGGCGGCTGCGATCTGGTCGACGCCGGCCAAGCAGATGATGGAATTTCCGGCAGAGCATTTCGTCAATTTCTTCGACAACCATCGTCTCGTGTACAGCCAGCAGCTGCCGTGGCGGACCGTCACCGGTGGATCGCGCACCTATCTCGAGCGCCTGCTTTCTCCACTGAAGGACAGGACGCGCGTCGGCTGCGGCGCCGTCAGCGTCCGGCGCTCCGGTGGCAAGGTCTTCGTTCGCGATTCTTCGGGCCATGAAGACGTTTTCGGTGCCATCGTGATCGCGGCACATTCCGACCAGGCGCTGGCGATGCTTCAAGATGCGAGCGAAGCAGAGAGACAGGTCCTTGAGGGTATTCCGTACCGGCCGAACCGCGTCGTTCTGCATCGCGATCCAAACCTCATGCCGAAACGGCGCAAGGTTTGGGCATCCTGGAATTATCTACGCTCGTCGGTCGATGGCGGCGAAGGCGATGTGGCCGTCACCTACTGGATGAACCGCCTTCAGGGCATCGATCCCGCCTGCCCGCTTTTCGTGACGCTCAATCCCGATCGCGAACCGGATCCGGCGAAGGTCTTCGGCGAGTTCTCCTACGACCACCCGCAGTTCGGTGCGGACGCGGTCAGGATCCAGCAGCAGTTGGCTGGGCTGCAGGGACAGTCCAACACGTGGTTTGCCGGTGCCTGGACGGGCTACGGCTTCCACGAGGACGGCCTGTCTTCGGGACTCGCTGCGGCCGAAGCGCTGGGTGCGACAATTCCCTGGCGGTCATGGGAAACGGATCCCTCTGTCGACTTCGTCGAGGCTGCGGAATAGGCTTTCGCCATGACCGTGCACGCACCCAATTTCGAGACGAGCCAAGCCTCAACCGCCATTGCCTTTCCGGCGCCGGCTGCGGCTGTCAGTCTCTATGTGGGCGACGTGATGCATCAACGCATGCGCCCGAAGCCGCATCGCTTCACCTACCGCGTCTTCAACATCCTGATCGATCTCGATCGGCTGAACGACGCCGATCGGCAAAGCAAGCTGTTCGGCGTGAACCGTGCCGCTGTCACATCCTTCCATGAAAGCGATCACATCGACGGCCCACATGACAGCGCGCGCAGCTATGTCGATCATCTGCTGAGCCAGGCCGGCTTGACCGAGAAGGCCGACCGCGTTCTGCTTGCCTGCTATCCGCGCGTTTTCGGGCGCGTGTTCAATCCTCTTGCAGTCTACTACGCCTACGACCGGCACGATGTTTTGAAGGCGCTGGTTTATGAAGTGCGCAATACGTTCGGCGAGCGTCACAGCTATGTCTGCGTGTGCAAGCCGGGAGACGTGAGCCCGGCCGGTATCCGCCAGGAGCGAAACAAGCGGTTCTTCGTATCGCCCTTTATCGACATGGAGATGCGCTACCATTTCCGCATGCTTCCACCGGGTGAGGCCATGCGGTGGCGCATTCTGGAGACGGACAGCCAAGGTCCTTTTCTCTCCGCAACCTTCGATGGTGAGCGCACCGACTTCACATCACGAGCGATTCTCGGGTGCCTGCTGCGGGTGCCGTTCCAGACATGGAAGATCGTGGCCGGCATCCATTTCGAGGCGCTTCGGCTCTGGCTGAAAGGCGCCCGCTATCGGTCGCGCGGACCGGCTCCGGTCGCCGTAAGCTTCGATGATGACACCGCTTGAACGCAAAGACAGATTGGCTTTTCATCCTCGCATTCTTGCAAGACCGGCTGCCAGCGCCGTGACGATCAAGACGCGAACCCGTTGGGGCAATTTTAAGCCGGTCATGCTTCAAAGAGCCGGCTATCACTGGGACGGACGTGCATGAGTATGGATGCGATATTCTCCAACGATCACTTCGCAGCCGCCGAGCGGCTGACGGCCGACAATGTCGCGGCCTTCATGCGGGGGCTGCCGGCGCGTGCGCAGGTGACGCTGAAGGCGCTGGTCAACATGAACTACGGCGCGCTGAATGTCCGCATGCCCGATGCCCGGACCTTTCGTGTGGAGGGCGCAAAGCCCGGACCGGACGCGACCGTCGTCCTGCACAACTGGAACCTTCCGCAACGTGCCTTCATGCGCGGCACGATCGGTGTTGGCGAATCCTATATGGATCATGATTGGGACAGCCCCGACGTTACGGCGTTCCTCGAGCTCTTCCTCGTCAACATGGATCTTGGCGAGAAGTACGCGACTGGCGGACGAGGAATCCTGCAGCTCTTCGACAAGCTGCGCCATTGGCTGAACATCAACACGCGCAGCCAGTCCAAGCGCAACATCGCCGCCCATTACGATCTCGGAAACGCCTTCTACAAGGAATGGCTCGACCCGACGATGACCTACTCGTCGGCACTCTACCAGACCGGCGCAAACGACCTGCAGTCGGCACAGATCGCCAAGTACCGGGCGCTCGCAGAGGCGACGGGCATCGGACCGAACGACCACGTGCTGGAAATCGGTTGCGGCTGGGGCGGGTTTGCCGAGTTTGCGGCAAGCGAGATCGGGTGCAAAGTCACTGGCCTGACGATCAGCCGCGAGCAACTGGCCTACGCGGAAGAGCGGATCCAGAAGGCTGGTCTCTCCGACCGCGCCACATTCAAATTTCAGGATTATCGCGACGAAACAGGCGTTTACGACCGGATCATCTCCATCGAGATGCTGGAAGCTGTGGGCGAAAAATTCTGGGCGACCTATTTCGGCAAGCTGCGAGACTGCTTGCGTGAAGGCGGTCGCGCCGGCATCCAGGCAATCACCATTGCCAGTGCTGTATACCCCATGTATCGCAGCCAGCCGGATTTCATCCAGCGCTACGTTTTTCCAGGCGGCATGCTGCCGACCAACGAGCACTTGCGCACATATGGGGACGAGGCAGGACTGAGCATCGTCGGCAACCGGGCCTTCGCAGCCGATTACGCCCGCACGTTGGCCGAATGGCGCGTGCGGTTTTGGGCGCGCTGGGAAACGATCCGGCCGCTCGGGTTCGACGAACGGTTCAAGCGTCTCTGGGAATTCTATCTGTTCTACTGCGAGGCTGGGTTCCGGGCGGAAAATATCAATGTCCGCCAAGTGGTCTATGCACGGTGATCAGCACGTAGAAGCGGCATGAGCCTCCGATCCTCTGCCCCTTCGCTTCGCGCATGACCAAGCGCAGCCAGCCTGAACCCTCCAGCGCAGCGCGCACGGCTTCCTATGGCGACCAAGTGCCTGCGCGCATTCTGGCAGCCTATGCGCTGCCGGCGCTTCCGCTCGCGGCCATGACATTGCCGCTCTATATCCTGCTGCCGACGTTCTACACCGAGACGCTGGGGCTCTCGCTTGCGGGCGTCGGCTTCGCCCTTCTCGTCATGCGGCTGTTCGATGCCGTGAACGACCCGCTGGTCGGCTTCGTGGCAGATCGCTTTCGGCCGCGTTTCGGGCGGCGGCGCACGCTTTTCGCGGCAAGCCTGCCGCTGACGGCACTGTCGGGCTTCATGCTTTTCTGGCCGCCGGTCGACGCCACCACGGGTTACCTGCTTGGCTGGGGCATGATGCTCTCGCTCGGCTACACCGCATCCGTCATTCCCCTGACAGCCTGGGGTGCCGAACTGTCCAGTGGATATCGCGGGCGGTCGCGTCTTGCCGGGTGGCGCGAGGGTTTCATTCTGATCGGCACGCTGATTGCGATCGCCGTTCCGTTCACGATCGGCTTCGACACTGCAGAAGGCGTCCACGGGCTCGCACTTCTCGCCATCGGCATTGCGGTGGCCCTGCCAGTTTTTGGCTTGATCGCCGTTCTCATCGTTCCGGAGCCGAAAGAACATACGAAGCAGCGCGTCGATTTCCGAAAGGGGCTCGGCCATCTGCGCAACAACAAACCCTTCCTGCGCTTGATCTTCGCCTATCTGATCAACGGGCTGGCGAACGGGATCCCGGCAACGCTCTTCCTCTATTTCGTCTCGGAACGGCTTGGTCTACCCGAGGCACGCGGCCCGCTGCTCTTCCTCTATTTCCTCTCCGGCGTCATCGGGGTGCCGATCGCGCTCAAGATCGCCGACACAATCGGCAAGCACCGGGCCTGGTGCTGGGCGATGCTGATCAATTGCGCGATTTTCGCCGTGGCGCCGATGCTGCCGGAAGGCGCGCTCTACGGTTTTGGCGCGATGTGCATCGCAACCGGCATTTTTCTCGGCTTCGACCTGACGATCCCCGCGTCGATCCAGGCCGACGTCGTCGATGTCGATACGGCAAGCTCGGGCGAGCAGCGGTCCGGTATATACTTCGCCGCCTGGAGCCTTGCCACTAAACTGTCACTGGCGCTTGCCGGCGGGACGATCTTTCCGGCGCTGGCGTTCTTCGGCTTTGATCCGCAGGCGAGCGGCAACAACACCGACACATCCCTGCTCGCGCTCGCCGTCATTTACGCCTGGGTGCCGATCGCGCTGAAGCTGATCGCGGTCTTCCTAATGTGGAACTTCCCGCTCGACGAGGCCGAGCATGCCAAGCTGCGAGCCTCGATCGATGGCGAGACAAGCAGCTAGGCAGAGTATGCTCAATCGCTTCCGCGGCTCTCCAGCGGGCGCTTCGACCATCCCGTCATGCGGTTGATCGCCGCGAAGTAGACCGGATAGGGAAAAAGCCCGAGGAACTTGAGGGCGTAGGTGAAGCGCTTGGGGAATGTGATCTCGAAACCCGGGCGCTTCAGCCCTTCGATGATCCGGTCCACCGCATCGTCCACCTTCATCAGCGCGGGCATGGCAAATTCATTCTTTTCGGTTGCCGGCGTGTCGACAAATCCCGGGTGCACCGCCTGAATGCGGATGTTCATCTTGTCGAGGTCGAATTTCAGGCTTTCCGCCATGTTGGTCAGCGCGGCCTTCGTGGCGCCGTAGGCTGCGCTCGTAGGCAATCCACCATATCCCGTGACCGAGGAGACGATGGCGATGTGGCCCCTGCCCGCGCGCTGCATCGCATTCACAGTGGGCACCAGCCCATTCACGACGCCGTTCAGATTGACGGCGAACGTCTTGTGGAAGTCCTCGACCTTCAGTTCGTTGCCATGAACCGGAATGTAGACGCCCGCATTGAAGATCGCGAGCGCGAGCTTGCCGTGCTGGCTGAGGATCGAATCGACGATGCGGGCCATGTCGGCTTCATCGGTTACGTCACCCGGCATCGGGTGGATGCGCCCCTTGGCTGTGGACGCCTTTGCCGCAAGCTCGTTGAGCTTGTCCTCGCCGCGGGCGGTCGCAACGACCGTGTAGCCCGCCTGCGCGAGCTTCAGCGCCAGCGCCGCACCAATGCCGGAGCTCGCGCCCGTGACCCAGACGGCTCCATGGGATGGTTCGGCGAAATAGTGGCGCATCTCTCGGCTCCTGCTTGTGTTTCAGAAATGAAAACGCGCCAGCCCAAAATTGGCCGGCGCGGTTTTCGTTCCGCTCGAAACTGGTACGCAGGAAGCCCGTCAGCCGATCAGGTCGCCAATCAATTGGCGAAAAGAACCGGTGAGGCGCAGCGGCGCATCCGTGACGGCAAAGCCGATGCAGGGGCCATGGCTCTCGGCAACGGGGCGATGGTCGATATCATCGTCGGCAACGGAGATGTCGCCGGGGCCATAACGGCCCATGCCATCGGAGAAGGCGCCCTTCAACACGAGAGAGATTTCGCAGCCGTGATGCGTGTGGGCCGGCACGGCACGACCGGGGCGCAGCCAGAACATGCTGACATGGCAGCCATCGATCTCGCCCATGTCGTATTCCTTGAAGCCCGGCATCTTGGTACGCCACGGAACGTCGGCGATGTCGAAGCCGACGAAATCCCGCAGCGCCAAAGGCATGCTGCCCTCGCTCGGCGCTGTCCGCGGCATGTCGGTCCTAAAGTCCATCGGTGTCAGACGAATACTATCCGGCTTTGACTGAAAAATGCGATCCAGGAGGTCGTCGCGCGCAGCAATCGGTGCCGGCGCAAGGCTTTCGAGCGTGTCGCCCGCCATTGCCTCTAGATCGGAGACGAAGGTGCGCGCACCCTCGCGGAGTTCGAGATGCGACTGCACCAGCACGTGTGCGGGCAGCGGAAGCGTGCCTGCAACATAACGCGCCATCAGCGAGTCGATCGTATCAATATGCTCACGAACCATTCGTCGCCCTATTCTGACGCGGCACTTCCACCCAAGCACCGCTTCCAGGATTCTTCAATACCACCACTATCGAGAATACGGTCAATTCGGCAACTCGGATCAGTGGTCAAAATAGTCGAGCATTCACGCCTCCGCATGCGTGCGCCAGACGCATGTTGCATTCCGCCCAGGAGCTTAAAAGGCGAACGGCATTTCTTGCTAAAGAAGGCTTGAGAACGCACAACCTCGTTCTTACTCTACGAAAAACAATCCCAAAAGGCGGATTTTCATGTCCTTTCTTCCTTCCGTTCTCGACGCCATCGGCAATACGCCGCTGATCAAGCTGAAACGAGCCTCGGAGGAGACCGGCTGCACCATTCTCGGCAAGGCGGAGTTTCTCAACCCAGGTCAATCGGTGAAGGACCGGGCTGCGCTCTTCATCATCCGCGAGGCGGAACGGCAGGGCCTCCTGCGCCAAGGCGGCGTGATCGTCGAAGGCACGGCGGGCAACACGGGAATCGGGCTGGCACTCGTGGCCCGCGCGCTCGGCTACCGTGCCGTGATCGTCATTCCCGAAACGCAGAGCCAGGAAAAGAAGGACGCGATTCGCCTCCTTGGTGCCGAACTGGTCGAGGTTCCGGCCGCGCCCTACAAGAACCCGAACAATTACGTGAAGGTCTCGGGGCGTCTAGCGGAACAGCTGGCAAAGACCGAGCCAAATGGCGCGATCTGGGCGAACCAGTTCGACAACACCGCGAACCGGGACGCGCATATCGCGACGACTGCGCCTGAGATTTGGGAGCAGACTGACGGAAAGGTCGATGGTTTCATCTGCGCCGTCGGATCGGGCGGAACGCTTGCCGGCGTCTCCATGGGGCTGAAGGACAAGAACCCGGACATCAAGATCGGCCTCGCCGATCCGGAAGGTGCTGCGCTCTACTCATATTACACCAGCGGCGAGTTCGCCTCGCCCGGCACCTCGATCACCGAAGGCATCGGCCAGGGCCGTATCACGGCCAATCTCGAGGGCTTCACGCCGGATTTCGCCTATCGTGTTCCCGATGCCGAAGCCCTGCCGCTCGTCTTCGATCTCGTGCAGGAAGAAGGCCTCTGCCTCGGCGGCTCCAGCGGCATAAACATTGCCGGTGCGATGCGCATGGCGCGCGACATGGGCCCCGGCAAGACGATCGTGACGATCCTCTGCGACTACGGCAACCGCTACCAGTCCAAGCTCTTCAACCCGGAGTTCCTGCGCTCCAAGGATCTCCCGGTGCCGGGCTGGATCGAGAACCCTGCGAAGTTCGACGTGCCATTCGAGGATGTGCAGGCGTGAGCGAGGCGACGCGTCCGCTCTTCATCGAAGACGCCTATCTCTCGACTGCCGAGGCAACCGTCCTGTCCGTCAATGCGGCCGGCGGTATCGTGCTCGACCAGACCTGTTTTTATGCCACATCGGGCGGTCAGCCCGGCGATGTGGGACAATTCGAGCGCGCCGACGGCTCGCTCATTCCAATCGCCGCGACCATCAAGGGCGAGGCGCCGGGCCAGATCATCCACCTGCCGTTAGATGGGGCGGCCCAGCCGGAGCTCGGCGAGAGGCTGGTGCTTCATGTCGACTGGGCGCGACGATACCGGCTGATGCGCATGCACACGGCTTGCCATTTGCTCTCCGTTGTCTGCCCCTACCCGATCACAGGCGCATCGGTCGCCGAAGATGACAGCCGGGTCGATTTCGACATGAGCGAGACGATCGATCGTGCCGAGGTGACCGCGCGGCTGATGGAACTGGTCAACGCCAATCACCCGATCTTCACCCAGTGGATCGACGAGGCCGAGCTCGACGCCAATCCAGGCATCGTCAAGTCTAAGAATGTGCGGCCACCCCGTGGTACCGGGCGCATCCGTCTCGTCTGCATCGGCGAAGGTTCGAGCGTGGACAGCCAGCCCTGCGGCGGCACTCATGTGTCCGAAACGCAGGAGGTTGGCGCGATCCACATCGCCAAGATCGAGAAAAAGGGCAAGGAAAACCGACGTTTCCGCATTCGCTTCGGACCCGCGCCGGACTAGTATTGCCGGGCCTACCAGGGAGGATGACGCCATGACCAAAAGCCCATTCATCATCGACGGCGAAACGCTTCAGGCGCGGCTCGGTGAAGCCCGCCTGCGGATCGTCGATGCGTCCTGGTACCTGCCTGCACAGAACCGTGACCAGCGTGCTGACTATGCGAACGGCCATATCCCGGGGGCGGTGTTCTTCGATCAGGACGCCATCGTCGATCCGAATTCGTCGCTGCCGCACGCCCTGCCCTCGCCGGAGGTCTTCGCTGCGAAAGTCGGCGCCCTCGGCATCTCCGAGAACGACACGATCGTCGTCTATGACGGTCCGGGGCTTTTTTCCGCTCCCCGCGTTTGGTGGATGTTCCGCACCATGGGCGCAGGTTCGGTGCTTCTGCTCGATGGCGGGCTCGACCGCTGGAAGGCCGAAGGCCGCCCCGTCACGGCCGAGGCGTCTGCGCCTGAGCCTGAGCCGGCTGTCTTCACCCCCACCTTCGATGCGAGCCGGGTTGCCACGATCGACGATGTGCGCGCCGTGATCGACGATGGCTCCGCCCAGATCGCAGATGCGCGCCCGCATGGTCGCTTCACCGGCGAAGAGCCCGAGCCTCGCGCCGGCATGCGCTCGGGCCATATGCCGGGTGCCTTCAACGTGCCGGCAGCCTCGCTCGGCGCAAACGGAAGTCTCAAGGATCTCGAAGCACTCGCTGAGACGCTGAAGCATGCCGGCGTCGATCCTGCCAAACCCGTCGTCACCACTTGCGGCTCGGGCGTCACGGCAGCGACGATCACGCTCGCGCTCCACTCGCTCGGCTATACGGACAATAAGCTCTATGACGGTTCGTGGTCGGAATGGGGTTCGCGGGACGATACGCCGGTGAAGCAAGGCGCCGGCATCATCGACGATGCCGCGTCGTCGCTGAAGGAGTGACGGCTTGGCCAAAGGCAAAACGCCCGCACCGCTGACGACGACGGTCACCTATCTGGAGATGGTCAAGCCACCATCGGGTCATCACCCGCTGCCGGTGAATGTGCAGGCAGCACTGATGCGCGCCCGGGACATACCGCTGCACTTCTACCGCTACCTGCAGTATCGAATCGGGCGCGACTACCACTGGGTCTACCGGTTGCGCATGGATGACGAAACGCTGTCAGGCGTCGTGCACGATCCGGCGACCACGATCGACGTGCTCTACCTCGATGGTGCACCCGCAGGATTCTTCGAGTTGAAGCGGGAAAGCGACGAGGTCGTCGATCTCGCTTATTTCGGGCTGATGAAGCACGCGCATGGTCGCGGGATCGGGCGCTGGTTCCTGCGCCAGGCGATCGATACGGCCTGGGCTTTGGGACCGGAGCGCGTGACGGTGAACACCTGCACGCTCGACCACAAGGCGGCTTTGCCGCTTTACCAGAAAATGGGCTTCAACCCGATCGGTCAGACGGAAACCTTTATCCATCCGATGACGGACGTCGATCACCTGAGGCTTGCCAGGCTCGATTGAGATGGCAGCGCTCGGCCAGCGGCCGAGCGCTGCCATCCATGCCTTCAGGCGACCTTGAGGACCGCTTGCGGTTCCACGGCTTCGTAGCCAAGCGCTTCGGCAACGGCGCGATTGGTGATGCGGCCGGCATGAACGTTGAGGCCGGCGCGCAGATGCTTGTCTTCGGCAATCGCCTTCAGGCCACGATCGGCGAGCCTCAGGCCGTGCTGCAGGGTCGCGTTGTTCAGAGCATGGGCCGATGTGATCGGCACGGCGCCCGGCATGTTGGCCACGCAGTAATGCACGATGCCGTCGACCTCGTAGGTCGGCTCGGAATGGGTCGTCGCGTGGCTCGTCTCGAAGCAACCGCCCTGGTCGATCGCCACATCGACGATGACGGCACCGCGCTTCATGCCTGAAAGCATCTCGCGGGTGACGAGCTTCGGTGCCGCAGCGCCCGGGATCAGAACAGCGCCTATGACCAGGTCGGCGGTGAAAACTTCGTCTTCCAGCGCCTCTATCGTGGAGAAGCGCGTGCGGACGCGGCCGTTGAAGATGTCGTCGAGTTGACGAAGGCGCGGCAGAGAACGATCCAGAATCGTCACCTCGGCACCGAGGCCGACTGCCATCTTCGCCGCATGAAGCCCGACGACACCGCCGCCGATGACAGAAACACGCGCGGGCAGCACGCCAGGAACGCCACCGAGCAGGATGCCGCGGCCGCCATTGGCTTTCTGCAGCGCGGTTGCGCCGGCCTGGATGGCGAGGCGTCCGGCAACTTCCGACATCGGAGCGAGAAGCGGCAGGCCGCCATGGTCGTCGGTAACGGTCTCGTAGGCAACTGCCGTCACACCGGATTCGACGAGCCCCTTGGTCTGCGCGGGATCCGGAGCGAGGTGCAGATAGGTGTAGAGCAACTGGCCTTCGCGCAGCTGCGCCCATTCGGACGGCTGCGGCTCCTTGACCTTCACGACCATGTCCGCGCGCTGGAAGATTTCTGCGGCTGTTGCCACAATCTTGGCGCCGGCCGCCTGATAGGCGCCGTCATCGGCGCCGATGCCGGTGCCCGCGCCGGTTTCGACGATCACTTCATGGCCATGGGCAACATATTCGCGCACGGCGCCCGGCGTCAGGCCGACGCGGTATTCGTGATTCTTGATTTCCTTCGGGCAGCCTACGCGCATCGCGATCCTCCATGGCGGCCCGCGACGGGATGGCGGGCGACGAAACCAGATTTCAACATTGGATGCCTGCAATGTCCTTGCGAAGATGAATTCACAGATCGCGGAATTTCGAATATTCTTGCGTCTCTTGCCGCTTTATTCGGGGATTTCGCCGCCTATGGAGTTCGACGCTATCGATCGTGCGATTTTGAAGCGCCTGCAAGATGAAGGGCGCATCTCGAACGCCAATCTCGCGGAAGCTGTGGGGCTCTCGCCTTCTGCCTGCTCCCGCCGCCTCGATCTGCTTGAAAAGTCCGGCGTTATCCGCGGGTATCACGCGCGACTGTCCGATAAGGCGCTGGGCTACGGCATGACGGCGATCGTTCACATCTCGCTGTCGGGCCAGTTCGCGCGCACGCTCTCCGAATTCGAGAAGGCCGTGAAGCTCTGCCCCAACGTCTTGTCCTGCTACCTGATGTCGGGCGAGTACGATTACGTGCTGCGGGTCGCCGTCAAGGATCTCCAGGATTACGAGCGGCTGCATCGGGACTGGTTGTCGGCCCTGCCCCATGTGGTGCGCATCAACTCCTCGTTTGCGCTGCGCGACGTGATCGACAGACCGAATATCGGCATCGACGCGGAACATTTCTGACCGCCGGTGTTTGAGGCAACAGGGGTTCCGGAAGCGGAGACAGAGGTTTAGTCTCGCTCTCCCCCGCATCGTTCAAACTGCCTGCAAGCCGCCTCACCGAAAGCCGATCATGAAGGAAGACGTTTCCAAGCCTGCGACGTTTGCCGCGCTCGCACCGCTGAGGCATCCGACATTCCGCGCCATCTGGCTTGGCGCCATGGCATCGAATTTCGGCATGCTGATCCAAACGGTGGGCGCCGCCTGGTTGATGACGCAGCTGGCGGCTTCGGCGGACATGGTGGCGCTTGTCCAGGCATCGAACGCGCTGCCCATCGCCTTTCTCGCGCTGATCTCGGGTGCCATCGCCGACAGCTATGATCGGCGCAAGGTCATGCTGCTTGCCCAATGCTTCATGCTGGTCGTCGCGACCGTGCTTGCGATTGCCGCATGGTACGACGCGCTAACGCCATGGACACTGCTCGGCCTGACCTTCCTGATCGGCTCGGGCATGGCGCTCAACAATCCCTCCTGGCAGGCTTCCGTCGGCGACATGGTCGGTCGCGACGATCTTCCGCAAGCCGTCACGCTGAACTCTATGGGCTTCAACCTGTCGCGCAGCGTCGGTCCGGCCATCGGCGGCGCGATCGTTGCTGCGGCAGGCGCCGCCGCCGCCTTCGCCATCAATGCAGCAAGCTATCTCGGACTGATCTTCGTTCTCGTGCGCTGGAAGCCATCGCTCCCGGCGAGCACGCTGCCGCGCGAGAGCCTTGGCAGCGCGATCATGACCGGCCTTCGCTATCTCGTCATGTCGCCGAAGATCGAGATCGTCATGCTGCGCAGTGCCATGTTCGGCATTTCGGCGAGTGCCGTGATGGCGCTGATGCCGCTGATTGCGCGCGATATTCTGCAAGGTGGCCCGCAGCTCTTCGGCCTGCTGCTTGGCTCGTTCGGGCTTGGCGCGGTCGCGGTGGCGCTTTCCAATTCGGCGCTGCGGGCGCGCTTTGCCGGTGAAACGCTGATCCGAACCGGCTTCCTCGGCTTCGCCGCCTGCGCCTTCATCGCCTCGTTCAGCCGCTCCGCGCCGCTGACCATGGCAGCGATGACGCTTGGCGGAGCCTGCTGGGTGCTGACGCTTTCCCTTTTCAACACTACCGTGCAGCTGTCGACGCCACGATGGGTCGTCGGGCGGCTGTTATCACTTTATCAGATGGCCACCTTCACGGGCATGGCGCTCGGTTCGTGGGTCTGGGGCATGGTGACGGAGAGCTATGGCGCTTCGAACGCGCTGCTTGCGGCATCGGTTCTGATGGTGGTTGGCGCCGCGATCGGCCTCATCCTGCCGCTGCCGGCACCACCGCGGCTGAAACTCGATCCGCTGAACCGCTGGAAGGAGCCGCATCTCGCGCTCGACATCAAGCCGCAGAGCGGCCCGATCGTCATCATGGTCGAGTATCGCATTGGCAATGACGACATGCCGGAATTCCTGAAGGCCATGGCGGAACGCCGGCGCCTTAGCTTCCGGAATGGCGCTCGCCACTGGACACTGATGCGCGATCTGGAAGATCCCGAGCTCTGGCAGGAGACCTACCACCTGCCGACATGGACGGAATATCAGCGCTATCATCAGCGCACCACGGAGGCCGATGCCGTGATTGCGGAAGCCATTCGCGCCATGCACAAGGGACCGGGCAAGCCGGTGATCCACCGGATGATCGAGCGCTCAACCGACTGGAGCGCAAACCAGCACGTCACGCCCAAGGACATGCTGGATATTCACTGAGGCCGTGTCTAAGACCGACGGGCGATCAGACCGGGCCGGTATCGCCCGGATCGGCAAAAAGCCGCGGATTCTGCTCGATGATCTGACGACCCTTGCGCTGCGAGACTTCGACGGCTTCTTCTTCCGTCATGCAGAGATCGGCGCGGATGAACTGACGCTCGACACGCTGGCCGTCCACAATCTTCGCGATGATGCCGGCAACGCGCCACTGGCCGCCTTCGCTCATCGGCTTTGCGATGATCTCACAGCCCTGATGTTCGATGGGAGCGGCTGCCACAGGCGTAGGCGCGGCCTTCTCGCCGCCAAGGCCGAACAGCTTGGAAAGAAATGACATTGCCGGTCTCCCATGGTCAGGTGCTCAGGCTTTCTAGCACGCGGCTGCCGCTTGGCCAGCCATTTCAGGCCACCATTCATGCCGATCCGCTTTGCCGTCATCAATGCGTCACAGGCAGATGCTCGATTGCGCGGCGCTGGGGATCAGGCCACATCGACATCGAGAGGAACCGTACCCGTGATCATGCATAAAAGGCCGCTTGCCCTGACCCGACGCCATCTGCTCACCGGCTCCGCCGCTCTCTCTACCCTCATCCTGCTGCACCCGTTCTCGGCACGGGCGCAGGCGAACCAGGCGCATCTCCGGATCATGGGCACCAGTGACCTGCACGTGCATGTCTACCCCTACGACTATTACGCCGACCGCGAGAACGACACGATGGGGCTTGCCCGCACGGCGGCGATCGTCAATTCGATCCGCGCGGAGGCGACGAACGCGATCCTCGTCGACAATGGTGATTTCCTGCAGGGCAACCCGATGGGCGACTACATCGCCTATGAGCGCGGCCTGAACGACGGCGACGTGCATCCCGTCATCAAGGCGATGAACGCGCTCGGCTTCGACGCTTCCACACTCGGCAATCACGAATTCAATTACGGCCTCGACTTTCTCTTCAAGGCGCTCGACGGCGCTGAATTCCCCTTCGTCTGTGCCAATGTCACGCGCGGGGCACTCGCCGGAAATCCGGTGCAGGACGAGCTTTATATCGAACCCTATGTCATTCTGGACAGAGAGCTGACCGACGGCGCGGGGGAAACACACCCGATCCGCATCGGCATTATCGGTTTCGTGCCACCGCAGATCATGACCTGGGACGCCGCCCACCTAACCGGCAACGCGGCCGCGCGCGACATGGTGGAAGCTGCACGCGCCTTTGTGCCGCAGATGCGCGAGGAAGGCTGCGACATCGTCATCGCGCTCGCCCATTCGGGCATCGGCGAAGAAGCCCATAGCGACGGCATGGAGAATGCGGCGATTCCGCTTGCCGCCGTCGACGGCATCGACGCGATTGTCACCGGCCATCTGCACCGCGTTTTCCCGGGCGAAGAGTTCGAAGGGGTGGCGGGCGTCGACAATGCCGAGGGCACGATTGCCGGCAAGCCCGGCGTGATGCCTGGCTTCTGGGGCTCCCATCTCGGGCTGATCGACCTGTTGCTGGAGCGCGACGGCAACAGCTGGCGGGTCGTCACGCACACATCCGAGGCGCGGCCGATCTTCGAGCGGGTGGACTCAACCGTCACGCCGCTGGTCGAGAGCGACGCCGAGGTGCTTGCCTCCGTCGAAGCCGAGCACGAGGCGACCATCGCCTATGTCCGCACGCCCGTGGGGCGCACGGCGGCCCGGCTGCATTCCTATTTCGCGCTGGTCGCCGATGATCCGTCGGTGCAAATCGTCAGCCAGGCGCAAACCTGGTACATCGCCGACATCCTGTCACGCGATCCAGAGTACGCCGATCTGCCGGTGCTCTCCGCAGCCGCACCGTTCAAGGCTGGCGGGCGCGGCGGGCCGGACTATTACACCGACGTGCCGATCGGCGAGATCGCGATCAGGAACGTCGCCGACCTCTATCTCTATCCGAATACAATCCATGCGGTCGCCATCACCGGTGCCGATCTCAAGGAGTGGCTGGAGCGCTCGGCCGGGATCTTCAACCAGATCGAACCGGGCGCGACCGATGCCGCGCTGATCAATCCGGATTTCCCGTCTTACAATTTCGACGTAATCGACGGCGTCACCTACGAGATCGACCTGTCGCAGCCCTCTCGCTACGATTCCGAAGGCGTGCTCGTCGATGAAGGCGCCAGCCGGATCAAGAACCTTGCCTTCGAGGGCGCGCCTGTCGATCCGGCCCAGCGCTTTGCGGTCGCCACGAACAACTACCGCGCCGGCGGCGGGGGCAGCTTTCCGGGCATCACCTCCGACAAGATCATCTTCGTCGGACCGGACACCAACCGCGACATCATCGTCCGCTACATCATCGAACAGGGCGAGATCGATCCTGCCGCCGACGGCAACTGGCGCTTCAGCCCTCTGCCCGACACCACCGTCGTCTTCGACACGGGCCCGGCAGCCGCTGACGTGATCGCCGATGTCGAAGGCGTGGCGATCGAGGAAGCCGGGGCTGGCGAGAACGGCTTCGCGCGGTATCGGATTACATTGTAGCGCTCCCACTCTCCCCCCTTGCGGGGGAGATGTCGGTCCTGAGCCTGTCGAAGGGGCCGACAGAGGGGCTTCTCCTCATGTCGGTGGCATCGTGTGCCCGGACACAGATGCGACTGGCGGTGGCACGCGAGAGCACCAGCAAACGGCACGGCCCCCCTCTGTCCCTTCGGGACATCTCCCCCGCAAGAGGGGAGAGTGGGCCTCATGCCAACTCTCCGGCACCGCACTGTTCGGAGGCACACGCCAATCTTTCCGTCACCCTCGGCCTTGTGCCGAGGGTCTACCGGCGGAGCGTCCATCGTAGATGGTCGGGTCAAGCCCGACCATGACGGCCACCTGGATCGGCGCAAGCCCCATCAAGCGGCCTTCACGATCTCCGCGAGCTTGTTCATGATCACGGCAGCGCCGCCAAGGCGCTTTTCCGGAGTCGGCAGTTCGCGGATGAAGACGACGCTGTGGTCCGGGCGGATCTTCGCCTGGTTGCCGAGCCGCGCGATGTGCTTCACGAGGCCAGCGGGGTTCGGGAACTGCTTGTCCCGGAACTGCACGACGACGCCCTTCGGCCCCGCGTCCAGCTTTTCGACGTTCGCCGTGCGGCAGAGCGCCTTGATGTACACGATTTTCAGGAGGTGCTGCACTTCCGTCGGCATCGGCCCGAAGCGGTCGATGAGTTCCGCGCCGAAATCGTCGATCTCGGAAAGATCGGTAATTTCGCCCAGGCGCCGGTAGAGGCCGAGACGCAGATGCAGGTCCGGCACATAGTCTTCCGGGATCATGACCGGGGTGCCGACGGTGATCTGCGGCGACCAGCCGGTATCGCGGACCTCGTCCTCGCCCTTCAGTTCGGCCACGGCCTCCTCCAGCATCTGCTGGTAGAGCTCGAAACCGACCTCCTTGATGTGGCCCGACTGCTCTTCGCCGAGCAGATTGCCCGCGCCGCGCAGATCGAGGTCGTGGCTGGCGAGCTGGAACCCGGCGCCGAGTTCGTCCAGGGACTGCAGCACCTTGAGGCGCCGCTCGGCCATGGGCGCGATGAGGCGGTTCGCCGGCAGCGTGAAGAGCGCGAAGGCACGCACCTTCGACCGGCCGACGCGGCCGCGCAGCTGGTAGAGCTGGGCAAGGCCGAACATGTCGGCGCGGTGCACGATCAGGGTATTGGCGCGCGGTACGTCGAGGCCGGATTCGACGATCGTCGTCGACAGGAGCACATCGTAGTGGCCGTCATAGAAGGCATTCATGATGTCGTCGAGTTGGCCTGGCGGCATCTGGCCGTGCGCGGTCGCGACCTTCAGCTCCGGCACTTCCGACTGCAGGAAGGCCGACACATCCTCCAGATCGGCGATGCGCGGGCAGACATAGAAGCTCTGGCCACCACGATAGTGCTCGCGCAGCAGCGTCTCACGGATCGTCAGCGCATCGAAGGGCGAGATGAAGGTGCGGACCGCCAGGCGGTCGACCGGCGGCGTCGTGATCAGCGACAGTTCGCGCACACCGGTCATGGCCAGTTGCAACGTGCGCGGAATGGGCGTCGCCGACAAGGTCAGCACGTGGATGTCCGACTTCAGCTCCTTCAGCCGTTCCTTGTGCTTGACGCCGAAATGCTGCTCCTCGTCGATGATGAGCAGGCCGAGATTGGCGAATTTGATCGACGAGCCAAGCAATGCGTGCGTGCCGATAACGATGTCGCACTTGCCGCTGGCGAGCTCGCCCTTGGTGAGCGCGAGCTCCTTTGCGCCGACGAGGCGGGACGCCTGGGCGACGCGGATGGGCAGGCCACGGAAGCGCTCGGCAAAGGTCTTGTAGTGCTGGCGCGCAAGCAGCGTCGTCGGCACGACCAGCGCCACCTGGACGCCGTTCATCGCCGCAACGAAGGCGGCGCGAAGGGCGACTTCCGTCTTGCCGAAGCCGACATCGCCGCAGACGAGACGATCCATCGGCTGGCCTTCGCCAAGATCGCTGCGCACTGCCTCGATGGCGTTCAACTGGTCTTCCGTCTCGTCGTAGGGGAAACGGGTCGCGAATTCGTCGTAAAGGCCTTCCGGCGTCGTCAGGACCGGGGCTGAGCGCATGCGGCGTTCGGCTGCAATGCGGATCAGGCCGCCTGCCATATCGAGCAGGCGCTTCTTCAGCTTGGCCTTGCGCGCCTGCCAGGCAACGCCGCCAAGCTTGTCGAGCGTGACCTCGGTGCCCTCGGACCCGTAGCGCGACAGGAGTTCGATGTTTTCGACCGGCAAGTAAAGCTTGTCGTCGCCGGCATAGTGCAGTTCGAGGCAGTCATGGGGCGCGCCCATGGCCTCGATGATCTTGAGGCCGACAAAGCGGCCGATGCCGTGCTCGGCATGGACGACAATCGAGCCTTCTTCAAGCCCCGCCACTTCCGAGATGTAGTCCGAGCCGCGCTTCTTGCGACGCGCGCGGCGAACAAGCCGGTCGCCCAGAATGTCCTGCTCGCCGATAACGACGAGATCGCCCGTCTCGAAACCCTGCTCCAGAGGCAGGATTGCAGCCGCAGCCTCGCCCTTGGCGAGCTTCAGAATATCGTCGAGCTTCTCGATCCGTTTGATGCGGGCAAGGCCGTGCTCGCTCAGCACCTGCAACAGACGATCGAGCGAACCTTCCGACCAGCCGGTCACGAGCACGCGCTTGCCGTCTGCCCGCTTGTCGGCAATGTGACGCGAGGCGGTGGCGAAGAGGTTCTCGCGTTCGTCGTCGGCACTGCCGGCCTGGCGTGCCTCCTCGACCTTGCGTGCCCAGCGCGGACCAGGCTTGGCCTGAAGGGTCACCACGCGGCGATCGGATGTTTCCGGTTCGTCGAAGGGCGTCATGCGGATGCCATGCAGCGCATCGATGCGCGCCATGACTTCCGATGCGTCGAGATAGAGGCTTTCAGGGGCCACAGGCTTATAGGGCGTGCCCTGCCCCTTGCCCGACTGCTCGCCGGCGTGGCGCCGTGCCTCGTAATGGTCCTTGATCTGGGCCGAGCGTTCGGCTGCCGCCTCGGCCACAAGATGATCGGTGATGAAGGAAAAGCCCTTCAGATAATCGAAGGCCGTATCGAGCTTGTCGTAGAAGAGCGGGAGCCAATGCTCCATGCCCGCATAGCGGCGGCCCTCGCTGATCGCCTGATAGAGCGCGTCGTCGCGCGTTGCGGCACCGAAGAGCGCCAGATAATTCGTGCGGAAGCGGCTGATCGTTTCCGGCGTCAGCGTCACCTCGCTCATCGGGTTCAGGTCGAGCGTCTTCGCCTGCCCGGTCGTGCGCTGCGTCGCCGGGTCGAAGCTTCGCACGCTTTCGAGCGTATTGCCGAAGAAATCGAGGCGAAGCGGCTCCTGTGCGCCCGGGACATAGACGTCGAGAATGCCGCCGCGTACGGCAAATTCGCCGACTTCGCGCACGGTTGAGACACGCTCGAAGCCGTTTGCGGCAAGCCGGGTGATGATCGCGTCCATTCCAACCTGGCTGCCGGCCTTCGCCGTGAAGCCGAGCCCGTCGATGACGGAGACCGGCGGTGCCTTCAAGAGCATCGCGTTAACGGACACGAGCGCGATCGCCGGATGCGGCTTTGCCTGATAGCCGATGAGGGATGTCAGCGCGGAAATCCGGCGCGCGGCAGCTTCCGTGCTCGGCGACACGCGGTCGTAAGGCAGGCAGTCCCAGGCTGATAATTGCAGCACCGGGATCTCAGGCGCGACAAAGGCAAGCGCCTGCGCGATATCGCCCATGCGCTGCCCGTCTGAAACCACATAGGCGACCGCCTGCCCTGCCCGCGCCATTTCGGCGATGACGAGCGGTTCGGCGCCAGCCGGCACATGGGCCAGCGTGACGGGCGTGCGGTTCTTCGTCAGGAGATCGAGCGACAGGCCTTCGATCATCGTCAGGTCCTGTTCGTGCCGAATATGTCGGGGTCGAATGCGCGGATGCGGGTGAAGAGCGGCGTGTCGTAATTGGCCGGGATCGGGGTTTCCCCCGTCACCCATTTGACCAGCTCTCGGTCGTCGAGCGCCAGAATGCCCTCGAATTCCGCGATCTCGGCTTCGCTCATGGTCGCGATTTCGCGATCGCAGAATGATCCGAGCATCAGGTCCATCTCGCGAATGCCGCGGTGCCAGGCGCGAAAGAGAATTCGCCTGCGGCGCGGATCAAGGTCGGCGCTCGTCACTGTCGTACCGGTCATATGAGAAAGCTTCCTGTTGATCGCGCCTCTATAGCCAAGCCTGCATCGCTTGTCAGCCTTGCTCGCGCGCCTGCGGAGGGGCATCAGTATGCGGCCATGCGTCCCAGCGAACTCGACCCCTTCTTTGTTCCCGTTGCCAGCCGACCCGGTATCGGGCCGAAGCTCGCAGACCTGATTGCGCGCCTGACCGGCCGTGACGGGGCGGAGGAGACGCGTGTCGTCGATCTCATGTTTCTCGCGCCGCACTCGATCATCGACCGCAGCCAGCAGCCGGGCATCGCGTCCGCGCCCGAAGGACTGATCGTGACGCTCAAGGTGACGATCGACCGTCACCAGCCCGGCCCGCGCGGCAAGCCGAACATGCCGTATCGCGTCTTTGCCTCCGACGACACGGGCGAGATCGCGCTGACCTTCTTTCGCGCGAAAACCGACTGGCTGAAACATGCGCTGCCGATCGGCGAGACCGTGCTGGTTTCGGGCAAGGTCGACTGGTTCAACGGGCGGCCATCCATGGTTCACCCGGATCACATGGTGCGGGAGGCGGATGCGGCCTCGATGCCGTTCGTCGAGCCGGTCTATCCGTTGACGGCCGGTCTTTCGCCGAAGGTGCTGCGCCGTGCGATAGATGGGGCCCTCGAGACGCTTCCGGTACTCAACGAATGGATCGATCCCGGCATCGTCACGCCTCACGGCTTTCCGGCTTTCCATGAAGCGCTGCGGGACCTGCATACACCCCAGTCGGCCGCCGATCTCGAACCGCGCAACAGTTTCCGCAGCCGGCTTGCCTATGACGAATTGTTGGCCGGACAATTGTCGCTTGCCATGGTGCGGCAGCGCATCCGCAAGCTTTCGGGCCGTCCCGTCATCGGCACGGGCTGGCTTAGCCAAAAGGTCAGCACCAACTTACCGTTCAAACTGACCGGCGGACAGCTCAAAGCCGTCGACGACATCCTCGCCGACATGCAGGCCGACGAGCGCATGCTGCGGCTGCTGCAGGGTGACGTGGGCTCCGGCAAGACGGTCGTCGCGCTGATGGCGATGCTGGCGGCGGTGGAAGCCGGTGGCCAGGCGGTGCTCATGGCACCGACGGAAATCCTTTCCCGGCAGCATCTGGCAACCATCGAGAAGCTGACGGCCGGGCTCGGGATCGGCGTCGACATCCTCACGGGCCGCGCCGGCAGCCGCGAGCGGGCCGCCGTGCTCGGGCGGATCGAAAGCGGTGACGCGCAGATCGTCGTCGGTACCCATGCGCTTTTCCAAGACACGGTGACGTTCAAAGATCTGATGCTGGCAGTCGTCGACGAGCAGCATCGCTTCGGTGTACACCAGCGCCTGCGGCTGACGGCCAAGGGCGCGGCACCCCACATGCTCGTGATGACGGCGACACCGATTCCGCGCACGCTCGTGCTCGCCGCCTTCGGCGATATGGACGTGTCGCGCCTCACCGAAAAACCCGCCGGCCGCAAGCCGATCCAGACCGTCACTGTGCCGGACGAGCGGATCGGCGAGATGGTAGACCGGCTGAGCGCGGCGGTGGCGGAAGGCAAGAAAGCCTACTGGATCTGCCCGCTCGTGGAAGAGTCGGAGGTGTCCGACCTCATGTCGGCGGATGAGCGGCACAAGCTGTTGGCGTCCGTCCTCGGGCCAAAGGTCGGGCTCGTGCACGGCCGCATGAGCGGGCCGGAAAAGGACGCCGCGATGATGGCGTTCAAGAACGGCGAGACCCGGCTCCTCGTGGCGACCACCGTCATCGAGGTCGGCGTCGACGTGCCGGACGCGACCATCATCGTCATCGAACATGCCGAACGCTTCGGGCTTGCCCAGTTGCACCAGTTGCGTGGGCGCGTCGGCCGGGGCGACGAGGCATCGTCATGCATCCTCCTCTATAAATCGCCGCTCTCCGAGACCGGCCGGGCGCGCCTCGGCGTGATGCGCGACACCGAGGACGGGTTCGTCATTGCCGAGGAAGATCTGAAGCTGCGCGGTGAAGGCGAGCTTCTCGGCACGCGGCAATCGGGCACGCCGGGCTTCCGTTTCGCGAGCCTGGAGACACATGGGGATCTGCTCGAAACGGCCCGCAACGATGCGCGATACATCCTGGAGACCGATCCCGAGCTTGCCAGCCCGCGGGGACAGGCACTGCGTGCCCTGCTCTACCTCTTCCGCCGTGACGAGGCGATCCGGCTTCTGCGCGCCGGATGATCAGGCAGCCGGCCGTGGCTCGTCCTTGCGGTGCGCCTCGGCCAGTGCCTTCAGCTTCGGCTGATAATCCGGCGCGACGAGGCCTGCGGAGATGATCATCTTGGCCGCCTCCTCCACCGTCATGTCCAGAATGATGACGTCCTTTCGCTCGACGAAGAGCAGGTAGCCGGAGGTTGGGTTCGGCGTCGTCGGCAGGAACACCGACACGGTGTCCTCACCGCGCTCTTCCAGCCTGTGACCGATCTCGCCCTTCGTGTCGGTCGCCAGGAAAACGATCGACCAGAGACCGGTGCGCGGATACTCGATCAGGCCCGCCTGCTTGAAGGAATTTGATTGCTCGGCCAGCACGGTCTGGAAGATCTGCTTCAGGCCCTTGTAGATGCTGCGCACGATCGGCATGCGATCGAGCAGGCTTTCGCCGACATCGATCAGCGTGCGCCCGATGATGTTGGCGGTGAGGAAGCCGACGATCGTGATGAAGATCAGCGCCGCAACGAGCCCGAAGCCCGGCACCGAAAACGGCAAATACGTATCGGGATTATAGACCCGCGGCACATAGGGCTTCACCCAGCCATCGACCCACATGATGAACGACCATGTGAGATAGGCGGTAATGGCCAGCGGCGCACAGATGATCAGGCCCGTCAGGAAGTAGTTCCTGATGCGCATGGTTGGCGGCAGGCGTTTTGGTTTTTCGGCCATGGTCGAAGCTGTCCGTCTAGCGACGCGGACTATGGCCTATGCGTGGGCGATGCGGCAAGCATGTGACAGAGCGCACGCGATGCGCGCGATTTCACCGTCAGCCGATCGTGCCGAGGACCGGGAATGTCTCCAGCAGCCAAAACGCAAAGCGCGCCATGCCGCCGGTCAGGAACATGATGCCGGTGAAGACAAGCAGCGCGCCCATGATCTTCTCCACGGCGCCGAGGTGACGCCGAAAGCGCGTGAGGAACCGCATGAAATGGCCGGAGAAGGCGGCTGCGATCCAGAACGGAATGGCAAGCCCCAGCGAATAGGCCGAAAGCAGGAGCGCGCCGTCGCCCACGGTCTGGCGCGAAGCCGCAACACCAAGGATCGCGCCGAGAACCGGCCCGATGCAGGGCGTCCAGCCGAACGCGAAGGCGAGACCCATCACATAGGCGCCGGTGAGCGTCGCCGGCTTTCCCGCACCCTGGAAACGCATTTCCCGGTTGAGAATACCGATCCGGAACGCGCCGAGGAAATGCAGGCCCATGGCGATGATGACGATGCCGCCGACCTGCGACAAGAGCATGATGTTGGAGCGCAGGAGCGCCCCGATCTGCGATGCGCCAGCGCCGAGTGCAACGAAGACGGTCGCGAAACCAAGCGTGAAGATGACCGCTGCCGGCAACACGGCACGCCGCGTGCGCGTCGCCACCACCGCACCGCCGGCGCCTGCCGGCTCCGCGCGGAAATCCTCGACGCTCACGCCGGCCATGTAACAGAGATAGGGCGGCACCAACGGCAGTACGCAGGGCGACAGAAACGAGATCGCGCCCGCCAAGATGGCCGTGAAGATGGAGATATCGGCTATGGTCACGCTATTTTCGGGTCCGCCGGCTCTTCGAATGCCCTGCCTTACCGGATTGCGCCCTCGAAAGGCCAGTCACCTTTTCGCGCATAGCGACGATGTGTCCGACCGTGGCTGTCAAACACCGTCTGCCGAAGAGAATGGCGTGCAATCGACCTGCACGTCGGCGGACCTTCATGAGCCGCACGATACCAGCTTGGTTTCTGAAAGAATGGCATAGCCTTCGGGGTGCCGGCGATTTGACGGCATGCGCAGAACGCCCAATGGCGACCCCTGCAGGATTCGAACCTGCGACCATCGGCTTAGAAGGCCGGTGCTCTATCCAGCTGAGCTAAGGGGCCGTGCGGGCGCTGACGGTGGCGTCAGTGCGTCCAGGGCATCTTTCGGTCATAGCGGAAATTGTCGGAATAGGCGACCCGGCTCCGCTTCGGCTCTTTCGGCTCGATGACGCGATAGGGAATGCCGTTGCGTTCGGCGTAGTCGATGGCGGCCTCGCGGGTATCGAAGCTCAGATTGATCTGCTGCTTCATGTCGCGCGAAGAGGTGTAGCCCATCATCGGGTCGATCGAGCGGGGAATTTCGGGCTCATAGCGAAGCACCCAATCCTGGGTCTTGGCCTTGCCGGATTGCATTGCCGTCTTTGCGGGGCGGTAGATCCTGGCCGTCATGATGCCTCAGCGTCTCCCCTTACCTGCTCGTCGCGGGAAAGTTTGATTGGTCGGAGCGGCAGGATTCGAACCTGCGACCCTCTGGTCCCAAACCAGATGCGCTACCAGGCTGCGCTACGCTCCGCCGACGCGAGACCCCTACCTTTGCGGCGGATGGCGCGCAAGGAGAAAATCTGCCGATGCTTGGAAATCGCGCCGGTAGCGCCATGGCGTATCCACATTCGACGACGGCGGTCCATGCAATTGCAACGAAATTTTAGGGCTCGCCCGCCTATCAATGCGATCTGGCTGATTGGGAGAGGTGCGTTCATGGGAATCAATTGCACGGGCTGTCGCGACGGAAGCGACCTCGATGTCGCTTTCTCCATGGCGTTTCAGCCCATCATAGACATTTCATCGGGTGACGTGTTTGCGCATGAAGCGCTGGTCCGGGGTCTTTCCGGCGAAGGTGCCGGTCATGTGCTCGGCCAGATCAAGGACCACAACCGCTACGCCTTCGATCAGCAGTGCCGCGTGAAAGCGATCGAACTCGCGGCCACGCTGTTCGATCGGCAGGCGCCGACGAAGCTTTCGATCAATTTCATGCCGAATGCCGTCTATGAACCCCGCGCCTGCATTCGCGTGACGCTGGCCACCGCAATAAAGACAGGCTTTCCGCTGGATCGGATCATCTTCGAGTTCACGGAGGACGAGCGGCTCGATACCGCGCATGTGCTGCATATCCTGCGCACCTATCGCGACATGGGCTTCAAGACGGCCATCGACGATTTCGGCGCCGGTCACGCGGGCCTGGCACTTCTCTCCCAATTCCAGCCCGACATCGTGAAGCTCGACATGGAGCTGATCCGGGATATCGACACCAATCCCGTCAAGCGCACGATCGTTCGCCATACGCTGGCGATGCTGGACGATCTCGGTGTCGTGCCGCTGTGCGAAGGTGTGGAGACGATTGGAGAGCTGAAGGTGCTGCGCGACCTTGGCGTGCGGCTGGTGCAAGGCTATGTGCTGGCGCGGCCGACCTTCGAGAGCCTGGCTGCAACCGCTGAGCTCGACGGATTGTTCGCGACCGCCGCCTGACGCGAGCCCGCCGTCTGAACAGCGGGCACCTGGCGGCACGTCCCTCTCGACAAGCGCTATTGCGCGCCGGCCGCTTCAGCGACGATCGGGTGGGAGACGCGATCGCCTTCGGCCAGTCCCATTTCCTCGGCCTTGCCGGCATTCAGCTCCAGCACGAAGAGAACCGGCTCGGGCGAAGCGATGACGGCTTCCGACAGTGGAACGGCATCTGCGTGATGGCCGGCGACCGTTCCGTCCCCGCGGATGAAGATCATGTCCAGCGGGATCAGCGTGTTGCGCATCCACATGGTGATCTGGCGCGGCTCCTCGAAGCGGAAGAGCATGCCGTGATCGTCATCCATCTGTTCGCGGAACATCAGGCCCGAGGCACGATCGCGCCCGTTGAGGGCCAGTTCCACGGAATAATCGAAGCTGCCTTCGGAGGTCTCGATGACCAGACGCTCCTCATGGACCGGCAGCAGCGAGGGCTCACCCTGCTGGTCCTGGGCTTGAAGCGGTGCTGCGATAAAAAGAAAAAGCGCCGATGCGGCGCTCGCAACCAGATGGCGGCGGGAAAAGATCATCTGCACTCCGATTGATCAGTGCGATTGCGGGAACGGACTGTCGTTGTCGGGGTGAATTTCGGCAGCCATAAGGCCTTTGCTTCCCGGACCGAAGCGAACCAGCACGACCTGACCGGGACGCAGTTCGGCCAGACCGAAGCGACGCAGCGTTTCCATGTGCACGAAAATGTCCTCGGTCCCCTCGCCGCGCGAGACGAATCCGAATCCCTTGGTGCGGTTGAACCATTTGACGATGGCGCGCTCGAGCCCGCTCGTCGGCGTCACCTGAACCTTGGTGCGTGCCGGCGGCAGCTGCGAGGGATGCGGCAGGTTAGACTGATCCATCGAAAGTACGCGGAAGGCCTGGTAGCCCCGATCCCGCTTCTGGATCTCACACACGACGCGCGTGCCTTCCATGACGGTCTGGTAGCCATCGCGGCGCAGACAGGTGACATGTAGAAGAACGTCTTCCATCCCGTTGTCAGGCACGATGAAGCCGAAACCTTTGGCAACATCGAACCATTTGATGGTGCCGGAAATCTCCATCAGGTCGACGGGATCGCTAAGGACCGCGTCGTCGAGCCGAAATTCCTTATGCGAGGAGCTGTCCCCCATCCCCTACCGCCTTTGTCATGCGAGCCAAGTAATCTTGATTCTCGTCTGTCAGAATAGCATCGCAAAGGGCGTTCTGCGCAAGTGTTACTTTTCCATGAATACAGGACCAATCATACGAGGCGGCATTGTGTGCGCCACGCTTGCGCCTACCTACGGGCTGACCGAACCAAAATGAAAGGACACCCCGATGCGTTATCTCCACACGATGGTGCGCGTGCGCGATCTGGACGCCTCACTCGACTTTTACTGCAACAAGCTGGGCCTTGTGGAAATCCGGCGCATGGAAAACGAACAGGGTCGTTTCACCCTGGTCTTCCTGGCGGCTCCCGAGGACAAGGCGCGGGCCGAGAGCGAGCGCGCACCGATGGTAGAGCTCACCTACAACTGGGACCCGGAAGATTATACCGGCGGGCGCAATTTCGGTCATCTCGCCTACGTGGTCGACGACATCTACGCTCTTTGCAGCAAGCTGCAGAACGCGGGCATCACGATCAACCGCCCGCCCCGCGACGGGCACATGGCCTTCGTGCGCTCGCCGGATGGCATTTCGATCGAATTGCTACAGAAAGGCGATGCCTTGCCGCGCCAAGAGCCATGGGCTTCGATGGAGAATACCGGCAGCTGGTAATCGCATCGAACATCGACACAATATCGTTTCCACCGTCTCGCTCTCCCATGTCCAACGCACGGATTTTCATCGGCCGAAAGGTCATGTGATTCGGTTTGGACCCTGAAATCTCAGGGGGCATGGACAATATCGGCCGAGTTGCTTAAAACGCTCGCCATATATTGAGAGCGGGACGAGCGGGGACGGGGTATTGCAGGTCGAAAGACGCAGCCGGACAGCCCATATTCTGAAGCGACTGGCGGGGGCCACCGCCCTTCTCGGATTGCTGTCGGCATGCGCAGTCTCCGACGATGGTCAGCTCGGTTTCAACGGCGATCCATCCATCACCACTTCGGCGATCAGCCGACCTTCGAGCAGCGTTGGTGCGTCTGGCGCCAATGCGCCGGTGAGCAACGCGGCTGCGACGGTAGCGGGTGATGCCGCCTCTGCCGATACCGCCACAGCGGATGCCGAAGCCGAAGCAGCCGTAGAGACTGCTGCGACGCAGACCGTTCCGGTTCCAGAAGCCGAGACTGTCGCATCCGAAGCCGTCGCACCACAGCCACAAGCCGAGACCGAGCAGGCCGTCGCTGCCGCGGCGCCGGGAGAGGTTGCGAATCCGACTGCGCGGGCCGCCATCGCCGGTGAGCCGCAGCAGGTGGCCTCGGCCGAGCAGGCTTCGACATCCGCGCCCGTCAACGCTTTGTCGGAAGAGACGGACCGGGGCCCTTCCCCGTTCGCCCGTCTCTTTTCGCGCAATGGCGGTGATGATGCCGAACCGCGCCCGGTCATTCAGCAGTCGAATGATCGCGCACCGCAGCCGATCATCGATCTTGGCGCTGCCGAAGACGAGACGGTGGAGACGGAAGACGAGTTTGCCGAAGAAGCACCACCCGCGCAGATCACCACGGCTTCCATCGAATCGAGCCCGCCACGCGCCCGCCTGAGTGTCGCCAACACCGATGGACCGGTGCTGCCAGGCGTCCGCGAAGTCGGATCGCTCTACCAGCTCCAGCACCGCGACGGTTTCGATTACAATTCCTATTCCGACGACAACGGCACGGTTCGGCTTGCCTCTGCAGCCGGCATCGCCGGACTTGCCGGCGGCCGGTTGCGGACGCAACACGAGCGCGTCGACGTCGCCTGCCTCAAGCCTCAACTGGTTCAGACCCTGAAGCGTATCGAAGCCCATTTCGGCCGGCCTGTTCTCGTCACCTCCGGTTTCCGCGATCGTGCCTATAATCGCAAGGTCGGCGGCGCGATGGAATCGCGGCACATGTATTGCGAAGCGGCCGACATTCAGGTGCCGGGCGTGAGCAAGTGGGACATCGCGGAGTTCGCCCGCAGCCTGCCCGGCCGCGGCGGTGTTGGCACCTACTGCCATACCGATTCCGTGCATGTGGATATCGGCTCGAAGCGCGACTGGAACTGGCGCTGCCGCCGTCGCAGCTGATGCATGCAAGCCCTTGTTTGGGCTTGACAAAACACCGACTCAAAAAACCACATTCTTCTGTCATTTTTTTTCGAAATCGGTCGGTTTGGCGCTTGCGGGAACCAGATCACCTGACTATAAGACGCCCATCGCCTCGCGGCGACCACGGCATGCGCCCTTCGTCTATCGGTTAGGACGCCAGATTTTCATTCTGGAAAGAGGGGTTCGACTCCCCTAGGGCGTGCCACCCCTCTCCTAAAGCAGTCACCATACAGTCACAGCCGACCGAGTTCGGTCGCTGCGCTGCTTGCTCGCCAGAGCAACCGATCTTCAGTTCCCGATCAATCAGCCCGAGCGGCGTCCAGCAGTCTCAGTTGGACACGTTGCGTTCCCTGCCAATGGTCTGCAGTGAGCGTTCCCGCGAAGTGAAACGACAGCCCTTGCCCGGCGAGCAGTCCCTGCCCCAGTTCGCTGTCGGCAGCGCGAAACGCGATGCCATCGACACGCCTGCCATCGGCTGCGGCGGCACTGATCTTCACATGGCCCTTGCCGACGGTTCGCACATCCACCAGGCGATGGCGCGGCAGGGCGAAAATGGGTTGCGGATGGCCGGCGCCATAGGGGCCGGCCGATTCGAGAAGATCGAAGAGGGCTAGCGTCGCGCCTGTCGCTGAAAGCGCACCATCGATCTGCAACGTGCTGTCGGCCACGAGGCTCGCCACCTTTTTCGCGGCCTGCTCTTCCAGAAAAGCACGAAGCGCGCCGAGCCGCGAGCGCTCGACCGTGAGGCCGGCCGCCATGGCATGACCGCCGCCCTTGACCAGCAGCCCCCGATCCACCGCTGCGCGCACCGCCCGGCCGAGATCGAACCCGGCAATTGATCGCCCGGAGCCCGAGCCCTTGCCCTGGCTGTCAAAAGCGATGGCGAATGCCGGCCTGCGCAACCGATCTTTCAGGCGCGAAGCGATGAGACCGACGATGCCAGGATGCCAGCCCTCGCGCGCCGTAACGAAAACGGCCGGGCCCGAGCCGTTGGCATATTCCGCCAGCGCTTCGGCTTCCGCCTCCTCCAGCATCGCCGTTTCCATCGCCTGGCGTTCGCGGTTCAGCCCGTCGAGCTGGATGGCGATCTGGTCGGCCTGTGCCCGGTCCTCAATGGTCAGCAGTCGGCTGCCAAGGGCGGCATCACCAATGCGCCCGCCGGCATTGATGCGCGGGCCGATCATGAACCCAAAATGATAGGGCGTGATGGGTCCGCCAATCCCGGCAACGCGCACCAGCGCAGCCAGGCCCGGATTGGCCAGCTGGCGGGCAGCGACGAGCCCCTTGGTCACGAAAGCGCGGTTCAGCCCCTTCAGAGGCACCACGTCGCATACGGTGCCGAGCGCCACGAGATCGAGCAGCGACAGGAGGTTCATCGTCTGATGCCCCGGCTGCTGGCGCATGCGCAGGAGCCGGAGGGTGGCGACCAGCGTCAGGAACACGACACCGGCAGCGCAGAGGTGACCCTGGCCCGAAAGATCGTCTTCCCGGTTGGGATTGACCAACGCAGCGCATGGCGGAAGCACATTGCCGACCTGATGGTGGTCGATCACCACCACATCGATTCCGCGCGCGGCGGCAGCAGCCAGCGACTCATGGCTCGTCGAGCCACAGTCGACGGTCACGATCAGCCGGTTGCCGCGATCGATCAGCTCCTCGATGGCCGCGACATTCGGCCCGTAACCTTCGAAAATGCGGTCCGGGATGTAGATTTCGCTCTGGATACCGAAATGGTCGAGGAACCGCTTCATGAGCGCCGACGAACATGCGCCGTCGACATCATAGTCTCCGAAAATGGCGATGCGTTCACCGATGATGATGGCTGCCGCCAAGCGCTCGGCCGCCCGGTCCATGTCGGTCAGCGTCGACGGGTCGGGCATCAGACGTTTCAGCGTCGGATCGAGAAAGTCGACGGCGTCACCCATGGTCACACCGCGGCCGACCATCACCCGCGCCACCAGTTCAGAAAGCCCGAGAGACTGGGAAATCGCGAGCGCCTGGTTGAGGCCGGCCTGATCGAGGCGCTGCACCCAGCGCTGGCCCGTCAGCGAGCGCTCGACATCGAGAAATGCGCGGCTGACCTCTCCCGATATCGGCGCCATCTCTATTCCGTCTTCCTTTGAACCGGCTTCCCGAGTACGGGCCTCCTAGAAACGGGTCTTCGCCAAGCGATCCGCTGGCTCAAGCCGCTTTCGGACGCTCAATCCGGATCACCTGCGGCGCACCGATCGTATAGCCATCCGCGACCATGGCCTGAACAGCCGCCCGAACGGATGATTCGGTGGTCGCATGAGTGACGAGCACGACCGTCTGGCGGCCGCTGCCGGCCGGCGACGTGTGCTTGGCGCGCTGGACGATGGATTCGAGAGAGATCGTATTCTCCGCCATGTGCGTTGCAATCGACGCGAAGACACCGGCCTTGTCCTGCACGGTGACGCGAATGAAATAGCCACCCTCATGGCTGCGCATCTTGGCGCGTTTGTAGGGAACGAGCTTGGCTGCAGGCTTGCCGAGCGCAGGGCCGTGCTGGATGCCGGGACGACTCTTGGCGATATCGGCGATGTCACCCATCACCGCCGACGCGGTCGCGTCACCGCCCGCACCTGGGCCCGACATGATCAACTCGCCGAGCACGTCGGATTCGATCGCGACGGCGTTCGTCACGCCGTCGACCCGGCCTATGACGCTATCCTTCGGCACCATGGTGGGATGAACGCGCTGCTCGATGCCGGAATCGGTGCGCTGCGCGACGCCAAGTAGCTTGATGCGGTAGCCGAGATCGTCGGCGGCGCGGATGTCGTCGATCGAGATGTTGGAGATACCCTCGAGATAGATATCGTCGGCTGCGATTTCGGTGCCGAAGGCAAGGCTCGTCAGGATGGCAAGCTTATGCGCGGTGTCGTTGCCCTCGATGTCGAAGGTCGGATCCGCTTCCGCATAACCGAGGCGCTGCGCTTCCTTGAGGCACGCCTCGAAGCTCAGGCCTTCGCGCTCCATGGTCGTCAGGATGTAGTTCGCCGTGCCGTTCATGATGCCGTAGAGGCGGCTGACGCGGTTGCCCGTCAGCGACTCGCGCATGGCCTTGATGACCGGGATGCCACCCGCGACGGCCGCTTCGAAATTGAGGAGAACGCCTTTCTCTTCCGCGAGCGCCGCCAGCCGGACGCCATGTTTGGCGAGCAGCGCCTTGTTGGCGGTAACGACATGGATGCCACGCGACAGGGCCGCTTCGACCGCGCTCAAGGCCGGATCGGCCGCGCCGCCGATCAGTTCGACGAAGACGTCGATCTCGCCGGTCTTCGCCAGTTCGATCGGATCGTCGAACCATGTCATCGCGCGCAGGTCGATGCCGCGGTTGCGTTCGCGATCGCGCGCCGACACGGCGACGATCTCGATCGGCCGGCCACAGGCTTCGGCAAGCAGCGCATAGCGCGACACGAGGACGTGGACGAGCGCGGCTCCAACGGTACCGAGACCTGCGATCCCGATTTTCAGCGGTTCAGACATGGAATTTCCATCGTTCGGCTTGGAAGGACCGCGGATAGATGCCCGCGGCCGAAAGGCATCAGCGCCGTGCGTTCAGCGCGATGACGTTGTGCATCGTCTCGTCCGCCGTTGCAAGGAAGCGCTTGATGTTGCGCGCGGCCTGGCGGATGCGGTGCTCGTTCTCCACCAGTGCGATACGCACATAGTCGTCGCCCTGCTCGCCGAAACCGATGCCGGGCGCCACGGCGACATCTGCCTTCTCGACCAGAAGTTTCGAAAATTCCAGCGAACCGAGCGACTTGAACTTTTCCGGGATCGGAGCCCAGGCGAACATGGTGGCGGCCGGCGGCGGCACGTCGAAGCCCGCCTTGCTGAAGCTATCCACCAGCACGTCGCGGCGACGCTTGTAGATGCTGCGCACCTCTTCGATGTCGGAGCCATCGCCGTTGAGCGCAGCTGACGCCGCAACCTGGATTGGCGTGAAGGCACCGTAATCGAGATAGGATTTGACCCGAGACAGCGCCGCAATCAGCCGCTCGTTGCCGACGGCAAAGCCCATGCGCCAGCCGGGCATGGAAAAGGTCTTCGACATGGAGGTGAATTCCACCGCCACATCCATTGCACCCGGCACCTGCAGGACCGACGGCGGCGGCGCATTGTCGTCGAAATAGATCTCCGAATAGGCAAGATCCGACAGGATGATGATGTCGTGCTTCTTCGCCTGCGCGACCGCTTCCTTGTAGAAATCGAGGTCGGCCGTGTAGGCGGTCGGGTTCGACGGATAGTTGAGGATCAGCGCGAGCGGCTTTGGGATCGAATGGCGCACGGCGCGCTCGATCGCGACGAAGAACTGGTCGTCGGGCTTGACCGACATGGAGCGGATCACGCCGCCTGCCATCAGGAAGCCGAAGGCGTGGATGGGATAGGTCGGATCTGGGCACAGGATGACATCGCCCGGCGCGGTGATCGCCTGCGCCATATTGGCGAAGCCTTCCTTGGAGCCGAGCGTCGCGATGACCTGCGTGTCAGGGTTCAGCTTTACGCCGAAGCGGCGAGCGTAATAGGCTGCCTGAGCCTTGCGAAGGCCTGGGATACCGCGCGAGGACGAGTAGCGGTGGGTGCGAGGATCGCGCACGACGTCGCACAGCTTGTCGACGACGGCCTTCGGCGTCGGCAGATCCGGATTTCCCATGCCGAGATCGATGATGTCGGCGCCGGCCGCTCGCGCGCTCGCCTTCAGGCGGTTGACCTGTTCGAAGACGTAGGGCGGAAGGCGGCGGACCTTGTGAAACTCTTCCATCGATTTATCCGGATCAGACTGGGTTTGGCCAAGAATAGTGGAACGCCGTGCATGCGTCCAATCAAGCGCAAAAGCAAGCGGGACATTGTGGCGAGCAAGCGCGCCGCATTGAAGATCGCTCAGGTAAGCGGCTTTTCCATCACCAGTGCCGGGATGCCGGAACCGTCGGCTCCGCAATTTTCGGTGCGCCCGACCTCCACGAACCCGTGGGCGCGGTAAAAAGCGCATGCGGCTTCGTTTTCGGGCTCGACCTCCAGGCGGATGCGCTTCGCCCCGTCGAAGCAGGTTTCGATCTCGGCGAAGAGATCGCGGCCGATACCCTGGCGCTGCAGCGATGGGTGCACGTAAATCTGGTGGAGCAGGACCACATCCTTGTCGGAGCGGGCCGCATAGGCCATCCCGCCGATCCGCTTGCCGTCATCGGCAACCAGAAACTCCGATTGCGGCCGCGACAGGCGCGTCTGGAGCGCTTCCACCGAATGCCAGGAGCGCGTGATCTCCGCGACCTTCTCCACGCCGTAGAGCGTGTCATAGGTCGCGTGCCACGTTTCAGTCAGCAGAGTTTGAACGGCGGGAAGATCGGCCTTCATCGCCGTTCGTACGAAGAACATTCGATCAGTCCTCGAGGCCGAGCTTGGCCTTGACCAGCGCATTGACCGCCTGCGGATTCGCCTTGCCGCCGGTCGCCTTCATCACCTGCCCCACGAACCAGCCGGCGAGCGAGGGCTTGGCCTTCGCCTTTTCCACCTGGTCGGGGTTTGCGGCAATGATCTCATCCACGGCCTTCTCGATCGCGCCGGTATCGGTGACCTGCTTCATGCCGCGTTCTTCGACGATGGCAGCCGGATCGCCGCCCTCGTTCCAGACGATCTCAAAGAGATCCTTGGCGATCTTGCCGGAGATCACTTCGGCCTTGATGAGGTCGACGATGCCGCCGAGCTGATCGGGCGAAACCGGAGTCTCTTCAATGGATTGGCCGGCTTTGTTCAGGGCACCCAGGAGGTCGTTGATCACCCAGTTGGCGACGAGCTTGCCGTCGCGGCCCTTGGCGGCGCGTTCGAAATAATCGGCAATCGCTTTGTCGGACACCAGGATGGAGGCGTCATAGACGGAAAGCCCTACCGTCTCGATCAGCCGCGCCTTCTTGTCGTCCGGCAGTTCCGGCAGATGTGCTGCAAGCTCTTCGATGAACGCATCGTCGAACTCAAGCGGCAAAAGGTCCGGATCGGGGAAATAGCGATAGTCGTGCGCGTCTTCCTTGGAGCGCATGGAGCGGGTCTCACCCTTGCCCGGATCGAACAGGCGCGTCTCCTGGTCGATCGAGCCACCCTCTTCCAGAATGGCGATCTGGCGGCGCGCTTCGTATTCGATGGACTGGCCGACGAAGCGAATGGAGTTGACGTTCTTGATCTCGCAGCGCGTTCCGAAGTCGCCGCCTGGCTTGCGCACGGACACGTTGACGTCGGCCCGCATGGAGCCTTCGTCCATGTTGCCGTCGCAGGTGCCGAGGTAACGCAGAATGGTGCGCAGCTTGGTGAGATAGGCCTTCGCCTCGTCGGAAGAGCGCAGATCCGGCTTGGAAACGATTTCCATCAGCGCGACGCCCGAGCGGTTCAGGTCCACATAGGACATGGTCGGATGCTGGTCGTGCATCGACTTGCCGGCATCCTGTTCCAGGTGCAGCCGCTCGATGCCGATTTCGATGTCTTCGAACTCGCCCTTACGGTCCGGTCCGACCGAGATCACGATCTTGCCTTCGCCGACGATCGGGTCTTTGAACTGGGAGATCTGGTAGCCCTGCGGCAGGTCCGGGTAGAAATAGTTCTTGCGGTCAAAGATCGAGCGCTTGTTGATCTGGGCCTTGAGGCCGAGGCCGGTGCGCACCGCCTGCTTCACGCATTCCTCGTTGATGACCGGCAGCATGCCGGGCATCGCGGCATCGACGAGCGAGACGTTGGCGTTCGGCGCCTTGCCGAACTCTGTCGATGCACCGGAAAAGAGCTTCGACTTGCTCGTCACCTGCGCATGCACCTCCATACCGATGACGACTTCCCAATCGCCGGTGGCACCGGGGATGAAGCGCTTCGGATCGGGTGTGCGGGTATCGACGATGGTCATGCGGTGACGCTCTTCAATGGCCTTGAGGGTGGGTTTTGGCTAGAACATCGGGCTGCCCGGCGCAAGGACTTTGGCGCTGCTGCCGATCCGCTTTCCCTGCGACGCAATACCATCAAGCAGGTCCGTAGATCTCAATTTCGGGCTCATGCACCAGGCGCTTCGACATTCCGACCTTTTCAATGTCGCGGTCGAGCGATGCGGAATAGACCGTCGAAAGCCAGATCACCGTATAGCCATAGCGGCGATAGAACGCGATCGCCTCGTGATTGCGGGCATGGGTTTCGAGCTCGGCAGTCTCGTGTCCCGCCTCGACGATCTCGTCTTCCAGACAGGTGAGCAGCTTCGCGCCGTGACCGCGCCGCTGAAAGTCGGGATCGATCCAGAGATCTGAAATGGCGTTTGGCCTGGCTGTTTCTACGTCGAGTGGGTCTTCATGGGCGCCCCAGCCGACGGGCATGCCATCCTCCTCGGCAACGCGGATCAGAGACCAGCTGCGACTCGTGAAGGTGAGATAGGAGTCCATCGCGTTGCGGCGAAGGCTCGCGACGTTTGTCTGGCCCGATGCCCAAACCGACAGGCGGTCTTCCCAGGCACGATATCCGATCTCCGCGAGTTTCGCGGCATCACTGCGTTTGGCTGGTCGGATTACCACCAACGCTTTGGCGTGAAGCGGCCGGCAGCCTTCTCCACGACGCTGGCTGCGGCAAAGAGCGTCTCTTCGTCGAAGGGCCGGCCGATCAGCTGCAAACCGAGCGGCAGTCCATCCGTCGAAGTGCCCGCCGGCACGGCGATGCCCGGAAGGCCGGCCATGTTCACCGTGACCGTGAAGATGTCGTTCAAGTACATCTTGACCGGATCGGCTGCCATTTCGGCATCGCCGATCTCGAAGGCTGCAGATGGCGTTGCCGGCGTCAGGATCGCATCGACGCCATCGGCAAAGACGGTCTCGAAATCACGTTTGATCAGCGTGCGGACCTTCTGCGCCTTCAGGTAGTAAGCGTCGTAATAGCCGGCGGAAAGCACATAGGTGCCGATCATGATGCGGCGCTGAACCTCCTCGCCAAAGCCTTCGGCGCGGGTCTTCTCGTACATTTCCAGAATGTCGCGGCCCTGCTGGCGCAGGCCGTAGCGCACGCCGTCGTAGCGCGCGAGGTTCGACGACGCTTCGGCCGGTGCCACGATGTAATAGGCGGGCAGCGCGTATTTGGTGTGCGGCAGCGAAATCTCGACGATTTCGGCGCCGGCTTCCTTCAGCCAGTCAATGCCCTGCTGCCAGAGCGCGTCGATCTCGCCCGGCATGCCGTCGACGCGGTACTCCTTCGGAATGCCGATCTTCAGGCCCTTGACCGAACGGCCGACTGCGGCCTCGTAATCCGGAACAGCGCGATCGACCGAGGTCGTGTCCTTGGCATCGGTCGAGGCCATGGAACGCAGCATTATCGCCGCATCGCGCACGTCGCGAGCGATCGGACCAGCCTGATCCAGCGACGATGCGAAGGCGACGATGCCGAAGCGCGAGCAGCGGCCATAGGTCGGCTTAATGCCGACCGTGCCGGTGAATGCGGCCGGCTGGCGGATGGAGCCGCCCGTGTCGGTCGCGGTAGCACCGGCGCAGAGTTCGGCGGCAACGGCTGCCGCGGAGCCACCGGAGGAGCCGCCGGGCACGAGGCTCTTGTTGGAGCCTTCGACGCGCCAGGGGTTCACGACCGGGCCGTAATAGGACGTCTCGTTGGACGAGCCCATGGCGAACTCGTCCATGTTCAGCTTGCCGAGCATGACGGCGCCGTCGTTCCAGAGGTTGGACGTGACGGTTGATTCGTAGCGCGGCTCGAAGCTGTTCAGGATATGGCTGCAGGCCTGCGTATGGACGCCTTCCGTCGCAAAAAGATCCTTGATGCCAAGCGGGATTCCTTCGAGTGCTCCCGCCTCACCGCTCGCCATGCGCTCGTCCGAACGCTTTGCCATGGCGCGCGCCTTGTCGGCCGTCACCGTCACATAGGCATTGATCGAGGGATTCGCGGCGTCGATCGCGCTCAGATAGGCATCCGTCAGTTCGACCGAGGAAAGGTCGCGTGCGCGCATCTTTTCGCGAGCTTCGGCGATGGTCAGGCGGGTCAGTTCGGACATCAGGCAAACTTCTTTTCGTAAAATCTGGAATAACCGGAATCAGGATAGTCGAGGACAGCGCCGCACTGGGTAAAACCGCTGCGCTCGTAGATGCGCCACGCGGCCTCGAAACCCGGCGCCTCCCCCGTCTCGAGAACGAGGCGAGACAGGCCGCGATCCCGAGCGCGTTGCTCGACCTGACGCAAAAGCGCGGAGCCGACGCGCTGGCCGCGCACTTCGGGCTTGGTAAACATGCGCTTCACCTCGCCGAGGCCTTCCCCATGCTCTTTCAGCGACGCCATGCCGACAGCGTTTCCATCTCCATTGCGCGCGACGAACACCGTCACCGAAGGCTCGGCCATCTGCTCGACCGTCAGCTGGAACTGGAACTCGCGCGGCGTCAACGGAATCATGTGAGCGTTCAGCGCGCTGACCATGTCACGCACATCGTCCTGAAGAGGCGTTTCGGCTGCGATAGCCAGATCCACAGCCTACTCCACGACTTTCGGGACGAGGAAGAAGCCTTCTTCGGAAGCCGGCGCATTGGCCACGATATCGGCAGCCTTGTCGCCATCGGTGACGACGTCGGCGCGCTTCTTCATGTCCATGGCAATCACCGAGGTCATCGGCTCGACGCCGCTCACGTCGACCTCGTCCAGTTGCTCGACGAAGCCGAGGATGACGTTGAGCTCGCCGACCATGCGCTGTGCATCCTCGTCGCTCACCGCAAGGCGGGACAGACGGGCAACGCGCTTTACCGTTGCGATATCGACAGACATGCGAAAACTCCGGGATTTTCAGGCGTGCGGGTGCCTATAGCGTTCGTGCCTGCTGAGAGCAAGGCTGGCAAACTGTGCATTACGATCCCCGTATGTCCAGCAGTCTATACGATATTTCAATGCTTCTCTTCTTAACTGCAGCCGTTGGGGGTGCCTGGTTGTGTTGCAGTTTTTTCGTAAGTCATTTCTCTTCAATGTCGACGTGGGAAACGAGCGTTTCGCGATCGCACAATATGCCGCGCTGACGCAGCAAATTCCGATTCTCTACATCCTGCTGATGGTGAACGCGGCGGCACTCGCATGGACTCACCATGGGGCGGCCCCGCAATGGCAGACGCTCTACGTTCCGGGCTTCCTGTCGCTCATCTGCATCGTGCGTCTGGCCAAATGGCATCTGCGGCGCAACGACCGTCCGACGCCCGAACAGGCCGTCCGCAAAATGCGCGGCACCGTCGTGCTCGCCGGCCTCTTTTCCATCTGCTTCGGCTTCTGGGGTGTCAGCTTGTACCCCTTCGGCGATGCCTACCAGCAGAGCCACATCGCCTTCTTCCTGTCGATCTCGGCCATTTCCTGTGTCTTCTGCCTGATGAACCTCCCGCCGGCCGCACTGGTCACGGCAGGCAGCGTCTTCTTCATCCTGATCGGCAACTTCATGTTCAGCGGCCAGCCCGTGTTCACGGCCATCTCGATCAGTGTCTGCTTCATCTCGCTTGCCTTCATCCACGTCACGCACAGCAATTTCGACAACTTCGTGTCGATCGTGCGCATCTCCGACATTCTCGAACAAAAGCAGAAGGAGACCGAGCAACTCGGCGTCCTGAACGCCAAGCACGCGCTTGAGGACCAACTGACCGGCCTCGACAACCGGCGCAGCTTCTTCGAGAAAATCGACCAGGTGATGAGGACGGCGGCGGGCGGCAAGCCTCCGGTGATCGGCCTGATCGACCTCGATGGCTTCAAGCCGGTCAACGACGTGTTCGGCCATGCAGCCGGTGACTCGGTTCTCGTCGAGACCGCCAGGCGCTTCCGCAAGATCCTGCAGCCCGGCACCACAATCGCGCGAATTGGGGGCGACGAATTCGGCTTCATCCTGCCCTCGGAACTGGATGCGGCCCAAGCCTTGGACATCGCCAACGCCCTTTGCCTCGCGCTGAAGGACCACTACGAAACGCCCGCCGGCATCGCACGGCTTTCCGGCTCATGCGGTATCGTCGTCTCGCAGGAACGTCATGTGACGGCTGCAAGCCTCATCGAACAGGCAGATTTCGCGCTCTATCAGGCCAAGTCCAAACAGAATGGCGGCGTCGAGATCTTTTCCGAGCAGCACACGCAGCTTCTGCATGAACGGACATCGATCGAGCGCGAACTGCGGATCGGCGATCTCCGGCAGGAGTTCTATCTGGCGTTTCAGCCGATCGTCGATCTGAAGACGGGTGAAGTCGTCAGCTTCGAGGCGCTCGGCCGGTGGCACAATGCGACGCTCGGCGAGATTTCGCCCGCCGCCTTCGTGCCGATTGCGGAGCGCTGCGGGCTGATCAACGACGTATCGCTGATCCTCCTGCGCAAGGCGATCGACGCACTCGACGAACTGCCGCTCGACTGCCGGATTTCGTTCAATCTTTCGGCGCGCGACATCTGCAATCATATCGACGCGCTGAAAATCCTCAGCCTCGTGGAGCGCTCGGGCGTCGCCACGAATCGCCTCGAATTCGAGATCACAGAAACGGCACTCCTGTCGAACTTCGAAACGGCGGAGCGGATGATTTCGCTTTTCCGCGCCGCCGGCATCAAGGTGGCGCTCGACGATTTCGGCACGGGCTATTCGAGTCTCAGCCACGTGCATCGCCTCGCCTTCGACAAGCTTAAGATCGACCGCAGCTTCGTGCAGCAGATGGAAAACGACGTGCGCTGCCGCAACATCGTGAAGTCGGTGGTCGATCTCTCGGCGAATCTCGGGATCGACTGCGTCGCGGAAGGCGTCGAAAGCGGCGCGATTGCGGCGCAGTTGAAGACCATCGGCTGTGCCTATGGCCAGGGCTACCATTTCGACCGCCCGCTAACCTTCCAGAACGCCTTGAGCCTCGCCCGCAGCGCCGGGCGCCAGCGTGTCGCACTGCGGGCATAGATTTTCGGGCCGGAAGCCTGCTTCAGAACTCAGAACTGATGCAGCGTGCCGGCAGCGGCCACTTTCGCGCGTTCCGCCTGGCTCTCCAACGCATCAACGAACACATCCGCCGTCTGATCGATGATCGGGAACGAGCCGTAGTGGCACGGAATAATCGTCTTGAAGTCGAAATAGCGGCGGCATGCGAGCGCTGCGACGGCACCGCCCATGGTGAAACGATCGCCGATGGGCACGATGCCGATTTCTGGCCGGTGCAGTTCGTGGATGAGCGCCATGTCGGAGAAGATGTCGGTGTCGCCCATGTGCAGAAGCGTTGGCCCGCCTTCGATGTGGAAGACGCAGCCATTGGCGTTGCCGAGCGCGTGCGACACGCCATCCTCGGTGATGTCGGCGGAGGAATGCAGCGCGTTCACATAGGTCACCGAGAAGCCGTCATGATGGACGGTACCGCCGGTGTTCGTCGGATCGAGCTTCTCCACGCCGCGATGCTTGCCGAGGAAGCCGCAGAGATCGGCATTGGCGACGACGGTCGCACCGGTTTCCTTAGCGATCGCTGCGGTATCGCCGACATGATCCGCATGGCCATGGGTCAGGACGATATGCGTGACGCCTTCGACGGCATCCCTGCGATCGAGACCAGCGAAGCCGGGATTTCCAGTGAGGAACGGATCGATCAGGATCGTTGCCTTGTCGGTTTCGATCCTGAAGGCGGCGTGTCCGAGCCAGGTCAGTTTCATCGATATCTCCTTGCTGATGCCCGAGCGGGGGTTATTGCTCCGCGCCGGAAGATGGCGCAGAGAAGCCCAATTGCAAAATCCGGAAGGCCGAAATCTTGTCAATCGTCGCGCTCGAAGACCTGCCCGGCCACATGCCCAAGGGCACCACGCTCGCCGGCCTCGATCTCGGCACCAAGACGATCGGCGTCGCCATTTCGGATCTGGGGCTGACGCTGGCAAGCCCGCGCGGGGTGATCCGGCGCGCGAAATTTTCCAAGGACGCGGACGCACTGCTCAAGCTTCTGGCGGAGCAGCAGGTTTCGGGCATTGTGATCGGACTGCCGATCAACATGGATGGCAGCCAGGGCCCCCGGGCGCAGGCTACCCGCGCCTTCGTGCGCAATATGGAGCCTCTAACCGAGCTTCCGTTCGCCTTTTGGGACGAGAGGTTGTCGACGGTGGCAGCCGAACGGGCGCTGATCGGCATGGATGTGTCACGCGCGAGAAGAGCTGAACGTATCGACGCCGCCGCAGCGGCGTTCATTCTTCAGGGAGCGCTCGACAGGCTCTCGTCGCTCTGAAGCGACGCATTGCGCGTGTGACGCGCTGCCCACCACGCCCGGATCTCACGACGCTTGCGAAAAGCGACGATGCCCAGCACGATGAACGTGTCGACCACGAGCGCGCGCGCCACCAGCGGCGGTATGGTTTCCGGCTCGATCCCGAGCACATTTCCATAGATTTGGAAGACCAGATCGTGCGTCTCACGCGTCAGCATGAAAAAGCCGAAGCTGATATCGTGATAGGAAAGCCCATACCATGCGATCAGCGACCCCACCGGCGCGGCCCAGAGTATCAGAAACCATTTCATGATCGCGGCCTCGCATCGGGGAAGGTGTGGACGGACGCTGTCGCGGCGGCGATCCGGTTCTTCAGGTAAACATTCGAAACAGCCGCATCGTCGTCGGCAGCGGCTGTTTTGACGGTGGTCCCATCAAGGAACAGCGCTGCCGCCCCCGTCATCAGGAGCAGGCCGGCTTCGATGAACACGCCTGCATCCACCCTGCCCTCGAGCCAGCCGAAGGCATGTGTCGCCGCCGTCAGCACCAATGCGCCGGTTACGGCTGCAACAAGCGTCTCGCCCGAATCGCGCTTGGTCGCGTCCGCGCCGAACAGCGCAAAGAGTGCCGCCAAGCAAAACAATGCGGCTGTCCCGAATTCAGCGAAACCGAAGAGATGATTGATGCTCAACCAAGCAAACATTCCGGGCTCAGCGGCCGAGGGCGACGGAACGGCGCGGCTCAGCCCGGACATGGAAAACTCCACCATCCAGAACAGCGATATGCCGATCACGATCGTCCGCATGCGTGGGAAGCCCTTGCCTCATTTGTCACACCGTTAACAAAACAAGTAGAACGCGGTTGCAGAAAGCTTACCGCCAAAAACCCGTTAACGATCTGCTAACCATAAGGGAGCCAACGATTCCGGGCCATCGCGGTAATCAGCTATCGTTATTCATGGTTAACGGCGGTCCCATTGCGGAGCGAGTTGCTCATCCGTCGTATGGGGCCTAATGAACGGGCTTCGAAAGGCCCGCATTCATGATTTCGATCCTGCAAAGTATCATCCCGATCTTTCTGCTCGTGCTGCTCGGGGTCGTGCTGAAGCGCTGGAATGCCATCGACCAGGGATTTTGGTCGGGGCTGGAGCAGTTCGGCTATTTCGTCGCCTTTCCCGCCCTCCTCTCGATGACGCTCTATGAAGCCGATTTCGCAGCGCTCGACATCGGTCGTGTCGCACTGACCGTCGCTATCACGCTCTGTCTGATGATGGCGTTCGTGCTTGCGCTTTGGCCGATCATGCAGCGGCAAGGCATCACCGCATCGAGCTTCACCACCATCTTCCAGACGGGTATTCGCTGGAACGGCTTCGTCGCGCTCGCCATCGCCAGCAGCCTTCACGGCGCTGAAGGGATTGCGCTCGTCGCGCTCGTGATGGCGCTGATCATCCTGCCGATCAATCTCGTCTGCGTGGCGGTGATGGTGTGGTTCGGCGGCGGGGCGCGCAAGCTCTCGGTGCTGGCGCTGCGCATGGTGCGCAACCCGCTCATCCTGTCCTGCCTCGCCGGCCTCGGCGCCCGCCTTCTGCCGTTCGACATCCCCGCCCCGCTGATCACGGCGATCGATCTCATCGGCGCCAGCGCGCTCGGCCTCGGCCTCCTGATGGTGGGTGCTGGACTGCGGGTCGGCGACGCCCTGAAACCACGCCCCGTCGCAGCGCTGACCTCTGCGATCAAGCTGATCCTGTTTCCGCTGGTGATGGTCGCGGTGGCGCTCGCCATGGGGATCGAAGGCGCAACGCTCGAGATCCTGGTCCTCTGCGCGGCAGTGCCGACGGCCATGAACGGCTATCTGCTGGCGCGCCAGATGAATGGCGACGCCCCGCTTTATGCGGCGATTACGACCATCCAGACGGCGGCCTCAATCGGAACCATGCCGCTGGCGCTCTTCCTGCTGCGTCAGCTTTCCGGATAGAGAAGATCGACGAGCTGGCGGGCGTCGAAACGCGAATCGAGCATTCCGTAGGTGGAGCGCCAAGCGCCCGCCAACCGCGTTTCGATGAAGGCATCGGCGACGCGGCCTGCGCCTATTCGGTTCAGTTCCGCTGCTGCAGCTGAAAGGGCCAGTTGCTCGGTCAGCATGCGGGCCGCACCCTGGTCGCTCTCGCAGACAGCCATGGCAGCCTCCAGGACGTCACGTGTCCGCCTGCCCGCGGCACCGAGATCGGCGGCGATCGTTTCGAGCACCACGTCGAAGAGATCGCGCCCCCGGGCCAGTACGCGTAGCACGTCGAGCGCCATGACGTTGCCCGAACCTTCCCAGATCGCGTTGACCGGGGCCTCGCGGTAGTGGCGGGCGAGCGCCTTCTCCTCGACATAGCCATTGCCGCCGACCGATTCCATCGCCTCGTAGACCAGAGCCGGAGCGATCTTGCAGACCCAGTATTTGACGACCGGCGTCATCAGCCGTGCGTAAGCCGCTTCGCGCGGATCGTTGCGGGCGCGGTCGAAGGCGGTGGCAAGCCGCATGGAGAGCGCTGTCGCGGCTGCCACATCAAGCGCCATGTCGCCGAGAACACGCGCCATCAGCGGCTGGTCGACCAGCTTCTTGCCGAACACCGAGCGGTGCCTGGTGTGGTGCACCGCGTCGGCCAGCGAGGATCGCATGATGCCTGCGGAGGCGACCGCGCAATCGAGCCGCGTCATGGTCACCATGTCGAGGATCGTGCGGATGCCCTCGCCCGGTTCGCCGAGCAGGAAGCCATAGGTGTCGGAAAACTCCACCTCGCTGGAAGCGTTCGACCGATTGCCGAGCTTGTCCTTGAGGCGCTGGAATCGCAGACCGTTGGGTGATCCGTCCTCTAGGATGCGGGGAACCAGAAAACAGCCGATGCCTTCGGGCGTCTGAGCCAGCATCAGGAATGCGTCGCTCATCGGCGCGGACATGAACCATTTGTGGCCGGCCAGCCGATAGATGCCCTCGCCCACACGCTCGGCAGATGTCGTGTTGGCGCGCACATCCGTGCCGCCCTGCTTCTCGGTCATGCCCATGCCGAGCGTGATGCCGGTCTTCTGCATCGCCGGCTTGTGGGCGGAATCATATTTGCGGGACAGGATCTTCGGCAGCCAATCGCGTTCGATCCGGGGCGACGCCATGATCGCGGCGACCGATGCATTGGTCATCGTCACGGGGCAAAGATGCCCTGTCTCGAGCCCGGCCGTCAGGAAAAAGCGGACAGCGCGCGCCTTGTGGGCGACGCCCGCTTCCGTCGGCAGGTCTTCCCAGACCGAGGCATGGAGCCCGCTCGAGACAGATTTGCGCAAAAGCGCATGGTAGGCGGGATGGAAATCCACCTGGTCGATGCGGTTCCCCTGGTGATCGTGGGTCTTCAGTTCCGGCGGGTTGCGGTTGGCAAGCCGCGCGAGATCCTGCGCCTCCGCACTCATCACGAAACGGCCGACGCCCTCGAAATCGAGGCGGAGTGCGCGATCCATGTCGAGCGTGATTTCGACGAGCAGCGGATCGGCGCGATAGGCATTCATCCCCGAAAAGCGCGGCGGCTGGTTGAAGACGTCGTGGGTCGCTGGCTGGGGACGGGTGCTCATCGCCCTTCCTAACCGGATTCGAGCGCGATTGCAGCGGGATAGACGGAGAATTTGCGGTGGAGCAGCGCGGCTGCGCTGAGGGCCGGCGCTTGTTCGGGCGGCGGGCCACGCCTATAGAGCGACGAGCCGCAAGCCGGAGCCCGTCACGCGCATGTCCTTTCCGCACCGCCACCTTCTCGGCATCAAGGGTCTGAACGAGGCCGACGTCCACTATCTCCTTGATCGATCCGATGCTGCCGTCGCGCTTAGTCGGCAGCGCGAAAAGAAGAAGGCGAGCCTGCGCGGGCTGACGCAGATCAACCTCTTCTTCGAAGCATCGACGCGCACACAAGCCTCCTTCGAGCTGGCTGGAAAGCGGCTCGGCGCCGACGTGATGAACATGTCGGTCGGCAATTCGTCCGTCAAAAAAGGCGAGACGCTCGTCGATACGGCGATGACGCTGAACGCCATGCGGCCAGATATCCTCATCGTGCGGCATTCGTCAGCCGGTGCCGCAGCACTTCTTTCGCAGAAGGTCGGCTGCTCCGTCGTCAATGCCGGCGACGGCGCGCATGAGCACCCGACACAGGCGCTGCTCGATGCGCTGACGATCCGGCGTGCAAAGGGCAAGGTCGGCCGCCTGATCGTCGCCATTTGCGGCGACGTGCTGCACAGCCGCGTGGCGCGCTCCAACATCGTGCTTCTCAATCTCCTGGGCGCGCGCGTCCGCGTCATTGGCCCATCCACGCTGATGCCTTCGGGCATCGGCGACATGGGCGTCGAGGTCTACACGTCGATGAAGGAAGGGCTGAAGGACGCCGACGTCGTGATGATGCTGCGCCTTCAGCGCGAGCGCATGTCAGGCGCTTTCGTGCCATCGGTGCGCGAATATTTCCGCTTCTATGGCCTCGATGCGGAGAAGCTTGCCTATGCCAAGGAGGACGCGCTGGTCATGCACCCGGGCCCGATGAACCGTGGCGTCGAGATCGCCTCGGAGATCGCAGACGGCCCGCAGAGCGTCATCGAGCAGCAGGTGGAAATGGGGGTCGCCGTGCGCATGGCCGTCATGGAAACACTTCTTACAGGCGAGGAGGCGCGGCCATGACGATCACGGTCCTCACCGATGCGCAGATCATCGATCCGTCGCGCGGCATCGATGAGATCGGTTCCGTCATCATCAAGGACGGGATCATCGAAGCGGCCGGCGCTGGAGCCCATAATCAGGGCATTCCGGAAGGCGCCGAAATCATCGACTGCCGCGACAAGCTGGTCATTCCCGGGCTCGTCGATACGCGCGTTCACGTCGGCGAACCCGGCAGCGAGCACCGCGAGACCATCGCTTCGGCCAGTCGGGCAGCCGCTGCGGGCGGTGTCACGTCCTTCGTCATGATGCCGGATACGACCCCGGCGATCGACGATGTGGCGCTCGTCGAATTCGTTCTGAAGACGGCGCGCGATTCGGCGGTCGTGCGTGTTTATCCCGCAGCAGCGCTTACAAAAGCCCTCGCGGGCGAGGAGATGACCGAGATCGGCCTTCTCTCGGCCGCAGGCGCCGTCGTCTTCACCGATGGGAGACGCACGCTCGCCAACACTGCCGTCATCCGCCGCGCGCTGACCTATGCACGCGATTTCGGCGCCCTGATCGCCTGCGAGACGCAGGACAAGCATCTAGCGGCCCAGGGCGTGATGAACGCCGGGCTTTTCGCCAGCTGGCTCGGCCTGTCGGGGATCCCGCGCGAAGCGGAAATCATCCCGCTCGAGCGCGATTTGCGCCTCGCTGCACTGACGCGTGGACGCTACCACGCAACCAGCATCTCGGTTCCCGAATCCAGCGACGCCATTGCGGCTGCAAAAGCGCGCGGGCTCGACGTGAGCGCCGGCATCTCAATCAACCATCTGACGCTGAACGAGAACGACATCGGCGAATACCGCACCTTCTTCAAGCTGTCGCCGCCGCTGCGCACCGAGGAGGATCGTCGTGCGATGGTAGAGGCCGTGCGCGACGGCACGATCGACATCATTTCGTCAGCCCATGACCCGCAGGACGTCGATACCAAGCGCCTGCCCTTCTCCGACGCGGAAAACGGCGCCATTGGTCTCGAAACGCTGTTCGCCGCCGCATTGCGGCTGCACCATTCCGGCGACGTGCCGCTCCCTCGGCTCATCGACGCGCTTTCAACGAGCCCTGCCAAGCGCTACGGCCTCGACGCGGGCACGCTGAAGGTTGGGGCACGGGCCGATCTCGCGATCGTCGATCTCTACGAGCCCTTCGTGTTTTCGAAGGATCGCATCGTCTCGACCTCCAAGAACACGCCGTTCGAAGATGCACGCTTCCAGGGGCGCGTCTTGCAAACCTTCGTGGCGGGCGCCACAGTCTTCAGAGCGGATTGAGCCGGAGTTGATGCATGCCTGAACCGATCATCACGCAGGTCCAATTCGACCTGTTCCTGGTTGCGCTGACGTTCGGCTACCTGCTCGGCTCCATCCCCTTCGGGCTCATCCTGACGCGCATGGCCGGGCTTGGGGACGTGCGCAACATTGGGTCCGGCAACATCGGCGCCACAAACGTTCTGCGCACTGGCAACAAAAAGCTTGCGGCCGCAACGCTCATCGGAGACGCCCTCAAAGGCACGTTGGCGGTCGTCGTCGCCGCGCAATTTTCCGAAATCCTCGCCATCATTGCCGGCTTCGGTGCGTTTATCGGCCACCTTTTCCCCGTGTGGTTGAAGTTTCGCGGGGGCAAGGGTGTTGCAACCTATGTGGGTGTGCTGCTCGGGCTTGCGCCCGCAATGGTGCTGATCTTCGCGGTGATCTGGATCGGAACGGCCTATTTCACGCGCTATTCCTCACTTGCCGCGCTTCTTGCAGCGATCGTCGTTCCGCTTTCCTTCTTCATTCTGGGGGAAATGCGGTTGATGGAGCTTTTCGTCATCATGAGCATCATCACCTTCATCAAGCACCGGGCGAATATCGGCCGCCTGATCAACGGCACCGAAAGCCGGATCGGGGCCCGCGGCTGATGGCGCACGATGGGGGCGCCGGCCGGCCGCGCGGGATCGCGCTCACCGATCGCCAGCGCCTCGCCTGGCTGCGCCTCATCCGCAGCGACAATGTCGGTCCTGCCACCTTCCGCGAACTGATCAACCATTGCGGCTCGGCAGAAGCTGCGCTCGATGCCCTGCCCGACCTTTCGGAACGTGGTGGCGGGCGGTCACTGCGGGTGGCGAGTGTCGAACAGGCCGAGCGGGAACTGGAACAGGCGACGCGCTTCGGTGCGCGCTTCGTCGGGATCGGGGAGCCGGACTACCCACCGCTTCTGCGTTCGATCGATGCCGCCCCACCGCTTCTGGCGGTCAAAGGTGACACATCACTGACCCAGAAGCCGGCGGTCGCCTTCGTCGGCTCGCGCAATGCATCGGCGGCGGGCGCGAAGTTCACCGCCCGCATGGCGCGCGAGGTCGGGGCCGCCGGATACGTCGTCGTGTCCGGTCTCGCCCGAGGCATCGATGCGGCGGCCCACCGTGCGACGCTCGAAACGGGCACCATCGCGGCGATGGCCGGGGGGCTCGACATGCCCTACCCGCCCGAAAATCTCGAGCTCTACCAGCAGATGACGGACGGCGCCGGTCTTGCCGTTTCGGAAATGCCGTTTGGATGGGAGCCCCGCGCCCGCGACTTTCCGCGCCGCAATCGCCTGATTGCCGGCATCGGCTACGGCCTCGTCGTGGTGGAGGCAGCGACCCGCTCGGGCTCGCTCATTTCGGCGCGTCGTGCCGCGGATTTCGGCCGCATCGTCTTCGCGGTTCCGGGATCGCCGCTTGACCCGCGATCGACCGGCACCAACGCGCTGATCAAGGACGGCGCGACGCTGATCACCGGCAGCGCTGACATTCTGGAAGCGTTGGCTCCTTTGGTCGGCAGGCCGGTCGCGCCGCCGCTCTCGGTGCGCGAGCGGGACGAGGATGGACCTGGCTTGCAGGCCGAGCCTGGCGAAACAGATCGCGACAGGATCGTGTCGGCGCTGGGCGCGACGCCCGTCGAAGTGGATGATATCGTGCGCCATACCGGACTGCCGCCGGCTGTCGTTTACCTGGTCCTGCTCGAGCTTGATCTTGCCGGGCGGCTATCCCGTCATCCGTCCGGACTGGTCAGTCTTCTTACGGATGATGTCTGACGGCTTGACGCCGAGCTGGATGTCGCCCGCCTCAACATACGCCATCTCGATGAGATAGCAGAGCATGAAGCACCGCTGCTGCTCTGCCATGACGCGCAGTTCGCCGAGCATCTGCCGGATGAAGGCTATTGTCTCCGGGTCATGCGCATGGTCGCGCCCGCCATTTCTCTGACCATCCATTTGAGGTCTCCCGCGCGCAGCGCCTCATCCGAGCTCAGGATCATCGGTCCAAAGCCAATGTCAGAAACATAGCGGTTCTAGCCATAAGTGCAACACACCGTGGCGCATCTTGAGGTTGTATAACTACATGAGCAATTGCTGCATAATCGGAAATGACTTGACCTCAAGCCGCTTGCTGTCCATCTCCGGGCCTGTGATCGCCGCCAAGCGGCACTATCCAGCACTGGTCGCGCGGTGCCCACTCATCAGAATTTGAGCGTGTTCATGAACGTCGTCGTCGTCGAATCGCCTGCCAAGGCAAAGACAATCAACAAATACCTCGGCAAGGACTTCAAGGTCCTGGCCTCCTTTGGCCACGTGCGCGACCTGCCGGCCAAGGACGGCTCGGTGAAGCCGGACGAGGATTTCGAGATGAGATGGGAGGTGGATACCGCCTCCAACAAGCGACTGAAGGACATCACCGACGCGCTCAAGGGCGCCGACAGCCTCATTCTTGCGACCGACCCGGATCGCGAAGGTGAAGCCATTTCCTGGCACGTGCTGGAAGTGCTGAACAAGAAGAAGGCGCTGAAGGACAAATCCGTCCAGCGCGTCGTCTTCAACGCGATCACCAAGAAGGCCGTGCTCGATGCGATGGCCAATCCGCGCGATATCGATGCGCCGCTGGTCGATGCCTATCTGGCGCGGCGCGCGCTCGACTACCTCGTCGGCTTCAATCTCTCCCCGGTTCTGTGGCGCAAGCTGCCCGGTGCGCGCTCGGCCGGCCGCGTTCAGTCGGTGGCGCTTCGGCTCGTCTGCGATCGCGAGGCGGAAATCGAGCGTTTCGTCGCCGAAGAATACTGGCAGATCAGCGCCGACCTGAAGACACCGCGCAACGACGTCTTCAATGCGCGGCTCTCGTCCTATGAGGGCAAGCGGATCCAGCGCCAAACCGTGTCGAATGTCGGCGAAGCCGACACGATTAAGGCGATGCTTGAAGGCGCCTCCTTCACGGTCGAAAGCGTCGAGGCAAAGCCGACGAAGCGCAACCCTGCCCCGCCCTTCACGACCTCGACCCTGCAGCAGGCTGCATCTTCGAAGCTCGGCTTCAATGCCAAGCGCACCATGCAGGTCGCGCAGAAGCTGTATGAAGGCATCGACATCGGCGGCGAGACCGTCGGTCTCATCACCTATATGCGAACCGATGGCGTGCAGATGGACATGAGCGCCATCGAGGCCGCACGCGAGGAGATCGCGTCGAATTTCGGCGACCGCTACCGGCCCGAAAAGCCGCGCTTTTATTCGACCAAGGCGAAGAACGCACAGGAAGCCCACGAGGCGATCCGCCCTACCGGCTTCGAGCGCCGCCCCGATGACGTGAAGCGCTATCTCGACCAGGACCAGATCCGTCTTTACGACCTGATCTGGAAGCGGGCGATCGCAAGCCAGATGGCATCGGCGGAGATCGAGCGGACCACCGTCGAGATCGCCGCCAAGAATGGCGACAAGATCGCGGGCCTGAGAGCCACGGGCTCCGTCATCCGCTTCGACGGCTTCATCGCCGCCTACACGGATCAGAAGGAAGACGGCGAGCAATCCGACGACGGTGACGACGATGGCCGTCTGCCGGAAATCAATGCACGCGAGACCGTCGCCAAAGAAAAGATCAACGCATCCCAGCACTTTACCGAACCGCCGCCGCGCTACTCGGAAGCGACGCTGATCAAGCGCATGGAAGAGCTCGGCATCGGCCGGCCGTCGACCTATGCGGCGACGCTTTCCACGCTGCAGGACCGTGAATATGTTGAGATCGACAAGCGCAAGCTGATCCCGCAGGCCAAGGGACGTCTCGTCACAGCGTTTCTGCAGAACTTCTTCGAGCGCTATGTGGAGTACGACTTCACCGCCAATCTCGAAGAGCAGCTCGACAAGATCTCGAACGGCGATCTTGCCTGGAAAGACGTGCTGCGCGCGTTCTGGAAGGATTTCTTCGCGCAGATCGAGAACACCAAGGAATTGCGCGTTTCCGACGTGCTCGACGTCTTGAACGAAGAGCTTGCCCCGATCGTCTTCCCCAAGCGCGAAGACGGCGGCAATCCACGCATCTGCCCGACCTGCGGCACCGGCAATCTGTCGCTGAAGCTCGGCAAGTTTGGCGCCTTCGTCGGCTGCTCGAACTATCCGGAATGCAATTTTACCCGCCAGCTTTCCGCCGAGAGTGCCAATGGCGACGAAGCGCAGCTGTCCGGCGAGCCGAAGGATCTGGGCCGCGACCCGCACACGGGCGAGCCGATCACGCTTCGATCAGGCCGTTTCGGTCCTTACGTCCAGCGGGGCGACGGCAAGGAAGCGAAGCGCTCGAGCTTGCCGAAGGGCTGGAAGGTCGAGGACATCGACCATGAAAAGGCGATGGCGCTGATCGGCCTGCCGCGCGACATCGGCAAGCATCCTGAAAGCGGCAAGATGATTTCGGCCGGCCTCGGCCGCTACGGTCCCTTCCTTCTGCACGATGGCGGCTACGCGAACCTCGAGACGGTCGAGGATGTCTTCACCATCGGCCTCAATCGGGCAGTGACGGTTATTGCGGAACGCAAGGCCAAGGGCCCTGCGCGCGGTCGCACAGCCACTGCGGCGTTGAAGGAGCTCGGCGAGCACCCCGATGGCGGCGCGATCACCGTGCGCGACGGCCGTTACGGCCCCTATGTCAATTGGGGCAAGGTCAACGCGACGCTTCCGAAGGACCTCGACCCGCAGGCCGTGACGCTTGAAAAGGCGCTGGAGCTGGTGGCCGAGCGCGCCGGCAAGAGCGGCAAGAAGGCTGCGCCGAAGAAGGCGGCAGCCAAGAAGGCAACCCCGGCCAAGAAGCCGGCTGCTGTAAAGAAGGCCGCCCCGAAGAAGAAGGCAGCCGCTGCCAAGACATCGACCGAGAAGACAAGTTCGGCAAAATCGAAGGAGGCGTAGGGTCCGACCCTTCGCCGGAGGCAAGACCATCGCCCACTCCACCCTGCCCGACCGCGAGACATTGCTCGCTTTCATCGCGGACAACCCGGATCGCGCCACAAAGCGCGATATCGCGAAGGCCTTTGGGCTTAAGGGTGAGGATCGCGTTGCGCTGAAGGACCTGTTGCGCGATCTGGCCGATGACGGGCTGGTCCAGAAGGACCGCAAGCAGCTCGTTCGTCCAGACAAGCTGCCGCCCGTCACGCTCATCGACATCACGACACGTGACGCCGAGGGCGGACTGATCGGTCGGCCCGCCGAATGGGACGACGCGCAGAAAGTTGCGCCCGCCGTGTCGATCCGCCTCAACAGAGCGGTCGGCCGTTCGGGCAAGCCTGGCCGCACGCCCGGTGTCGGCGATCGGGTGCTGGCGAAAATATTCCCGTCGAAGGACAAGACCGGCCCGGCCTACACCGCCCGTGTCATCAAGCTGATCGACAAGCGCAAGGACGCATCGCTCGGCGTCTTCCGTGCCGAGCCCGGCGGCGGCGGACGCATCATGCCGATCGAGCGTCAGCAGAACGAGCTCGTCGTCGAAGCAGCACAGGCCAACAACGCGCAAGACGGCGATCTGGTCGAGATCGCAGTCACACGGATCGGACGCTTTGGGCTGGCACGCGCAGAGGTTCTTTCGGTCATCGGCTCGGTTTCGAGCGAGAAGGCGATCTCGATGATCGCCATCCACGATCACGGCATTCCGCATGTCTTTCCCGACAGCGTCATAGCCGAGGCTGAGGCCGCGAAGCCGGCAACCATGGCGCACCGCGAAGACTGGCGTGATCTCGCGCTGGTCACGATCGACCCGCCGGACGCAAAGGACCATGACGACGCGGTCCATGCCGAGCCGGATCCCTCGCCCGACAACAAGGGCGGCCACATCGTCACGGTCGCGATCGCCGACGTTTCCCACTATGTGCGCTCGGGATCGCAGTTGGACCGCGAAGCGCTGAAGCGCGGCAATTCGGTCTATTTCCCCGACCGGGTCGTGCCGATGCTGCCCGAACGGATCTCCAACGACCTCTGCTCGCTGAAGGAAGGCGTCGACCGGCCCGCACTCGCCGTGCGCATGACCTTTTCGAAGGATGGCCAGAAGCTGCGCCACAGTTTCCATCGCATTATGATGAGGAGCCTTGCCAAGCTTTCCTATCAACAGGCCCAGGCGGCCATCGACGGTGCGACAGACGATAAGACGGACACGCTGCTCGAAGGCGTGCTGAAGCCGCTCTGGGAAGCCTACGGCACGATGCGCAAGGGTCGCGACAAGCGACAGCCACTGGAGCTCGATCTGCCGGAGCGCAAGATCGTGCTCGACAAGGATGGCAAGGTCGACAAGGTGATCGTGCCGCCACGGCTCGATGCCCACAAGCTCATCGAAGAATGCATGATCCAGGCGAATGTGGCCGCTGCGGAAACACTGGAGCGCAAGCGCCAGAGCCTGATCTATCGCATCCACGACGCTCCATCTCTGGCCAAGCAGGAAACTCTGCGCGAGTTCCTGGCGACGCTTGATCTGTCGCTTGCGCGCGGCAGCCTTCGCGCCAACAATTTCAACCACATCCTGGCATCGGCAAGCGGCAAGCCGCATGAGACGATGGTGTCGGAGATGGTCCTGCGGTCACAGAGCCAAGCGATCTACAGCGCTGACAATCTCGGTCATTTCGGCCTGAACCTGATGCGATACGCGCATTTCACCTCGCCGATCCGCCGCTATGCCGACCTTATCGTCCACCGGGCACTCATCGGCTCCCTCAAGCTGGGAGATGGCGCGATCACGCCGGAAGAGGAAGCGGCGCTGGTCGACATCGCAGCCGACATCTCCACGTCGGAACGCCGGGCGATGGCCGCGGAGCGCGACACGGTCGACCGGTTGATCGCCCATCATCTGGCCAGCCGGGTCGGCGATACGTTCGATGGCCGCGTTTCCGGCGTCGTCAAATCCGGCCTCTTCGTCTCGCTTCCGCAGTTCGGGGCAGACGGCTTCGTGCCGGTATCGACGCTCGGCTACGACTATTTCATCTATGACGAGGCGCATCAGTCGATGACGGGTCGCGAGAGTGGTGAAGGCTTCCGTCTGGGCGACGATGTCGAGGTCAAGCTTGTCGAGGCACTCCCGCTCGCGGGTGCGCTCCGTTTCGAGATCGTCAGCGAGCCACGCAAGATGCCTGCGGGCGCGAGATCGTTTCACAAGGCCAAGCATGGCGAGAAGCGGCGCGGCGCGTCGAAAAAGCCCGGCACACGGCCACCTCGCGGACGTCGCTGAGGCAAATGCGCGCCGAAAAGGCCGAATGGGGCGACATCGGCTCCATTCGCGCCTATATGGTGCATCAACGCCCGGGTTCATGAAAAGAGACCGTCGAGATGCAGACATTCGGACAATCGCACGCGGCAGACGACCGGCATGATGATGCTCCTCGTGCGCTTGGCGGATCGATCATGCGCGGTCTGAAATGTCAGTGCCCCGCCTGTGGCGAAGGCAAATTGTTTCGCGCTTTCCTGAAGCCCGTCGATCACTGCGCTTCCTGCGGCGAGGAGATGCACCATCATCGTGCCGACGATCTGCCGCCCTATCTCGCGATCTTCATCGTCGGCCACATCGTGGTCGCAGGCTACATGTTCGGGGAGCGCGTCGTCGACTGGACATCCTGGCAGGCGCTTGCGTTCTGGATCCCGGTCACCCTGATCATGACCGTTGCGAGCATGCAGCCGCTGAAAGGCGGCGTCATCGGACTGCAATGGGCGTTGCGTATGCATGGCTTCGGCGGTGAAGAAGATCCGCTGGACGAGGTGCCCGATGAGAGCCGGACCTGACCGACCATGAGCGGCATGGCGCGCGACCAGGCGCCCCGGGCAGGCACACGCTATATCACTTCCGGCGAGCATCCCCTTTTGAAGCCGAAGGATGCCGCTTCGATCATCCTGATCGATCGTACTGGTCCTGAGATTCGATTTCTCGTCGGCAAGCGCGCTCGCGCCCACACCTTCATGCCCAATTTCTACGTGTTTCCCGGTGGTCGTCGCGATCGCGCCGATTCGCGGGTCGGCGTCGCCAGGCCGCTGAAGGAGACGGTGACGGAGCGCCTCATGACACGCACGGATCGCACAATGACCGCCGCTCGCGCGCAGGCGCTGGCGGTCGCGGCCGTTCGCGAGACGTCGGAAGAGGCCGGGATCATGATTGCCGGCGACGGCAAAGTTGGCCTCCATTCCGACTGGTCCGGTTTCTCCGAGCGCAGGCTGGCACCGGACCTCTCATCTCTTCGCTACGTTGCGCGGGCAATCACGCCACCGCGACAGAGCCGACGGTTCGACACGCGGTTCTTCGCCTGTTTCCTCGACGAGATCGGCGCAGACCCGAAGGACGTTTCCGACAGCGAGGAACTTCAGGATCTGACCTGGATCGGGTTCGACGATATCGACCGGGTGCAACTGCCGCGCATTACCCGCACGATCATTGGCGATCTCCAGGATGCGCTGAGCTCGGAGCCAGACCTGCCTTTCGATCAACCGGTCCCCTTCTACTACGTGAAGCACGGCACCTTCGTGCGCGACATCATCTGATTCCATGCGGAGCAACGCCATGCGGTCCGAGGTCGGTACGACGATCCGGTGGTCTTCGTTAATCGCTGCGCTTGCAGCCATCGGCGCCGTCGGCGTTGCCATCGGCCTCGGCCTGCCGCTGCTGAGTGTCATCATGGAGCGCCGCGGCATCTCCTCCTCGATGATCGGCTTCAATACGGCGTTTGCCGGCCTGGCATCGATCGCGGCCGCACCGCTTGCACCCAAGCTTGCGCGCTGGTTCGGCGTCGCGCGCACCATGATCGTGATGCTCTGCCTCGCTGCGGCAAGCGGCCTTTGCTTCTATATCGCGGAACCCTTCTGGACATGGTTTCCGCTGCGCGTCGTGTTCCACGGCGCCGTCACCATCGTGTTCATCCTGTCGGAATTCTGGATCAATGCCGCGGCACCGCCGGAGCGGCGCGGACTCGTGCTCGGCGTCTATGGCACCGTTCTGGCTCTTGGTTTTGCCACCGGCCCGCTGATCTTCGCCATGATCGGGAGCCAGGGGATGCTGCCCTTTGCGGCCGGCGCCGCCATTGTGCTTGCGGCGGTCATTCCCATCGCGCTGGCGCGAAACGAAGCGCCGCGGATTGAAGAGAAGCCGCGGCGCAGTTTCCTGCGCTACGTCTTTCTGGTGCCGACGGCCACTGCCGCCGTCTTCGTCTTCGGTGCCGTCGAAGCGGGCGGGCTGGCGCTATTCCCAATCTATGCGGCACGCACCGGCTTCATCGAATCGGAAGGTGCGCTCCTCCTTACGGCGATCGGTCTCGGCAACGTGCTGCTGCAGATTCCAATCGGCCTCGTTGCCGACCGGGTGAAGAGCCGGCGCATCTTGCTGACACTGCTGGCTCTGATCGGGCTTGCAGGCTCTGCCGCACTGCCGTTCATCGTGGGAGGCTGGTGGCTGATGGCGGCGGTGCTCTTCGTGTGGGGCGGCGTGGTCTGCGGGCTCTACACGGTCGGCCTGACCCATCTTGGAGCCTCGCTCAAAGGCGCCGATCTTGCAGCCGCCAATGCCGCTTTCATCCTCTGCTACGCGCTCGGTGCTCTTATCGGGCCGCAGACAATCGGAATCGCCATGGACATCTTCGGGACGGACGGATTCGCGATTGCCCTTGGATTCTTCTTCAGCCTCTACGTGCTCCTGACACTCGGACGTATGATTTTCGGACCCGCGCGGGGCTGAAACCCTGGGTATAGGGCTCCGACACGACCTCCGGGCCCCAATCGACCTTGACATCCGCGGGACAATCAGTAGGTATCGCCCCAAGTTTCTCGCGCCGTGGAGCCGGTCGGCTGTCCGCGGCGTCGTTTTTGACGAGCAGGAATTCCCATGGCCAAGGCAACCACAATCAAGATCAAGCTGCTTTCAACGGCAGACACCGGCTTCTTCTACGTTACGAAGAAGAACAGCCGCACCATGACCGACAAGATGAACAAGACGAAGTACGACCCGATCGCACGCAAGCACGTCGAGTTCAAGGAAACGAAGATCAAGTAAGTCTTCGTTCTGCGCGGCACGCCGCGCGGACATCGTCGGAAGAGCATTGGCAACCCTGGACTCCTCGTCCGGGGTTTTGTCGTTTTTGAAGATAACTCGGTGTCTTGGGTGATGGGACGGTTGGTAGCCGTGCCAACAAAAAGGGGTCGATCAGGCGCTCGACGTGGTACGAGGATGCCACGTTTGTTCGAGCGCTCTGATCGACCGACCCCATGACCCAGGAGATGCGGCGGACCTGAACATCACGGGGTTATCTGTTTAGGTGAAGTGTCCCAACGCCTCACCCTTGAAGCTTCGCCCAAAAACCCTACGAAATCAATCTTGCGTTAAGCATTTTCTAAGGCGCACAGGACCTTGGTTAATTGTGGAGGCTTTAAGCGACGTCCGATACCTGCAGAACCGTGTATAGAATTTTTTACAGTTAGAAGCACCAAGTCTAGCGACACTGACGTGGTGCTCGGTCGGCTTCACGATCCACTCTGACGCTTTCGTCACAAGCGATCCATGATTTTTTCCACGCAACAACGAAATGGATGGGAGCGGTCTAGGCTGCTGCTGCGACCACACGGTTGCGACCGCTGCGCTTGGCCGTGTAGAGCGCCTCATCCGCGCGCTGGAAGACGCTGCTTGCAGCCGCCTCACCATCCTTGAGCGTCGCGATGCCGAGCGACGCGGTGACGGAGAGCGGCTCGGCGCGGCCGTTGACCCTAAAGGGCACGGCCTCGATGCTGACGCGCAGGCGCTCGGCAACAGCTGCGGCGAGCGTGCCGTCGGTATCGGGCATCACGACAACGAACTCCTCGCCCCCATAGCGACAGGCAAGATCGGCACCGCGCACGGCTTGCTTGATGCGGCGCGACAGTTCCCGCAGCACATCATCGCCAGCCTGATGCCCGAAATTGTCGTTGATCGACTTGAAGCGGTCGAGGTCAATCATGCAGACCGAAAGCGGCCTTTCCCGCTTGCTCGAGCGCTCGACCAGAACAGGCATGTGGGTGTCGAGATAACGTCGGTTGTAGAGGCCCGTCAAAGCATCGGTGACAGCCAGTTCGATCGTGGCGCGCACGCTGCTGCGCAGGTGATCGTTGTAGCGCTTGCGCTTGATCTGCGTGTTGGCACGCGCCAGAAGCTCGTGCGGGTCGATCGGGCGCTGGATGTAGTCGTTGACGCCGAGTTCGAGCGCACGCGTGACGAGAGCCTGCGAGCCGGCTTCAGCCATCAGCATCACCGGCAGGAAGCGCGTGCGCTCCACCGAGCGCAGCTGCGAGCAAAGCCGCAACGAATCGTAGTTGGTGAAATTGTCGCTGATGATGGCCAGATCGTAAGGCCGTTCCGCCGCTTCGAACAACGCGGCCTGCGGATCCGACATGCACACCACCTCGGCAATCGGTGCGAGCATGCGGGTGACGCGCTCCTGGGCACTGACGCGTTCATCGACGAGCAGGACATGGGCCTTGTCGATGCCGTCAACGCCGTTGATCAGATCCTGCGTTCCGATCAGCTCAGCAGTCTCGGCGCGCATGCGCAGCTCGTCGCCAAGCGCCTTCAGGCGCAGCAGGCTACGCACCCGCGTCATGAGCTGGATGTCGTTGACAGGCTTGGTCAGGAACTCGTCGGCGCCTGCACGCAGGCCCCTCACCCGATCTTCCGATTGATCGAGCGCCGTCACCATCACCACCGGAATATGTGCGGTGCGCGGGTTCGCCTTCAGCCGCTCGCAGACCTCGAAGCCATCCATGCCGGGCATCATGATGTCGAGCAGGATGAGATCGACCTGAGTCGCGGCGCAGACATTGAGCGCGCTCGGGCCGTCTACGGCGGTCAGAACTTCGAAATAGTCGGCAAGCAGCCTGGCTTCGAGAAGCTTGACGTTGGCCGGGACGTCATCGACGACGAGAATGCGCGCGGTCATGCCTCACCCAGGTAGGTCTTTATCGTTTCGAGAAAGCGCGGCACGGAGATCGGCTTCGAAATATAGGCCTCGCAACCGCCCTGGCGGATGCGCTCCTCGTCTCCCTTCATGGCAAAAGCAGTGACGGCGATGACCGGGATCGAGTGAAGCTCGTCATCGGCTTTCAGCCATTTGGTGACGTCGAGGCCGGAGACTTCCGGAAGCTGGATGTCCATGAGGATCAGATCGGGGCGGTGGGCGCGGGCAAGATCGACCGCTTCGGTCCCATTGCGGGTCTGGATGGTCTCGTAGCCGGACGCCTCGATCAAGTCGCGGAACAGCTTCATGTTCAGCTCGTTGTCCTCGACAATCAAAACGGTCTTGGGCATAGATACTCCCATCAGCGGTTCACTTCGGCTTGGACGTCTCGTCGCCGGCGAAAGCCGCTCCCTTCACTGTTCTACCGTATCGGCATCTGGTTGAGGAAAAGCAAACTCTTGGCATCAAATGCAACACAACCCGGAAAAGACGGGACTGAAGCCGAGACGATCGCGATTTCTATACTTGGCTGGCTGGCGAACGAACCGGAGCTTCTCGGCCGCTTTCTGTCGCTGACCGGCATGAGCGTTTCGACCCTGCGCCAGTCGGCCGGTGAGCCTGGCTTTCATCTGGCGCTGATCGACTTCCTCATGGACCACGAGCGGACCTTGATGGATTTCTGCGCGGCGACCGGCGAAAAGCCCGAGCGCGTTGCGCGCGCCCACCGGGCCCTGTCCGGCCCGCCTGGCCTCGACACCAACAGCTTCTGACCGATGCCCGCTGTCCTTCCCGAAGATCTTGCCCAGTTCGACTGGGTCGCGCGTTCCAACCGCCCTCTGATCGTCTGCGATGTCGATGAAGTCGTGCTCGAATTCGTCACGCCCTTCATTGCCTATCTGGAGAACAAGGGACTGGAGCTGCGCCCCTCGTCGTTCCGGTTGCACGGCAATGTCTACCGGCGCGACGATGGCACACCTGTCTCGGATCGAGACATCTCGGCCAGCATCGATGCGTTCTTCGTCGAGCAGCATGATTGGCAAACACCGGTTGCCAGCGCCGCCGAAACGCTCGCCGCATTGAAGCACCACGCGGACATCGTCTTTCTGACGGCGATGCCGCCGCGCCATTTCGCCGTTCGGCGCACTCTGCTCGACGCGCACGACATGTCCTACCCGATGATTGCGACCGAGGACGAAAAGGGCACGGTGCTTCATCTCATTCACGGGGATCGCGACACCAAGGTCGTGTTCATCGACGACATCTTCCACAATCTGCACTCCGTGCGCGACCGGCTGCCGAACGCTCTCCTCATCAACCTGATGGCCAACGACACATTCCGCGCTCTGGCGCCGCATCCTGGCGAGAAGGTCGCGATGGCGAAGGACTGGAACGAGACGCGTGATCTGATCCTCGAATTTCTTGAGAATTGACGCTCCGACTCGCTATCCCGACGTCTTGAGCATCTGAACGCTAGCGCTTATCGTGCAGGTGTTCAACTTATGTTCCAGAGGACGACAATCTCGCGCCATGGGTGACGCCGTCTTGAGCTTCTGCCGGGATTGCCTGCGGCCGGCCGTTTCGCGCGGCCGGTTTTGCCAGGCATGCGGCAGCCCTCGCATCGTGCGTCATGCCGAGCTCGACCGTCTGTCGATCGCCCATATCGACTGCGACGCTTTTTATGCAGCGGTGGAAAAGCGTGACAATCCGGAGCTTGCCGACAAGCCGGTGATCATCGGCGGCGGCAAGCGCGGCGTTGTTTCCACGGCCTGCTACATTGCCCGCATCTCCGGTGTTCGCTCGGCCATGCCGATGTTCAAGGCGCTCGAGGCCTGCCCCGAAGCGGTCGTCATCAAGCCGAACATGGAGAAATACGTTGCGGTGGGTCGCGAGGTGCGGCGGCTGATGGAAGCGCTGACGCCGCTTGTTCAGCCGATCTCGATCGATGAAGCGTTTCTCGACCTCACGGGCACGGAAAAGCTGCACCGGGACAGCCCTGCCCGCACCTTGGCGCGTTTCGCGACGCGCGTGCAGAACGAAATCGGGATCACGGTTTCGGTGGGGCTTTCCTACTGCAAGTTTCTCGCCAAGGTCGCGTCCGATCTCGACAAGCCGCGGGGATTTGCGGTGATCGGCGAGGCCGAGGCGCTCGAGTTTCTGGCCGATAAGCCCGTGACGATGATCTGGGGCGTGGGTAAAGCCTTCGCCGACAAGCTTGCCGCCGACGGCATCCGCTCTATCGGCCAATTGCAGCGCATGGAGGAAGGCGTTCTCATGGCGCGCTACGGCTCCATGGGGCAACGGCTCTACCGGCTTTCACGCGGGCGCGACGAGCGGGTGGTCGAACCCCGCGAGGCTGCCAAGAGCGTTTCGGCGGAAACGACCTTCAACAGCGATCTCGGTCGTCCAGACGATCTCGTGCCGGTTCTGCGCTCGCTGTCGGAGACGGTGGCTCATCGATTGAAGGCATCGGGTATTGCCGGGCAAACCGTGGTGCTGAAGTTGAAGACGGCTGATTTTCGCATCCGCACCCGCAACCGGCGTCTGGACGACCCGACGCGCTATGCCGATCGGATCTTCCGCACCGGACTTTCTCTGCTGGAAAAGGAAATGGACGGAACGAAATTCCGGCTGCTCGGGATCGGCGTTTCCGACCTCACCGATCTTGCCCGCGCAGACATGCCGGATCTCGTGGACCCACTGGCAGGCCGCCGGGCGGTGGCGGAAAGCGCCATGGACAGCGTACGCGCCAAATTCGGGCGTGCAAGCGTCGAAACCGGCTATACGTTCGGCCGAGGAAATCGCGGGCGCCCGGAGCGAGATGACGCCTGACGTCATCGGGCAACTGATCAGCAGGCAATCGCAAGATTCCGGAAATCTATCTCGGGCAGACTGAGGACGATCCCTTGTCTGTATCGAGTATGAAATCATGGATCGACGATCTTTTCTGGGCTTTCTGTCCGTTTCCCTGCTGGCGTCCGGCGGCATTCGCGAAGCGGTCGCTTCAAGCAGCAAGGAACCGCTGACGATCTGCGTGTCGCTCGATGCGCAGCGGCTCGTCGTTTTCTCCGGCCTTGACGAAATTGCCTCCTCGCCGATTTCCAGTGGCAAGGCTGGCCATACAACGCCGACCGGCATCTTCTCGATCCTGGACAAGCGCACGTTCCACCGGTCGAATATCTACTCGAATGCGCCGATGCCCCATATGCAACGGCTGACCTGGTCCGGCATCGCGCTCCATGCCTCGAACCATGTGCCTGGCTATGCGGCTTCCCACGGCTGCGTGCGCATGCCGAATGACTTTGCGCGCGATCTTTTTGCGATGACGCAGCTGCAGGCCCATGTTGTCATCACGCGCGAGAGCATCCGGCCTAAGTCGATCCGACATCGTACTCTGCCCGACGCGCTCACGCCCTACGATCGGCTGATGGCGGGCAATCTGGAACTGCGGCTGGACACGCTTGATCCACATGCGGAGGGGGTCGAGGTGGCATCTGCAGGTCAGATGACTGCAACGGTGACCGATGCCGGATCGGCCGAAACGCCGCGATCGCCGCTGCGGCTCTTCCTCACGCGCCGCACCCACCGCGAGCTGACCCGGGATGCGCAGCAACTGCTCAACACGCTCGGTTTTGATGCCGGTGCTACCGATGGGTTCGCCGGGCCACGCACCGCCGATGCGCTCCGTCGCTTCCAAAAGGAAGCAGGTCTCACGCCGACCGGCTATCTGGCAAAGGCCGATATCGCCGCCTTGTACGAAGCGGCGGGCAAGGGCGACGTGCCGGCCGGGCATCTCTATGCGCGGCGCGACTTCGTGCCGATTTTCGACATGCCGGTGCATTTGAAGTCGCCGGAGCGTCCACTGGGAGCGCATCTGGTCACGGTGTCTGCCATCACCGCCGGCAGGGCGACGTGGAACGGCCTGTCCTTGTCGGACCGGCCTGCCCCTTCGGTCGCCGGATTGACCGCACTTGAACCCGATGCCGCCCCGACGGCCGCGCAAGTCGATCTAGCGTCGACGCTTGGCCGACTGCAGCTCACGCCGGCCATCTCCGATCGGCTGTCGCGCGAGCTGACGGTCGGCTCTTCGCTCGCCATCTCGGACAACGGCCTCGGCACTGAAACCGGCAAAGGCACCGACTTCATCGTGCTAACGCGGCGGGGATGACGGAAACGAACAGCGCGCCGGTTACTGGCGGCTGAGGCTGATCTCGCTCGTCACGACCTCGGCACCCGTTGTGGGGCTGGTATCGATAGTGCGGATGATCATGGAGTCCGGGTTGGGCACTTCCACCTGCATGCGTGCCTCACTGTCGCCATTGACTTCCTGAGCCCAGGCGACCTGCAGGTCGAGCGTGTTGCCGTTTCGGGCACCCGAAAGCGCCGATTGTCCGCCGCGGGGACCGGTATAGATGCCTTCATAGCTGGTGCCGCTGGTGTTCGTCAGCTGCGCCGAGACGTTCTGGCGAATGATTGCCATGGCGCGACAGGTGCCATCGAGGCTGAAACTCTGGGCCTCGGCGCTGGACGTGAACTGGCAGTTCACGCCAACCGGTTCGCTGTCGGCGGTGCGCCGCGCCGTGCCCTCGCCGGCCCAAGAGCCCGAAAGCCCTTCGATAAATGCCGTGTCTTCGGCCGCTGCGGGAAAGCTCACGCCGATGACGAGGGCGGGCACCAAGGCTAGAATAAGCTTCATGATCGTGTCTCCTGACAGAGTGTCGTTTGTCATTTGACGAGCGCGCCCTTCTTCGATCGCCGCATCCCAATTGGCGCGGCAATGCGTGCGGGATAAGACAGGTACGATCACAAAGGCGTGTTGAAGCGCACGGCGCAGCCAAGGCCACGCCGGTTTTCAAGAGAACTGAAGCGATTTTCTAAAAGTCGACGACGAGGCCTTCGCTCAGCGTCACCCGGCGATCCATGAGACCGGCCAGTTCGTGGTTGTGCGTGGCGATCAATGCCGCGAGGCCGGACTGGCGCACCAGTGCCTCCAGAGCCTCGAAGACATAGCCAGCCGTTTCGGGATCGAGATTGCCGGTCGGCTCGTCGGCGAGCAGGATGAGCGGTGCATTGGCAACGGCACGGGCAATCGCCACGCGCTGCTGTTCGCCGCCGGACAGCTCCGATGGCCGGTGACCGGCGCGGTGGCCGATGCGCATGTAATCGAGAAGCTGAGCCGCGCGCTCCGACGCTTCCTTTTCCGGCAGGCCGCCGATCAGCTGCGGCATCATGATGTTCTCAAGGGCCGTGAACTCGGGCAGCAGATGGTGGAACTGGTAGACGAAGCCGATATCGCTGCGCCGGCGATCTGTCCGCTGCTCGTCCGTGAGGTTGGAGCAGGGATCACCGGCCAAAAGAACTTCGCCAGCATCCGGCTTTTCCAGGAGACCCGCCACATGCAGCAGCGTCGACTTGCCTGCGCCCGACGGCGCGACGAGCGCGACGATTTCGCCGCGCTTCAACGAAAAGTCGGCGCCGCGCAGAATGGCGAGCTCGGTGTCGCCCTGGTTGTAGTGCCGTTCGACCTGCTGAAGCTGCAGCACATAGGGTGCGGTATCGAGGACCATGCGGATTTTCTATTCTGTTCGGAGGTCTATTCGTAGCGAAGAGCGTCGACGGGATCGAGGCGTGAAGCACGCCAGGCCGGGAACAGCGTGGCGATGAAGGACAGCAGCAACGCCATCAGGATCACCGACAGCGTCTCGCCCGGATCCATCTCGGCCGGCAACTGCGACAGGAAATAGAGTTCCGGATCGAAGATCGTCGTGCCCGACAGCCAGGAGAAGAACCAGCGGATCGACTCCACGTTGAGGCAGACGATGACGCCGAGCAAGACGCCCGCGATCGTTCCGGTGACGCCGATGGCTGCGCCGGTCATGAAGAAGATGCGCATGATCGAGCTCGACGTCGCGCCCATGGTGCGCAGGATCGCGATATCGCGGCCCTTGTCCTTCACCAGCATGATCAGGCCGGAAATGATGTTGAGCGCGGCAACGAGCACGATCAGCGTCAGGATCATGAACATCACGTTGCGCTCGACTTCAAGCGCCGAGAAGAAGGTTTGATTGCGCTGGCGCCAATCCGTCACGAAGATCTGCCGACCCGCTGCCTCTTCGATCGCCGCGCGGTAGTCCTGGACCAAATCAGGATTCTGGACGAACAGCTCGATCGATTGAACCAGACCCTCGGCATTGAAGTAGAGCTGCGCTTCTTCGAGCGGCATGAAGATGATCGCCGCATCGAATTCCGACATACCGATCTCGAACACGCCGGAAATCGGATAGGATTTGACCCGCGGCGTCACGCCAAGGGGAGTAATGTCGCCATCGGGTGCCACCAGGGTGATGTCATCGCCGGCGCCGACGCCCAGCGCTTCGGCCATGCGCGATCCGACCAATACGCCCTGCCCCGCGGCAAAGCCGACGAGATCACCCGACCGGATGTTTTCCGAAACCGTCGTCATGCGCGTCAGGTCGTCCGCGCTGATGCCCTTGACGATCGCGCCGGTGCCCGCACCCTGAAAACCGGAAGCAAGTGTCTGCCCCTCGACCAGGGGAATTGCCATTTCGACGCCTTGGACGCCTTCGAAACGGGCAGCCAGATCCCGGTAATCGTCGAGCGGTCGGTCCATCGGCTGAACGATCATGTGACCATTGATGCCGAGAATACGGTCGATCAGTTCGGTGCGGAAACCGTTCATCACGGCCATGACGATGATGAGCGTGGCAACGCCAAGAACGATGCCGACAAAGGAGAAACCGGCGATCACCGAGATGAACGCTTCCTTGCGGCGCGAGCGCAGATAGCGCCAAGCGACCATGCGCTCGAACGCCGAAAAGGCGCCGGCAGAACGCGACACAGGCCGCGGCTGCTCCTCGAGCGCATTGTCCGGCACGGCGGTGGCGTCACTCATGTCGGCTATCCCCTTGGATCGTCGGTTGCGCTCAGCCTGCAGTCGCAGTCAGTCGGTTGATCGCCGCATCGAGCGGCAGCGTCTCGCGCTCGCCCGTGCTGCGTGTCTTGATTTCCACTTCGCCAGCCGCAATGCCCCGCGGACCCACAATCACCTGCAATGGCACGCCGATCAGGTCGGCCGTGGCGAACTTGCCACCTGCCCGCTCGTCGGTGTCGTCCAGCAGCACGTCCAGCCCGGCGGCAGTCATCGCCGCGTAAACTTGTTCGCACGCCGCATCACAGGCCTGATCGCCGGCCTTCATGTTGATGATGACCGCATCGAATGGCGCCACGCCGGCCGGCCATATGATGCCGCCCTCGTCATGGCTCGCCTCAACGATCGCGGGGACGAGACGTGTCGGGCCGATGCCGTAGGAACCCATGTGAACCGGGTGATCCTTGCCGTCCGGACCAGTGACCGTCGCCTTCATCGGAGCGGAGTATTTGGTGCCGAAATAGAAGATGTGGCCAACTTCGATGCCGCGGGCTGAAACCTTCGAATGCTCCGGAACAGCGGCAAACGCGTCGGCATCGTGCATCTCGGAGGTCGCGGCATAGAGCGACGTCCAGCGATCGACGGTCGACTGCAGGCCGGCCACATCGTCGAAATCGGTATCGTCACCGGGGATTTCGAAATCCATGAAATCGCGGTGGCAGAACACTTCCGACTCGCCCGTCGACGCCAGGATGATGAATTCATGGCTGAGATCGCCGCCGATCGGACCGGTATCGGCGCGCATCGGGATCGCCTTCAGGCCGAGCCGCGCGAAGGTGCGCAGATAGGCGACGAACATCTTGTTGTAGGAATGAACTGCCGCTGCCTTGTCGATGTCGAAGGAATAGGCATCTTTCATCATGAATTCGCGCGAGCGCATGGTGCCAAATCGCGGGCGGATCTCGTCGCGAAACTTCAGCTGGATGTGATAGAGGTTGAGCGGCAAGCTCTTATAGGAGCGTACATAGGACCGGAAAATGTCGGTCACCATCTCCTCGTTGGTCGGCCCGTAGAGCATCGCGCGCTTCTGGCGATCCTCAATGCGCAGCATTTCCTTGCCGTAATCGTCGTAGCGGCCGCTTTCCATCCAGAGGTCGGCCGACTGGATCGTCGGCATCATGATTTCGATGGCGCCGGCGCGGTTTTGCTCTTCACGAACGATGGCGTTCACGCGATCGAGGACGCGCTTGCCGAGCGGCAGCCAGGAATAGATGCCGGCCGACTGCTGGCGGATCATGCCCGCACGCAGCATGAGGCGATGCGAAACGATCTCCGCTTCCTTGGGAATCTCTTTCAGGATGGGAAGAAAGTAGCGTGAGAGGCGCATGGCGTGTCCAGGTGTGACCTGATTGGGCTAGCCCCGGAATCAGGCGAATTGGCGATGGAAAGACGCGCGTTCATAGCGGCTTCGCGGATTGAATGGAACCCGGCCCCTTGCCGCGCCGGATCGGTAGCCAATGCAATGACGTTGGCTCACGAAGCGATCACAACCCTGCGACGAAATGTGACAGTTTTTCGAAGATTGATGGTGACATTCAAATCCCCTTACGCTAGCTTGTGCCCACAAACGAGGCAGGGATCGATGAATTTCTGCCCATTCGCGGTCAAGTCTTGGGAGGATCAGGTCGCCGGCGCGCTAAATCGCTGCCACCGAGAAATCGGGTCGATCACGCGGGACTTCAAAAAACAAGGCTTTGGCCTTGTTTTTTTTTGCTTTCCGACCAGAGGCGTCAGGCGCGGACGTCTAGCCGAATTCCGGAACGATGCGTGGTATGCTGTCGACGGATAGACCGTAAACCGACGTGATCACATAGTAGACCGCAAAAATCACACCGGATACCAAAGTGGTGATCAGCGCCTTCTTCCCGAGTTGTGCGGTGAACGGCGCGCTTTCGGTGGTGCCCAGCGTGATGTCGCCCGCTTCTTCCTGCGTGCGGACGCCAAGCGGAAGAACCGCAAAAAGCGTGACCCACCAGATGATGAAATAGACAGCAAATCCGGAAAAGAAGGACATGGCAGGGAAGCCTTGGCTTGGCGGCGCTCAGGCCGCGCTCTGTTCTAGTTCGACAAGCGTCCCGCAGAAATCCTTTGGATGCAGAAACAGGACGGGTTTGCCATGGGCGCCGAGCTTGGGCTTGCCATCACCGAGGACGCGCGCGCCCTCCTTGATCAGATGGTCTCGCGCCTTGAAGATGTCTTCGACCTCATAGCAGATGTGATGCATGCCGCCGGACGGGTTCTTCTCGAGAAAAGCCGCAATCGGCGAGGATTCACCCAGCGGCTCAAGCAGTTCGACCTTGGTGTTGCCGAGATCGACGAAGACCACCGTCACTCCGTGGTCCGTCAAGGACTGCGGCTCCGACACGTCGGCACCGAGCGTCTCGCGATAGATCGCGCTTGCCGCGGCGATGTTCGGCACCGCGATCGCGACGTGGTTCAAGCGTCCCAGCACGGTGTCTCCTCCCTTAAATCCGGGTGACGAGAACGGTGGTCACCGGCTTCTTGCCCCAGATGTTGTTGACCTCGGCGCGCACCGACCGGCGCACGGACTCACGTACGGTCGCGAGATCTTTTCGCCGAGCGCGCGGGATGGAGTCCACCGCGCCAATCGCCGCATCGACCAGAAGGTCGGCGATGGCATCGCCTTCGTCGTCAAAGGCGGGGACGCCCTGGGTGATGATCTCGGGATCGCGATCGAGCTCGTATTTCGCATCGAGAAGAACGTTGACGACGACATGGCCGACGAAGGAGAGCTTGCGACGCTCGCCGATCGCCATCTCCTCCAGATCGCCGATCAGTCGGCCATCCTTGTAGATCCGGCCGACCGGGGCTTCGTCGATGATCTCGGCGGGCCCGGGTGCGAGACGCAACATCATCCCGTTGCGAAGCCGCGGCACCTGCTTGATGCCCGATGCTTTGGCAAGTTCCGCATGCGCGGAGAGATGGGCTGCCTCGCCATGCACGGGCACGAGGATCTGCGGCTTCACCCAGGAATACATCTGCTGCAGTTCCGAGCGGCGCGGGTGGCCCGACACATGCACAAGTTCGGCGCCGTCGGTGATGATCTTGATGCCCTGATCGACCAGACCATTGATGATGTCGAGAATCGCCTTCTCATTGCCCGGAATGGTGCGCGAGGAGAAGACAACCGTGTCGCCGGCCGTCAGCGCCACATGGCGCATCTCATCGCGCGCGATCTTGGCGAGTGCTGCGCGTGGCTCGCCCTGACTGCCGGTTAGGATCACGACGACCTTGTCGCGCGGGATATAGCCGAACTCGTCCTCGGCGATGAAGGGCGGGATGTCGTCCATCAAGCCGATTTCGGTTGCAACATCGGCAACGCGCTTCATGGAAGAGCCGAGCAGCAGGCACTGGCGCCCGGCGTCGCGCGCGGCTTCGGCGATCGAGCGAATGCGGCCGACATTGGAGGCGAATGTGGTGATCGCCACCCTGCCCTCGGCACGCTCGATGATCGAGCGTAAGCTGTCGCTGACGGCGCGCTCCGACGGCGATACGCCTTCGCGCATGGCGTTGGTGGAATCGCAGATCATCGCCAGCACGCCGGCATCGCCCAGTTGCTGGAAGCGATGCGCATCGGTCTTCGGCAGCAGCGTCGGCTCCTCGTCGATCTTCCAGTCACCCGTATGGATGACGGTGCCCGCAGGCGTCGTGATCGCCAGCGACACCGGTTCGGGGATTGAGTGGTTGACCGGAATGGCCTCGACCTGGAACGGGCCGACCGTGAACCGGTCTCCCGGCTTGTAGACGGTGATCGGCACGGGATTGCGCTCGCGCTCGTAGGACCGCTTCGCTTCGAGCATGCCGGCCGTGAACGGTGTGGCGTAGACCGCACAGTTCAGCCCAGGCCAGAGATCCGACAGCGCGCCGTAATGATCCTCATGCGCGTGCGTGATGACGATGCCACGCAGATTGGCGCGTTCTTCCTCGATGAACGAGATATCCGGCAGGACGAGGTCGACGCCCGGCAGGTCGGGACCTGGAAAGGTCACGCCGCAATCGACCATCAGCCATTCGCGCGCGCCGGCAGGGCCCCAGCCGTAAAGACCCAGGTTCATGCCGATCTCACCGACACCGCCAAGCGGCAGAAATACAAGTTCGTCCTGTTTCGCCATTAGCCTTCTTCAATGTCCTTGTTCTGGCGCGACCGGCATTCTCGACGCTCCGCAATCTTCAAGCAGGGTCAGATTGCCCGCGCGGATGCGACTGCGCCGAAATGCACGTCACCGGCTGTTATATGGGTCAGGCGACCGTCATCTTCACGGATGACGAAGCGACAATCGCTGTCGATCGTTTCGAATATACCGCGCGCGACCCGTCCGTCGATCCGGACCGCGACCTGTCCGCCGAGCCCGCTTGCGCGCTCGAGCCAGCGCGACCTGATGGCATCCAGTCCCGAAGCACCGTTCCAGATGGCGTGATTTTCGGCCCAAGCGTCGCTGAGCGCGAGGAAAACGTCGCCCGCATCGGCGCTGCTGCCCAGTGCCCGCAGAGACGTCGCTGGAAATTCGGTATCGCCTGGATGGGTGACAACGTTGACGCCCCAACCGATCGATGTGGCCTGGCGGCCATTTGGCAGCTTGGTCGATTCCAGAAGAATGCCGGAAAGCTTCGCGCCGCCGGCCAGAACGTCGTTCGGCCATTTCAGCTCGAACCGCCGCCGCGCATCACCGTCGAGAGCCACGGCGAGGTCCGCGTCGGGGATCAGCGCGCTCAGTGCATCGTGCAACGCCAGACCCGCGACGAAACCGAGCGTCGCCGTTGCCTTCAGGTCCAGATCATCCACGATCAGAAGTGACGCGGCGAGGTTTCCCCGCTCGGTCTGCCATGGCCGACCCCTGCGCCCTCGCCCGGTTTGCTGATGATCGGACACGAACCAGCACCGGCCGGTGTCGCCAGCACGCGCTGCATCGAGAGCCTCGGCATTGGTCGACCCGACGGTCTCAAAGCTTTTGACGCGGTAGCCCGACTGGGCGGCCGTTGGAGCCAGAGCGAAGTGCGCTTGCTTGGCCGCCACGCCCAGGCTCAAAAGAACGACGCGGCGGCTGCCTGCGCAGCAGCACCGATCGGGCCGCCGATGAACAGATAACCCAGCGTGAAGATGCCAGCGATGCCGTACACAAGCTTCAGTTCGCCAGAAGCCGGCACGAAGCTTTCCGTCGCTTCATCGAACCACATGATCTTGATGATCCGGAGGTAATAATAGGCGCCGACGCACGATGCGAGCACGCCAATGACGGCCAGCGCATAGAGCTCGGCTTCGATGGCGGCAACGAAGACGAAATACTTGGCGAAGAAGCCTGCGAGCGGCGGAATGCCGGCCAGCGAGAACATGAGGATCGTCAACATCATCGCCATGAAGGGATGCGTGGAGGCGAGCCCGGCAAGATCGTCGATTTCCTCGACATTGCCCTCTTCCTTCTTTCGCATCGCCAGGATGCAGGCGAAGGTGCCGAGCGTCATCACCATGTAGATCAGCATGTAGAGCGCGACGCCCGATACGCCTGCCTGCGTGCCGGCGGCGAGGCCGACCAGCGCGTAGCCCATGTGGCCAATCGACGAATAGGCCATCAGGCGCTTGATGTTGCGCTGACCTATCGCGGCAAAGGCGCCGAGGATCATCGAGGCGATCGAAACAAAAACGATGATCTGCTGCCAGTCCGGCGTGATCGGCTCGAAGGCTTCGATGACGATGCGGGTCAGCATGGCCATGGCAGCGACCTTCGGAGCGGCGGCAAAGAATGCCGTGACCGCCGTCGGTGCACCTTCATAGACGTCCGGCGTCCACATGTGGAACGGCACGGCCGAAATCTTGAAGGCGAGGCCTGCCAGGACGAAGACGAGACCGAAGACGAGGCCGAGCGAGCGCTCGTCGGCTGCAAGCACCGCCGCGATCTCCTGGAAGCCCGTGTGGCCTGTGAAGCCGTAGATCAGCGACGCGCCATAGAGCAGCATGCCCGACGACAGTGCGCCGAGGACGAAATATTTGAGGCCGGCTTCCGTCGAACGAACGCTGTCGCGATTGATCGCGGCGACGACGTAGAGCGCCAGCGACTGCAGCTCGAGCGCGAGATAGAGCGCGATCATGCTGTTGGCAGAAACCATCAGCATCATGCCGAGCGTGGCGAGAACGATCAGGACCGGAAATTCGAAGCGGTTGATCCGCTCCTCGCGCGCCTGCCCGACGGACATCACCATCGCCGTGATGGAGCCGATCAGGATCAGCACCTTCATGAACTTCGCGAATGGATCCGCGAGGAACGCACCGCCGAATGCGCTGCCCGTGCCAGTCACCAGCAGGAGCCACAGTCCCGCAATGATCAGGACGCCGACTGCAAGGCCGGTGACCATGCTGGTGGAGCGCTCGCCCGAAAAGACGCCGACCATGAGCAATGCCATGGCGCCGACGGCCAGAATGATTTCCGGCATCGACAGTTGGATGCTTTGCAGCAGCAGTTCAGCGGTCATTTTGGTCCTCGGAGCATCAGTTCGAGAGGGCGACATCGCCCGCGGACTGGATCGCGGCCGTATAGTTGTTCAAGAGATTTTCGACCGAAGCCGCCGTCACATCGAGGATCGGCATAGGATAGACGCCGAAGAAGATGACGAGCGCGACGAGCGGATAAAGGATGACCTTCTCGCGGCGGCTGAGGTCCAGCATCGCCTTCAGGCTCTCCTTCTCCAGCGCACCGAAGATGATGCGGCGATAGAGCCAGAGTGCATAGGCGGCCGATAGCACGACGCCGGTCGTGGCCAGGAGAGCGACCCAGGTGTTGACGCGGAAAATGCCGATCAGGGTCAGGAACTCGCCGACGAAGCCTGACGTGCCCGGCAGGCCGACATTGGCCATGGTGAAGACCATGAAGACCAGCGCGTATTTCGGCATGTTGTTGACGAGGCCGCCATAGGCCGCGATCTCGCGGGTATGCAGCCGGTCGTAGATCACGCCGACGCAGAGGAAGAGCGCGCCGGATACGAGGCCGTGCGACAGCATCTGGAAGATCGCGCCCTGAAGACCTTGCGCGTTGGCTGCGAAGATACCCATCGTGACGTAGCCCATATGGGCGACGGACGAGTAGGCGATCAGCTTCTTGATGTCTTCCTGCATCAGCGCTACCAGCGAGGTGTAGATGATGGCGATGACGGAGAGCGCAAAGACGAGCGGTGCGAAGTCGGCGGACGCCAGCGGGAACATGGCTAGCGAGAAGCGGATGAAGCCATAGCCGCCGAGTTTCAGCAGGATCGCCGCCAGAATGACCGAACCTGCGGTCGGCGCTTCGACGTGGGCATCCGGCAGCCAGGTGTGGACCGGCCACATCGGCATCTTCACGGCAAAGGACGCAAAGAACGCGATCCACAACCAGAACTGCATCTCTGCCGAGAAGTCATGGTTAAGCAGCAGCGGAATGTCCGTCGTGCCGGCGTCCCAGTACATCGCCATGATGGCGAGCAGCATCAGCAGCGAGCCGAGCAGCGTGTAGAGGAAGAACTTGAACGAGGCGTAGACGCGCCGCTTGCCGCCCCAGACACCGATGATGATGAACATCGGAATGAGGCCGGCTTCGAAGAAGATGTAGAAAAGAACGATATCGAGCGCGCAGAAGACGCCGATCATGAACGTTTCGAGCACGAGAAACGCGATCATGTATTCCTTGACGCGCTTCTCGACCCGCCAGCTGGCGAGAATGCAGATCGGCATCAGGAACGTGGTCAGGATGACGAACAGCATCGAGATGCCGTCGACGCCCATATGATAGGCAATGCCGCTACCCAGCCACTCGACCCGCTCCACCATCTGGAAGTTCGGCTCGGCGCTGTCGAAGTTGATCCAGATGAAGAGCGACAGCACGAAGGTGAAGCTCGTCGCCAGCAGTGCCACATTGCGGATATTGCGCCGGCCGATCTCGGAATCATCCCGGATCATCAGGATCAGCAGAGCACCGACCAGCGGAAGAAATGTGACCGTGGAAAGGATCGGCCAATCGGTCATCAGAAGGCACTCCCGAGCATCATCCAGGTGACGAGCGCAGCGACGCCGATCAGCATGACGAATGCGTAATGATAAAGGTAACCGGACTGGAGGCGGACCACGCGGCCCGTCACGTCCTGAACGCGCGCGGCGACGCCGTTCGGCCCGAAGCCGTCGATGACGCGCCCGTCGCCCTCCTTCCAGAGGAACCGGCCGAGCGCCTTGGACGAGCGCACGAACAGGAAGTCATAGAGTTCGTCGAAGTACCACTTGTTCAAAAGGAACTGGTAGAGCCCGCGATGCTGGGCGGCGAGTTCCTTCGGCGTTTCCGGCGAGCGGATATACATGTACCAGGCGGTCACGAGGCCGATGAGCATGGCCATGAAGGGGCTCAGCTTCACCCAGAACGGAACGTGGTGGAACTCCTCCAGGATCTGGTTGGTCGGCAGCGTGAACAGCGCGCCCTGCCAGAAGCCCTCGTAGTAATCGCCGAAGAATTGCTTGTGGAACAGGATGCCGGCCAGCAGAGCGCCAACCGCGAGGATATAGAGCGGCACCATCATGATCGCGGGCGATTCATGCACATGGTGCATGACGTCGGCCGAAGCACGTGGCTTGCCATGGAAGGTCATGAAGATCAGGCGCCAGGAATAGAAGCTCGTGAAGAGCGCGGCGATGACCAGCATGGTGAAGGCGAAGCCAGCAGCCGCATTCTCCGCGACGAAGGCGCTTTCGATGATCGCATCCTTGGAGAAGAAGCCGGCGGTGCCGAAATAGAGGCCCGGGATGCCGACGCCTGTCAGCGCGACCGTGCCGATGATCATCATCCAGTAGGTGCGCGGGATGTATATGCGCAGCCCGCCCATGCGGCGCATGTCCTGCTCGTCCGATACGGCATGGATGACCGAGCCGGCGCCGAGGAACAGCAGTGCCTTGAAGAAGGCGTGCGTGAAGAGGTGAAAGATCGCCGCGCCATAGGCGCCGATGCCGAGCGCCACGAACATGTAGCCGAGTTGCGAGCAGGTCGAATAGGCGATGACGCGCTTGATGTCGTTCTGGACCAGACCGACGGTGGCGGCGAAGAAGGCCGTGATCGCGCCAATGATGACGACGACCGTGCGCGCATCGATGCTGAGTTCGAAGATGGGCGACATGCGGGCGACAAGAAACACGCCTGCGGTAACCATGGTAGCTGCGTGGATGAGCGCCGATACCGGCGTTGGGCCTTCCATGGCGTCCGGCAGCCAGGTGTGCAGCAGGAACTGGGCGGATTTGCCCATGGCGCCCATGAAGAGCAGCAGGCAGGTGACGGTCAGCGCGTCGGCACGGGTCAGGCTGTAGCCGAGGAAGTTCAAGACGACTTCCATACCCGGGTCTGCACCCTCCACCGGCATGAAGTCGGCCGCACCGGCAAAGATCGTATCGAAGCTGATTGAGCCGAACAGGACGAAGACGCCGAAGATGCCGAGCGCGAAACCGAAATCGCCGACGCGGTTGACGATGAACGCTTTCATCGCAGCAGCCGTGGCTGTCGGCTTCTTGTACCAGAAGCCGATCAGCAAATAGGAGGCGAGACCGACGCCTTCCCATCCGAAGAACATCTGCAGCAGATTGTCAGACGTCACCAGCATCAGCATGGCGAAGGTGAAGAGCGACAGATAGGCAAAGAAGCGCGGCCGATGCGGATCGTGGTGCATGTAGCCGATCGAGTAGATGTGCACCAAGGCCGAGACGGTGTTGACGACAACCAGCATGACGGCCGTCAGCGTGTCGATGCGGAACGACCAGTCGACCGACATGGAGCCGGACTGGATCCACTGCAGCACGGGAACGCGGATGACGTCGGTGTCGCCATAGGCGACCGAAAAGAAGGCAATCCACGACAGAAACGCGGCAAAGACCAGGAAGCCGGAGGTGATGTACTCACAGGCCTTGGCGCCCAGCGAGCGGCCGAAGAGCCCGGCGATGATGGCGCCGATCAGCGGCAGGAAGACGATCGCGTGATACATGACGCAGGTCAGCCCTTCATCGTGTTGATGTCTTCAACCGCGATGGAGCCGCGGTTGCGGTAGAACGTGACGAGGATGGCGAGGCCGATGGCCGCTTCCGCCGCCGCGACCGTCAGGATGAACAGCGCAAAGACCTGGCCGACGATGTCGTTCAGGAAAGCGGAGAAGGCGACCAGGTTCAGGTTGACGGCGAGCAGGATCAGTTCGACCGACATGAGAATGACGATGACGTTCTTCCGGTTGAGGAAGATGCCGAAGACGCCGATCGTGAAGAGCAGCGCGCCGACCGTCAGATAGTGGGAAATCCCGATTTCCATGAGTCCCTAAACCCCTCGTAGCCCTCGTGGAAGGCTATAATAAAGCAATCAGACGCCCTGCCCCGGCTTGACCTTCACCACCTCGATCGAGTTGGCGGGGCCGCGGGCGACCTGGGCTGCGATGTCCTGGCGCTTGACGTTGTCACGCTGGCGCAGCGTCAGAACGATCGCACCGATCATCGCGACCAGAAGGATCAGGCCGGCGATCTGGAAGAAGTAGATGAAGTCCGTGTAGAGCACGTCGCCGAGCGCCTGCGTATTCTGGCGTTCGGTCAAAGGCGGGATTGCCATCGCGCCGGAACCGGCGATCTCGGGAGCGAACGTCGCCCCGCCGAGCACGATGATGAGCTCTGCCGCGAGGATCAGGCCGACCAGCGCACCGATCGGCGCATATTCCAGCACGCCCGAACGCAGCTGCGTGAAGTCCACGTCGAGCATCATGACGACGAAGAGGAAGAGGACCGCGACCGCGCCGACATAGACCACGAGCAGGATCATCGCGAGGAATTCGGCGCCCGTCAGCAGGAACAGGCCGGCCGAATTGAAGAAGGTCAGAATCAGGAACAGCACCGAGTGAACCGGATTGCGGGCCGAAATCACCATGAACGCCGATGCCACGGCGACGAAGGCGAAGAGATAGAAGAATACGGCCTGAAGACCCATCTGGCGTGCCTTTGTCTTCCCGAATGCCGCGCAGTCCCGAAAATTCGAAAGCGGCGCTCAAGAGTGTCTTTCGCAGGTGCGAGAGGCAGAACCTCGCGCGGTTCTCTTAGATCAGGGCCTTCGCCCCGTCTAGATCATCACCGGTACGGCGAATCCATCTTTATGTTGCGGGCGATTTCGCGCTCCCAGCGATCACCGTTCTCGAGCAGGCGATCCTTGTCGTAATAAAGCTCTTCACGCGTCTCGGTGGCGAACTCGAAATTGGGCCCTTCGACGATGGCGTCTACCGGGCAGGCTTCCTGGCAGAAGCCGCAATAGATGCACTTCACCATATCGATGTCGTAGCGCACCGTGCGGCGGGTGCCGTCGTTGCGGCGTGGGCCGGCCTCGATGGTGATCGCCTGTGCCGGGCAGATCGCTTCGCAGAGCTTGCAGGCAATGCAGCGTTCCTCGCCGTTCGGATAGCGGCGCAGGGCATGCTCACCGCGAAAACGCGGGCTGACAGGGCCTTTCTCGAACGGGTAGTTCACGGTTGCCTTCGGCGCGAAGAAGTAGCGCATCGACAGGAAGAACGCGCCGACGAATTCCTTGAGAAACAGCGATTTAGCGGCTTGAGCAAGAGCCATGGCTTTTCAACCTCTCCCGGCCGATCAGGCGGACCAGCCGGTCAGTTTGAGAACGAATGCGGTGATGACGACCATTGCGAGCGAGATCGGCAGGAAAACCTTCCAGCCAAGACGCATCAGCTGATCGTAGCGGTAACGGGGCACAAAGGCCTTCACCATGGCGAACATGAAGAAGACCATGCACATCTTGAGAACGAACCAGACGACGCCCGGGACCCAACTAATGAGCCAGAAATCGACAGGGGGAAGCCAGCCGCCCAGAAACAGGATCGTCGTCAGGGCGCACATCAGGACGATTGCGGCGTATTCGCCGAGCATGAACATCATGTACGGCGTGGAGCCATATTCCACCATAAAGCCCGCAACGAGTTCCGATTCGGCTTCCGGCAGGTCGAAAGGCGGCCGGTTCGTCTCGGCGAGCGCCGAGATGAAGAAGATGATGAACATCGGGAACAGCGCGAGCCAGTGCCAATCGAGGAAGGAATTTGGCAGGCCGACCATCGTGCCGAGACCGTCACGCTGCGACAGGACGATGTCCGTCAAGCTGAGCGACCCGACGCAGAGAAGAACGGTGACGATGACGAAGCCGATGGAGACTTCGTAGGAGACCATTTGCGCAGCCGAGCGCAGCGCACCGAGGAACGGGTATTTCGAGTTCGATGCCCAGCCGCCCATGATCACGCCGTACACCTCGAGCGAGGAGATGGCGAAGACATAGAGGATGCCGACATTGATCGAGGCGATCGCCCAGTTCTCGTTGATCGGGATGACGGCCCAGGCGGCAAGCGCCAGCGTCACGGAGACGAGCGGGGCCAGAAGGAAGATGCCTTTGTTGGCGCCGGACGGGATGACCGGCTCCTTGAGGACGAATTTCAGAAGGTCGGCGAAAGACTGCAGCAGCCCCCAGGGACCGACGACGTTCGGGCCGCGGCGCATCTGCACGGCCGCCCAGATCTTGCGGTCGGCGTAGAGCACATAGGCGATGAACACCAAGAGCGCGACCAGAAGCAGGAGCGACTGACCGAGAATAATCAAGGCCGGCCAGGCGTAAGTTGCGAAAAATCCGTCCATCATCGTCCCCCTCGGCGGCTATTCGGCTGCGACTTTGACGTCGCCGCGCGCAAGCGCCGAGCATTCGGCCATGACCGCTGAAGCGCGGGCAATCGGGTTGGTCAGGTAGAAATCCGTCACCGGCGAGCGGAACGGGGTCTTGTCGAAATTGCTGCCAGCCTTGCGGCCGCGAATGCCGGACACAACGCCGACCGCGATCTCGTCGATCGCTGCGAAATGCGGGTGGGCGGCGTAGAGATGCGCACGCAGCTGCGGCAGCGAATCGAACGGCAGCTTGTGGCCCAGCACGTCCGACAGCGCACGCAGGATCGCCCAGTCTTCCTTGGCGTCGCCAGGCGCGAAACCGGCGCGCGATGCCATCTGCACGCGGCCTTCCGTGTTCACATAGGTGCCGGACTTTTCGGTATAGGCCGAGCCCGGCAGGATGACATCCGCCTGATGGGCGCCATTGTCGCCATGGGTGCCGATATAAACCGTGAAGCCGGCATTGCGGGCCGTGAAATCCAGTTCGTCCGCACCCAGAAGGAAGAGCACGTCGGTGTCGCCGAGCATCTCCGCGGCATTCTTGCCGCCCTGTCCCGGCACGAAGCCGAGGTCGAGAGCGCCGACGCGGGCTGCAGCCGTGTGGAGCACGCCGAAACCGTTCCAATCTTCGCTGACAACGCCGACGGCATCGGCAAGCGCCAGCACGCTGTCGAGTACCGCCGCGCCATCGGTGCGGGCCAGAGCGCCCTGCCCGACAATGATCATCGGCCGCTCAGCGTCCTGCAGTACCTTGAAGAAGTCACCCGAGCCATCGACGAGGCCGGCGAGCGTATCGGTGCCGGCGCCAAGATAGGTGTACTCGTAGCGAAGGTCAGCCTCTTCACCGATCACGCCGACGGGGAAGTTTTCCATCCGCCAGCGCTTGCGGATGCGGGCATTCAGGACCGAAGCCTCGAAGCGCGGATTGGCGCCGATGATCAGCAGCGCATCGGCATCTTCAATGCCTTCGATTGTCGGATTGAAAATGTAGGAGGCACGGCCAAGCGACGGATCAAGCGCTGCACCGTCCTGGCGACAGTCCATATTGGTGGAGCCGAGCTTCTCCATGAGAAGCTTCAGCGCGTAGATTTCCTCGACCGCTGCCAGATCGCCGGCAATCGCGCCGATCCGGTCGGCCGATGTTGCGGAAACCTGCGCCTTGATCGCCGCAAAGGCTTCGCCCCAGCTTGCCGGCTGGAGACGGCCGTCGCGCTTCACATAGGGACGATCGAGGCGCTGCGTGCGCAGGCCATCCCAGATGAAGCGGGTCTTGTCGGAGATCCACTCTTCGTTGATCGCCTCATTGATGCGCGGCATGATGCGCATGACTTCGCGGCCGCGCGTATCGACGCGGATCGCGGAGCCGCAGGCGTCCATGACATCGATCGACTCGGTCTTGCCGAGTTCCCAAGGACGCGCCTGGAATGCGTAGGGCTTGGACGTCAGCGCCCCGACCGGGCACAGGTCGATGACGTTGCCCTGAAGTTCCGACGTCATCGCGTGTTCGAGATAGGTGGTGATCTCGGCATCCTCGCCGCGACCGACAAGGCCGAGCTCGGAAATCCCGGCGACTTCGGTCGTGAAGCGAACGCAGCGCGTGCAGTGAATGCAGCGGTTCATGATCGTCTTGACGAGCGGGCCGATATATTTGTCTTCGACGGCGCGCTTGTTTTCGTAGAACCGCGAATTGTCCATGCCGAAGGCCATGGCCTGGTCCTGCAGGTCGCATTCGCCACCCTGGTCGCAGATCGGGCAATCGAGCGGGTGGTTGATGAGGAGGAACTCCATCACCCCTTCGCGCGCCTTCTTCACCATCGGCGTGGTGGTGAAGACTTCCGGCAATTCGCCGTTGGGGCCAGGACGCATGTCGCGCACGCCCATGGCGCAGGAAGCCGCCGGCTTCGGCGGGCCGCCCTTCACCTCGACCAGGCACATGCGGCAATTGCCGGCGATCGAAAGTCGCTCATGGAAGCAGAATCGCGGAACCTCGGCGCCGGCTTCCTCACACGCCTGCAACAGCGTGTAGTGATCCGGAACCTCGATCTCTCTTCCGTCGATTTTCAACCTAGCCATTCTCAGTCCTCATGCGGCCGATGCCGCGTGTCTTTGAACCGCATCGGCGGCCGGCCCGGCTTTCGCATCGGACGGGCCGCCAGTGCAACCTATTTCTTGGCAAATCCCGCCGCTTGGCCGATCCAATCATCCCGGCCGATGCGGCCTTTCAACTGAAGATGATCCTCGACCCAGGCGATTTCCTTGTCGCTCCATGCGGCGATCTGCGCGAACGACCAGACGCCGAGCTTGTTCAGCACTTCTTCCACCTTCGGGCCGATCCCGGAAATCGTCTTCAGATCGTCCGGGCTTGCAGGCTTGGCGATGGAGGCCGGTGCAACCATCATCGCCTCTGCAGCCTTCACGGCGTCCGTCTGGACCTTGGCGACGGCTTCGACGGTCGCGTTCGCCGCCTTCTGCATCGATTTGGCCGCAACGGGCTCGGCCGACCGCACAGAAGCGGCCGAAGCCGATTTCACTGCCTTCTCGACAACAGCCGTGCTCGAGGCAGCCGCGTCTTTCACAGACTTCTCCGCCTTGCGCGCAACCTTGGTCGCAGCTTCAGCGGTCTTCGTGGCCGTCTTGACGCTTTCGGCCACCGTCTTCTCGACAGCCTTCGAGGCTTTTTCCGTCTGCTTTACCGCATCGTCGACAATCTTGGTGCCGGCATTGGTCATGGCTTCGACATCGGCAGACTTCAATGCAGTTTTCGCATCGAAGGTCATTGGCGCGACAGGCAGACCGAACCGGCGGGATGCTTCCATCGCGCCCTGCACGGAGCCGAAGAAGATGCCCATCATCTGGCTTGCCGCGCCCATGCCGATGGCGCTTGCCGCAACCGCTGCAGCCGTCGGGTGTGTCATCAACGGCGACATCATGCGCGAAGCCGGCATGGCCTTCGCCATGTCCGTCATCATCTGCTGCATGTCGGCAACCGGCTTCATCATGTCTTCCGGGCTCATTCCAAAGGGAGATGCTGCTTGCGACATCGGAGTTCTCCTTGCTGTCGTCATGACGTCATGGGTCCCAGTGAGACGTTTCCTCTAGATCAGTCTTTGTGCCGCGGCTTATTCGGCCGCTTGCAGTGTCGTGTTGCGGGTCGAATCGGCCCGGTAGGTGTAGGCTTCAATGCGCTTTTCCATTTCTGGACGGAAATGGCGGATCAGGCCCTGGATCGGCCATGCGGCAGCGTCGCCGAGCGCACAGATCGTATGGCCTTCGACTTGCTTCGTCACATCGAAGAGCATGTCGATTTCGCGCTTCTGGGCGCGGCCTTCGACCATGCGTTCCATCACGCGCCACATCCAGCCCGTGCCTTCACGGCAGGGCGTGCACTGGCCGCAGCTCTCATGCTTGTAGAAGGCCGAGAGACGCGCGATCGCCTTGATGATGTCGGTCGACTTGTCCATCACGATGACCGCTGCCGTACCGAGACCGGACTTCAGATCGCGCAGCGAATCGAAATCCATCGGACAATCGATGATCTGGTCGGCCGGGACCACGGGTACGGACGAGCCACCGGGGATGACCGCCAGCAGATTTTCCCAGCCACCGCGAATGCCGCCGCAATGCTTGTCGATCAGTTCGCGAAATGGGATCGACATGGCTTCTTCGACGGTGCACGGCGTGTTGACGTGGCCGGATACGCAAAAAAGCTTGGTGCCCGTGTTGTTCGGCCGGCCGATGCCGGCGAACCAAGCACCACCGCGACGCAGGATGGTGGGTGCAACGGCGATCGACTCGACGTTGTTGACGGTCGTCGGGCAGCCGTAGAGGCCAACATTCGCCGGGAACGGCGGCTTCAGGCGCGGCTGGCCCTTCTTGCCTTCGAGGCTTTCGAGAAGCGCCGTCTCTTCACCGCAAATATAGGCGCCGGCGCCGTGGTGGAGGTAGAGATCGAAATCCCATCCGCACTTGTTGCCGGTGCCGAGAAGGCCGGCGTCGTAGCATTCGTCGATCGCGGTCTGCAGGGCTTCGCGTTCGCGCATATATTCGCCGCGCAGATAGATGTAGCCGACATGGGCGCCCATCGCGAAACCGGCAATCACGCAGCCTTCGATCAGCGTGTGCGGATCGTTGCGCATGATGTCCCGGTCCTTGCAGGTACCGGGCTCGGATTCGTCGGCGTTGACGACCAGATAATGCGGACGGCCGTCGCTCTCTTTCGGCATGAAGGACCATTTCAGGCCGGTCGGGAAGCCCGCGCCGCCGCGGCCGCGCAGACCCGACGCCTTCATCTCGGAAATCACCCAGTCACGCCCATTGGCGATCAGGATATCGGTTCCGTCCCAGTGGCCGCGCTGCATCGCGCCCTTCAGGGACTTGTCCTTCAAACCGTAGATATTGGTAAAGATGCGGTCTTCGTCTTTCAGCATCGTCCATACCTTCCTTATCGCGGCTTCCGGCCGAAGACGCGGACATATTCCGCCTCGCCACCCCGGGCGAGTGCCTCGGCCTGGCGCACCCAGTCGTCGCGCTCGATGCGACCGGAGAATTTGAGGTAGTCGTCGACCCAGGCCCGCTCCGCCGGCGTCAGGCTTGCGACGCGCTCATAGGTCCAGATCCCCAGATCGTTCAGCTTCGCTTCGATCCTTGGACCGATACCGGAAATGAGCTTGAGATCGTCCGGCTCTGCCGGCTTTTCCGCAGGCGCCGGCTTGTCCGCATCATTGACCGGAGTCGAGCGCACTGAGGCCGTGGCAGCAGGCGCATCGGTGCGATCGCCGCCGGTTCGGCCGCTTGCCGCCGGGGCCGCGTCGGCTTCGACATTTTTCGGATCGGCCGGCTCGCCACCGGCTTCGTCCTTGGTCTTCGATGGGCCACCGGGGCCCTTGGCTTCCTGCGGCCTTGCAACAGTCGGATCGGCTTCGAGCGGCACGCCCTTCTGCGCAGGACGGCCTTTTTCGACGGCCTCTTCTCCACCAGAGGCGCCCTCAGGCGCCGACGGCTTCACGGCGCGCTCGGCGACATCCCGATCGGCGACACGCTGCATCGCGTCCTCGTCGAGCAGAGTGGTCGCCCCGCCGAGCGGCGCCGAAAGATGACGGCCGTTCTGTGGACCGGGCGTCACCGAAGCACCCTCGCCCGCATCGAACTTGTCAATGATGTCGGCGAGCTGCTCGGGCGTCAGGTCCTCATAGGCATCCTTGAAGATCATCACCATCGGCGCGTTCACGCAGGCGCCCTGACACTCGACTTCTTCCCAGGAGAGCGTGCCCGTCGCGTTGGTGTGAAACGGCTGCGCATGGATCTTCTCGCGGCAGACGCGCATCAGATCTTCCGAGCCGCGCAACATGCAAGGCGTCGTCCCGCAGACCTGGACATGGGCGCGGGTGCCGACCGGCTTGAGCTGGAACTGGGTGTAGAAGGTCGCCACTTCGAGCGCGCGGATATAGGGCATCGACAGCATGTCGGCGATGCCTTCGATCGCGGCCTTGGTGACCCAGCCTTCCTGCTCCTGCGCCCGCATCAGAAGCGGGATGATGGCCGACTGCTGGCGCCCCTCGGGATATTTGCGGATGGTCGCTTCGGCCCAGTCGGCGTTTTCCGCATTGAAGGCGAAGGCCGGGGGTTGAACATGGTCTTCAGCAAGACGACGCACGGACATTTCGCAATTGCCTCTCTAGTCGATTTCGCCACAGCGCGAATTCGACAGCGTCACGAATTCGCAAGCATAGGCGGAGCCTTCCTTCTGCAGGAAGACGACGAATCTGTTTCCGGTCGGCGATGACGCCTTGATCTCGTAGCCTTCGGCGACCAGAGCGCCCATCGAGCGGGAACCGGATGATACCGCACCCGAAGGACCGCCGAGCGAGCTCGATGGATTGGCTGTCTGGGCCGCGGCCGGCGACGCTGCCAGACCCAGCACCAGGAGCGCGACCAGCCTCAGCATCAGCGATCAACCTCGCCGAACACGATATCAAGCGAGCCGAGGATCGCCGACACGTCGGCCAATTGGTGACCACGGCAAATGAAGTCCATCGCCTGAAGATGCGCATAGCCGGGTGCGCGGATCTTGCAGCGATAGGGGCGGTTCGTGCCGTCGGATACGAGATAGACGCCGAATTCGCCCTTGGGCGCTTCAACGGCGGCGTAGACCTCGCCTTCCGGTACGCGATAGCCCTCGGTGTAGAGCTTGAAGTGGTGAATGAGAGCTTCCATCGAGCGCTTCATCTCGCCCCTCTTCGGCGCAACGATCTTGCCGTCGCGCGAGGAGACCGGGCCGATCTTGTCCTTGCCGAGCAGGCGCTCTACGCACTGCTTCATGATGCGGGCCGACTGGCGCATCTCTTCCATGCGGATGAGATAGCGGTCATAGCAGTCGCCGTTCTTGCCGATCGGAATATCGAACTCGAAATCCGAATAGCACTCATAGGGCTGCGAGCGGCGCAGATCCCAAGCGGCGCCCGAGCCGCGCACCATGACGCCCGAAAAGCCCCAGGCCCAGCATTCGTCGAGCGTCACGACGCCGATATCGGCGTTGCGCTGCTTGAAGATGCGGTTCTCCGTCAGAAGCTCGTCGATGTCGTCGACCGTCCTGAGGAACGGATCGCACCATTTGCCGATGTCCTCGACGAGCTGTTCCGGCAGGTCCTGATGGACGCCGCCCGGTCGCACATAGGCGGCGTGCATACGCGAGCCGGACGCCCGCTCGTAGAACACCATCAGCTTTTCGCGCTCTTCGAAGCCCCAGAGCGGTGGCGTCAGCGCACCGACGTCCATGGCCTGCGTGGTCACGTTCAGAAGGTGCGAGAGGATGCGACCGATCTCGGAATAGAGAACGCGGATCAGCTGGCCGCGAATCGGCACCTCGACGCCTGCAAGACGTTCCACGGCAAGCGCGAAGGCATGCTCCTGGTTCATCGGCGCGACATAGTCGAGACGATCAAAATACGGGATCGCCTGCGTGTAGGTCTTGTGCTCGATCAGCTTTTCGGTGCCGCGGTGCAGGAGCCCGATATGCGGATCGACGCGCTCGACGATTTCGCCGTCAAGCTCCAGCACGAGGCGCAGAACGCCGTGCGCGGCCGGATGCTGCGGGCCGAAATTGATGTTGAAGTTGCGGACGTTGTGTTCGGTCATGACCTACTGGCTCTTCTTTTCGTCGCCGGGCAGCACGTAGTCGGTGCCTTCCCATGGCGAGAGGAAGTCGAAGTCGCGATATTCCTGGCGCAGTTCCACCGGATCGTAGACGACGCGCTTGACCTCGTCGTCGTAACGCACCTCGACGAAGCCCGTCAGCGGAAAATCCTTGCGCAGCGGATGGCCCTCGAAACCGTAGTCGGTGAGGATGCGGCGCAGGTCAGGATGGCCGGTGAACAGGATGCCGTAAAGATCGTAGGCCTCGCGCTCAAACCAGTCTGCACCGGGATAGACGCCGCACAGCGACGGCACCGGCACGTCCTCGCCCGTCATGAGCTTCAGACGGATGCGCAGGTTCTGGCGCGGGGACAGGAGATGATAGACCACGTCGAAACGCTCGGCCCTGCCCGGCCAGTCGACGCCGCAGATGTCGATGAAATTCACGAACTGGCACTGCGGATCGTCGCGCAGGAACGTCGCCAGCTCGATCAATCCGGATGGCTGCACGTGCAGTGTCAGCTCGCCGAACGCGATTGTCGCGTCGGTGACGAGAGCCCCACGCTCTTCACGAATGTAGGCCGCAAGCTCTTTCAGCCCGGCGCTCGTAACAGCAATATCCAACCGTTTTCTCCACAAAGGGAAGCGGTCGCCCAGCCCAGCGCCGGACGCCGCGGCAAGCGTCAGCGCTCGATGGTACCCGTGCGCCGGATTTTCTTCTGCAGCAGCATGACGCCGTAAAGCAGGGCTTCGGCGGTCGGCGGGCAGCCCGGGACGTAGATATCGACGGGCACGACGCGGTCGCAGCCGCGCACCACAGAATAGGAATAGTGGTAGTAACCGCCGCCGTTAGCGCAGGAGCCCATGGAAATCACGTAGCGCGGCTCCGGCATCTGGTCGTAGACCTTGCGCAGCGCCGGCGCCATCTTATTGGTCAGCGTGCCGGCCACGATCATGACGTCGGACTGGCGCGGGCTCGCGCGCGGTGCAAAGCCGAAACGCTCGGCGTCATAGCGCGGCATCGACATCTGCATCATCTCGACGGCGCAGCAGGCAAGCCCGAACGTCATCCACATGAGCGAGCCCGTGCGTGCCCATTTGATCAGTTCGTCGGTCGAGGTGACGAGAAAACCGCGATCGGCCAGTTCGTTGTTGATCTCACCAAAAAACGCGTCGTCATGACCGATCGGCTTGCCGGTATTCGGATCGATGATACCTGACGAAGCCGGAGCTACCATGGTGGCGCCGCCCTGTGCCGCCGGGCGCTGCGGGTACGCTACTGCCATTCGAGCGCTCCCTTCTTCCATTCATAGATAAAGCCGACGGTCAGCACGACAAGGAAGCTCATCATCGACCAGAAACCGATCCAGCCGATTTCATTGAAGGACACCGCCCACGGGAAAAGGAAGGCCACTTCGAGGTCGAAGATGATGAAGAGGATCGCCACGAGGTAGAATCGGATGTCGAACTTCATGCGGGCGTCGTCGAACGCGTTGAAGCCGCATTCGTAAGCCGACAGCTTTTCCTGGTCCGGCGCGCGATAGGCGACGAGAAATGGCGCCAGGAGCAGCGCGCATCCGATGAAAAGCGAAAGCCCCAGGAAGATGGCGATGGGGACGTAGGAACCGAGAAGTTCGTTCATGATGGCTGCCTCTTGCTTCCGAGGCATCCTCAAAGGTCGCGCGAGACGGCCAAGATGCCCAATCGTTCGGAAGCAGGTCATGTTGCAATGCGGTGTCTGACTATCGCACGGGGACACGCGAAGCAAGGGCGAACGCCGCCAATTCAACCCGCGATGTCGTCTTGATGACGGGCGAGTGGCCCGCTCCACGAGACGTCGTTGTCAACCATGCGCAAATGGTACCGCCAAGCGCCCAATGGTGCGCGACGCCCAACCACCAGCAGCGATAAAAGAAAAGCGATGTGCGTACTCACACGAGGCGTGAGCGCCACTTTCCAACATTCTGAAATTTCAGAGGAAAGTGGCGCGAGTGACGGGGCTCGAACCCGCGACCTCCGGCGTGACAGGCCGGCACTCTAACCAACTGAGCTACACCCGCATCCATGAAGCAAAGCAGTGACCGCGTTTTGTGTGGGCCGCGCTTCGTTCGTGGCGGCTGAATAGGACCTTGCTTCGGGGCTGTCAAGCGCAGGTTGGACGAAATACGACAATTGCACGACGCCAATTTTCCACCGGCCATCTCTCCCCATGGCTCTGCACAATCGGCGCGTTTTTCTCTTGCACTGCCCATCCAAAACGCCTAGATGGACGCCCGTACCGCCGGTCACCGTTACCGGCCGGGGGCGATTAGCTCAGTTGGTAGAGCGCCTCGTTTACACCGAGGATGTCGGCAGTTCGAGCCTGTCATCGCCCACCATCCCCCCTTCTCTTTTTTGCTGCGTTGCTCGTCATCTGTTAGCCGCGATCACTTCTGCTCGTACGCGTGCGGCCAACTGCCGTTCAGCTTTTCGGCCATTGACGATGTTCCTTATTTGTTCCACTTCTCGACCATGCCCCGCCCGATCCGAACGCTTGAAGATGCCGCGCGCCATGGCCTTTATATTCAGGCCGAGTGCCTTCCCTGCGACCGGAAGGCGCTGTTTTTCTCGTTGGATCTGACCCAGTTCGTTCATCCGAGTCGGGCGATCCAGAACGTGCCCTTTCGGTGCAAGCAATGCGGGTCGCGCCGGCTGAAGACCTATGTGGTGGAACGCGATAACGAACGCATTCGCGAAGCGGTCGTCTGGCGGCCGATGCGGATGAAATGGTGAGTCGGTGGGTCTCGCCGTGACTAAAAAGCTCAGGCGGGCCTCCATCTGCGGCCGGGGTTGCCGCAGAACGATATGCCCGACATCCTGCCACGCCCTCGTGGTTCGACAGGCTCACCATGAGGGCTGAGCGGGATTCCGCCGGACAACCTCATGGTCGGTTGAAGGCTGATTCCATCTCGCGGCGAGTGCGGACGGCCTGGCTGTTCTCGATCGCCACATCGGCCCATGTGACGACTGCGCCAGCGGCGACGTCGCGGGTGAGTTTCACGCCGTGGGCGAGACCGATCGGAAGCGCGCCGAAAGCAAGCGAGCGCTCGGCCGGCATGAGTTTGCCCCACACCGTATAGCCACCCTCCCCGTCGAGCATCTCGCCGGCCTTCAAGGCGCGCTTTGAAACGGCGGCGACGTCGGCTGAGAAGCTCACCGGCTCGCCGGTCGGCTCGTTGCGCAGCGCGGCGGACGCAACGCTGACGGGAAGTTCGAGCCCAATCAGATGGGATGGTCGGTAGAGCGAGGCGTAACGGCCGGACCGGTCAGTCGCGACCTGATATTCCTTGAAGCAGCGCCTCGCATAGTCACCGCGTGCGCCCTCGTCCTCGGCCTCGAAGGTCACGTAGACGCCCCAGCGCAGATCGCCGACGACATGGCGGCCATCGCGCTCCTCGCTCGAGATTACCTCGACCATGCCGCTCTTTTCCAAAAGTCCGCCTTGGGCGCGCGGCTTCAGGATCTCGGCGAGATCGTGAACCCCGCAAGGCGGGAAAGAAAGGCCGTCTTCAGGCGCAGCCAAGCCCGTCGCGTTGGCGATGGCCGCCATCTCGATTGCGGATTTCGTGCCGTCGATGAAGGAATTGAACATTTGCGGGTTCATGCCGCCCTTGGCAGCATCTTCCGGCGTGATTCCATAATAGCCCCATACGGTGTCGGGCGTGGAGCGGCTGTATTCGGGCAGATATTTGGTGCCCTTGCCGGCAGCCACGACCCGGAAGCCGCAGGTGCGGGCCCAGTCCACCATTTCGCAGACGAGCGCCGGCTGGTCGCCATAGGCCATGGCGTAGACAAGCCCGGCGCGGCGGAACCGCTCGGCCAGCAGAGGGCCGGCAAGCACGTCCGCCTCGACATTGACCATGACGATGTGGCGGCCATGCTCGGCGGCAAGCAGCGCGTGCCGCACGCCGGCTGCGGGATTGCCGGTCGCATCGACCACCACATCCAGCCCATCGGCCTTAATCAGCGCTTCCGTATCCTGGGTAATCATCGTGCGGCCGGAGGACCGGGCATCATCGAAGGATCGAGCGATCGCCGAATCGGCATCCCAACCGGTTGCCTCAAGCGCCTTGCGGGCACGCTCGGCCGACAGGTCCGCGATGCCCATCAAATGCATGCCGGGGATGGTTCGAACCTGCGACAAAAACATCGAGCCGAATTTTCCCGACCCGATGAGGCCGACGCGAACGGGCCGGCCCTCCTCTGCCCTGCGGCAGAGCTTGGCGTATAGGTTCATGATTGTCCTCCCCGGACGTTTTGAAGTTACTCGGCCGCCTCCAGCGTCCGTGCGGCGACAAGGCCGGCAGGCTTCGGCCCACCATGGGCCCAGTCCAGAAGCTCGACCGTATGGATGACGGGAATGGCCGTGCCGCTTGCGATCTGGGTGATGCAGCCGATGTTGCCGGTCGCCACCACATCCGGCCGTGTTTTCTCGATATTGGCGATCTTGCGCGTCTTCAATCGGGCCGAAATTTCCGGCTGCATGATGTTGTAGGTGCCGGCCGACCCGCAGCACAGATGTCCTTCGGGCGGATCTTTCACAATGAACCCAGCGGCCTTCAGAAGGTCTTTCGGCTGGCGCGTGATCTTCTGGCCGTGCTGCATGGAGCAGGCCGAATGATAAGCCACCGTCAGCGGCTCGGGTGCCGCAACCGCGGGGATCGCCAGCGTCATCAGATATTCGGTGATGTCCTTGGTCCGCTCCGAAACGATTCGCGCCTTTTCCGAATAGGCCGGATCGAGCCGGAGCATGTAGCCGTAATCCTTGATCGTCGTGCCGCAGCCGGATGCGGTGATGATGATCGCGTCGAGACCCCGCTCGATCTCACGTGTCCAGACATCGACATTGCGCCTTGCCGATTCGAGCGCCGCTTCCTCGCGGCCCATATGATGGACCAGCGCGCCGCAACAGCCTTCGCCTTCCGGCACCACGACCTCGATGCCGAGGCGCGTTAGAAGCCGGATGGTCGCTTCGTTGATGGACGGTTTCAGGACCGGCTGGGCGCATCCGGTAAGAATCGCCACGCGGCCACGGCGGGTGCCGGTGGCGGCCCGCGCGCCCGGCTCTGCGGACTTCGATTTGGCGGGCACCGACGAGGGGGCCAGGCGCAGCATGGCGGCAAAGGGCTTCAGCGGCTTCACCGAATCGAAGAGCGGCGCCAGCGGCCGGCCGAGCCGCGCCGCGTTCAGCGCCAGCCGGAAACGCGCGGGATACGGCAGCACGGCAGCGAGCACCTGGCGCGTCAGCCTGTTCATCAGCGGCCGCTTGTAGGTCTTCTCGATGTGGACGCGGGCATGATCGACGAGGTGCATGTAATTCACGCCCGAGGGGCACGTCGTCATGCAGGCAAGGCACGAGAGACAACGATCGATATGCGTCACGATCTCCTTGTCGGCCGGCCGGTCGTTTTCCAGCATGTCCTTGATCAGGTAGATCCGTCCGCGCGGGCTATCGAGCTCGTTGCCGAGCGTCACATAGGTCGGGCACGTCGCGGTGCAGAAGCCGCAATGAACGCATTTGCGCAGGATCTTTTCCGATTCGGCGACGCCGGGATCGGCAAGCTGGGCGGCGGAGAAATTCGTTTCCAAAGCAGCGAATCCTAGAAAAGCCAGCTCTGCGGATTGGGCATCGGATCCTCGCGCGATGCTTTCTGCAGGCCGGCGATGATGCGAACGATTGCCCAGATCGCGACGAGGATCATCAGCAGGAAGCCGATCGCGACGAGCGCCAGGATCGAGCTGATGATGGTGTAGAGAACGCCGATCCAGAAGGTGCGGATCGCCCAGGTGTAATGCGTCTCAGCCCAGGGCTGTGCGGTGCCGCGGCTCATATAGGCCATGATCAGTCCGACGAACGCGGTGACGCCGACAATGGCGCTGACAAGATAGAGGCCGTAGATCAACATGATGTTGTTCTTGCCGGGCTCGAACCAGCCACCGCCATTGGGTGTGCTGCCGCCGGGCTGTGGCGCCCTTGGACCTTCCTCGTGCAAGCTCATCGACGTGTGCCTTTCAATATTTGTCGCTCACGCGGGCTCGGGCGCCTTCAGCGCGGCCATGCGACCGGGATTGAGGATGCCGATCGGGTCGAACTCGGCCTTGAGACGTGCAGACAGAGCCGCCAGCGGACCGGGCTGCGGTTCGAACACGTCCACCGAACGGCGCAATTCCGGCGCAGCGCGCACCAGCGTCGCGTGGCCTCCGCCGACTGCGCGGATCGCCTGGCGCAGGCCGACCGCATCGGCGCCCGCCTCCATGCGCAGCCAGACAAGCCCACCCTGCCAGTCGTAGAAGGCGTCGATCCCGGCCTTGAGCCGCAACGCTGCCACCAGCGCATGGCCTTCCATCGGCGCGACGGAAACGCGCCAGACAGGCCTCATCGTGCCATCGGCAAAGGGCTTCACATCTCGGACTTCCTGCCAGAGCTGGCGTGACAGGGCGTCATCGAGCCTTTCGGTCGGCCCGAATGGCGCCAGCAGCTGTGCGAGCCTTTCAAAACGATAGTCGACCGACGGACCGAAGCCTTCGAGCCGCAGCACGGTCGCCGCACGCGGCAGCTGACCGTCGATGAAACGACCCTTCACGCTTTCCGGCAGATGGGCAGCGCTCGCCACCTCGCCGCTCGATCCCATGGCGAGCGACATCGCGGCCGTCGCGTCGCTGTCGGTCAGCCCGAACAACACCAAGGTCGCTTCGGTTTGCGCGCGCGGCAACACCTTCATGGTCACTTCGGTCAGCACGGCAAGGGTTCCCCAGGAACCTGCAAGGCCCTTGGAAAGGTCGTAACCGGTAACGTTCTTCACGACGCGGCCGCCCGATTTGACGATCTCGCCCCGCCCGGTGACGCAGCGGATGCCGAGCACATGATCGCGCGCCGCTCCCGCCTTCAGCCGCCGTGGCCCGGCGAGATTGGCCGCCAGCATGCCGCCGATCGTGCCCCTGCCCGGCTCTTCACCGAGAAGCGGCCCGTAATCCATCGGCTCGAATTCGAAACGCTGGTTGTTTTCGGCAAGCAACGCTTCCAGTTCGGCAAGCGGCGTCCCGGCGAAGGCGGCCAGCACCAGCTCGTCGGGCTCGTAAAGCGTCACGTCCTTGAGGTCGGCAAGCGACAGCGTTTCCGCCGTTTGCATCGGCCGGCCGATCGCGCGCTTGGACCCGTGGCCGACGATTTCGAGCGGCGTCTTTTCAGCGGCGGCCCAGGCAACGGCGTCGCGCACCTGGTCTTCGGTCGTGGGGCGAAGATGAGGATCGCCGCTTGTCATAGTCACCTGTCCGGCTGCCATCATCAAAACCGCGGAATGTCTGGAAACGGCATTGCGCCGGCATGGATGTGCATGCGGCCGAGTTCGGCGCAGCGACGCAATTGCGGGAAGACCTTGCCGGGATTCAGCAGATGCTTCTCGTCGAAGGCGCACTTGACCCGCATCTGCTGATCCAGATCGATCTCGTTGAACATCTCCGGCATCAGATCCCGCTTCTCGACGCCGACGCCGTGCTCACCGGTCAAGACGCCGCCGACTTTCACGCAAAGCCGCAGGATATCGGCCCCGAACGCTTCCGCAGCGGCCAGTTCGCCCGGCTTGTTGGCATCGTAGAGAATAAGAGGATGGAGATTGCCGTCGCCGGCGTGGAAGACATTGGCGACGCGAAGGCCGTGGATCTCCGAGAGCTCCCGCATGCCGGCCAGAACGCGCGGCAGTTCTTTCCGCGGGATCGTTCCATCCATGCAAAGGTAGTCGGGCGAGATGCGGCCGACCGATGGGAAGGCGGCTTTTCGGCCTGCCCAGAAGGTGGCGCGTTCTTCCTCGCTCTTCGACACGCGGATCGTCGTCGCGCCGTTTCGAAGCGCCAGTGCCTCGACTTCGGCAAGCAGGAAATCGACTTCGGCTTCGGGACCATCCAGCTCCACGATCAGCAGCGCTTCGACATCCAGCGGGTAATCGGCGTGCACGAAGTCTTCGGCTGCGTGGATCGCCGGCCGGTCCATCATCTCCATGCCGCCGGGGATGATACCCGCAGCAATGATGTCCGCCACGCATTGGCCGGCGGTTTCGGAGGTCGGGAAGCCGATCAGCGCTGCGCGCGCCGTCTCCGGCTTTTGCAGAATGCGCACGGTGATTTCCGTGACCACGCCGAGCAGACCTTCGGAGCCGGTCATCAGGGCCAGCAGGTCATAGCCCTCGGAATCGAGATGCTTACCGCCGAGCCGGACTATGTCTCCATTGATCAGAACGACTTCGAGGCCGAGCACGTTGTTGGTGGTCAGCCCGTATTTCAGGCTGTGCACGCCACCGGAATTTTCGGCGATGTTGCCGCCAATGGAACATGCGATCTGCGACGATGGGTCCGGCGCATAATAGAAGCCTTCGTCCTGAACCGCGTGTGTGATGCCGAGATTGGTGACGCCTGGCTGCACGACGACCGCGCGGTTGGCGTAATCGATGTCCAGAACGCGATTGAAGCGCGACATGACCAGAAGCACGGCGTCGGCAAGCGGCAACGCACCGCCGGACAGCGACGTGCCCGAACCGCGCGGAACGACGCGAATGCCGTTCTTGTGGCAATAGCGCAGCACGCGGCTCACCTGCTCCACGGTCTCCGGCAGGACGACGACGAGCGGCATCTGTCGGTAAGCCGTCAGCGCATCGGTCTCGAAGGCGCGCATCTCGTTGGTGGCATCGACCACGCCCTCGCCCGGCACGATATCGCGCAGATCGGCAACGATGCTCTTGCGGCGCGCCAGGACGTCCGCATCCGGCTCCGGCATCTTGAGCATGGGTGATCTCCCGTTTAGCTTCCCGCGTGTGGTCTATTTTGTTTACCAGACAATCCAGGGCATCCGCAATCGGCCGCAAGGATGCTTTCGCGCGAATACTGCGAAGGTCGAAATCCAATCCGCGACGTGCTGCGTAACACTCGTTTGGCTCCACAAAACCGGGGTCGAGTTGGGGGCCGTCAGCCGAGGATGCGATGAACAATCTGGGCGATCTTGAAATATTTGCGCGCGTCGTCGCAGCCGGCAGCATGTCGTCTGCCGGTAGAGAACTCGGTTTGTCGCCGGCCGTGGTCTCGAAACGACTGCGTCGCCTCGAAGATCGCCTGGGCACGCGACTTCTGCAGCGCACCACGCGGCAAATCTCACTGACGGAAGCGGGGCATGGCTTCTACGAGCGCGTTCTGGCCATTCTGGCCGGGATCGAGGAGGCCGAAGCCTTCGTCTCCAGACGTTCGGCACTTGCTCGCGGCACGCTGAAGGTCTCCGCGCCCACGTCGTTCGGACGCATGCACATTGCGCCCCACATCAACAGCTTCATGCAGGCCAACCCGGATCTCGCCGTCAATCTGGTGTTGTCGGACGAATTCGTCGACATTGTTGGCGACGGCTATGACGTGGCGATCCGCATTGCCGAACTGTCGGATTCGAGCCTCGTCGCGCGCAAGCTCGCGCCTGTGCAGCGCATTCTCTGCGCTTCTCCCGATTACATCGAGCGGATGGGCGAGCCGAAGAAGATCGGCGAGCTTGATCGTCACGTCTGCATCCCGTCGCACAACAGCGAGCCCTGGAAGATGGAGGGACCGGACGGCGCGCTGATCTACCGGCCGCTCGGGCCGCTTGCCACCAATTCGTCCGAAGTCGTGCGCGAATGCGTCATCGGAGGCGTCGGCATCGCCCTTCGGTCGACATGGGATGTCGGTCACGAATTGGCGAGCGGCCGGCTTGTTCGCGTTCTGCCCGACTATGAAGGATCGCGGAACGTGGCGATCCATGCCGTCTATGCAAGCCGACGATTCCTGCCGGCCAAAATCCGCGTCTTCATCGATTTTCTTGCAGCCCTGTTCGGACCGACGCCCTACTGGGACCTGCCGAAACCACAGGTGGCCGATCTTGCGGCGCTGCGGAAGAATGCCGTGAAACAGGCGGAGGCGGCATCGGCCGCCAAGGCCACGGAACAGGCTGCTGCGGCACAGGCTGATGGCAAGGCCGCTGCCGAGTAGCTTTCGCGGCTTACATCGAATCGCTCAGATATCGTAGTCGCCGTCAGAGGTTTTGCCCTTGGCGGCGTCTTCGTCTTCACGGCGATGATGCTGGCGAATGCCGCGCACGATCAGGAAAATGATCAACACGATGACAGGCACGGACAAACCCGTCACCAGAGCAGGATCGATCGGCAAGCCAAGATCCGACAGGGCCTTGGCGAGATAGGAAACGAGCCCAACGACGTAATAGGAGATGGCTGCGACCGAGAGCCCTTCGACCGTCTGCTGAAGGCGCAATTGCAGTTTTGCGCGGCGGTTCATGGAATGCAGCAGCGCCGAGTTCTGCTTCTCGAGCTCCACGTCGATCCAGCTTCGAAGGAGCTGCGTGGCACGCGCCAGCTTGCGCGACAAATTGACCTGGCGTTCTTCCACCGACCGGCAGGTGCGCATTGCGGGAGCCACGCGGCGTTCCAGAAACGCGCCCCAGGTGTCGTAGCCGGGCACCGCCTGTTCGTGCAGCGCCTTGATGCGCTCGAGCACGATGCCGTCATAGGCGCGGCTCGCACCGAAACGGTAGAGACCGGCTGCGGCATTCGCTTCAAGTTCAGCGGCAAGACGCGTGATGTCCGTCAGCATCGCGTCTGCGTCTTCGCGCGCGTTTTCCCGCATCTTCTGCGTGATCTCGGTCAACCTGTCTTCGATGCGCCGAATTTCCGGCGACAGGGTTTGGGCCTGCGGCAAGCCCAGCATGGCAAGCGTTCGATAGGTTTCGATCTCGATCAGGCGCTGGGTCAGCGCACCGGCTCGCGCCGGCGACAGACCCTTGTCGAGCACGAGAATGCGGGTCAGCCCGTCCTTGTCCTGCCGGAAATCGGTCAGCGCCGCAGCGCGCCCGTCTTCCACCAGCGAATAGCAGAGGCTCGACGGATCGAAGATGCGAATTGCCTGCGCTTCCTCCTCGTCGGTCCATTTGCGGATTTCCAGCCGAACGCCGGAAATGAGGCTGCCTGGAGGATTGAAGCCGTCGCCGAAGGGATGGCCGACGAGTTCGCCGTCGAATCGATCCGGCACTGGCCCTTCCCAGGCGTAGGTCGAAAACTCCGTATGGCGCTCCCATCGCAGCATGCCCTGCCCCCAGGACAAGGTGTGATGCCGGGCATCCTTCTGCGGTGCGGACAGGCCACGGGCTCGGATCAGATCAGCGAGAACGGCGTGGTCGACGCTCGCCCCGCCATCGGTCATGAAGGCCAGCTGAACGATGACGCGGGGCGTTTCCAGAAGCGGCGATGGGCGCGCGTGGATCTCGCCGAGCGCCTTGGCACGCTGCGGTGCGACCGGAAAACCAAAACTGCCCCTGCTCAACTCAGCACCCTCGAGACCACGAACCCAGGGTGCACTATCGGCGTCGCTGCGCGATTGAGCAAGGGGCCGAACCGAAACACAACTGGCAAAGATTATTGACCACTGGCTGCTTCAGTTGATAGTTTCAGCGCTGACCAGGCGCCGACGGTGCGCGGCGGAGCGACGTCCCATGAGTTCCGACATTTTCAAGAGCATCGACCACGCGCGCACGGCGGATGCCGTGGTGCTGCAGATCGAGCGACTCATCCTGGAAAGCGTTCTGCGCCCTGGGGATCGCCTGCCGGGTGAGCGCGATCTCGCTCAACAGCTCGACGTTTCCCGGCCGATCCTGCGTGAGGCGCTGAAGGAGCTGGAGCTGCGCGGGCTCGTCCATTCACGCCATGGCGGCGGCACCTTCGTTGCCGACATCGTCGGCCAGATCTTCGCGCCGGCGCTTGTGCAGCTCATCGGGCGGCACCGGCGCGCGACCGAGGATTATCTCGAATATCGTCGCGCCATGGAGGGCATGACGGCGGAGCTTGCAGCACGGCGGGCCACTGCAGCGGATCGAGCACAGCTGTCTGCGCTGGTCGACACGATGCGCGAAGCCCACGGCCGCGCCGACTTCGCCGAGGAAGCCGAGCTCGACGTCGAACTGCACGATGCTGTCGGCGAAGCGGCGCACAATATCGTGCTGCTCCATACGCTGCGGTCCTGCTACCGGCTTCTCGCCGACGGCGTCTTCTATAATCGCGCCCTGATCTACGGGGTGCCGGGTGCCCGTGACACTCTTCTCGATCAGCATTGCGCCATCGCCCAGGCGGTGATCGCAGGCGATCCCGACCGCGCCCGCAAGGCGGCGCAGGACCATATCGATTTCGTATCCAAAACCATGGAAGAAGCCGAGCGCGTGGACGATTGGGAACAGATCGCCGCCATGCGCCTGAAGCAACGCCGCGCCCCGAAAGCGGCCAAGGCACAAGCCATGATCGCCAACAAGGAGGCCGCCGAGTGAGCCTGAACGTCCCCACCACCACTCCGCGGGTGGGCCTTTTCGTCACCTGCCTCGTGGATCTTTTCCGGCCGAGCGTCGGCTTTGCGACGATCAAGCTTCTGGAATCGGCAGGCTGCACGGTGGACGTGCCACGCGCGCAAACCTGCTGCGGCCAGCCAGCTTATAATTCCGGCGACCGCAAGGATACCGCCGACATTGCGCGCCAGGTGATCGAGACCTTCGAGGGCTTCGACTATGTGGTCGCGCCCTCGGGGTCCTGCGCGGCGATGCTCAAGAAGCACTATCCGGAGCTTTTCGCCGGCGATCCGGTCTGGGAGAAGCGCGCGACAGACTTCTCGACCAAGGTCCACGAACTCGTTTCGTTCCTCACCGATATTCGCGGGATGACCGACGTTCCGGGCTCCTTCGACGGGACCGTGACCTATCACGATTCCTGCTCGGGACTGCGTGAACTGGGCGTGCGAAGCCAGCCCCGCGCGCTGCTCGGCTCGATCGACGGTCTTGATCTCAAGGAACTGAAGGATGCGGATGTCTGCTGCGGCTTCGGGGGCACCTTCTGTGTGAAGTACCCGGACATCTCCAACGCCATCGTCACCAAGAAGGCAGCCAATATCGAGGCGAGCGATGCCGATCTGCTGCTTGCCGGAGATCTCGGCTGCCTGATGAATATGGCAGGTAAGCTGAAGCGCCAGGGCGCGAAGACAGAAGTGCGGCACGTGGCGGAAGTGCTGGCCGGCATGACCGACACACCGCCCATCGCCGGATCGGGACGCTGACCATGCAACTCACCTCGCACGAATTCAAACAGAACTCCGTCAAGGCGCTGGCAGACGTGCAGCTGCAAAAGGCGCTGCGCAATGTGGAGAAGAACTTCATCGAAAAGCGGGCGAAGGCGGCCGAAGCCCTGCCCGAATTCGATGCGCTGCGCGACAATGCCAAGGCGATCAAGGATCACACGCTCGCCCATCTCGACCTCTATCTGGAGGAATACGAGAAGCGGGTGACCGAATCCGGTGGTCACGTGCACTGGGCGGAAAATGCCGAGGATGCGCGCCGGATCATTCTCGAGATCTGCCGCAAGCGCAATGCGAAGACCGTGACCAAGGGCAAGTCGATGATCTCGGAAGAGATCCATCTCAACGACTACCTGAGCGAACACGGCATCGAGCCCGTCGAGACCGATCTCGGCGAATACATCATCCAGCTGCGCGGCGAGCATCCGAGCCACATCATCGCGCCGGCGGTTCACCTGAACAAAGATCAGGTCGAAGCCGATTTCCGCCGTGTCCACACGCATTTGGAGCTCGATCGTGACCTGACCGAACCGGTGACGCTGCTTGCCGAAGCACGCGCGGTGCTGCGCCAGCGCTATTTCCAGGCCGACGTCGGCATTACCGGCGCAAATTTCCTCGTCGCGGAAACGGGCTCCTCGGTCATCGTGACCAATGAGGGCAATGGCGACATGACGCAGACGCTCGGGCGCTGCCACGTCGTCGTCGCCTCGATCGAGAAGATCGTGCCAACGCTCGAAGATACGAGCCAGATCCTGCGGGTGCTCGCACGCTCGGCGACCGGCCAGGAGATGTCGGTCTACACCACCTTCTCCACCGGCCCGAAGCGCGCAGAGGACCCCGATGGTCCGGAGGAATATCACGTCGTGCTGCTCGACAATGGCCGCACGGCGATGCTCGGCACCGAATACCAGGAGATGCTGCGCTGCATCCGTTGCGGCGCCTGCATGAACCATTGTCCGGTCTATCACGCCGTCGGCGGCCATGCTTACGGCTCGGTCTATCCGGGACCGATGGGCGCGGTGCTGACCCCATCGCTCAACGGCATCGACAAGGCAGGCCATTTGCCGAATGCCTCCACCTTCTGCGGGCGCTGCGAATCCGTCTGTCCGATGCGCATTCCCCTGCCGAAGATGATGCGGCACTGGCGCGAGGACGAGTTCGAGCGGCAATTATCGCCGAAGCCCGCTCGCTTCGGCCTCGGGTTCTGGGCCTTTTTCGCCAAGCGGCCGGCGCTCTATCGCGCTGCCGTGTCGATCGCGATGCCGATCATCGCGAAGCTCGGCGGCGACCGCCACCGGCTGAAGAGCCTGCCGCTCGCCTCAGGCTGGACGACCCATCGGGACTTGCCGGCGCCGGAAGGCAAGACGTTCCAGCAGCAATACGCAGCGCGTGCAAAGGCTGAACACCATGGCTGATCAAGCAACCGCACGCGCCGGAATCCTCAACCGGATACGCGCCGTCAACGGCCGCACGACGTCGGATGCGGACCGCCGGAAGGTGGTCTCGGAGCGTCTCGGCAATGCGCCGCTCGGCGTCGTTCCGCAACGCGGGCAATTACCGAAGGACGCGCGGCAGGCGCTGTTCATAGAAAAGGCAGAGGCCGTGCAGGCGACGGTGGAAAGGGTGCCCAGCTATGCCGCCCTGCCCGATTGCGTCGGACGGTACCTGCGCGAACGCAATCTCCCTGCGGCCATTCGCATCGGCAGCGATCCGCGTCTGCGGAGCGCGGATTGGCAGGCTGCCGCATCTTTGAGCGTCGTCGATGGGCCGAGCGACGGCCTGGACATGGCTGGTCTCAGCCATGCAATCGCCGGCGTGGCCGAAACCGGAACCGTCGTGCTCACAGCCGGCGCCGACAATCCGACCACGATCAACTTCCTGCCCGAATATCATCTTGTCGTCATCGATGGCGCCGATATCGAAGGCGACATGGAAGCGGTTTGGCGGCGGGTGCGTCAGATGTTCGGCAAGGGCAAGATGAGTCGCGTCGTCAATTTCGTGACGGGACCGTCGCGATCGGCCGACATCGAGCAGACGCTGCTTCTCGGCGCCCATGGCCCGCGCGCGCTGCACATCATCGTGGTCGATTCCGGCGGCTGACGATGGGGATCGAGCTCGCAGAAGCCTGTGCGCCCGATGGTCTTCGCATCTACGCCATCGGCGACGTCCACGGCTATGCGGATCTCCTTCGTGCCATGCACCGGCGCATCGACGAGGATTTGCGGTTTCGGCCTGCGAAAGACTGGCGGATCGTCCATGTCGGCGACTATGTCGACCGGGGGCCGGATTCGAAGGGCGTACTCGATTTTTTGATCGGTCGCATGGCACAGGATGCCCGCATCATCGCGCTTCGCGGCAACCACGACCAGGCGATGCTCGACTTCCTAAGCGAGCCTGACCCCGCCAGCATGTTTGCCACCAATGGCGGCGAGGAGACGGCCCGCTCCTACGGGGTCACGCTCGCCACTGATGGCGATGACGTCTTTCTCGCCAGCGCCGATCAGTTCATCAACGCGCTGCCGTCGATGCACCGACGCTTTCTCGAGCAGAGACCCTATTCGGTGTCCTTCGGCGATTTCTTCTTCTGCCACGCGGGTATCAGGCCGATGGTGCCGCTGGAAGCGCAGACACCCGACACACTCATGTGGATCCGCCGCGAGTTTCTCTCTTACGAGGGGCTGCATCCAAAAATCGTCGTCCATGGCCATACGCCGCAGGAGGAAGCAGACCTGCGGCCAAACCGGATCAATATCGACACCGGCGTCTATGTGCGCGAGAAACTGACCGCGCTGATCCTCGAAGGTGACGCAAAAAGCATCTACACGGTCCATCGCGCCAAGGGTGAGCTGGGAGGCTGACATGCCGCTCCAAAATCGGGTCGATCCGTTCGGCGCGATCCATGCCCATCCCGCGCGGGGGCTGTTCATGGGCAATCGCGGCGGCCGTATCCACGATCCCCTGACGCGCACGCTGACGCACCGTCGCTTCGCATCCAAGGCCTGGATCATCTGCCTTTGCGCCTTTCGCGGGAGACAGCGGACCGTGATGGGTGACAGCTATACGGAGCTGTTCTTCCTCGACGAAGCGACTGCACTGGCGGCGGGTCACCGACCCTGCTTCGAATGCCAGCGATCGCGCGCTGAAGCATTTGTCCGCTGCTTTGCAATCGGCAACGGCCTGGCGTCGGCGAAGGCTGGCGGGATGGACGCCGTGCTCCACAGCGAGCGGCTCGGCAATCCTGTGCGTCGCCGCTTGCACTTGCGCGATCTTTCCTCATTGCCGGACGGCAGCCTCGTCGAAATCGCAGGACACCCTTGGCTGGTTCAAGGTGGCAAGCTTCTGGGGTGGTCGTTCGATGGGTATCGGGACCTGCCAGTTCCAGACGTCGGGGACGGTGCCATCCTGACGCCACCATCCACGCTTCGAGCACTTGAGGCAGGCTACAAGCCCGCGATCCATCCTTCCGGGCTCGCGGACGCCACTTGAGTTCCAAGCGCGCCTCATGCATGGCGTTGGCATGCGCGCCAATTTCAGACTGCAACGCCTCTTCGTCGAAGCTGACCTCGCCGACCAGCAATCCCTGCCGCTCGACAAGGACCAGACGAATTATCTCTTGAACGTGCTTCGCCTCGGCGAAGGCGCCGAAGTGCTCGCCTTCAACGGGCGTGACGGCGAATGGCTTTGCCGGCTGACCTCGCCTGCAAAAAAGCGCGTCGAAATCGTGCCCGTCGAGCAGGTGCGTCCCCAGCCCGCCCCGCTCGACTTGCACTATCTTTTCGCGCCGCTGAAGCAGGGGCGGCTCGACTACATGGTGCAGAAGGCGGTCGAGATGGGTGCCGGCATTCTGCAGCCGGTGCTGACGCAGCACACGCAGGTTCACCGCGTCAACGTCGAGCGTCTGGCGGCCAATGCGCGCGAAGCGGCCGAGCAGTGCGGCATCCTCGCTATTCCGCAGGTTCGCGAACCGCTGAAGCTTGAGCCGCTGCTCACCGGCTGGGACCATGAGCGCCGGATCGTCTTCTGCGATGAAGGAGCCGAGACGCAAAATCCCGTCGCGGCTTTAAGCGCGATTGCCGAGACGCAACTGGCGCTGCTCGTCGGGCCGGAAGGCGGGTTCTCGGAAGATGAGCGCCGCATGCTCCATGCGCTGCCCTTCGTCACCGCTATTCCGCTGGGGCCACGGATCCTGCGGGCGGACACCGCAGCCGTCGCGGCGCTTGCCGTGCTGCAGGCGACGATTGGCGATTGGCGCTAGGCTCGGACGGTACGAAAGGCCTAGCCCTCTTTCCTTCCGTTGACAGCGGGTTCAATGATTTTTGCTTGCGCTCCGCGCGCCTTCTGGTTCAAGCAGCGAGCATCCCGCTCGGCAAGATCGGGGCGGCCCAGATAAACACCCGCAGAGAGCTTCATGGCACGCGACACGACCGACCTGACGCCGATCGCCTCCAAGGCCGAGCTCATTTCCCATCTCGCAGACGGATCGAAGCCGGAAACCGATTTCCGCATCGGCACCGAGCACGAGAAGTTCCCCTTCTTCATCGACGGCAACACGCCCGTTCCCTATGAGGGCGAGCGTTCCATCAAGGCGCTGCTCGACGGCATGACCCGGATGCTGGGCTGGGAGCCGATCATCGACGCCGGCAAGATCATCGGTCTCGTCGAGCCGACCGGCCAGGGTGCGATCTCGCTCGAACCTGGCGGCCAGTTCGAACTCTCCGGCGCGCCGCTCGAAACCATCCACCAGACGTGCCGGGAATCGAACGCTCATCTGGCGCAGCTGCGCGAAATCGCTGAACCGCTCGGCATCCGCTTCCTGGGCCTTGGTGGCAGCCCGAAATGGTCGCTGGCCGAGACGCCGCGCATGCCGAAATCGCGCTACGACATCATGACGAACTACATGCCCAAGGTCGGCAAGCAGGGTCTCGACATGATGTACCGGACCTGCACAATCCAGGTGAACCTCGATTTTTCAAGCGAGACCGACATGCGCCGCAAGATGCAGGTCTCGACCAAGCTTCAGCCAATCGCGACGGCGCTCTTCGCCAACTCGCCCTTCACGGAAGGTAAGCCGAACGGCTTCCTTTCCTGGCGGGGCGACATCTGGCGGGATACGGACAATCAGCGTGCGGGACTCCTGCCCTTCATCTTCGAGCCGGGCTTCAGCTTCGAGCACTATGTCGACTGGGCGCTCGACGTTCCGATGTATTTCGTGACGCGCAACGGCATCTATCACGACTGCACCCACGTCACCTTCAGGCAGTTCATGGACGGCGCGCTGAAGGACGAGTTGCCGGATGGCCTGCCCACCATGGGCGACTGGGCAAACCACCTCTCCACGCTGTTCCCGGATGTGCGGCTGAAGCGCTTCATCGAGATGCGCGGCGCCGATGGCGGTCCGTGGCGCAACATCTGCGCCCTGCCCGCTTTCTGGGTCGGCCTAATCTATGACGGCCAAGCACTCGATGCGGCGGAACAGCTGACGAAAGGCTGGACGTTCGATCAGGTCAGTGCACTGCGCGACGCAGTACCGGTCCAGGGTCTCGATGCGGAGATCGACGGACGTTCGCTGCACCAGCTTTCCCGCGACCTGCTCGACATTGCCCGCAAGGGACTTCAATCCCGCGCCCGCCTCAACGACGAAGGCAATGACGAGAGCCATTTCCTTGCGCCGCTGGAAGAGATCGTCGCGCGTGGCGAGACGGCGGCGGGGCAGATGCTGTCGCTCTACAAGGGCCGGTGGAACGGCTCGGTGGAGCCGGTCTTCGACGAGTACGCCTACTGACGCCTCGGCCGTTTCGGCGTGAGCGCTTTCGGCCTATAGTTCCTGCCAAGCAGATGTTTGGGAGGACGACCGCCGATGATGCCGATCTACGACATGATGCAGCAGGCCGCCAACGGCCATGCCACCGCCGAGATGGCCCGCCGATTCGGCCTTTCGGAAGCGCAGGTCGCGCAGGCGATGGCGGCGCTCGCGCCCGCGTTTTCGGCGGGACTGAAGCGTAATACCGCCGGCTCCGCACCGATGGCATCCTTTCTGTCAGCGCTCGCCGATGGTCACCACCGACGCTATTTCGAGGACGTGCAGGCTGCGTTCACACCGCAGGGCGTGGAGGAAGGCAACGGCATCCTCGGCCATATCTTCGGGTCCAAGGATCTCAGCCGCCGGGTTGCGGAACAGGCGGCATCGGCGACCGGCATCGGCCAGGACATCTTCAAGCAGATGCTGCCCGTGCTTGCCTCCATGGTCATGGGCGGGCTCTACACCCAGGCGAACGAGCAGATGGCGCGGGCGCAAAGCCAGATGTCATCCGGCCCCGACGTCTTCGGCGACATGCTGAAACAGATGATCCGCTACCAGGCGGCTGGGCGGGACGACCTGCCGGAACCGAAGCCGCAATCGACGTCGCCCTTCGACAACCCGGTGTTCGGGAATTTCAACGACATGATGGACACGATGTTCGGCCAGTATTGGACATCGGACACCGAGCCGCCGCCGGAAGCAGACGAACCGCCACCTGAGCAGACGCCTGGCGACCAGAAGACTACGCTGGACGGTTTGTTCGGCGAGATGTTCGATGCGGGACGCGAGGTACAGACCGGCTACGCCAAATCCATGGACCAGATCTTCGACCAGTATCTGGATGGCATGAAGCGCCAGACCTGATGGTCAAGCCTAAGACGACGCATGCCCCGCTCGGTGCGGGGCATGCGCTGTGCGCGGTTCTCGGGGCAACGAGAGCACCGCGCTGGACGGATGGGGCAGGCCGTCCGTCGAACGTCACGCCCGCGAGCGAATGCGCGTGCGCCGCTGCCACGCAGAGCGCGACAGATGCTGCGACGGGTCGTCGTACCAGGGACGCTCGAGCGAATTCAGGAGATCGCCGCGCGTGAGGCCGATATCGGCCAGTTGCTCCTCGGTGAAGTCCTCCAGATACATGACCTGTTTGCGATTTCGCAGAGCGCGGAACACGGCAAGAAGACGGTATGCCATCGCTTTCAGAACCACCGAAGCAGTGATCCGTGCGGGGGCGATATCGAGATCGGGGCGGGTTTCGATCGTCTTCATGGCAGTGCTCCTTCGCGCCGGTTTCCAGCCGGCGACCGATGATGGAGAGCAGTTTTCGTTCGGGCAGCGTGTGCTCTCTTGACGTGCCCGGTCCGCTTGCTCGAGGCCGCAAAAATCCGCCCGACGCGGAGCCATTCTTGAAATGGACCCCGTCGGTTGTGGCGGCTTTCCGTGATCACGAGTGTGAACGCTGAGAGTGATCGCAGAATCGCATTGATCGTTCCAGCGAATGTTTCTAATGATAAGCATCAATCTTTATGATGCGGACGACGCCCATGCCGGCCCCCCTCGATATCGATCAGCTCAAGACCTTCGCTGCCATCGTCGATGCAGGTTCCTTCACCCGCGCGGCCGACAGCGTTCACAAGACGCAGTCGGCCGTTTCCATGCAGATGCGCAGGCTGGAGGAGCGGATCGGCAAGCCGCTCTTCGTCAAGGACGGGCGCACGAACCGTCTGACGGAAGACGGCGAGAAGCTGATCATCTATGCGCGGCGCATGCTGCGCCTGAATGAGGAGACGCTTGCCGCCTTCGACGAGAACCGCCTGGAAGGTTTGCTCAGAATCGGCACGCCGGACGATTATGCCGACCGTTTCCTGCCGGAGATCATCGCGCGCTTCGCCAAGTCAAACCCGAATGTCGAACTCTACATCGTATGCGAATCCTCCAATGATCTCGGCGAGAAGATGGCGCGCGGCGAACTCGACATCGCGCTGGTGACGCACAATCCGCGCGTTCGCCAATCGGAGGTGGTGCGTACCGAACCGCTTCACTGGGTGTCTTCGGCCAACCACACGGCGCATGAGACGACGCCGCTGCCGCTTGCCGTCGGACGGCGCAATTGCCAGTGGCGCCAGCTTGCCTGCTCGGCGCTCGATTCGGTCAATCGCGAGTATCAGATCCTGTTCACCAGCTGGTCCTCGACCGTTGTCGCCTCTGCGGTGCTCGCAGGTCTTGCCGTATCGCTTTTGCCCGAAGCGGCGCTTCGGCCCGGCATGCGTATCCTCTCGCCGGCGGACGGTTTCCCGCCGCTGGCGCCCGCACAGATCGGCATCATGCGCCGGCCCGGCGTCCCGGCATCGCTGATGAACGCGATCAGCCAGCACATTTCGGCAAGCCTCGACAACATCACGCCGATGCCACTCGCTGCCATGGAGGAGAGCGACCAGGGCTTCGTGCAGATGCGCCCGCGCCAGCGCAATGGCCATCTGATGCCGGGCTGGTAGGCCGCATCGCTTGACCCTCTCGAAGCAACCGGGCGCAATGGTGCGATGAGCGACTTTTTCAATATCAATTCTCCGACGGCATCCCAGGCCGTGACGAATCTGACGGAATTCACGGTCAGCGAGATTTCGGGCTCAATCAAACGCACTGTGGAAGATGCGTTTGGCCATGTGCGCGTGCGCGGTGAAATTTCCGGCTATCGCGGTCCGCATTCTTCTGGCCACGCCTATTTCTCGCTGAAGGACGATCGTTCGCGCATCGAGGCCGTGATCTGGCGCACATCCTTCGCCAAACTTCGCTTCAAGCCCGAGGAAGGCATGGAAGTGATCGCGACGGGCAAGGTCACGACTTATCCCGGCTCATCGAAATATCAGATCGTGATCGAGGCGCTGGAGCCCGCCGGGGCCGGCGCGCTGATGGCGCTTCTGGAAGAGCGCCGGCGCAAGCTTACCGCCGAGGGGCTGTTCGAGGATGCGCGCAAGCGTGTCCTGCCCTTCATGCCGATGACCATTGGCGTCGTGACATCGCCGACCGGTGCCGTCATCCGCGATATCCTGCACCGCATCCGTGACCGCTTCCCCGTGCATGTGCTCGTCTGGCCGGTGCGGGTTCAGGGCGAGACCACCGGCATGGAAGTTTCCAACGCGATCAACGGCTTCAACGCGTTGCCGGCCGGAGGTGCCATCCCGCGGCCCGATGTCCTGATCGTCGCCCGAGGCGGGGGGAGCCTTGAAGACCTCTGGGGGTTCAACGACGAGATCGTCGTGCGCGCGGCGGCGAGTTCCAGCATTCCCTTGATTTCGGCGGTGGGCCACGAGACGGACTGGACGCTGATCGATCATGCGGCCGACCGCCGTGCACCGACGCCGACCGGCGCTGCGGAAATGGCCGTGCCGGTCAGGGCCGATCTCGAAGCCGGGCTCGCCCAGCTTTCGGCCAGGCTTTCGGGCTGCATGTCGCGCCACCTCGACCAGCGGCGGCAGGTGTTGCGGCAGACGGCGCGCGCCCTGCCCTCGATCGACACGCTGTTTGCGCTGCCCCGGCGGCATTTCGACGAGGTTTCCGCGAAGCTCGGTCGCGCGCTGGAACTGAACACCTTGAACAAGCGCCGGGCCTTCGAGGCGCGGGCAAGCCGGCTGACACCGACGACGCTCGAGGCCCGCATCAAGGATCGACGCCAACGGGTTGCTGATCTCATCACCCGGGGGGAGCGCATCGTCGAGCGCCGGCTCGACCGGACGCGCTCAGGCCTGACGAGAATCGAATCCCAGCTCAGCCTCCGCCCCATCGAATTGCGCATCGAACGGTTGTCCGAGACGGTGGCCACCCGGCAGGAGCGTGCCGACAGGGTGATGGCGCGGCGGCTCGAGCGCCTGCGCAGCCAGATGGTCGAGCAGTCGCGCGTGCTCGGCTCGCTCAATCCGGACAATGTGCTGAAGCGCGGTTATGCGATCGTGCGCGATGAAACGGGGCAAGCCTTGTCGCTTGCTGAACAGGTCAATTCCGGCCAGCGCCTGTCGCTGAAATTTGCCGACGGGACGGTGGATGCGCTCGCCTTGGACGGCTCCGCACCGAGGAAGCCGGTCAGAAAGGCGCCTGCATCCGAGGGCGATGCGATCAAGCCGAAACAGGGATCACTGTTCTAAAGCAGTTTCGCGTTTCTTCGAATAAGTTAACGGCTCTAAGTTTTTGATTTGTCGCGTTTCCGGCGGTGAACCGGTATCCACTTCACCTGGAAACGCTTTAGCGGTTCCCGCGATCGGACCCGTTCCCCTCAATGAGCGGCGGGGGCTTCCTTCTTTCCGCGAAACGCATTCGCGATCGGCGTGAGCACGCGTGTGACCACCGGCACCAGCAGCAAGCCAAGCGCGAGACCGAACACGCCGTCCAGCGCTGCGGTGACGATCCAGGTGACTGCGCCTTCAGCCGCCGGCACGAGCGCCCCCGCGCCATGCGCGATATCGTGGATGACATGGCTGAGCGCTCCAAACCCGAACTCTTCGAGCCCGTGAAGCACGATCGAGCCGCCGACCCACAGCATGGCGGCAGTACCTATGGTGGAGATCGCCGTCATCACGCTCGGCATGCCCTTGACGATGCCGCGCCCGATGGAGCGCGTGACCCCGAGCCTGCCGACCTGCGCAAGCTTCAACCCGAAATCGTCGGCCTTCACCAGGAGTGCTACGGCGCCATAGACGAGTACGGTAATGCCGATGGCGACAAGCGCGAGCACCACGCCACGCGAAAGGACGCCTTGCGCTTCGATCGCGGCGAGCGCGATCGTCATGATTTCAGCAGACAGGATGAAGTCGGTCTTGATGGCGCCCGCCACGCGCTCTTTCTCGAGATGTGCGGCATCGATCGTCTCAGCGTGTTCCTTCCCCTCTTCATGCGGCGCGAAGAGATGCAGGATTTTTTCGGCGCCCTCGAAGCAGAGATAAGAGCCGCCCAGCATGAGCAGTGGCGTGATCAGCCACGGCGCGAACGTGTCGAGCAGCAGCGCTGCCGGCAGCAGGATGACCAGCTTGTTGAAGATCGATCCGCGCGCGATTTGCCAGACGATGGGCAGTTCACGGGCGGCCGGAAGGTCCTGGACGTATTTTGGCGTAACCGCCGCGTCATCCACGACGACGCCGAGCGACTTCGCTCCGGCCTTTGCCGTATCATCGATCACGGCGCCGGCGACCTTGACGCCGACGCGCGATGCCTGCGCGGTGATGTCATCCAATTGCGCTGCCGCAAGCTTGGTCAGGGCCGCGACGTCATCGAGAAGTGCCAGCAAACCGCTCATTCGCGTCTCACGGATGGTGAAATTGAAGGTCAGAAACGGGTGAAATCTAACCTATAAGTCCGGCGACGCCAGAGCGTTCCTGATAACGAGATTTTGTATGCCGCGAGCTTCCCCCTCTTTCGCCGCATCGGGGGCATCGATAGGCTTGGGGCAACGAATATCGGAGCCGACTGCGAAATGACGATGATTGCTACGCCCTATCTGCTTTTTCTCGGTGATGCCGCCGATCCTCTTGCGGCGAAGGTTGCCCAGGGCATCCGCGACTGGCGGCCGGATTTCGCAATCGGGCAATTTCGGCTGCCCGGCTGCAAGGCGGACATGCGCCTGCCCGACATGACGATCGAGGAAGCCGTGGCTAATGGCGTCAAGACGCTCGTCGTCGGCGTCGCCAATCGGGGCGGCGTGATCTCGAAGGACTGGATCGCGGTTCTGGTTCAGGCACTCGAAGCCGGCCTCGACGTTGCCTCCGGTCTCCACAACCTCCTGACGGACGAGCCTGAACTGGTGCGCGCCGCCGAGGCCAACGGGCGGTCGCTGCATGATGTGCGCGTGCCGAGCGTCGACTATCCCATCGCGAACGGCGAACGTCGGCGGGGTAAGCGCTGCCTGGCGGTCGGCACCGATTGCTCGGTCGGCAAGATGTACACGGCACTCGCCATGGAACGGGAAATGACGGCGCGGGGCCAGAAGGCGACGTTCCGGGCAACCGGTCAGACCGGCATCCTCATCACCGGCAACGGCGTTCCGCTGGATGCCGTCGTTGCCGATTTCATGGCCGGAAGCGTCGAATGGCTCACCCCCGACAACGATCCTGATCACTGGGATCTCATCGAGGGACAGGGAAGCCTCTTCCACGCCTCCTATTCCGGCGTGACGCTGGCGCTGATCCATGGCGGTCAGCCGGACGCTCTGGTGCTTTGCCACGAACCGACACGCACCCATATGCGCGGCCTGCCTTCCTATGCGCTGCCATCGCTGGAAGATCTGCGCGACATCGCCTTGAAAATGGCTCGCATCGTCAATCCCGGCTGCGTCGTTACGGGCATATCCATCAACACCGCAGCACTCGGTGAGGACGACGCGCGCCGATTGCTGGAGGACATCGAAGCGCGAATGGGCCTTCCCACCGTCGATCCCTATCGCCACGGCGCCGCACGGCTCGTCGAAGCGCTGGCCTGAGCGATGATCAAGCTCGACGTTACCGAAGATGTCTTCGCGCTGAAGGATGTCTTCACCATCTCTCGCGGCTCGCGCACCCATGCGCGCGTCGTCACCGTGAAGCTCACCGATGGCGATCTCATGGGCTGGGGCGAGTGCGTTCCTTATGCTCGCTATGGCGAGACCGTCGAAGGCGTGATTGCCGAAATCCGGCACCTTGCCGATGCGATCGCTTCCGGAAACATCGACCGGCAAAGCCTGCAGGAGCGGTTGCCAGCAGGCGCCGCCCGCAACGCGCTCGACTGCGCGTTCTGGGATCTCGAAGCCAAGCGGGCCGGACGCCCGGTTCACGAATTGGCGGGTCTGCCGGCGCCGACGGCGCTTCAGACCGCCTACACCCTGTCGCTGGCCGAGCCGGAAACGATGCGTCGGAAGGCGGAGGAGCACGCTGCTCGGCCCCTGCTCAAGCTGAAGCTCGGCGGCGAGAACGACATCGCGCGGCTCGAAGCGGTGCGCGCCGGCGCACCGCTTACGACGATCATCGTCGACGCCAACGAAGGTTGGACGACGGAGCTCTATTCTGACATCGCGCCCTACCTCCTGAAGCTCGGCGTAGCCATGGTCGAACAACCCCTGCCTGCCGGGCAGGACGCCATGCTCGGCGAGATCGAGCGCCCCCTGCCCGTCTGTGCCGACGAAAGCTGCCACGACCGCGCCTCGCTCGCCGAGCTGGAAGGGCGATACGACATGGTGAACATCAAGCTCGACAAGACGGGCGGTCTGACTGAAGCGCTGGCGCTGCGCCAAGCCGCGCGGCAAGCAGGATTTACCGTGATGGTCGGGTGCATGGTGGGTTCATCCCTTGCAATGGCGCCCGCTCTTCTCGTGGCGCAGGGGGCCGAGCTTGTCGATCTCGATGGGCCTCTTCTGCTTGCCGAGGACCGCGAACATGCCATGCATTACGAAGGCTCGATGGTCCGGCCGGCGCCGCCCGCACTCTGGGGATAATATTGCGCTGGAGAGCCTGTCCACAGCACGATCATGCTGCAATGCAGCAATATTGAGCGAAATGATCTCGCGGGATAAAGTCAGCGCAATTTTGTTGCGCTGACTTCACGGTTTGATCATCCAGTCAAAAAAAGCACGAGGCTCACGTTGCAATTCGGTTCGGATTGACGTTTGCTCCTGACCAGAACCCTACCTGATGGCCGTTTTCTCCACCAATTCGGATCGGTTCAGGCGTTCAAAAGAAAACTTCCTTCAAAACCAGTTCCAGGGGAACGCTATTATGAGTCACCTCAAGACGCTTTTGGCTACGACGATGCTCGTGGCCTGCTTCGGAGCGGCTGCGCAGGCCAAGACGCTCGTTTATTGCTCGGAAGGCTCGCCGGAAGGCTTCGACCCCGCGCTCTACACGTCCGGCACGACCTTCGACGCTTCCGCACACCCGATCTACAACCGCCTCTTGGAGTTCAAGAAGGGCACGACCGAGACCGAGCCCGGCCTTGCCGAAAGCTATGAAGTCTCCGAAGACGGCTTGGAATACACCTTCAAGCTTCGTGAAGGCGTCAAGTTTCATTCCAGCGACAGCTTCACGCCCACCCGCGACCTGAACGCCGATGACGTGATCTTCTCGTTCGATCGCCAGGGCAATTCGGAAAATTCCTACAACGCCTATGTTTCGGGCGCTTCGTGGGAGTACTACAACTCCATGTCGATGCCTGACCTCGTCGCTTCGATCGAAAAGGTCGACGATCTGACGGTCAAGTTCACGCTGACGGCACCGAACGCACCGTTCCTCGCGAACCTCGCCATGCCGTTCGCTTCGATCATGTCGAAGGAATATGCCGACCAGCTCGAAGCAGCCGGCACGCCCGAGCAGCTGAACCAGGCGCCGATCGGCACCGGCCCGTTCCAGTTCGTCGCTTATCAGGCCGATGCCGCCATCCGTTACTCGTCCTTCGACGATTACTGGGCTGGCGTAGAGCCGATCGACGATCTGGTCTTCGCGATCACGACGGACGCTTCGGTTCGCCAGCAGCGTCTGGCTGCGGGCGAGTGCCACATCATGGCCTACCCGAACCCGGCGGACCTCGAAAGCCTGCAGCAGAACGCCGACCTGACCGTCATGGAACAGGAAGGCCTGAACGTCGGCTACTTCGCCTACAACACGACGCAGGAGCCCTTCGATCGTCCTGAAGTGCGCCGCGCGCTGAACATGGCGATCAACAAGCAGGCGATCATCGACGCCGTCTACCAGGGCGCTGGCACCGTCGCCAAGGCACCGATCCCGCCGACAATGTGGTCCTACAACGACAACCTCGTCGACGATGAATACGATCCGGAAGCTGCCCGCGCGGCTCTCGAAGAGGCCGGCGTCACCGATCTTTCGATGAAGATCTGGGCAATGCCCGTTTCGCGTCCGTACAACCCGAACGCACGCCGCATGGCCGAGTTGATGCAGGCCGACTTCGATGCGATCGGCGTCGACGTCGAGATCGTCTCCTACGAGTGGGGCGAATATCTGGAGCGTTCTTCGGCTGAAGACCGCGACGGTGCTGTGCTTCTCGGCTGGACCGGCGACAACGGCGATCCGGACAACTTCCTCGCCGTTCTTCTCGGCTGCGATGCTGTTGGCGGCGCAAACCGCGCTCAGTGGTGCAACGAGGAGTTCGATGCGCTCGTCCAGGAAGCCAAGACGCTTCCGACCCAGGAAGAGCGTGCCGAGCTCTACACGCAGGCTCAGGAAATCTTCAAGCAGGAAGCCCCCTGGGCAACGATCGCTCACTCGGTCGTCTACGTTCCGATGCGCAGCGAAGTCACCGGCTTCGTTCAGAGCCCGCTCGGCGACATGACGTTCGACGGCGTCGACATCGCCGAATAAAGTCTGTTCAAAGACAGGGAGCCGGGGGCGGTGATGAGCCGCTCCCGGTTTTTGCCATGTTACGGTTCTTTCTCTCACGGCTGGCGCTGATCATCCCGACCTTCATCGGGGTTTCGATCATCTCGTTTGCGTTCATCCGCCTGCTGCCCGGCGATCCGATCATGCTGCTTGCCGGCGAGCGGGGCATGAGCGCGGAGCGCTATGCGCAGCTGAGCGCTGAAATGGGCTTCGACCGACCGCTGGTCGCTCAGTATTTCGACTACCTCATGGGCATCCTGCAGGGCGATCTCGGCACCTCGATCGTGACCCGCCGACCGGTGCTCGACGAATTCTTCACGCTGTTTCCAGCCACGATCGAGCTCGCCCTCTGCGCCATCGTGCTGGCAACGGCGCTCGGTATCCCGCTTGGCGTGCTGGCCGCAGTCAAGCGCGGCACCTGGATCGACCAGACCGTCATGGGTACCGCGCTTGTCGGCTATTCCATGCCGATCTTCTGGTGGGGCCTGCTGCTCATCATCCTTTTTTCCGGAACGCTCGGCTGGACGCCGGTTTCGGGCCGCATATCGCTGCTGTACTTCTTTCCGCCCGTCACCGGTTTCATGCTGATCGACAGCCTCTTGTCGGGTCAGGACGGCGCTTTCCTGTCGGCGCTCAGCCATCTGATCCTGCCGACCATCGTGCTCGCAACCATTCCGCTTGCCGTGATTGCGCGCCAGACACGCTCCGCCATGCTGGAGGTTCTCGGCGAAGATTATGTGCGGACCGCGCGCTCGAAGGGACTGTCGCCACGGCGCGTCATCGGGCTCCATGCGCTGCGCAACGCCATGATCCCGGTCGTCACCACGATCGGCCTTCAGGTCGGCGTGCTGCTTGCCGGCGCGATCCTGACGGAAACCATCTTCTCCTGGCCCGGCATTGGCAAGTGGATGGTCGATTCGGTCTTCCGGCGCGACTACGCCGTCGTCCAGGGCGGTCTCCTGCTGATCGCCATCATCATCATGTTCGTCAATCTTCTCGTCGACATGCTCTACGGGCTGATAAACCCGCGAATCCGGCACTAGGAAGCGGCCATGTCCCATATCGAAGCAGAAAAATCCGCCATCGACGAACGGACCGAGGCGGGAGTGCCCGAAACCGCAGCGAAGCCACGTTCCGGCCTTTCGGAGTTCTGGTACTATTTCAGCCAGAACAAGGGCGCCGTCATCGGTCTCGTGATCTTCCTGATCATCGTCGCGATCGCCGTGTTCGCGCCGCTGCTGGCGCCGCACGCGCCGACGATCCAGAACCGCGATGCATTGCTCATTCCGCCCATGTGGGAGGAAGGCGGCCGCAGCGCTTATATCCTTGGTACGGATCCCGTTGGTCGCGATGTGCTTTCGAGACTGATGTATGGCGCACGCTTTTCGCTCTTCATCGGCGTGGTCGTCGTTATTCTTTCTGTCTCGTCCGGCGTGCTGCTCGGCCTGGTCGCGGGCTTTTTCCGAGGCTGGATCGATACGGTGATCATGCGCGTCATGGACGTGATCCTCGCCTTCCCGTCGCTCCTGCTGGCGCTCGTCCTCGTTGCCATTCTCGGCCCAGGCCTGACCAATGCGATGATCGCCATTGCGCTCGTGCTTCAGCCCCATTTCGTGCGTTTGACGCGCGCTTCGGTGCTGGCCGAAAGCGAGCGGGAATATGTGACGTCCGCCCGCGTCGTCGGTGCCAGCCGCCTGCGCCTGATGTTCGTGACGATCCTGCCGAACTGCCTCGCCCCGCTGATCGTGCAGGCGACGCTCTCCTTCTCCAACGCGATCCTCGACGCCGCAGCACTCGGCTTCCTCGGCATGGGGGCCCAGCCGCCGACACCCGAATGGGGCACGATGCTGGCGGAAGCGCGCGAATTCATCCTGCGCGCCTGGTGGGTCGTCACTTTCCCGGGTCTTGCCATCCTGATCACGGTCCTCGCCATCAACCTGATGGGCGATGGCCTGCGTGATGCGCTCGACCCCAAGCTGAAGAGGTCCTGATGCCGCTTCTCGAACTTGAAAACCTCACCGTCACTTTCGACACGTCGTCTGGCCCCTTCAAGGCGGTGGATGGCGTGAGCCTCACCGTCGATGCCGGCGAAATTCTTTCGATCGTCGGCGAGTCCGGCTCCGGCAAGTCGGTGTCGATGCTGGCGCTGATGGGGCTCCTGCCCTGGACGGCGAAAATCGAAGCGGATGTGATGCGCTTCGAAGGCAACGATCTCATCGGCATGTCGGCGCGCGATCGGCGCAGGATCATCGGCAAGGATATCGCCATGATCTTCCAGGAGCCGATGTCGAGCCTCAATCCGTGCTTCACCGTCGGTTTCCAGATCGGCGAAATGCTGCGCAAGCATCTCGGGCTCGGCCGCAAGGAGCGGCGTCAGCGGTCGATCGAGCTTCTGGAACTGGTCGGCATCCCCGCGCCGGCGGAACGTCTCTCGGCTTTCCCGCACCAGCTTTCCGGCGGCATGAGCCAGCGCGTGATGATCGCTATGGCGCTGTCCTGCAACCCGAAGCTCCTGATCGCCGACGAGCCGACGACGGCGCTCGACGTCACCATTCAGGCTCAGATTCTCGATCTTCTCGTGCGGCTCCAGAAGGAGACCGACATGGGCCTGATCCTGATCACGCACGACATGGGCGTGGTCGCCGAAACCGCCGAGCGCGTGCAGGTTCAGTATGCGGGCCAGAAGGTGGAGGAGCAGCCGGTCAGGGAACTCTTCCGCGATCCGCATCATCCCTACACCGCCGCGCTTCTGGCCGCCCTTCCCGAGCGGGCGCGCGGCAACAAGCGCTTGCCGTCGATTCCAGGCGTCGTGCCGGGCCCGAATGACCGGCCGCCGGCCTGCCTGTTCGAGCCGCGCTGTAGCTTTGCGACCGACCTTTGCCGCCGCACCGTGAAGCGCCAGCCGGCGTCACTCGGGCTCGCGCTCTGCAATTACCCGCTCGTCGATGGCGTACCGCAAGGCCATCCGGCGCCTGCAGCAGCCTTGGCAGAACGGCAGGAGGAACTGATTTGAGTGAGCTTGTCCTTCAAGGAACCGACCTGCACCGCCACTACGAGGTCAAGCGCGGCGCCTTCAGTTCACCGGCGACGGTCAAGGCGCTGAATGGCGTTTCCTTCAGTCTCGAAGCCGGCAAAACGCTTGCCGTCGTGGGCGAATCCGGTTGCGGGAAATCAACGCTCGCCCGCCTCGTCACGATGATCGAGACGCCGACCGAGGGCGAGCTCAAGATCGACGGCATTCCCGTCACCGGGCCAACTGCAGAATTGCGCCGCAAGGTGCAAATCATCTTTCAGAACCCTTACGGCTCGCTCAACCCACGCCAGAAGATCGGAGCGATCCTCGAGGAGCCGCTGAAGATCAACACCAGTGACGATTCCGCGACGCGCCGCCGCAAGGCACACGAGATGCTGGCGCGCGTGGGCCTGCGTGCCGAGCACTACGAGCGCTATCCGCACATGTTCTCCGGTGGTCAGCGCCAGCGCATCGCCATTGCGCGCGCGCTGATGCTCAACCCGAAGATCCTGGTTCTGGACGAGCCGGTGTCCGCGCTCGACGTCTCGATCCAGGCGCAGGTGCTGAACATCCTGATGGACCTGCAGGACGAGCTCGGCCTCGCCTACCTCTTCATCAGCCACGATCTGTCGGTCGTGCGCCACATCGCCGACGACATCATGGTGATGTATCTCGGCAAGCCCGTGGAATTCGGCACTGCCGAGCGCGTGTTCTCCGATCCGCAGCATCCTTATACGGCGGCCCTGCTCTCGGCGACGCCGATGGCCGATCCCGAGCGGCAGAAGGAGCGCATTCCGCTTACGGGCGAACTGCCCTCCCCGCTCAATCCGCCGCCCGGCTGTCCGTTCAATCCGCGCTGCTGGCGCGCCGAAGACAAGTGCCGGCGCGAGATGCCGCCATTGATGCCGGTTGAAGGCCGCGATGCCGCTTGCTTCTTCCCGCTGTCGATGGAAAAAAGCGTCGCGGCCTAGAACGTTGCCAGTTTTTAGCGGAGGACCGAGCCATGAAGCGCAAGACACTGACGCAGTTTCTCATCGAGCAGCAGCGGAAGGAAGAAGCGCTTCCGGCACAACTGCGCCTTCTGATCGAGATCGTCGCGCGCGCCTGCAAAGCGATCAGCCATACGATCAACAAGGGAGCGCTTGGCGGCAATCTCGGCTCGCTCGACAGTGAAAACGTCCAGGGCGAGGTGCAGAAGAAGCTCGACGTTCTCGCCAACGAGTTTCTGATCGACGCCAACGAGTGGGGCGGCCATCTCGCCGCCATGGCGTCCGAAGAGATGGACACCATCCATCGCATTCCGAACCGCTACCCCAAGGGCGAATATCTGCTGGTCTATGATCCGATCGATGGCTCCAGCAACATCGACGTCGATCTGTCGGTCGGCACCATCTTCTCCGTGCTTGAGGCGCCAGCCGACGCATCGGGCCGCGAAATCCGCGAAGAGGACTTCCTGCAGCCGGGCACGCGCCAGGTTGCTGCCGGTTATGCGATCTACGGTCCGCAGACCCTTCTGATCCTGACGGTCGGCACGGGCGTCTACGAGTTCACGCTCGACCGCGAGATGGGCTCCTGGGTCCTGTCCGACGAGCGGCTTCGGGTACCGGAAACCAGCGCCGAGTATGCCATCAACATGTCGAACCAGCGGCACTGGGATGCGCCCATGCAGCGCTATGTGGACGAGTGTCTTGCAGGCAAGACCGGCCCGCGCGGCAAGGACTTCAACATGCGCTGGACGGCCTCGATGGTCGCCGACATCCACCGCATTCTGAAGCGCGGCGGCATCTTCATGTATCCCTGGGACAAGCGGAAGCCGGACATGCCGGGCAAGCTGCGCCTGATGTACGAGGCGAACCCGATGGGCTTCCTGATGGAGCAGGCAGGCGGTGTGGCAACCACCGGCTACGAGCGCATCCTCGACGTGCAGCCTGAAAAACTGCACCAGCGCGTCAGCGTCATCATGGGGTCGCGCGAAGAAGTCGAGACCGTCGCCGCCTATCACCGCGAAGCGAGCGAGAGCACGCGCGACCGTGCGTGAGCGCGAGCGGCTGACGGAGCGTGCCCGCGCGCTCTCCCACACGCTCGTCGGGTGGCCGAGCGTCACCGGCACGCCTGACGAAGCGGCCTTTGCCAGCCGGTTGCACGGGCTCATCGCCGAGCACCCGTACTTCAAAGCCAATCCCGCCGATCTCACGCTCGCCCCGATCGAGGGCGATCCCAACGGCCGGGCCAATGTGCTGGCGCTCGTGCGGGGTTCAGGAAGTCGGACCATCATCCTGGCTGGCCATTTCGATGTCGTGCCTGTCGATGACTATGGCGACCTCTCGGAGCTTGCGGGATCACCGGATGCGCTGCGGGAAGGCCTGATCGCACGGCTCGAAGCCACTGGCGGCTATCCCCAGGCACTTGCCGATCTACAGAGCGGCGAATTCGTGCCCGGTCGCGGTATGCTCGACATGAAATCCGGCGTGGCGGCAGGGCTTGCCGTGCTGGAGCAGTTTGCAGAAAGCGACGATCGCATCGGAAACTTGCTGTTGATTGCGACGCCGGACGAGGAGGAAAACTCTGCCGGCATGCGCGCGGTCTCGGCCATGCTGCCCCAGTTTTTGCAATCACGTGGACTTCAGCCCATCGTCGCTCTCAATCTCGATGCGACCTGCGATGCCGAGACGGGTCAAAACGGCCGGGTCGCAACCTTCGGCACGATCGGCAAGGTGCTTTTGAGCGCGTTCGTCGCCGGCAAGGATGCCCACGCCTGCTACCCGTTCGACGGCATCAACGCGGCCTATCTTGCGGCGGAGCTCGCGATCGAATTCGAATGCGCGCCGGCGCTGGGCGAGATGACGGGCGACGAGGTCGCCGCGCCGCCAACGGCGCTGTCGCTCAAGGATGCAAAGAGCGTCTACAACGTCACGACGCCGGGACGGGCCTGGCTTTACTGGAACGTGCTGATGCACCGCCGGCGCCCGGAAGACATCATCGTCATGGCGCGCGAGATGGCTGGGGCTGCTGTTGCCCGTGCTGCCAGTCGCATGAAGGAGCGCGCGGCTTCGTTCAAGCTTTCTGCAAGCCCGCTCTGGGACGACGTCTCGATCCTGACCTTTGCCGAACTGCGCGAACGTGCCCGAGCCGCCAGTCCCGAGTTCGACAACCAGTTCGATCAGGCGGCGGCGGAACTGGAGCAATCGGGCTTCGACCTTCCCGAGCGGTCACGCCGGCTGATGGAACTGACGCTGGATGCAGCACAGCTTCCGGGCGCCGCCGTTGTGATCGGGATCGCATCGACACCCTACCCTGCCATCGCATGGCCATCGGACGAAGCCGCCGCGCTTACACGCAAGATAATCGAGGCCGCGATGGCGAGGATCGCAGTGCAGGAAGAGCTGTCGGTGGAATCCCGCGAGTTCTTCCCCGCCATTTCGGACATCAGCTTCCTTGCGCGCAACGCCTCGGCAAGCCTCGAGGGTATCCGGGAGCAAATGCCGCTCTGGGGGTCTTCGATCCGCTTTGCCGAAGATGCGGGCTATCCGCCGATCCCAACCGTGAATATCGGCCCATGGGGTCGCGACTATCACCATTTCCTGGAGAGGACCCACGGCGACTACACGTTTCGCGTTCTGCCAGATCTCTTGGCAACCGTGATCGACGATGTCCTGAGGGCTTGAACCCTCAGCGTGGGCTTCCAGTTCAGTTCCAACAAAAAAGCCCGGGCGAAAACCCGGGCTTTTCGAATTTCCGTCCTTGAGGACCGTCTTAGTTGACGGAGTCCTTGAGGCCCTTACCGGCAGAGAACTTGGGAACGTTGCGTGCCGGGATGTCCACTTCCGCGCCAGTCGAGGGGTTACGGCCCTTCGAAGCTTCGCGGCGCGATACCGAAAAATTTCCAAAACCAATGAGGCGCACGTCGCCACCCGACTTCAATTCGCCGGTGATGACTTCGAAGACGGCCTCAACAGCGGAGCCCGCCTCGGTCTTTGCCATGCCGGTCTTCTCGGCGACGGCAGCGACGAGTTCATTCTTGTTCATGTTTCCACCCCTTTCCAATTGGTACGAAACGTTTCACTGAAACTGGCTCGGCATCCTAGTCCAGACGCCTGGCAATCGAATGCCAATCGCACGGAAAAGCCCGGTTTTCCAGCGTTTTCAGCATATCACTACGAAAAAACCGGGCACTTGGCCCGGTTTTCCACTTGGTTGTCGCAGCGTGAACATGATGCCCGCTGCAGGTGGCCGTTTAAGCGTCAGTGCGCGATGGTCACACCGTGATCGTCGGCGAGTTCCGGGGCAACGACAGTGCTTGCCGATGCCGCATCCCATTCGATCGGTTCCGGTACCCGCGTCAGCGCATGTTCCAGCACCTCGCCGAGGCGCGAGACCGGAACGATTTCCAGGCCGTTCTTCACGTTGTCCGGGATTTCCGGAAGATCCTTCGCGTTTTCCTCGGGAATCAGCACCTTCTTGATGCCGCCGCGAAGCGCCGCGAGAAGCTTCTCCTTCAATCCACCGATCGGCAGGACACGACCACGCAGAGTGATCTCACCCGTCATGGCGACATCCTTGCGAACCGGGATGCCGGTCATGACCGACACGATCGCCGTTACCATGGCCACACCGGCCGACGGACCATCCTTCGGCGTTGCGCCTTCCGGCACGTGCACGTGGATGTCGCGCTTGTCGAAGAGCGGCGGCTCGATGCCGAAATCGACGGCACGCGAGCGGACATAGGATGCCGCTGCGGAAATCGATTCCTTCATCACGTCCTTCAGATTGCCGGTCACCGTCATCTTGCCCTTGCCGGGCATCATGACGCCTTCGATCGTCAGCAATTCGCCGCCGACCTCGGTCCAGGCCAGACCCGTGACGACGCCGACCTGATCTTCGCCGTCGATCTCGCCGTGGCGATAGCGCGGCACGCCGAGGAATTCCGAAACGTTTTCCGGCGTCACCTCGATCGTCTTCAGGTCCTTGTCCTTCAGGATCCGCGTCACGGCCTTTCGGGCAAGCTTCATCAGCTCGCGTTCCAGACTGCGGACACCTGCTTCACGCGTGTAGGTGCGGATGACTTCCATCAGCGCCGCGTCCGACACAGAGAACTCGCTTGGCTGAAGAGCGTGATCGCGGATCGCCTTCGGCAGAAGGTGACGCTTGGCGATCTCCAGTTTCTCGTCTTCGGTGTAGCCGGCGATACGGATGATCTCCATGCGGTCCATCAGGGGCGCAGGGATGTTCAGCGTGTTCGCCGTCGTGATGAACATCACGTTCGAGAGGTCGTATTCGACCTCAAGATAGTGGTCCATGAAGGTCGAGTTCTGTTCCGGATCGAGGACTTCCAGGAGCGCCGATGACGGATCGCCGCGGAAGTCCATGCCCATCTTGTCGATTTCGTCGAGCAGGAAGAGCGGATTGGCCTTCTTCGCCTTCTTCATCGACTGGATGACCTTGCCAGGCATCGAGCCGATATAGGTGCGACGGTGGCCGCGGATTTCAGCTTCGTCCCGCACGCCGCCAAGCGCCATACGGATGTATTCGCGGCCGGTCGCCTTGGCGATCGACTGGGCGAGCGAGGTCTTGCCGACGCCGGGAGGGCCGACGAGGCAGAGGATCGGGCCCTTTATCTTGTTGGACCGCGCCTGGACGGCGAGATACTCGACGATGCGTTCCTTGACCTTGTCTAGACCGTAGTGATCGGTCTCCAGGATCATCTCGGCATTGTTGAGGTCGGTCTTGATCTTGGATCGCTTGCCCCACGGCAGGCCGAGCAGCCAGTCGAGGTAGTTGCGCACGACGGTGGCTTCCGCCGACATCGGGCTCATCTGCTTCAGCTTCTTGAGCTCGGCATCGGCCTTCTCGCGCGCTTCCTTCGACAGCTTGGTCTTCTGGATGCGCTCGACCAGTTCGGCCATCTCGTCGCGCTCGTCGTCGCCGTCGCCGAGTTCCTTCTGGATCGCCTTCATCTGCTCGTTGAGATAATACTCGCGCTGGGTCTTCTCCATCTGGCGCTTGACGCGCGAGCGGATGCGCTTCTCAACCTGCAGAACAGAGATCTCGCCTTCCATGAAGCCGAGCGCCATTTCCAGACGCTTCTTCACCGAAAGCGTGGACAGCATGTCCTGCTTTTCGCTGATCTTGATGGACAGGTGCGAGCCGACCGTATCGGCGAGCTTGGAATAATCGTCGATCTGGCTGGCCGCGCTGACGACTTCCGGCGAGATCTTCTTGTTGAGCTTCACATAGCTTTCGAATTCGGTGACGACCGAACGCGCCAGCGCCTCGAGTTCGACCGGATCTTCGGTCGGCTCGTCGAGCGGCTTGGCAGTCGCTTCGTAATAATCGGTCTGGTCCGAATAGCCGGTGATCTCGGCGCGCGCGCGTCCTTCGACCAGCACCTTCACGGTGCCGTCCGGCAGTTTCAAAAGTTGCAGGACGTTTGCAACCGTTCCGATCTTGTAGATTGCGGAGGGTTCCGGATCGTCGTCGCCAGCGTTGGTCTGGGTTGCAAGCAGGATCTGCTTGTCGCCACCCATGACCTCTTCCAGTGCGCGGATGGATTTTTCACGGCCCACGAAGAGCGGCACGATCATGTGTGGGAACACAACGATGTCGCGCAGCGGGAGGACGGGATAGGCATCCGCGGCTGCTGTCATGGTCTTGTCGGTCATCAATCTTCCTTTCTTGCCCGCGGGGCGTGCCTTGCGGCACTAGCGGGAGCCGCCGATCGGCGGAAAACGGGGGTTTGGAGCCCTCGATCGTTGAAAGTTAAGTGGCGTTATCCCGTACGCGTTTCAAGTGGCCGCCACGGCCACGAGTCACATCATCATCCTTCGGAAAGCGGCTGTCATGCAATTGTCAAAACGTCGCGAATTTCTCAGCATCAACAGCTCTTCGAAAGGGACGGGGGCCGAAGTTCCAGAAACACGAAAGCCCGCCTGTGGGGCGGGCTTTCGGCCGAGACTTTCAGAGCCGATAGGGGGTCGGGATCACGCTGTCGCGTTGCCCTTTTCCTCTTCGCGCTCGGAGTAGATGTAAAGCGGGCGCGCGGCACCATCGACCACGTCGTCTGAGATGACGACCTCGCGCACGCCTTCCAGCGCCGGCAGCTCGAACATCGTGTCGAGCAGGATCTTCTCCATGATCGAGCGGAGGCCGCGAGCGCCGGTCTTGCGGGTGATGGCCCGCTTGGCGATGGCACGAAGCGCATCCTCGTGGAAGGTCAGGTCGACATCTTCCATCTCGAACAGGCGTTGATACTGCTTCACCAGCGCGTTCTTGGGCTCCGACAGGATCTGGATGAGAGCATCCTCGTCGAGATCTTCGAGCGTTGCGATGACCGGCAGACGGCCGATGAATTCCGGGATGAGACCGAACTTCACCAGATCTTCCGGCTCCAGGTCGCGCAATACTTCGCCGACGCGGCGATCTTCAGCAGCCTTGACCGTCGCACCGAAGCCGATCGACGTCTTCTCGCCACGCGCCGAAATGACCTTGTCGAGGCCGGCGAATGCGCCGCCGCAGATGAAGAGGATGTTCGTTGTATCCACCTGCAGGAATTCCTGCTGGGGGTGCTTGCGACCGCCCTGCGGAGGAACGGATGCGACCGTGCCTTCCATGATCTTCAGAAGCGCCTGCTGGACGCCCTCGCCCGACACGTCGCGGGTGATCGAGGGATTGTCCGACTTGCGCGAGATCTTGTCGACTTCGTCGATATAGACGATGCCGCGCTGCGCCCGCTCGACATTGTAATCGGCCGACTGAAGCAGCTTCAAGATGATGTTCTCGACGTCTTCGCCCACATAGCCGGCTTCGGTCAGCGTGGTCGCGTCGGCCATCGTGAACGGCACGTCGATGATGCGCGCGAGCGTCTGGGCAAGATAGGTCTTGCCGCAACCCGTCGGCCCCACCAGCAGAATGTTCGACTTGGAGAGTTCCACGTCGGAATTCTTCGCTGCGTGCGCCAGGCGCTTGTAGTGGTTGTGCACCGCGACCGAGAGGATGCGCTTGGCCTGCTGCTGGCCGATCACATACTCGTCGAGAACCTTGATGATGTCCTGTGGCGTGGGCACGCCGTCGCGCGACTTGACCATCGAGGATTTATTTTCCTCGCGGATGATGTCCATGCAGAGTTCGACGCATTCATCGCAGATGAAAACGGTCGGACCTGCGATGAGCTTGCGCACCTCGTGCTGGCTCTTGCCGCAGAAAGAGCAATAAAGCGTATTCTTGGAGTCGCCGCTATTGCCGCCGCTGACCTTGCTCATATCCATTCCCTTCCAGCACTTTCGACAAGGGTGCCGAAACCTGTTCAATCTGCGTTCGGGCATGCCGCCCGGGTGCCCTTCGTCAGCGACCCTGGATGGTGGGGGTCGCCTGTATCCGGCACCAATTGATGTCCTATAGCGACATCTATAGCCTGAGGGTTGACAAAATCAGATTTGCCGAGCCTCGGCAACAATCCAGCACGGTTACGAACAGGCTAGCCGCTACGACTTTGTTGCCCGGTGAGACCGGATCGTCACACTTGCCGCGTTAGAACGGCTGCTTCGCCCCACATGGCGCAGCAGCCGCCCGATCGGGTCGCCTGCTCAATCGGTCCAAGCCGTCACTTCGCGGCTTCTTGCTCCATTGCCTCGCGCGACGCGATGACCTTGTCGACGATGCCGAAATCTCGGGCTTCTTCCGACGTCATGAAGTGATCGCGGTCCAGCGTACGCTCAATCGTGTCATAATCTTGTCCGGTGTGCTGGACGTAGACCTCGTTGAGGCGGCGCTTCATCTTGATGATGTCCTGGGCGTGGCGCTCGATGTCGGATGCCTGGCCCTGGAAGCCGCCCGAAGGCTGGTGCACCATGATGCGGGCATTCGGCGTCGCAAAGCGCATGTCCTTGTGGCCGGCGCACAGCAGAAGCGAGCCCATCGATGCCGCCTGGCCGACGCAGAGCGTCGAAACCGCCGGCTTGATGAACTGCATGGTATCGTAAATCGCCATGCCGGCCGTGACGACGCCGCCCGGCGAATTGATGTAGAGCGCGATTTCCTTCTTCGGATTTTCAGCCTCGAGGAAAAGCAGCTGTGCGCAGACGAGCGTCGCCATCTGGTCCTCGACCGGACCGGTGATGAAGATGATCCGCTCTTTCAGAAGGCGCGAGAAGATGTCGTAGGAACGTTCGCCGCGGTTCGTCTGCTCGACGACCATCGGCACCAGCGCCATTGCGGTATCAACCGTTCTTGTCATGCAATCAGTCCTTGAAAAAACTTGCGGCTCCGAACCGGCCACGAGAATCACGTAATCCTGCCATTCCTTACATAGAGTGTGGATATGCCTGTCTTCAAGACGAGACCCATGGATTGAAATGGGCTCGACGTCTTAACCTTAAGGATCGGCCCTGAGCCAGGATTGCAGAGCCGCAAAATTTTGGTCGTTGACGAAGCGCGCGACCCGACGCCCCACCGCAGCGCCAAATTTGTAGCCATGCCCCGAACAGGCGGAGACGGCGACGCATCGGCCGAATTCGGCGGCGTAGAATCGCTGATCCTCGGTGAAGGTGTAGGCGCAGGTTACGGTCTGGCGCACTTGATACTCTGCAAGGCGCAGGAATGGGGGCGCAAAGAGGTCGCGGATCGTCTCCCCCTCGCCTTCAGCCGGCTCGCGTTGCACATCGGCATCGTCGTGCGGTCTCTTGTGCAGCCCCGAACCGAACTTAAGACCACCGTCGCCCGATGGCGGGATGATGTAGCCATCCGTCTTGCCGCCGACGTCGAGGATGACGGGCGCCATGGCCCAAGCCTCGGCAAATTCGGCCGGTGGATCGAGATAGACGACGGCGGTGCGATAGGTCTTCAGGTCGACGCCCAAATGCGGAAAAAGCTTCAGGACCCAGGCACCGGCCGTGACGACCACCTGGTCGGCCTCGAAACGACGGCCATCCTCCAGCAGCACCGCACCCGCCTCGGCATCCACGGCGATGACCTTGGCGTCTTCTTCCAGCTGCGCCCGGCAGCACGCAGCCAGGTGGCGAGCCCCGACGCAATGCGCCGGCAGTGTAGTGCACCGCCCTCAGGCGAGGTGAATGCGAAGCGGATCGCCTGCTCGTCGAGGAAAGGATAGCGTCGCGCGGTCTCGGCGGCATCCAACTCCTCGAACGGGTAGCCGCCCTCAGCCAGGCCGTCGCGCATCTCTTCTGCCTCGTCGCCGGGCTCGCGCGAAATGCACATGAAGCCACGGGCATCCAGATGGCTTTCGCCGAGATCAGCCCATAGCTCGTCCCAGGCGTCATAGGCCTCCGTGATGGCGCGCCCATAGCCGGACGCCTTGCCATAGGCCCGGCGGATGATGCGGTGGTGATCGCCGGACGCGGCCAGCGGATTAGGGATCGGTCCCTGCTCGATGAGCGTCACCTGATGACCGGCCTTGACCAGGGACCAGGCAGTCGAGAGGCCCGCGATGCCGGCACCCACGATGATGATATTCATTTCATGCCTCACTTCTCAGGCTCGCTGCACGGGCGGGCTTCACAAAGCGAAGCCCCGTGCTTATCGCTTGCCGAACTACGGCAAAATCCGCTGAAAGGATATGGTTTGGGCGCACACGCACCTCTTCTGGCGCTCGATGAGCGGCACCTGTCGCTCGATCCGCGCGATCCGGCGTTCTTCACCGATCCCTATCCGGTCTATGCCGCGCTGCATGCGCAGGCGCTCGCATTCTTCTGGAAAGACTACGGTTTCTGGTGCTTTGCCGACTTTGATGCCGTAAACGCGCTGCTGCGGGATCGGCGGTTCGGCCGCCAGATCTTGCATGTGGCAACGCGCGACGAGCTCGGCCTGCCGGAGCCGGCCTCCCACCTCGCCGAGTTCGACGCGGTCGAAGCACATTCGCTGCTGGAACTGGAGCCGCCGGTCCACACCAGGCTGCGCACGCTGGTCAACCGGGCATTCGTTTCGCGCCACGTCGACCGTCTGCGACCGGAGATCGCCGCGCTCTGCCATCAGCTGATCGACGGCTTTGAGGGAAACGGCGAAGCCGAGCTTCTGTCGGCCTATGCCGAAATCATTCCCGCCACCGTGATTGCCCGCATGCTCGGGGTTCCGGACGATCGGGTGCCCGACCTGCTCGACTGGTCGCACCGCATGGTGCGCATGTACATGTTCGGCCGCGACCGCGCCGCCGAGGACGATGCGAATACGGCCGCTCGGGACTTTGCCGCCTATCTGCGCGGCCTTGTCGGCAAGCGGCGCACCGACCCACGCGACGATCTGATCAGCCACATGATCGCCGCCGAACAGGATGGCGGCCGGTTAAGCGAGGACGAGTTGATCTCGACCGCGATCCTGCTGCTCAACGCCGGCCACGAAGCGACCGTGCACCAGACCGGCAATGCGGTGAAGACGATCCTGGAGGCAGGCAGCGATCCGGCGGTTCTCTTTGCCGACGAGCGATCCACGGCCGCGACCGTAGAGGAAGCCCTGCGCTTCGATGCGCCGCTCCACATGTTCACGCGCTACGCGCTGCAGGATGTCGTGCTCGAGGACGGCATTGCGCTGAAGAAGGGCGACAGGATCGGGCTGATGCTGGGTGCGGCCAATCGCGACCCGCGACGCTTCGAAAACGCCGACCTGTTCGACACCGCTCGCAGTGACGGCGCGAACGTCTCCTTCGGCGCCGGCATCCATTTCTGCATCGGCGCGCCACTCGCGCGGCTGGAAATGCAGGTTTCGCTGCCGATTCTCTTTGAACGGCTGCCGGGTCTTTCGCTCGGAGAGCCGCCGCGCTACCGCGACAGCTATCATTTCCACGGGCTCGAGCGCCTCGCCTGCCGCTGGTGACAGACGCCGTCAGATAGAGATGACGTAATCCTTGCGGGTCGTTTCCACGACTTCCCAGGTGCCGCGAAAGCCGGGGCGGATGATGCCGGCGTCGCCCGGACCGTATCGGACCGGCTCGCCACCCTCTTCCGTCACGATCGAGAGGCCGGAGATGACGCGGAAATACTCCCACTCCTCGTAGGAGATGACCCATTTGCCCGGCGTCGCTTCCCAGACGCCGGCATAGAGACCCCTGCCATTGTCTTCGATGTTCCAGGTGGTGAAGCGCGGGTCACCTGACATGATGCGCTCCGGCGGAGGCGCGCCGGCCTCCGCTTCGGTATTGGCGGTTTCGACCCGCAGCGCCTTGACCATTACGCCTTGTCCAGTGCCTGGGAAAGATCGCCGATGATGTCGGCGACATCCTCGATGCCGATCGACAGGCGCACGACGTCGGGGCCAGCGCCGGCGGCGATCTGCTGCTCTTCGGTCAGCTGGCGGTGTGTCGTGGAAGCCGGATGGATGACGAGCGAGCGCGTGTCGCCGATATTGGCAAGGTGCGAGAACATCTCCAGCGCCTCGACGAAGCGGATGCCGGCCTGGTAGCCATCTTTCAGCCCGAAGGTGAAGACGGCGCCCGCGCCTTTCGGCGCGTATTTCTTCTGAAGCGCGTTGTTCGGATCATCCGCCAGGCCGGCATAGTTCACCCACGACACCTTGCCGTGCGCCTTCAGCCAGCGGGCGACTTCGAGCGCATTGTCGCAATGGCGCTGCATGCGCAGCGGCAGCGTCTCGACGCCCATGAGCAGCAGGAACGCGTTCATCGGCGAAATCGCCGGGCCGAAATCGCGCAGGCCAAGCACGCGCGCGGCGATGGCAAAAGCGAAATTGCCGAAGGTTTCGTGCAGCACGATGCCGTTATATTCCGGCCGCGGCTCCGAAAGCATCGGGTATTTGCCCGATGCGGACCAGTCGAAGGTGCCGCCATCGACGATGATGCCGCCCATGGAATTGCCGTGGCCACCGATGAATTTCGTCAGCGAATGGACGACGATGTCGGCGCCATGCTCCAGCGGACGCAGCAGGTAGGGCGAAGCCATCGTGTTGTCGACGATCAGCGGCAGACCATGCCTGTGGGCGAGATCGGCGATCGCCTGAATATCGGTGAAGGTCCCGCCCGGGTTGGCGAGACTTTCGATGAAAATCGCCTTGGTGCGCTCATCGATCTGGCTCTCGAATGAGGAGAGATCGGCCGGGTCGGCCCAGCGCACCTGCCAGTCGAAATTCTTGAAGGCGTGGCCGAACTGGTTGATCGAGCCGCCGTAAAGTCGTCTGGCCGCGAGGAAATTGTCGCCAGGACGCATGATGTTGTGGAAGACCAGCAACTGCGCACCATGGCCGGACGCCGTCGCCAGGGCCGCCGTGCCGCCTTCGAGCGCTGCGATGCGCTCTTCGAGCACCGCTTGCGTCGGGTTCATGATGCGGGTGTAGATGTTGCCGAAGGCCTGCAGGCCGAAAAGCGATGCTGCGTGATCGGCATCGTTGAAAACGAAGCTCGTGGTCTGGTAGATCGGCGTCGCCCGCGCCCCGGTCGTCGGATCTGGCTGCGCGCCCGCATGGATGGCAAGCGTCGCAAATCCCGGTTCGTTCTTCGACATGAGCTTTCTCCTCCACTGTGTCTCGGCTTGAAAGGCCAAGCGCCCCAAGCCGGTAGCATCAAATCCTAATCGTCCGAATCATCGTTTTGAGCGACGATCCCGAAACTCTGGTAGCCCGAGCGCATCATCGGCTTGCGCGATGAAATCCGGCGGCTGTTGACGCCGCTCCACCCGATCTCGCCGGACAAGCGCGCATATTCGATCTTCGGGCACCGGTTCATCACCACCTTGATCCCCGCCTTCTCAAGCCGCTCGGCCGATGCATCATCGCGCACCGTCAACTGCATCCACACGACCTTGGGCAGCACCGGCATGGCCAGGATCTCGTCCGTTACGCCAGGCACCGCGTCCGATGCCCGGAAAATATCGACCATATCCACGGGCTGCGGAAGGTCCGCGAGCGTTGCGGAAACCGGGCGTCCGAGAATTTCCTTCCCCGCCTGGCCTGGATTGACGGGGAAAACGGTGTACCCCTTGTCGATCATGTATTTGGCGACGAAGTAGCTCGGCCGAACGGAGTTGGCCGAAGCGCCGACGATGGCGATCGATTTAACCGACCGCAGAGCGTCGGCAATGTAGGCGTCGTCATAGCGATCGTGGTCGACGAGCGGCAGCTTCAGGTTTCCGGCATCGTCCATTGCGAAGAACGGGTTGTGGGCGACCTCCCAGAGATGCCCTTCGGTATCTGCGAAGTAGCCCGAATAGCCGCCCCAAAAGACCTTTTCGGGCTGTTTTACCAAAGTGCCGCCGCACTCGATCGCCCGCGCCACGATCGCGTCCACTTCGTCGGTGGAGCGGGCATTGTAGGCGAGCGTGATGCCTGAAAATCCGTCGCCCGTTGCGGAGACCCCAGCATCCTTCGCAAGCTCTTCGCATGAGAAGAGCGACAGGACGATGTTCCCCAACTGGATGAAGGTGACGCTCGGCTGCGACGGTGCCGCGCGGCGCCAGCCGAGCGCTTCGTAGAACGCGGTCGCGCGCTTCAGATCCTGCACGCCGAGCGTGATGAGCGAGATACGCGGTTCCGGTAAAGTCATTCTGATGTCCTCCGCCCCTCGCGCCGACGCCGACCACCTGATCGCGCAGCAACGGCGCCGGCTCCGCGAGGTCTAGCGAAACTGGCGGGCAAGGTCGAGGTTCACGCAGATATTCGAAAGTGGGCTCAGTCGTCTGCGCCGGGAAAGAACGACTGTTCTTCAAGCAGCTTCAGGGTCAGCTGATACTGCGACACCAGCCGTTCCGTGGCCGTCGCGGCGTCGCCATCCAGCGTCGCTTCCATGATCAGCCTGTGTTCCTCGTTCGAATCCCGCCGAGGATAGGTGGTCGTCATGGAGATGTAGCGGTAGCGCTCCACCTGATCCATGAGCTCGCCGCAAAACTTCAGAAGCCAGGACGATCCGCAGTTGGAAATCAAGGCTTCGTGGAAGACGCGGTGCCGTGCTTCCCACTCGTGGTTCTCGGCCTGTCCATCTTCTCGAGGAGCCTTGAAGGGTGTGCGCGACAGGCGGTGGAAGGCGACCACGATGCGCTCTTCCCATACGTCCGTGCGGTTGGCGATCGACTCCTCCAGCGCGCGCGACTCCAGCCAGCAGCGCGTCGTCACCAGTTCGCGGAAGTGGCTGAGGGAGAGCGGCGGCACGAAGAAGCCCCGCTGCTCTTCGCGATCGACGAGCCGTTCGCTGGAGAGGCGGTTCAGGGCTTCGCGCACCGGGTTGGCGCCGACCTGATAGTGCTCGGCCAAAGCCTCGATCAGCAGCTTTTGCTTCGGCTTCAGGCGGCCCTGAAGAATGTCACGGCGCAGTTCCCGATAGACGAGGGTCGCGGCCGTGGTCTTTTCCCGCCGCGCCTCGCCAGCGGACGATTTCGAATCGAATGCCTCGATGATTGTCATGGATTCCGATGCCGATGGCGCTCATTGCGCCATCCCTATTTGTTGATGCCCGAGACGGTGGAGCTATGCCAAAACACCAAACGGCGCTCAAGCCAGACCACGGACCAGAATAGCGCGAAGCCGAGCAGGCTGAGATAGAGGATCAGGGAAAAGACGCGCGGCGTATTAAGCTGGGATGCAGCAACCCGGATCAATTCGCCGAAGCCGTTTCCGCCCCCCAGAAACTCCGCCGTGATCGCGCCGGCCATGACCCCCACCGCCGCGATCTTCAAACCAGTGAAGATATGCGGCAGGCCCGTCGGCAGCTTCATCTTGAAGAGCGTCTGCCAGCGGGTCGCGCCCATGGTGCGAAAGAGCATGCAGGCATTGTCGTCGGCCGCGTGCAGGCCGGCCGCGACGGCCACGACGATCGGAAAGGTCGCGATGAAGGCCGCGAGCGCCACCTTGGATGCAATGCCGAAGCCGAGCCATGCCAGGAACAGCGGCGCGAAAGCGACCTTCGGCATCGTGTCGATCGCGACGAGATAAGGCAGCACAGCCCGTTCGCCGAAGGAGGTTTCGCCAACGAGAATGCCGAGCGAGAAGCCGAAGATCAGAGCATAGACGAAGCCCATCAGCACCGCCTTGGTCGTCATCCAGAAGGCCTCCAGCATGTAGCCGCCGCTGAAAAGATTCTTGCCGACGAACACGATGTCCTTCGCCGTCTCCCACGGCGTCGGCAGGATGATGCGCGAGACGATGCCGAAGGAAGTGAGCCCCTGCCAGACGGCGATGAACACGATCAGGATGCCGATCATCGCAATCGGGCGCGGGATGCGGTCGATGAAGGCGACCTCTTCCTCCCAGACAGTGTCCGGGAAGACCGTCTCGCCGTCGGCGTGAATGGGAATATCCGTCGATACCGAGCTCATACGAAGGCTCCCTTGTCCAGACGGTTGCGGATACGGTTTACATACTGACCGAAGGCTGGATCGACGAGCATCTCCACGGTGCGCGGCCGCGGCAGGTCGATCTCGATCGTCTCGACGAACTGACCGGGCCGCGACGACATGACGTAGACGATGTCCGACAGGAAGACGGCTTCCGGGATGGAGTGCGTGACCAGAAACGCGGTGGCGTTGCGCTCCAGGCAGATGCGCTGAAGCTCGATGTTCATGAAATCACGGGCGAGCTCGTCGAGCGCGCTGAAGGGCTCGTCGAGAAGAAGTACGCTCGGTTTGGTGACGAGCATCCGGCAGATGGCAGCGCGCTGCGCCATGCCGCCCGACAATTGCGTCGGATAGACATCCTCAAAGCCCTTCAGGCCTACCGTGTTGAGCAGTTCCTCTGCCGCCCCACGTGCTGCCTTGGCGGCGGCGCGGCCATCGCGTACCTCGATCGGCAGCAGGATGTTTTCCACCGTCGTGCGCCAGGGAAAGAGCGTCGCCTGCTGGAACATCATGCCGATGTCGCGGCGTGCACCGGTGACGGGCTTGCCTTCGAGCACGACGCTGCCCCTGGTCGGCGAGACGAGACCCGCCATGATCTTCAGAAGCGTGGATTTTCCGCATCCCGACGGACCGATTACGGATGAGAACGTGCCCTCCCGCAAAGTCAGGTCGATCGTATCGAGTGCCTTGATATGCCCGTGGGCATAGTGCTTGGAAACGCCGCGCAACTGATAGACAGGCCGACCCTTTAGGTCGGCCTGCACTGCCGCGGCTTTTTGTGCCGCTAAGGTCATTGCGCGTTCCACGCTTCGACGAAGTCGTTGTTGTAGGCTTCCTCGAGATTTTCCAGTGGTTCGGCAAGACCGCCCGTGTCGAGCTGGCTCTGGTGCCAGGCTTCCCAGTGCTCCGGCGGCTGGTAGCCGTAGCCATTGCTGTCGTCGACCGGCTGGATGCGCTCCATCACGGCATCGAGCAGCGCGTTGGCGAACTCGGTGTCCTCGCCTTCCTGGGGATTGCCGGCCGTCGTGTGCTCGAGAACCTTTTCACGGTTGGCCGGGTCGAGACCGAAGCGGGTGGCCCGCACCAGCGCACGACCGAAGCCTTCAACCGCTTCCGGGTTCTCTTCGATGAACTGGCCCGTGACCGCCCAGCCATTGCCGAAGAAGGACAAATATTCCTCAGGCGTGATTTCACGCAGCGGAATGCCGCGAGACTCGATGATGGCCGCATCGCTGACGGCAGCGGCATACGCATCGACTTCCTCGCCGAGGAACGCAGCGGCTGCCGTGCCGCCATCACCAACGGTGAGGAACGTGTAATTTTCGCCTTCCGTAAGGCCAGCATCCTGAAGAATGCCGCGTGTGAACGCCACTTCGGCGCCGTCGGCCGTGCCCACACCAACGGTTGCGCCGTCGAGATCAGCCGGTCCCTGCGCTTCGGATTCTTCCGGCACCATGAGGCCGAAGATGGATTTCGGATACTGGTTGTAGATGAAGACGACGTCTTCACCGCGCGCACGGGCTGAGAGCAGCGGGCCGGGTCCCGGGTTGCCGATCTGCGCCTGGCCGGATGCCATCACCTGGAGAACGGCCGCAGACCCATTCAAAGCTTCGACCGTGAGCTCCAGCCCTTCCTCGGCGAAATAGCCCTCGCCCATGGCCACGAAGAGCGGGAAGTTGTTGATCGCCGACGGGTTCGGCACCGCCACCGTCAGCTGCATCATGTCCTGGGCATTCGCCGCCGTCACGCCGAGCGGAGCAGCAACGAGCAGTGACGCTGCGAACGCGATCCGCCAATTCCGATATCCATGCATAGCCATCCTCCCTTGGATGTTGAATTCGGCCCGAACTCCCAATCGGACCTGTGGCGCCGCCACGCTTCAAACCATACTTTTCATTTTTTTGTTGTCAAATATCTATTTTTTTGCGTTAAACCGTTTTTCATCGATTTCACAACTGGCGTCTGTTGCGCCGGCACCCTGAGGAGGAGAACATCATGGGTCATGAAGGCTTTGTCATCGAGCGGCCGAAAGCGGCGTCCCTGCCGGTGGTCGGCAAGGACGAGCGCTTCCCGGTCCGCCGGATCTACTGCGTCGGTCGCAATTATGTGGCGCATGTGGAAGAGATGGGCGGCAGCGCGGATCGCGACCCGCCGATCTTCTTCCAGAAGCCGACGGATTCCATCGTGCAGTCCGGCTCCACCATCGCTTACGCTACGATGACGAAGGACTTCCATTACGAACTGGAACTCGTGATGGCGCTGAAATCGGGCGGCTACAACATTCCCGAGGACCAGGCGCTCGACCATGTCTACGGCTACGGCGTCGGTATCGACATGACGCGTCGCGACATCCAGGGCGGCGGTCGCCCCTGGGAGATCGCCAAGTCGTTCGACGAGTCCTGCCCGTGCGGTCCGATCACGCCGGTCGAGAAGTCAGGGCACATCGAGAAGGGCAACATCAAGCTCACAGTGAATGGCGAAACGCGCCAGGATTCGGATGTGAGCCTGCTCATCTGGTCGCTGCCCGAGATCATATCCAAGCTTTCGGAATTCTATGAACTGAAGGCGGGCGACATCATCCTCACCGGCACGCCGCACGGCGTCGGCCCGGTCAAGACCGGCGACGAACTCATCGGCACGATCGACGGGCTCGAGCCGCTGACCGTCAAGATCGGCGACCCGGTCAAGTGAACGACAGGGCGGACGGAGATCTTGCACCGGTGGATCCGGGGCAGCTTGCTGCCCTGGCATATTTTTCGTCCGCCACTCTGCATGAAGCGATGGGCAGGATCGGCGCCCTGCCCGCCGCCATCAAACCGATCGATCGGGATATCCGGCTCTGCGGCCCGGCGTTCCCGGTCTTCTGCCCCGCGGGCGACAATCTGATGATCCACAAGGCCATCAAGGCCGCGGCTCCCGGCGAAATTCTCGTCGTCGATCATGAAGCATCGATGAGCGACGGACCGTTCGGCGATGTGCTTGCCGAAGCCTGCCTGGCGCGCGCGATCGCCGGCCTTATCATCGATGGTTGCGTGCGCGACGCTACGACACTGAGGACGATGGGATTTCCGGTCTTTGCCCGGGGGTTGTGCATCGAGGGCACCGACAAGCTCCGGACATCGCCGCTCGGCGCACCGATCACGCTTGGGAACACCACCATCCATCGCGGCGACCTCGTCGTTGGCGACGAGGATGGCGTCGTCATCGTGCCTCGGGCGATGATTTCTGCGGCCGTCGACGCAGCCCGTGAACGCGAGGAGAAAGAGGACGCCCTGCGCGCCGCTCTGAGGGCTGGGCGGACTACGATGGATCTGCTCGGTCTCAGGGACCGGTAGAGCGACTCTGGCCTATTCCCCCGTCCATTCCGGCTTGCGCTTGTCGATGAAGGCGGAGATGCCCTCTTCCGCGTCGCGCGCCATCATGTTCTCGACCATCACGCGCGCCGTGTAATCATAAGCGTCTTCAAGGCTCATTTCCGCCTGGCGGTAGAACGCCTCCTTGCCGATTTTCACCGTCAGCGGCGATTTCGACGCGATGACGGCTGCGTATTTGTCAACCACCTGGCGCAGATATTCCTTCGGCACGATCCGGTTGACGATGCCGAATTCCTTGGCGGTGGAGGCATCGATCGTCTCGCCGGTGAGCAGCATTTCCATCGCCTGCTTGCGATGCGCGGCGCGCGACAGCGCGACCATCGGCGTCGAGCAGAAAAGGCCGATATTGACGCCCGGCGTCGCGAAGCCGGAGGTGTCGGTGCAGATCGCGAGGTCGCAGGAGGCGACGAGCTGACAGCCGGCCGCCGTAGCGATCCCGTCGATTTCGGCGATCACGGGCTTCGGCAGCGCCACGATCGTCTGCATCAGTTTCGCACAGAGCCGCATCGTCTCGTCGAAGAATGCGCGGCCACGGTCGTCTTCGGAGCGATGCCGCTGCAATTCCTTCAGGTCGTGGCCAGCGGAAAACACCTTTGCGAGCGAGGCAATGATGATGACGCGCGTCTCCGCGTCGTCACGCGCCTCTTCCAGGTTGCGCAGAAGCGCTTCCATAAGCGCGACGGACAGGGCATTCGCCGGCGGATTTTTGAGCGACAGCCGCAGGATGCCGTCGTACTTCTGGGCGACGACCAGCGCGTCCGTGTCCTGCTTCTGCTTCATCGAAACGATGTCGGCCATGCTCTGCCGGCTCCTCTGCTTTCATTCCCTGCGTCAGGCGATTTCTGGCACGACTTGACGGGGCCGGACCAGCGCTTTCAACTGCGCGCTCAAGATCGAGACCAAAGGATTGCCGTGAAGCCGGTCATGACCATCGACGCGCTGGAGGCCTTTCTGGCGCAGGAATTTCCACAGATCAACGAGGGTGGACCGTTCTATGCGGTGACCGAGATCGAACCGGGTGCCGCCGTGTTGCGGCTGATGCCCGATCGTCGCCATCTGCGGCCGGGCGGGACAGTTTCGGGTCCCACTCTGTTCGCGCTTGCCGATCTCGGCGCTTACGTCGTCATTCTCGCCCATATCGGGCCGGTTGCGCTGGCCGTCACCACCAATCTCACCATCAATTTCCTGCGCAAGCCCGCTGACGGTGTGCCGCTCTATTCCCGCTGCCGGCTGCTCAAGCTCGGCAAGCGTCTGGCGGTCGTCGACGTGATCATCGCGGACGAAGAAGGGACCATAGTGGCGCAGGCATCGGCCACCTATTCGATCCCACCGCGGGCAGAAACTGCGGTAAAATAATACCACATATATAAGCCTTTGTTTTTGCTGAGTTGTTTTTACAACACCCTTATTCACTGCGATTGCGCGTTTCGGGCGGTTAGTCTATACACCGCTCGCAGCCACGCGTGGATCCATGCGGGCAGCACTTGGCCTTGCCAAGACAAGCAACAAGAAGCGCCCTTGCCGTGCACGCATGGTTCGGGACCCGAACGAAAGAGTGATATTCATGAAGACCTTCTCGCAGAAGCCTGCAGAGGTGGAGAAGAAGTGGGTGCTGATCGACGCCGAAGGACTCGTTGTCGGCCGTCTCGCCACCCTCGTCGCCACCCGCCTGCGCGGCAAGCACAAGCCTTCCTACACCCCGCATGTCGACGATGGTGACAACGTCATCATCATCAACGCCGAAAAGGCCGTGCTGACGGGCAAGAAGTACACCGACAAGAAGTACTACTGGCACACCGGCTATCCCGGCGGCATCAAGGAGCGCACCGCGCGCCAGATTTTCGAAGGCCGCTTCCCGGAGCGCATTCTCGAAAAGGCCATCGAGCGCATGATCCCGCGCGGCCCGCTCGGCCGTCGCCAGATGAAGAACCTGCGCGTCTATGCCGGTTCGAACCATCCGCATGAAGCCCAGCAGCCCGAGACGATCGACATCGGCGTGCTGAACACCAAGAACAAGAGGACTGCCTGATCATGGCTGAACTGAATTCCCTCCAGGACCTCGGCCAGGCAACCGGCGTGACCGCCGGCTCCGCCCAGGCTTCTCAGCCGGCGCATGTCCGCAAGGTCGATGCACAGGGCCGTTCCTACGCAACCGGCAAGCGTAAAGACGCTGTCGCGCGCGTTTGGGTCAAGCCAGGCTCCGGCAAGATCACCATCAACGGCCGCGAGTTCGAAAAGTACTTCGCACGTCCGGTTCTTCAGATGGTTCTGCAGCAGCCGATCGTCGCTGCGGCACGCACCGGCCAGTTCGACATCGTCGCAACGGTCGCTGGTGGCGGTCTTTCCGGCCAGGCCGGCGCCGTTCGTCACGGCATCTCCAAGGCTCTCACCTATTACGAGCCGGAACTGCGTGGCGTCCTCAAGAAGGGCGGCTTCCTGACGCGCGACAGCCGTGTCGTTGAGCGTAAGAAGTACGGTAAGGCGAAAGCCCGTCGTTCGTTCCAGTTCTCCAAGCGCTAAGCTTCGGACGACTGCCAGATCAAAAGGCGGGGCTTCGGCTCCGCCTTTTTTCGTTGCGATGCAGCATCGGCCTTCCCAACCGGCTTCCCTCGTCCCATCTTATGGCTGCCTTACCAATTTTCGATATCGCAGCGCTGGTTCCAGGCTGCTGCCATCCATCCGAAAAGGATCAGAGCCAATGCCATCGAAGTCGATCGATCACGCCTTCAATGCCAGCGAATTGACCGGGGCCGCGTCCGACCCGACCTATGCCGGCGCCCTCTCCTTCATGCGCAGGCCCTACCGCAAGGACGTCGCCGGCGCTGATGCGGTGGTCTGGGGCATCCCGTTCGATGCTGCCGTTTCCAATCGGCCGGGTGCACGCTTTGGCCCGCAGGCGATCCGCCGCGCCTCCGCCATCTTCGACAACGACCCGCAATATCCGTTCGAACGGGATCTGTTCGCCGAGTTTGCGGTGGTCGACTATGGCGATTGCCTGCTCGACTACGGCAATCACCAGGAAACGCCGGACCGGATCGAAGCGGAAGCCGGCCGTATCCTCGATACCGGAGCGTTTCTCTTCACGCTTGGCGGCGATCACTTCGTAACATGGCCTCTCTTGAAGGCGCATGTCGCTCGTCACGGCCCGCTTTCCCTCGTCCAATTCGATGCACACCAGGACACATGGGACGATGACGGTAAGCGCATCGACCACGGATCCTTCGTCGCACGCGCCGTGCGTGAGGGCCTCGTCGATCCGGACACGTCTATCCAGATCGGCATCCGCACGCATGCGCCCGAAGATTTCGGCATTCAGATCATCTACGGTCACGAGCTGGAGGAGATGCGCACGGGCGACGTTGCCTCTCGGATCCTCGCGCGCGTCGGCAACCGCCCAGCCTACCTCACATTCGACATCGACTGCCTCGATCCGGCTTACGCTCCCGGCACTGGAACGCCCGTTGCAGGCGGCCCTTCGACGGCCAAGATGCTTTCGATCCTCCGGCAGTTGCGGCGCCTCGATATCCGCGGCGGTGACGTGGTCGAAGTGTCCCCACCCTACGATCACGCGGATGTCACCGCCATTGCCGGTGCCAGTGTCGCCATGTATACGCTCGGCCTCATGGCTGAACGGCGCGCGATCGAGCGTTCATAGTTCGATTCAACGCGCTCACAGGGTGAATCCGATCTCGCGTTCAAGCGACTGGATTTGCTCGCAAACGGGATGATGGACATGGCGAAGATCTTCATCGACGGCGAGCATGGCACGACGGGTCTGCAGATCCGCTCCCGCTTGGCGGAGCGAACCGATATCGAGATCATCTCCATTCCCGAGGAGGAGCGCCGCAACATCGCACTACGCGAGGAATTCTTGCGAGAAGCCGATATCGCGATACTCTGCCTGCCCGACGACGGCGCGAAGGAAGCGGTGTCGATGCTCGGCGTTTCGTCCACGACGCGCATCATCGACACGAGCACCGCGCACCGCGTCGATCCGGACTGGGTCTATGGCTTCGCCGAATCCGACCCCGAACGCCCCGAACAGATCGCGTCCGCGCGGTTCGTATCCAATCCTGGTTGCTACTCGACCGGCGCCATCGGCATTCTGAAGCCGCTGGTCGACGCGGCGCTGCTGCCGGCCGATTACCCGGTCAGCATCAACGCCGTTTCCGGCTACACGGGCGGTGGCAAGCAGCTGATCGCGCAGATGGAAGACGAGAGCCGTCCCGACTATCTCGGCGCCCCCCATTTCCTTTACGGGTTGACGCTTGCTCACAAGCATGTGCCCGAGATCAAGATGCGGAGCGGCCTGCACCGTACGCCTCTTTTCTCGCCGTCCGTCGGGCGTTTTGCGCAGGGCATGGCCGTGCAGGCGCCACTGCATCTCGCCGATCTCGACGGTTCACCTTCGCTGCGCAGCGTGCATGAGGCGCTGGCCGAGCATTATCGTGGGCAGGATATCGTCACGGTCGTCGATCTTGACGAGAGCATGGCGATCCAGCGCCTCGATCCGACGTCGCTCAACGGCAAGGACACAATGAATATCTACGTGTTCGGTTCGGAAGGCGGCGAGCACGTCAATGTGGTGGCCGTTCTGGACAATCTCGGCAAAGGCGCTTCCGGCGCCGCGGTTCAGAACATGGACCTGATGCTCGGGATCACGCCTGTCGACTGACAGGCGCCACTACCTCATTTTGATGATCGATCACCCGGCGGCGGCGAGCCGGCCTGTGGGCGCGTAGGATCCATAAAAGGCGCGCCAGTGGGCCACTGCGAAGCCGAGGACGACGACGGCGAAGGCCTGGTGCAGGAGCGCCCAGTTGAGCGGCACGACCATGACGAGCGTGATGATGCCGATCAGCGCCTGCATGGTGACGAGGAAGAACAGCACCACGGCACGATTGGCATGGGTGCTGCCGGCGCCATGGCGCAACGCCACGACCATGTGCGCCAGCGCGGCGAACCAGAGGGCGTAGGCCGTCATCCGGTGGACAAACTGCACCGTCTTGACGTTTTCAAAGAGGTTCAGCCAGGCCGGATCCATCACGAACAGACCGGCGGGAATGAAGGCGCCGTCGATGAGTGGCCAGGTGTTGAACGCAAAGCCCGCGTTCAAGCCGGCGACGAGCGCGCCCAGATAGATCTGGAAAAGGACGAAAAGAGCAAGACCGCCGGCGGCCAGATGGGAGCGCTCGGTCGGGGGGGCGTCGGTCGAGTGCGGCGCGAGGCCCCGCGACACCCACATGATGCTGGCGAAGATGATGCAGGCGAGCGTCAGATGAACTGCGAGACGGTACTGGCTGACATCGACCCGCTCGGTGAGGCCGGATGCAACCATCCACCACCCGACAAAGCCTTGCAGGCCGCCGAGGAAGAAAAGACCGACGAGCGGCAGCCGCAGTCGTGGCTCGATCCGTCCGGTGGCCCAGAAGAAGACGAGAGGCACGGCGAAAAGCACGCCGACGGCGCGGGCGAGGAAACGGTGGGCCCATTCCCACCAGAAGATGACCTTGAACTCGTCGAGGCTCATGCCCCGGTTCACTTCCTGGTACTGCGGGATCTGACGGTAGAGGTCGAATTCCTCCTGCCATTCTTCCGCGCTCAGCGGCGGGATGACGCCGTGGATGGGTTTCCATTCGGTGATGGAGAGCCCTGACTCGGTCAGCCGCGTCGCGCCGCCGACAACCACGAGCGCGAAAATCGCGAGCATGACGATGCCAAGCCAGAGCCGCAGCATCCGGCGGTTTGTCTCCAGTTCGCCGCGTCGGGCCTGGGCGGCGATTTCGGATGGGCTGGAAGCGGGTGAGACGGCATCGAGTACGGTCATTGCACTGTCCTTGCAGATTGCCATGGCATTTGCCCCACCCTGCCCTGCAATTCAAGGCGAAGAGCTTTGCGGCATGGCGTCGCGCCGCTTTGCCTGAAGCGTCCGACCGGCTATGTGGAAGATCAAGGAGACCACCATGCCCGTCCGCCTCAAGAAATTCATCGGCGCCTTCGCCATCGTCGCACTGGTCATCATCTATGCGCTCGTCGCCACGACCATCGCGACCTATCGCCTGGCGGAGTCACCCTGGTGGGTGCATCTTCTCTATTTCCTCTTCACCGGTGTTCTCTGGGTCGTGCCGGCCATGCTGCTCATCAGCTGGATGGAACGCCCTCCAAAAGAAAAATCCGACCTTTTGGATTAACGGCGGCGAAAGCATAGGAAGACTTAGGCGGGTGTTTGAGAGGTTCTGACCGCTTCGACTGTTGTCTAGACAACGCTTTGTTCAGGACGATCCCCCATCCTCGCGCGCATCGTGACGAGGTCGTTTGATGACGAGGATCGTACCCATGGAAGTTGCCCGCAAGACAGCCGGCGAACCGACGGACGCACCGCTGATCGCGGGAGTGACGTCGCATGTTCCGGCTCAAGGTGATGCCCAGACGGTCAAACGCGTGGAGATCTTCGCCAGCATCGAAGCGGCCGAACGGCAGTGGCGTTCGCTGGAGACGCAGTTCTTCACCTCCGTCCATCTCAGCTACGACTGGTGCCGCAACTGGCTCGAGGCAACGGGTACCGAACCGGTCGTCGTGCTCCTTCATTTCACCGGCGGCGGGCGGATCATGCTGCCGCTCGAAATCATCAGCCAGGGGGGCGCGAAGGTCGGCCGCTATATCGGCACGTCCTACAGCAATTTGAATTTCGGTCTGTTTTCACCCGACAACATGCAATTTTCGCCGCCGCTTCTTTCGGCTGCGCTCTCTGAGGCCGGGCTCAATCTCGATCTTCTCGCGCTCTATCGCACGCCGGAGAGCTGGCGCGGGGTAGACAATCCCTTGATGCCGCTCGACCGGGTCGTCAGCAACAACCAGGCGTTCCAGATGACGCTCGACGGCGGCTTCGACAAGGCGCTGTCGCGCATCAATGGCAAGAAGCGGCGCAAGAAGCACCGCCTCGGCGAACGCACGCTGGAGGAACTGGGCGGCTACGAAATCGTGCATGGCGACGATCCCGAAACGGCGCTTCGCCTGCTGGAAGCGTTTTTCGTCCAGAAGGCTGCCCGCTTCGACAAGCAAGGCAAGCTCGACGTGTTCGCCAAGCCCGACGTGCAGGATTTCTTCCGCCGTTTGGTCGTCACGAAGACCGAAGAGAACGTACCCTTGTTGCGGCTCTCGGCCGTGCAGCTCACCGATGGACGCTACGGCGCGATTTCAGGCGTGACGCGCAAGAACGGGCATCTCATCTGCCAGTTCGGCTCGATCGACGAAGAGATGGCGGGCGAGCTCAGCATCGGCGAGTTCCTGTTCTACCGCCTGATCGAAGATGCTTGCGCCAACGGCCAGATGATGTTCGATTTCGGCATCGGCGACGAGGCCTACAAGCGGTCCTGGTGCGATCAGATCACGACGCAGTACGATTGCTACCTGCCGCTGACGATGAAGGGCCGTGCCGTTGGCGCGACGCTGCGCGCCATCGCCTCGACCAAGCAGGCGATCAAGGCCAACCCGCGTCTCGACAAGATCGCCCGGGCCATTCAGCGCCGGATATCCTGACCGCCCAGGCTAAAGGCACCGCTACCTTCAGGCCGCGTTGCTGCGGGTCGACTGGGGGCCGTCCTCGTCGACGAGCATGATCAAAGCGTCATCATATCCTGCTTCGACCAGCGCTTCGAATTCCTCCGCGATGATCGGGGCGTCCGGATCGACGACGGACATGACGACGGTGATCGGCCGGTCTGCCAGCATCTTCTGAACAGCCGTGATCTCGGTGCTGCCGCACTCGACGATGATCGTGTCGTAGGCATCCGACAGGGCTTCGATGATCATGGCGATCCGGGATGCACCGCGCATGGCGGTCTCCGGATCGGCCGTTCCAAGCGGGATGATGTCGGCCGACGAGGCGTAGTCGGCGTGGATCGATTCGGCGATCGAGACCGATCCGCAGAGAAGGTCGGTGATGCCGGGAAGGCCCGCCCCTGCCATGGTTGCCCCCGGCAGGCCGGCGCCGGTCATGTCGATTGTCAGGACGCGATGGCCGCGATCGGAGACGGCGCGTGCCAGAAGAACGGCGCCGAGCGTTGCCGCATCGCCTTCCGGCGAAATGCCGGCGACCACCTGGACGCGCTTGGAGATCAGGGCGGCGGCGACGCCATCGACGGAAAAGTCCTCTTCGTCCTCGGCCACCGGCAGTGCGGCAGCCTTGGCGATCGCCTGCGCCGGCTGCGTCAGCGGCTCCGCCGGATGTGCAGGCGCTGCGGCCGGTACAGCTTGAGCGGATGCCGTCAGGGGCTGCCGGGCCAGGCTCGCCGTCGCCGTGCCGGTTGTCGCGATGCGGCCGGGCTCCAGCGGTGTCGTTTCCTCGCGCATCTCATCCACGACAACCCGTTCGCGGAGCGCGCGGCCGGAGAAGAGCTCGATCAGCAGGATGATGATCATGTGGATGAGTGCCGTAGCCAGCATCGCGACGATGACGGCCGGGATCACCTTCGGGAAATAGGGCTCACTCGCTACACCAGCACGGGAGATGATGCGTGCATCGGCCGGCAACGCGTTGGCATCACCGCGCGAAACCGTCTCCCGAAAACGGGCGAGATAGGTTTCCAAGAGATCGCGCTCGGCACGCGCTTCGCGCTCGAGTGCGCGCAGTTCGACTTCGTCAGCGCCGGCCTGCGCCGAGCTCTGCTTCAGGACGTCGAGCTGCTCGGTCAGTTCGGCTTCGCGCAACCGGGCAACGGCGGCATTGGCTTCGAGATTCGCAAGCGCCTTGCGCACTTCCTCGTTCAGCTGCGTCCCGATGCCCGAAAGCTGCGAACGCAGGCTGCGGATGCGTGGGTGGTTGTCGAGCAGCGTGATCGAGAGGTCCGAAATCTGGCCTTCGATTTCCGACTGCCGCTCGCGCAGGCGCTGGAGCAGTGGCGAGTCGACAACGCTGCTGACGGCATCGACCGACTGGCCGGATTCGAGTGCCGAGCGAACATTGGCGGCACGCGCCTCGGCGTCGGCGCGCTGCGCGCGGACCTGCGAGAGCTCGGTCGTCAGGTCCGACAGTTGCCGCGTCACGAGCGTGTTGTTCTCGGTCACGAGCAGGAGACCATTGTCTGCCCTGAAGGCTGCGACCTTGGCTTCCGCATCACGCACACGGCCACGGAGTTCCGCGATTTCAGGCTCGAGCCAGGCGGCAGCATCGGCATTGGAATCAAGCTTGGCGCCGCTCTGCACCTGGAGATAGGCCCCGGCAAGACCGTTGGCGACAGCGGCTGCCAGTTCGGGATCCTGGGAAGAGAACTCGATGGCGATCACGCGCGAATTCTGCACCTGATAGACCTGCAGGTTTTCCCGAACGGCTTCCAGCACGCGCTGCTGCGCACTGTCGTCGATCGGATCGCTGCCGATGCCGAGCAGCACGAGGAGGTCGCCGATCATCGACGGCTGGCCTGCCGGATCGAATTCCGCGCGGCTGCCGAGGTCGAGTTCGGTGATCACCTCACGCAGAAGGTCGGAGGATCGGATAACTTCCACCTGACTCGCGATGGCCTGCTCGTCGAGCACGAGATCCCGCGTCTGACCACCCTCACCCGTCCGTGACAGGGCCGAACCGCGCTCTTCGATGAGGATGCGGGCTTCGCTGCGGTAGAGCGGCGCCATGGAACTGGTGGTGAAATAGGTCAGCGCGCCGACGATGAGCACGCTTGCCGCAATGGCGAACTTGCGCGCCCAGAGCGCAGCGGCCAGCCCGGCCAAATCGATATCGACATCCCCGCGTGACGATAGATTGCCGGACATTCTGGGCTCCTTCAGGATCTCCGCGACTATGGGGCGCAGTGGCGCGCGTGCGGAATGCTTCAAGAGCGACCGTAAATAATCATGGTAACTCAACCGTTAATTTCAGCATCCTATCGAATGAATGCTTGGCCTCGTCTTCTTTCAGCGCCTCTTTACCGGCCATTAACCCTAACAGTTCGATAAGAGGAGGAGCCTTGATCGGCCGCGTCGAACGCGCACGGACGGATACTCATGATCGCCATCTCTCGCCCCCGGGCGCTGCTTCTCACTCTTGCCACCTCGCTGCTGCTTGGCGGATGCTCCGGTTACCGACCGGCACCGGAGGGATTCAGCGCCGCAACCATCCAACCTTACCAGTTGGATGCGGGTGACCGGCTGCGCATCACCGTCTTCGAGCAGGCGAGCCTGACAGGCACCTATTCCATTGACCAGGCCGGCTACGTCGCCTTTCCGCTGATTGGCTCGGTACCGGCCCGCGGCCGTTCGGTGCAGGAACTGGAAGGCGCCATCGCTGCAAAGCTGCGCGAAGGCTATCTGCGCGATCCGGACGTCACGGTCGAAGTCGATCAGTACCGCGCCTTCTTCATCATGGGCGAAGTGGGTGCTGCCGGCCAGTATTCCTACGTGCCCGGCATGACTGTGCAGAACGCCATTGCGATTGCCGGTGGCTTCACGTCGCGCGCCAATCAAAACGATGCCGACGTTACCCGCAAGATCAACGGCGAGGTGATCACGGGCCGCGTACCGATCTCCGATCCCATCATTGCCGGAGACACCATCTACGTCCGCGAGCGGCTGTTCTGAGCCAGATGTCCACTCAAGGACCGCTGCGCATCATTCACTGCTTTCGATCGCCCGTCGGCGGGATTTTCCGCCATGTGCGTGATCTGGCGGAACGCCACAGCCAACAGGGACATGCCGTCGGCATCGTCTGCGACAGTTCAACAGGCGGCGCTTACGAAGACGCGCTGTTCGAAAGCATTCGTCCGCATCTGGCGCTGGGTCTGACCCGGCTGCCGATGCAGCGGTCCATCAGCCCGAGCGATCTCAGCGCCGGGGTAAAGAGCTACAGAGAAATCAAGGCATTGCGGCCGGATGTGTTGCATGGGCATGGCGCCAAAGGTGGCGCCTATGCCCGGCTCGCCGGCACGTTCCTACGGGCATCTGGGTATTGCGTAGCCCGTTTCTATTCCCCGCATGGCGGAAGCCTGCATTACGATCCCGGCTCGACCAGGGGCCGCGTGTTCTTCGCGATCGAGCGCTTCCTCGAGCGCATGACGGATCGACTCGTCTTCGTCTGCGACTACGAGGGCAACGTCTACGCGCGAAAGATCGGTGCGCCGCGTACCGCCTCTCAGACGGTCTATAATGGCCTCCGCCCCGCTGAGTTCGAGCCCGTTGGCTTGAGCGAGCCCGCCGTCGACTTCCTCTATATAGGCATGATGCGGGACCTGAAGGGCCCGGACGTCTTCATCGACGCGTTCGTCGAGGCAGAGCGGCTGTCGGGGCGGCCTCTTTCGGCATTGATGGTCGGGGATGGCGACGACAAGCCGCGCTATCAATCGGCCCTCCAGACGCTCGGTCTCGCAGACCGGGTCACCATGCGCCCCGCCATGCCGGCGCGCGAGGCGTTTGCGATGGCGCGGACCGTCGTCGTGCCGTCACGAGCGGAAGCGATGCCCTACATCGTGCTGGAAGCGGTTGCGGGCGCAAAGCTGGTTATCGCCACCCGTGTTGGCGGCATTCCCGAAATCCTGGGCAAAGACAGTGCCGCCTTGGTCGAACCAGGCAGCGCCCCCTCGCTTGCAGCGGCAATGTCGAAGGCGATTCTGGACCCTTCGAGCCTCAACGCGGCCATGCCCGATCGGGCAGAATTCGCGCAACGCTTCTCGGTGGAAACCATGGCCGACGGCGTCATGTCCGCCTATGGCGCAGCGCTTGCCGAGGCGAAAGCGCGGGGCCTCAAACGCTTCCCATCAAGCCTTTCTTAGCTCCTTCCTGATAGGCGTTGTGGATCGATGAAGAGGTCCGTGCGCTCATGAAGAACGAGAAACGTGCCCCGCTGTTCGACCCGCAGGCGCTTCGCGAGCAGCTCTCCAGCAACGAAGCCGGGCCGACAGCAGCGCCTGGGGCAAGCGTATCTGAGGAAACTCGACGGCTGGCTGACCAGATTGCTTCGCAGCTGCGCGAAGAAAGCTATTCGCCGCGCATGATCGTCGGGCTCCTGCGCCTGTTCGAATTCGCCGGGCTCTTTCTGGGCGCCATGGGCATCTATCTGATCTACGTGCTGCCGCAGGAAGCCTTCGCGATCAGCTACCCGACATCCATCCTCATCGGCTCCCTGCTTGCCGTTTTCCTCATCCAAGCGGCCGACGCCTATCAGGTTCCGGCGCTCAGAACGCCAATACGAACGCTCAAGCGCGCTTTGATCGCCTGGTGCGCGACGATCGCGATCATGGCGGTGGCTGCCTTTTTTCTCAAGATCGGCGAGGAATTCTCGCGCCTCTGGATCGCGGGCTGGTTCCTCTTCGGCTGCGCGTTCCTCTTCGTCAGCCGCCAGTTCACCGCCTTCGCCATCAAGCGCTGGGCACGCGATGGCACGATGGAACGGCGCGCCGTCATCGTCGGCGGCGGAGAGACCGCCAAGACCCTCATTCGCCAGATCGAGCAGCAGCCGAACAACGATATCCGCATATGCGGCCTCTTCGACGATCGCGACGAGGCCCGTTCGCCAAGCATGGTCGCCGGCTATCCGAAGCTCGGCAATACGACAGATCTCGTGGACTTCGCCCGCCGCGCGCGCATCGACATGCTCATCATCGCGCTGCCGATCACGGCGGAGGCGCGCGTTCTGCAACTGTTGAAGCGGCTGTGGGTGCTGCCGCTCGATATCCGACTGGCCGCCCACACAAACAAGCTCCGCTTCCGGCCGCGTTCCTATTCCTATGTCGGCGACGTGCCGATGCTCGATATCTTCGATCGACCGATCCGCGATTGGGATTCGGTTGCCAAGCGCATCTTCGACATCTGCTTCTCGCTGGGTGCGCTCCTGGTTCTCTGGCCGGTGATGCTTGGAGCCGCGATCGCGGTGAAGACGACGTCGAAGGGTCCGATTCTCTTCAAGCAGAAGCGCCATGGCTTCAACAACGAGGAAGTCGAGGTCTTCAAGTTCCGGTCGATGTACACGGAGATGAGCGACCCGACCGCCCTGCTCGCCGTCACCAAGAATGATCCGCGCGTGACGCCTGTCGGCCGTTTTATCCGCCGCACGTCGATCGACGAACTGCCGCAGCTCTTCAACGTGCTCAAAGGCAGTCTATCGCTCGTGGGCCCCCGCCCCCATGCCGTGATGGCGCAGACCCGCGACCGGCTCTTCGTCGAGGTGGTCGATGGTTACTTCGCCCGTCATCGCGTGAAGCCAGGCGTGACCGGCTGGGCGCAGATCAATGGCTGGCGCGGCGAGATCGACAGCGACGAGAAGATCAAGCAGCGCACGGCCTACGATCTCTACTATATCGAGAACTGGTCGCTCTTCCTCGACCTCAAGATCCTGTTCCTGACACCGCTGCGCCTGCTCAATACGGAGAACGCCTATTGAGCCTCGTCGGCCACGCCCATGAGACGTTCAGGCCGGCCTCTGCGCCGGTATCTCATTCATTTCGTATCGTCGGTGCGGCGATGGTGGCGTTTGGCGTGTTCCTCTCCGGTTTCGTTATCAACGAACCGGCGCCTTACGAACTCTTCATGGTCGGCCTGATCGGGCTCTGGGCCGTCTTCGGCATATCCCTGTCGCGCGCGATCATGCCGCTGATCGTGCTGCTGATCCTCTTCAATGTCGGCGGACTGATCGCGCTGACCCAGATGGCCAATCTGGAAGGCGGGCCGCTTTACATGGCGGTGTCGCTGTTCTTGGCGCTGACGTCGATCTTCTTTGCAGTGATCATCGAGGCCGACCATCGCCGGCTGAAGCTGATCTTTCTCGCCTATGTCTGCGGCGCGCTGGCAACGGCCATGCTCGGCATTCTCGGCTATTTCGGCGCGATCCCCGGCGCTGAGATGTTCACGCTCTACGATCGCGCGCGCGGCGCCTTCCAGGACCCGAACGTCTTCGGCCCCTATCTCGTGCTGCCGGCGCTCTATCTCATTCACAGCCTGCTGACCGGCAAGATCACGGCCGCACCGCTGACACTCGGTGCCCTCCTCATTTTGACCTTTGCGATCTTCCTGTCCTTCTCGCGCGCCGCCTGGGGGCTCTACGCGGTCAGCATCGTGATCATGGTCTTTGCCATGCTGATCAGCTCGCAGAGCGCCAAGTTCCGGCTGCGGATCTTCACGCTGGCGCTTTGCGCGATCCTCGCGATGATCGGCGCGCTCGCTGTGGCGCTGCAGTTCGATGCGGTGTCCGATCTCTTCACGGTGCGCGCACAGCTCGTGCAGGACTATGACGGCGCGCGCTTCGGCCGATTCGAACGCCACAAGATCGGCTTCATCCTGGCCATGGAGAAGCCACTCGGCGTCGGCGCCGTCGTCTTCGGCACGATATATGGTGAGGACACGCACAATATCTGGCTGAAGGCGCTGATGGACTATGGCTGGCTCGGCTTCGTCACCTATCTCGGCCTGATGATCTGGACGCTGACGCTCGGCTTCCGTTACCTGCTGCGCGACCGGCCATGGCAGCCCTTTTTGCTGACGACCTACATCGTCTTCTTCGGGCATATCCTTATCGGCACCGTGATCGATACGGATCACTGGCGCCATTTCTATCTACTGCTCGGTATTCTCTGGGGATGCTTTGCCTTGGAGGCTCGGTATCAGCGCGAACGCGTCAGGTCTGCGGCTTCTTCTGGCGCCCGAGCAGCAGCGGCACCAGCGCGGTCAGGATGAAGAGCCGCATGACGTGATGGGCGGCCACGAAGGCCGGATCCGCGTCGAGCAGCACCGCCATCGCCACCATTGCCTCCACCCCACCCGGCACGAAGGCGATCAGCACCTGCGTCATCGGCAGGCCGAGCGAGATCGCGATGATGGCCGCAAACGCTCCGGCGAGCGCAGTCGCCAGCACGGTGATGGCGAAACCTGCCGTGACCGAACTCTTCAGCATCTGTGGCGTCACGCCTGAGAAGCGCGACCCGATCATAGCCCCCATCACCAGGAAGGCCGGCATCTGAAGCCAATTCGGCATGACGCCGGACACGATGCCGGTGAGATGGGTGAAGGTCGAAATCACCATGCCGCCGATGAGAAGTGCTGCCGGAACCTGCAGCTTCTTGAACAGCATGCCTGCAGCCAATGAAGCGACGAAGATCAGTGCGATAGCGAGCGGCTCCATCGTCGCAAGCGCCGTGCCGGGCAGATTGGTGCTGCCGCCCATTGCGGTGATCGCGACCGGGATGATGAGCGTGATCGCCAGAACACGGATCGACTGGACGATGCTGACCTTGCGGATATCGGCATCGAGGTCGGACGACAGCGACAGGACATAGGACAAATGGCCGGGCGCCGCCGACAGCAGCGCCGTGTTTCGATCATAGCCGTGAGCCCGCATCAGATAGCGGCTCGTCGCGATCATGATGACGACGAGGCTGAGTGCCAACACGATGAAGCTCGCCGGCCACTGGCGCGCGGTGTCGATGACCTCCGGGGTCACACCAGTCCCGATGCTCATGCCGATCATGATGAGCGCGAAATTGACGAGCGGCATCGGCAGGTTGAGCTTTGCCCCGGCAACGCCCGCGAGCGACACCGCCGCAGCCGGGCCGGTCAGAAACGGCGCCGGGAAGCCGATCAGCGAGGCGATGGCCGCTCCGACAGCGGCGATCGCGAGGATGATCGCCGTATCGCTGATCTGCCGCATGGTCACCAGGTGTGGCTCACATCGGCACCGGGTAGCGCCGATACACGGCCTGGATGTCTTCCAGCACATCGTCGCCGAGCGTCACGTCGACGGAGGCGATGTTGGTGCGCAGCTGTGTCATCGTCGTCGCGCCGATGATCACGGACGTCATGAAGGGCCGGGTTAGACAGAAGGCGAGCGCCATTTGGGATGGATCGAGCTCGTGCTTGCGCGCAACCGCGAGATATTCCTCGACGACGGCAAACGAAATTTCGCCAATGCGGCCACCGAGATCCGGCGTTGCCGCGCGGCGTGTGCCGGCTGGCGTCACGTCACCCTGGTATTTGCCTGTGAGAAGGCCCGCGGCGAGCGGCGAATAGGCAAGCAGGCCGACATTGTCGTGATGGGCAAGCTCGCCAAGATCGAGATCGAAGATGCGCTGCATCAGGCTGTATTCGTTCTGGATCGACTGCACGCGGGGCAGGCCGCTCGCTTCAGCGATCTTCAGATATTGCGCCGTGCCCCATGCGCTTTCGTTCGACAGCCCGACATGGCGCACCTTGCCGGCCTTCACCACCTCGTCCAGCGCATGCAGTGCTTCGGTGATGTCATCCTGCGCCTGCTGCCTGTCCTGCTTCGAGGGATCGAAGCTCCAGGACTGGCGGAAATGATAGGAGCCACGGTTTGGCCAGTGGAGCTGATAGAGATCGATGTAATCCGTCTGCAGGCGCTTCAGGCTCTCGTCCACGGCCTCCAGAATGCCGGCGCGATCGATCTTGCGACCACCGCGCACATAGTCCCTGCCCGGCCCGGTAATCTTCGAGGCGATCACCACATCCGAGCGGCGGCCGGAGCGCGCGAGCCAGCTGCCGATGAAGCGCTCGGTGTCGCCCATCGTCTCCTTCGACATTGGGTTCGTTGGGTACATCTCCGCGGTGTCGATGAAATTGACGCCCTGCTCCACCGCGTAATCGAGCTGCTCGTGTGCCTCAGCCTCGCTGTTTTGCGTGCCCCAGGTCATCGAGCCGAGACAGATGGCACTGACGTCAATATCGGTGCGACCGAGCTTGCGGTAGATCATCGCGCATCCTCATGCTTGTCGTGAAAAGCCATGCGGCGGCCGCCACCGGCAGTTCTCTTCTTGACCAGCCGCCACCGCTTTTTCAACCCCTTGGGTGGCGGAGGCACTCATTCCTTGCGCCGGTTGCCGCGTAGGTGCGGTTGATCCAGCGGCCCGGCAGCGCCATGTTCCATTCCGTGCCAACTGGAACAGGAGATCGCATGTTCATTGCCATGAACCGCTTCAAGGTGAAGTCCGGGTCGGAAACGGCGTTCGAGGATATCTGGAAGAATCGAAGTTCGTCGCTGGCAGACGTGCCGGGCTTCAAGGAGTTCCATCTCCTGCGCGGGCCAGTCCATGAGGATGAGGGTTACACGCTTTTCGCCTCGCACACGGTCTGGGCGTCCGAAGCGGCGTTCAAGGACTGGACGAAGTCCGACGCGTTCCGCCAGGCACATCGCAATGCCGGCGACACGAAAGCCGAGTATCTCGGCCCGCCGCAGTTCGAGGGCTTTACGATTGTCGAGGGGGCATGAATTTTGGGGGAGAATGGTCGGAGCGGCGGGATTCGAACCCACGACCCCTTGACCCCCAGTCAAGTGCGCTACCGGGCTGCGCTACGCTCCGACCTGCCTTCGTGAAGGCTCGGACTGTCTAGTCGTTCACCGCGATCAAGGCAAGCCCGCCCCCGCGCAATTCCAAGCGCAATTTCATGGGTCGGCGCGCCGCTCGGCCGATGGGTTACCGAACCTGGTCCAGAAGGCGTTTGCATTCCAGGAGATCGTACAGCGCCTCCTGCAACAGCGCCTTGTTTTCCTTCGACAGCGCAGCGCCATCAGTCGCCGCAGCCTTGTCGCCCTCGCCGCCGAAGCCGAACAATCGGCGACCTGTCGGCACTTTGGGGCGGCCGATGACCTGATCCGGCTCGGCAACCTCGATGCTCGGCGCATTGGTTGCGGCTTCGGCAGTCAGCGCCTCCATCGACGCGACATCGCCATTGCCGACAGCGATGACGAATTTCGGGCCGTTCTGCTTCAGAAGCTTCTGCACGCCTTTGATGGTGTAACCCTGATCGTAGAGCAGATGGCGGATGCCCTTGAGAAGCTCGATATCGTCGGGCCGGTAATAACGCCGCCCGCCACCCCGCTTCATCGGCTTGATCTGGGTGAACCGGGTTTCCCAGAACCGCAGGACGTGCTGGGGCAGATCGAGGTCGTCTGCGACCTCGCTGATCGTGCGAAACGCGTCCGGACTTTTTTCCATGCCAACCTCCGTCGCAACGAGGAGCACCACATCGAGGGGGCCTAATGGCATGCATTTCAATCGCTTGTGGGACTTATTTCAAGCCCCGGGCGCATGTGGTGCACAGAATTCGGGGGAGCGACCTTCGCCGGTCAGGCGGTGGAAGCGATCTTCTGTCCGGTCTGGCGAACGCGGTGGGTCTTCAACACGCGCTGCTTCAGTACGTTCGAAGCCTTGAAGGTCATGACGCGGCGCGGCGAGATCGGCACTTCCTCGCCAGTCTTGGGGTTCCGACCGACACGCTCGTTCTTGTCGCGAACCTGGAACGTCGCGAAGGACGACAGCTTGACAGTCTCCCCCCGCACGATGGCGTTGCAGACTTCTTCGATGACCATCTCGACCAAGGCGGCAGATTCGGTTCTGGAAAGGCCCACCTTGCGGAATACGGACTCGGCCAGGTCAGCTCTGGTAATCGTTTTTCCGCTCATAATCCCGTTCCGAAATGTCGAAAACGAATGTCAAAACACGTTCCAATGAATTGAGATTATTGGCCTTTGAGCGACGCGTCAAGGAAGCACGCCTGATGCTTTTGGAGCGGGCGCCGATCACCAGCGAACGAGGACAGCACCCCAGGTGAAGCCGCCGCCCATGGCCTCAAGCAGGACGAGATCGCCCTTCTTGATGCGGCCATCGGCTGCAGCCGTCGCGAGTGCCAGCGGGATGGAGGCGGCAGATGTGTTGCCGTGACGATCGACGGTGATGACGACCTTCTCCGGCGCGATGCCGAGCTTCTTGGCCGACGCGTCGATGATACGCACATTGGCCTGATGGGGAACGAACCAGTCGAGATCTTCCGAGGACAGGCCGGTGGATTCGTAGGAAGCCTCGATGACATCGGTGATCATGCCCACCGCATGCTTGAAGACCTCGCGGCCCTCCATGCGCAGATGGCCGACGGTGCCGGTGGAGGACGGTCCACCGTCGACATAGAGCTTTTCCTTGTGGGAACCGTCGGAGCGCAGGTGGGTCGTCAGAATGCCGCGATCGGCAACCGTGCCCTCGCCTTCCGCGGCCTCGACGACGAGCGCGCCGGCGCCATCTCCAAAGAGCACGCAGGTCGTGCGGTCGTTCCAGTCGAGCAGGCGCGAAAAGGTTTCGGCGCCGATGACGAGAGCGCGGCGTGCCATCCCGCCCTTGATGTAGAGATCGGCTGTCGTGAGCGCATAGACGAAGCCCGTGCAGACGGCCTGAACGTCGAAGGCTGCGCCATGCGTCATGCCAAGGCGTGCCTGGATGTTGACGGCCGTCGCAGGGAACGTGTTGTCCGGTGTCGAGGTGGCCAGGATGATCAAGTCGATGTCGTCGGGTGTCAGCCCCGCATTGTCGAGCGCAGCCCGTGCGGCCGCTTCACCGAGCGATGCCGTCGTTTCGCCCTCGCCTGCGATGTGACGCTGGCGAATGCCGGTGCGCTGGACGATCCACTCGTCGCTGGTATCGACCACATTTTCGAAATCACGGTTCTGCATGATGCGCTTGGGCAATGCACAACCAACGCCCCGGACGACTGTTCTGATCATCAAATTTCCCGTTCCGGCAGAGATGGACGCCGCGTCAAATCGCGGCTTCGGCCCGTGCCAGCGCCGGCGCCCGGCGCGCGTGATAGAGGTTCAAATCCGCTTCGATCTTCTTGCGCAGATCGTTGCGCGCCATGTCGAGCCCGACTTCGACGGCAGCCGCGAAGCCTTCCACGTCGGTACCGCCATGGCTTTTGATCACGATTCCGTTGAGGCCGAGAAACACACCGCCATTGCCGCGGCGCGGATCCATCTTCTCCTTCAGCCGCTGAAAAGCATCGCGGGCGAACATGTAGCCGATCTTTGCTCGCCACGTGCGCGACATGGCAGATTTCAGGTAGGACGCGATCTGGCGCGCCGTGCCTTCAGCGGTTTTCAGCGCGATGTTGCCGGCAAAGCCTTCGGTCACCACGACATCGACGATGCCCTTGCCGAGATCGTCGCCTTCCACGAAGCCGTGATAGTCGAGATCGAGGAACTTGGCCTCGCGCAGGAGCCGGCCTGCTTCCTTCACTTCTTCCTGGCCCTTGATTTCCTCGACACCGATGTTGAGGAGGCCAACAGTCGGCCGCTTCACGCCGAAGAGCGCGCGGGCCATGGCCGCACCCATGACGGAGAAATCGATCAGCTGCTGGGCATCTGCGCCGACTGTCGCTCCGACGTCGAGCACGATGCTCTCGCCTTTGAGCGTCGGCCAGATCGCCGCAATGGCGGGACGTTCGATGTTGGCCATGGTGCGCAGGCAGAATTTGGACATCGCCATCAAAGCGCCGGTGTTGCCGGCCGAGACGCAGACATCGGCCTCTCCGCTTTTTACCGCCTCGATCGCCTTCCACATGGAGGAGCGCCAGCGGCCCTTGCGGAGCGCCTGGCTCGGCTTGTCGTCCATTCGAACTGCGATCTCACAAGCTTCGAACCGGCTTGCCGCCTGCAATTTCGGAAAGCGCTCCAGAACCGGAAGGCACTGCGATTCGATCCCGTAGATGATGAACCGCACGTCTGGATAGCGCTCGAGAGCCTTTGCAGCGCCCGGAATGACCACCGCAGGGCCTTCGTCGCCGCCCATCGCATCGAGGGAAACTGTAATCACGCTATCTCGTCCAATCTGCTTTCGGGGGCCGAACGGCTCCTGAGCGGGGCCGAAAATACTGTTTTTGCGCCGTCACACAACTCGACCGGGACGAAAAAGAGACGACATCACCAGAATGAGCGCCGGGAGATCGCTCCGCGTGGCGCTGTTCGTTTTACTGGCTGTCGCTTTTCCAGCCCTTCAATACTGCGAATGGCGATGGTTTGCCGTCGCCTTCCTGGCCGTCGCTTTCGATATGCTCGACGAACTCGGCGCCTGGCTTTCGCGGATACTGGTCGATCGACATCGCGGCATATTCGGCCGCAACTGCGCCTGCGTCGATCGTGTCACCGGTGAACACTTCGGGCAGATCGGGCGCGTCCGCATCGATGACCAACTCGCCATTGACGACTTCATTGCGGGCGAGTTTCGAGCCTTCCGGCACGAAGAGCACTTCGATCTCTTCCTCGATAGTCTGCTCGATCGGCTCGAGCGTCACCACGCATGCCTGCTCCAGCACGGCATGCACCGTGCCGAACAGGCGGATGCCGTCGCGCTTCCAGCGCACCACGGAAAAGTCTGCGGAGAATGCGCTGACGGAGAGAACGCCCCATGTCTGGGCCAGGGCAGCACGTTCCCGCTCATCCGCCTCCATGTGGACGGTGATCGGGTTGGCCGAAACATGGCCGACCTTGACGGCGAACGAAAATGGCTGAACGGGGTCTCTCATACGGCCTCCCTCACTTCCGGCACGACGAAGGACAGACGCCCGTCCATGATCGAGCCATCGGGCTGACCGGCGAGATGCGCCTCCAGCGCAACCAGATGATCGGCCAAAGCGTGCATGCCCCGTCCCTCGGCGCTATCGCGCGAGAACGGGAACGTCGGATGGACGTTGCGCGACAATGCTTCCGACAGGGCCACCCGGTCGCCCGCGTTGAGCGCCACACTGTAGGATTCGACACGGCCGTAGAACATCTTGGCGAATTTCTTCATGCGCTTTGGCACGCCGGTATCGCCGATGCCGATCTCCCGGATCGAATGGTCGATGTCCTGGAAGAAGGTGTCGACCATCTCCTGGGTAAAGGCGCGAAGTGGTCCGTCCGCCTGGCCGGCACGACGCAGGAACAGCACCATATGCACCGCCACCATCTCGAAACGGCCCATGACCGTGTCGGGCACGCCAAAGCGCTCATAGAAGAGCGGCTGACGTGCCGCTTCGGTCAGATGCACATAGGTATCGTCGACGACGCGCTGGTTGGTCTTTCTGCGGCCGAATAGCGAAAAAATCATCAAATCGCCCAGGTCTCGGTTTCTCAAGGAGCCGTGCCCGCCTCGGGCATGTTGCAACTCAACGGCGGCTGGTTTACCGAAGCGAGCCTGAAAAGCAAATGGGCTGCGGTGGCCAACACTGCGCCGCACACTGTCGCCGGCAATTCTTGCAGTGACAGGATCATGAAGGGAGATGTCGTTGACGCGACGGTATTTCAAGTATGGCGGTACGATCCTGCGTGCCGGTGTGGCGGTTGTCGCACTGTCTGGCGCCATGGTCGTCTCGGGTTGCTCGACATCGGAAGTTCTGAAGCAGGGCTACGTGCTCGACGAGGACACGCTGGCCCTGGTGCCGGTCGGCTCCAGCCGCGAACAGGTTCTCCTTTCGCTCGGCACGCCGTCCACGACCGCGACCTTCGACAATGACGAGGTCTTCTACTACATCTCGCAGACGCGCAGCCGTCCCGTCGCCTTCATGAAGCCGCGCCTCGTCGATCAGCGCGTGCTCGCGGTCTATTTCACGTCAGAAGGCACAGTTCGCCAGATCGCCAATTACACCTTGCAGGATGGTCGCGTGTTCGACCTGATCTCGCGCACGACGCCAACCGGCGGCCGCGATCTCACCTTCCTCGGTCAGTTGCTTGCTGGTCCCGGCGAAGGCGGCGGCGCGATACCGAACCCGTTCGGCCAGACGAGCGACGGCAACCCCTACTGACGGGGCGCTGAAGTTCACAATTATAAGAGGCTCCGAGGGCGACCCCGGAGCCTTTTTCTTTGACTGTAATCAGGATCAGTGGGCGAGGACTGCCAGAAGCAGCAGCGCCACGATGTTGGTGATCTTGATCGCCGGGTTGACGGCCGGTCCGGCCGTATCCTTGTAGGGATCGCCGACCGTATCGCCGGTCACCGATGCCTTGTGAGCGTCCGACCCCTTGACGTGCTTGACGCCGTCCTTGTCGATGAACCCATCCTCGAAGGACTTCTTGGCATTGTCCCATGCGCCACCGCCGGACGTCATGGAGATGGCAACGAACAGGCCGTTGACGATGACGCCGAGCAGAGATGCGCCAAGCGCCGCAAATGCCGAGGCCTTCGATCCGGAGATCAAGAGCACGCCGAAATAGACGACGAGCGGGGCGAGCACCGGCAGCAGAGACGGGATGATCATTTCCCGGATGGCGGCCTTGGTCAGAAGGTCGACCGCGCGGGCATAGTTCGGCTTGGACGTGCCGGCCATGATGCCCGGATCCTCGCGGAACTGGCGCCGCACCTCTTCCACGATGGAGCCCGCAGCCCGGCCTACGGCCGTCATTGCGATGCCACCAAAGAGATAGGGGATGAGACCGCCGAAGATCAGGCCGGCGACCACGTAGGGATTCGAGAGCGAGAACGAGATATCTCCCATGTCGGCGAAGTACGGATATTGCTCCGAATTCGCCGCGAAGAACTCCAGGTCATTGGAATAAGCAGCGAAAAGGACGAGCGCGCCGAGGCCCGCCGATCCGATCGCATAGCCCTTGGTGACCGCCTTCGTGGTGTTGCCGACCGCGTCGAGCGCATCCGTGGAGCGGCGGACTTCCGGCGGCAGGCCGGACATTTCTGCGATGCCGCCAGCATTGTCGGTGACCGGGCCGAAGGCATCGAGCGCCACGATCATGCCGGCGATACCGAGCATGGCCGTGACGGCGATACCGGTGCCCAGCAGGCCGCCGAGCTGGAAGGTGGAGATGATGCCCGCGACGATGACGATCGCCGGCAGTGCGGTCGATTCCAGTGAGACGGCAAGCCCCTGGATGACGTTGGTGCCGTGGCCGGTGACGGATGCCTGGGCGATCGAATTGACCGGCCGCTTGTTGGTGCCGGTATAATATTCGGTGATCCAGACGATGAGGCCGGTCACGGCAAGACCGAGGATGCCGCACAGGAACAAATTGGTTCCGGTGATGTCCATGCCATCGACCTGGCCGATCGAGCCCCAGCCGATGGTCAGTGACGTGGCGGCGCCAAGTCCGATGATCGACAGGAGCCCGGTCACGAGCAGGCCCTTGTAGAGCGCGCCCATGATGGAGCCGTTCGAACCGAGACGCACGAAGAACGTGCCGACGATGGAGGTGACGATGCAGGCAGCGCCGATCGCCAGCGGATAAAGCATCACGCTTGCCAGAATCTCGGTGCCGGCGAAGAAGATCGCGCCAAGCACCATCGTCGCGACGATGGTGACCGCGTAGGTTTCGAACAGGTCAGCCGCCATGCCGGCGCAGTCGCCGACATTGTCGCCGACGTTGTCGGCGATCGTTGCCGGATTGCGCGGATCGTCTTCCGGGATCCCCGCTTCCACCTTGCCGACGAGATCGCCGCCGACATCCGCACCCTTGGTGAAGATGCCGCCGCCGAGACGGGCGAAGATCGAAATCAGCGATGCGCCGAAGCCAAGCGCAACAAGCGCGTCGATGACCACGCGGTCGCCGGGACCAAAGCCCATGATTGCAGTCAGGATGAAGAAGTAAACGGCGACGCCGAGCAGAGCGAGACCGGCAACGAGCATGCCCGTGATGGCGCCGGACTTGAACGCGATGTCGAGACCGGCCGACAGGCTGTGTGCAGCGGCCTGCGCGGTGCGGACGTTGGCGCGCACCGATACATGCATGCCGATGAAACCGGCTGCGCCGGACAGCACGGCGCCGATGAGGAAGCCGACCGCGGCGGTTGCCCCGAGAAGCCACCAGGTCAAGGCGAAGACGACGACGCCGACGATGGCGATGGTCGTATATTGTCTGGAGAGATAGGCCTGTGCGCCCTCGCGGATGGCACCGGCAATTTCCTGCATGCGCGCATTGCCCTGGTCGGCTGCGAGAACCGATTGCGTCGCCCAGATGGCGTAGGCAATCGCAAGCAGGCCGCAAGCAATGACGGCGATCAAAATGCTCATTCCTCTTAATCCTCCTGGTGGTCTTTTCGGCGCCTCGAGTCCCCGACGCCGCCTTCCTCCCGAATCGCCAAGCCACTCGGGCTCTGCGACGCTCGGTCGCAGTGGGCGGGATGATTGCCCTACGGTCAAGCCCGGTCAAGTGCATTGAACATAAGGAGAAAGTTATAAGTTGCAGCCGCTCGAGGCGGTTTGGCCGCCGCGGCTAGCGCTTCAGGCGGAGGCTTGCTTTTGCCTGTCGCTCACGACCTGGAGCCCGAGCACGAGGAGGCAGAGGCTCGCGATCGGCACCAAGACCAGCGAGACGCCTTCCCAACCCCAATGGTTCAGCGCGCCGCCTGAGGCGAGCGACGCCACGGCCACCAGCGAGAACAGGAAGCCGTCGTGGAAGCCCTGCACCTTGTTCTTTTCCGATTGCCGGTACGTGGCGGTGACCATGGCGGTCGAGCCGATGAAGCCGAAGTTCCAGCCGATTCCGAGCAGAACGAGCGCCAGCCAGAAATTCCAAAGCTCGATGCCGATGAAGGCAATGAAGGCGCAGACCAGCAAGAGTGCGAGGCCGATGCCGACGATGGTCGCTTCTCCGAACCGGCGGATGAGATGACCGGTGAAGAAGCTCGGAGCGAACATCGCCATCACGTGCCACTGTATGCCGAGCGTGGCGAGATCGGCCGAGAAGCCGCAGGCGACCATGGCGAGCGGCGCGCCTGTCATCATGAAGGTCATCAGCGCGTAGGTGCCCACCCCGCACACCATGGCGGTGACGAAGCGACGCTGTGAGACGATGTCGCGCAAGGGACGCGGGCGATCGGCAGCCGACTGCGTCGCCGGGTCGACGACGACATCCTTGCTTTCGCGCAGCAACGACAGGATCAGCGCTCCAAGAAGGCCGAGCCCGATCATCGCTACGAAGATGCCGGCGAAGGGGACTGTCGGGAACATCTCCCGGCTGAAGATCACCGTTTGGGGACCGATGACGGCAGCGAAGACCCCACCGGCAAGCACCCAGGAGATCGCCTGCGCCTTGAACTGCGGAGGCGCATTGTCGGCCGCAGCAAAGCGGTATTGCTGCACAAAGGCGCCGCCGCAGCCGATGATCGCCAGAGCGAAGGCGAAGAACCAGAAGGAGCCGATCCAAAGGGCGAGCGCTGCGAGCGCGCCGCCGGCTGCGGTGAACGCGGCACCGACCATGAAGCCCAGCCGACGCCCCGTCACCCGCATGATGGCCGCCGCACCGAAGGCGCCGAGCGCCAATCCGACCGTGAATCCTGTCACCGGCGCCGTCGCGAGCGATTTGTCGCTGCCGAGAAGATAATAGCCCGCAAGGCCGCCCATGGAGATCGTCATCGGGGCGGCAGCGCCCACAACCGCCTGCGCGGCCGCAAGAACGACGGCGTTGATCCGCGCGCTTCTTGCTGTCGAAGAGCCCTGCCCGCTCATGTGATCACGGGCAGATGCGCTCATTTGGAGGACGGAGCCTTGTCGGAACTGGCCGGTCCACCTTGAGCAGGTGACCGGTCGCCGCGCAACTGGCGGGCGAGCCTGTCGAGCACAGCGTTCACGATCTTCGGCTCTTCGCCGACATAGAACGCCTGGGCGATATCGACATATTCGGTGACGATCACGGCGACCGGCACGTCCTTGCGGGTCGACAGTTCGAGCGTTCCTGCACGCAGGATCGCGCGCAGCGTTGAATCAAGACGCGACAGCGGCCAATCCATCGTGAGCGCCGAGGCGATCAGCGGATCGAGGTTGCGCTGATCGGACACGACGCCGGACACGATGGAGCGGAACCATGCCGCATCCGCCTGCCGGTAGGTGTCGCCGTCGATCTCACGGCCCAAGCGATGGTTTTCGTATTCGGCGATCACTTCCAGCACGCCGGTGCCGGCAATGTCCATCTGGTAGAGCGCCTGCACGGCAGCGAGGCGTGCGGCGCCGCGCTGGTTTGCGGGTCTCACCTCGCCGGCTGGGCGGCCTGAAACCTGTTCCTGTCGGTCCTTGTCGCTCACGCTGCGTTCAGCCTGTTCTTGACGGCGATCATGGTCAGCGCCGCGCGCGCTGCGAAACCACCTTTGTCCTTCTCGTGCTTGCGTGCCCGTACCCACGCCTGCTCGTCGTTCTCGACGGTCAGGATGCCGTTGCCAATCGCGAGCGCCTCGTCGACAGCAAGATCGGTCAGCGCACGGCTCGATTCATTGGCCACGATCTCGAAATGGTAGGTCTCGCCGCGGATGACGGTGCCGAGTGCGACGAAGCCGTCATAATCGGTGCCGCCTTCATCGGCCGCGTCGAGCGCCATGGAGATGACGGCCGGGATCTCCAACGCACCGGGTACGGTGATGAGGTCGTAGGTTGCGCCGGCTTCGTCCAGAGCCGCCTTGGCGCCCTCGAGCAGGGCATCGGCGAGATCGTCATAGAAACGCGCCTCGACGATCAACAGATGAAGCTTCTCGGATTGCGCCATGAAACGGGTATCCTTGCGCCGGAATGCGGCGATGTGTGGGTCATATGGGAGTGGAGCGCGTCAAACCATGTGCCGTCTGCTTTGGCAAGCCCAATCGCCCGCCAAGCGGCATCTCAGGCGGCGAACTCCGCCAGCCGTGCAGCGTAGCGCGCCATCTGGTCGATTTCGAGATTGACGCGGTCGCCCGCCTTGCGCTCGCCCCAGGTTGTGACTTCGAGCGAATGGCGGATGAGCAGCACGTCGAAGCGTGCACCATCGACGCCGTTGACCGTGAGCGACGTGCCGTCGAGCGCCACGGAGCCCTTGCGCGCGATGAACCGAGCCAATTCAGCCGGTGCTTCCAGCGTAAAGCGGGTCGCATCGCCTTCGCTCTCCACGGAGATGATCGTGGCTGTCCCGTCGATGTGGCCGGAAACGAGGTGTCCGCCCAGTTCATCGCCGATCTTGAGCGAGCGTTCCAGGTTGACGCGCGCACCGACCGTCCATTCGCCGATCGTGGTCAGCCGCAGCGCTTCTTCCCATGCCTCCACTTCGAACCAGTGCTCTTCGCTTGGCGCCGAAAGCGCAGTCACGGTCAGGCAGGGGCCGGAGCAGGCGATCGAGGCGCCGATATCGATGCCGGCAGGATCATAGGACGTTGCGATGCGCAGCTTCAGCCCGTGATCGAGCTTTTGCGTGGCCATTACCCGGCCGATATCCGTGACGATCCCGGTGAACATCAGCGCTCTCTCTTCCATTCTTCGAACCGATCGCTGCCATAAAGCATCGTCCGGCGCGGTGAAAAACCTGCGGGCATGGCGGCGGACGTGAACGGAGCGTCAATGCCGTCATCACCGACCGTCACGGTGCTGGTGAAAAGCGCGATCCGATCCACAAGATCGTCGCGGATAAACGACGCTGCGACCGACGCGCCGCCTTCTACGAGCAATGTGTAGACGCCGCGAGCGCCGAGATCGTCCAGAAGTTCCGGCAAGGCAATGCGGCCATTGTGGCGGGCGCAGGCAACAATCTCGACGCCGGCACTTTCCAGCGCGCGGCGGGCCTTGTCGTCCTCGCTGGTCGTGGCGACCCAGAGCGGCACATCGCGCGCGGCTTTCACGAGTTGGCTGTCGAGCGGCAGGCGCAGATGATCGTCAAGGACGATGCGGATCGGCGACCGGCGCTCCAGCCCAGGCAAGCGGCATGTCAGCGCCGGATCATCCTCGAGCACGGTGTTGATCCCGACCAGAATCGCATCGCTTTCGGCGCGCATCAGATGGGACTGCGCGCGCGACACGTCTCCGGAGATCGCGACTTGCCCTGCCCCGGCCCGTCCGATCTTGCCGTCTGCCGAAACTGCCGCTTTCAGAGTCACATGCGGCCGGTTGCTCGTGCGCTGCATGAGATAGCCGGCCAGCGCATGCTCGGAGGCCTCCGCCGACACACCGGGCACGGTTTCGATGCCGGCGGCGCGCAGGATCTCGAAGCCCTTGCCGGATACGCGGTGGTCCGGATCCATCGTCGCGGCCATCAGGCGCCTGATGCCGGATCGGGCCAGCGCCTCGGCGCAAGGCGGCGTTCGGCCGTGATGGGCGCAGGGTTCGAGCGTGACATAGGCGGTTGCGCCACGGGCGCGCTCGCCGGCTTCTGCCAATGCCTCGGCTTCGGCGTGGGGCCGGCCGCCAAGCGCGGTCACCCCGCGGCCGACGATGACCGGGCCATGACCGGTGTCGGCAACGATCAGGGTCGCGACGGATGGGTTGGAGCCGGTCAGGCCTGAGTGGCGCAGCGACAGCCGGATTGCGGCTGCCATGAAGCGGCGATCGTCGGCCGTCACCGCGGCGCCGTCAGCACATTCAGTCATTCGCAGCGGTGGTGTCCGCATTGATGCGGGCGGTCAGTTCGTTGATGACGTTCTCGAAGTCTTCGGGGCCTGAGAAGTCGCGATAGACCGAGGCGTAGCGGACGAAACCGACGTCATCGAGCGCCTTCAGCGCCTCGATGACGAGAAGCCCGATCTGCTCGGACTGGATGTCCTGTTCGCCGGAGCTTTCCAAACGCCTGACGATGGCGGAGACGGCGCGCTCGATCCGGTCACGCTCCACCGGCCGCTTGCGCAGCGCGATCTCGAAGGAGCGCATCAGCTTGTCGCGATCGAAGGGCACGCGCCGGCCGGTCTTCTTGATGACCGTCAGTTCACGCAGTTGTACCCGCTCGAAGGTCGTGAAGCGGCCCCCGCAATCCGGGCACACGCGACGGCGGCGGATGGCTGCACCATCCTCTGCCGGACGCGAATCCTTGACCTGGCTGTCTTCCGACGAGCAGTAGGGGCAGCGCATAAGGCCGGTCAGCCGAGATGCGGATAGATCGGGAAGCGATCCGTGAGCGCGATTACCTTGGCCTTCACCGCTTCCTCGACCTTGGCATTGCCCTCTTCCGAATTGGCTGCCTTCAGTCCGTCGAGCACTTCGACGATCAGGCGGCCGATTTCACGGAACTCATCCTTGCCGAAACCGCGGGTGGTGCCGGCCGGCGTGCCGAGGCGAACGCCGGACGTGACCATCGGCTTTTCCGGATCGTCCGGTACGCCGTTCTTGTTGCAGGTGATGTAGGCGCGGCCGAGTGCAGCTTCGGAAGCCTTGCCCGTGAGGTTCTTCGGACGCAGGTCGACAAGCATCAGATGCGTGTCGGTGCCGCCGGAGACGATTTGCAGGCCACCTTCGACCAGCGTTTCGGCCAGGACATTGGCGTTTTCAACGACCTGCGCCGTATAGTTGCGGAATTCAGGCGTCAGCGCTTCGCCGAATGCCACTGCCTTGCCGGCGATGACATGCATCAGCGGGCCGCCCTGGAGACCGGGGAAAACGGCCGAATTGATCTTCTTGGCGATCGCCTCGTCATTGGTGAGGACGATGCCGCCACGCGGACCGCGCAGCGTCTTGTGGGTCGTGGATGTCGCCACATGGGCATGCGGGAACGGGCTTGGATGCTGGCCACCGGCAACGAGACCGGCGAAATGCGCCATGTCGACCCAGAGATAGGCACCCACTTCGTCCGCGATCTTGCGGAAACGGGCGAAATCGATCTGGCGCGAATAGGCCGAACCGCCAGCCACGATGATCGCCGGCTTGTGTTCGCGGGCCAGTTCCTCGACCTGATCGTAGTCGAGCAGGCCGGTGGACGAGACCACACCGTACTGAACGGCATTGAACCACTTGCCGGAAATGTTCGGCTTGGCGCCATGGGTCAGGTGACCGCCGGCGTCGAGGCTCATGCCGAGAATGGTGTCGCCGGGCTTCGACAGGGCGAGAAGCACCGCCTGGTTCGCCTGGCTGCCGGAATTCGGCTGCACATTGGCGAAGCCGCAACCGAAGAGTTTGGTCACACGCTCGATGGCAAGCTCTTCGGCGATATCGACAAACTGGCAGCCGCCATAATAGCGCTTGCCGGGATAGCCTTCGGCATATTTGTTCGTCATCACCGAGCCCTGAGCTTCCAGGACGGCGCGCGAGACGATGTTTTCGGATGCGATCAGTTCGATTTCGTGACGCTGGCGCTCAAGCTCCTTGCCGATCGCGCCGAAAATCTCGGCATCGGCTTCAGCAAGCGAGCGATTGAAGAAAGCGTCGGCGAAACGCTTGGCGGAAGCCTGGGATGCAGTGGACATGGGCCCTGAAGTCCTTTCGCTCTTGACGTGGCGCCCTCTTAAACCCGGCAGGCAGCGAGAGCAATATGAACGACCTGTACTGCGGCACTTTCGCAGTGGCTGCGGCCGATCAGGCGGCCAGATGCGGATGCTGCCCGCGACGATAGGCGGAACGGAACTCCCGCGGTGTCATTTCACGGCGCGCTTTGAAGATGCGATTGAACAGCGCGAGGTTGCGATAGCCGACCTCGTCGGCGATCACATGGATTGGCCGATCGGTATCGATCAGCAGCGAACACGCGTGCCCAATGCGCAGCTGCGTCAGATATTCGAGCGGCGTCAGGCGCGTCTGGCGCCGGAACATGCGGTGAAGCGCCGATTCGCTGAGGCAGGCAATCTCGGCAAGTTCGGCAATGGCGATCGGCTCGCGATGGTTGGCATGAAGATGCTCCAGCACCTTGTCGATGCGCGGACGATCGGCTTCGGAGGTGGTGGCGAGCGCGCGGCCGGGGCTTGCCAACAGGCTTCGGTGCTCGTCGCGCGTCAACCGCGCAAAGACCGAGAGCAGGCGCACGAGCCGCTCGTCGGCCGGCAGATCCACCAGCGCTTCGAGATCCGGCCTGACCGCGGCAGCGATCTCCGGCGAAAAACAGACCGCACGGTCAGCTTCGGTCAGCAGATGGCGCAACGACGCCATTTCGGTGAAGAGGGCCGTCAGCGAGCCCGCCCATGTTTCCGTGAACTGGATGACGAGCGCGCGATGGGGTCCGGCGTCATTGACCTTGTCGCTGGATGCCCAGCTATGCGCCAGTCCCGGTCCGAGCAGAACGAGATCACCATCGTCATAGGCGCCGATGTGATCGCCGACATAGCGGTGACCGCGACTGTTCAACGTCAGGGTCAGCTCGTATTCGGGATGATGATGCCATTCGAAAGGGATGCCGTCCGGCAGGACGCGATCGAGAAAGGCCCAGGATGCGCCATCGGACTGGCGAATCTTTTCCAGAAACGGCCTCATAAACGCGCCCTCCTCTCACGTCACGCCAGTATCCTACCAGAATCTGCCAGAACACGACAACATGCGTTTGATGGAGCGCGTAATCTCTCGTCATCATTGTCATGTTGACCCGATGGGAGGGAGACCATGTACCAAGCAGCCCTGAAGCAGCCGGTCGTCGAGGAAGAAGACGGCCACGGCGATCACCCCCAGGCCATGGGTGTCACCACCCAACTCAAGGACATCGAAAAGACCTTGCCGCTGCGCGTCCTGTCCGAGGACGACTGGAAGCACTGGACGACGCGCGGCTATGTCATCGTGCGCGGCGCCGTTCCCAAGGAACAGTGCGATGCCGTGATCGACATGCTGTGGGAGTTCCAGGAGATGGATCGCAACGACCCGTCGACCTGGTACAAGCCGCAGCTGCGCGAATACAAGATGAAGGAACTGAACAACGCGGGCATGGTGGAAGTCTATAACCACCAGACGCTCTGGGATAACCGCCAGACCCAGCGCGTCTACGATGCCTTCGTCGACATCTGGGACCGCGAAAACCTCTGGGTGGCCATCGACCGCGCCAACCTCAATCCCCCGAACAAGGCAGCGCGTGCCGCCCAGCAGGAAAACGGCTTCATCCATTTCGATGTCGACACGTCGGTGCGGCCGTTCCCGATCAGCGTGCAGGGCGTGCTTTCGCTTGCCAAGCAGGACAAGGAAACAGGTGGCTTCCAGTGCGTTCCCGACCTCTTTGCCGAGCTTGAAGAGTGGTGCGATCGCCAGCCGGAGGACCGCAATCCTTTTAAGCCCGACACCACCGGCTACGATATCGTCAATATCGACATGGAACCGGGCGACCTGTTGATCTTCAACTCACTGCTGGCTCACGGCGTGCGGCCGAACCGCTCGGAGAATCGCGTCCGGATGGCGCAGTACATCTCCATGTTCCCCGGCGATTTCGATAACACCCGCGTGCGCGACGAGCGGATCCGGCTTTGGCAGGAGCGCGAAGCACCGAAGGGCAACCCCTTCCCCGGCGACCCGCGCGAGTTGGAGAAGCAGAACCCTGTCGCCGAGCTCAATCCGCTCGGCCGCAAGCTGCTCGGCCTCGATCGCTGGTAAGTCTCGGACTACCTGCTTTACGGAAGGGCGTCCGCTGATGCGGGCGCCCTTTTCGTTTTCGGCGACGCTCGCCTTCAGTAACACTTCATTATCCATGAGCGGCGTGATCTTGGGGGATGGCGCCGCTCGCCCGTTGAGATGAGGAACGGTCTCCCGATGATGCGTGTTGGGTGCGTGGACAGCAGATCGGTAGGAGATTCTTGAATGACAAAACGTGCATCCGACTTCGCGGAACGTGCTTCCTCAAATCCATACTGCTCGGCGCGCTCGCGCTGATCATCGCGATGACGATTGGGCTCGTTGTGGAGGCCTTCACGCCATCAGCTCAGGCCCTCAACCGATATGAGTCTTTGATCACCTGCACCCTCGTGCTGGAGCATGGGCGCTTTGCCGCAGCCAAGCCCTGCGCTGCTCGGCCAGATGAAGCCCCCTAGCGTCATTGTAGAGGCGCACAAAGCAAAATGGCCGCCTTTCGGCGGCCATCAGAAGATTCCGGTTGATCAGGAAGATCAGCCTTCCTGCATCGCCAGTTCCGGCGCGCCATCGCGCTTGTAGATATCGTCGCGGAACTGCACCACGCGGTCGGACGTCGCCCAGGCCGTGATGTAGGTGAAGTACACCGGCACCGGATTGTTGACGGCGATCGGGTTGACCTGGCGGGTCGCAATCACCTGCTCCATCCGCTGGCGGTTCCAGCCCGGCGTGTCACGCAGGATCCAGAGCGAAAGATCGCGCACGTTCTGCACACGCACACAGCCCGACGAATCGAAGCGAACCTCGTTGAAGAACAAGTTCTGCTGCGGCGTGTCGTGCATATACACGGCATGCTCGTTGTGGAAGTTGATCTTGGTCGAAGCCATGGCGTTGATCGCGCCGGGGTCCTGCCGGAACATCAAATTGGGTGCCTGTGCGGCGTTCCAGTCGACGGAGGACGGGGGCACTTCATTGCCCTGCCCGTCGAACAAACGAATGCTGTTTTCCGTCAAATAGTTCGGGTTCTGCCGCATCAGCGGCATGATGTCCTTCTCGATGATCGAGCGCGGCGCGGTCCAGGTCGGATTAAGGATGACCTCGTGGATCTGCGAATTCAGAATCGGGGTCTGACGGTCGATCTTGCCTACAACGGCCGTGTGGCGCGAAGCGACCTGATTGCCTTCAACAGCCTCGATCGCCGCCGCAGGAATATTGACCGCAACGTGACGCGGGCCAAGATCGCCGGCCATTGTCTGCAGGCGCACGACGTTGGTTTCGAGCTGGCCGAGACGGATATCAGCCGGCACGTTCAGCGCCTTGAAGGTCAGTTCGCCCATTACACCATCGGCAGGAAGGCCGTGGCGCGCCTGGAACCGCTTGACTGCTCCATCCACGTAGGAATCGAAAGCCAGAGACATGCCGGCATCCATTGGCAGATCACCGGAAATCATCAGGCGCTGGCGCAGCGGCTGGACGGCCGGGTCGGTCGCGCCGAGCTGCAGGCGCGTTTCCGGCACATAGGGCCAGCCACCGTTACGGACGATGTTCTGGTAATCGATCAGCGCGAAATTGGTGTAATTCACCGTATCGAGGCTCAGCACCGGAACGTTCGAGGTCACCTGCTCGACGCCGCGCGTGCCACGAGCATCGAACTGGTCGTCCCAGTTGCCGCGCCGAGGTGCATTCAGAATGGAATCGAGCACAGTCTGGGCACTTGCTGCTCCAGCAAAAGCGGTAGCACCTACCGTTGCCGCACTCGAAAGAAACGCGCGCCGGGACAGCCGTTCAAATCCGTTTTTCATCGCCATTCAACCACACCATTTCATTCGGGACGTTCTAGACGCAGGAGCCGTGAAGCTATCATCCGTATAGTTAATGAAACGAAACCCTGGAAAGCTGCCGGTCCGCGATCGCATTCACAAATTCGCGAGCGTCGGTACTTTGGGGTTTCGGCGAGCTCGGCGGCACATTGGAACGCCCCGTCTGCCCTCTTCATCCAAAGAGGTGTCATCGCAATATGGCCAATTCGTGATTCAGGAATGGCCGGGAACCGGCTTGGACGAGGAACAGCGAAATACGATCTTCGCCGTTGCAGGACTGCAACTTAAACGACCTGCGGCCTCCGGTCGCAACAGCAGGGAAGCTGCAGCGATCGGAGGTCGGGACCGGAGGTGGTCGAAGGTCGGGTTGCCTTAGAGGCGGTAGAGGATCTGGTCGTTCCAGAACCGGTCGAGGCGCTGCATCAACTTGTTCATCTTCTCGAAATCGTCGGTGCCGATGCCGCCGACCTGTTCGATCGAGCCGATGTGACGGTCATAGAGCGCGCCGACGACCTTGGCGATCTCGTTGCCCTTGTCGGTCAGGCTGACGCGGACCGAGCGGCGGTCGATGCGCGAGCGCTGGTGGTTGATGAAGCCGAGATCGACCAGCTTCTTGAGGTTGTAGGAGACGTTGGAGCCGAGATAGTAGCCGCGCGAACGAAGCTCGCCTGCGGTCAGCTCCGAATTGCCAATGTTGAACAGGAGCAGCGCCTGGACGGCGTTGATGTCGCTCTGTCCCTTGCGGTCGAACTCATCCTTGATGACGTCGAGCAGACGGCGGTGAAGGCGCTCCACCAACTGGAGCGATTCCAGATAAAGATTGCGAAGAGCACCTTCGCGGTTCTGCGTTTCGTTGGACTGCAGCTTTGCCTGTGCCATTGTTTTCGAGCCTCTCCGTGATCCCTGTTGGCGGCTGTTGTTTTCTTCCGCCTTGGGAGAGACCCTATCGAATACCCATAAAATTGGACTTAAAGGCTAGCATTAACAGCGCCTTACCGAAGTGCCTCCGTGTGTCAGAGTGAATCAACCCTTACCGGTCGGCGCGAACGGAGCTTCTCGACATAAAGAACGCCGCGCAAAGCTGCATAGATCGAAATGACGAGGATGTGCAGCGCGGCGACGACAAGGTTCTGGCCGAAGAGCGACGGAAAGCCGAGATGCATGGTGATTTCGGTGGCTGCGGCGCAGAACCAGATGACCGGCCCCCAGGATACCGGCATCCACAGCCCGACGGCTGCGACGGGAAACAGGACCGCAAGCGCGGTGGCAGCGACCCGCCAATGGACGGGCATCAGATCGAAGCGCCACAATTCGCCGCCATAGAGGCCGGACAACAATGCCCAGTAATGCAACGCCGATACCAGCGCGCCGATCGCGACCAGCCGCTGGAAGATGTTGAACAGCCGGAAGGTCAGCGTTTCCCTCGGTCGCGCATCGCTCTCAAGCAGCATCGTCTGGTTTCCGTCATTCATCGTCGCCCGTGTGTGCCACGCGACATCGAGACGCTCAAGGCGCAATGCCATGCGGGTAGTGGCGCGATTGCGGCTGTGCTATGCCCGGCCAGCCGCAGCGTCCGCTGCCAGAAGCTCAAGAAACGCATCCAGGAGCCGGCCATGAACAGGCACGTCACCTCCCCCGCTACAGGTCATCAGACCGGTTCTAATCTCGTCGACGACATCACCGGCCACCGCCGCATGCGCCGCAACCGCAAGGCGGATTGGACGCGCCGCCTCGTGCAGGAGAACCGGCTGACGGTGGACGATCTGATCTGGCCGATATTCCTGATCCCGGGCGACAATCGTCGCGAAAGCATCGATGCCATGCCGGGTGTCGAGCGGCTGACCGTCGACATGGCGGTGGAAGAAGCCAAGCGCGCGGCCGATCTCGGCATTCCGGCGCTCGCCACCTTCCCCAACATTTCCATGAATCTGCGCGACGAGACGGGCTCGCACAGCCTCGCGAGCGACAATCTGATCAACGAGGCGACGCGGGCCATCAAGAAGGCAGTGCCGCATATCGGGATCATCACCGACGTGGCGCTCGATCCTTTTACCAGCCACGGCCATGACGGCATCCTGAAGGACGGCCAGATCCTCAACGACGACACCGTTTCTCAAATCGCACAGGCGGCCGTGATCCAGGCCGATGCCGGTTCCGACATCATCGCGCCATCCGACATGATGGATGGACGCATCGGCGCGATCCGCCGGGCGCTCGATGAGGCCGGGCACCAGAATGTCGGCATCATGTCCTATGCGACGAAATTCGCGTCGGCCTATTACGGGCCTTACCGCGAGGCGATCGGCACCGGCGGATTGCTGAAGGGCGACAAGCGCACCTATTACATCGACCCCGCCAATAGCGACGAGGCCGTGCGCGAAGCGGCGCTCGACGTCGAGGAAGGCGCCGACATGCTGATGGTGAAGCCGGGGCAACCCTATCTCGACATCATCGCGCGGCTGAAGGACGCCTTCGCCATGCCGACTTTCGCCTACCAGGTGTCGGGCGAATATTCGATGATCCGGGCTGCCGCCGCCAATGGCTGGATCGACGGCGAGAAGGTGATGCTGGAAACCCTGCTCGCCTTCAAGCGCGCCGGCTGCGACGGCATCCTCACCTATTTCGCACCGGAGGTTGCCACGCTGCTTTCGCGGCGGTGACGTGATTTCGTACCTCGTTGAATAAAGCAACCGCCCTCCCCACATCAGTGCGGCCCGATCAGGGGCAAGAACGAGGACGGATTGGACGATGACGACGCAGGCCCAGATTGACGAAGCCGTACCGCTGCAGACCGGCGCACTGGACGACTGGCGTTCCTACGAAGGCGTGCGCACGCGGCGCATGCTGGCTTTCTGCATCGATTACACGATCGTGCTTCTGCTCAGCATTCCAGTCGCGGTCATCGTGTTCTTCATCGGCCTTCTGACGCTCGGCCTCGGCTGGGCGCTCTATGGTGTGCTCTTCGCGCTCGTCGCCCTGCCCTATGTGGGCTTCACGATGGGCGGGCCGAACCAGGCGACGCCCGGCATGCGGCTCATGGGCATCATGATCGCGCGCACCGACGGCCGTCCAGTCGACACGATGCTGGCCATGGTTCACGCGGTGGTCTTCTGGGCCGGCAACGTGATCCTCACGCCGTTGATCCTGCTGGCGAGCCTCTTTCTCGACCGCAAGCGACTGGTTCACGACATGTTGCTCGGCACCGTCGTGCTGCGCACCAGCGCGCTTCGCTGAGCTTTTATCGACACGAAGAGACGAGCCCGCGCGGGCGGGCTCGTCGATGCCGAGCGCACCGTGCCCTTTTCCTTTCGGCAGTCAGCCGACGCGGTCGGTCTTCAACGATCCAGTTGACGTTTCCGCAGCTTGCGCCATGGTATGGGGGATCAAGAGGGCAAGAATCTTCGATCGAGCGCGATGACCAGCCATCCCGTCCAATCTCCGCAGTTTTTCCTGACGGCCCCCTCGCCCTGCCCTTATCTCGAAGGCCAGTTCGAGAGGAAGGTCTTCACGCATCTCGTCGGCGAGAAAGCGAGCGATCTCAACGATCTGCTGACGCAGGGCGGCTTCAGGCGCTCGCAGAACATTGCTTATCGCCCCGCCTGCGAGACGTGCCGTGCCTGCATTTCCGTGCGCATTCTCGTCGATGAGTTTCAGCCGTCGCGCTCGATGCGCCGTGTGCTTCAACGCAACTCCGACCTCATCGCGATCGAATATCCGGCAGAACCGTCGAGCGAACAATATTCGCTGTTTCGCGATTACCTCGATGCTCGGCACCGCAAGGGCGGCATGTCGGACATGACCGTGCTCGATTACGCGATGATGGTCGAAGACAGCCATGTCGAGACGAAGATCATCGAATACCGGATCGCCGACCCCGACAGCCGCATCACCGGCAAGTCGACGGGGCCGCTCATCGCCGTGGCGCTGTCAGACGTCATGGGCGACGGCATGTCGATGGTCTATTCCTTCTACGATCCAGAGCACCGCGATCGCTCGCTCGGCAGCTTCATGATCCTCGACCACATTGCGCGCACGCGCCAGCGCGGCCAGCCGCATGTCTATCTCGGCTACTGGGTCGCCGGCTCGCGGAAGATGGATTACAAGACGAAGTTCCTGCCCCAGGAACATCTCGGCGCGCGTGGCTGGGAACGGTTTCGCGACGCGGTCTGATCTCAGGCAGGCCTTGGCAGGCCGCTTCTAATCCTTTTCGATGCAGTCCTGATGCAGGATCTCTTCTGCGCCATCGCTGCCACGGTACAGACTTCCCTTATTGCCCTTGGACCACCAGACGAAGCGTTCGCCTTCGCCGGCCGTCGCATAGCGCGCGCCGGAGCCGCTGATGATGGTCTCCATCACGTGCATGACGCCGTCGGCGCGCACGACTGCAAGCGATAGCCCGCTCGCCATGTTGAGATAGGCGATGTCGATCTCAGCGCCGTCGGCGCAGACATAGGTGGCGACGACGCCTTCATAGGCAGGCGCCTCGTCTTGGGCGAACGCCGACGTCACCAATGCCAGTACAGTGACGCCGAGAGCTGTGGATGCGAAGCGGACCATGTTCGACCTCGTCCCCTCTCTCGGAGCTTCAGCCAGTGAACTTGCCGCTTCGCGGGAAACCCTTCGGAGCGATGCGGCCAGCCTGGGCTCGGTCGCCCAGCCATTCGGTCAGCTCTTCCCGGTTGCGTGTGAAGGACCGACCGGCCGAATCGGCCCAGCTCAAACCGTCGGCCATGGCGAAGCACTTGAGATCGGCGATGCCGCCATCCTTGTAGCGCTGGAGGCGCACGCCCTTGCCGCGGCTCATCTCGGGAATCTGAACCAGCGGGAAGACCAAGAGCTTGCGGTTTTCGCCGATCACGGCAACGCTGTCGCCGGAGACGGGAACGACCATGCGCGCCTCGTCCGGCAGCTTGACGTTCATCACCTGCTTGCCCTTGCGGGTGTTCGCGACAAGCTCGCTTTCGGCGACAACGAAGCCATTTCCTTCGCCGGAGACGATGATCATCTTGGCGGTCGCGTCATAGACGAAGGCGGTGACGATATCCTGGTCGTTGTCCATCTCGACCATGATGCGCAGCGGTTCGCCGTGCCCGCGTCCGCCCGGCAGCTTGTCTGCGCCGAGCGTGAAAGCCTTGCCGCCGGTGGTGACCAGAATGATCTTGTCGGTCGTCTGGGCCGGGAACGCGGTCTTCAGCTTGTCGCCATCCTTGAAGGCGAGGCTCGAGAGATCGGACATGTGGCCTTTGAGTGCGCGGATCCATCCCTTTTCAGAGATGACGACCGTTATCGGCTCCTTCTCGATCATCGCCTGCTGGATGGCCTCCAGATCGGTCTCGGGCGCATCGGCGAACTGCGTGCGGCGGCGGCCGAGCTTCGTGTCCTTGCCGAAGGTCTTCTTGACCTCCTTCACCTGCCAGGACACCGCCTGCCACTGCTTGACGTCGGAGGACAGCAGGCCTTCGATCTTGGCCTTTTCTTCCGTAAGCTCGTCGAACTCACGCCGGATTTCCATCTCTTCGAGGCGCCGCAAGTGCCGCAGGCGCATGTTGAGGATGGACTCAGCCTGAAGCTCGGTCAGCGTGAAGGTCGCGATCAGCACCTCTTTCGGCTCGTCCTCCTCGCGGATGATGCGGATCACCTCGTCGAGGTTCAGATAGGCGATCAAAAGGCCGCCGAGGATTTCCAGCCGGCGCTCGATGGCAGCGAGGCGATGGCGCGACCGCCGCTGCAGCACGTCCTTGCGGTGTTCCAGCCACTCCCACAGCACCTCGTTCAGCGCCATGACTTTCGGCACGCGGCCCATGCTCAGAACGTTCATGTTGAGCGGGATGCGGCTTTCGAGATCGGTGACGCGGAAGAGCGATTCCATCAGAAGCTGCGGATTGACCGTGCGGCTCTTGGGGATCAGGACCAGGCGCACGTCTTCGGCCGATTCGTCGCGGACATCGTCGAGCAGCGGCAATTTGCGGGCGTTCAAGAGCTCGGCGATCTTTTCGATCAGCCGTGCCTTCTGCACCATGTACGGGATTTCCGTGACGACGATCTGATAGCCGCCGCGGCCCGTGTCCTCGGTTTCCCAGCGCGCCCGCACGCGGAAGCCACCGCGACCGGTGCGGTAGGATTCGAGGATCGAGCCCCGGCTCTCCACCATGACGCCACCGGTCGGCAGATCGGGCCCTGGAATAAACTCCATCAAATCCTCGACCGACGCATCGGGATGCTCGATCAGATGGAGAGCGGCGTCGCAGAGTTCGGCGGCATTGTGTGGCGGGATCGAGGTCGCCATGCCCACGGCAATGCCGGTGGAGCCATTGGCGAGCAGGTTCGGGAATGCGCCGGGCAGAACGGTAGGCTCGCTGTTTTCCTCGTCGTAGGTGGTGCGAAAATCGACGGCGTCCTCGTCGATGCCTTCGAGGATGAGCTCGGCGGCGGCCGTCATCTTCGATTCGGTGTAACGCATGGCGGCTGCGTTATCGCCGTCGATATTGCCGAAATTGCCCTGGCCGTTGACCAGCGGATAGCGAACGGCGAAATCCTGCGCCAGACGCACCAGCGCATCGTAGATCGACTGGTCGCCATGGGGGTGGAAGTTACCCATGACCTCGCCGACGATCTTTGCGCATTTGCGGAAGGATCCGGCCGAACGCAGACCCATCTCGCTCATGGCATAAATGATGCGGCGGTGAACCGGCTTCAGCCCGTCGCGCACGTCCGGCAGCGCCCGGTGCATGATTGTCGAGAGCGCATAGGCAAGGTAGCGCTCTTCGAGCGCCTTCTTCAGATCGATCGGTTCGATCTCGTCCGGTGATCGCGGCGGTCCAAGGTCCTTACCCATCCGTCGGGCTTATCGCCTGGGGTGTCGAGCGTAAAGAGGCGGAGCCTTCTCCGGGCTTGCGTCACGGGACTTGTCCACACGCATGTCTTCTGGACCCGCTGCCTTCATCAGGACAATAATCCGGCCATGATGGACAGGACACGAATCTCCCGCATGACTGCTGCAAGAGAGACCTACGCATGGCTTCGAAAATGCCCGTGACTTCGCTTGCCTTCATGGTCGCCTGTGGATGCGTGGTTCTGTCGGACGGAGCGCTTGCCCAGGATGGCGTGGCCGATGCGCTTCTCGACCGCATGCTCAACTCGGTCGCGATCGAGGATGGCACGTTCAGCTACGAACGCGTCGATCTCGACGGCGAGCGACTGACCTTTTCCGATGTGACGGTAACGCCCGAAGGCGGCCAGCCGGTGCCGATAGACACCGTCATCTTTGACGGCGTGTCCCGCAGTGCGGCCGGCGATTTCAATGTGGCGCAGATCCTCATACCGACGCTTCAGGTCAGCCAGACCGGCGGCCGGGTGACGGTCGAGGACATCATGGTGAGCGGTGTCGACCTGTTTGCCGATGCCGGTCGGCGGGCCTCCTACGACCAGGCGATGACTGGATCGGTCTCGGTGGTAATGGACGGCGTCCCGGTCTATTCGGCCGTATCGACGACGATCGAGGTCACGCCGGCGCTTGACGGAACGGTAGAAACGTCGGTCGAAGCGAGCGGCGTGGAGATCGATCCCGCTCTAGCCGGGCATCCAGTCGTCGTGCGAGGCCTCCAAGCGATGGGCTACGACATGCTCACTGGTTCCATGCATGTCACCAGCCGCTGGAACGAGGCGGCCGGCACGCTGACGGTGCCCGACCTAAGCCTGATGCTCGACGAAATGGGCATACTGACCTTCGATTTCGACATTGCCGGCCTTGCGGAGACGCCTTGGGCCATGATGCGCCCGACCGGTGGCTCGGACAGCGACCGCGTCGCTCTGGCTGCCCTTGCGGATGCGATGGGGTCGGCCGTGCTCTCCAACGGCTCCATCCGCTTTCTGGATACGGGCCTGACGGGCCGTATCCTCGCTTACACCGGAAGCACCCAGGGCCTGAATGCGGCAGAAATGACCAGCGTCTCGCGCATGATGCTGCCGCTTGCCGTGGCGCGCCTTGGCCACCCGCGCCTGCAGGCCGAAATTCTCGAGGTCGCAAACGCCTTCCTGATCGAGCCGGACACGTTCGAGATCAAGGCAGCGCCGGCTCAGCCGGTGCCCGTGATGCAGATCGCGGCGGCTGCGATGATGTTTCCGCAGGCCCTGCCCGACCTGCTCAATCTCAGCGTTTCGAATTTCGATCTGAGCGACCCGCTTCCGTCCAGGTAGCCACGCAACGGGCGATGATCAGCCGTGCGCCGCGTTCGAGATCCGTGGCACTCATCGGCAGCTCGCCATCGAGCGCATCCTCCGGCAGAGGCGGTACGTGGATGAAACCTGTCATGCCGGCCTGCAGCCCCTCGCAGGTGCCTGAACGGGCAAGCGCGAACGTCATGTTGCAGAGATAGCCACCGGCATCGTCCGACCATTCGACCGGCAGGCCCTCGGCCTTAAGATCGTCGGCGATGGCATTGAGCGGCAGTGTGGACGTCCAGCTTTCCGGCCCATCGCAGATCCGCTCACTTGCCGGAAGATGGCCCTGATTATCGGGACGTGCGTGCTTAAGGCTGTTGCGAGCTAGCCCCTCCAGCCGAAAACCGATCGCGCGCCGGGCGAGGCCGAACTGAATGACGATGTCCGGACGAAATGCGCGGCCGATCGCGGAGAGGCGGTCAGCAAGACGCGCATATTCCACTGGCAGGATTTCCGCTTGAAAGACTTCCAGGCCTTCGGTCGGCGGATCGAGGCTCAGGAGAAGTGCCAGCGCCTCGGTCGGATTGACCGGGGCGCCGGGGAAGACGGAAAAGCCCGTGACGAGCACGCGGGGCAACACCGTTGCGCCCTCGCCCGCCATCGGGATCAGTCGTCCTTCTTCTTTGGGATGACGCGCAGCCCGAGATCGACGAGCTGCTTGTTCTCGGCGGGTGCCGGAGCGCCCATGAGAAGGTCCTGCGCCTGCTGGTTCATCGGGAACAGTGCGATTTCGCGCAGGTTGCGCGCGCCGCAAACGAGCATGACGATGCGATCGATGCCGGCCGCCATGCCGCCATGGGGCGGTGCGCCGTACTGGAACGCGCGGTAGAGACCGCCGAAGCGCTCCTCGACATCGCTCTTCGACAGGCCGACCATCTCGAATGCCTTGACCATCAGGTCGGGCTTGTGGTTGCGCAGGCCCCCCGAAACGATCTCGAAGCCGTTGCAGACCAGGTCATATTGATAGGCCTTGATGCTGAGCGGGTCGGAGCCTTCCAGCGCCTCCATGCCGCCCTGCGGCATCGAGAACGGATTGTGGGCGAAATCGATCTTCTTCTCGTCCTCGTTCCACTCGTAGAAGGGGAAGTCGACGATCCAGCAAAGCTCGAAGCGCTCGCGGTCGATGAGGTTGAGTTCCTCGCCGGCGCGGTCACGAGCAGCACCTGCGAATTTGTAGAACTTCTTCGGATCGCCGGCGGCGAAGAAACACGCATCGCCGGGCTCCAGGCCGAGCTGCTGGCGAATGGCTTCGGTGCGCTCCTCGCCGATATTCTTGGCAATCGGGCCGGCGCCTTCGATCTTGCCGCCTTCCTCACGCCAGAAGATGTAGCCGAGGCCCGGCTGGCCTTCGCCCTGCGCCCAAGAATTCATGCGGTCGCAGAAAGCGCGCGAGCCACCGGTCTTGGCGGGGATCGCCCAGACTTCGGCCTTGTCGCTTCCGGCGAGAATGTTGGCGAACACCTTGAAGCCAGAGCCGCGGAAATGCTCGGACACGTCCTGCATCTCGATCGGGTTGCGCAGGTCCGGCTTGTCCGAACCATAGGTGCGGATGGAGTCGTCGTAAGGAATGCGCCGGAAGCTCGGCGTGACCGGCTTGCCCTCGGCGAATTCCTCGAAGATGCCGCGCAGGACAGGCTCCATCGTTCCGAGGATCTCGTCCTGTTCGACGAAGCTCATTTCGAGGTCGAGCTGGTAGAATTCGCCATAGAAGCGATCGGCGCGCGGATCTTCATCACGGAAGCACGGCGCGATCTGGAAGTAGCGGTCGAAGCCCGACACCATCAGAAGCTGCTTGTAGATCTGCGGCGCCTGCGGCAGCGCGTAGAACTCGCCCTGGTGCAGGCGGGACGGCACGAGAAAGTCGCGCGCGCCTTCCGGCGACGATGCGGTCAAGATCGGCGTCTGAAATTCGGTGAAGCCGATCTCGTTCATGCGACGACGCATCGCGGCAATGACCCGGGTGCGGGTCATGATGTTCTTGTGCAGCGTCTCGCGGCGCAGATCGAGGAAGCGGTACTTCAGGCGCACGTCTTCCGGATAATCCGGCTCACCGAAGACAGGCAGCGGCAGTTCCTTTGACGCGGACAGCACTTCGATCTCGGTGGCGTAAATCTCGATCTCGCCCGTCGGCATCTTGGCGTTGACGGTTTCCTGGGTGCGCGCCTTGACCCTGCCGTCGATGCGAATGACCCACTCGCCGCGGACCTTCTCAGCATCCTTGAATGCCGGGGAATCAGGATCGGCGACGACCTGCGTGATGCCGTAATGGTCGCGCAAATCGAGGAAGAGCACGCCGCCATGGTCACGCACACGGTGGACCCAGCCCGAGAGGCGGACGGTTTCGTCCACATTGGCCTTGCGAAGGGCGGCGCAGGTATGGCTGCGATAACGGTGCATCAATTGATCCCGGAATTCTTGCTTGGACATAGTTCGGGAGCGCTTATGCAGCCATGTCCGAATGGCGGCCGCCGCCCCTGAAATTCGCGCCGGACAAGCGCATGGCAAGGCCGGTTTGTCAAGGATTGGCGCGGGCAAGCACTTGGGCTGCGGCGAGCCGTTTGCAATAGCCCACCCCTCTTATATAGAGCATTCATGGACATCATTACATCGACCGACGCCCTTGCGGCCGCCTGCGACAGGCTCTCCACTTCCGAGTTCGTGACGATCGACACGGAGTTTCTTCGCGAAACGACATTCTGGCCGCAGCTTTGCCTCATCCAGATGGCGTCGCCGGACCTCGCCGTCATCGTCGACCCGTTGGCGAACGGTATCGACCTCAGCCCGTTCTTCAAACTGATGGCCGATACGAAGATCACCAAGGTCTTTCACGCGGCACGTCAGGATATCGAGATCATTTTCCACCTGGGCGATCTCATTCCCCACCCGATCTTCGATACGCAGATCGCGGCGATGGTGTGCGGGTTCGGCGATTCGATCTCCTACGACCAGCTGGTGGCGCGCATCACCGGCGGGCGCATCGACAAGACGTCGCGCTTCACCGACTGGAGCCGCAGACCATTATCGGACACGCAACTCGAATATGCGCTGGCCGACGTCACGCATCTGCGGGACGTCTATCTGCACCTCAAGACCGAGCTGGAGCGAGAAGGCCGCACACACTGGCTCAAGGAAGAGATGGACGTTCTGGAATCGCGCGAGACCTACGATCTTCATCCCGACGACGCCTGGAAGCGGCTGCGCATGCGGGTGAAGAAGCCTCGCGAACTCGCAATCCTGCAGACCGTTGCCGCATGGCGCGAGCGCGAGGCGCGTGCCCGCGACGTTCCGCGCGGCCGGGTGCTCAAGGACGACGCCATATACGAGATTGCGCAGCAGGCGCCGAAGGATACCGAAGCCTTGTCGCGACTGCGCACCATTCAGCGCGGCTGGGAGCGGTCGCAGGCAGGCCAGGCGGTGATCGCGGCCGTCAACGAGGCACTGGCGATTCCAAAGGATGACATGCCCCGCCTGGAGCGTGCGCGCGCCGCCCCCGAGGGTGCCGGTGCGGCAACCGAACTTCTGAAGGTGCTCCTGAAGCTCATCACGGAACGCGAAGGCGTCGCACCCAAGATCATCGCGAATGCCGACGATCTGGAGCAGATCGCGACCAATGGCGAGGATGCAGACGTGCCGGCACTCCATGGCTGGCGGCGCGAAATGTTCGGCGACAAGGCTCTGGACCTGATCAACGGCCGCCTGGCGCTGCGTTTCAAAGAAAAGCGCGTGGACACACTCGACATCGGCTAAAGGCGCACCGGCGTGAGCGATCTCGCGACCACCATTCACAATGAGCGCACGAAGCTGACGGCGACGTGGCTGAATGGACTCGCCATAGCGGTCATGGCTATCGGCGGTTTTGCGCCTCTCATCACCTATGTCTCGTCGGCGGAGTCCAGTCTCAGCGTCGAAGGCCTGGCGCTTATCGGCGTCATTTGCCTTTTGTTGAGTGCAGCATTACATCTGGTTGCACGGATCGTTCTTGGGAGATTGAAGACATGACTAGTCTTGAGCTTTATCTCGTCCTTGGCGTCCCGTCGCTCTTCATCGCCGCTGGTCTGTTCGGCTATCTGCTGGTTGTCCTGAGCGATCGCAAGCCGACGAATTGATCCGTTCGGCCGCTTTATTACCTCCGCGTTCAGATCGTCAGTGACAGAACCGGAAGCTCAGATCGCGGCCGGTGAGTTTGGCGAGCTGTTGCAGCCGGCCTTCGAGCCGCTCTCCTTCGAAGCGTGCCATGTCGGCCGGTACCACGAAGACGAGCGCGTTTTCCCCCTCCCCCTTTTCGACCGATAGACGCCGAACCGCGCCCGGCATCGACGCGGAAAAGAGGTAAAGCACGCGCAGCAGGCCGCCGAGCAGTTTGGCGCATTCCAGCAGCCGAGGAGTCGCGATCGCTGCCAGCGGGCTCGTCGCGCCGTCGTCGTTCAGGCCTTCGAAGCGGTAATAATTGGCAAGCGCGATATAGGCCCGGCCGGCATGGGTGATGCCGGTGAAGGAGCCATGGGCGATGATGTTGAGCGCCTGCAGGCCGCGGTAATCGGGATGGGCGCGCCAGGAAATGTCGGCCATGAGGCAGGCCGCCTGCCGGTAACGGCTTTCTTCCGGCGTTTCTTCCACGCCGAATACCGAGAAGATCTCGCCCGTCCAGTCGGCAAGCTCGCGGGCATGTTCGGGCGAACGCGCGCGAAGCACGGCGAGTTCATGGGCAGCGGTCAGAAGCGGATCCCGGGCCCTCTCCTCTTCGCTCAGCAGAGAAAAGAGATACCCTTCCCGCACGCCCAGAGCCGAGAAGCAGACCGTCTTCGGCTTCATCCGCTCGATCGTTTCCTTGAGCGTCACGGCGCCGTAGGGCAGCAGCGCGCGGCGGCTCTTGGAGACCACCCGCATCGCATCATCCTTGGCAAGCTTGCCGGAAACGATGGCGTCCAGGAATGCCATCGCGGTGTCGTACGGGATCTCGTAATTCTGCATCATGTGCAGAGGGTAACCGGTGGCTTCCATGTGGAGACGAGCAATGTTTCGCCACGTGCCGCCAACGCAGTAGAAGGTGCGGTCGCGGCCGGCTGTCAGCATATCCGCCCGCGCGATCTGCTGCTTTGCGATCGCGGCCGCTTCATCGAGATTGCTGTGCGCGGTATCGGCGAGCCGCAGCCCGCCGAGCGGCAGAGTCATGCCGCGGCTGATCTCGTTGCCAACGATGTCGACGAGTTCCAGCGAACCGCCGCCAAGATCGCCGGCGATGCCGTCCGGCGCATGGAAGCCGGAAATGATGCCGTATGCAGAGAAAAGCGCTTCTTCCTCGCCCGTCAGGATGCGGATCGAGGTGCCGAGCGTCGCTTCGGCGCGCTTGACGAATTCCGGTCCGTTTTCAGCCTCGCGGGCAGCGGCAGTCGCCAGCACATGCATGCGGGTCGCGCGTGCCTGATCCGATAGGGCGCGAAAGCGGCGCAGCGCATAAATCGCCCGCTCAACACCGGTCTCTTCCATCCGGCCGGTTTCAGCCAAGCCTCGACCCAACCCGCAGAGAACCTTCTCGTTGAAGAGGACGGTCGGTGAGCGGCTAAGACCTTCGTAAACAACCAGACGCACAGAGTTCGACCCGATATCGATGACCGATATCGGGTGAATGCCGGGCAAACGGCCACGCGCTTCGGATTCAACCATGCAATATTTTAGCTTCTGCTTTTCTTGCCGGAAATCCAACCGGCTATCAGCTTCGGGGCGCTGGAGTTCAGGGCTTCTCCTCGGCCGGACAGGCTGGGGTTCGTCATGAAATAGACCTGCGCATTGAACGGCTCTTCGCCGGGACGCGCCTCCTGTCGGCTGGACGTCCCATCCTCCAATATCTTGTAGCTCTGCTGGTTATCAATAAGGTTGCCGAGCATAATTTGTGACAGAACCTGTTCATGCACGGTCTTGTTCGTCAACGGCACGAGCGTCTCGACGCGCCGATCCAGATTGCGCGGCATCATGTCTGCCGATCCGATATAGACGAGTGCGCGTTCCGACGGCAGGCCATCGCCATTGCCGAAACAGAAGATGCGGCTGTGCTCCAGGAAGCGTCCGATGATCGATTTCACGCGGATGCGTTCGGACAAGCCAGGCACGCCCGGGCGCAGGCAGCAGATGCCGCGGATCACCAGATCGACTTCAACGCCAGTCTGGCTCGCCCGGTAAAGCGCGTCGATGATCTCCGGATCGACGAGCGCGTTCATCTTCATCCAGATGGCAGCCGGTCTTCCAGCACTTGCGTGAGCGATCTCGCCTTCGATGTGGCTCAAAATGCGCTGGCGCAGCGTCAGCGGCGAAACCGCGAGCTTCATGTCACCCTCCGGCTCACCATAGCCGGTGATGAAATTGAAGACATTCGCGACGTCCTTGGCGATCGCCGGGTTGCAGGTGAAGAAGGAAAGATCCGTATAAATTTTGGCCGTGACCGGGTGATAGTTGCCCGTACCGAGATGGCAGTAGCTGACCAACCCCTTCTCCTCACGGCGCACGACCAGCGACATCTTGGCATGCGTCTTCAGCTCGATGAAGCCGAAGACCACCTGAACGCCGGCGCGCTCCAGATCCCGGGCCCAGCGAATATTCGCCTCCTCGTCGAAACGCGCCTTCAGTTCGACAAGCGCCGTCACCGACTTTCCGGCATCGGCAGCGTCGATCAAGGCGCGCACGATCGGACTGTCGTTCGACGTCCGGTAGAGCGTTTGCTTGATGGCAAGAACGTTCGGGTCGCGAGCGGCCTGGAAAAGGAACTGTGCGACGACGTCGAACGATTCGTACGGATGGTGGATGACGAGGTCCTTCTCGCGGATCGCTGCCAGGCAGTCGCCGGCATGGTCGCGCACGCGTTCAGGGAAGCGGGCGTTGTACGGTTCGAAGCGCAGATCGTCGCGAGGCGCCTTGACGATCTCGGAGATGGTGTTCAGCGCCAGGAAGCCTGGCAGAAGTGCAACGCGGTTTTCTGGAACGTTCAGTTCGTCGATAACGAACTGGCGCAGGGATCGCGGCATGTCGTTATCGAATTCGATGCGGATGACCGAGCCACGGCGACGGCGCTTCAGCGCGCTTTCAAAAAGTCGAACAAGATCTTCGGCCTCTTCCTCCACTTCGATATCGCTGTCGCGGATGATGCGGAACGTGCCGGAGCCTTTCACTTCGTAGCCGGGGAAGAGCCGGCCGATGAAGAGGCCGATGACATCTTCCATGGTGATGTAACGGATGCGCGTGCCCTGATCCGGCAAGCGAATGAAGCGGTCGAGCGCCGTCGGGATACGCAGCAACGCCGTCATGGGATCGCGGCCGGTCTTGCTCACCAACTGCAAACCGATCGAGAAGCCAAGATTGGGAATGAACGGGAAAGGATGCGCCGGATCGATCGACAGCGGCGTCAGAACCGGGAAGATCGAACGCAGGAACTCGTCTTCGAGCCAGGGCCTGTCATCGGCTTCAAGCCGATCCGGGCGGACGATGTGGATGTCTTCCTTCGCCAGATAGTTTTGCAGATCGGCAAGCGATGCCTGCTGCTCCATCTGCAGCTTGCCGACCTCCGCCAGGATCATGTCGAGCTGTTCGGCCGGTGTCAGACCGTCGGGCGAGCGCGTGGCGATACCTTCGCGAACCTGACCTTCCAGCCCGGCCACGCGCACCATGAAGAATTCGTCCAGATTGGCGGCGGAAATCGAGAGAAACCGCACACGCTCCAGAAGCGGATGGGCGAGATTTTTTGTTTCCAGCAGGACGCGGCGATTGAACTGGAGCCAGGAGAACTCGCGATTGACGAACCGGCTGGGGCTTTCGAACAGCTCGGGATCCAGGCTGGTCGCGGGCGTCTCATCCCGCTCGCGTTTCGGAGCCTCAACGGCGAGTGGCTCTGCTATTGCAGCGTTGTCCTGTTTGTCGGTCATGCACATCAGCTTTCTTCGGTTCCGGCCTCTCCGGTGCACCTAACCAAATCTAGCGAAGAATGCATGACAGTGCCATTCGGCCAATTGATCAGCTGGGGCGATCGTCCTGATATCTCGACAGCACCTCGCTCGCGAGGCTCGTCGTCAGGCGGACACGGCGCGACAGGGCGACCCTGTCCATCTCGGCGACGAGCCAAGAAGCGGCATCGAAGGAGCGCTCCATGCGCGCCACCAGATAATCGACCACCTTGGGATCGATCGCGATCTGCCGGTCGGCGAACAGTTTGACGATCACCTGGGCGAGAAGGCCGTCGTCGGGCCCGCCGATCTCGACGACCGTGGCAGCCTTCAGCCGCGATTTGAGATCGGGCAGCGAGACCGGCCAGGCGGCAGGCCAGAGCCGGCTCGTCATCATCAGGAAGCTGCCGGCGGATCGCACCTCGTTGATGAGGTGGAAGAGTGCCGTCTCGTCGATCGCCTTCCGGTCGACATCTTCGAGGATCACCGGGTGCGTACGGGCGGCCTCCAAGGCTCGTGACGTGCTGTCGGCCAGATCGAGCACGGACGCATCGGCCCGCTCGCGCCAGATTTCGGCGAGGTGTGTCTTTCCCGCGCCTGCAGGCCCGCAAAGGATGACGACGGGCGACGGCCAGTCGGGCCAACGGTCGATCAGCGCGATGGCGGCGCTGAGCGGGTCGGAAACGATCAGATCCTCGCGCCCGCGCGCTGCGGCATGGCCGAGTTCAAGCGGCAACTGCTCGGCGCGTCCGGTCTGGAGACTATTGCGTCTGGCCATTGCCTACTCCGGCTTGCGCCTCTGGCCCGGCTCGATGAGCGTCGGCTTCTCAACGGTCAGCGACGGCGCGAACATATCGCTTTGAAGATACCGCTTCAGGGCAAAGCGCACCAGAACACCGACTGCAGCCGCCGCGGGCACCGCGATCAGCATTCCGAGAAAGCCGAACAGCGATGCAAACGCAAACAGCGCAAACATCAGCCAGACGGGATGAAGACCAACGGACGATCCGACGAGCTTCGGCTGGAGAATGTTGCCCTCAAGAAACTGTCCGGCAAAGAAGATGCCGGCCACTGTCAGCACCCAGAAATAATCCGGCCAGAACTGGACGATCGCGACGCCGATCGACAGCACGAGGCCGATCAGCGAGCCGACATAAGGGATGAAGCTGATGAGACCGGCGAACATGCCGATCAGAAGGCCGAAGTTCAGCCCCACCATGCTGAGCCCGATGGCATAGAAGAGACCGAGGATGATGCAGACGGTGCCCTGCCCGCGCACGAAGCCCGCGATCGCCAGATCCATGTCGCGCGCGATCTCGCGCACGTCCTCGACGTGGTCGCGCGGCACCCAGCTGTCGACCTTGTCCACCATGCGATCCCAGTCGAGCAGCATGTAGAAGGCCACCACCGGAGTGACGACCAGAAGCGCCAGCACGTTGATCAGCGCCATGGACGAGGTCCAGATCTGCGCGACCAGCGTGCCGACCAATCCCGCACCCTGCGAAAGCAGGCCCGCGAAGCTTTCCCGCAAATTGGCGATCTGATCCTCGACCCATGGGGGAAACAGATCCTGGTCGGCCGTGGTGATCAGCGTCTGCAACTGCGTGATGTATTCCGGAAGCCTCTGACCGAACTCCATCGCCTGGCCCACCAGAACCGGAATGACGATGATCAGCACCAGAACGAAAACGAGCAGGAAGGACAAGAGAATGACGACCGTCGCCATCAGCCGGCTCAGACCCAATCTCTGAAGCCGATCGGCGACAGGATCAAGAAAATAGGCGAGCGCCATGCCCGCGACGAACGGCAAGAGCACGTTGCGGAACAGAAAAATGAAACCGATGAACACGGCAAGGGCGATGAGCCAGAAGACGATCTGGCGGCGCAGTGAAGACTGGTTGAAAACGAACGTCATGGCAGTCTCCGCAGCAACCACACTGCCCCGTCAGACCGGGACGCTGGACCTTCAACTTTGAAATGGGCGCTTTTTCGAGGCGTCCAGAGGCCTCGTCCAGCGGCGCGCATCAGTCGTCGGACATGTGGCGCAGCCAGTCAATGAGATAGGCCGCAGCGGACAGGACGGTCAAGGCGGATGTCAGGATCAGCAGCGTGTGGCCAACGCCGCTGAGGTTCAGATCAAAGGCCAGTTCTCCGAGTACGACCAGAGCCAGGGCGATCTGGAACGCGGTCGTCGCCTTCGAAACCAGGATCGGCCTCACCTTCACCGGCTGCGCCATCAGTGAGGATAGAAGCACGGCCGCGACGATCAGGATGTCACGCGACGCCACCAATATCAGAAACCAGAGCGGCAACACAGCAAGCCAGGTCAGCATCACGAAGACCGACACGAGGAGCAGCTTGTCGGCGATCGGGTCCAGATAGGTCCCGAGTTCGGAACGCTGGTTGAAGTGGCGCGCGATGAAGCCATCCACCGCATCCGAAATTCCCGCAGCCAGGAACAGGCCGAACGCCAGTTGCAGCTCGCCGAGGATCATTGCGTAGACCAGGGCCGGCACACAGAGCAGCCGTGCGACGGTGATGAGGTTGGGGATGGTCATGCGGCCTTGGCTTTAAAACAGATGGCTTGCGTTCAGCTGGGTAGCACAGTTCATGGCCTCCAAGCCTCTTTCAAGCGCATTGTTCGATCTCTTCTGCGGATTATAGGGCTTTCGCCACCCCTCAAACTTGCCTTTGCGGGGACTGCATGGCATTTCCTCGCGCCATCGCGGACAGCTTTCTTGATCAGGAGACGCTCATGGCCGAGGCCGGGAAACAGGACGGGCTCACCTATGCGGATGCGGGCGTCGACATCGATGCCGGCAATGCGATGGTCGAGAAGATCAAGCCGATGGTTCGCTCCACGCGCCGGCCCGGTGCGGACGGAGAGATCGGCGGATTTGGCGGTCTCTTCGACCTGAAGGCAGCGGGTTTTACGGACCCCGTGCTGGTGGCCGCAAATGACGGCGTCGGCACGAAGCTGAAGGTCGCGATCGAAACCGGCAAGCACGAAACGGTCGGAATCGACCTCGTCGCCATGTGTGTCAACGACCTCGTCGTCCAGGGTGCAGAGCCACTCTTTTTCCTCGACTATTTCGCGACCGGCAAGCTCGACCCGGATCAGGGTGCGGCGATCGTCAGCGGCATCGCCGAAGGCTGCCGCCAGGCCGGCTGCGCGCTGATCGGTGGCGAAACGGCGGAAATGCCGGGCATGTACGCCAAGGGCGACTACGATCTCGCAGGCTTTGCTGTCGGTGCAGCGGAGCGCGGCACGCTGCTGCCGCATGGCGAGATGGCGGAGGGCGACATCGTGCTCGGTCTCGCCTCCTCCGGGCTGCACTCCAACGGTTATTCGCTGGTGCGGCGCATCGTGGAGCGGTCGGGCCTCTCCTATACGGCGCCCGTTCCCTTCGGCGAAGGCATCACGCTTGCCGACGCGGTGATAACGCCGACGCGCATCTATGTGAAATCGCTCCTGAAGACGATCCGCGAGACCGGCGCAATCAAAGGCCTTGCCCATATCACCGGCGGTGGATTTCCCGAAAACATTCCGCGGGTGCTGCCGAAGACGCTTGCCGCCGAAATCGATCTCGATCAGGTGCCGGTCACCGAGCTTTTCGCCTGGCTCGCCAAGGAAGGCGGCGTCGCGCCTGAAGAGATGCTGCGCACCTTCAATTGTGGGATCGGCATGATCGTGGTCGTTGCCGAAGACAAAGCCGCACAGGTCATTCAGTCCCTGACGGAGGCAGACGAGATCGTCGTGCCGCTCGGGCGCCTTCGTGCACGCAGCGGGGATGGTGCAGGCGTCATCTATAAGGGCAAGCTCGGTCTATGAGCGAGCCGCGCAAGCGCGTCGTCGCCTTCATTTCGGGCGGCGGCTCCAACATGCTGGCCTTGGCAAAGTCGTGTGAAGCCCCGGACTTCCCAGCCGAGATAGTCGCCGTCATCTCCGACAAGCCTGATGCTGGCGGTCTCGCCAGGGCCGAGGCTTTGGGAATACCGACGCACGTGTTCGCGCGAAAGAGCTATGGATCGAAGGCCGACCACGAGGCGGCGATCCTAGCAGCGCTTGCGGAGATCGAGCCGGACCTGATCTGCATGGCAGGCTACATGCGGCTGCTTTCGGCAGACTTCATCCGGCCGCATGAGGGGCGCATCCTCAACATCCACCCTTCCCTGCTCCCGCTGTTTCCCGGCCTCCACACCCACCAGCGGGCAATCGATGCCGGCGTGCGTGTGCATGGCTGCACTGTCCATTTCGTCAATGAAGGGATGGATGAAGGTGCGATCATCGCGCAGGCGGTGGTGCCCGTTTACCCGCAGGACGATGCCGAGACGCTTGCCGGGCGCGTGCTTGCGGCCGAACATCGGCTTTACGCCCATGCGCTTCGGCTGGTCGCGACAGGCGCCGTTGGGCTTGACGAAGGCGGCAAGACCCAGACGGTCGGTGCGCCGCGCAGCGACGATCCGGCGATGCTGATCTCGCCGGCGTTGGAAGTCGCTACCAGCTAGGCCGGTCCGGCCTCAGGCCTTTTCCATCCAAACGTGATTGTCGTGGAAGGCGGCGCCGCCGTATGGCGCAACGGGATCGGCACCCGTAAGCACATTGATGCCTTCGCCATCGAGATGCGCCTTGTTCGGCCAGATGCCTTCCGCCACGAGCACGCCGCGCTTAAGGCCGGCATCGATGCGCGCATGAAGGCGGATGGTGCCGCGCTCGTTGCCGAGACGGACAACATCGCCCTCTTCGATCGCCAGATCGGCCGCGTCGTCCGGATGGACCAGAACCGAGGGCCGGCCCTCCCGCGTCGTCGATCCCTTGGTCTCGGCAAAGGTCGAGTTCAGGAAGTTGCGCGCCGGCGACGTGGCGAGACGGAACGGGTGCGCGGCATCCGCGATTTCGATCAGGTCGACATGGTCCGGAAACTCCGGCAGGCGCTCATGCGGCCCGAGCGAACCGACGGTCGCCGGCGGCCGGTTTGGAGCCATGGTGCCCGTCCAGTCCGGCTTGAACCGGAACTTGCGGTCCGGCCAGTGAAAGCCGTCCAGATAATGCGAGGTGGCAAAGTCCGGCTGGCAGTCGATCCACTTCTCGTCCCGGAGAGCATCGAAGCCAATCTTTCCGCCTTTTTTCAGCATGTTGTCGATGAGCGTTCGCGCATCGAGTCCGGTCTGTACCTGGTCGGCAACACCCAGTCGCTCGGCAAGGCCATAGACCACTTCGAGGTTGGTGCGCGGCCCTTCCGGGGCATCGACGAGCTTCGGTCCGAGCAGAATGTGCTGCTGGCCCCCGCCGCGGTAGATGTCGTCATGTTCGAGGAACATCGTTGCGGGAAGCACGATATCAGCCATCTCCGCCGTCTCGGTCATGAAGTGCTCGTGCACGGCAACGAAGAGATCGTCGCGCGCAAACCCAGCTTTGACGAGGCGCTGCTCGGGCGCGACGTTCACCGGATTTGTGTTCTGCACGATCATGGCCGTGACCGGCGGGCCGTTGCGCAGTGCTTCGGCGTCGCCCGTCAGGACGCGGCCGATCTGCGACTGGTCGAGTGCGCGCACCCCGTGGTCCTTGAAATCGAGACCCATGATCTCGGTCTTGTCGAGGCCGAAGATGTCGCTGTTGGAATGGAAGGCACCGCCCCCCTCATATTGCCAGGCGCCGGTGACGGCGGCGATCGACAGGGCCGCGTGCATGTTGACCGCGCCGTTGCGCGAGCGGGTAAAGCCGTAGCCCAGTCGGAAGAAGGTGCGCTTGGTCGTGCCGACGAGCCGCGCGAACGATTCGATTTCGGCAACGGAGAGCCCGGTGATCGCTGCAGCCCATTCCGGCGTGCGGGTGGCGAGGTGCCGCTCAAGCCCGGCCGGGTCGTCGGTGTGGCGCTCCAGATAGGCGCGATCGGCAAGGCCTTCGCGGAACAGCACATGCATGACCGCGCAGGCGAGCGCACCATCCGTGCCGGGCTTCAGGATCAGCTTGACGTCCGCCTGCTTCATCGTCGGGTTGTCGTAGACGTCGACGACGACGATCTTGGCGCCGCGCTCCTTACGGGCGCGCACGGCGTGGGTCATCACATTGACCTGCGTGGAGACCGCGTTGGTGCCCCAGATCACGACGCAGTCGGACACCGCCATCTCGCGCGGGTCGGGGCCGACGAGCCGGCCGGTTCCCATCACCCAGCCGGTCCAGGCCATGTTGGTGCAGATCGAATCGAACTGACCGGAATAATTGCGCGCGTGGCGCAGCCGGTTGATGGAATCGCGCTGAACGAGGCCCATCGTTCCGGCGTAAAAATATGGCCAGACGGCCTCGGCACCGTGCCGGCTTTCGGCTTCGAGGAACTTCTCGGCGACGATGTCGAGCGCATCGTCAAAACCGATTTCCTGCCAGCGGCCCTCGCCCTTCGCCCCGATCCGCCGGAGCGGCTTCAACAGGCGGTCCGGGTGATGGATGCGCTCGGCGTAGCGCGCGACCTTGGCGCAGATGACGCCGGCCGTGTAGGAGTTCGCCGGGTCGCCGCGCACGCGCCCGATGGTGCCGTTGTCGAGAAGCTCGACTTCGAGCGCACAGGTGGACGGGCAGTCGTGGGGACAGGCGGAATGGCCGATGCGGATCGCAGACTTGACCCGGCCGGCGGTGATGGGGCTCGCTTCGTTCATGCCTTCTCTATAATGCGATGCGGGGAACGGAACCAAACAATTCCCGTGACGCATGCATCTCGATCGCTTTAGAACGCGCCCATGAATTACCGTCACATCTATCACGCAGGCAATTTCGCCGATGTCCTCAAGCACATCGTGCTTGCGCGGCTGGTCGCGTATCTGAAGGCCAAGGACAAGGCTTTTCGCGTCATCGATACCCATGCGGGCATCGGGCTCTATGATCTCACCTCCAACGAAGCGCAGCGAACCGGCGAGTGGATCGGCGGCATCGGCCGCCTTCTCGATGCGGATGTGCCGGTCGAGATCGCGCCGCTGATCGCGCCCTATCTCGACCAGGTGCGGGCGTTGAACCCCGAGAGCGGCGTCACGCACTACCCCGGTTCGCCGAAAATCGCACGCATGCTCTTTCGCCCACAGGATAGGCTGTCGGCGATCGAACTGCACCCCTCGGATGCCGAAACCCTGCGATTGGTCTTTGCCGGTGATTTCCAGACGCGCGTCATTGCGCTCGATGGCTGGCTGGCACTGGGCGCCCATGTGCCGCCCAAAGAAAAGCGCGGCCTCGTGCTGATCGATCCGCCCTTCGAGCAGGAAGGCGAATTCGAGCGCATGACCGACGGCCTTGCCCGCGCCATCCGCCGGTGGCGGGGCGGCACCTATTGCCTGTGGTATCCGCTGAAGAAGGACGCGGCCGTCGAAGCCTTCCACCGCCGGATCGAAGCGCTCGGCATTGAGGATGTCCTTTGCGCAGAACTCTGGGTGCGCGATCCACGAACCGAAAAGGGCCTCAACGGCTCCGGCCTCGTCATCGTCAACCCGCCCTTCACGCTCGAAAACGAACTGGATGCGTTGCTGCCGTGGTTGACCAAGGTTCTGGCCGAAGGTGAAGGAGCCGGGTTCCGCTTGAAACGGCTTCAGCCGGTGACGGCAAGCCCGCAACAGTGACGCGAAAACGGCTCTTCGACCGCGCTTTCACCTTGACGCGTGGCATGGCCGCAACCATTCTTCGCCGAAATTGCAAAACGTTCAGGAGTTTGCCTCGATGAAGTCTGTCGCCAAATGCGCTCTTGCGCTTCTCACCGTCGCGACGGCGTCCATCCCGGCCAGCGCCGCGGACTATCTGATGGGTCCCGCCGCGATCGCCGCGCCGGTCACGATCTGCAACGAGCACAAAGTGCTGACGCGCGTCGTCGAGCGCTTCGATTATGCCGATGCCAATCTCCTGAAGCGCGGTCTCTCGATCAACGATTTCTCCAACATCACCTATACGCGCTATGAGCCTCGTACCGAGCGCAACCTGATCGAGCGCCATTATTGCCGTGCAACGGCCAATCTCAACGACAACACGACCCGGACGACCTGGTATCTCATCGAGACTCACATGGGCTTTGCTGGCGCGATCGGCGACAACGTCGAATCCTGCGTTGCCGGTCTCGACCCGCTCTATGTCTATGGAGCGACCTGCGCGTCTCTGCGGTGAGGCTCGCCTCTTCGCTCCGACACGCCCTCTATGCTGCACTCTTTGCCGCAGGACTGCAGCTCGCACCGGCAGTGGCTCAGGATCGTGCGGGCGACTTCGATTTCTACGTCCTGTCTCTCTCCTGGTCCCCGACATTCTGCGCGCTCGATGGTCGCGACAATCGTCAGCAATGCGGATCGAATGCCGATTTCGGCTTCATCGTGCACGGCCTTTGGCCGCAATATGAGCAGGGTTTCCCCGAATTCTGCGCAACCCGCCATGACGACCGGGTTCCGCGCGAACTCGGACAGGACTATTTCGACATCATGCCGAGCATGGGCCTGATCGGCCATCAATGGCGCAAGCATGGCTCCTGCACGGGATTGTCTCCCGAGGATTATCTGGAACTGACCCGCGACGCGTATGAGCGCGTCCAGATTCCAGACGAGCTCGATGGGCGCGGCCCGGTCAGCCTCTCGCCTGCGGATGTGGAAACCAGCTTTCTCAACGCCAATCCCGGACTGTCCGAGGGTGGTATCGCGGCGACCTGTTCAGCCGGCGCGCTGGACGAAGTCCGCATCTGCCTTACCAAAGATCTCGATTTTCGCGCGTGTCGCGAGGTCGATGCCCGCGGCTGCCGCCAGCGCCTCATCGAGGTGCCAGCCAGGTAGCCTTTCCATTATCCAGAAGAAGGACGTTTGCCCTTGCGTATCCTCGTTTCACCCGCCTCGCCCTATTCGGCCAAAGTGCGTATGGCCGCGACCTATGCGGGCTTGTCCTTCGAAAGCGTGCTGACCGACACGAATGCGGAACCGGCCGAACTCGTCGTCAACAACCCGCTCGGCAAGATCCCCCTTCTCCTGACCGACGACGGCAATGCCGTGTTCGACAGCCGCGCGATCATGCAGTTCATTGACCGCGAGACAGGGCGCAAGCTCTATCCGCGCAATCCGGCAAAGCGCACCGAGGTGGACGTGCTGGAAGCGCTTTGCGACGGCACCTGCGATTGCCTGCTCGCCATGGTCTATGAGCGGCGCTTCCGCCCGGAGGAAAAGGTGCACCAGGAGTGGATCGACAAGCAGTGGAAGAAGGTGGAGCGGGCGCTCGATCATCTCGAAGCGAACCTGCCGCGCACGACCAAGTCGCTGAATGGCGGCCATTTCGCGCTAGCAGCTCTGCTTGGCTACCTGTCCCTGCGTTTTGAAGGAAAGTGGGAGCGCGGCCGGCCGAAGCTGAAGAACTGGCCGAAGAAGTTCGAGACGTTCTTTGCCGACTATGCGCGGCTGAAGCCGCAGTAACGGCGACTTTTTCCTCGGCAATCCCCTCGCGGGCAAAAGAAAAAGCCGGGGCGCGCAAGGCACCCCGGCTCTCTAACCGCTCGAAAGCAGTTTCGATCGATCGGCTTAGAACTTGAAGCCTACACCAGCGCGGACGCTGTGCTCGTCGTAAGCCGACGAGAACGAGTTGCCGTTGATGTTGTAGTCGTCGCTGCCGTAGTCGGTGTAACGGTACTCGAGACGAGCCGTGATGTTGTCGGTGACCATGCCTTCAACGCCACCACCAACGGTGTAGCCGACTGCCGTGGAGGAGTCGCTGCCGTCGAACTGGTTGTACTCGATGTCAGCTACAGCCACACCGCCCGTTGCGTAGATGAGGAACGGGTTGAAGGCCACACCGGCACGTGCACGGACCGAACCGAACAGGCCCATTTCGCCTTCGCGAGCGGTGGTCACACCAGCAACGCTGGCAATGCCGTCGCCGCTGACGTCGGAGTAGCCGAGATCGGCTTCAGCACCGACAACGAAGTTGTCGAACTGGTAGTTGTAACCAGCGTATGCACCGCCAGAGATGCCGTCGGAGTCATCGCCGATGATGTCTTCGTGGTCACCCCAGTTGTAGCCCAGGAACACACCGGCGTAAGGACCGGTCCAGAGCTGCACAGGTGCAGCTTGAACTGGCGCTGCTGCCGGCGGCGGGGACGGCGGAGCCATGATGGCGTCGGCTGCAAAGGCGCCAGCCGTAAGCGGAAGAACCATTGCCGTGGCCAGACCAGCCAATTTAAGTGCACGCATTTTACTTCTCCTAATACAATTTCCGGTCGCATGGCGAACGGGTGGACGTTTATCGTTCTTGCCCCGCCCTAGCAGGGCCTGAATGACCCTCGAATGCGGCGGCGTCTAAGCCGGAATGTGGAGATTCAGTGGCCAGCCTCCAATCACCTTGCGGTGCTGCAATTATGCAACAGGAGCGGTTGTCTCGAATTCCACATTCATGCGACTGCCGATAAAAAGCCTGCGCGGCCCCTTTGTTCCTGGCCCCGATTTTCTATATCCGCACTGTTGCAACATAATCACACAATTTGCCGGAACCCCCTGGAAATCAGGGCTTCGCGCGGGGTCACCGAGAGCTTCATGACAGTCATCCCCCCCAAGGCCGTGCTGGTCACGGGCGCTGCACGACGAATAGGACGCGCTATCGCCACCGATCTGGCAGAAGCCGGCTTCGCCGTAGCGATACACGCCAACAGAAACGCAGAGGACGCTGAAACGCTCGCTGCCACATTAAGGCAGAATGGGGCAGTGGCTGCCGCAGTCACGGCCAACCTGGAAGTACCGCTTGAGGCGGCTGAACTTCTTCACAAGGCGCAATCCGCCATCGGGCCAATCGGCGTCGTCATCAACAATGCCTCGGTTTTCGTAGCCGACGAAGCGGATCGTTTCGACGAAACCTCCTTCGACCGCCACTTCGCCGTGCATGTCAAAGCGCCTTTGGCGATCTCGGCCGCTTTCGCCGGCAGCGCCGGGAACAATGGCGGTCTCATCGTCAACATCATCGACCAGCGCGTATGGGCGCTCACGCCGCGGTTCTTTTCCTACACGCTGTCCAAATCGGCGCTGTGGACCGCGACGCAGACGATGGCACAGGCTTTTGCGCCGCGGGGGATCCGCGTCAACGCCATCGGTCCGGGCCCGACGCTTGCCAATGAGCGGCAGGATGCTGCCGACTTTGCCGCCCAGGCACAAAGCGTTCCCTTGGGATACGGCCCGGATCTGCCTGATTTCGGTCGCACAATCCGCTATCTGTTCGACACGCCGTCCATCACGGGCCAGATGATCGCGCTCGACGGTGGCCAGCATCTCGCATGGGAAACGCCGGACGTCGTGAACGCCAGGGAATAACAGACAGAGTGCCATTGTGACCGAGGAGCCAGCCAAGAAGTCCGCGCCCCGCAACCTGTTCAAACGCAAGGCTGCGCGTGGGTTGTCGCCGCGCATGCCGGCGGAAGACATCGGGATCGACGTGGATGCGCTCGATTTCTCGACGATCGCGGATGCGGATATCTCGCCTGATTCCCTGCCCGACGAAGACCTCGACTCGGAGACGGATGAGGTCGAAGCGGTTGCGCAGGAAAGTGGCCCCGCGATCGATTGGGAGGCGTTGACCAAGCCTGAGCCCGGGCTGCAGGGGCCGGATGTCATCCAGGCATTCGTCAAGCGGCTGCCGAACGGGCCTGGCGTGTACCGGATGTTCAACGCCAAGGGCGACGTGCTTTATGTCGGCAAGGCGCGCAGCCTGAAGAAGCGCGTCGCGAACTATGCTCAGGGCCGCGTTCATTCCAATCGCATCGCCCGCATGGTGCGCGAAACCGCGCATATGGAATTCGTCACCACGCGGACCGAGACAGAAGCGCTTCTGCTGGAAGCGAATCTGATCAAGCGCTTGCGGCCGCGTTTCAATGTGTTGCTGCGGGACGACAAGTCGTTTCCCTATATTCTGGTGACCGGGGATCACCCGGCACCGGCCATCTTCAAGCACCGCGGCGCGCGTGCGCGCAAAGGCGAATATTTCGGGCCGTTCGCATCGGCGGGCGCGGTGGGCCGTACGATCAACGCGCTGCAGCGCGCATTCCTCCTCAGAACCTGCACGGACTCTGTCTATGAGGGCCGGACACGGCCGTGCCTGCTCTACCAGATCAAGCGATGCTCGGGCCCTTGCACCGGCGAGATCAGCCTGCCGGACTACGCCGAGCTCGTGCAGGAAGCGGAGGATTTTCTTTCCGGCAAGAGCCAGAAGGTGAAGTCGCACATCTCGCAGGCCATGCAGCAGGCATCGGAAGATCTCGATTTCGAGCGCGCGGCCGTGTTCCGCGACCGTTTGTCGGCGCTCAGCCATGTGCAGAGCCACCAGGGCATCAACCCCCGCTCTGTCGACGAGGCGGATATCTTTGCCATCCATCTCGCGGGTGGGCTTGCCTGCATTCAGGTGTTCTTCTTTCGCACCGGCCAGAATTGGGGCAATCGGGCCTATTTCCCCAAGGCCGACCCGCAGCTTTCCGCCGGCGAGATCCTCGGGGCATTCATGTCCCAGTTCTACGACGACAAGCCGATCCCGAAGCAGATTCTGCTGTCCGAAGAGGTCGAGGAACAATCGCTGATTGCGGAAGCATTGTCGCTCAAAGGCGAGCGCAAGATCGCAATTTCGGTGCCGCAGCGCGGGGAGAAGAAGGAGCTCGTGGACCACGCGCTCAGCAACGCCCGCGAAGCTCATGGACGGCAGATTGCGGAAACGGCCTCGCAAGCCCGGTTGCTACAGGGCATTCAGGAGACATTCGGCCTCGAGCGTAAGCCGCGACGGGTCGAAGTCTACGACAACTCACACATCATGGGCACCAACGCCGTTGGCGCGATGATCGTCGCCGGCCCCGAGGGGTTTGCGAAGAACCACTACCGCAAGTTCAATATCCGCTCGACCGACATCACGCCGGGCGACGACTTCGGCATGATGCGGGAGGTGATGGAGCGGCGCTTCTCGCGGTTGATCAAGGAGCATCCGCTGGAAACCGCCACGGACCAGTCGTCGGGTGACGACGACACTGATGCGCCGCTGCCCGCCTGGCCCGATCTCATCCTCATCGATGGCGGCCAGGGACAGATGACGGCCGTGCGGGAAATTCTGGCTTCGCTCGGCATCAGGGACAAGGTGACGGCGATCGGCGTTGCCAAGGGCATGGACCGTGAGGCCGGGCGCGAGCGCTTCTTCATGGAAGGCAAGCAGCCTTTTACCCTGCCGCCGCGCGATCCGGTGCTTTATTTCCTGCAGCGATTGCGCGACGAGGCGCATCGCTTCGCCATCGGCTCGCACCGCCAGCGGCGCAAGAAGGAAATGGTGAAGAACCCGCTGGACGAGATCGGCGGCATCGGCCCGGCGCGCAAGCGCGCGCTGCTTCATCATTTCGGGACGGCCAAGGCGGTTTCGCGCGCGGCATTGACGGATCTGCGCGCAGTCGACGGGATTTCAGAAGCGATGGCGATCTCGATCTACAACCACTTCCACCCGGATGCTTCCGGCGCCCGGTAGCGCCGGAAGCTTTTTCAGCATCAGAACTCGGCGTAGCGGCGTGCGATCTCGCTCTGCTTGGCAACCAGTGCCTGGAAACCGTCGTCTTTCGCTCCGGCATCGGCGTCGCCTGCCTGGCCGAGGCTGCCGATCATGCTGTCGAGCCGCATGGCTTCAAGAACGGCAAGAGCTGCAGCACGGGGATCCCGCACGGTTTGTTCGGTCGGCAGCGGCTCAAGCCTGGTGAAGCCGCGTTCTGCACTCGCACTCGATGCGCGGGACGTCGCTGGGAGACTGTCCCTTGACGACGCAGCGGAGGTGCTTTCCAGCGGCCTTCCGTTCGGCGCCGATGACGAGGTGCCCGCCGCTCGCGTCGAAGCTGTGGGCGACGGCGTCGTGGATGCACCGGCGGTCGGCGACGATGCAGCCGGCGCCGAGCCAGCGCTGCTCACCGTCGAGGGAGCGGAGGAGCCAGAAGTCTGCGTCGATGCGTTGGCGGACTGTGAAGGTGGGGACGATTGCTGCGACGATGAAGCCTGTGGCTGCCTGTAGCCGATAAGAGCTCCGATCATTACTATTCTCCATGTCAGATCGATCGGCCGGGTGTTTAGCGCGTTCTTCTTTAGAAACCGCCGAAACAATCGTTTGAAATGCGGCGGGCTCGGTTACGAATGATTCATCAGTCCGTCGCGCAGCTCTGCGATGGTTGGGCCGACGCGGTCCAGTTGGGACAAAATGGAGGTTGACGCCATGGCTATCGACCGTTCATCTGGCACCACTTTGAAATCGAAGGTGACCATGGCCTCGCCGGTCTACAACATCCCAAATCTTTTGACCTACGGTCGCATCCTGGCGGTGCCGCTGATCGTCCTGTGCTTCTTCGTCGAAGGCCGGCTGCACGGGTCGGATTTTGCGCGATGGTCGGCGCTCGTGCTCTTCGTCATCGCCTCGCTCACGGACTGGCTCGACGGTTATCTTGCGCGCCTTTGGGATCAGTCGTCCAATATCGGCCGCATGCTCGATCCCATTGCCGACAAGCTGCTCGTTGCGTCCGTGCTGTTGCTGATGGCGGCGGACGGCACGATCGCCGGCTGGACGATCTGGGCGGCGATCACCATTCTCTGCCGTGAGATTCTCGTTTCGGGCCTTCGCGAATATCTGGCAGCCCTGAAGGTGTCCGTGCCCGTCACGCGCATCGCCAAGTGGAAGACGACAATCCAGATGGTCGCGCTTGCCTTCCTTCTCGCCGGCCCTGCGGGCGACAAGATCCTGCCCTATACCACCGAGCTCGGCATCGCGCTGCTGTGGGCCGCGGCGCTAATCACGATCTACACCGGCTATGATTATTTCCGGGCCGGGTTGAAGCATGTGGTGACCGAATGAAGCGGAAGCTCATCTATTTCGCCTGGGTGCGCGAGCGCATCGGCAAGTCCGAAGAAGAGCGCGAACTGCCCGAAAGTGTCGTCAGCGTCAGCGATCTGCTCGCCTATCTGCAGACGCAGGGCGACGAATATGAGGCAGCGCTGCAGCACGCCCATGTGATCCGAGTGGCGCTCGATCAGGAGCATGCCGACCATCGCGAGCCGATCGGCAATGCGCGCGAAATCGCACTGTTCCCGCCGATGACCGGCGGATGAAGAGCCATGGCCGTCACACCGACCATCCGCGTTCAGGCTGACGATTTCGACGTCGCTGCAGAGATCGAAGCAGTGGCAGCGGGACGAACCGATATCGGCGCCGTAGTGACGTTCACGGGCCTTTGCCGCGATGAAAACGGTCGGCTCTCGGCGCTCGAGCTCGAACATTATCCTGGCATGGCCGAGGCGGAAATCGGCCGCATCGCGAACGAAGCCATTGCCCGGTTTGGATTGAGCGGCCTCACCGCCATCCATCGCTGTGGCAAAATCGCGCCCGGCGGCAACATCGTGCTCGTCGTCGCCGCCTCGTCGCACCGGCAGGCGGCATTCGATGGCGCGAATTTCCTGATGGACTATCTGAAGACCTCGGCGCCCTTCTGGAAGAAGGAGCACGCCGCAAGTGGCCAGACCGGCGACTGGGTGGCTGCGCGCGACGCCGACGACGAGGCACGGCTTCGATGGCAAAAGGTCGGCGGCGAAAGCTGACCCGTCAGCCGGTCTTCAGGCGTAGGCTTTTTCTCAAAGAGCGCTACTCGAAGGATGGGTTGCCTCGTCTTTACGCCGTCGATCGCCGATAAATGGCGAAAATCGGCGCGAAGAAGCACTGGAGTGAACATGCTACGCGACGAAGCGAATGTCCTGATTGGCGACATCTCATGCCTGTTCGGCAGCCTGTCGCTGGAAGACCGGCTGGCATGGCTGCAAGGTGCCGGCCACTCGATCGTCTTCACGACCAGCCTCGGCATCGAGGATCAGGTGGTGACCGATGCGCTCGTGAGCGCCCTGCCCTCGGCGCGGATCGTCACGCTCGACACGTTGCGCCTTTTCGACGAGACGGTGGATCTGATCGAGGAGACCGAGGCGCGTTACGGCATTTCGATCGAGCGTTTCCTTCCGGAACCGAGCGCGGTCGACCAGTTCGTGGCGACCTACGGGATGAACGGGTTCTATGAAAGCGTCGAAGCGCGCCACGCTTGTTGCGGCATTCGCAAGGTGGAGCCGCTCGGTCGGGCGCTGGCGGGGGCCGATATCTGGATCACCGGACTGCGACGTGGCCAGTCGGCAGCGCGCGGCAGCGTGCCCTTTGCCGAATGGGACGCCGATCGGGAACTGTTGAAGATCAATCCGCTCGCGGACATGACGCTCGAAGATATCCGGATTCGTGTTGCGGAACGCAGCATTCCGGTCAATCCGCTCCACCTCCGCGGCTATCCGTCGATCGGCTGTGCGCCCTGCACCCGCGCGATCAAACCCGGCGAAGACGAACGTGCCGGCCGCTGGTGGTGGGAGCGCGACGAGCAGCGCGAATGCGGCCTGCATGTCGCCGGTGCCGCCTCGGCTCTGCCAGCCGCCTGATCGCGATCATCACTCCCAAGAACTAAAAAACCCGGAACCTGAGTTCCGGGTTTTTTTGTCTCTGCATCAGCCGTTTAGGGCCTGCTGTCGAGAAATCGATTCAGCCGACGATTTCGGTGCCGGAGAACCAGTAGGCGATTTCTTCCGCTGCGGTCTCGGGAGCGTCGGAGCCGTGCACCGAATTCTCGCCGATGGAGAGCGCGTGCACCTTGCGGATGGTGCCTTCTGCAGCGTCCTTAGGATTGGTTGCGCCCATGACTTCGCGGTTCTTGGCGATGGCGTTCTCGCCTTCCAGCACCTGAACGATCGTCGGGCCCGACGACATGAATTCGGTCAGTTCGCCGAAGAACGGACGATCCTTGTGGACCGCGTAGAAGCCTTCGGCTTCGCGCAGGCTCATCCATACGCGCTTGGAAGCGACGACGCGCAGGCCGGCGTCTTCCAGCATCTTGGTGATGGCGCCGGTGAGGTTGCGCTTCGTTGCGTCGGGCTTGATCATCGAAAAGGTGCGTTCGATCGCCATGAGGTTTTCCCTGTTCTTTTGCTTGACGGAATGTCGGGAGAATTTGGCGGCCTCCATAGCCGCCAAGTGTTGCGAACACAAGACACGACGACGAGACGGCGGCTGGGCTCAGGCGGCGGCCGGTACCGCGCGACCGATCCCGCCGTGCAGATCGAGGCAGGTCTCGAACCAGTCCAGCACAGGATCATCATGGCCGAGCAGCGGTTCGCGCATGATGATCCTGGCCCACTGGAAAGCGCCGAACAGGATGTAGTCGGAAAAAAGTGGACTTGCGCCACCGATGAAGGGCTGGTGGCGCAGCATGGCGCGCACCGGCTCCAGCCTCGCTTTCAGTTTTCCGAGTTCCGACAGCCCACGCTCGCGCGTTTCCTCCAGCGGCATGCCGAAGCGGGCTTCGCGGCTCTTGCGAAAGAACGCCTGGTCATCGGGTGACAGGGCGTCATGCACGTCCATGATCGCCGCCTTGCCGATGATCGCGTGAATCTGCGTCTGGCACCAGGCTTCGACGAACCGGGCCATCGCCTCACCGCCCGGTCCGCCGAACAGCGACGGGCTATCGGGTCGCGTCCTTTCCAGATGCAGCGCGATCGCGAATGAGTCGGACACGGTCGCATCTCCGTCGCAAATGACCGGCACGATGCCGCTGCCATCTTCGATCTTCGGAATTTCGGTGAAGGGAACGGACCGGCTTTCCCACTCGAGCCCCTTATGGGCGAGCGCCATCACGACTTTCCAGCAATGCGGACTGAAAGGGCGCGTGGGATCGCTACCAACGAGTTCGTAGAGTTGAATGGTCATGTAGCGATCTCCCTCTGCGCTGGCCCACAGATAGGCAATTCAGTGCCTATGCCATGGTGCTGTGACCGCATCCATAACATGCGATGCGCCGCATGCCCTCTCTTCCCGGCGAACGCCTAGCGTTTGCCGGAACGCTCCTTGCCAAGAACGCCTCCATCAGCCAAGAAGCCGCCATGCTTCAGATCAGCGACCTCTCGCTCCGCATCGCCGGGCGCCTTCTCATCGACCATGCCTCGGTCACACTGCCTTCGGGCACGAAGGCAGGCCTCGTCGGGCGTAACGGAACCGGCAAGTCAACCCTTTTCCGAGCGATCACCGGCGACCTGGCCTCTGAAAGCGGCTTCGTGCATGTGCCAAAAGGTGCACGCATCGGCGGCGTTGCGCAGGAAGCACCCGCGACCGAGGACGCGCTGCTCGACATCGTGCTTTCGGCCGACAAGGAGCGCGCCGCGCTGATGGCGGAAGCCGAGACGGCGACGGATCCCAACCGCATTGCCGATATCCAGACGCGTCTCGTCGATATCGACGCGCATTCGGCCGAAGCGCGGGCCGCCAGCATTCTCTCCGGTCTCGGTTTCGACGAGGCTGCGCAGAAGCGACCAGCATCGAGCTTTTCCGGAGGCTGGCGCATGCGCGTTGCGCTCGCTTCCGTGCTTTTCGCCGAGCCCGACCTGCTGCTCCTCGACGAGCCGACGAACTATCTCGACCTTGAAGGCACTCTGTGGCTCGAGGAGTATGTGCGGCGCTACCCGCATACGGTCATCATCATCAGCCACGACCGCGACCTTCTGAACAAGGCCGTCAATTCGATCGTGCATCTGGAGCACAAGAAGCTCACCTTCTATCGCGGCGGCTACGACCAGTTCGCCCGCCAGAAGGCGGAAGCGGAAGAGCTTCAAACCAAAGCGCGCACGAAGCAGATGGCCAAGCGCAAGCACATGGAATCCTTCGTCGAGCGCTTCCGTGCCAAGGCGTCCAAGGCGCGCCAGGCACAGTCGCGCCTCAAGGCGCTGGAGCGCATGGGCGAGATCGCGGCCGTATCGCAGGAACATGTCGCCGGTTTTACCTTCCCGGCGCCGGAAAAGGTGGTGGCATCGCCTATCATCGCGATCGAGAGCGGATCGGTTGGATATACGCCCGGGCAGCCGATCCTGCGGCACCTCAATCTGCGCATCGATGCCGACGACCGTATCGCGCTGCTCGGCTCGAACGGCAACGGCAAATCCACCTTCGCGAAGCTGATTTCCAGCCGTCTGGAGCTCGCCGATGGCCAGATGACCGTCGCGCCGGGGCTGAAGATCGGGTTCTTTGCTCAGCATCAGCTGGATGACCTCATCCCCGGCGACTCCGCCGTCGCGCATATCCGCCGCCTGATGCCGGACGCGCCGGAAGCCAAGGTGCGTGCGCGCGTCGCGCAGATGGGGCTCGTGACCGAGAAGATGGATACGCCGGCCAAGGATCTATCAGGCGGCGAGAAGGCGCGGCTCCTGATGGGGCTTGCGACCTTCGAGGGGCCGAACCTGCTTATCCTCGACGAACCGACGAACCACCTCGATATCGACAGCCGCCAGGCGCTGGTCGAGGCGCTGAATGATTTCGACGGCGCCGTGCTTCTGATCGCCCACGATCGCCATTTGATCGAGGCCACGGTCGAACGGCTGTGGATCGTCGGCGGCGGCTCGGTCAAGGCCTATGACGGCGATCTGGAAGACTATCGCAACCTGATCGTCGGCGGCTCGCCCAAGAATTCCGACAAGCGCCGTCTTGCCGAAGAGGCCGCTGCCGAAGCACAGCGCTCGAAGTCCGACCAGCGCAAGGCTGCCGCCGATCGCCGCAAGGAAATGGCGCCACTGAAGAAGAAGATCGGTGAACTGGAAGCGACGACTGCGAAGCTGCAGAAGCGGATCCTGGCCATCGACACCGAACTTGCCGATCCGGCAGTCTATGACAACAAGGCCAGGATCGTCGCGCTTGGCAAGGAACGGACCGATTGCGAAAGACGGCTTGTCGACGCCGAAGAGCAGTGGCTGACACTGTCAGCCGAATATGAAGAAGCGGTCGCCATCGACTGATGACGACCGCTTCCGGCCCGCTCGCATTCTTTTCTGACTTTGGACGTCAGACCGGCTGGTCGAAATGCACGTTCAGGCCACGGCCGACGGCGAATTTCGCCACGCGCGTCCTGATTTCCTGATCGGTCATGGCAAGGTTCGGCTGCCAACGGCGAACGGTCGCCACGCCCTCCGATAGGGACAAAGGCCAACCACCGGCATGATTTCCGGCGCAGTAATCCGCGATCAATTCCATGACGGGATCCGGCTCAAGCTTTACAGCAATCATGGCGCATCTCCTCGGGAAAGACGCATAGTGCCCGTGATGACATCGCTCGCGCAAATCACGTTCTGCATATGTGAAAAGACATACATAACAGAGCGTAAAAGCTCAGAGCCAGCCGCGCCGCTTGAAGAAGAGATAGGGTACGACAGCCGAAAACACCATCAGCCCCAAGGCATAGGGGTAGCCATAGGCCCAGTTCAATTCGGGCATGAACTCGAAGTTCATCCCGTAAACCGAGGCAACCAGCGTCGGCGGCAGGAATATCACTGCGGCGACCGAGAATATCTTGATGATGGCATTCTGCTCGATCGAGATCAGACCCAGCGTCGCGTCGAGCAGGAAGACGATCTTTTGCGACAGATAGGATGCATGGTCCGACAGGGACGCCGCATCGCGAGAGAGCGTCTTGATCGCAGCCTTGGTGTCGCGATCGCAGTGACGCTGGTTGGCGACATTGGCAAAGAAGGAGAACAGCCGGTCGTGCGTCGCGAGACTGTCGCGCAGCATCGACAGCAGATCACCCTGCCGGCCGATGGCCTTCAGGATGGATTGGAAGTCCCTGCCCTTCGTTGGCCCGGTCGAGGCGTTGGCGAAGATGTCCTTCGAGATCAGATCGATGTCCTTGCCGACGATCTCGAGAATGTCGGCGATCCGATCGATCACAGCATCGAGAAGGCCCGCTAGGACGGCGATGGCATCGCGTCCGTCCATCGGCAGTTTCTGAGCACGTAATGCGAAGTTCAAGAATGCGCGCGGCTCGTGATGGCGTACGGTGACAAGGAGCCGGGGCGCGAGGATGAAGGTGACGGGCAGAGTGACCGGATTTTGCGTATCGGTCGCGGAGGGCAACATCGCCGTCATGTAGGCGGCGTTGCCATCGCTATAGAGCCGGCTCGACGTCTCGATTTCATCCATCTCAGCGCGAGTCGGAATATCGATCCCAGTCGCGTCGCGCAGGATCACGTCTTCGGCGAGCGTCGGAGATTGGCAATCGATCCAGACGGCCGCCTCGAAAGTTTCCCTGGAGATGTCTGCGCCAGCTTCGTGCGGCGTGGCTTCGAGCTTGCCTTCGACGAGCCGATACGTGGTGATCATGTCGACTTCCAACCCATCCCGGCGCTGTCGCTCAGGCTTTTTTCTGCCAGCGGCCACCTGGGCCCTGTTGCCAATAGGTCAGGGCATGGCCCTCGGACTTCAGGCGTCGCCACTGATCGCGGGCCGTCGCCAGCTGACGATCATCGTGTCCGTCGAACATGAAGACCACCCGCTCATAGCTCGAAATGTCCGGCGGCGCCGCGCCATCGACCATGAAGCGGACGGTGGCGCTATTCACAGCCTCCGCCTGCCCTGCCGTCAGCAAGATCGGCTGGCTGTCCGCATGGGCTTCGGTATCGAGCCCATGCGGGAGGAAGCTGTCGTCGCTGTAGGTCCACAAGACGGTGTCCAGCGCATCGCGACGGACATCGTCCAAAGCCTGCACCACCACCCTCCAGCCCCGCTCGAGGCTCTTTTCCAGCAGCGGCGGCAAAGCCTGCTCGAGGCGGGATTCCGTCAGGTGGTAGAACAGGATTTCAGTCATCGCCCGATCAGTTTTCGTAGTGGGCGCGCACCAGTTCGTTGAGCAGGCGGACGCCGTAGCCTGACCCCCAGGACCGGTTGATCTCCGTCTGCGGCGAACTCATCGCCGTGCCTGCGATGTCGAGATGCGCCCAGGGCGTCTTGCCGACGAAACGCTGCAGGAACTGCGCGGCAGTGATGGAGCCAGCATAGCGACCGCCCGTGTTCTTCATGTCGGCAAAGCGCGAGTCGATCATCTTGTCGTAGTCCTTGCCGAGCGGCATGCGCCAGACCTTCTCGCGAGTCGTTTCGCCGGCTTCCGAAAGGCGTTCCGCCAGAACGTCGTCATTGGAGAACAGGCCGGCGTGATGATTGCCGAGCGCGACCAGGATTGCGCCCGTCAGCGTCGCGAGGTTGATCATGAAGCCCGGCTTGAAGCGATCGTTGCAGTACCAGAGCATGTCGCACAGGATGAGCCGGCCTTCGGCATCGGTGTTGATCACCTCGATCGTCTGGCCGGACATCGAGGTTACGATATCGCCGGGGCGCTGGGCGTTGGCATCCGGCATGTTCTCGACAAGCCCGATCATGCCGACCACGTTCGCCTTGGCCTTGCGCGATGCCAGGGCATGCATCAGGCCGGTGACGGCCGCAGCGCCGCCCATGTCGCCCTTCATGTCTTCCATACCGGCTGCGGGTTTGATCGAGATGCCGCCCGTGTCGAACACGACACCCTTGCCGATAAAGGCGATCGGTGCGGCGTTCTTCTCACCGCCGTTCCAGCGCATGATGACGATGCGCGGCGGACGCGACGATCCCTGGCTGACGCCGAGGAAAGCGCCCATTCCGAGCTTCTTCATCTCTTTCTCGGTGAGGACTTCGATGTCGACGCCAAGCGCCTCCAGCTCCGATGCGCGCTTGGCGAATTCGACGGGGCCGAGCACGTTCGCCGGTTCGTTGACGAGATCGCGCGCAAGAAGCACGCCCTCGCCCGTGCCGGAGAATTCGGCATAGGCCTTCTTGGCGGCGGACGCATCCGGCGTCACGATCGTGACCGACACATCGCCTTCTTCCGACTTGCCGTTGTCGTCATCCTTTTTCTTCGTCTTGTAACCGTCGAAGCTGTAATTGCGCAGCATCATGCCCAATGCGAAATTGGCGGCGGCAGACGCACCGGTCTCCGCGCCATTCACATCGAGATAGACGGTGACGTTGCGGATCGATTTCAGGCGACCGACGAGCGCACCGCCGAGATCGGTCCAGTCGTTGTGCGTCGGAGTTTCTCCCGTTCCGAGCACCATGATGCGGTTTGTCGTGGCACCGGCAGGCGCCAGCACGTCCACCGCGCTCAGCGATTTTCCGCTGAACTCGGCGATCTCGGCAGCCTTGGCCACGACGCCGCCCGGATCTACCTCAGCGAGAGATGCCGGAAGCCGATCCTTCGCTGGAGCGAGAAAAACCGCGACACCCTCGTTGGACTTTGCGGATTTGGCGAAGGCGATGCTGAGTTTCCTGGTCATGGCGCGACGGTATTCCCTTCAATGAGACTGTGAAGCGAGGTGTCGGATTTTTCAGGCTCGAAGGCAAGGGCGCAGCACCTGCAACTGCGCGCAGAGACCTCCCCGACGGCATGGACGAAACGCTGTTCAACGAAACGTGAAAGGCAATGCCGCCCATGGTGCATACGTGCCGCGGATCGACGATTACGCTTCGTTTACCGTGTTTCTTCGCCAAGTTTTAGCCATTCGGCGCGACTATCGGCAGCGCTTGGCGGGGCACGATGCAGAGTTACAGCCTGACGGATGCTCATGCCTTCCGATCGGCCGGCTTGCATCACGACCAGAGTGATGAAAAACAGGCCCGATGAAGCTGATCGAGTGGTACATCTTCCGGCGGATCGCCACCACGTTCCTCGGAACTCTGACAGCGATTACCGCCATCGTCTGGATCGTCCAGGGCCTGAACAGGCTGAATGTCGCGACCGATAGCGGCTCCACGATCGTCAGCTTCCTTTATGTCGCGACGCTGCTGATTCCCTCAGTCATCCCGCTCATCATGCCGTTCGCATTGCTGCTCGCGACGGTGCAGATATTCAAGGCGATGAACGCCGATTCGGAGATGGCGGTCATCAAGGCGTCCGGCGGGCCGAAGCGCCTGATCGTGGTGCCGGTCCTCATCCTTGGCCTGCTTGCGGGCGCCGCATCCTTCGTTCTCGAAAACGGCGTCACGCCCTATTCGCGACAGGAGTTTCGCACCTTCATCGAGGAAGTGCGCGCGAACCTTTTGACGTCGCTCTTGCAGGAAGGCACGTTCCAGACGATCGACAACGGGCTGACGGTGCATATCGCCGAACGCGTGCCCAACGGCGGCTTCGGGGGCCTGTTCATCGCCGATCGGCGCGATCCGGACCAGGAACTCACCTATTTCGCCCGCGAAGCGGCAATCGCCGAAGACAATGAGGGCCGCCAACTGCTGCTGATGCGCGATGGCGAGCTGCACCAGCGCGATACGGACAGCGACGCCGTCTCCATCGTGCGCTTCGCGTCCTACGCATTCGACCTGTCTGCCTTTGCGCCGGCCGCGGGCGCCTACATCGTCTTTCCCAAGGACCAGACGACGCCGTATCTCTTCAATCCCGACCCGGAAAACCCGCGGTTCCAGGAAAATCCGCGCGAGTTCTCCGCCGAATTGCACAAGCGCATGACGAACTGGACGCTTCCCGTGATCATGGGCCTTATCGGTGTGCTGGTCGCCGGAGAAGCGCGGACGTCGCGCGAAGTGAACGGCACGATGACCGCCACCGCGCTCACCCTCGGCGTCACCTATTTCCTGCTGTCCTATCTGCTCGAAGACATCGCCGCTCAATCGGCATTCGGCATCGCGCTGCTTTACATTCTGCCGCTGACCGTGGGCGGGCTGTTGCTCTTCCTGCTTGCCAAGGACATCAGACCCGCATTGCCGCGACCGGTTGCCCGGCTGATCGAGCAGGTCAGCGACCGAGTCGTTGCCATCAGCCGGCGTGCCACGGCCGCCTCCGTGAAAAGCGGAGCGCAGAACTGACATGGGACGCACGCTCAATCTCTATTTCTACGTTCGATACCTCGTCACGCTGACGGCGATCATGTTCGGCATCTTCTCGCTGATCCTGATCATCGACCTCACGGTGCTGCTCGAGCGGGTACCGGATGTCGAAGGCATTTCCGTTTTCGACGTCGCGCTTCTCTCGATCTATCGCGCACCGGGCTTCGCCGAGCAGGCATTGCCCTTTGCGGCGCTCTTCGCCGCAATCACCGTGCTGGTTCAGCTGAACCGGCGCTATGAACTGGTGATCGCCCGTTCGGTCGGCGTCTCGGTCTGGCAATTCATGCTGCCGATCTGTGCGGCGGCGCTGACAGCAGGCGTGTTCGCCGTCGCCGTCTTCAATCCGCTGGCGTCGGCCGGCTTCACGCAGGCACAATTCCTCGAAAGCGTGATCTTCAACCGCAATCAGGCGCCCTCCTCCGACAACATCGTTCCCTGGCTGCGCCAGAAGAGCGGCGATCAGGAGATGATCATCGGTGCCCGGGGCGCGATCGATGGTGGGCTGGTGATGTTCGGCGTCACCATGGTGTTCTTCGACCAGGACGGCGCCGTCGATTCGCGCATCGAAGCGGAGAGTGCCGCGCTCGAAGATGGCTATTGGGCTGTGGATGGCGCACGGCGCTTCCGGGCGGGGGCGGAGCCGGAAGAGATCGGCATGATCGACGTCCCCACGAGCCTGCGGCCTGCCTATGTGCAGGAGCGGCTGACAGACCCTGAATCGGTTTCGATCTGGGCGTTGCCGCAAAAGATCGAGGTGGCCCGTTCGCTCGGCTTTTCAGCCGCGCAGTTTTCCACACAATTTCAGATACTTCTGGCAAGACCTTTTCTGATCGCGGCAATGGCTGTGATCGCCGCGACAGTCTCGCTGACTTTCGCACGGTTCGGGCAGGCACGCAGCGTCATTTTGGGTGGTATCGTTGCAGGCTTCGTGCTTTATGTCGTCTCTGTTTTGGTCAGGACCTTCGGGGAGTCAGGGGCAATTCCAGCGTTTGTTGCAGCATGGCTGCCGGTCTTCGTGGCGTTTGCCCTCGGAGTGACCGTGCTCCTGCACAAGGAGGACGGTTAGTGGTTCGCGTCGCGTTCGGCAGAATTGATGTGTCAGTGCGTTCCGGCTTGAAGGCCGGCGCGGCTGCGTTGCTGCTTGGCGTTTCCTCGCTGACACTGACCCATGTGCTGCATGCCCAGGAACAGCCGGTGCTCGCCAGCGCCGATCCGGATGCCCGGTTTCTCCTCAGTTCCGACGAGCTGCTCTACAACCTCGATTCCGAGCGCGTGATTGCGCAGGGCGCGGTGCAGATCGATTATGACGGCTACCAAATGGTGGCGGATCGCGTGGAATACGACCAGCGCACGGGCCGCCTCATGGCGGTCGGCGGCATCGAACTGGTCGAACCGGGCGGCAACCGCATCTATGCCGATGAGCTCGACCTGACGGACGATTTTGCCGATGGTTTCGTCAACGCGCTGCGCATCGAGACGCCGGACAACACCCGGCTCGTCGCTGAAAGCGCTGAGCGAACCGGCGGCACGCAGACGACGCTGAACAACGGCACCTACACGGCCTGCAATATCTGCGAAGAAGATCCTAGCAAGGCACCGCTCTGGCAGATCAAGGCCCGGCGCGTCATCCAGAACGGCGAAAACCAGACGATTCGTCTGGAGCAGGCGAGCTTCGAGCTGTTCGGTCGCCCGATCGCCTACCTGCCCTATTTGGTCGTGCCGGATTATCAGAACCGGCGCGTCTCCGGCTTCCTGTCACCGTCGGTCTCGTTTTCGAGCACGCTCGATCTCGGCGTGACGGTGCCCTACTACTTCGCCCTGACACCGCATATGGATGCGACCGTTGCCGTGACCGGCTACAGTTCGCAGGGGTTCCTGACCGAAGCCGAGTTTCGCCGCCGGTTCGCAACAGGCGACGTCACGGTCCGCGCAGCCGGTATCTATCAGCTGAGCCCGGAAGATTTCGACGCGCGCACCGTCGACCGTCTTGAGGATGCACGCGGCCTCTTCAACACGACCGGTCGGTTCAACATCAACGAAAGCTGGTCCTATGGGTGGGACCTGACGGTGCAGTCCGACAGCAATTTCGGGCAGACCTACGGCATCGACTATTTCAACAATGAGCGCGAAACGTCAGAGGTCTATCTGACCGGCCTTCGCGACCGCAATTACCTCGATCTGCGCGGCATGTATTTCGACGTGCAGTCGCCGCGCCTGACGGATATCGAGGATGCACAACAGCCCTTCGTGCACCCGTCGCTCGACTACAATTACACCGCTGGCGACCCTGTCTTCGGCGGTGAACTGACGGCAGACGTGAACCTAGCGAGCCTGACCCGCACCCGAGCGGATTTCGAGAATTTTCCGGGGACTGGTCGTGACCGTATCCGCGGAATCGACGGCACGACGTCGCGGCTGACGGGTGAGACCGAGTGGAAGCGTAGCGTCGTGACCGGTTCTGGTCTCGTGATCACACCGATCCTCGCGCTTCGCGGCGATCTTCACTCGACGGAGCTGGATGAGACGAGCGCGATTTCCGCCTTCACTCCGGCGGTCAACGATTTCGACGCGCGCTCGATGGCGACGGCCGGATTGGAAGCGCGCTATCCGTTGCTGCTGACCTCACCCGGATCGGGCTCATCCCACATCATCGAGCCGATCGGTCAGCTCTTCGTGCGTCCGAACGAACAGATGGCAGGCAGGCTTCCCAACGAAGACGCCCAGAGCTTCGTGTTCGACGCGACCACGCTCTTCGAACGCGACAAGTTCTCGGGCTACGACCGGATCGAAGGCGGCACACGCGCCAATCTCGGCCTGCGCTACACGGGCAGCTTCGCAAATGGCTATTCGCTGAACGCGGTCGTCGGCCAGTCCTACCATCTCGGCGGCGTCAACTCCTTCGCGAGCGACGACTTCGTCAATGCCGGAGCCAATTCCGGCCTGGAAACGGATGTCTCCGACTTTGTCGGCGAAGTGGCGCTGATGACACCGGCCGATCTCGGCTTCCGCGCGGGATCGCGGTTCAGCAAGGAGACGATGGACATCAACCGGTTCGACGCCGGCGCGACCTACGCCAACGAGACCGTGTCGCTCGAAGGCGGCGTGACGTACCAGCGCGAACAGCCCGAATACAATTTCGACGTCGACCGTTATGAAGTGCGCGGCAGCGGCGCACTGCGCTTTGCGGAAAACTGGAGCGTGTTTGGTGCCGCGTCCTACGATGCGCGCGAGGGCGTCCTCACCACTTCGGCAATCGGCTTCGGCTATGACGACGAGTGCTTCACGTTCCGCATCGCCTATATCGAGGAACGCGATGAGCGCGAGCTTTCCGGCTCGGACTGGAGTGTCGGCGCGCAATTGACCTTCCGGACGCTCGGCGACATCAGTTCGGGCGGCGCTTTGGATCGGTTCGGCGCATTCTGAGTGCTTTAAAGCCTTGAAATCGCCCCATCGGTCGACCAAGACACCGCCTGCGCCTTCCATCTCGGTGCGCGCGGCGTCATAATACAAAGATCGAATGCAGCGACATTTCATGATTTCTGGAGCACGACCCATGATCGACAGGCACAAGCGGTTTGCGCGCACGTCCTTGGCGGCGGCTGCCCTGGCGCTTCTGACTGCAACTGCGACGGTTCTTCCGCATGCCCCTGCAGTGGCAGCGAGTTCGATCGCGGTGGTCGTGAACAACCAGGCCATCACCACGGGCGACGTCGAGCGCCGGGTCGGACTTCTCAGGCTGCAGCGTGACACGGGCAATCTGAACGAGAAAGCCCGTGAGCAGCTCGTCAACGAAGCGATCCAGATGCAGGAAGCAGCAAGGATCGGCGGTGTCGTGAGCGATGACCAGGTCACGCAATCGGTCAACAATTTCGCCAGCGGCAACAATCTGAGCATCGAACAACTGACGCAGGTGCTGAACCAGGCCGGCGTCGGCATGGATCATTTCCGCGGCTTCGTGCGCGCGCAGATGACCTGGCCACGCGTCGTCAATGCACGCTACGCGGGACAGGGCGGCAGCGGCGGCCGGATGAGCCAGCAGGATCTCGTGGCGCGCATGCTGGAGCGCGGCGACAACAAGCCAACCACCACCGAATACATCCTTCAGCAGGTGATCTTCGTCGTGCCTGCCGCGCAGCGCAACGCCATTTTGAGCCAGCGCCAGCGCGAGGCCGAGCAGGCACGCGCACGTTTCCCCGGCTGCGCCGCCAGCACGCAGTTCGCAGCATCACTTCGTGACGTGTCCATTCGCGAACTCGGCCGGTTCATGCAGCCGGAGCTGCCGCCGGATTGGAAGTCGCAGATCGAAAGCACCGCCGAAGGTGGCACCACGTCTGTCCGCTCGACAGAGCGCGGCGTCGAATTCATCGCCGTGTGCCAGGCTCGCCAGGTATCGGATGACCGTGCAGCCGAAATGGTCTTCCGCGCCGAAGACCAGGAAAACCAGGCCAGCCAGGAAAATTCGCAACGGTTCCTTGAGGAGCTGAAGGCCAAAGCTGCCGTCAGCTATCGCTAAAAGACAATCCTTGTGAGCAATTCCGCGCATCCCATCGTCCTGACGATGGGCGATCCTTCAGGCATCGGACCGGACATCACGCTGGACGCTTATCTGAAGCGGCGCGAACTCGCGCTGCCGAATTTTGCTGTCCTCGCCGACCCTCAGGTCCTGCGCGATCGGGCGACCCTGCTTGGCCTGGATGTTCCGATCAAGGAGATCGGCAACGAGGACGTCGCCGGCGTTTTCGACGAAGCTCTCCCCGTCCTCCCTCTCCGCAATTCAGCTGCTGCTTCAGCGGGTGAGCCCAACGCACTGGCTGCTGCCGCGATCGTGGAAGCGATCGACCGCGCGGCCTGCATGACGTTTTGTGGCCTCGCGCGCGCCATGGTGACCAACCCGATCGCCAAGTCGGTGCTCTACGGCGAAGGCTTTGCCTTTCCTGGGCATACGGAATTCCTTGCAGCACGCGCCTCCGACATGAGCGGCCGTCCGATCACGCCGGTGATGATGCTGGCCGGACCGTTGCTCAAGGCGGTTCCCGTCACCATCCACATCGCACTCAGCGAAGTCCCAAAGGCTCTCACGCGGGCGTTGATCGTAGAGACAGTGAAGATCACAGCCGACGACATGAAGACGCGCTTCGGGCTGACGCAGCCGCGCATTGCGGTCTCGGGCTTGAACCCGCATGCGGGCGAGAGCGGAACGATGGGGCGCGAGGAACTCGAGACCATAAACCCGGCGATCGGCGATCTGCAGGCGCTCGGGATCGATGTCACCGGTCCTCTTCCCGCCGACACCATGTTCCACGATGCCGCGCGCGCCCGCTACGACGTCGCCGTCTGCATGTATCATGATCAGGCGCTGATCCCCGCCAAGGCGCTCGGCTTCGACGATACCGTCAATGTCACGCTTGGCCTGCCCTTCGTGCGCACCTCGCCGGATCACGGTACGGCGTTCGATATTGCCGGCAAGGGTGTCGCGCGTGCCGATAGCTTGATAGCGGCGATCCGTATGGCGGATGACATGTCGTCGAGGCGCGCGTGAGCGCGCTCGATGGCCTGCCGCCGCTTCGCGACGTCATCGCCCGCCACGAGCTTGCGGCAAAGAAGGCGCTCGGCCAGAACTTCCTGCTCGACCTGAACCTGACCCAGAAGGTCGCGCGCGCGTCCGGTCCGCTCGAAGGCGTGACGGTGATCGAAATCGGCCCTGGCCCCGGCGGCCTGACACGCGCGCTCCTGGCGCTTGGCGCTTCGAAGGTCATCGCGATCGAGCGCGATCCGCGCTGTCTGCCGGCGCTTGCCGAAATCGCCGATCACTATCCGGGCAAGCTCGAGGTTGTCGAAGGAGACGCGCTTGCCTTCGATTATCATTCGGTTCAGGCGGCCGGCCCCGGCCCGCTCCGCATCGTGGCGAACCTGCCCTACAACGTCGGCACGCAGTTGCTCGTCAACTGGCTGACCGGCCCTATTTGGCCACCCTTCTACGAATCGCTGACGCTGATGTTCCAGCGGGAAGTGGCGCTCCGTATAGTCGCGGAACCGGATGGCGATGCCTATGGACGCCTTGGTGTGCTGGCTGGCTGGCGCACGGATGCGCGCATCGCCTTCGACATCCCGCCGCAGGCCTTCACGCCGCCGCCCAAGGTCACCTCATCGGTCGTTCATCTCGTGCCGCGCCCTCACCCGATCCCATGCGACGGCGACGCGTTGGCACGCGTCACCCAGGCAGCCTTCGGCCAGCGTCGCAAGATGCTGCGTCAGAGCCTGAAGCCGCTTGGTGGAGAAGTGCTGCTTGCCAAGGCCGAGATCGAACCCACGCGCCGCGCCGAAACGCTGAGTGTCGAGGAATTCTGCCGGCTCGCCCGATTGCTCTGACGCGGAAACGGGCGTCTAGAGCAGTTTTTGGATCTGTCGCGTCTGCGGACGGTGAAGCGGTATCCGCTGCACCTGGAAACACTCTACTGGGCGTCCTGACCCAAAAGTTCCTGCACGAAATCGAAGAGGCCCGGGCGACGGTCCCGGCGCAGGCGTTCCGCCTTCACAATCGCCTGCACGGCCGGGAAGGCACGGTCCAGATCGTCATTGATGACGACGTAGTCATATTCGCGCCAATGCCCAATTTCGTCGCGCGCATTGGTTAGGCGCGTCGCGATCACATCCTCGGCGTCTTCTGCCCGGCGATGCAGCCGGGAACGGAGTTCTGCCATTGTGGGCGGCAGGATGAAGACCGACACGACGTCAGCGCGCATGTTTTCCTGCAATTGCTGCGCGCCCTGCCAGTCGATGTCGAACAGCATGTCGCGGCCTTCGGCCATCGCCTCTTCGACGGGCTCGCGCGGCGTGCCGTAGAAATTGCCATGCACCTGCGCCCACTCGAGCAGCGCGCCGGAATCACGCAGGCGTTCGAATTCGCGCTGGGAGATGAAGTGGTAGTGCACGCCTTCGATCTCGTTGCCGCGCCGCTTTCGCGTCGTCACGCTGACGGAGATGGAGAGCCCGGGATCCGTTTCGAGCAGGTTGCGCGCGATCGTCGATTTGCCGGCGCCAGAGGGCGATGAGAGCACAAGCATGAGCCCTCGTCTCGTGATCGCCGCCGATGGTAGCTGATACTCCGCCATGCCCTGCCCCGTTCTATTCAATATTTTGAACCTGCTCGCGCAGCTGGTCGATCACCACTTTCAATTCCATGCCATTGGCTGTCACGGAGGCAGCATTGGACTTGGAGCAGATCGTATTCGCTTCGCGGTTAAATTCTTGCGCAAGAAAATCAAGCCGGCGGCCGATCGGCCCGCCCTTCGACAACAGTTCGCGGCCGGCAGCCACATGCGCCTGCAGGCGGTCGAGCTCTTCGCGCAGATCGGCCTTGGCAGCGAGCAGCACTGCTTCCATGTGCAGGCGCTCCGGATCGAGGCCGCCGGCTGATGTCAGCTGTGCGACCTGGGCTTCCAGCCTTTGGCGAATGTTGGTGGGGCTGCGTGAGGGATCGGCATCAATCCTGTCGGCAAGCGTTTCGATCGTCGTGAGATGACCTTCCAGAACGCTGCGCAGCGCTGCGCCTTCGGACACCCGTGCCTCGACAAGATCGGCAACGCCGTGATCGAGCGCGTCCAGCGCGGCGTGTGCGAAGGCAGCCTGATCTTCCTCGCTGTCCTCGGGTTCCTTGAGGTCCACCACGCCCTTGATCGCAAGAAGCCCGTCGATCGACGGCGGTGTCGCATCGATCTTCGTCTTCAGCACTTCGGCGAAGCTCAGAACGATCGCCAGCGCTTCAGCGTTGACGACCGGTACCGCTGCTGCCCGGTCGCCGCTGACATTCAGGCTCACCTGGATGTTGCCGCGATTGAAGTTCGCCGCCAGCCGCGCGCGAACCTCGGTCTCCAAGCGATCAAAGCCCGGCGGCAGACGCAGCCGCAGATCCAGGCCCTTGCCATTGACCGAGCGCATTTCCCAGACAAAGCGCAGGCGACCCGAAACGGCCTCGCTGCGCGCGAAGCCGGTCATCGATTGAAGTGACATCGCCTGGAGCCCCGTTCGTCATGATCTGGAGGGTAGCAGACGGCCTGAACTTAGCCGTCACTCGATGATTTCGCCTTCGTAATCGCCCTGGCCGTCATCCATCGGCGCAATCTCGTCGGCCGGGTCCTCCGGGTTAGCGGCTGCAGCGGCCTCCTGCTCGGCACGGATGCGGCGCCAGCGGGCAACATTCTGATTGTGCTCGTCGAGCGTGCGCGCGAAAGCGTGTCCGCCTGTGCCATCGGCGACGAAGTAGAGATCTTCGGTGGTCGACGGATTTGCCACAGCCTCAAGAGACGCGCGGCCCGGATTGGCGATCGGCCCAGGCGGCAGACCGTTGATCGTGTAGGTGTTGTAGGGTGTCGGCGTGTCGATATCGGACCGGTAGATCGGCCGGTCGGCCGGACGGCCCTCGCCACCGAAAATGCCGTAGAGGATCGTCGGATCCGACTGCAGGCGCATGCCTTCGCGCAGGCGGTTGATGAAGACGCCGGCAACGCGCGACCGTTCGTCGGCCCGGCCGGTTTCCTTCTCCACGATCGATGCCAGCGTGACGAACTCTTCCTTGGTCTCGATCGGAAGATCCGGATCGCGCCGCTCCCAGATCTGGTCGACCAACGCGGTCTGAGCAGCCGTCATCTGATCGATGATGCTCTGGCGGGTGGTACCGCGACGGAAATTGTATGTGTCCGGCATCAGCGAACCTTCCGCCGGCAACGCTTCCGGCAGATCGCCTTCGAGCATCTCATGAGCGGCAAGGCGCTGGAATACCTGGTAGACGGTCAGGCCTTCCGGGACGGCGACAGCATACTGGATGCCTTCGCCCGAGCGCAGCAGTTCCATGATCTCGCGCATGGAGGCATTGGCTTCGATTTCGTATTCGCCGTGCTTCAGCGTGTCGTTGCCGATCGTGGCCTCTGTCCCGTAGCGGAAGACTCGCGCGTCGGAGATGATGTTGCGGCGCTCCAGCCCGTTGGCGATTTCGATGATACCGGCGCCTTCGCGCACCTCGAACGTGGTCGCCTGGGCGAGAGGGCCAGGCGATTCGAACTCGACCTTGCCGAAATAGAGAACGGCGCCGGCACCGAGCACCATGACGACGATGAGCGACAGCACGAAGTTCATGAAGATGACAGGCTGGCTGCGGGCGCGGCGTGAGCGCTTCGGCGGCGGAGGCGCGGCCTTTTCCGGCTTCAATGCCTCGTTGGCCGATTTGGGGATGATCGGCCCCTTCTCGCCCGGCGTCGTGTCTTGGCTTGTCATGACGTCGTGGTCCTGGTCGCTTGTGTTCATGCCCGGTCGCTGCTCTCCCTTTTGGAGGAGAAAGGCAGCGACACCAGCAGAAGCTTCAATCTCAAAGAATGGCGATGGCTTCCCATGGCCTTGGAGGTGCCACTTCTAGCCGATTCCACGCCTGCTCTAAACGAAAGCATTGTGTCAAAAGCGGGATATCGACAGGGAACCGCGGTGCCAGATCAGGCCTGATAGCGGCGCATCACCAGCGATGCGTTCGTTCCGCCGAAGCCGAACGAATTGGAGAGCGCGACATCCACCTGCTTGGCCTTGGCCTTGTGCGGCACGAGATCGATCGCGCTTTCGCGGCTCGGATTGTCGAGATTGAGCGTCGGCGGCACCATGTTGTCGCGGATGGCGAGCACGCAGAAGATCGCTTCCACCGCGCCGGCTGCACCCAATAGATGGCCGATCGCCGACTTGGTCGACGACATGGCAACCTTGCCGGCCGCATCGCCGAGCAGGCGCTCAACGGCGCCCAGTTCGATCGTATCGGCCATGGTGGAGGTGCCGTGGGCGTTGATGTAGTCGATGTCGGATGCATCGAGACCGGCGCGCTTCAGCGCAGCCATCATGCAGCGATAGGCGCCGTCACCGTTCTCGGCGGGAGCCGTGATGTGATAGGCGTCGCCCGAAAGGCCATATCCGACCACTTCGGCAAGGATGTTGGCGCCGCGCGCCTTGGCGTGCTCCAGCTCTTCCAGCACAACAATGCCGGCACCCTCGCCCATGACGAAACCGTCGCGGTCCTTGTCGTAAGGGCGCGATGCGCGTTCAGGCTCATCGTTGAACTGCGTGGACAGCGCCTTGCATGCGGCAAAGCCCGCGATCGAGATGCGGCTGACGGGCGATTCCGCGCCGCCTGCCACCATGACATCCGCATCGCCGAGCGCGATGAGGCGCGCCGCGTCGCCTATGGCGTGGGCGCCGGTCGAACAGGCAGTGACAACGGAGTGATTCGGACCGCGCAACTTGTGGCGGATCGAAACCTGGCCGGAGGCGAGGTTGATCAGGCGGCCGGGAATGAAGAATGGGGAAATACGGCGGGGACCGCGATCGCGCAGCGTGTAGCCGGCCTCCACGATGCCTTCAATTCCGCCGATTCCCGAGCCGATCAGAACGCCGGTGGCAATCTGGTCTTCATCAGATTCGGGATGCCAGTTGGCATCGTTCAGCGCCTGTTCGGCTGCCGCGACGGCATAGATAATGAAAGGGTCGACCTTGCGCTGTTCCTTGGGGTCCATCCAGTCATCCGGATTGAACGTCCCATTCGAACCGTCGCCCAGCGGAATGCGGCAGGCGATCTTTGCTGCGAGGTCATCGACCTCGAATTCCTCGATGCGACGAGCGGCACTCTTGCCGTCCAGAATACGCTTCCAGGTGGTCTCGGTATCCGCGCCGTGGGGCGACACCATACCGGTTCCAGTGACAACCACGCGTCTCATCGCCTGTCGATCCGTCATGTCCAGCGTTTATCGTTGGGCACGACGGCAAGAACGCGCCGTCGTGATGTCCGGATCCGCCGCGACATGCGCGCGGCGGAGTCCGCGAGAGCCAGGATCAGGCCTGCTGCTTCTCGATGTACTTGATGGCATCGCCAACCGTCAGGATCGTGTCGGCTGCATCGTCCGGGATTTCGACACTGAATTCTTCTTCGAACGCCATGACGAGTTCGACGGTGTCGAGGCTGTCTGCGCCAAGATCGTCGATGAAGCTGGCACCTTCGGTGACCTTATCGGCTTCAACACCAAGATGCTCGACCACAATCTTCTTCACGCGATCTGCGATATCACTCATGTCGGTTTCCTCGACCTTCTTTATGTTCGGTGCTGCCTCGTTAAAGCCAGCAACAGTGCTAATCAAGTTGTACTTGGCAATGAATTGCCACGGATGCGCCTGGTGAACCACATTCGATCGGCATGAACGGCTACCGCCGGTCACTTCGGGCCGCGCTGGCCAAGGTGCCTTTCACGTCCCCAGTTGGATGCGGCCCTTAACACGCTTTCCATCCACTCGGAAGACCCATAGCGCCTGTGGAAGGCGTTGGTTCCGGTGGATGCAAGGCTTTTTCAGATCATGGCCATGCCGCCATTGACGTGGATCGTCTGCCCGGTGACGTAGGCTGCCTCGCTCGATGCGAGATAGGCCACGGCAGAGGCCACTTCGGCGCCGGTGCCCATGCGGCGCGATGGGATCGCCGACAGGATGGCGTCCTTCTGCTTGTCGTTGAGCTTGTCGGTCATCGCTGATTCGATGAAGCCGGGCGCCACGCAATTGACGGTCACGTTACGCGTCGCGATTTCTTGGGCCAGCGACTTGGAAAAGCCGATCATGCCGGCCTTCGAGGCGCAGTAGTTCGCCTGCCCCGGATTGCCGGTCACACCGACCACGGAGGTGATGTTGATGATGCGGCCGTAGCGGCGACGCATCATCGGGTGCGTCAGTTCGCGCGTGAGACGAAAGACGGAGGTGAGGTTCACCTCGAGCACGCTGTCCCAGTCGGCGTCGGACATGCGCACGAACAGGCCATCCTTCGTGATGCCAGCGTTGTTGACGAGGATGTCGACGCCTTCGAGATCCTTTTCCGCCTTTTCGCCAAGCGCCTTCACGGCGTCACGGTCAGACAGATTGGCCGGGAAGATCATCGTGCGTTCGCCAAGCTCGTTCGCTAGCGTCTCAAGCTTCTCCTGGCGGGTGCCATGCAGGCCGACGGTCGCTCCCTGCGCATGGAGAATGCGGGCGATCGCCTCACCAATCCCACCGGACGCGCCGGTCACAAGGGCTTTTCTTCCCGTAAGGTCGAACATCTTCAGGTCCTTCGATTCTCAAATGGTCAAATTGGGAGGCCGCTATTCGAGCGGCTCAAGCGGCGGGGCAGAGCTCGGCGCCGTCGGCAAAGCTGGTGGATCGGCCAAGAACGCGTCGATCTCTGCCGGCGTGCCGAGGGTGCGCGTCTCCACGCTCTTGTCGATCCGGCGCGCGAGACCCGACAGCACCTTGCCAGCGCCGATCTCGTAAAGCGTCGTGACATTGTTCTTGGCGAACCACTGAACCGTTTCGCGCCAGCGCACCTGTCCGGTCACCTGCTCGACCAGGAGATCCGCGATGATGGTCGGATCGCTCACGGGCGCTGCGCGCACATTGGCGATCAGCGGCACGACGGGCTCCTTCATCTCGACCTTTGACAGCGCTTCACGCATCCGCTCGGCGGCCGGCTGCATCAGCGCCGAATGGAAGGGTGCGGAGACCGGCAGAGGCAGCGCGCGCTTCGCACCGCGATCGGTTGCGAACTTCATCGCTGTCCGCACAGCCGCGGCCGCGCCCGAGATAACGATCTGGCCGCCGCCATTGTCGTTGGCGATCTGGCAGACGCCGTCGACTGCCGCGTCACGGCAGGCATTTTCCACGTCGTCATGCTCGAGACCGATGATGGCGGCCATGGCGCCCTCGCCGACCGGCACTGCGGCCTGCATGGCATCGCCACGGATACGCAGAAGCCGCGCCGTGTCGCTGAGCGAAAACGTACCGGCAGCGCAAAGCGCCGAATATTCGCCAAGCGAATGGCCTGCCACATAGGCAATGCGGTCATGGATCGAGAACCCGCTCTTATCGAGAACGCGGATGACAGCCATGGACACCGCCATCAGCGCCGGCTGGGCATTGGATGTGAGGGTCAGTTCATCTTCCGGGCCATTGAACATCAGGGCAGAAAGTTTCTGGCCGAGAGCCTGGTCGACTTCCTCGAAGATGGCGCGTGCTTCGGGATAGGCATCGGCCAGTGCCTTGCCCATGCCGACGACCTGGCTGCCCTGGCCGGGAAATGTGAAGGCTGTGCTCATGGCGCTTCCATCCTTGTATTTTCTTGTCGCCGCGCAGGCTTTTCGGGGCCTTAGTCATCCCCCAGGCGCCCCAGTGTCAAGCGCGCGATCCTTTGAAATGGCGATTTTGCACGGCCTTGCGCTTGCTTTGACGCTGAAAATCCGTATAAGCGCGGCGTTCCACATGCCCGGTCATCTGGCTGGTGGCTGAACGGAGGGACAGGCCGCGCTCTAGAAAAGCAACGCCTGCCTGGAAGGTAAAACCCTTCCCGCCTCCCGTGTCTCCGCTCTCGACCGTTCTGACGCCTTTCCCGGATCGCCAGCCGATCCAGACAAAGTCGTTGAGGCTTAGCCGCCGATACCGGGCCATGACAATGAAGAAAGGCAAGCCACTCATGGCGCTCTACGAACATGTATTTCTGGCCCGACAGGATGTGTCGGCCCAGCAGGTCGAAGGTCTCGTTGAACAGTACAAGGGGATCATCGAGGAACACGGCGGCAAGGTTGGCCGTGTCGAAAACTGGGGCCTGAAGTCCCTCACCTACCGCATCAACAAGAACCGCAAGGCGCACTACGCGCTGATGGACATCGAAGCTCCGGCAGCGGCCATCAACGAGATGGAACGCCAGATGCGCATCAATGAAGACATCCTTCGTTACATGACCGTTCGCGTCGAAGCGCACGAAGAAGGCCCGTCGGCCATGATGCAGAAGCGCGACCGCGACGACCGTCCTCGCCGCGATGGCGACCGTGACCGTGGCCCGCGCCGTGATGGCGACCGTGGTCCGCGCCGCGACGATGACCGCCCGCGCCGTGACGACCGCGACGACCGTCCGCGTCGCGACGACCGATAAGGAGACATAACAATGGTCGATATCAATCAGATCCCGACGCGCCGCCCGTTCCATCGCCGCCGCAAGACCTGCCCGTTCTCGGGCGCCAATGCGCCGAAGATCGACTACAAGGACGTTCGCCTGCTGCAGCGCTACATTTCCGAGCGCGGCAAGATCGTTCCTTCGCGTATCACCGCCGTTTCGCAGAAGAAGCAGCGTGAACTCGCCAAGGCCATCAAGCGCGCCCGCTTCCTGGGCCTGCTCCCCTACGTCCTCAAGTAGGACCTGACATCTGGCCGGACGGCGCCCGTCGCCGTCCGGTTGCTTCGTCGCGATGGGCGCGGGGAAGACCTAAATCGACTTATCGCGTTTCCAGACTTTGAAACGCTTCTGAGAACCCAAGTTGGGAACGAGCGCCTGCTCTGTCGGCGACCTTCCCTAACTGCTCCACGAAGCAGGACAGCGAGACCTGATGAACTTCACATCATCATCCCTGATGATCGGCGTGCTTGCCGGTGCCGCTGCAGCCCTGCTGTCGATCAGCGCGGGTGAGCCGACGGCGCTGTCCATCGTGCTTTTTGCTGCCGCCACGCTCCCCATCCTGATTGCCAGCCTCGGCTGGACCAACACGGCAGGCTTCGTCGCCGCGGCCGTTGCCGGTGGCATCGTCTCCGTCATGCTGTCGCCGTCCGCAGGCCTCGTCTTTACTGCAACGACGCTCGCGCCTGCCGCTTGGATCGGTCATCTGGCCAATCTGGCCCGCCCGGCCGAGGAAATCGGCGGCCCGAAGAATGCGCTCGCCTGGTATCCGCTCTCCGATATCCTGCTCCAGCTTTGCCTGCTCGTCATCGCGGGTCTCGTCGTGGTCGGCTATTCGATGGGCTACGGGCCGGCGATGATCGGCGAGATCGTCAATCAGTTCCTCGACATCATGGCCCAGCAGAGCCCGGACTTTCAGCCGGACGCTGCCGAGCGCCAGGCCTACGCATCGTTCTTCTTGACCGCGCTGCCGATCGTTCAGGGTGCGCTTTGGGTCATGATCCTTTTCGGATCATTTTACCTCGCCCATGCGATCGTGCGCATGTCCGGCCGCCAGCGCCGCCCCAAGGATGACGTGCCGGCAAGTCTGCGCATGTCCCGCACGAGCCTCTACCTCTTCGCCGTCGGGCTCATAATGAGCTTTTTCGGCGGCGGGATCGCGCTGATCGGCGCGGTCATCGCCGGAGCGTTCGCCGCCGGCTTCACGCTTGCCGGCTTTGCCGTGATGCATCATCGCACGCGCGGCAAGACCTTCCGGCCCTTCGTGCTCTGGGGCGCCTATCTCGCGGTCGTGCTCTTCACGCTGCCGCTCGTCTTCTTCCTGCTTACCGGCATGATCGAAACCGCGCGCGCGGTTCCGGTCAGCCGGACCGGTCCGCCAAACGGTCCGGACAATGCCAATGACAACGACTGAACACATAGTCCGATAGAAGGAACTTCAAAATGGACGTCATTCTGCTCGAACGCATCGGCCGCCTCGGCCAGATGGGCGACACCGTCAAGGTCAAGGACGGTTATGCCCGCAACTTCCTCCTGCCTCAGGGCAAGGCGCTGCGCGCCAACGAAGCCAACAAGAAGCGCTTCGAAGCCGAGCGTTCCACGCTTGTCGCGCGCAACGAAGAGCGCAAGTCCGAAGCCCAGAAGATCGCCGACCAGCTGAGCGGCAAGACGTTCATCGTCGTGCGCTCGGCTGGCGAGACCGGCCAGCTCTACGGGTCGGTCGCAGCCCGCGACATCTCCGCTCTCCTCAACGAGGAAGGCTTCTCGGTCGGTCGCAACCAGGTCGACCTCAACCTGCCTATCAAGACCATCGGCCTGCACAAGGTCACGCTTGTTCTCCATGGCGAAGTCGATGCCGAAATCGAGCTGAACGTTGCCCGTTCGGCTGAAGAAGCTGAGCGCCAGGCAGCCGGCGAAACCCTCACCTCGGCAGACGCCATCTACGGCGTTGACGACTCGCTGCCGGCAGACGGCTTCTTCGATCCGGACGCAGAATACGACGATGAAGACGACAATCGTCGCGCACCGGAAGAAGCCGAAGGCGACGAAGACGAAGCCAAGGACTGATTTTCGGTCTCCGCTTTAGCTTCGAGACTCAATGACAGACGGCGCCGCATGCATCGCGGCGCCGTTTTTTATTGATCAAAAGGCGACAATCTAGGATCATTCTCTCCACAACGGTGCGTTGAGGAGGGACGGATGAACCCCTTGATCAACTCTCTTGCCGGCCGGATCGTCTCCCGGGGCAATCTGGCCGTGACCGACCATGCCGGACAGGTTCGCCATTATGGCGACGGTTCTGGCAATCCTGTCCATCTGCGCTTCAACACTGCCCGTGCGGAACGAGCCGTTGCGCTCGACCCGGCGCTGAAGCTCGGCGAATGCTACATGCAGGGCGAGATCGACATGGTCGAGGGCGATATCTTCGCGCTGCTCGAACTGCTTTTCACGAATTCGGGACCTTACGCCACGGCGACGGCGCCATGGATGCGGGCACTGAACCGGATACGGCTGGCCCTCTCGCAGCGGAGCCTGCGCATCGGCATCGGTCGCGCGCGGCGCAATGTGCAGCACCATTACGATCTATCGGGCAAGCTCTACGACCTGTTTCTCGACGAGGACCGGCAGTACTCCTGCGCCTATTACCGCGAGCCCGGCATGAGCCTGGAGGCGGCGCAGCGCGCCAAGAAGGAGCATATCGCGGCCAAGCTGCTTCTCGATCGGTCAGGCCTCTCGGTTCTGGATATCGGATCGGGATGGGGCGGGCTCGGCCTTTACCTCTCGCGCAGCTTCGATGCCGATGTCACCGGCATCACGCTTTCGGACGAGCAACTGGCCTACGCCAACCGGCGGATCCTGCCACGCGAGGAGCATCGCGTTCGGTTTCTCCTCAAGGACTTCCGAAAGCTCGATGACCGGTTCGATCGCATCGTCTCGGTTGGCATGTTCGAGCATGTGGGCAAGGCCGCCTTCGACACCTATTTCGCTCAGTGCGCCAAACTGCTGAAGAGAGACGGCGTCATGGTGCTCCACGCGATCGGACGCCTGGATGTCCCTTCCTGGACCAATCCGTTCATCACCAAATACATTTTCCCAGGCGGCTACATCCCCTCGCTTTCGGAAGTCATCCCGCCGATCGAACGCTCCGGCCTCAAGATCATGGATGTCGAGATTCTCCGCCTGCACTACGCGGATACGCTGCGGGACTGGCGTGGGCGCTTCATGGCACGCCGCGACGAGGCAAAGGCGCTTTACGACGAGGCGTTCTGCCGGATGTGGGAATTTTACCTTGCGGCATCCGAATCGGCTTTCCGCTGGCAGAACCTCATGGTTTTCCAGATCCAGCTCGCCCATGACATCGAGGCGGTGCCGCTGACACGCGACTACATCAGCGACGCGGAACGCCAGCTCACCGCGCACATCCAGCCCAGACGGACGGGGTGAAAACAGCCGAATCGTGCTAGGTTTCCCACGGTCAAATGTTTCCCGCTTGCGGCTAACAGATTGACGTGGGCGGGCTGTGGACGAGTGTGGAAATGACTCACAGTTCCAGGCCGGGCACGGATTGCTGGAACATGCCCCTCGCCCCCGTGGCCCCTTAGGTCTAGTCAGTCCGTGCGGGAATTATGGACAGGGATCGTCGGGAAAAATCATGAATGAAGCCGTGCGCAAGCTCGCAGAGGTCGGAGCAGCCAACCAGCATTATCGCGAAGCGCCGAGCAACATCGAAGCCGAGCAGGCTCTGCTGGGTGCAATCCTCGTCAACAACGACGCCTTTTATCGCGTTTCGGACTTTTTGAAGCCGGTCCACCTGCACGAGCCCCTGCACCGCAAGATCTACGAGGTCGCAGGCGACATCATTCGCATGGGCAAGACGGCGAACCCCGTCACCATCAAGACCTTCCTACCGTCCGATGAAAAGATCGGCGACATGACGATGGCGCAGTATCTCGCGCGCCTCGCCGCAGAAGCCGTCACCATCATCAATGCCGAGGATTATGGCCGCGCGATCTATGATCTGGCGCTGCGCCGCGCGCTGATCACGATCGGCGAGGACATGGTCAACATCGCCTATGATGCGCCGGTCGACATGCCGCCGCAGGGCCAGATCGAAGACGCAGAACGGCGCCTGTTCGAGCTGGCTGAAACCGGCCGCTATGACGGTGGTTTCCAGTCCTTCAACGACGCCGTCGCGGCCGCGATCGACATGGCGGGTGCCGCCTATCAGCGCGACGGCGGACTTTCCGGCATTTCCACCGGCATCCAGACGCTCGACCAGAAAATGGGTGGCCTGCAGCATTCGGACTTGATCATCCTTGCCGGACGTCCGGGCATGGGCAAGACGTCGCTCGCCACCAACATCGCCTTCAACATCGCACAGGCCTACCAGCCGGGCGAAGTGATGCCGGACGGCTCGCAGAAGACGGCCAATGGCGGTGTCGTCGGCTTCTATTCGCTCGAAATGTCTGGCGAGCAACTCGCCACGCGTATCATTTCGGAGCAGACGGAGATCTCGTCCTCCAAGATCCGCCGCGGTTCGATCACCGAGGCCGATTTCGAGAAGCTCGTCGCCTGCTCGCAGATGATGCAGAAGATCCCGCTCTATATCGACCAGACCGGTGGTATCTCCATCGCCCAGATGTCGGCGCGTGCACGGCGCCTGAAGCGCCAGCGCGGTCTCGACGTGCTCGTCGTCGACTACGTGCAGCTGATGACCGGCTCCAAGAAAGCGGGCGAAAACCGCGTTCAGGAAATCACCGAGATCACGACGGGCCTCAAAGCCCTGGCCAAGGAGCTGCAGGTTCCGATCATCGCGCTGTCGCAGCTCTCCCGTCAGGTGGAAAACCGCGAAGACAAGCGCCCGCAGCTTTCCGACCTTCGTGAATCCGGTTCGATCGAGCAGGACGCCGACGTGGTGATCTTCGTTTACCGCGACGAGTACTACGTGCAGAACTCCGAACCACGCCGCTCGCCCGACCAGATCGCGAGCGACTACAAGGACGAAGCCTATCTCGCTTGGGAAGAGAAGATGAACCGGGCCCGCGGCATGGCCGACGTCATCATCGCCAAACAGCGCCACGGCCCCACAGGCACGGTGACCTTGGCATTCCAGGCAGAATTCACGCGCTTCTCCGACCTCGCCGACACATCCTATCTGCAGTATTCGCACGATAGCCACGAGTGACGGCTCAAGACCACACGCCGCCACCGGCGCTCACGCTCGACATCGATCTGGCTGCGCTGGCGGCCAACTGGCGCGCCATGGCGGCGCGTTCAGGGCCCGCGCGTGCAAGCGCGGTCGTCAAGGCGAACGGCTATGGGCTTGGCATCGAACCGGTTGTCCGCACGCTAAGCGAAGCCGGCTGCCGCGATTTTTTCACGGCGACGATCGACGAGGCCATCACCGCACGGCGCCTTGCACCGCATGCCCGCATCCTCGTGCTGAACGGAATTTATCCCGGCACAGAGCAGCGTTTCCGCAAACATCGCCTTACGCCGATCCTGTGCTCGATGGAGCAGGTTCAGTTGTGGGACGAGGCGTGCACGCGCGATGGTCGACTGCCCTATGCGCTGCATGTGGACACGGGAATGAACCGGCTGGGCGTGACGATACCGGAAGCCCTCGCCCTTGCCGAACGCGAAGCCGATGACCGGCCTAGCTTGATCATGAGCCACCTCGCTTGTGCTGATGATCCGGATCGCGGCGACAACGCGCGACAGCTCGAGTCTTTCCAGGCGGTTAGAAGCGCCTTTCAAGGCATCGAATCCAGTCTCAGCAATTCCGCCGGCATCTTCCTGGGTGGCGCCTATCTCTGCGACCTGACCCGGCCTGGGATCGCGCTCTACGGTGGCGAAGCCGTGAACCGGGCTGAGAACCCAATGCAGGTTGTCGCAACGGCAAAAGCGCGCATCCTGCAGATTCGGCGGGCTCCGGTGGGAAGCGCGGTCAGCTATGGCGGCACCGCCAGGGTGACACGTGACACAAAGATTGCGGTCTGCGCCGTCGGTTACGCGGACGGCTATCTGCGCAGCCTTTCCGGCTCCGGCGTTCCACTGCGCGACACCGATGCTCCGGCGCCCGTCGCATCGCTGCACGGCCAAGCGATTCCCGTTCTGGGACGGGTCACCATGGATCTGACGATGTTCGATGTCACGGATGTCGTGGGACAGGAGGTGCGGTGCGGCGACTTCGTAGAACTCATCGGGAAGTCCCATCGGCTCGACGATCTGGCCCGCTCAGCGGGTACGATCGGATATGAAATACTGACGTCGCTTGGATCTCGTTACGCCCGGAACTACCGATCTTCATCACTATAATTTACGTATAATTTTAAGCGACCTGTCTCATTTACCATTTATTGTCTTTCCGTTTGTTTGATCGACTATGCCGGACTATTTCCATTGCATGCATTCGATGAGCGGATGCCTGGGATGGAAAGTTGGCATTCATGCATTCCGTGGTCGACTTCGAAGCAATCGCCGACCTGAAGGTCGATGGCAGAAGCAGCGCGCATGGAATAGCCATGCGACCAGCGGAGGTCGACCCTGAAGCCTGGCGGGCGCTGGCCGATACGGCACTGGAAGCCAACGGCTTCCTCTCGCCCGGCCACTATCTGTCGTTGACGCTCAACACACGACAGGCACGCCTGAGCCGAATGCTGGTCTCGCGCGGGCCTCTCGGCATCAACGGACTGCTGCCCCTTACCCACGCCTGGCATGTGCTCCGCCTGCCCGTCCCGGCATTCGTCTTCGCACAACCCTATCTTCCGCTGGGAACGCCGCTGCTCGGGACAAGTGATCCCGTGCGCGCCGCGGGAAACCTGATCGATGCCGCAAACGACGCGGGTGCGGCTTTGATCGGGCTTGGCGCGATGACGCAGGATGGCCCGGTAGCAAAGGCCTTCACGGCTGCGCTCGCTGAACGCGGATTGAAGCCGATCATCCGAAACGCGCATGAGCGAGCCGGACTTTTAGCCTTGGGTAACTCGGAGGCCTATCTGCGCGGTGGCATGGGGTCGAAAAAACTGAAGGAACTACGCCGGCTGCGGCATCGCCTGGAAGACATGGGGCCCGTTGAATTCCGCATTGCCCGTTCGTCCGATGCAGTCCAGGCTGCGATCACCCGGTTTCTGGCCCTGGAAGCCAGCGGCTGGAAAGGACGGCGCGGAACGGCATTCGCCAACGACGCGAATGACACTGCCTATATCAGTGGTGCAAGCCGGGCACTGGCCAGCCGCGGCCAGATCGAAATCTGCGAATTGTTGGTCAATGATGCCGTCATCGCTTCGGGCCTCGTGCTGCGCAGCGGTCGCTCCGCATTCTTCTTCAAGACCGCCTATGACGAAACGTTCGAACGTTACTCGCCAGGCGTTCAACTGACCGTCGACCTGACGCGGCACCTCTGCGACGACCCGGCCATCGATCGTGCAGACTCAGTGGCCATCGCCGATCATCCGATGATCGACCATGTCTGGCGCGAGCGGATTGCCGTGTGCGACTTCTTTATCCCGACCCGCAAGGGGCCGGCCGTCAATCTCTGCATCGCCGCCTTCGATGCGCGCTACCGCGCCCGCGCGCTCGCCAAATCCCTCATCACCACCATGCGGACCAGAAGGAAACCTAACTGATGTCTTCCCTTCTTCACGTTCAGAATCAGGAATTCCAGAGCCATTTCCCGCTGCGGCCCTTCCGCATCTCGCACGATCTCGCCGGCGATCCGCGCCTGACGCTTCCCGCCATTCTGGAACTCGTCGGCAAGCTGCCGGGTGACAGGATCGAGTACAATTCCGGCAAGGTCGGCATCTCGCAGGATCCGTCGACCACCCCTCTGGTCGATCTGACGCCTGACGAGGTCGTCGCCCGCATCGAGACGGCCGGGGCCTGGATGGTGCTCAAGCGGATCGAGGTCGAACCGGCCTATCGTCAGCTTCTCGAAGACGCGCTGAACTCAGTTGCCCGGGCGCGCGGCCACAAGTCGGTTGTCGATGCGGGCTTCACCGACATCCAGGGCTTCCTCTTCGTCTCGTCACCCAACTCGACGACGCCGTTCCACCTGGATGGCGAGGACAATTTCTTCGTCCAGATCCATGGCGACAAGCAGTTCAACGTCTATGACAACGAAGACCGTGCGATCCTGTCGGAAGATCTGATCGAGCATTCGCTGACGCGCCACCGCAACATGACGTTCGATCCTGCCTTCGAGGATCGCGGCATGCACAATGCGCTGAAGCCGGGCGAAGGCCTCTTCGTGCCCTATCTTTGGCCGCACTACGTGCAGACCAAGGAGAGCTATTCGATCTCGCTCGCGATCACGTGGAAAAGCCGCGCCGTGAAGCGCCGCAACAGCCTCTACCTCGCCAACTCCCTGCTGCGCCGACGTGGTTTCCCGCAGGCGGCGCCGGGTATGCATCGCGTTTGGGACGAGACGAAGATCCTCGCCGTTCAAATGGGCGCGCTCGCCGTCGAGCCGCTGCGCAAGTCCGAGCGGTTGCGCAAGTCGATCCGCGCCCTCGTTCTCGGCAAGCGCGCGAATTACTATTACCGCAACGGCAAGACGGCTGGGGCTGCGAAGGCGGAAGCGTCCTGAGCAGTCGGTCGCCCTCGGCTCACTCCTGGGGCGAGTAGCAACTGTTCTTCCCCTGTGCTAGGCTTAACCACTTCACAGGGGAGTTCACGCATGTCGACCCACAAGCGCTCCATCGTCATCGGCGAATATTTCGACGGCTTCATCGAATCCCAGATCGCATCCGGGCGGTTCAACAATGCAAGCGAAGTCGTGCGCGCAGCGCTCCGCCTGCTGGAGAACGAGGAAGCGAAGCTTGCGGAGCTGAGGGCTTTGATAGCCGAAGGGGACGCCGATATCGCGGCTGGTCGGTACACGGTTGTGGACTCTGTTGATGATTTCGTCGCGGACATCATTGAGCAGGGGAAGAGGCGATTAAGCGCAGAAAACTGATCGTATCCCGGCAAGCCGAGACCGATCTCGAAGAGATCTTCTTCTATATCGCCACCGACAACCCGATCGCCGCAGAACGTTTTGTTAGAGCGCTCATGGCACGAGCTCAGTGGATCGCCGAGACCGAACATCATGGGCGTGATCGCACCGAGCTTGCTGAAGAGCTGCGTAGCATGGCTTATCGGGAGCGTCTGATCGTTTACCGGATAGACGATGTCGAGGTGCGGATACTTCGTTTCCTGCATGGCCGCCGCGATATCAGCTCCGACGACTTCACCGCGTCCGATACCTAGGCAAGTACGAAGTCGAATCTGCCGAGCAAGCCGTCGCTTGCTTCGCTCATCTCCATCAGCAGTCTTGGATCATAGATGCCATCGCGGTCATTGTCGGGCTCGCCGGGGAAATAGAGCTGCGTTGTCAGGTCCACGCCGGCGCCAGACGCGATCTTCACGTGATAATGTCGCGTGCGGCCGGGATAGCGGCCGGGCATGATGGTGTCGAAGATGAAGCGGCCATTGGCGTCGGTCACCTGATAGCCGCGAAAGGCATAGCCCGAATTGTCGTAGCTGCCCGCATCATCGGCATGCCAGAGATCGACGATCATGTTCGCGCGTGGACGGCATGCCGGGTCGACGACGAAGCCGAAGACGGTGACCGGCGTCCCTGCCTTGTCGCTACGAAAATCTCGCTTTTCGGGCGTCTGCGGCGTGTAGAACGGGCCTTCGGTTTGTGCTTGCGTTATCCTATCCTCGGGGCCGCAGGCCGGCGTCAGCGGTAGCTGTGCTCCCTGCGCCGACGCAGGACCGACAAGCGCCAACGACATCGGCGCGGCAGCCCAGGCGTTCAAAAACGCGCGACGAGAAAATGCTGTGACCAAGGCGGGCCTCCTGCGCTTCAAAGGGTCGCGCGGGGTTCGCGCTTTCCCCTGTCCATGCTAGTGCATCGGGCCGTTTTGCGCATCAGCCGAAAGTGTCGACGTCCGCATGGCCAAAGCCCGCACGCAATTCGTCTGCCAGAACTGTGCCACCGTGCACGCGCGCTGGGTCGGCAAATGCGAAGGCTGCGGCGAGTGGAACACGATCGTCGAGGACGACCCGACCGCGGGCATCGGCGGCGGGCCGGGCCGCACGCCCAAGAAAGGCCGACCAGTCGCGCTGACGGCGCTCTCCGGCGAAATCGAGGAAGCACCGCGCATCCCAACCGGCATTGCCGAGCTCGACCGCGCCACGGGCGGCGGGTTCGTACGCGGATCGGCCCTTTTGATCGGCGGTGATCCCGGCATCGGCAAATCCACCCTGCTCATGCAGGCGGCGGCCGCCCTGTCGCGGCTGGGCAGCCGTGTCATCTACGTGTCCGGCGAAGAAGCGGTTGCGCAGGTTCGCCTGCGCGCACAGCGCCTGCATGCGGCCGACACGAACGTGCTGCTGGCCGCGGAAACGAATGTCGAGGACATTCTCGCGACGCTGTCTGAAGGCAAGCGGCCTGACCTCGTCATCATCGATTCCATTCAGACGCTGTGGAGCGATCTCGCTGAAAGCGCACCGGGTACGGTGACCCAGGTGCGCGTCGGCGTGCAAGCCATGATCCGCTTTGCCAAGCAGACCGGCGCCACCGTGGTGCTCGTCGGGCATGTCACGAAGGACGGCCAGATCGCAGGCCCACGCGTCGTCGAGCACATGGTCGATGCCGTGCTCTACTTCGAAGGCGATCGCGGCCATCATTATCGCATCCTGCGCACGGTGAAGAATCGGTTCGGGCCGACCGACGAGATCGGCGTCTTCGAAATGTCGGACAAGGGGCTGCGCGAAGTCTCCAACCCCTCCGAGCTCTTTCTGGGGGAGCGCAACGCCAAGGCGCCGGGTGCTGCCGTCTTCGCCGGGATGGAGGGCACGCGGCCCATCCTCGTCGAGATCCAGGCGCTTGTCGCGCCCTCGCCGCTCGGCACGCCGCGGCGCGCCGTCGTCGGCTGGGATTCGGCGCGATTGTCCATGATCCTCGCGGTTCTGGAAGCCCATTGCGGCGTTCGGCTGGCCCAGCATGACGTCTATCTGAACGTCGCCGGCGGCTACCGGGTCAGCGAGCCGGCGGCCGATATGGCGGTCGCCGCGGCGCTCGTTTCCTCACTTGCCGGCCTTGCTCTCCCGGCCGATTGCGTCTATTTCGGCGAGATCAGCCTGTCGGGAGCCGTGAGGCCTGTGGCGCACACGGCGCAACGCCTCAAGGAGGCCGAAAAACTGGGATTCCAACGGGCGGTACTGCCCAGCGCATCGGCCGAAATACCCGCCTCTCGCCAGGCCGGATTGACCGAGATCGAGGCGCTTGCGGATCTGGTGGTCAAAATTGCCGGCTCGAAGAAGCGGCCAAACGACGATAGCGGAGACGCAACGCTCTGAGCGTATCTCTCAAGGGACCAAATAGCGGCGATCGTCACGAGGCCCGTGGCGCGCTTCCTGGAGTATAAGACCGACAATGCCCATCACAATCCTGGACGGTATCCTGATCGGGATCACGCTCTTCTCGGCGGTGCTTGCCATGGTACGTGGCTTCTCGCGCGAGGTGCTGTCCGTTGCATCCTGGATCGCGGCTGCATTCGCAGCCTTCTACTTCTACCCGCTGCTTCTACCCTATGCGGCCGACTACACGACAAGCAACACGGTCGCGACGATCGGTTCGGCCGCGATCATCTTTCTGATCGCGCTGATCATCGTGTCCTTCATCACCATGCGGATCGCGGATTTCATCATCGACAGCCGCATCGGCGCGCTCGATCGCACGCTCGGCTTTGTCTTCGGCGCTGCGCGTGGTGTGCTGCTGGTCGTCGTTGGCATGCTGTTCCTCAACTGGCTGATCGACGAGCCGCGCCAGCCGCCATGGGTCACGGAGGCGAAATCCAAGCCGCTTCTCGATCAGTTGGGCGAGCGTCTCGTCAACATTCTGCCGGAAGATGCCGATGCGACGATTCTGGATCGTCTGCGCGGCGGCGAGGTGGAAGTCGACGCAACGGGTGCGGCACCACCTGCACCCGACACTGGCGCGAACTGACAAAGTGCTTATCTGAAGCAGGCAGCGATGCCTGCATGACGGCTGATTTTGGCATCCCCGCCGATCGTCGGCCGATCGGCCAGGAGCAAAGGTCCGAACCATGACGCTTCAAACGAGTGAGACCACAAACACGCTCGAAGACGAAGGCGATGCCTTCCGTGACGAGTGCGGGGTTTTCGGGATCTATGGCAGGCAGGATGCTGCAGCCGTCGTCACGCTCGGGCTTCATGCCTTGCAGCATCGCGGCCAGGAAGCGGCCGGCATCGTCTCCTACGACGGCAAGCAGTTCTTCGTGGAGCGGCACATCGGCCTGATCGGCGACACGTTCACCAAGCAGTCGGTCATCGACCGGCTGCAGGGAAGCCGCGCCATCGGCCATACGCGCTATTCCACGACCGGCGGCGAAGGCCTGCGCAACGTGCAGCCCTTCTTCGCGGAATTCGCCGGCGGCGGGTTCGCCGTTGCCCATAACGGCAACATCACCAATGCGATGACGCTGCAAAAGCAGCTTCAGAAGCGGGGCGCGATCTTCTCGTCGACCTCCGACACCGAGACGATCCTGCATCTGATCGCCGTCTCGAGCGGCACGCAACTGGTCGACAAATTCATCGACGCCATCACGCAGCTCGAAGGCGCGTTCTCGCTGGTGGGCCTTTCGGAAAAGAAGATGATCGGCGCGCGCGATCCGCTCGGCATCCGCCCGCTGGTTCTGGGCGATCTCGACGGCGCCTATATACTCGCTTCGGAGACCTGTGCGCTCGACATCATCGGCGCGCGCTACGTGCGCGACATCAAGCCGGGCGAAATGGTGATCGTCACAGACAAGGGCGTCGAGAGCCGCTTCCCGTTCGAAAAGACGAAGCCGCGCTTCTGCATCTTCGAATATGTCTATTTCGCGCGGCCCGATTCCATCATCGAAGGCCGCAACGTCTACGAAGCGCGCAAGAAGATCGGCACCGAGCTCGCCATCGAAAGCCCGGTCGATGCTGATCTCGTCGTGCCCGTACCGGATTCCGGCGTGCCCGCGGCCATCGGCTTCGCGCAAGGGTCGGGCATTCCGTTTGAACTCGGCATCATCCGCAACCACTATGTCGGCCGTACCTTCATCCAGCCGACCGCGGCCATCCGGCATATGGGCGTGAAGCTCAAGCACAATGCCAACAAGCGCATGCTGGAAGGCAAGCGCGTGGTGCTGGTCGACGATTCGATCGTGCGTGGCACCACCTCGCAGAAGATCGTGCAGATGGTGCGCGAAGCTGGCGCGCGCGAAGTGCACATGCGCATCGCCTCGCCGCCGACCATGTCCTCCTGCTTCTACGGGGTCGACACGCCGGAAAAGGCGAAGCTTCTCGCCTCACGCATGTCGATCGAGGAGATGGCGGATTTTATCCGCGTCGATAGCCTGGCCTTCCTCTCGATCGACGGACTTTACCGCGCCGTCAACGAACCATCGCGCAACAACGAGCAGCCGCAGTTCTGCGATGCCTGCTTCACCGGCGATTACCCGACGCAGCTCACCGACCACGAGGGCGTCGATAATGTGCGCACGCTCTCGCTTCTTGCCAACAACGGATAAGTGACCCTCATGCTCGACCTTAAGGGGCGCATCGCGCTCGTCACCGGCGCGTCGCGCGGCATCGGCTATTTCACCGCGCTCGAGCTGGCGAAATCCGGCGCGCATGTGATTGCCGTTGCCCGAACAGTCGGTGGCCTGGAAGAGCTCGACGACGAAATCAAGGCCGTCGGGGGCACTGCGACGCTGGTGCCGCTCGACCTTGCGGACATGAAAGCCATCGATGCGCTCGGCGGCTCGATTCACGAGCGCTGGGGCAAGCTGGACGTTCTCGTCGCCAATGCCGGCATGCTCGGCACGATCGCGCCGCTCGGGCACACCAAGGCGAAGGACTTCGAGAAGGTGATGACCATCAACGTCAACGCCACGTGGCGGTTGATGCGCACTGTCGAGCCGCTGATCAAGGCGTCGGACGCCGGGCGCGGCATCTTCCTGTCATCCGGCGTTGCCCATTCGTGCAAGCCCTTTTGGGGCGCCTATGCCGCTTCCAAGGCTGCGATCGAAGCCATGGCGCGGGTCTGGGCGAACGAGCTGGTCAATTTCGGCGTGCGGATCAACAATGTGAACCCGGGCGCCACCCGCACCGCCATGCGGGCGCAGGCGGTTCCGGGTGAGAACCCGTCGACCTTGCCCGATCCACGCGACGTCGCCGCCAAGATCGTCAAGCTCGCCGATCCGGCACTGACGGAAAACGGCATGCTTTTCGACGTGCGGCAGGACCGCTTCCTCGCCTATCGCGATCCGGAATAATCCGGGTCACAAACGGTCCGGCTCTTCCGTCGAGACCGTTGCTGCCCCCTTCGGCCGGCCATAGGTGCGGCGCCAGGCGCGGTAACCCATTGGCAGCGTCGCCAGATAGATCAAAGCGGTGACCGCGAGTGTTGCCCAGATATAGCTCATCAGAAGCGCGACGTAGATTGCGATCGCGATCAGCACCGGCAACACCAGATCGCGGCGGATGCGGCCCACGGCCTTGCCGGAATAAACCGGAAGGCGCGAGACCAGCAGGAACGCGATGAGTGCCGTATAGATAATCGCGGCACCGGCAAAGACCGGTCCCGGCTCGAAGCCGAGATGGCCGAGATAGACCGGCAGCAGCACCAGCATGGCGCCGAAGGGTGCCGGCACACCGACGAAATAGTTCGACTGCCATTTCGCCTTCGGACGTTCGTCCATCACGTTGAAGCGTGCAAGACGCAGAGCCGCTGCAAGCACGTAGATAAGCGCTGCGATCCAGCCGAACGACTCTGCCTGGTTCAGGAGATAGGCGTAGAGAACCAGTGCGGGAGCGACGCCGAAATTGACGATGTCGGCGAGCGAATCCATCTGAGCGCCGAAGCGGGATGAGGATTTCATCAGGCGCGCGACGCGGCCATCGACGCCATCCAGAAACGCCGCGACGAGCACCATGATAACAGCGAGTTCCACCCGGCCTTCGAAAGCCAGCCGGATACCGGTCAAACCGGCACAGATCGCAAGCACGGTGATGATAGTCGGGATCATCATGCGGAAGGAGATCTCGCGCAGGCGCGGCCCCATCGCATTGTCCGGGTCGCCCTCGTCGTGATCAGGATCGAACGAACTGAACGGCTGATCGAGGAAATCGTCGGTCTCGGCGTCGTCGCGGGGTCGCTCTGTCATCCGTCGTCCTCGATGGTTCTCAAGCTTTGTTTGATTGCACAGATCAGTCGCGGCGGGTGACCACAGGGCCCTTGGGCGAATTGAATTCCGCGATCACCGTTTCCCCTGCAATCGCCGTCTGCCCTACAGCCACGCGCGGGCGCGCGCCTTCCGGCAGGAAGACATCGAGCCGCGAGCCGAAACGGATCAGGCCGAATCGCCCGCCTGTCTCCAGGCGATCGCCTTCCTCGACGAAGCAAAGGATGCGGCGGGCAACCAGGCCCGCGATCTGCACAACGCCGATCTCGCCCCGGCTTGTCGTGATCACCATGCCGTTGCGCTCGTTCTCGGTGCTCGCCTTGTCCAGTTCGGCGTTCAGAAACGATCCTTTGGAATAGACGATCCGGTCGATTGAACCGGCGAGCGGCGCGCGGTTCACGTGGCAGTCGAAAACGTTCATGAACACGGAGATCCGCAGCATCGGTGCGGCACCAAGGTCCAGTTCCGCCGGCGGGACTACGCGGGTGACCGCCGAAACCCTGCCATCGGCCGGGCTGATCACCAAATCTTCGTCGATCGGCGTCACGCGCTCCGGATCGCGGAAGAAATAGACGCACCAGACCGTCAGGATCAGCCCGATCCAGAACAGCCAATCGGCGACGAAGCCAAGCAGGATCGCTGCCAACAGAAATACCGCGATGAAGGGATAGCCCTCCCGCCGCACTGGGACGAGCACGTTTTTGATGCTGTGCCAGACGTCCATGTCTTCTCACTCCGATATCGATTGCTTCGAGGCGCCGGCCCCGATTGGCATGGGAGGGCTCTAGCGCGTCAGCACCTCAGCGGCAACGGTCCGGCGGCAATTGGGGTTCCTTGAATAGGCCTCGAAGGGATCAGGCAGGGTCGCCCTCGAGAGTTCTGCGACGAACGACCACGCCCAACTCGTCTTCTTCCTGCACCTTCTTGAGCTTCTCTTCCGCCTCGATCGCCTCGCGTTGGCGGTCCCACATCGCGGTATAAAGACCGCCCTGAGCAATCAGGCGCGCATGCGGCCCGCGCTCGGCGATCTTCCCATCCTGCAGCACGATGATCTCGTCGGCACCGATGACGGTGGACAGCCGGTGGGCGATCACGAGCGTGGTGCGACCCTTGGAGACGAAATCGAGCGATGTCTGGATTTCCTGCTCGGTGGCGGTATCTAGCGCCGACGTCGCCTCGTCCAGGATCAGGATCGGTGGGGCCTTCAGGATCGTGCGCGCGATGGCGACACGCTGCTTCTCGCCGCCAGAAAGCTTGAGCCCGCGCTCGCCGACCATCGTTTTATACCCCTCGGGAAGGGACGAGATGAAGCGGCCGACCTGCGCCAGCTCGGCGGCCTGGTGAACCTCGGCTTCACTCGCATCCACGCGGCCATAGCGGATGTTGTATTCCAGCGTATCGTTGAAGAGCACCGTATCCTGCGGCACCATGCCGATGACGGCGCGCAGAGACTTCTGGGTGACATCGCGTACATCCTGCCCGTCGATCGTCACGCTGCCCTGCTGCACGTCATAGAAGCGATAGAGCAGCCGCGAGATGGTCGACTTGCCTGCACCCGAAGGTCCGACGATAGCGACAGTATGACCAGCCGGCACCTCGAAGGAGATGCCTTTCAGGATGGGCCGCGCCGGGTCGTAGGCAAAATGGACATTGTCGAAACGGATCGCGCCGGTGCTCACAGCAAGGGCAGCGGCGCCCGGCTTGTCCGTTATTTCGGGATCGACTTCCAAGAGATCGAACATCTGTTCGATGTCGGTCAGGCCCTGCCGGATTTCGCGGTAGACGAAACCGATGAAGTTCAGCGGCACCGAAAGCTGCATGAGCATCGCGTTGACGAAGACGAAATCGCCGATCGTCTGCTCGCCGCGCTGCACCGCCATGGCGGACAGCACCATCATCAGTGTCATTCCGATACCGAAGATGACGCCCTGCCCCATATTGAGCCAGCCGAGCGAGGTCCACACCTGTGTGGCCGACTTCTCGTAGCGCTCCATGGACTGATCAAAGCGCTTGGCTTCCATCGTCTCGTTGCCGAAATATTTGACCGTCTCGAAATTGAGGAGCGAGTCGATCGCCTTGGTGTTGGCTTCGGTGTCGGAATTGTTCATCGCGCGGCGGATGCCGATGCGCCAATCAGAGGCGCGGATCGTGAACCAGCTGTAGAAGAAGACCGTCAGAGCGGTGATCGCGAAATAGGAAAACCCGAAGGCAAAGGCGAAGATCGCCGCGACCATCGCGAATTCCAGGAGCGTCGGCACCGTGTTCAAGATCGTGAAGCGCACGATCGTCTCGATGCCCTTGGTGCCACGCTCGATGATGCGAGACAGGCCGCCGGTGCGCCGCTCGAGATGAAAGCGCAGCGACAATTGGTGCATATGCACGAAGGTCTGGTAGGCGAGACGCCGCACCGCATATTGCCCAACGCTGGCGAAAAGCGCGTCCCGCAGCTGGTTCAGGCCCCATTGAACGATGCGCGCAACGTTATAGGCAATCACCAGCATGACGCCGCCGAGTAGAAGCTGCGGCACGAAATCCGGCATCGCCAACTCGCCATTCAGTGAATCCGTCGCCCATTTGAAGAAATAGGGCACGACGATCAGCACGATCTTCGACAGGACGAGGAACAGCGTCGCCCAGACGACACGGCGCTTCAGGTCCGGGCGAGCGGACGGCCACATATAGGGCCAGAGGTTGCGCAACGTTTGCAGCGGATTGCCGGAATCCGCCGACACAGTCTTCGAAGCCATCAATCTTTACCTTCCGCCGGCACCGACCGGCTCATCGCATCGCGCCGTCTTCGGCGCACTGCAGCAACTTTCAAGCAATCCGCCGAGGTCCTTGGCCAGTTGCGACACCGCCTCCTCATCGAGACTGTAACGAGAGGCCTGGCGGTCTGGCCGGTAGAGGACGAGCCCCGCCTGCACGAGCGTGCGCAGATGTTGGGAGACCGTCGATTGGGCAAGACCGATCTCCAAGACCACATCCTTGCAGCAACACGCGTCACGGTGAGCCAGCAGGCGCAGGATCTTCAGCCGAGCGGGATGGGCCAACGCCTGCAGGCGCTCGGCCATCACCGCATCGCGTTTCGCGGCGTCCGAGGATGAGGGGCAGCAGCTATGCATCGTTCATCGGCGATATACGATGAAGCATTCCATGTCTAGATCGCGGGCAAGCCTATCGGCGTCCTACGATCAGTCGGACGACGCTTCAATCCGGCCGCGACTGTCGGCTTCAGTTCGCCCGAAGCCGATCGCGGTGAAGCTGCTCGGAATTCTCCAGCGCTTCGTCGGGAACGCTGAAGATCTGCCCCGGCAGGATGCGGTCCGGATTGGCGATCTGCTGCTGGTTGGCAAGATAGATCGTCGTGTACCGCACGCCCTGCCCGTAGACGCGCCGGGAAATCTGCCACAGCGTATCGCCGCGACGGATGATGACCGAAGCGGGCGATGGCGTCAGTGCCTCCTGCGTCACCGTCACGGGCTCGTCTGCCGGTTGGGCAGCGGCCGTCTCGGTCTCAGCCGGTGCCGGCGCCTCGCTCGATGCGGTATCGGCTTCACCCGCCGGGCTGAAGGCTGGCGACGTGTCGCCGGCTGTAGCTGGATCCTCGCTCGAGGGTGCCTCGACCGCTGGCTGGGGTGCAGACGCGTCGGGCGCGGACGTGCCGGGCGCCGACGCAGCGGGTCCGGTCGCGGCAACACGATCGGTCCGTCCAGGCGCCGTCGTCTCGCCGCCGGTCGCAGCCTCATCGGGCGCGGCTGCCGCCAGCCGGTCTTCGGGCGTTTCGACGGCAAGCGGGGACGGATCGGTGACGACCGCGATGTCTTCTCCCATCGACGGGGCCTCCGCTGCGGCAATTGCCGCGGCCATGCCGCCCTCCGGTCGATCGAATGGAACCAGAGCGCGCGCGACCACCGTTCCCGAAGGATCGACGAGATCGGCGCGGATGGTGTGCTCGCCAACGCTCAACGCCATCCTGCCCTCGACGAGGAAGCGGCCTTCGCTGTTTGCCCTGTCATCGCCAATCAACTGATCATCGGCATAGACACGCACCTCGGTGCCGCGCGGTGACGAACCGGCCACGAAAAGCCGCTCGTCTTCGACTTCGACAGCATCGATGCGCACTTGTGCAGTGGTGGCCGCGGGCGCTTGCGCTGCTTCCTGCTCCGGCTCGGGGGCAAGTGCCGCCACATCCGCCTGCGCATCGGACACAGCGGGAGCGGATTCAGCGCTATCGGCCGGCACCTCTGCCGCGGAAGCTGCATCCTCTTCCTGCTCCGCCATTTCTCCCGCGGCATCGGCTGTCGGTGTCGCTGTTTCCTGACTTTCCGCAGCATTCGTCTCTGCGGCCAGCGTCTGGGAGACGTCGCTCGACGCCTGCGGCATCCCCTCGCCGCCCGAACTCGGGACGTTGACGATACGGCTTGCCTCGCCGGGCCGTGTGACCATGGCGAGCAGCTCGCTTCCGCCATCGCGCCGGATGCTGATCGTCGCGACCTCCTCGGAAAACACCTCCGGCTGGTCGTCGCCGGTGACGCGCAGCGTCAGCTGATAATCGCCCGGTTCCAGTGGCTCGTCGAACACCGCCGCGAAATCGCCGCTCGGACCCACATCGGCGGAAGCGACGACATCCTCGCCATTCATGACGTCTACGCGCGTGCCTGGCTCGGCGCGGCCGGCGATCACCGTCGAGCCATCCGGCTCGACGCGCAGCAGGTCGAAGCCCGGCTCCGAAGGGTCGGTGCTCACATCGGCTGCCGTTTCCGATGTCTCATCCGAAGCCTGAGCATCAGCATCAGCTTCGACGGCAGGCTCTGCTGCGGTTGGTGCTTGCGTCATTTCGTCGATGGGTGCCGGGGTGCCAGCGGCCACATCGGCAGGCGCAGCTTGCTGGTCGGCGACGGCCGGCGCTTCCGGTGCGGCGTCCTCATCGGCAACTGTGCGATCCTGCCGACCCTCGGCCGTCCGATCACCACCGCTCGGCTCGGATGCGGTCACGGCGGGTGCCGTTTCAGGCAACCCAGCCGCCTCTTCGACTGCCGTTTCTTCTACTGCCGTTTGTTCTGTCGCCGGCTCCAAGAAGCGCGGAGCCACGAAGAGCACGCCGAAAGCGATCACCCCCAGCAGTCCACACAGCGCCAGAAGCCCGCCATTCCCCTGATTCATCGAATTTCTCCAAACGGGGCCCGAACCCGTTCAATTTTAATACACGCTAGCGATTTTGGAGACACGTAACAAGTATCGTGCCAATTGCTTCAAATGCGCTTCGAATTCAACTGATGGTCCGGCCCGACGGTGCTTGACGCACGCAGCTTTGGAAGGCTTCCTCCCAGTATGACCCAATCGATGAAAGAGATTCGCGCCGTCTGCGTTTACTGCGGTTCCCAGCCCGGTCGTAACGGCGTCTACACCGAAACCGGACGAGCGCTTGGCCGTTCGATCGCCGCGCACGGACTTCGACTCGTCTATGGTGGTGGAACACGCGGCGTCATGGGCGCGGTCGCCGATGGCGTCATCAATGGCGGCGGCGCGGTGACGGGCATCATCCCCGAATTCCTCATGGAAAAAGAGGCCACGAAACAGGCGCTCGGCCAGCTGGACGAACTGATCGTCACCGAGGACATGCACAAGCGCAAGCACACCATGTTCGAACGCGCCGACGCATTCGTCACCCTGCCCGGCGGGATCGGGACGCTCGAGGAAATCATCGAGATCATGACTTGGGCGCAGCTCGGCCGGCACAAGAAACCGATGGTGCTCGCCAATATCGATGGTTTTTGGGACCCGCTGATCGCGCTGATGGACCACATGGCGGCCGAGGGTTTCCTGCATACGGCGCATCTCGTGCAGCCCCTCGTCATCGACCGGGTCGACGACATCGTCCCCGCCATCATCGCAGCCGGCAGCCAGCCCAACGGCAAATCCGGCGAAGCCGAGATCATCGATCGGATGTAGGCCCGGTTCTGCATCAAAAGCTTTCCGTCTCGGCACGCGTGACTATGTTGTGGGTTGCCGCACCATCGTCCTCCCGCTGAGAGTTTCCGTCGATCCATGCCCACATTGTCCGAAAAGCCCCGTCTTGAAGTCCGCAACGCCGTCGCCGGCGACGTCAAGGCGATCATCGCGCTGACCTCGCGCGTCTATCCGGAAGAGACGCCGTATCAGCCGGGCATCATCCGGGGGCAGATCAATGCGTTTCCGGAAGGTCAGTTCGTGGCCGTCTTCGATGGCGAGATTGTGGGATATGCTGCCACGCTGCAGCTGGCGGAGCGGCAGATCTTTCGCCAGCACACTTGGGACGACATCACCGGCGGTGGCTATGCAAGCCGGCACAATGGCAAGGGCGACTGGCTTTATGGCGTGGAGATCTGCGTGGATCCCGGCCGACGGCGGGCCAAGATCGGCAAGCGGCTCTACGAGGTCCGCCAGCGGCTGTGCGAACAGCTCGACCTCAAGGGCATCGCCTTTGGCGGAAGGCTTGCCGGTTACAAACGCGCCAAGAAGGCCTATCCGAAGCCGGACGATTATCTCGAAGCGGTCAAAACGCGCGACGTCGATGATCCGGTGATCTCGTTCCAGATGCGGCTCGGCTTCGAGCCTGTCCGTGTCCTGCGCCGCTATCATCCGGAAGACAAGCCGGCCGGCGGCCACGCGGCGTTGATGGTCTGGAACAACCCCTATTTCGATCCGGCAGCCGCGACACAGCCGCTTTCGCATCGCGGCCGCGATACGGTGCGCGTCACGACGGTCCAGATCGCGGCGCGCAAGGTCACGACCCATGACGAGTTCTTCGATCATGTGCGCTATTTCGTCGAAGTCGCGGCCGATTACGGCTCGGATTTCGTCGTTTTTCCGGAGCTCTTCACGCTGATCCTCCTGTCCAGTGAACCCGAGCGGCCGCCTTCGGAGGCGATCAAGAGGCTCAGCGCCTATACGCCGGAATTCGTGGAGCGCATGCAGGCGATGGCGCTTGGCTGCAATATCAACATCATCGGCGGATCGCACCCCACGATTGCCGAGGACGGCGATATCCAGAATGTGTCCTATGTGTTCCTGCGCGATGGCACGATCCATGCGCAGGAGAAGCTTCATCCGACGCCGGACGAGCGCGAATACTGGGGGATCGTCGGCGGTGACGTGACCGACGTTATCGACACCGACTGCGGACCGATCGGCGTGATGATCTGCTACGATTCGGAATTCCCGGAGGTCGCGCGTCGCCTCGCCGACCAGGGTGCGCGCATCCTGTTCGTGCCCTACTGCACCGATACGCGGCACGGCCATTTGCGCGTGCGCTATTGTGCGGCCGCGCGTGCGATCGAAAACCAGTGCTATGTCGTGACATCGGGTATTACGGGCAATCTCTCCAATGTCGACAATCTCGACATCAACTACGCGCAGTCCGCGATCCTGACGCCGTGCGACATGCCGTTCGCCCGCGACGGCATCGCGGCGGAAGCGAGCGTCAATGTCGAGATGGTGACCGTCGCCGACCTCAATATCGGCACCATCCAGTGGGCGCGCGCCCAGGGAGCGGTGCGCAATCTGCGCGATCGGCGCTTCGATCTCTATCGGGTCAGGTGGAGCGACGGCGGTTGATCAAGACCGTCACATGACTGTCAGCGGAACCTGATTTGGTCCCACGTTCAACGCAGCTTGGGACCTTGCCGATGTCGATTCGAACTCTTTTTCTGACCGTTGTTTGGCAGGTGCCGATCGCTTTTGCGGCCACCGCCGGTTTTGCCCAGGAGCAGGTTCCGGCCGATCTTGGTCCACGCCCCTTCTATCTCGTCGATGATTTGGAAGACGGTGAGCTCAAAGCGGCGCTCCAGGCTTGCGAGGCGGGTCCGTTCTACCGCAGCGAGTTTTCAATCGGACACCGCGGCGCGCCGCTGCAGTTTCCGGAGCACACGCGCGAATCCTATGTCGCCGCCGCCCGCATGGGCGCAGGCGTTCTGGAGTGCGACGTGGCCTTCACCAAGGATCGCGAACTCGTCTGCCGGCACAGCCAGTGCGATCTGCACACCACGACGAACATTCTGGCGACCGACCTCGCCAACCAGTGCAGCGTGCCCTTCACACCGGCCGACCCGCAGACCGGCCGTCAAGCTTCGGCGCAGTGCTGCACATCGGATGTCACGCTCGCGGAATTCCAGACGCTTCGCGGCAAGATGGACAGTTCCGATCCAGATGCCACCAGCGTCGAAGCCTATCTGGGCGGCACGGCGGCGTGGCGGACGGATCTCTACGCGCAGAACGGCACGCTGATGACGCATGCCGAGTCCATCGCGCTTTTTGCCGAGCTGGGCGTGAAGATGACGCCGGAACTCAAAGCGCCGGAGGTGGCAATGCCCTATGAGGGCGGCTACACGCAGGAAGACTACGCCGCGCAGATGCTCGAGGACTATCGCGCGGCCGGTATCGATCCCGTGAACGTCTACCCTCAGTCCTTCGATCTGAACGATGTCTGGTACTGGATCGAAACCCAACCGGAGTTTGCCGATCGGGTCGTCTATCTCGATGGCCGCGACAGCGAGGATAGCTTCGACCCGATGGATCTTGCGACGCTCGATCCGTCGATGGAAGAGCTTGCCGAGCGCGGTTTGAAGATCATCGCGCCGCCGATATGGATGCTGGTGACGACCGACGAGAATGGCACCATCGTGCCGTCGGCCTATGCGACCGCAGCCAAGGACGCGGGCCTTGAGATCCTCGCCTGGTCGCTGGAACGCTCCGGCCCGCTCGCGGGAGGTGGCGGCTACTACTTCCAGTCGGTCTCGGATGCCATCGAGCGCGATGGCGACGTTCTGACGGTGCTCGATGTGCTCGCCAAAGACGTCGGCGTCATGGGCGTCTTTTCCGACTGGCCGGCCACGACGACCTTCTACGCCAACTGCATGGGGCTCGACTGAGCACCTTTCCGGTGCTCAAGCCGCTTTCGGCCGCCTCAAGAGCGTCGATGTGTAGATCGCCAGCGCAATCCAGATCAGGGCGAAAGCCACGATCTGGGGCCCGGCGAATGGCTCTCCGAAGAAGAACACCGCAATCAGCAGCACCAACGTCGGCACGCTGTACTGCATCAGGCCGATGGTCGCGAGGCGGAGACCCTTGGCGCCGAAGGCGAAGAGCACGAGCGGGATCGCCGTGACGGGCCCGGCGGCAATCAGCATCCAGGTATCGAAGCTGCTGCCTGCGAGGAAATGGTTGTCCCCTTGCGCGATGAACCAGCCGATCAGCACGAGAGCGATCGGGGTTAGAATAATAACTTCCAGCAGGAAGCCCTGGCTCGGGCCGATCGGCAGTGTCTTGCGCAGATAGCCGTAGGTCGCGAAGGAGAAAGCCAGCACCAGCGATATCCAGGGCAGCTTGCCGGCGAAGACCGTGAGAATGATGACGGCGAGACCTGCGAGCGCGATCGCCACCCATTGCAGCCGGTTCGGCTTTTCACCAAGCAGGAAGACGCCCATCAGCACGCTGATCAGCGGGTTGATGTAATAGCCGAGCGAGGCTTCGAGCGCCTGGTTGGACGCGATCGCATAGACGTAGACGCCCCAGTTGATCGAGATGATGGTGGCGGTCACCGCTGCCATGGCAACGACTTTCGGCGACTTGAACGTCGTCATCAGGTCGGCGGTACGGCCAAGCCAGATGAGGATCACGGCGCCTGCCGGCACTGCCCAGAGAATGCGGTGGGCGACAATCTCGACCGGGTTGATGTGGTCGAGCGCCTTCATGAAGAACGGCAGGACGAGACCCCACAAGAGATAGGCGGCGCCGGCCGTGATGAAGCCCTGCGCGGTGTCGCCGGTTGCGACCGGCGTGTTTGCGCCGGCTGCTGCCGGGCCCGGCGCGCCGCAATCTTCAGAGCGTTTCATGGTTCGTACTGCCTACTCGGCGGCGACGCGGCCGGCCTGTTCGCGATTCTTGAGAAGCTTGTAGATGACACTGTCCATCAGCGCCTGGAAGGAGGCGTCGATGATGTTGTCGGAAACGCCGACGGTCCACCAGCGATCCGTCGTCGCGTCACTGGATTCGATCAGAACGCGGGTGATGGCCTCGGTGCCGCCATTGAGGATGCGGACCTTGTAGTCCACCAGCTCCAGATCGGCGATGTCGGCCTGGAACTTGCCCAGATCCTTGCGCAGCGCAATGTCGAGCGCGTTGACCGGGCCCTGCCCCTCGGCCACCGACAGGATCTCTTCGCCATCAACGATCACGCGCACGACGGCTTCCGACACGGTCTTCAGATTGCCGAGCGCATCGAAACGGCGCTCCACCATGACCCGGAAGCTCTGCACCTCGAAGAAATCCGGTACGCGGCCCAGCGTGCGGCGCGCCAGAAGCTCGAAGCTCGCATCGGCCGCCTCATAGGCATAGCCCGACGCTTCTCGCTCCTTGACCAGTGAGATCAGCCTGTCGAGCTTCGGATCGTCCTTGGCGACCTCGATGCCGCGCCGCTTCAGCGCGTTCAGGAAATTGGACTTGCCGCCCTGGTCGGACACCATGACGCGGCGCTGGTTGCCGACGCTTTCCGGGTCGACATGTTCGTAAGTCTTCGGGTCCTTCAACAGGGCCGATGCGTGGATGCCGGCCTTGGTCGCGAAGGCCGACTGGCCCACATAGGGCGCCTGATGCTCTGGATTACGGTTCAAAAGCTCGTCGAAGGTCCGCGACAGCCGCGTCAGATCGGTGAGCTTTTCGCTATCGATGCCGAGCTCGAAGCGCTCGGCATAATGCGGCTTGAGAATGAGCGTCGGGATCAGCGTCACGAGATTGGCATTGCCGCAGCGTTCGCCGATGCCGTTCAGCGTGCCCTGGATCTGGCGCACGCCCGCCTCGACCGCCGCCAGCGAATTGGCGACCGCCTGGCCCGTATCGTTGTGGGCATGGATGCCGAGATGGTCGCCAGGGATGCCGGCTTCGATCAAATTCTTGACGATTTCGGCCACTTCGCCGGGCAGCGTTCCGCCATTGGTGTCGCAGAGCACCACCCAGCGCGCGCCCGCCTCATAGGCGGTCTTTGCGCATGCCGTGGCGTAAGCCGGGTTGGCCTTGTAGCCATCGAAGAAGTGCTCGCAATCGACCAGCGCTTCCTTGCCGGCAGCGATGGTCGCCTCGACCGAAGCCCTGATGCAGTCGAGGTTTTCCTCGTTGGAAATGCCGAGCGCGACGTCGACATGGTAGTCCCAGCTCTTCGCCACGAAGCAAACGGCATCGCCCGCCGCCTGGATGAGCGCCGCAAGCCCCGGATCGTTAGACGCCGAGACCCCTGCCCGCTTGGTCATGCCGAAGGCGACGAAGGCCGCCTTTTTCGTGCGCTTCTTCTCGAAAAAAGCCGTGTCGGTCGGGTTTGCGCCAGGGTAGCCGCCCTCGACGTAATCCAAACCGAACGCATCGAGCATCGACGCGATCAGCGTCTTGTCCTCGACCGAAAAATCGATGCCGGGCGTCTGCTGCCCGTCCCGCAGGGTCGTGTCGAAAAGGTAGAGGCGTTCGCGTGTCATGATGCGCACTCTGCAAATTTGTCCGTCGCGCGGATCAGCTGGTCGAGGATTCCCGGCTCGGTGAAGGCGTGGCCTGCACCCTCGACAATGTGGAACTCGGCTTCTGGCCAGGCCTTGTGCAGCGCCCACGCGAAACGCAGCGGGCACGGCATATCATAGCGGCCGTGAACGATGACACCCGGAATATGCCGGATCTTGTGCGCGTCGCGAATGAGCTGGCCATCGTCGAGCCAACCGGCATGGACGAAGAAATGGTTTTCGATCCGTGCGAAGGCGAGCGCGAATTCATCCTGACCGAAGACCGTGCTGGTCTCGGGCTCGGGCAGAAGCGTAATCGTCTCACCTTCCCACACGCTCCAGGCCTTGGCGGCGGCAAGGCGCGTGGCGGCATCCTCGCTCGTCAGGCGCTTGCGGTAGGCGGCGAGCATGTCGCCGCGTTCCGCTTCCGGAATTGGGGCCACGAAGCGCTCCCATTTGTCGGGAAACATCTCCGAGACGCCGAAGCGGTAGTACCAGTCCATCTCCGCCTTGGTCAGCGTGTAGATGCCGCGCAGCACCAGTTCCGACACGCGTTTCGGGTGCGTCTCGGCATAGGCGAGCGCCAGCGTCGATCCCCAGGACCCGCCGAAGACGAGCCAACTGTCGACGCCGACCATTTCGCGCAGCCGCTCGATATCGGCCACCAGGTGCCAGGTCGTGTTGGCCTCGAGCTCCGCAAAAGGCGTCGAGCGGCCGCAGCCGCGCTGGTCGAACAGCAGCACGTCGTAGCGCGTCGGATCGAAGACACGGCGCTGCTTCGGCGAGATGCCGCCACCCGGTCCGCCATGCAGGAAGACGGCAGGCTTTGCGCCTTTCGTGCCGACGCGCTCGTAATAGATCACATGGCCATCGCCGACATCGAGCGTGCCGGTCTCGTAGGGTTCGATCTCGGGGTAGAAGCCACGCAACGCGCTCATCGGTCGTCGCCTTCCAGAGGCCAGCGATCGGTGTCGTGATCCGGATGCTGATAGGATTGGATCGATGTCAGGAAAGGGTTCTCGACCTCATCGTCGGCGGTGGTGCGCACGGGAAGTGCCGCAAGCGCGTCCACATAGGGCAGCTTTCCTTCCACGCCGAAAACGATGACCGGCGCGATCGCGCTCGGATCGTCGAAGGCTGCGATGGAGAGCGCCATGCCGTCCGGCGCCTCATAGGTCAGCGGCGTGCCGCAATCGGCGCAAAAACCACGCGCCACATGGTTGGAGGAACGGTAGCGCGCCGGCTCGCCGCGGGTCCACGCCAGGCGCTCCGCTTCCACCGAAACCAGCGGCGCAAAGAAATTGCCATAGGCCTTCTGGCACATGCGGCAATGGCAGATCGACGCCTTGCCGAGCGCCCCCCGCATATGAAACCGCACCGCCCCACACTGGCACCCGCCGGAAAACTCTGGCGTGGAGGAAAGGGTCATCGCTTGACCTCCCATGTGGTCACGCGTTCGCCGGTTGCGGGATCCTTGCCGTCTTTCAGCTGAATACCCTGCGCAAGAAGATCGTCGCGGATGCGGTCGGCTTCGGGCCAGTTTTTGTTTGCGATGTGCTGGAGGCGGTGATCGATCGACTTTTGAATGGAAACCCGGTCTTTGGGATGAATTATTCCGACCAGCAGCTCCTTCTGGCGCATCCACTCTTTGATAGACATTCGTTTTAAGCCAAGCAGATCCATACCGAACGACAGGCGTGCCGCGGCAAACGAACCAACTCCGTGAACCGCTTCATTACGTCGTCTTTGGAGATGACGTATTGCATCGCCAGCATTGAGGTCGCTAGCCAGCAATAGGACAACTCCGGGATCAAGGATTGGCGAAGGCGCTAACGCGGCAGCTGAAACTAGCGAGTCGTAGATTTTTTCCGCCTCCTCCAGCCGCCTCACACTGAAATCGATCGGCTCACGGTAATGCGTCATCAGCATTGCCAGACGCAGAACTTCGCCCGGCCACTTCCTGCCCCCGAATTTCTCCGTCTCCAACAATTCGTTGATCGTGACGAAATTGCCCTCGCTTTTCGACATCTTGCGGCCTTCCACCTGGAGGAAGCCGTTGTGCATCCAGATGTTGGCCATCCTATCCGTGCCGTGGGCGCAGCAGGACTGGGCGATTTCGTTTTCGTGGTGGGGGAAGATGAGGTCGAGCCCGCCGCCGTGGATGTCGAAGGTCTGGCCGAGATAGGCGGCAGACATGGCGGAGCATTCGATGTGCCAGCCGGGTCGGCCGCGGATGGCGAGGCTGCGGGAATCGGACATGTGGAAATGCGCGTCCCAGCCGGGCTCTTCGGCGGACGATTCCTTCCAGAGCACGAAGTCGCCGGGGTTTTTCTTGTGCCGCTCGACGGCGACGCGGGCGCCGGCCTGCTGGTCTTCGAGCTTGCGGTTGGAGAGCTTGCCGTAATCCGGCATCGACGACACGTCGAACAGGATTTCACCAGCCGCGTCATAGGCATGGCCGCGGCTGATGAGAGATTGAATCAGGCTCACCATGTCCGTCTTGTGGTCCGGCCGGGGCAGCACGAAGTCGGTCGCGCGGGGCTGGACCGTCGGCGCCAGGCAACCGAGCGCCTTCGCGTCGGCCTGAAACTGCGCCTCGGTTTTTTCGGTGACGGCGCGGATCGCTTCGTTCAGCGGCAGGTTCGGGTAATCGCGCAATGCCCGCGCGTTGATCTTGTCGTCCACGTCGGTGATGTTGCGGACATAGGTGACGTGATCCTCGCCATAGAGATGGCGCAAAAGCCGGAAGAGCACGTCGAAGACGATGACGGGGCGCGCATTGCCGATATGGGCGTAGTCGTAGACCGTCGGTCCGCAGACATACATGCGCACATTGTCGGGATCGATGGGGGCGAAAACCTCCTTCGTCCGCGTGAGGGTGTTGTAGAGCTTGAGTTCAGGCCTCTCGCCCATGGATGACAATCTCCCGTGCCTGCTGGCCGGGGCGTTTGTCGTCATCGAGGACTTGTCGGGACAAAACGGGCCGGGCCAGCGGTGTCGCTAGCGAATAATGATCCGGCAAATGCAGTTGGCGAAGGCGCCATGACGCTGTTGCATGGGAAAAGCTTATCGCGCCTTGCCATCAAGCGGTCAAGTCCCGCGCAACTTAGCGAAAATGCAACCGCCTCACCCGTTCGGGGGATGGACGACCGGTCCGGTACGGCATTCAGTCGTGCCGATCATCGTTCCGGTCCGCCAGGTGCCCCAATCACCGGGCCGGTCACTGGGCCCGGTCGCGTGTTGCAAAAGCGCACCGGGCCCTTTCTTTTTCTGGTTACCCCATTTCCTGCAAAAAGCCGTGATTTAATAGGATCAGGCAGAGGCAAGCAGAGGCCTACGGAGGAGAATTTAATGGACGGCAAGACCAAGCGCCAAGCGGTCAACGGCAACGAGAAGCAGGAGCGCGAGGACGTGGCGCTCGAAAAGCGCTATGGCACGATCGGAAGCGGCGCGGTTCGCGCAGCGGCTCCGCTGACGGCCAAGCTTGGCCACAAGCAGGATCGGTTCCGGCCAAAATCGGTGCGCGAGCTGGATTGATCCTGTCGCGCGACCGATCAGGAGCGGTCAGAGACGCGCGATCAGTCCGGCTGCGATCAGCCACATGACGCAGCCGATTATGACATCGAGTACCCGCCAGGCTGCGGGTCTCGCAAAGAGTGGCGCCAAGAGCCGCGCGCCGTAGCCGAGCCCGAAGAACCACACGAAGGATGCGGTCATGGCGCCGGCGCCGAAGGCAAGCCGCGCTCCGGCCTCATAGCGCGCGGAAAGCGAGCCGATGAGGAGCACCGTGTCCAGATAGACGTGCGGGTTGAGAAAGGTGAAGGCGAGACATGTCGCCAGCGCCTGCTTCAAGCCGGCTCCGCCCTCGGCGCTCAAGCGCATGGCCTCCGGCCGCAGGGCGCGCCGGAACGCGAGAAACCCGTAAGTGATCAGAAACAGCGCGCCACCGATGGTGACGGCGAAGATCAGGCTCGGCGCATTGCTGATCAGCGCGCCGAGACCTGCAACGCCTGCCGCAATCAGCAGCGCGTCCGATAGAGCGCAGACCAGGCAGAGGATGAAGACGTGCTGGCGCAAGAGGCCCTGGCGCAGGATGAACGCGTTTTGCGCGCCGATGGCGACGATGAGGCTGCCGCCAAGCAGGAAGCCGGACAGCGCCGGCAGAAGAATGGGATTCATGGGGAGACCAGTCAGAAGAGGCTGAGTTGCGCGCCGGCCGGCTTTTCCGCCGCCGGCTCGTCCGCTGCAGGTGGCGGCGGTTCGGCGAGCGGGTCGATCCTCTCCTGCAGCGCGGCGTTTTCGTTGGCAACGGCATTGACCGCTTCGGACACGGGAATCGCTTCAAAGAATTCTTCGGATACCGGCCGCAGCAGATCCGCCACGTCGCGCGGCTCCTGGGTCCGGCAATCAAGCCAGCGCGCGAAGTCGCCCGGTTCGATCACCACCGGCATCCGGTCGTGGATGGAAGACAGGGCGGAGTTGGCAGCGGTGGTCAGGATCGCGGCGGTGTCGATCTCGCCGCCTGCTGCATCCGCATAGGTTTCCATCAAGCCGGCAAAAGCGATCACGCCGCCACCGCGAGGGCGGATCCAGAACGGCTGCGAGCGCGCCTTGCGGCCTTCGCCGCGCCGCCATTCGTAAAAGCCCGATGCAGGCACGAGCACTCGGCGATGGCGCATGGCCGCCTTGAACGCCGCTTTCTCCGCCGCCGTCTCCGAGCGTGCATTGATCAGCAGCGGAAAGGCCTTGGTGTCCTTTACCCAGCGCGGCAGAAGCCCCCAGCGCACCAGAAGCGCCTGCCGGTCCGGCCGGTTGGAGCCTTCATTGGCCGGCTCCGTCGCCTGCACGATCACGATCGGCTGTGTCGGCGCGATATTGTAGCGGGGCGGAAAGTCTTCCAGCTCCATGAGGCTGAAGAATTCCCGAACTTCTTCCGGCATCGCTGAAAGTGCAAAACGACCACACATGCCAGAAGCGATGCCACCGGGGCTTCACCCGGTCAAGCGGCCTTTTCTGCGATCAATAAGCGCCGGGACGCGCTGAATAGGCCGGGGTAAGAGGCGGCTGGATGACGGGCATCGCCCTCGGCGCGCCGCCATAGACCGGTTGGCCGACATAGCCCGCAGCGCCAGGGAAGCCACCACGATATCCGCCGAAGCGATAGTCGTCGTAGCGCTCGCGCGCGCGGCTCAACCGGCGTTCCGCTTCGGGGATCTGCGCCTGAAGTGTGACAAGCCGCGTCTGGATGACGGCGCGCTCCTCGGTCGTTGCAGCGCTGACAATGCTTTGCGTCGCCGCATTGAGGTCGTTTGTCAGCCGGTCGCGCTCGACCTGCGCATCATAGACGGCCCGGCCGACCTGATAGGCGTTGGAGAAGCCGGCGGAGAGATCAGCAGGGCAATTGTTCTCGCCCGACTGGCCGTTGCGGCCACGATTCAGCGCGTTGTCCGGCGTGCAATACTGACGAATGCCCTGCTCCCAGCCCGATTGCCAGGCAACCGTGTCGATCGGCAGCCCATGTTTCGAGCAGGCCTCCTGATGTCGGCCGATATAGGTCGTTGCCCTGCCCTGCGCGCCGTCCTGCTGGCCCAGCGTCTGCCAGCTCACGGTTTGACATTCAGCCTCGTTCAATGTCTGGCAGGATGCCAGTGCCAGTCCAAGACCGGCCAGCATTGCCAGCGTTGCAGCCGTCTTCAAAATCATGAATGCCCCCAAGCATTTTCTAATGGAAGCTTACGCTACTTAGCGGGATCTTTGAAAAGGCAAAATGTCGTCTGATCTTGAGTTTCAACAGCCACGTGCAGCCGTCTCGACGATCCTTGTCGATGGCGTTCGCGTGCTCCTGGTCAAGCGCGCCAATCCGCCCGCGCAGGACCTGTACGCATTTCCCGGCGGGCGCGTCGACGAGGGGGAGGCCCTGGAAGATGCGGCGCTTCGAGAATTGCGCGAGGAGACCGGGTTGATCGGCAAAGCGCCCGTGCCATTCAAGAGCTATGACCTGAAGGACGTCAATGCGGATGGGCGTGTCACGAGCTGGTTCAGTCTCACGGTCTACAAGGCGACACTCGATCCAACGGGCCCGTCGCGGCCGATCGCGAGCGACGACGCACTGGAGGCGGGCTGGTTCGGAGCGCAGGACGTGGATGAATTGCCGATGCCGCCGAGCGTGCGCGAATGTCTGGTGGAACTTGGACTGATCCGCCTTAGCCTCGACACGGAAAGCTGATAGCCCTCCACCCATGACACTGACAGGGACAGGAAAAACGATTCGCTTGCTGCATCCTTCGCTCGTTGCCCTCCTGCTCGCGGTCTTGCTCTCGTTGCCTGTGATCGAGCCCGGCGCTGCGCAGGAGCCGGCGGCTCCGGACGCGATGGAAAGCACAGACGAATCGACGACCACCCCACAACCAGCGGCGCCACCCGAAGTGCCCTATGACGACCGGCTGATCAGGCTTTCGGAGATCGTCGGGTCTGTGCACTACCTGCAGACGCTGTGCCGGACCGAGCCTGCGAGCGACGCCGACGACGGCCAGGAGGCTGCCTCATCGAGCGACGTGTCCGACTGGCGCGACCTCATGGAGCAGCTGATTGCCGCGGAAGCGCCCGAAGCAGCCAGAAGCGCGCGGCTGACGGCAGCGTTCAATCGCGGCTACCGCAGTTTTGCGTCGGTCTACACGCGGTGCACGCCATCGGCGGAAGCAGCACGGGCCAGATACCGTAGCGAAGGCGCAACACTGGCGTCTGAAATCATCGCAAGGTTCGGGAATTAGGGCCTTGTTAACCTCTTTTGGCAGCGAGGCGTCCCGTTTTGGGAAGCGGCGTGCTAGAGCTTAACGAAACGGAAATATGGATTCTCGCCCATGGCCATCGCCACCGAACATCGCCTGAACGAGATTGACGAGATGATCGTGCATGAAAAGATGCAGGTCGCGCTCGAACACCAGAACGATGCCTGGGCCGATGGCGTGGCCGACGGCATCGAGCCTGAAATTCTCGTCGATGCGGCTTTGGCGACCGCGATGCGCGAGACTGTCCGCCTCTACGGCGAAGAAGGTGCCGACGAACTTCTTGCAGACCTCAAGGAGCGACTGCTGGCGGGTGAATTTTCCCCCGATCGCGCGCTGCAGTAGAACTCGGCCTTCTTAGACCGCTACTCTGTCACCCTTGCGGGGCCGCTGACCGAACGCTACCTGTGCCGAGCGCCAAGAGATTTTGACGGGAGCTCCGCCCTCATGCCGATCGTCACCCTGGAAGATCGCGCCGTTCTTCGCTTTATCGGACCGGATGCCCAGCGGCTTCTTCAGGACGTCCTGACGCCTGATCTCGATGGGCTTGCCGCCGGCGATGCCGTAGCGGGCGCGCTCTTGACGCCGCAAGGCAAGATCATGTTCGATTTCGTGATCGCCCGCGACGCGGATACCGGCTTCCTGATCGATATCGATGCCGCCTACGCCGACGATTTCGTCCGCCGCATGACGCTTTACCGGCTGCGCGCCAAGCTCGAGATGGCGCGCGCGGACGACCTGCACGTCACGGCGATCTGGCAGGAAGAGCGGCCGGGAGGTGCGCTGCGCGATACACGCTTTCGAAGCACAGAGACGGTCTATCGCCTTTACGCGCCACGGCACGAGCGGGTGACCGGGTCGGCGGAAGATTACGTGAAGCTTCGCATCGCCAATTGCGTCGCGGAGCTCGGCGCCGACTTTCCGCCCTCCGATGCTTTCCCGCACGACGTGCTGATGGACCGCAATGGCGGGGTTTCCTTCAAGAAGGGCTGCTTTGTCGGCCAGGAAGTCGTCTCGCGCATGCAGCACCGGGCGACTGCGCGTCGGCGGCTGGTGCTGGTTTCGGGGTCGCAGGATCTGCCGACGGGCGATATCGACATCACCGTCGACAACCGCTCGATCGGCACGCTTGGCAGCCGTTCCGGCAGCGAGGGGCTTGCGATCGTGCGCATCGACAAGGCCGGGGCTGCGATTGCCGCTGGCAAGGCGATTCACGCAGGCGACCAGCCGGTCGACATCCGCCTGGCAGACTGGACCGGCCTCAGCTTTCCAACCGACCTGCAGGCGAGCGAGGCGTAACGCCTGTGAACGCGCGCCGCGACGGCCGGGCCTGGCAACGCATGCTCTCCGGCCGCCGGCTGGATCTGATCGACCCCTCTCCGCTCGATATCGAGATCTCCGACATCGCCCATGGTCTGGCGCGCGTTGCGCGCTGGAACGGACAGACGATCGGGCGGCATGCGTTTTCGGTGGCGCAGCACGCGGTGCTGGTCGAGGAGATCGCCACGCGCATCAATCTCACGCTCGATCCGGCCACGCGGATGCTGGTGCTTCTCCACGATGCACCTGAATATGTGATCGGCGACATGATCTCGCCCTTCAAGGCGGTTCTTGGCGGCCATTACAAGGAGATAGAAGCCCGTCTTCAGAGCGCGATTCACCTCAGATTCTCTTTGCCCTCGGTGCCGTCCGCGGCGACCAAGGCCATGATCAAGCGGGCCGATACCATTGCGGCCTATTTCGAGGCGACGCGGCTTGCCGGCTTCAGCGAAAGAGAGGCGCGTCTCTATTTCGGCACGCCGCGCGGTGTTTCGCCAGATATGCTGTCGATCGAGCCGCTGGCGACGGAAGACGCGCAGACGCTCTTTCTCGAACGGTTCGCGGTGGCTGAAGCCGCGCGTCGGGCGGAGGCCGGTTGAGATGCCGTTTCTGGTGGTCTGTCCGCTGAACAGGGTTGCCGAAACGGCCGTTCGCCACCGTGCCGGCGCACTGGTCAGCCTTCTCGCGGAGCATCAGGCGCTGCACCGCCCCGGCTTGATTGCGGCGGACAATCATCTGCAGCTCGGGCTGAACGACATTGCCGTTGCCATCGATGGACTGGTTCTTGCGCAGGAAAGCCATGTGCGCCAGCTCGTCGATTTCGTGCGTGCTTGGGATCAAACGCAGCCTCTTCTCATCCATTGCTGGATGGGCGTGTCGCGTTCACCCGCCGCCGCGCTGATTGCGGCGCTATCGCTCGACCCGGATCTCGATGACGCGGAACTGGCGCAGGCGCTGCGCCGGGCGGCGCCGTTCGCAACACCGAACCCGCGACTGATCGAGATCGGCGACGCGCTTCTTGGCCGCAACGGCGCCCTCGTGCGGGCCGTGAAGTCGATCGGCCGTGGCGCCGACACGGCGCAAGGCATTCCCTTCGTTTTTCCGCTTCAACTTGAACGCAGTGCGCCGGCATGAGCGGCGAAGGTGCCGGGCTGACGGCCATCGAGATCGGATTGACAGCGGCCATCATCACCGTCGCCGGATCCGAGCCGCGCGTTCTCACTGTCTCCGACCGAGCGGCCCTCGCCTCCCTGCCGCTCGGGCCTTTCGACCCGCGTCAGCACCGGACGCTGGAAATGGGCCTGCGTGCTTATGTAAGCGCGCAAACGGGCCTGTCGCTCGGCTATGTCGAGCAGCTCTACACGTTCGGCGATCGTGGCCGGCACAAGCAGGAGGCGGATACCGGCCCTCACATCGTCTCCGTCGGCTATCTGGCGCTGACCCGTTCGACCGAGGACGACCCGGCCGATGACGGCGAAGGCTGGCACGGCATCTATCGCTTCCTGCCCTGGGAAGACTGGCGCCAGGGTCGACCGAAGATGCTGGACGCGCTGATCCTGCCGCGGCTGATTGCCTGGGCGGGTGCTCCGCAGGCCGAGAGCCGATCAGCGCGCCTGCCGGGCAAGCACTCCCGCCTGCGCCTCGCTTTCGGCCTCGACGATTTTCCCTGGGACGAGGAGCGCGTGCTGGAGCGCTACGAGCTGCTCTATGAAGCCGGCCTTCTCGAAGAAGCGGTGACGGACGGGCGGGTCGCGTCGACGGGTCTCGACCAGCCACTCGGCGTCCAGATGCGGTTCGACCACCGCCGCGTGCTGGCAACGGCCGCGTCGCGGTTGCGCAGCAAGATCAAGTATCGGCCGGTCGTGTTCGAACTGATGCCGGAGCGCTTCACGCTGACGGAGCTGCAGGCGACGGTGGAAGCCATTGCCGGGCGGCATCTGCACAAGCAAAATTTCCGCCGCCTGGTCGAAGGCGCGGAACTGGTGGAACCGACAGGTGAAACCAGTGCCCGCACCGGAGGCCGGCCAGCCGCGCTCTACCGTTTCCGGCGCAAGATCCTGGACGAGCGGCCAGCGCCCGGCCTCAAGCTCGGCGGCCGGGGCTGATCATGCATTTGGAAACGCTTTATAGCGGCCGCTTGGCAAAGCCTTTGCCGACGATCGGTCCGGTTGGCCGTCCCGTCGGCGAGCCGCCCTCCTGCTCGATCGTGATCTCGTAGAGCTGTTCCGGCTGCGGCAGCGGCAATGACGGACCGTTATCCAGCAAAGTCGTTTCCGACTGGTCGATAAGGCCCAGCGACACAGGGCCGAGATCTTCGTTCGGCAATGTCCAGACCTGCATCGTACGGTCTGCCGGAACGGCGATTTCGGCAAGCGGCGTGACCCGGCTTGTGCGATCGCCGTAATCCTCGACGATTGCAAGCGGTTCGCCCGCATCGTCGATCAGCACCGCGACCACCTGCGCCTGCGGCTGCTGCGATGGTGTCACGAGAAGCGCCGCGGCAAGGATGCCGGCCGCCGCCATGCCTGAGAGTGCAGCAATGCGCCAGCGTCGCACCGCATTGTCGTTTGCGGCCCGTGCCGGGGCGGCCGTGATGGTCGGCGCGCTCGACCCGGTTGTCGGCAGCGCGCTCTCGATGCGCTGCCACAGGCCTGGTGTGACCGCGACGGGTTGAGCGGCAAGATCAAGTTCGTGGAAGCGGTCGCGCGCCCTCGCAACTGCGGCGCGCAATTCCGGATCGCGCTCAATGTCGTCCTCGACGGCGGCTTCTTCACGCGCATCGAGCAGACCGAGCACATAGTCTTCGGCCCGGTCGTCAACGCTTGGGCTGAGAGGCGTGCTGGTCATTCCATGCACCCCCGCAGCGTGGTGAGGCCACGGCGCACCCACGCCTTGGCGGTTCCAAGCGGGACCCCGAGCCGCCCCGCGATTTCGCCGTGGGTGTAGCCGGAGATATACGCCATCAGGATGCTGCGGCGCTTCTGCTCATCCAGCGCCTCGAGACATTGGCGCAGGCGGCTTTCCTGGTCGAGCCGCGAGAGCACGTCGTCGGCCGCATGAACGGTCGCGGTTTCGCGCAGCGTGTCGAGATCGGTTTCTTCCGCCAGTTCCTCGCGGCCGCCGTCACGCAGGACATTAAGCGCGCGGTTGCGCACCACCGCATAGATCCACCCGCGCGCCGATCCGCGATCGGGCGAATACTGGTGCGCCTTGCGCCAGATCTGAATGAAGGCTTCCTGGACGATCTCTTCGGCAAGATCACGCCGGCGAACGATGCGCTGCGCAACGGCAACAAGCCGCCCCGCTTCGGTGTCGAAGAGGCTCTTCAAGGCCTGGCGATCGCCACGCGCGCAGCCTGCCAAGGCCTCGGCATGGTTCAATGTCACGTTGCTACCTGCACGGCTTTTCCCAAACCCGATCCCTGTCACGCTGTCCGGCGCAACCATCAAGTGCCACATCGAAATGCCTCTCGTAAAGCAGTGTGCCCTTCCGATACCCGCGGGTGCGACAAACGGATGCAAAAAATAAAAATTGCGCCGGGTGCATCCAAACAGCCTGCCCCCGTGTCTGGACCATGAACGGGGCGTCTCCGCCTCTTCGCAACCAACAACGGGAGTTCACGACCATGCAGGGTTTCAAGACAGCACTTGCAGCTTCGACAGTTCTTCTTCTCACCGGCGCAACCGGCTTCGCAGCCCCTGTGCTCGGCCTCACCGGCGATAAGACGCTGGTCCTCTTCGACAGCGAAACGCTGGAAGTCTCCGAGACGATGGACGTCACCGGCGTCGATTCGCTGGTCGGCATCGACTACCGCCCGGCCAACAGCACAATCGTCGGCGTTACGCCTGAAAGCGTTGTCGTGACGATCGATCTGGAAACCGGTGAAGCGACCGAGCTTTCCACGATGAACACGCCGCTCGAAATCGGTGACGCACCGGTCGTCGTCGACTTCAACCCGATGGCCGACCGTCTGCGCTACATGACGGGTACCACCAACTACCGCGTCAACATCGACACGGGCGAAGTGACGGTCGATGGCGAACTGGCGTTCGAAGACAGCGACATGCATGCCGGCGAAGCGCCGAACATCGTGGCTGCTGCCTACATCAATTCGTTCGGCACTGCCGAATCGACCGCCATGTACGACATCGACGCCACGATTGGTGCGCTGATCCAGCAGACATCGCCGAATGACGGCACGCTCGCAGCCATCGGCAAGCTCGGCATCGAAAGCGCAGGCGACACCTTCGCCTTCGACGTCCAGACCACCGAAGACGGCACGAACACCGCCTGGCTCGCAACCGGTGGCACGCTCTACACGGTCGATCTGGAAACCGGTGCCGCCACTGAAGCCGGTGCGATTACCGGCGTCGATGGCGATCTGCGTGACCTGACGGTTCTGCCGGAAGCCATGTAATACCCGAAGTCTCCCCGTGGACGGGTCAACTTGCCGCCGGCTTTATCGCCGGCGGCTTTTTTTGTGAATCTTTCCGGCGGCTTGATCGCCGGTCTTCTGAGAAGTCAGACACCGATCTGGATATCGAGGCCGATGTCGAGCGGAGCCGCGGCCATCGTGATCTTCGATGTCGAGATGAGGTCGACGCCCGTCGCAGCGATGGCAGCGATCGTCTCGATGCTGATTCCGCCTGAAGCTTCGAGACGGGTGGACGGACGTGTCTCATTCTTCATCCGCACAGCTTTTTCAAGGGCTTGTGGGCCCATGTTATCGAGCAGAATCACATCCGCCCCGGCCGTCAGCGCTTCGGCGAGCTGATCAAGTGTGTCTACCTCTATCTCGATGCAGACCAAGTGCCCTACGTAGGAGCGGGCGCGCTCGATCGCGGCCGTCAGACCGCCGGCAACGGCGATGTGGTTGTCCTTGATGAGAACGGCATCATCGAGCCCGAAGCGGTGGTTGGCGCCGCCGCCACAGCGCACGGCGTATTTCTGGAAAGCCCGAAGGCCCGGAACGGTCTTGCGCGTGCAGCAGACCCGCGCAGCAGAGCCCTCGATGGCATCGACATAGATCGCTGTCGCCGTCGCGATGCCCGAGAGGTGCATCAGATAGTTGAGCGCCGTACGTTCGGCCGACAGGATGGCGCGCGCCTTGCCCGACACGCGGGCGATGGCCGTACCCGGCGCGACCCGATCGCCGTCATGGGCGAGCTGCTCGAACGAGATGTCCGGGTCCATCAGCCGAAATGCCGCCTTTGCCATGGGCAGGCCGCAGATCACGCCGCCATCCCGCGCGTTGAAGGTGGCAGTCGCCTCTCTGTCAGGCGCGATGGTCGCTGCGGTCGTCAGATCACCGGCGCGGCCGAGATCTTCCTGCAGAGCGGCGCGAACCGCATCCTCGATCAGGAGACCGGGCAATTCGGGCCTGTAGGGTCTGTCGGTCATGGGTCTCGTCCTTCAGATGATATCCGCGATCATTGTTTCGGCTTCAGCGAGTTTCAGCGCGCTGCGCCGTTCGAACGCCTGCTCCTCGGCCGGCCAACCGCTCCGGAAGTGTCCGCCGCGACTTTCCTCGCGCAACAGCGCGCCGAGCGTGACCAGACGTGCGACCGCCAGGCTGTTTTCGATGCTGTCACCGCCGCGCATCGTAGCCATGGCTCTCAGCGCATCCGTCAGACCCGCGCGATCGCGCAGCACGCCGACATTGCGGTTCATGATGTCGCGGAGATCGGCCATGATCCGCCGATCGGCTTCGTGGTCGTCTGCCGACGCCCCCTCTTGCACGATCGGTACGGACAGGGCGCCCCCTGCATTGCCGGACGCGATGGCCTGGGCAATCCGCGCTGCGAAGACCACCGCTTCCAGAAGCGAGTTCGAGGCCAGCCGATTGGCCCCATGCACACCGGTGCAGGCGGCTTCGCCGGCCGCGTAAAGACCTTTCAGAGACGTGCGACCATCCGCATCGGTCCAGATGCCGCCCATGTGGTAGTGGGCGGCTGGCGCGACTGGAATGGGCGCCGTCACTGGATCGATGCCGGCCTCCATGCAGTGCCGATAGACCGTCGGAAACATCTGAGGAAAATGATCACCGATCGCCTGCCGGCAATCCAGAAAGGCACCCCTGCCCGCCTGGATTTCGGCGAAGATGCCGCGGGCGACGATATCGCGCGGGGCAAGCTCGGCTTCCGGGTGGATCGCCTGCATGAACCGGTCGCCGGTACGGTTGATCAGCGTCGCGCCATCGCCGCGCAAAGCTTCGGTCGCAAGCGGTGCGGGATCACGGCCGACATCGAGCGCGGTCGGGTGAAACTGCACGAATTCGGCATCGGCGATGACCGCGCCTGCGCGTGCCGCCATGCCGGTGCCGGTTCCAGAGGCTTCCGAAGGATTGGTGGTGAGCCGATAGAGATGGCCGATGCCGCCGGTGCAGATGGCAACAGCGCTCGCCGAAAACCGCAGCCGCGCACCATGCCGGCGATCGGTACGGGCAACCACCCCGCAGACGGCGCCGTCTTCCACGAGAAGGCGCTCGGCCTGAAGGTTCTCGATCACGGTGATCGACGGGGTGCGCCTGACCGCAGCGACAAGCGCCTCCATAATCGCCCGGCCCGCCATGTCGCCACCGACGCGCACGATCCTGCGCTGGGAGTGGGCCGCCTCGCGGGAAAGTGCGAGCCGCCCTTCCAGATCGCGATCGAATGGCACGCCATAGGCGAGCAGGTCGTGCACCCGCTCCGGTCCCTCCCGCACCATCAAACGCGCCATGTCGATATCGACGATGCCGGCACCGGCGGCGATCGTATCAGCCAGATGCTCCTCGGCACTGTCCTCGTCGCTGACGGCAGCGGCGATGCCGCCCTGCGCCCAGGCGGACGATGCCCCCTCGCCGATCGGTGCCGCTGCCAGCACCGTCACCGGAAGCGGGCTCAGCTTCAGAGCGCAAAAAAGCCCGGCGAGGCCGCCGCCGATGATGACGATACCGCCCTTTCCAGTCCGGCCGGTACTCATGAGCGACTTCCGATCGCCGCGGCTGTATCGCCAAGCCGTGATTGGACGATGGGCAGGTGAGGACCTATCTTCATGGGATGAGCATTCTGAACAAACCGATGGTGCGCCCGGTCAACAGGAGAATCGGCGGGATTTTCGTCGCCGCCATGATCTACACCGCAGCGCCGCTTCCAGGCTTCGGCACCGATGCACTCGCCCAATGCACTGCGCGAACCCAGACAGGCGTCGGCACCAACGCGGTTGCGCTTGCGCAGCGCTGCGGCACGACGGTCGGCGATCTGCGCCGCGCCAATCCGGGCCGTGATCTCAATCGACCGGGCCTGCTGCGCATCCCCGGCGGTCGCACGAGCGCCGTTCCGGACTCGCTGAACAACGACATCGCGCCGCGCCCCAGCGTCAACGCCACGCGCCAGGCGCCCATCGTGCAGCCGGCTCCAACGTTCCGTCAGCCCGGCGAGCCGCCCATGCGCCGAAGCAGTCTCGATACGGGCAATGCCGGTGGCAGCTATGCGATCCGGCGCGGCGATACGCTGAGCGGCATCGCCGCATCCGCAGGCGTTCCGTTGAGTGCCCTCATCCAGGTCAATCCCGGCATTCAGCCGAACCGGCTCTCGGTCGGCCAAACGATCATCCTCCCGGCGAGCTAGGCTTTCCGCGCGCCGGGAGCATCGATGCAGCCCAGGCATCGTCATCATCGGTGTCATCGGATTGATATCAGCTGACGAGATCGATCATGCGCTCGACGGCGAGGCGTGCGCGAGTGGCGATGGCGGGATCCACAGTTACTTCCTCGCGCATGTCGACGAGGCAATCGAGTATCTTCGGCAGCGTGATGCGCTTCATGTGCGGGCACAGATTGCACGGCTTGACGAATTCGACTCCCGGCACCTCGGCCTCGACATTGGACGCCATCGAGCATTCAGTCACAAGCAGCACGCGGCCCGGCCGATTGGTCTTGACGTAATCGATCATGCCCGAAGTCGAGCCGGCGAAGTCAGAAACCGCGATAACGTCCGGATGGCATTCGGGGTGCGCGATGATCTGGATCGACGGATCGGCCTCGCGATAGGCGACCAGTTCTGCCGCCGAAAAGCGCTCATGTACTTCGCAGCGCCCCTTCCACGTGATGATCTTTTTCTTGGTCTGCTTGGCGACGTTCATCGCCAGATATTCGTCGGGAATGCACAGAACCGTATCGGACTCCAGGCTCTCGACGACCGCAAGGACGTTCGAGGAGGTGCAGCAGATATCGGTCTCGGCCTTCACGTCGGCGGAGGTGTTCACGTAGGTGACGACCGGTACGCCAGGGTACCGCTCCTTCAACAGGCGCACATCGGCGCCCGTGATGGACTCCGACAGCGAGCACCCTGCGCGCATGTCCGGGATGAGCACCGTCTTTTCCGGATTGAGCAGCTTCGACGTCTCGGCCATGAAATGCACGCCGCACTGAACGATGATCTCGGCATCGACCTTCGCCGCCTCGCGCGCCAATTGGAGGCTGTCGCCGACGATGTCGGCCACGCAGTGGAAGATCTCCGGTGTCTGATAGTTGTGGGCCAGGATGACTGCGCCGCGCTCGGCCTTCAGGCGATTGATGGCGTAGATGTAGGGCGCGTGGATCGGCCACTCGATGGCCGGGATGTGGTGCTTCACCCGCTCGTAGAGATGCTCCGTCGCACGTGCGACTTCCGGCGTGAAGGCAAGCGACGGGCGCTCGGCGACGCCGAACCGCTCGGCTGCGGTCGTTGGAAATCCTTCGGCCTTGATGGCGAGTGCTGCGGGTGACATGGGCACATCCTCCGGTCCCCGGCCGCATAATGCTCAGTTTGAGCATAAGGGCGACAAAAAGAAAATCGGCAGCGCCGACACACAGCGATTTAGGCGCTCGCCGATGCGAATGCAAGCCGGTGACGTGCTTGAAGCCTTTGCGCAATCATCAATTCGCTTGAAGGTGGCATGTGAAAAAGTCGCTTCCAGAGGTTCGGGCCCTGTCCTAGAAGAATCTAAGTGCAATGGCACTCATATAGCCATCACCACACGATAAGCCGTGCGAAACAAGCGGAGCCTTCGATGAGCGACCAAGCCAAGAGCGCCTTGCAAAAGCCGGCTGCATTTCCCTGGCTGATCATCGTATCGGGTTGCCTGATCGCCATGATCGGCTTCGGGCCGCGCTCCGTCATGGGCTTTTTCCAGTTGCCCATGCTGCAGGATACCGGCTGGGATCGAACCACCTTCGGTCTCGCCATGGCGCTGCAGAACCTCTTTTGGGGATTGGGTCAGCCCTTCTTCGGCGCGATCGCCGACAAATACGGCACGTGGCGCGTGCTGCTCCTTTCCGCCGTTCTTTATGCTCTTGGGCTCGTCACCATGGCGACGGCCGATGCGCCGGTCTGGCTGCATATCGGCGGCGGCGTGCTTGTCGGCCTGGCGGTGGCTGCCGGCTCGTTCGGCGTCATCCTCGCCGCCTTTGCCCGCAATGTGGAACCGCAGCAGCGCTCTTTCGCGTTCGGCCTCGGCACTGCGGCGGGTTCGGCCGGCATGTTCGTCTTCGCCCCGATCAGCCAGGGCCTGATCGATTCGCTCGGATGGTCCGACGCGCTGGTGGTGCTCGCGATCATCATGCTCGCCATTCCGGTGCTCGCCGTGCCGCTGCGCGGAAACTCGTCATCCGGCTCGCAGAAGCAGACCGACGTCGATCAGTCGATCGCCGCCGCACTCCGCGAGGCATTCGGCCATCAAAGCTATCTTCTGCTCACCGCCGGGTTCTTCGTGTGCGGCTTCCAGGTCGCGTTCATCACCGCGCATTTCCCGGCCTATCTCGGCGATATCGGGATCGACGCCTCCTACGCGGTAACCGCCATCGCGCTCATCGGCTTCTTCAACATCATCGGCTCCATCGCGTCGGGCATCATTGGCCAGCGCTATTCCAAGCCCATCTTCCTTGCGCTGATCTATATCGGGCGTTCGATCGCGGTCACCGCCTTCCTGCTTCTGCCGCAAACGGGTTTTTCGGTGATCGTCTTTTCCGTCGCGATGGGACTGTTGTGGCTTTCGACCGTGCCGCCGACGAATTCGCTGGTCGCGATCATGTTCGGCACACGCTATCTCGGCATGCTCGGCGGCATCGTGTTCTTCTCCCACCAGATCGGCTCATTTCTGGGCGTATGGCTCGGCGGATATCTCTACGACCGGTTCGGCACCTACGATCCGGTATGGTGGCTCGGCGTCGCGCTTGGCCTCTTTGCAGCCGTGGTCCATCTGCCGATTGCCGAAAAGCCTGTGGCACGGCCGGTGCTCGCGCCCGCCGAATAGGCATCGTCACGCACTGACGGCAAGCGGCGGCTCCAGCACGGCAAGACCGGATTCCAAAAACCGGTCGACGGCTGCGGCGAGATCTGCGCGCAGTTGCGCCTCTGGCGTATTAGGGAACGCTTCCTGGAAGATATCGACGATCGTCTCGACATCGAGCGGTTTGGCAATGAGGTTCCAGAGCGCCAAGCCGACCTGGTTGAGGTGGTGGATGTCGTTGCTGTCGAGGTCGACGAGGAAGGCCGCCTGGCCCACGACCCGTGCCACCACATGGGGCGCGCGCGCGATCAGCGCCTGACCCGGCTTCGGCGCAAAGGCGAAATCATCATCGTCTGCGTCTTCATCCGGCTCCGCCGCGCGCTCGATCGGTAAAGCGAAATCTTCTTCTGGCCAGGAGGCGAACTTTGCCTGCAGGCAGGTCACCGCGTCGTCCACACGGCTGTAGACCAGACGATAGATGCCGATCGTGCCGACAAGCGCGAGATAACGGTCGAGTGTCCAGGTGCCGAGGCCGCTTTTCGTGTCCTGCAGCAGCACACGCAACAGGGCCTCATCGGGTTCAATCGCCTCGATGGAGGCCATGACACCCTCCTCGCGGCGGTCGAGCAGCACGAGTGCGCCGAGTTTCGACCGGTCGCCATGGGCAACCGCGAGCTGCGCATTGGCCGCCGGGAGATAGGTGTAGTAGCCGTCGTTTAGCAGGGCATTGGCGGCGAGGTGGTTCTTCAGTGTGTGGGGCGCGCTTTCCGGCAGCGGCAGGCGCAGGCGCGGAAGGCAGCCAGAGGCGATCGCTTCGAGACGCACGAGGTCGATCGGCAGAAGATCGTCGGCGAAAACACGATGCCCTTTAGAGGCGAGAGCTCCCACGAGGGTCGACTTGCCCGCGCGGTTCGTGGCCGGGAAAACCACGAGCCTGCCCGCAAACTCGACGGCTCCGGCATGCAGATTGCCGAGGCTGTCGTCGCTTTCCACGAAGTCGGCCATCAGTTCGACGATCAGTGAACAGATGGCGCTTGTGGGTGACGGTTCGATCCGCGGCGTGTCCATATAGCGATGGTTGAGACGAACCGCGTCGGGCGAGCCGGAAACAGTCATCAACGGCTCGCGCGACGAAAGCTCATCGCACGCGACTTCCGGCCACCCAACCAGCACGCGCTTCACATCGTCGGCGACGAATTCGAGAGGCGAAGCGAACTCGATCGGTCCCGGCAGACCCTTCAGACAGAGTAAGCGCACCGCGACCTCCAAAATTGCATGTCCATTAGCATAAGCGAAAAAGGCGTCGCCCGAACAGGCGACGCCTCCTTCATTTATGGAAAACTTACCAGCGCATATCGTCACGCATGCCGCGGAAGAAGCCACCGAGATTCTGCGGATTACGACGGCCCGACCCGCTGCGGCCACCCCAGCCACCACGGCCACCACGACCGCCAGAGCCGCGCGAACCGCCACGTCCACCAGAACCGCCGCGTCCGCCGGAACCACCGCGTCCGCCCGAACCGCCGCGGCCACCCGAGCCGCCACCGGAACCGCCACCAGAGCCACCGCCCGAACCGCCAGAAGCACGCGCTTCACGGATGCTCAAAAGGGTCGGCGCTGCGTAGGCTGCAGCAGCGGTGAGGCCAAGCATTGCAAGCATCTTGCGGCGGCCAACATTCGGCTGATCGTCTTCGACCGCTGCAGCAACCTTGCCATTCGTGTTTTGATCCGACATTGTCATCTCCTATCGTTTTTCGCAGTGTTGCCCGGTGTCGTTGGGGTCGCCCTTGGAAGCCTGCCCCCGCGTCGCCGCGGCATACTGGGAAAACGGAAGATCGAGCCGGCTATTCCCGGTCATCGCAAAAATGCGCTGATTTTCTTGTAAACCCTTGATTCGCGATAATTTTAATTGTGCAGGCGCTCACGCCGAAGGGTTGGCAGCGCGTGCGGCCTTTAGCGCTGCCTGGATAAACCCTTCGCGGGCCTCCGGCGGTTTCAGCCCGCGCGGCCCGTAAATATCGCGATCGAGGAAATAGCCCGTCATCCGAAATGCTTCCGCGAGCGCCGCCTCGTCGGCCGCTTCGGCGCCCTGCCGCGCCAGGAAATCCGGATAGGAAAACAGGCGATCCGCCCAGCCCTGCCCCGCCGCGCGCGAGACGGCGCGACCTGTCTTCGGAGAGACGAAAGCGAGGTCGGCAGTCGTTCCGGTGACCGCGCAAGCCGATAAGTCGAGGCCGAAGCCCAGCTCGTCCAGCATGGCCAGCTCGAACCGGGCAAAGAGCTCGCCTGCTTCGTGCGGCGCATGCAGGCTGTCGAGAATGATGTCGAGCGCATTGTAGAGGCGCAAATGCGGGTCACGCTCGGGAAGCAGGCGCAACAGCGCCGCCATCGCCTGGACGCCGTAGACGGAGGTCGCCGTTTCCATCAGCCGTGCGGCCCTGAGCGATACGGGCTCCACCTGAAACTGGCCGAGATGCTCATCGAGGCGGGCCCGCCATGTCACCTCGACGCGGTTGCCGGGCTGCAGCACCGGTTGCATGCGCCTGGATCGGCCGCCGCGCACCATGCCGAGATGACGGCCACGCGACTGCGTCATCACCTCGGCAATGACGCTCGTCTCACCGTGCCGGCGCACGCCCAGAACGATGGCCTGATCCTGCCACTCCATGGCGTGAGCGGTTCCTCACTCGGAAAGAAGCCGGGCAACACCGGCGATGGCAGAAGAGGTCGGGACGTCAGCTTGGGAATTCAAGGCCGATCTCGCGGTAGCGCTCGGGATCGTCGCCCCAGTTTTCGCGCACCTTCACGAACAGGAACAGGTGCACCTTCTGATCGAGGATGCCGCCGATTTCCTTGCGGGCGGACTGGCCGATCGACTTGACCGTCTCACCGCCCTTGCCGAGCACGATCTTCTTTTGGCTGTCGCGCTCGACATAGATCACCTGCTCGATGCGCACGCTGCCATCGGGCTTTTCTTCCCAGCGCTCCGTCTCGACGTGCGACGAGTACGGCAGTTCCTGATGCAGCCGGAGGTACAGCTTCTCGCGGGTGATTTCCGCTGCCAGCTGACGCATCGGCAGATCGGAAATCTGGTCTTCCGGATAATACCAGGGGCCCTCAGGCAGCGCGTTCGCCAGGAACTTCAACACGTCCTTGCAGCCGGAGCCGCCAAGCGCGGAAATCATGAAGGTCTCGTCGAACGGCACGACCGCATTGGCGGCAGCCGCCAGTTCCAGGAGCTTTTCGCGCTTCACCTGATCGATCTTGTTCAAGATCAGGATCTTGCGATGATGAATATCTTTCATGCCTTCGAGGATGGTGGCAGCATCGCCGACGATTCCTCGCTCGGCATCGATCATGAACAGGACGATGTCGGCATCCTTGGCATTGCCCCATGCCGTCGTGACCATGGCGCGGTCGAGCCGACGCCGCGGCTTGAAGATGCCCGGCGTGTCAACGAACACGATCTGGGTCGCATCCTCGATGACGATTCCGCGCACGATGGCACGCGTCGTCTGGACCTTGTGGCTGACGATCGACACCTTGGCGCCGACCAGCTGGTTCAGCAAAGTCGACTTGCCGGCATTCGGCGCGCCGATGAGCGCCACGAAGCCAGAACGCGTCGCTGCCGGGGGCGTCCCGTCTTCGGCAACCCGCTCGTCGATCTCTTCGCTCATGGACAGTTTTTCCTTATGATTTTTGTGGCCAGACGCCTTCGCGTTCCAGCATGCGCGTGGCCGCTTCCTGTTCAGCCGTGCGCTTCGATCTGCTTACACCCGTTTCGGGCTCAAGTCCCTCGATCTCGACACGGACCGTGAATTGCGGATCGTGGTCCGGCCCCGACCGATCCAGGATGCGGTAGAGCGGGGTCGAGCCCGAGCGCGCGTGGGACCATTCCTGCAGTTCCGTTTTCGCATCGCGACGCGCGGCATTCTCGCGCCTGGCGCGCTCGCCCCACAGCCTTTCGATGAAGCCACGCGCAGGCTCAAGTCCGCCATCGAGATAGATCGCCGCAATCAGAGACTCGATGACGTCGGCGCGCACGCTCGCCATGCGCTTGCCCTTCACCGACTTGATGTCGCTGCCGGTGCGGATGAACTCATGCAGTTCCAGATCGTCGGCCACCGCCGCGCAGGTCTGCGCGCTCACCAGCTGATTGAGACGCACGGAGAGCTCGCCCTCCGCTGCCGAGCGAAACGCAGTGAACAGCATCTCGGCCACGCAAAGGCCGAGCACGCGGTCGCCCAGAAATTCGAGCCGCTCGTAATTGGCGGGCTTGCCCGATTTTCCGGCCAGCGAGCTGGAATGGGTCAATGCCCGCTCCAGCCGCTCGGGCTCGGCGAAGCTGTAGCCGATCCGGTCTTCAAGACGCTCGATCTCGCCTTTGGACAGCGCCTTCGATTTCATGGCGCGGGCCTAAGGATCATTGCTGCGCGGACTGGAAGAGGCGGTCGAACCTCAGGTCGCTCGGCCAGTTCCAGAGCTCCAGAGGCGACGTGCCGGCATCCATGGAGAAGAAGATGATGTTGGCGCGGCCGACGAAATTCTCGAATGGCACGAAGCCGACTTCGAAGCGGCTGTCGGCGGAATTGTCCCGATTGTCGCCCATCATGAAGTAATGGCCGGGAGGCACGAGGAACTCACGCGTGTTGTCTCCGGGCGAATTCGGCGTGAGATCGAGCGTGTTGTAGGAGACGCCGTTCGGCAGCGTCTCGCGATAAAGCGGCACCTCCTCGCCACGGTCATATCGCCCCTCGGGTCGATAGGTACCCACCTGCTCGCGTTCGACAGCCTCGTCATTGATGAAGAGGACGCCGTTGCGCATCTGGACCGTGTCACCCGGCAGGCCGATCACGCGCTTGATGTAGTCGAGATCGGGATTGGGCGGATAGCGGAACACCGCGACATCGCCACGCTCGGGCTCGGCACCCCAGATGCGGCCTTCGAAGAGGTCCGGGGACAGGGGGAGCGAGTATTTCGAGTAGCCATAGGCGTATTTAGAAACAAAAAGATAATCGCCGACGAGCAGCGTCGGCATCATCGAACCCGATGGAATCGAAAAGGGCTGAAACAGCAGCGTGCGGATGACCAGCGCCAGAGCAAGCGCTTGCAGGATGACCTTGATGTTCTCGCCAAGGGCGCCGGATTTTTGTTTCTTGCCAGTGTCGGACACGCTCATCGGTTCCCCTGGACCGCACCTCCAGCAACGTGGAACCGGTCAATATCGTTCAATTTCCGACAAGTGCCCGCGTGAAGCTCAAGGCTTGTCGCGCACAGGCGGCGTGGCGGCTGCTCAAGTGCCTCCGGGCGACTTCTTTAACCTCTTCGCTTGAGACCGGCAACAAAGCGATGCAGGCTTCGCGGCAGCATGCCGCGGACCTAATTGCCGGAAGGGCGGGCTTCGATAACCACGAAGGCCTGCGCGAGAGGGTAGTCGTCGGTGATGGTCAGGTGAACGACGGGATCGTGACCTTCCGGCAGAAGATCGGCAAGACGTTTGGCAGCGCCGCCCAGCAATTCCATCGTCGGCTTGCCGCCCGGCAAGTTCACCACGCCCATTTCCCGCCAGTTCACGCCCATCGAAAGCCCGGTACCGAGTGCCTTCGAGCAAGCCTCCTTGGCGGCGAAGCGCTTGGCGTAAGAGGCTGCACGCTCCTTCCGGCGCTCGGAACGGGCCTGTTCCACCTCGGTGAAGCAACGCTGGATGAACCTGTCGCCGAAGCGTTCGAGCGTCTTCTCGATCCGACGGATGTCGATCAGGTCGCTGCCGATGCCGACGATCACAGAGGCGCTCCTGCCGTCGAACGCGCAATCGCCCGCGCCTCGGCCTTTTCTGCCAGCACGCGCTTGCGGCGCTTCTGAAAGGCGCGGACGCTGTAGAAGGTCAGCCCATAGAAGAAGACGCCCGATACGAATGCCGGTGGGATGCTGCCGATGAGCATGGGTTTGAGAATCGGCTGCCAGAGATGGGTCCAGTCGATACGGCTCAGCAGATCGCCGAGATTGATCGAGACATGCTCGACCTCCTGCTTGCCGCGATCGAGGATGATGTGACCGAGCTTGAACGTGGAGGCCCAGATGAAGGGAAAGGTCAGCGGATTGCCGAACGCCGTGCCAATGCCGGCGGCGATCATGTTGCCGGCGAAAACATAGGCGAGCGCGAAGGACAGCACGAAGTGGAAGCCGATCAGCGGTGTCCAGGACGCGATGACGCCTGCTGCGACACCGGCTGCAATAGCGTGCGGCGTCGCGTTCAGCCGAAGCACGCGCTTGCCGAGATAGCGCATGGAGCGGGCAAAGGACTTCTGCGGCCATACGAACAGGCGCAACCGTTCCAAAAGGCTGAGCTTCTTGCGTCTACGAAAGAGCATGTGGCGTCTTGAAGTCCCTATGCATGGCTTCTTACACCAACGCCATGCCGCTGTCCGACCTCGCGGCAGCTGCTTCCCGAAAGGAAGCCCGCACCGCTACTCATACACGCGCGCAGCAGTCGAAACGCACGCGGTTTCCTTAAGCTGCATCAAAAGCTGATTCAACTGTTTGAGATCCCACACCTCGATATCCATGAGAAGCTCGGTGATGTCGGACGCGACCCTGACGGTGGACAATGTCCGAATGTTGGCATCGCGGCCGGCGATTACCTCGGCCATCTCCGCCAGCGAGCCTGGCTCGTTCAGTGCATTGACGAGAATGCGGACCGGAAACCGCACTTTTCGCACCTCGTCGATGTCCCAGCGGATATCGATCCAGCGCTCCGGCTGATCGTCGAACCGGGTCAGCATGGGCGACTGGATCGGGAAGATCGTGATTTCCTTGTCGTCGTTCATGATGCCGACGATTCGATCGCCCGGGACGGCCCCGGCCGGTGCAAACACCACGCGGGCATTCTGGTCGACGCCGCGGATCGGAAGCGGCTCGCGGGTCCCCTCGCCTTCCCCACCCGATGCCGATGCGCCGTTGGCCGAGGCACCGTTGATGCGGCGCGCACCGGGGACACGGAAGATGACGCCTGCGGCGCTGCGCAGGTTGAACCAGCCTTCGTCCGCTGCCGCCTTGGTGATAGCGGTGCGATCTTCGATGTGTTCCGGATAAATGGCCTTCAGGACGTCCTGCGACGACAATTCGCCGCGACCGACGGCTGCAATCGCGTCCTCGACATCCTTGTGGCCGACGCGGTGGACCACCGGTTTGAAGAGTTCGCGGGTGAACTGCTTGTTGGCCCGAGCGAAATTGCGCTCGATGATGCGGAAGCCGAGGCCGGCATATTGCTTGCGCACGGCAGCACGGGTCGCCCGGCGGATCGCCGCGCGTGCCTTGCCGGTCACCACGATCTCTTCCCAGGCCGGCGGTGGCACCTGAACGCCGGACCGGATGATCTCGACCTCGTCGCCGTTGTTCAGGCGGGTGACGAGCGGCATGATACGCCCGTTGATCTTGCAGCCGACGCAGGTATCGCCGACATCGGTGTGGACGGCATAGGCGAAATCGATCGGCGTCGCACCGCGGGGCAGCGCGATCAGGCGTCCCTTTGGCGTGAAGCAGAAGACCTGGTCCTGGAAAAGCTCGAGCTTGGTGTGTTCGAGGAATTCTTCCGGGTTGTCGCCTTCAGACAGTTGCTCGATCGTGTGGCGGAGCCAGGAATAGGCGCGGCTGTCGCGCGTCAGAAGATCGCCACCGCCCTTCAGGCTATCCTTGTAGAGCGCGTGCGCCGCAACGCCGTATTCGGCGATCTCATGCATGCGGTAGGTGCGAATCTGCAGCTCGATGCGCTGGCGCGATGGCCCGACGATCGTCGTGTGAATGGAGCGATAGTCGTTCTGCTTCGGCGTGGAGATATAGTCCTTGAACCGTCCGGGCACGACCGACCAACGGGTATGGACGACGCCGAGCGCCTGGTAGCAGGAGGCAATGTCGTCGACCAGGATGCGGAAGCCATAGATGTCCGACAGCTGCTCGAAAGAGAGCGACTTCGACTGCATCTTGCGGAAGACCGAATAGGGCTTCTTCTGCCGGCCGGTGACGGTGGCCTTCAGCTGGTTGTTGGTGAACAGCGCCGTGAAGTCCTGCTCGATGGTGCGGATCAGGTCGCGGTTCTTCGCCGAAAGCTCAGCCAGGCGCTTGGTCACCGTTGCGTGCGCTTCGGGATTGATGTGGCGGAACGCGAGCTCTTCCAGCTCGTCGCGCATATCCTGCATGCCCATGCGGCCGGCAAGCGGCGCATAGATATCCATCGTCTCCTCGGCGATGCGCGCACGCTTTTCAGGCGGCACATGGTCGAGCGTGCGCATGTTGTGGAGCCGGTCGGCCAGCTTGACGAGAAGAACGCGCACGTCGTCGGAAATGGCCAGCAGCAGCTTGCGCAGGTTTTCGGCCTGCTTGGCGCGCTTGGAGACGAGATCGAGCTTCTTGATCTTCGTCAGGCCTTCGACCAGCGCGCCGATATCTTCGCCGAACAGGCCGTCGATTTCGTCCCGCGTGGCAGTCGTATCCTCGATCGTGTCGTGCAGCAGCGCCACGGCGATGGTCGATTCGTCGAGACGCATATCGGTAAGGATTGCGGCGACTTCGAGAGGATGGGAGATGTAAGGATCGCCGCTTGCCCGCTTCTGCTTGCCATGCTTCTGCATCGCGTAAACATAGGCCTTGTTGAGCAAGGCCTCGTTGACGTCAGGCTTATAGCGTTGCACGCGCTCGACGAGCTCGTACTGGCGCATCATCTTGGGTGCGTGCTCCGGTTAAACGATAGACGCCGGCGTAAAGAGAGATTTCCCCTCTTCCACCGGCGCCAATCCATCATGAAGAAATGGGGACGGCAAACCGTCCGCGCAAATCAATAGTCGTCGTTTTTCTCCGGCGGCACAAGGCCTTCGATGCCGGCGAGCAGTTCTTCTTCCGACATCTGGTCGAAGTTAATCTTGTCTTCCTCGTCTTCGGCGGAAGCGGCATCGACGGTCTCGCCAAGGCCGGCCTCGGGCGCGACGGTCGACTGTGCGGAATGATCGGGCTCCGGCTCGTCAACTTCGACGTGCTTTTGCAGCGAGTGGATGAGATCTTCCTTCAGGTCGCCGGGCGACAGGGTCTCGTCAGCAATTTCACGGAGGGCAACGACGGGATTCTTGTCGTTGTCACGATCGATCGTGATGGGAGCGCCTTGCGAGATCAGCCGAGCGCGATGGCTGGCGAGAAGAACGAGTTCGAAGCGATTGTCGACCTTGTCGATGCAATCCTCGACTGTGACACGGGCCATTGCCTGTCCTTTGCGAACATGAAATTTGCGGGATTGGGCTTTCCATACCTTCTGGGCTGTATTAATTCAAGGGAGTTATGGCTCCTGGCGTAGCGCCGGGGTCGGTCGCGTCGTTTTCAATGCCGATCTCGTTTATTTTGCCGCTGCGCTGATCATTCGTTCATTCGTTTCGAAAGCGCATGCCCATGTTCGACCCCCGCGAGAAGATCGCCCTCTTCATCGACGGCGCCAATCTCTACGCAGCGTCACGCAGTCTCGGCTTCGACATCGACTACAAGAAGCTTCTCGTCGCTTTCCAGAAGCGTGGATATCTGCTGCGCGCTTATTACTACACGGCGCTGGTGGAAGATCAGGAATATTCGTCGATCCGTCCCTTGATCGACTGGCTCGACTACAATGGCTACAAGGTGGTGACCAAGCCGGCCAAGGAATTCACCGACGCCTCGGGTCGCCGCAAGATCAAGGGCAACATGGACATCGAGCTTGCCATCGATGCCATGGAGCAGGCCGATACGGTCGATCATTTCGTCATCTTCTCGGGCGACGGCGATTTCACGTCGCTGGTCGATGCGCTCCAGCGGCGCGGCCGCAAGGTGTCGGTCGTCTCCACGCTCGCAAGCCAACCGCCGATGATCGCCGACGATCTGCGCCGCCATGCAGATCACTTCATCGACCTCGTCTCGCTGAAGGCCGAGATTGGCCGTGCGCCGTCGGAGCGGCCCGTCCGTCCGGTCGAACCCGTCCATGACGAGGACGACGACCATTGAGTGCTGCCGAAGGCGGCCTCGCCTTTCCGATCGACCCGCCGCGCGACTGCCCGCGTTGCCCTCGCCTGCGCTCCTTTATTCTTGAACAGAGAACGGTTCATTCCGACTGGTTCAACGCGCCGGTGCCGACATTCTATCCGCCGGAGGGACCATCCGCCGTCGAGCTTCTGATCGTTGGCCTTGCACCGGGGCTTCGAGGGGCCAACAGGACCGGGCGCCCCTTCACCGGCGACTATGCCGGCGATCTTCTCTATACGACGCTGAATGAATTCGGCTTCTCAACCGGAGAATTCCAGGCGCGGCCCGATGATGGGCTCACTCTGGTGCGGACCGCGATCACTAACTCCGTCCGCTGCGTTCCGCCGGAAAACAAGCCGGTAGGCGCGGAGATCGCCACGTGCCGACCGTTCCTCGCCGCAAGCCTCGCCGACATGCCGGCGCTGCGCGTTATCGTGACGCTCGGCAAGATCGCGCATGATTCAACTGTGCGGACGCTGGGCGCACGTGTTGCCGATCATCCGTTCGGCCATGGTGCGCAGAGCCAGATCGGTCAGGTCGACCTGCTCGCGAGCTATCACTGCTCTCGATACAACACCAATACCGGGCGTTTGACGGAGGCGATGTTCAAGGACGTCTTTCGTTCCGCCTATGATCGCTTGCGGTAGCAAGACAGGGCAATTTCAACGATCATTGCCGGCTGCACCGTTTGCCCCTGAAATTCCAGGGGCGATTTTCGTTATGAGACGAAATCTGGCGGCAGGATTAAGAGGCGATTAATCAGCACAAGCTGTGTGTGCGTGCATTCTGCAACTAATGCGCGCCGCGTCGCGTCCCCTTAGCAGCGTGAATGTCCACGCGGCAAGCGGAGGTATTCTGATGATCAAACCATCACGAACTGCATTCTTCGTTCCCGCCATGACGGCGGTCCTTCTGGCTTCTTCCGGTCCTCTCTCAGCACAGGGCCTCGGCGTCGGGGTCGGCGCTTCCATCGGCGGTGACAATGGCATCAGCGCTGGTGTCGGCGCATCCATCGGTGGCGACAACGGCATCGGAGCCGGCGTCGGTGCATCGATCGGCGGCGACAACGGCGTGGACGCCGGTGCCGGCGCGTCAATTGGCGGCGGAGGTGGTGTCGACGCCGGTGCCGGAGCTTCAGTCGGAGGCGGTGACGGGATTGGCGCAGGCGCCGGAGCTTCCGTTGGCGGAAGTGACGGTATCGGCGCAGGTGCCGGCGCCTCGATCGGTGGCGGTGACGGGATCGGCGCAGGCGCCGGTGCTTCGATCGGCGGCGGCAACGGCGTCGACGCTGGCGTGGGCGCCTCGATCGGCGGCGGCGACGGCGTCGACGCTGGCGTGGGCGCCTCGATTGGCGGCGGCGGCGGGATCAATGCCGGCGGCGGCGTTTCCATTGGCGGCAATGACGGCATCGACGCCGGCGTGGATGTCGGCATCGGTGGACCGGGTGCGCCCGGAACGCCTGGTACACCCGGTACCCCTGGCACGCCAGGTACGCCAGGCACCCCTGGAACACCCGGTACGCCGGGCACCCCTGGCATTCCGGGCACGCCTGAAATGCAAGGCATGATCGACCGCTGGAACAACATGTCCGCGAGCGACCGGCAGAAGGTGCTCCTGACCTGCCGCCAAGTGCTTTCGCCGCGGGAAGCATATTCGCCGGACCTGGACGCGCTGTGCAACCTGGTGCAGCAGGCTGGCCTCCAGTGATCGGACGATAAGTGCCGGGGTGTCGCGAATCGAGCCGTGACACCCCCAAATTTCGCAAGCTACGGCACAGCAAATGGTGTAACGATATGCTTGTTACATTCCCTCGAGATTTTCCCACCATGGAAACTGCGCTCGTGGAGATAGGTCCGCGGGACCATGGGCTGCACGACAGCTACGTCGCGTTCATCACGCAGGTTTCCGGCGAACAACAATTCAGGCCCTGGGCTGACCGCGGCGGGTGGGGCGACGATTACACGGCCTTCGCGCTCATGGAAAACGACGAGATCATCGCGACTGTCGGGCGCATGTCGATGCGCTTCATTGTCGATGGCGCGATTTCCGCCGGTTACCAGCTCGGTGCTATCGCAACCCGGCCGGATCGGCGCAACCAAGGTCATATGCGCCGGCTCATGGAGCATATTCTGGCGCTCCCGCCGCTCGACAACCGCACGACGCTGATCTTCGCCGTCTCCGACACCGTTGCAATCTACCCGAGATTTGGCTTCGAGAGGATCACCGAGTGGCAGTTCCAGCTGCCGGTATCGGCCTTTCCCTCGCTTGTCTCAGCAGTCGATCTCGACATAGGCTCGGCCGATGACCGGGCGCTGCTCAGAAGCGCGTGCCGCGAGGCGATCGAACTCAGCGAAGACTTCAGCGCGGTCAACTACTACCCGATCCTGCTTTGGCATCTCAGCCACCGCGCGCTCACGGTGAAACGTCTGATCGATCCCGAAGCCATCGTGATCGTGCAGCAGACAGGCGCAAACCTGCACATTTGCGACATCGTCACGCCCCGCAAGATCACGATCATGGCCCACGTTCCGATGCTGGCGAGCGGGCCGGTCGAAACGGTGAGCTTCGGCTTCAACCCGCAGGGCTGGCTGAGCATCGAGGATTCAGAAAAGCTTGAGCGGTCGGAGACGGACGAGGCAGCCGGAATACTGTTTTCGCTCGGCCGGCCATCGCCCAAGGGCAGGATCGGCCGGCTACCGGAACTGGCCCGGATCTAGATTACGGCTTAGCCGTGGTCGCGCAGCAGCCTGGATTTCTGGCGCTGCCAGTCGCGCTGCTTCTGGGTTTCTCGCTTGTCGTGCAGCTTCTTACCGCGGGCGAGCGCCAGTTCCAGCTTCGCGCGGCCCTGCTCATTGAAATAGACCTTCAGCGGCACGAGCGTCATGCCTTCCCGGTTCACCGAGGCGAACAGGCGATCGACTTCCTTCTTGTGCAGCAGCAGTTTTCGGCGACGCCTGGTCTCATGGTTGAAGCGGTTGGCCTGCAGATATTCCGGCAGGTAGGAGTTGATGAGCCACAGCTCACCGCCCTCCTCCGTGGCGTAAGACTCAGCGATGTTCGCCTTGCCTTCGCGCAGCGACTTCACCTCGGTGCCCGTCAGCACGAGCCCCGCTTCGAACGTATCGACGATTTCGTAGTTGAAACGCGCCTTGCGATTCTCCGCAACGATCTTGCGCGCCGGCGTACCCGGCTTAGCCATGTTCAGTCCCGATCAGTTTGTAAGCCCGGCGTGACGCAGAGCTTCATCCAGACGCTCCGCGGTTGCTGCCTCGACCGGCACGAGCGGCTTGCGCTGGATATTCTTCATGCGGCCAAGCTTCGACAACGCATATTTGGCACCTGCCGGGTTCGGTTCAATGAACAGAGCGCGATGGAGCGGCATCAGCCGATCCTGAAGCCCAAGCGCCTTGCGGAAATCGCCCTGAAGCATCGCCGACTGGAAATCCGCGCAAAGGCGCGGCGCGACATTCGCCGTTACTGAAATGCAGCCGACGCCACCATGGGCATTGAAGCCGAGCGCCGTCGCATCCTCACCCGACAGCTGGATGAATTCCGATCCGCAGGCGGCGCGCTGCTCGGAGACGCGATCCACCTTCGCCGTCGCATCCTTGACGCCGGCGATATGCGGAAACTCCGCGTGAAGCCGCGCCATCGTCTCCGGCAGCATGTCGATGATCGAGCGGCCAGGAATGTTGTAGATGAAGATCGGCAACGTCACGGCGCGCGCGATCGCGGCATAGTGTTCGTAAAGACCGCGCTGGTTCGGCTTGTTGTAGTAGGGCGTGACGACGAGGATGCCATCGGCCCCAGCCTGTTCGGCGTGCTTGGCGAAATCGACGGCCTCGTGTGTGGAGTTGGACCCTGCCCCCGCCATGACCGGCACGCGCCCGGCCGCCACTTCGATGCAAAGCTCGATGACCCGCTTGTGCTCCTCATGCGACAGCGTCGGCGACTCACCCGTGGTGCCGACCGGGACCAGGCCTGTCGAGCCCTCCTCGATCTGCCATTCGACATGGGCGCGAAAAGCCTTCTCGTCGATGGCTCCATCGTCGTCGAACGGCGTCACAAGCGCTGGAATGGATCCCTTGAACATTACGGCTCCCGGAGGCGGGCCGAAAGCATCCCATGCTTTGGCCATATTGTGCTATGCATTCTCACGAAGCGGTTGGTGCCGCCGGATCGAAGCGGCGCACCATAGTCGCCTGCGGAATGCGCCGCAAGCACGGCAAAGCCCGATTTCAGCTCCGAGGCGCCCTGTTCTCAAGGGTTTTCGGTACAATTTAAGCGTGAGACCTAACCATTGATTAACCGTTGCTTCACCGATGCCATGGCACGATCATCCAGACCCGAAGGAATGTGGTCCCGCGCGACCACATGACGGGCAATCAGTTCCGAGTTCATCGTTAGAGACGCACCTGATCATGCCGAACAAGACGCCTATTCTCCTGGTCGCAACGCTCGTGGCTCTATCCTCGACGGCAGCGCAAGCGCAGTTCGTGCCGCCAAGCACGGTTCCGATGCCCGTGTTCCGACCCGACATGGCCACCGTCGCCACCGGGTATCAGGCAGTTCCGGCTCCTTCGGCAGGCGATATCACCGGTGCGATCCTGCGGCCGACGAGCCCGGCAGAAACATCAGGCACTGCGAGCGCAGCGTTGAAGCGCGGCCTCGACGCGATCGGCCGCGACGTGACGGTTTCCCGCTCGGTGCGCGACAGCATGCCCGCAGGCAGCCTCGACCGGCAGATTCTCACCTGGGCTATCGCGCTTTCCGGCGCAAAGGGCGTTCCCTCGCGCGAGATCGCGGCAGCTGCCAGCCAGCTTCAGGGCTGGCCGGGTCTCGACGCGTTGCGCGGCCATTCCGAGCGCGCCCTTCACGAGGAGAACCCGCATCCGGACCAGGTCATCGCGGCGTTTGCCAACAGCGATCCTACAACGCCGGAGGGCGTGATCGTGCTTGCCCGCGCGCTGAAGCAGAAGGGTGATCTCGGCCGGGCCAAAGCGCTCGTTTCACGGGCGTGGCACAACGACACGATGAACACCAACCAGGAAAACCTCTTCCTGCGGGAGTTCGACAGCATTCTCACCGTCGCCGACCACAAGCGCCGCATGGATATGCTGCTTTATCGCGACCGCGTTTCCCAAGCCGAGCGTTTCGCGTCGAAGGGCGAAGCGAACTCGCTCTTCCGCGCACGGGCTGCCATCGCCCAACGTGCATCGAACGCAGGTGCATTGCTCAACGCGGTCGACAGATCCTGGCACCGCGATCCGAGCTATCTGCATGCGCGCATCCGCTATCTGCGCCAGCAGGACAAATATACAGAAGCCGCCGAACTGCTGCTGAGCGCCCCACGCGACAAGGCCGCCATCATCGAACCGGATGCCTGGTGGAACGAGCAGCGCATCGTCGCGCGCGGCGTCATGGATGCCGGCAATCCAAGCCTCGCCTACCGCATCGTCAGCAACCATCTTGCCGAAGGCGCGGTCGACCGCGTCGATGCGGAGTTCCATGCGGGATGGTACGCGCTGCGGGCGCTGAACAACCCGTCTGCCGCGCACACGCACTTCCAGCGCATCCGCGAAATCTCCAACCGTCCACTCTCCACGTCGCGCGCCTATTACTGGCTTGGTCGCACGGCCGAGGCAGGCGGACCGGGCAATTCGCGTGAATATTACGCCGCGGCCGCACAACACCAGACGACGTTCTACGGCCAGCTGGCCGCAGCAAAGATCGGCCGCAATGCGCTGAGCGTCGCATACCCCTCTCCCACCCAGGCCGAACGGGACCGCTTCGCGAGCCGGCAGGCAGCGACCGCCATCCGCCGCTTGCAGAATGCGGGCCATGAGAGCCGGGCGAACCTTCTCTACCGGGCCCTTGCCGACCAGATCGACAGCCCCGGCGAACTGGCACTGCTCGCGCACATGGCCGAATCGCGCGGCGACCACACGACCGCGCTGCGCGTCGGCAAGGCAGCGTTCTATCGCGGCGTCGATGTAGCGGCTCTCGCCTTCCCGATTGGCGTGATTCCGCCGAGCGCGAACATTTCGAGCTCAGGCAAAGCGCTTGCCTATTCGATCGCCCGCCAGGAGAGCGAGTTCAACAAGGCCGCCGTCTCTCCTGCAGATGCCCGCGGATTGCTCCAGCTTCTGCCGGGAACGGCAAAGGGTGTTGCCGCCCGCCACGGCCTTTCCTACGCACCGGCGCGGCTTACCGAAGACGCCGGCTACAACGCAACGCTCGGCGCCCACTATCTTGGCGAACAGATCGCCGACTTCGGTGGGTCCTACATCCTCACCTTCATCGGCTACAACGCCGGGCCGAGCCGCGTGCCCCAGTGGATCGCGCGTTACGGCGATCCGCGTGGCAAGTCGATCGAAGAGGTCGTGGACTGGATCGAGCGCATCCCGTTCCCGGAAACGCGCAACTACGTGCAGCGCGTCATGGAGAACTACCAGGTCTACAAGACGCGGCTCGGGGCACAGACGGACATCGTCCATGATCTGCGCTTCGGGCGCACGTGAGCCAAACGATCAGCGGCAACGCAACCTCACCAGCCGTTGCAGCCGGCTTTATGTCCGTCGCGATCAGCGCGGCGGATGGGTTGCGCCTGCATGCGCGCGATTACCGTGGGCCAGCCGGCAGCGGACACTTGCCGATTGTCTGCCTTCCGGGTCTTACCCGTAACGCCCGCGATTTCCATCAATTTGCGACGGTGTTCAGCAATGGCTCGATGGCGCCTGCGGTCGAGCCTCGCCGCGTCATCTGCCTCGACTATCGCGGGCGCGGCGGTTCAGATCGCGACAAGAATGCCGGCAATTATTCGCTCACAGTCGAGACAGACGACGTTCAGGCCGCGCTGGCCGCACTCGATGTCCCACGGGCGATCTTTTTCGGCACATCGCGCGGTGCGCTGATCATCCACCTTCTGGCCGCGACCCGACCCACGATGATTGCGGCCGCCATTCTCAATGATGCCGGGCCTGTGATCGAAGGCGCCGGGCTTGCGCAGATCCGCGGCTATCTGACCCGCCTTCCCCAACCGAAAGATTGGGATCAAGCCGTGGAGATCCTCAAGCAAGCGCACGGAAAAGCTTTTCCCGCGCTTGGGCCAAGCGACTGGCGGGAGATGGCCGAAGCCATCTATGTCGAACGCAAAGGCAAGATCGTTCCTGACTTCGATCAGGCGATCATCAAGCAGCTCAACGCGATCGACTTCAACACGCAGCTTCCGACGCTGTGGCCGCAATTCGATGCGTTGGCTCACGTACCGGTCATGACGATCCGTGGCGAGAACTCTCAGCTTCTATCGCAGGCGACCGTGACGGAGATGGAGAAGCGGCACCCCGGCATGGAGACCCTAGTCGTTGCCGGGCAAGGCCACGCCCCCCTGCCCCATAGCGCGGACATTCCCACTGCAATTGCGCAATTCATCGAGCGCGCCTCGCTATAAGACCGCGTGCAGTCTTACAAGCTATTGCGCCTTTGTGACCTGGCTCTCGTTTCAGCTGAACCAAAGCGTGAGCGTCACGATCAGTGCCGCGATGACCAGTGCTGGCCAGAACCATTTTCTCAACGATGCTCTCCCCCACCTGTCTGAGACCAACAAACGAAAAGGCCCGGCATTGCTGCCGGGCCTTTCCATCAAACCGGTAGGAACCGATTAGAACGTGCGCTGGAAGCGGATCGTGCCGCCGATGTCGTCGACATCGCCAACTGCGTCGAAGTTGTCGACGTAGAAGACTTCAGTCGTGACGTCGAAGCCGCGAGCAACGTTGAAGACCAGGTTGCCGACTGCGCCGAAGGTTTCGTCTTCGTCATACGACAGCTGGGTGTTGAAGGTGATGCGCTCGGTGACCGGAGCGGACAGACCACCCCAAACAGCCCAGTCGCCACCCCAGTTTGCGAAGCGGTTGCCAGCTTCGTTCGTGGAGTAACCACCCATTACGAAGGCCGAGAAGCCGCCGAACGAACCGTCGAGGCGAGCCTTGACAGCGCCTTCGTCGATGTTTTCGTCGTAACCACCGACAACCGACAGAGCGAATGCGCCAGCTTCGTACTTAGCACCAGCGACGACGTCCGGGATGTAGCCCATGCCAGCGGAGATGTCGTCTTCGATCGAGACCATTGCCGAGAAGCCGTTGCCGGCGTCATAGGTGTAGCTGATCAGCTGAGCGTCGAACGGGCCGAAACCAACGATACCATCGTTGATGACCGAGCCAGCGTAATCCGTCCACTGCGTGAACATGGATTCGCTCTTGCCCATGGTCAGACCACCGAGCGAGATCGTGGCGAAAGGCAGGCGCGATTCTGCAGTGGCACCGAGTTCGCTGTTGAAAGCGTCAGCCGGATCGAAATAGTCGCTGTTGTCGATCTGCATCTGCATTTCGGTGTAGGTCGTGAGCGGGCCCCACTCGGTGTCCGTTGCCGAACGGAGGTAGAGGTAAGCGCGCGAACGCTTTGCCCAGCCTTCTTCGCCCGAAACCGGGTTCGTGAAGCCGTTTGCGCCGAAGCCGTAGTCGAGGCGGATACGACCGCCGACCGAAAGGCAAGTCTCGGTGCCGGGGATGTAGAAGTAACCAGTGCCGAAAGCGTCGCAGACGCGGACGTATTCCAGGGGCTCAGGCTCAGCAGCGATGATCGCGTCAGCAGCCTGGGCGCCAGAAACTGCGAACAGAGCCGCAGCGGAGCCGAGAAGAAGGCTCTTAATGTTCATTTTCTGACCTCCAGTCAAAAGTTTCAAACGGGTCTGGGTATTTTGCTGAAGGACAGCTTTCCCTGCCCCATCCCCAACAAGAGAAGTTGGACTTGCTGTCCGCGCTTCCGAGATTGAAAATACGCGGCGGCGCATTTGAAGCAATCTGCATTTCCGCTTTTGGGCATGAATGTGGCCCCTATGGAATGGCCTTGTTGCACAAAAGCCACGATTTCGCCGCGGGCCCATCCACCCCTTAAAAGATGATTAATGAAAAAAGGGAAATTGGAACGGTCTGCAACCGCGTGAGGGGCCGACAAGGGCTCTGAAAGGCCGAGAATCGGGGGCGCTGCACCCCACGATTCGTATGCGAGTCGATTATTCGACGGTGACCGACTTGGCGAGATTGCGCGGCTGGTCGACATCCGTGCCCATGAATACGGCGGTGTGATAGGCGAGCAACTGGATGGGTGCGGAGTAGACGATCGGGGCTGCGATCTCTGGAACCTTCGGCACGATGAGCGTCGCCATCGTTTCCATGTCTGCCGCGGCCGCACCTTCGGCGTCGGTGATCAGAATGATGCGTCCACCGCGCGCCGCGACTTCCTGCATGTTGGAAACGGTCTTTGCGAACACCGCATCATAAGGCGCGATGACGATGACGGGCATCGTCTCGTCAATCAGCGCGATTGGCCCGTGCTTCAGCTCACCGGCCGCATAACCCTCGGCGTGGATATAGGAAATTTCCTTGAGCTTGAGAGCGCCTTCCATGGCGAGCGGGAAGGACGTGCCGCGGCCGAGATAGAGCACATGCTTATAATGGGACAGTTCCTGCGCCAGCTTCTCGATCTGGGGCTGGATTTCGTTCAGCGCCTTGGTCATCAGTCCGGGGATCTCGACCAAAGCCTGGCAGAGCTCGGCTTCGCGCGCGTCATCGATCGTGCCGCGTTGCCGGCCGGCGATGATGGAGAGCGACGCGAGCACGGTGAGCTGCGCCGTGAATGCCTTGGTCGACGCGACGCCGACTTCGATGCCGGCAAGCGTTGGAAAGATCGCGTTGGCTTCGCGGGCGATGGTCGATTCCTGGACATTGACCACGGCGCCGATCGGCAGCCCATTGTCCTTGCAGTAGCGCAGTGAGGCGAGCGTGTCGGCGGTCTCGCCGGACTGGGAGATGAACATCGCCGCATCGCGCGGGCCGAGCGGCATCTCGCGGTAGCGGAATTCCGACGCGATATCGATCTCCACCGGCAGGCGGGCATAGCGCTCGAACCAGTACTTGCCAACAACGCCGGCATAAAAGGCGGTGCCGCAGGCCGACATGGTGAGGCGATCGATGGCCGAAAAGTCGATCGAGCCATCGATCGGCTTGCTCTTCAGCTCGGCGAAATCGATGTAGCGGCTCATGGTCCGGCTGATCGCTTCCGGCTGCTCGTAGATTTCCTTTTCCATGAAATGGCGGTGATTGCCGCGATCGACCGCGCTCGCTATGACCTGCGACCGGGTTTCCAAGCGCGTAACCGCGGCGCCGCTGCGGTCGTAGATGGTGGCGGTATCAGCGGTCACGACCGCCCAGTCGCCATCTTCCAGATAGGTGATGCGGTCGGTGAAGGGCGCCAGCGCGACGGAATCGGAGCCCAGGAACATCTCGCCATTGCCGTGACCGATGGCGAGCGGTGGTCCGTGGCGGGCCGCCAACAGCATGCCGCCCTCGCCTTCAACCATCACCGCAATCGCATAGGCGCCTTCGAAGCGCTTCACCGCCTCGCGCATGGCCGCCACGGGATCGGCGCCCTCCGCAATCAGCGTAGAGATGAGCGCGGCGACCGTTTCGGTGTCGGTCTCCGAGTGAAAGGTGATGCCCTTGGCACGCAACTCGCTACGAAGCGCTGCGAAATTCTCGATGATGCCATTGTGCACGACGGCGACGCCGCCCACGAAATGCGGGTGCGCGTTATTTTCGGTGGGCGCGCCATGGGTCGCCCAGCGCGTATGGCCGATGCCGATCGTGCCGGCGAGCGGGTTGCCGGCCAGCACCTTCTCCAGATTGACGAGCTTGCCTTCGGCACGGCGGCGATCGAGTTTGCCGTCTTCGAGCGTCGCGACGCCGGCGGAATCATAGCCGCGATATTCAAGCCGCTTCAGCGCATCGACCATGCGCGGCGCCACGCTCTCGGTGCCGATGATTCCAATGATTCCGCACATGCTGGCTGTCCCCGCTATCTCAATCTTCAAAGGTGCGACCGAAGCCGCGCGTCACTTGCCGGCGGATCGTTCCGCCTTCACTGCCTCGTTGCGGGCACGGATATCGACTGCCCGGCCCGGCTTTTCGGTCTGGCGTGCGCGCCCGAGAGCCAGCGCATCGGCTGATACGTTTTCGGTGATGACGCTGCCCGATGCGATATAGGCACCGTCTCCGATCGCGACCGGGGCAACCAGAGACGTGTTCGAACCCACGAAGACACCGGCGCCGATCGACGTCAGGTGCTTGTTGATGCCATCGTAATTACAGGTGATCGTACCGGCGCCGATATTGGACTTCGCGCCGATCTCGGCGTCGCCGATATAGGTCAGGTGATTGATCTTGGCGCCCTTGCCGATCTTGGCCTTCTTCACTTCGCAGAAATTGCCGACCTTGGCCTTTTCGGACAGGTCCGCGCCCGGCCGCAGCCGCGCGAATGGACCGATCTCGCAATCGGCGGCAACCGTCGCGCCTTCCAGGTGGGAGAATGCGCGGATGACGCTGCCCGCTCCGATCGTGACACCAGGGCCGAAGACAACGTTCGGCTCCAGGAATGCGTCGGGCTCGATCGCGGTATCATAGGCGAGGAACACCGTCTCGGGCGCCTGCATCGTCACGCCGGACAGCATCAGCTCGCGGCGGCGGCGGCGCTGCCAGGCAGCTTCGAGCTCGGCTAGCTCGACACGGGTGTTGGCACCCATGAGGTCTTCGGCGGGCGCCTCTACGACAGTGACGCGTGCGCCTTCCGATACGGCGATCGCGACGATGTCGGTCAGGTAATATTCGCCCTTGGCATTGTCGTTGCCGATCCGGTCGAGCCAGCCGAGTATCCGGCTGCCCGAAATCGCCATCACGCCGCCATTGCAGAGCGTGATCTGGCGCTCCTCTGGGCTCGCATCCTTGTGTTCACGAATGGCGGAAACCGTGTCGCCTTTGACGATCAAGCGACCGTAGCCGGTTGGATCCGCGGCATGGAAGCCGACGACAGCGATATCGGCGCCTGATGCCAACGCACTTCGGGCACGTTCGATCGTCTCGGTGGAAAGCAGCGGCGTATCGCCGAAGAGCACCAGCACATCATCGAAGCCAAGCGCGATCGTATCGCGGGCGGCAAGCACAGCATGGCCCGTTCCGAGCCGCTCCGTCTGAAGATGTGTCGCCACGTCATGGGTGCTCAGTGCCGCCGAGACCGCTTCGGCGCCCCGGCCGACCACCACCGCGAGGCGATCGACGCCGGCCTGCCGCGCGGCTTCCGCGACATGGCCAACCATTGGAAGACCGGCCACCTTATGGAGCACCTTCGGCAGGTCGGAGCGCATCCGCGTGCCTTCGCCCGCTGCCAGAACCACCGCCAAGCATGATCTGCCGCTCATAGTCGATCCTTGTCCCTGAAAGCCCCTCGAAAAAGCCGATCGACTGCCTGCCTAGCTTGCCGGGCTTGCCAAAAAGCAAACACCGGCATCTGTCGGCCTCTCTCGACGCAGCATGACCAATTCCCGATTAACGGGCGGCTGCACTCTTCACAATTGTGGGAACTACGGTTCGCACCGCATCGATGATGCGATCCTGCGTCGCCTCGTCGAGATAGGCGTGCATGGGAAGGCTGAAGACCTCGGCTGCAAGCCTGTCGCAGACCGGCAGCGCACCACCCGCCTTGGGGTAATGCTGGTACGCAGTCTGCACGTGCATCGGCTTCGGATAATAGATCGCCGTAGGGATGCCTTTCGCCTTGAGCGCGTCAAGAATGCTTGAGCGATCCCGACCGGGTGCTCTGATCGTGTACTGCGCCCAGGTCGAACGCGTGTCTTCCATGACGACAGGCGTGACGACGACGTCTGAAAGTCCATCGCTGTAGCGCTTCGCGACCCTGTCTCGCGCCTCGATTTCGCCGGGGAACAGCGCGAGTTTCTCGATCAGGATGGCGGCCTGGATCGAATCCAGCCGGCCATTCATGCCGATGCGGACATTGTCATAGCGCTCGCTGCCATAGCCGTGGTTGACCAGCGACCGGATGATCTTGGCCAGTTCGTCGTCGCCGACGAAGATGGCGCCGCCATCGCCATAGCCGCCGAGCGGCTTGGCGGGAAAGAAACTGGTCGTGGCGATATGGCCGATCGAACCGGTGACGCGACCCTTGTAGGTCGAGCCGAACCCTTGAGCGGTGTCGCACATCATCCAAAGGCCGTTTTCCTCGGCAATCGGCTCGATCCGATCGTAATCGGCTGCCTGGCCGAACAGATCGACCGGGATGATGCCGACAGGACGATGACCGGCAGCCTTGGCGTCCAGAATCGCCTGGCTCAGGCTTTCCGGATCCATGTTGTAGGTGTCTTCGAGGATATCGACGAAATAAGGTGTCGCGCCAAGCCAGGCGACGACTTCGCCGGTGGCGGCGAAGGTGAAGCTCGGGCAGAAGATCGCATCGCCGGGACGCACGTCCTTCGCCATCAGACCGAGAGCCAAGGCGTCGGTGCCGTTGGAGCAGGCAATGGCATGGGTCGCGCCGCAGAACTCGGCCAGGCGCTTTTCCAACTCGGCGACCTCGGGGCCCATGATGTACTGGCCGTGATCGAGGACACGCGCAATTGCAGCGTCGATCTTGGGACGAATCACGGCCTGCTGGGCTGCGAGATCGATGAATGGAATGGGTTGTTCCGACATGACTGGCCTTTCATGCAATTGGGGCGACCGGCATCGCAATACCGGATACGCGCTCATGCTGTCCAATCGCGGACAGGCGATAATGTGCGGGGGAACCCGGCGCGGTACGCAGCCGATCGGTTCGATGACTGCCACAGAATCACCCATGCAACAACCCGCCCCAACGTGCGCGCCATGCACGAGAGATTGGGTCAGTTCATGGTGCGTGATAGCAACCCATCGCCAAACATCTGTGGGTTTTGCGCCACGAGGGGCGAATGACCGGGCTTCGAGATGCTAGGTAGACGGCTTGGCTGACATCCGGGAGACCAAATGCGCGTCGACATCGACATGGGAGAGACAGGCGAGAACAAGCCGGCCTTGCTCGATCTCGAAGAGTTGCTCGCGACGCGTCTTCTCGTTCAGGGCAATTCCGGCTCCGGCAAGTCGCACCTTCTGCGGCGGCTCCTGGAGCAGAGTGCGCCTTGGGTCCAGCAGTGCATCATCGATCCCGAAGGTGACTTCGTCACCCTTGCCGACCGGTTCGGCCATGTGGTTGTGGATGCGGCACGCTCGGAACAGGAATTGCTGCGCATCGCCGCGCGCATCCGTCAGCACCGTGTTTCCTGCGTCCTCAACCTCGAAGGTCTCGAGGCGGACCAGCAGATGCGGTCGGCCGCAACGTTTCTGAACGGCCTGTTCGATGCCGAGCGCGACTACTGGTACCCGGTCCTCGTGGTGGTCGACGAGGCCCAGCTGTTCGCGCCTGCGGCAGCCGGCGACGTGGCCGAAGATGCGCGACGCGCTTCGCTCGGCGCCATGACCAATCTCATGTGCCGTGGCCGAAAGCGTGGACTCGCCGGAGTGATCGCGACGCAGCGTCTCGCCAAGCTCGCCAAGAACGTCGCGGCCGAAGCCTCGAACTTCCTGATGGGCCGCACCTTTCTCGACATCGACATGGCGCGCGCCGCCGACCTGCTCGGCATGGACCGGCGGCAGGCGGAAATGTTCAGAGACCTGAAGCGCGGACAATTCGTGGCGCTTGGCCCGGCGCTCTCACGTCGTCCGCTGCCGATCGCCATCGGACGGGTCGAGACCGAAGCCCGCTCGACCAGCCCGAAATTGACGCCCCTGCCCGACGCGCCAGCACCGGAGGAAGCACGTGATCTGATCTTTACGCCGGGTCCAGCCGAGCCGGTCGTGATGACGCGCCGAACCGCACCGCCGCCGCGACCCACAACCGATATTCTGGCCGAACTCGCCAAGGCCGCTCCGGCCGGCGCGCAGGACGAGGACGAAGAGGAGCTAAGCGAAGCCGAGACGGAAACGGCGGCTTTCGAGCGCGACCGGATGATCGACGGGCTGCTGACGGCCATCGTCGCCGATCCCGACGCCGCATTCCGGAGCGACGGCGAGCTGTACCAGGATTTTCTGGTGCGGGCCCGTATCGCAAGGCTTCCCGGGCCGGCTGTGACTCTCGCCGTCTTCCGGCGGCGCTTTGCGCTCGCCCGCGTCGGCATCGATGCGGAAATGGCGGCGAGCGACGACTGGCGGCAGGTCACCAATCTGGCGGAGTCTCTGCCCGACGATGTCCAGGCGGTTTTCATACTGGTCGCGAAGGCAGCGCTCACGGGTGCCGCCTGCCCGTCGGATGCGACACTGGCCCGGGCCTACGGCACACATTCTACGCGCCGGGCGCGACGGCTGCTGGACTATTTCGAGGAGCGCGGGCTGACGGTGGTGCGGACAGATTTTTCCGGCAAACGGATCGTGGCTTTCCCGGATCTCGGCTGCGAAACCGGTCCCGGGGCTGCCGACGGGCCGGAAGCAAACCCTGTTTCTCTGTCTGCAGCTTAAGTCTCCCTAGGAAACCAATATAGCCGGTCTGGAAACGAAAAGGGCGGGCCGATGCGGCCCGCCAAGGTGGTTTCCTCTCTGATGTCGCCTCAGAGCCGGCTATGTTCGAAGATCAGATGTATGGCGGAACGCCGTAATAGTCGTTGATGCGGCGGGTGCTTTCGGTATCGCCCCAGTCGAACTCGCGTTCACGGGCGTAGCGCGGTGCACCTTCGAGCTGATCCTTGGAAAGATCGACTACATAGCTGCCCTGGCGCTCATCATAGGTGAGCTTTTCCCATGGCAGCGGGTGATATTCCTCACCGATCCCGAGGAAGCCACCGAACGACATGATGGCGTACTTCACTTTGCCATCTCGCTTTCCGATAACAAGGTCGTTGACGCTGCCGAGGTGCTCGCCCGCGCTGTTGCGGACTTCGGTGCCTTCAACGCGTGTCGCGCGGATATTTTCAGAAGAGACGTTCATCGTTCTGCACTCCCTTTTTCGATGCAGGGGAAACGCTACGGGGAATCCGAGGTTCCTCGATTTGGCTTCACGCAACATTTAACACCGCCTTCTCGCGTGAACCCACGCTAAAGGTGAGTTTTTTGGTAGACTATTAGGTCGAGGTGCTGCTAAGCGGTCGGAAACTTCCGGATCCACCGAGCTCGAGATCTTCATGAACCGTGCAGCGCCCTCCCTTCTCTCTCTTCTTTGCGCCCTCCTGGCCGTGCCGGCGCAAGCGCAGACGGCGCCGGAGCCTCGGGGCTTATCGCTGGAATTGAATGCTACGGCAGAGACAGAGAACGGCTGCATGATGACGTTCGTCGTCGAAAGCGGGCTCGGTAGCGATATCTCCAAGGCTTCGTATCAAATGGTGTTCTTCAACGGTGAAGGCCTGGTGGAGCGCATGACGGTGCTCGACTTTCAGGATGTTCCCGCAGGCCGCACGCGCGTTCGTCAGTTCAACATTGGTGGAGCGGCCTGTTCATCGCTGTCCCGCGTGCTCGTGAACGATGTGGCGACCTGCGAGAGCGATGACCTGCCAGAGGACGCCTGCATCGTCTCACTCGCGGCCTCGAGCCGATCCGACATCGAATTGTCCAACTGACGCCGGAGGGCACAGCGTGATCAACCAGATCATCGACATCATCGCCAATTTTCTCGAGCTCGGCGGCTGGGTCGTCGGCGTCCTGCTCGTCCTTTCGGTGTTCGCGCTCGCGCTGATCCTGATGAAGTTCGTGCAGTTCGCCCGCGAGCGCGTCGGGGCACACGGACGGGCCCGAAAGGCGATCGAGCTATGGAGCCAGAGAGACTATCGCGGCGCGGAAGCAGCGGTGGCAAACGACCGTTCGCTCGTCTCCGAAACCATGGTCACCGCCATGCGGCTATCCGTGCGGCGCTCGGTGTCCAAAGCGGCGGTCGAGGAAGAAGTCAGCCGTATCGCCGTCGACCGCCTGCACAAGCTGCAGCGGGGCTTTCGTGCGATGGATGCCATTGCGCAGATTGCGCCGCTTCTCGGCCTTTTCGGCACGGTTCTCGGCATGATCGAGGCTTTCCAGAGCCTGCAAGGCGCCGGCAATGCCGTCGATCCGTCCATTCTCGCCGGCGGCATCTGGGTCGCGCTTCTGACCACGGCTGTCGGCCTCGCGGTCGCGATGCCGGTGTCGCTGCTTCTCACTTGGTTTGAGTCCCGCGTCGAAAACGAGCGCGTCGCCGTGGAGACGCTTACCGGTGCGTTCCTATCGTCGCGCGCGCTCGGCCTGCGCGATGGGCATGAGAGCGAACCACATCGCGATTTTGCCGCCACCGTCGACGCGCGGAGCGCTGCCTACTGATGCGCGTCCAGGCCTCCGTCCGAAGAGCAAGACGGCTGTCGCTTACGTCGCTGATCGACGTGATCTTCCTGCTGCTGTTGTTCTTCATGCTTTCCTCGACGTTCACGCGGTTTGCCGAGGTTGAGCTGACGGGCGCGCAGGCAACGACCGGCTCGTCCGGCACGCCGGACGTGCTGGTGCGGTTGGCGGATGACGGGTGGAGCGTCAATGGCCTCGCCCATGCCGATATTGCGAGCGTCGCCGCAGAGGTCGCGCGGCTTGAAGAAAGCGGCGCGGAATCGGCCGTGCTTCTGGTGCGCGGCGAGGCGCAGTCGCAGGAATTGATCAGCGCCATCGAGGCGATCCGCGGCGCAAGCGCCATCCCCTTGAGCGTTGCGCAATGACGATGGCGATTGGAACGAAGCAATGAAACTGCCCGCCCCCAAGAAGAAGACAGCGCCCGAGAACACCATCACGCTCATCAACGTGGTGTTTCTCATGCTCATCTTCTTTCTGGTCGCCGGATCGCTGACGCCGCCCATCGACCAGGAAGTATCGATGATCAGCACGAGCGAAGCAGAACGGACGGCACCGGCCGACACGCTCGCGATCCGCGCCGATGGATCGCTCTGGTATCGCGGCCAACCAGTGACGCTCGAGACCTGGGCTGCCGAATACACCGACGGCGAGAATGCTGCGGATAGGCCCAAGCTGCTCGTCGATCGAGCGCTGCCCGCATCTGACCTGATCGAGATCGCCAGCGGCTTGCGTGCGCTCGGCGTCGAGACTGTGACCGTCATGACGGAGCGCGCCGCACCATGAGCCGCCCGCAGCCCCTGATCGCGCTGACGAGCTATGACGCCGAGCCTCCCGCCGGCGGCAGCGACTTCGAGCCGATCGAATTTATCCCAGCCGGTACGCAGCCGACGTTGATCGAGGGGCTGGCCGATGCTCATCGATCACTGCCAGCGCAATCGACCGCCGACGCAGATGCCATCGAGCCCGCGGATCTGCCGCTCGTTGCGCGCGGCCGCCACGGCGCCGGTCTGTCGCTTCAGACGATTGCCCTGCTCGCCTCCGTCGCCATCCATCTGGGGGCAACGGCTGCCTTCATGAACCGGACGCCGGATATCCAGATCGCTGGGGGTGGCCCCATTTCGGTTTCGATGATCGGCAACGCGTTCGAGGACGCAGAACTGGTGGGCGAAGTTGCCCCCGAGCCGGTAGAGACCGCTCCCGTCGAGCCGGTGGAAACGGCCGAACAGCCCATCACGCCGCAGCAAGCGCCTGTGGAAACGCCAGAGTCCGAGGCAGAGACTTTGCCGGAAGCGCCGGTCGAGGAGATCGCCCTTTCGGCTGATGGCATCGTCGTTGCCGAAGAGCCGGCACCGATCGAGCCCGAGCCATCCGAAACGGTGGAGCAGGAAACGGTGCCCGTGGAGCCGGAGCCGCTGGAAGCCGAAAGCGCGCCCGAAGAGGCACCGATCGTCAGTGCAGAGACGATCGAGCCGCTGCCGGACCCCATTGCAAATGCGCCGATCCCGACGCCCCGTCCCGCCTATACGCCCCCGCCACCGCCGCGCCAGGTCGCGGAACCGGCTCGCCCGGCGCCACAACCGCAGGGCAATCAAGGGCAGCAACAGGCACAGCAGCGCCAGGGCACCAGCAATGGCCAGGCGCAATCTGGCGCGGCCACGCAAGGGTCACAGGCCAGTGCCCAGGCGCAAGTCGCCGGCAACGCTGCAGTCTCCAACTATCCAGGCCAGGTGGTGACAAAGCTGCGGCGCGCGCTGCGCTATCCGGCAGCTGCGCGGCGGGACCGCCTGACAGGCGAAGTGCATGTGAGCTTCACCATTGCGGCAGGCGGCGGAGTCAGCGGCATTTCCGTCGTGCGCAGTTCTGGCTCGCCGGTGCTCGATCAGGCGGCCATCGAAACCGTGCAGCGGGCCGCGCCCTTCCCGCAAATTCCTCAGGCAGCAGGCCGCTCCTCATGGCCTTTCACGGTGCCGCTGGCATTCACGCGCTGAGCCGCCTATAGCTCGACGCTCCATTTTCCCGCATGCCCTACCCGGCATATTTCTGGCGAAGATCCCTGACCATGGCCGACCGTCCGCCTCGCATCCACCTCGACAATGCCGATCTGACTCGTGGCCATCCGCTGGTGGTGCTCTTTCGCCTGATCCGCGACGAACGCCGCCGCGTGGTGATGGCGACGGCCTCCTCGATCATCAACAAGATCTTCGACGTGATGCCGGAGATCCTCATCGGCATCGCGCTCGACGTCGTGGTGCGCGGCGAGGCGTCCTTCGTGGCGCAGCTCGGCTTGAGCGACCCGACCGACCAGCTGATCGCGCTCGGCATCGCCACGTTCCTCATCTGGTTCGGCGAGTCGCTGTTCGAATATATCTACCAGGTGCTCTGGCGCGGGTTGGCGCAGGACGTGCAGCACCGCTTGCGCATCCTTTGCTACAACCACGCACAGTATCTGCCGACGCGCTTCTTCGAGGAGCAGCGCTCCGGCAACCTCGTCACCATCCTCAACGACGACATTAACCAGCTAGAGCGGTTTCTCGACGGTGGCGCAAACACGCTGATCCAGACTTTTGCCGCCGTCATCCTCGTCGGCACGGTTTTCTTCATCGTCTCGCCGCTCATCGCGGTCGTCGCCTTCCTGCCGGTCCCGGCGATCATCTTTGGCGCGTTCTGGTTCCAGAAGCGCGCCCAGACCCGCTACGACACGGTGCGCGCACGTGCTGGCCAATTGGGTGCGAAGTTGACGACCAACCTGCAGGGCCTCGCCACAATCCGCGCCTTTGGCGCCGAAGAACGCGAGACGGAAGCGCTGTCGCAGGAAAGTGTCGGCTATCTGACCGCAAACCGCGCCGCGATCCGTATCTCGTCCGCCTTCATCCCGATCATCCGCATGGCGATCCTGTCGGGCTTCTTGGCGACGTTTCTCATCGGCGGCTGGATGACGCTAAACGGCACGATGGAAGTCGGCGCTTACGGCCTTCTCGTTTTCCTTACCCAGCGGCTGCTCTGGCCAATGACCGGCCTGGCCGAAGTCGTCGATCTTTACGAGCGCGCGATGGCATCGACGCGGCGCATTCTGAGCCTGCTCAACGAGCCGATCGCCAAGGACGAGGGCACCCATGACGTTGCCGTCGACGGCCGCTTCGCCCTGAAGAACGTCGCGTTCCGCTACGAGACGAGCAATGGCGGCGTCAACGGGATCGATCTCGACATTCCAGCAGGCCACACGGTTGCGCTCGTCGGTCCGACCGGCGGCGGGAAGTCGACCCTGATCAAGCTGATCGGTCGGTTCCTCGACCCTCAGTCAGGCTCCATCGCGCTCGACGACGTCACGCTCGATCGCTGGACGATCAAGGCGCTTCGGCGCTCGATGGCCTGGGTGCCGCAGGAAGTGACGCTGTTTGCCGGCTCGGTGGCAGACAACATCGCCTATGGACGCCCTGACGCAAGCCGTGACGAGGTCATAGCGGCGGCCCGGCTTGCGGAGGCAGACAGCTTCATCAGCGCCCTGCCCGATGGCTACGACACCTCGATCGGCGAATATGGCCAGAAGCTTTCGGGCGGCCAACGCCAGCGTATTGCGCTCGCACGCGCCCTTCTGCTCGACCCGCGCATTCTCATTCTCGACGAGGCGACCAGCGCCGTCGACAACGAGACGGAAGCCGCGATCCAGCGGTCGCTCGCCAAGATGCGCGGTCAGCGCACCGTCATTCTCGTCGCCCACCGTCTGTCGACCGTCGTGCATGCCGACACGATCCATGTGATGGAACAGGGCCGCCTCACCCAATCCGGCACCCATGCCGAGCTGATCCGCCAGCCGGGCCTCTACCGTACGCTGTGGAGCATCCAGACCGGCGAAGCGCCGCGCGAGAGCGGGACGGTCGAGGAGATATCGAAGGCGGCGCGGTCCTGACGTTGCGGCCCAAGGGACTGATCTGCCGCGCGGATTTGTTGTGCAGGACTTGCGCTTGGGTATAGTGCCGCTGGGGCCGACACATGACAGCGGCCCGATCAGGATGGGCCGAGCAGTGAAAGTCGTGTCACCGTTCCAGCGCTGGCTGTTGCTTGGGGCGTCGTTCGCCATTCTCGCCACGCTGATCGTGGCGCTTGGCTCCCCTCTCGCCCAGCGCGCCTATCTGGACGAAGCCGAGACCCGGGCCCAGACCACCTTGCGGCTCGCGGTTGCGGCGCTTCGCGGTCATCTCAGACGCTATGAGGCGCTGCCATCGGTCGTGGCTGACTATCCGATCATTCAGGCGATGGTGATCGATGCCGACAATCAAGCGCTTAGAGACCGCGGCAACGCGTATCTCAAGCGCATCAACGCGCTGCTGAACTCCTCAGACATCTATGTCATGCTGCCGAACGGCGAGACGATCGCGGCAAGCAATTTCGATGGCGACGTTTCCTTCATCGGGGAGAATTTCTCCTACCGCCCTTATTTCACCGAGGCTGTCGAGGGCCGGCAGGGGCGGTTCTTCGCGCTCGGCACAACCTCGCTCAAACGGGGCTACTACTTCTCCGCACCGATCCGGATCGGGGCCGTGGTGCGCGGAGTCGTCGTCTTCAAGGTCGATGTCGACATGATCGAGGCGACCTGGGCCGGTGGCGACAGTGAGATCATCGTCACCGATCCCGAAGAGATCGTCTTCATGACGAGCCGCCCGGAATGGCTTTATTCCGCGCTGGAGCCTCTGACACCCGATCGCATCGAGCGCACGCAGATCTCGCGGCGCTATGCCGATGCGGATCTTTTCGATCTGCCGATACGCCGCGCACGCTCGGTTGAAGAACACCAGTTGATCGCGATCGGCGGATCACGCGCTTCCCAAGAATTTCTCATGCTCGGCGAGCCGATGGACGAAGCCGGCTGGACGGTGCGGGTTCTTCTCGACACGACATCGGCGCGCACCCAAGCCCTCACGCTCATCGCCGCTGCGCTGATGGTGCTGGGGCTCGCAACGCTTGCGGCCGCCTTCATCCTGCAGCGCAGCGCACGGCTTGAAGAGCGCACGAGACTGCAGAGTGCCGCACGCGAACAGCTGGAGCAGAGGGTCGCCGAACGCACCGCCGATCTTGCAGCCGTCAACCGGCAGCTCGAAACGGAAGTCAGCGAGCGCCGGGCGACGGAGCAGCAATTGCGCCAGACGCAGACCGATCTCGTGCAGGCCGGCAAGCTTGCGGCTCTCGGCCAGATGTCGGCAGCCCTTTCGCACGAGTTCAACCAGCCACTTGCCGCGGTCAGGAACTATGCCGACAACGCCGCCGTGCTGATCGAGCGCGGCCGGGTCGTCGAGGCGAGCGACAACATCGCCCGGATTTCCAAGCTCACCGAGCGCATGGCTTCGATCAGCAAGCATCTGCGCAATTTCGCGCGCATGCCGAACCGGCAGCTCCGCGCCGTTCCGCTCGAGCAGGTGGTCGCAGACACGATGGAAGTCATCGCGTGGCGGCTGAAGGCTGCAGACGCGGAGATCCACATCGACCTCGGCCCGGTACCGCCCATCGTCCGCGCCGGGCCGGTCAGGCTGCAGCAGGTGCTGGTCAACATCATCTCCAACGCGGCCGATGCCGTCGAAGGGCTGGATGACCGTCGCATAGATCTGACGGCCCGCAGCTCCGGTTCGCAGGTGCTGATCACCGTCCGCGACCGCGGTGCCGGCGTACCGGAGGGCATTGTCGGGCGCGTGTTCGACCCCTTCTTCTCGACCAAGGGCGTCGGCAAGGGCCTCGGTCTTGGGCTTTCGATTTCCTACAACATCGTCAAGGACTTCGGCGGGAACTTGAGTGTCGAGCGTCATCCTGAAGGCGGCGCGGTCTTCACCATCGCGCTCGATGCCGCCGAGCTCAGCTTGAACGAGGCAGCCGAATGAAGGCGCCGCTCGTTCTTTTCATCGACGACGAGGAGGAAGTCCGGCGCTCCGCCGCCCAGTCGCTCGATCTTGCCGGCTTCCAGGTTCGCAGTCTCGGCCATGCGGAGGCGGCGCTGGAACTGGCGACGCAAGGCTTCAACGGCATCGTCATCACCGATATCCGCATGCCGGCCATGGACGGGATGACGCTGATGGGCCGCATCCACGAGATCGATCCGGATATTCCGGTCATCCTCGCAACCGGCCATGGCGACGTGCAACTTGCCGTGCGAGCCATGCGTGAAGGCGCCTATGACTTCATCGAGAAGCCGTTCACGTCCCAGCATCTCGCCGATGTGGCAGCGCGCGCGATCGACCGGCGTCGGCTGGTGCTCGAGAACCGGCTGCTGCGCGCCGTCGCCGGCAAAAGCGATGACGTGGAAGCCCGCATGCCCGGCCGAACCCAGGTGATGATCGATCTGCGTTATCGGCTGCGCGCCGTTGCCGCTACCGATGCCGACGTGCTGATCATCGGCGAGACCGGCAGCGGCAAGGAGGTGGTGGCTCGCGCGCTGCATGATTTCTCGTCCCGTGCCGGCAAGCCCTTCATCGCGATCAATTGCGCCGCGCTGCCCGAAGCGCTGATCGAAAGCGAGCTCTTCGGCCACGAGGCCGGTGCTTTTCCAGGTGCCATGCGGGCGCGATACGGCAAGTTTGAGCACGCGCGTGGCGGTACCGTGCTGCTGGACGAGATCGGCTCGATGCCAATCGGCCTGCAGGCAAAACTTCTGCGCGTCATCCAGGACCGGGTGATCAGCCGTCTCGGCTCCAACGAGACCTTGCCGCTCGACGTGCGCTTCGTGGCAACAAGCAAGACGGAACTCGACGAAGACGTCGCCGCCGGACGGTTCAGGGCCGACCTGCTCTACCGGCTGAATGTCGTGACGCTGCGGGTGCCATCGCTGCAAGCGCGGCGGGAGGACGTGCCCCTGCTCTTTCTCCAGCTCGTTCGCGAGGCGGCGGCACGGCATCGGCGCGAAGACATCGACGTGCCTCCCTCCGTCATGAGCGAGGTATCGAACAGGCTCTGGCCCGGCAATGTGCGCGAGTTGCGCAATGCGGCTGAACGCTACGTCATCGGGCTTGGCCTTGCCACCGAAGCCGAGCCAGTTGCCGTTTCCAACCGGCTGTCGGAGCGCGTATCGGAATTCGAGCGTGGCGTGATCGCGAGCCTGCTCACTGCCCATGGCGGTACCCTCAAACCGGTCTATGAAGAACTCGGGATCTCCCGCAAGACGCTTTACGAAAAGATGCAGCGCTACGGCCTTGATCGACGCGATCACAACCAGAACTGATCCTGATGGGTCGCCGACGACCCATGGCACTGCCCCTATGTTACGTTTTCCACCCATTCGGACCGCCCGCCGCTTCCAATCATGCGGGATGCCCCATTGATATGTTGCCACGGGGTTAAGAGCCGCTCTTAATGACCCACGATCTCCACTGGCGGTCTGTCAGTGGCTCTATCGTTTGGGAGGAAATCATGAAAAAACTTACGACCGCTCTTCTGGCGGCTGCTGCAATGACGTCCGTCAGTGCCGGCATCGCTTTCGCGCAGGCCGACTATCCGACCAGCCCGGTCACCATCGTCGTGCCCTTCGCGGCCGGCGGCCCCACCGACACCGTTACCCGTCTGATCGCCGAGCCCATGTCGGCCGAACTCGGTCAGCAGGTCATCGTCCAGAACGTCGCCGGAGCCGGCGGTACGTTGGCCGGCACTCAGGTGGCCAATGCGCCAGCCGATGGCTATCAGATCCTGATGCACCATATCGGCATGTCGACCGCGCCGACGCTCTACCCGGATCTCGCTTACAACCCGCTCGAAGATTTCGAGATGATCGGCCTCGTCACCAACGTCCCGATGACCGTCATCGCCCGCAAGGATTTCGAGCCGAATACGTTCGAAGAGCTCGTCACCTACGTTCAGGAAAATGCCGACAGCGTCACCTACGCCAATGCCGGAATCGGCGCTGCGTCGCACCTTTGCGGCCTGCTCTTCATGAGCGCCATCGACACGCAGGTCACGACCGTTCCCTACCAGGGCACGGGTCCTGCCATGACCGATCTTCTCGGCGGCCAGGTCGACTTCATGTGCGACCAGACCACCAACACGACCGGTCAGATCACCAGCGGCGAAGTCAAAGGCTACGCCGTGACGACACCCGAGCGCCTCGACGCACTGCCGGACCTCCCGACGACCGCTGAAGCGGGCCTCGAAGAGTTTCAGGTCGGCGTCTGGCATGGCCTCTACGCTCCTGCCGGCACGCCGCCGGAAGTGATCGAGAAACTGACCGCCGCGCTTCAGACGGCGCTTCAGGACGAGAACGTCATCACGCGCTTCGCCGAGCTCGGCACCAGGCCGGTCTCGCTGGAAGAGGCAACGCCGGAGGCACACGAGGCATATCTCTCCGAGCAAATCGACCTGTGGGCTCCGATCATCGAAGCTGCGGGCGAAATGGCTCAGCAGTAAGCAGCGGCTTCGGCTGATACGACTGACCCGGGGTGCGCCAAAACGCGCCCCGGACATCTTCTTGATCGAGGACCGCCGCTTCGCGCGGCTCAGGCTGCGGACACAGATGGTCCGCGCCACAGGGAGCGACGACTCTCCATGGGCAACCAGAAATCCTTCAATGACATTGCGTCCGGCCTGATCTTCATCGGGATCGGCATCGCGTTCGGTTATGCCGCCTCCGGCTACCAGATCGGGACGGCGCTTCGCATGGGACCGGGATATTTCCCGCTCGTGCTCGCCGGCCTCATGTGCATCCTCGGCATCGCCATCGTTGTCAAAGGCATGGCGCGTGATGCGCAGCCTTCCGAATTCGGCATCGTGCCATGGCGCGGGATGGTGCTGCTGCTTGGTGCCATCGCCTTTTTCGGCTTCACTATTCGCGGCCTTGGCCTGGTCCCGAGCCTCTTCGTAGCGCTCTTGATGGCGAGCCTCGCCAGCCGCCGAAACACGCTTGCGAGCGCGCTTGTTCTCGCGACGAGCATCACGGCGCTCTGCGTTGCAATCTTCATCTACGGGCTCAGCGTGCCGATCGCGCTCTTTGGCCCGTGGCTACCACTCTGAGGACCAGCCGATGGAACTTCTCGCCAATCTCGGCATCGGCTTTTCCGCTGCCCTCGACCCGACCAACCTGCTCTACTGCTTCGTCGGCGTGCTGCTCGGTACGCTGGTCGGCGTTCTGCCAGGCATCGGCCCGACTGCGACAATCGCCATGCTGTTGCCGATCACATTCTCGTTCGAGCCGGTCACGGCGCTCATCATGCTCGCCGGCATCTATTACGGCGCTCAATATGGCGGGTCGACCACGGCGATCCTGATCAACCTGCCAGGTGAATCCTCGTCTGCCGTCACGGCGATCGATGGCTACGAGATGGCCAAACAGGGGCGTGCGGGACCAGCGCTTGCGACCGCCGCGCTCGGCTCGTTCTTCGCCGGCACGGTGGCGACCCTGATCCTCGCCGTTGCAGCACCACCGCTTGCCCGTGCGGCATTGAATTTCGGTGCGCCGGAGTATTTCTCGCTGATCGTGCTCGGACTCCTCGCGTCGATCGCGCTTGCCCACGGTTCCGTGCTCAAGGCGCTGGCGATGATCGTGCTTGGCCTGCTGCTCGGCATGGTCGGTCAGGACATCTACACGGGCACACCGCGCTTCACCTTTGGCTTTTTCGAGCTTTACTCGGGCATCAACTTCGTCTCGGTCGCAGTCGGGGTGTTCGGCGTTGCTGAGATCCTGCGCAATCTCGAGCACGAGACGACGCGGGACGTGCTGGTGAAGAAGGTGGAAAACCTCTGGCTGACCAAAGACGATTTCAAGCGCATCATCGCGCCGGTGCTGCGTGGCACCGCGCTCGGATCGGTGCTTGGCATTCTGCCGGGCGGCGGCCACGTCCTGTCGTCCTTTGCCTCCTACTCGTTTGAAAAGCGCATATCAAAACACCCCGAAACGTTCGGCAAAGGCGCGATCGAGGGTGTAGCGGGCCCGGAATCAGCCAACAATGCCGGCGCGCAGACCTCGTTCATCCCCATGCTGACGCTCGGCATTCCGGCGCATCCGGTCATGGCGCTGATGATCGGCGCGTTCATCATTCAGGGCATTACGCCCGGTCCGAACGTGATCAACGACGAACCGATCCTCTTCTGGGGCATCATCGTGTCGATGTGGGTCGGCAATCTGATGCTGGTTCTGCTGAACCTGCCGCTGATCGGCCTTTGGGTGAAGCTCTTGACGATCCCCTACAAGGTGCTCTTCCCGGCGATCATCGCATTCGCCTGCATCGGCTGCTACTCGATCAACCTCAACGTCTTCGACGTCTATGCGATCGTCGTCTTCGGCTTCATCGGCTACCTGCTGGTCAAGCTGGGCTGCGAGCCAGCGCCCCTACTTCTCGGCTTCGTCCTCGGACCGCTTCTGGAAGAGCATCTGCGACGCGCCATGATCATCTCGCGCGGCGATCCAATGATCTTCGTTGAACGTCCCATCTCGGCCGTTCTGCTCGCCTTCGCGGTTGCCGCCGTCGTCGTCGCGGTGCTGCCGTCGGTGCGCAGGAAGCGCGAAGAGGTGTTTGTCGAAGACGATTGACAGTTTTTATCGGCGCGCGCTTGTCTCAGGCGCGCGTCGGCGTATAGGTGCGGCACCATGCCGCCCGGCGGCAACCCCTACCTCCAAGGCTTCCTCATGGAAAAATCCAGTTACAGCTACTTCACCTGGGCATTCATCGTCACCGTCGTGGGCCTCGCACTCGGCGCCTGGGTGGGGTGGAACTTCACCGGGACGGTCTCCGGCACGCTCTCCATCTTCTTCATCTGCGTCGTTCTGGCCGTTCTGGAAATCTCGCTGTCGTTCGACAACGCGATCGTCAATGCCAACAAGCTGAAGGAAATGACGCCGGTCTGGCAGCGGCGCTTCCTTACCTGGGGTATCTTGATCGCCGTATTCGGCATGCGCATCGTGTTCCCACTGCTGATCGTGGTGATCGCAGCCAATGTCGGCCCGTGGGCAGCTATCCAGCTCGCGATCGCCGAGCCGGAAGAATATTCGCGCATCATGAACGACGCGCATCTCTCGATCGCAGCTTTCGGCGGCACCTTCCTGATGATGGTCGCGCTCACCTACTTCTTCGATGAACACAAGGACATTCACTGGGTGCACGCAATCGAGTCGCGCGTATCCAAGTTCGCCGCGATCAAGGGCGTCGAGATCGCCTTCGTGCTGATCCTGATGCTGATCTTCGCATCGTTCCTGGACGAGACGGAGTCGGCCACATTCATCCTTTCGGCGATCTACGGTCTCGTGACCTTCCTCGCAGTCGACGTTCTCGGCAACGTGCTCGACCAGCAGCAGGCGGCGCTGGAAGGCGCAGCCAAGGGCGGCTTCGGCGCGTTTCTCTATCTCGAAGTGCTCGATGCATCCTTCTCGTTCGATGGCGTGATCGGGGCGTTCGCCTTGACGAACAACCTCTTCATCATCGCCATCGGCCTTGGCATCGGCGCCATGTATGTGCGTTCGATGACCATCATGCTGGTGGAAAAGGGCACGCTTGCCCAGTACCGGTATCTCGAGCATGGCGCGTTTTACGCGATCTTGATCCTCTCGGTGATCATGTACGCGCAGTCGCTGACCCACATTCCGGAAGTGATCACCGGCCTTGGCGGCGCGGCCCTCATCGGTCTCTCGCTGTGGTCGTCGATCCGCTACAACCGCAAGCATGGCGTGGAAGACAGCGACGTGACGCCGGCGCCTCACGCGCACTGACGCTTGGGCGAAGCTTGAAACGAAAAGCCCGAGGCTGCGGATCGCAGCCTCGGGCTTTTTCATGAGGGGATCAAAAACCTAAAGAAACTTGGAGAGAGCGGCGAAATCGACGGAGGCAACACCGAAATTGGCCGCCTCCAGCTCGCGCAGACGTTTTTCGGTCACGGCGATGGAATGATCGAGTTGCTCGAACGTATGGTCGCTGGTGATGAAGAAACGCAGACGCGCCTGCCCTTCCGGAACGGCAGGGTGAATGATCGGCAGTACGTTCACGCCATCGGCGATCAGATCGTTGGATAGCCGCGCGGCGCGCACGCTGTCGCCCACCATGATCGGCACGACCGAGTAGCCAACGCTGAGCCCCGTATCCAGGCCAGCCCGGGTCGCTGCTTCCACGAAGTATTGTCCGTTGCGCTTCAATTTTTCGACACGCTCCGGCTCATCGCACAGTGCTTCCAGGCTTGCGCTGGCTGCCGCCGCAAGCACCGGAGCCAGACCGACGCTGTAGACGAAGCCACCGGCAGACGCCTTCAGCACATCGATGAGAGCGCTCGTTCCGGCCACGTAGCCACCACAGGACGATGTCGTCTTGGACAGCGTTCCCATGCGGATGTCGACGTCTTCCGGCGCAATGCCGAAATGCTCCATCGTGCCGAAGCCGCGCTGTCCGAGGACGCCGAGCGAGTGCGCCTCGTCGACCATCAGCCAAAAGCCGTAGTCATGCTTCAGTTTCACCAGACCCGGCAGGTCGGCGATGTCGCCGTCCATGGAATAGACGCCCTCGACGATGACCATCGTGCGGCGATATTCGCCGGCGGTCGCCATCAGAAGCTCTTCGAGGTTCTTCAGATCGTTATGCTTGAAGAACCGCCGCGTGGCGCCGGACAGGCGGATGCCGGAAACGGCGCTGTTGTGGATCAGTTCGTCGTGGATCACCAGATCGTTCGGCCCAAGAAGCGCGCCGATCACCGCAACATTGGTCAGGTAGCCGCTGACGAAGGTGACAGCCGCCTCCACATCGTAGATGCGGGCGATCTGCTGCTCCAGCTGCGTATGGATCGGGCGCTCCCCGCCGACGAGGCGACTTGCAGAAGCAGAAATCGCATAGCGGTCGATCGCGGCCTTGGCGGCTTCCATGACCTTCGGATGCCGGTTGAGCCCCAGATAATCGTAGGACGCGAAATTGATCAGGTTCTGGCCGTCGATCCGCGTCGTGGCGCCGGCCGATCCTTCATGCGCCCGGTAGAACGGATTGCCCATGCCGAGCTGCTCGCCGGCCGAGCGCTGGGCTACGACCTGCTTGTACTCCGGAAGATCCTCGAAGGCCGGCGTCGCACGCAGGCTGCGGCTGACGGCCGCCCGCCTCGTCGATCTGTCGAAACGATCGGGTGCGGCCGCATTGCTGCTCTTGCGCATGTAATCGAGCACGCTGGAGCGGACGGCGCGACCGGTGGAGTTTCCGGTGCCGTTCGCCGACTTGGAGTCTTCACTCATTCCTAGGGCGTCCCTGCCTGACGATTCTCGATGTGCTTCTGGGCCAGCGAACCGACGAGGCCCGCAGCTTCCGGTGCCGGTTGCTCCTCGGCATCATCCGCGCCGGCGGCCTTTTGCACCCGATCATAGAGTTTGACCGCGATATCGCCGACCGTCGTCGTGTCCGACACGCCGCTCAGCGGCATCTCGAAACCCGTGCGCTTCTGGAAGCCCAATCCCACCTCGATCGCCATCAGACTATCGAGACCGATTTCCTTCAAGACACGGTTGCGTGAGATGCTGTCGATCGGAATGCGCAGGATGGCCGCGATCTCGCCCGCGATCAGATCGTAAAGGATCTGCTGGGCGTGATCGGAGGACTTGCCGGCGATCATCGCCACGAGATCGATCTCGCCACCATCGGCCGCCAGCGCCGACTGATCGACCGAACGCAGCACCGTTTCGAAGAGCGGCGTCTTCGACAGGGCAAGGTTGTGCGCGGTTGCCCAGTCGATCTGCGAGATCATCACGGCGGCAGCATCGACCGTGCCCGGGTCCTGCGCGACGTAGTTGGCAACGAGTTCCAGGGCTTCGTGCGAAGCAAGCGCGCTGTCGCCGATGCGCTTGGCGAGCAGCTCGCCGACCGCCTCGTTCTTCGACAGGAAGCCCACATCGCCGATCGCGCCGAAGCCGATCGCCAGCGCCGGCAGATTTTCCGCGCGGCGGGCGCGAGCGAGACCTTCGAGGAAGCCGTTGGCTGCCACATAGTTGGCCTGGCCGGGATTGCCGATCAGCGTCGTTGCCGACGAGAAGAGGATGAAATGATCGAGATCGTCGACCCGTGTCAGCCGGTCGAGATTGGCGGCACCCAATGCCTTCACCTCGATGACCGGACGGTTGCGGATGGGCGTCAGGTTGGAGATCAGGGCGTCGTCGAGAACCATTGCGGCATGGACAACCGTTTTCAAAGGTGCGTCGCGACGCAGCCGCTGCAAGAGCATGTCGACCTGCGCCTCATCGGTGATATCGCATGCATGGACGCTCGCGGTGACGCCCTTTTCGGCCCAGGCGGCGATGGCCGCTTCCGTTTCCTGATCCGCTCGGCCGCCACGCGAACAGAGGGCGATCTTCTTGGCGCCCATGTCGACGAGCCACGAAGCTGCCGCAAGGCCGAAGCCGCCGATGCCACCGACGACCAGATGAATACCGCGCGGATCGACCGACATTTTGGCACCGGATGCCCGGCGCACTTCGTCGACTCCCGATTCTGGCGGGGTGATCACGATCTTGCCGATATGGCCGGAGCCCTGCATGAGCCGGAACGCGCCGCGGATTTCATCGAAGGCGAATTGCCGGTAGGGCAGCGCGGTGAAATCGCCACGTGCGAAGAACACGGAGAGATCCTTGAACAGGCGCCGCGTCAGCTCGGGCTTCGCCACCAGCAGCTGGTCGGCATCGATCCCGAAATAGCTGACATTGCGACGGAAAGGCCGCAGGCCGATCTTGCTGTCTGCATAGTAGTCGCGCTTGCCGAGCTCCAGGAACCGGCCGAACGGCTTCACGAGGCCAATGGAGAGTTCCATTGCGTCGCCGAAGAGCGAGTTCAGGACGACATCCACGCCTTCGCCACCGGTCGCCTCCAGCACGTCGTCGACGAAGTTCAGCGACCGGGAATCAAACACGGCATCGGCGCCGAGCATTTCCAGGTAGCGGCGCTTTTCGACCGTGCCGGCGGTTGCGAACACGCGCGCGCCCTGCTGCTTGGCGACCTGCAGGGCAGCCAAACCGACGCCACCAGCGCCGCCATGGATCAGCACGGTTTCGCCCGGCTGAAGACGGCCAAGTTCGACAAGGCTGTAATAGGCGGTCAGGAACGCCACAGGCAGCGTCGCTCCCGAGACAATGTCGATCTCGGGTGGCAAGGGCGCAACGCCGGCGGCATCGACCACCATCTGCGTCGAGAACGCAGCCGGGCCAATGGCCATCACCGCATCTCCAGGCGCGAAGCCTTCAACTTCAGCCCCCACGGCCGCAATGCGACCCGAGCACTCCATGCCGATCGTGGCGCCGGCAAAGCCGTCTTCGAGCGCCTCTTCCGGCAAGAGACCCATGCCCCACATGACGTCTCGGAAATTGAGGCCGGTTGCGGCGACATCGACCACGACTTCACGCGGTCCGGGTGTCTTTTCGTGCGCGACCTCTTCCCAAACGATGCTGCCGAGCTGCGAAGCAACCAGTTGGCGGATCGTTGCACCAGCGAAAGAGCGGGTGCGGGAGACGTCGGAGGTTACCGGGCCCTGTACGGCGCGCAGGCGGTTGAAGGCCCCCGTGGTCGCGTCCAGAACAAACTCGCGATCCTGGACTTTGCCTTCAAGCTTCGATGTGATCGACGCTGCCAGCGCGTCGTCGATCACGGCATCGCCGGTATCGAAACTGGTTACGTCGATGAAGCTGTATTCGTTTTTCAGAACGCGCAGGAAGGTCCAGATGCCGCTATTGGACGCGGAGAATGGATCCTGGCCAGCCTTGCCACCAGGCGCACCGCCCGGCATGACGACAGCGAGACGCGGCGCGGGCGTGATGCCCTCGCCGCCCAGCCGTGCAAAAGCTTCGGCCACAGCGCTTAGATACGAGGTGTGACGAAGAAGCGTCTCGGATCCCGCCTCGGTCGTTTCTTTCGAGCAGAGATAGAGAAGCGGCCTGCCCTGTTCGACGGCGGCGCCCACGGCTTGATCAACCAGCGCGATGTCATCATCCAGCTCGCCCGTCAGCACATGGAGCGAGCCTGAGCCGAAAGACCGCGCTGCCTCTTTTGCTTCTGCGCCCGCCACGATGATCGGGGCGCCTGCATCAGCAGCCGCTACCGGCGCCACGGCGTCTGCGACATCGGAGATCTGACCCTGCACCGCCAAAACGGGTCCTGAACCAGGCTGCAGCGTTTCGACTTCTGCATTGGGCAGACCAGCAAGCTTGAACAGCCGCTGCCAGTCTTCGCTTCCACCATAGCGGCCGACCGGGAACAGCGGATCCTGGCTGCCGGCGAACCAATCGTCGCTCAGACCGAAGACGAAATCGACCAGCGCGTGCGGCGCATCGCTCATGAACAGCAGACGCGCATCCTGGCGCAGCGCAGTTTTCAGCCGCTGCCGGTATTCGGCGCTGTTTTCCAACAGGCCATACAGCGCGTTCGACGCGCTGACCACGATATCGAAGCCGGCATCGGACGCGAGCGCCTGCGGCTCGATCACGTCGACGCGCGGCTCTTTCTCGAACTCGATTTCCAGGCGGCGACGGGCGCCATCGCGGCCTTCGGCCACCACCAGGCTGCCACCATGGCGACGAACGAGATCGGCCATGCGGCGGCTAAGCGCGGTGGAAACACTTTCCAGCTCCAGCACGCGCAACTGACCGGACGGACGGGTCGTCGCGGCTTCGAGTGATGCCGCCAAGGCGTCGATCAATGCAGCTGAGCGGAACTGGGCGCCAGCACCATGCATGTCGTAATGCGACCGGGTGGCTTCCGCGATGAAGCTGCCGTTGAGTTCGGCGATGTCGGCGCCGGCAGCGAGGCTGTCCAGCCGGTGGATGGTCTCGCGATAGGCGTCGTTGACCAGAACGGCTTCGACCGCGCGGGCCGGATCGCCTCTGACGACGTCAGCCAGGATCTGGTCGAGCGGCGGCAATTCGCAATCCGGCTCGATCACCCAGCCGCGCTCGGAATTGCGCGCGAGATCGGCCTGCTCGAGAATGAACAGGCAATAGGCCAGATGGCTGCGCAGCCCGGCGTTTTCCGGCAGGCTATGCGGCATGACCAGATGGCGCGGATCGGCAAGCCGAACGGCGATATCATGACACGCGCGATAGATCGCAGCCTTCAGCATGATGGTCGTGTCGTTCTCGCCGATCGTGACGGCTGCCGGTGCGAGCTTGCCGACACGATCGTTGGCGAGTCTACCCGCAGCGACAGCGGGCAGCGCCTGGTAGTGGAACGAGGTGTCGTAAAGCGTGCGGTGCTGGCGCAGATAGGTACGGCGGAACCGGCAGTCGGATGCATCCGCGATGGCGTTGCCGGCTTTGTCGAAGAATGTGAAGGAAGCGCGGATCGAGTGTTCCGATACGCGGTCGATGTCGATGCGCGCACCAGCCAGCTCGGCATCGGGCTTCAGCAGACGGATTCGTCCGAAGCGGACCGGGATGTAAGGTGCACCGCCGAGAGCGCCGGTATATTCGCCGAAGAGCGCCACGAGACCGTGGAATGCCGCATCGACAGAAACCGGGTTGAGCCCGTAGCTGACATAGCGATGTGCAGGCTTCGCCGCAGTCACCAGGGTCGCAACGATGACGTTGCCCTCGAACAGCTCGGCCCGCTTCATGAGCTGGAAGCTCGGACCGTAATCGAGGCCAAAGCGTTTGGCCGTCTTGTAGGCGTCAGCCGCGGTAAAGGTCCGCAGCGGACTGCCTTTCGGCCTTTGCGGCGCCGTCTTGATCGCGCCGTCGCGCAGCGCCCGGCCGCGGGCAACCGCATGCAGCGTCCAGTCGTCATCGCTCAAACGTTCACGCGAGCGTATTTCGATGTCACCGGTTTCCGGCGAGATCACGGTGGAAAGCTCGGTCAGCGTGGTCGCCTGCAGTTCCAGGGGGCGCATGATTTCGAGATTGGTGACCTCGACCGTATCGATCGCATGGTACTGGCGCAGTGCGCTGAGCGCGATCTCGATGAAGCCGCTACCCGGCAGGATCGGCTTGCCGTCGACCACGTGCTCGGCGAGGTCGGGGAAGAGATGCCGGTCGACATGGTTCTTCCAATGCCCGCTCAGCGGATCGACGCGCCAGCCGGCAAGCGTATAGGGCTCATCGACATCTCGGCCGTACAGCGCAACCGCATCGCTTGTCCGGGCAGGTTTGACAATCGCCTTCTCGAACGGCAAGGACGGCAGCCGCACGAATGCGTTGCGCTCGCCAAGACATGCTTTCGCGTCGAACGCGGCACCATGCGCGATGGCGCGCGACAGCGAGCGTCCGACCGGATCTCCATTCTGGCCGATCGGCTCCTTGGCGAGCGTCGCAATGGCAACACCGGGGATACCTCGCGCCTTGACGGCATCGCGCAGATAGGCCGCAAGAACCGGGCGCGGGCCGATCTCGATAAAAACCGTGCAACCCTGCTCGATGGCGGCTTCCACGCCCGACTGGAACAGCACCGGCTCGCGCACATTGCGCCACCAATAGGAGCTGTCGAGCGCCTTGCCACCGAGCTTGGCGCCGGTAACGGTCGAGATGAAATCCACCTCCGTCGGACGAAGCGAAATCTGCGTCAGGTCGGCGAGGAACGCTTCCTGCGCCATGTCGATCATCGGGTGGTGGAAGGGATAGTTGATATCGAGGACGGACGCCGGGATCTTGCGCGCACGCGCAGCATCGCGGAACGCCTCGATCTCGTCCGCCGGCCCGGTCATGGTGACCGAGTTCTGGGCATTGAAAGCACCGACGCACAGGGAATTCAGGCCTTCGGCCTTGGCAAGATCCATCGCGTCATTTGCCGACAGCATGACGGCCGCCATCTTGCCGAAACCTGCGAGGCGGTCCTGATGGAACGAGCGCTTGGCAACGATCGAGACGGCATCGACGAGCTGGATGGCGCCCGAAGCGTAGGCCGCGGCCACCTCGCCCACAGAATGGCCGAGGACGGCGGAGGGCTTGATGCCGAGCTTGACCAGCGTGTCGGCAAGCGCCGCCTGAACTGCAAACAGCAGAGGCTGTGCAATCTTGGTGTCAGCAAGCCTTGCACCGAGATCCTCGGCGAAGAGCAGGTCTGAAAGGACGACATCGGCATGCAGCTGGAAAAGCGCGCTGATGGCCGTGAAGCGCTGCCGGAAATGGATGTTCTGCTTGAAGGCGTCGATCCCCATGCCGGCCCATTGCGAGCCGTTGCCGGAGAACACGAACGCGACCTTGCCCTCGGCGAGCGGCGCGTCCGCCACTTCGGCGGCGCCAGGCCGATCGTTCAGATATTCATCGATGGCATGGACGATGGCGTCGGGCTCGCTCGTGTTCACGACGAAACGGCTCTTCAGCATTGTGCGGTTTGCGCCGGCGGCAGCGGCCACGTTCTGCCGCTGCGTCTTGCTGCCCTTTGACAGCATATCCCGATAGGAGCTCAGGAGGTTGTCGAGGCTTGACGTCGTCTGTGCAGACGCCACGAAGACGCCCCTGCCCGGTACAGCGTCCGGCCGCGGCTGATCGTTCGCCGGATCGGCGATGACGATGTGCGCATTTGCGCCACCGAAGCCGAAGGAATTGACCCCGGCGTAACGCCGGCGTGTGCTTTTCAGCAGTTCGATCGGTTCGGACGCGACGCGGACATTCAACGCATCGAAATCGATGTTCTCGTTCGGCACTTCGAAATGCAGCGATGCCGGCACGTAGTTGTGCTCGAGCGCGAGCACCGCCTTCATGAGGCCGAGCACGCCCGATGCCGGCTCCGTATGGCCGATATTCGACTTGATCGAACCGACGGGAAGCGGCGCACTGCGCTTCTGGCCGATTTCCGTGCCGATGGACCACAGCTCGGCCGGATCGCCGACCTTGGTGCCGGTTCCGTGCCCTTCGACGAAGGCCAGCTGGCCGACATCGACGCCGTTCTCACCGTAAATCGAGCGCAGCAGCGCCGCCTGCGAGTTGCGCGACGGCAGCGAGATGCCGTTGGTGCGACCGGCGGAATTCGTGGCGGACGCAACGATCGTCGCGTAGCTGCGGTCACGCTCCTTGAGCGCCCGATCGGTGCGACGGAGCACGAAGACCGCTCCACCCTCAGCGCGGACATAACCGATGCCGCGGTCGTCATAGGCGCGGCAAAGCCCATCCGGTGAGAGCATGCGCGCCTGGGCAAAGCCGACGAAGGGTAGCGGGTGCGCAAGAATGCTGACGCCGCCGACAATGGCCGTGTCGATCACGCCGGCTTCCAGCGACTTCATCGCCTGATCGAGCGCAATGAGCGAGGACGAGCAGGCGGTATCAACGGTAAGGCTTGGCCCACGCAGGCCAAAGATATGAGAAACGCGGTTGGAGACGACCGACAGTGTGTTGCCGCTCATGAAATACGGACCGCCGGCTGCCGGATCTTCGGACAGAAGATTGGCGTGGTCGAGGCTGGATGCCCCGACGTAGACGCCGATGTTCTCTCCGCGGATCGATGCGTGGTCGATGCTCGCATCTTCCAGAGCGCGCCATGCCAGTTCGAGAACAAGCCGCTGCTGCGGGTCGAGATGCATTGCCTCGCGCTGCGACATGCCGAAGACGTTGGCGTCGAACGCATAAAGGTCGCCGATCACGCCGGCCGCAAAAGTATAGGTCTTGCCAGCCGTTCCGATCTGCGGATGCCAGTAGCGCGCATGATCCCAACGGTCGTGCGGAATTTCCGTCACCGTGCAGCGCCGGTTCTTCAGAAGATCGAACAGCTCTTCCGGGTTGCCCGCTCCAGGAACGACACAAGCGCGGCCAATTATTTCTACTGTCATGTACCCGCACGCAGCATTGTGGAAGATAAGACTCCGTCAATGCCGTGAAGTCCCGGCCAATGCAACCCTTGAAGCCGGCTCCGTCCACCACTGTGGCTGCTTGGCACAGGGAGGCGCCTGGAACAATTGAGACTATGAACACAGATCGAAAATGGCGCGATTGCGGCGAAAGGATGCGACGAAATCGAGCTTTTCGGTGATCCGAGGCATTTCACCCGTTAGGTTGCAACTATTTTGCGCTGCGGAGGCACGCACATGCCTGCTAAACGCTCGATGACACACCACAGCCGAAGCAGGCACGCCTGATACACGTCATACGTGTGCTTGTCTTAATTCTTAATTTCTGCGGCGCGCTCCATGGGGCTGCGACATCACGCAACATGTGACGCATTCTCATGTATTGATCGGGCGCCCTACGGGTTAGCAAAGGCTTTTACAGTCAGCATTGGCTAACGATTCCGATTGACTTTGCCGTGCAAGGCCTTTTCTTCGCGACATTCGATATTGCATCTGCGTTCTGAAGAGCGAAGGCGCTTCGGATGACTTGGAACCAAACTTTGAGGTATCGGACTCAGCATGAAAGGCATCATTCTCGCAGGCGGGAGCGGAACACGGCTTTATCCGGTGACCAGTGCGGTTTCGAAGCAGCTGCTGCCGGTCTATGACAAGCCGATGATCTATTATCCGATCTCGACGCTGATGCATGCAGGCATCCGGGACATCCTGATCATCTCGACGCCGGAGGACACACCGCGCTTCGAGCAGATGCTGGGCGATGGCTCGCGCTGGGGCATCAGCTTCTCTTATGCCGTGCAGCCGTCGCCCGACGGCCTGGCGCAGGCGTTCCTGATCGGAGCTGAGTTCCTCGATGGCTCGCCGTGCGCGCTGGTGCTCGGCGACAACATCTTCCATGGCGAGGATCTGCGCCGGCTGCTCGACAATGCGGCGTCGCGTGAGAAGGGCGCCAGCGTCTTCGCCTATCACGTCCAGGATCCGGACCGGTACGGCGTCGTCGAGTTCGATCAGGACGGCAAGGTGCTGAGCCTGGAAGAGAAGCCCAAGCAGCCGAAGTCCAATTACGCGGTCACCGGGCTCTATTTCTATGACGGGTCCGTTGTCGAAAGGGCCCGTCAAGTGAAGCCGTCGCATCGCGGCGAGCTGGAGATCACCGATCTCAACCAGCAATATCTCGATGAGGGCCTTTTGAACGTCGAGATCATGGGCCGAGGCTATGCCTGGCTCGACACCGGCACCCATGACAGCCTGCTCGATGCCGGCAACTTCATTGCCACGCTGGAGCATCGCCAGGGCCTGAAGATCGCCTGCCCCGAAGAGATCGCCTATCGCTCCGGCTGGATCGATGCGGATGCGCTGAAGGCGCTTGCCGCTCCCTTGGCGAAGAATAATTACGGCCGCTACCTGATCCAGCTCTTGAGCGATCGGGTGCTGGCATAAGTTTTGCGTCAAAAACTCTGTGAAACTGCAAGGTGTTGGAATGCAATTTGAGGCATTAGCGCTTTCCGGCGTATTCCTAATCGAGCCGAAGGTGTTCGGTGACGCGCGCAGCTTCTTCATGGAGAGCTTCAACGCGGCACGGTTCCGTGAGGGCACCGGAGCGGACGTCGCTTTCGTCCAGGACAACCATTCCCGCTCATCGCGCGGTGTGTTGCGCGGCCTGCACTACCAGCTGCCGCCGCATGCGCAGGGCAAGCTCGTGCGCGTCGTATCCGGTGAAGTCTATGACGTCGCCGTCGATATCCGCCGCTCCTCCCCGACCTTCGGCCAGCATGTTGGTGCGGTGCTTTCGGCCGAGAACAAGCGGCAGCTGTGGATCCCGGCGGGCTTTGCCCATGGTTTCGTCACACTTTCCGACCATGCCGAGTTTCTCTACAAGACGACCGACACCTATGCGCCGGAGTGCGAAGGTGCGATCGCTTGGAATGATCCGGAGCTCGGCATCGACTGGCATATCGATCCGGGCGTCATCCAGGTGTCGGAGAAGGATGGCAAAGCTCCGCCTCTGAAGGATGCGAAGCATTTTGACTGATTGACGGCAGGCGGCCCTTCTCCATCGGTTGGGTTCGAGAGACGACAGGACAGCTTTTTAAATGACCATTCTCGTCACCGGCGGCGCCGGTTTCATCGGCAGCAATTTCGTCCTCGACTGGCTGAAGACCAGCGACGAGCCCGTCATCAATCTCGACAAGCTCACCTATGCCGGCAACATGGACAATCTGGCATCGCTTGAAGGTAATCCCGCCCACCGCTTCGTCCAGGCCGATATCTGCGACGCCGATGCGCTGAAGAGTATCTTCGCCTCCGACGATATCCGCGCCGTCGTCCATTTTGCCGCCGAGAGCCATGTGGATCGCTCGATCCATGGCCCGGAAGCCTTTCTCGACACCAATGTCACCGGCACCTTCCGCCTGCTCGAAGCCGCCCGTCATGCCTGGGGACCGAACGCTGCAGCCGAAGGCCGCCGCTTCATCCATGTCTCGACCGACGAGGTCTACGGCTCGCTCGACCCCGATGCGCCGGCGTTTTCGGAGACCAACACCTACGAGCCGAACAGCCCCTATTCGGCCTCCAAGGCGGCGGCGGATCATTTTGCCCGTGCCTATCACCACACCTACGGGCTGCCGGTGATCATCACCAACTGCTCCAACAATTACGGACCCTATCACTTCCCCGAGAAACTGATCCCGCTCGTCATCCACCGGGCGCTTAAAGGTGAGCCCCTGCCCGTTTATGGCGACGGCACGCAGATCCGCGACTGGCTCTATGTCGGCGACCACTGTTCGGCAATCCGCCGCGTGCTCGAAGCCGGACGGCTCGGCGAAAAATATAATATCGGCGGCTTCAACGAGAAGACCAACATCGAGGTGGTGCGCACCATCTGCGCGCTTCTCGACGAGCGCCACCCGCGCGCCGACGGCCAAAGCTACGCCAGCCAGATCACCCATGTCCGCGACCGGCCAGGCCACGACAAGCGCTACGCCATCGACGCCACCAAGATCGCGACCGAACTCAGCTGGCAGCCCGCCGAGACCTTCGACACCGGCATTGCCCGCACCGTCGACTGGTACCTCGGAAACCACGGCTGGGTCGACCGCGTCACATCCGGCGCCTACAAAAACTGGCTGGAGAAGCAATACGCATGAGTGTCGTGTTGATTGGGGGAAATGGGCAGGTCGGCTACGAGTTGAAGCGGGCGCTCGCCCCTCTTGGGCTCTCTGCCGTGCTCGATCGTAGCCGGCTCGATCTCAACGATCCCGATGCGGTTCGACCTGCCATCGAGGCGCTGAGCGAACGGCCGAAGGTCATCGTCAACGCCACCGCCTATACCGCAGTCGATAAGGCTGAGGACGATCAGGCTTCGGCAGATCGGGTCAATCATCTCAGCGTCGCGGCGCTTGCGGAGACAGCCCGAGATTTGGGCGCCTGTCTTGTCCATTATTCGACCGACTACGTTTTCGATGGATCGAAGGACGGGCTTTATGGCGAGGATGATCTGACCGGGCCACTCGGTGTCTATGGCCAAACGAAGCTTGCCGGTGAGCAAGCCATTGTCCGATCGGGTGCTGCTCACCTGGTCTTCCGCACGTCCTGGGTCTATGCCCGACGGGGCAAGAATTTTGCCGCAACGATGCTGAGGCTGGCCGCCGATCGCGAGGAACTCTCCGTCGTCGCCGATCAGGTTGGTGCCCCCACTTCGGCCGAACTGATTGCCGACGTGACGGCGATCGCACTCGGTTCGACAAGCCTCGATCCGGATCGGCTACGCTCAATCTCGGGCATCTACCATCTGGTGGCCGCTGGAGAGACGAGCTGGCATGGGTTTGCGCGCCACGTCATCGAACGAGCCAGCGCCAATGGCCGCTCTCTCAAGGCAAGCCCCGACCGGATCAAGCCGATCGCCACGGTAGACTACCCGACGCCGGCCAAGCGTCCTGCCAATTCGCGACTGAACATCGACAAGATCGAGCGCACTTTCGCCCTGCAGATGCCGCACTGGACCACCCATGTGGATCGGACGGTGGATCAATGGTGCGAGGCTTGAGGCGTCGCGCCTTTGTCGTTCTCGGCATGCACCGTTCCGGCACGAGCGCGCTCACGCGCGTGCTCGCCCTGGTTGGCGCAGAACTTCCCCGCACGCTGATTGGTGCGGGTGCGGGAAATCCGCTCGGCCATTGGGAGTCGCAGCCGATCTGCGATCTCAACGATCGCATTCTGAAGGCCACCGGCAGCACGTGGTATGACTGGCGCGCCATCGACGCGAGCTTCTTGTCCTCTTCCGAGCTGACCGCTTTTGAGCCCGCGGCCCGCGCGATCCTTGCCGAGGAATTCGGCGATGCCGGGACTATAGTCCTCAAGGATCCGCGTATCTGCCGCCTCTATCCGTTCTGGCGACAAGTGCTCGATTCGCTTGATATTCAGCCGATGCCGATCCTGCCGCTGCGGCATCCAGCCGAAGTCGCGGCTTCCCTCGAAGCGCGCGACGGGATGCATCCGGCGCTTGGGCAGATCATCTGGCTTCGCCATGTATTAGATGCCGAGCGATTCACGCGGCATTCCCCTCGGGTCGTGACAACCTTCGACAGTCTGCTGGGTGCTTGGGAAGGCGTCGCGCAGCGGATTGCCGAGCGTTTCGATGTCAGCATGGATGGGTCTGCTACGGACGACAGCATTGGCTCATTCCTATCCGCTGATCAGCGCCATCACGCTGAGAGCGCGGCGACATCGGTGCTGCCCGAATGGGTCAACGTGAGCTATCAACGACTTCTGGCATTGGAGAAAGGCGTCGAGGAAGCAGACATCCTCGGGACGCTCACCGATATCGAAGACAAGCTCCGCGCTTCAGAAGGTTGCTTCGCGCCGGTCACCACCGCTGCCATCGCCGTTGGGCTGCAAGCCAGAGGCATCGCTGCAAGGTTGCAGGAGGCGGAAGCACAACTCGCGCGGCTTCGCACCGAATCAGGCGGCTCATCCACGAGCCGTTCGACCAGCGGTTCACCCTGAAGCAGTCTCGATGTCTCTGCCGAGCGAGCCGCCATACGACGCATCGATCCCGCAGTGCCGGCTTTTCAGCGTGACATCTTGTGGGACCCAGGTATGCGGTCCAACATCTTCTGGAGCGCGCAGGTCTTTGTGATAAGAGAAGTCACCCAGCGCCAAAGCCCAACGGTGCCGGTATAAAATTCGGAGTTGCTGTGGTTCACCTGACCAAATCCGGCCTGAAGTTCTCACGCCGTGTTCGTGGCGATGTTGTCTTTGATCAGTATGAGCCCGGCCTTCCTTCCCATCAGAATGCCATTGATCTTCTACCTGGCTGGACAGGCAGCTTTCCAGAAGAGCTTCAGCTGACCGCAGGATCAATGGCACTTTTTGCCGATCCAAGGATCGCATGGATGTTGGAGCGGATGGGCTCCCTCTCGGGCCAGCGGATACTGGAAATCGGGCCGTTGGAAGGAATGCACACATATATGCTGGACCAGCAACGCCCGGAGCGGATCGATGCGGTAGAAGCCAATCGGCTGTGCTACTTACGCTGTCTCGTCACCCGGGAGATTTTGAGAATTAGTTCTGCGCACTTCCACCTTGGGGACGCTCTGCACTGGCTGAAAAAGAGCCCGGAGAGATATGATCTCATCGTGGCTTCGGGCGTACTCTATCACATGTCCGATCCCATCGATTTGCTTGAGCTCCTGGCCGCCCGCTCAGATGCCGTTTTTCTTTGGACCCATTACTTTCCAGATGATCCCCAAGAGGGGGAGCGTTGGCGAAAACCATTCTCTGGCAAGGTTGTGGCGCGCGACTACAACAATATGCGCGTCAGGCTTCATGAACGAAGCTACAAGAGAACATCAGCTACGGCATCGTTTTGCGGTGGGCCGCGCGACCGGCATTACTGGATGAATCGGACCGATCTCCTGATGCTTCTGACCTCATTTGGCTTTAAGAGCATCGAAGTCATGGGCGAAGAGCGGGACCACCGTTACGGCCCCTGTTTTTCGCTCCTCGCCCGCAGGACATCATGATGTCTCCTAGTCTCGAGTAGTTACACATTGCTTTTCAATCTCGAACAAGACACGGGCTCCTCGATCAGCGGATATCTCGTTCCGGACGGCTTCGCAGATCGGCCGCGGATCATTGTGCGCGACGGCCCCGACACCTTGATTGAGATGGAATGCAACGAAATGCGCGAAGCTGTCGTTCGCGCAGGTCGGCATGAAACCGGAATGATCGGGTTCCGCGTGGATGAGGCGCTCTTGCCGGACATCCAGCAAAGATCAGAGCTTTCCGTATGGGACCACAAATCCGGCCTTCTTATCTATCGTCGCGCTCCCAGGAGCGATCTCGTCCAAAAGAAGCTGGTCCGCGTCGAAACGCAGATGATTCCCTTTCTGGCGATGGACAAGGCGATCAGGCCGCACTTCCAGTATGGCGCTGATGGGGTCGACCGGTTTGGTCTCGAAACGGTGCAACAGATGTTTCACCTGAACGCCGTTCCGTCGATCTATCTTGCCGGACGCTTGCAGATCAAAACATTCACTGAATTTCTCGACCGCGACTTTCAAGCGATTGCCGTCATCAACGACCCCTATATGGAACTGGCTGAGCGCCTGTTCCTGCTGCAACGGTTCAAGTCGGTGCCGCAAGGTATCTTCGGAGATCGTGACCGGATGACGTTCGGCCCCGCGGTTGAACATTTTGCTGATGTGGATCTCGGCTCGTCGTCTTTGCTTAAAGAAGCTTTGAAATTCATGCCGGATCCTGTCTCTCGCATCCTGAACGCTCCTCTGACCCGACAAATCTCATTGTCATCCGGTGAAGAAACCCTTGGTCCTAATGCTGTACCGGCGGCGGTCGACATGTTGTCACGTTTCGCGGTGGTCGGATTGCGCGAGGCGCCTGAGACCTATATCGAACCGATTGCCGAATTGATCGGCGTCGAGCCCTCGACCTTGCCGGAGGCGAGCAATTTTTCGCAGATCGCATCCATTGCCGATCGGCTTCGCGACCTGCCGATTGCCGAGAAATTGCTCGAAAAGGACATAATCGTCTACCATTTCGCACGCCAGGCGATCCTTGATAGCTACAAGCGAACCGCGGACTTTTGATCAGGGCTTGAGCGCCCTGCTGGAGAACTGCCCATGGCGGCCACCAAAACCGCGCAGAAGGACAAGTCCGGGACCTTTCAGGTCGACGCAGAGGCGCTCGACGGCCGCAGCCTGCGCACAGGCGATGGCACCATGCCGAGCACGACCAGCGGGACAGCCGTCGGTGTCAAGGAAATCGATGCCGAGACAACCACAGCAGCTCCGCAAACGGCGAGCGGCGGCGGTTTCTGGCGGCTCAGCACGATCAGCCTGCTCGTGTGCGTCGCCCTGCCCTTCATCCTCGCGTGCTTCTATTATTTCGCCATGGCCACCGACCAGTATGTGGCCGAGACGCGCTTCGCGGTGCGCTCACTTGCGTCCGGTTCCAGCAGCGATGCCAGCGGCCAGCTTTTGACGACGAGCCCCCTGGCGCAGGATGGGTATGTCGTCACAAGCTTCATCCATTCCACAGAGATCCTGCGTCGCATCGAAGAGCGCGTCGATCTGCGCAGCTACTTTCAGCGCGACGAGATCGACTACTTCTCGCGCCTTGCCGACGATGCCACGCGCGAAGATCTGCTGGATTATTGGTCGAACCAGGTCACCACTTACATCGACGGACCATCCGGCATCATCACGCTGCGCGTGCGCGCTCATACGCCCGAAGATGCCCGTGAACTGGCCCAGCTCATCATCGAAGAGAGCGAAATCCTCGTCAACCAGCTCTCCGAGCGGGCGCGCGCCGATTATATCAGGCGTGCCGAACAGGAGGTCGCGTCCACAGCCGGGCGCTACGAGCAGGCGCTGGCGCAGCTCAACGAATTCCAGAACGATCGCAGCATCCTCAGCGTCGAAGCACAGGCAACAGAGACCGGTCAGCTTCTGACCGGGCTGCTCCAGGAGAAGCTGACCGTCGATAGCCGGTTGTTCGTGCTCGCGCAGAATTCCATCAGCGACGCTCCGCAGGTGCGACAGCTGCAGCGCACGCAGCAGGCCCTCGATACGCAGATCGCCGAACTGCGTGGGCAACTGGCCTCAGGCGACACCGCAGACGGCAACCTGTCGCGTTATCTGCGCGAGTTCGCCGAATATGAAACGGAGCGTCTTCTGGCCTCAGGCCTTTACGAAGCTGCACGGCGCAATCTCGCTCAGGCTGAACTGGAGGCCGATCGGCAGGCGGTCTACGTGACCGTGTTCGTAGAGCCGAGCGTTCCGGAAGATGCGCGCTACCCGCAGCGCTTCGTCATGCCGCTGCTGATCCTGCTCGGTTGCGCGATCGCCTGGGGCATCGTTGCCCTCATCATCGCCTCCGTCGAAGACCATCGGACCTGAGGGCTGACGGATGGAAACGACGGTCGAACTGCGCAATGTCACCAAGTACTACAAGACCGAAGGTCGCAAGAAGATGATCCTGGACAAGGTCTCGCTTGCGTTCGAGCGAGGCTATTCCTACGCGATCCTCGGCGTCAACGGCGCGGGGAAGTCGACGACATTGCGGCTGATCTCCGGCTCCGAACTGCCGAATTCCGGTAAGATCAAGCGCAATGTCCGGGTGTCCTGGCCCCTTGGTTTCGCCGGCGGCTTCCACCCGATGATGTCGGGGCGCGACAACCTGAAATTCGTTGCACGCGCCTATGGCGCGGATGTCGGCGAAGTGACGGAGTTCGTGGAGGATTTCGCCGAGCTCGGCGACTACATCAAGGCCCCGATCAAGACCTATTCGTCGGGCATGTCGGCCCGCCTCGCCTTCGGTCTTTCAATGGCCATAGAATTCGACTGTTATCTGATCGACGAGATCACGGCGGTCGGTGATGCGCGGTTCCAGGAAAAGTGCCGGAAGGCCTTTCTGCGGCGCCAGGAGACCGCTGACCTCATCGTCGTGTCGCATTCGATGAGCACCGTCAAATCCTACTGCCAGCGCGGTATCGTGCTGGTCGATGGTCATCCGATCTATTTCGACGATGTCGAGAATGCGATCGAGACGTATTACAGGCTGAACCGATGATGCTGGGCGCAGACCGATGAGCAACAGGCCCGACGAGATCACCGGCGATCGCCAGCCAATGTCGGCGCTCGATCGCAACAAGCAGGCGACGACGGCGCTGGCGGTCGTGGCGCGCAAACTGCGTTTGACGACATCGCAGCGCGGCAAGCTTTATGCTTCGGTCGGCTTGCGCCCGCGCGGCATCGACAAGCTCATGAAGGCGCTGTTCATCGCAGCCTTCGCCCTGTTTTTTGCCCTGCCGAACATCGCCAGCGGTCTTTACTACGGTCTGCTCGCGTCTGACCAGTATATGTCGGAAACGCGCTTCACGGTACGCACCTCCGAGCCGATGCAGGCGGCAGATCAGTTCGGCGATATGAGCGGCATTCCTTCCGCCAAGATCGTGCAGGACACGCAAATCGTCGCCAACTACATCATCAGCCGCACAATGCTGGAGCGGCTGGAGCGCGAGGCCGACTTCATCGGGCGCTATAGTTCCGACCAGGCAGACTGGCTGGCGCGGCTGCCGGAAGGCGAGACGATCGAGGAGCGGCTCGAATATTGGGAATCCATGGTCGATGTCGGCATCAGCCCGTCGAGCGGCATCATAACAGTCCAGGTCCGCGCCTTCAGTGCCGAGGATGCAAGGGCAATCGTGCAGGAGGTCGTCGCCGCTTCGGAAGCCCTGATCAACGACCTCAACGACCGGATCTGGAACGATGCGACCGCATCCGCGCGAGCTCAGGTTGAGCGTGCGACGGCAAGCCTCAGCCGGGCGCGGCAGGCCTTTGAGACGGCGCGGAACGAGTCCGGCATCCTGGCCGTGGAAGAAACCTCCACGTCGCTGTCCGCCCTCCTCACACAGCTGATGGGCGAAAAGATCGAGCTCGAAGGCCGCATGAACGCGGTGAGCGACAATGTCTCACGCGATGCGCCGCAAATGCGGGTGCTTGCGCGCGAAATCGAGGCGAAGGACCAGCAGATCGCGCAGTTGCGTTCGCAGATTGCCAGCACCAACGGCGGCGGCACGACGCTGGCCGACACATCCACGGTCTTCTCGCAGCTGACCCTGGAACAGACGATTGCGGAGCAGCAGCTGACGGCAAGCATCACGGCGCTGGAACAGCTTCAATATCTCAGCCAGCAGCAGTTGATGTATCTCGACCCGTTCCTGGCGCCAACGCTGCCGGACGGTGCGGAGTATCCGCGCCGCGCTTTCTGGAGCATGATCATCTTCGTCGTGAGCCTGCTCACATTCGGCATCGTGGCCGGCATCCTGTCGATCGTGAGAACCCGCCTTGGCTGATGCCGTCATCGGCTCTCAGCGGTCGCTTTTCGACCGGTGGTCCGATCGCGCCTACCGGGCTGTTCCCCGCCCGCACGCGCTCGCTTCACGGAACGGCCGACCACCGATGCGCAGCGTTCTCGTGCTTCGAAAAGGCAACAACCCGACCTACAGCTATTATTTCGAAGCTCGCCTCAAGGCCTTGGCGCCGCTTCCCTATCAGTCGCGCTGCATCGACAGCGAGAGCCTCGAGGGCATCGATCCCGCCGGGCTCTTCGTCATCATCTGCCGCTATATCAAGCCGGCCCAACTGCGCTGGCTCGAGCAGAACCATTCCAAGCTCGCCGGTGTCGCACTCTTCATCGATGACGACATTGCCGCCTTGCTTACGGGCTCCGAAGCGGTCTGGCATTATCGCCTTTATCTGGCGTCGATGACGCTGCTGCCGCTCCGTCGTCTGAACCGGTTGCTCACGCATGTCTGGGCTTCCACGCCGGCGCTGAAGGAAGCACTCGCAGCCGGTGGTCGCCCGGTATCATTGCTCCCGCCTGCCCCGGATACTGACGAGCATCTGCCGCTCAGCGCCAAATCATCCAAAGGACCGGTGAGCGTGGCATTCCACGCAACCGGCGTGCATGGCCGGGAACACCGCTTTTTGGTGCCGATCGCGCAGCGGGTGGTGGCGCGGCACCCGCATGTCCGGTTCGACATTCTGGCACAGGGGGACGATCGGAAGCTCTGGCTCTCAGCTGGCCTGCCGGAGCACCAGTTGCGGATCGTTCCTCTGATGCGCTGGCCGGAGTATCGCCGCCATTCGCGCGAGAACGGGGCAGATATCTTTGCCGTACCGCTGATGGACAATCGCGAGAATGCTGCGCGTGCCGATACAAAGCGGATCGACTGCGCCCGCCTCGGGGCGGCAGCGATCTTTTCCGACAGCCCCGCCTATTCCTCGCGGCGGCATCCGGACGAGATCCATATCGGAAACAATCCCGACATCTGGGCGGAAACTGTTCTCGATCTCGCCGACAATCCGCAGCGGCGCGAGAAGGCCGCGCAGGCCACGCGCGATGTCGTGGCCGCCATGGCGGACGATCTTCGATTTCCCGACCTCAACCTTTCGCCCGCGCCGCCGCGTTGACTATGGGCGGCAAGTCTTCCAGAAAGCAGCCGATTCATGCGCCGTGGAGCGCCTAACGCACCGACTTCCCGATCCTTCTTGAAACAGGCCGTCATGCTTGAGCCGATCAACGATCTCGCCGAAATCGAGCCGCCCGTGGTCTGGCGCAGTCTTGGCGACGACCCCCGTTTCGTCGTGAGGCTGCCTTTCATCCGCGAGAAGCGCTATCTCGTTTTCCGGCTGTCGGTCGAGGAAGGCACGATGGAGCCGCAGCTCTATGTGAACTTCGGCCTGGGCTTCAAGGAACGCCAGTCCTTCAATCCGCGCAGTTCGCGCCGCCATGCCATTCTGATCGATGTCGGCGGCATCGGCACTGTCCGTTCAATCCGGCTCGATCCGAACAACCGGCCGGGAGACTTCACCTGCCACGCCGACGCCTTCCGCAGTCGAGCCGAGGCCGAAGCCGTCGCGGAGGCCTGGTGCCAGGGAACGCCTGGTGCGGTTCGCAGCAAGTTCGGGCGGCTGAGCCGGCTGATCTTCTCGGGTCTGCCCTTCGGCTTCGGCAAGACCAACAAGCTCGCCCACCATTTGGAAGAAATCTACCAGCTGGCGGCCATCGAGACGGCGGAGCTGTCGTTCGCACTCTCCGAGAAGCCGTTTCTCAGCCTTGTGGTGCCGGTCTATAATGCGCCGGATCGATATCTGGACGAATTGCTGCGGTCCTTCCGGAGACAGATGGCCGGCACGGTCGAATTGATCCTCTCCGACGACGCCTCCCCCTCTTCCACGACACAAGCCTGGCTCGACAAGGCGGCTGAGTTCGAAGATGTGATCGTGGTGCGCAATCCGGTCAATCGCGGCATCGCCGAGACGACCAATTCCGGCATCGCGGTTGCCACCGGCGAATGGATCGCGCTCCTCGACCATGACGATGCGATCGCGCCGTCGGCTTTGGCGCTGATCCGCGCCACGATCGAGCGCAATCCGGGCGTTGAATTCCTTTATACCGATGAGGTAGTGACCGACGGGCGCCTCACGCCCACCAGCCTGATGGCGAAACCCGCCTACGACCCGGTGCTGCTTTCCGGCGTCAACTACATCAACCATTTCTCGGTCTATCGCGCCGAACGCCTGCGCGCCATCGGCGGACTGCGCCCCGGTTTCGAGGGCTCTCAGGATTATGATCTGCTGCTGCGGTATCTGGCGGACCTCACCGACGACCAAGTGATCCATTTGCCCTATCCCGCCTATTGGTGGCGCCGGGACGGGAGGACCTATTCGCGCCAGAACATGGGACCATCGACCGACAGCGCACGGCGCGCCATGAAGGAAGCCTATGGCAGGCGCGGCGACGACGTGGAGATCGTCCCGGCGCTCACCGACACGCTGCACAAGGTCGAGTTTCTGCGCCTGCGCGATGCGTTGCCGAAACTTTCGGTCATCATCCCCAACAAGAATGGACTGCCGCTCATCCAGCGCTGCCTTTCGGATCTGACGGAGAAGACCGACTATCCGGACTTCGAAGTCCTGATCATCGACAACGGTACGACCGACCCTGCGGTGCTTTCGCTCTACGACCAGATCACGAAGCGTCACGCCAACATTTCCGTCGACATCGAGCCGGCCAAGTTCAACTTCTCTCGCGCGGTCAACCAGGGCATCGCCAAGGCCAAGGGCGAGCATTTCCTGCTTTTGAACAACGACATCTCCGTCATCGATCCGAGCTGGATGAAGGAAATGGTTGCGTGTCTGGCCTATGAAAAAGCCGGCATTGTCGGGGCCAAGCTTCTCTATCCCAACGACAAGATCCAGCATGCCGGTGTCATCGCCGGTTTCGGTGGGCTTGCCGGCCACTGGTATCTCAATCGCTCGGCAAATTTTCCCGGTCCGATGAACCGGCTGCATGTGCGTTCGTCGATGAGCTGCGTCACAGGGGCGGCGATGCTGATTTCGGGCGACTGCCGCGCCGAGATCGGCGCGTTCGACGAGGAAAATTTTCCCGTCGCCTACAATGATGTCGATTACTGCCTGCGCGCCTATCGTGCCGGCTGGCGGGTGATCTGGACGCCGTTTGCCTGCCTGCACCACCACGAGTCCGCAACGCGCGGCTCAGAAAGAAGCCCGGAGAACAAGGTGCGCTTCGAGCGCGAGAAAGACAATCTGCGCCGTCTGCACCGCACGACGCATTTCGTCGATCCGGCCTCGAGCCCGCTGCATTCGCGCGATCGCTCAAACCCGGAACTGCAGAAGCTCGACCACCTGCCGCAGGCGCGGCACTGGCTGCCGAAGCACTAAGCCTAGTCTGCCGCGCCCATGCGCTCTTCCAGCGAAGCGGGTTCGGGAGACGCCATGTCCGAGGCCGCTTCCTTAGGCTCGGGCTCGGGCTCGCCGACAAATTCCAGCAGAATGTTCAGCCGGCGCGCATCGCCCATTTCAGGCGTGATGCGCAGCCTGAGTCCGTTTTCGACCCTATCGACGCGCTCCATGTCTTCCAGGGCAGCGATGTGACCCGTCGGCAGTTCCATGCCGTAATTGCGCACTGCGCTCCGCATGGCACTCAGCACGGTATTGCGGGCGCTATCGGACGTCGCGGGATCCAGTTCGTTCAGCTTGATTCGGATCGTCGGCGGATCGAGGCTCCCGCGGCCGCGCACCAGCGTGAACAGAGACGTTGCGGGCCCCTCCTCGGGCACCGGTTCGACATTGGCGAGCACCGGGGAGCACTCCCAAGCGCCGTTGCGCAAAAGTACCGATTGCAGGCCCGGCTCGACCAGCCCGAAGACGGACAAGGCGCCGCACAGAACCTCTGGTCGCGCCGTCACGCGCTCCACGCGCTTCGAGAGAAGCCGCGACGGTCGGTCCGTGGGCTTGCGCAGCGACTTGATGCGACCGCCCTTGTCGATCGGCTCGACTGTCTGTCTCGTTTCTGCCTCTGGCTCCGACGCCTGGGCGAATGTGGGTGACGGCTCGACGACCGCCACGAGGGCAAACGTTGCGACGAGACCGAAAGCCGTTTTGCGCGATCGCAGTGGGCGCACTGTCCTCATCCTTGAAACCAATTCAGTCCATCGTCCTCTTCGCGTGCAACCTAGCATGCGAGGGATGGAGGTCACATCAACCAAGCTAACGATCGGCACGCTCGGCCGTTCGATCCAGCCAGTGGTTGATCGCGGGACGGGCAAGGCTGGAAAATCGGCCGAGAAGCGACACGCGCAACCCGGGATAGATGGCGAATTTGCCCCGCTCGAACTCGCGAACGACGCTTGTCGCCAATTGCTCGGCCGTCATGATGCCGCCGGTCTTCGTAATTTTTGCGGTCTCCGGCGGCTTCAGCCGGTTCTCCGCTTCCAGCTGCGGCGTTTCTGTGTCTGGCGGAAAACAGACGGCGACCTTGATGCCATGGCGGCGCGCTTCCGCCCGCAACGATTCCGCAAAGCCAGCAACTGCGAATTTCGATGCGCCATAGGCCGTATAGCCGAACAGACCCACAAAGGCTGCGGCAGACGAGACCAGCAGGATCTCGCCGCTGCGTCTCTGCGTCATGCCCCGATAGACGGCGCGCACGGCATGGACCGTCCCGTGGAAATTGATGTCCATCTGCTGGCGAAAGCTGTCGGCATCCAGCGCCTCGAAATAGCCTGGGACGGCAACGCCGGCCGAGGTGATCAGACGCGCCGTCGGGCCGAACTCCGATTCGGCAGCGGCGATTGCTGCCTCCAGCGCCGCTGCGTCACGCACATCGGCGGAATGGGCGGACAGGGTGCCGCCTGACGCCGCGAGCCTTTCCTTGCAGGCGGCAAGACGTTCGGCATCCCGCGCGATCAGGGACACACGGTCGCCGCGGGCAAGATGCAGGCGGGCGAAGGCCTCGCCGATGCCGCTCGATCCTCCAGTGATGACGACATGCTGCATCGCTTTTCCTGTTTAACGCTCAGTTCCCTATCTGTCGCGTTTCCGGACGGTGAATCGTGGCCACTTCACCTGAAAACGCTCAGTGCGCGAGCGGCAGCGGCGGCAGGCCGTATCCGGTTTCGCCGCTCTCCGCCAAGGCATCCATGCGCCGGACGATCTCGGCGATGGCGGCTTCCCTGCCCTCTTCGCCATAGAATGTGCCGCGCACCTGAATATCCATCAATGCCCGCAGGAAGAGCTCGAGGAAAGGCCCATCCACGGGCTCCGGATCGCGCCAGAAGCTATCGATGCCGCCCTGGTGGGTCAGCCCATCGATGTCGAATACGGCCGAGCCCATTGCGATCGACGGCTTGCGGTTCATGATGCAGTGCAGGCCGACGGTCGAATTCACATAGATGACGCCCTGCGACGAGCGGATGAGATTGCCGAGATCGCCGCCACGGATGAGATCGGTGCGTCCGACGATGCCATAGCGCTTTTCCAGCCGCTTCAGCCGGCGCGGCCAGTTCTCGAGCCCGTTGTCGAGCGGGTGCATCTTGAAGAGCAACCGCCGGTCCGCCGGCGCGTGTTTGGCAAACGACGAGACGATCTCTTCGAGAAACTCTTCCAGGTGATCATAGGGTGACGACGCGCGGATCTGGTAGTCCTGCTGCAATTGCATCGCGACCATGTTGTAGGGCGCGTTCTCGCGCATGAGCCGCGCTTCGACTTCACCCGCGCGACGCTTGGCGCGCAATTCGCCGGCCAGGACGACGAGCCAGGCAAGATAATCGAAGCCCGGCCAGTAGTAGCGATCGGAGCGATAGAAGGGATAGACCGGCCGCCCCACTTCCGAGAGCAGTGCGAAGGTCACCTCGCCGAAGGCTTCCTCGGAGAAGGTGTGGTGATAGCGCGGCCGTAGATCCGGCAGGACGTGGCGCTCGGCACGCTCGGCGATGCCCTCACGCGTCTTCGGAAAGAGCGAGCGCGCGCCCATCGCCTCCGGCTCGAAGGTCAGCCAGTCCGGACGCAGATAACCGAATTCGATCGCCCAGCAGCGCACGCCAAGCGACCGAGAAATTTCCAGCGCTTCGGCGTGATAGGGCAGACGGTCGGCGTAGTAATAGATGTCGGTGACACCGTTGGTCCGGATGAAATCGGTCAGCCAGGCGCCCCAATTGCCCGTGCGTCCGCGATAGTCGACGGCACCCTTGCGGCGCCAGAAAACGCGATCGCCGAGCGAAAAATTGATCTTGAGCACGCGGTGGCCGGCCGCATCAAGGCCATCGCCAAGCGCGCTCCAAAAGCGCGATGGGTGGCCCTGGAGAAAAAGGATCGTCAGGCGTTTGGTGTCAGACATTGCGCAAGCTGCGGTGGATCGGCGCCCGTCGATTGCACAGGCCGACTGCGCGTGCAATGTTAAATGCCATGTGCGCGCCTGGCGCGTTTACCCAGCCTCTATGACAGATCGCCTGCCAGTGCGCCGTTTCCTTTTCCTGCAAGGCCCCTCCTCTCCCTTCTTCGCCCGTGTTGCGCGTGAGTTGAGGCGCTCCGGGGCCGAGACGTTGAGGGTTGGCACCTGCCCCGGCGACCGGCTCTTCTGGCTGCCGGGCGCGGGCGACTACATCGAGTTTCGAGAGCCACCTGAAGACTGGCCGGAGACCGTGCGCGCAATCATGAAGAACAGGGCGATCACCGATCTTGTCTGCCTCGGCGACGGACGGCAGTTTCACCGGGATGCGATCGGCGTCGCCCGGGATCTCGGCGTTCGCATATCCATCGTCGAACAAGGCTATCTGCGCCCCGGGCTGCTGACGATCGAGCCGAATGGCATGGGCGGACATTCCGGCATACCGGCTGCGTTCGAGGCTGATCGGCCATCCCAATTTCCCGTTGCGGAGCCGCGGTCGTTCAAGTCGAGCTTCCTTCTCTATGCGGCCTATGACGTGGCTTTTCATTTCGCCAATCTCGTCGGCGCGCCCTTTGCCTACCCGCATTACCGCAACCACGCCCTTCACGGGACGCTGGACGAATGGCGCGGCTGGATCGGCAAGGCGTTGAAGCGTCCGGCGCGACGCAAAGCTCGAGACGAGGCCCTGGCCGAGATCGAGCATCATGACGGACGCGTCTTCCTCTTTCCGTTGCAGTTGGAGACGGACTACCAAATCCGCCAGCACGGCTATCGCGACGGGCTACGAACGGCTCTCGCCGATGTGGTCTCGTCCTTTGCGGCGCACGCGCCGAAAGACGCGCTGCTGGTGGTCAAGGTCCACCCGATCGACAACGGGCTGACGCCCTGGGCCGCGATCATCGAGGATTTGAAAAGGCAGCATGGCTGCGAGCGCGTGATTTTTCTCGACGGCGGCGATCTCGAGCGGCTGATGCAGCGCTCGGCCGGCATCGTTACCGTGAATTCGACGGTCGGATTGTCGGCACTTTCCCTCGGTCGGCCGGTGAAGGTGTTGGGAAGCGCGATCTACGATCTTGAGGGGCTCACCGACGACCAGGCACTGGAGCGCTTCTGGCAGGCGCCTCAGGCGCCGTCGCCGGCGCGGGTGTCGGACTTTCTGAAATTCCTGAAGACGACCGTGCTCGTTCCCGGCGCTTTCGAAGGAGAAGGCGCAATCCCCGGCGCACGCGCCGTTGCCGATCGCCTCCTTGCTCCGCCGCCTTTCTGAATGGCATTTCAATCGGTGGCCAAGTGGTCTATTGGGACGTGACGGGCCCGCCCCGGCATCTTGGCACGCAAGACATTGTTTACCGATCAGGCTCTATCGTTTCTTCTGGCGGAGTGGCCGCGCTTGCATTCTTGGTGCCAAAAGGACACACCGGCCGCCTCTCCCGAACGCCAATCGCGGCTTTGGTTTACTTTTGGGCACCACGTTCTAATGATGCGGCCGGGCGGGGCTCGAGTACCGAATGCGAGTGAGGACATACCATTTTGATTAGTCGACAGTCTGGGACCGCCCTGCGCGTCAAGCTCATCTGTGCGACCGCAAGCCTCGGCGTTCTGGCCGGTTGCCAGGCGCTGCCGGGCGAAGGCCCAAGCGCGCTCTCCATTGCGTCCACGGCCGGTCAATCCGCCGCCGAGCAGAACCGCCCCACCGCTACGGTTTTCGATGTCGTCCAGGTGGACGCATATTCCGCACGCCTCGTCGCCGACTACACCGCACGCATGCTCAACCGCCGCTTCGGCATTGGCAGCGCCGGCAACACGGCCCTCATCGGTGTCGGCGACCAGGTTCAGGTCACGATCTTCGAGGCGGGTGAAAGCGGCCTGTTCTCCACCGCCGAATCGAAGCAGACGTCGCTGCAGCTCATCGTCCAGCCGGACGGCCGGGTGCCGATCCCTTACGTCGGCTCGGTCCAGTTCGCGGGACGGACGGCCGAACAGGTGCGCCAGGCGATTCTATCGTCGCTGCGTGACAAGGCCGTCGAGCCCGACGTCATCATCACGACGACGTCTACCGACTCGCGCGCCGTCACGGTGGCCGGCGCGGTCAACGCTTCCCAGCAAGTGTCGCTGTCGCTCAGCGGCGACCGAATCATGGATGTGATCGCCAAGGCCGGCGGCCCGCGCCAGGAGCCCTACGAGACCTATGTGACGCTGACCCGCGGCCAGAGCACCGGCACGGTGCTCTTGAAGTCGATCATCGAGGATCCGTCCGAAAACATCTTCGTGCAGCCGAACGACCAGGTCTTCGTAACGCATGATCCGCGCACGTTCACCATCCTCGGCCAAACGTCGTCCAATTCGCGCATTCCATTCGGGTCGAACGACCTGAACCTCCTGGAGGCGATCGCGCTTGCAGGCGGCGGCGAGGATGCATCGGTCGACGCGCGCGGCTACTTCGTGTTCCGCTACGAGGAGCCGGAAATCGTCAAGCTCCTCATCGGTGACGCGCGTTTCAAGGCGCTGATGGACAAGGGTTACGCGACCGACAAGAACGGCCGCTTCCCGATTGTCTACCAGTTCGACATGCGCAATCCCGACAGCTTCATCACGGGCCAGACCTTCCCGGTCAAGAATCGCGACGTGATCTACGCATCGCGCCATCCGACCGTGGACATCCAGCGCTTCCTGTCGCTCGTGTCGCAGCCTGTCGGCGTCGCAAGCGGCGTGATCACGCTCAGCGAATAAACTGCAGCGCAGGCAACCGCCTGCACGCGAATTTCCTGCCGGGCGCATTGATTAGTCCGGCAGTTTTCTTTAGGACGCACAGGCGTTACGGAGAGGTGGCCGAGTGGTCGAAGGCGCTCCCCTGCTAAGGGAGTATACCGGGAACGGTATCGAGGGTTCGAATCCCTTCCTCTCCGCCATTTCCTGGCGTACTCTACCTCAGTTTTAGCTAACAGGCTGATCCGGTTCGGGAAATCATTTCCTGCAGCTCCTTTCTCGGGAGTTTTGAGGTGGATTCTGATTTCCATGTATCGCGCGGTGTATCGCCAGAGGTATCGCTGGATGTATCGTCTGGCGATCCTGCTAGCGATCGATCCAGCGCAAGAGACCATGTCTCACGCAAACGCAGCGCCAAGGCTGTCTCAGCCGGCAGATATCTGGTGCGGTCGGGGTCTGTTTATCTTTTTCAGATCAGGATGCCCGAGGATGTTTGCGGGCCAGGCGCACGGATCGTAAGAATCGGGCTCGGAGCGCTGACGGCAAAGCAGGCCCGTGCTAGGGCCGAACTTCTCGCGGCGCTCGCGCGCGATCGTTTCGAACAGGTTAGGACTGAACGAATGACAGAAGACGCCCGATCCCCGACCGACTCGGATGGGCTGATGTTCGGCGGAGAAACGCCGCAGCTAACCGCAGCCGAGGTCAAGGGCTACCTCAAGGCGATGCATACGATCATCTCAAAACCAGCGCCTCCCACACCGCCGCATCAAATGCCAGCGTTCAGAGGCTTGCGCGATCTTGTGATGCTGAACCGTGAGCTGGCGAAAGGAGATGCCGCCAGCCCGCTGATCACGGACAACGCCGAACTCCTCAAGGCGCAGGCCGTCGAACGGGTCAACCAGACGCTAAACTTCCTCGGCGAGGCCGGCTCTCTGAGCCCGTTGTCCAAGCCATTGGCCCCGGCGGCATCTGAACAAAAGGTGGCGACGAAGGGTCAGTCGGAAGCGCAAACGACCCGTCCGGATCAGGCATTGCCTCCTTTGAACCAACATCAAGAGGATGCGGTTCGTCCGCCCGCAGCCTTAGAGGCCACACCCGAACCGCCGACCATCGGCGTACCGGAAATCGAGCGCGACTTGCATCCAGGCCGCCACAGCATGCAGGCGGCGTCACGCCAAACGATCGTGGATGGAATTGCCCCTGACGCCGCTGTTCCCACCGTTCGAATTTCGTCCCCCTTCGTCACTCCGGCGTCGTCGCAACCCACCGCTCCTGGCTCCCAGACGCGCATCTATCGAGACCAGGACGGGAAGATCATCCCGGCCCATCTGCTCGATCGTCGAACGGTCGATCGCAAGGTTTCCAATCTGCCAAGGCTGAGTGAAATCGCGGAGGAGTATTTTTCAGTTCGGGCAATCAAGGTCGGGCAGGACAATAAGGATATCAAGACAGCACGCAACAGGCTTAAGATCTTCCTTGAGCTGATCGGCGACCACCCCGTGGATACCTACACCGGGGCTGACCTTCAGGCCTACATCGCCTTGATGACCCACTGGCCCGCTCTTGAGCGCCACAGGCCGCCTCATCTGAGCGCCTGGGAGATCCTGGCGCGGAACGCAGACTTGAAGTTCAAGCCGCTTAAACGATCCGTGTTTGAAAACGGCTACGTCTCAATCGCCAAGACGGTGATCGGATCGCAGACAACGACCTACAACTACGACAATCCGCTCACCGGTGTCAGGCTGCGCTATCCCGACACCGCAGCTCCTGCACAGTCGGCGGAGCCGATTAGTACGCAGCAACTGGGCAACATCTTCCGGACGGGTGTCGCTGGCGCACTGCTCGACGAAGCCCTCCTGCCATTGCTCGGGAACTTGACGGGACGCCGTCTCGGTCTGCTGGCCCACCTGACGGGAAGCGACATTCGCCAAAAATATCCGGGCGTCTGGGTCGCCCAGACTTCTGGTATTGTTCTGACGGAGGAAGGAATCTGGAAGCGCGTTCCGATCAAGACCGATCAGAGCACCACCTTTTTTGTGCTGCATGATTTTCTCCGCGAGATCGGGTTCACCGAATGGGCGCAAAGACTGGGCGATGCTTTTCTGTTTCCAACGCTCACCAGCCTCAAGGATCCCAGCAAGCAGGCCAGCACATACATGCAGCGTCTTTTCGACAAAGCAGGGATCGATGGGAAAGGTAGGGAGGTCTTCCATTCCTTACGTGGCGGTCACATCGAGCTGATGCGCGACAACAAGATCGACCCGCGCGACCGGCGCCTTCAAGCAGGACACAAGCTGGAAGAGGAGCACGATCTTTATGGCTTCAAGTCGATCAGTGAGAAGCGCGCGCGCGAACTGGCATTTGCCGAGCTCGACGAAGAAGTGGACTACTCGATGTTTAGGGGGCTGGATTTCGACAAGCTCTACAAAGCACGGCGTACCCGCGGCAGGCGACCGAAGTCGCGTCGTTGATTAGGCCTTCGGCCTGCGGGATACAAATGCCTCGTTGGAATGCAGGCGGATAAACCCAAAGCCCTGAATCGTTTGTCCCCAATCCTGGCATCGCATGTTTCGCAAACCGCGTTTGAAGGAGTAACGGGGGGAATACGCATGAAAGGAGCAAACGACGTTTGATGGAACGCCGGACTGAGCACGGCTGAACCCCATCAGGCAGTGGCCAAGCGTGTCGCCAAAAATAAAGCCCGCCAGGAGAACCGGGCGAGCTTCATGCAGGATGGCGGCTATTGGGCCAGGGTCGTTGGGCGCGCCGATGGGGACGAACCCGCACCGACGCCTTGGAACTCCGGTCAGTGGCGGCTGTCGCCCTCGTCTCCGGCCGCGTCCTCAGGCGGCGGCAGCAGATGCACCCGGCGCTGGAACGTCCAGCCCTTCTCGTAGCGGTCGACGATACCGACGAAGACCTCTCTCGACGCCTCGAGGTCATAGCCCCGCTCGACGAGGCGCTCGATCACGCTGTCGGCCATATGCCAGAGCTCGCTTTCGCGATCCCGTTTCAGGTTCTCGGTGATCGCATAGTGAAGAAGCTGGCGCGCGATCTCATCGCGGTCCGGGGCCCGACCACTCTTCACCCGCTTGCGGTACTTCCTCTGGTACTCGCGTTGCTTGCGCAGCCGCTCGTCGCGGCCTCCCCCACGTTTCGCCATATCGCTGGCCCTTCTTTCTCGACACGGCGTCATTGCCGTCCGAGAAGCGTGACCGGCGGCCATGCAAGCCACAAACGCGGTTTGCATGTAACGGTTGTCCGGAGATGGGAATCGTTGGTAGCAATTCTTGAATCAGCAGCCCTGGGTTCTGAATCGGATGACCGCAAATCATCTCGATGCAGATCGCGTCGCGGGCACCTCATCTCGCCTTGTCCCGCAAACCCCGTTTGCGCATGCAACGCTGGTCCAGAGCCAGGAATCGGAGACACCGAGTTGCGCAACGCTGGCACGGCGCATTGAATCGTTCGTCCCAATCTCTGAATCAGATGACCGCAAATCGAGATGACGTGCGGGCACTTCATCAACCGTCGGATCACGTCGATCTGCCCCGCGTCGCCGACGTTGGTAGTCATTGTCGCTGCCGTGCCCTGCCCTGGCCACGGTCCATTGCCAGAGGCTCAACAAGGCGATCCTTCATCGACATCAGGTCCCGCCGTCCCTGCGGCGCCTGCTGCCAGCCGACGCCGTGCTTCCCTCACGATCTCGGCAAGCTCGTCACCTTCGAGGACGCCGTGGCGCAGCAGCGTCCTTGCGAGCCAGAGATGTGTCTCCGCCTCCGCCGTCAGGATCGCGTGCGCCCTCCCCCGGCAGGCTTCGAGCCGTTCATGGACGGCACCGGCAAGACGCTGGTCCAGCGCCAGCATGTGGCTGCGGTCGATCATGCTGCGATAGACGAGCGGCTGGTGGCGTCCGAAGCCGAGCGTCGTTTCCAGCATGACGGCAAGATCGGTCGCCTGAGCCAGATCGCTGTCGGGCGCCCCGCCTGATCCGGCGACCGGATCAGCAAGCACGATCTCCTCGGCAACGCGCCCTGCCAGACGCACGGTGATCAGCCCCATGAGATGGGCTTGCGTCTCTTCAACATGTGGCTCCGGCTGGACATGAACCATGCCGCCGTGATCGGCCTCGATCGACATGACGGTCAGATTGCCGTGACCACTTCTACTTGCTTGACGGACAACGAGATGGACGAGCGCATGGCCTGCTTCATGGACCGCCATGCGCCATCGCAGGTCTTCCGGGCGTCCGCGACGGGCCGCACCGAGAGTGTCGACAATGTCGTCCCAGCGAAGGGGTCTTGCTTCTCGACGTGCGGCACGCCGCGCCTCACGCACGATGCGCTCGATGTCCGCGCCGCTGCGGCCAACGGCGAGACGGGCAAGCGGGCGCAGGTCAGAGATCTCTTGCTTGCTCATTGCATCCTCCTCCCTGCCCCAGGCTCGGCGTCGAGGTCGTTGTCCGGAACCTGTCGATAGTCCCCGAGAAGATACCAGCGCGAGGCGGTGCGGGCGAAGCGGCCGTCGCGCGAGATGAGATGAAGTTCGGAAGTCATGATCATCCGCCCGGAGCCGGGCAGCAGCGGATGCCCGTTCGAACGTCCCGTGAGACACCAGACGGGGCGATAGGTCTCGGTGTCGCGCCAGTCGTCGAGGAGCGGCGCGTCCTCGTTGAGCGATGGCGGTGTCGTTCCGGCCTGCACGGCTTCTATATCTGCAACAAGCGACTTCAGCCGTTCCAGCAGGATGCCGAGGCGGGCGTTGGTGCATGGGCTGTTGAGGTCGAAGATCAGCATCGGCGTGGCTCCACTTCCAGCAGGTTGGGTGAGGTTGTTGATGTTGCTCCAGTTGGTGCGGCCGATGAGCGGACCGCTCCTGCGCTGTCAGCTCGTGGCGGCGGGGGAGCCGCATGCGCCTCGGCGGTGCTGCTCGGTCCCAATTCCGGCGCCTCTGGCTTTGACGCGACCACGTTCGGGAAGTCATTTCCCAGATGGTGCGCAAGGATGCCGACAATCGCGTCGACGTCAGGGAGCGGGATCTCGAGATGGGTCTCGAGCCGCCCCGACCTGCGTATCGCCGGATCGATGACGCCCGGATGGTTGGTGGCGCCGACGATGATCAGGCCTTCGGTCTTCACCGACCCGTCCATGAGTTCGAGCAGTTTGTTGATTAGTCCCGTCCAGTAGTCGTCATACTCCCCTCCCCGGTTGCGGCTGCCGATGCCGTCGATCTCGTCGATGAAGAGGATGGCGGGCGCATGGGCCAGCGCCTCTTCAAACGCGATCCGCATGCGCTTGATGACATCGCCGAGATAGCCAGGCTCCAGCCAGGTCGAGACGGACGTGACGACCAAAGGAACTTGAAGCGTGTTGCAGAGCGCCCGCGCAAATGTTGTCTTGCCCGTGCCCGGCGGGCCGGAGAGCAGAAGCCGCGTGCTCAGCTGCGACCAGGGCAGTGTGCCTTGATTCCAGAGCGTCAGATCCTGCTTGAGATCGAGTGCCCAGGACCGTGCCTCGCCATAGCCATGCAAAGTCTCGATGCTGATCGGTGGCGAGGCGCGAGCCGTGCCCTGAGCTCCTGAGGGCATGGGCGCCACGTCATCGCTGGTGGCATCGGGCAAGCTCTGCGGCTCGATGATCCCGCTGCCCGACGAGATGGTGCGCCCGCCACGGCCCTTGCTGTCGAAAGACGACCCGCTACGCGCTGAAGACGATCGCGTTGCACAGGCCGTCTTGCCGTCCCTGTTGCCACCTGCCCCCGAGCGGCCAGCGCCGCCCTCGGCACCTGCCAGCCGTTGCAGCGTCGCCACGACGTCATTGAGTGCAAGGCCCGGCCGCACGGCGACGACAAGATCATGGAGCGAAAGCGATGCCGCCTGAGTCTCCGTAAGGTGCTGCGTGAGATCAGCAGGAGCTGCGCCCAAGACCTCGCGTAAGGCGTCGCCGATGATGGCCAATGTCAGCGGCCCGGTCTCAAGTGTCAGATCAGCGGATCGGCAGAGCCGCGCTGGCAGATGCTCGACCGCAGTGCCGATACCGAGCACGGGAATGGCGAGCCGCGCGGCGAAGGCGGCGGGCTCGTCGCGTTCCACCGAAGCGTACTTCTCGTCAGGGTCGCCTCGGAAGACGATGACCGTGCGACCGCGCTCGTAGCGCGGTGGCATGGCGGTCAGGTCGCCGCTCAACTCGTAGCCGTTGAAGACGCCGACAGTCGTTCCGAAGGCACCGTCCTTCAGCATGCGGATGAGGCGCAGCCGGAACCCGTCGACGGGCGACAGAACGACGACGCTCCAGTCTGGCCGTCGCAGGATGGCCTGCCAGCCATCATTGGAACCGCCCTCGCCTGCCACGGCGTCGGCGAGCAGCAGCATGACCGCCACCTCATCGGCATGCGGGACGGCAGCTTCACGGACCGCCTGCAGGACATCGGCGACTGCAACGGCGGTGGCATGATCGATCTCGTCAACCGGCAGCACCAAGCCAAGCCGCTTCAGGATACGCGCGGCCTCCAGACGCTTGCGGCCCTTCAGCCGGTCGCCAAGCGACAGACGCTGGGGGATGTCCGTCGCCTCCTCGCCCGCATGGCTATGGAAGAAGAAGCCACTGTCATCTTCTTCCACGACTTTTCGCCGCCGGACTGATTTAGGCAACTTACTGTTGTTCGCTGAACCCGAACGTTCCTTGTCGGTGCTGGCCAGCAGGCCCTGCTCCAGTGCGCGATCGATGGCCCGCAGCCTTGCGTCGTGGCGCAGGCGGCGAAGCAGATGGGCTTTCAGCCGCGCGCTCATGGCTTGCCTCCCTCACGAACCCAAAGCCGACGCCTGCCGCACGGGACGGAGCGCGCATTCAGCCAGTCGCGCACCAGCCGGGCAGCAGCACTTCCTGCTTCGACGTGATGATCGAGCGCGGCCAGCAGAGACTTCGGGATGGCCATGCCGCGCTTTGCGCCGTGCTCGACATGATGGAGAACGAGACCGACAATGACGGCCGGGTCGGCAAAGCCGCTGCCGAGCGGCCAGGGCTCACCATTATCGGCGCTGCCGTCATCGCTGCCATGACCTGCGCAGCCATGGCCTGCGGCGAGACCGAGCAGGATCATCTGGTGATCGAGGACAGGCGCATCCGGCTCGCTTCCACTGACCTGCCGCATCGCATCAGCCAGCTTGCGGCGGCGGACTGCGTAAGATGGCTCAAGGGCAATGGCGGCAAGGTCCGGGAAGGAACCCGTCAGGTTTGCCGCTCGCTCAGCGGTCTGCGCATGCTGGCGCGCGCGCCGCACATCACAGAGGCTGACGACCGGCGAGCGTTCTGGTGGATTGGTGCACTCCATCAGTGCACGCCCCGAGAAGCGATGCCGACGGCAATGCGCGGTCGGCTCGGTGCAGAGGCAGGTCCCGACATCGGTGCGGCCGAAGCAGCGTCCGTCGCCTCTACGTCTTCGAGCTCGTCCTCCGGCGCATCATCTTCGGCGCCGGCCCCTTTCGTAGCTGCGGCATCTGCGCCGACAGCAGTCGTCTCGCTGGCGGCGTTCCCGCCTCTGCGCTCATGCCACCTGCCGCGGCGCTCGGCGAGCAGTGGCGCGACGATGGCCTCGCACCGGGCGTCGAGCAGCGCGCGCACCTTGAGGCCATAGAGGCTGCGCAAACGTCCAATGGCATCGGCGGCACCTTCGATCCGGAGCAGCCAGTCAAGATCGGCAAGGGCGAAGATGCCCTTCTTCTCGTCGCGGCACTCGCTTGCCCCATCGATGATGGCGATGTCGGCACGCGCGACCGGCGGGGCATCGTGATCACGCTCCAGGACGTCGCGGACCACCAGCGCACTCGCCATCATGCGCGATCGCAATTCGTTCAGGGTGCGTTGCTTGTAGGAGGCGACCGACCTCTTCACGTCGATGATCAGCGCCAGCTGGCGGCTAGCGGAGACAATCAGGAGGTCGGGCTTGTAGAACTCACGTGTAGCGACCTCGGAATTGAGCCGCAGCAATGCTGCCTTCGACCAGTCGTTGCGCTTGAAGAGAGCCTTCGCCGCCTCATGGACAGGCAGCGACCGATCAAGCGTTACGATCGTCAGGTCCGGATGGGTCTCGGCGACCAGCGCGACGCCTTTTTCGAGCAGCATGCCTTCGAGCGTCGTTGCCGAGCGGATGGCGGCCAACAGGCTCTCATAGCCCGCAAAGGTCGCATCGGATTTGGCAGGACAGGCCTCGACCTGCGCCACCGTATCGGCAACGAGTTGCTCGAAGGTGGGCAGAAGCTCGTCCACATTGAGTGAAGCGAAGGACGTGTCGGTGGCGAGGTGGGGAGAAGTCAGGCGCATGAAAGGTACTCCGATGGGTGAGACCGGACGGCCGACGCCATTGCGCAAGGGTGCTGCGCCCGGCATGGCCGTTCGTGTCGAGGGATCAGGATGATTGGTTGGTGGGGACCGGGAGGTCTGGCTGGGCCGCGGGACCCGATCAGGTAGCGAGGCTGGGGGCGCTACCATCCTCTGTCGAGCTCGACGGGATATCCGCCGCGATCATCTTTGCTTCGGCCTCCTCCGTCGCGATCTCGCCAGCCCGGCAGATGCAATGGCGGTGATGGGTGGCAAGCTGGCGTTCGGCCTCGGCCGCTCGGGCCCTGCTGGTTTCGAGCTGGTCGGCCAGTGACCGGATCAGCGCCAACGGGCTCAATGACATCGCGGGTTGCTTCGAGGCGAGTTCAGGAAGCTGGGGGCTCGCGGCGCCTTCGGCTTCATTGAAGAGGTCGGAGAAGATAGAGTTCGTCATAGCCTGTGGCCTTTCGTGAGAAGGTTGCGGGTCAGGCCTTCGGCAGTGTTGGTAGCACCGTCGGAGGCCGCAGTCGGCTCGGGATCGCCCCGAAGCCCGCAGACCATCGCAGGATCCGTTTCGTCCTGGAGCCCGCAAAACGATCGCAAGGCAATCTCAGCGATCGCAAGGTTAACGGAACCCTGGTCTGCCATGTGCGCGGCGGCGCCATATCAGCCGCCGCTATGAGTTCGCCACAGACGCCGATCGCGTCCTTCGCGCGGGTGACCAGCACTTTTTTGGAGATACTTAAAATTTTCCGTTTGGTCATTGCGATCGGTTAGGATCTTCCGGGCTATGCCACGCGTCCTCGCTGTCGGGATGGTCCCACAGCCTGCCAACGGAGGCAGCCCATGAACCACTTCGTTCATCTCGCCAGCTCAATAAGCTAGCCTGCTCCGTCGTTGCCCGACGGATCGGGCTTTTCCTGTTTTGACCTCAAGAATGCGCTCGCGCTGACGCGCGCTCGGCATTCGCTCCCCACATCCTCCTTGCCGCGGAAGCCGTTCGCGTCTGGGACTGGCTGCGGTCCGTCCGCATTTTGAGGAGGTGTTCGCCATGAACACGCTCAACCCTTCCGCTCGCCGCAAGGTGGGCGATCGCCTTTCGCTGCCCAGCGACAGCGGTATCCGTCAGGCGCTTGCGGCAGCTGCCCGTCAGCGCATCATCTTCAACGCCATCTGCGCACGCCGCACTGCCGCTGTGGTCGCTCAGCCGACCCGGGCGCTCTGTCTGCGCCTTGTCGAGGACGAGGCTCCGATAGCCGACCTCGCAATCACGCAGACACGGCCACGAACTTACCACTCCCATTAGCGCCGCAAGGGCAGAAGGAACCACTACTATGATGAACGACGCCAACAATAACGCTGACCGCAACCCCTCCTCGAGCCAACTCTGGCAGGAAAACATTTCCTCTCCCACCTCGGGGGCGGAGGCGCCTAAAGCCACCGGAAAGGCGCGCGCTTCCGCGAAGAAGGCACCTACCAAGACTGGTGACGAGGCCAGCACGACATCCAGCACCGGGCGCAAGCCCGTAAAGGCGGGTTCGGATGCTGCGGCTTCGCAGGAGACGGTGCCGGACTACGCCAAGCTTGGCATCCCGCCGGAGAAGATCGAGCAGTACGAGGCCCTGCGCATCCGGTCGAATGAGATCGGGCGCCGCTCGACCGCGCAGGTCTTCGAATACGGTGAACTGGTAGCGACCCTGCACGGCATCGCCGATGACCAGGAGGCCTTCGAGGGGCTCGTCAAGCCGATTCTTGGCCTCACCCGCAACGGCGCGGAGAACTACTTCCGCGTCCACCGCAACCTGCAGGACTTCCACGATCGCCTTGTCGCCCGCAGCGTCGCGGCGACCGTCCTCTACTACATGGCGAGCTCTGAGCCCGAGAAGGTCGAGGAGGCGCTCGCCATCTGCGAGGCGGGTGAGAAGCTCACCGTCAACCGTGCCAAGGAGATCCTTGGCATCAAAGACGGTGGGAAGGCAGCCACGCCGGATGACGGTGGCGCTGCAGGCCTCAAGGCACGCATCGCCGAGAAGTCGGCGCTCGGCATCGACAGCCTCCTGACGACCGGGACCGGGCTCCTGGAAGCGATCCAGGCGGTGCTCGAACGCGAGAGACAGGGCGAGCGCCTCATCGTCAGCCACATCCAGCGGGGCATCGTGCTTGATGCACGCCTGGTGCGACAGCTCATCGAGAGCCTCACCTGGCTCGCAGAATCTGCAGAGGGATTTCCGGAGGGGACGGTGCATGTGCGGCCACTGACACGAGACGACAAGTGGTACGCGCTTTGGCAGGTGCTTCAGGACCTCGGCGGCGTCGAGAGCTGGCCGAACGCCAACAAAGTATCGTTCTGGCTGAGCGACACCGTCGTGCCGCAGCTTGAATGGATGCTCGGCGCCCGCGCCGCCAAAGCCAACGCGGTGATCGACAAGATCGCCAAGCAGGCGGAAGCGGATGCCCGTAAGGCCGAGAAGGCCGTGGCCAGCGCTAAGCTGAAGAAGAAGAAGGCCCGCGCGAAAGCAAGGAAGGACGAGGCCAGGGCGGAGCTCAGAGCCAGGCGTAATGCCAACAAGGCTGCCGCCTCGACGCAGGCCGCGACGGCGGAGACTGAGACGTAGATCACGACCTCTCCTGCCCACGGCCCACAGATGCCGACGGCCTGAGCCCGGCTTTCACAAACCCAACAAGCGTCCAGGCGGACGGTCCGGATACCTTCTTCAGCAAACAAGGAACTTGCTTATGACCTTCAATTCTACCCGCATCACACACGACTATGTCCTCGCCGACACGCCCGATGGCAAGCCCGTAGCCATCGACTTCAAGGCCCTTGTGGGTAAGCACATCCTGATCGCCGCCCGCACCGGCTCCGGCAAGAGCGTCGCGGCGCGCAAGCTTCTCGAACTCGCAATGACGGCAGGCATGCAGGTCTTCGTGTTTGATTCCGACGGAACGCTCGCCAGCCTGCGCGACGCGGCCTCTAACGGCATCCTCGTCGCGGGCGGCGAGCACGGCGATCCGGGGGTTTCGATCTCGGGCGTCCTCAAGCACCTGACCCGGCTCTTCACGATGCGCGCCTCCGTGGTCCTCGACATCTCCACGATTGATGTAATGGAGCAGAACGACATCATCGCCCGGTTCCTCGACGCGATGATGAAGCTACCGCCGCACCTGCACCAGCCCTGCCTGATCATGATCGACGAGGTACAGAACTTCGCGCCCGAACGCGGCAGGACCAAGGCCGCCGCGGCGATCGTACGCGTCGCCAAGCAGGGCCGCAGGAAGGGGCTGAGTCTGGCGGGCGCTACCCAGCGACTTCCCGACGTCTCGCGCGGCCTGACCTCGCAGATGGCGATCCAGCTGTTCGGACGCTTCGATGAAGCTAACGACCGCAAGCGCGTACGCGACGAACTCGGCCTGTCGGCCGCCGAGGCGCTCGAGCTGCGCGACTTCCTGCCTGGGCAATTCCTGATCAACGGCCCTGCCATTGGGGGCGGCAGGCGGACACAAGCCTACATCCGCAAACCCCTGTCGGGCGAACTCGGCAACGACCAACTGGTTGCGAAGCTCGATCTTCCGGTGGCGCCGATCGACGAGGTGCGCGCGATCGTGACCACAGGCGCCCCGAACGGATGCACGGTGCCGCAGGCCACAGGCAATGTTGTCTCGCCGGGCGATGTCGCGCCTGCCGATGCACCCGACCTCGTCGAGTGCGCAACGACTAGCGATGGTGACAACCTTGCGACCACCCTGTTGTCGGCGCTCGCTCCGTTCGGGCGCGCCGGCCTGCAACGGGACTCGCTCGCCCTAGTGGTCGCCTCGACCCAACAGCGCGCAGCATTCCAGACCGCGATCTCCGACCTTCTGACGCGCAGGCTGGTAAGCTTCGGTTCCGGCGCGAAGATCAGGATCACCCCGCAAGGCGAGCGCCTCGCAGCTTCCGTCGGAACGATCCGCACCACCGCGGAACGGATCGCGCTCCTGCGCGCCGGCCGCAACGCCGCCGATGAACGAGTCCTCGCCTGCCTGACCGCGGCAGGCAACACGTCGCTCGCACCCGCCGAAATCCGCGCCCGCACCGGGCTCGGACCGCGCATCCTCAAGGTTGCCATCCAGCGCCTTAGGCGCGACAAATGGCTCGTTGAGCGCAAAGGTGCAGTCACATTGTCCGTCGCACTCGCAAGATTGCTAAGCCGGTAGCGGCCTGCGCTGGCAAACTGACAGTCTGAAGGTCCTGTTTTGATAGAACTGGGCACCTCCCCAGAAATCGGACGGTCACGGAAGCTACGATCTGACGTCTGCTGATCTCCAATGACGAGGAGATCAGAACATGCGCAAACGCAGGAACCATGACGCGGGCTTCAAGGCTCGCGTGGCGCTGGAAGCCGTGAAGGGCGAACGCACCGTGTCGGAACTGGCCGCCGAATATGGCGTGCATCCAACAATGATCCACCAGTGGAAGAAGGCGCTGCTTGACGGTGCGGCGGACATCTTCGAGCGGGGCGGCAAGAAGACCGCTGAGGTTGACGAGAAGACCGTTCGGGCGCTGCACGCCAAGATCGGGGAGTTGGTTGTAGCCAACGATTTTTTGTCGCGAAAGCTCAAGCCTTGGGGCGGGAAATGAGACGCGGGATGATCGAACGGAACCACCCCGTTCTGTCGGTGGGTGCGCAATGCCGCTTGCTGTCGATCTCACGGTCTTCGTTTTACTACGCGCCGCAGGGCGAGACAGAGATGAACCTCGCCCTCATGGAGCTGATCGACAAGCAGTTCCTGGAGACGCCGTTCTACGGCGTGCAGCAGATGACCTGGCACCTGCGGAACGAGAGCCATGCCGTGAACGTCAAGCGCGTTCGGCGGCTGATGCGCCTCATGCGGCTGATGCCGATCTTCCAGAAGCCGGACACGAGCAGGTCCGCGAAGGGGCACAAGACCTACCCCTATTTGCTGGGCGGGTTGCGGGTCGACCGGCCTAATCAGGTCTGGTGCGCTGACATCACCTACCTGCCGATGCGGCGTGGCTTCCTCTATCTGGTGGCGATTATGGACAGGTTCACCCGCAAGGTGCTGACCTGGCACATCTCGATCACGCTGGAGGCGGACTTCTGTGCCGATGCGCTGAAAGAGGCGATCCATCGCTTCGGCTCGCCCGAGATCATGAACACTGATCAGGGCTCGCAGTTCACGTCCTTCGCCTGGACCGACCGGCTAAAGCGGGTCGGGACCCGGATCTCGATGGACGGCAAGGGTCGCTGTCTCGACAACATCTTTATTGAGCGCCTCTGGCGGTCGCTGAAGTATGAATGCGTCTACCTGCACGCTTGGGAAACCGGATCACAGGCCAAGGCAGGGGTCGGTCGGTGGAACACCTTCTACAACCACCAGCGGCCACACGCCGCCCATGGCGGACAGCCGCCCGCCGTGGTCTACTTCACCAGCATCGAAACCGATCAGCAGGTGCAGGCAGTAGCTTAAGTCACGCCGAAGTCTGTCCAGGGATCGGGGAGGTGCTCATTAAGCTGGGAATTTAAGCCTGCGAAGGCATGAGTTTCTCCATGTTGGCATCAATGACGCTCCGGGTCATCATGCGTAGAATGGTCATGTGCGAAAGCTTGCGCAGCGTCATCTGATCGTGCTCCAAAAACCTGTTCGTGGCACGCGATCCAAGATGCAAAGCGTACCAATGGGTTGTCCACGAAGACCTATCAGAGGCGCGCCTGCGTAAAAACGTATGAACGGCTCCCCTGTCACAAGCGGGTTCGTCGAGAAACGGGGGTCACGGCTGGCGTCCGTAATGATAAGGACATCTCGCTGAACGATAGCGTGGGCGCAGAATGAGATATCCCGGCCGGTCTCACACACATCCAGGCCCAAGCGCGCTTTGAAGATTTGTTTGTCGCGCCCGACGATCGATACCAGTGCTATCGGAACCTGGAACAGGTGCTTTGCCAGATCGAGGATGATGTCAAAAGCCTGGTCAGGAGGCGTGTTGAGCACCGCCATGGTGGCCAGAGCTTTGAGGCGTGCCTCCTCGTCGTGAGGAACAGGATAAGATCGGGTTGTAGTCATCGATGTTTCCGATGCGAAGAGTTTGCTGCTGCGACCGATAACATTCGGCTGGTTAGAGGCCATCAAATGCTTTCAGTCTGGCGTCGCTTTTCGTCGAGTCTTGTTTTGAACTGATAAAATACGCTTGAGCGATGTCCGCAGAGCCGACTGACTGGTTACCAAGCCATCAGCGTCCGCCGATGAAGGGACAGAGCTAATCTGGACGCTGTCGCATGTCGCAGCCGCAGGAACAGATCCCTTAGACAGCAAGCTCTTCCCCAAGCGTTAGATCGCGCAATATGGCATGCAACTGGTGCCCGTTGAGCCGCGTTGGATCGAAATTGCTGACAATACCCAGCTTGGCGAAACGTCGTTCGCTGGCTTCTGAGCGCCCTACATATCCCATTGACCAGTGGCCAAAGGCACGCTCCTTGATCGGTTCGATGGCTAGCAGCGATATGAACCGCCCCGTATTTGCCGGAGGCCATTTCGTTTGAGTTACGCCGCCATGGCCGGTTCTTCCAGCATGGCGTAGTAGCGCTCCTCGGCTTCGGCTGGCGGGATGTTGCCGATGGGCTCCAGCAGCCGGCGATTGTTGAACCAGTCAACCCAGGTCAGCGTGGCGAACTCGACCGCCTCGAAGCTTCGCCATGGCCCGCGCCGATGGATGACCTCGGCCTTGTAGAGCCCGTTGATCGTCTCGGCCAGCGCGTTGTCGTAAGAGTCACCGACGCTGCCGACGGAGGGCTCTATGCCCGCTTCGGCCAGACGCTCGGTGTAGCGGATGCTGACATATTGAGAGCCCCTGTCGGAGTGATGCACGAGGCCGCCGCGATGGATGGGCCGCCTTTCGTGCAGGGCCTGTTCGAGAGCGTCGAGGACGAAGCTGGCATGCGCCGTTCTGCTCACCCGCCAGCCGACGATGCGGCGAGCATAGGCGTCGATGACGAAGGCTACTTAGACGAAGCCCGACCAGGTGCTGACATAGGTGAAGTCCGAGAGCCAGAGCCTGTTCGGGGCTGAAGCATTAAAGACCCGGTTCACATGGTCGCGCGGACATGGCGCAGCCTTGTCCTGCACGGTGGTGCGGGCCGGCTTGCCGCGGATGACGCCATGAAGGCCTAGGTCGGCCATCAGCCGCTCGACTGTGCAGCGTGCGACGGCGAAGCCTTCGCGCAGCATCTGACGCCAGACCTTGCGCGCCCCATACACCTCGAAGTTCTCGGCGAAGACACGCTCGATCTCCGGCTTCAGCGCCAGGTCCCGCTTCGCCCGCACCGAAAGCTTCTCGGGATCGAGACGCTTGGCAACATGGTCGCGGTAGGTCGACGGGGCGATCGGCAGCACCTTGCAGATCGGCTCGACCCCATACGCCTCGCGGTGATCGTCGATGAACGCGATCATCGTTTGAATGGGCGGTCGAGCTCCGCCTGGGCAAAATAAGCGGAAGCCTTGCGCAGGATCTCGTTGGCCTGCCGAAGCTCCCGGTTCTCCCGCTCCAGAGCCTTCATCCTCTCGGCCATCTCGGTCGGCACCCCATCTCGCTTGCCGGCGTCAACCTCGGCCTTCTTTACCCAATCGTTCAGCGTCTGGCCCGTGCAGCCGATCTTGGCTGAGATCGACATGATCGCGGCCCAGCGGGAGGGGTGTTCATGTTCGTGATTCAGCACTAGCCGCACGGCGCGCTGGCGCACTTCCGGGGAAAACTTGTTCGTCGTCTTGCTCATGATGGCTCCACCTTCTCAGGAGTTGGAGCCTCCGGCAAACTCGGGGCGGTTCAGTGAGTTCCTCGAAGCCGATGCTTTATGATGGCACGAGACGTGAGTTGAGTGATTACTTTCCAGCCGGAGCTGGTGGAAGGTTGCCAATAAATATGATGGGGTTGCAATTCGTCGTCTGGATCGGCCCTGTTCAACGGCAGTCATCCGGCTCTCGATGCCCAAAAAACGGACTGTCTGGGCACTGCCCCGAAGCCGTTGGCAGCAAAACATTTCCTAACCTCCAGCGGACCGTGTGACGCCTATGCCGGCCTGGGAGGCTTTTGCGCCTGACGGCTTGCGGACACAATCGTCCCGAAGGTGCCTCTCGATCCACCGCAAAGTCAGAGTTCGTAGACGCGATCGAAGCCGACCCGCTCCACAAAGGACTGATCGTGGCTTACGACGAGAAGCGCACCGTCGAAGTCCCGCAAAGCGTTCTCTAGGAATTCGACCGAGTCGATATCGAGATGATTGGTCGGCTCATCCAGGATGACGAGCCATGGCGGCGTCGAACCCGATAGCATTGCAGCAAGGCCCGCCCTCAAACGTTCGCCGCCGGAGAGCGTCCTGACGACCTGGTTCGCATCCCGGTTGCGAAATGCAAAGCGGGCACAGATTGCGTAGGCTTCCTCGTCGCTGGTATCCGGATGCAGCCGGCGGATGTTGTCCAGAATGCTTTTGTCGGGATGGAGCAGGCTGACATGCTGGTCGAGTATGACGATGCGCCCCTTGGCGCGGTGAACCGTTCCAGCCACGGGCGTGAGCAAACCTGCGGCGACGCGCAGAAGCGTCGTCTTACCGCTGCCGTTTGGCCCCTTCAAGGCGACGCGTTCAGGCCCGTTGATGCGCAAGTTCCATGGGCCAAGGAGACGATCCCCGGCTTTGGCCACCACGCCATCCATGGAGAGAACACTGGCCGCAGAGGGTAGCCCGCTCGGTGGAAGAGCGATCGTCAGCGGTGTCAGGACTTCCACCCTCGCACGAGCCTCTTCCGCCTCTGTCAGGGCTTCGCCTAAACGTCGATCGTTGATTGCTTGCGCCCGCCCGCCGCTGTTCTCCGCGCGCTCGGCCCGCGCATCCAGCAGCAGCTTCGGCTCAGACCCCTTGGACGCGAACGCCCGTCCCGCTCTGTCGCGTCGCTCCTTCGCCTCGCGCTGTGCTTGTGCGGCTTGGCGTGCCTTGCGTACGCTGGCATCGGCGCGCTCCAGCTCGGCGCTGGCGCGGCGCCGATCCTTATCTCGAGCAGCGACGAAAGCAGACCAACCTCCGCCGAAACTGCGTGCTCCGATCGTCGTCAACTCCAGAATGCGGTCCACGTCTTCCAGAAGCTCTCGATCATGGCTGGCGACAACGACACCTCCGGACCAATCCCGCATCAGGCCACGGATCGCAGCACGACCGGCGACGTCGAGATTGTTGGTCGGCTCGTCCAGAAGCAGGAGGTCCGGTGCCTCGATGACGAGACGGGCAATGCCGACGCGCATCCGCTCGCCACCCGACAGCGTTCGGAGACGACGGTCTAGCGGCAAGTCGGGAAGCCCGACTTGTAGAAGGGCCGCACCGATGCGGCTCTCCAATGTCCAGTCCGCGGTATCGAAATCGTTGGCGGTGCCGTTCCCCGCCAGGATGCGCTCCAACGTCTCCAAACGGTTCGCGACACCAAGCGCTTCGCTCACGCTCCATTCCCCGGGCATGTCCTGCTGGAGAATGCCGACCGTTCCAGCACGACGCACAGTGCCGGATGATGGCTCAGCGAGGCCAGCGGCGATGCGAAGAAGAGTGGATTTGCCGGCCCCGTTGCGGCCAACGACCCCAACGCGTTCTGCGCCAATCGCGCACGTTAGATCGTGAAAGAGCGTTTGATCAGCCGTTCGAGCGGAGACGGAATCGAGCGTAAGAAAAGCAGACATAGGCAACCGTGACAGGGTCTAGAACAATGCGAATGGTGTTGCTCATCCTGTTGTTCACGGCTGCACTCCTTCTAAGCTTCGCCCTCGACATATGACCTGAGTGCCTTCCCTGCAACCGACCAGCCGCTTTTAGGCATCCTACGACAGAACCTAGACTCTCGAATTGGGTCGGATGCTGTCTTTGAAATCAGCTTGCGTTTAATGGCAGCTTCTCGTGCGTCTTCACCCAAAATCGGACTGTCCGCTTTCGGCCCCGAAGGCGCCGGCAGGAAATCATTTCCCAGCATGCCCCGATAACGTGATTTGGGTAGTCGAACAAAGAGCTATTCGCAGGGGCGGGTCTATGCCATGTTTGGCTTTGCGCCGCGTGTCGACCGACACGTATCCAGCTGGTCGGACGATGCTATTCTGCGAGCACGTTCGCTGGAACTGCCATTGCAGCGACGGCGGTTCGGCTGCCGTTGCCTGCACCTGCTATTGAAGTGGGACTGTGTTGCGGTGAACTGGAAGAAGCTCTCCCGGAATTTTGAAGGATGGGCGACGGACGGTCCGAAAACGTGGTGGACGCAAACGCGCTCTGGCAAGAGAGCGCCGATAGCCATTCCAAACGATACTAAACCGAGATAGTCACTTGACTTGGTGTCGGACGCGTTAGGCGGATGGAGGCCGCTTCCGCAGCCTGTGCGCTGGCTCAAGCGTGGTGCTGCCCAAGATAGGCATGGGAACTGCAATCACAATCGAGAAGCATCTGAAGAGCCTCCCACTCAAGCGGTCTTCCGAGGTAGTATCCTTGACCCGAGTTGACGCCGAGCGCCCGAAGTGTTTGCAGCTCCGCTTCGGTTTCAATGCCCTCCGCCACAATTTCAGCTCCCGTTTCTCGCGCAAAGAAGACGAATGCAGACGCCAGGGCGCGTCGCGATGCATCCGTATCAATGCCGCGCGTCAACGCCATGTCCAGCTTGATAAGATCTGGCGACAACTGAACAATATGGCGCAGACTGGAGAACCCTGCTCCCGCATCATCGATCGCCACCTTCGCGCCAAGCTTCCTGAGGTTATTCAGCTGCTCGTTCAGCAGCTTATAATCGTCGACCGCGTTGTGCTCGGTTATCTCGATGACGATGGATGACAGATCACGCTCGCTCAGCAAGAGCTCCAGACGCGGATCACAAAGGGTGGTGGGCGAGGTGTTCAATGCCAGATATGAACTCGTCAAGTTATCGGTCCACATCCCGAGAGCTTTATCGATGATCGCCAGTTCAAGCTCGACAGCCAAACCTGCAGTCTTTGCATCATTGATCCAGAGATCGGGCGATCGATAAGGAAGGGGGTCAAAACGACAAAGCGCTTCGTAGCCTCGTGTTTTGCCCTTGCAGAAGTCCACGATGGGTTGGAAGACCAGCCTGAATTCGCGTTGGTCTAGCACCTGCCGAATGAGAGTTTGTTTCGAAGCGACCTCATTCTGCTCGGCCACCTCCTGTGCGATCTGATGCGATGCGAGATCAGCAAAGAGCCTGACGACATCAAGATCGCGGGCATTGAGAGAATCATTGGCAAACGGGCTCAGGCAGCAAAACATTCCGTAGGGTTGGCCGTTAGGCAACACGATCGGGATCGACACATGTGACCCGATGGGTACGGCTGCCGTGATCGGCATTTCCTGACATATCGGTTCCTTGGACGTGTCCGGAATGATCTCTGGAAGTCGACCGGCCAGGATATGCCTGCAATACACATCATCCAGTGAGCGGCTATCCCCCGGCTTGATCATGTGCTCAAGTCCGGGTGCGTCAACGGCCCGAAAAACGGACGTATCACCGACAAATTCGGAGAGGTAGGCAACCTCCATACCCAAATGCGTTCGCACCGCCTCCAAAGCGCGTTGGAGGGTCTCCGATCGAGCTCCCTGCTTTTCCGGTACTTCGTGGATCGCATTTAGTAGCATCTGCACGTCGGGTCCTCCCAATGATAGTTCTATCGTTTCAGGGATTCCTTAAGAACGCATTGATCGTCGGCTTCGAGGCATGGCGACAATGCGGTCCCGGCCTTGAGATTTCGCGAGATAAAGACGCTCGTCAGCCGCCGCTATGGCACGATCAAGCGCGGTAGATGTTCGAAGTCGGATCACCCCCGCGGAGAAAGTGCAGCGAAATCCCGGTGCATCTGCAAACTCGATCCTACGTAAATCATCCTGCAAGGTGAGCAGACGCTGGGTGGCCTCGTCGAGGCTGCAATGCGGCAGAAACAGCAGAAACTCTTCTCCACCCATCCGGCCGAACAAGTCGTTTCTGCGAATGCCGGCGAGGATAGTCTGCGAGAACTGAACGAGCACGGTGTCACCCACATCATGCCCAAACTGATCATTGACCGATTTGAACCGATCGAGGTCCAGGAGGGCGAGAGCGTGGTTTCCCGATGACGATCGGGCATCTTGGCTCAAGAGCCACTCCTGTATCGTCTTCAGAACGTATCTTCGATTGGGAATATTGGTGAGGTCGTCTGTCCAGGAGGCCCTGCGTGCGATGTCTCGCTCCTCGCGCAGTTGCTGACCTGAGAGGCGCAGGGATGAAATCTCGAAGGCTGTAAGAAAGAGGAATCCGTGTCGATCGACGGTTTCCGTGATCCAGAAATGCCTGCCATCAATCATTTGTGCTTCGAAGGCTCGGTATGGACGCGTTCCACGCCTACCCTCTGCTTCCTTCAGCCACTGATCGATATCGGTCGTATCGATGAGCGGTCCGCGGCCCCGCAGATAATTTTCTTTCATCATGTCGCGCCAGGAAGGCTGTTCTGAAGGAGCGACAGCAAACGCTTCGCAAAACGCGTCATTTGCAAAAACGAGACGATCGTTTGCATCAAACACCGCCATCAAATTGGGCGAGCGCGAGCAAACATCAAAGAGAACCGAGTGGCACTCAAATGGATTGTCTAGTGTCTGCATAGCGGACTCTTCTTCGAGGACTGCGCGATCTAAACACAACGAGGCAAAGGAAATCTAAACGGCTGCCTCACATGTCGGAGGGAAACGCAGACCGTTCCAGAACAGCAGACCATTTCAAAAGAAGCTGGCAAAATTATCGCGGCTCGGCTTCCATGAGGCCGTTGCGCACCTGCAAATCGTGCTGGGTGCTGCTTTTCTCGCTGTTACCCGAGAAATTGCACCGGCCGTAGGACTATTTGAAGCGCCCTCAAGACACCGAGCGACCTGCATGCCGGCCAGCGCTGCCCTTACTATCGTGGCTTATTACTCGGCCTGCTCACCAAGCCCGCGAACCTCCGATCGACGCACAACACACATGCAACAGCATTCGCCAGTTTTTTGGTGGTTCCATTATATGAAACAGTGTGCCATATTGTGGAACGGGAGAAGGAGATCCACCATGAAACATTTGACAGCGACCTGTGCGGCAATCGGCTTGTTCTGCGGTGCATTCAACGCGGCGCACGCCATGACACTCATCTATGGCGAGGCGGGCCCCAACCGCGGCGTGCGCGCCGAAGCGACACAGTGGTTCATCGATCAGGTTGCGGAGCGCACAGACGGACAGTTGACCATCGACATCAACTGGGGCGGCGCCCTCTTTTCAGAAAAGGCTGCCGTCCAATCCATCCGTGACGGGGTTGCCGACATGGGTTCGGTCATCGGCGTCTATTTCCCGCAGGACATGATCACCTATGGACTAGCGGATCTTCCGATCCCAAATCCCGATCCCTGGGTCGGTATGAAGGCAACCGACCGGATCATGCGAGAGAACGAGCAGATCCGCGAGAACCTCGCGCGCCAGAATCTGGTTTATGTAGGAACCTATACGACTTCGGCGGTCCAAGTCGGGTGCAAGGGTGCGACCATCGAGACGCTGGATGATGTGCGCGGGCTCAGGATCCGGGGCGTCGGCGCCTATGGCCGCGTCTTTAACGATCTGGGCGCCACCCCCGTCGACATGTCGGTTTACGAGGCCTATCAGGGGCTTGAGACCGGGCTCATCGACTGCACGCAAACCTACCCCTATCTAGTCGAGGCGCTACGCTTCAACGAGGTCTTCGACAGCTATACCGCCCTCGATTACGGCCAGATCGGCGCGCTCGGCATCATGATGAACAAGGACAGCTTCGACATGCTGCCGCCCGAGCAGCAAGAGGCGCTGATGGCCGCAGGCGAAGGCTTGGCCGACGAGTTCGGGCGCATCCTGAACGATGCAAACGCGCGGTCTGTCCAAGTCCTAAAGGACCAGGGCACGCCAACATTGGCCATCTCGGACGAGGATCGCGCCCGCCTGGCGGAAGCCGGCGAGAAATACATCGACGAATGGATCCAGCGGGCAAACAGTGCGGGTCTCGACGGCCAGGGGCTGGTCGATCGCTATAGAGAGCTGGTCGCGGAATACACCGCGCTGCGCGATAGCGAGGGCTACCCCTGGGGCGAACAGGCTAACTGATCAGCGGAAGCAGACGGGTCCGATCCAGGCCCACAGGGCAGTGCGCGGCAGACCCGCGCGCGCCTCACTTGCACCCGCTGAGCCTGCACGCCCACAGGCAGGCTGCGGCCGATCCCCACCGGAGATGCTGCCATGAAGGCCATCGAACGTATCATGCTCGAGTTCTCAGTCCTTGCGGCGCTGGCGCTGACGATCCTGATCACGGCGAATGTGATTGGGCGACAGTTCTTCAACCAAAGCGTACCCGACATCGTCATCATCGTGCGCGAGCTGATGGTCCCAACGATTGTCCTACCGCTGGCGGCCGCGACCGCCAATCGCGCCCATATCGCTGTCACCTTCGTTACCGACAGCCTTTCGCCACGCGCACGCGGTGTGCTGATCATCATGGGCTGGTGCATCGCCCTGCTCGCTATGCTGCCACTGATTTATGCAAGCTGGCGGAACCTGTCGGGCTCGTGGCGGTCGGGCGAGTTCTATGACGGGCTGCTTGGAATTCCCCGTTGGCCGATGAAGCTCGTCTTTCTTGTGGGTCTGTTGATGATGGGTATCCGCCTGGCCCTGGTCGCGCTCGAAGACATCGTTCGGCTGCGCCGCACCGGCGCAGTGGACACGCCAGAGCTCACCGAAGAAGAGGCCGTCTGACATGGATGCATCCACTATCGGCCTGATTGCAGTCTCCATGGTCATCGTGCTTCTGGCGCTGCGCGTTCCCATTGCCTTTGTGCTGGCGGGCGTGGCGACGGTCGGCACCTTCATGATCTACGCGCTCAGGACCGGTACCTTCATGCCGGAAAGGGCGATCAACCCCACTTCGTCGATGGTGGTGAACAGCTTCTTCGAGTTGATCCACTCTTACGACCTGTCGATGATCCCGCTCTTCGTCGCGCTCGGAAACATCGCCTATTACACCGGCATCACGACGCGGATCTATGACGCCGCCAATGTCTGGCTGCGCGGCGTTCCGGGCGGGGTCAGCGTCGCCTCGCTCATCGGGTGTGGCGGGTTCTCGGCGATCTCGGGTTCTTCCATCGCCTGCGCCTCGACAATGGGCCGCATCTGCGTGCCCGAAATGCTGCGCCTTGGCTACAATCCCAAGCTGGCTACGGCCTCGGTCGCAGCCGGCGGTACTCTCGGCTCGCTGATCCCACCCTCGGTGCTCTTCATTCTCTACGGCATCTTCACCGAGACATCGATCAGCAGCCTGTTTCTGGCCGGTATCCTGCCGGGACTGCTGACGCTGCTCGGGTACATCATCGTGGTGATGTGGTGGACCTCGCGTGATCCTTCAGCTGCGCCCGTCGATCCGCGGCCGTTGGCCAAAGGGGCTCGACGCCGTGCAGCCTTGTCCGCCTGGCCTGCAGCAGTTCTTTTCCTCGTCATTATTGGCGGCATCTATGGCGGCATCTTCACTGCCACCGAGGCGGCTGCAATCAGCGTCGCCCTGACCATCGTGATCGGTCTCGTCGAGGGTTCGCTGACGCTGCGGACCATGTGGGTCGCCATTCGCGAGAGCCTGGTCCAGACCTCTGCCATTTTCCTGATCGCAGCATCGGCGAAGATCTTCGTGTCGTTCATCGCGCTGACCGGAACAGCCGGCATGGTGGCCGGTTGGGTGGCGGATGCAGGCATGTCGACGCTGACGCTCATGCTGGCGATCTCGCTGCTCTACATCGTCTTGGGGATGTTTCTGGACCCGGTCGGGATCATCGTTTTGACGCTCCCCTTCGTGATCCCGCTTGTCGACCACATGGGTCTCGACCTGATCTGGTTCGGCGTTATCGTCGTCAAGCTGCTGGAGATCGGCCTGATCACGCCGCCGGTCGGGCTGAACGTCTTCGTCATCGGCAATGTGACCGGGCGAGACATCAAGATCGACCTCATCTTCTCAGGAGTCATGCGTTTTCTGGCCATGGACTTCGTGGTGCTTGCGATCCTGATCATGGTGCCGGCAATCTCGACCGTTATCCCCTACGGCTTTTGAGGCACCCATGACAGATCTGAACGATCCCCGCTTTGCCACCACCCTCGCCCGCGGACTTTCCGTCCTACGCGCTTTCCGCGTAACCGATGACGGGCTCAGCAACGGCGAAATCGCGCAACGCACGGGGCTGCCGAAATCCACAGTATCACGGCTGACCTTTACGCTCGGCCAGCTGGGCTATCTGGTCCAGTCGCCACGTGACGACCGTTTCCGCCCCGGCCCGACGCTGGTCGCTGTGGGCCATGTGGCTGCAGCCTCACTATCCTTCCTGGTGCCAGCACATGATCTGATGCAGCGTCTGGCCGAAGAGACCGGAACGCTGGTGGTGCTCGCCGTGCGCGACGGCGACAAACTGGTGCTGATCCGCACCTGGCGTCCGACGCAGGTCGCCTCGATCTGGCTGGAAGTCGGCCAACGCATCCCGCTTCAGCCCTTCTCTTCGACACGGGCCTTCATCGCAGCGGCGACGCCAGGCGAGATCGCGCAGGTCTGTGTCGAACATCCCGCCGCGCGCGAGCCGCTTGATCTGCTGCTTCAGGACCGTGGGGCGTCCCGCGAGGCGTTGACGCGACGTGGCTTCGTCTCCGCCCCGGCTGGCAGCGGGACGCCGGCTGCCTACAACGCAGTGTCGGTTCCCTTCCGCAGCAGCAACCTAGCCGAACCAGTGGTCTTCACCTGCGGCGCTCTGCCGACCGAAGCCTCATCCGACCGCATGGACAGCGAGGTTGGCCCTCGTCTGGCGGCTGCGGTCCGCACCCTTGAACGCTTGACCGGGCAAGGCCCCAGCGTGATCCGCACGGAGGCTGAATATGCCTGAACACCTCGTAGCCTATCATCGCGAAGGCGAGATCGCGCTGATCGAAATCGACAACCCCCCGGTCAATGCCCTTTCAGCCGCCGTGCGCCAGGGACTTGCCGAGGCCATGGTACGCCTTGCCGCCGACCCCGAGGCTCGCGCGGCCGTTCTTTTTTGCGCCGGCCGAACATTCGTTGCCGGGGCGGACGTTTCCGAATTTGGCAAGCCACCAGTCGCGCCCATCTTGCCTGATGTCATCACCGGGATCGAGGCGTCCTTGAAACCAGTAATCGCCGCCCTGCATGGCACGGTGCTGGGCGGCGGGCTAGAGGTCGCGCTTGGCGCACATTACCGCGTGGCGTTGCCCGGCACCCGCCTTGGCCTGCCCGAAGTGACCCTGGGCCTGCTGCCCGGTGCGGGGGGAACGCAGCGTCTTCCCCGCGCCATCGGGTTTGAGGCGGCCGCCGAACTCATCACCTCGGGCCGTCAGATCGACGCCGAGGAAGCGGAGCGGCTAGGCCTGATTGACGTACTCGCGGACGAGACCGATCCCCGCGCCGCTGGCCTGACATTTACGCGGGGTCTTCTCGCAGACGGATGTGGCCCACACCGCCTGTCGGAACGTGCGTCCCCTGCCCCGCAGCCAGATCGTGTTGCCGGCTTCCGCGCTGAAGTCGAGCGCAAGACGCGCGGCCAGGTCGCGCCGCTGCGCGCGCTGGATACCCTCGTCGAGAGCATGGGCATGTCCTTCGCCGAAGGGATGGCGCATGAGCGCCGCGCCTTCAGGGACCTGATGCAGACGCCGCAGCGCGCAGCGCTGGTCCACGCCTTCTTCGCCGAGCGTCGTGCCGCGCGCCAAGAGGATCTGGCCGGGGTCAGCGCTTGCCAGGTGGACCGTATCGGCATCGTTGGCGGCGGCACGATGGGCCAGGGCATCGCGGCGGCGGCCTTGATCGCTGGCCTGCAAGTAACGCTGGTCGAGCGTGACGACGCCTCCGCAGACCGGGCGATGGCGGGGATCGGAAAGATGCTGGACGGCGCGGTCAAGCGGGGCAAGCTGAACGCCGACACGCGCCTGCAGCTTCTGGCGCAGCGGCTGCAGGCAGCCGCGGATTACGATGCCCTCTCAAATGTCGATCTGGTGATCGAGGCCGCCTTCGAGGATCTCGCCGTCAAGCAGGAGGTGTTCCGCACGCTGGACCGCGTCTGTCGCCCGGGCACCGTGCTGGCGACGAATACTTCTTATTTGGATGTGAATCTGATCGCGGATGCAACGGGGCGGCCGCAGGACGTGATCGGCCTGCACTTCTTCTCGCCAGCCAATGTAATGCGGCTCCTTGAGATCATCGTCGCAGACCGCACCCCCCCCGAAGTCACTGCCACGGCGTTCGCGCTTGCCAAGCGCATGGGCAAGATTGGCGTGCGCTCGGGCGTATGCGACGGGTTCATCGGCAATCGTATGCTGTCCACCTACCGCGCGGCGGCCGATCATTTGGTGCTGGACGGAGCCACGCCCTATCAGGTTGACGCCGCCGTTCGCGCCTTCGGCTTCGCCATGGGGCCTTATCAGGTGGGCGATCTGGCCGGGCTGGACATTGGCTATGCAACACGCCAGCGCAAGGCCGCGACCCGCGACCCGCGTGAGCGCGTGCCGGTCTTCGCAGACCGTCTGGCCGAGGCCGGTCGCCTCGGGCGCAAGACGGGGCGCGGCTACTACATCTATGACGACGCCGCGCCGCAGGGGCGTCCCGATCCCGAGATGGAGGCGGTGCTGAACGGGATCCGCCGCGATTTGGGCATCACGCCGCGAAGCTTCACCGAGGCCGAGATCCAGGATCGCTACATGGCCGCGATGGTTAATGAGGGCGCGAAGATCCTGGACGAGGGCATCGCCGCGCGCGCCTCCGACATCGACGTGGTGTTGCTGCACGGATACGGTTTTCCCCGCTGGAAAGGCGGTCCGATGCATTGGGCCGAAGCAGAAGGGCTGGATCGCATTGCAGCGCGGATCCAGAGCCTGGCCGAGGATGATCCGTATTTCTGGCAGCTCTCTCCGCTTCTGGCCCGGCTTGCGGCCGAAGGAGACGGCTTTGCCGACGCATCCAAGCAGAAGGAATTGACATGAAGGACGCTGTGATCGTCTCGACCGCCCGCACCGGCATCGGCAAGGCGGGCCGGGGCAGCCTGAACCTCACGCATGGCGCGACGATGGGCGGTCATGTGGCGGCCGTCGCGGTGCAGCGAGCAGGCATCGACCCTGCGTTGATCGAGGACAGCATCTGGGGCTGCGGCTACCCCGAATACGTCACCGGCGGAAACATCGCCCGGCAGATCGTGCTGCGCGCGGGCCTCCCGGTCTCGGTCGCTGGCACGACGGTAAACCGCTTCTGCGCCTCTGGACTTCAGGCGTTGGCCATGGCGGCGCATATGGTCCGGGCTGAGGGAGCCGGGGCCGTGCTGGCCGGTGGCGTCGAGTCCATCAGCCTGGTGCAGCCGCCCCCCCGCCCATCGCGCGAAGACTGGCTCGATGCCCACCGGCCGGATCTTTACCTACCGATGATCGACACGGCGGACATCGTGGCCAGCCGCTACGGCGTAAGCCGTGAGGCGCAGGACGACTATTCCCTGCGTTCGCAGCAGCGCATCGCCGCTGCGCAGGAGCACGGCCTCTTCGAAAGTGAGATCGTGCCGATCACCGTTACCCGTGCTGTTACCGACAAGGCGACGGGTGAGGCGCGGCACGAAGAGTTCACGCTTGATAGCGACGAATGCAACCGCCCCTCGACCACGCGCGAAGCGCTTGCCGCCCTCGCCCCCGTTAAGGGTGAGGGCAAGTTCGTCACCGCTGGCAACGCCTCGCAGTTGTCCGATGGGGCGGCGGCGCTGGTCGTGATGGACGGCGATCTGGCCGCGCGCGAGGGGATTGCCCCGCTCGGCGCCTTCCGGGGCTTCACGATCGCCGGCTGCGAGCCAGACGAGATGGGCATCGGCCCCGTCTTCGCCGTCCCGCGCCTGTTGGAGCGGGCGGGCCTCACGGTCGCCGATATCGACCTGTGGGAACTGAACGAAGCCTTCGCGAGCCAGGCGCTTTATTGCCGCGACCGCCTCGGGATCGACCCAGAGCGCTTCAACGTCAACGGCGGCTCGATCGCCATAGGCCATCCGTTTGGCATGACCGGCGCCCGCACTGCAGGGCATGTCCTGCTGGAGGGGCGGCGGCGTGGGGCGAAATGGGGCGTCGTGACCATGTGTGTGGGCGGCGGCCAGGGCGCTGCCGGCTTGATCGAGATATTCTGAAGGAACGACAAGATGGACATGAATTTCTCACCTGAAGACCAGGCCTTCCGTGGCGAAGTCAGGCAATTCTTGAAGGACCGCCTACCCGCTCGTCTGTCCGAGAAGGTGCGCCTTAGCCGCGAACTGACCAAGGACGAGATCGAGGAATGGCACGCCGTCCTGAACGAGAAGGGCTGGCTGGCCGGCAACTGGCCGAATGAATTCGGCGGCGCGGGCTGGACCGCGATCCAGCGCCATATCTTCGAGGAGGAGAGCGCGCTGGCACATGCCCCGCGCGTCCTGCCTTTCGGCATCGCCATGCTGGGGCCAGTGCTTCAGAAGTTCGGCAGCAAGGAGCAACAGGACCGTTTTCTGCCCCGTATTCTCGATGGTCAAGACTGGTGGTGCCAAGGCTATTCCGAGCCGGGCGCCGGGTCCGATCTCGCCACGGTCAAGACGACGGCGGTGCGCGACGGGGACCACTACATCGTCAACGGCCAGAAGACCTGGACAACCCTTGGCCAGCACGCGAACTGGATTTTCTGCCTGGTGCGAACCGATCCTGCCGCGAAAGCACAGGAAGGCATCAGCTTCCTGCTGATCGACATGACTGCGCCCGGCATCACCGTTCGGCCCATCGTTCTCCTCGATGGAACGCCGGAGGTGAACGAGGTCTTCTTCGACGACGTTCGGGTCCCGGTGGAAAATCTGGTCGGCGAGGAGAACAAGGGCTGGACCTACGCCAAATATCTCCTGACGCATGAGCGCACGAACATAGCAGGAGTGGGCTTCGCGACAGCCGGTCTTGCCGCGCTGAAGCGCATCGCGCGCGCGCAGGTCGCCAACGGCCGCCCCTTGTCCGAGAACCCGCTTTTCGCTGCCCGCATGGGCGAGGTCGAGATCGACCTAATGGCCATGTCCACGACCAATCTCAGGATGTTGGCGCAGGCCGCGGCAGGACAGGCGCCGGGGGCGGAAAGCTCGATGCTGAAGCTGAAAGGCACGCAGATCCGGCAGGCGATCAACGACCTGACGCGCCGCGCCGTCGGGCCTTGGGCGCTGGCTTTCCCCTCCGAGGCGCTGGAAGGAGCAAATGACGACCAGCCGCCCGGACCGGCCGAGGCCGCGGGCGCAACGCGCAGCTATCTGAACAACCGCAAGCTGTCGATTTATGGCGGTTCGAACGAAATCCAGCGGGGGATCATCGCAAAATCCCTGCTCGGCCTCTGATAAGGGCACGACAATGCAATTCGGATTTACGGACGAACAGACGATGCTGGGCGAAAGCCTGGCCCGCACGCTGGAACGCGGCAGCGACGCTGCAGCACTTTTCGAGCTGGGCGTGGGAGCGGCGTTGCTGCCGGAAGAGGCTGGCGGCTTCGGCGGCACCGGCCCTGACATTCTGATGGTGTTCCGCACGCTTGGCCGCGCGGGCGCAGTGACACCGCTCCTGGACAGCGTGCTTCTGGGCGCTGGCATTCTGGCAGCAGCGGGAGAAACCGATCTGGCCGAGGCGGCATCCATCGGCGCGGCACGCATTGCGGTCGGTCTGGACGAACCGGGGCAGCGCTATGACGGGACCGTTGCCACCCGTGCGGCGGCGGATCGGCTGACAGGCGAGAAGTCACTCGTCCACGGAGCCGATCAAGCCAGCCACCTGATTTTCCGCGCGACCGATGGCCTCTATCTGGCCGAGGCCGGGGCCGAAGGGCTCAGCATGCGCGGTTACGCGCTGATGGATGGCGGCCGCGCGGCCGAGATGACGCTTCGCGACGTACCGGCCCGCCGGATCGGCGACCTGGCGCTGCTGGATCGTCCCGTCGCCGCAGCAGTCTTGGCGGTCTGCGCCGACGCGCTGGGGGTGATGGAAAGGGCCACCGACCTGACAGCCGACTACCTGAAGACGCGCAAGCAGTTCGGCCGCCCCATCGGTTCGTTTCAGGCGATCCAGCACAGAATGGCTGACCTGTTGACGGAGATCGAACAGGCGCGCTCGGCGGTCTGGAACCTGGCCGCACATCTGGACGGTCCGGGACGCGACCGACACGTGGCGGCGACCAAGTCGCTGGTTGGCCGGGTCGCGCGGCTGGTCGCGGAAGAGACGGTGCAACTCCATGGCGGCATCGGCATGACGGAAGAATACGAGCTGGCCCCCCTTGCTCGCCGCCTTCTGGCCGCCGATGCCCGTTTTGGGGACAGCGATCATCACCTTGAGCGCTTCATAGCAGTCAGCGCGGCCAGCGCGGCATGACACCCGGGCACGGCATCATCCGCGACGAGACGGGCACGCAGCGGCTGATCGGCTACACGCTGGATGTCGGCCAGCCCGACCGCCGCGCCCGCTGCCGGCTGGTCGTGGATGAGCGCCACACCAACCGGCATGGCGTGCTGCATGGCGGCATCGCGGCGGTGCTGCTGGACAATGCCTGCGGCGCGACCGCCAGCCTGACTTTGGACGACAGCGGCCGGCAGCCGTTTCTGACGATCTCCCTCAACACGGATTTCATCGGCGCAGGACGGCCGGGCGGCGTCACGGCTACGGGCCGCGTCATCGGCGGTGGGCGCAGCCTGGTCTTCGTGGGGGCGGACCTTGTCCAGGACGACGGCACCCTGATCGCCACGGCCTCGGGCGTCTTCAAGCGCGTGCCGGCTGAGGCCGCACCATGACCGCGGCAACGGCCGATCGACAGGATCGCGGGGACCACCTTCTGGTCACGCTTCGCAATCCAGGGCGCCGGAACGCGGTGGCTCCGGGAATGTACGCTGAAATCCAGGCTGCTCTGATCGAGGCAGCGGCGGCAAACCGGCTCGGGGCGGTCGTGCTGACCGGGGCAGACGGCTATTTCTGCGCGGGCGGTGATCTGAATACCCTGGCCGAGCGTGCCGCCATGAGCCGGCAAGATCGACGCGCCCGGATCGAAGAGCTGCACGCAACCATCCGCGCGATCCGCGCCTGCCCCCGGCCCGTTATTGCCGCTGTAGAGGGCGGGGCTGCCGGCGCAGGTCTGTCAATTGCACTTGCCTGCGACCTCCTGGTGGCGGCCAATGATGCCAGCTTTTCCGCTGCCTATGTCCGAGTCGGCCTGGTGCCGGATGGCGGCCTGACCGCCTCGCTCGCGCGCGCTGTGCCGGCTGCCTTCGCCGCTCGCATGTGCCTGACCGGAGAGCCGGTTGCCGCTCCCACCCTGGCCGCGATGGGCGTCGTGACCGATCTTGTGCCGCCTGGATCAGCCGCCTTGCGCGCTGCCGAGCTGGCTGCCCGTCTGGCCGAGGGGCCGTTGGACTCTCAGGCCACCATCAAGCACCTGCTCGCCGAAGCCCGGGCGCAAGACTTCGACCCCCAACTTGACGCCGAGGCCGAGGCTATGGCGGACGCCCTGGCTGGCGCAGAAGCCGCCGAGGGCCTGTCTGCACGTCGCGACCGCCGCCTGCCCGCCTTTCGGCGCCACGACATCACCGTGCTGACCAGAGAGCAGAGACGCCGATGACCATGACCCGAATCCACCACCCGCTCGAGGCTCAGCACAGCGCGCGCCCGACAGCTCCTGCGCTGCGTGACCATGACGGTCGGCGCATTACTTTCGCCGAGCTGGACGAGATTGTCCGGGCCATGGCCGACGAATTGGCCACTCGCGGCCTTCGGCCCGGCGACCGTCTGCTGATCCTGGCCGAAAACTGTGCGGCCCTCGTGGCGCTGATCATGGCGGCGTCGCGGCTGGACGCCATTGCAGTGCCAATCAACGCCCGGATGACCGAACACGAGCTTCGCCGCATCGCCGAGCACGCCGATCCGCGGCTGACGGTCTATCTGACGCAAGTCTCGACATCGGCCCTTGACCATGCCGGGAGCGCCGCCGCACCGGCGTGGCACACGCCCCTTGGGCAGCTGGCGATCCAGACTGCCGAAGGTAGCCCTGAGCCCGAACCGGTGCAGCCCGATGACAAGCAGATTGGGCTGATCCTCTACACAACGGGGTCGACCGGTACCCCGAAAGGCGTGATGCTCAGCCATGCAAACCTGCTATTTGGCGGCCAGACCTCTGCCAGAATGCGCCATATGGGGCCAGGCGACCTGATCCTGGGCGCGCTGCCAATGACCCATGTCTTTGGCGTGACCTCGATGATGATTGCTGGGATGGTCGCGGGCGCCGAGCTCTGGCTGTTCCCGCGCTTCTCGGCCGGCGCAGCGCTGGATGCGTTGCAGGCAGATGTCTCAATCTTTCCGGCTGTACCGCAGATGCACGCCCTGATCATGGCCGAGGCCGAGGCCCGCGGAATGGACCGGTTGCCGCCCGGGCGGCTGCGCTATGTCTCGTCAGGGGCGGCGCCGCTTGATCCCGACTGGAAGCGGCGCGCCGAGACCTTCTATGGCACGGCGCTGCAGAACGGATACGGGCTGACCGAGACGACGGCCGGCGCCACGCTGACCACGAACCCACCCGGCGTGGCCGATGTCAGCGTCGGTCCCGCCCTGCCAGGGGTAGAACTTCGGCTTCGCGGAGTGGGCCCCGACGGCGTGGGCGAAATCCAAACTCGCGGGCCCCATGTGATGCTGGGTTATTTCCGCAATCCCGAAGCCACTGCCGCCGTCTTCGACGCAGATGGCTTCTTCTCGACCGGCGATCTCGGCCGAATGGATGCAGCCGGCAACCTCCATATCGCGGGCCGCGTGCGTGAATTGATCATCCGTGGTGGCTTCAACGTCTACCCGCCCGAGGTCGAGGCAGCGCTGAACGACCATCCACTGGTTATCCAGACGGCAGTCATCGGCCGCCGCATCGAAGGTGGCAATGAGGAGGTTCTGGCATTCTGCCAGACCAAGGACCCCGACCGGCTCACCGAGCGCGAGCTGCAGGCGCATGTGACCGAGCGGCTTTCGCCCTATAAGCGGCCCTCACGCATAGTGGTGACGACCGCCCTGCCTTCTTCGCCGACCGGCAAGATCCTCAAGCAGAAGCTGATCGAGTTCTTCGCTGAGGAACTGGAGCGGGTTCAGGTGATCCGTTAGCGGGCACCGCTCGCCTGCGGTCGTTACGTCACACTGAACCCGGAGACCGTCGCCTCGACGCGCGCCGGCGTGTTTTCGCTGTTGGAGGAAACCGCAACGGCGACAAGACGTTCTAGCGGTTGACCAAAAACCTTCGGAAAATCTGCTGCAAGGTCGACCATTTCGGTGAAGCGGCCTGTTTCCGCCGGTCGCGTGATCAGGTTGCGAAGACGCTCTGGTGCATGCGGGCTCGGCACAACGGTGCCGGGCGCCGTGTTACCGCCCCAAGTATACATGAGAATCCGGGCCGACCGGTTGGTCATGAGACTGCGGATATTGGTTCCCGGACGGACACGTTCGGCACCAGCGGGGTCGAGGCTGACGAAGAAAATCCCGAGATTGCGATCGTCTGAGCCGATCGTGGACAGATCCGATGGCGGCACCGAGCTGTCGACCTGCCATGTCCAGCTAGCCCTTTGGGCCCCGTGAAAAGAAGGCTCCAGCATGCGGTAGAAGATCGAAGAGCTGCCATCGGCGACGACGCGCAGTTGCCCGTTGCCCACCGTGAACTGATTGGGCTCGAGACGGCGAAAGGTGAGATGCTCCCAGGACCCGTCAAACGGGACCTCAGCGGCATGAGCGACGCCCATTCCGCCAAACAGCGTTCCAGCGGCTGCAGCTGCGCCAAGCCCAAAGGCTCGACGCGTCATGGGAAACTTTATCGAGGTCATAGGCAGCTCCTTCGTCAAAAATCGTTATGGACACAGTTCGCTACGGAAAGCTCTTCACCGCGAAGACAGGTTGCTCGGCTCCGACGTTCGGGCTTGAAGTTTTTCGAAGATCACACGCCGCATGATCCTGCCGGCCATGCCCGGTAGCAGCCGGCCGAGGATAGAGGCGCCGCTGGCCGCCATGCCCGGCACGATAAGAAAGCCCGACCAGCTCCGCCAGATGGTGTCGGCCACGACGGAGGGATGCATCCTCGTTCCCCGATCGTCAGGCGTCGGGGAGTGCTCTGTTGCATGATCGGTGTCCATGGGTCCGGGTGCGACCACCTGAACGCGGATGCCGAGAGACCGACGCAGATGCCGCCGCAGGCTGCGCGCGAAGACAGTTAGACCGTCCTTGGTGCCGGCGTAGGTGCTGGCACCCGGATAAGAGACGAAATGGGACAGGGAGCCGACGAAAACGAGCCGTCCATCACGCGCGATCTTATCGGCCTGGATCAAGGCGGTGGTGAGCGCCATCGGTGCGGTCAGGTTGACGGCGATGAGCTTTGCCTGCCGTTCCACCGGAAGCGTTTCGAACGGCCCGGTCGCATTGATGCCGGCATTCATGATGACGATGTCGAATGGCTCTGAAGCGCTCAGTCGATTGATGGCCGATCTTAGTTCGGCTGCATCAGCGAGATCGGCATGGATGGCCGAAACGCCGTCCGGCAGTTGCGTCAGCCCGCTCGCGTCGGCATCCAGAACGGTCACATGGCCACCGTTTTTCAGTGCGGTGCGCACGCAAGCGCGCCCTAACCCCTTCGCCCCGCCCGTGATGAGCACGCGCGTCATCGCGCGGCTCGCAACGGCAGTCGGGTCAGATATCGGCCGTAAGAGATCGTCCGGCGATAGCCCCTGTCAGCTTCAAGCCCGTCGATGACCATGTCCGCAACGGCATGTGGCGGCAGCATCAGCTTCGTGAGCCAGTCTGCCGGCCGCCCAGCCTGCTCGGCCATCCCTGTCCTAGTCGGACCGGGATGCAACACACGGACGGCAACACGGTCTCGCCATTCCAGAGCGAGCGCACGCCCGAACCCATCGAGCGCGGCCTTCGTCGCCGCATAGACTGGCATGGCGGCCGCGCCCTTGTGGGCGACGGAGCCCACCAGGCCCAGACGTCCTTTGCGCGCAGCGAGCTTTCCGTAAAGTGCATGTGCAAGACGGATCTGGGCGGTGAAATTGATCGAAACGATGTGCTCGACCTCGCCTGCTCGCTCCTCTTCAATGGTTCGATAAAAGCCTGCGCCGGCGCAGAGGATCGCCCGATCCAGGCCGTCTATCTCATCGTCGATGAAGCGCTCGATTGCAGCCGCCTCGGTCAGATCAACGGCGCGATAGTCGATATCGGGATAGTCGACCGGCAAGGATGTGCCTGATCTCCGGCCTGTCCCGATGACGCGATGGCCCTGCGCGCAGAGCTGCTTCACGACCGCGAGCCCAATCCCGGAACTTGCGCCGGTCACCAGATAGATTCTCGAGCGCCGATGTGGGGCCTGCCATTTCAACACGCGACATCCCTTCGCTAAGTACAGAGTGCGAAGGAACACGAGCGCGCGACCGGGTAAACTGCCGTCGGCTCATCTCACGTTGAATTGAGGGCCGGTGAGTTCCTCGAAACCGGAGTTTCGCAGGACGCGAATCAGAAACACACTTTCTAACCGCAGCTGGCGAGAGGATGCCACATCAGATTGGGGTTGCGAGCCGTCGTAGCGATCACCCGCATTCAACAACGGCCATCCCGCTTCGATTTCCAAAACAAGACTGTCCGGAAACGGCTGCGGAAGCGTGTATAGGAAAACATTTCCCGACCGGCTGATACCAGAGTGTCACCGACTGCACCAGGCACGGACAATTGAGTGGCAACTTCATTGTTCACGTTCTGAAGCGGGTGATCTTTATCGAATGAGCGCGCCTGGCATTTTTTGGACCTCATGGTGCCAATGAGGAGTAGACCGATGATCATCGAGCCAATGCGAGAGTGGCCCTACGCTCCCGCTACGAGCGATAGACGCCCGGAACTCAGGCGGCGCCATAGCTCGAGAAGACTTCGGTCGACCCATCGCGCCGGATCAAGAACACCTCATAGGCCTCGCGCTCAGTCTTCGGGCCCATGCCCGGCGATCCGTAGGGCATCCCAGGCACGGCAAGGCCAATGGCGTCCGGGCGTTCCTGAAGCAGCCGCCGGATATCGGCGGGCGGGACATGACCTTCAATCACGTAGCCCGCGATCTTGCCGGTGTGGCAAGAACCCATTCCTTGCGGGATGCCGTTGTCGATCTTGTAGCGCGCAAGCGTCGTGCCGGTGCTCTCCTCGACAGTCACTTCAAACCCCTCTGCTTGAATGATCTCGACCCAGGCCGAGCAACATCCGCAGTTGGGATCCTTGAGCACATGGAGAGCAGGTTTCGTGTCGGCCATCGTGGGAACCGCAGCGGCAACCGATGCAGCGCATGCACCTAGGATGAAGCCTCGACGGGAAAGTATCAGGTCCATCTCTTCCTCCATATTCCGAGGTGTCTATCACAATCTCTCGCGGTGGCTTGAGCCATCTGTTTCCAAGGTTCTTGTCTGTCTACCGCAGACGGCCAGAGCGTGCCATGCGACGCATTTTACAATGCCTCGTCATCGACCGACGTCGGCGATCGGAGTCCGAAAGCGCTTCAGCCTCATGGCATTGCCCAACACGAAGACGCTCGACATCGCCATGGCGCCAGCGGCTAGCACTGGCGACAGGAGCCAGCCGAAGGCGGGATAGAGCGCACCTGCCGCAACCGGGATGAGCGCGGTGTTGTAAGCGAAGGCCCAGAACAGGTTCTGCCGAATGTTCCGGATGGTTGCCTTGGACAGCGCAATCGCATTGGGAACGCCTTTGAGGCTGCCCGACATCAGGACCACATCGGCGGCCTCTATGGCGATGTCGGTTCCCGTTCCAATGGCGATGCCGACATCGGCTTCGGCCAATGCGGGGGCGTCGTTGATGCCGTCCCCGACATAGGCTAGCCCGCCATACTCGCGCTTAAGTGCCCTGACGGCCTCCACCTTGCCATCTGGGAGCACCTCGGCCACAACCTCGTCGATCCCGAGCTGTCGTGCGATGGCATCTGCCGTGCGCCGATTGTCGCCGGTGATCATCGCGACCTTCAATCCGAGGGCGTGCATAGCCTGGATGGCCTCCGGCGTGGATGGCTTGATCGGATCGGCGACGGCCATGATTGCGGCTAGCTCGCCGTCGACGGCGGCATAGAGAGGCGACTTGCCCTCGTCGGCCAATCGCGCGGCAATCGTCGCGAACGCTCCTACATCGAGCCCGAGCTTCTCCATAAAGCGATCGGCGCCGATCTCGACGCGGCGTCCGCCGACGACATCGGCGCTGACGCCATAACCCGTCACGCTATCGAACCGGGACAGATCGAACAGCTTCAGCCCGTCTGCCTCAGCGGCTTCGACGATGGCGCGCGCGATCGGATGCTCCGATTTCCTCTCCACCGAGGCCACCAACGCCAGAATTTCTTCGCGGGCATGACCGACCGTGGTCTCCAGGTCCGTCAATGTGGGCTTGCCTTCGGTGAGCGTCCCCGTCTTGTCGAGGGCCACGACGCGGGCGTCTTTGAGCGACTGCAGCGCTTCGCCTTTGCGAAACAGCACGCCCATCTCCGCACCACGCCCAGTTCCGACCATGATCGACGTAGGCGTGGCCAGCCCCATCGCGCAGGGGCATGCGATGATCAGCACAGCGACGGCATTGACGAGCGCGAATGTTATGGCAGGTTCTGGGCCGAAAACCGCCCAAGCGAAAAAGGTCAGCGCTGCCGCCGCCATGACGGCGGGCACGAACCACAGCGTCACGCGATCAACGAGCGCCTGAATGGGAAGCTTGGATCCCTGCGCCTCCTCAACCATGCGGATAATCTGTGCGAGCATTGTGTCGGCACCGACTGCGGTTGCGCGGAATGTCAGCGCACCAGTCTGGTTGACGGTGCCGCCCACCACGGTCGCGCCCGGCCTTTTTTCGACCGGCACCGGCTCTCCCGTGATCATGGCTTCGTCGACGAAGGACGCGCCCTCAACGACCTCGCCGTCCACGGCAATCCGCTCTCCGGGGCGGACATCGACAAGGTCGCCCGTCACGACGTCAGCAAGCGCCAATTCGACCAACTCGTCATCGCGTCGAACGCGCGCTGTCTTGGGCTGGAGACCGACAAGGCGTTTAATCGCTTCTGAGGTCCTACCCTTTGCCCGAGCCTCCAGGTAGCGACCGAGAAGGATCAGCGTGACAATGACGGCGGCAGCCTCGAAGTAGACGTTCACCGTTCCAGCGGGCAAAAGCTGCGGCACGAATGTCGCCACCACCGAGTAAGTCCAGGCGGCCAGCGTGCCGACGGCGACGAGCGAATTCATGTCTGGCGCGCCCTTGATGAGCGCCGGCAGTCCGATCCGGTAAAAGCGCAAACCTGGCCAGAACAGCACCACTGTCGTTAAAACGAACTGCAGATACCAGCTTTCGCGCATGCCGACGGTGTTCATGACGAGGTCATGAACCGCTGGGATGAGGTGCGAGCCCATTTCCAGCACGAATACAGGCAGCGTCAGGAGGGCCGCAACAGTGACGTCGCGGCCCAGAGCGGTTTGCTCCGCCTGCTTTCGGGACGCATGCGCCTCGTTGTCTTCGCTGCCGCTGACCGTCCGCGCTTCGTAACCTGCCGAGGCGATTGCAGAGACGAGATCGCGATCCGTGACCGTGCCGGAGGTCGAAAGCGACGCCCGTTCGGTGGCCAGATTCACGGTGGCGGACGCGACGCCCGGAACTGCAAGCAGCGCCTTTTCCACGCGCGCCACGCAGGAGGCGCAGGTCATGCCGTCGATAGCGAGCGTGATCGAACGGCTCGGAACCTCATACCCTGCGTCTTCGATCGCCCGGACCAGACTGGCCTGATCGACAGGCTGGACCAAGGTTATATCGGCTCGCTCTGTGGCGAGGTTGACCGTCGCCTTTTCCACTCCTTCGACACGGTTCAGAGCCTTCTCGACCCGCCCGACGCAGGACGCACAGGTCATCCCAACGATAGGAAGCGAAACGGCGGTTGGTTTTGATGTCAGGTTGGAAGCGATCTTGGCGCTTTCAGTCGCGTGGACGTTCATCGTCAACTCCAATGGCGAATGCTGTTGGAGTTCTTCTGCTCGTTCCATCCACTAGAAGGTCAACACCTATTTTGCGTGATGTCGCCCCTTGACCTTCCACGTACTGGAATCTCCATCTTCGGTTCAAACCAGATCCATCCGAGGAGAAACCCATGAAGTTTCAGATCGACAACATGACGTGTGGCGGCTGCGCCCGGAGCGTCACCAAAGCGATCCATTCTGTAGACCCACATGCAAAGGTCGACATCGATTTGCCTCAGAAGAGCGTCAATGTGGTGTCTATTGCTGACGAGTCAGCGGTTGTGGCAGCCCTCGAGGAGGTCGGATATCCGCCCCGCCGTGCGGGGTAATGCGGCCGGATGCCGTTGTGAGCCGAAACCCCGGGCCTATATGTCGAATGCATTGTTGATTTTATGATCCAGAGACGCAGAGTACCGATGAAGCGGTCTGATCAAATATGGCGACTTGCACTGGCAGGCCTGGTGGCGCTGGCCGTAATCCTCGTTTGGCCGCCGCTTAAGTCGGATGCCGCGTCTTCCACCGATCACGTTGCAATCACGGCTTTGCACAGCCACGACGCACACGCCCAAGAGATCGGCGCCAAGCGGGTTCACCATGTTACCCTTGACGCAGACTGCCAGCCCTCGGCAGTCGGTTGCTGCATGATGACTCATTGTCATCCGGGCATGTCTGTCGACGCACCCGAAATGACCACCGTTATTGCCCGAAGCGAGACGACGGTTGCCCCGCCGGTGCGCGGCTTGGGCAACAATCCCGGCGTCATCCTGCCCCCTCCACGACGCGCGTGGCTGTGATCGCGCGACAATTCATACATTCAGGAGAACTCAAGATGACGATTACAAAAACGATCCTCGCCGCGGCAGTCGCCGCAATCGCGTTCTCGGTACCTGCTTTGGCGCAGGATGCGGAATTCCAGATGCCTGAGCAGTGCACTTCTTCGACCGCCATGGGCGGAATGGACCACTCGGCAATGGGTCATGGTGGCATGGAGGGAGATCAGGCCGCAGCCATGGATTCCGGGATGATGGACATGATGGGAATGGCCGGCATGGACTTGGAATCCATGCCCGAGCATGTCCAGGAGAACATGCGCCGGATGATGATCAGCATGCCAGCAATGCACGAAGGCATGATGATGGAGGATGCCGACGTGGCCTTCGCTTGCGGGATGATCGCTCACCATCAGGGCGCCATCGACATGGCGGAGGTGCTGCTTGAGCATGGCGAGGATCCGCAGATGCGCGCGCTCGCCGAAGAAATCATCGCTGCACAGGTCGGCGAGATCGAGCAGATGACCACCTGGTTGGCTGAAAACGCCAACTGAGCTGTTGCTGGCCGCGCGGGAAAATCCGCGCGGCCAGCACTTTGCCATTAGTTTTGAACCTCTTGAGCTTCCAGTAGCTGGAGCTCCTATGGTGGAAGGCCAAGGTCAGGAGACGCGCCATGAACATCGGAAACGCCGCTAGACAATCAGGCCTGCCGCCCAAGACGATCCGCTACTACGAGGACATCGGTCTGCTAACCGCCGATCGGGCTGCCAACGGGTACCGCGATTATTCCAGCGAAGACGTTCACCGGCTCCGCTTTGTCCAGCGATCCCGTAGCCTCGGATTTTCGGTCGAAGAATGTCGGCAGCTGCTATCACTCTACACCGACCGCGACCGCGCCAGCTCGGATGTGAAGGCGATCGCAACCGAGAAACTCGGCGAAATCGACCGAAAGATCGCGGAGCTGACCGGACTGCGGGATATGCTTGGGCATCTGGTCGAGAACTGCCACGGCGATGCCCGCCCCGAATGCCCGATCATCGACGGGTTGGCGGCAACGACGCGACAAACAGCGTGAAAGGCTGAGACAATGATGGAAGATGGCATGATGATGGGCGACGGCATGATGTGGGGCATGGGGCTCTGGGGCCTCGTGCTTGCAGTGTTGTTGGTGCTCGTCATTGCCGCCCTCGTGAAATACATCTTCTTCAAGCGGTAGCGCTCTCGAAGCTGTTGACGCGGGGAGGCCTTACGATTTTATCGCCGAGATGAATCATCGTGTTAACGCATACGGGGTAAGGCTGGTTGTGATAACAGCGCTAAATTAGCCGTAATCTCCATCCCAAATGACCTCCTGATTCGGATCGTGGAAGCTTCATGCTGCAGGGCTTGCAAAAGATGTCGGTGTTGCTTGCGGCCTTTGTGCTCGCAAGCTCGATGTTTTTCAGCACGACAACGGCACAGGCGCATGGGGTCCACGCAGAGCGCACCGCCACGCGTGCAACATCGATCCAAGCCCTTTCGGTTGAACTCGCGGATTATGTTCAACTCATCGACGATCAAGACGCGAAGTCATCGGTAACAGAGCCGTCGATCTCCAGAGAAATCGACCGGCCGACCACTTCCGATCGGGGTGCTGACAGTTCATGCTGTGGCATTGGCACCACCGGGTGTCTTTCAGGGATTGTGAGCGAGATTGTTGCTCTTCCTCCGATTTTCTCTGACGGAATGAATTGGCACATCGGGCCGAATGGAATGGCCGACATCGACAAGGATGGCTTGATCAGGCCACCTCAAATCTTTGTCTGAATGACAAGACGGCGGCGTGCAAAGCTTTTGCATGCCTCCTTTTCGATCTTCAGACCGGGGTTTTCGATGAATTTCCGTATTGCTGCTGCGGCGGCGGCCATGACCGCTACGCTTCTGTTCCTTCCTTTGTCCTACGCTCATGAAGGCCACGACCACGGCGATGCCCCGCCGGTCGTTGTTTCTCAAAGCGTTCCACGCACCGAGGCGCAAAGTGCGCTTTTCGAACTCGTCGCCGTCGCAAGCGGCGGATCGCTTGAAATCTACCTTGACCGGTTCGAGACCAACGAACCCGTCACGGACGCCGTCATCGAGGTCGAGACTCCCGCAGGCCCACTAAGTGCTGTTGCCGAAGCCGAGATCTATCGCATTGAAGCGCCCTGGTCTTTGCAACCGGGCGAATACGACCTCATCTTCACTGTCTCGAGCGGCTCGGACATCGACTTTCTCACCGCCACACTGTCGGTGCCCGACGTCGCAGCGCCTGTGCTCGCCCAACGATCCGGTTGGCTCGCAAACTCAGCCTTTGCGGATGAGATGCAGGAAGTGCTTGCCACGGACCTGCGCGATCGCCTGTCGCGCAATGACCCGGGTCTCATCGCCGTGGGCATCCTCGGCTTTTTGGGTGGCCTTCTCGTCATGGCGGTGTTTCGCCGCCGCACAGTCTTCGCTGCTGGAACTGGCGCCGTCCTCTTTGTCATTTTTGCGGGATCGATTGCTGTCGCCCATGAGGGGCACGATCACGGAGATCAGGCAGCTTTGATGCCCGTGCCGTCCGGCCGGGACGTGGCCCAGCGGCTCCCGGACGGGACGGTGTTCGTGCCCAAGCCGTCGCAGCGGATCCTCGCTATCAGAACCATCCTCGCCGCGCAGGAGGCACACCGGCGCAGCGTCGAGATGCCGGGCCGCATTATCCCCGATCCGAACGCCAGCGGTTACGTGCAGGCGGCGATCGCCGGCCGGCTGTCGCCACCTGAAGGAGGCTTCCCGAGGCTCGGCGCCCGCGTTGAGGCCGGCGATGTGCTTGCGGAGATCACGCCCCCTCTCCAGATGATCGACCAGTCCGATGTCCGGCAACGTCAGAGCGAGCTCGCGCAGGAGATCACGATAGCGGAGCAGAGGATCAGACGCTTCGAGACCCTGGTCGCGAGTGGTGCGGTCGCTCGAACGACGCTCGATGAAGCCAAGATCGAGCTTGAGGGGCTGAAAGAGCGTCGGTCTGCCCTGGAGCAGGTCCAGGTCCAGCCGGAGCCGCTCGTCGCCCCCGTCGCCGGCATCATCGCCGCATCCAACGCCGTTGCGGGACAGATGGCCGAAAGCAACGCGGTGATCTTTCACATTGTTGATCCGGCCCGCCTTTGGGTCGAGGCGCTCGCCTACGGCAACGACGGACAGTTCGATACTGCGGCTGCCAGCGATGGATCCAACCGTGCCCTCGCCCTGAAGTTCGAGGGTGCAGGCTTTGCCGACCGGAGTCAGGCAGTCCCCGTCCACTTCAGTATCGAAAGCGACACGAAAGGACTGAGGCTCGGCCAGATGCTCTCGGTCCTGGGGCAGACACAGGAGACTGAGGAAGGTCTAGCGATTCCCCGCATGAGCGTCCTGCGCGGTGCGAACGGGCAGGATATGGTCTTCCTCCACGTCGGCGCCGAACGGTTCGAGCCCCGCGAGGTGCGGATCATGCCGCTGGACGGCGACAGAGTATTGGTGGCCGCCGGCGTCGAGCCAGGAGCCCGCGTTGTGACGCAGGGCGCCGAACTGCTCAACCAGATCCGCTGAGGCGACAAAAATGTTTACGTTTCTTGTCACGCAGTCGCTGCGGAACCGCATGCTTGTCCTGGCCCTGGCGACGGTCCTCGTCATCTACGGCGCCTTCGTCTCCATGCGTCTGCCGGTCGACGTTTTCCCGGATTTGAATCGTCCGACCGTTACAATCATGACAGAGGCGGAGGGACTGGCACCACCTGAGGTCGAGCAACTTATCACCTATCCCCTGGAAACGCAGATGAACGGTCTGCCGGGGGTTTCCCGTGTCAGGTCCGTTTCCGGGGTCGGGCTGTCGATCGTGTATGTCGAGTTCGATTGGGACACCGACATCTATCTGAACCGCCAGCAGATCGCGGAACGTCTCGCATTGGTGCGAAACCAGCTGCCGCCGGACGTCGCACCGCAGATGGGCCCGATCTCGTCGATCATGGGCCAGGTCATGCTGGTGGCTATGACGGCGCCGGACGGCGTATCGCCCATGGAATTGCGCGAGGCGGCCGATGTTCTCGTCCGGCCGCGTCTTCTGGCCGTTCCTGGCGTCGCACAGGTCATCCCCATCGGCGGCGAGGTTCGCCAGTTCCGGATCGCGCCGAACCCGGCAGCGCTGCGCGCTCTCGGTGTGACACTCGAACAGGTCGAAGCGGCGCTCACATCTTTCGGCGCCAACACCGGTGGCGGCTTCACCGACCAGCACGCACGCGAGTACCTGATCCGCAATATCGGTCGGACACTCAGCCTCGACGACCTGCGCAGCATTGTCGTCGCCAACATTGGCACACAGCCAATTCTTCTCGATCAGGTTGCGGACGTCTCGTTCGGCGCACGGCTGAAGCGCGGCGAAGCAGGCTATATGGGCCGTTCGGCCGTCATCATCTCGGTCGAAAAGCAGCCCGATGTCGATACGATCGGCTTAACGCGCCAACTTGAAGCGGCGCTCGGCGAAATAAGCGCCTCTCTCCCGAACGGTATCAAGGCCGACCAGGTGTTATTCCGGCAAGCGGACTTCATCGAGACCTCGATCTCCAACGTGCAGACGGTCCTGCTGGAGGCCATCGTCGTCGTCGCGATCGTCCTGTTCGCTTTTCTTCTGAATGTCAGAACAACGGTCATCTCGCTCACCGCAATTCCCGTTTCGATCCTTGCGACTGCCATCATCTTCCACTTGATGGGTCTGTCCATCAACACGATGACGCTCGGGGGTCTGGCGATCGCCATCGGCGAACTCGTCGACGACGCGGTGGTGGATGTCGAAAACATCTTCCGGCGCCTGCGCGAAAACAGGGAGCTCGGCAACCCGCGATCCACCTTCGACGTGGTGGTCAGTGCTTCACAGGAGGTGCGGTCGGGTATCGTCTACGCGACGGTCATCATCGTTCTGGTCTTCGTACCACTCTTCGCCCTGTCCGGCATCGAGGGACGCCTTTTTGCTCCTCTCGGCCAGGCATACATCATCTCCATCCTAGCAAGTCTCGTCGTCTCGATCACGCTGACCCCGGTTATGGCCTATTACCTTTTGCCGAGCCTCAAGCGGCTCGATGAGCACGAGGGGTTCCTTGTCCGGTGGCTCAAGCGCGGCAACAAGGCGCTTCTCGAGCGTGCCTTCCGCTGGCCGCGCATGCTTATGGGAATAGCGTTGATCGGTGTCGTCGCTGCGGTGGTAGCCGCGACAGCGCTGCCCCGCGCCTTCCTGCCCCCCTTCAACGAGGGGACACTGACCATCTCGATGGCGTTCAACCCCGGCATCTCGCTCGCGGAGTCCCACCGCGTCGGGCTGATCGCCGAACGGTTGATCATGGAGGTGCCGGAGGTTCGTGTCGTCGGCCGCCGGACGGGACGCGCCGAACTCGACGAGCATGCCGAAGGCGTTCATTCCTCGGAGATTGAGGTGGATCTCATCGAGGGAAGAGCAAAAACGGAAATCGTCGCGGACATCCGTTCGCGTCTGGCAGTCCTTCCGGTCTCCGTAAACGTCGGACAGCCGATTTCGCACCGCCTCGATCACATGCTGTCTGGTGTGCGGGCTCAGATCGCGCTCAAGATCTATGGCGACGACCTCGACACGTTGCGATCGCTTGCCGAGAGCATGCGCGGACGCATGGAGAATGTTCCTGGCATCGTCGATCTGCAGGTCGAAAAGCAGGTGCGCATCCCGCAGCTTGAAATCCATATCGATTACGATCGTGCGGCGCTCTACGGGATTCAGCCCGCGAAGATTACCGAGGAACTGGAGCAACTCTCCAACGGACGTGTCGTTTCCCGTCTCGTCGACGGCAATCGATCCTATGAGGTGGTCCTGCGGCTGGACGACACCGCGCGCACGACGCAGTCGCTTGGGGACCTCCTGATCGAAACACCGGCGGGCTGGGTGCCTGTGCGCGAGCTTGCTGACGTCCGCGAGACCGATGGCCCCAATCAAATCCTTCGCGAGAACGGGCGCCGGCGCGTGGTGGTGCTGGCCAACACTGACGGAGAAACCGATATGGCCGCGGTGATTGAAGGCATCCGCGGCGAGATCGCGGCGGCGCAGATGCCGCCGGGCTTTTCGACAAGCCTTGAGGGAACGTTCCAAGCTCAGGAGGAAGCGACCAGGACGATCGGCGCACTCTCCCTGATCTCGCTGGCGATGATCTTTGCCATTCTCTACAGCCGTTACCGATCGGCGGTCTGCGCTCTCATCATCATGGGCAGCGTGCCCCTCGCGCTGATCGGCTCGGTGGCCGCGCTTTGGCTTTCGGGCCAACCACTTTCGGTGGCCTCGATGATCGGCTTCATCACGCTGACGGGCATCGCGGCACGGAACGGCATCCTCAAGATCAGTCACTACATCAATCTGGCGATCCATGAGGGTTTACCCTTTGGACGCGATCTTGTGGTCCGGGGGAGCCTCGAGCGTCTGACGCCTGTTCTCATGACCGCGCTTTCCGCGGGCGTCGCGCTCGTGCCGTTGATGATCGATCCGTCGTCTCCCGGGAAGGAAATCCTGCATCCTGTCGCAGTGACGATCTTCGGGGGACTGGTGTCATCGACACTGCTGGACACCTTCCTGACGCCTGTCCTCTTCCTGCGCTATGGCGAGAAGTCATTGAAGCGACTGGTCGATGCCGCGCGCGTTGAACGCGAGACCGCAACCATGCCCACGAGCGCAGTTCCGCAATCCTTCTGAAGAAACAAGGAAACCAACAATGAACTCCCGAATCCTCGCCCTCGCTGCAGCGCTGGCTATGCCCGGCATTGCGAATGCGCATGAACCTCGACCGGGTCCCAATGGCGGCACGTTGGTCGATGCAGGAACGCATCATGTCGAACTCGTCACCAAAGACACGAGTGTCGAAGTCTATCTGAGCGATGCGTCCGACGCGCCCGTGCCCAGCGAAGGATTCAAAGGTACAGCTATCCTTATTGTAGGAGGCAAGCCTCAAAGGGTGTCTCTGGAGCCCTCGGGCGGTTCGCAACTCTTGGGACAGGCGGCAGCTCCAGTTGCTTCTCCGGTCAAAGGTGCGGTTCAACTGACGGCGCCAGATGGGGCTACGTCGCAAGCCAAGTTCGAGTGACCATACCCGACCAAACGGAGGGCTGCCGGCGATACGGAGTAGGCCTGGTAAGAGCGGATGCGTCGCGTTGGCGGCCCTTGTCGCTTTGGATGTCGCGGCTTGGGCGCCAGCAAATTTACATCAAGACTTTGGCGCGCAGTGTCCGCTCTCTGTCACTCGTTGGTCGTCATGACGCTTAGACGACTTTTGGAGAGCAACCCGATGATCCGGGAACCAATGTATCATGTCAGGCATATAACTCCCGCAACATTGACGTTCGGTATTTTGCTGATGACTTCCGCGAGTTTTCTGCACTTCGCAAAGGCGGACACGGTCACGGGAAGAGTGCTCTACGTGGAGCACTGCGCCACCTGCCATGGCGTTAACCTTGAGGGACAGCCCGACTGGCGCAGCCCTGATGCCAACGGCCTCTATCCTGCGCCGCCCCATGACGAGACCGGGCACACCTGGCACCACGACGATACGATGCTGCTCGACTACATTACCCGCGGTGGCCAGGCGGTGCTTGATGATATGGGCGTAACGTTCACGTCAGGCATGCCGGCCTTTGGTTCGGCGCTGAACGACCGTGAGATCAAGGCCATCCTCGACTATATCAAGTCTACGTGGCCGGAAGATATTCGAGAAACGCAGGCGCAAAGATCGAAGGCGGTCGCTGTCAATTGACCGCTTCAGACTCCTTGAGACGTCCGCAGTATTTCACAGCTCGATCCGCCGCAGTCGCAGCGCGTTGCTGATCACCGACACGGACGACAAGCTCATCGCCGCCGCTGCAATCATTGGTGACAGCAACATGCCGGTGACCGGATAGAGTAGCCCTGCCGCAACCGGGACGCCGAGAGCGTTGTATGCGAAGGCGAAGAACAGGTTCTGCTTGATGTTGCGGAGCGTGGCGCGCGCGAGCTTGCGCGCTCGCACGATCCCCAAGAGGTCGCCGCCAAGCAGGGTGATCCCGGCGCTTTCCATGGCCACATCGGCTCCGGTGCCCATGGCGATACCCACGTCGGCGGCGGCGAGCGCTGGCGCATCGTTCACTCCGTCGCCGGCCATCGCGATCTTGTGGCCGTTGCGGCGCAACTGGTCGATCAGCTCCTTCTTGTCCTCGGGCAGGACGCCGGCGCGCACCTCGTCGATTCCGAGCTTGCTTGCCACCGCCTGCGCCGTGCGCTCATTGTCGCCGGTCGCCATGATGACCCGCAGCCCTTGCGCATGCAGTTCGCGGATCGCCTGTGCGGTGCTGTCCTTGATCGGATCAGCCACAGCCACGATACCAACGAGTACGCCGCCTGACGCGATGAACATCGCTGTCTTGCCCTCGGCGCGGAGGCCGTCGGCCTTCGCTTCGGCCAGACCTGTGTCCACCCCCATCTCGCGCATCATCGCCGCATTGCCGAGCGCCACTTCCCGCCCGCCGACCGTGCCGCGCACGCCCTTGCCGGTGACCGCCTGGAAATCCACGGCCTCCTGACGCGGCGCCCCATGGGCCTCAGATCCCTCGACGATTGCCTCGGCGAGTGGGTGTTCCGAGCCGCGCTCGAGCGCGGCCGCAAGCGATAGCAGGCTGGCCTCGGCGATATCCCCCAACACCACGGTATCCGTCAGCTTCGGCTTGCCCATGGTCAGGGTGCCGGTCTTATCCACGATCAGCGTGTCGACCGCCGCCATGCGCTCCAGCGCCTCGGCATCCTTGATCAGCACGCCCGCCTGCGCGCCGCGTCCCGCAGCCGTGGTGATGGAAATCGGCGTCGCCAGCCCCAGCGCGCAGGGACAGGCGATGATGAGCACCGACACCGCCGAGGCGATGGCGAACACCAGTGCAGGCTCGGGCCCCACAGTCAGCCAGACGATGAAGGCGACAATGGCGATGACCACCACCGTCGGCACGAACACCCCGGAAACCCTATCGGCCAGTCCCTGGATAGGCGCGCGCGACCGGCGGGCGTTCGAGACCATGGCTACGATCTGAGCCAGCACGGTATCGGCGCCGACCTTGCCTGCCTCGATCACGAGGCTGCCGTTCTTGTTGATCGTGGCCCCAGTCACGGCGTCGCCAGGGCCTTTTTCCACGGGCATCGACTCGCCGGTCAGCATGCTTTCATCTAGGGACGAGCGTCCCTCGATCACCGTCCCGTCCACCGGGACCGCATCGCCGGGGCGCACCCGCAGCCGGTCGCCCTCCATGATGTTCTCCAGCGGCGCGTCGTATTCGGTGCCATCCGGCAGGATGCGCCGCGCGGTCTTCGGTGCGAGATCAAGCAACGCGCGGATCGCGTCCCCGGTGCGTTCGCGCGCCCGCAATTCGAGAACCTGGCCGACGAAGACCAGAGCCACGATGACGACGGCCGCTTCGTAGTATGTGCCGACGCCGTGGCCCATGCGGTACTGGTCTGGAAACAAGCCCGGTAGGAACGTGGCGACCAGCGAATAGAGAAAGGCCGCCCCAACGCCGAGGCTGATCAGCGTCCACATGTTCGGCGATCGGTTCAGGACCGAGTCCCAGCCGCGGCGGAAGAACGGCAGCGCGGCCCAGAGGACGATCGGCGTCGCCAGCACGAACTCCAGATAGCTCGCCGTCTGATGCCCGACCCAGTCGCGCACCGGCAGGGCGACAAGCTCGCCCATCGTCAGCACCATGAGCGGCACCGCCGCCGCCGCCGAAATCCACATCCGACGCGTGAAGTCGGTCAGTTCCTCGCTGGACTCGTCCGAGGGGACCATCGGCTCCAGTGCCATTCCACAAATCGGGCAGGATCCCGGCGCATCGCGGATGATCTCGGGATGCATCGGGCAGGTGTATTGGACGTTGGCAGGGGCCGCCTTCTTCCGTCCTGCGGCTCGACCTGAGGCATAGAACCAGGGATCCGCCTGGAACTTGGTTTGGCACTTGCTTGAGCAGAAATGGAAGTCTTCGCCACCAAAGTTCTCTGTCCGGGTGTCCAGCTTCACGCTTACGGTCATACCGCAGACGGGGTCGATAGCCGTCGGGCCGCTTGCAGGTTCATCCTGGTGCGTCGGCATTTCGGCGTCTGAATGCAGGTGGCCTTCGTGAGGATCGACGGTGGACATGATGTTCTCCTTTCGCGGTCATAGCCGCGTGAAGACCTATGCGCCGGCCTTCATAATCACTGTGCTCCTTTCTGTTGCTGGAAGGTCAAGCTCTGAGGTCGGTAGAAAAGTCGATCGTTGCCAACCATTCGGCGGGCCAATGAGTTCGAGCATTTCAGGAGAAATTGTAAGTCGTCTTGGAAAACATGCGTCCGCTATCTAGGGTTCCGCGATTGTCCGGAACGCGATCAGGACCAGAATCAGACCGGCCAGTCCTTCGATCACCCGGCTCACCTGGTTAAGCAGCAAGGGATGTGACGCAATCAAGGCTGCAATCGCTTGACGGAAGAAGACAGTCGCCAGCGCAACAGCCGAAAGCGTCGTTGCGACGCCGAGCATCATCATGGCGGCGAAGGCCAGCCCAGCCTCGGTGACGCCGCGCTGCATTGCAAAGATCATGACGAACAACGTGAGCGGACACGGGATCAGCCCGGCGACGATGCCGACCAGCAAGCCTTTGTTATCACCATCACCGTGTCGGTGCCCACGTACCGCGCGCCACAGCATCCATAGTCCGATCAGGCCCAGGAGACCGCGGCTGACATTTTCCATGGCAGGAGCGCGACCGACGCTGCAGAGTGCGATGGAAATGAGCGGCAGCGAGAACAGCGCGATGATCACGGCCATCAGGACATGGGTAAACGACAAGGTCAGCGAAACCGCCAGACCGCGTGGGACAGAGATCGTCGATCCGGCGAGATAGGTCGCCAGAACCGTCTTGCTGTGCCCCGGCGTCAGCGCATGGACGGCGCCGAAGACTATCGTCATCGGCAGAAACGTCGCCAGGTCCAGCCATCCGCCGCCGGACGCGAATGCCCGGATCGTGTCGGCAAAGGTCAGATAGATGTCGCGCTGGATGTCGATCAGGCTCTGGACGAGCAACGGAGTGGTTTACGCTTTCCGATGCGGGCCGGATTGGCGCTTCTTCAAGGGCGCGCTTGTGGCCACGCATCGTGAAGATCGTCGATCACGAAGGCATGGGCGTGGCGTCGGTTGCCTGCATGCCCGCCTTGCGTCCAGTGCGGATGACTAGCCGGCAGGTTCGCATGGTCGTGTTCGACGATCTCAGGGTCGCCGGCAGGCCAAAGCATGGCCGAACAGGTCACGCCCGCGACTGCGATCGTAGCCAAGATCGTGGCCGTGGCCGGCAGCCCGAGGCTGGCGCCGGCCCATCCCGCAAGCGGGTAGGTGACGAGCCAGCACGCATGGGACAGGGCGAATTGCGCGGCAAACAATGCCGGACGATCTTCCGGATGGGACGAGCGCCTGAGCAGCCGGCCGGAAGGCGTGAGCGCGAGAGAAAAGCCGATGCCCATGAAGGCCCAAACAAGAAGCAGCAGGCTGTAGGACTGAATGAATGCGGCGGCACCTGTGGCGATCGTGATCACCGAGGCACCTGCAAGCATCACGGGACGATCGGCGAGGCTGTCGAGCAATCTGGGCAGCAACAGCGCAACCGCCATGGACCCGCCGCCAAAAGCGGCGAGCGCTCCAGCCGTTTCGCTCTGCCCAAGACCGAAGATCGCCTGGACGTAGACGACGGTGTTGACGATGACAAATGCGCTGCCGCCGGCAACGGCCATGTTGATGGCCAGCAATCCGCGCAGGCGGGGAGTGGCGAGATAGATGCGGATGCCGCGCGTGGTGCGATCGTAGATGCCGCGAGGTTTGCTCGGCTTCGGGCTCGGAAGAAGGACCGTCAGCACGAGGGCTGCGGATGCAAGAAAGCCAACGACCGTGCCGGCAAAGAGATTGTGGAAGCTGATGACGGTTAGGAGAGCGGCGGCAATCATGGGGCTGACGAGGCTTTCCAGATCATAAGCCAGCCTGGAGAGGGAAAGCGCCCGCGTATAGTCCTTCTCGTCCGGCAGCACGTCGGGAATGGTTGCCTGAAACGTCGGCGTGAATGCAGCAGACGCGGACTGGAGCGCGAAGATCAGCACATAGACCTGCCAGACTTCCGAAACAAACGGAAGCAGCACGGCCACAGCAGCCCGGACCAGATCGAGCACGACAAGCGTTGTCCGGCGCGGCAGCCGCTCGGCAAAGGCAGCAGCGATCGGCGCGACGCCGACATAGGCCACCATCTTGATGGCAAGCGCGGTCCCAAGCACGGCGCCCGCGTTCTCGCCGGCCAGATCGAAAGCAAGCAGGCCGAGCGCCACCGTCGCAAGCCCGGTGCCGAGCAACGCGAGGATTTGGGCCAGGAAGAGATGCCGGTAGGTGCGGTTCTTGAGAACGGCAATCATGAGGAAATGCCTTCAGAGATATTTTGCCAGTGCCTTGAGGTCATCGACGAACTGGCGGTCCGGACCTGCATCGCGGTTGCTCGGTGTGCCCAGGCAATGATCGAGATGATCGTGAATGAGGGTCCGCTTGGCCTGCTGAACGGCCTTCTCCACGGCGTGCATCTGCTGCGCGATGTCGAGGCACGGACGCTGCGCCTCGATCATCGCAATGATGCTCTTGAGATGTCCTTCAGCGCGCTTGAGGCGCTTGACGATGTCGGGGTGAGAGGCATGAAGGTCGGCATGAGTCATTGCAAGAAGCTATCCCCCCCGGGAGGATGGGGCAAGCGCCATCATCTCGCCACCGAATCGCGGGAAAGGTTCTCTTAACCATCGCGGGGTATCGCTGGTATTATGGTCAACCGTCTTCAGAGCGTCGCGCTGCGCGTCGTCATCGCCTGTGCAATGGCGTTGTCGCTTATGCTGGCGCCGCCGACGGGATCAATGTCCCATGATCCGTTCACGGTTGCGCAGGCAGAGGCCGAACGCCATCAGGCGCTTTCCGCAGAAATTGCAGAACACGGGCATTCCCATGACGATGGCTGGAGCGATGAGGCCCACTCGGGCCATCTCCACGGTCATGATGCGTCGGACCATTTGCACGACACGCCAGGCGACCCGCCCGCGACGCCATCCATGCTTGCCGCCGCCAACGAGAGCTGGGATGTCGCGAGCTTTTACGACATTCTCCCATTGCAGATATTCGAACTGGATCGACCGCCACGCGCCTGAGCGATAGCTCGGCCTTGGAAAACCGAGGCTTGTTCTTCCTCAATGCGGATATCGATCCATGACACGACCACCTTCTCGGGGTGTCGGTCGAACGCTTTCGGCGTTCGCTCCCCACCTCACGACCGGACTCATCGCGCTCGGCTTGATGATCGCCTGCGCGTCCTCGGCGCTGGCCCACGCGGTCACCGCCGGCGATCAAGGCTACATCCAGGAAATCAGCGGAGTGAACCTCATTCCGTTCATCTATCTGGGGGCCAAGCACATGGTCACCGGTTACGACCACATCCTGTTCCTGCTCGGCGTGATCTTCTTCCTTTACCGGATGCAGCACATCGCCATCTACGTGACGCTGTTTGCCATCGGTCACTCCACGACCATGCTTCTCGGCGTCTACTTCAACATCGGCATCAACAGCTACATCATCGATGCAATCATCGGCCTGTCGGTCGTCTACAAGGCGCTCGACAATATGGGCGCCTACCAGCGCTGGTTCGGCTTTCAGCCAAACACCAAGGCTGCGACGCTGATCTTCGGTCTCTTCCACGGCTTCGGACTGTCGACCAAGATTTTGGAATACGACATCGCGCCCGATGGCCTAGTTCCGAACCTCCTGGCCTTCAATGTCGGGGTGGAGATCGGCCAGCTTCTCGCCTTGGGCGCCATCCTGATCGTCATGGGGTTCTGGCGCAGAAGTCCAAGCTTCCTCCGCCATGCCTATACCGCCAACGTCGCGATGATGACCGCTGGTTTCTTGCTATTTGGCTACCAGGTCGCTGGCTACGTCGTCTCCTGAGACATCTGAAAGGATAATTCCATGTACAACACAGACATGCCCACCCGCGCGGAACTTCCGTCCACTGGCAAGCTTCTGCGCTCCACTGCGATCGCCATCGTCTCAGCGGGAGCTCTCCTCGTTACCGTCGTGCTTCCGTCCGAATACGGGATTGATCCGACCGGCGTCGGCACCGCTCTCAATCTTACCGAGATGGGCGAGATCAAGATGCAGCTCGCCGAGGAAGCGGAAGCCGATGCTGCGATGGACGCGGCAAACCGTGCCAATCCGACTGCGGTCGATACTGGTTCTTCGACGCGCACCGAAACCACCACGGTTGCCCCGGTCGTCGCCCCTGTCGCTCCGCCGCCGCCACCGGCACCACCGGCACCCGAGCGCCAGTCCAGCATCCTCGGCACGATCGGCGCGCTTATCGTCTCGCCCGCCGCAGCGCAGGAGCAGCGCCAGGATGAGATGACCATCGTCCTCCAGCCCGGCGAGGGCGCGGAGATCAAGCTGACCATGGTCGAAGGTGAGGTTGCGGCCTTCGCATGGGCCGTCTCAGAAGGCGGCACCGTGAATTACGACACGCATGGTGATGGCAGTGGGCAAAACATCAGCTACGAAAAGGGTCGTAGCGTTGCCGCCGATGACGGTCAGCTCCAAGCGGCCTTCACCGGAAAGCACGGCTGGTTCTGGCGCAATCGTGGCGATGCACCCGTATCGCTGACCTTGCGCACCAGCGGGACCTACACCGCCATCGAGCGGCTGGTCTAAGTTAAGATGGCGGCGCGTGCAGACGCGCCGCCACCTGATGAGGTTGAACGGCGGCTGACCCCCCAAGAGCACTTTGGAGAAACGCGCGCTCAGTCGCAGCCAATGACGTCTCGAAAAACATATGAGGCTATTTGGTGCGGCTCTTCTCTGCGGAAGCGACATCAGCTTTTGGTTCGGCAGCTCGTGCCTATGTAAGGCGCTGCAATCGATTTCGGATGATAGACGATCACATCCGGGTTGAAGCGGAAAGCTATCTGCCACTCGGCATCAAGCAGTCTCCTCATCAGCGGTCGGACTTGTTTGAGAAGCTTGAAGCCAGCTCTGAACCCTTTTCCTCCTGCGACAGTTGCTTTCCCCTCAGCAGTGTTCAGCAGCGCCAGAAATTCAGCCGGCAGGCCCATGAAGCGAACGTCATGCTCTGCGGCCATCCCGGAGAACTGGATGGGAGCAACAAGCTGAACCTCATGACCTCGGGCCCTCAGACCCCGAGCAAGGGCGACATAGGGTTGAATATCGCCGCGTGTACCGAGCGTATGGATCGCGATCCGCATGGTGTCAGAATAAAATACACGACGAGAAATGTCTGCTTACGTTAAGACCGAAACCAAGGCCCGATTGTCAGCTGTCGGTCGTAAGCCGTCGTATATATTTGCCCAATCTTAACGGCAGCTATTTAGCCCTCGGCGCCTAGAAGCGGACCGTCTGGTGACGGCCCAAATTCTGCCGTGGGAAACGATTTCCCAGCTTTTATCGCCCTACCCCCAATGTCCTTTTTCGAAGGGCTCCCATGGCCGATGTATCGTGCTATGTAGCCTCGAATGTATCGCTGATGGCATTTGCTGCGGGGTTGGTCCGCCGGAGCTGCTTCTTGGCTTAATTGGGTTAGAGTCCCTTCCTCTCCGCCATATCCTGGCGCATTCTACCTCAATTTTAGCTAACAGGCTGATCCGGTTCGGGAAATCATTTCCTGCAGCTCCTTTTAAAGGAGTTTTGAGGTGGAATCTGGTTTCCATGTATCGCTGGATGTATCGTCGGGCGATGCGTCTAGCGTCCGGCCCTACTTGGCCGGACGCTATGTACGCGAGGCGCTTTAGCTGGCGCCTGCTGCTCCTTCGGCGCGTGTCGTGGTCAATGCGTGTCGTTCGACAACCGCAGAGACGATCACGCCTGCCACGAGCGCCCAGAAGGGAGCGCTGATGCCGAGCAGCGTGATGTTGGAGAGCGACACGGCAAGCGCAACGAAGGCACCGGTCTGGTTGCCGAGTGACCGTCCGAACGCGTTCTGAAGGGCAGCGAGAAGCACGCCGATCATCGCGAGACCCGCGACCGTTCCGATCAGCGCTCCCGGGAGCGACATGACGACGGGCACAGCTGCGCCGGCGACGATGCCGAAGGTACCGAACAGAATGCCGTTGACCACTGTCGCGGCGTACCGGCCTTCCTTGTTGTCGCCGGCCTGCTCGGAGGAGCAGATCGCGGTCATCGGGCCGGCGATGTTGGCATTATGGCCGCCGAGAAGGCCAGCAGCCACGCCGCCTACCCCCGAGATCACGGTCATCATGTTGATCGGCGGCTTGTAGCCTTCGGCCATCAGCACACCGGTCGCCTGCGCATTTTCGGCACCGATGACGAGCAGTGCCAGCGGCACGGCAATCGCGAGGAAAGCGTCGAAGGTGAAGGTCGGCGCAGTGAATTCCGGGAAGACAAAGGCAATGTCGGTCGCAGCGCCGCCGACGGAACCGGTCGCAAAAGCGGCGATGAGGCCGGCAACGAGTGCCGCAAGCACCGGCGGGATCGTCTTTGTCATGCGCATCGACACGAAGAAGGCGATGATGGCTGCGCCCGCGATCAGCGGTGCGGTGCCGAGCGAGCCGACTGCGCCGGTCGCAAAGCGCATCAGCGCACCAGCAATCATGGCCATGACGATCGGCATCGGGATCCAGCGCATAACCTTGCCGATGAGGCCGGAAATGCCAAGAACGAAGACGATCACACCTGCCATGATGAAGGCGCCCACGGCCTGGTCGAAGGAGAAGGTGGCGAGCGAACCGGCAACCAGCGCGGCGCCGGGGATCGAATAGGCGCCGGTGACCGGCTGCTTGTAGCGCAATGCCAGGAACAGGCTGATCAACCCGCCGAGAAAATAGATGGCGAACAGCCAGGCGACGGTCTGGCCGCTGGTCAGGCCGCCGTCATTGGCAGCGCCGATGACGATCAGCGCCGGGCCGGAGCAACCGAAGATCGCGGCGACAAGGCCGGCGCTGAACGACTTCACCGTCAGATGCTTCGGCAAGTCGCGCAATCCGGACGCGAAGCCCGGTGCCGGTTCGATGATGCGTCTTGTTTCCGTAATCATAGAAAATTCCTCCCAGAATGGGCCGCGTCCCCTGGTGCGGCCCGGTGAAAAAAATGCCGGACCCGCTTGCCGGGCCCGGCTTTGTTGTCAGCGGCCGACGAAGACGGCGGCCCGTTTTTCGTGGAAGGCGTTGACCCCTTCGCGGAAATCGTCGGATTGGCGCAGGCGGCTGTAATTGAGCCCTTCCAGCTCGATCGCGGTGGTGAGCAGCGCGTCGTCCGTGTCATTAAGGAGCTTTTTCGCCGTGCGCTGGGCGATCGGCGAGAAAGCGATCAGTTCTTCGACGAGCGCATCGACCGTGGTTTCGAGATCGGTATCGGCGACGACGTCGGAGGCAATGCCCCAGTCATAGGCCTGCTTGCCGGTGATGCGCATGGAGCGCATGACGATATTCTTGCTGCGCGTGACGCCAACCATCTTCTGCAGGCGTGCGGAGCCTCCGGAGCCCGGGATCTGGCCGAGCTTCTGCTCCGGCAGCGCGTAGCGCGTCGTGTCGGTCGCGATGCGGAAATCGCAGGCGAGCGACAGTTCGAAACCGACGCCGAAGCAATAGCCACGATTGGCGGCAATCACCGGCTTGGAGCAGCGCGCAGGCGCCGCGATGTTCCAGGCGAGCTTGGAAACATGTTCCGGGGTCGCTTCGAGGAAGCCCTTGATGTTGCCGCCCGACGAGAAATGCTCGCCCGCGCCGGTGACGACGATGATGCGAACGCGGTCGTCCTCATCGAGCGCTTCGAAGACGAGGCGGAGCTGGTCGCGTGCCAGCATGGAGACGACGTTGTAAGGCGGCCGATCCAAGGTGATGTCGGCGCGTTGGCGCTCCGCGTCGATGACGACCGTGAAGCCGTCGAGGTCGGCGAGGCGCTTGTCGTCGAAAGTGGCTTTATCTGCCATGTGGGAAATCCTTCTGGTCAGCAGGCTGAGTGCTTATTGATGTTCGGGAATGCGTTGTTCTTCGCGATATTCGCCGGCGACCAGCATGCGACGCAGGATCTTGCCGACGGGCGATTTCGGGATGTCCTCGACGAAGACGATGCGGCGGGGCCGGCGGAAATTGGCGAGGCCTGAGGCCTTGCAGTGCTGGTCGAGTTCTTCGGCCGTCACGTTGCCGCGACGCTTGACGAAGGCGGTGACGACCTTGCCCCAGCGTTCATCCGGAAGGCCGACGACAGCCACTTCGGCGACGTCGTCATGCAGCGACAGGCAGCTCTCGACCTCGACCGGCGACACATTCTCGCCGCCGGTGATGATCATGTCGTCGGCGCGGCCCGTGACGAAGAGATCGCCGTCTTCGTCGAAGAAGCCGGTGTCGCCGGTAAAGTACCAGCCCTTGCGCAGAGCTTTTTCGGTCGCTTCGGGCCGGTTCCAGTATCCTTCGAAGGCTTCGTCGCTCTTGGCGAGCGCAATGATCTCGCCTTCCTCGCCGGGTACGGCAAGCTCATCGGGATCGGCCGCGTTCAGCTTGGCGACACGGATCATCTGATTGATGCCGGCACGCCCCGCAGAGCCAGGTTTGGCCGCCGCCTTCTGCTCGATGCTGAACGTGTAGATCTCGGACGAGCCGTAGTGGTTCACGAACAGTTCGGGCTTGAAGGCGTCGTCGAGCTTGCGCAGAAGCCCGTTCGTCATCGAGGCACCCGCGTAGCCAAGTTTGGTGACCGACTTCACGCGCTCGGGAGAGAAGCCTTCGTGATGGATCACGTCGTGATAGAGCGTGGGCACCAGGTAGAGATTGGTGATCGCCTCGGCCTCGATGAGATCGATGGCTTTTCCGGCATCGAAGCGCGGCAGGCAGATGAAGGCGCCGCCGGTCAGCGAGGACGCGATGAGCGAGCGCACGCCCATCGTGTGATAGAGCGGCATGACGCCGAGCGTGCGCTCGCCATGGCGATAGAGGTTCTGCGCCACATGGGCGAGCGCTCCGGCCCGTTCGGCACGATGGCGGCGCGGCACGCCCTTGGGCTTCGATGTCGTGCCGGAGGTGTAGAGCATCAGCGACCAGTCTTCCGCCGAAGCCTGGGGCACGGCGAGCGGCGCATTCCCCTGCATCAGTTCAGCCAGCTCGGCGGCGGACTTGCGGATGATGCCGGCAGCTTTGGCAGACGTTGCGACGGCGTCTTCGGTGACCTCCTCGTAGAACACCGCCTTGGCGCCGGAATCGTCGACCCCGTGATCGACCTCGTCGGCTTTGACCCGCCAGTTGAGCGGCGTGACGATGATGCCGGCGAACTGGCACGCCCAGTGCAGCGACGCATTCTCCCAGCGGTTCTGCATGGCCGTCAGCACATGATCGCCACGCGTCAGGCCCATCTCCCCGAGGCCCTCGACCAGCGCCGAAATGCGCGCATACCATTCGGCATAGGTTAGCCGTGTTGTACCATCCACGATGGCAAGCGCATGCGGATCGCGATCCACACTCGCTACGAAACTCGTTCCCAGATCAAACATTGCTCTTCACCTCCCTCCGGATTTCATCGAGAGCCGACAGCGCGGCCTCCACGATCGTCACGTATCCGGTGCACCGGCAGAGGTGACCGGAAAGATGGTCGCGCACCTCGTCGCGGCCCGCGTCGGGCCGTGCGCTGATCAGCGCATCGAGCGACATCAGGATGCCGGGCGTGCAGAAGCCGCATTGAAGGCCGTGGTGCCGCTTGAATGCGGCCTGGAGCGTAGAGAGCCTGCCTTCCCCGGGCGACAGCGCCTCGACGGTGCGGATGTCGGCTCCTTCCGCCTGAACGGCGAGCATCAGGCAGGCACGTGCCGGTGCACCATCGACCTGGATCGTGCACGCGCCGCAGACACCGTGCTCGCAGCCGACATGGGTGCCGGTCAGGCCGATCTCGTGGCGGATGAAGTCGCTCAGAAGCATCCGGCTTTCCGCATCGGCCCTGACGGGCAGACCGTTGAGCTTAAACGTGACGGTCTTTTTCTCGTGGGCATTCAGGCGAGACATGCGGCAGCCTCCTCGATGGTGCGGCGGCCCAGACGCCTGACGAGTTCGCGCCGGTAGCGGGCCGAGGCGTGGATGTCGTCGCGGGCGTTCAGGTCCCAGGCGATCTCGTTCAGGGCATCGTCCAGGCCGGAATTGCCCGGCAACGGCACGTCGAAACGCCGGGGGCGGTCGTCCACGCCGGCAATGGCGATCGATGCGGAGTGCTCGGTCATCACTGCGGCCACCGCCGTGATGGCGAAATCGCCATGGCGCCGCCCGATCTCGTTGAAGCCGTAACCGGTGCCATCGGCCCGGGCCGGGAACGACACCGCCTCGATCATCTCGCCCTCGGCGAGGTCCGTCGCCATCATGCCCAGGAAGAAATCTTCGGCGCTGACCGTGCGCTTCTTGCGCTTGGTGCGCAGATGCACGCTTCCCCGAAGTGCGATGAGCGAGAGCGGCAGTTCCGCGCTCGGATCGGCATGGGCGAGCGAGCCGCAGACAGTTCCGCGCGCCCGGGTCTGCACATGGCCGAGCCACGGCAAGGCCATCGCCACCAGCGGCAAGCGGTCGACAAGATCCGGCCACGCTTCGAGCTTGGCCTGCCGCACGCCGGCGCCGATGAGGATGTCGCCGCCGCTTCGCTCGATCTTCTGCAGCGCTTCGATGCGCATGATGTCGACGAGGACTGCAGGACGGGCGAGGCGCATGTTCAGCATGGGCACCAGTGACTGGCCGCCTGCGATGACGCGCGCGTCGCCGCCCGCTTCGTGCAGTGCATCCAGGGCCTCATCGAGCGTTGCGGCCTGCAGGTAGTCGAACGCTGCGGGCTTCATGCGCGCCTCCCCAGTAGAGACTTCAATCGGGCCAGCACGCCGGTCGACGGAGCTTCGGCGGCCTTGCCGCGCCCGGCATACCGGGCGAGCGACTGGAAGAACTGGCCGATGACCACGCGTGCCGCGCCGTCGAGCAGGCGTCCGCCGATGGACGCGACCTTGCCGCCGATGCCGGCTTCGTAGCTGTAGGAAACGCAGGTGCCGTTTTCCGTCGCGGTCAGCGTGATGCGCCCTTGCCCTCGCCCGGATCCGAGAGCGCCCTCCGTGCCGCCCGACAGCGTCACCGCCTCGGGTTCGACCATGTCGGACAGTTCGATATCGGCGCGGTAGCGCCCCTTGACGGGGCCAACCCCCAAGGTGACGTCGGCGCGGAAATGCGTGTCGGAAATCTTCTCGACCTTGTGGGCGCCGGGAATGATCGCTTCCAGCGTCTTTGGATCGAGCAGCATCGCCCAGATATCTTCGCGGGTGGCGGAAACTTCGGCCGACCCTTCGCCGGACAGTGCGCGTTCGCCCTCGCGCGCCTTCAGCGGCTTCGCGTCGTTCTTCGGCCGGGCCGAGGGCTTTTCGTCGCCGTGGATGAGCGCCGAGATCTTGCTCGGCGAGAGCGGCAGCGTCAGGTCCTCGACGCCCGTGGCATCGGCGATGGCGTTGGCTATGCAAGCCGGCGTCGACATGCAGTTGCCTTCCCCGACCCCTTTTGCGCCAAGCGGCGTGAAGGGCGACGGGCTTTCGAAATGGAGGATCACCGGCTCCGGTGTCTCCATCACGGTCGGGATCAGATAATCGGCGAGCGTTCCGGTGAGGAAAGACCCGTCGGCGCCATAGGCGTATTCTTCGTAGAGCGCAGCACCCACTGCCTGGGCAAAGCCGCCGCGGACCTGGCCATCCACCATGCCGGGATGCAGGATCGTACCGCAATCATGCATGGTGACGTATCGATCGATACGGGCAACGCCGGTGTCGCGGTCGATTTCCACGCCGCAGAAATCGAAGATGAAGCCGTGGCAGAGCGATGAATTGATGCCATCCTCGGCCGTTGGCGCGGTCAGTTCGTCGGGCGTCCAGAACACGGTTTCGCGAATGGTCTGCCCGGTGCCTTCCGGGACAGTTCCCGGCGCCCAATGGCTTGCTGCGGCGACGCGCGCGAACGAGACGGAGTTGTCGGGATTGCCACGGTCGAACACCTTGCCATCTGCGAAGTCGACGTTGTCGGCAGTGACATTCAGCTGTGCGGCAGCAATCGTCGCCAATCTGCCGCGCAGCCGGTCAGCGGCCAGCCGTGCTGTTCCGGCGACGGCCGGTGCGAAACGGCTGGCATAATTGCCGGATGCGATCGACCAGGCGTCCCGGTTGGTGTCGAGTTCCGTGTTGACCCGGACGGCGCTCAGAGGAAGACCCAGCCGGTCAGCGACAACCTGGGCGAGCACCGTGCGATGGCCCTGCCCCTGCGGTACCGATGCAACCTTGACGGTGACCGAACCGAGCGGGTCGATGCCGACCGTCGCCACGGCCTGTGCGCCGTTCTTCGGGCCGGCTTTGGCGCGTGCCTCCGGCGTCAGCACCGTGGTGATATAGCCCATGTTGGATACGCTCGGCTCCACCGCGGCGGTGAGACCGATGCCATAGAGTCGGCCTTCCGCGCGGGCCGCATCGCGCCGGGCCATCAGTTCGCCGAGCCCACCTTTGGTGACAGCGCGGTCGAGCGCGGCTTCGTAGTCACCCGAGTCCAGAAGCGCGCCGGTCGCGGTGCGGTAGGGAAAGGCGTCGCTCGGCACCAGGTTTTTCCGGATCACATCGAGCCGGTCTAGGCCGAGTTCGTCGGCGATCTTGTGGACGAGCCGCTCCAGCGGGAAATAGATCTGCGGGCCGCCGAAACCCCGGTTGAGGCCAGTGGGCGTCTTGTTCGTCAGGACAACCCGGTTGCGGATGGCGACATTGTCGATCGCATAGGCGCCGGTCATGTTGCCATGCATGCGGTAGAGCGTCGCCGGTTCGGGCGCCCTGAGGTGCGCGCCGCAATCCTCGATCTGGTCCCAGGAGAGCGCGGTGATCCGGCCGTCCGGCTCCACCGCCGCTTCCAGTGTCGTTACCCGATTTGTCGCCGAGACCGACGCGGTCAGGTGCTCCAGGCGATCCTCGATCCACTTGACGGGCCTGTCGGCAACGCGTGCAGCAATGGCAATGAGCACCACATAAGGAAACACGCCCTGCTTGACGCCGAAGGAACCGCCGGAATCCGGCGGGGTGCGCAGGCGCATGCGGTTGCCGGGGACTTTGAGCGCACGCGACAGAACCGCGTGGATGGAGAAGGGACCCTGGAAGTTCGCCGTGACGTCATAGGCGTCTTCGCCAGGGTCGTATTCGGCGATGACGCCATAGGTCTCGATGGGCGTGCAGGAATTGCGCGGATAGGCCGTCGTGATCGAAATGCGGTGTGCGGCAGCCTCGAAGGCAGCCTCGGGATCGCCGTAGCGAAACGAACGCTCATTGATCAGGTTCGTGCCAAGCGACGGATGGAGGACGGGTGCGTCGTCGGCAAGCGCTGCGCGCGGATCCATCACCGGCGGCAGCGTCTCGTAAGTGACCTCCACGAGGTCCAGCGCGTCCTCGGCGATATAGCGGCTCTCCGCCACCACGAGCACGACGGGCTCGCCGACATAGCGGGCGCGGTCGCGGGCCATCGGCCAGCATTCCACATCGGCCTTCACGCCGACGACGAGGCTGTTGGTCAGGCTTGCGACGTCCTCGCCCGTGAGGACCGCGTAGACGCCTAAATGCGCCTTGGCCTTATCGGTGTCGATAGCCCGTATTTCGGCATGCGCATGCGGGGAGCGCAGGAAAGCGGCGTAGGCGGTATCGCGCCGCGTCGGCAGATCGTCGATGTAGCGTCCGCGGCCTTTCAGAAGGCTCGCATCCTCGACACGTTCGACAGACTGTCCGACGAGGCTTTGCGGCCTCGTTAGCTCGTTCATGGCGTCTCCTCCCTGGCGCATGCGTTGGAAGCAGCACCATGGCGTGGAGGAAACAGCCGTTGAGACTAGTCGGCGATACCGGGACGTCTCATGACTTACCGAGAAGTCTCATATTGCGACCTGGCGAGGCGTGTAACGGAGCGAAACACGCTTGGCGAGGACCCGGCGTGGTCGTGGAAGAAGCGTGAGAAATGCGCTGGAACCGAGAAGCCGAGCCGCTCGCCGATGGCGGCGAATGTCTCTTCCCCGTCGGAGACCGCGCTGACTGCGCGTTCCAGCCGCTGGACGTTGAGATAGACCCGCGGGCTAACGCGCATGACGCTTTCGAACTGCCGGAAGAAGTGCGCCCGCGACATGCCGACATCGGTTGCCAATGTGTCCATGTCGGTGATCACGCCGGGGTTCGCCGTCATCAGCATCACCGCCTTACGGATGCGAAAATCGGAAGGTTCACGCGCGGCCAGCGCGCTGATCGACTGGGGCACGCTGCGCCAGGCGGTGAACCGCTCGATGACAGTGATCATCAGCCGGCCGAGCATGTCTTCGTGCAGCGCAGCAGCATCCGGCGCATGCACCATCGCCTCTGCGAGCTCGCGGGCGAGCCGCCTGATATCGGGTGTGATCGAGCCGGCTGCGGCCTCGAAAAAGTCCGGCGCGTCGCTCGCACCCCAGTTCTTGCGGAAGTGCTGCAGCCACTGAGGCTCGATATAGAGCGCCAGGATCACCGTCTTCGGCCGTGCCAGATCATGGTCGTAGGCGTGCGGCTCCCAAGCGTTGATCAGCACCGCCGTTTCATCGGTCAAGGGAACAGCACGGTCACGTACGAAGAACTGAGTGTCGGCGCCCTCGACCTTCAGCAGCACATGGCAGTGCGGATGCGCATGACGCACCAACGGCCTGTCCATATTCAGAAGTGCCACCCGCCCGAAGCGACCCCTGGCGATGCGTAGTGCATTGGACATGATGAGTGCCGCGACCAGTTAAATGGTGCTCAGACTGCTGCGATCCGCTGAACCTGTCAATTATGGCTGGAGCCCTGCAACAATGCGGAGCAAAGTCTAGGCTGGAGAAAACCGCGTGAATGCGGCTGGCATGTCCGCTCGTGAACGGCAAGCACCAGAGCCGATCTCATGTTGCCTCCGCTGAATCTGTCGCACTCGGCCCTGACCGGACGGCAAAACCTTCCTCATCCGTCGGGGCTCCGAATAAGTAGCCTTGGCCGACAGGACAGCCCATGTCGCAAAGCATGACGCGCTGGGCCTCCGTTTCCACGCCTTCTGCGACCACTGTCAGACCAAGCGCACTTCCCAGATCGATAACGGCCCGAACGATGATTCTCTTCGATGAATCTGTCGCTAAGTTGCCGACAAAGCTGCGGTCGATCTTTATCTCGGTCACAGGAAAGGTTTCGAGTGAGCGCAGGTTCGAGTACCCCGTGCCAAAGTCGTCGACCGACAAACCGATGCCGATCTGGCGCAATCGTTCGAAGGCGTCCCTTACGCCCGGCGTGTCGCTGAGAAACATGCTTTCGGTAATCTCCAGCGTCATCCACGCCGGTTTCGCCTCAGTCAGGCGCAGGACCCGCCCCACCATCTCATCCATGTTGTGCCGCAGGAATTCTCCGGCTGAGACATTCACTGAAAAGCGTAGCGGCCTCTCGCGGCGTGCGTTGATCCGCTTGGCAAAGGTCGCAACGGTCATCAGGCTTCGTCCGGTCAGTTCGAGAAGCAAACCCGATCGCTCAGCCGTTTCAATGAAGCTGCCGGGAAGTTGGCACCCGAACAGCGGATGGTTCCAGCGGATCAGCGCTTCGGCGCCAAGCCAGTCGCCGGTTGCGAGGTCGACCTGAGGCTGAAAGTGATACCCGAACTCCTCGTTTGCGACAGCGATCTTCAATTCGCGCGTCAGCCGCACACGACGGCGGGCCTGCTCGAAATCCGCGTCGCGAAACCGGCGAGGACCTCCCAAAGGGTCCGACTTGGCAGCCCATAGTGCGGTCCCGGCATTGCGAATGAGAGAAATCGCACTTCGTCCCGTCTGGCCGATCGAATAGCCGATTGCGAAACGCAGCGAGACGCTTACCCCTGCCACCACAAAGTCTGCAGCAAGAACAGTCGAGACCGAATTGACGATTGCGTCGGCGCTTGTTTCATCGGGCAGTTCAAAAGCGAGCGCAAATTCATTCGCACCCATCCGGGCCACGAGTGCAGCCCCAAAATCCCGGAGCCGTCGCCCAGTTTCGGCAAGCAGAGCGTCGCCGACTTCAAAGCCATATCCAGTGTTGAGATCGTGAAAGCCGATTGCATCCAATTTCAGGACCAGCAGGGTCGCGGTACGTTTCGCAAAACGCTCTTCAACAGACAGGATGAAAGACTGGCGGTTGAGGCACCCCGTGGTCCCGTCCAGATTTGCGACGCGATCTAGAGCCATATGCGCCTGCCGGATCGCCGAGACATCGCGCATTATGCCCACATAAAGCAGTTCATCGCCGACACGTGCAGGTCTGAGACTGAGACTGTTCCAGAAGGCCGATCCGTCCTTGCGATAATTTCGCAGCGTCGTGTCTATCGGCTCGCCCGCCTCGATCGCAGCGCGAATGCGGGAGATCTCAGGTTGGTCGCGTTCGCTGCCCTGTAGATAGCGGCAGTCCTTTCCAATGACCTCATGTCGCGTGTAGCCCGTTAAATTTTCGAAGGATTTGTTGACATAAAGCAAGGGGGTGTTGGCGTTCGCACGCTGAGCAATCACGACCCCGTCAGTCAATTCCTCGACGAGAGCCGGAAGAAGTGACTGAACCGCATCGGCGCTGAGAAGCCCACCGTTGGCTAAGGGGGCCACGCCCCCCGTGAAGTCCGATGCTACAAAGTTTTTGATCTCTTCCATGACAGGAGCTATGGGCCTCCATCCGAAGAGGGACAATCGACGGCCAGGGTGGTTTCAGGACAATCGTTAGCCGTTGTCGGACAAACTGGGCCTTGAGCCATCGCCGGCCGTCCGAAATCGCTCGCGGTAGTCGGACGGCCTCACCCCGACATGCGCCAGGAAGGCGCGGCGCATGGCGCGCGCCGACCCGAAACCACTTCTGTCCGCGATTGCTGCAATCGACAGCCGGCTTCCCTCCAGCAGGAAGCGTGCGACGTCGATGTGCGTCAGTTCGACATAATCCGATGGCGATATCCCGACCTCCTGAGAGAAAACGCGCGTGAAATTGCGCACGCTCATGGCCGCGATCTTTGCCAGCGCGGTGACCGACAGGTCGGCGGTAGGATGGTTGAGCACGTATTGCTGGACGGTGTGGAGACGGGTCCGGCCGACCGCCTGGGCGGTCAGGTGGACGCTAAATTGTGACTGGTCGCCCGGCCGCTTCAGGAACACGACCAGCCGGCGGGCGACGTAAAGCGCGACTTCGCGTCCGAGATCCTCCTCGACGAGCGAAAGGCCGAGGTCGATCGCTGCGCTTGACCCAGCTGAGGTGATCATCGAGCCGTCGCGGATGAACACCCGGTCCCCTTCGACACGGGTCGCAGGAAAACGCTCGGCGAGCAGAGACGCAAACTGCCAGTGCGTGGTAACGCGCCGGTCCTTTAGGAGACCTGCCGCGCCGAGCACGAATGCGCCTGTACAGACGGACCCATAGCGCCGCGTCCGAGGAGCAATACTGTTCAACCAGTCGATGACCTGCCTGTTCGGCCGCTGTGGAACTCCGACGCTGCCGGCCACCAGCAGGGTGTCGGGGATGTTTGGATATGCATCGAACCTGTAGTCTGGCAAAACCCTGAGCCCGGAAGCGCAACGAATGGCGCCATCTTCTTCCGTCAGGATGTCAACTTCGTAGAATATCTTCCCTGCATGGGCGTTCGCCTCGGCGAAGACGTCCATAAGACCCGCGAGTTCCAGCGAATGCACATCCGCAGGCACGAAGATGACGATCCGCATTGGGACATCTCTTCCATTTGCAGACTCGAGGCTATCGACGATGTTGCGCGTCGGCGCCGGTCTCTCCCAAGGGACGGTCGCACAGGGCCACCAAGCAGTCAAAGTGAATGAGATCTTGTGCTGGCCAGCAAAAGACGACGCCGACGACTTGTCACCTCCCTCGCGGAACGTCCCCGGGCAAGAGCGCCGCCAAAATTCTCGTGCACTGCCGTCGTCTATCCACGTACTTTGACGGCTTCCACCCTTTTGTCGCAGACGAAGGGAGCGATGTGGCGTATTCCTGCGCTGCCGAGTTGCAAAATGCGCAGACATGCCGGTACTCGCGCAGTAGGGTCCCGCCTATGGAATGAGCCGGGTCATCGCGTTCATATCAGTCTCCCCGATCCGGTATGCGGGTCGCTTGTCGGCTTGGCGTCAGGCCCTCTCGGTGTTCTAAGCTGTCCGCAATCTGGACGGCAAATCGATCGAGCGGTGCATAATCGAATGCGTTTTCTGGCTGCATTTTGCGAAAATGTGTTGAAAGCACCCCGCAAAACCGGCCATTGCTGCTGATCAACGGTGTTGACTGCACGGCAGCAACGCCATTGGCGCTCAGCACATCGAGTTCGCGGGTGCCTACAAAAAGATAGCTTGTTGAAATGTCTTGGACGAAAACCCGCATGCGTCGCGCAAGGGCGGCCGCGCACGTGCTGCTTGTGTCGCGACGGACAACGCTAAAAAAGCTCAGCGTTTCGCTCGAGAAGCCGCGGCTTGCAACGAGTATGAGCTGGTCGGTGCTGCCGTCGTAGCGCTGCAGCGTTCCCATGTCTGCGCCGGTCATACCAATGGCAACATCGAGCACCGGCAGCAAATCCAGATTGAAGTCGCTGGAATTTCTCAGCCGCGCCAAGGAGGCTTCGATCTTTTGTCCAATCGCAGCGTCCAACGGTTCGGTAAGTCGTTGCATCGTCGTACCTACGCCGGCAGTGTTGCGCTCGCGCGTGGGCGAGACCGGAAATGTAATGGGCACCGGTGGCGAGACCATTAAGCAATTTTGCGCAATTGCAAGGTCATCCCGCCGTTCTGGGGGGCTGCCGACCACCCATAAATGCCGAGCCCTCGGCCATTCCCTTGGAATGAATTCGCTGGGCATCTGAACCATGTAATGTATGGTTCAAACAGGATACGTTCGGAGAGTGGTTTCTCCGTCGTCTGGGCTTTGTCAGCTCTCTTTGATGGCACCCTCGGCATGCGCACACCTGCGCAAGCACAGACGGCCTGTCGCCAGCCGCTATCTCCGGAAGCGAATTTCTGTCGTTCTGCTTCAGCGTTCTGGACAGGCGCTGAAGGTCCGAATGGCGTTTTCGATAGGGATCATGCGTCATGCTCAGGGTCGACGAGCTTTTCGAGCCGCAAGAGCTACGGCATTGCATCCGCGATCTTGTGGCGCTCTCGACGCTGCCTGCAATTTGGAAAGACTACGATCCGCGGCAGATTGCCGACAGTGTGGCAGCGGCGTTGATTTCGATGCTGGATGCGGACGTCGTCTACGTTGCTGCGCCTGGGCTGGGCGATGAAGCTGCGGTCGAAGTCATGCGAACAAGCCAAGCCGTCACCGTCGAGTCGGCTGATCGCATCGAATGCATTCTCCGTCGCGCACAGCTCTGCACCCGCGAGCAGACAGTCGCAATCGACGACCCGTTTGGAACGGGAGCTCTGCGCATGACGACAGTTTCGATGGACTTTGGCAGCGACGCGGGAATTGCTGTTGGTTCCCTCGACCCCAATTTTCCGAGCGAAACGCATCGGCTGCTTCTCACTATCGCGGCGAGCCATGCAACACTCGCCTTCCAGCGCAGGCACGCGGAGGCTCAGCAACGTCGTTTAGCGAGCTTGATCGATCGATCGTCCGAATTCGTTGGTTTCGCACGCTTGGACGGAAAGGTGAAGTACCTCAACAAGGCCGGCTGCGAGTTGTTGGGGCTGGCCGGCATCGAGGAGGCGCAGCGACATGCCGTCTTCGATTTCTTGGCTCCAGGTGAGCAAACTCGCGCACATCTTGAATTGATGTCGCAAGTGATGAAGACAGGGCGCTGGTTTGGTGAGCTCAAGTTCCGCCACTTTGTAACGGGAGAGGACATTCCTTTTCTGGTCGACTGGTTCCGTATCGATGACCTGCGCACGGGTCATCCGATGAACATGGCGACCGTCAGCCGCGATCTGAGGGGGCAGAAACGGCTCGAAGAAAACCTTCGGCGCCTTAACAACTCGCTGGAGCAGCGGGTGTCGGCACGAACATCGGAGTTGGCGGAAGCGCTCGGACGCCTGACGCTCGAAGCAAATGAACGCGAGCGCGCGGATGTGCGTGCGCAGGAACTTCAGTTGGAGCTTCTTCATGCGTCCCGTTTGAGCGCAGCCGGGCAGATGGCTGGCGCGCTGGCGCACGAATTGAACCAACCGCTGACCTTTCGGTGAGGTAACGAAAGCTCACTCGAGCCATTCGGCCGTTTGATAAGAGCAGCAGATGCTCCGGCCCTCCATCCACGATCGTATGGAGCGCCGCCCGAGCCGGAAAACTCCAGAATCCAGGAATAGGCAGCTTTAATCGAGCTTCGAGCATTCGGGCTCGGCCCGAACCGGCTAGATTGAGGCTCGAAGCGACGGCCATGTGCCGGAACGAAACATGGCGGCTATACACCCGCGCGGGAACCGGCACCCGACTTCTGCTTCGCTCGTAAATTTCAACCTTCTCCGAGAGATGCCCGCGTCGGGCGTCGGCTCATGCACCCGCATGACCAAGACTGGCGGGTGCGGATCGACCTCTCGCGGGAACCAATTCAAAGAAGCCTCCAGCATGACCGATAAGTCCGACACTCCCGACAATTCCCGCCGCACCTTTCTCGCGCTCACCGCGGCAGCCCCGGCAGCCCTTGCTCTTGGCGGAACGGCATCTGCGCAGACGGCGACACAAGAGAGCGCCCTTCCCGGAAGCGGCCGCGCTGCCATCGTAACCGGATCGTCCCGCGGCATCGGCGCGGCCACCGCCAAGCGTCTGGCGCGAGACGGCTATGCCGTCACCGTCAACTGCCTCACGCACATCGATCTGGCTGCTCAAGTCGTCGCCGAAATCGAAGCTGAAGGCGGGCGCGCAATCTGGCTACAGGCGGATGTGGCCGATCCAGAGGCTGTGCGCGCGCTGTTCGCGGCCAATGAGGAGGCGTTCGGTGGCGTTGATGTCGTTGTCGGCAATGCCGGCATAATGAATGTCAGCCCCTTTGCGGAAATGAGCGACGCTGCCTTTGATCGCATGATCGCCACGAACGTGAAGGGCGGATTCAACACATTTCGCGAGGCAGCGCGCACCGTGAGGAAAGGCGGCCGCATCATCACCCTCTCATCGGGAATCGTGCGGCAGACCCCGCCTGCTGCCGCCGCCTATGCCGGCACCAAGGCGGACCTGCAGATTTATGCGCGCGTTCTGGCCAAAGAGCTTGCCGGGAGTAACATCACCGTCAATGCGGTCGCGCCTGGCGCCGTGGACACCCAGCTGCTGCGCCAGCACGGTGAGGACGCGCTTCGAGGCATTCCCGAAGCGACGCCGCTGCGCCGGCTCGGCCAACCGGAAGACATTGCCGAAGTGATCGCGATGATCTGCTCGAACAGTGGCGGATGGGTCAATGGCGAGACCATCTACGCAAATGGCGGTCTGAACTGAAACGACGTCTGGCTCGTCCTCTCGCCCCGTCAGCGCCAGAGGACGAGTTTGCCGCCGTTCAGCGCTCTGCCGATCACGGCAGGAAGGCCCATCAGGACCCTCACGCCGATCCATGCGGCGGCGTTGACGGGCCTAATCCCGTCAACGCGTCGGCGTTCGGGTTTTCGGACGCGGCGCGTTGCAGCATGTGGTTGCCGCTGGACAGTATCGCGAACGTGGTGGGTGGGGCAGCAGCACCGCCGATCGGAACTTCCTCAGCCAGCGTCGTCCGGGCAGTCTTCGTCGGCAGCTGCTGCAGACGTTTCCTCGCCCTGCTGCTGCGCCGCTACGTCATCGGAGGACATTGCCTGGTCTTCGTTGGCTTCCAGCGGCATCGTCGATCCATCCTTGGCGACGCTTCCCGTTTCCGCATTGGCGTTCGAATCCGCAGCACCTTCCAAGGGCGCGATCGATCCGTCCTTGGAGATCGACCCGGTGGCATTTGCTTCAGTGTCGGCGCATTGAGCGTAGGCCGCTCCACTGGAAACGGCGAGTGCGGCAATCATTGCTGCGACTTTCATGATCTTGGACATCGGACATCTCCTTCTCCGTGAGGAGACGGAACAGGTCTGGATGGGCGATGTTCCGGGGCAGTACCAAAGGGCTGTATGCCTGCTGTCGACAGACTTCGGCCGTGGAGCTTGTGTCGTCCCCACGAGGCGAGAGGCATTCGGCCCGCGCTCAACCGGGCCGAATGCGCCGACAGTCTCGGCCGTCATGCCGTCGGCACAGTACCGCCATCGATGATGAATTCGGCACCGTTGATGCTCGCTACCCGGTCGGATGCGAGGAAGGCTATCAGGTTGGCGATCTCGTCCGGAGTGGATGGTCGGCCGATCGGGATGCCGCCGAGCGAGGCCATGATCAGCCGCTTGCCTTCTTCCACGCCGCCGCCGTGCTCGGCGCCAAGCCGCTCGGCAAGGCTCACGGAAGCCTCCGTCTCGATCCAGCCGGGTGATACCCGGACGACCCGCACGCCGCGCGGTGCAACCTCTTTCGATAGGCTCTTGCTATAGGTCGAGAGCGCGGCCTTCGCGGCGGCATAGCCGGTGGTTGCTTCCGGCAATGGCAGTGTCGCCTGGATCGAAGTGACGTGGATGACGACGCCACTTTTGCGATCGAGCATCCCGGGCAACAACGCGCGATCGAGCCGCACGGCCGGCATCAGATTGAGATCGAGTTCCTTCTTCCACTCACCGTCGTCGAGTGCCGCGAACCCGCCAGCCGGTGCCGATGATCCGCCCAGCATGTGGACGACGACGTCGACACCGCCCATCTCGTCAAGCACAGCGGCAGCGAGCGTCGCGCAACCTTCAACGGTCGTCAGGTCCGCTGCGACGAAAGCAATGTCGTCATCGAAAGGCTGAGGCTTGGTGCGTGCGCTCGTCATGACGCGGGCACCGAGCGAACGGAAGAGCGCGACTGTCGCAGCCCCTGCCCCCTTCGTGCCGGAAGTCACCAGCGCGCGTTTTCCCGCAAGATCGATAAACGGCGTCATGGAACGATCTCCAGATCCGCGATCTGGTGGCCATCGAGGATGAAGAAATAGCGCAAATCGACGGGGCTTCCCGGGAAGTCACCGACGAGGCGGCTCGTGACGACCTTCCGGCCAGCACTGTCCGCGATCGCAAAAGGCTCTGTCGTGTAGTTGTATTCGCTCGACGCGTTCGCCTTCCACTCTCGGATCGCATCGCGCCCGACATGCGTCCTTTTCTCGTCGCGTACGACGGCGTCTTCCGTGAAGAGCGCGGACACTTCTTCCGCGCTTCCGGTTCTGTCTGTCTCGAAATATTCGGCGATGATCTTGGGCAGATGCGGACCCATGACTGTTCTCCTTTGATGGCATCGGCTGACAGCAAGGTAAGGCTGGACGACCCTCGCGATAATTGGGACAAAGGCGGACGAGGAGTTTGGAAAAGCGGGACAATGCGCGAAGGTCTCATGGAACTTGATGCGGTCATCGCGATCGCCAACAAGGGCTCGTTTCGCGCAGCGGCGCTCAATCTCGGCCTGTCGACGACTGCGCTGAGCAACCTCATCGGCAAGCTCGAAAAGCGGTTGGGCGTACGCCTCTTCAACCGGACCACGCGCAGCGTTTCGCTCACGGACGCCGGCCGCCAATTCGTCGAGCAGGTCGGTCCGGCGCTGCGGGAAATCCAGCAGGCCATGGCGGTCGCGCGCTCGCAACAGGACATTCCGTCCGGCACCTTACGCATCAATGCGTTCCCGACGGCTGCGCGGGAAATTCTCGCCCCGCTCGTCCTTGCCTTCGTGCGACGCTACCCGCAGGTTCACATCGACCTCGTGACGGAGGGGCGGATCGTCGACATCGTCGCCGAAGGGTTCGATCTCGGTCTGCGCAGCGCCGACCTCGTTCCGACCGACATGATTGCCCTTCCGGTGGGGAAGCCTCAAAGCTTTGCCGTCGTTGCAGCGCCCGCCTATCTCGAGGCGCGGGGATCACCGATGGTCCCGTCGGATCTCTTCACCCATTCCTGCATCCGCATCCGTTTGCCCAACGGCGCGCTCTATCGCTGGCACTTCGAGAAGGAGGGAGATGCAGTGCAGATCGATGTTCAAGGACCCATCACGCTCGATGAGGCGAGCCTCGCCCGCATTGCTGTGCTGGAGGGAACCGGCATCGGCTTTTTCATGGAAGCCGATGTGCGCGATGACATCGCCGCCGGGCGCCTGGTGCGCCTGCTTCAGGATTGGACACCGCAGCGCGCACCGCTCTGCCTCTACTATCCGGGCCGCCGCAACCCATCTGCTGCGTTTCGCGCCTTCATCGACATGGCCCGCGCGATCGGGTCGGTGGGCAAAAGCTAATCAATTGCCTAAATAAAAACCCGTTACGCAATGCGATTCAACAGCTGTGCCAGAATGCATCAGTGCCGCCTCGGATGCGTTTCTGAAGCAATCCGGCAATTGCGTTCGGGAATTCTGTCGACCACTGTAGGCTCAATTGATTCGACCCTGAAACGATCGACATGCGGCACGAAAAAGCAAATGGGAAGGCGCGCCTCGTCAGCGCAACTTCTATTGCCTTACTTGGCTTTATTCTCGCCGGGTGCGGTACGCCGACGGATCTGCAGCGTGCATCCACCAATGAGCGCATCGGTGCCGTCAAAGCGCTGGTCTTGCCGCCGCCCGGAGGCCCTTCGGTCGTCGATGTCGTGGAACGACGCTATTCCAACGCGATCCAACAGGATGTTGCGCTGTCGGCGGCCTCCAACGTTCCCGGTCAGAACCTGCTGCGCGTCCAGCTTTTCGGGCCGATGGGCACGGAGGCAGGACAGACATCGCTGTCCAATCTGCCTATCACAGAAACGACGATCCAGCGCGAGATGCGTGCCGCATTTCCTGGCGTTGCGATGCAGCGCTCGCCGCTTTATGCGCAAAACAGCTTCGGGCCGTTCGGCTATGCGGTGGGGCGCAGCGGGCGCGATCTATGCCTTTACGCCTGGCAGCGGGCGACCGGGCCGACTAGAGCCGCACCCTTCTCGCCGCGGGGAACGATGCAGACACGGCTGCGCCTGTGTCAAACGGGAGCAAGCGAAGAAGCCCTGCTTTCCGTGATGTACGGCTATACCGTGACCGGCGGTTTCCCGGCAGCGGGCTGGAACCCGTTTGGCCCACCGCCGCCGCCCGACCCACGATTGGGCGTGACAGGCAAGCCGGTGTTTCCAGCAGTTCCGCAGCGTCTCGAAACGGTTCTCGAGCCGGAGCCCGAGCCCGTTCGACGCCCCGTCAGCCGCCGCGCTTCAGCACCCGCCCCGGCGCCCGCGCCTGCACAGGTTCCAGTCACTACGCCCGTCGTGCGTGGCCCGATCGTGCCACCGCCGCCGAGTGCTGCGACGGCTGTCCCCGTCGTTCCAGCACCTCCGACAGTCGCCCCGGCGCCTTCCCACGAGGCGTCGCCGCGTCAAGTACAACCCTAGGTAATGTTGCTCTCTAATTCATGCACCACTGGATTGCCCTGTCGCTTGAGGATTGATTAAGCATGTCGACGGTTTTCGGGAAACCCGCACAAACGGCGTGGCGTATGTCCGCCGAGACTTGTCAGCCAATTTGAGGATTGGAGCGACTTGAGATGATCACTATCGTGCCGGGACCCTTCTGATGGCCAAGCCCCTGTTCGCCTTCGTCTGGTTCATCGCGGCCGCCTGCATCGTCTTCATCGTCTCATTACCGATCAACCTGCAGACGCACTTGATTGCCGGCACGATCGTGCTGCTGATCATGATACTCCTGAAGCTTTTCAAATCGGAAGGCACGTGGCGGCTGGTGGCGCTGGCGTTCGGCACCGCCATCGTGCTGCGCTATGTCTACTGGCGCACGACCAGCACGCTGCCACCCGTCAACCAGCTGGAAAGCTTCATTCCCGGCCTGCTGCTCTATCTGGCCGAAATGTACAGCGTGTTCATGCTGTTCCTCAGTCTCTTCATCGTTGCGCGGCCCCTGCCCTCGCGCCCATCTCAGCCGGTTGATGAGGACGACCTGCCGGGCGTCGATGTTTTCATCCCGTCCTACAACGAAGACCCGGTGCTTCTGGCGGACACGATCGCGGCTGCAATGGCGCTCGACTATCCGGCCGATCGGCTGACCGTATGGCTGCTCGACGACGGCGGCACGGACCAGAAGCGCAATTCCGACAACGTCATCGAAGGCCAGATTGCGGAAGCGCGGCGCGCCAATCTGCAGAAGCTTTGTGCAGAGCTCGGCGCCCGCTACCTTACCCGAGCCCGCAACGAGCACGCCAAGGCCGGCAACCTCAACAACGGGCTCGACCATTCGACGGGCGATCTCGTCGCGGTTTTCGACGCCGACCACGCGCCCGCAAGGTCGTTCCTGCGCGAGACGGTGGGTTATTTCAACGAGGACAAGCGACTGTTCCTCGTCCAGACGCCCCACTTCTTCCTAAATCCCGATCCGCTCGAGCGCAATCTGAAGACGTTCGAGAAGATGCCGTCCGAGAACGAAATGTTCTACGGCGTCATCCAGCGCGGGCTCGACAAATGGAACGCGGCGTTCTTCTGCGGATCGGCGGCGGTGCTGCGGCGCGAAGCGCTTCAGGAAAGCAACGGCTTCAGCGGCATTTCCATCACCGAAGACTGTGAGACGGCCATCGAGCTGCACTCGCGCGGCTGGAACAGCGTCTATGTGGACAAGCCGCTGATTGCCGGCCTGCAGCCTGCGACCTTCTCGAGCTTCATCGGGCAGCGCTCGCGCTGGGCGCAGGGCATGATGCAGATCCTGCGGTTCCGGTTTCCTCTGCTCAAGCGCGGGCTCTCCTTTCCGCAGCGCCTTTGCTACATGTCGTCGACGCTGTTCTGGCTGTTTCCGTTCCCGCGCACGATCTTCCTCTTCGCGCCGCTGTTCTACCTCTTTCTCGATCTTCAGATCTTCACGGCTTCGGGAGGCGAGTTTCTCGCCTACACGCTCAGCTACATGGCCGTGAACCTGATGATGCAGAACTACCTCTACGGGTCGTTCCGTTGGCCCTGGATCTCCGAGCTCTACGAATACATCCAGACGGTCCACCTTCTGCCGGCGGTGATTTCGGTCGCGCTCAATCCGCGCAAGCCGACGTTCAAGGTGACCGCGAAGGATGAAACGATCACGACGAGCCGCCTGTCGGAGCTGTCGCGGCCATTCTTCGTCATCTTCGGCGTGCTGCTGATCGGCGTCTTCGTGACGGTGTGGCGCATCTATGCGGAACCCTACAAGGCGGATGTCACGCTGGTCGTGGGTGCCTGGAACCTTCTCAACCTCGTCATGGCAGGAGCGGCGCTCGGTGTGGTTGCCGAACGGCGCGAGCGGGCGGCGACCCGGCGCGTTCAGATCAACCGGCGGTGCGAATTCGGCGTGGGCGACATCTGGGTGCCTGCCACGATCGAAGACGTCTCCGTCAATGGCGCCCGCCTTCGCGTCAGTGGCCACAGCGCGCTTGCAGCCGTCGACACCGGCCAAGCCAGCATCCGCTTCACGCCGCATTGGAGCACGGAGCCGGAAATCCTGCCGGTCACGATCCGCAACAAGGACCGTGAAGGCGACGCGGTGGCCATTGGCTGTTCCTTTGTGCGCATGAAGACCGTGCATCACCGCATGGTCGCCGATCTGATCTTCGCCAACGCAAGTCAGTGGACCCATTTCCAGGCCTCGCGCCGGCGCAATCCCGGTGTACTGCTCGGAACAGCATGGTTTTTGCGCCTTGCGCTCTATCAGACCGTCCGCGGCATCACCTATCTGTTCCGGACCGGGGATTCCGCCGTGGGCGCCCCTGCGCAAGCGAAGAGGGCACGCGCATGACGCGCACTGCGATCGCCCTTGCAGCACTGCTCCTCGCCGCCGATGCCCATGCGCAAGGCACGCCGTTCGACATGTCGCCCGAACGACCCGTTATCGAGGAAGATTTGGCCCCCGAAGCACCGGCATCGCCGGAAGAACCGACATCAGATAGCGAGACACCAGAGCCGGCGACGCCCGAAGCCGTCGAGCCGCCTTCACTCACTGATCCAGACGGTCGTCCGGATGCGGACCCGGCGCCGTCGGCCTCGCCTGACCCAGAGGCGTCCGAGCCCGCAACATCTGCCGAAGCTGACACGCTTCGCTATCTTCTGCCGGAGCCGTTGCTGAGGCTGAATGGTGAGGGCAGTCGGCGCAACTGGGCGATCTATCTGACGGAGGAACAGGCAGCGTCACCCGTGCGGCTGAACGTCGGCTACCGCAACGCCGTGGTCGTTGCGCCTGAGGCGTCGCGCCTGTCAGTTTCCATCAATGGCGTGTCCGTTCTTCACGAAAGCATCCAGGCGCCGGGCAACCCGGGCGAACTCACCGTCGATCTGGCGGACGGCGTGCTGCAGCCGGGACGCAACGAGATCTCCGTTCAGGCGGTTCAGCGGCACCGGACGGATTGCAGCATCGAATCGACCTACGAGCTCTGGACCGAGCTCGACGGAGCACGCACGTTCCTCGCCTTTCCGACATCCGACGCAATCGGCCTCACAAGCGTGGAGGATCTGCGTGCGCTCAGCGGCGACATGAACGGCAGCGCGGATATCGCGATCATCGCACCTGTTTTGGCTCGCAGCGACATCGGCGCCGAATTGCTGCGACTGACCCAGGCGATCGCACTCTCGTCCAGCTTTCCGGATCCGCAGTTTTCCATAGCGCCGAACGAGGACGGGCTGATCGACGGCCCGGACCTGCGCGTGTTTGCAGGAACAGCGGAGGACATCGCGGATCTCGCCGGGATCGAGCCCGCGCAGATCAACGGCCCGACGCTCATGCTTGTCGATGGCGAAGGCGGCACTTCGCCCAAATTGATCGTGACCGGCCAGACCCAGCAGGAATGGCTGACAGCCATCACGCAGATTGCGCAGCAGGTGGATCGGCCGGCCGGCGCACCGCGAGAATTTCTGACAACCGAGACGAATTGGACTCCGAATGCGCCGATGATCTACGAAGGGCGCTCCCTCAGCTTCGCGGAACTCGGCATCGGTTCGGAACAGTTCTCGGGACGGCGCTACGCCCGCGCCTTCCAATTTGCCGTGCCCTCGGACTTCTATGCCGGCTCCTACGGACAAGCGCGGATACTGCTCGACGCCGCATACACGGCTGCCGTTCTGCCGGGCGGGCTCATCAACGTCTATGTCAACGGCAATATCGCGACATCCGTGCCCATGACGGCGCGGCGCGGCGCGGTCCTGCGTCAGTTTCCCATCAAGGTCACGATGGAGCACTTCAAGCCTGGCGTGAACACGGTGCTGTTCGAGGTCGACCTGATCACCCGTGCCGACGAAGTCTGTGCGCCGGGCGCCACCACCGACACCACGCCGCGTTTTGCGATCTTCGACACGTCGCAGTTCGTTCTTCCGGATTTCGCGCGCATCGGCCAGATCCCCAATCTCGCCGCCGTTGCCGGCACCGGCTACCCGTACAACCTTTCGCAGGATCCAGTGCCGTTGATGATCGGCCGGGGATCGACGGCGAGCCTTTCGGCAGCTGCGAATTTCCTGGCGCGGATGTCGGTCGCGAGCGGGCGCATCGTTCCGACACAACTGGTCATGTCGGCCGAAATCGCGCGCGACCGGAACGCGATCTTCTTCGGCACGCCGGCAAGCATAGCCGGTAATGTTCTGACGCAGGTCGGGATCGATACGCAAGCTGCCACGAATTGGGCGCCGGCGCGCTCTACCGGCCAGATCGGCAGTCCCGTTGCGGGCGAAAGCGTTCCGGTGACGATGGAGGCTTGGCGTGGTCAGATGCAGGCAGGCTGGATCGCCCGCACTACGGATGCCGTGCGCAACTGGGCTTCGGAAACCTTCAACATCACCAGCGACATGCTGCGCTTCGCGCCTGAGCAGGACGCCCCCTTCGTGCCTGCCGAAGGGGATACGATGGTCGTTGCGCAAAGCATCAATCCATCGGGGACCGGCACCTGGACGGTCGTGACGGCACCGGATGAAGCGGGCATGCAACAGGGTGCACGCGAACTCGTGCGCAATGCAAACTGGAGCCAGCTGGCCGGCCATCTGACCGCCTTCTCCGCTGACGGTCTGCCGGGGCGGGTGCTTGAATCCGGCACGATTTCACTGATCGAGTCGCAGCCGCCATCCTTCTCCAATTACCGCCTTATCGCTGCGAACTGGCTTTCGTCGAACATCCTGTCCTATGCGCTTGCACTGGTTTTTGTGTGCGTCGTGGTCGGGGCTGCGACGTCGGGCCTGCTTTCGCGGCTTGGGAGACGCCGTTGAAGCGCCATGCCGTTGCCGCCGCATTTCTCGCACTTACCATCGGGCCAGCGATGAGCCAGAGCCTTCCCCCCATCAGCGAAGCGGAATGGTCGCTCTACAGCAGCCGCTTCGTCACACAGGAAGGCCGCGTGCTCGACGATGCCAATGACGGCATCAGCCACAGTGAGGGACAGGGTTACGGTCTGCTCCTCGCACAGATTGCAGGAGCTCGGGCCGATTTCGAGCGTATCTGGACATTCACGCGCAACGAGCTTTTGCTGCGCGACGACGGATTGGCGGCCTGGAAATGGCAGGCCGACGCGACGCCGAACGTCACCGACATCAACAATGCCACCGATGGCGACATTCTGATCGCCTATGCCCTCGCGAGGGCCGGCGCAGGTTGGGAGGATCCGCGCTTCACCGAAGCCGCGACGCGCATGGCGGAGGCGATCGGCATACATTTGACCTTCGAGCACGAGGGGCAACTTCTACTTTCGGCCGGGGCCACCGGTTTTTCAGCCGAGGAGCGCGAGGACGGGCCGATCGTCAATCTCTCCTATTGGGTGTTCGAGGCGTTTCCGGTGCTTGCCGAACTGGCGCCAAACACTGATTGGGATGCCATTGCGCAAAGCGGCGTCGCTCTTGCGGCACGTGCGCGCTTCTCCGATCGCCAGATGCCGCCGGACTGGTTGTCACTTGCGGGCGAGCCTCGACCAGCCGACGGATTTCCAGCGGAATTCAGCTATAATGCCGTGCGAATCCCGCTCTACCTGATGCGAGGCGGGATGGGCGACGCGGCTTATCTCAACGGATTGCGCGACGGCATGGTGGGTGACGACGGGGAATTGAACTTGATCGACCTGACGACGGGCGACGTAACGGAAACGCTGAGCGATGCCGGCTATCGGATCATTCCCGCGATGATCTCCTGCGTCGTCGACGATGTTGCGATCCCATCCGATCTGCAAACCTTCGCGCCAACCGTCTACTATCCTTCCACGCTTCATCTTCTGGCACTCTCGCATCTGCGCGAGAACCATTCGGGATGCCTCGAATGAAGGCGCGCACGGCAGCTCTCGCCTTCACGGTCAGCCTGGCACTGGCCTCATCGGCGCTGGCACAGAACTGGCAAATTCTAGAAGGCGCGCGTCCGGGCGAGCCGACTGGTGCGGTCTCCCCGGCGCAACCGTTTGCGGCGCAAGAGCAGCCTGCTCCGGCACAGGAGCCTCCGGTTGTCGCACAAGCGCCGGCTCAGGCACCGGCATCGGCACCTGCGGCGGATCAGCCGATGCCCGTCATCGACGAGACGGCGCTTCGCTATTTCGCGAGCCAGGGAGATACCCGACGGCTGGAGATCGAAATCGCGCGCCTGCGGGCTCTTTATCCGCAATGGACCCCGCCGGCCGACCCTCTCGCGGTGCCGGAGAGTGTCGACTCACTGCTCGAAGCGATCTGGATGCTTTATTCGCAGGGGCGGTTTGCCGAGGCACGCGAGGCGATCGCCACGCGCCAGATGAACGATCCCAACTGGGAACCGCCCGTTGACCTTCTAGACCGCTTGACGCTGGCCGAAGCGCGCGAGCGTCTCGTCAACGCGTCCAATCTCGATCAATATGAGACGGTCATCCGCATCGGCTCTTCCAATCCGGGACTTCTGACCTGCAGCGAAGTCGACGTGCTGTGGCGGGTGGCGGAGTCTTTTGCGATGACAGAGCGTCAGGGGCGGGCCCGCGACGCCTATCGCTACGTATTGACCAATTGCGACAACACGGCGGAACGGCTTGCCACGATGCAGAACGCCGCGCAGTTGCTGAGCGCCGAGATGCGGGACGAATTGCTGGCGCTCGAGCGTTTCGACAACGCCGGTGCGGGCGAATTCGCGCCGGTGCGCGACAACATTGCACGCGATGCTCTGGCTGCGGCGGGCGATGACGATTCGCTCGTGATCGACGCGGAAACGCTTGCCCGCGTCGAGCGGCTGGCACGCCAAGGCGACGGCGCGAGCGATGCGCGGCTGCTCGGCTGGTACTATCTCGGCAATGACGATGCGCAAACGGCTGAGGAATTGTTCCGCATGGCCCTCGAGCGCGAGGCGGAAGGAGATGCGGCCGAGGGCCTGGCCCTGGCGCTAATTGCCCTCGACCGCTTCGCCGATGCGGAGGACATCGTATATCCCTACCGCGACGAGAACGTCGAGCGGCGCGGCGTTTATCTCGCCGCCGCTGCCAATCTGCTCGCCATCGAACCCCGTGTCGTGCTCAGCGGCGATGTTCTGACCCGCATCGTCGGCGAAGTGGCCGAAGCACGCAACGCGCCGGCGGCTCAGCAGCTTGGCTGGTATGCGCGCGCCTATGGCCAGCACGAGACGGCCGGCCAATGGTTTGCAAGCGCCCTGCAGTTCGACCCCGAGGATGAGGCTTCTGCCTACGGGCTTGCTCTCACTCGGTTTCAGTTGGCAGATACGGCCGGGCTCGCGGAACTGAAGCGGCTGTGGGCCGGGCGATCGGAGCGGATCGTGCTTGTCGGCACGCCGCAGGCCGAAGCCGCCCCTGCACCGCCCTCTCTCGCGCCTGCCGGCTCGCCTTCACCGGCTTCAGCTCCCTCTCCTGCGCCCGCACAGGCCGCTCCCCTTGCCAACACCGAACCCATGACAACGCCGCTTGCCTATACGGCCGAACAGCCGGTGCAACAGGCGCCGCCGCAGGCTGCATCCGTCATGGCTGCCGCTCCCCGTCCGCAAGCAATCCAGCAGCAGGCTCCAGCCCGCGCGGCCGGCGGCTGCACACAAACGCTCAATCCCGAATCTCTCTCGCCCGCTTCAGCGCTTGCGCGCGGCTGGTGCCTGATGGACATCAACCGCCCGCTCGAAGCCGCGAAGGCTTTCGAAGTCGCGCTGCGGGGGCAAGGCGACACGGCCAGGGATGCCGCCTATGGCCAAAGCCTTGCCTATTTGCGCGCGGGTCTCGTCGACGAGGCGGCCGTTGCGGCGGCGAGTGCGCCGATGACGGCCGAGCGCGCCGGCGAGCTCCAAGCCAATATTCTCTCGGAGCGTGCTTCCGGCGCCTTCGAGCAGCGCCGCTATGTCGAGGCGTTGATGGCGCTCGACCAGCGCGCGCAGATCGCGCCGGAGCGCAACGACCTGATGGTTCTGCGCGGCTACGCCTATCTGAACCTCCGGCGCTACGGCGATGCGGAGCGCGTGTTCCAGGCCGTCGCAGGCACTGGAAACCGGGATGGGCTTCGAGGCCTGGCCGCAGTTCGCGAACAGACGGGTCGCCAGCGCTAGGTTCTTTGGATGCCACGGCGCAGCAACTAAGGCAGGGAAACTCTTACCGCGGCGTCCGTCGTTCCCCGCGAAACAGGAATTCGACCTTCAGGCATTGAGAGCATGATCTGTCGGAACACCACCGCTTGGCGCTAGTTCGCCCCACAAGACGGCTTCTGGCATCGCGCCGGTGACAGCGATGCGGATGACTTCATCCTTCTCAAAAGACGAACGGCCGAAAGGCGATATCATGAACCATCAGGATGACCACCAGTATCCACCACTCGAACCGTGGCGCGTCGGCATCAAAGGCCGTTGCCCGCGCTGTGGCGAGGGTCATCTTTTCAATGGTTTCCTGAAGCTCGCGCCGCGGTGCGAGGTGTGCGGACTTGATTATTCCTTTGCGGACCCTGCCGATGGTCCTGCCTTTTTCGTCATCATCTTCGGTTGTGTGCCCTCAGTCCTTTTTGCCGTTTGGGCCGAAGTGTCTTTTCAGCCGCCCTTCTGGTTCCACCTCGTTGTTTCGCTGCCGCTGATCCTGGCGACCTGCATTCCGCCGCTTAGGCCGCTCAAGGGATGGCTCGTCGCGAGCCAGTTCCACCACAAGGCCGAAGAGGGCAAGCTGGTTCGGCGGAACGACTAGCCGGGCACCACCTTCGACACCATTGATCTGGCACGATCAGCCGGCCGATCGGCCTTCGAAGGAAATGCCGGCTGCGCTTCCCGGCGCCACCCGGAAATCGCTGTAGTTCGAGACCTGGACGTGGTGCGTCGAGAGAGGATGAGCGTGCGTTGCCGTGATAACGACGACCGCGCAACCGGCCGTCTCCGCGGCGGTGATGCCTGCTGGAGCATCCTCGAACGCCAGACAGCGAATTGGATCTGCGCCGAGGCGCTGCGCTGCCATCAGAAAGCAATCGGGAGCGGGCTTGCCCTTTGCGACATCTTCGGCGGTGATCATCTGCGGCGGCATCGGAAGCCCCGCTGCCGAGATCCTGCACTCGGCCAGTGCGCGGGGCGCTGACGTCACGACAGCCCAGCGATCAGCCGGCAGGGACGCCAGGAATCGAGCCGCGCCAGCGATCGGCTCTACGCCTTCCGTATCGTCGATTTCGGCGCGCAAGATCCTGGCTGCTTCCACCTCGGCGTCGATGCCCGGCAGTTTCAGCCTGCGGATAGTGTCGATGGCACGCACCCCGTGGATCGTCGGCAAAAACGTATCGAGATCGATACCGTGCCGCAGCCCCCAAGCACCCCAGACACGTTCCGAAGCTTTGATCGACGTCAGGATCGTGCCGTCCATGTCGAAGAGCAGTGCATCGAAGGTTCTGCTGAGGACATGCGCATGGAAGTTCATAGAGCGGGCCGATAATTCGAGTGCAGCTTGTTCGGCGCAGCCAAGGCAGGCGGAGCTCCGGCAGAACCCGTTGGCATGCGACCGACGTTCGGATGAGGCGTCCATCCTCCACCTTTTCGATCGCAACGGCAAGCGCGCCCGCATGGCTTCGCCGCGTTAAGATCGCATTGGGGAACAGGCTCTATCATTCGCGCCGGGGCATCGGCGCAGCTGACGGGGCGAGCGGTTGGATACGGACAATTTCACATTCCTGCCGCCGCTGGTGATGCTGATCTTTGCGTGCGCCTATCTGCTCGTGTGGTTCTATGGATCGCGCGTCGCGATCTGGTGGGCGCTCGGCTTCTTCGGGCATGCGATCGCGTTTGCCGGTGAAGTTGCGTTCCAGCCGCTCGGCGACGCGATGCGCACGCTGCTCGTCGACGCGGTGTTTATCCTCTCTTATCTCGCGCTTTCGCTCGGGCTGTCGGCGCACTTCGCGCAGCGGCTTCAGGTCGGCCGTCGGATTCTGCTTTCCCTGGTCGGGTTCGGTCTCGTCGTCTACGCAATCTTCGCAGCCGAAAGTCTGCGATCCGAGCTTCTTGCCGTCGATCTCACATGCGGGCTTCTGTTGCTTCTCCCGATCGCACGCCTTGGCGGTTGGCCCCGGCAGATGGTGGACAGGGTTCTGGTCGTTCTCGCCGTCATGACGACCCTCGACTTCGTCGGCCGCGCCCTGGTCTTTGCCGCGATCGCTCCAGCCGATTCAAGCTTTGCGACCTACGCAACGTCTTTCTATGCCTATGCGGCGCAAGTGAGCGGAACACTGATCGGGCTCAGTTTCGCGCTGGTCGGGCTTGGCGCGGTCGCGCTTGACGTTCTGGACCGCTATCGCGACGCGGCGGAGACCGACTATCTCACCGGCTTGCTCAACCGGCGCGGCTTCGAAAACATGACGCTCGCTCATATCGACAGAATGAGCGAAGGCGCCGTCATTCTGTGCGACATCGATCGCTTCAAGCGGATCAACGATCTCTACAGTCACGCTGCCGGCGACGGCGTGATCGCCGGTTTCGCCGCGCTCTTGAAGCATGCCCTGCCCTCAACAGCGCACGCGGCACGGTTCGGCGGCGAGGAATTCGTGATCTTCCTGCCGACGCATTCCAATCTCGAAGCCGCAAGCGTCGCCGAAACCATCCGGGAAGCTTTCGGCGAAACCGACTTCTCGATGATCGGCATCAAGGAGCCGATCACCGCAAGCTTCGGAACCGCGAGCATCCGCGCGGTCGATCGCAGCATCCACGCTGCCATCAGCCGGGCCGATGCGCGCATGTATGTCGCCAAGAGCACGGGGCGAAACCGTGTTGTGGCCGACGACACCCCGGCACCTGCGGCCAGCGGCAGCGCAGTTTCGGTGTCGGCAGCCGCCTGAGCGCAGGCGGCGTCGCCACGCGTTGAGAGCCTATCGCCGGAACAGGAAGATCGCGACGGTCGAGGCGCCGATGAAAACCGCGAGAATGCCCGCTGGCAGTTCGGTGGGCGCGAAGATGATGCGGCCGACCCAATCCGAAAATGCCACAAGCGCCGAGCCGATGAGCGCTGCCGCGATTACCTGATGGCGTCCGCGGCGCAGGCCAGCGAGGTTCGCGACATGGGGTGCAAGCAGGCCGACAAAGCTCATCGGTCCGATGACGAGCGCAGCGGCACCCGTCACGATGGCCGAAACGATCAGGATGGTGAAGCGAACGGCGCGGATGGGCAGACCGAGACCGCGCGCCGCCTCGTCGCCGAGCGGCAGGATGTCGAGCCAGCGCGCGAAGGGCAGCACAGCGGCGAGGCTCGCGATCGAGATGAAGGCAACGGCGAGAGCCAGCTCCATCGTCGCGCGATAGGTCGAACCACCCATCCAGGCCAGCACCTGCGACGAACGCGGATCGCCGAGCGCCAGGAAGAGGAGCACGACGCCGTCGAGCAGAGCGGTCACCGCGATGCCGATCAACAGCAGGCGTTCGGCCTGGAAGCCGCGTCGGCCTCCCAGCACCATCAGAAGCGCCATGACGGTCAACGCTCCACCGATCGCTCCAAGCAGTTGCAGGCCGACGCCGGCGGTCGACGACAGGAGCAGCGACACGATGAGGCCGACGGCAACGCCGCCGCCGACGCCCAAGATTTCGGGGCTCGCCATCTGGTTGGCGAACAATCGCTGCACCAGCGTTCCGGCGACGCCGATGCCGAGACCGGCAGCCGCCGCAGCGATGACGCGCGGCAGGCGCCACTCCATGGCCCCTGCCCCGACATTGAAGCCGAAGGTGAGCCCTTCCGGACCGCGGCCAACCAGTAAGGCAGCGCCGAGCACCGCTACGAGAACCAGCGCCGCCACCATCAGGGCTTTCACGGGGCGCGCTGATAAGGCGGAGGTCACGAAGGCGACGCGGCCGCTGCCCTCAAGCGCTATGGCCGGCAGCCTGCTCAGGAGCCAGATCATGATCGGGGCACCGATCAACGCCGTCACGGCGCCGGTCGGCAGCAGGGCCGATTGTCCGGGCGTTGCAAGCTGGATGACCTGATCGATTACGAGCACGAGCAGAGCGCCGGCAATCGGCGCGCCGATCAGCCGCGACGACAGGCGTTCGGCACCGGCAAGGCGCGCCAGATGTGGGGCTGCGAGGCTGATGAAAGCAATCACGCCAACGCTTGCCACGACGCTTGCCGAGAGAAACACCGCCACACCGAGCAGTAGCGGGCGGGCGAATTTCAATGAAACGCCAAGACCACGCGCGGCATCGTCGCCGAAGCCCAGCAGCAGCAAGGCGCGCGACAGAAGCGCAACGATCAGGATGCAGGCGGCGAGCCTTGGCACAAGAAAGCCGACCGAGCTCCAATCATCCTGCGCCAGCGACCCGGCCCCCCAGATGAAGAGCGAGGTGAGATATTCCTGATTGAGCAGCATCAGGAGGCTCGAGACCGCGCCGAGCGCGAAGCTGACAACGAAGCCGGTGAGAATAAGCGTCAGCGGATCGCCGCGGTGGCGCCTTGCGATCAGCGCGATCAGGCCCCAGGCCGAGAATGCACCGGCGACCGCGAAGAGTTCCGGATGCACCGATTGCAGCGCCGGCGCGAGCAGAAGCCCAAGCGTCAGCGCCAGATGCGCGCCAGCGCTGACACCCAATGTCTCCGAAGCTGCCAAGGGATTTTGCAGGACCTGCTGAAAGATGACCCCGGCCAGTCCCAGTGCCGCACCGGCCAGGAGTGCCGTCAGCAGACGCGGCCAGTAGGCGTAATTGAGGATCAGGCCGTCGGTCAGCGGCAGCGCCTCTCCACCAAAAAGACCAGATAGGCCAGTCGTGGGCAGCAGCCGTTCGAGATTGAGCAGGACAAGGGCTGCGACCAGCACTATGCCTGCGCCGAGCAGAACGAAGCCGGTCCGCGAGATAGAGGGATCAGAGCGCATCGGTGCGCTCCAGGAAGTCGGCTTCGTTAAGAAGCAGATCGGCGAAGCGGCCTGCCGATGGCAATGCGCCGAACTGCCAGACGGGCGGGATCAGGCGATAATTGCCGGGAGCGAAGGCGGGGAGCTGGCCGAGCAAGCTGCGCCTTTCAGGGTCTTCGAGCTTCAGCCGCACCGATTCCGGGATCGGCTCGACGATCAGCATCGCGGTGTCGTCCAAACGGGCCAGGTTCTCGATGGAGGCCATTGCGAAGCCCCAGAAATTGCCAGCCTCCGTCCATGCGTTGGAAAGGCCGGCACGCGCCATCACATCGTCGAACAGGCTGCCCTTGGTGAAGACGCGCACGTGGCGGTCGTCCATGAAGCTCACCATCAGCACGGACTTCGTCGCCCGACCGGCAATGCGCTCCTCAAGCGCTGCAATCCGGCGATCGGTGTCGGCGATCAATTCTTCTGCGGCCGTCTCCCGGCCTGTCATCTCGCCAAGCGTACGGGCGGCCACCACTGCATGGTCGAACGGCGTCAACTCACTCGTGTAGATGTCGAGCGAACGGGTCGGCGCAATGCGGCTGAGGATAGGATCGATCGCTGCGAACTGGCTGGTGACTGCAATGACATCCGGCTTTGCGGCTGCCAGGAACTCCAGGCTCGGCGTGACGCGCAGGCCGAGCTCGGCAGTCTCCGACGGCATGGGTGGGGTCTTCACCCATGCATCGTAGCCGGCCATCTCCGGCAGGCCGCTTGGCGGCGCGCCGATGGCAGCGAGGGTTTCGGCAAGGCCCCAGTCGACCGCGATCACACGTGGCGCAGCCGTCTGGGCAGCGGCCGGCACGATGGGCGAGGCGAACAGAAGCGCCAGCAGCCAAGCCGCTCGTCTCATCGGATGAACCCGATGGGGCGCCCGGTTGTCGGATGCGGCATCGTCGCCATATCGATGTCGTAGACAGCGCTCAGAATTTCCGGCGTGATGATTTCGGTCGGCGTGCCGCTGGCGATGAGCTTGCCGTTCTTCATGGCAAGCACTTCGTCGCAGAAGGTGGCGGCGATGTTGATGTCGTGGAAGGCCATGACGATGCCCAACCGGCGCGCGCGAGCAACGCCGCGCAGAAGCTCAAGCAGGTGCGCCTGATGGGCGATATCGAGCGCGGCTGTCGGCTCGTCCAGCAGCAGGAACCGGCCGGCCTGCGCCACCATCATTGCCACCCAGACACGCTGGCGCTCGCCACCTGACAATGTATCGACCAGCCGGTCGGCGAAATCCGCCACGTCGGCTACGCGCATCGCCTCCTCGATGGCGGCTTGATCTGCCGTGGATTTGCGGCGGAAGGGTCCGTGCCACGGGTAACGCCCGAGCGCGACCAGATCCTTTACGCACAATTGCTGGCTGGAAGGCAGCTGCTGCGGCATGTGGGCGACGCTGCAGGCGAAGGCGCGCGCCGCCCAATCGCCGAGCGGGCGCCCTTCATAGTGAACCCTGCCCTCGCTCGGCTCATGATGGCGGGCCAGAATGCGCACAAGGGAAGTCTTGCCCGCGCCGTTCGGGCCAATCAGGCCATAGATGCGGTTGGCTTCGAACCGCTTCGTTATGCCGGACAGTATCCGCGCGGGGCCGATCGTCAGGCCGACATTGTCCAGCGTGAAGCTCGCAGCGTCGAGCGCTACGGGCTCCCCTGTCAACGGCGAGGCGGAAAGGGCCGTCATCGTGCCGTCACCACCGGTAGCTCAGCGTGAGGCCGACTTCGCGGCCTTCGCCGTAGAAACATGCCGTTGGGCTGCTGCAGCCAGCGACATAGGTTTCGTCGAAGAGGTTCGAGACGTTAAGTGCGGCCGCGAACGCATCCTTCTCGTAACGCAAGGCGGCATCGACGAGCACGGTGTCGCCGACCTCGAGCGTGTTGGCCGTGTCGGCATAGGAGCGCCCGACATAGCGCACGCCGCCGCCGACGCTCACGCCTTCAAGCGCGCCCTGCGGAACGGTGTAATCCAGCCAAAGCGATGCGAACTGCTCCGGTGCGGCGGTGGGTACATTGCCGATCTCGACCGGATTGCCCTCTTCGATCGTGAGGTCGTACCAGGTATAGGAGCCGACGAACTTCAGATCCGGCGTGATCTGGCCGGCCGCTTCCAGTTCGAAGCCTTGCGAATTCACGGCGCCGATCTGGCGATTGAAGTTGATGCCGTCGGACGTCACGACATTCTCGCGCGTCAGGTCGAAGACGGAAAGGCCGATATATCCGCCGCCGAGGAAGGCGGGCTGGTACTTCACGCCGGCTTCGTACTGGATCCCCGTTTCCGGATCGAATGCCGCGCCCGAGACGCTGTCGGTGCCGATGACGGGCAGGAACGAGCGCGACACGCTGACATAGGGCGAGATGCCGTTGTCGAAGCCGTACATCAGGCCTGCACGACCTGAGAGCGCTTCGGAAGACTGGGAGCTGTCGGCGCCCAGATTGTTGTCGATGTCGGTGTCGACAAAATCCGACCGGCCGGACAGGACGAGATCCCAGTTTCCGTACTCGATCTGATCCTGCACGTAGAGACCGAGTTGCTGCTGGACCGTGCTCTGGTCGCTGTAGCGTGTCGTCGGTGCGGTAATGCCGGAATAGACCGGGTTGAGGAGATCGAGCGACGGGGCGAAGTCGAAACCGGCCTCGTCATCGAGATCGAAGCGGGCATAGTCCACCCCGAAAAGCAGCGTGTGCGAAAGCGCACCCGTGTCGGCCAAGAATTCCGCCTGGTTGTCGACCGAGAACAGGCCGAGTTGCGGCGTTGTGATGAAGTTGAAGCGCGCCAGATCGGCGTTCGTCGCCGTGGGCGAGCCGGCCGCGTAACCAACGCCGTAGACATTGGTGAAGTCGATGTCGAGATGGGCGTAGCGCAGGTTTTGGCGCACCGTCACCCGGTCGTTGAAGCGATGCTCGAATTCGTACCCCGCCATGGCCTGGGTCCGCTTGAACGCATCGTATCCGGGCTCCGAGGTGAAGGTTTCCGGATCGATCCGGCCAAAGGGCGCGTCGACCTCGGTACCGACATAGGGCAGGAAGTTCTGGCCATTGGTGCTGAAGGCCTGAACATTGGCGTAGAGTTCGAGGGTCGTATCCTCGCTCGGCGTCCAGGTGAGCGACGGCATGATGGCGAAGCCGTCGTCGTCGATGAATTCATATTCGGTGTCGCCGGCATTGCCCGAAGCCACAAAGCGCCAGGCCCAATCACCGGAACGCCCGGCAACGCCTTGCGCGTCGATGCCGAATATTCCGCGGCCATGCTCGTTGATGCCGGTCGTGATCTCTCCGCCGGTCTCGCCCGTCGGGCGCTTGGTGACCATGTTGATGAGGCCACCAGGGTTGGACGAACCGTAGAGCGAGGAGGACGGGCCGCGAAGCACATCGATACGCTCGAGCAGATAGGGGTTCATCTTCCAGGTGGCGAAACTGTCGCTCGACTTCAGCGCGAGGCCGTCGACGAAATAGCTGCTCACCTGGGAGGTAAAGCCGCGCAGCAGGAACCAGTCGTTGCGGGCATCGTTGCCGAACGTCTCCGAGCGGATGCCCGGCGAATAGCGCGTTGCTTCGGTGACCGTGCGGGCCGCCGTGTCGGCAATGAACTCGGCGCCCACGACGCTGACGGCCTGCGGCGTTTCGATGATCGGGCGCCCGCCCTTGGTGGCGCTGACGCTCGCCTCGGCGGCATAGCCTTCGAACGGCCCTTGCCCGTCGTCGAAGACGCCCTGCACCTCGATCGATTCCAGTTCGGTAGGCGTTTGCGCAAGCGCTGCCACCGGGAGGCAGACGCCGGCGAGAAGGGCGAATCGAAGCACTGTTTGGAAGGACGTTGCGGCCATCATGATCCCCTGGCGATGTGGCCGCCACCGCCAAGGGCATGTGAAATGACGCCCCCGATGGCCTAGCCAAGGGGCGCGATATTAAAGTTGATGATGCGAGTCAACTTCAAACTTGAACTCTCTGCTCCAGAATGGGTTCAGCCGCCGAAGACATGGCCTGCGACGAAAACCCAGAAAAGCGTCGACAAGGCTGCCAGCGGCGTCGACATGGTCATGGCCGTCGAGGCGAGGCGCTGGCCAGTGTTGAACTTGTTGGCGATCAGCCAGGAATTGACGCCTGCGGGCATCGAGGCCGAAACGACGGCGACCTGTGCGGTCAGTGGTGGCAATTCCAGGATGAGCGCCATGACGAGGACCACCGTGGGCATGACCATCAGCTTGAGGAAGGTCAGCGCTGCGGCGGGCATCAGATGTCCGGCAAGCCCGAAATTGCGCAGGCTCATGCCCATGGCGAAAAGCGCCAGGGGTGCTGCGATATCGGCGAGGCTGTTGACGAGACGGCTGCCGAGCGATGGCAGTTCGAGGCCAATCAGGCGCCCGATCAGCCCGCAGAGAATGCCGACGATCAACGGGTTTCGGATGAGTTGCAGGCCGAAGCTCCGCACGAAAGCGACGATCCCGATCGAGCCCTTCGACACCCCATCCTTGTGCTGCGCCCATTCGAACAGCAACATCGACACAGCCATCAGGATCACCAGATGGATGGAGATGATCAGGCTCAGCAACAACAGGCCCTCGGGCCCGTAGATGCCGGCGATCAGCGGGAGGCCAAGAAGGACCAGATTGGCAAAGGCGGATGTCACGCCGGCCACGACGCCTGCCCGTGCGTCTCGCCCGAAAACCTGCCGGATGGTGATGTGCCCGAGCGTCCAGGTGACGGCAATTCCTGAGAAATAGGCAATCCAAAGCCCCCAGGGCAGACCGGAGCCGAAGTCGGCTGCGAGCAGCGTTCTGAAAAGAAGCATCGGCAGAGCTACGGAGACGACGAAGGTGCTGAGCCCCTCGCCCGTCTGGGCTTTCAAGAGGCCGAGGGCGGCCGCACCATAACCGATGACGATCAGGGCAAAGATAAAAAGGATCGTCTCGACGAAGGGCGGCATGGCAAACTTTTGGAAGGTGGGGGCGGCGAAGGCGATCGTGCCAGCGATAGGGGGCAAAGCTTGCTTACGCCCGCAATTTGCGCCTGTACACCCTTGCTGCCAGGCAATCACGCGTCTGACCCCGACGAAGATTGCAGCAGCCTCGAAGGCATGGCAAACGCTAACCCAACGCAGCCGCCCGCCTGGACGCCTCTCGGCTCCAGCAATCCCAGGACCATCTCCTTTGACCGAACTTATAGGCCTGTTCTTTTCCGCCATGGTTTCGGCGAGCATTTTGCCTGGAACATCTGAGGCAGTGCTCATCTATCTGATCAGCACTGGCACGACCGCCATCTGGGTGCTCGTGGCAGTGGCGACGGTCGGCAACGTGGCGGGATCGATCATCAACTGGATTCTCGGCCTCTATGTCGAGCGCTTTGGCGACCGGAAGTGGTTCCCGGTTTCGCCCGACAAGCTCGACAAGGCGCAACGCTGGTTCAGCCGATACGGGGTCTATGCGCTCCTGTTTTCATGGGTGCCGCTGTTCGGCGACGCGCTGACGCTTTTTGCCGGCGTGATGAAAACCAAGCTGCTCACCTTCATCATTCTCGTGGCGATCGGCAAAGGTGCACGCTACATCGTCATTGCCTACACGACCTCGGCCATTGCGCGCTGAGCCACCGGACAAGGAGCGCTTCATGGGATTTTCGCGGTTCACGCCACTCGTCGCCGGTCTTCCGGCAACGATCCCCTTCGTCGGGCCGGAGACCCAGGAGCGTCAACGCGGACGGCCGTTCGATGCGCGCATCGGCGCCAATGAAAGCGCCTTCGGCCCCTCGCCCAGGGTCGTCGAGGCCATGGCTGAAGCGGGCAAGGAAGCCTGGAAATACTGCGACGCGGAGAACTACCAGCTGAAGAGCGCGCTGTCGGCGCATCTCGGCGTTGCCTATGACGCAGTTGCAGTCGGCGAAGGGATCGATGGCCTGCTCGGCCTGATCGTGCGGATGATCGTCGAGCCCGGCACGCCGGTGGTGACGTCGCTCGGCGCTTATCCAACCTTCAACTACCATGTTGCCGGGTTTGGCGGACGGCTCGTCACCGTGTCCTATCGGGACGATCATGAGGACTGGCAGGCACTCGCCGAAACCTGCCGCAGGGAAGACGCACCACTCGTCTATTTCGCCAATCCGGACAATCCGATGGGCAGCTTCGTCGACGCCGGCCAGGTGGCCGCGTTCGTCGATGCCGTTCCGGAGACGACCATGGTGGTGCTGGATGAAGCCTATGGCGAAACCGCGCCTGATGGCACGCTGCCTGCGGCACATGCCTTTCTCGACCGGCCGAACGTGATCCGCACGCGCACCTTTTCGAAAGCCTATGGGCTGGCAGGAATGCGGGTCGGCTACGCAATCGGAGCGCCGGATACGATCCGCACCTTCGACAAGATCCGCAACCATTTCGGCGTCAACCGCCAGGGGCAGATCGCGGCGCAGGCAGCACTTGCCGACCAGACTTATCTTAAGAGCGTCGTCGATGCCGTGGCCGAAGCGCGTGAACGGATCGCGGAGATCGCACGCGACAATGGTTTGACGCCACTGCCCTCGGCGACCAACTTCGTCACCATCGACTGCGGCCAGGACGGTGTGTTCGCGAAGAGCGTGCTGACCGCACTCGTCGAAAGCGGTGTTTTCGTGCGCATGCCCGGCGTCGCACCGCTGAACCGGTGCATCCGTGTGAGCGCGGCGCCAAAGGCCGAGCTCGATGTCTTTGCAGAACGGCTGCCAGCGGCCTTGAAAGCCGCCCGCGGCTGAGGGAAATCTCCGGCCGCGCCCTTCTTGTGGAGCGTCTTGCCGGTCCCTCAGCGATCGATCAGTGCATCGTCATCCATTCGCGGGCAGCGCGCAGCGCCGCGGCGAGCTCGCTCTTCGACATCGTCGCGGCAACGTCGGCGCGCAGTTCGGCGGCGCGGTCGGAGCCCTTGATGGCGGCGATGTTCAGCCATTTGTGGGCTGCGACCAGATCCTGTCCGCATTCGCGGCCGGTCGCATACATCAGGCCCATTTCGCAGAAGACGTCTGCGTTGGTCTTGCCGCCCTGGGCGGAAACTTCGTGATCCAGAATGTCAAAGCGAGCCATATCTCATATCCCCGTTCGAATTCGTTTTCTTCGTTGTCCCTGTCGCACTCTTCGAGAGCGTCTTTTGCTTTTCTTTTTCTTGCCCGGTGCCGGTTTTCTGGTCTTTCCGGGGTGTCAGCGCCGTCTTGCCGCGGCGTCTCCCTGATGTGACCTACTATGCCCGGAAGGCTTGAAACCGCCGTTAAAAGGCGTGCTTAACTGGAGACAAACAAAGTTCAAATGCTTGGTAAATTTGGGTTTTCGTTAAACATCGCACCCGCTGCGACGCGGCGCTTTTGAGACAAATTTTAGAGGATGTTTACCGAGCGATTTTTACCGGCTGCTAACCACGAAAAACGGCGGTGATTTTTATCGGGACGGATACTCAAGCTGCCGGACCGGAATTTCCACGGCGAGATGCGCACGCAAAGCGCCAATTCTGTTTACGCTTACGTGCGCGTCATCTATAAGAGGGCACGGTCGCCCGGGAGGCTTCGGCGATCGCTCTTGAGGAGGAGACAATCGATGATGATGCGCGCAGTCATTCTGGCAGGCGTGATGAGTTTTGGCCTTGCGGCTCAGGCGAATGCCGCCGAGCCGATCGAGGGCACGTGGCTGCGTCCGTCCACGGGCACGCTCGTGACCTTCGCGCCGTGCAGCGACGGCTTCTGCGGAACCGTTCAGAACGGCGAGTTCCAGGGCCAGCAGATCGGTGCGATGGCCGGTTCGGGCACCAACTATTCCGGCTCGATCACCGATCTGGCCGAAGACAAGACCTACAGGGGCAAAGCGGCTGTGGACGGCAACAACATGCGCCTCGAAGGCTGTGTGCTCGCGGTTCTGTGCCGCGGCGAGACCTGGCAGCGCCAGTAGATCGTTTCACGTTCTGACATTAGCCGCCGTGGCATCCGCTCCGGCGGCTTTTTTGCGTGCGCAGGAAAGCTGACTGAAGCCGGCATGGGTGACCCTAAAGGCTGAGCGCTCATCTCTCTGGTCGGAATTTGAGAGGCGGTATAGAGCGAATGGATCGCCTCGCGATTCGCGCTGTCAACCTTCCTCCCGGGGATCCTCGATGACTTACGCCGCCATCATGCCGATCGTGCTTCTCGCGCTGTCGAACGTCTTCATGACGTTCGCCTGGTACGGACATCTGAAGTTCGAGAACAAGGCCCTCTGGATCGTGATCCTGGCCAGTTGGGGGATCGCCTTCTTCGAATATTGCCTCGCCGTGCCCGCAAACCGCATCGGACATCAGGTATATTCGGCAGCCGAGCTGAAGACGATGCAGGAAGTGATCACACTGGTGATCTTTGCCTTCTTCTCGGTCTATTTCCTCGGCGAGAAGCTGACGATCAACCACCTCGTCGGTTTCGCAATGATCGCCGGCGGCGCCTTCTTCGTGTTCAAGGCGCCGCTCGGCTAGATCACTCAGCGCGCGCGCTGGCCGAAGAGCACCTTCTTCGCCTCATCGTCATTGGCGATGTTGCGGCGGTGCTCCTCTCCCACCTTGAGGCCACGCACGACCGCGGGACGGGCCAGCAGCGTCTCGAACCAGCGCTTCAGATGGGGGAAGTCGTTCAGATCCTGGCCCTGATTGGCGTGGGGCTTGACCCACCCGACGCACGCCATGTCGGCGATGGAATACGCGCCAGCGAGAAACTCACGGTCGGCCAACCGCCTGTTCATGACGCCGTAGAGGCGGTTCACTTCGTTGGTATAGCGATCGATGGCGTAGGGCACCTTCTCCGGCGCGTACTGGCGGAAATGATGGGCCTGGCCGGCCATCGGCCCCAGACCGCCCATCTGCCAGAACAGCCATTGATCGACCTCGACACGTTCCCGCTCGTCGCTTGGGTAGAACTGCCCGGTCTTGCGGCCCAGATACTGAAGGATGGCGCCCGATTCGAAGACGGAAATGGGCTGCCCACCGGGACCGTCCGGGTCCACGATCGCGGGCATACGGTTGTTCGGCGCGATCTTCAGGAACTCCGGCTCGAACTGCTCGCCCTTGCCGATATTGACGTATTTGACGTCGTAGGGAAGACCCATCTCCTCAAGGAAAATCGTGACTTTCCAGCCATTTGGTGTCGGCCAGTAATGCAGTTCGATAGGCCTGTCGTTCATCTTTCGAGCCTCCTGTTGCGTTGGCATCAAGGTAGGTTTGGTATTCGGCCATGCAAGCGGCCGAAGCGGATTGTCTGAACGCTGGATGAACGCGAGCCTCAGACCGCGTTCAGAAGCTCTTTCTTATAAAGGCGACACGAACAGCGGATGGGCCGCTGGGTTGAGAGGAGTGACAGTCATGATCGCCAGGTCCAAGCGAGGCATCGCGACTGCTCTGCGCATCTGCCTCCTCACAGCCACCTTCGTCGGGCCGATGGGCGCCCTTGCAATGGCCAATGCCGGCGCCGAGAACAGCATCAGCGGTGCTGGCCTCGTGCTCTATGTCAGTTTGCAGCGGGCCGGCTGACACGCAAGATCGTCATCAAACGGCAGGCTGCGGTTCCGACAGAAGCCCGACAGATGCGTGATCTTCCTCCGCACCCTCGACCGCCGCTTTCGCCTCAGCTTCCTTCGACACTTCCGCTAGCGGTTGGAGAGCTGCCACGACTTCCACGATTGTCGTGAAGACCGCGTCGGGACGGATCGCGTCTTCGATCTTCGCCAACTCGTCCCGGCCACCTGTCGCACCCCAAAATGCGATGATGATCGTCAGCTTGGGACTCTGGCGCCGCAGGCGGCGCACCAGATAACGGGCGTGGGCAATCGATTCGCTGTTCAAATAGCCCACGACTATCGTGCCGATGTCGTCGAAATCGAAACTTCGAAGCTGGGTCGGCTGAAGCATCTCGTGCGGCACGTCCAGTGCGTGGATCGAAGCATGCTCCAGCGCATCGCGCAGCATGAAGGCTGCCGCATCATCGAGATTGCCGCGGGCACCCGCACAGACGATGCGCCCTGGTTTCAGCTTCAAATCCGCACCGGCGGCGTGTTTCAGGTCTCTTTCGTTCGCGTCCTCGGCAGCCTCGACATCCTCATGCTCCGACAGGTTTTCAACAAGTTCCACCGCGCTCGTTGCGACCATTTCGCGATGGGCATCGTCCAGAACGCCGCGCGACCGGTCATGCTCGACCAGCACGAGCGCTGGAATGGCCACGTCGTCGTAGAATGAGCGGATCGGACGTTCACGCAGAAAAATCTCGGCCTGTTCCGTCGCTTCGTCCGGATCGCCGGCCAGCAAGCGCTGATAAAGCCGCTCGTGCGGGGCGAGGACCGGTTCGTTGCCGAGGAGAATGTCGAGAAATTCGAATTGCTGAACGTGGCGCCCAAGCACGACGAAGCAGACCGTCAAGGGCGTGGAGAGAAGGAGGCCTATGGGCCCCCAGAGCCACGTCCAGAAAATCGCCGCGAGAATGATCGCGACCGGTGAGAGGCCTGTCCGCGACCCGTAAAGCCACGGCTCAATCAGGTTATTGGAAATCAGTTCCAGCGTGATGAGCAATGCCGCGGTATAGAACAGCATCGTCCAGCCCGGATCGACCGCGATCGCCAGCGCCAGCGGGAAGAAGGCGGCGATGATCGGACCGACATAGGGCACGAAGCGTAGTACAAGGGCGAGCAGTCCCCACAATAGCGCGTTCGGCACGCCGATGAACCAGAGGCCCGCAGCAACCGGGATGGCGTATGTGACGTTCACGACCAGCTGCATCAACAGATATTGGCCAACGCGACGCCCCGCATCCTGCAGGGCATTGGTGGTCTTGTGAATGTCTGTCGACCCGGCGAGCCGGATGAACCTGTCCCGCAAATCTTCCCGCCGCAGAAGCATAAAAATCACGAAGACGATGACGATACCGCCGGTCGCCAGCGGCTCGATCAGCGGCACGACGAATGTCTGCAGCATCTCGAAAGGGGTAAGAGGCGCTTCTTCGATCCGCACTGGAATCGGCGCCGGTTCGCCCGACGCCTCTGCGTCTGCCGCGTCTTCCTCCTCGGCCTGTCTGATTTCCCGCTCGATCGCCTCCAGCATCGCTGCAGCGCGGTCGAAGGAGCCGCTGGCCAACTGCGTCTCGCGCAGATCACGGATCTTGTTCTGGATATTGAATTGGTAGGACGGGAGGTTCGACGAGAGTACGCTCACCTGATTGGCGACGACAACACCGAAACAGAAGATTGCGAACATCGCCATGATGACGACCGTGACCACCGAAATGGATCTCGGGATTCGCCAGCGCCGCAGCAGCGATACAATCGGCGAAAGAAGAAAGGTCAGAAGGACAGCCAAGGCGATCGGCACGAACACGTCCCGACCGAAATAAAGCGCCGTGACAACGGCGATCGCGGCGATGAGCGACTGCGGGCCGAAGGGGGCGGCCTGACGAACGGCCGTTCCTGATGGTGTGACTTTAGGAGTTAAAGCGCTGCCGGCTATGGCTGCGCTTCGCTTGCTGTCCTGCTGCGGCATGAATTCCACCACGCTCGCACCCAATTCGATGCCTCACCGCGAGCGACGGTCAGACAGGACCAGAACGGGGCCTGCCTCAATTGGTTCCTTAGGGCGATCTCATGAAAAGAAAAGGCGGCCATCAGGCCGCCCTTTCCTCCCCGATCCCCGCTTTTGAAGCGGGGCTCTCGAGCATTGCGATCAGAACTCTTCCCAGTCCGACGCTTTCAGCGCCGCATTGCCTTCGCTGCGCGGAGAGAATGCACCGGCAAGCTTGCGGCCGAGCGCGCGGGCCGGCGATTCCGGCCGTTTCGACGCACCGTGCTCGGCCGCTGCAACAACGGGCCGCTGCCTTGGTGTCGACGAGCGGCTTTCATGGCCATCCATGCCGCCGATCTTGAACTGCGCGAGCAGTTCGTTGAGCGCCGTCGCCTCCCGGGCCAGACTATGGCTTGCCGCCGTGGACTGTTCCACCATGGCGGCGTTCTGCTGGGTGTTCTGGTCGATCTGGTTCACGGCGGTGTTGATTTCGCTGAGACCGAGCGACTGCTCGCGCGAGGCTTCCACGACCGCAACGACGTGGCGGTTGATCTCCTGCACCTCGACCACGATGGCTTCCAGCGCCTTGCCGGTTTCGCTGACGAGAGATGCCCCTTCCTTGACCTGTGCACCGGAGCTGGTGATCAGCGTCTTGATCTCCTTGGCTGCCTGAGCGGAGCGCTGAGCCAACTCCCGGACTTCCTGGGCGACGACCGCAAAGCCCCTGCCCGCGTCACCTGCCCGTGCGGCTTCGACACCCGCGTTGAGTGCCAGAAGGTTGGTCTGGAACGCGATGTCGTCGATAACGCCGATGATGCTTCCGATCTTGTCGGAGGAAGCTTCGATCGCGCCCATGGCGCCTACGGCCCTGGCGACGATCTCACCGGAACGCTCAGCACCTTCGCGGGTCTTGGCGACGAGATGGCCAGCCTCTTCCGCGCGGCGGGTCGCGTCCTTCACCGTCGTCGTCAGCTGCTCGAGTGCCGCTGCGGTTTCCTCGACGGAGGCCGCCTGCTGTTCGGTGCGCTTGGAGAGATCGTCGGCAGCGGCGCGAATTTCTTCCGACCCTGCATAGATGCCGCTTGCATTGCCGCCGACAGCCCGCAGCGCTTCCTCAAGCTTAGCCACGGCCTCGTTGAAATCGATACGCAGACGATCGAGCTTGCCTGAGAATTCGGTGTCGATGCGATAGGCAACATCACCATCCGCCAAGCGGCCGAGCGCCTCGCCGATGGCTGTGATCGCCATTTCGATCTGCGCTGCTTCCCGCGCCTTTTCGGCTTCGCGGGCGATCCGCTCCTTCTCGGTCAGCGAGCGACCGTCCTCTGCTTCCTGCTCCAGACGGATCTTGTCGCGACCGGCATCACGGAAGATCGCCACCGATGCCGCCATGTCACCGATCTCGTCCTTGCGGTCGGAGAAGGGAATTTCGCTCTGCAGATCGCCCGCAGCGAGCGCGTTCATCGACGCGGTGATGCGGGTGATGGGCTTGGAGATCCGGTTGAGTGCAAGCATGCCTGCGCCGATCGCCAGCAGGATAGACAGGAGGACCGCACCGATTGTGACGAGGCGCGCCTGCTCGTAGGCTGCTTCAGCTTCTGCCACGGCGCGATCATTCATCTGATTGTTGAAATCGAGCATGGCGACGATGCGGCTGTCGATTTCGTTATAGGCAACACGCAAAGAGCCCATGAACATGCTTTGGGCGGCGCCTTTCCGGTTCAGGCGCGAACGCTCCAGCATCTCGTTTGCAGAGACCATGTAGGCATCCCAAGCCTGTGTGAACTCGGCATGAAGACCGCGGGACGTATCCGTCGTCAGATAGGTCAAGTACAGAGCGTTCAACTCATTCAGCCGCTCCATGCGGCGCACGATCCGGTCTTCGACCTCAGCCGTCTCTTCCGGTGTGATAGCCATGGTGTGGTTTGCGTGCGCCAATCGAATGTCGGCCGTTGCAGCATCGATCTGGTTGATCAGCTGACCGATCTGGACACGACGCTCACTGAATTCCTGTACCTGCTCCCGCAGTGTCGCCACCGCCGAATAGCCGAGTGCGCCCTGAGCCAGCGCGATGAGCGCCATCAGCGCGAAAAGGGCCGGCAGCAGCTGCTTTATCTTTATCTTCGACATTCGTTGTTCCCATGGACATAGCGTCGGTCCCGCGCGAAAGCGGGCCGTTAAACGGCTGTTTGACGATCGTTGATGAGAGGGACGCGCCGAGAGATCATCTCGTCGCAACGCCATGCCGCCGATGGGGGCATCCGGGAGAACTGCATCATGCAATCTGGTGGCGAAGTACCAGTCTCCAAGCCATATCATTGGTGGCAGTCGTCTATGAAGAAGGCATTAATTGCGCATCATCAATTCCAGTAGGTATACCTTGCGTGGAAAATTGGCGTTGGCGATTTCCCTGTCACGAAGCGATGCCTATAGTAGAGCATGGACAAGAAGACTTTCGACCACACCGACGCCCGCATATTGTCACCTGACGCTTACGAACCGCGATCATTCTCTGATCCGGATGAAGCGCTGGGAGCCATTTCGGAGCTTTATACCCGCAACACCGCGTTCCTGACCGACGCGTTTAGAGGCCTGAGTGAAGGCGTTCCGCCCGCCACGCGGTATCGCGCCTACTACCCGCAGGTCAGCCTCTACACGACCTCCTACGGCCATGTTGATTCGCGCCTCTCCTATGGGCATGTGACCCAGCCCGGGCATTACACGACCTCGATCACGCGACCGGAACTGTTCGCACCCTATCTGAAGGACCAGATCGGGCTCCTCTTGAAGAATCACGGCGTACCAATCGTCGTGTCGGAATCGGATACGCCGATCCCGCTGCATTTCGCATTCGGCGAAGGCGCCTATGTGGAAGCGTCCTTTGCGGAAAACTTCACTGTACCGCTCCGGGATCTGTTCGATACCCCTGACCTGACGAATACGGACGACGAAATCGCCAATGGCTCCTACGAGCCTGGTCCCGGCGAGCCCTCGCCGCTCGCGCCCTTCACCGCGCAGCGCATAGACTACTCGCTGGCGCGGCTATCACACTACACAGCAACCAATGCCGACCATTTCCAGAATTTCGTCCTGTTCACGAACTACCAGTTTTACGTGGACGAATTCTGCGCCTTCGCCCGCCGCCTGATGGCGGAAGGTGGCGGTGGCTATGAAGCCTTCGTCGAACCGGGCAATCTGATGACGCCCGCAGGCTCGGACGAGCCGACGGAAGGCGTGGCTGGCGTGCGGCTGCCACAGATGCCGGCCTATCACCTGAAGAAGAAGTCCCATGGCGGGATCACCATGGTGAATATCGGCGTCGGGCCTTCCAACGCGAAGACCATTACCGATCACATCGCGGTGCTCAGGCCGCATGCTTGGCTGATGCTCGGCCACTGCGCCGGCCTGCGCAACAGCCAGACGCTGGGCGACTACGTGTTGGCGCACGCCTATGTGCGCGAAGACCACGTGCTCGACGACGATCTGCCCGTGTGGGTGCCCATTCCGGCGCTCGCCGAAATCCAGGTCGCGCTGCAGGAATCGGTTGCCGAAGTCACAGGGCTCGAAGGCTATGATCTGAAGCGCATCATGCGCACGGGCACGGTTGCCACGATCGACAACCGCAACTGGGAACTGCGCGACCAGCGCGGACCGGTCAAGCGGCTCTCCCAGTCACGCGCGATCGCGCTCGACATGGAATCGGCGACGATCGCCGCAAACGGCTTCCGCTTCCGAGTGCCCTACGGGACGCTGCTTTGTGTCTCTGACAAGCCGCTTCATGGCGAGCTGAAGCTTCCCGGTATGGCAACGGCGTTCTACCGGACGCAGGTGAGCCAGCATCTCGAAATCGGCATCCGCGCGATGGAAAAGCTAGCCGCCATGCCGCCGGAGCGGCTGCATTCGCGCAAGCTCAGGAGCTTCTACGAGACTGCTTTCCAGTAGATGCGCCCTTGGCGTCCAGAGCTGTCTGGCTGGGCGCTAGGATCTTCAACTCGCCCGGGTGGAGCTTGATCGTGACGTCTCGCTCCAGCTCCACCAATTCGCCGTCGATGACGGAACGCGCCTTGGAATAGAGCTTGGGGAAATAGAGGTGCACCTTCATGGCACCGATCTCGTCGATATTCTCGTTCTCGCGGAAGCGACGGCGCAGAATGTCGGCCGCAAGACGCGTCATGCCGGCCGTCGATAGCGGCTTGGCGATATAGACACCCAACTGGCCGCCTGTCAGCGTGTCCGCATAGAGCAGGGAATCGTTGCCATAGTGGTTGTTGGAGACGGCGATCGCGGACACCTTGCGGGTCTCGGACTTGCCATCAATATCGATGGACACTTTGAAGACCGGCGGATCGAGGATTACGCCCATGGCAGCACGGCTCGTCGCGATGATCTTCTGGAAGCGGGACTTGAACGAGTAGCTGTTGCGCAGCCGGACCATGCGGGCCTGCATGCCGATCGAAAACTGGTGCACGAAGGCGCGGCCGTTGGCGCTTGCAATATCGGCATCCATGATCTCGCCGGCCGCCAGGGCCTCGAGCGCCTCTTCGAGGTCGAGCGGCACCTTTAAGGTTCGCGCAACAAGGTTCATGGTGCCTGCCGGCACCACGCCGAGTGGCATGCCGGCTTTCCAGGCGATGCCGGCCGCCGTGGAAATCGTGCCATCACCACCGCCGGCCAAGAGAACATCGACGTCACCCTTGGCCGCGACTGCCTCGAGCTTCCGTTTGATCTGCTTGCCGGTCACGTTTTCGCAGGTGAGCGTATGGCCATGCGCTTCGAAGATGCGTGTGGCGGTATGGCAGAACGCTTCCATATCCATCGTGCGGAACGTTCCGCCGTCGCGGTTGAAGACTGCATGCACATTCATGGTCGAGGATCCAATCAGCGGTCGGGACGCGCCTGCCTCATCCATCTGAAAAACAAAGATGGGAGCCAGCTTTGGCCCGAGGGCGCGACACCATATTGGTGCCGCCGCCTAAACGGTCAAGCGAACGAAAAGTTACAGCCTGTTGCTCGAATTCTGATTGAGAGTCAGCGGGCTGCGACCCACGCTGCAGCGCCGACCATGGCCGTGGCGGAAAAGCGGTTGACGATCCGCATCGAGCGGGCGCTCGTCAGAAGCCGCCGCGCCCGGGCCGCGAGCACGATATAGAACCCGAAGACGATGGCGAGAACGGCAAGCGTGATCGCTGACAGCTCCACATAGCCGAGCATCGTGACCGCTTCCAGGTCGATGAGATTGGGCAGGAGCGCCATGTAGAAAACCATGGTCTTCGGATTGCCGAGCGTCACCGCGAGCCCCGCCGAAAACAGCACCAGCGGATGCTCACCGCCCTCCGCGGCGCGCACATTCGTAGGCTTTGGCGCGGACGTCCACATCTTGTAGGCCAGATAGACGAGATAGAGCACGCCCGCCCATTTCACCGCCTGGAAGACGAGCGCAAAGTTTTGGGCCAGCAGCGCGAGGCCGCCGATCGCAGCGGAAAGCCACAGCACGTCGCCGAAGGCGACCCCGGCCGTAAAGATCACAGCACCGCCCGCGCCGGCGCCCAGCACCCGCGCGACGATGGCGGCGATGCCGGGTCCCGGCGAAGCGGCAGCCACGAAAAGCGCACCGGCAAAAACGGACAGGGCAGCGAGGTCCATGAAAGGCAATCCACGATGAGATTAGAGGCGTGGACAATACGCCTGAAGCCGCGCCCAGGAAAGCGCATCGACCGCCTCAGTGCAAGATGAAGTCCTGGACGACGGGATGATGGTCCGAGGGCAATTGGCCATCATAATTGCGCCGGAACACGACACCGCGGCCAACGGGTTCGAAGCGCTCGGAATAAAGAAGATGATCGATCGCCGGAAAAGCGCCGATGCCGGTTCCGAAGTGGAACGTCGGGCCGGTAATCTGTGAGAACGCCAGGCCCGCCCGGCGCAGGATTGCGCCTGTGGGCGAATGGCGCAGCGCGTTGAGGTCCCCGATGACGAGCACCGGCTCGCCGCGGGCGATCGCCGGGGCTATATCTGTGGCGATCCGGGAAGCGGCTTCCTGTCGCCGGGTGCCGCTTTGATGGTCGAAGTGGAAGTTATGGACGTGGATCGGTGGACCACCCTCCAGCGGCTGAAGGAGCGCCCAGCTTGCATAGCGGTTCTGTCGCCCATCGGCGCGGCGGGGAAAAACGGGATCGCCCTGGCCGGGATAGAAATAGAACCCCTCGTCGAGCAGCCTGAACCGGTCTTTGCGGTAAAGGATCGGCTGGGTCGACGGCACGGATTCAGGCGGTCGGATTGCCGCGAACCCATAGGACGGCAAGCGCTCCATCAGGAAATCGAGCTGAAGATTGCCCTCATTCAGCGGCCTTCCGTCGAATGTCTCGACTTCCTGCAGTGCGAAGATGTCCGCGTCGATCTCGGCGATGGCGGACACCATTGCCTCTCGCCGATCGAGCCACGCTTCAAAACGCGGACCCGACGGGCGGATATAAAGGGCATTGAGGCTGGCGACGCGTAGGCGGGTGCCGTCCAGCTGGTCGTTAGATGGCAACGACGTGCAGCCGACGATGATCGCCATTGCAGCGAGAAGCGCCGACAGGCGGACCAGCATCCGCCCGGTGCCTCACATGTTCTGATACACTGGCCCTTCCCCACCCTGCGGCGGGACCCAGTTGATGTTCTGGTTGGGATCCTTGATGTCGCAGGTCTTGCAGTGCACGCAGTTCTGCGCGTTGATCACATAGGTCGGCTCGCCGCCGCTTTCCGTGTGCCACTCATAAACAGCGGCCGGGCAGTAGCGCGCCGATGGGCCGGCGAAGACGCCCCATTCGGACTTCTTCTGCAGCTCCATGTCCTTCACCTGGAGATGGACCGGCTGATCCTCCTCGTGATTGGTGTTGGAGAGGTAGACCGATGAGAGCCGATCGAAGGTGAGGACGCCGTCTGGCTTCGGATAATCGATCTTCTTGTGCTTGGAGGCCGGCTCGAGCGCTTCATGGTCTGCCACGCCGTGCTTCTGGGTTCCAAAAGGCGACCAGCCGCGAAACAGCGTCGTCAGCCACATGTCGATGCCGCCGAGCGCAATGCCGGCCATGCCGAAGCGCGACCAGAACGGCTTGACGTTGCGTACCCGGCTCAGGTCCTCGCCGACCGGCGATGTCCGCCAGGCCTGATCGTATCCCTCGACCGCATCATGCGAGCGTCCCGCCTTGATCGCATCCGCCACATGTTCGGCAGCCAGCATGCCAGACAGCACCGCGTTGTGCGAACCCTTGATGCGCGGCACGTTGACGAAGCCGGCCGAGCAGCCGATCAGCGCCCCGCCCGGGAAGACGAGCTTCGGTACCGACTGGAAGCCGCCTTCGGAGATCGCCCGAGCGCCGTAAGATACGCGCTTGGCACCTTCGAACACGTCGGCGATCTTCGGATGCGTCTTGAACCGCTGGAATTCGTCGAAGGGCGACAGATGCGGGTTCTTGTAGTTCAGGTGGACGACGAAGCCGACGGCGACGAGATTGTCTTCCAGATGGTAGAGGAACGAGCCGCCGCCGGTCTTGTAATCGAGCGGCCAGCCGAAGGAATGTTGCACGAGGCCTGGGCGGTGGTTCTCAGGCTTCACCTCCCACAGCTCCTTCAGACCAATGCCGTATTTCTGCGGCTCGCTGTCCTTGGCAAGCGCATATTTGGCGATCAGCTTCTTGGCGAGCGAGCCGCGCACGCCTTCGCCGACGAGCACGTATTTGCCAAGCAGTTCCATGCCGGGCTGGAAGCTCGGACCGCGCGTGCCATCACGCTCCACGCCCATGTCGCCCGTCACCACGCCGATGACGGCGCCGGCATCGTCATAGATCAGGTCGGCAGCTGCAAAGCCCGGGTAGATCTCGACGCCCAGCTCTTCCGCCTTGCCGGCAAGCCAGCGGCAGACATTGCCGAGCGACACGATGTAGTTACCGTGATTGTTCATCAGCGGCGGCATCAGGAAATTCGGAAGGCGCATGCCGCCTGCCGGGCCGAGAATGAGGAACTGATCTTCGGTGACGGGGGTCTTGAAGGGATGATCGGCCTCGCTGCGCCAATCGGGCAGGAGCTGGTCGATGCCGGATGGATCGACGACGGCACCTGACAGGATGTGGGCACCGACCTCGCCGCCCTTTTCGAGCACGACGACGTTGATTTCAGGATCGCGCTGCTTCAGCCGGATCGCGGCTGCCAGACCAGCGGGGCCAGCGCCGACGATCACGACGTCGAATTCCATGCTTTCGCGTTCGATTGCAGCCTCGGTCGTGTCGTTCATCCGGTCTTTCCTCATTCGTCTGGAGCAGAGATGCCGGCACGCACCGCCGCTGAAAGCTTACTCTCCATGGCAAAACGTCAACACATTGTCGACCCGTCCCGTTCCCGAGTCGGCCGGGAAATCCCTCTCCGTTTGCCAGCGCCGCGAAAGGACGATAATTGAGGGGCATGCATTCAAACGATCTCGCCCAGCTCTCAGATCGCGATCTGGCTGCCCTGCTCGCCTTCTACGCCGATGCCGGTGTCGACTGCATGCTGGAAGATGCCGCTATCGATCGTTTCGCAGAGAGTGCTGCCCTGCGATCCGAGCGGTCCGGTCCGATCGCCGGGCGTGCCGATGTGTCGGTTCGGCCAGGCGAGCGGGATCCGCGGCCTCTGCCGGCCACGCCGCGCGAGGGTCCGGGCGAAGGCCGCGTCGTCCAATCCTCGCAGCAGTCCTCCGGCATGCCCATCGGGATCATTCCCGACGAGGTCGCGCTCGCCGATGCGCGGCAGAAGGCACGGCAGGCCACGACGCTCGCCGAACTGCGCGCGGCCGTGAGCGACTATGCCGGCTGCAGCCTTAAATTCAGCGCCAAAACCACAGTCTTTGCCGATGGCAATCCGCAGGCGCGGGTGATGATCGTCGGCGGCGCGCCCGGCCGCGAGGAAGATCTGCAAGGCCTCCCCTTCGTCGGGCGCGAGGGCCAGATGCTCGACCGGATGCTGGGCGCAATCGGGCTTAACCGTGAGACAACCTATCTCACCAATCTGATTTTCTGGCGGCCGCCCGGCAATCGAACGCCGACGCCGCATGAGGTGGCGCTTTGCCGGCCCTTTGCCGAGCGCCACATCGAGCTCGTCGATCCGGAAATCCTGGTTGTCCTCGGCAATGTCGTGACCAAGGGGCTGATGGACATGACCGGCAACATCACCGCGCAGTGTGGCACCTGGACGGATTATCGGCTTGGCGATCGCACCTGGCCGGCACTGCCGATGCTCGACCCACAGGCTCTGCTCGCAAGTCCGGCCCACAAGAAAGTCGCCTGGCGCGACCTTTTGGCACTCAAAGCCCGGCTCGACGCGTAATTTTCCGAAGTTTGGCGCCGGATGACGGCTGAGGTGTCGTCATTGAGCCGTCGTCTGCCATGATTTCGTGCAATTCGAGGTTCAGGGCGGGCGTCGCGGTCAGACTGCTTCGCGACCCGTCCTCACATCCTTGCCCAAAACGACAACAACAAAATCGGCGGCGTTTGCCCATGGTCACCAATCTTTTGCCAATCGGCAGTCTGCTTTTTTCAGCGTTCCTGATGCTGATGGCAGGCGGTCTTGCCGGATATCTGCTGCCGCTTCGCGCCGTCGCCGAGGGCTGGTCGACGCTGTCGGTTTCACTGATGGCCACGAGCTATGCGATCGGCTTCACGACCGGGTGCGTGCTGACCCCACGGCTTGTGCTGCGCGTCGGGCATGTGCGCGTCTTCGCCGTGCTCGCGACGCTGATGTCGGTATCGGTGCTCATGCATGCGCTGATCGTCCATCCTCTGGCCTGGATCCTCATTCGTGCGGTGGCAGGATTTTCGATCGCCGGTGGCTACATGGTCATCGAAAGCTGGCTCAACGAGCGTGTCACCAACGAAACGCGCGGCAGCGTGTTTTCGGTCTACATGACCATTTCCATGCTTGGCCTCATGATGGGCCAGTTCGCCGTTCCTCTTGGCGATGCGGCCGGACCCACGCTCTTCATCGTCGGCGCGCTGCTCTACAGCCTGGCGGTGATCCCGACCGGGATATCGAGCGCGCAGTCGCCGCAGCCGCTGAGCCAGGTGACGCTCGACATCCGCAAGCTCTTCCGCAACTCGCCAGCCTCCGTCGTCGGCGCCGTGCTGGCCGGAGCGATCGCGAGCGCCTGGAGCAATCTCGGGCCCGTCTATTCGCAGCAGAGCGGGCTCTCCACCGCGGAAGGCGCGACAATGCTCGCCGCCGCCATGATCGGCGGAGCGGTGTTCCAGATCCCGCTCGGCCGGTTCTCTGACCGCACCGACCGCCGCTATGTCATGATCTTCGCAGGGCTGGTCGGCCTGGTGCTGTCGCTTGCCGCCGTTCTGGTCGGCGTCGACAGCCGCTGGGCGTTCTTCCTGACGATGTTCCTCCTGGGCTCGGTGCTCTTCCCGATCTACTCGCTGAATGTCGCTCATGCGAACGACCATGCCGAGCCGAACGCTTTCGTGGAGGTTTCGAGCGGGCTTTTGATCATCTATGGCTTCGGCACGATGATCGGCCCGCTTATCACGGGTGCAGCCATGGATGCGCTGGGACCGTGGGCGCTCTTTGCGACAATCGCCACGGCGTTCGGGCTTTATTCGGCCTACGCCTTCTATCGCACCACTAAGCGCGCCAAGCCGGCCGAGGAGGCGCGGTCCGATTTCCGCGCGATCCCGATCGGCAAGGGGCAGACCCCACAGACGGTGGAACTGGATCCGCGCGTCGACGCCACCCCCGACGACGTGATCCAGGAGCGGCCAGCGGCTTGAGGCGTGAGCTTGAACCGCCTAGTGCGCGACTGAAGCGCTGCGCGCGAAGCTGACCGTGAAGCGGCAGCCGGGATTGGCGCGGGGCTCGATCTTGAGTTCCGCTTCCAACTGCCGCGCAAAAGAGTTCACGATCTTGAGGCCGAGGCTCTCGCGGGCGGCTTCGAAGTCGAAGTCCGGCGGGAAACCGTTGCCCTGATCACTCACGCTGACCGTGACTCGCTCGTCATCGGCGTCGACCTTGACGGAGATCGGGCCATGCTGGCCTTCTGGATAGGCGTATTTCATCGCGTTGGTGATCGTTTCATTGACGAACAGCCCCAGCGGGATGGCGCGGTCGGCCGACATTTGGAGCGGCGACGGGCCTTCGCATGAGATGGGATGGCCGGGACCGGCACCTTCGAGGTTGCGGCAGAGATCGCGCAGGAACCCGACAAGGTCGACCTCGCCCACCATCTCGCCGCGCCACAAATGATCGTGCACCTGCGCAACGGTCGCGACTCGCGATCCTGCATCGTCCAACGCCTTGCGCACCTCGTCCGACACGCCGCCGCGCGCCTGGATGCGCAGCAGGCTGGACACGACAGCGAGCGAGTTCTTCACCCGGTGGCTCATTTCACGTGTCAAAAGCGACTGGTGCTCCAGCGCCTGCGCCAGAAGCCGGTCCTTATGCTGGCGCTCGATGGCGATGCCGAGCAGTGCCGCAAAACCCGCCAGGAAATGCGCGTCGGAGGTGTCGAACATGCCGGCATCGGGGCTGTCGACCTCCATGACGCCGAAGCGTTCCGGCCCGTCGCCATACTCGATCAGCACATTGATCGCGCGACGGATGTTGTGCCTGCGCAAAAGTTCGGGTGTGCGGAACCGCTCCTCGTGCTCCAGATGGTTCGAGAGGACCGACTGACGCGTATGGTAGGCAAAGCCCGCCGGCGAGGCCAGATCGGCACCAAGTGCCGCATTGCCCACCGAGCCTTCTTCCCAGCCGACGCCGGCGACCATCAGGAGGTCGTTCTGCTCGGGCCGGTAACACAGGATTTTCGCATAGGGCGTGCGCAGGCCAGCGGAGCACAGTTCCGTCGCTCGCTGCAGCACTGCGTCGAGATCACGCGACTGCAGGGCGAAGCTTGCGAATTCGGCGAGCAGCGATTGCTGGGACAGGCGGTAGGTGAGTTCGTCGGTCGTCAACGTTTCGACCGCCAGGGTGCCTTGAAGCGATTCATTCATGGATGATGCGTGTCCCCCGCCCCTCTGGCGGCCCCGTCGTGGTGCCCGGTTGATGGTCGGTCCGAGCATTGTTTCGTTCGGCGCATCAGATGGGATCTGCCATTGCGCTTTCCAAGCTTTGGCTCACCTTCCCGCCATTTGCCAAGTCCGCCAGCCCCCCGCCGTGTTGAAGACGGGGCCTCATAATTTCTGCTGCGACGCTATGCCTCACCGCATGATACGCTACCTCTCGGCATGGGGGCTTTGCATCCGGGAGCATCATGATGCGCATACGCGAACGCAAGGAGTTCATGAACAAGCCGAAACCGCTCGCATTCCCGCCCGATACGCCGGTGAGCGAAGCGGTAAAGCAGATGTCGGAGATGAATTACGGCTCGGTGGTCGTCGTCGATCCGCAGAACAAGCTTCTGGGTATCGTCACGGAGCGCGATCTGATGAAGCGGCTCATCAACCAGGGCCGTGATGCGCACCAGACGATGCTCGGCGACATCATGACCCGCAACGTCAAGGTCGCCCATGCCGACGACAATGTCGTCGAATGGCTGCAGATCATGTCGAACGAACGTTTCCGGCGGTTGCCCGTGGTGGACAACGAAGGTCGCGTGACGGCGATCATGACGCAGGGCGACTTCGTCTCCTACACCTGGCCCGACATGATCGACCATGCCCGCGACGTTACCCGGGCGACGATCTCATCCAACCTGCAATTCGTGCTGATTGGCGCCGGCATCCTGGTCTACACGGTGATTCTGATCGCCTTCCTGACGAGCTAGCGATCAACCCTGAGGCGTGACGAGCCGTCGCGCGGCACGCCGCTCGAGGCCGAGCTGATGTTCGCGCACGATGATGTAGATGCCGGCACAGATGACGATGGCCGTGCCAAGCAGCATCGACCAGGTCGGCACGTCGCCGAACATCAGATAGCCGATCGCGATGCCGAGGATGATGGAGGTGTATTCGAACGGCGCGATCGTCGAAGCATCGGCATAGCGGTAGCACTGGGTCAGCAGGATCTGCCCGACACCACCGAAGAAGCCGGCAGCCATGAGCAGAGCGAACCGCTCCGCGTCGAGTGCTGCCCAGCCGAATGGCAGCGTCAAAAGCGCAAGCAGCGTCGCCGAGAGCGAGAAATAGAGCACGATCGTCGGCGTCCGCTCAGTGGCGACGAGCCGCCGCACGAGGATCATCGCGCAGGCGCCGAGTGCAGCGGAGGCGAGAATGGCCAGCACGCCGAACGCTTCCTCGGACGACCCGACGCCGCTGTTGAATAGCGTGAGGCGCGGCCAGGATATGATCATGACGCCGACGAGACCGACGAGCACTGCGCTCCAGCGGTAGATGCGCACCTGCTCCTTCAGGAAAATCGCCGCGAAAACGACTGTCAGCAGCGGCATCGCGTAACCGAGCGCGATGGTGTCCGGGAGGGGAAGCTTGGTGAGGCCGTAGAAACCGAGGCCCATCGAGCAGACGCCGACAAGGCCACGCAGGACGTGCGACAGGGGTGCTGTCGTGGCGAAAGCGGTGCGCAGCTGCCGGCGCAGAGCCAGGTAGGTGAGGATCGGCACCATCGCAAAGAGCGATCGATAGAAAACGATCTGACCTGCAGGAATCCCCTCACCCGCCGCCTTGATGCAGGTGGACATGCCGATGAAGACCGTGACGGAGGCGATCTTGAGCAGGATGCCGCGGATCGTCTCCGGATCGGGAGCGAGAGCAGACACGTCACCCGGCGCGGCTGATGCGGCTTCCGGGGATGACGAATTGGCCTGCCTGGCAGGAGAAGGAGGGGTCACGGCACGACTCAAGGGGTTTGGTAAGCAACCCTGATTAGCCGGGAACGCGGCCGATGTCTGAAAAAACACCGGCCGCAGAGACGAAACCAGCCTCAAGAACCGGAAGACCGTCCCTCGCCCAGGGTTATTTCGGCGCTTAGTGGCCCTTCGCGTCTTGGATCAGTGCCCACATCCGATCCGGCGTTGCGGGCATTTCTACGTGGCGGATGCCGAGCGGGCCATCGAGCGCGTCAACAAGGGCGTTCATGATCGACGGACACGCCCCGATCGTGCCGGCCTCGCCCGCGCCCTTGATGCCGAGCGCGTTAGTCGTAGACGGCACATTGCGCGTCTCGAACTGGATGAACGGCACGTTGTCTGCCCGCGGCACGGCGTAATCCATGAAGGAGGCGGTGATCAGCTGGCCGTCGTCGCTGTAGACCGCCTGCTCGCCGAGCGCTTGGCCGATGCCCTGCACGACGCCGCCATGGACCTGGCCCATGAGAAGAATAGGGTTCACCGTCACGCCGAAATCGTCGACGATCGTATAGGCGACAACATCCACATGGCCGGTCTCGGGATCGATCTCGACTTCGGCGATGTGGGTCCCGTTCGGATAGGTCGCCTCGTCCTGCTTGATGTCGGACATGGCTTTCAGATCTTCCGGATCGGTCGCGCCTTTTGCGAGATCGCCGTAGTTGACCGCGCGGTCCGTGCCGACGATGCGCGCCTGGCCATCGACCAGTTCGATATCCTCTGGCCCGGCTTCCAGTTCCTTGCCGGCGAGCTTGCGGATCTTCTCGGCAAGAATCTCGGAGGCGTTGGAGACCGAGACGCCGCCGAGCGGAATCGACCGCGAACCGCCAGTGCCGCCGCCGCGATCGAGCTCCTTGGTGTCGCCCTGGCGCACGATGATCTTGTCGAAATCGATGCCGATCTTTTCCGCGATGAACTGGCTGTAGGCCGTCGCATGGCCCTGCCCGTTCGTCTGGGTTCCGATGAAGAGCGTGATCGTGCCGTCACCGTTCAGTTCGAGATGGGCCGGTTCGGAGCCGGCAAAAGCGCAGGCCTCGATGTAGGTCGCCATGCCGATGCCGCGCAGCTTGCCGCGAGACGCCGCTTCCGCGCGCCGGGCTTCGAAATCAGCCCAGCCGGCACGGTCCATCGCCTGGGTCATGTGCCCGTCGAATTCGCCCACGTCGTATTGGCGGCCGGTGGGCGTCTTGTAGGGAAACTGCTCGGGCCGGATGAAATTGATACGGCGAAGCTCTTCCGGCTTGCGGCCGGTTTCGCGCGCGCAGGCATCGACCAGGCGCTCGATCAGATAGGCAGCTTCGGGCCGGCCAGCGCCGCGATACGCATCGACCGGCGCGGTGTGGGTCATGACCGCTTTAATGGTGAGATCGAGGTTCTGAATGTCGTAGACGCCAGTCGACATGGTTGAGCCGATCACCGGAATGTTCGGACCGAATGTGTGGCAATAGGCGCCCATATTGGCGATCGTCTCGATCCGGAGGCCCGTGAAGCGGCCATCCGCATCCATGGCCATCGACGCGGTGACAAGATTGTCACGGCCATGCGCATCGGTGAGAAAATGCTCGGTGCGATCGGACGTCCATTTGACGGGACGCTTCAGGAGCCGTGCAGCCTCCATGGCGAGCGGATATTCGCGATAGGCAAACATCTTGGTGCCGAAGCCGCCGCCGACGTCATGGCTGATGACGCGGACCTTATCGAGATCCATCTTGAAGACGTGTTGCGCCAGCGCCCGGCGCATGGAGTGAACGCCCTGGCTGCCGACCACGATGGTGAAGCCTGCTTCATCATCCCACTCGGCGACGCAGGCACGCGGCTCCAGATAGTTCGACACAAGGCGGTTATTGACGAACTGGATCGTGGTGACATGCGCGGCGGCATCGAAGGCTTTGGCCGTCGCTTCGCAGTTGCCGTTCTCGTGGAGATAGAGCTGATTGCTGCCGAGTTCCGGCCAGACGAGCGGCGCCCCCTCATCGAGCGCGGTCGCAAGATCGGTCTGGGCGTCTTCGGCATCGTAATCGACCTCGATCAGTTCGGCCGCGTCCTGTGCCTGATCGATGCTGTCGGCAACGATGAAGGCGATCGCGTCGCCTACATAGCTCACCCGGTCCGCAGCCAGCAGCGGAATATCGCGCACCGGGTGCTCCTCGCCGCTCGGCTGCTTGGCCTTGGCCATGCATTTGATCGGGCCGAGATGAGCGATGTCCTTGGCAATGAGGATAAGCTTCACGCCGGGCGCCGCCTTTGCCTCGTCGAGCGACCCGATCTTGAAGGAGCCGGCTGCCTGGGGCGAGCGCAGCACATAGGAATGCAGCGCGCCTTCGCGCTTGACGTCGTCGGTATAGCGGCCCTCGCCCTTGATCAGCGCATCGTCTTCCTTGCGCAAGGCGGAAGCACCCACTCCGAATTTCGGTGTAGCGATCGTCATGAAATTGTCCTGTATCTCGTCGATGAAGGCGGCTTGGGAGACGGAGCCGAATGACGCGAAAGCGAAACGGGTGCTGAGATCGCACCGGCCGCTTTCTGACCGTCCGATAGTTAAATCCAAGCGCGCGAATGTCGAGCCCGAATAGGTAAAAACATCGTTTGCCCATCGGCGCCAGCATTGCCGCCGCGCTTTCCATGGCAACGCTGTTCCGATAGGACAGCACTATTTTCTCACAGTCAGCAAGGCGTGCCATTCATGCGTACCGAGACCGGCCAGGTTTTTCATCTGAGCGATTACCGTCCGACCGATTTTGCCATCGAGACGGTGTCGATGACGTTCCGCCTGGCCGGCGCGGACACGGAAGTGGTGAGCCAGATGACGCTCCGTCGCCGCGATGGCGTTCCGACCGATGCACCGCTGGTGCTCGACGGCGACGCGCTGGAACTGGTTTCGCTTTCCATCGACAATGAAACCGCGGAGGGCCAGAGATACGACGTCACGCCGGATCGGCTCACGATCCACGATCTGCCGGCGGATGGCACTTTCTCCGTGACGGTCACGACAAGGCTCGACCCGGCCGCCAACACGCAGCTGATGGGGCTCTATCGCTCGAATGACGTCTATTGCACCCAGTGCGAGGCGGAAGGCTTCCGGAGGATCACCTATTTCCTTGATCGGCCGGATGTTCTCGCCGTCTACACCGTTCGGATCGAGGGAGACCGGAGCGAGACCCCGCTCCTGCTTTCGAATGGCAATCCCGTGGAAGCCGGCGCGCTCGATGGAAACCGGCACTATGCGATCTGGCACGATCCGTACCCCAAGCCGTCCTACCTCTTTGCGCTGGTCGCCGGTGACCTCGGCGTCGTCGACGATGTCTTCACCACCGCGTCGGGCCGGTCGGTCGGTCTCAAGATCTATGTCGAGCACGGCAAGGAGTCGCGCGCGGCCTATGCCATGGATGCGCTGAAGCGCTCGATGAAGTGGGACGAGGACGTCTTCGGGCTCGAATACGATCTCGACATCTTCCAAATCGTCGCGGTGTCCGATTTCAACATGGGGGCGATGGAGAACAAGGGTCTCAACGTCTTCAACGACAAATATGTGCTGGCTGACCCTGAGACTGCGACCGATGCCGACTACGCCAATATCGAGGCGATCATCGCGCATGAGTACTTCCACAATTGGACCGGCAACAGAATCACTTGCCGGGACTGGTTCCAGCTCTGCCTCAAGGAAGGGCTGACCGTTTACCGCGATCACGAATTCTCTGCGGACATGCGCTCGCGCCCGGTCAAGCGCATTGCCGAGGTGCGGCTCTTGAAGGCTCACCAGTTTCCGGAGGATGCGGGCCCCCTCGCACACCCGCCCCGGCCGGTGACCTATAGCGAGATCAACAATTTCTACACGGCGACGGTCTACGAGAAAGGCTCGGAGGTCGTGCGCATGATCGCGACGATCCTCGGCGCCGAGGGCTTCCGCAAGGGCATGGATCTCTATTTCGAGCGCCATGACGGTGAAGCCGCGACAATCGAGGATTTCGTCAAATCCTTCGAGGATGCGACAGGCACCAACCTTGCCCAGTTCGCCATCTGGTACCATCAGGCCGGCACGCCGACCGTCAGCGTGTCCGTCAACTACGACCAGCGTTCCGACAGCCTGACTGTCGATCTGGAACAGTCGGTGGCCGCAACACCGGGTGAAAGCGCCAAGAAGATCATGCACATCCCCCTGCGCTTTGGGCTGCTGCTCGAAGACGGAAGCGAAGCTGAACCAGCGGAGGTTTCAGGTGCGCGCGTCGATGGCGACGTGATCCATCTGACCGAACGCCGCCAGAGTGTCGTTTTCAAGGGCATGGGCGGCCGGCCGGTGCTGTCGCTCAACCGCGGATTTTCCGCGCCGATCAATTTGTCCTTTGAACAGGCATCGACCGATCTCGCCCATATTGCGAAGCACGAGAGCGATTCCTTTGCCCGGTGGCAGGCGCTGAACGAATTTGCGATGCGGATTCTGCTGGATGCGGCGAAGTTCTCGCGTGACGGTCGGGCGGTGTCGGTCGACCCCGACCTAATCGCGGCGCTGATCGCCAGTGCCAGCGACGAGACGCTGGAGCCGGCCTTCCGCGCCCAGGCGCTCAGCCTGCCGAGCGAGGCCGACATTGCGCGTGAACTCGGCAGCAACATCGATCCAGATGCGATCAAGCGCGGCCGCGATGCCGTGCTTGCCGCGGTCGCCCAGGTGCTCAGACCGGTTGCGGAAAAACTGTTCGACGAGATGGCGACGCCCGGGCTCTTCTCGCCGGATGCGATCAGTGCGGGCAAGCGCGCGCTGCGGGCCGTTGCGCTCAGCTACCTCTCGATTGCCGATGCGGATTCCAAACGCGCGCTTGGCGTTTTCGACCAAGCCGACAACATGACGGACATGGCGTCGGCGCTTCAGGTTCTGGCGCATCTCTTCCCGGGATCGGCCGAGGCCACACAAGCTCTCGCGGCTTTCGAGACACGCTTTGGCGGCGACCCGCTGGTGATCGACAAGTGGCTGTCGATTCAGGCCATGGCGCCGGGCGCCGATACGCTCGATCATGTGAAGGGGCTGATGGAAACACGCCATTTCGCGCTCTCCAACCCGAACCGCGTGCGGGCGCTCATCGGCGCCTTTGCATCGGGCAACCCCACGGGGTTCAACCGCGAAGACGGCGCGGGATACGGGTTCCTCGCCGATCAGGTGCTTGCGATCGACGCCCGCAACCCGCAGCTCGCCGCCCGCCTTTTGACCTCCATGCGCTCCTGGCGCTCGCTTGAAGCCGGTCGACGCGAACACGCACGCGCTGCGCTTTCGCGAATTGCCGCGGCCGAGGGGCTCTCCACCGACGTCAGCGACATCGTGAAACGAACGCTGGCATAGGGCACCTGAAACGCGGGGGCCGAGAAGGTTAAAGAAAGATTGCCGCCGGCTCTGGACAACACGATTCGCCCATGATTCCTTAGGGCAGATTCGGAGATGGGATAGCCGAATCGCTCCAGAAGGAAGTTGGGAACGATGGCGGAAGCGCAGCCTTTGGGCGCGGCCGATGGCCTTGCCATGTCCACCGACAAGGGTGGGGCGAAAGCGTGGGATGGAAATCTCGCAGGACACGCCAAGCTCTTCGCCCGGCCGACTTACGCGCAGCTGGTCAAGGCTGAACCGTATCTCAAGCGCTCCATACCCATCCTCATCGTCGTTTTCCTGCTGGTGGTAGGGGCAGCGCGTCTTGTCGACCTGACCGGGCAGCGCGAAGCCGCCATCGATCAAGGCCGCGACGCCGTCGTCATGGCCGTTACTGCCGCGAGCGCCATCCTGTCGGATGCCGATCTATCGGGCGACACCGCCCGCTGGGATACCGAGGCGCGCCTCAACCGGCTGCTGCCTGCGGAACGGCTGAGCGAAGGCCAGATCATGCTCGTGGCGGACACCACGGCGCGGGTCTTTGCTGCAACGGCCAATGGCTCCTCTCTCATCGGCCTTTCCGCCCATGTGCTCGCGCCTGAAAGCTCCGCCATGTGGCGGTTCGGCCAGCGCGCCGGTGTCGGCGAGATCGAGCATGGCGACGTGTCCTATCTCGTCAGTGTATCCCATCTGCCATCGGGCGAAGGTTCGGTGCTGACGCTTGCACCGCTGACGCCGATCATGGAGGACTGGCGCCGTTCCGTGTCGCTGAACGTCACGCTGTTCACGGCCACGTCGGCAGTGCTGCTCGTCATCCTCTACGCCTATTTCAGCCAGGCCACCCGGGCACGGGAAGCCGACGACATCTACATGGAATCGCATCATCGGGTGGACACGGCGCTCTCGCGCGGCCGCTGCGGTCTGTGGGACTGGGACATGGCGCGGGGGCGTATGTACTGGTCGAGCTCGATGTACGAAATGCTCGGCATGCCGCCGCGCGACTGCGTGCTGTCGTTCGGGGATGCCATGCGGCTCATGCATCCCGACGACAGCGATCTCTATTCGATTGCCCGATCCATCGCACGCGGCGAGACCAAGCAGGTCGACCAGATTTTCCGCATGCGCCACGCCGACGGGCATTATGTGTGGATGCGCGCCCGTGCGCAGGTGATCGACCGCTCGTCGACCCAGACACATCTCATCGGTATTGCCATGGATGTGACCGAGCAGCACAAGCTCGTGCAGAAGACGGCCGAGGCCGACCAGCGCCTGTTCGAGGCGATCGAAAGCACGTCCGAAGCCTTCGTGCTTTGGGACAAGAACGAAGAGCTCGTGCTCTGCAACTCAAACTACCGCACCATGTACGGCCTGCCGGACGAGGTGCTGCGCCCCGGCACGCCGCGCGCCGTGGTCTATGCGGCCTCGACACGGCCGGTGGTGGAGCGCCGCATGGCCGATGGCGGCACGATCCAGCAGTCGCAGACGAGCGAAGTGCAGCTTGCCGACGGGCGCTGGCTGCAGATCAACGAACGCCGCACGCGCGACGGCGGCCTCGTGTCGGTCGGCACGGACATCACGCAGCTGAAGCGCCAGCAGGAGCGGCTGGCCGATTCCGAGAAGCGCCTGATGGCGACCATCGGCGACCTGTCGAACTCGCGCATGAAGCTGCAGCGCCAGACGGTCGAGCTCTCAGAGCTCAACGCCAACTACATGGCCGAGAAGGAACGCGCCCAGGCGGCCAACCAGGCGAAGTCGGCCTTCCTCGCCAACATGTCGCACGAGCTTCGCACACCGCTGAATGCCATCATCGGATTCTCGGAAATCCTGCACACGGGCATGTTCGGACCGCTCGGCTCGGACAAATACGTGGAATATGCCCGCGACATCCACGGATCCGGCACGCATCTGCTCAACGTCATCAACGACATTCTCGACATGTCGAAGATCGAGGCCGGCCAGATGAAGCTGGAGCGCGAAGCGATCGACCTGGCACCTCTCGTCGAGGAAGCCATGCGCCTGACCGCCATCCCGGCGGAAAAGAAGCACCTTCACGTGGTGCAGCGCATCGAGCCGGGCCTGGCGTTGCCGGCGGACCGCCGTGCGATGAAGCAGATCCTGCTCAACCTTCTGTCGAACGCCGTGAAATTCACCGACGAAGGTGGTCGCGTGGCCGTCACCGCGCGCAAAGTGTCCGGTGCCGTCATCCTGTCGATCGCCGACAGCGGCATCGGCATTCCGAAATCGTCGCTCGGCAAGATCGGACAGCCCTTCGAGCAGGTGCAGAACCAGTTCTCGCGCACCAATGGCGGCTCGGGTCTAGGGCTCGCAATTTCCAGGTCGTTGACCGAACTGCACGGTGGAACGATGCGCATCAAGTCGATCGAAGGCGTCGGAACCATCGTCTCGATCCGCATCCCCAACCGCGAGCAGCGCCGCATGTCGAACGTCATCGCGTTCGCCAATGAGCAGGGACGGTACGAAGCGCGGGTGGCTTGAGGCTACCCGTTCGTCTGACGCGGATCCATTGGCACTCGTTGCTTGGATGGTGCGGTAGATCCTCGGCACAAGGCCGAGGATGACGGGAATCCGAAGTGTTTGGCTCTATCGCTTCACCGTCATGGTCGGGCTTGTCCCGACCATCTGCGGTGCTCCATGAGAAGGCGATTCAAATGACTTTCACCCCCGGACCTAGAGCAGTTTCGCGTTTCTTCAAATCGCTCAACGGCTCTAAGTTTCTGATTTGTCGCGTTTCCGGCGCTGAACCGGTAGCCACTTCACCTGGAAACGCTCTAGCCCGGGAGTGATCTGCACTGAGCAAGAAGGCCGCGCCTATCGGCCGTAACGCTCCATCATGCCGTGGTGACCGCCCCCAGGACCCTTCCCGTGGTGGCCCATGCGGCCGTGCGGGCCGCGCATGCCCTCGCCGCGACGGGGCATTTCGTCTGCGGTCAGCACGCCGTCATCGTTGCGGTCCATGAGAGCGAAACGCTTTTCCTGGTGGCGCTCCAGTTCCTCGATGGTAATTTGGCCGTCGCCATTGATGTCGAAGCGGGCCAGCAAGCGGGCTTCGCGGCGTTCCTGGCGGCGCTGGTCGATGGCGCTCGTCAGTTCTTCCATGGAGATCACGCCATCACCATCCGCATCGGCTTCGCTCAACCAGCCGAGACGGCGCTGGCTGAATTCCTCGACGCTGATATCGCCCGAGCCGTCCTGATCGAGCCGCTGCAGCATGCGGTCCGCGCGGCGACCGGGGCCGCGCATGGCCGGGCCGGCATCGGCGTCTTCTTCCATGATGTCCGCATCGTCGCCTTCCAAGGAACCGGCATCATCGTCCATCGGCTCTTCGATCGCGGGCACCGTCTGGTCGTCGGCGTTATCGGATTGCTGGGCGATCGCGAAGCTCGACGTGGCGAGAAGGGCCGCGATCAATGTCGCCAAAGTGGCCTTGCGTGCGATTGTCATCCTCATACTCCTTCGTGGGCGCAGTCCGCTTCCAAGCGGCTTCGGGCCATTGAGATCGACCGGATCCGGTCCGGCAAAGCCGCGGCGTTCAACCGAAGCTCTGGGAAGGAAGGTGCCATTCGGCCGATGAATGGCGGATGACCACGGCATTACAATTCAGTAATCTTTGCAGAGACTTGCCGCTCGAAGCTGGAGTCGATCAACCCTTGCTGCGCGCCGCGGAGGCCTGTCCGATATCGGCGTTCAACAGGCCGAGCATGATCGTGCGCACCTGCTTTGCCTGCCGTTTCAGATCCGCCTCGAGCGTCTTCAGGTCCGGCAATTCGGCCGTTCGGCAGAGCTGGTCGATCAGGCCGGCGGGGGCCTCGGCGGGGTCGAAATCGCCGTCGAGGCAGAGCCGCATCATCTGCGAAAGCTCCGTCTCGAGAGACAAAGCGGCCAGCACCGTCTCCAGATCGTCGGCTTTAAGCTTCCTTGGCCCCAAAGCCGTCAACACATCAGCGGTGGTCGTCGGTCGCTCGGCGCCGTCCGGGAATGCCTCCACGAGCGCCAGATGCTGCGCCATGAACTCGATGTCCACCAGACCGCCGGGAATGAGCTTCAGGTCCCAGTTGCTCTTCGGTGGTTTTTCCTGATCCATCAGCTGGCGCATCTCCAAGACGTCGGACGCGATTTTCGCCCGATCCGGCCGACCGGCAATGATCTCGGCCACGATCGTGTCGACATCCGCCCTGAGGCTCTCATCACCCGCGACGGTCCGCGCCCGGGTCAGCGCCATGTGCTCCCATGTCCAGGCTTCTTCGCGCTGATATTTTGCGAACGCGTTGATGCGGGTCGCGACCGGGCCTTTGTTGCCGGAAGGGCGCAGGCGCAGATCGACCTCATAGAGCACACCCTCCGATGTCGGCGCCGACAGGGCGGCGATGAGGCGCTGCGTCAGCCGGGCGAAATAGCGCGGCGGGTCGATGGGCTTCTTACCGTCAGATTCATCGGCCTCGGGGTCGTGGTCGTAGATCAGGAGCAGATCGATATCGGAACCGGCCGTCATTTCGTGGCTGCCGAGCTTGCCCATGCCAAGCAGGGCCACGCGCTGGCCGGGCACCTTGCCGTGCACCGCGGCGACTTCCGCTTCCACTGCCTGCAGCGTCGTTGCGAGAATGAGGTCGGCCAGATCGGTGAGCGCCCGCCCGGCGCGCTCGCCGTTGATCGCACCAGTCAGCAGGCGCACGCCGATGAGGAAGCGCTGTTCGGAAGCGACGATGCGCAGCCGATCGAGGATCTCCTCATAGGCAAAATTGCCGAGCAGAAACGCATCGAGACGTTGCTTGAGATAGTCGCGCGTCGGCAGTTCGGCGAGCAGCGACGGATCGAGCATGCCGTCGAAGACATGCGGCTTGCGCGCGATGATGTCGGCCAGACGCGGCGCCGACGACATGATCGTGACGATGAGCGAAAGCAGCCCCGGGTTCTGGCTGAGCAGCGAGAACAGCTGGATGCCCGATGGCAGGCCGGAGAGGAAGCTGTCGAAGCGCAGCAATGCCTCATCGGCGCGCCGCGTGCGGCCAAACGCGGTCAGAAGCTTCGGCGTCAGTTCGGTCAGGCGTTCCCGCGCTTCGGCAGATTGGGTCGCGCGGTAGCGGCCATAGTGCCAAGTGCGGATGATCTTCGCGATCTCCGAGGGCTTGTCGAAGCCCAGCCGCTTCAGCGTCGCCATCGTGTCGGGGTCGTCATCCTCGCCGGTGAAGACGAGGTTCCCGGCCTCGCCGGAGAGATGGCTCTCGTGCTCGAAGAGTTCGGCATAGTGGTGCTCGACCGTCTTCAGACGGCGCGTGAAGTCGGCGGCGAAGTCCTTGGTGTCCTTGTGCCCGGCGAGATAGGCAATGCGCTTCAGCTCCGCTTCGGTCTCCGGCAAAGTGTGGCTCTGCTCGTCACCGACAATCTGGATGCGGTGCTCGATATCGCGCAGGTACCAGTAGGCTTCGGTCAGCGTCTCGGCGGTTTCGGCATCGATCCACCGGGCCTGCACCAGCGCCTGGAGCATCTCGTCGGTGCGCCGCCCGCGCAGGGCCGGCATGCGGCCACCGGCGATCAGCTGCTGTGTCTGGACAAAGAACTCGATCTCGCGGATGCCGCCGCGGCCGAGCTTGACGTTGTGCCCCTTGACCGCGATATCGCCGAAACCGCGATGGGCGTGGATCTGGCGCTTGATGGAATGGATGTCGGCAATCGCCGCATAATCGAGATATTTGCGGAAGACGAAGGGTACGAGCTCGCGGCAGAACTGCTGACCGGCCTCCAGATCGCCCGCGACGGGCCTCGCCTTGATGAAGGCGGCGCGCTCCCAGTTCTGGCCCCTGCCCTCGTAATAATTCAGCGCAGCTTCGACCGGGATCGCGAGCGGCGTCGAGCCGGGATCCGGACGCAGCCGGAGATCGGTGCGGAAGACATATCCATCGCCGGTGCGCTCCTGCATGATGCGGATCAGCCGGCGCGCCATCTTGGAAAAGAGATCGGCCCCGTCGCCCGGATCCTTCAGCACACGGGCATCCGGCTCGAAAAACAGAACGATGTCGATATCGGAAGAATAGTTCAGTTCGCGCGCGCCGAGCTTGCCCATGCCCAGCACGATGAGGCCCGAGCCCTGGGACGGACTGGCGCGATCGGGCAGCGTGATCTTGCCGGCATCATCCAGACCGAGCAGCAGGAAATCGATTGCGGCGGCGAGGCTTGCTTCGGCCACATCGCTCAGCCAGGCGGTCGTTTCGGCGGCAGATGCGACGCCTGCAAGATCGGCCAGCCCGAGCGTCAGCGCCGCCTCGCGCTTCAGCCGCCGCAGCGAGGCCATCAGGGCCTGCTCGGTTACCGGGCCTTCAGCGTCTCCGGCAGGTTTCCACGCCTGGCGTGCCTGCCGGCACAGCGCGTCAAGATTGTGATCGAGCGGTTCGGTAACCGCGCGCGCCAGCATCGCCGGATCTGCGAAAGCGGTATCGCGCAGAAATGGTGACAGGGAGAAGGTCGCCGCGAGGAAAGCGGCGAGCGCGCTGTTCTTCGCCAGCGCCTCCCCCAATGCGGGAGCCCGCGCGGCAAAATCCTTCAATGCCGAACGAGCCGATTTCTCGTCGACTTTGGACAACGGCCGAAGCGGCGAAGCCAGAAGGTCGGCAAGGGGGGCGGCGGTGGTCAGTTCAGTCTTCGTCACGTCGCCCTCCCAGGCGCCGGAATTCTTAGCCGTCGAACAGCATTCGGACGGCGAGTCCCGGCCGTAAATCATCGGCTTCTTCATGCGGGAGGCCGTCCAGCAGTTCAAGCCGGCCGCGATGAAGATGCATCACCGCCTCCACAAGGCTCAGCCCCAGGCCGGTGCCCGGGCGCGAGCGGCTGTCATCGAGCCGGACGAAGCGCTGAACGGCAGCGGCGCGCTTGTCGGCCGGAATGCCGTGCCCGTTGTCGGCCACCGTGATCGTCGGGCCTTCTGCCAGTCGCTCCAGCCGCACGTCGATCCGCGCCGACGGCAGGCCAGACGAATATTTGATCGCGTTGTCGATAAGATTGGCCAGCGCCTGGCCGACCAGTTCCCGATTGCCTTTGACGGAGATGCTGGGCGCGACCGCGGTGGTCAGGGTGACGCCTGCATCCTCGGCAAGCGGTTCGTAGAGCTCCACCGTGTCGGTGACGATCTCCGACAGATCGATATCCTGGAGCTCGGCAGCCGCCGATCCTGCCTCGACACGGGCAATCATCAAAAGCGCGTTGAAGGTGCGGATGAGCTGGTCGCTCTCGCCGATCACATCCTCCATGGCGCCGCGATAGTCATCGACCGTATCGCTTGCGGCGAGCGCCATCTCGGCGCGGTTGCGCAGCCGTGTCAGCGGCGTCTTCAAATCGTGGGCGATGTTGTCGGAGACCTGGCGCAGGCCTTCGTTGAGCTTTTCGATCCGGCCGATCATCGCGTTCAGCGATTCCGAAAGCCTGTCGAATTCGTCGCCTGAACTGCCCACTGGCAGACGCTGCCCCAGATCACCCGCGATGATCTTGCGGCTTGCCTGGTCCATGCGATCGATGCGCTGAAGGGCGCGGCGGCCGACGAAGAACCAGATGGCCAGCGCGCCGAACCCCATTATGGCGAGCGCGATGACGAGCGCGCGCCGGACGAGGTTGCGGAAGAGCTCCGGCTCGCCGAGATCGCGGCCCACCAGCAGGCGCATGCCATTCGGCAGGAACACGATCTGGGCAAGCGCGGTATGCTGGCGCGCTGTATCGTCGTTCTCGGTATAGCGATCGTAGCGGAAGGGAAGCGCTGTCCAGCCTTCGCGGTCCAGCGTGCCCGGCTGGAGCGAAGCGACATTGCCGGCGATGATCTCGCCGTTCGGTGCAGTGATCGTATAGAGCCCCGCCCCCGGCTGGCGGGACCGACGCTCGACGACGCGCACGAGGCGGGTAATGCCGCCGGTTTGGTAGGCCCGCGAAAGAAACCGCATCTCCGCATCGATCGCTTCCTGGGTCTGGGCGCGCAAGAGATTGCCGGAGATGGCGGTCACGTAGAAGACCAGCGCCACGGCGCAGAGCACAAAGAGGCCGAGATAAAGCGCCGACAGGCGTACAGCCGTTGTGCCGAAGAGGGCGCGCAGCCGCTTCATCGGCTCAACTATCCGCCTTGATCATGTAGCCGGCACCGCGCACCGTGCGCAGCAAGGGTTGGTCGAAATCCTTCTCGATCTTCGATCGCAGGCGCGAAATGTGGACGTCGATGACGTTGGTCTGCGGATCGAAGTGGTAATCCCAGACATGCTCGAGCAGCATGGTCCGCGTCACCACCTGGCCGGCATTGCGCATGAGATATTCCAGAAGCCGAAACTCACGCGGCTGCAGCGTGATGTCGCGCCCTCCCCGCCGCACTTCGTGGGACAGTCGATCGAGTTCGAGATCGCCGACCCGGTAGCTGGTCTCACTTTCACGCGTGCCAACCTTGCGGCGCGCGAGAACTTCGACGCGGGCGTGGAGTTCGGAAAACGCATAGGGCTTGGGGAGATAATCGTCGCCGCCTGCGCGCAGGCCTGTCACGCGATCGTCGACCTGGCCGAGCGCGGACAGGATGAGGACCGGCGTTTCATTGCCGAGCCGACGCAGTTCCGAGACGATCGACAGGCCGTCGCGCTTCGGCAGCATGCGATCGATGACCAAAACGTCATAGATGTTCTGGCTGGCCATATGAAAGCCGGTGTCGCCATCGGCTGCATGATCGGCCGCGATTCCAGACTCGCGAAACGCCTTGACCAGATAGGTCGAAGCCTCTCGGTCGTCTTCGATCAGCAGGATTTTCATGAATTCTTTCATAGGCACAATTTCAACGCTTGGACAGGGTTGGGAATTGGATCGGTCGCACCCGAATGCGAAACGGCGAGCCGTGGGGGGCGGCTCGCCGTCTCTTCAAGTCTCCGTCCGAGGATCTGGCGTCGCGGGCAGGGTTGCGCATCCTCGGGCGAAGACGGCGGACCGGAGACCCACGTCACGGTCCGCCCTCGGTTCGCTCCGCTCAGCCCTGATCGATCGGCAGGGCGACGAAGCGGTTCTGCTCATCGCTGCGCAGCTGGAAAAGCGCTGCGCCTCGACCATCTTCAGCGGCGGCCGCAACGGCTGCCGTGATGTCTTCGGCACTCGCGACATCGCGATCCTGCACGCGCACGATCACGTCACCGACCTGGAAGCCACGCTCCGCAGCCGTGCCGTCTGGATCGAGTTCAGCGATGACCACGCCATTGCCATCGTCCGAGGGGGCAACGGTCATGCCGAATTCGGTCAGCTCCCCACCGCTCGAAGGCGCGGGTACTGGTTCTTCCGTCGCGGATGCCTGCTGCTCGTCCGCCGGGAACGTACCGAGCGTGACGGCAACCGTTTCCGAAGCGCCATTGCGCCAGACCGAAAGCTCGACCTCGGTGCCCGGCTCGATAGAAGCGATGCGGCGGGCAAGGTCACCCGGATTTTCAACGGCTTCACCGTTCACGGCCGTCACGACGTCACCCGATTCGATACCGGCCGCAGCTGCAGGCGCATCGGGCTGGGGCGCGGTGACGAGAGCACCGGAAGCTTCGGCCAATCCGAGGGACTCAGCGATATCTTCGCTGACTGGCTGGATTTGCACTCCGATCCAACCACGGCTGACGCTGCCGCTCTCGATCAGATCCTGCACAACGTCTTGTGCGAGAGTGGCCGGGATCGCGAAAGCGATGCCGACATTGCCGCCGGAAGGAGAGAAGATGGCGGTGTTCACGCCGATGACTTCACCGGAGAGGTTGAACGTCGGGCCGCCCGAGTTGCCGCGGTTCACGGCTGCGTCGATCTGCAGGAAGTCGTCGTAGGGTCCTGCACCGATTTCACGACCGCGAGCGGAGATAATGCCGGCAGTGACGGAGCCGCCCAGACCGAACGGGTTGCCGACTGCAACGACCCAATCGCCGACCCGCGCGCCCTGATCGTCACCGAATTCGACATAAGTGAATTCTCGGTCCGCATCGACCTTCAGAACGGCAAGGTCCGTACGGCTGTCGGTGCCGATCAGCTCGGCCGACAATTCGGTGCCATCATCGAGGATAATGCTGTAGCTCGAACCGCCTTCGACGACGTGGTTGTTGGTGACGAGATAGCCATCATCAGAGATGAAGAAGCCGGATCCCTGAGAAACGGGCATCGGACCACGGGGACGGTTCGGCCGGTCGGGTCGGCCGGGCTGGCCGAAGTTCGGGCCACCAAATTCGTCAAAGAACCGGCGCATCGGATGGTCTTCAGGCAGATTTTCCAGGCCGGGAGGTCCGAACTGGAAACCGAAGCCCTCGTTTTGCGCGACCTCTTCCGCTTCTCCCTGGACGCGGACGGAAACGACAGCCGGCGAAACGGCCTCAACCACATCCGCGAAGCTTGGCGCGGTTGTCGGAGCCTCGATCCGGACTGGATCGGCCATCGCGCTGATGGTTGCCGGCACGCCGGTGACGAGCATCACACCGGCGACGCCAGCAATGGTGGATGTGGCCAGGATGCTTTTCAGCTTTGTCTGGAAGGACTGGTTCGATTTCATGGACGTCTAACCCTCGTTCTTGCCGATTTCGTGCTGCTTTGGCAGCGTCGACATAGAGATAGGGCACGTCACATTACGGCGCTCTGTCCTCGACATGAAATTTTGGTAATGTTGGCGAAGCTTGACGCCGTCAGCTGCGGTTGGAGCGCTCTTTCAGCAGATCGGCGATCGCCTTCTCCTCGCCCTCTGTCAGTGTCGGACCGGCCTGGAGCGGATCACGATTGCGCAGGAACGTTGCGATGGCGGCGATGCCAGCGCCCATGACGAGAATGGGTGCGGCCCAGAGCGCAAGCGTCTGGATCGACAGGCGAGGACGCAGGAGCACAAACTCGCCGTAGCGGGAAACCACGTAGTCGTAGACTTGCTCATCGGTGTCACCCGACACCAGCCGTTCCCGCACAAGCACGCGAAGATCCCGCGCCAGTTCCGCATCGGAGTCATCGATGGACTGGTTCTGACAGACCATGCAGCGCAGTTCGGCGGAGATAGAGCGTGCCCGCTGCTCCAAAGCCGGATCGTCCAGAATTTCGTTGGGTTGCACCGCGAACGCGGGCGACGCCAGCCCCATGACGACGATCAGGAGGGCCATAATGCGCGCGCCCCCGATCATTCCGCCGGCTCCATCACAGGACCGCCAGCCTTGCGCTGCCGGTGCGGCTTCGGTGCGCCGACGCGCAGGCGACGATCCGACAGCGATATCAACCCGCCGAATGCCATGATGACCGAGCCGATCCAGATCAACGTGACTTGCGGTTTCCACCAGACGCGCACGACGATGGCGGTCGGCGCCTCGGCGCCCTCCGGCGTGACGAAGTCGCCAAGCGACACGTAAAGCTGGCTGAAGCCCCGGGTAAGTATCCCGGCTTCGGTCGTCGGCATCTGCCGCGCGGTGTAGACGCGCTTTGCAGAATCCATGCGCGAGATTTCCGCGCCATTCCGCAGCACCGTGAAATGGCCGACATCCTCGACGTAGTTCGGGCCCTGGTTCGGGTCCATGCTATCGAAGCGAAGCGTGTAGCCGCCGGCATCGATCGTCTCGCCCGGCGCCATTTCGGCAACCGCCTCGGTTTCGAATGCGGTGACCGCCACGATGCCGATCACCATGACGCCGAGGCCGAAATGCGCCATGGCGCCACCGAAGGCCGATCGCGGAAGGCCGGCGAGCCGACGCATCGCGATGCCGGCCGACACTTTGCCGACGCCTGCCCGCAACGCGAGATCGGTGACCGCGCCGAACATGACGAAGAAGCCGATGGCGAGAGCGAGCGCCGCGAGCACCGGCGCCCCAGTTGTGAAATAGACAACGATGAGACCGGCAAGCAGAGCGAGACCGGCTGCAACATAGAGCCTTTGAGCAGCGCCGAGCAGATCGCCGCGCTTCCAGGCCAGCAGCGGGCCGAACGGTACCGCCAAGAGCAGCGGGATCATCAACGGGCCGAATGTCAGATTGAAGAATGGCGGGCCGACGGAAATCTTTTCGCCCGTCACCGTCTCCAACAGGAGCGGATAGAGCGTGCCGATCAGCACCGTCGCAGTGGCGGTCGTGAGGAAGAGATTGTTCAGCACCAGTCCGCCTTCACGCGAGATGGGCTGGAACAATCCACCGGATTTCAGCGAGGTTGCCCGCAGCGCGAAAAGCCCGAAAGCGCCGCCGATGAAGACCACCAGAATGGCGAGAATGAAGACACCGCGGCTCGGATCGGATGCAAAGGTATGGACCGACGTGAGCACGCCCGAGCGCACCAGGAAGGTGCCGAGCAGCGACAGGGAAAAGGTGATGATCGCGAGCAGGATCGTCCAGATCTTCAGCGCCTCGCGTTTTTCCATCACGAGCGCAGAATGCAGAAGCGCAGTGCCCGCGAGCCAGGGCATGAAGGACGCGTTTTCGACCGGGTCCCAAAACCACCAGCCGCCCCAGCCAAGCTCGTAATAGGCCCAGTAGGAACCCATGGCGATGCCGCCGGTCAGGAATATCCAGGCCGTCAGCGTCCAGGGCCGCACCCAGCGCGCCCAAGCCGCATCGATCCGACCTTCGATCAACGCTGCGACGGCGAAGGAGAAGCAGATCGAAAAGCCGACATAGCCGAGATAGAGCAGCGGCGGATGGATCGCGAGCCCGATGTCCTGGAGGATCGGATTGAGATCGCGGCCCTCCATCGGAGTGGGTACGATCCGCGCGAAGGGGTTCGAGGTCTGCAACACGAAGAGCAGGAACGCCGTTGTGATCCAGCCCTGAACGGCGAGCACATTGGCGCGCAGGGACTTCGGCAGGTTTCGACCGAAGAAGGCGACCAACGCACTGAAGAAGACGAGGATAAGGATCCACAAGAGCATGGAGCCCTCGTGGTTTCCCCAGACTCCGGAGATCTTGTAGATCATCGGCTTCAGGGAATGGGAGTTTTCGTAGACGTTCTGGACCGAGAAGTCGGAAACCACATAGGCGTAGGTCAGCGCGCAGAACGACAAAAGCACGAGCAGGAAGGAGACGATGGCAGAGGTATCCCCGATCGCCATCAAGGACTGATCGCCGCGCCGTGCGCCGACGACCGGCAGAACCGACTGCACCAGCGCCGTCGCAAAGGCGATGATCAACGCATAATGTCCGAGTTCGACGATCATGCGCCTATCTCTCCCTTATCCGTGACCAATCGACGATCGATCAATTGGCCTCCCCCTCACCCTGCCAGACGCCTTGCTCGCGCAGACTGTCGGCAACTTCGCGCGGCATATAATTCTCGTCGTGCTTGGCAAGAACTGTGTCCGCGACGAAAACCGGACTTCCCGGCTGGAACGCCCCTTCAGTAATGACGCCCTGCCCTTCGCGGAAAAGATCCGGGAGGATGCCGTTGTACTCCACTTCCACCTCGCTGCCGCCATCTTCGATGGCAAACCGAACGAGCGTGCCGGAGGAGCGATTGAGCGAGTCGTTGGCGACCAGGCCGCCCAGACGGATGCGCGTGCCGGGTTCCACGGCGTTGGTCAAAAGATCGCTGGGCGAATGGAAGAAGACAATCTCGTCACGCAGCGCGACCAGAACGAGGGCTGCGGCAACCGCGACGACGCCCATGCCTCCGGCAATGACCGCCAGGCGTTTCTGCTTGCGCGTCATTGCGCACCCTCCTCTTCCAGCCGGTCAACTCCAACCTGGCGCGCGACGGCAAGCAGTGCCCGGCCATCTTCGCTCTCTTCAGGGAACACGGCAAGCCCCCGGGCAAGCGCCTCTTCGGCCTGCTGGGGCTGACCGAGCACTCCATAGGAACGAACCAATCGGATCCATCCTTCGATGTCCTGCGGGTTCTCTCGAAGGCGACGATCAAGGTTGCCGACCATCGTTTCGATCATGGCCTGGCGCTCCTCGTCGCTCATGTCACGCGCCGCAGCCAGATCGTCCTGCGATGGGCCGGGCTGAAGCGGCGGCTGAACTGACGCGACATCGCCGGAATCGGCATTTGCATCTGCTTCGGCACCCGGCAACAGGCTCAAAGGCGGCAGGCCGGAAGGACTAATGTCGGCAACCTGCCCGCCCAGCGCCGCGATTTTCTCGTTCACCACCGTCATCCAGGGAGCGTCAGGCGGCGACTGTTCTGCAAGCCGGCGGAACGCTTCAAGGGCACGATCGTCGCGCCCTTCCTGCTCCAGCGCCAGGGCCAGATAGAACGCTGCCTTCGGCTCGTCCGGCTGCAATTCACGCGCGGACTGAAAAGCCACAGCGGCCTCTTCGGTGACGACGCCGCTGGCGAGCGCGACAAGCGCTTCACCGTAGCCGCTTTGGCGGGCCGAGGTGGGGCCCAAGAGGCGGATGGCGTTCAGGTAGGCCGTGCGCGCTTCCTGCAGTTGCCCTGCCCGAAGATAGATCGGCGCTAGAACATCCCAGCCGCGCCCGTCATCCGGGTTTTCCTCAAGGTGCTGCTCTGCCTGAGCGATCATCGTCGCGATCGGAGAAGCTTCCTCAGGCGTCGTGGCACGCGATGCAAGCGGCTGATCCGGGAGACCGGGAGCGCCGGTCGCGAGATAGACGCTCATTCCCAAGAGCGGAACGCCGACGAGAACGCACAGGCGGGCAGCGGTCGTGAGGCGACCTCCGCCGCGGCGGTCTGTTGCGGCAGACTGCGCTTTTTTTGCCCGCAAAAGACGACGGCCGATCTCGGCGCGGGCGTGTGCTGCCTCGTCCGTGCCGATCAGGCCGCCTGCCCGATCACGTTCGACTTCGGCCAACTGGTCGGAATAGACCTCGACATCGTATTCCGCGTCGCTGCCGGCGCGCTTGCCGCGCGCCAGGGGCAGCAACAACGCAATCGTCACGAGGGCAGTCAGAACGGCGGCGAGTACCCAGAACATCATGTCAATCGAATATCCGACGGGCTCTCATCTTCCAAGAGCAAAGGAAAGGTTACCTTGGTCTCGGGGCGTTTGGTCGCAAGCTGGCACGGCCGTTTCAGACTGAAAAATCAGCCTGTGCCGGTGCAATCAGGTCAGCGGCGTCCAGGTGCCTTCCGCCGAGCGGCATGCCGTGCCTCTTGCGACGATCGGCTGGCCATTGCCACGCAGAGTGTGCGTGTACTGGCGGCAGTTCTGGGAACCCACCTGATAGGCCTGGGCTGCCGCAACTTCGCCGGACAGACCGGATCGTTCGTTGGTCCAGGCCACCGATTGGCCTACGGGGGCTGCCTCGAGCGCGTTGTATTCCGCTTCCAGCGCCTTGCGCAGATCTCGTTCCGAGAGCGTGTTGCCGGCAACCGGGGCGATGATCCCGCCATTCAACGCGGTCAGAAAGGCGTTCTCGGCCGTCTGCCCACGCTCACTGCTGAGCGAAGCCGGCAACATGGCGAGTGTCGAGCTGCCGGTTTGCGAAGACGCGCATCCGGCCAAAGCGCCTAGCGCAATGACAACCAGGAACTTCGTTGTGTGCTGCAGGGAGTGAAGCATCGCTAAAAGTATAATTTCCGGCGCAGGAGCCATTATCGGCACGCAAATTGGGTGCCCGATGCTTATGGCCGCATTGTGGCCGATAAGGCAACAGAACAAATGACGAATTCGCGACCTACGAGCGCAGTCGCAGCCGAGACGCCGCTTCCTTGATGGCAGGCAACGTGACTTCCGCGCGAAGTCCACCGAGCGGGCTCTGCGTCAGCCGCAGAACGCCGTGATATTCCCGCGCGATCTCGTCGACGATGGAAAGCCCCAGCCCCGTGCCGGGCTTGCTTTCGTCGAGCCGGCGACCGCGCTTGACGGCCTCCGCCATCTGGTCTGCCGTCAGTCCGGGCCCGTCATCCTCCACAACCAGCGTCAGCCAGCCATCGCTGGGTCCATCGTCGGGACGGGCCGGAGCGACAGCGCCGACCGCGAGGCTCACCTTGATCCGGCTGCGGGCGAACTTGGCGGCGTTGTCGAGCAGGTTGCCGCCGATCTCCTCGAGATCGTGCTGCTCGAGCGCGATCCATACGCCCTTGGGTTTCACGCTTAACTCGAAAGCCAGATTGGGATTCAGCCGGCGCATCACCCGTATCAGACGTTCGAAAGCTGGCTCTGCCTCGGTTCTCGCAAGAATGGATCCTGATTGCGCGACGATACGCGCCCGATCGAGATAGGTCTGTACCTGCCGCTGCATGGTTTCCGCCTGATTGCGGACAAGGTCGCCATGCTCGGAGGTCATGCTCTTCGACTCGTTGAGCAGCACAGCCAGCGGCGTCTTCAGCGAGTGCGCAAGGTTGCCCACCTGCATGCGGGCGCGTTCCACGACCCTTCGGTTGGTGTCGATCAGGGCGTTCACTTCCCCGGCCAAGGGCGCAATTTCGCGAGGGAATTCATCGTTCAGCGATGAGCTCTTGCCGGTCCGGATGCTTTCGAGTGCGCGACGCACGCTGTCCAGTGGCCGCAGCCCGATCAGGATCGCGCCGGCATTCACGAAAAGCGACGCTACGCCGAAGATGACAAGGGCAATCGTCAGTCGGTTGGTGAATTCGGCCACGTCGGCCTCGACCGCATCGCGATTGCCCGTCACGCGAAAGCGCGCGACACGCCCTTCGTCGTTCAGTTCGACTTCGGTCTCCATGACGACGACATCGTTGCCGAACGGATCGACGACGTTATAGGCGCGCTCGTAGAGGGCGTTGAAGGAGATTTCTTCCTGGCTCGGCCGGTCGAGCGACCGGCCCCCGAGAGAGATCGAGGATTTCGGCGGCGAATTCGACCCTTCGATCGGCTCCACGACCCAGTACCAGCCGGTTGCAGGCTGGGAGTAACGCAGATCACCGAATTCGGGTTCTCCGCGCAACTCGCCCTCGCCGTTGATCCAGACGGAGTTCACGACGTTGTAGAGATGCGCGCGCAGCAATTCGCGAAAGCCGCGTTCCGTGCCTTGGCGATAGAGCGTGTTGATGATGAGACCGACGGCGATGAGCGCGATCACCGCCCAAAGCGTGGAAACCGCCAACACGCGTAAGGTGAGAGAACTAACCCTTTTCGGCCGTGCCGCCGCCATTGCCGGGCTCCTGCATGCGGTAGCCGAGACCGCGCACCGTCTCGATGTAGTCTCCGCCGATCTTCTTGCGCAGGCGGCCGACAAACACTTCGATCGTGTTGGAATCGCGGTCGAAATCCTGGTCGTACATGTGCTCGACGAGCTCGGTGCGCGACACCACCTCGCCCATATGATGCATCAGGTAAGAGAGAAGCCGATATTCGTGCGAGGTGAGCTTGAGCGGCTGGCCGTCGACGCTTGCCTTTGAAGCCTTGGTGTCGAGCAGCACGGGGCCGCATCTCAGTTCCGAGGAGGCATGGCCGGCTGCCCGACGGATGAGCGCGCGGATGCGCGCCAGCACTTCTTCGAGATGATAGGGCTTCGCCACGTAGTCATCGGCACCGGCGTCGATACCGGCAACCTTGTCGCTCCAGCGATCGCGGGCCGTGAGGATCAACACAGGCATCAATCGTCCACCCGAGCGCCACCGCTCCAGGACGCTGATGCCATCCATTTCCGGCAGACCGATATCCAATACGACTGCATCGTAGGGCTCGGTATCTCCGAGAAAATGGCCTTCCTCGCCGTCATAGGCCTGATCGACGACGTAGCCGGCATCAACCAGCGCATCGCTCAGTTGGCGATTGAGATCGCGATCATCCTCGACAACCAATATCCGCATAAAGCTGGCCCGCGCCTTGAAAAGATTATGGTTCAGTGCCTGTTGAAGGCGCTTGCGTCAACCAGCGGGAACGGTCCGCGTTTCGCGACGCGGCCTGTCGTCGCTGCCATTGCCGGGGATCAGCACCGTCACGCTGCAGGTTCCGTTCGGACCTGGCGATACGGACAGCAGGGTGCCACCGGTCTCGGCCACGACGCGCTGTGCCGCGCCGCCGCAGTCGAGTTGCACCATCTGGGTGAGCGGCCGCTGGTGGTCGACCTGAACGGTCGGCATTGCAGTCGCGGCCACGGCCGAAAAAAGAAGTGACGCTAGCATTGCGGTTCCGATTGATGCTGTCCGTTTCATAGGCGCACTTTTACCGGAGGCACACTGAACGGCAAATGAATGCCAGCAATCTTCTTTGAGGGGACGCCGCCGGCCCCGCCTGCGGCGTCCCTCGTCTCTAAAACAGGCGGCTTGTGGCTGCAAACCGACCATAGACCGCGGCCGCCGCACCCAAAGCACCTATGACCTGGAGCAATGCCTCCGTCAAAATGAGCTGGTCACCCGTTTCGAGCGTCACGCAGAAAAGGCTTCCAAGAGAGGCTGCAGCGGCGATCAGGCCGCCCCAGATGCTGCGCGACATATACCAGGGCTTGATGGGATCCATACTCATTCTCCTGTCAGATTGAAGAAAGTCAAAGGGTGATCACGGCGCGCGCCGGAAGCCCGAGAGCCATGCGCGATCCGATCTGGCGAACTGTGATCTCGATGATCGAAGGCGGCGCGCCGAAGATCGCGCGTTGCTCCGCGTCCGAAAGATGAAACCGGGGCTCGAAGACGTCCACGACGTGCTGGGTCGTAGATTCGTCCTCAATCTGAAGGCGGTATCGCTCGCCGTCAGCATCAAGCGGTATGTCGCTGTCGAGCCAACTGTCGGAATCGATACGACCGCGCCGGATCCAGCAAATGTCGATGCTTCCCTCCTGATCCCGAAAGGCTTCGAGATGCACCGGCGCAAGCGGCGTCAGCGCTCGAGTTCCGCCTGCAATTGGTGTCCCCAGTTGCTGTACTTCTCCGCCGGTCGCCGAAATTCGCCAGTTGAAGGGGATGCCCACCTCGCTCGGCCGCAACCGGATCGGCGCCAACGCCTCATCCAGCACCACAATGCGCGCGTCGATGTCTGCACCCGTAAGCATCGCGTCTTCCGTGCCGCCCTGCCCCCGGAGCAGGCCGCTCAGTCGCCAGTGACCGATTTCGGTCTCCTCGGCGTGCGTGAACTGAACAACCTCCCAGGCACCGGAATTGCTGCGCACTGCCAGCGCGTTGGCGCCGTTCAACACAGCAAGCTCGGTTGCAGATTCCAGGCTGCCGAAGGCCAGCCGGCAAAACAATGTACCGGAACGGTCGAACCGGTTCGCGACACCAGGCTGCAGCGCAGTGGTCAGCACGCCCATGCGAGCTGGTCGTTCGATTTCTGCTCTCTCGCGAAAGCCTTCCTCCCCTTCGGACATGGAAAGGAGAGCGCGCTTGAACGGCCTGCTCCAGAGAGCCGCCTTGAACCACCCTGTTTCATCGAAGCCGTCGAGTACAGGGAGATCGATCAGCTCGATCATGGGCAGCCAGGGCGCCAGCCTGTCAGGAAGTGACGGTGGCCTCGTTCCACCGGTACCCGGCAATTTCGGCTGAGCCTCGGCGATGCTGCTCGCTTCGATCCGCCTTGAGCCGCCATCTTCGACGCGGGTCACTGCCCAGCGTGTCGTGCCCTGCTCTTCCAGAAGCAGCACGTCACCCGGTTCGACCTCGATCCGAGATGGCGGCAGAGCGAAAGTCGCCCGCTCACCTCCGGCCCAATGGTCGCGCAACCAGGCCTCCGCCTGCGCCCCAGCCGTTTCCTCGGTCATCACAGCAGGCAGCGAGAGCCGCTGCAGCCGCGTCTCCGACATTTCCAGCCTGCGGGACCTGCCGATGGCCGCCGAATACTCGCTGTCGGGATCGATGTGGTCGATGATGCATTGAACGGCGAGCTCGTCTGGCTGCGATCGCACAAACGCAATCGTCGCAGCCTCGTCAGGTTCGACAAGCACATCCGCTGCCAGGGGCGCCACAACGCTGGTAGACCTTGAGCGGACGCGGATGACGCCTGCACTTTCATGGGCATCCGCCTGAGCAAGTTCGAGAAGCGGTTCGATCAGAGCGCGTGCCGTCATCGGCTCGCTCTGGACATAGCCGATGAGATCGACGTTCAGATCGTCGCACCGGATGGACGAAACGCCGTGGTCGATTCCGATCGCTTCGATGATGTCTGCCATGGCCGCGGTCCCCAGCCGGCCGTTCAGCCAATGGCCCGTGCGCCAGTTCGCCCCATCGGACCAGACAGCGCTGTCAGCCGGAAAAGCGGGATAGGGGCGCGCATCCCAGGTCCATCCGAAGATGTGGGCTGGGTCGACCATGCCGACTGGCACATCACTGCTCGACCAATGGTCGAGATGAGCCTCCATGAAGCGTCTTTGAATGAGATCGGACCGCGCGCCGGTCGAGAAATATGGAATTTGCCCTTCCGACGATTTCGGATCGGGAAAAACATTCGGCTGGTTGGCTCCCTTGTCGACTGCCGGGCAGCCAAGCTCGGTGAACCAGATTGGCTTTCCGCCTGGCAGCCAGGTGGTCGGCAGCGCGCGTTCCACACCGCCCCGCCGCTCGAAATGAGGATTGCTCCACCAGCCTTCCAGATCCTTCGTCCGGAAGACCCAGGGCTTGTCGTGCGCACCATCGGCGATCGGCGTGCGACGCCTCTCGGCGCGGTCGCTGGCCGTCGCATAATACCAATCGAACCCTTCACCGCCCGCTATCTGTGACCGCATCCCCTCCCGATCGGTAGGGTTGGCGAACCCATCGGGATTGCCATCGGTGACATCACCGTCCCGCCAATCGGCAAGTGGCATGTAGTTGTCGATCCCGATCGCATCGATCGCGTCGCTCATCCAAAGCGGATCGAGATTGAAGAAAACGTCGCCGCTGCCGTCATCCGGTCGATAGCCGAAATATTCGGTCCAGTCGGCGGCGTAGGTCAGGCGAGTGGCGGGACCCATGACGGAGCGCACGTCGTCGGCGAGGCGGATGAGCGCATCGACGAACGGGAATGCGTCGTTCTCGTCCCGCAGACGCGTCAGGCCGCGCATCTCCGAGCCCAGGATGAACCCATCGACGCCGCCGGTCTGCGCTGCGAGATGCGCGTAGTGAAGGATGAACCGTCGATAACCGGAATCGCTGCCGGAATAGACGACGCCTCCTGCACCGGCCGCAAAGTCCGTCGGCAGTGCGGGTCCGCAGAAGGCATCCACCTGAGCCCGCACCGCCGCTGTGCGATCGGCGCTGCCCGGGCGGCCGGGCGCCGGGTAACTTGTGATGCGACCTCGCCACGGATAAGCCGGCTGCTCGGCTCCGCCTTCCGGATCCGGCAGGCCGTTCCCAGGTGGAACATCCAACATCACGAACGGATAAAGATAGACTTTCAACCCGCGCGCCTTCAAATCGGCAATGGCTGCACGCAAGCTCGCATCGCTCGGCGTGCCGCCATAGGCGGGCGAACCGTCCTTCCTCGAAACGAGCAAGGCCGACTGCCGACCGATACCCGCAACTAACCAGGGCTGGCTCTCGTCCAGCCGCGAAGCCACCTCTACCCTCGGATCGATACGACAGGCCCCCGCACGGAGGTCGCTGCCGAACCAGGCGCAAACCAGCGCCACGCTTTCAAGATTGGGGCAGAGCGCCTGCAACTCGTCGAGCGATGCAACCCAGTCGCTCGTTGCATGCAAGGCGTGACGATTGAGAAACTGCCCCTCGCCGTCGCCCACTCGCTCCGACACCGGTGCCGGTTGATAGCCGTGTTCCGTTGCGCCCGGGATCATGGTGATGGCCCGCAGCCCCTGCTCCAACCGACCGATCGGGCGCATCACTTCGAATGTCAGCACCGGGATCCGGTTGCCGAAACGGTCGAGCGGTAAGCGCTCGAACACCACATAGGCGAGGCCACGATAAGCCGGCGCCTCGCCGTCGCGCTGCTTGGCGTCGATCAGCGGGTCGGGAAGCTGTTCTTCCGTGCCGCTATGGACCCGCATTTCGATTGCGGTCAGGTCGAGCTCCTGTCCGTCGGCCCAGACGCGCCGCACGCCGGCAATCACGCCCTCGCACAGACCGATCGCGAAATTGCCGAAATAGCTGTAGGTCTCGACCCGCTGGCCGCCGCCCTTCGCACCTTGTCGCTCCCGCGTCACGGCCTCTTCGAAGCGCGTCGCCCAGATCAGCGTGCCTGCAATCCGCGCAGTGCCATACAGGCGGTTGATCCCCGCGCCCTCGTCGGCAGATGGAATGCGCCCGCCTTCGAGGCGCGGTCCCCGCCGCGTTTCGCCGCCGATCAGCGCACGGTCGACCGCAGCACCCGCCAAGGCGCCTGCCGCACGACCGACGATCGCGCCGAATGGACCGAACAGGCTGCCGAATGCCGCTCCGGCTGTCTGCAAAAGAATGGTTGCCATCAGTCGGTGATCCCCGGAAAGCGATAGGCTGCGGCGACACGACGCCGCCAAGAAGGCACCAGGGCCGATTGGACGACGCTCGCCTGCTCGTAGGCGTGGATGAAGTGGTCGGGGCCGCTCAAGATGCCGATATGCCTGGCCGGCTGACCGGGCCTCCAGCGCAGCGCAATAAGGTCACCCGGCTGCGCGGCTGCGAGGCCGAAACCCGCGCCGCAGTGCCGCTCAGCCGCTTCCAGGAGACGCTCGCCTTGGTTGCCATCTGCCCAGTCCGCAGCGTAGGGACCAGGCGCCTCCGGTTCGCAACCGTACACGGCGCGCCAGACGCCACGAACAAGGCCAAGGCAGTCGCAGCCGATGCCCAGGCTCGATCCCTGATGCCGATAAGGCGTGCCCAACCACCGCCTCGCTTCGTCGATGATGAGCTGGCGTGTCACGTCCGCCGCCGTCGTCATGGCACCACCGGCGAGCCATCGTGCAGACCATTTTCGCCGGCATAGCCATAGGCGAAGTCGGAACCCGGCAAATGCGGAAACCCTCTGAAATTCAGGCCGTTGGAAAACTTTTCTCGGCACGTCTTGAACGTCTTGTCACAGCCCGCCGTGAGCTTGAGCATGTCGCCTTCCTGCGGCGCGTCGGCCATCGGCGACCATAGCTCGATCTCCGTGCCGTCGTCGTGCCGGGTGTGACTGAGCACCGCGACCGACAGTCCCGCGTTCACACCGCTCTGCCAGGTGGCAAGGCCGTAGCGAAACCAGCCATCTTCGAAGCTCTCAAGCCCGATGACCCGCAGCTTTGCTCCGTTCGCAACGGCAATGACGGTCGCCACTCCAGTCAGCTCTGGCGCATCGAGGGTTACGCGACATCTGTGATCGCCGAGATTGGCATCGCAGCGGCGGCCATAGACACGCCCCCGGACGGCGTCGAGCTGTTGCGCCATGCTGCGCAGCTCGGCACGAAACGCCTGTCCAGCACGCGAAACTTCGCCCAGATCGAAAACCTGCATCAGCATATGGCCCCCCGCCGGCGCCATCCAGTTGACCGCAAAAAGCTCCACGCGCGCGCCATCGTAGCGTCCGGCTTTCAGGTCCTGCTCGGTGATCGCGTCCGAGGAAAATGCGCCTGCGACCTCGCTCGTATCGACAGCAAGCCCCAGCCCACTTTCGACCTCGGTACCAACGAAGCCGCTCACGGGCGAAAATGCCGTTCCGGCAAAGCTCAACGTCGCATCATGGTCGGTGAAGCCAAGCACGACACCATCGGCCCGTGTCAGCCTCCAGGCATTGCACATCGTCGTTGCGTCTTGGCGAAGATGCGTCGCCAGCGGCTCTGGCAGAACTCTCATGGTGCGATCTCCACCATCGGCACCGAAGGGATCTGGCCCGCCTTAAAGGCGGTCAGGCTGATCTCGAGCCGATCCATGTCGAAGCGGACTGGGACATCGAACTCGAAGCCAGCCGTAACGGCGGCTCCGGCAGCCGGCTCGAAACCGGTTAGAAAAACGACGTCGCCGGTCATCGCGTCGACCACGTACCGATCGACCGGCACCGCCTCTCCGTCGATCGCCACCAGCACAGAAGCTTGCACGGGCTTGCTGATCGACCGGGAGATGGATGCAGCAGCATCGCCGTAGTGCTTCACGAGCGAGAACCGTGCTCGTTCGCCGTCACCGACGCCGATCTGCTGGTCCGTCGCAGCAATGGCGATAGAGGGAGCGCAAGACTTGAAATCGATGGGGTCGCGGAAGCGAAAGCCGTGCAACTGTCCGCGCCGCGCCTCGAAGAACGCCAGCAGCGTGTGCAGATCGTCGAGCGTTCGGACGCTGGTCCCGGCGTCGTAACGGCGCCTCGCGTTGGCCCAGCGCGCATTGCGCTGCTCGCGACCGTTGTTCAGCTGCACGATGTCTGTCCGTCGCGCCGGGCCGCCACTCGTCGCGATTGCCAGCCGCAGCGGAAAGCGCACGTCGTGAAAGTCAGTCATGTCAGAGCCCCCTTGTCCCGCGGCCGACAGCGCGTGCCAGCATGGCGCTCAACTGCGCCTCCGACTTCAGGAAGCTTTGCGCGTCGGGCGTGGTCACGTTGAAGACGATCGGCGCGCCCGCGCCCTGGCCTGCGCCTGCGGCAACGCCCAGCCTGCCGTCGGCCCCGCGAGCGAGCGGCAGGATCGCCTCAGCGCCCGCCTCGCCGGCCAAGCCGATGTCGCCACCCATCGGAAAATAGCTCGGCGTCGAGACGACCCCGCCTTTGGCGAAGGGTACGACGCGCCCGGCGACGCTCTCGGCAAAATTGGAGACAGCGCCTGAAAGGGCATTCTGCAGCGGCCTCAGGCCGGCATCGAGCGCGATGTCGCTCATCCGCAACGCCAGCCCGCGCAACACCTGGTCGAGATCGCGGCCCTCGACCGCGGCACGGCGCATCGCACCGGACAGAGCACTTCCCAGGCGCTCGGCTCGCAATTCAAGATCCCCCAGCGCGCGCTCGAAAGGACGGCTGTCCAGTTCGACGCGATAGGCAAGGTCTTCGGTCATGGAAACTGTTCCCTGTCTGGAAAACTGCGCATCAGGTCGTCAAGCGCCGCACGGTCCGGCGCCTGCGTGGAGCGACTGGTCGCCAAAATCATCGCGAGTTCGCGGGGTGTCATGCGCCAGAACTGATCGGGCGACAGCCGCAGATGCAGGAGCGAGATGCGCATCACCCCTTCCCAGGGGAAAGGTGGCGCGCCCTCTCGTCGCTCGACTGCATCTGCGGCATTCAAGGGTTTGTGGCGGCAGCGCTCCCGCCGCCGAATGTCGCTTCCAGCAATTGAGCGACCAGTTCGGCAAAGCCGCGCGCACCACCATCGATGGTCATCTGCGCCACCTCGTCATCGGTGAAGAGATTGCCCCCACCACGCAGACCCGCTCCAACCACGCGCATGATGTCCCGCGCGGAGAGACCACCCGTGGCAAATCGGTCGACGAGCTTGGAGAGATCGTCGGCGCCGAACGCCGCTTCCAGTTCCGCCAAGGCGCCGAGCGTCAGGCACAGCACCCGCTGTTCGCCGTCGATCGGTGCGGCGATTTCGCCGCGCCTCGGGTTCGCGGTGATCTTGCGCAACGTCATGCGTCACTCCCGAATTCCAGCGCGCCTGCCGATTCCATGGCGATCTCGAAGGTGATCTCGCCGTCGTGCCGCCCGGCATATTCGAGCGCCGTGATCTGGAAAGGGCCAGACAGCGTGCCGAAAGCTGGAACGACGATCTGCCAGTCCACGATCTGGCCTGCGAAGAAGACCGTGCGCGTCAGCGCGTCGCTTTCTGCATTCTTGAAAAGCCCCGATCCCGAGACCGAGGCCCGCTGCACGCCGGCGCCCGCCAGAAGCTCGCGCCACCGGCCGGCGGATTCTGAGTCCGTCGCGTCCACGGTCTGCGCATTGAATGCGAGGCGTTTTGCCCGCAGCCCCGCGACTGTCACGAATTGCCCGCCACTCTCGATCTTCAGCAGCAGGTCCTTGCCCCTCTGCGCACCCATGGCCATCTCCAAACATGAAAAAGGCCCCCGTGTGGGAGCCACAACGTCATCCTGCCGGTCGTTTGACCGGCGCTCGCAATCTGAATCAGGCGCTTTCGGTAAACGCCCGTAAAACCATCGTTCCTCGGTGCAACCGGCTCTTCTCCACGCGCCTCACATCGGTCGAAACGACTCTGAGGCCGACCAGCCGCGCGTCGACAGGCGAAAGCGCCGCGTCATGCAGCACCAGCCGCAGCCGCTTCAGGATCGATTGCACCTCACGCCTGCCGTTCTCGCCGGAATAGACGGCGAGCGTGACGCGGTGCTCTTCGCTGCAATCCTCGTCCGTGCTCCACTCCCTAGTCTCGAAAGCGTGGAGCACGATGTATGGCAGCCGGGCACCCTGAACCTGTCGATCGAAGATGTCCGCCACCTTCAGGTTCGACATCAGCTCATCGTCGGCTCGAAGTGCTGAAACCATCGCCTGCTGCAAGTTCGGCGCGGCGCTCATGACCGTTCCTCGCACGCGCAGACGAGATAGCGCCCGGTCTCGTCGGGATCGCTCATCGTCAGGATATGGAACACCCGCTCGAACCGGGTGAACCGCATGCCGATGGCGACATCTGGCCGGTGGCGCAGCGTCACCCTGTATCTTGCCGCTTGCTGGATCTGTGATGCCTGCTCCAGGTGCGAGGCGCTGATAGGTTCAAGCTTCGCCCAGAGGCCAGTGACATGCTGCCACTCCCCGGTCGAGCCGCCTTGGCCATCGTCATCATCGGCGGGCGCTTCCAGGTTAAGCCGCATACGCAGATGCCCTGGGTCGATTACCGCGCCCGGCCTCATAGCGACCGCCGCCGCCACGGCGCGATCAGCCGGTCATAGCCATCCGGCACGAGCGCCGGCTGCTGGCCGATCGGAACGCCGGAGCGCAGTTCGTACATTGCGGCCACATGAATGAGCATTGCCCGCTTCAGCACGTCGGGCACATCGGCGCCGCTCTCACCGAAGCCGGCCCGAAATTCCACCTCGATGCCGTTGACGATCCGCGCCGGCGCCTTGATCGCCGAAACGATCAGCCGGGCCGGACGTCGCGTCCGATCAAGCCGAACGCTTGCCAGATCAACGTCCTCCGGCAGCCCCTCCGCGTCATAGACAATGACGGCATCGAGGCTTTTCACCGGATGCCGGCGCAGGAGGATCGCATGGGCCTTCGGCCAATCGTCCAGGAAAAGCCGAAAGCCCTGTTCCAGCAGAACCAGGCCGGTCACGCTTTCCAGATACTCCCGCGCCACGCGGATCAGGCTTTCGATCAGTCCGTCTTCGAGATCGGTCTCCACGCGCAGATGCGTCTTCGCCTCGGCAAGCGTCAGCGCTTCGCCGACGGCCGGGTCCGTCACGACAATCGTCATGTCCCATGTCCTTTGAAATCGACCCCGTCCCGGTCGCTCCGGAACGGGGCATGCCGTCGTTGCGGCGTCGCTTAGGCGGAGAACTTCACAAGCTTGATCGCGTCGAAATCCTGCACGCCGCCACCCACGCGCTTGGACGTGTAGAACAGCACGTAGGGTTTCGCCGAATAGGGATCGCGCAGGATGCGCACGCCCGTGCGGTCGACGATCATGTAGCCACGCCGGAAATCACCGAACGCGATCGGCGTCGCATCCGCCGCAATGTCCGGCATGTCCTCGGCCTCCACGACGGGGAAGCCCATCAAGGCAGCGCGCGCACCGGCCGTCGCCGGCGGCTGCCAGATATAGTTGCCGTCCGCGTCCTTGATCTTGCGGATGGCCGCCTGCGTCTTGCGGTTCATCACGAAGGAGGCGTTCTGCCGATAGCCGGCCTTCAGCGCATAGATCGTGTCGATCAGCACATCGGAAGGCGCGTCGGCATCCAGTGCGCCGGCGCTGCCGGTCGCCACGGTTCCGATCGAGCCCCAGGTCCAGGTGGCCTCCGAAACCGTGTCGTAGTCGAGGATGCCGCGCGGCTTGTTGACACCGTCGCCGCCAATGAAGGCGGCGCTTTCCTGTTCGGCAAAAGCAATCTCGACTTCCGATGCGATCCACGACTCGATGTCGACGGCGCTGTCCTCCAGCAGCGAAGCGGTCGCCGCCGGCATCGCGTAGAGTTCCATCGTCGGGAAAGACAGCTCGGCAAGCTGCGCCGTGTTCGTCTGCGGCCGCGCCGCCGTCTCGCCGACCCAGCCGACAGCCATGCCCGAAACCGCAAACGGCTTCTTCAGTACCGCGCCGGAGACTTGCCTGACCGTCGCGATCGACCGGATCGGCGACAGCGAGCTCAAACGCTGGCCGATCTCGGTGTCGATTTCATCTGGCACCAGAAAGCCGCCATCGGGATCGGAGCCATAGGACATCGCCTTGGCTTCGATCGTCCGCAGGTCGTTCTCGTCACCGCGGCGCACATAGCGCTCGAACGCCTCTTTGCGCTCCAGCATCTGCGCGCTTGTCGCTCCACCGATCGCCGGGCGGGCGCGCTTCAGCACCAGCTCATCGATCAATCGCTGCTGGGCGTCCATCGACTTGGAGATGCGGTCGAGCTTTTCGCGCGTCACCACATCTTCCGCGCCGCGATTTTTCAGTTCGTCCAGTCGTTGCTCGTTCTCATCCTTGAACGCCTCGAACTGGTTCATGAAGGCGCCGAAAGCTGCCCCGACATCCTCATCGGCTGCCTTCACTTCCGGTGCGCGCACGCCTGCCTGCTCATCCATGATATCGTCCTTTTTTCTGCTGCATGATCTCAGTCGCTTGGCGAATGATCGACGCCAGCGACAATTGCTCCCGGCCGGCCGCTTTCACCGCGGCCACCCGCGCTTCGGGCAACATCGGAAATGTCACCACCGAGATTTCCCAAAGGTCGGCCTGAAGAATGCGGCGCACGTTGCGCATGCGGTCGGCCTCCGCCCGAACTGTCTTGAAGCCGATCGACAGCCCGTCGATCGCGCCGGCCCGCATCAATTCATGGATCTCCCGCGCCCGCGCGACACCCATCGCCAATTGGCCTGTCACCTTGAGGCCGCGCCGGTCCTCTACGATCGACACCCACCGGCCGATCGGAATATTGGGATCGTGCTGGAACAGCATCTTCACGCCGCTGGAGCCGCGTGCCTTCAGCGAAGTCGCAAAGGCGCCGGGCGCGATCGCATCACGACCGAGGTCGACGGCGTCGAAGACGCTGGCATAACCGGAGAACCGCCCCGCCTCCGTCACTGTCTCCAGTGCCAGATCGGCATATTTCTTCTGTCTGCAGGCGATGATCGCGTCTGCACTCATGGTCGTTCCTCATGTCTCGAATGACGCCCGCTTCAGCCGCCCCGGCCGGGCTTTGCTATTTCCAGCGTTCGGCCAGCCGGGCCAGAACGCCGAGAGCCCACCAGGCGCAAAGGCTCGCTGCGGCAGAGCCCATCAGCGTGATTTCGATCGGTGTCAGCCGCGATCCGATCGCCAGCCAGTCGGACAGCGCAACGCCCACCGCACCGCCGAAGATCATCCCGCTCGCGACCCCGATGAAGAAGCGCCCCGCCGCTTCGCGCCTGCTTTTCGGGAGGAGGTAGATCAGCGAGATGATCGCACCGGCCATGGCGCCGAGACCCTTCGCAAGCAAAAGGCCGATGTCCTGAATCAGGTCCGTCATCGTCGCTTCTCCATTCACCCCCTGCCCGTTCCCTTGAGAGATCGATTCAACCCGCTGCCGGTCTGAATCCAATTCACCGCTCAAGCGGTTCATATCCCACGGCTTTTCGCTTCTCGTCCTCGGTCAGGAAATCCGCAGCCTGCAGGCGTTTCCAGTCGGCTTCCCGCTCGATGGCGAGCCCCGCGATCTGGTCGGTGTCGAAATTGATGCGGATGTCGTCACCGAACGCCGGGCAAAGCCAGTGCGTCAGGCGCGCACAGATGCGCGTCATCAGCGGCAGGATCGTCAGCCGGTAAAACGCGCGGTTCGCCTCCTGGTAATTTGCATAGGTGTTGTCACCGGGTATCCCCAGCAGCATCGGCGGCACCCCGAGTGCGAGTGCGATATCGCGCGCAGCACCGTTCTTTGCCTCGACGAAATCCATCTCGCGCGGCGTCAGCGCCATCGCTTTCCAGTCGAGCCCACCTTCCAGAAGAAGCGGCCGCCCCGCGCGCCTTGCGCCGGAATAGCCCTCCTCCAGCTCTTCTTTCAGGCGCTCATATTGCTCCTCGGTGAGGTTGCCGCCCTCTTTCGGCTGGTAGACCAGCGCGCCGGACGGCCGTGCCGAATTGTCGAGCAGGGCCTTGTTCCAGATCGCGGCCTGATTGTGCAGGTCGAGCGCCATCGCGGCAGCGGCAAGCGGCGGAAAGCCCATATGCGCATCGAGCGGATTGAACAGCCGCAAGTGCATTAGCCCGCCTTCGCCAGCATGGCCAAGCCCGATGCGTCGCTTCTGCCCACGGCAGCTATAGTCATAGCCGGTGAGCCAGCCGCTCCGATCCTCCACCGGCGTCACGAGGTCAGGCCTCAGGAGATGTAACTCCCGCAGCCGCTCGCCGATCCCCACCGCCTCCACATAGGCATTACCGGAAAGCACCAGCTGCCCGATCAGCGCTTCGCGAAATTCCACGCCCGCCTGGCTGCCGTTGGGCGCCGCCATCAGCTCCAGGACCGGGTGGCGATCGAGCTCCCGGTCCCCCTCATAGGCGATCAGCGGCACCGAGGCGCCCGCTTCGGCAATCAGCCGCACGCAACGGTGCCCGATCGGGTTTCGCATGTAGCCTGCATGAGCAAGCGCCCCGAAGGATCGGCCCGACCATTGCGCACCCACCGTCTGGTGCAAGGCGACGAAGCCCGCGCCGAACTGGCTGGCCTTGGTTTCCACAGCCGGCCGCGCCCCGGCCTCGGCTTTGCGCCAAGGCAGGCTGAAAGAGAATTTCATCTGTCGTCCTCGCTTGGTTCTAAATTCCGCGAACGCGCGGCGCACCATCATGGCCGAGCAGCAGGGCCGTGATGGCCCAGACGAGCGCGTCCAAGCGGTCCGGCGAACGTCCGCCTGAAAGCCCGTCCGGCCCGAAATCGCACATCTGATCCTCAAGGTCGGGAAAGGCGCCCGCGTGGCGCACCCGGCCCTGCTCGTAAAGCGCTGCGACCGGCTCGGCGCGCAGCCACTTTCCGCGCGTTGCCCGCACCGTCGCGATCGGCAATTTCGCATCCACCGAACGCAGCATGGCCGCAACCATGTCGCCGCCCTGGTTGATCTCCGCGACAACCCGATCGGCCCCGAAGCGGCGATAAAGCGCCACCACCTGCTGTGCCCAGCCGGCAGGCGTCGCACCAGCGACCGACCCGTCGGCAATCACCACCGCGTGGTCCGCGTCGTCCAGTCCCGCGACGACGATCCCGCAGCAGGACCCAGGCGCGGCCGCCGCCGCCGGCGGATCGACCGCAATGACGATGCGATGGAGCTTTCCTGCAAGTCGCTGGCGTGCCCGTTCGACCAGAGCGCGCGACCAGAGCGCGTCTTCCCGGTCTTCGATCAACTCGCCGCCCAGTTCCTGTCGTCCAAGACGGGTTCCGCCATAGCGACCCTCGATCGCCTCCAGAAATCCCGGTGCGAGATTGGCGCTGTTGTCCTGTGTCGCAATCCTTACGCATGCCGTCGTCGGGTCGGCCATGATCCGCTTCAAAAGCGGCACTGCGCGCGGCGTCGTCGTCACCAATTGCCTCGGCCGTTCACCGAGCCGCAGTCCGAATTGCAGCATGTCGAAGGTCTCGTCCGGGTGCCGCCATTTGGCCAGTTCGTCGCACCAGGCCAGCTCGAATTGCGGCCCGCGCAGGCTTTCCGGATCCTCTGACGAGAAAATCTGCGCCACCGCGCCGCTCGCCCAGACCAGCCGGCGCCGCGAGGCTTCAAACCGCGGGCGGTCGTGTCGCGCGATCCGCGCAATGCCCGATACGCCGTCGATCATCACCTCTCGCGCATCGCCGAGCGTTTCTCCTACAAGCGCGATCCGCATTTCCGGGCGGGTGGCTCCCGTCCCGTTTGCTTGGCGCCCGGTGCTGGATGCCATACCCTGCACCCACTCCGATCCCGCGCGGGTCTTTCCAGATCCGCGCCCGCCCATCAAAAGCCAGGTGCGCCAATTCCCGTCCGGCGGATGCTGGGCCTTCCTCCCCTGATAGGCCCAGTCCGTATCGATAAATGTCTGCTCGTCCTGCGACAGTCCCTTTGTCAGTCCTGCGTCACTCGTCCCCATCAGCGCCGCCCGGCTCCCTCTCCAGCTTGATCCGCTCCGCAAAAAGCGCCTCGATCCGGGCCGAAACGCGCGCCGCCAGCCGCTCCCGATCAATTTTCACATCTGCGTCCCTGCTGAAGACATCGGCCAGGATCAGTTCCAGAAGTTTCTCATGGGTCTTCGCGAAGCTCACGATCAGATCAAGGATCGACTTGATGTCGCGCAGTGCGTCTGCGTCACTGCGCTCCGCCCGCTCTTTCTCCGATCGCGCTCTGATCACTTCGAACGCGCCGTATTCGCGCTCGAGCCTTCGCCAGAGCCGGTCCAGGAGTTTCAGGCCCTTCCGCTCCGCTGCCGTCTTCGCCATCATCCACCCACCGCGCATAAAAAAAGCGCCGCAAAAGCAGCGCTCAACTTCGGTCTATCCGTCTCAAAGCCAGGGCGCTCCAGCCGCCCTGCCCCGCCAGCCGCACTTTTCCGACTGTAGATGAACCCTATCAAACCACCGTCACGGTGTCAAGGAATTTTTTCCTATACCACCAAGCAGGCAGCTGAATGCAAAAAGCCACCGCGACGTTGGCCGGCGGTGGCTTCGGAGTGTCGGTCTGTCGACCGGATCAGCAGTCGCTCTTAGCGCCAGTTGATGCCGTCGAAGGACTTCGGGTCCAGACCGATCGAGTTGAGCGCACGGGCGCTCGGCTTGCGGCCAGCTTCAACTGCTGCGGCGCATTCACGCAGGCCGCTCATGTAGGTAGCGAAGCCGGAAACGCGGTCACGGAAGCTGCGGGGGGTGCTCATCATCTTCTCCAAAAGGTGTCATTCACTGTGCATCAGCAATATGGGTTTATTGCACCGCAATATGAATGGCCGATTGCGTGAAGGAGCCGTGCGTTCAGCGCATGGGTTTCGGTAACGCGTGATTCACCTTCACATGCATCTGCCGCCTGCGGCTGCAGTGAAGGCTGAAGGCCGGTATTTACCGCGCCGTGTCCGGCACTTCGAAGGGCCATTCCACCAGATGGTCCTCGTAGTCTTCCAGCTCCATCCCCTCCTCCGGCACCGTGCGGCCGCGCACCGAAACGCCAGCCTCGTGCACCGTGTCGCGGCTGCCCGAAATCAGGTGGTGCCACCAGTAGAGGTCTTCGCCATCGCGCACGAGGCGATAGCCGCATGTGGGCGGCAGCCAGCTCAGGCTGCGCACTTCCTTCGGCGTCAGGCCGATACAGTCCGGTACCTGCGCCTGCCGGTTTTCGTAATCGGAGCAGCGACACGTCGTGTCGTCGAGCAGGCGGCACCGCACGCTCGTCCAGATGATCTCGCCGGTATCCCAGTCTTCCAGCTTGTTGAGGCAGCAGCGCCCGCACCCGTCGCACAGGCTTTCCCACTCGGCCGCGTTCATCTGCTCCAGAGTCTTCGTTTGCCAAAAGGGTGTGTCATTCATGCCGCGCAACTTTTCTTTGAGCCCGGCGCAATGCCGGATTGCTTGTTCTTTTCCGCAAACTGCGACAAAATTTAAACCTCAAGGGGCGATCATCGGCTGCGGCATTTTCGGCCGCAGGTCTGCCGGCTGCCATACGCCGGTGGTTCGTGTACAGCGGGGCGTAATCGATCGTGCAGGATCCCTTCAGTCAGGGCAACAGGCCACGCCGGCGTCGCAACCTCCTGTTGCGGCTTGATTCTTGGCTTGATTCCACGCTTTGGGGCGCAGGCTCCGGCCTCGGCGAGACCTGGGAAGAAATCACCATTTTCTTTCGCCGTTTCCGCGTGCGAGGGACCAAGCGGCTCGTCGTGGAAATCATGGGCGAAGGCCTGACGCTCGGCACCGCCGGCTTCGTGCTTCTCCTCGCACTTGCGCTGCCAGCGTTCGATGCGACCTATGGCAACTGGCGCGCGCAGGACGATTTCGCCGTCACGTTTCTCGATCGCTACGGCAATGAAATCGGCCATCGCGGCATCATCCATGAGGATTCCGTTCCGGTCGATGCCCTGCCCGACCATCTGGTCAAGGCCGTTCTTGGCACCGAGGACAGGCGCTTCTTCGAGCATTACGGCATCGATTTCGTCGGCCTCGCCCGTGCGATGGGCGAGAACGCCCGCGCAGGCTCGGTCGTTCAGGGCGGATCGACGCTCACGCAGCAGCTCGCAAAGAACATCTTCCTCAGCAATGAGCGCACGATCGAGCGCAAGATCAAGGAGGCCTTCCTCGCGATCTGGCTGGAGGCCAATCTCTCCAAAAAGGAGATCCTCGGCCTCTATCTCGACCGCGCCTATATGGGCGGCGGCACGTTCGGCATCGCTGCCGCCTCGCAGTTTTATTTCGGCAAACCCGTCACGGATGTGACGCTGGCCGAATCGGCACTGCTCGCGGGCCTGTTCAAGGCGCCGGCCCGCTATGCCCCGCACAACAATTTGCCGGCCGCACGTGCCCGCGCGAACCAGGTGCTCACCAACATCGTCCAGGGCGGCCTGATGACCGAGGGACAGGTCATCGGTGCCCGGCGCAACCCCGCAAGCGTCATCGATCGCGGCACCAAGGATGCACCCGACTATTTCCTCGACTGGGCGTTCGAGGAAGTTCAGCGCATCGCCGGCAGCTTTCCCGAGCATTCGCTGATCGTGCGCACGACGATCGACCTCGACCTGCAGAAAGCTGCTGAAGACGCGCTGGAGTTCGACCTGCGCCAGAGCGGCGCGAGCTTCGACGTCACCCAGGGTGCGGTCGTGCTGATCGAGAATGGCGGCGCAGTGCGCGCCATGGTCGGCGGCCGCGACTATGGCGAAAGCCAGTTTAACCGTGCGACGAAAGCGCTGCGTCAGCCGGGGTCGTCCTTCAAAGGCTTCGTCTACGCCACGGCAATGGAAAACGGGTTCACACCCGATTCGGTCATCTCCGATGCCCCGATCACCTGGAACGGCTGGTCGCCCCGCAATTACACACGCGGCTATTCGGGTTCCGTCAATCTGACGACCGCGCTCGCGAAATCGTTGAACACGGTTCCCGTGCGTCTTGCCCGCGATCATCTCGGCACGGACCGCATTGCGGAAACGGCGCAGCGCATGGGCGTGCAAACACCCGTCCGCACCGACAAGACCATGCCGCTCGGCACGTCGGAGATCACCGTGATGGACATGGCCACAGGCTATGCGACCTTCCCGGCCGGCGGCATGCAGGCTAATCGGCACGGCATCACGCAAATCCTGAACTATCGCGGCGAAGTCCTGTTCGACCACGGCCGTGATGCTCCGAAGCCCGAACGGGCGATCTCCGAAGAAGCAGCCGTTTCCATGAACACGATGATGGCGCAGATCCCCGAATGGGGTACCGCCCGGCGCGCCAAGCTCGACGGCATCCGCACCGCCGGCAAGACGGGCACGTCACAGTCCTACCGCGATGCGTGGTTCATCGGCTACACGGGCAACTTCACCGCTGCAGTCTGGTACGGCAACGACAACTTCACCGCGACCAACAACATGACGGGCGGCTCGCTCCCGGCGATGACGTTCAAGCGGCTGATGGATTTTGCCCATCACGGCATCGACCTGCGCGCCATCCCCGGCGTCGAGCCTGAAGCACCCGCCGCAGTCGACGCAAACAGCCCGCAGATCGCCGAGGCGGGCGAAGCGCGTCCGGTGCGTCAGCGCGCCCTATCGCAGGAAGGCACTCGTATCCTGCGGCAGATGGTCGAAAGTTTCGGCGTCGATGAGGCTGAGCGTCCGGAAGGCGAACTGGCCGAACTGCGCGATCGCATCGATGGCGGCGATCTCTGATTGATGCCTGCTGTGATCCTTGAGGTACCACCCATCACCGGGCGTGATCCTGTCGGCGTTGTCGTGCCATCGGACGGCCATGCTCCTTACGCAGGAAAGCGGCCATGATCGGTGCGCTGCGTATTCCCTTTTTCATTGGCCTTGCTCTCGCCATCGCGTTCAGTGGAGGCATTGCCGCCACCAAGATCGCACTCGATGCCGAAGATCCCTTCGATGTCCTGGAGATCGGCCCTTGGGTCGCCAACCCCTTGGCGCAGACCGCGGGCGCCAATCCCTATGACAAGGCAAGACGGGCGCTCGGCGATGGCTCCGGCCTTGGGCAGGCGGAAGGCCTCGTCTTTCGGGCGACGACCGATACCTCCGGCGCGCCACTTCTCGCATCCTGCGCCTATTTGGTTGCGGGCCAGGTTCCTGCAAGCCGCGTCTGGATCATGCGCCTGACTGGGTTGTCCGGTGAGATCAGCCACGCCGAACCGCCATTTTCGCGTGCCCTGCATTCCGCAAGCGTGCTGCGCGCGCCTGACGGTGCGTTCGAAATTCGTCTCGGCGCGGAGGCCCGCTCCGGCAACTGGCTGTTTCTGTCTGGAGACGGTCCTTTCGGCATCGAATTCCTCCTCTTCGACACCCCGGCCGCAGGCAACTTCGGGCTGATCGATCTGGAGATGCCTGAGATCGAGCGTCAGGATTGCGCCGATGCGTAATCTCGTCTTCGCCATTCTCGCGGGTCTCGTCGGCGCGCTCGTGCTGCATATCGTGATCATCCTCACTCTGCCCTTCTTTGCGAGTGACGACGTCTATTCACGCATTTCATCTCTGCCGGCGAATGATCGCTTCCTGCCGGCTTCCGCGGTTAGCGCTGAGGTAACGTCGACGGAGCTTGTCTCTGACACCCCCTATTCCACGACCTATCTCTGCCGCTTCGTTCTTGCCGACGCGCCGATCCATCTTCAGGCCGAAGGCGCGGTGCCCTTCTGGTCGCTCGCGGTGTTCGACCGGCGTTCCAACGAGCTCTTCAGCATGAATGACCGGACCTCCGAGGGGGGCGGCATGAACGTGACGCTCGCCAATCCTCTGCAAATGATCCGGCTGCGCGAGGGCCTGCCGCCGAACCTTGCAGGCAGCGTCCTCGTCGAAACGGATGTCACAGATGGTTATGTGCTGATGCGCACCGTCGTGCCGGACCAGACGATGCAGGCTCAGGCAAACGACTTCCTGTCGTCGGCCACCTGCCGCGAAGAGCCGCTGGCTGATTGAACCTCAGCGCCCGTCGTGCGGACGTTCTGCCTCGTCACGCCGTATCTGCACGACCGGCAGGCCTTTGCCGGACCGGTCGATCCGCACGCCTGTGAACATCAGGATCGTTGCACTTTCCGATGGCTCCGGACGCTTCGCGCCTCGCGGCCGACGATCGAGGTCTCTCAATGAAATTATCGCTGCCATGCCATTCTCCGTCAGTTGCCCAAACGGATGAACGCTGAACGTTTTCACCCAGGATCTGCGGCCCGCAACGGCTTGCGAATCATCGTCAAAAGCCCCGTGCCCACAGTCCATTGCGCCATTCAGCCAGCAGATGGTTAACACCTTGCTAAGCCTTTCTGTTTAGTCTCGGTTCATCACTTTTTGTTTTGCGTAGGTGCTGGTTCACGTGTCCGATCGTTTTCGTGATCTCGAACTCTCAGGGCGAGCCGGCCGCAAGGATGCGGTGCTCTTGGCGACGGTTGCCAGCTTTGAGGCCATGCCTGAGCCCAGCAAGCGCGATCTCAAGCAATTCGCCGACCTGTTCGTCCCACTCTTTGAGGCCGCTTCGGAAGAAGCAAAGCGTACGGCAGCAGCGGCCCTGTCGCGCGCGCCGATCATGCCCGAGGCCGCCAGCCGTCTCATTCTGGATCAACCGGTCGGTATCGCGGCTCCCTTCATCGTGCACTCCAGCGCAATCGACGAGTCCCTGCTCATCGAAGCGGTGCAAAAGCACGGCGTTGCCCATGCCCGCGCCGCCGCACGTCGGCGCTCGGTGTCACCCCAATTGCTTGCCGCATTGTCCGCCATTGCCCATCCGGCAGTAAAGCGGACGCTCTCGCTTCGCGACACATCGGCTGCAGCGGCCGAGCCTGCCTCCCGCACGCCGTCCGCCGTCGAACGGCAGGCTCGCGAAGAAGACATCCGCAACAAGCTTCGGTCGATCGTCATGCGCAACACGCCGGACTACGCAGACCCGCCAACATTGCCGGCGCGCATTGCACCGGATGTGGAAAGCCGCCTCATCCGGCACGTCGAGGAAGGCGACACGATCTATTTCGCCACGGCGCTCGCCGATGCGCTCGCATCGCGTTTCGATCTCGCCGAGCGCATCATGATGGACGTGTCGGGCGCCCAGCTTGCACAAACGCTCGTGGCATTGGGCCTGCGCTACACGATGATCATCGCAGCGCTCGAGCGTTTCTTCCCGCATCTTGCGGATGGACAAGACGGCGAGCGCCGTTCGCTCCAGCTGCTGCGCTCCTGTTCGTTCGTCGAATGCGTCGAGAAGGTCATGGCCTGGCAGCGGGCCGATTGGATTTCAAGGCGCGCAGCGCATCAGCCTGTCGTTGCCGACAGCGCTCGCCGCGACGTGCGGGCGGATCAATCGCCCAAGCGCAACGCCCTCCAACGTGGTGTGCCGCTCAGGCGGGCCTGACACCAAGATAGCGCAGCGGATCGTCCGCCTCGATCTCCACGATCCAGAGATCGCTGTCGAAGTTGCGTTCCTTGGCCAGCAGGGCCTGGACCTTCTCGTGCTCTACCCGCTCCAACCGCAGCTCGAAAAGCCGGTCACCGGCTGCCTCTCCATCCTCGAAGATCGATTGCGGAGCCGGGCCAAACAGGCTTTCCGTGCCGTCGCGGTAGCGGCATCGCACGAAGATCGCGCCCGCTTCCGGCGCCCCACTCGCTTCCACAGCGGCAAAGCCACCGTCGGCGAACACGCGCCGGATCAGCGCCGATACAAAGATATCGCTCTTGAGACGCATCATGGGACTTCAGAAAGCCCCGATTTCCTGAAGCTTGTCGAGAACTGCCTGGTCGGGCTCACCCGTAGTCGGCAGGCGGTAGTCGCCTTGGAACTCCCGAATGGCCTGTCGCGTCTGGCTGCCCAGCATGCCGTCCACGGCCACATCGGCATAGGCGATGTTGACGAGCCCCTGCTGGATTCTGCGCACCGTCTCGACGTCGGTCGAGCCCGAGCCACCGGCGGTCGGAATGTCGGCCGGCGGGGTATAATAGTCACTGCTGTCGCGGGCACCGAGCGCTGCCGGCGGCGTCAGTGCCGCTGTTTCGTTCGGCGAGACGCTGACCCGTTGAACAATCGCTGGCTCCGGCCGTGCTTCAGGCCGCGCCTCGGTCCGTGCCTGCGGCTGGGCCTCGGTCCGTGCCTGCGGCTGCGCAACGGGCGGGGCGGCACGCTCGGCGGCTTTCAAGCGCTGCAGCGTGCTTGCGGTCAGGCCGAGCCCTTCCGAGCCCGAAGCCGCTCCGAATGCTGCAAGCGCTGCGCGCGTCTGTGGCCCGGTCAGCCCGTCTACGGCACCGGTGTAGTGGCCGAGCCGCGCTAGTTCTGCTTGGATCTCGCCGATTAACGCACGTTCCGCTGCCGCTTGCGGGGCGGACGGTCGCACGATGTCGTCGACCGTCGTCTCCGCCTCGGGCGGAATGCTGGCAGTTGCCATGTCCCGGTCTTCCGGCCGTTCGATGACGACGCTCTGCACGCGTCGTGCAGGCACCGGGGTCAGAATATCCTCGATCGTCTCCACGCCGTCTTCGGATCCCAGACTGTCGCGCCCTGCCTGTTCGATCTGTCGAGGCTCAACCCCGTCGGCCGTCATCAGCGGCGCTGGGGTGGGCGCGATGCCGGTCCGCGTCGACAGGAGCGGCGAAGGATGCCCGCCCGGCTGATACCAGATGGCGTTGGCGGTAACGAAGCTGAAGACAACGGCAAAAACCACGCCACCGGCGGCAAGCGACGGATGGCGCGCAATGAGCCGCCCGGCTGCGTCGAAAGTCCGCGACGCAAAACCAGGAGAGCGCCGCGCCTTGCGGCGGGGTTCAGGCTGTTTTCGCGGTCGTTTCGTGGACTTTGCCGGCATTGATTGTCTTCTTCTCCCTCGTGTTCAATCGCGGTGGAAACTCCACCATGCGCGCGCTGTTGTCTGCCTGTCGCTCGGTGCTGTCCACCCCTTCGGCAGGAAGTTCCACCGTCGCGGCCGTGCCGCGGCCGATCACGCTGTCGATCACGACCCGCCCACCATGGAGGCTTGCGAGCCCCTTCACAAGGCAAAGGCCCAGCCCCGTTCCCTGGTGGCGTCGGGCATAGCCCTCGTCACCCTGAACGAACGGTTCGCCGACGCGGCTCAGAATTTCCGGAGGCATGCCAATGCCCGTGTCGGACACCGTCAGGCGGATCATCGCGCCGCTGCGGGTCGCATCGACGGTGATGACGCCACCGGGCTCGGTGAACTTGATCGCATTGCCGATCAGGTTGATCAGGATCTGCTGCACGGCGCGCTGGTCGGCGTTCAGCAGGCCCGCACGGCGCGCGCGCGCCGTCAGCGTCAGCCCTTTGTCTTCCGCTTCCAGGCCGAGCATCTTCACGCAGTCGTCGACGGCAGCGGCAACATCGAAATCCTCATGGATCAGCCGATAGCGCCCGTTCTCGATCTTGCTCATGTCGAGCATCGTGTTGACCAGCGACAGGAGGTGCTCGCCCGACCGCTTGATCAGGCCGACATATTCGCGCTGCCGCTCATCGGCGAGCGGCGCGAAATATTCCCGTGCCAGTATCTCGGAGAACCCGATGACGGCGTTGAGTGGCGTGCGCATCTCGTGGCTCACGGCAGCGAGGAAGCGGGTCTTCTCGCCCTCGGCCTGCTCGGCAAGATCCACGAGCCGAGTGCATTCGGCACGCAGTTCGATCTCCTCGTCGACGATCCGCATGTGAGCGATGATGTCGCTCACCTCGCCCGTCGCCAGAAGGCGGGGCGAGAGATCGATCGAGACATGGACGAACTGCCGGTCCATCGCGGCCCGGTGCAGCCGCACCATGAGCCGTTCGCGCGCTCCGCCGAGACGGATGCGGTCGAGCGCCTGCATGAAGGGCAGTCGATCCGAAACGTGAATGCGCTCGATCATGCTGCGCGGACGGTTGACGTCGATCCATTCAGCGAAATCGCCAAGCTCGTGACCGCCGGCGCGCAGCAGAGCGCCCTGTTCGTCGAGCAGCGCCACAAAGCCGGACATGTGCGCCGCCAGCGCAAAGTCGTCGACTGGCGCAATCTCGCGTTCCTGCGACGAGCCATCGACGTTCCGGAAGCCAAGCACCAGAACGGGAAGCATCGCGCCAATAAGCGCGCAGACGACGACACTCAGCTCCGTGCCACTGGTGTCGAGCATAGCGCCGGCGAGCGCAGTACCGGCGACCAGCGCGCCGAGCGTCACTGCGCCGAGACGCCGCGAGCCGGTCACGCCCAGCATGGCTGCAGCGCTCAGAAGAATTGCGGATGCGATGATGGCCGCTGGCAAGGCCACAGCAGGTGCGGCCAGAAATGCGACGAGTGGCAGCAGCAAGAGCGGCGCGGCAAGCGCGCTGGTCAACAGCACGCGCATCATCCTCACCTGCGCATCCATCTCCGGCCCCTCGTTGAGGGCTTCGTTGATGCAGGCGCTGGCGGCACGACCGATCATGGTCGCGACCCTGCTATGCATAGCGTTCCAGAATGTCACCGACGGGTCCGAACTCGTTACAAAAATCTCATCGTCTTGAAGCCGAGGTTGCACCCCCGCCCTTAAGGAATGGATAAGCCGAAAGGCAGTGGTTTGACCGAACGCGGCCTATTCAGCGGAAATGGCAGGATGCGCCCGGTGGAACCGTCGGTATGGTTAACGCTTGGTCTCGCAATGGCCCCCGAAATTTTGACCAGGCCCTGCTGCCGGTCCTGGTTTCGTGGCATCGAAAGCCAGCCAATCCGGGCATTTGATACAATTGCCCCTGAAGCGTTTCACCAAGTTGGCGCTGCCATCGATCGATAAAATTTGAATCAAATTCTGCGGCTCGGCTCAAACGGGCATTTGAACCTTTGCGTTATGGTCCTTCTCAACAAGCGATACCGGGACGGTTCAGAAACCCGGATCGAACTCTGCGGGAAGGCTTGAACGATGGGATTTCTGCTGAAAGGTGCATTCTGGTTTTCGGTTGTCTTGCTCAGCCTTCCTCTTCTGGAAAGCAGAGAGACCAGCGAAAACGAGCAGCCGTTGGCGGTCGGGGAAACGATCTTCGCACTCGGCGTGGCGATCGAGGACATCCGCTCCATGTGCGAGCGCCACCCCGATGTCTGCGTCACCGGCGGCGAAACTTTGAACGCACTTGGTCTTCGGGCCCGCGATGGGGCGCGCATTGCCTATCAATATCTCGACTCGGCGCTAGGCGACGGCAATGGTGCCGCAGATCCGCTTGCGACCGGCACCGTTCTTGGTGCAACCGCCGAAGCCGCTCCCGCGGTGGCTGGCTCCACGCCCGAAGAGGCCGCGGTCATGCTGCCCCCGACCGTCAGGCCTTACACCGCGCCGCAGCCGCTCGATTGAAATTGTCCGCCCTTTTCCCCGTGATTTTCGGGTATCCGTCGCCTATATGCGGCTAGACACTTGAGAGACGGGACCGATCATGACGCCGCTGCAGCAGATCAAGGACGATTTTGCCTTTCTCGACGATTGGGAAGATCGCTATCGCTACGTGATCGAACTCGGCCGTACGCTCGACCCGCTGACCGACGACGAGCGGGTCGACCAGAACAAGGTTCAGGGCTGCGCCAGCCAGGTCTGGCTCGTCTCCCGGCGCGATGGGTCCGAGGGCGATCCTGTGCTGCATTTCCGCGGCGATTCCGATGCCCACATCGTCAAGGGCCTCGTCGCCATCGCTCTCAGTGCTTTCTCCGGCCGCAAAGCTTCCGAAATCGAGGCTTTCGACGCTTCCAACCTTTTCGATGAGCTGGGGCTTGTCGAGCACCTGTCGCAGCAGCGCGCCAACGGTTTGCGCTCCATGGTCGCGCGCATCAAGGGCGAAGCCGAACGCGCCGCCGCCTGAGATCATTCATCGTGTGAAGCCATAGTGGCGGCTCAGCGCCGAAAGCCCGGACCTGAGCATGATCTTTGCCGACCGTGCCGGCCATTGGCGCTCGCGTTCCACCAGTTCCAACCCCTTTTCGAAGCAGCAGACATCCAGGACGACACCGGAAAGCTCCGGACCGATGGCCTGCATGGCCCGGTCGATGCGTTGGCGGGCGGCCATCGCCGAATCCGATATGTCAGCCGTACCGTTTGCCGAGCGTCCGGAGGAGCTGGCAACGCTCGCTTCCCAGTTCGCCGAAATGCGTGGCTGCATGTGTCCTCGCACGAAGTCGCGCGAAAGCCGCTCGCCGGCTTCACGCTGGTGCCCGCTCAAGAACGCCTGCCCGTCCCTGCCCTTCATGCGCGCGATCGCAGCCAGCGGCGATTCTGTCATGTTGCGCGCGACGATGGCTTGCTGTCCGTCGATCGTGACCGTGTCCCTCTTGATCTGCCCATGCTGGCTTTGAAAGCACATATCGCCGCCATCGAGTCCGGCGCCGGCCAAGGCCCGTCGCGCAAAGCTCAAGCCCGCGTCGGTGGCGCGCAACCCATCCTCCGTCTCCATAAGCAGCCCCGCCCGCAGCGCAGCGCAAAGCAGCGATGACGCCACCCGCACCGTCTTGCCATCGAGCGCCGTGAGAATGATCGCCTTCGATGTCCTCTCTATTGTTACACCGCCCGTACAAAAGCGCACGAGCTTGAGGGTCTGCCGCGCGAGATTGGATTGGTCGGAAACACTAGAACCCACGCGCGCCCCCATCTCGCTGGAAAACCGCGGCCGCAACGCGCTCGATGGAGGCGATGAAGCGATCGAATGCCGGATCATCGCGGCGGTCCTCCACGACATGGCACGCATGGCTCACCGTCGTTCGATCCCTACCGAATGCGAGGCCCAGATCCGTGAGGGAGTGGCACAGCACCACATGCGACACATACATCGCGATCTGCCGTCGCTGAACCATCGCGCGGCGCGATGCCGCTCCTTCTCGCCTGTGGCTTCTCTTGGGCGCCGGCTCGCCGGCAACCAGCGCGTCCATCTCGTCAACCACCGCCTGGATCGCCCGGCACTGGTCCACGAGATGCACGTTCACAGCTGAGGCGAAGTCCGGCAGCGATCCGCCTGGCCGGATGCGTTCACTTGTGGGCGCGGTCGAAATTTGGGGTGGCATGCTCGTCTCCTGCATATAGGATTATATTCTTAATCCAACCCGCGGTGCGGGGACAAGTGACTCCACGGAAATGTGAATGCGAGGCGCATAATCGCAACAGGTGCTGATACGCGTGCCATGAGAAATGGAAGGTTATCCCCGTTTCGGAAACGAAAAAGCCCAGCCGGCTAGCCGGCTGGGCTCTCTTCAACAGGCCTGGAAGCCTGGGATTACTTTCCGCGGCGCTTGCGCTTCTGGCCGAGGCCCATCTCTTTGGCGAGGCGCGAGCGGGCTTCCGCATAGGCCGGGGCAACCATGGGATAGTCTGCGGTCAGGTCCCACTTCTCGCGATACTCTTCCGGGCTCAGCGTATGGTGCGTCATCAGGTGGCGCTTCAGCGATTTGAACTTGAGGCCGCATTCGAGGCAGGTGATCTGGTCATCCTGGACGGAGCGCTTGATCGGCACGGCCGGCTTCGGCTTTTCGACAACAACAGCTTCCTGTCGCACTGTCATGTTGCCCAGGGCATGATGCACATCAGCAATCAGAGCAGACAATTCACCGACGGGCACGACATTGTTGCTGACATAGGCAGCTACGACCTCGGCCGTAAGTTCCACGATCAGTTCTTTATTGTCCATCTCACTCGTCTCATCCATCGACTGCCCCGAAACCTCTATCCAAAACGCATTCAACACGGCGATTCATCGCTGTTTTTCATATTATAACAGAAAGATAAAGTGGAAAATCCGATATTTTTTGATGCCAATGAATAATCTATCCATTGTCCAAGATTCAAATCGTTATGAAAATCGTGCCGAGCGCGTCTGAGTTGTATTCTTTGCCAACACTCTACATCCGCTTAACATCAAGAATGGGAACGGACACAGAACAGCGACCATCTCGCACCGTGCATAGCGCCGGCTGCTGAGGGCATGCTCCCATGACGAGCGACTGCCTACTGGCCGCTTAATCAGACCTGGATCCCGACGCTGAAGCCGAACCCGGTTCGACGGGCATTTCGTTCAGCACGGTCAGCGGCGACAAGGTATACCCAGCAGCATAAGCGGCACGGGCAAGAAGATGCGCCGAGATCGGTGCAGTCAAAAGCAGGAAAATGACGCCGGCGATGGCGCGCATGAAGGTGCCGCCATCCAGCGCATGAAGACCAAGCGCGATCAGCAGAAGGCCCGAGCCCACGGTTCCGGCCTTGGATGCCGCGTGCATACGCGAATACACGTCGGGCAGCCGGACAATGCCGACGGCCGCCAGAAGCGAAAAGATCGCGCCCACGACCACGAGCGCAGCGGTGACAAGTTCGATCGCGAGGGTCATGACGCTCTCTCTTCGACTGCGGTTTGCTCGCGGCTGGCAGTGCCATTCGGCTGGGACGCACCGCGCTCGGCGTTGACGAGAATGAAACGTGCAAACGCGACGGTCGCAAGGAAGCCGACAAGTGCGAGAGCGATCGCGATGTCCACGTAGAGCGTGAAGCCCGTATAGATGCCGATGGCCGCTATCAGCCCTATTGCGACGGCAACCAGCATGTCGAGTGCAACGACCCGGTCGGGCAGCGTCGGTCCCTTGATGACGCGATAGACGCACAGGAGCAGGGCCAAGCTCAAGACAACGAAGGCAAAGGTCAAAGACGCTTCGAGGATCGGTCCAAGCTCTGTCACCGGAAAGCCTCCATGATGCGTTGCTCGAACCCGCCCTTGATGTCGCGCCTGATGCCATCAGGATCGGAGCAGTCGATCGCATGGATGAACAGCGTCTTCTTGTCGTCCGACACATCGAGCGACAGCGTGCCCGGCGTCAACGTGATCAGGTTGGCTAGCAGCGTGATTTCGCCATCGCGATCCACATCGAGCGGCAGCGCCAGAATGCCGGGCTTCACGTCCATCTTCGGCGAGGCGACCAGCACGGCCACTTTCCAAGCCGACAGTGCCAGTTCTTTGAGGAACAGAAGGACGAGGGCGAGGATTCGCTTCGCCCGCGTCAGATAGCTCGCCGAGCCGACCTGCTCGCGGATGAGCATCAGTGCCAGAAAGCCGAGCACAAAGCCGAAAGCGATGTTCAGCTCGGAGAAAGAGCCCGATACGGCACCCCAGGCGAATGCCAGAAGAATATTGGCGAGAAACAGCTTCAATTGACGGCTCCTTCCGCGGGAAAGACCGATTGGATGTAGGCAGACGGATCGAGTAGACCGGCTGCCGCACTGTCGCTCAGCTGCAGCAGCGTTTCGGGAAACACGCCGAAGCCGACAGTCAGGGCGACGAGAGCGAGAAGCGGCAGCAGCGACGTCATCTTCATCTGCGCCGCTGCCGGTGTGCCCATAGTCTCCGGCGCCGGCTTCCAATAGGCGTGAGCCCAGACGCGGCCAACGGCAATGGTCGTCAGGAAGCCGGTCAGGAGAATGATCGTCGCGAGCCCGCTCGCGCTGGCGTCCAGCGATGCACGGACCAGCATGGCCTTCGGCCAGAAGCCGCTGAAAGGCGGCAAACCGGAGACCGAAAAGAACAACACCAGCGACATTGCCGCAAAGAGCACGTTGCTCCGGTAGAGTCCGCCCAGATCATTCATAGAGAAAGACTTGCCGATCCGGGCAGCGATGCCAGACGCCACGTAAAGCGCCGTCATGACGACCATCGAATGCAGTGCGTAGAAGATCGCCGCCGACAGCGCTTCGACTGTCGCGAGCGCAATTCCTGCGAGCATGATGCCGATCCCCGAAACGACTAGGTAGCCGAGCAGGCGCCGATAGTCGGTCTGGGCAAGCGCCCCGAACGCGCCAAGCAGCATGGTCAGCATCGCGGCCCAAGCGATGACATCCGCAAACGCGTCGCGTTGGTCCGGAAACAGCATCAGTAGCGTGCGCGCCAGCGCATAGATGCCCACCTTCGTCAGCAGGCCGGCAAAGAGCGCGGATACGACGACTTTCGGCGTATGATAGGAGGCGGGAAGCCAGAAGCTCACCGGAAACGCAGCTGCCTTCATGCCAAAGGCGAAGAGGTAGAGCGCCGCCAGCGTGTAGAGCGGACGGGCATCGTCTATGGTGCGCGTCTGCGCCGCAATATCGGCCATGTTGAGCGTGCCGAACACGCCATAGAGATAGCCGGTCGCGACGAGGAACATCGTCGTCGCAATCAAATTCAGGAACGCATACTTCGTCGCGCCGTCGATCTGGCGATCTTCAGAGCCAAGCACCTGCAGACCGAAAGAGGCGATCAGCAGAACTTCGAACCAGACATACAGGTTGAAGATGTCGCCGGTGACGAAGGCGCCGATCACGCCGGCCATCATCAGGAAGAGGAACGAGAAGAAGCCGTAGCGGCGGCCGGTGGTGTCGACATCCTCGGCAGCGTAGATCGCGCAGGCTACAGCCACGATCGAAGCCGTAACCGCAAGAATCGCTCCCAGTACATCCACCGTGAACGAAATGCCGAAAGGCGGCAGCCACCGCCCCATGGTCATGGTCACAGGACCGTTTTCGACCACATGCGCCAGCAGCGCCCCACACAACACGAACAAGCCGATCAGCCCGATGATCGCAGCCTTCGCCTGCAATTCTGCGTTCTTGCGCAGCATCATCAGCAGTGCGCCGGCGATCAGGCAGTACGGCACAGGCGCAATCACCAGCCAGTCGGCCAGCGCCAGCGGCTCCATCACGAATGCGCGGGAATAATCGATTGCTGCCTCGGAAGGTCCGGCCATCTTGATCAGTGGTCCTTGCTAGTAGCCCAGCGGCGGCAATGGGTCATCCGCGGGCTCGGCCAGACGCATGTCGCGGGAATCGTCGGTGGCCAGCTCCTGGTATGCGCGAAAGCCCAGCACAAGCAAAAAGGCGAAAAACGAGAATGAAATGACGATGGCCGTGAGGATCAGCGCTTGCGGAAGCGGATTGGCAATCGGGATCAGCGGCGCGTCGAGCCCGGCCGGAATGATCGGCGGCACGTCGCGCGTGAGCCGGCCCGACGTGAAGATCAGGAGATTCACGCCATTGCCAAGCACCGCCACGCCCATGAGGATGCGGATCGTGTGGCGCGACGTCATCAGATAGATGGCGGTGGTGAAAAGCAGTCCGACGAAAATCGCGAGAACCGGTTCCATCAGATCTCGTCCCTTTCTTCCAGCGCAAGAGCGATCGAACCGATCGTACCGACAACCGCGAAATAGACGCCGATGTCGAAGAACAACACGGTCGAGAGCGGAACCTCGACCCCGAAGATCACGGGATAGATCCACAGGCCGGTCATGAACGGCACGCCGACGAAGATCGAGACGACCCCGGCGACGGCGCCAAGCACCACGCCGAAGGCCGCGATGTTCATCGGGTGAAAATAGATCGCGCGGCGAACGGGCGCCACGCCGGAGGCGATGCCGTAGATCGCGAGAGCCGACGCCGCGATCAACCCGCCGATGAAGCCACCGCCCGGTTCGTTGTGGCCGCGCAGCAGAACGAAGATCGAGAAAACGATCATCAGCGTGGAGAGGTAAGGTGCGACGGTTCTGAAAATCAGGGTACGCATGTCACGCCTCGCCTTCGGCTGTTCGCGGTGCGATCGGCGCATCCACCACCGACCGCGTTCGATGACGTGTGCGCACGCGCAGCAGTGCGAGGATGGCCAGACCGGCAACCGTCACCACCGCAATCTCACCCAGCGTATCCGTGCCGCGGAAGTCCACCAGAATGACGTTCACGATATTGGCGCCGTGGGCGATCGGACGGGAGAATTCGTTGAAGAACTCCGTCAGCCGCATGTCGAGCGTGCCCTGCGTGACCTTCAGCAGGTAGAGCGTGAAGGCCAACCCGCCCGCGATCGCGATAGCGCCGCTGACGATCCGTTCGCCCGTCGGCCGGTAGTCGGAGGCATTCAGCCGTAGGCGGGTCATCACCAGCGCGAGGATGACGACCGACAGGGTCTCGACCATGAACTGGGTAAAGGACAGATCCGGGGCGCCGAAGAGCATGAAGATCAGCGCGACGGCGAAACCCTGGATACCGAGCGACACGATGGCTGTCAGGCGATCCTTGGCGACGATCACCGCGAAGAGACCGAGAATGCCGATGCCGATGATGGCGAGTTCGTGGAAACGGATGTCGCTCGGCCAGGCCGGCCATTGTGGCAGTTCGTCGAACATCACCATCGGCAGGAGAAGCGCGAGCGCGATGAAGGCAAATGTCACCTTCACGTAGAAGTCCAGCCGCCCGGGCTGAAGAAGTGCCGTAGCGCGGAACGAGAAGCGGACGAGACCGCGCATGAACTGGTCGAAACCGCGGTCCGGCCCCCACCCGATGGCTGCAAGGACCTTTGCGATCGCTCCCCGCAACTGGTCCACCGCCAGATAGGCACCGATCCCGACGGCGACGGTGAGGATCGAGAGGAAAAGCGGCATTCCGATCGACGGGATCAGCGAAATGGAAACCGGCGTCGCCTCCCCTGCGACGGCGGACGCCATCGGCGTCGATATCCCGGCATGGAAGAAGCCTGACAGAAGCGCAGCCAGAAGACCGGCGGAGGCAAGCACCACGGGGCCGAGCCACAACATCACCGGCCCTTCATGCGCGTGCTTGGGCGTCTGCACCGGCGAGCCGAGGAACGGCTTCAAGGCAACGGCAAAGCCGATCACCAGCATCAGCGCATTGCCGACAATGGCGACCAGCGTGAAGGTCAAGGCCCAGGGGCTCGTCGCCCAAAGTGCATAATAGATCTCTTCCTTGGCCAGAAATCCGAAGAATGGCGGCAGGCCCGCCATCGAAACCGCCGCTGCCAGCGCGGCTGCAAAGGTAATGGGCATCGCAGCCCGCAAGCCGCGGAGCCTGGTCACGTCGCGGGTGCCCGCTTCATGGTCGATCGTACCGGCCACCATGAACAGGCAGCCCTTGAAGAGCGAATGCGCCACAAGATAGAGCACAGCCGCCTCGATCGCATGCTCGCTCCCGAAGCCGGTGAGCATCACCAGCAGGCCCAGCGAAGACACCGTCGTATAGGCGAGCATCAGCTTCAGATCGGTCTGGCGCACGGCAAGCAGCGTGCCGACGATGAGCGTCGTGCCACCGAAGACGGGCAAAATCGTTTCCCATGCCACCGTGTCACCAAATGCGGGATTGAGCCGCATCAGCAGGTAGACACCGGCCTTCACCATTGTCGCCGAATGCAGGTAGGCCGAAACGGGCGTCGGCGCCTCCATGGCGTTCGGAAGCCAGAAGTGCAGCGGAAACTGCGCCGATTTCGTGAACGCGCCGCCAAGCACGAGGATGAGAGCTGCCAGATAGTAAGGGCTGTCGCGCATCACGTCGCCGGCCGCGAGGAGTTCCGACATCGAACCGATGCCGGTGACGTTCCAGACGAGAAGCAAGCCGGCCAAGAGCAGGAGCCCGCCCCCGCCGGTCACGATCAGCGCCTGAAGGGCAGCGCGGCGCGAGGCCTCTCGGGTGTGATCGAAGCCGATCAGCAGGAACGACGTGATCGACGTCAGCTCCCAATAGACGAACAGCGTGAGGAAGTTGTCTGCAAGCACCAGTCCCAGCATCGCGCCCATGAAGAGCAGGATGAAGGACAGGAAGCGCCCAAGCTGCGGATGCCCCTTGAGGTACCCGCCCGCATAGATGACGATGAGCGTGCCGATGCCGGAGATCAGCAGTGCGAAGGTGAGCGACAGGCCGTCGATGTACCAGGAGAAGTCGACGCCAATGCTCGGTATCCAGGCGAAGCCGCCCGTGATCGTCCCACCCGCGCTGACCGCATCGAGATGCGCCAGCATGTAGATGAAGATCGCGGCAGGTGCGGCCGCCAGCACCCAGGCGGCATTCTGCTTCAACTGACGAACGAGAAAAGGTGCGAACAGCGCCGCGATAAACGGCAGCAGCATCATCGCCAGCGTCGTGCCTGCCGCTTCGGCACCCATGGTCTCTCCCGAACCTTCTTATCGCAGGATTGCCGCCGCACGGATTGCGGCGAAAACGTGCCGGCCTACTTAATTTGAGGCGCGTTCCCATGCAAGTGGATCGTCTACGTTATTGACAACAGTCGACAATAATCATCGGCCGATCGATCACTTACATCATTGTCTTGCGGTGTTGAGTAACTACCTGTCACCACACGAGCATCGACGCAAGCGAATGGTCATCACATGAGCGACACCAAGGCACTGAAAGTCGAAAAGTCCGAAGCGGAATGGCGCGAGCAGCTGACGCCGGAGCAGTTCCATGTCACCCGCAAGCACGGAACCGAGCGAGCATTCACCGGTCCGAATTGGGACCAGAAGGCACCGGGGCTCTATCGTTGCATCTGCTGCGATAAGCCGCTGTTTCGGTCGGAGACGAAATTCGAGTCGGGCACCGGCTGGCCGAGCTTTTACGAGCCTGTCGAGCCTGAAGCCGTGAGCGAGCACAAGGATCGGTCATGGTTCATGACCCGAACCGAGATCCGCTGTGCCGATTGCGACGCGCATCTCGGCCACGTTTTTCCGGATGGCCCCCGCCCGACGGGCCTGCGCTACTGCATGAACGGCGTGGCGATGGCGTTTGATCCCGACAACCGATGATGCGCGACGGCCGGCGTCAGAACCGCTCGGCCTCGCGTTCGAGCCGGGTGTGGTCGACGGCGTTTGGCGACAGCTGCTGGATGTTGACGATGCCGGAGGCGTTGCGCTCCGGCACTGCAGCTACGGCCAGCACTGCGGACACAAGGCCACCAATCCAGACCGCAACGAAGATCCAACGCATCATCTTTTCCCTCTTCGCCCGGCGACCGCCACACGAGCATGACGCAAATGTGGCAGCAGTTCGCTGAACCGAGGCTGATGATGCCATTCATCAGCCATTCATCAAGGACGGATGTGGCTTATCCGTTCACATACCGACACGAACTATTACACTTGGAGACAGCGCATTGACCGCCTTCAACGATCTTCCAGATGCCCCTCGCGCGGAGCGTCGTCCGACCACGGATACTCGCCATGGCGTCACCCGGACCGACGACTATGCGTGGCTGAGGACGGCGAACTGGCAGGAGATGTTCAAGCGCCCGGAGACGCTGGAGCCGGAGATCCGGCAGCATCTGGAGGCAGAAAACTCCTATCAGCGCGCAGCTTTGGCCGACACGACGGTGCTTCGCGATCAGCTATTCAAGGAGATGAAGGCGCGGATCAAGGAGGATGATTCCTCCGTCCCCTCGCCGGATGGGCCGTTTGCCTACGGCACCGAGTTTGTGACCGGCGGCGAGCAGCCCCGCTATTTTCGTGAAGCCCGCGACGGAAGCGGCCGCGAGATCATTCTGGACGGCGATGCAGAGGCCGCAGGCAGAGATTACTTCCGTCTCGCCGGCTCAAGCCACAGCCCCGACCATTCCCGCACCATCTGGGGTTACGACGACAAGGGCTCGGAGTTCTACACCGTCAAGGTGCGCGATCTCGCTTCGGGGCAGGATCTGGAAGACATCGTCGAGAATACGGGCGGCGGCGGCACCTGGTGCGCCGATGGTTCCGGCTTCTTCTATACGCGGCTCGACGAGAACCATCGTCCATCGAAGATATTCTTCCATCGGCTCGGGACATCGGTCACCGAGGATCGCCTGATCTATGAAGAAACCGACACCGGCTTCTTCATGGGCGTCGGCGGCTCACGCCTTGATGACTTCATCTTCATCGACATCCACGATCATGAAACGTCGGAATTCCGCCTTCTGCCGGCCAATGATCCGTTTGCCGAGCCAAAGCTCGTCGCGCCGCGCGAAACCGGCATCGAATACGACCTGACCGAAGGCGGCGATGTCTTCTTCATCCTCACAAACGCCGGTGGGGCTGAGGATTTCAAGATCGTCGAGGCACCGGTCGATCAGCCGGAACTCGCAAACTGGCGCGACGTGGTCGCGCACAAGCCGGGCCGACTCATTCTGGCGCACATGGCGTTTTCCCGCTTCCTCGTCTGGCTGGAACGGGAAAACTCCCTGCCACGCATCATCGTGCGCGACCGTGAGACCGGCGAAGAGCACGCGATCGCCTTCGACGAGGAGGCCTATTCGCTCGGTCTGCAAGGCTCGCTCGAATACGACACCGACATCATCCGCTTCAGCTACTCGTCGATGACGACGCCATCGCAGCTTTACGATTACGACATGCGCACGCGCGAGCGGACGCTGCTGAAGACACAGGAAGTGCCATCGGGCCACAATCCGGACGACTATGTGACGCGACGCGTCATGGCGCCCACATCCGACGGGGAAACGGTGCCGGTCAGCCTGATCTATCACAAGGACACGCCGCTCGATGGCAGCGCGCCCTGCCTGCTCTATGGCTATGGTTCCTACGGCATTACCATCCCCGCGTCCTTCAACACAAACTGCCTGTCGCTGGTCGACCGCGGCTTCGTCTACGCGATCGCCCATATCCGGGGCGGCAAGGACAAGGGGTTTGGCTGGTACGACAAGGGCCGCCGCGAGCATAAGCTCAACACCTTCACCGATTTCATCGCCGCGGCTGATCATCTCGTCGCCGAAGGTTTCACCAGCCACTCGAAAATCGTCGCACAGGGCGGATCGGCGGGCGGCATGCTGATGGGCGCCGTCGTCAACATGGCGCCTGAAAAGTTCGGCGGCATCATCGCGGCCGTTCCGTTCGTCGACGTGCTGAACACGATGCTCGACGACACCCTGCCGCTCACCCCGCCGGAATGGCCCGAATGGGGTAACCCGATCGCATCCAAGGATGCCTATGATCTCATCGCCTCCTATGCTCCGTATGAGAACGTGACGGCGACGACCTATCCGCCGATCTTCGCGATTGCCGGCCTGACCGACCCGCGCGTCACTTATTGGGAACCGGCAAAATGGGTCGCCCGCATCCGCGAGACGATGACCGGCGGCGGACCGATCCTCTTCAAGACGAACATGGATGCGGGCCATGCCGGCGCATCCGGTCGCTTCCAGCGCTTGGAAGAGATCGCGCATGAATACGCGTTTGCACTGAAAGTGGTCGGCAAGGCCGCATGAATGAGAGTTAAGCGGTCACATCGCCGTGACGACCCGTTTCCGGTAACATCTGAGTCTCCATATCAACGGGTGGAGTGCTCGATACCAGGAGGATGGATCCGATGACTGATCGCAGCATAAAGGGCACAGCACGCGTGGCGCTGGCCAGCCTTGGCGTCGCGGCCGCAAGTATCTTGGCCTTGCCCGTTCCAGAGGCCGCCGCTCAAGGTCTTTTCGGTGGCCCATCCGGCGCAAATTGCAACGTCCTGCAACAGCAGGGTGGCAGCTACTGGCAAGGCTTCGTACGCGGTGCTCAGGAAAGCGCGTTCACGGGCGACGATGGCATCAACCAGTACACCGATGCTCATTGCTTCCGCACAGAAGCCGAATGCGAGGCTTGGCTTTATGCGGCGCAAAGTGCTGCACACATCGTGTTCAACCGGTGGTGCCGTTCTTACGCGGCTTGAAAGTCTGGCCTGCGGCCATGACTAGTTTCAGTGTTCCGGTATGACCTTGAGGTAAGCGGCAATCGCTTCCCGGTCTGACGCCGGCAGAGTGGCGAGACCGCGCTGCACCGCGACCATCGAGCCGCCGACACTGTCGAAGTCGGGCGTGAAGCCCGATTCGAAGAAGTAGGCGAGGTCGTCAGCGGTCCAGTCGGCTACGCTTCCAGCCGGCGTGACATTGGGGATTGTGCCCTGCCCGCTCGGGTTGGGTGCGCCGGCCAGCCATTGGTCGGTCTCGAGCCCACCCAGAATATCGCGCGGCGTGTGGCATTCGCCGCAATGACCGACAGCCTCCACGAGATACTGGCCACGCCGCAGCACCGTGTCGTTCGGATCGATCGACACATAGGCGCCGTCGGGCATGTAGAGATACTTCCAGATGCCGATGGCGCGATTGACGTTGAACGGAAAGCTCACCTCGTGGGCCGGCGCTTCATTGTCGCTGGCAGGCAGCGACCGGAGATAGCCCCACAGATCATTGACGTCGGCGATATCCATCATGGAATAGGAGGCATAGGGAAAAGCGGGATAGTAGTTGCTGCCATCCGGTGCCACGCCACGCAGCATCGCATTGGCGAAGTCCTCGAAGCTCCAGTCGCCAATCCCCACCGGTCCGCTGGAGATATTCGGGACATGGAACGTGCCGAAATCGCTTTCGATGGCATGGCCGCCGGTGAGCACAACCGCATCGTCCGCCGCATCGCTTGTCTCGGACGCACCATGACACGAGGCGCAGTTGCCCGCATTGAAGATCAGCTCACCATTGGCGAGATCCGGTTCGCCCAGGCCTTCGAACGCCGTCTCGGGCAGCCTGTCCGGCGCAGCTACCGCCCACAGAGTCCCGCCGAGCGCCGCTGCCAGAATGACCAACGCGATCGCGATGCGTTTCAGCATTTTCTTTCCATTCTTCTGTCCGTCGAGCCAGCACAAAGGCCCGCTCGACGGTGATGGGATCGCCTCGGATGATTAGTTGTCCTGGCGGTAATCTTCGTGACACGCGCCGCATCCGCGCGTGAAGTCCTGAAAGACCGGCTGGAAGGAGGCAAGATCAGCCGGAACCGCGGCGGCAAGTTCAGCCGCCTTGGTGGACATTTCTTGGGAGAGCCGCTCGAAATCCGCCTTGTTTTCCCAGATGGCCGGAAGCGCTTCGGTCTCGTAGCCTGTCTCCGACCCTTCAGGGAAGTAGTCGGCGAAGACCGCCGTGTTTTCCGAAATCGTCTGCAGCGCCGCTGCGACCGCTCCCGGGTCATAATCCGTGCGACCTCGAACCATGTTGCCCATCACGCCTGTCGCATCGCCGACTTCATCCATCAGATCCTGACGAACTTCCTGCGGCACGCCGTCCTGTGACGATGCGGGATGGATCAGTGCCGCCGAGATGGAAAGCAGTGCTGCTGCGATGGCTAGTCTGGACTTCATCGTCGATCTCCGTTGCTTTTGCGGGAACTGGCACGTGCGGCGCGGTCTGCGACACAACCGCATCTTGGTCATCGGCCTGTGACGGCACAACAAAAACCCCGGCCTGTAAGACCGGGGTTTGGATCACATAAACGTGTGAAGGGCGTGACCTCAGCCACGGGCGCCCTGATAAAGCTCGTCGACATAATCCCAGTTCACGAGATTATCGACGAATGCTTCCAGATATTTCGGCCGCGCGTTGCGGTAGTCGATATAATAGGAATGCTCCCACACATCGACGCCGAGAATCGGCGTTGCGCCATGAACCAGCGGGCTTTCGCCGTTCGGCGTCTTCATGATTTCGAGCTTGCCGTTCTTCACGGCAATCCAGGCCCAGCCCGAGCCGAACTGGCCGGTGCCGGCAGCGATGAAGTCTTCGCGGAACTTGTCATAGCCGCCGAGGTCGCTGTCGATCGCCTTCTGCAGATCGCCGGGCAGGCTCTTGCCGCCGCCATTCGGCTTCATCCAGTTCCAGAAGTGCTTGTGGTTGTAGTGCTGGCCAGCGTTGTTGAAGAGCGCCTGGTTCTTGCCGTAGGAGCCCTTCACAATGTCTTCGAGGCTCTGACCTTCGAGGCCCGAACCTTCAAGAAGCTTGTTGCCCGTCGTCACGTAAGCATTGTGGTGCTTGTCGTGGTGATACTCGAGCGTCTCCTTCGACATGTAGGGCTGCAGCGCGTCATAGGCATACGGCAGGTCCGGAAGTTCGAAAGCCATATCGCTCTCCTTTCGAATATAGAGATTTCTAAAATTCAGTCCCATCGCTACATAGGCGCCGGGGCTCGGACCGGCAACGGTGCCGCTCACCTATTTGTTCCTCGCAAACGGCCTCTTCTGCGCGCTTAGACCGGAAAACCGCGGGCCCAATCGAGGTAGAGCGAGCGGAGCTTAGCTGCGATCGGTCCGGCCTGCATTTCGCGATCTTCGACCCGGGTCACCGGCACCACTTTGGAGTGGTTGCCGGTCGAAAACACCTCGTCCGCATCCAGGAAATCGGCAACGCGGAGGCTCTTTTCGACAACTTCCATCCCCGCGTCGCGCAGCAACTTGATCGCACGGGCGCGCGTGATGCCGCTGAGGAAGGTACCATTGGGAGCGGGCGTGAAGACGACGCCGTCATTCGCCATGAAGATGTTGGAGGTCCCCGTCTCCGCAACGTTGCCCAGCATGTCTAGCACGAGCGCGTTGTCGAAGCCGCGCCTCTGCGCATCGAGGATCGCACGCGCGTTGTTGGGATAAAGGCATCCGGCCTTCGCGTTGGTCGGCATCGTTTCGATCGTCGGCCGGCGGAAGGGCGAAACGCCCACCGAAAAGCCGGTCGGCGCAATCATCGGTGATTCGTAGAGGCAGAGCGCGAAGCGCGTCGATTCCGCCTGGGCCGGAACACCCATATAGCCGCCATGCTCGGCCCAATACATCGGCCGGATATAGACCGCCGTCTTGCCGTCGAACTTCTTCAGGCCGTCCTTGGCTAGACCTTCGATCGACCCCGCCTCTTCGGTCGGGATCATGCCGAGTGCGCTCGCCGACGCGTTGACGCGCTGGCAGTGCAGATCGAGATCCGGCGCCACACCGTCGAACCAGCGCGCCCCGTCGAACACGGTGGATCCGAGCCACATGGCATGCGACCGCGGACCGATCAGAGGCGGGTTGCCCTCATGCCAGTCACCGTCGACATAGGTCCAGGTGGTGGATTGCGCTCTTGTGTCTACGGTCATGTCGATATCTCCTCGATTTACTGCCTGCTTAGCGCCGGGCCGGCGCGAAGGTCAACGCGAGGGCAACCGGTGGCGCGCCTGCCGGTCTTGCATTCCATCGCTCGTCACTGCGTGATACCGCGGTGCGATGATCGTTTTGTATTTAGAGAAGCGATCGCAGGAGCTTGTCGATGACCCATGCCGCTTACGTGTTCGATGCCTATGGCACGCTTTTCGACGTCCACGCCGCAGTCCGCCGGCATGCCTCCGTCATTGGGCCTCAGGGTCCGGCACTCTCGCAATTGTGGCGCGCCAAACAGCTGGAATATTCCTGGGTCCGAAGCCTGATGGGCGCATATCGTGACTTCTGGCAGCTGACGGAAGAAGCGCTCGATTTCGCCTTGGCCTCAATGCCGGACGTCGATCGCTCGGTGCGGGCTACCCTGCTCGATGCCTATTTCAAGCTCGACTGCTATGCTGAAGTTCCGGGTGTGCTCAAAGCACTCAAGGCCCGCGGCGCCAAAGTCGCCATTCTTTCCAACGGATCGCCCGCAATGTTGGAATCAGCCGTCCGCAATGCCGCATTGGATGAAATCATCGACGACATTTTCTCCGTCGATGCTCTGCGCGTCTTTAAGACGGCACCGGAAGTATACGAGCTCGTGACCACGAGCTATCGGGCCTATCCCGAAGCGATCTCGTTCCAATCATCCAATCGCTGGGACATTGCAGGTGCTGCAAAATTCGGATTTCGGCCGGTGTGGATCAATCGCAACCAGATGCCGGACGAATATCAGGATCTTGCGCCATCCCTGATCCTGCCCAGCCTTTCGGGCCTTTGAACCTCCGCAGCCTGAGCATGAATGCAAGGTCGATCACGAGTGTTACATTTGCGCAACATACTGCCTGCACTCCGACACAATGCGGGAACAAATCGGTACCCACGTCATTTCGATAACGTTTCCTAACAGCGGGACACATGATGAGTATTTCCAACACAGTCCGGGAGCGGCGGGATCACTCCGCACTCGGCCGCCGTGCCTTTCTCGGTGGCGGCGCAGCATCGCTTCTCGCTTTGGCGGGCTGCACCACCGGCATGTCCACGGCAGAGTTCAACGCCGAAACCAATCCGCTCTACCGGTCGCCGCTCGATCGTGGCGCCGGCATCCCGCCGAGCGTGAGCCCGTTCGCATCCATGTACGCACCGATGCCGCAGGAGCAGTTCCCGCTTCCTGCCATCCCGGTCGAGCGCATGGACCCCGTCTATCTGCGCCAGCTCGTTCAGGATCCGACCGGCGAACGCCCAGGTACGATTGTGGTCGATACCAACAACCACTTCCTCTACCTGACGCGGGAAGACGGCCAGGCAATGCGCTACGGCGTCGGCTTGGGCCGTGAAGGCTTCGCGTGGCAGGGCCGCGCCGTCGTCCAGTACAAGCGCGCCTGGCCGCGCTGGACTCCGCCAGATGAGATGGTCGCCCGCCAGCCTGAGCTCGAGCCTTACTCCATCGCGAATGGCGGCATGGATCCAGGCCTCGACAACCCGCTCGGTGCGCGTGCGCTCTACATTTTCCAGAACGGCGTCGACACGATCTACCGTATTCACGGCTCGCCGGAATGGTGGACGATTGGCAAGTCGGTGTCTTCCGGCTGCGTGCGCATGCTGAACCAGGACGTGATCGATCTGCACGACCGCGTCCCGAACGGAACGCCCATCCTCGTCACGGGCAACCTGCCGCGCATGGTAGCACCGACCGTCGCCTGATTTTAATCGCGCTTTGATAGAGAGGCCGGGTTGAGCTTAGCTCCGCCCGGCCTCTTTTGTTTCAGAGCCCGCGCTTCAGGCTGCCGAGAATACCGCGCACCAGAGCGCGGCCGATCTGGTTTGCCGCCGTTCGCGCAACGGTCTTGACGACGGTTTCCGTCACCGTCTGCCGCTGATAGCCGGAGCGAGGCGTGGCCCGCCGTCCCGACGTCTTTCGTCCGCGGTCATCATAGTCATCGGCCTCGTTGTCGCCGAAGCCCGGCAGGGTCCAGCGCCGCGTTTCCTGAACTTCTGTCTCCGCTTCGGCTTCCTTGCGCCGCCGCTCTTCTTCCGCTGCGGCCACCTGAGCCGCGCGCGCCGTCAGAATCTCGTGGGCGGACTCACTGTCCACGTCGCGATCATACAGCCCCGCAACCGGCGACGTCGCCATGATCGCGCGCCGCTCGGCATCGTCGATCGGTCCGAGCCGGGACGACGGCGGACGGATGAGCGTGCGCTCCACCATGGATGGCGCGCCCTTCGGTTCCAGTGTGGAGACGAGCGCTTCGCCGGTGCCGAGCTGCGTGATGGCCTCGAAGCAATCGAATTCGGGGTTTTGCCTGAACGTCTCGGCCGCCACCTTCACGGCCTTCTGCTCGCGCGGCGTATAGGCGCGCAGCGCGTGCTGGATGCGGTTGCCAAGCTGTGCCAGCACAGTCTCTGGCACATCGAGCGGGTTCTGCGTGACGAAATAGACGCCGACCCCTTTCGAGCGGATCAGCCGAACGACCTGCTCGACCCGCTCCAGAAGCACCCTTGGCGCTTCAGAAAACAGAAGATGTGCCTCATCGAAGAAGAAGACGAGCTTCGGCTTTTCCGGATCGCCCACTTCGGGCAGTTCCTCGAACAGTTCCGAAAGCAGCCAAAGCAGAAACGTCGCGTAAAGCCGCGGGTTCATCATCAACCGTTCGGCGGCGAGCACATTGACGATGCCGCGACCGTCGACCGTCGTGCGCATCAAATCTTCGATCCGAAGCGCCGGTTCGCCGAAGAACTGCTCGGCCCCCTGCTGTTCCAGAACCAGAAGGCTGCGCTGGATCGCGCCCACCGACTGCGGCGAAATATTTCCATAGATCGCCGAAAGAGCACTCGCCTGCTCACTCATATAGATGAGGAGGCTGCGCAGATCCTTCAGATCCAGGATCGGCAAGCCATGCTCGTCCGCGATCTTGAAGGCGATGTTCAACACGCCTTCCTGCGCTTCAGAAGCGTCCATCATGCGCGCCAGCAAAAGCGGGCCCATCTCGGTCATGGTCGTGCGGACGCGGTGACCCTTCTCGCCGAAAAGATCCCAGAAGACGGTGGGCGTTGCCCGGTATCCATAGGAATCGAGGCCTATCTTCTGCGCGCGCTCCTCCAGGAACCCCTTGCTCTCCCCCGCCATGGCGAGACCGGCCAGATCGCCTTTCACATCGGAGCAGAATACGGGAACGCCCGCTGCGGAAAACGCTTCCGCCAAAATTTGCAAGGTGACGGTCTTGCCCGTACCCGTCGCGCCGGTGATCAGGCCGTGGCGATTGGCGTATTTGAGATCGAGATACTCGCCCTTCTTGTTGGCATCGCCGGGATCACGGCTGGTTCCGATATACAGCTTTCCATCCTGCAGCATGTGGCCTCGTCATCCCTTCGAAGAACGCCTGTGATCGTATGTTGCGCAAAGCTGATCCATTTGCAAAAGCTCATTCAGACGACGTCGCGCGAGAGCTTGCGATTGCGAGGGAACGCCCATATGACGTTGACGTACACGTCATCCAAGGGAGAAGGAGCCAGAAGATGGACGAACTGATTTCCCGCATCACGGCCAATGTCGGCATCGATGATGCAACTGCCCGCAAGGCCGTTGGCCTCATCCTCGGTTTCCTGCAGCGCGAAGGCGCCGATGGACCTGCAGCCAAGATGGTCGAAGGCATCCCCGGCGGCCCGGAAGCCGTCGCGGAGCATGGCGGCGAAGCCACCGGCGGTGGCGTCATGGGTCTCGGCCAACAGCTGATGTCGGCCGGCCTCGGCATGGGCGAAATCTCCGGCGTCGCCCGCGAAACGGTTGCCTTCGCCAAGCAGCATGTGGGCGAAGAGACGGTCGACCAGGTCGTCGCCTCCATCCCCGGTCTCAGCCAGTTCGTCTGAGCCGAGCATCACTCTTGAGGCAGGCTCAGGTTCGGACATCGTCCACGGCCTGAGCCTGCCTTTTTTGTTTGATGGGCTGCTTCAGCCGCCCGCCTTGGTCTTCCGTCGCGTTGCACGGCCGTCGCGGGCCCCATATTGTCCGCCTCGCACCGCAAATCGGTGGGAGACGCTTCTATGACGCCTGATCTTTTCGAAACAACTGCCTTCAGCCCCTCCTCTGCAGAGGATTGGCGCGCTCTCGTCTTGCGCGCTTTGAAGGGTGCAAGCTTCGATGACGAGCTTGTCAGCCACACCGATGACGGCATCGCATTCGGCCCGATCGCAGTTCGCGTTCCCGACGCTTCTTTAAGAACCCGTTCGCATCCGACGCAGCCATGGACGATCTCCCAGAGGCTCGACGACCCCGACCTGCCGCGTGCCGAAGTGCAGATCGAAGCGGACATCGGCGGCGGCGCCACGGGTTTGTCGATATCTCTGACCGGCGCTGCCTCGGCCTATGGTTTCGGCGTCGATATCGATCAACTCCCCAAGCATCTGGCGACGATCCGTGCCGTGCAGGAAATTCGTTTCGATGCACCGGCCAGGGATTTGAGCGCGCTTCTGGATGGGCTAGAAGCGCAGCCCGAAGACGGCACCGCCCATGTGGATCTCGGCATTTCTCCGCTTGTCCAGCATGGGCCAGATGTGATCGCACGGGCCTTCGATCTCGACCTCGATGGGACTGTGATGCGCGCCGACGGGACGCTTGCGCACAACGCCGGTGCGAGCGAAGCCCAGGAACTCGGTTTCACGCTTGCCGCTGCCGTCGAGGCACTGCGCATGGCAGAACGGACGGGGATCGATGTGGGTTCGGCGCTCGCCGCGACCGAATTCGTGCTTTCGGCCGACCAGGACCAGTTCCTGACGATCGCCAAGTTCCGGGCGCTTCGCATCCTCCATGCGCGTTTGATGGAACTGCTCGGCATCGAGGAACCCTTCGGCGCGCATCTCCATGCCGAGACCTCCTACCGTATGCTTGCGCAGCGCGACCCGGAAACCAACATCCTGCGCAACACCATCGCGGTGTTCGCCGCGGGCATCGGTGGCGCGGATTCGGTGTCCGTTCTCCCCCATACATTACCACTTGGCCTTCCCGACCGTTTCGCCCGCCGCATCGCCCGCAACACCCAGGCTGTCCTGATCGATGAGGGCCACCTCGCCCATGTTCTCGATCCCGGCGCTGGCTCCGGCGGCATCGAGCATCTCACCGGAGAGCTAGCTGAATTGGGCTGGCAGGTCTTCCAGCAGATCGAGGGCGAAGGTGGTCTGGCGCAAAGCATCCAGCATGGGCTCATCACCGCACGCATCGCGGAGAAGCGACGTGCGCGTCATGAAGCAATAGCCGCCGGGCAACGCACGATCATCGGCACGACACGCTTTCAACCGACGCGTGATCGGCCGATGACGGTATCGATGGAGCGCGATCCTTCCACCATGGAACGCGGTGCCCTATCACCGGTTCGGCTCGACGAGATGCTCGAGACGGGAGAAGCCGCATGAGCAAGCTTCCCGATTTCACCACGATCGGCTGGCAGTCGCCCGCCATTGAGGTTCCAACCGCTACAAGCGGCGAATGGCAGACGCCGGAAGGGATCGCAGTTCGGCAAAGCTATGGTGCGGCCGATATCGATGGCCTGCCCTATCTCGACAGCCATCCCGGCATTGCCCCCTTCATCCGCGGTCCCTATCCGACAATGTATGTTCAGAAGCCCTGGACAATCCGCCAATATGCCGGGTTCTCGACCGCCGAAGAATCAAACGCCTTCTACCGCCGCAACCTCGCTGCCGGCCAAAAAGGCCTGTCGATCGCCTTTGATCTCGCGACACACCGCGGCTATGACAGCGACCATCCGCGCGTCGCCGGCGATGTCGGCATGGCCGGAGTCGCGATCGATTCCATCCTCGACATGCAGCAGCTCTTCGACGGCATCCCGCTCGACGAGATGACCGTATCAATGACCATGAACGGAGCGGTGCTGCCGATCATGGCGCTCTATATCGTTGCCGGCGAGGAACAGGGCGTGCCGCCCGAGAAGCTTGCCGGGACCATTCAGAACGACATCCTGAAGGAGTTCATGGTCCGCAACACCTACATTTACCCGCCACAACCTTCGATGCGGATCGTCTCGGACATCTTCGCCTACACGGCGGAAAAGATGCCGAAATTCAATTCGATCTCGATCTCCGGCTACCACATGCAGGAGGCCGGAGCGACGGCCGATCTCGAGCTTGCCTACACGATCGCCGACGGCATCGAATACGCGCGTGCCGGTGTCGCGAGCGGCCAGGACATCGATGCTTTTGCGCCCCGCCTCTCCTTCTTCTGGGCGATCGGCATGAACTTCTTCATGGAAGTCGCGAAGCTGCGCGCGGCCCGGCTCATCTGGGCGTCGTTGATGAAGAAGAACTTCGATCCCAAGGATCAGCGCTCGCTGGCGTTGCGCACCCACAGCCAGACCTCCGGCTGGTCGCTGACGGCGCAGGATCCGATGAACAACGTGATGCGCACCATGCTGGAGGCCATGGCGGCGACGCAGGGCCACACGCAATCGCTCCATACGAATTCCTTCGATGAGGCGTTGGCGCTGCCGACCGATCACTCCGCGCGGATCGCCCGCAACACCCAGCTCATTCTCCAAGCGGAATCCGGTACCACCAAACTCATCGATCCCTGGGGCGGCTCCTTCCATGTCGAGCGGCTGACGCACGACCTCGCTGCCCGCGCGCTCACGCACATCGAAGAGGTGGAAAGCCTCGGCGGCATGGCCAAGGCGATCGAACAGGGCATCCCGAAGCTCAGGATCGAGGAAGCCGCCGCCCGCACCCAGGCGCGGATCGACAGCGGCCAGCAGACGGTCGTCGGCGTCAATGCCTACCGGACGTCGGAAGAAATCGACGTCGACGTGCTGAAGGTCGACAATGCCGAAGTGCGCGCCCGCCAACTGTCCAAGCTGCAGCAATTGAAGGGCACGCGCGATGTGGCCGCCGTCGAGACCGCGCTCGATCGGCTGACCGAAGCTGCTCGCTCCGGCCAGGGCAATTTGCTCGCATTCTCCGTGGAAGCAGCGCGCGCCCGAGCCACTGTGGGCGAGATCTCCCTCGCGCTCGAGAAGGCATTTGGCCGCCACGTGGCAGAGGTTCGCACCATTTCGGGCGTCTACCGGAAGGAGATCGGCGGCGAGAACCCAGCCTTCGAGGAAGCTGTCCGGGCAGTCGAGGCTTTTCTACGCGAAACGGGCGTAAAGCCGCGGATACTGGTCGCGAAAATGGGACAGGACGGCCATGATCGTGGCCAGAAAGTCATCGCCACAGCCTTTGCCGATCTTGGCTTCGATGTCATCGTCGGTGCGATGTTCCAGACGCCGGAAGAGGTCGCCGATCTTGCGCTTGCAGAAGGCGCGCACATTGTTGGCGCCTCCTCGCTGGCTGCCGGTCACCTCACGCTCGTCCCCGAACTGAAAGCTGCGCTCGATAAGCGCGGTGGCGACGGCGTACTGATCGCGGTCGGCGGCGTGATTCCGCCGGACGATTTCGAGGCATTGCGCCGTGCCGGCGCCGACGCGATATTTCCTCCGGGTACCGTGATTGCCGAAGCGGCGCTCGAACTGATCGCCGCCATCCGAAGCAAGCCACAAGCGGCTTGATCTTGACCGGCGACGTCCCACGTTATAACGTCAGTTATTACATTGGAGGTCGCCATGAACGTTCAGGTCCGTCGCATTGGAAATTCCGAAGGCATCATCCTGCCGAAGGAGGTGCTTGAGCGCCATGGCTTGAAGTCTGGCGACACGCTCGAACTGCGTGAAGAGAACGGCAACATCTTCTTAAAACCTGCCGAAGATGACTTTGCCGAGAAGATGAAGCTCGCCCATCAGTTCATGGACCGATACAAGGTCGCTCTCAAAAAGCTGGCGGAATGAGCTGGGACTTCCTGTCGCGGCAACTTGTCGAGGCCATGCATCGCGAGCAGTTGAGGCGCCATGGTGGTGCCGAGGGCCTACGCGATCCGGGTGCCCTTGAATCCGCGCTGGCTCGGGCCGAAAATAAGGCGGCTTACGGATGCGAAGACATCTGCGAGCTCGCCGCTGCCTATCTCTTCGGGCTCGCTAAAAATCATGCGTTCGTTGACGGCAACAAGCGTATTGCCATCGTTTCTGCCGGTGTCTTCCTGATGAGCAACGGCTTCATGCTGGAAACGGATGATGCGAAGCTCTACGCCTTCGTTCTCGGCGTCGCAGCGGGCGAAATCGACGAGGACGGCGCGACGCGGTTTTTCCGCGATCACGTCGTCCCCATTGCCGAATAAGATCGAGCACCCGCCACCCTCAAGTGGAATGGCGGGCCGCGATCACATCGTCACACTTCAGGCAGCCTTTTCCATGGCAGCCGGATTGGCAACCTTGTCGGCCAGCGTAGTCAGGTCTTCGTCGGTCTTACCTTCCTGCTGCAACGTCTCATCGAGCAGCTTGGCAGCGTCCTTCATGCCGAGCGTGTCCGCCCAGCGCTTCAGCGTGCCGTAGCGTGCGATCTCGTAGTGCTCGACAGCCTGTGCGGCCGAAATCAGGCCTGCATCGATCGCTGCCGTGCCCTTGAATTCGTCCATGATCTCTTCGCCTTCGGCGATGATCCCTTCAATCGCGTCGCAGGTCTTGCCCTGTGCGCGCTTGCCGATGAGTTCGAATACCTGCTGCAGGCGCTCGATCTGGCCTTCGGTTTCCTCACGATGCTTTTCGAATGCTGCCTTCAGCTCTTCCGACTGAGCAGCCCGTTTCATTTTCGGCAGCGCCTTCAGGATCTTACGCTCGGCGTAATAGATGTCCTTGAGCGTATCGTGGAAGAGATCCTGGAGAGTCTTTTCTTTGGCCATGGTGGGCATCCTTCTGATGGTTGCGTCGCCGGGTATCGGCGGTGGGCCCATCCAAGCTTCAACTGCGCTCGATGTTCCTCACGCCCTCACAAAATCTCTGCACACTGCACGGTCGCCCTGTCTCATAACGACACATGATCGGTTGGCACGCCGTTTGCTGAGCTGAACGCAGCAAGGAAGGCGTAACCATGATGAGACGGCGAGCGGCAATCCAGGCGGTTCTGGCCTCTGCAGCCGCGTGCACGGTTTCCGTATCGGTGCCGGCGCGCGCCGGCCAGCTTTTCGCGCAGGTCGATCTTCGGGGGGCGATCGACGCGCAGTCTGGCGGCCTGCGTGCCGGCACCGATGTGGATCAGGGGGCGCTGTTGAACCGCCTGCTCGCCGAAGCTGCGCCTGAGGGAAAACCGGTGTTCCTGCCGCCCGGCGTCTACCGCGTCTCCAACATCACCCTGCCGGCCGGCGCGCGGCTGATGGGCGTGCCCGGCGCTTCACGTCTCGTCTACACGGGCGAAGGCTCGTTTCTTGCCGCCGAGAACGCCGAGACGGTTTCACTGAAAGGCATCGTTGTCGATGGCGCCAACCGTTGGCTCGACACCTGGGCAACCGGCAGTCTCGTGGCACGCAACGTCTCGCGGCTCGATCTCGACGAATGTGAATTTATCGGAAGCCAGCGCAATGCGCTGGCGCTCGAGGGCTGTGGCGGCGGCATCCGTCGCACACGCATCTCAGGTGCGGCCGGCGTCGGCATCTACTCCGTCCAGTCGACGGGGCTGACGGTCACCGACAACCACGTCTTCGACTGTGCCAATGGCGGCATCCTCATCCATCGCTGGGAGGATGGGCCGGACAACTCGATCGTGACGAACAACCGCGTCGAGCGCATCGGCGCCGCCGATGGCGGTACTGGCCAAAACGGCAATGGCATAAATGTTTTTCGCGCTGCGAACGTGATGATCGCCAACAACCAAGTGTCCGATTGCGCGTTCTCGGCCATCCGATCCAACTCCGGCTCGAACGTCCAGATCGTCGGCAATCAATGCCTGCGCTCCGGTGAGACGGCGCTCTACTCGGAGTTTTCCTTCGAAGGCGCCGTCATTGCGTCAAACCTCATCGATGGTGGAGCCAACGGCATCTCCGTCGCCAACTTCAACGAGGGGGGCCGGTTGGCAACGGTCGCCAACAACATCGTGCGCAACATCGTTGCGCCCGATCCTTACGAACCGGTTGGCCCCGGCTTCGGCTGGGGCATCGCCATCGAAGCCGACACGGCAGTGACCGGCAATTCGATCGAGAATGTCTCGAAATGGGGCATTCTCATGGGCTGGGGGCCCTTCCTCCGCAACGTATCCGTGACCGGCAACATTGTGCGTGCTGTACCGGTCGGCGTTGCGGTCACAGTCGTAGAAGAAGCGCAGCAGGCGCTCATTTCCGACAATGTAATCGAAGGAACTCCGGAGGGCGCGGTCGTCGGCTTCCGCTGGGGGGAGCCGGCGACCGCCGACCTCACCTCGGGGGAAGAGGCGCCTGCTCACCTGACGGTGGAACGCAATCGCGTCATCTAGCGTGCGTGGAGAGGCGCCGGCGTCACCGCGTCAAAGCGTCAGTCACTCTGATCTGCCCGACCTCGGTGCCGTTCCAGTTGCGCAAGGTCTTGTTCGCCAGAGCATCAAGCGCTGCGTAGGCTGGATCGTCGGAACCCAGCAGGCGCGCCAGCAGACCTGCAATCATCGCTTCGGAAGCGCGCGTGCCGCCATCGTCGCATTTCAGCGCGATGCCGAGCCCCTGCTCGGGTAACACTGCGCAGAACACGCCTTCCGCGCCGGTCTTGGCGAAGATCCGGCCGGGTGCCGCCTGCATCAGGTGCATGCAGGCACGCTTGGAACCCGACATGTAGAACGGCTCGGCCATGCACGCGTCGAACAGCCGGCGCGCCGCCTTGGCACGCTCTGCCTCGAGGCCCCTGCCCGTGACCATTTTCGAAAACCCGTCCGCCAGCCGGTCCAGCGGCACGGCATAGGTTGGAATGGCACAGCCATCCGTGCCACACTTGTCCATTTCGAGCGCCGTTCCCGTCAGTGCTTCCATCACACCGCGTATCTCGCGCTGAATGGGGTGATCGTAGGTCACGTAGCCTTCGGTCGGAATTCCGGCGTGCACCGATGTCGCCACGAAGCCCGCATGTTTGCCGGAGCAGTTGTTGTGCAGGACCGTCGGCGCCTTGCCGCTTTTCGCCAGATCGATCAGAACATGTTGATCGAACGGCCAATGGCAGCCACATTCGAGCACATCGGCATCGCGGCCAGCGCGGTTGAGCATGCTTGCCGCCAGCGCCACATGTTCCGCCTCGCCGGAATGGGACGCACAGGCGAGCGACAGCTCGGCGTTGCCAAACCCGAAAGCATCAGCCGCGCCGCTCTCGATCAACGGCAGTGCCTGCATCGTCTTGACGGCGGATCGCGGAAACACCGGGCGCTCGACATCGCCGATCCCGAGCACCATCTTCCCGTCTGCGTCGACAACGGCGATGGCGCCCCGGTGTCGGCTCTCGACCAGCGCGCCGCGCGTCACTTCGACCAGAACGGGATTGGACATGAATTCGCCTCAAGCTCTTGTTGGATGGGCGAACTGATAGGGGTTGGCTCGAAGCGATGCAACATGGACCTGGAGATCGGCAAAGAAGGCGCCGTGCGCGTTCCGTGATGGCCATCATCATTGCCGTTTTCGCCATTTTCATCGCACCGGCCCTCGCGTCAGCTGCTTGGTGGGCGAGCGTCGACCGGCCGTCCTCCTGGCGCCAGGCGGACTGGTCGGCAAGCGGCATGCTGCCGGACGCATCCTCCACGTCCGAAGCTGCGATCTACATCATGGCGGCACGCACCGGCGGCATGAAGGGCGCTTTCGCCACCCACAGCTGGATCGTCACCAAGCGCGCAGGCGAGCGCTATCACCGCTACGACAAGGTGGGCTGGGGTCGCCCGGTGCGCATGGACGGCTATCCTGCCGATGCGCGCTGGTACTCCAACCTGCCGGAGATCGTCGGCAGCGTGCATGGCGCCGAGGCGGAACGGCTGATCCCGAAGGTGGAAGCAGCCATCGCTGCCTATCCGCATCAGGGCGCGAACGGCGATCGCGGGTACCGCATCTATCCCGGTCCGAACTCCAATTCCTTCGTCGCCCATGTCCTGCGTGACGTGCCTGAACTCGGCCTCGTGCTCCCGCCCAACGCGGTGGGTCGGGATTACCTCTCAGGCGGGCGCTTCTTTGCCGTGTCGGATGACGGGCTCGATGTGCACGCGACACTCTTTGGCTTGGCTGGGTTTTCCGCCGGCTGGCACAGCGGCTTCGAAATCCATCTGATGGGCCTCGTCGCCGGTATCGACATCAAACGCATCGGCATCAAGGTGCCGGCCTTCGGCCTTGTCTCCGTCTATTAACGCCCGACAGGCCGCATAAGCCCCGCGACCGAGAAGCCGCCATCGACAGCCAGAACCTGGCCGTTGATATAGCTCGCCTGGTCCGACAGCAGGAACAGAATGGCGGCCGCCACCTCTTCCGGCAAACCGTAGCGGTGCTGTGGCACCCGTTCCGACCACCGTGCCCGATCTTCTGCCGAGTGGGTGTCGATGGTCGTCTCCGTATTGATCGGTCCCGGCGCGACGCAGTTGACCCGGATGCCGCTTGCCGCCAGTTCAACCGCCATAGCCTGGCTCATGCTGATCAGCCCTGCCTTTGAAGCGCCATAGGCGGCGCGACCGGCATTGGCTCTCATGCCGGACACGGCGCTCACATTCACGATCGATAGCGTGTCCCCCATGCGATCGAGCGCCGCGGCGGAGGTGATGAACGCGCCGACAAGATTGACGTCGAGGATCTGGCGGAAAAGCTCCGCGCTCGTTGCTTCGAATGGCGCCACGCGGAGAATATTGGCGGCGTTGACCAGTCCCGTGATCGGCCCGAACTCTTCGGCGGCAGCTTCGAAAGCTTCCGCGATTTCGTCCTCGTCGGTCACGTCCGCTCTCGTGCAGAACACGTCTTCGCCTTCGAGGCTTTCTTCGGCTGCGGAAATGGCGGACCCGCCAGCATCGATGATCGTGACGGCGTAGCCATCATCGACGAGCGCGTGCACCGTGGCAAGACCGATGCCCGATGCCCCACCGGTGACGACCACGTGGCGCTCACTGGCCATCGCTTGCCACCCCGCATTCTTCGTCGACCGCGCCGCTCATGCCGATGCCTCCCCAAAGGTGGAACGGCACTATGGCACGATCCCTGCTGCAAATGCACGAACAGGGATCAAGCGATCCGTATTATTCGAAGACGATCGCCGGGCCGCCCTTGGCGCTTTCCTTGCGCGCCAGATGATTGCTCCAGACCTTTTCGGCAATCTCGCCGTAGATCTTGGCGTGGGGACCATCGGGGGCCGTCACCGTGACCGGCGTTCCCGCATCCGACATCTCGCGAATGTCGATGTGCAGCGGCACGGCGCCGAGGAAGGGAATGCCGATCTTCTCGGCTTCCTTCTGCGCGCCGCCATGGCCGAAAATGTCGTGAGTCGAGCCGCAATCGGGGCAGACGAAATAGCTCATGTTCTCGACCAGCCCGAGCAGCGGCACGTCGACCTTTTTGAACATGTTCCAGCCTTTGCGGGCATCGATGAGCGACAGGTCCTGCGGCGTCGAGACGATCACCGCGCCTGCCAGAGGCACCTGCTGCGCCATGGTCAGCTGTGCATCGCCGGTGCCCGGCGGCATGTCGACGATCAGCACGTCGAGTTCGCCCCAGGCGACCTCGCGCAGCATCTGAGTCAGCGCCGAGATCACCATCGGCCCTCGCCAGATCATCGGGGTCTCTTCGTCCACGAGGAAACCGATCGACATCACCTTCAGCCCATAGGCCTCCATCGGCACGAGCGTGCGGCCGTTCACCGTCTTGGGGCGGCCGCCGATATGTAGCAGGCGGGGCATGGAAGGGCCGTAAATGTCCGCATCGAGAACGCCCACCTTCAGGCCGAGGCCCTTAAGGCCAAGAGCGAGATTGACCGCGGTCGTCGATTTGCCGACACCGCCTTTGCCGGAGGCGACCGCAATGATCGCGCCGATGCCTTCCACCTCGGATTTCGCACGGGGAGCAGGCTCGCGACGGGGCTCGCCTGAGCCAGCCGGCGCGCTCGGAGCCGGCGCGGTGGCGCTTGCCTTCTTTTCCGCGGTCAGCGCGACCATGGCGGAGGACACGCCGGGGATCGTCTTCACGGCATCTTCAGCTGCCGCGCGGAGTGGCTCCAGCTCCTTGGCACGGGCAGCTGGCACGCTGATCGAGAAGAAGACCTTTCCGTCGGCGATGAAGACGTCGGACACGAGTCCAAGTTCGACGATATTGCCCTGCCCGTCGGGGCCCGGCACCTGCTTCAATCGATCGAGGACGTCATCTTTGCTCGGCGCTGCCATGGCTTCGGCCTTCCCATTTCGTTTGGGCCAGAGCTAATGACTTCCGTTCGCCGATCCAAGTGCAAAAGCCTTCTCTTTTGGTGGAAAGCTCAGGCCAAATTCGCCTTGCGACGGGCTTCACGCCGGCGCAGCACCTCATAGGCGATCGCGCCGAGGATCGATGCGGTGATCATGATGAGCGCGAGCGCATTGACTGCCGGCGTCAGGCCCGTGCGCACCTTGGTGGCGATATAGACCGTCAACGGCGTATCGAAGCCGCGCACGAAGAGCGTCGTGTTGTAGTTTTCGATCGATTGCAGAATGGCCAGAAACGCGGCTGCGATCAGCGCCGGCTTCAGGAACGGCAGCAGCACGCGACGGAACACCATGAACTTCGATGCACCGAGGCCAAGCGCCGCCTCCTCCTGCGTCCGATCGAAGCGCTGCAAGCGGGCCGCGATCATCAGCATCACGTAGCAGATGATGTAGCTCGATTGGGCCACCACGATCAGGAACACGCCGCCACCCACGCCGAGCTGGCGCCACAGGACGAGCGTCGCGATGCCGATCACGACGCCGGGCGTCAGAAGCGGCGAGACCATCACCGCATAGAGCGGACCGCGGGCCTTCTGGTGCAGGCTGGTCAGCACGAGCGCCGCTGCCGTGCCGATCGGCAACGAGACGAGAACGACGAAGAAGGCGATGATGATCGACGTCCACAGCGACTGCCACATCGCGGCATCTGCCCACAATTCGTTGAACCATTGCAGGGTCGTTCCCTGCCACGGCGTGACGGTCGGGAACCGGCTTTCGTTGAACGTCGCCGCCCCCATGATGCCGAGCGGCAGGAACAGATAGGCGAAGAACGCCACGAAATAGAGCGCGAAGAGCGCGTTGCGGATCACGTCGCTCGCCCTCATTTCGCGACATCCGTCAAATTGACGCGCGCAAGCTTCAACGTCACCAGAACGACGACGAGACACAGCACTAGCAGCACCAGCGCATAGGCCGCGCCGCGGTTCCAGTTCCCGCCTTCGAAGAACCAGTTGTAGATGATCTGCGTGAACCAGCGGCTGCCGGGCGCGCCGAGCAGTGCGGGGGCGACGTAAGAGCCGGCCGCCAGCATGAAGGTGAAGACGCAACCCGTCGCGATGCCTGCCTTCGCATGCGGGATGACTACCCGGGCGTGAATGCGCCATGTCGAAGCACCCAGATCCTTGGCCGCCTCGACCTGCGATTTTTCGAGGCTCTCGATGGCGTTGTAGATCGGGAACAGCATGAAGAGGATGTAGGCGTAGACCATGCCGGCGAGCACGCCGGTATCGCCGAACCAGCGCACCGGCGCGTCGATGATCCCGATCGCGAGCAGTGCTTCGTTGAGCGGTCCGCGAAACGCGAGCAGGATGTACCATGCAAGCGTTCGCAGCACCTCGTTGATCCAGAAGGGGATCGTCAGCGCAAGCAGCACCAGCGCCGTCTGGTTCGGTGTCGCGTTCTGCGCGAGCCAGTAGGCGATGGGATAGCAGACGACGAAGGTGATGAACGCAACGAGCGCGCTTGCCCAGATCGTCTTGAAGAAGATCGCGCGGTGCACGTCCTCGCCGGCAAGGTACAGAATGTTGCTCAGCGAATAGACGTCCTGGTCGCCGCCAATCGCGGAAGGCGGCAGGTTCGGCCGCAGCGCATAGTCGATCATGGTGATGTTCGGCGCCAGCACCATTCCGGCCAGCCAGACCAGCACCAGCGCGGTGAAGACCGTGCCGAGCCCGCCCCCGAACCGCTTGAAGACGTCACCCATCGGCAAGCACCACGGCATGGTCCGGTGCAAAGCCGAAGCGGGCCGTCTCGCCCGGTTTTGGCGCATCGGCGAAATCCAGGCTGCCGACGGAGGCGACGAGCGGCGCGCCGTCGGGCAGGCGCGCATGGATCAGCGCGAAGGCGCCTTCGAAATCGAAGCGATCGACGGTTGCCGCGACCGCATTGTCGACCGAAGCGGCTTTCAGCGCTTCCGGCCGCACATAGAGACTGGCCTTGCTGCCAACGGCAAGTGCCGGGCCCGCCCTGCCCCGCATCGTGCCATGAGCCGTCTCGATGCTGGCTGTCTTTCCGTCGATGGCGCGGACGATGCCTGGATAGGCGTTGGTTTCGCCGACGAACTTCGCCACGAAAGGCGTCGCCGGGTTGTCATAAAGGTCACGCGGCGCACCCACCTGCTGCAGCACGCCGGCGCTCATCACTGCAACGCGATCGGACATGGCGAGCGCTTCCGACTGGTCGTGGGTAATGTAGATGAAGGTCACGCCCGTGCGTTTCTGCAGGGCGCGCAGTTCCGCGCGCATGTGCTGGCGCAGTTTCAAATCGAGCGCGGAAAGCGGTTCGTCGAGCAACAGTACCTGAGGCTCCACCGCGAGCGCGCGGGCGATGGCAACGCGCTGACGCTGGCCGCCTGAAAGCTCACCCGGCATCCGGTCGCCATAGCCTTCGAGCGCAATCAGCTTGAGCAGCTCGTCCGCCTTCCGGCGACGTTCGGCCTTCGCGACGCCACGGGCCTCCAGCCCGAAGGCGATGTTTTCCCAAACCGGCATCAGCGGGAAAAGCGCCAGCGACTGGAAGATCATCGCGGTCGGGCGTTGATCGGGGCCGAGCCCCGCCATGTCCTTGCCGCCGATGAGGATCTTGCCTTCGGTCGGCTGGAGAAAGCCTGCGACCATGCGCAGGATCGTCGTCTTGCCGCAGCCCGAGGGGCCGAGGATGGAGAAGAATTCGCCACCTTCCACCGTAAAGCTCACATCGCCGACGGCGCGGGTTTTGCCGAATGTCATGCCGACATCCTGCAGTTCGACCGAATGGGACATGAAGCCTCGAAAGTTGCGGAATTTTGAAGATGAAGAGTGGGGGGCCGGCGTTCAGCCGACCCCTTACGATCGTCGGATCAGGCGGACAGGAAGCGGTCCTGATATTCGTTGCGCTTTTCGACGAACCAGGTTTCCTGAATCGGCCACCACCACAGCTTCTCCAGTGCATCGCCCGGATAGGCGTTGGCGAAGAAGGCCTTGGCGTCGTCCGACGTCAGTTCGGCAGCACCGACGGCGGTCGAGTTGATCGACGTTGCGTTGGTGTACATGGCGCCTGCTTCCGGCGTCAGGAACCAGTTGATGAAGGCGTAAGCCTGATCGAGGTTCTCGGCACCGGCCGGGATCGAAACGCCTTCCATCCAGGTCAGCGCGCCTTCCTTCGGAGCGAGGAAGCCAACATTCAGGCCTTCTTTTGCCAGTGCTGCGGCCGTGGAATCCCACGTCTGGCCGACAGCACAGCCATTGACGCGGAATGCGCCCTGGGCTTCGTTTTCGTTGGTCCAGAACTGGGCGATGTTGGCCTTGCGGGCAATCGCTTCCGCCAGGATCACGTCATAGATCGCGACCATGTTCTCTTCGGAAACGAAGGCTTCGCGCATCGGCATCGGCAGGCGACCTTCGGCTTCCAGCCAGAGGCCTAGACCGACAAGGCCGGAATGGCCGCGCACGGTGGCGAGACCCTCGGCTTCCGGCTTCCAGATATCGCCGTAGGATGCCGTGCCGAATTCGAGCGGCATCTGGTCACGATCGAACGCGATGCCTTCCGTGCCCCAGTCGGTCGGAACCTGATAACGCTCGCCGTCGATGACGGCACCGAGGTTCTCGGAGCTTGACCAGGCGCTCGGCAAGCAGCGATCGACTTCGATCTTGGAGATATCCAGCGGCTGCACGAGACCGAATTCCACATAGTTCGGGACGCGGTCGACGGTGGGCCAGATGATGTCGAAACCAGCACCGTTATTGGCGCGCAGCTGGTTCAGCAGTTCGTCATTGGTGCCGTAAGGCGTGTAGTTGGCCTCGATGCCCGTGGCTTCCGTAAAGGCGGAAAGCATCTCGTCGTTGAGATAACCTGCCCAGGCGAAGATATTGACGGAGCCGGAAGACCCTTGCGCATAGCTTCGGCGTGAAACGAAAGGCGAAGCGAGCGACAGGCCGGCGACCGATGCCGCACCGGTCAGGATGGTGCGGCGCTTGATGAAGTTCATGAACGTCTCCCCTTTTGATCGTCGCGGGCAGGACTGACCGCGCGTTGCCGATATTCTTGATCCGTTACAATCAGATGACAAGGCCCATGACCTGTGACGGATCGATGAGACAGTGCTAAAGAATGCATAGTCGAAAGAAAAGCCTCTCCAAGCGCGTCCAGATTGACCCATGTTATTGCACGAGCGGCCCTGTGCTCGTGAATTGACTTCTTAAGCTGTCGCTTTAGGTGCTAGAGCGCGGACAAGCTGCCCGCCGGAAAACAAAGAATGCATGGCCATCACGATCCCGCCCTCGTCGCGCTCTCGATCCTGATCGCCATTGCGGCCTCCTATACGGCGCTGGATCTGGCCGGGCGGCTGAGGGCTGCTTCCGGCAAACGAGCATCGATGGCTTGGCTCGGCACGGCCGCGCTCGCCATGGGCGGTGGCATCTGGTCCATGCACTTCGTCGCCATGCTGGCTCTTTCCCTGCCCGGCGTTACCATCACCTACGACGCGGCGCTCACGCTCTTCTCGCTCGTGTTGGCCATCGGCGTCACAGGGCTCGGCTTCGCCGTGGCGCGCGATGCGGATGGCGGCCTTCGGCCGCTGCTCATTGCCGGCCTCCTGATGGGTGCCGGTATTTTGGCGATGCATTATACCGGCATGGCCGCCATGCGCATGCCCATGGAGATGCATTACAACCCGTTCTGGGTGGGCATATCGGTGGTGATCGCCATCGGAGCGTCGACCGCGGCCCTCTGGTTGGCACTCGTCGAGACGCGGCCCGTCCTGCGTATCGGTGCTGCGCTGGCCATGGGAGTTGCCGTTTCGGGGATGCACTACGCCGGCATGCATGCGGCACATTTCGTTCCGTCGGTTGAGGGAGGGCAGGCCGTCACCGGCTTCGGCCTCAACCATGGCAATCTCGCCGTCGGCATCGCCGTCATCACCTTCGTCATTCTGGCACTGGCGCTGGCCGCAGCCGTCGTTGATCGGCGGTTGGCTCAGATGGCGGCACAGGAAGCGCACCGCCTTCGCCGCAGCGAAGAACAGTTCCGCGCGCTCTATCGCCACACGCCGCTGCCGCTGCACTCGCTCTCAGGCAAGGGCACCATTCTGGAAGCCAGCGATTCCTGGCTGCAGCTTCTTGGTCGAAACCGGGAGGACGTGCACGGCGAACGCCTCGCCTTCTTCATGGAGCCGGAGTCCGCCCAGAAGTTTCTCGATCACGATTGGCCGCTTCTCCTGCAAGGCCAGGCAATGGACGATGTGGAATACCGTTTCCGCACGAGAGACGGCGTGCCGATCGATGTGCTGATGTCATCGCGTCTCGAAAGCGATGGAGACATTCTGTCGGTTTCCGGCGGACTGATCGACGTGACGGCGCGCAAGCGTGCCGAAGAAGCGTTGCGCCAGACGCAGAAAATGGAAGCGATCGGCAAGCTCTCCGGCGGCATCGCGCATGATTTCAACAATCTGCTGGCGGTGGTTCTCGGCAACCTCGAACTGCTCCAACGCCGCTACGCGCAGGATGATCGGGCGAACGCCCTGATCGAGAACGCCATGCAGGGTGCGCGCCGCGGCTCGGTGCTGACTCAGCACATGTTGTCCTTCGCCCGTCAGCAGACGCTGCAGGCCGAGCCCGTCTCCGTGCCGCACCTCTTCCAATCCATCACAGACACGCTACAGCGTTCGCTCGGCCCGCAGATCCAGTTCGAGACGGATTTCGACCCACAAGGGGCAACCGCCCATGTCGATGCGCATCAGCTCGAGATCAGCATCATCAATCTCGCCGTCAACGCCAAGGACGCCATGCCGGAGGGTGGCACGATCCGGGTATCCGCCAAGCGCAGCAACCTGCAGAGCGGCGATGTCGACGGTCTGAAGGCCGGCGATTACATCCGCGTCGACATCGCGGATGACGGTATCGGCATGGACCCGCAGACGCTGGCACGGGCACGCGATCCGTTCTTCACCACCAAGGGCCTCGAACGCGGCAGCGGCCTCGGCCTTTCCATGGTGCATGGCTTCGCCGAACAATCCGGTGGCGCGTTGGTGCTTGAAAGCGAATTCGGTTCCGGCACCCGCGCGACGCTCTGGCTGCCCGCTGCCGATGTCGAGGCGGGAACCGCTCTCTCAGCGCTGCCGATGCAGCAGGCGAGCGCCGGACCACTCAAGGTATTGGCCGTCGACGACGATTTCCTCGTTTTGATGAACACCGTCGACCTTCTGCAGGAACTCGGCCACGACGTGATCGAAGCCTCTTCCGGCACCATGGCACTGGACATGCTGGACAAGGACGACGGCATCGATTTGCTCGTGACCGACCACGCCATGCCAGGAATGACCGGCACCGAACTCGCCCGCGCGATCCGCCAGCGCCGTCCCGAACTTCCGATCCTCATCGTCACCGGCTATGCCGAAATCCCGGAAAACGAGCAGCTCAAACTGCCGATGCTCGGCAAGCCGTTCACGCACGACCAGCTGAAAGACGCTGTGGCAAGCGCGCTCACGAGCGCGCCAATGCCCGCCTCCGGGGCACCGGCGCTGTCCTCCGTCCGCTGAGCGAATGAAAAGGTGGATTGCTCAACCTAATCGGCGAGAAACTGATCCAAAGAAGGACCCGGGAAGCCCTGAAAACGATGGTCGGAGTGGCAGGATTTGAACCTGCGACCCCCTCGTCCCGAACGAGGTGCGCTACCAGGCTGCGCTACACTCCGACATGGCCCGAAGGCCCGGCTTCACTAGCGATTTGGTCTGGTCGATGCAAGCCGGAAAATCATCATCGGTAGAATTTCAAGGCCCCCGCCCACTCATTCCATCGGTTTGCGCAGCATCAATGCCGAGCGTTTGCACGTGGCGATCAATTCGTCTTTCTGATTGAAGCCTTCATGCAGGAAGATGACGATCCCGCATTCCGGCCGGGTGCGGCTTTCGCGCATCTCGTGCACCGTCGAGCGCACATGCACCGTGTCGCCGTGGAAGAGCGGACGCGGAAACCTGACCTCGTCCCAGCCCAGATTGGCAACTGTGGTGCCGAGCGTCGTGTCGCCCACTGAAATGCCAACGATCAGTCCCAGCGTGAAGGCGCTGTTGACGATCCGCTGGCCGAATTCCGTCTGCGTCTGGCAGTAGTGTTCGTCGAGATGCAGCGCGGCCGGATTGTGGGTCATCGCCGAAAACAGGACATTGTCCATCTCGGTTACCGTGCGCCGGATCGCATGATCGAATGTCAGGCCGACGCTGAATTGTTCGTAGAAAAGACCCGCCATCCTGCTCTCCGTCGCCGATCAACACAAACAGCCTTAAGCCGTCTGCGCGAAACCGGAAAGTCTGACATGAAGGGAAATGGCTGGGGCGCCTGGATTCGAACCAGGGAATGGCGGTACCAAAAACCGCTGCCTTACCGCTTGGCTACGCCCCAATGGCGGCTTGCCCGTCGGGCAATGCGACCGTGGCCGGTTTACCCTGATCCCGGCAGGAATCAAGAGCGGATCACAAATTTCACAGGATCGATCGTTGGCCGAACGCCGCCTTGATAAGTTCGCGGGAAGCGACTGGTCAGGCCTGGATCACCACGACTCGGCTGCCGGTTGGGACGCGGTCGTAAAGATCGATCACGTCGTGGTTCAGCATGCGCACGCAGCCGCTCGACATGGCTTGCCCGATCGAGCGCGGCTGGTTGGTGCCGTGGATGCGGAACATGGTGTCGCGGCCATTGCGATAGAGATAAAGCGCGCGGGCGCCAAGCGGATTGGTCGGCCCACCGGGGACGCCGGATGCGAATTGCAGATTGCGTGGATCGCGCCGAATCATGTTGGCCGTAGGGGTCCAATTCGGCCATTCGGCCTTGCGACCGACGGTGGCGTTGCCGCGCAGTGCCAGTCCTTCGCGACCGACGCCGATGCCGTAGCGCAGCGCCCTGCCCCCGCCGAGCACGTAATAGAGTCGACGCTCAGGCGTGTTGACCACGACGGTGCCGGCTTCGTAGTCGCCATCGAACGCGACTTCCTGGCGGCGGAGTTCCGGGTCGATCTCCTGCAGCGGCACGGCATCGAGCGGGAACCGCTCCGCCGGCAGCGCCGCGTAGTTCAGCCGGGCCGTCTGATATTCCGACGACGCCGTGCAGGCGCCCAAGAAGAGTGGCATCCCGAAAAGAATGCCTCTGCGTGTGATCGACATGACGCCCCCGAAAAACCTGGTCCCCGTAATCGTTAACTGAATACGGGCTCGTGGTTAACGCTTGGTTTCGATGGAAGCAGTCACTTATCGTCGCCGCTTCCATCACCGGGTTCACCAGCCGGTTTTGCTAAAGCAGGCCCTTGGCCTTCAAGGCGGCTTCGATCTCGGCTGCCAGTTCTTCCGGCGTGCGGCCCTTGACGCGCAAATGCACATCGGCCGAATCCGGGGCCTCGTAGGGCTCGTTTACGCCGGTGAAGTGCTTCAGTTCACCCTCGAGCGCGAGCTTGTAGAACCCCTTCGGGTCGCGCTGCATGCAGTCCTCGAGGTCGGCATCGACGAAGATTTCCAGGAACGCGTTGTCCCCGGCGATGTCGCGGGCGATCTGGCGCTCTTCGCGCAGCGGCGAGATGAAGGAGGCCATCACGACCAGGCCGGCATCCGCCATCAGCTTCGCCACATGGGCGATGCGCTGAACCTCCTCGCGACGGCTGGCCGCGTCGAAGCCAAGCCCACGGTTCAGACCTTGGCGCGTATTGGCGCCATCAAGCACGTAGGTGTGGAGGCCAAGGCCGTGCAGGCGTCGCTCGAGCGTGTTGGCGATCGTGCTCTTTCCCGCTCCCGAAAGCCCGGTGAACCAGAGGATCGCCGGCTTCTGATGCTTGATGGCGGCACGGTCCTTCTGCGTCACATCGAAGAGGCGGTGCTGGCCAGCAGAGCCACTTGCCTGCGCCGTGATCATGCCAGCCGCAACCGTCTGGTTGGAAATGCGGTCGATCAGGATGAAGGCACCGGTCGCCCGGTTGGCGCGATAGGGATCGAACGCGATCGGCCGCTGTGCAGCGATCGTCACCGTGCCCACATCGTTGAGTGCAAGCGTGTCGGCCTTCACCTCTTCGAGCTTCGAGATGTCGATGCGGTTCTGCAGCACCGCAATAGCGGCGGCTGTCTGGTCGGTCTCGGTGCGCAGAATGTACTGGCGGCCTGCAACAAGCGCCCGCTCGGCAAACCAGACGAGGCGCGCGTCGAACCGGTCTGCAATCACCGGCGCCGCCTGCGGATCGACCAGCATATCGCCGCGCGAACAGTCGACTTCGTCTGCCAGAACGAAGGTCACGCTCTGCCCATCGCGCGCCTGGTCAAGATCGAGATCGGTGCCGTCGGGCGCCATGGTGACGATGCGCTTGATGCGGGTCGTCACGCCCGATTTCGCCACGGCGACGGTATCCCCGACCGCAACGCGGCCGGACGCGACCTGGCCTTGGAAGCCACGGAAATTCAGATGCGGCCGGCTGACGAACTGCACGGGGAAACGGAATGGCTTGCCCGCCAGATCGTCATCGACATTCACCGTTTCGAGGAGCCCGAGCAGCGACGGCCCGTCATACCAGGGCATGTTCGCCGAAGGCTGGGTGACGTTGTCGCCATAGCGGGCCGAGAGCGGGATCGCGGTGATCGAACGGAAGCCGAGCGACGCGGCGAAAATCTCGTAATCGCGTCGGATCGCCTCGAAGCGCTCCTGCGAGAAGTCGACCAGGTCGATCTTGTTGACGGCCAGCACGATGTGGCGAATGCCGAGCAGCGACGCGATGAAGGAATGGCGCCGCGTCTGGGTGAGGATGCCCTGGCGCGCATCGATCAGCACGATGGCGAGATCAGCCGTGGAAGCGCCCGTCGCCATGTTGCGGGTGTACTGCTCGTGACCGGGCGTGTCGGCGACGATGAACTTGCGCTTGTCGGTCGCAAAGAACCGGTAGGCGACGTCGATCGTGATGCCCTGTTCGCGCTCGGCCTCCAGGCCGTCGACGAGCAGCGCGAAGTCGATGTCTTCGCCCGTGGTGCCGTGCTTCCTCGAATCGCGCTCGAGCGCGGCAAGCTGGTCTTCGAAGATCAGCTTGGTGTCGTAGAGCAGACGCCCGATCAGCGTCGACTTTCCGTCATCCACCGAGCCGCAGGTGAGAAAGCGCAGGAAGGACTTGCTTTCCTGCTTAGCAAGGTAATCGGCAACGGTTGCGGCGGCATCGCCGGCTGCATCGTTCGTCGTTGCCTCTGAAATCGCTGTGGCGCGCATCAGAAATAGCCCTCGCGCTTCTTCTTTTCCATGGAGCCCGCTTCGTCGCGGTCGATCAGGCGACCCTGCCGCTCGGAGGTGCGCGCAATCAGCATTTCACGCACGATGCCCGGCAGGTCGTCGGCTTCCGACTCGATTGCACCGGTCAGCGGATAGCAGCCGAGCGTGCGGAACCGCACCATCTTCTCTTCGATCTTCTCACCCGGCTGCAGCTTCATGCGATCGTCGTCGACCATGATCAGCATGCCGTCGCGCTCGACGACAGGACGCTTCTTGGCAAAATAAAGCGGCACGATCGGGATCTCTTCGGCGAGAATGTACTGCCAGATATCGAGCTCGGTCCAGTTGGACAGCGGGAAGACGCGGATCGATTCGCCCTGGCCGACGCGCGTGTTGTAGATCTTCCACATCTCCGGCCGCTGGCCCTTCGGGTCCCAGGCATGGCTGGAATTGCGGAAGGAAAAGATGCGCTCCTTTGCCCGGCTCTTTTCCTCGTCGCGGCGCGCGCCGCCAAAGGCAGCGTCATAGCGCCCGGCGTCGAGCGCCTGGCGAAGCGCAACGGTCTTCATGATGTGGGTGTGGGTGTTGGAGCCGTGATCGAACGGGTTGATGCCCTGCTCCACGCCATCCTGGTTGATGTGCACATCGAGATCGAAGCCGCGCTCGCGCGCCATGCGGTCGCGAAACTCGATCATTTCCCGGAACTTCCAGGTCGTGTCGACGTGCAGGAAGGGAAATGGCGGCTTGGCGGGGTAGAACGCCTTCATCGCCAGGTGCAGCATGACGGAGGAGTCTTTGCCCACCGAATAGAGCATGACCGGGCGCTGGAAGGTCGCCGCGACCTCGCGCAAGATATGGATCGACTCCGCTTCGAGCCGTTCGAGATGGGAAAGAGGTTTGTTCATAAGGCCTGACCGGTCGAAATGCAGAAGGACCGGGGCCCGTTTTTCACCGGCCCCGGCTCCTCCAATTGGCTGCACGCTATCGAAAGCCGCAGCGTGATCCGAGAGATTTTATTGCGAGTTTGCCGATGGGCTCGGAAAGTTATTCTTGCAGCCTGTCACGAAAAAGGAGGCCACGCACCGCGCGGCCTCCTTTAAATGCGTGTCGTTTGGCCTGGATCAGCGGCTGAACTTGGCGATCAGACCCCAGATTGCCGGCACGATGGATGCTGCGAGCGCAGCCTTGATCAGGTCCGGAACGATGAACGGCACGACGCCGAACTGCCAGGACTGCTCGGCACCGATCAGCAGTGCCAGCCAGGCAAAGCCCATGGCGAGCATGACGACGTCGGCCACGACGATCGCACCGAAGAACTTGAAGGGGTTGCGGTCCCAGCCGCGATCCGCTGCCCAGCCGACAATTGCCGCCATGACGACGAAGCCGGCGAGATAGCCACCGGTCGTGCCGAGCATGTAGGCGATGCCGATGCCCTTTTCGGGCGTGCTCTGGAAGACGGGCAGGCCCATGGCGCCCTGTGCGAGATAGAGAACAAGCGTCGCGACTGCGAGGCGCATCCCGAAGGCTGCCGCAATCAGAAAGATTGCAAGCGTCTGCAGCGACAGGTCGACCGGTCCGAACACGACCTTAGCCTTGGCGGAAACCGTCAGGAGCAACGTGCCGGCGACAGCCAGCATGATCTGCGCAACGATGCGGCCGGTGCCGGACTGCGGCAACGCGGTTGAAACGAGAGAACGGGAGGTCAGTGCGGTTGCCATGAATGGTTCCTCATGCAAATGGGCTTGAGCGTCGATCGCCGAATACCGTGACTCCTCCTATATTGTGAAGGGCGAGGAGCGGCAACCATCCTCCCCGAAGGCTCCCCGAAAGAACGCTGATGGCCCTCACCTTCGATACCAAGTTCGAGCCCGCCCATGGGACGCCCGTGCCGGTGGCGGAGGGTGTGGTCAGAATCACCGCGCCGAATTCGGGGCCCCTCACCTTTCACGGCACGAACAGCTATATCGTTGGCAAGGAGACGCTTTGCGTCATCGATCCGGGTCCTGAGATAGAATCGCATTATCAGGCGCTCCTTGCGGCAATCGCTGGCCGACCGGTCAGCCACATCGCCGTCAGCCACACGCACCGGGATCACTCACCGCTGTCGCGGCGTCTTACACAAGAGACGGGCGCGATGATCGTCGCGGAGGGCCCGCACCGGGCAGCCCGGCCCCTTTATCTCGGCGAAGTCAATCCGCTGGAGGAAGCCTCGGACATGGAGTTCAGGCCCGATCTCTCGCTTGCGGACGGAGCGGTCATCGATGGCGACGGCTGGCGCCTGACGACGATCCACACGCCGGGCCACACGGCCAATCATGCCGCCTTCGCGCTGGAGGATGGCGTGGTGTTTTCGGCCGACCATGTGATGGCGTGGGCAACAACCATCGTCGCCCCGCCGGACGGGGCAATGTCGGATTTCATGGCCTCTCTCGATCGCATGCTCGAACGCGACGACCGTCTCTATCTGCCGGGGCATGGCGGCCCGGTCACCAAGCCGCGCGCGTTCCTTCGCGGGCTCAGGACCCATCGGCGCATGCGTGAGACTGCGATCCTCGAGCGGGTTCGCCAAGGCGATCGCACGGTCGCCGATATCGTGGCGGTCATTTACCGGGACACCGACAAGCGGCTCCACGGTGCGGCCGCCTTGTCCGTGCTTGCCCATCTGGAAGATCTCGTTGCGCGCGGTGCCGTCGCCACCGAGAGCTCCCCGGCCATCGATGCGATCTATCTGCCTGGCTAAGACACCTAATCTACAGCAACGCCCAGCAGCTCGGCATCCAATGCCGTCAGGAAGCGCTCGATCGTGCGTGCGTTCAAGCCCAGATCATGGCCGGCGTAGCGCGTAGAGGACCGCATGTCGACGCGCGTCGTTTCCGCCTCCTCGATCAGCCGAATGACGACATCGGACTTGATCGCGAGCACCGGCGTGGAGGCCTCACCCTGGATCACCACCCGCGAAGGACGGAGCAAGGGTGCGGCAGAAACGGGGTCACGCGGCGCGGGCATGGGCAGCGGCGGGTTCAGGATTTCGGGCGGCGGCGCACTGCCAACGGCGCTCTCCTCGATCTCTTCTTCATCGAGAGGTTCGAGCAGTTCGGCAGGAACAACCGGATTGAAGCCGTCTGTCTCGACAATCGCGATACCTCGCTGGTCGAGCACGGTCGCAACCGCCGTCGACACACGGTCGATCGCGCCTTCATAGCGGCGACCGGTCAGTCCCGGATAGGCGGCGGCCTGTACCGCCAGGGTCGGCTCCTGCCGGCGTGGCACCATCCGGGACAACCAGCTTTGCACGAACACCGGCTCTCGCAGAAACTGTGGCTCGTCGACGCTGTCGGTCGAAATGTCGTGGAGATAGGGCTTTTCGATGAACTGGGCCGCTCCGATCGCCGATGGAATGACCACCGCCATCGCGAGTATGATGCCCCAGAAGGACGATCTGCCCCCCTTGGCGCCGACCGACCATAACCGCCATAAGCCGATGAGCCCGAGCAGCAACGCGAGCGCGGCGAACACCAGGGACAAGCCGGCGATGGCGACGAAATTGTCGGTCTGCAGCATGCCGAAGCGCTGGCCCGTCGCGGCGAAACCGAAGAGCAGAATCGCGAAGACGCCCATGCGGCCAGCCCACGCCCCGCTTCGCGACCGTGGCCGTTCATATCGCACCGCCGTCCGGATCAACTGCTTCTCCTTGCCTGCCCCTGTCTGCTCTTATCCGACTCCCGCCCATCGTGTCAGCCAGTGCGCGCGCTCTTGCTGCCACAGTTAAGCCAAGCTTTGCAGAAATGTTTGAAGGCGTAGGCGAAAGCTTGCGGGGCGGGCTGGTTTGTTTAGGTACGGAGAGACCTATGGGGACCTTTATCCCGTCGGCTGCGGCCGGCGTTGCCGCCAATTCGTCGCCCTTGTTGCCGCGCCCGCGGCGCGACTATGCCCTCGATCTTCTCGAACTTGAAATGGCGCTCGACAGTGCGCAGCCCGGTGCCAACGGGTTCGCCGACAGTGTCCGCGAAGTCACGCGGGCGCTTGGCGGGACCTACCTGTTCGATCTGCCGGCATCCGGCATTCTGGAAGGCAAGCAGCGTATCGCGGCCCTCAGCATGCCGATCGGAGCGGGCGGCACGATCGTCTTCGTTGTTCTCAGCGAAGACGGCTCGTCGGTCAGCGTCGACATGGTCACGCAGGAAACGGCAGATCTTGCCCGCTTCGCCGAAGCTTTCTTGACGCTTCACCAGCATTTTTAAGCCCGACACACACTTTTACACGGCAATATCGGCCTCCAAGCGGTCGCAACGGCATATTTCCGTTCATTTTGCGGGGCGCTGGTGCTATGTGCCGCATCACTGACTCCCCGACGCCTCCACAGCGCCGCTGAGCCTATTTCTGTGGCTTGCCGAGAATAGGATCGGCCGGCCCGCTCTGCTCTATCCGGGTGCGCTCTATTGAACCCCACATCCGTCACTGCCGATCCCACGATCCTCACGCTGAAATGGGGCGATCGCTACGGAGCCGACTATGTCAACACGCTCTACCGGGCCGCTGAGAGCCAGATGGGCGGGCGAAAGTTCCGCTTCTTGTGTTTCACGGATCAGACCGGCGGTCTTCTGAACAAGATCGAAACGCGCCCGATCCCCGACATGCCAATCGACAGATCGGTCTGGACACACGGCATGTTTCCCAAGCTGCTGATGTTCATTCCCGACATCCTGGCTAAGGGAACTCCGGTCCTCTTCCTCGATCTCGATCTCATGATCACCGGCAATCTCACGCGCATGTTCGATCGCATCACCACTCTCGGTGGGCTTCACGTGATCCGCGAATGGAATCCGACGATCTGGCGTGCTCTGCCCGTCAACTGGCGGCCGAACCGGGGCTCGAATTCATCGGTGGTGGGCTTTCGCGCAGGCGAGCAGACGCATCTCTGGTCTATGTTCAAGCAGGATCCGGGCGGCGTGATGAGACAATATCACAACGACCAGATCTTCATCGATGCGCATGCCAAGGGTCGGCACTATTGGCCGAACTCATGGTGCGGCAGCTTCAAGCGGCATTGTGCCTGGCACTGGCCGCTGAACTATGTCTTCACCACCCCTGCCCGCCCGCGAAACTTCAGCGTGCTGACTTTCCACGGGCGCCCGGACTACCACTCGCTGCTTCTCGAAGACGGCGCAAGGCGGTGGGGCACGGAGTGGCGCTTCGGCAGCAAGCCTGTTTCCTGGGTGAAAGACTATTGCGACCGCTTCCGGTCGCTCTGATACGCTCTGCCGTTCCAGGATGTCGCCGGGGCGCTCATTGCGCACCCCGGCTGAATCGAAGCGTGACGACTATTCGGCCTGTGCACCGCGGATCGAGGCTTGCGCTGCTGCAAGCCGTGCGATCGGAACGCGGAACGGCGAACACGACACATAGTCGAGCCCCGTTTCCTCGCAGAACGTGATCGACGACGGATCCCCACCATGCTCGCCGCAGATGCCGAGCTTGATGTCCGGCCGGCGATCACGTCCTGCTTTCGAGGCGATTTCCACAAGCGCGCCCACACCGTCGATATCGATGGACACGAACGGATCCTGCTCGATGATGCCCTTCTGCTGATAGGTCTGCAGGAAGGTGGCGGCATCGTCGCGCGAAATGCCGAAGGTCGTTTGCGTCAAATCATTCGTGCCGAAGGAGAAGAACTCCGCGGTCTCGGCAATCGAGCCAGCGCGGATCGCTGCGCGCGGCAACTCGATCATGGTGCCAACCAGATAGTCGAAGCGGGCACCGGTTTCCGCCATCACCTCTTCGGCGACGGCATCGATGCGGGCCTTCACGAAGTCCAGTTCGCTCTTCAGGCCGACGAGCGGCACCATGACTTCCGGCACGACCATCTCGCCCGCCTTGCCGGCAGCTTCGACAGCCGCCTCGAAGATCGCGCGCGCCTGCATCTCCGCAATCTCGGGGTAGGAAACCGCAAGGCGGCAGCCGCGATGGCCAAGCATCGGATTGAATTCGTGCAGCGCCTCGACACGTTCGCGCAGAAGGTCCTCGGCGACACCCATCGCCTCGCACACTTCCGCGATTTCCTCGTCCGACTTCGGCAGGAACTCGTGCAGCGGCGGATCGAGAAGCCGGATCGTCACCGGCAGGCCCGCCATGATGTCGAACAGCTCGACGAAATCGGAACGCTGCATCGGCAATAGCTTGGCGAGCGCCTCGCGGCGGCCTGCTTCGTTGTCGGCAAGGATCATCTCGCGCATTGCCACGATGCGCTTGCCTTCGAAGAACATGTGCTCGGTGCGGCAAAGGCCGATGCCTTCGGCACCGAATGAACGCGCGGCTTTCGCGTCTGCGGGCGTTTCGGCGTTGGTGCGCACCTTCATGCGGCGCGCCGCATCCGCCCATTCCATCAGCTTGCCGAAATCGCCGGAGAGTTCCGGCTGCAGCATCGTTACCTTGCCGCGAATGACCTGGCCGGTCGAACCGTCGAGCGTGATGACGTCGCCCTTTTTCAGCAAGCCGGATGGCGTCTGGATCGTTTCGGCCTTCATGTCGACGCGGATGCCGCCTGCACCCGAGACGCATGGCGTTCCCATGCCGCGGGCGACGACGGCCGCGTGGCTCGTCATGCCGCCGCGTGTCGTCAGAATACCTTCCGACGCATGCATGCCGTGGATATCCTCGGGGCTCGTCTCGATGCGCACGAGGATCACCGGCCGGCCTTCCTTGGCCTTGGCGACGGCATCTTCGGAGGTGAAGACGATTTCACCGGTCGCCGCGCCCGGCGATGCCGGCAGGCCTTTGGCGATCACATCGCGGGTCGAGCCCGGATCGATCGTCGGGTGCAGCAATTGGTCGAGCGAAGCCGGATCGACGCGGCAGACCGCCTCGTTCGGCGTAATCACGCCTTCCGCCGCCATGTCGACGGCAATTTTCAGCGCAGCTTTCGCCGTGCGCTTGCCGGATCGCGTCTGCAGCATCCAGAGCTTGCCGCTCTCGACGGTGAACTCGACATCCTGCATGTCGCGGTAATGCGCTTCCAGCCGATCGCAGATCGAAGTGAATTCGCGGAACGTGTCGGGCATCAGCTTTTCGAGCGACGGCTTGTCGGAGCCCGATTCAATGCGCGCCTGCTCGGTCAGGTCTTGCGGCGTGCGAATGCCGGCCACGACGTCCTCGCCCTGCGCGTTGACGAGGAACTCGCCGTAAAGCCGCTTCTCGCCGGTCGATGGATTGCGCGTGAATGCGACCCCCGTGGCTGAAGTGTTGCCGAGATTGCCGAACACCATCGCCTGCACGTTGACGGCCGTGCCCCAGGCTGCGGGAATGTTGTGAAGCTGGCGGTAGGTGATCGCGCGCGCGTTCATCCAGCTCGAGAATACCGCGCCGATCGCGCCCCAAAGCTGGTCGGATGGTTCCTGCGGGAACGGTGCGCCAGTTTCCTGCTCGACCAGTGCCTTGAAGCGGGTGATCACGCCCTGCCAATCGGCGGCGCTCATGTCCGTGTCCAGCTCGTAGCCAAGCGTTGCCTTGGCGTCTTCGAGGATTTCCTCGAAGTGCTCGTGATCGACGTCGAGAACGACGCTCGAATACATCTGGATGAAGCGGCGATAGCTGTCATAGGCGAAGCGCTCGTCACCGGCATCCTTGGCGAGAGCGATGACCGTCTCGTCGTTGAGGCCAAGATTGAGGACGGTGTCCATCATGCCCGGCATGGATGCGCGCGCGCCGGAGCGCACGGAGAGCAGGAGCGGCTTTTCCTGGCCACCGAACTCACGTCCGACCGAGCGGCCAACGGATGCCAGAGCGGCATCGACATCGGCCTTCAGCGTCTCCGGATAGGCTTTGCCGTGGTCGTAGAACCACTTGCAAACCTCGGTCGTGATGGTGAAACCGGGGGGCACGGGAAGCCCCAGACCGCACATCTCGGCGAGATTGGCGCCCTTGCCTCCCAAGAGATTGCGGTCGGACGCGCTGCCCTCAGCCTTGCCGTCGCCGAAACCATAGACCCACTTTGCCATCCAGCTTCTCCCGTTGGACGTCGAACCGTCTGCAGTGCGCTTATAGAATATCGGCGCCGGAATAAACGGTGTCTTTGGTGGTGTGCACCATCGTCTGAAGAGAAGACCTGGATGACACTGGCCGCTCAGGCGCGGGCAAGCGCTCTTGACCGGAAGAACGACTCGACCTTGGCGGTCGTGTTGGTCGACCGCTTGAAGATCACGCCGATGCGCTGCGGCGAGCGCCAGACGATGCGGCCCTGCAGCCATCCGAGCTCCGGCGCGTAAATATCGATCTCGTCGCCCTTGTTGAGCGAAGCATAGGCGCTGATCCGAATGGATATTCCCGTGCGCGACAGATCGAAGGCACGGCCGCGATGAGTGCGCTCGCCATGCCTGATTTGGACATCAAAATCGCATCGCCGTCGCGGCTCGCGCCGCTGGTCTGGAAGCATCATGCTCTCCGACAACCACCGCTGACCAGGGTGTATCATGCCGGAGCAGGTGTTTCGCGTCAGGAAATGCGAAGGCTCAAATTGAAGCGATCAGCTCGCTTCGCGGATTTGCTCGGCTGTTTCCAGGTCCACGGAGACGAGCTGGGACACGCCCTGCTCTGCCATGGTGACGCCGAAGAGCCTGTTCATGCGCGCCATGGTGATCGGATTGTGGGTGATGAGGATGAACCGCGTCTCGGTCGATGCCGCCATCTCGTCCATCAGATTGCAGAAGCGCTCCACATTGTGGTCGTCGAGGGGTGCATCCACCTCGTCGAGCACGCAGATCGGCGCCGGGTTGGTCAGGAACACCGCAAAGATCAGCGCCATCGCCGTCAGCGCCTGCTCGCCGCCAGACAATAGCGTCATGGTCTGCGGCTTCTTGCCGGGCGGCCGGGCGAGGATTTCGAGCCCAGCCTCCAGCGGATCGTCGGATTCGATGAGCTGAAGCTCCGCCGTCCCGCCGCCAAAGAGATGGGTAAACAAGCGGCGAAATTGCTGGTCCACCACCTCGAATGCCGCCAGCAAGCGCTCGCGGCCCTCGCGGTTGAGGCTCTGGATGGCGCCACGCAGTTTGCGGATCGCCTCGATCACGTCTTCCCGCTCGCCGACGATCTGATCCAGCCGCTCGGAGAGTTCCTGGCTTTCCGCTTCCGCCCGAAGATTGACGGCGCCGAGCCTTTCGCGATCCACCTTCAGCTGCTCCAGCCTTCGGTCGGTCACCAGCGGATCGGGCAAAGGCTGGTCATGACCAAGCCCGGTGTGCCGGATGGCCTCGTGCGGATGGCAGCCAAGCGCATCGCGGATGCGCGCCTCGATCTCCTCGCGCCGTTCGCGCGCGGCGTGCAGGCGCTCTTCCGCTCGCCCGCGCTCCTCGCGCGAGGAAGCCAGCGCGGAAAGCGCATCATTGGCAGCCTGATCAAGCTTCTTCTGGCGGGCATCGGCCTCGTTCAACCGGTCACGCGCCTCGCGACGCAACCTCTCGGCCTCTTTCAACTGCCCGAGAAGTGCCACCCGCTTCTCGTCCAGATCGTCGGGCGATGTATCGAGCGTCATGGCCTCGGCGCTTGCTTCTTCCCGCCGCTTCTTGAGCTCCGCGATATGCGCTTCGGCGCCCGCCGCGCGTTCCATCCACGCCTTGCGCTCCCCGTTGATTGCCTCGATGCGGCGTCCACGGGCTTCTTTCTCCCGCAACCCCGCATCGTGCCGCGACCGCGCCTCGGCCGCGGCCGTACGGCCCTGTGCCAGCACGAGCGTAGCGGCGGACAAGCGTTGATCGAGGGCCGACAGATCCGGCGCCTCGGCAAGCTGCGCCCTGGCTGCCGCCAGCGCTTCGCTCAGTTCGGCGAGCGTGGCGGATGTCTGCGCATGGGTTTCATCGAGCACCGCCTTGCGGCTCGCGAACTGGCCGGCGGCACGTTCGGCATCCTGCAATGCGTCACGGGCACGGTCGACCTGCCGCGCCATCTCGTCGCGCTTGCCGCGCAGGAGTTTCATTGCTTCCGTGGCCAACTGGACAGCGGTCTTGGCGGCATCGAGCGCAGCCTCCGCCTTCCTAACCTCCTCGGAGGCGGCAACCGCCTCGGCATCCAATTCTGCCAGCCGATTTTTCTGCTCGAGCCTGAGTGCCGCGGCCGTCGGCGCGTCCGCGCCGGCCACGAAGCCATCCCACCGCCACAGAGCGCCGTTGCGGGTCACGATCCTCTGCCCAGGCTTCAACAGCGCCTGAATGCGCGGCCCGTCCGAGGCTTCAACGAGCCCTACTTGCCGCAGCCGTCGCGCCAGCGCCTGAGGTGCATCGACATGGTTGGCGAGTGATTGAACGCCTTCCGGCAGATCTCCGTCAGCCTCCCCGTCGCCCGTGAAACGCCAATGGGCGGGCGCGCGCTCGTCGAGAGGTTGATCGAGATCGTCACCGAGCGCCGCTCCAAGGGCTTTTTCAAAGCCGCGGTCCACTCGCATGCTTTCGACGACGGCTGGATAGGCGCCACTAGCCGCTCCGCCTGCCAGCATCTTGCGGATCGTGCGCGCCTCGGTCTCGATGGCATTCAGCGCCGCGCGGGCCTTGTCGAGAGGGCCGCGCATCTGTGGCTCGCGCTCGCGCGCCTGCTCCAGTGCAGTTTCCGCGTCGACCAGTTGCAGCCGCAGGGTCTCCGCCTCTGCCAGCACGGCCTCCAGCGCCTGCCGTTTCGCTTCCGGATCGGGCAAGCCTGCGATCTTCCCGTTGATCTCGTCGCGTTCCTTCTCGATGGAACGCAGTTGCCCGGCCGTACGGGCTTCCCGATCGGTCAGGTCGCGGAGGCTGCGCTCATGCTGGTTGCGCGCCGCCGCAGCTTCCGCCCGCTCGGCCGTGACCGCGGCGACGACCGATTCAGCTTCAGTCAAAGCGGTCGCAGTCCGTTCGACCGCAGCTCTCGCCTGTGTTTCGAGATCGACGGATGCGGCCAGCAACGATTTCAGTTCGGCCTGCTCGGCGTCGAGCTTTGCAATCGCGCCCTTGTTATCGGCGATGAGCGCTTCTTCACGGGCGACGTCGCGAACGAGTTGTGCCAGCCGCTGCTGCAGCTCTTCGCGGCGCCGCGTGATGCGATCGACTTCGGCGTCGAGCTGCGTCCTTGCAATTTCGAGCCGCTGCAGCGCAGCGCCTGCTTTTCCAGCCGCATCGCGCAATTCGGGGATCCGGTGCGCGCCGATCGCCTGCGCCTTCACCGCTTCCATCTGCGCCTGCGCCCGCTCGGCCACCGTGCTCGTCGCCTGCGCAAGAACGGACTGGGCTTCGCCCTCGGCCTTCTTGTCGCTCACCCAGCGAATGTGGAGCAGCGTCGCCTCGGCAGCACGAATGTCGGCGGACAGTTGCTTGAAGCGGTTTGCCTGCCGCGCCTGTCGTTTCAAGCTGTCGATCTGGCTGCGCAATTCACCGGTCACGTCGTCCAGACGTTCGAGGTTCGTCTCGGCTGCCCTCAAGCGCAGCTCGGCCTCGTGGCGGCGCGAATGCAGGCCTGAAATGCCGGCTGCCTCTTCCAGAAGTTGGCGGCGGGCCTGCGGTTTGGCCTGGATCAACTCGCCGATGCGGCCCTGCCCCACCATGGAAGGCGAGCGCGCGCCGGTCGAGGCGTCGGCGAAGAGCAGCTGCACGTCCTTGGCACGCGCTTCCTTGCCGTTGATACGATAGACGGACCCCGCCTCCCGCTCGATGCGCCGCGTCACCTGGATTTCGTCGTGGTCGTTGAAACCGGCCGGTGCCGTGCGGTCCGAATTGTCGAGGTGGAGGCCAACTTCAGCCGTGTTGCGTGCCGGGCGATTGCCGGATCCCGAGAAGATCACGTCGTCCATGCCGGACGCGCGCATATTCTTGTAGGAGTTTTCGCCCATCACCCAGCGGATCGCTTCCACCAGATTGGACTTTCCGCAGCCATTCGGGCCGACGACACCCGTCAACCCGCGCTCGATGATGAATTCGGAAGGCTCTACGAAGGATTTGAAGCCGATCAGGCGAAGCTTGGTGAACTTCATCCGTCACGGTCCCGCAAGACGAGCGCTGCCATCAAAGAAAAAGGCGGACGCGCGAGCGCATCCGCCTTTTCCAGGAATGAAATTGTGCGGTCAGAGATTGGCGTCGATGATTGCGGACATCTGCTCAATCGACATGTTCCCGGCATAGCGCTCGCCGTTGATGATGAAGGTCGGCGTAGACTGAACTTGGAATTCCTCTGCGGCTTTCTGCCTGACGGCATTCACATCATCCAGAAGTTCCTGGTTCGTCAAGCAAGCCTCGAAGGACTCTTGTGTAAAACCGGCCATCCGCGAGATCTGAAGCAGGGCACCGCGCGCATCCTGTGCAGCAGCCCAGCTCGACTGTTGTTCGAAAAGCATGTCGACCATCGGGAAATACTGTCCCTCTGGCGCGCAGCGAGCAAGCATCGCACCGGCGGCAGCGCGCGGATCGAAGGGGAAGTCGCGCACGATGAAGCGCACCTGGCCGCCGTCGATATACTTCGTCTTCAGCGCATCGAAGGTCTCGTTATGGAACGATGCGCAGTGCGGGCAGGTCAGCGACATGTATTCGACGATGGTAACCGGCGCATCGGCCTCGCCCAGAAACATCTCTGGCAGCGGGCCTTCCTCGAGCACGGCTTCCATATCGACGCTGCCCTGCGATGCAGGCGCTTCGACGGCAGCGGCCGAACCGGTGTCGGCCTGTGCAAGTTCGATCGGCGCTTCGCTCGTCGCCGTCTGCGAGTTGGCTTCATCGGCGCAGGCCGCGACGGCGAGCGCCATCAGGCTCACGGCGGCGAGGCGCGCGATTGTCTGGCGCTTGGCGGTTGGCGTCGCGATGCGGTTCGTCATGAGGCAATCAACCCTTTTTCACATGTCTGCGGTGGTACCGACCGATATAGTGACAATTGTGGCGGAACAAGAGAGCCTTAATCGCCGCGCTTCAACAAGGCGTGAGCCTATCGCCACCTCAGCCGTGCTTCTTCTGGGTCATCACAGCCCTGCCAAGCTTTTCCAGAGCAGCCTTCAGTCGATCGTCTTCGATGTCGCCCAGCATTTTCGACAAATGCTGCGCCTTGTCCTGCGGCAGCGGCGGAGCCCGTCGCTTTGGCCGGTTCAACGGTGTCACCGGCTTTTGGACGATCTTGATGCGCTGCACTGCCGGAAAGCCGAAGAAGCCGTTGATCCTGTCGATGAATTCGCCCAGCTGATGGCTGAGAAACAAGGCGCGCGCACCTTCGCAGGCGACAACCAGCGTGCCGGGCTCGAAGCCGCCATCCGCCTGTCCTTCACTGGCGCGGCGCTGCCAGACGATCTTTTCCGGCTTCGTGCAGTCAGCAAATTCCGGTCCGGCAATATCTTCCCAGGAGCCGAGCAGCATCGTGTTGATGCCCGCCCGCTTGGCAAGGATCGGATCGACAAGGCCATTGGCGATCTCGGCGATCTGGAAGAGCGTTTTGCGTCGCATCGCGGCTTGTCGTTCCCGTTGGAAAGCGGCTGAAGGCCGTGGTATCGAGCCGGTGATGAAGCTTCAATCCCCCCACCCTTACAGGATCGGCACCACTGCCGAAAGGCTGGCCTGAATGGCCCGGTCCGCTGCGCAATCCGCTCCGTCCGAGAGAATCGCCGATGCCTTGCTGGCCTGGTACGACAGGCACCACCGCGAGCTGCCATGGCGGGTCACACCCGGCCGGCAGCAGGCGGGCGAGCGCGCCGATCCCTACCGGGTGTGGCTCTCTGAAATCATGCTGCAGCAGACGACCGTGCAGGCCGTTGGATCGTTCTATGCGAAGTTTCTGGCGCTATGGCCAACGGTCGCCGATCTCGCCGCGGCCGATGAAGAAGACGTGCTGAAGGCCTGGGCCGGGCTCGGCTACTACTCGCGCGCCCGCAATCTGAAGCGCGCCGCCGAAGCGGTCGTTCGGGATCATGGCGGCAAGTTTCCATCAGACGCCACCGGTCTGCACTCGCTGCCTGGTATCGGCGACTATACGGCCGGTGCGGTTGCCGCGATCGCCTTCAACCGCGCCGAACCCGTCGTCGACGGCAATGTGGAGCGGGTTTTCACCCGCCTTTTCGCCATCGAAACGCCCCTGCCCGCCGCCAAGCCCGAGATCCGCAGGCTTGTCGCGACCGAGGTGCCCGCCGCCCGGCCGGGAGACTTTGCCCAGGCGACCATGGATCTCGGCGCGACGATCTGCACGCCGCGTCGGCCATCCTGCATCCTTTGCCCGCTGCGCGACCGCTGCATGGCTCTTCGCAACGGCGATCCGGAGCGTTTTCCGCTGAAGGCGGCCAAAAAAGAAAAGCCGGTCCGGCGCGCAGCCGCCTTCGTCGCGGTCGATCCCGCCGGCGCCGTTCTGCTGCGCAAACGCCCTGGCACGGGCCTGCTTGCCGGCATGAGCGAGGTGCCGACCTCCGAATTCACCGCGCGGCTCGATGGTGACACCTCTACCGAGGCCGCGCCGTTCCCGGCTGCCTGGACGCTTGCCGGCACGATCAAGCACGTCTTCACCCATTTCGAATTGCGGCTCGACGTCTACCGGGCCGAGCTCTCCGAAAGGCCTGCGACCAACATCGGCTGGTGGTCGACCCGTGACGACATTTCAGGCGAAGCTTTGCCGACTGTCATGAAGAAGGCGCTTGCCTGCGCTATCCCCGACATCTTCTGACCCTCTCACTATTCGGACTTGTTCATGACCACTGCCATCCGCCACATCGTGTTCGACATCGGCAAGGTGCTGATCCATTACGATCCCGACCTGCCCTACAAGCGCCTGATCCCCGATGAGGCGGAGCGGCAGCGCTTCTTTGCCGAAATCTGCACGCATGAATGGAACATCGAGCAGGATCGCGGCCGCACGTGGGAGGAAGCCGAGACGCTCCTGATCGCCACGCACCCGGAGCACGCCGAAGACATCCGCGCCTTTCGGCAGCACTGGCACGAGATGGTGCCGCACGCCTATGAAGAGAGCGTCGACATCATGCTGGGCCTGATCGATGCCGGCCATGACGTGACGATGCTGACCAATTTTGCCGCCGATACGTTCGCCGAGGCCAGAAAGCGCTTCGATTTCCTCAACAGGCCGCGCGGGGTCACGGTTTCGGGCGAGATCAAAGTCATCAAGCCGGATCGAGCGATCTACGACATCCACGCCGAGACTTTCGGCCTCGATCCGGCGGCATCGCTCTTCATCGACGACACGCTGGCCAATGTTCAAGGCGCGATCGATGCCGGCTGGCAGGCCGTGCATTTCCAGAACGCCAAAACGCTCAAGGCGGACCTTGAGCGTTTCGGCCTCTCGACGTGACTGGAGGTACTCACACCGTCGAGGGGTTCTAAGGGCGGCGTCTATCTCGACGCTGCCTATGAAGTCTTTCGATCAGCCGGCGATCGCCATCTGATCGCGCACGATGCGGCGCAGCGCATCGATCGGATCAAGGCGTCCTTCACGGCGTACGTGCCAGAAGGTCCAGCCATTGCAGGCCTCGAAACCCTGGACCTTCGCGCCGATCCGGTGGATCGAGCCCGCTTCGCCGCCGCTCGTTACCGTGCCGTCGGCGCGCACGATGGCGCTGAACTTGCCGCGCTGGTCCGTCAGCACCGTGCCCGGCAGGATCATTCCGGATTCCACCAGCGCACTGAACGCTACGCGCGGCTCGGCGCGCTTGCTCGAAACGATCGTCAATTCGGCTTTTCCGAGCGGTTCGACGGCTGCAATGCGCCGCTCGGCAACGTCGATATAGGACTGTTCGCGTTCGATCCCGACGTAATTGCGACCCAGCCGCTTGGCGACGGCGCCGGTCGTCCCCGATCCGAAGAAGGGATCAACCACGAGATCTCCCGGGCGGGATGTAGCCATCATGATGCGGGCCAGCAGTGCTTCGGGTTTCTGGGTCGGGTGTGCCTTGCGGCCGTCCTCATCCTTGATCCGCTCGCCGCCCGAGCAGATGGGAAACAGCCAGTCCGAGCGCATCTGCACATCGTCATTGGCCGCCTTCATCGCATCGTAGTTGAACGTGTAGCTCTTCGCGTCGGGATCCCGGCTCGCCCAGATCAGGGTTTCATGGGCATTCTGGAACCGGCGCCCACGGAAATTTGGCATCGGATTGGTCTTGCGCCAGACGACGTCGTTCAGGATCCAAAAGTTCAGATCCTGCAGCGTCGCGCCCACACGGAAGATGTTGTGGTAGGAGCCGATGACCCAGATCGACCCCGTCGGCTTCAGCACCCGGCGGCAGGCGAGCAACCAGGCGCGGGTAAAGGCATCATAGGCCTCGAAGGATGCGAACTGGTCCCAGTGATCGTCCACCGCATCGACCTTCGACTGGTCCGGGCGATGCAGGTCACCGCCAAGCTGCAGGTTGTAGGGTGGATCGGCGAAGATCAGATCGACGGACTGCGACGGCAGCTTCTCGAGCGCAGCAACACAGTCGCCTTTCAGGATCGTGTTGATCGGAAAACCCGTCGTGGTGGACGGCTTAACACTTGTCGCCCTGGCGCGGGCGGCGGAGGCAGTCACGGAGGCCATGGGATACCCGGTTACGCATTACTCGGAACAACTTGTCCTCATGGTTGACGAATATGGTTACGAAAGCCTGAAGCCCGATCGATTTATGCGCCGATCGATAACGGATCATGCGGGCGCTAAGGGTGTTCGAAGGCTGCGGCGCATGATATGCCGGCCGCAAATTGCAAAGATTGTTGAGTAAGAAAGCCTGCGCGCCATGGACGGACTGGACCTCATCATATTCGATTGCGACGGCGTGCTCGTCGATTCCGAGATCATCGCAGCGGAAGTCGAGGCGCGTATCCTGACCGAGGCTGGCTATCCCATCGAGGCTGGCGAAATGGCCGAGCGCTTTGCGGGCCTGACGTGGAAAGACATTCTGCTGACGGTCGAGCGCGAAGCGTCGATACCGCTTCAGGCGACACTGCTTGAAAAGTCCGAAAAGCTTCTCGACGAAAAGCTGGCCAAGAGTGTGAAAGCGATCGAGGGCGTGGCATCGGCACTGCGCCAGATCGATGCGCCCCGATGCATCTGCTCGAACTCTTCGACGAAGCGCCTCGAGATCATGCTCAAGCGCACGCAGCTCTGGGACAGTTTTGCGCCGAACATCTATTCGGCAAAATCGCTTGGCGAAAACCGCACCAAGCCGAAGCCCGACATTTTCTTGCACGGTGCGGAGCAGATGAAGGCGGATCCTGCCCGCGTCGTCGTGATCGAGGACTCCGTCCACGGCGTTACGGCGGCGACGGCTGCCGGTATGCGGGTCATCGGCTTTACCGGCGCCTCGCACGCCTATCCGGCGCTTGCGGGACGGCTGATGGACGCCGGCGCCCAGACTGTCGTGTCGCGGATGGCGGATTTGCCGGCAACCGTAAAGGCGCTTGCCGGCTGGTCGGAACTCATCTGAGTCCCGACGCTCTGTTCGTGGCGCTTACGGCGTGTCGTACGGGCCTTCGTCGAACCCCACGAAGACGCGGACGCCGCGCGCGTTGGCGGCGGGAATTCGAACATTGGTGTCCGAGAAGAGAAACTGCCCGCTGCCCTGGTCGACCGTGGCCGAGAAATTGGTGAGCTGGGAATAGAGAACCTCTTCACCGCGCACCGCTGCCACGCGGATTGGCATCTGGACCGTGCCGGGCGCTCCCGCCGGACCGACGACGATGCGGCCGGCAGCGGTAACGTTCATGACGATCTCGCTGCCGCTCAGCGTGCACTGCCGTGTCGTTTCGGCGAGCGACACCTGGTAACGCACCTGCGCCGGGTCGCTCTGGTCGTTGCCGGCATAGGTACGATAGAACGCAGTGCCGTCGCGCAGACCGACGGTTGGGCACGTGCCCTGAACCACCGGCGTCGTTGCCGCAGCCGTATCCGGCCCGCCGCGCACCGCCGTGGCCAATGGACCGCTTCCCCCACCCGAGGGCGAACATGCCACAAGCGCGACCAGCGACATCAGCGCAGCACCACGACGAAGATTGAGAACTGACACAGACAAGAGCCTCCGTTCTGACCGGTTGGTGGACGATATACACGAGGCGCGCTCCGCATCAAACGGCTTGCTAACCATATCCCAGCCCATCCGCACCGCTTCGCGACGGTTAGCCATCGGCCTTTCCTTGAACCATGGCGATGGTCTATAGGTCGCCGCGACCGTCTACGGCGGCCACTTCCTTCGCAGACATGGGAATCTTTTCGTGGACTATGTTTCGACGCGGGGCAACGCTCCGGCTCTTGGCTTCAGCGATGCACTGCTTGCCGGCCTTGCCGGCGATGGCGGCCTCTACGTACCGCGCGAATGGCCGCAATTCTCCGCAGCCGACATCAAGGCCATGCGCGCCAAGAGCTATCAGGACATCGCCTTCACCGTGATGCATCCGCTGGTCGGCGACGATATCTCATCCGGAGATCTGCGTCGGATGATCGACGAGGCCTATGCGACGTTCCGCCACGAAGCGATCGTGCCGCTCGTGCAGACCGGTGCGGACCGGTTCCTGATGGAGCTTTTCCACGGCCCGACGCTGGCGTTCAAGGACGTCGCGATGCAGTTGATCGCGCGCCTCATGGACCACGTGCTGATCGAGCGTGACCAGCGCGCCACGATCGTCGGCGCGACGTCGGGCGATACGGGTGCGGCGGCTGTCGAGGCCTTTGCCGGCCGCGACCGCACCGATATGTTCATCCTATTTCCGAAGGGCCGCGTCTCACCGGTGCAGCAGCGCCAGATGACGACAACGACGGCGGCCAATGTCCGGACGCTGGCGATCGAAGGCAATTTCGACGACTGCCAGGATCTCGTGAAAGCAATGTTCGCCGACGCGCCGTTCCGCGATCGGGTCAGGCTGTCGGGCATCAATTCGATCAACTGGGCACGGATCATGGCCCAGATCGTCTACTACTTTTCCTCCGCCGTTTCGCTTGGCGCACCCGATCGCGCCGTCTCCTTCACCGTTCCGACAGGCAATTTCGGCGACATCTTTGCCGGCTACGCGGCCAAGCGCATGGGTCTTCCCGTCGAGCGGCTGGTGGTCGCCACCAACGAAAACGACATTCTCGCCCGCGCCATCCAGACCGGGCGTTACGAGATGCACTCGGTCGTCGCCACCACCTCGCCGTCCATGGACATCCAGATCTCGTCCAATTTCGAACGGCTTCTGTTCGAAGCTCTGGACCGGGACGCCGAGCGGGTTCGACAGGCGATGGCCAGGCTGAAGCAGTCTCGCGCCTTCGATATCGAAGCCGATGCGCTTGCGGAAATCCGCGCGGGCTTCGGCGCCGGACGCGCCTCCATGGACGAGGTCGCGGCGGCGATCGGCTCCGTTTTCAAGACGACCGGCATGGTGATCGATCCGCATACGGCGACCGGCATGCATGTCGCTGCGCGCGAATCGGTGGTGCAGGCACCGATGGTCACGCTTGCCACCGCACATCCGGCGAAATTCCCCGACGCCGTAAAATCTGCGTGCGGTATTGACCCGGCCTTGCCGGCGTGGCTCTCTGATCTCATGGACAGGGAGGAGCGCTTCGATACGCTGCCGGGCGACCTTTCCGCGGTCGAGGCTTTCATCCTCGCCAACGCCCGTGCCGCCGATGGCCGGGCGCAGAAAGACTGAGAGTTCATGAGCGTACAATGTACCCGGCTTGCAAGCGGCCTGACAGTCGTGACCGAGATGATGCCTCATCTGGAGAGCGTCGCGCTCGGCGTCTGGATCAAGGCAGGCTCACGCAACGAGACTGAAAACCAGCACGGCATCGCCCATCTGCTCGAACACATGGCCTTCAAGGGCACGGCGCGACGCACCGCCCGCCAGATCGCCGAAGAAATCGAGAATGTCGGTGGCGAGGTGAACGCCTCCACATCGGTAGAGACGACCGCCTATTACGCGCGCATCCTGAAGAACGACGTGCCGCTGGCCGTCGATATTCTCGCCGACATCCTCACCGAATCGAGCTTCGACGAAGAAGAGCTCGAGCGCGAACAACACGTGATCCTTCAGGAAATCGGCGCTGCCAACGATACGCCGGACGATGTCGTGTTCGACCGCTTCTCGGAGGTTGCTTTCCGCGACCAGCCTCTCGGCCGCGCCATTCTCGGCACGCCGGAGACGGTGAAATCCTTCGCGCCCAAGGACCTGCGACACTATCTCGACCGCCATTATACGAGCGACCGGATGATCATCGTTGCCGCTGGCGCGATCGATCACGACAGCTTCGTGCGTCAGGTCGAAGATCGCTTCGCTTCGATCCCCAAGGGGGGAAACGACAACAGCGTCGTCACTCCAGCGCGCTATATCGGCGGCGATTATCGCGAATCCCGTAACTTGATGGATGCTCAATTCCTGCTCGGCTTCGAGGGCCGCGCCTATCACGTGCGCGACTTCTATTGCTCCCAACTCCTTGCCAATGTGCTTGGCGGCGGAATGTCGTCGCGCCTCTTTCAGAAGGTGCGTGAGGAGCGTGGCCTCTGCTACTCGGTCTATGCCTTTCATTGGGGCTTCTCCGACAGCGGCGTCTTCGGCATTCATGCGGCGACCGGTGGCGATGACCTGCCGGAACTGGTGCCGGTGCTGATCGAGGAACTGCGTCATGTCGCGGAGAGCGTCGATGTGCAGGAGATCGACCGTGCGCGGGCGCAGACACGCGCGCAGTTGCTGATGGCACAGGAAAGCCCCGCGGCGCGTGCGAGCCAGATCGCGCGCCAGATGCTGCTCTACGGACGTCCCATTCCGAACGAGGAACTGATGGATCGGCTCGCCAATCTGACGCCGGCGCGCCTGACGGACCTTGCGGGACGGCTGTTCTTCGACACCGTGCCGACCATTTCCGCGATCGGACCGCTGGAAAGCCTGCCGTCCTTCGAGGAAATCCGAAACAGCCTATCGACGGGTGGTGGAGGCGCCGCATCCGCGCGCGCCGCCAGCGCCTGACCGCGTCCGGCTAAGGCTAGGTCGTGTTCGGTTTCCTGTCTCGACGCAGCGATCCGCTTCCGGTCGAGACGCCCGACAGCTACATGCGCTTTCCTGCCCGCTCGGACTTTGCCGCCTGGCGGGCGCTGCGGATGGAAAGCCGCGCCTTCCTTCAGCCCTGGGAGCCGAGCTGGGCGCCCGACGAACTGTCGCGCGTTTCGTTTCTCGGCCGCATCGGTCGATACGAGCGCGATTTCGCCGAGGGTCATGCGATCCCGATGTTTCTCTTCCGCAAGTCGAACGACGAACTGATGGGCGGCCTAACGATCGGTTATATCCGCCGTGGCGCTGCCCAGAGCTGCATGGTCGGCTACTGGATGGGCGAGCGCTATGCCGGCCAGGGGCACATGTCGCGGGCGCTTCAGGCGCTCATTCCCCACATCTTTACGCAGCTGAAGTTGCACCGCATCGAGGCAGCCTGTATCCCCGACAATGAGCGAAGCATCAGGCTCCTTGAAAAGGCCGGATTTCGCCGGGAAGGCTACATGCGGGGCTACCTCAAGATCGACGGCGTATGGCGCGACCACCTGCTCTACGCACGTCTGACGAACGATGCGGCTGCCGGCCGCTTCGAAACCGATCCGCACTCCGCGGATATCGGTTCGACTATGATGAAGATCGAGGCTCGATGATTAGGACGGACAGCAACCGCCGGCCCGCTATCGCCCTGATTTCGATAGTCCTCATGCTCGCAGGCCTGTTGGCGGCCTTGCTGCCGGGGCTGGCCCGAGCAGCCGATCCCGTCGCCATATCCCGCGACGAAACCGCGCTCGATCTGACCGCCGTCACCGATATTTATGCCCATCGCGGCGAGGCGTTTCAGGTATCCACCGCCCCCGGCACCGACGGCATCGTGCGCCGCATCGAAGTGCGCGCTTCGTCGCCACAGCACTCCGGCGACTGGGCCGTCTTTTCGCTCGCGAACGTCTCCGACGAGCAGCTGGATCGATTGATCGTCGCGCCGCATTTCCGGCTCGTCGGCTCGCGCATGATCTGGCCCGATCTCGGCTCGCAGCGCATCATTTCGGTCACGCCGAGCGAAGGCTTCGCGCTCGATCGCCAAGCAAGCCCTGATGCCGACGTGTTCCAGATCACGCTCAATCCGGGATCGATCGTCACCTTCGTTGCCGAATTGTCGTCGCCCGAGCTACCGCAGATCTATCTGTGGGAGCCGGATGCCTACAAGGACACGGTCAACGCATTCACGCTCTATCAGGGCATCGTGCTCGGCATTGCGGGCCTTCTCGCGGTGTTTCTCACCATTCTGTTCGTCGTGAAGGGCACGTCGATGCTGCCGGCGACAGCCGCGCTCGCCTGGGCGGTACTCGCCTATATCTGCGTCGATTTCGGTTTCCTGTCGAAACTGATCAGCGTCACGCCCGCCGATGAACGCATCTGGCGCGCGGGCACGGAAGTGTTCCTGGCGACCGGGCTCGTGATCTTCCTGTTCACCTATCTCAATCTCAATCGCTGGCACACCAATCTCAGCTACGCGACGCTCGCCTGGATCATCGCGCTCGGCCTGATCTTCGGAGTCGCGATCTACGATCCAGCGATCGCAGCCGGCCTCGCGCGCATTTCCTTCGCCACCACAGGCGTCGTCGGCCTGCTGCTCATCGCCTATCTCGGGTTCAACCGCTACGACCGGGCGATCATGCTGGTGCCTACCTGGGTGCTCATCCTCGTCTGGCTCTTCGGCGCCTGGATGACGGTGACGGGGCAGCTCGACAACGACATCATCCAGCCGGCCCTTGGCGGCGGCCTGGTGCTCATCGTGCTCCTGATCGGCTTTACGGTCATGCAGCACGCCTTTGCCGGCGGTGTCCTGCAGCAGGGCCTCTTCAGCGATCTGGAACGGCAGTCGCTCGCGCTCAGCGGCGCCGGCGATACCGTGTGGGACTGGGACGTTGCCCGCGACCGTGTCGTCACCATTCCCGACATTTCAGGGCAGCTCGGCCTGCCGGATGGTTCGTTGAACGGCGCTGCCCGCAACTGGCTGCCGCAGATCCACCCGGACGATCGGGACCGTTTCCGCAGTGCGCTCGACGTGATGATCGAGCACCGCAAGGGCCGGCTCAACCATCAGTTCCGTCTGCGGGCCGAAGACGCGCATTATCACTGGATGTCGCTGCGGGCGCGTCCGGTCGTCGGCTCCAACGGCGAAGTCATCCGCTGCGTCGGCACCATGATCGACGTGACCGAGCAGAAGAGTTCCGAGGAGCGCCTGCTCCACGATGCGGTGCACGACAATCTGACCGGTTTGCCGAACCGCGAACTGTTTCTCGACCGGCTGGACGCCCTCACCCGCATGTCGGCCTCGCAGGAAGCCATGCGGCCAACAGTTTTCATGATCGACATCGACCGGTTCAAGCAGGTCAACGACAATCTGGGCATGTCGGCCGGCGACACGATCCTTCTGACGATCACCCGCCGTCTCAAGCGCCTTTTGAAGCCTCAGGACACGCTTGCCCGCATCACCGGCGATCAGTTCGGCCTCATCCTTCTGTCCGAGCAGGCACCGGCGAAAGTCGCGGCGCTCGCCGAGGCAATCAACAAGGCAATCATGGTGCCGATCGTCTTCGCCAAGCGCGAGATCATTCTGACGGCCTCGATCGGCCTCGTCTCGTTCGTCGACGACAGCACGTCCGCCTACGACCTCATGAAGGATGCCGAACTCGGCATGTACCACGCCAAGCGTCAGGGCGGGAACCGGATCGAGCCCTTCCGCCCGGCTTTCAAGACGGTCGGCACGGACAAGCTGCATCTGGAATCGGATCTCCGCCGGGCGCTAGAGCGCAAGGAAATGGGGCTTGCCTATCAGCCGATCGTGCGCCTGGAGGATGGCGAGATCGTCGGTTTCGAGGCGCTCATGCGCTGGGAGCATCCGCGTCGGGGCGCCATCCCGCCTGCGGAATTCATTCCGATCGCCGAAAGCTCAGATCTCATCTTCGCGCTCGGCGTCTTCGCCATCGAGCAGGCTGCGTCGGACTTGAAGGACTGGCAGGGCGATGTCGGCGAAGTGCCGGTTTCGGTGTCGGTCAACATCTCCAGCGCGCAGCTTCTGCGCAACGATCTCTGCAACGATGTCCGCGCGGCGCTGACCAAAACCGGCTGCAAGCCGCATCATTTGAAGCTGGAACTCACCGAGTCCGTCGTGATGGAAAATCCTGAGCAGGCGGCACTTGTGCTTGCCCGCATGGGAGAGATCGGCATCGGCTTGGCGCTCGACGATTTCGGCACCGGGCATTCCTCGCTCGCCTATCTCACGCGCTTCCCCTTCGACACGCTGAAGATCGATCAGTCGCTCGTGCGTGACACCAGCGACAAGCGCGCGGTGCTCCTGCGCTCGATCATCACCATGGCCAAGGACCTGGACATGAAGGTTGTCGCCGAGGGTATCGAGCACGACGAGGATGCGGGCGAGCTGTTCGAAATGGGCTGCGATTTCGGCCAGAGCTTCCTGTTCGGCCCGGCCATGCGTGCGCCTGCCATCAAGCAGTTGCTTCGCGAGCGTTTTCCGCTGTCCAAGGCGAGCTGATCAGTCCCTCAGGCGTGGCCGCTCTCGCGCGACAGCATTGCGGGATCGATGCCCATGGATGCCAGCACGCGCTCGTATTTGTCGCCGATCGCCCGGTCGAAGACGACATCATCGGTTGCCGGGCAAGTCAGCCAGCCGTTCTCGGTGATCTCCGCTTCCAGCTGCCCTGGGCCCCATCCTGCGTAACCAAGCATCATCATGGCGCGGTGCGGTCCACGGCCTTGCGAGATTGCCCGCAGGATATCGACCGTTGCCGTCATGCACATCTCGTCCGAGACGGGCATGGTTGAATCGCCGATGTAATCGTCGCTGTGGAGCACGAAACCACGCCCGGTTTCCACCGGACCGCCCGCCTGCACCGAGATCAATTGCGCTCGGCGCGGCAGCCGGATCGCCTCGTTGCTCTTGATCACGTTCAGCTGAACCAGAAGATCCGAGAAGGTGATCGGCTGCGGGCGATTGAGGACAAAGCCCATGGCGCCGTCGCTGGAATGCGCACACAGGTAAATCACCGTGCGATCGAAGTTGGTATCCAGCATATGCGGCATGGCAATCAGCAGCTGCCCGTCGAGGTAGCTGCGTTCCTTGCTGTCATGCTTGAGCGCGCCGATGACCATGCGCAGAGGGTAACAAGCCACGGCGAAATGGAAAGCAATTTCGGCGCGATTCGACGTATCAATATTTCGCGACTGTCAGACAGGCGCGATGTCACTCGTTTATGATCATCGCGCCTCAAGCTGTGAGTTGCTGCGGTGAAACCGAGCCGCTAAGCCAGACGTCATGACGCAAAACACTGCCGACGCAGGAAAAACCGGACCGCACGCCCTTTTTGGGTGTGGGCTTGCCGCTTTCGCTCTGGTTGCAGCGTTGGCGCAAGGTCCAGCCCTCGCCGCTTCGTCTGAGTGGGTCGACCATGAAGGCGGCCGCCTGCGGATCGTCACCAGCACGCCCGATGCCGACGGCGTCATTCGCGGCATGCTGGACATCGAGCTGACACCGGGCTGGAAGACCTATTGGGTCGATCCGGGCGACAGCGGCCTGCCGCCGCAGATGACCATCTCCGGCAGCACCAATCTATCTGCCGTCGAGCTTTTCTTTCCAGCGCCTGAGCGGGTCGACGATGGGTACGCGATCTGGGCTGGCTACACATCATCCGTCCGCCTGCCGTTTCGCCTCCAGCAGGAGACTGCAGACGATACCGCGAACCTCGCTGCGAATATCCTGATCGGCGTGTGCAAGAGCGTCTGCATCCCCGTCGATGCGCAACTGGATGTGGCGCTGTCGCAGGGCGCTTCTCCCATTGAAACAGCGCTGGTCGATGAGGCGTTTTCATCCTTGCCAGGCGATCAGACAGCCGAGATGCGCATCGACGCCATCACGCGCGAGCCCGGCGAGCACGATCGGCTCCTGGTCGATGCCCATCTTCCCTCTGCCGAAGCGGCCGCGGCGGCTGAGCTCTTCATCGCCACGCCACCGGGGTGGCGGCTCGGCACGCCGAGAAAGATCGCGACGCAGGGTCAGACAAGCCGCTTCGCCGTGAAGGTCAAACGGCAGCCGATCGACGATGGAGCGGATGCCGCACCGCTGGCCCTCGTGCTGAAGACCCACACGCACAGCATCCAGCAAGTCATGCACGCCGAATAAGGAAACTGCCGTCCGGCCCCATGCGCAGCGGGAAACGACATCGGAAGCGCTGCGCCTTCTTCCATGCCACGCCTAAATTCTCTAGCGTGCGATCCGCGCCATTCGGCTCACTCATCAAGCCACACAGGAGAATTGCCTTGACCGTATCAGTCGGTGACAAGCTGCCGGAAGCAAAATTCAAGGAGAAGACGTCTGACGGGATGGAAGAGGTCTCCACAGCTGACGTCTTTGCTGGCAAGAAAGTCGTCCTGTTCGCCGTTCCCGGCGCCTTCACGCCGACCTGCGACATGAACCATCTGCCGGGCTACATCGAACACCGCGACACCATCCTCGGCAAGGGGGTCGACGACATTGCCGTCGTTGCCGTCAACGATGCTTTCGTGATGTCGGCCTGGAGCAAGTCCTCCGGCGGCGAAGGCAAGATCCGCTTCCTGTCCGACTGGGACGCCTCGTTCACGAAGGCCATCGGCATGGAAACCGATCTCTCCGCCGGCACACTCGGTGTGCGCTCCAAGCGCTATTCGATGGTCGTCGAGGATGGCGTCGTCAAAGCGCTGAACGTCGAAGACGCGCCGGGTCAGGCCACCAAGTCGGGTGCCGCCGCCATTCTCGAGCAGCTCTGATCCTCAATCAGCCGGCACGCCTTGCCGCCTTGAACGGCGCCATGGCGAGGCGTGCCAGCTCGTCGGCCCGTTCGTTCTCCGGGTGGCCGGCATGGCCCTTTACCCAGTGCAGGCGAACCTCGTGGCGATTGCGCGCCGCATCCAGCGCCTGCCACAGCTCGGCATTCTTGACCGGTTTCTTGTCGGCGGTCTTCCAGCCGTTCTTTTTCCAGCCATGGATCCACTTGGTCAGGCCGTCGCGCACATAGACGCTGTCGGTATAGAGATCGACCGTGCAGGGTGTCTTCAAGGCCTCAAGCGACGCGATCGCCGCCATCAATTCCATGCGATTGTTCGTCGTCTCGGCCTCGCCGCCCGACAGTTCCTTTTCGACGCCGTTAAAACGCAGGATCGCGCCCCAGCCGCCCGGCCCCGGATTCCCCGAGCAGGCGCCGTCGGTGTAAATCTCAACTGTCTTCATGCTGTCTCGCGAAGCCCGTATTCGGCCGCGTCCTTGATCTGTCTGTGGAAGCGCAAGCGCCTCAGATATTCCTTAGGGTCTTTCTTCACGACAAGTGCGCCCTCCGGCGTCGTCAGCCAGTCATAGAGACGCGTCAGGAAGAAACGGAGCGCCGAGCCTCGTGCCAGAAGCGGCAACGCGGCGCGCTCCGCATCCGTCAGCTTGCGTACCGAATCGTAGCCATCCAGAAGCGCCATGCCCTTCGTCATGTTGAAGGACCCATCTTTTTCGAAGCACCAGGCGTTGAGGCAGATCGAGACGTCATAGGCGAGCAGGTCGTTGCAGGCGAAATAAAAGTCGATCAGCCCGGAAACTTCGTCTCCGAGGAAGAAGACGTTGTCTGGAAAGAGATCGGCGTGGATGACCCCACTCGGAAGATTGGACGGCCAGGCGGCCTCCAGGCTGTCCAGTTCCCACTCGATCTCGGCCACCAGCCCCGGCTCGACCGTTTCGGCACGGTCACGCGACATGTCCCACAGCGGGCGCCAGCCCGAGACCGACAGCGCATTAGCCCGACCGAGTTCGAAGCCATCACCCGCCACATGCATGCGCGCAAGTGCTGCACCCACCTCGCGGCAATGCTCGGCGCGCGGCCGCCTCAGCCACATGCCCTCCAGGAAAGAGATCATCGCGGCCGGACGGCCGGCGAGCTCGCTCAACACACCTTCATCGCGCTTGCGGATCGGCAGCGGGCAATTGAGCCCCTGCCCGGCAAGGTGCTCCATCAGGCCGAGAAAGAACGGCAGATCGCGCCTGTCGACCCGCTTCTCATAGAGCGTCAGAATAAAGGAGCCGGCCGTGGTGTGGAGCAGGAAGTTCGAATTCTCGACCCCCTCGGCAATGCCCTTGTAGCTCAGCAGCGAGCCGACGTCGTAGTCGGCCAGGAAGACGGCAAGTTCATCCTCGGTGATATCGGTGTAGACGGCCAAGGTCAGCGTGCTCCGATGGCGAGAGCTTCGCCGTTGACGAAGGCCATGTCGGCCACCGTCAGTTCCGTATCGCGCAATTCGCGATTGACGAGGAATGTCTCGTCTTCCTGCACGGTTTCGGCCAGTTCGACGATGACATCGAACCGCTGCCGAAAGGCCTCGATAATTTCACTGACGATCGTTTCCGGCGCGGAGGCGCCGGCCGACAGGGCAACGGTCTTCAAGGGGCCGAGATGATCCCAATTGATCTCGTCCGCACGCTGGACCAGCAGCGCGTGCCGGGCGCCCGCCCGCACGGCCACTTCGACCAGGCGCTTGGAATTCGACGAGTTGGGGGCACCCACCACGAGGAAAAGATCGGTTCCGGGTGCTGCCGCCTTCACCGCATCCTGCCGGTTGGTCGTTGCGTAGCAGATCGATTCGGCCGCCGGCGCCTTCAGATTGGGGAAACGCTCTGTCAGCGCCGCGATGACGCCGGCCGTATCGTCCACCGACAGCGTCGTCTGGGTTACGAAACCGAGATTGTCGGGGTCTGCCGCTTCATAGGCGCGGGCATCCTCGACCGTTTCGATGAGGGACACCGCGCCTTCCGGCAATTGCCCCATGGTGCCGATCACTTCTGGGTGGCCTGCATGGCCGATCAGGAGCACATGCCGGCCCTGCCGCTCATGGCGCATGGCCTGCTTGTGGACCTTGGAGACCAGCGGACAGGTCGCATCGAGATAAAAGAGATTGCGCGCTTGCGCATCGGCCGGCACGGATTTCGGCACGCCGTGGGCCGAGAAGATGACGGGCTGCCCGCGGTGTTCCTCGGGTATCTCGTGAAGTTCCTCCACGAACACCGCGCCCTTGGCCTCGAGGCCTTCGACGACATAGCGATTGTGGACGATCTCGTGGCGGACATAGACCGGTGCACCGTATTTCTTCAGCGCGAGAACGACGATCTGGATTGCACGATCGACGCCTGCGCAGAACCCTCTCGGGCCGCACAGCCGGATCGTCAACGGAACCCTCGCCTCGTTCGTTACCTCTGTCATCATGCCTCGCGGTCGCTGTCCTGCGGCCTGCGTAGAAACATGAAACCGACCACACCTGCAAGGGCCGCGGCAAGGCCGTACCAGGTGACAGCGTATTGCAGATGGTTGTTTGGCAGAGCGACCTGGGTCACGCCGGGGATGGGATAGTTGTTCACAGGCGCATCATAGGTGCGGATATCTGCGAAGAACGGCACGAGGGTCTCCGTTTGCAGGCCCATCGCTTGGCGCATGGCCTCGAAATCCTTCCAGTACCAGAGATTATCGGCCGGCGCGTTGTCCGGCACGACGAAGCCCGGCTTTTCGAACAGCGGATTGCGGGCGAGAGCGTCAAAACCGACGATTCCCGTCGGCTCCCGCCAGGGACGGTCTGCGATGTTCTTCATGTCGTAAGGCACGAAGCCTCGGTTGACGATGATCGAGCGGCCGTCTTCCAGCATGAGGGGTGTGTAGACATACCAGCCGGACTGACCCTGGTGCGTGGCGAGAAAATGCTGCTCGGAGGCGTGGTCGAACGTCCCGCTCAGGCGGATCGGCACGTACTCCACGTCTTGCTCGGCGGCAAACAGCGCTTCCGCTTCGGGGAGCGCCATCGGCTCGGCGACGATGCGCTGCTCGATCGTCGCCAGCAGGGCTTCCTTCCATTGCAGGCGCTCCACCTGCCACGTTCCGAGCGCGATCAACGCGCCGAAGGCGGCAAGGATCACCACGAGGAAGATCGGCCCCGGCCTGCGCCGCTCGCGCACGACGATTGGCCTATCAGCGTTTGCCGTCATCGATGGCTCCCTCGCGTGCATTGTGCTTGTATTGCAGCGTGATCAGTACGCCCTTGAGTGCCCGCAGAAGCGCCAGGCACAGAACCAGCGTCACCGGCGCCCAGAGCAGCAGGTGCACCCACAGCGGCGGCTGAAAGGTCAGTTCAGCCCAAAGGGCCATCCCCACGACCAGGAAGCCGATGATCATGATGACGAAGACCGCTGGCCCGTCGCCGGCATCGGCAAATCCATAGTCGAGCCCGCACGCCTGACATTCGGGCTTCAGGCTCAGGAAGCCATCGAAAAGACGCCCCTCGCCACAGCGCGGGCAGACGCCCTTCAAGCCTGCGCGAACCGGATCGACTGCGGGGTGATGGGCGTGGTCCTCGTACATGTTCGGCCTCACGCAATGAAAATGGGCGGCCCGATTGGATCGGACCGCCCCAGATATAAGCATTCTAGGCTGCCCGGGCCATGGCCCGGACAGCGATGCGACATCAATGCGCAGCGATCGGTGCGCCCCAGGATGCCCAGACGTAGATCGAGAAGAAGAGGAAGAGCCACACCACGTCGACGAAGTGCCAGTACCAAGCAGCAGCTTCAAAACCGAAGTGCTTCTGCGGCGTGAAGTGCCCCTTCAGCGCACGGATGAGGCAGACGGCCAGGAAGATGGTCCCAACGATGACGTGGAAGCCATGGAAGCCCGTCGCCATGAAGAAGGTGGCGCCGTAGATCGAGTTCGCGAATTCGAACGGCGCGTGGACGTACTCATAATACTGGACGTAGGAGAACAGCACGCCGAGCGCGACCGTCAGTGACAGGCCATAGATCAGGCCCTTGCGGTCGTTGTGCAGCAGCGCATGGTGCGCCCAGGTGACCGTCGTGCCGGAAAGCAGCAGGATGACGGTGTTGTAGAGTGGCAGGTGCAGCGGATCCAGCACCTCGATGCCGGCCGGTGGCCACTGGCCGCCCGTGAAGGCCACGCGGGCTTCCTGGATCGATTCGTCAGCGAAGAGGCTCGCATCGAAGAAGGCCCAGAACCAGGCGACGAAGAACATCACTTCGGAAGCGATGAACATGATCATGCCGTAGCGCAGGTGCAGCGACACGACGCGCGTGTGATGCCCCTCGCGCGATTCCTTTACCGTGTCCGACCACCAGCCATACATGGTGTAGAGCACGATCGCGAGGCCGATGTAAAAGAGCCACGGGCTCGCCCAGTTGACCCCGAACATGTTGAAGGAGCCACCGGAAAGATAGCGCATGTAGCCGACGCCACCGAAGGCCATGACCAGAGCGCCGATCGAAGCGACCAGGGGCCAGGGTGACGGGTCGATGATGTGATAGTCGTGATTTTTCGTATGTGCATCGGCCATGAACTGATCCCCGATTGACCTTTCCTTGCAGGCGGAACCCGACGGACCGCCTTATTCCATTAGAGACTGTCCGAATTCTTCTCGTCGCCGACCGGCGCTGCAGCAACGGGTGCAGCTTCCGTGGCGTGCGGGAAGAACGTGTATGACAACGTAATCGTTTCGATGTTCTGCGTCTCGCGCTGATCGACGATCGCCGGATCCACGAAGAACACGACCGGCATGTCGATCGACTCACCGGGTTCGAGGCTCATCTCGGTGAAGCAGAAGCACTCGACCTTGTTGAAGAAAGCGCCGGCGGTCTGTGGCGTGACATTGTAGGTCGCCTGACCGGACGTCGTGCGCTCGCTGTTGTTGGTCGCCATGTACTCAACCTGAATCGTCTCGCCGATCCGGACTTCGACCTCGCGCTGCTTCGGGCGGAATGTCCAGGGCAGGCCGTTCACGTTCGCATCGAAGCGAACCTTGACCGTGCGGTCGAGGATCGTGTCGGAATATTGTTCGGCGCGCTGCGTCGTGCCGCCATAGCCTGTCACCTGACAGAACAGCTCGTAAAGCGGCACCGCTGCATAAGCCATGCCGCCCATGGTCGAGGCGAAAACCAGACACGCGATCACGATGCCGCGGTTGTTGGCGGGCTTCTTCGTTTCTGCTGCAGTGTCGTTACGATCGGCCACGTGCGTCTCCCTCAGATCATCGGCTTGTTCATGATCTCCGGCCCGATCTTGATGACCGTTGCCGCGTAGAACAGGATGACAAGCAGCGCCAGAACGATGCCGATCGCGATGGACCGGTTGCGGCGTGCGCGCTTCTGCTTTTCAGTCAGTTCGACAGTTTCCATTGCTGCCTCCATCATGCCGCAAACGCTGTGAAGGCCCGCATCGCCCAATCGTCGATCAGGAACAATGCGAAGATCGCGAAGAGATAGATCAGCGAATAACCGAACAGCTTCTTGGCCGGCACCATGACGCGATCGTCTTCCGGCATCTTCCAGACCTTGTAGGCATGGCGGACAAACTCGGCGCCGAGCAGCAGCGAGACGGCGGCATAGACCGGACCGGCAAAGCCGAGGAAGTACGGTGATACGCCGACAACGGCCGTTGCGACCGCATACCAGAACATCTGCGTCTTGGTGGACGCCTCGCCCTTGACGTTCGGCATCATCGGAACACCGGCATCGCCATAGTCACGCAGCTTGAAAAGCGCGAGCGCCCAGAAGTGCGGCGGCGTCCACAGGAAGATGATCAGGAAAAGCACGACGCTTTCGATCGAGATGGAGCCGGTGACGGCGACCCAGCCGATCATGGGCGGAAAAGCGCCGGCAGCACCGCCGATGACGATGTTTTGCGGCGTCATGCGCTTCAGCCACATCGTGTAGACGACGGCGTAGAAGAAGATGGTGAAAGCCAGAAGCGCGGAAGCGGCCCAGTTTACGAGCAGTCCGAGCGTAATCACCGAGAAAACGGAAAGGATCAGGCCGAAGCCCAGCGCTTCGCTACCGGTCACCCGGCCATCGGGAATGGGACGCTTTGCCGTTCGCGTCATCACCGCGTCGATATCGGCGTCGTACCACATGTTGAGCGCGCCGGAGGCGCCTGCGCCGACGGCGATGCAGAGCACGGCAACGCCGGCGATGAACGGGTGGATGTCGCCGGGCGCGAGATAAAGGCCGACGAAGGCCGTGAAGATCACGAGCGACATGACCCGCGGCTTCAGGAGATCGAAGAAGTCGCGTGCGCTGGCCTCGGACATGCGGACATCGGATCCGCCAACGATTTCAGGCACGGCGACATCATGATCGCTGGTGTAGGCCATTCAACTCAACCTTTCGCGCGGGACGCGCAGATTTTAGTCTTCTCTCAAGTCGGAGACCGCCAAACGATGCTGGCGGTCTCTTGTTCATCAACCCTGGTCGGCTGCCGCTTACTTGATGCGCGGCAGCTGCTCCCACTGGTGGAACGGCGGCGGCGAAGACAGCTGCCACTCGAGTGTCGTTGCACCCTCACCCCATGGATTGTCGCCCGCGATCCGCTTCTTGGCGAAGGCTTCCCAGACGCCATAGAGGAAGATCAGGACACCGATGGCGGCGATGTACGAACCGTAGGACGAGATCGCGTTCCAGCCTGCAAAGGCATCAGGGTAGTCGATGTAACGGCGCGGCATGCCGGCCAGACCCAGGAAGTGCTGCGGGAAGAACACGAGGTTCACGCCGATGAAGGTGACCCAGAAGTGGGTTTTGGCGACCATGGAATTGTACATGTAGCCGGTCATCTTCGGGAACCAATAGTACCAGGCTGCGAAGATCGCGAAGACGGCGCCGAGCGACAGCACGTAGTGGAAGTGCGCAACGACGTAATAGGTGTCATGGAAGGAGCGATCGAGACCCGCATTGGCGAGCTGCACGCCCGTGACGCCACCAACCGTGAAGAGGAAGATGAAGCCGATCGCCCACAGCATCGGCGTGCGGAACGAGATCGAACCGCCCCACATCGTCGCGATCCACGAGAAGATCTTCACGCCCGTCGGAACCGCGATGACCATCGTAGCGAAGACGAAGTAGCGCTGCGTGTCGAGCGACAGGCCGACCGTGTACATGTGGTGGGCCCACACGATGAAGCCGACGGCGCCGATCGCGACCATGGCGTAGGCCATGCCGAGATAGCCGAACACCGGCTTGCGCGAGAAGGTCGAAATGATGTGGCTGACGATGCCGAAGGCCGGCAGGATCAGGATGTACACTTCCGGGTGACCGAAGAACCAGAACAGGTGCTGGAAGAGGATCGGATCACCACCGCCCGACGGATCGAAGAACGCCGTGCCGAAGTTGCGGTCCGTCAGAAGCATGGTGATGGCACCAGCGAGAACGGGCAGCGACAGGAGAAGCAGGAAGGCGGTGATCAGAACCGACCAGGCGAAGAGCGGCATCTTGTGCAGCGTCATGCCCGGAGCGCGCATGTTGAAGATCGTGGTGATGAAGTTGATCGCACCGAGGATCGACGAGGCACCGGCAATGTGCAGCGACAGGATCGCGAGATCCATGGCTGGCCCAGGCTGGCCGGATGTCGAGAACGGAGGGTAGATCGTCCAACCACCACCGACACCGTAGGCACCGGCCGGACCTTCGACGAACATCGAAAGCAGCAGCAGGATGAATGCGGGCGGCAGAAGCCAGAACGAGATGTTGTTCATGCGTGGGAACGCCATGTCCGGCGCACCGATCATGATCGGCACCATCCAGTTGGCGAAGCCGCCGATGAGCGCCGGCATGACCATGAAGAAGATCATGATGAGGCCGTGAGCGGTCGTGAACACATTGTACATGTGCTTGCCGCCGTCGAGGGCTGCATCACCCTCGAAGCCGTAGACCATGGCTGCGAGGCCGTGGAAAATCTGGATGCCCGGCTCCTGCAGCTCCATGCGCATGAAGATGGACAGGGCGCCACCGATGATGCCCGCCATGATCGCGAAGATCAGGTAGAGCGTACCGATGTCCTTGTGGTTGGTGGAGAACATCCACCGCTTCACGAAGCCTTGCGGCACGTGATCGTGATGGGCGTCGTGAGCAGCGGTCGAACCGGCCATGAGCCTCGCTCCTAGTTCTTACTGTGCATCGTTTTCGGCAACGTCGACGGACTTTTCAGCCTCGATCGCAGCCATGAGAGCGCGGTTCGCTTCGCCGACATTGGCGGCAGCGGCCGTAGCCCAGGAATTGTACTGCTCTTCGCTCACAACGCGAATCGCGATCGGCATAAAGGCGTGATCCTTACCGCACAGTTCTGAGCACTGGCCGTAATAGAGGCCTTCACGCTCCGCCTTGAACCACGTCTCGTTCAGACGGCCCGGCACGGCGTCCATCTTCACACCGAAAGCCGGCATGGCGAAGGAGTGGAGAACGTCACCGGCCGTGATGAGCAGGCGGACGGTCTGGTTCACCGGCACAACGACTTCGTTGTCGACGGCCAGCAGACGCGGATAAGCGGCAACATCGGTCTTGCCGGCAGCTTCGCGGTCGGCGTCCTGCAGCATGAAGGAATCGAAGACGACTTCCGTCGGCTCGCCACCCTCTTCCGCTTCAGCCTGGTATTCATAGCCCCAGTACCACTGGTAGCCGGTCGCCTTGATCGTCAGCGCGGCTTCTTCCGGCGGATCGTACTGGGCGGAGAGCAGTTGGAAGGACGGAACGGCGATCGCCAGGAGAATCACGACCGGCGCGACGGTCCAGACAACTTCGATCAGCGTGTTGTGGCTGGTGCGCGACGGAACCGGGTTTGCCGATTTACGGAACTTGATGGCGCAATAGGCGAGAAGGCCGAGAACGAGCAGCGTGATCGGCACGATGAACCACAGCGTGTAAATCTCGAACCACGTGATTTCCTGCATGATTCCAGTCGCTGCCGGCTGAAAACGCACCTGCCAGTCGACCGGCTGATCCGCGTTGGCCCCGGTAGCAGAAAGCAGCGAAACCATAGCGGTCAGCGCTGCAAATGAGATGTATCTCACACCCAATCTCCTTGAAGCATGGCCCATTGCAGGCACAATCTTGTACCGAGCCGGACTTTCTTGCCCGCTTAGAACCATAATTTACAGGCTATCGCAACATGCGGAAGGCGCTTCTCATGCGGCATTTTGCACCCGACGCGCCATAGTCTTAAGGTGGGGCGTCCACGCCTGCCTCCCATGTCTCCACTCTTTGTTTATTTGCGTCTAGCTGCACGATTCTGGCCGTTATTGATGGATATGCGGGAAGGCTCCGCCGGCCGGGCTTTCATTTTCGGCCGCGCGCCGTCAAATTCCTGCCTGTGATTCGCCATTTCGAGGTCGCCGATGCTGCCGAGCCCACTGTCTGTCTTCATCCGGAGCGCCACCGCCGGCGCCGCATTCCTGGCCCTGGCCGCACTCCCTCTTTCAGCCCAGGCACAGGATGCCGAGGCTCCGGCCGAAGCGCCGGCGGCAGAAACGCCGGCTGAAGGCGAGCCTGCGCCGGAAGCCCAGACATTGCCGGAGACTCAGCCTTCGCCATCACAGAGCGGCGCCGTTCGCTCCACACATGGTGCCTGGTCGATCGTCTGCGACGAACAGGCTGGCGCGCCCGACGAGCAATGTGCGCTCATGCAGAACGTGATCGCCGAGGACCGCCCGGAAGTCGGTCTTTCGGTCGTCGTGCTGAAGACGGCCGACGATCAGGCCCGCATCCTGCGCGTCCTTGCGCCACTCGGCGTTCTTCTGCCCAACGGCCTCGGTCTCAATGTCGATGGCGAGGATATCGGCCGGGCCTATTTCGTGCGCTGCTTCACCGACGGCTGTTACGCTGAGGTGATTTTGGAAGACGAACTGCTCGAGACCATGGGTAGCGGCACGACCGCGACGTTCATCGTGTTTCAGACGCCGGAAGAAGGCATCGGCATACCGGTCGATCTGGACGGCTTCGAAGCAGGCTTCGCTGCCCTGCCCTGAGGCTGCCTCGGCCGCCACGCGTATTCCAAAGCCGCCTCATGGGCGGCTTTGCCGTTTCTGAGGGTGTGATTCCATCCGGCCAAGGCCTATATGACCCGGACCACTTCAAGCGTCCGGGAGCCTCTTCGTGACCGATCAATTGCTCGACAAGTTCGATATCTCCGCAGCCTCGATCGAGCGGATCGTGTCCGACACGCTGCGCGGCGCAGACGATGGCGAACTCTTCCTCGAATACCGCCAGTCCGAAGGGCTCCTCTTCGACAATGGCCGGTTGAAGAGCGGTACATTCAACACCGATCAAGGCTTCGGATTGCGGGCCGTGGCGGGTGAGGCCATCGGTTATGCCCATGCGGGCGAACTGTCCGAGGCTGCGCTCAAACGTGCAGCCGATGCGGTTTCGGCCGTGACCGTAGGGCATTCTGGCAGCTATGCGGCGGCTCCGCAGCGCACTAATCGCAGCCTTTATGGTGAGGAGAACCCGATCGGCCAGCCCGATTTCGAGCAGAAGGTGAAGCTCCTGCAGGAAATCGATGCCTATGTGCGCGCCAGGGATCCCAAGGTTCGGCAGGTAACCGTGTCACTCGGCGCGAGCTGGCAGGTGGTGGAAATCATCCGCGCCGATGGCGAGCGGCGGCGTGACGTGCGACCGCTGACCCGAGTGAACGTCTCAGTCGTCGTTGGCGATGGCGACCGCCAGGAGAGCGGCAGCTTCGGAATGGGCGGCCGGCACGGCTTTGGCGATTTCGTCGTGGCCGAGAACTGGCGCAGCGGCGCCGACGAGGCTCTTCGCCAGGCTCTCGTCAATCTCGAAGCGCGCCCTGCTCCGGCCGGGACGATGGACGTCGTGCTCGGCAATGGCTGGCCGGGCGTGATGCTGCATGAAGCCGTCGGCCACGGGCTCGAAGGCGACTTCAACCGCAAGAAGACCTCGGCGTTTGCCGGGCTTCTCGGCGAACAGGTCGCCGCCAAAGGCGTCACGGTGGTGGATGACGGGACGATCGGCGAACGCCGCGGCTCGATCACCATCGACGACGAAGGCACGCCGTCCGCCTACAATGTCCTTATCGAGGATGGGAAGCTCGTCGGCTACATGCAGGATCGTCAGAACGCCCGGCTGATGGGCATGAAGCCGACCGGCAATGGTCGTCGCGAAAGCCACAGCCATGCACCGATGCCCCGCATGACGAACACCTACATGCTCGGCGGCCAGCACACGCCGGAAGAAATGATCGCTTCGGTGAAAAAGGGCATCTACGCTGTCTCCTTCGGTGGCGGACAGGTGGACATCACCTCCGGCAAGTTCGTCTTCGGCTGCACCGAGGCTTACATGATCGAGGACGGAAAGATCGGTCACCCCATCAAGGGTGCGATGCTGATCGGCAACGGACCCGACGCGATGAAGCGCATTTCCATGATCGGCAACGATCCCAAGCTCGACACCGGTGTCGGCAATTGCGGCAAGGCGGGCCAGTGGGTGCCCGTCGGCGTCGGCCAGCCACACCTGAAGATGGAGCAGACCACGGTCGGCGGCACCGAAGCCTGACTGGACAACGTCGGCAATGGCGTTTCGCCCCTCCTCCATCGTCATCCTTACCGGCGCCGGCATTTCGGCCGAATCGGGCGTGGCGACATTCCGGGACAAGGGCGGCATCTGGTCGAGGGTACGCATCGAGGATGTGGCAACACCGCAGGCCTTTGCCCGCGACCCGGATCGGGTTCACGATTTCTACAACGAGCGGCGTGCCGGGCTGGACAGCGTCGCGCCCAATGCCGCGCATCTCGCGCTCGCGCGGCTTGAGCAGGAATTCTCGGGTGACTTCCTGCTTGTCACCCAGAACATCGACGATCTGCATGAGCGCGCCGGCAGCCGGAAGCTGATGCACATGCATGGCGAACTTGCAAAGGCGCTCTGCCTCCACTGCGGGCAGCGCCACCCTTGGCGTGGAGAGATGGACACGCTGACGCCCTGCCCCTCCTGCAGCATGGGTGGTGGAATGCGCCCCGACGTCGTCTGGTTCGGCGAGATGCCTTATGAGATGGAGAGGATTTGCGACCGTCTCCAGGCAGCCGACCTCTTCGTGTCGATCGGCACGAGCGGCACCGTCTATCCCGCCGCCGGTTTCGTGGAAGAAGCACGCAGCGCCGGCGCACTGACCGTCGAGCTCAACCTCGAGCCCTCCGCCGGGCATTCGCGCTTTCATCGCTCCGAAACCGGAACGGCGTCTATGCTCGTGCCCGCCTTTGTCGACAGTCTGCTTGCGGGAACGATCTTCAACAAAGATTAATGTCCATCCCCTAACACTCGAAGCTGAATGCAGCACGATCGGCGTTGGGGGATCGAGGGCGGCGTGGGGACGACACTCGCCAGACATGGCCTGGGAAAAGCTGCGGTCGCCGCAGCGCTGGAGACGTTTCACCTCGCCTCCCGCGCAGGCATCGGCCGCTCCAAGCGCCCCCGTGCGCTGATTTTCACGCTTCATCATGTGCGCCCGGCTGTACGCGCACCGTTTGCGCCGAACGCGCATCTGGAAGTGACGCCTGAATTTCTCGACGTCGCCTTGTCTTCCCTGATCGCGGACGGCTTCAAGCCGGTGCGGCTGGAAGATCTTCCCGATCACGTGCGGGACGGCAATGCGAGCGACAGTTATTTCGCCTTCACGCTGGACGACGGCTATCGCAACAATCGCGACCACGCGCTTCCCGTCTTCAAACGGCACAACGTGCCTCACACGATCTTCGTGACTCGTGGGTTTGTTGAGCGCACCCATTCCGCCTGGTGGGAAACGGCGGCGACGCTGCTTGGCAACCAGAACTCGCTGACCTTTGATTTCGGCAGCGGGCTGGAGACACTCTCCACGACGACGATCGCGTTGAAGTCACTCGCCTTTGCGCGGCTTGCCGCTGCAATTCGATCCGGCCATCAGGATGAGCGCATTCAGGTGTTGGACATCGTTGCCCGGGACGCCGGGCTCGAGCCACTGGACTTCATCGAAAGCGAGATCATGGACAGTGCCGAACTGGCGGCTCTCACTGATTCTGAAGCGCTGGTTTCGCTGGGCGCCCACAGTCTTACCCATCCGAGCCTAGCGCATGTCACGCTGGAGCGTCTTCACGCAGAGCTGAGCGGCTCTGCAGATTATATCGGCGAGATCACCGGCAAGCGCCCGGCGACATTTGCCTATCCCTATGGCAGCGTCTGCGCAGCGGGACCACGGGAATTCACAGCCTCCGGGACGGCAGGCTTCAAGCTCGCGGTGACGACCCAGCCCGGCGTGATCGACGCTGCCGGACTGACACTTTCACCGTTCAGCCTGCCGCGCATTTCGCTCAACGGTCACTTTCAGCGAGCGCGCTATGTCCGTGCGCTCGCTTCCGGATTGCCGTTCCGCATGATGAAACGCCGCTCAGGGATAGAGGCGTAGGCGATCCCAGGCTGCGCCCTCGTCCTGGCGCGTGAACTTGATGCGGTCGTGCAGGCGAAACGCGCCGTCCTTCCAGAACTCGATCGCGACCGGCTTGATGCGAAAGCCAGACCAGTGGGGTGGGCGCGGAATGGTTTCGTCGCCATAGCGTGCGGTCAGGTCGGCCACTGCCTTTTCCAGGGTCGCCCGGTCGTCCAGCGGTCGCGACTGCGCGGAAGCCCAGGCGCCGATCTGGCTGCCTCGGGGACGCGATGTGTAATAGGCGTCCGCCTCCGCCTCTGTCACGATTTCGACCGGTCCGCGAACGCGAACCTGCCGGCGCAACGACTTCCAGTGGAAACACATGGCGGCCTTCATGGTCGCCTGGATCTGCGAGCCCTTGGCGCTTTCGAAATTCGTGTAGAAAACGAAGCCGCGATCATCGAAGCCCTTGAGCAGAACCATCCGCACATCCGGCAGACCGTCGGTGTCGACCGTCGCCAGTGCCGTCGCCGTCGGATCGTTGACTTCGCTCGCCACGGCTTCTTCCAGCCAGCCCGCGAACAGAGCGATGGGGTCCGTCGCCTCGGTGAAGTTACCTTGAGTTAAGGATGTATCGCTCATTGTGGATTCAGATGCGCCTTCCGTTTTCAATTGCGTCGACCATATGGTGCCCATCCTGCACAAGTCCATGACATTGCGCGACCGTTTCACCCTTGCATGCAGAGCCATGTGTGTCGGCATCCCGACCCTCGCACTCAGTGGATGTATCGGGACGGACGTGGACATGGCGCTTGGCGTCGATCACACCGTGACCGGCTCCATCAACAGGCCGGCCGGTCCAATCGCCGGCAGCGACGACGCGGCCCTCATAGCGGCCGTCGCCGATATCGACCTTGCCCGCACGCCGGACGGACCCTTTGCCTGGGCCAATCCTTCCACGGGAACGACAGGCGTCATCGGCTATGTAGCTGAAGAACAGCGAGACGATGCCACCTGCCGCCGGTTTTCCACGACACGTCGCGACGTGTTCGGACGTCGGCAGTTCCAGGGTCTCGGCTGCAGCAATGACGGCGAACGCTGGCAGATCGTCAATCTCTCGCCTGGAACATGAAAAAATCGGCATAAACCCTCAATTAGCAATCTCTTCCTAGACTGCATCTCGGTCCATGGAAGAATCGGTCATGCGTAATCCGTATTTTATACTCGGCGTTCAGCCCGATGCCGGCAAAGACGAGATCAAGAGCGCCTTCCGCCGGCTCGCCATGGCGTTTCATCCGGACCAGAATCCCGGTGATTTCGGCGCGCAGGAGCGCTTCTCGGAAATCAACGCGGCCTACCAAATCCTAGGCAATCCAGACCGGCGTCGCGAATTCGATGAAGGGCTTATCGATGCGCGCGGCCGCAGGCGGCCAGCCAGCGCGGCAGGGAAGCGAACAGCCGACCCGTTTGCCGCATCCGATATCAACCGCCGCCGTCCGGAGCCGCAGGAGCGGCCCGAGGATGTTGCTGAACGCATCTTCGGCGAGGCCTTTCAGCAGGCCAAGCCCGCCGCCGACGCTGCACGGGCGGCGGGGCGCGCGACCATCAATGATGCGCCTGGGATCGATGACGTACCGGTGGACGGTGCGCCTGCCGAGCCGCGCACGGAAAAAGCCAATCCCGCCAAGCCTCAGCGCAGCTGGTCGCTCTTCGATCGCGCGTTGAAGCCGCTTTTCGGCCTGATCACCCCACGCGACGAAACAGGGGCGAGCGACACGCATGTGCGGCTCGAGGTTCCTCTGGCCACGATCATGAATGGTGGCGAGCACGAGGTGCGGCGCGGCGATGGGTCGACGGTTTCGGTCAAGGTGCCGCGCGGCGCACTCCAGGGCGAGATCGTCCGTGTTTCGGGACAGGGCAGCGGGGCGGATGCGGGCTCGCGCGGCGATCTCTGCGTCGCGATCGTTTACGAAAAGGACGCGCGCTTCCGCAGCGAAGGGCGCGATCTGGTTCTGGCAGTGCCACTCACCCTGGACCAGGCGGTTTTCGGCGCGACGCTGACCGTGGAAAGCCTCGACGGACCGACGCCGATCAAGGTTGATCCGTGGTCGGATTCGGCCGCCAGCATTCGCGTGGCTGGCAGGGGCTTGCCCACCAGCGGCGGTGCGCGCGGCGATCTCGTGTGCGAATTGCGGCTGATGCTGCCGGCCGAAACGGATGAAAAGCTCACCGATCTTCTGCGCATGCAGCGCGGCGCCTGGTTCGTCTGAAGAGCGAAAACCGCCCCGGGATAGCGTTCAGGTCTCCCTTGAACCATCGGAAGGCCTGTGCAATAGGCTCTCGCACTTGGAAAGCCGAGGAGAGAGACATGGATCAGGCAACGGGGCTGATGCGCGGCAAGCGCGGCATCATCATGGGCCTCGCCAACAACCGCTCGATTGCCTGGGGCATTGCGAAGACCTTGGCAGAAAACGGTGCGGAAATCGCACTCACCTACCAGGGCGACGCGCTGCGCAAGCGGGTCGAGCCCCTGGCGGCAGAGCTTGGCGCGATCGTCGCCGGCCATTGCGATGTTGCCGATGAAGAGACGATCGATGCCGTCTTCGCCGAAGTCGAGCGCCAGTGGGGCAAGATCGACTTCGTCGTGCACGCCATCGCGTTCTCCGACAAGGACGAGCTGACGGGACGCTATCTTGAGACGTCGCGCACGAACTTCATGCGCACGATGGATATTTCGGTCTATTCGCTGACCGCCGTGACCAAGCGCGCCGAGAAGATCATGAACGACGGCGGCTCGGTGGTGACACTCACCTATTACGGCGCCGAGAAGGTCATGCCGCACTACAACGTCATGGGTGTCGCCAAGGCGGCGCTCGAGGCGAGTGTGCGCTATCTCGCCGTCGATCTCGGCAATCGCGGCATCCGCGTCAACGCCATTTCGGCGGGCCCGATCAAGACGCTCGCGGCCTCAGGCATTGGTGATTTCCGCTACATTCTCAAGTGGAACGAGTACAATGCTCCACTGAAGCGGACGGTCACGATCGAGGAAGTCGGGCGCTCGGCGCTTTACCTCCTTTCGGACCTCTCGACCGCTGTCACGGGCGAGATCCACCATGTCGACATGGGGTATCACACCGTCGGCATGAAGGCGGTCGATGCGCCGGATATTTCGGTCGTCAAGGACTGAGCATCCCCTTCCACGAGGCCGTGACGTGCTGATTTATGCCATCCGCCACGGCCAGACGGACTGGAATGCCGAAGATCGCTTCCAGGGCGCGCGCGACATTCCGCTGAACGATATCGGGCGCGGTCAGGCCCGCGTGAACGGCCGCCTGCTTGCCCAGGAACTGGGAAGCACGATCACCGAGTTCGATTTCGTGGCAAGCCCGCTTGGGCGGACCCGCGAGACGATGGAGCTGATCCGCGCCGAAATCGGCCTGCCGGTCGCGGATTACCGGACCGACGATCGCATCATCGAAGTGTGCTTCGGCGACTGGGAAACGCGCACGCTCGAGGAACTCTCGCTCGATCAGCCCGACGCGGTCGCAAAGCGCGAAGCCGACAAATGGCATTTCATTCCGCCCGGAAACGATGCCGAGAGCTATGAGATCCTCTCCTGGCGCGTTGCATCCTGGCTTTCGACCGTGGATCGGCCGACGATCTGCGTCTGCCATGGTGGGGTCATTCGCTCGCTGTTCAAGCTGGTTGGCCAGTTGCCTGCCGAGGATGCCGTGGTCATGCCGGTGCACCAGGATCGCATCGTGCTCATCAAGGACGGTTCCGCGTCCTGGCTGCCCGTCGCCGGTGATTGACGCTGCGGCACCCGCCCTGCCCCCCATTTGCCATGCGTCCGACGTTTGCGCATGGACAAGGCTTGCGTTAGATCAGGCTCCGCTTTCACTTGAGATGCACCCAGGCACCCCATGTCGCACAACACTTTCGGCCATCTTTTCCGCGTGACAACCTTTGGTGAAAGCCATGGTGTGGCGCTTGGGTGCGTGGTCGATGGCTGCCCGCCCGGCATCGCCTTCACGCTGGCCGATCTCCAATACTGGCTCGACAAGCGTAAGCCAGGGCAATCGCGTTTCGTGACGCAGCGTCGTGAAGATGATGTCGTCAAGGTTCTCTCAGGCGTGATGCCGCAGGAAGACGGGTTCACCTATGTGACCACCGGCACGCCGATCGCGCTCGTCATCGAGAACACTGACCAGCGGTCCAAGGATTATTCCGAGATTTCGCGCCAGTATCGGCCCGGCCACGCCGATTATACCTATGACGTCAAATACGGCGTGCGCGACTATCGCGGCGGCGGGCGCTCGTCGGCGCGCGAAACCGCGGCGCGCGTGGCGGCCGGCGGCATCGCCCGCAAGGTGCTTCCCGGTGTGAAGTTCCGTGGCGCGCTCGTGCAGATCGGCGATCGCCCGATCAACCGGCGCAACTGGGACTGGGATTGCGTCGACACCAACCCGTTTTTCGCGCCCGATCCGGAGATCGTGCCGGTGTGGGAAGATTATCTCGACGAGGTGCGCAAAGCCGGCTCGTCGGTCGGCGCCATCATTGAAGTGGTGGCGGAAGGTGTGCCGGCAGGGCTCGGCGCACCGATCTACGCCAAGCTCGACCAGGACATTTGCGCCGGGCTGATGTCGATCAACGCCGTCAAGGGCGTGGAAATCGGCAACGGTTTTCTGGCAGCGACGATCCGCGGCGAAGACAATGCCGACGAAATGCGCATCGGCCCCGATGGCAAGCCGATCTTCCTCTCCAATCATGCCGGCGGCATTCTGGGGGGCATTTCCACAGGCCAGCCGATCGTGGCGCGCTTCGCCGTCAAGCCGACATCGTCGATCCTGAACGAGCGCCGCAGCATCGATGCCGACGGAAACGAAGTCGATATCCGCACCAAGGGTCGCCATGACCCGTGCGTCGGCATCCGCGCCGTTCCGATCGGAGAGGCCATGCTCGCCTGCACGATCGCCGATCACTATCTCAGGGACCGAGGGCAGACCGGCCGGTCGAGACTTGCCGACGACGACTGAAGCCCCTCCGCCACACGAGTTGCGTCCATACGCTTGCTAGGAACACGTCATGCCATACGACCAGAAACGCGTTGTCGAAGCTCTGCGGGCCTTCGAAGCAGGTGAAATCGTCGTCGTCACCGACGATGACGGGCGCGAAAACGAAGGCGACCTGATCGTCGCTGCCGTTCATTGCACGCCCGAGAAGATGGCCTTCATCGTGCGCCACACATCCGGCATCGTCTGCACGCCAATGACGCGCGAAGACGCCAAGCGCTTCAATCTCGGCCCGATGGTTGCTGAAAACGATGCGCCGCACACGACGGCCTTCACCGTCTCGGTGGACTACAAGCACGGCACGACGACGGGGATCTCGGCCGACGACCGGACGCTGACGGCACGCAACCTTGCCAATCCCAATGCCGGTGCGGTCGATTTCGTGCGGCCGGGCCACATTTTCCCGCTCGTTGCACGCGAGGGCGGCGTCTTGATGCGCTCCGGCCACACGGAAGCGGCGGTCGACCTCTGCAAGCTCGCCAATCTGCCGCCCGTCGGCGTCATCTGCGAACTCGTCAATGACGATGGCACCGTCATGCGCGGACCGCAGGTGGCTGCCTTTGCCGACGCAAACGGCCTCAAGCAGGTTTCCGTCGCCGACCTGATCGCCTATCGGCAGCGCAAGGAAACGCTGGTCAAGCAGAACGCCACCTTCCCGATCGAGACGCCGCACGGGCGCGCTGTCGCGCATTCCTATTCCCTTCCCTGGGACCCGATGCATCATCTCGCCATCGTTTTCGGCGACATTCGTGACGGCGAGGACGTGCCAGTGCGGCTCCAGGTCGGATCGGTGCAGGATGTGTTCGGCACGCCTCGCCCGATCGATGCCTATATGCAGCGTATCGCGGCCCACGGGCGCGGCGTGATCGTCTATCTTCGTGAGGGCTCCGTCGGCGTTGGCCAGCAGAATGCGGGACGCGCAGCGCTCGGCACCGAAGAACATGACGAGGCTAAAGCCCGCGAGAACGAATGGCTGGAAATCGGCCTTGGCGCTCAGATCCTGAAGGACCTCGGCATCACGTCGATCCGCCTGCTCGCCTCGCGCGAACGACATTATGTCGGGCTGGAAGGCTTCGGCATCGCCATCACCGAGACCGAAATCTGCTCTTGATCACACCCCGGGGAAGCGCGTCATGACGACCAAGCTTTATACGAGCCCGATCTTCCTGGAGCATCTGGTGCCCGCCGGGCATCCCGAGCGCCCGGATCGCCTGCGGGCCGTGGCTGCTGCTCTGGAGCATGAAAACTTCGATGCGCTTGTGCGCGTCGAGGCGCAACAGGCACCGGAAGAGGCAGTTCTGCTTGCGCATCCGGAGAGCTACCTGAACCGCGTTCGCGGCAGCATCCCCGAAGAAGGCATGACGCAGATCGATGCCGATACCCATGCCAGCCCGCGCAGCCTTGAAGCGGCGTTGACGGCCGTCGGCGCCGCTATGGCCGCTGTCGACGACGTTTTCACCAACAAGGCCGACAACGTCTTCGTCGCGTCTCGCCCGCCCGGCCACCACGCCGAAGCGGACAAGGCAATGGGCTTCTGCCTGTTCAACAATGCCGCTATCGCCGCCCGCCATGCCCAGCGCAAATATGGCTGCGACCGCGTCGCGATCATCGACTGGGACGTCCACCACGGCAACGGCACTCAGGACATCTTCTGGAGCGACCCGTCGGTGCTCTATCTCTCGACGCACCAGATGCCGCTTTATCCCGGCACCGGCGCAGTCGGGGAGACGGGCACAAAGGGCAACATCGTCAATGCGCCACTGTCGCCCAACACGGGTGGCGATCATTTCCGCGAGGCGTTCAAGTCGCGCATCCTGCCGGCGATCGAGGATGCAATGCCCGATCTGATCATCATCTCGGCCGGATTCGACGCGCATCACCGCGATCCGCTGGCGCAGATCAATCTGGTCGCCGACGATTTCGACTGGGCCACTGCAAAACTCATGGAGATTGCCGAACGCCACACCGGCCACCGCATCGTCAGCCTGCTCGAGGGTGGCTATGATCTGGTTGGGCTGGCCGAGTCGGCCGCAACCCATGTCCAGAGACTGATGAGAGGATGACCATGAACGCGCAACCGGATGCCGTCGCCGAGATCGCGGGATTGAGCTTCGAGCAGGCTCTGGCCGAACTGGAGCGCATCGTATCGGATCTGGAACGGGGCGATGTGCCGCTTGACCGCTCGATCGCCATCTATGAGCGCGGCGAAGCGCTCAAGAAGCATTGTGAAACGCTTCTGAAAGCGGCAGAGGATCGTGTCGAAAAGATCAGGCTCGACCGAAACGGCAGGCCGACGGGCGTAGAGCCGCTGGACGACGCCTGACCTTCGCCTAAAGCAGCGCTTCAGGAGGCTTCGGCCAGCATTCCGCCAATTCTTGAAAGATCAATCTGTTCAAGTGGCTGCGGGCGAGCGATCGCGTAGCCCTGGAAGCGATCACAGCCAGCAGCCTTGGCCAGCTGGAAGTCCTCGTCCGTCTCGACACCTTCGGCCACGACCGAGACGCCCTGGATGCGGCCCACTTCCGTCAGTGCCGAGACCAGCACCTGCGCGAGCCTGTCCTTCCCAAGATTGCTGATATAGCTGCGATCGATCTTGATGACGTCGATCGGCAGCGTTTTTAGATAGTTGAAGCCACAATGGCCGGTGCCGAAATCGTCCAGCGCCAAGCGGATGCCCATTTCGCGCAACTTGTTCAGCCGGCGCAGGACGTCCGGGCTCGCCTCTGTCGCCGCAGTTTCGGTGATCTCGAAAACGATGCGATCGGGCGAACACCCCGTCTGCTGCAGCACCTGTTCCGCCATCGTGACGAGATTGTCGCGCTTCAGTTGCTCGCCCGACACGTTGATGCTGACGTTCAGATGGCCGAGGCGAACGAAATCCTGGCAGGCACGGTTAAAGACCCACTCTCCCAGAAGATCGATCAGGGTCGATGATTCCGCGACCGGGATGAATTCGACCGGCGGAATCAGGCCTCGTACCGGATGACGCCAGCGCACCAGCGCCTCAAAGCCTTTGACCTGTGTCTGCGCATCGACCACAGGCTGGTAATGCAGTTCCAGATGATCGAGATAAATCGCGGCCCGAAGTTCACGCTGGAGATAACGGATCCGGCGCCGATCATGCAGCATGGATTCCTCGAACGTCGTTGCCCGTCCACGCCCAGCCGATTTGCTCGCGTAAAGCGCCAGATCCGCATTCTGGAACAGCCCGCTTGCGTCGTGAGCGCGATCGATCGACGTGGCAGTGCCGATCGAGACGCTGAGCGCGATGTCATGGCCTGCGTGGCGGAAGGGCTTGGCGACCAGCCGCAGCAGCGCTGCGGTCTGGCGCGCGATTTCGGTCTCGGACGTGCCGGTGAAAAGCACCGCGAATTCGTCGCCGCCGAGCCGCCCCACCTGCCCCGTCTTGAATTGATAGCGAAGGCAATTGCTGAGGTGAACGAGTGCGGCATCGCCCGCCGGGTGTCCCAGCGTGTCGTTCAGTTGCTTGAAATGATCGATGTCGATCAGCATCAGCGTGACGGGCACATCGGTCCTGCGAACGGCCTGATCGAGACATTCCATAAAATGTCGGCGCGCCAGGGCGCCGGTCATGACATCGCTTTCCATCATGCGCTGCCGCTCGCCATCGGCGATGTGGGCGTGCTCAAGCTTTCGGTAGACACCGCGCCTGGCATGATGGAGCGTGAACATGGAAAACCCGACTGCCGCCATCGCAGCTGCGGATGTCGCGACGATGGAACCTGTGGCATCCGCTGACAGGGCGATGGCGGATGTGGCCGTCAGCGCCCCCACAAGCGAACATTGCGACACCAGATAGGATCGACGGCTCTGGCGTTGGATCGTTGCTATCAGTCCCATTGCGTCGGTCAGGCCCCGTTTAACTCAGCCTGTTCCTGCCTATCGCCCAGATGTTAAGGCACGGTTGAAATTCAGTATTTTCGCAAAGGCCAACCGATGGAGCCTGGCGGCGAGCGTCTGTCAGCTCGCCTGCTTGCCCGTCCGTTCGACCTCTTTCGACATGGCTTCCCGCACATTTCATGCCGGCCGGGGGTGCAAGTTTCGCCTTGCCTCGCCATATCTGGTGATACATCGCCCGGGTGTCCAAAGGACACATCCATAGGGCGCAGGCGGAATTCATCCCTTTGCCACAGCGGCGACATTGGATAGGAACAACCTTTACCCGATCGGTCGCGGCGAGACGGACCGAAACGACAACACCGGACACGGCCCAAAAGAAGCCGTGCGGAACGAGGCCAGCGTGACGCAACTTCCCCACACCGCGAAACCGGAAACTCCGCTGCTTGACCGCGTGACGTGGCCAGCGGACCTCAAGGCGATCGACGATCGGCAGATGCCGCAGCTTGCCAAGGAGCTGCGCGCCGAAATGGTCGATGCCGTTTCGGTCACGGGGGGACATCTCGGTGCCGGCTTGGGCGTGGTGGAGCTGACCCTTGCCATCCACAAGGTGTTCGACACGCCGGAAGACCGGCTGATCTTCGATGTCGGCCACCAGTGCTATCCGCACAAGATCATCACAGGCCGGCGTGACCGCATCCGCACGCTGCGCCAGGAAGACGGACTGTCCGGATTCACCAAGCGGGACGAAAGCGTCTATGACCCCTTCGGGGCCGCACACTCCTCGACGTCCATTTCCGCCGGCCTCGGCATGGCGGTCGCCAGCGACCTGACGGGCAAGAAGCGGCACGTCATCGCCGTCATCGGCGACGGCGCGCTGTCAGCCGGCATGGCCTATGAGGCGCTGAACAATGCCGGCGCACTCGATGCGCGGCTCATCGTCATCCTCAACGACAACGACATGTCGATCGCACCGCCGACCGGCGCCATGAGCGCCTATCTGGCGCGTCTGGCATCGGGCCGGACCTATATGGGCATCCGCGAATTCGGCAAGAAGCTGACGGCCTATCTCGGCCGATCTGTCGACCGCGCGATCACGCGCGCCGTGGAGCATGCGCGCGGCTACGTGACCGGCGGGACGCTGTTCGAGGAGATGGGCTTCTATCACATCGGGCCGATCGACGGGCATTCGTTCGACCACCTGCTCCCCGTTCTGCGCAATGTGCGCGACAATGGGCGCGGGCCGGTACTCATCCACGTCGTCACCCAGAAAGGCAAAGGCTACCCGCCGGCCGAGGCTGCTGCCGACAAGTACCACGGTGTTTCCAAGTTCGATGTAATCACCGGCACGCAGGCGAAGGCCAAGCCGAACGCACCGAGCTACACGAACGTCTTTGCCGACGCCCTGATCGGCGAAGCACGCCAGGACGACCGGATCGTCGCGGTGACCGCTGCCATGCCGGACGGCACAGGCCTCGGCAAGTTCGCCAAGGAATTTGCGGCACGCACCTTCGATGTCGGGATTGCCGAGCAGCATGCCGTGACCTTCGCGGCCGGTATGGCGACGGAGGGGCTGAAGCCGTTCGTGGCGATTTACTCGACCTTCCTGCAGCGCGGCTACGACCAGGTCGTGCACGATGTGGCGATCCAGAACCTGCCCGTCCGCTTCGCCATCGATCGCGCCGGCTTTGTCGGTGCCGATGGGGCGACGCATGCGGGTTCGTTCGACACCACCTATCTGGCCACCCTGCCCGGCTTCGTCGTCATGGCGCCGGCGGACGAAGCCGAGCTCAAGCACATGGTGCGCACGGCTGCCGCCTATGACGATGGCCCGATCGCGTTCCGCTATCCACGCGGCGAAGGTGTCGGTATCGAGATGCCGGAGCGCGGCGAGATCCTGCCGATCGGCAAGGGCCGCATCGTCAAGCAGGGCACGAAGGTCGCGCTTCTCTCATTCGGCACACGGCTTGCCGATGCGCTGCTTGCAGCGGAAGACCTCGATGCGGCAGGCTTGTCGACAACGGTTGCCGATGCTCGTTTCTGCAAGCCGCTGGACGAGGGGATGATCGCGGAACTCGCTGCCACGCACGAGGTGCTGATCACGATCGAGGAGGGAGCAGTCGGCGGCTTCGGCTCCCACGTGCTGCACTATCTCTCGAACGAAGGCCTGCTCGACAATGGGCTGAAGGTGCGTTCGCTCGTGATGCCCGACATCTTCATGGACCAGGCAAAGCCCGAAATCATGGTCGCCAAGGCAGGCCTCGACCGCAAGGGCATCGTGGACACAGTCTTCCGGGCGCTCGAACAGCACGGCGTCGAGCTTCCGGCAAAGGCCTGAACGGCGTTACCAATCAGTCCGATCAGGCTTTGCGGCCATCGATGCGAAAGGCGAGGCTGGAAACGGCGCCGCCATCATTGTGATAGCTGAACTGGCCGCCGATCTGCTGGGCCAGCGATACCACGATGCGCATGCCGAGATTGCGCGACGTGTCCGGCTTGAACGCCTCGGGCCAGCCGGGACCGTCATCGCTGACCCGCAGCAGGAAGGAGCCCGACGCGGCGTCGACTTCCGACAATTCAACGTGGATGCGGCCTTGGCGCTTGTCTGCGAATGCGTGCTCGATGGAATTCGAGATCAGTTCCGTCGCGATGAGGCCGAGCGGAACCGCCATGTCCGAAGACACGTCGATCGCAGCCACGTCGGCATGATAGGTGACATGGCGTGCATCCATCGCTTCGAGGATATCCGGGCCCAGCGCCTTGAGATAGGCCGCAAAATCGAGGGTCTGATGGGCGGGATCATAAAGATCGCGCTGCATGCGAGCGACGAGATTGACCCGCGTCGCGGCCTGGGCAAGCGCGGTTGCAGCCTCACCTTCGGGTAATGCACGCTTCTGCGCGTTCAGCAGCGCGCTGACGACAGCAAGGTTGTTGGAAACGCGGTGTTGCATTTCCTTGAAGAGAACATCGCGCTCTTCCGCATGACGGTGCGATACCATCTGCTCGCGCTTCAATCGATCGAGCGCCACATGCATCCAGTGAATCAAAAGAATATCCACCGTGACAATGGCCACGAAGAAGCCGAGTGCGACGATCGCCGGTCCGTTGAGCTCGAAGGTCCCCGCAGGCGCGATGAAGAAGTACCAGGCCGCAAAAAAGGACGCGATGCCGACAGCAATGCCGGGTGCAAGCCCCACGAAGAACGTCGTGAGAATCACAGCAGGAAAAAACGTCAGATATGGAAACCCAGGGGGCAGCCGCGCGTCGAGCCAAAGCCGTGCGGCCAATGCGAGGGCGAATGCGATGATGGCGAACAACCAACGCTTTGCAGGGCTCACCCGAAGAGTCTGGGTGCGATCGAGCATACGTTGGACGGAACTGATAGAAGCCTGCTGCACGAATCCCACGCCGAACTACGCGCGGAGGCGCGACCTTCTTTGGCCGCACCAAACCAGAATTCGCGCGAAAAGCAATGGCACTGTCACAATACGTAGACACATTTTGGATCGCTAAGAAAGAATATACTAATACAAAGGTTTATTTTCATTTCCGCGACAGTGCTTGTCTTGCGCCCGACCAACGCGCATAGCCAGCGCATGACACGACACAACCTCCAGAATGCCGACAGTGCTACGCCAGGCGAGGCCTCCGCCACCGAACGGCTGGATCGTGTACTGGTCGATCGCGGGCTTTACGATACGCGCTCACGTGCACGCGATGCGATCGTGCGCGGCACGGTCACGGTGAACGGCGCGGTCGTGCGCAAGCCGGGTCACCCGACCGCTGCCGCAGATGCGCTGTCGATTGCGGATGATGCGAGCGCCTATGTCTCACGCGCAGCACTCAAGCTCGTTGCCGGGCTCGATGCCTTCAACCTCGATCCCACCGGTCGCACCGCCCTCGACATCGGTGCGTCGACAGGCGGCTTCACGCAGGTGCTGCTCGAACGCGGCGCTGCCCATGTCGTTGCCGTCGATGTGGGACACGGCCAGCTGCACCCTTCGCTTGAAGCGCACCACGCCGTCACGTCTTTCGAAGGCCTGAATGCGCGCAACCTCACGGCCGAGCAGATCGGGCATCCAAAGATCGACTGCATCGTCAGCGATGTGAGCTTCATCTCGCTCAAGCTCGCCCTGCCGCCGGCGCTGGCGCTCGCCTCGCCCGGTTCGTTTTGCGTGCTTCTCGTCAAACCGCAGTTCGAGGCCGGCCGCGATGCGATCGGAAAAGGCGGGCTGTTGAAGGATCCGGCGCAGGGGATCGAGATCGCGCGGGATCTGGAGCGGTGGCTCGGCACGCAAGCGGGTTGGCGTGCGATCGGCTTCATGCCATCGCCGATCGCAGGCGGCGACGGCAATCAGGAATATCTGCTGACTGGAGAAAAGACATGAGCGCCGAAACCGTCGACATCAGCGAACTCGGTGCTCAAGGCGATGGCGTGGCGTACACCGAAACCGGCTCCGTCTTCGTGCCGTTCACCCTGCCGGGCGAAACCGTCTCGATCGCGCGCGAGAAAGCCAAGGCAACGCTGATGGCGGTCAAGAGCGCCTCGCCTCTGCGGGTGGAGCCGCCCTGCCCGCATTTTGGGCCGGATGGTGAAGGCGGCGCCTGCGGCGGGTGCTCCCTGCAGCATTACGACATGGCCGCCTATCGCGACTGGAAGACCGATCTGGTCCGCCAGGCGCTTGCCGAGCAGAAGATCGACATTCCTCTCGAGCCGTTGATTGCGGCGCAGCCGGGCGAACGCAGACGCCTTGTTCTGACGGGCCTGCGCACTGATCGATCGGTCATCCTCGGCTTAGCGGCCGCCCGCTCCCATCAGATCGTGCCGATCCGCGTTTGCCCGATTGCCGTGCCGGCCATATCACAGCGGCTGGATACGATCCGGCGTGTCGCGACGGCGGTAGCGACCGGCACGTCTCCGTTTCGGGTGAGCGTGCTTGCAACCGTATCAGGGCTCGACATCGCCATCGCTGGACCGATGAAGCTTCAGGACCGGCGGCGGCTTCTGGCAATCGAGACGATCCTGGGTCTGAGCGAAGTTGCCCGCGTCACCGTCGACGGCGAGGTGCTCGTGGAGCCGCGCCGACCGATCATCCAGTTCGGCAAAGCCTCCGTCACGCCGGTACCCGGCGGCTTTGTGCAGGCGAGCGCATCGGCCGAAGATCACATGGCCGCCATCGTGAGTGCGCATCTGAAGCCTTCGAAGCGCATCGGCGACCTCTTTGCCGGCAGCGGCACATTTGCGCTGAGGCTGGCGGAATTCGCTCCCGTCCATGCGGTGGAGAACGACCGGCTCGCCCTGACTGCGCTCGATGCGGCGGCGCGTGCGACACAGGGGCTGCGCCCGATCTCGCATCAGAAGCAGGATCTCTTTCGCAGTCCGCTGATGGGCAGCGACCTCAAACCTTTCGATGGTCTCGTCTTCGATCCGCCACGGGCAGGTGCGGAAGCCCAGTCGCGCGAACTCGCCCGCTCCTCGATCAAGCGCATCGCAGCCGTCTCCTGTAATCCGACCACTCTTGCACGCGATCTCCGCTTCCTGATCGACGGCGGATACACGCTGCGCTCGGTGCAGCCGATCGACCAGTTTCTCTGGTCGCCCCATGTGGAAGCTGTTGCGCTGTTGGAGCGCAAGGGCTGAGCGAGAAGCGCTGGCGCTACTTTTTCCGGCTCATGAATGCCTCGAAGGCGGCGCGCGCCTCAGTGGATTTCAACTGAGCCTTGAAGTGCTCGGCCTCGGCATCGATCCGCTCCAGCACCTGCTGCTCGGAGCCGCGGATCAGGTCGCGCGCGATGGCGAGCGCCTGGGGCGGTTTCGCGGCGATGTCGCGGGCCAGGGAGAGTGCCTCGGCTTCCAGAGCGTCCGCCGGTACGACGCGCCAAACGAAGCCCCCCTCGCGCGCGTCTTCGGCCGAGAACGGAAGTCCGGCGGCGAGCATGGCGAAAGCGCGCTGATGGCCTGCGATGTTGGGCAGAAGCAGCGTGCTTGCTGCTTCCGGGACGATGGCGAGATCGGTGAAGGGCGTGCGGAACAGCGACCGGTCGGAGGCGATCGTCATGTCGCAATGGAAGGTCAGCGTCGTGCCGACCCCGATGGCCAGGCCATCGACGCCGGCAAGCAGCGGCTTGCGCGTGGTCGCAAGCGTCTTCAGGAAGTCGATGACTTCGGCGCCGAGCGATCCACCCATGGCGAAGGCAAGGAAGTCCTGCATGTCGTTGCCGGCCGAGAAGGCGCCGGGCGCGCCGAGAAAAAGATGCGCCCGCACATCCGGGTCGGCATCGCCCTGCCGCAGGGCATCGGTCATGGCCGCATACATGGTGCGGGTCAGCGCGTTCTTCTTCTCCGGGCGGTTCATGCGGATGATCTGCACGCCCGGTGCACTCTCAGGCCGCTCGATCAGGATCGTGTCGTCGCTCATGCTGTCTGTCCTCATGCCGCCGTCAGGGCGCCGCGCGCCGCGATCAGACTTCCGGCACCTTCGATGACGCTGATCTTCAAGGCTGCGGTTTCGTTCAACAGGTTTTCTGCAGCAAAGCGGCAGAGCGCGACGCGCGCAGCCTCGTCCGAGGCCAGTGCGCCCTTGGCGAGATAGACCCCGCCGGCGGCAAGCCCGAAGAGGCGTAGATAGGGTTGCGCGCTTGCCAAGGCCTCCTGTTGGCGGCCGGCCTGAATGGCTTCGCCAAGCCAGGTCGTCGCGGCTTCGAGATCGTCGATCGCGCGAGACAAGCGCTCGCCGGTCGTTCCGAAACCCTCGCGGTTGGACGCTGTCACGGCATTCGCAATGTCGCGCAGCTCCGCGATGTAGCCGGCGACCTGCTGGCCACCCGAAAGCGGCAGCTTGCGCATGACGAGATCGATCGCCTGGATACCGTTCGTGCCTTCGTAGATCGGCGCAATGCGGGCATCGCGCATGTAACGGGCAGCACCGGTCTCTTCCACGAATCCCATGCCGCCATGCACCTGCACGCCGATAGAAGCGACCTGGCAGCCGACATCGGTCGAAAAGGCCTTGGCCACGGGGGTGAGCAGATTGGCGCGCTCCTGCCAATGGCGCGCATCGTCGCCTTCCGCAGCATGCGCGTGGTCGATCGCATGGGCGCAGGCGTGGCAGATGGCGCGGGCGGCCTGCGTCAGCGACTTCATGGTCAGAAGGTCGCGCTGGACGTCCGGGTGCTCGATGATCGGGCTCATGCCTTCGTCCGTAGCGCCCGGCGCCTTGCCCTGGCGGCGCTCCATCGCGTAGGCCAGCGCCTTCTGATAGGCGGCGTCCGCCACGGCCACGCCCTGCACGCCCACATTGAGGCGGGCGTTGTTCATCATCGTGAACATGCAGGCCAGACCGCGATTTTCCTCGCCGATCAGCCAGCCGATCGCACCGGCTTCGTCGCCATGCTTGCCGTCGCCATAGATCATCGTGCAGGTGGGCGAGCCGTGGATGCCGAGCTTGTGCTCGATGCCGTTGCAGAACACGTCATTGCGCACGCCGGGAGCGCCGTTTTCATCCAGCAGGAACTTCGGCACCAGGAAGAGCGAAATGCCGCGCGTGCCGGCCGGCGCATCGGGAAGACGCGCCAGCACCAGATGGATGATGTTGTCGGTGAGATCGTGCTCGCCGAAGGTGATGTAGATCTTCTGGCCGAAGATGCGGTAGCTGCCATCGTCGCGGCGTTCCGCGCGTGCCTTGAGCGCATTGAGATCAGAGCCCGCCTGCGGCTCGGTGAGGTTCATCGTGCCCATCCACTCGCCGGAGACGAGCTTGGCGAGATAGCGGTCCTTCAGCTCCTGCGATCCGTGCTTGTCCAGCGCCTCGACCGCGCCGACCGTCAGAAGCGGGCCGAGCCCGAAGGCCATGTTCGCGGCGGCCCACATTTCGGATGCGGCGACGGACAGCATGGTCGGCAGCTGCTGGCCGCCATAGGCTTCAGGGCCGGAGAGCGCGTTCCAACCGCCCTCGATCCACCGGTGATAGACATCTTTCCAGCCGGGCGGCATGGTGATGACGCCGTCCTTCAGGGGCGTGCCGTGCTTGTCGCCGATTTCGGCAGTCGGGGCGAGTTGGTCGGTCGCGAAACGGCCCGCCTCCTCCAGGATCGCATCGACGAGATCTTCGGAGAGATCGCCGAGACGTTCACCGTCCAGCGCCTCTTTCAGGCCTGCCACATGCTTCAGCGAAAATGCGATTTCAGAAACGGGTGCGCGGTACATGACACTCTCCCTTGTCATAGCCGGCCCCTGTCATAGCCGGGAACATCGATCGATTGCGACCCTGCTCGTCATCTAGTTTCAGACGGGCGGGACGCACTTTCTGCTTTTTACGTAAAGGTAAGATATACGGCAAGGGATGTTGTCTTTGCGCAATGATGCTGTATGGCCATCGAATGAATGATCTCAGCTTCGGAAACGGTGGTTTCCCGAGCCTTTCATGCGAACCGGCGGACGCGCGGAGCTTCAATTGGCCGACATTCTTTCCATTGCGGATGCACCGGAACGCGCCATCGACGCAGCCTGCTCGGTGCTTGCGCGCGGCGATCTGCTCGGCCTGCCGACAGAAACCGTCTACGGGCTTGCCGCCGATGCCACCAATGGCGAGGCGGTTGCCCGCATCTACGCCGCCAAGGGTCGGCCGCGGTTCAATCCGCTGATCTGCCATATGAGCGACCGCGGCATGGCCGAGGCGCATGTGCGCTTCGAGCCGCTTGCGGAGAAACTCGCCGATGCCTTCTGGCCGGGACCGCTAACCCTCGTCCTTCCGCGTCTCAGACAATCGCCGGTGGCCTCGCTGGTCACCGCAGGGCTCGACACATTGGCGGTGCGGGTCCCGCTCGGGATCGCCGGCGACATCATCCGGACATTCGGCAGGCCAATCGCAGCGCCAAGCGCCAACCGCTCGGGCCGCATCAGCCCGACACGCGCGGAGCATGTCGCCCACGATCTCGGTGATGCCGTGTCGCTCGTTCTCGATGCCGGCCCCTGCGCCGTTGGGCTGGAGTCGACGATCGTGAAGGTCGAAAGCGACCGCGCGATCCTGTTGCGCCCCGGCGGTCTGTCGCGTGACGAGATCGAGGCGGTCACCGGGCATTCCTTGCTTCGCCATGCGACGCCGGGCGTGCTGGAGGCACCGGGCATGATGGCCTCGCATTATGCGCCGGATGCGCCGGTTCGGTTGAACGTGACTTCGGTCGCGCCTTCGGAAGTGCTGATCAATTTTGCCGACCAGCCCATTATCGGCAAGGAGCAGGCCCGCGCTATTATCGATCTCAGCCCGTCGGGGCGTCTCACGGAGGCGGCAGCGCAGCTGTTCGACGCGATGCAGCGTGCCGACCGGCTCGGCGGATCGGGGATCGTCTTCGCGCCGATCCCGACCACCGGTCTTGGGGAAGCCATCAATGATCGGCTGCAGCGCGCTGCCGCACCGCGTGGCGTCGAGCCTCAAGCCGGTACCCAATTCGGTTGATTTGCCCTAGATCGTCTCAAATGAGCTTCTCCCCTTCCCTCACCGCATCCCTCATCGAGCGCTTCGCTGCCATCGTCGGGCTCGGCAACGCTTTGACCGAGCCATCGGACACGCAAGGCTTCACCCAAGAGCACCGCGATCTCTATCACGCCTCAACCCCGCTCGTGCTGCGACCCGGGACGACGCAGGAGGTCGCCAAGATCCTGAAGCTTGCGACCGAAACCGGGACCGCGATCATCCCCCAGGGCGGCAACACGGGGCTCACCGGCGGCCAGGTGCCGCTGGCGGATGGTCCACCGACCATCATCCTTTCGCTCACCCGCATGAACCGGATCCTCGACATCGACGCTGTGGGTGGCACGATGACGGTGGAGGCTGGCGTCGTTTTGCAGACGATCCAGGAAGCGGCGGCGGATGTGGGCAAGCTCTTTCCGCTTTCGCTCGGAGCAGAAGGCTCCTGCCAGATCGGCGGCAACCTCTCCACCAATGCCGGCGGCACGGCGGTGCTCGCCTATGGCAATACGCGCCAGCTTTGCCTGGGGCTCGAGGTCGTGTTGCCGACCGGCGAGGTCTGGACGGCGCTGCGCAAGCTGAAGAAGGACAACACCGGCTACGATCTGCGCGATCTCTTCATAGGCGCGGAGGGGACGCTCGGCGTGATCACCGCGGCTGTTTTGAAGCTCTTTCCCATGCCTGCCGGCCGGCAGGTCGCGATCGCTGGGATGAAATCGCCTGAGGGGGCACTTGAACTCTTCCGCCGGGCCGAGGCGCTTGCCGGGGGCGGGCTGACGGCATTCGAACTGATGGCGCGCATCGGCGTCGAATTCACAGCCCGACACATCGACGGCGTACGCGATCCTTTTGCTGAGCCTCATGGCTGGTACGCGCTGATCGAGATCTCGTCGAACCTCTCCGAGGAGGCCGCGCGGGATCAGATGGAGCATCTCTTAAGTGCGGCGCTTGAAGACGGCATCGCCGCAGACGCGGTCCTGGCACAAAACGAGACACAGGCGCGTGAATTCTGGCACATGCGCGAAGCGCTCTCCTGGGCGCAGAAGCCCGAGGGCGGATCGATCAAGCACGACATCTCGGTGCCTGTCGCCGCCGTTCCCACGTTCCTCGCGCAGGCCGAGCCGCTTGTGCAGGAAGTCGTGCCCGGCGCGCGGATCGTCGCCTTCGGCCATCTCGGCGACGGCAACATTCACTACAATATCTCCCAGCCGGTCGGCGCCGACCGTGAGGCCTTTCTGGCCCACTGGGACGCGGTCAGCGCGAAGGTTCACGCTCTGGCGCTTTCCTTCGGCGGGTCGATCTCCGCGGAGCACGGCATCGGCCAGATGAAGCGGGACGAACTCGCCGCCATCCGCGCGCCCATCGAGATCGACCTCATGCAGCGCATCAAGGCGGCCTTCGATCCGGCCGGCATCATGAATCCCGGAAAGGTACTGCGGACGCGCTGAGCTTCCGATTTGGTAACCATCGGAAAGGTCAAGGTTTTTTAACTGCGATTTTTAAGTGGGCCGGAACCCCGGCACCCTAAAGTCAGACACAACAGAGGGCGCGACCAAGCGCTCCGGCGGGAAGACCGGAAAACCGGCTCTCGAGAGTGTCAACAAGGGTGTGGTCAATGTCGAACACGGTTCTGAAGTCGCTATGCAAGCCCGTCTGGGCAGGTCACGAACTCCGGCTGGATCCCGGCCATCTGCCGCAGCACGTCACTTACTGCGCGCGCAGCCAAGCCGAAGCGGTCACGATCACGATCGACAAACGCGGCGCGGTGATGCGTCGCAAGCTGCCGGGAAGCGGCCTGCCGCTGTCCGTCGCACTCCCCTCGCGCATCTTCGCAGGCGTCGCTGCCCGGGCCATCGATCATGGCGATGGCCAGATCACTGTCACGCTGGAATTGCACCACACCGATCCCGAGCTGTGCGTTCCGCTGCTCGTCTCGCACGATCTCGGCGATATCGCAGCCGACTGGCGCAGTTGGGCCAGCGTCTTCAACCTGCCCATGCTCATGGTCGAGGCAGACGGCGTGGCACGCCCGCTCGAAAACGCCATCGGTCCGCTGACTGTCGGTCGTACGCGCCCGCGGCGCCATCATTCTTTCTTTGCCGATCGCCGGCCGCGCTTTCTGGTGCGCCGCAAGACCGGCTCGCTCGGAATATCCTGTCTCGTCATCGACGGTGAAGAGATCATAGCGCGTCGCTGACATCCACAGATCTCTAATATATCGATATCTTAAATACAAATATCTGATATCTCGTGGAACGATAAAGTTCAGTCGTCGTTCTTACAGCATCGGCACTGCACGACGCGCCCTTCGACAGTCTTAATGACTGTTCAAATAAGGCTAAGCGTCGTGATCCCGAAGCTGAACGATCAATAAGACAGAAATAAATCTGCCACCGAGATTCTCAGGAGAACGACTTTGACCAAGGTTATCGCACTTCTTACCGCTACGCTGATGTCTTCCGCAGCGATTGCCGCCCCAATGGTTGGCGATCACAGCGCAACCGATCGCGCAGAAGCGCCGATCATCCTTGCACAGGCAGCCGACAACAACGCCGACGCCGGCGAATCGCCGGATGGCCCGATCATCGAAGAAGAAGACACTGAAGTCATGGGCACCACGACGGGCCCGGACGAAGAGCAGGCTGACAATGACGGCGATGATGGTGAATCGCCTTCGGCAGCAGTCGTCGATGACGAAGAACTTATCGACGAAGATGCTTCCGGCGTCACCACCGGCCCTGATGCTTCGCAGGCTGACAACGACATGTCAGAAGGCGAGACGCCGCGTGGTCCAGTCGTCGACGGCGCCGCACAGTAAGCTAACGTCAATTTCTATTCTAAGAAGGCCGGGCTTTTTTGCCCGGCCTTTTTCATATCGCCGTCAGGCTGTCAGCCGGAATGCCGCACCTGCAAGCAATCCTGCAAAGAGCAGCGCACCGACCACCGTGTTCGACTTGAACAGCTTCAGGCACTCGTCGGGCTTGTCGATATCGAGCTTGCGCGTCTGATAGACAAAATGCGCAGCCGCCGCTGCGAGGCCAAGATAGGCCACCACATGCACGCCCGTCAGCACGAACGACGCCAGCATGCAAAGCACGGCTGCCCCATAGAGCCGATCCAGCCACACCTTCGTTCGATCCCCGAAGAGCAAAGCGGTGGAACGCACACCAACCAGCGCGTCATCTTCCTTGTCCTGATGCGCATAGATCGTGTCATAGCCGATCGTCCAAAGGATCGCCCCGACATAGAGGATGACGGGCGCCACTGACAGTGTTCCGAAAGCCGTCGCCCAACCCATCAAAGCTCCCCAGGAAAAGGCGAGGCCAAGAAAGAATTGCGGCCAGTCGGTGAAGCGTTTTGCAAACGGATAGATGGCGACGAAGGCGAGCGAGGCGAAGCCGAGGACGATCGCGAAACCGTTGAACGACAGAAGGACGAGAAGGCCGGCAAGCGACTGCAGCAGAATGAAGATTTGCGCCTGGCCGCGGCTCACACGACCCGACGGCAGCGGACGCGATCGTGTTCGCGCCACTTTGGCATCGATCTTGTGGTCGACGAGATCGTTATATGTGCACCCGGCACCCCGCATGGCGATCGCACCGATGGTAAAGAGCACGCAGTGGCGCACCAGATCGCCAAGCGTGTACCCCGCTTCGAGCGCACCGGGCATGTTGCCGGCGAGCGCCGCCGACCAGAGGCATGGCCACAGGAGCAGCTGCCAGCCGATCGGCCGGTCCCAGCGGGCAAGCTGCGCGTAGGGCCACAGGGTGCGCGGCAGCACCTTGTAGACGAAGTTTCCGGATGGTGCGTCGGCGACGCGGTCGCCCATATGGGATGTGTCGTTCATGCCGGATCAGTGGCAGCGCGACCTTGCGCGGTCAAGGCTCACGCGCCCGGCTGTCGAGTGCCCTCTTGGCCCACCCTCTTGACCCAGTTGCCCTCGCAGGCTTTACCCACCCGCAACACTGACCTGCCGGGGACTTGAGCTTCATGAACGTGCTTCTCATCGGATCGGGTGGCCGCGAACATGCGCTTGCCTGGAAGATCGCCGCCTCCCCGTTGCTCGGCCGCCTCTATGCCGCCCCCGGCAATCCGGGCATCGCGGACGAAGCCGAGATCGTCGCGCTGAACACCGCCGACAACGATGCCGTGGTGGCGTTCTGCCGCGAAAACAGCGTCGACCTCGTCGTGGTCGGGCCGGAAGCCCCTTTGGTCGCTGGTCTTGTCGATGCGCTCGATGCAGCCGGCATCGCCGCTTTCGGTCCGACGGCCGCTGCCGCGCAGCTCGAAGGCTCCAAGGGCTTCACCAAGGATCTTAGCGCGGAGTATTCCATCCCCACCGGCGCCTATAAGCGCTTCAACAATGCGCCCAAGGCCAAGGCCTATGTCCGTGCGCAGGGCGCGCCGATCGTCATCAAGGCCGATGGGCTGGCCGCCGGCAAAGGCGTGACCGTCGCCATGACGCTAGACGAGGCGCTGGCCGCCATCGACGATTGTTTCGAAGGTGCCTTTGGCGATGCCGGAGCCGAAGTGGTGGTCGAAGCCTTTCTCGATGGGGAGGAGGCGAGCTTCTTCTGCCTCTGCGACGGCGAGACCGCTCTGCCGCTCACCAGCGCTCAGGACCACAAACGCGTCGGCGATGGCGACACGGGCCCCAACACCGGCGGCATGGGCGCCTATTCGCCCGCTCCCGTGATGACGCCCGAGATGGTTGAGCGCACCATGCGCGAGATCATCGAGCCGACGCTGCGTGGGATGAAGGCGCGCGGCATGCCCTTCAAGGGGGTGCTCTATGCCGGCCTGATGATCACCGAGAAAGGCCCCGAGCTCATCGAATACAATGTGCGGTTCGGCGATCCGGAGTGCCAGGTGATGATGATGCGGCTGAAGGACGACATCCTGCTTCTGATGAAGGCAGCTGCCGACGGAACGCTCGCGACCATGAGCGCGCGCTGGCACGACGATGTGGCACTGACCGTGGTGATGGCCGCCAATGGCTATCCCGGCGCCTACAAGAAGGGCACGCCGATAGAGGGCATTGCCGAAGCTGACGCGGTCGAAGGCGCGAAGGTGTTCCATGCCGGAACGGCGCTGAGTGACGGACAGCTGACGGCCAATGGCGGACGCGTGCTCAGCGTGTCTGCGATGGCAAGAGATGTGGCCGGCGCCCGAGACCGCGCTTACCAGGCCGTCGACCGCATTGCATGGCCCGACGGGTTCTGTCGGCGTGACATCGGCTGGCGGGCACTCGATCGCTGAGCCGCTAAGAGATCATTAAGCACTTTCCGACACCGGATCGAAAGGTGAAGCCGCTACCCTCGCGGTCAACTCCGCCTCCAATTTGCGGCGGCCAGGCTTATCGGGGGTCGATCATGTTGCGCGTTCTTTTCGCAGTCTCCTTGGTTTCTGTGGCATGCTTGCCGGCGGCAGCGCAGTCTGTCGAAACCTGGCAGCCGCGCGAGCCGGGCTTTTCCAGCGTGGACGTGATCACCTGCACCACCTGCCCTGAAAAGCGGCAGACCCAGGCCGAGATCGACCTGATGGCGCTTCAGGCGCAAGGGGCACGCACATTCCAGGAGAATGGCGTAGAAAAGGTGGCGCGCAGCGATAACATGCTCGGCGGCACCCCGGTCGTCACGATCACGAGCGCAGATCTGCTTTATGGAAAACAGCGTCCTATGGCCGCCGCGGCTTCGACCGAGCCAGCCGGCGACGAAGCGGTCGAGATCATCTCTCCTGTAATGCCAACACCGAGCGCCACGCTCGATATCCCGGCACAGGGCATCGACATGGAGGCGCAGACGTCATCGCTTTCCGGATCGATGAGCGCGACGACCTTCGAGCTTCGCCTGAACTGATCCGAGCATCCGCCGGATTGGCGCAGCTTCGCGATTCTTCGAATCGCTCAACCGCTCTAAGTTTTTGATTGCCGCGTTCCCGACGGCGAACCGGTGTCCACTTCACCTGGAAACGCTCTAACGGCAGACGCCCTTCGCCAGCGCGCTCTGGATACCGGCGACGTTCGACTTGCGGTCGAGCGTCTTCGCGATCGGCGCGCCCTGGCCTGAAATCCAGACCTTCATCTCGGCATCCATGTCGAACGAACCATTGTTCTCGACCGAGAACATGGTGATCGACTTATACGGGATCGACAGATATTCGCGCTTGCGCCCGGTCATGCCCTGCTTGTCGATCAGGATGATGCGACGGTCGGTGAAAATCATCTGGTCGCGGATGATCTGGAAGCCGAGTTCGACTTCCTCGCCATCCGCCAGGATCGGCCGCAATTCCTCCGTCACGCCTGCAATGTCGAGGTCGGACGCGTGGCCTAGCAGGCCGCTGAACAGTCCCATGCGCTTTGTCTCCAGATTGCCCCTGCGAAATTTCGCAGGAGAAACGTCAGGGACTGTTATTGGTTTCAGCCCACGATGCGGGAGAAATCGGCAACCTGCGCGGTGGCGGATCGAATACGCGCCAGAAGCGCCAACCGGTTGGCCCGAACGCTGGCATCCTCGTCATTTACGAGGACATGTTCGAAGAATGAATCAATCGGCTCACGCAATGCCGCAAGCGCGCGCATGGCGGCCGAATAGTCTTCATTCTGAATCGCTTGGCCGGCTTCGCTCTCGGTTTGAATCACCGCGTTGAAGAGCTGCTTCTCCTCGTTCGTGCGCAGGAGTGCAGGATCGACCGCATCGGCGACAACAGTGCCCTTCTTCTCCTCCGCCGCCAGAATGTTCGCCGCGCGCTTGGTGCCAGCGAGAAGGTTCTTTCCCTCTTCCGTCTCAAGCAGTTGACCAAGCGCCTGAACACGCTGGGAGACGGCCAGGAGGTCGTCTGCTTCAGGCGTGATGACAGCGTCGATCAGATCGTGCCGGGCGCCCTGGTCACGCAGGTAGACCTTGAGGCGATCGTGGAAAAAGGAGAGGAGGTCCAACCCCGTCAATCTTTCACGATCATGCTCATACTTGGAAGCACTATGATCAAATGAGGGGTCACGTCCGTGTAACGCCAATTCGCCGTGAAGCAACAACTCTGACCTTTGTCCTCGAACATTACTTTTATTAAAACGTTCTTCTGCATACCGGTCGCTAGCGATATAATCCAAGAAATCAAAAAAGTGCATCGTGTATGAATTGTAGCCCAGAATATCCATCAAGTTGGTGGAAACCCCATTCTCCAGCACCAGCCGGATAACCCCGAGCGCCGCACGCCGCAGCGCGTAAGGATCCTTGCTCCCCGTTGGCTTCTCATCGATCGCCCAAAACCCAACAAGCAAATCCAGCTTGTCGGCAAGCGCTACGGCGATGGTGACGGGGTCGCGAGGCACGGTGTCGGTGGGTCCGAGCGGCTTGTAGTGATCTTCGATGGCAGCGGCGACCGCCGGGTTTTCGCCCTGCAATTCGGCATAGCGACGGCCCATCAGGCCCTGGAGCTCGGGGAACTCGCCGACGGCGTCGGTGGTCAGATCCGCCTTGGCAAGCACGGCGGCGCGGTCGGCAAGATCGGGATCGGCGCCGACGATCGGGGCCAGTTCACGCGCCAGGCGCCGGATGCGTTCGACGCGCTCCCCTTGCGTGCCGAGCTTGGCATGGAACGTCACGCCGAGATGGTCGAGCTTGGCCATGCGCTGGTCGAGCGGCTTCTTCAGGTCGAGACCAAACTTCTCGGCAGACGCCGTCAGCATGTCAAGGTCGGGCAGATCGCCCTGGTCGGACTGCCAGAAATAGAGCGCGTCGGAGAGGCGCGCGCGCACGACCTTGCCGTTGCCGTAGATGATTTCCTTGCCGCCATCGCTCGCCTCGATGTTGGCGACGAGGATGAACCGGTTCGCCAGCCCCTCGCCCGACTGCGGACGGAGCACGAAGCATTTCTGGTTGGCCTTGATCGTCAGCCGGATGACTTCCGGCGGAATCGACAGGAATGCCTCGTCGAACGAGCCCATGAGGACGACCGGCCACTCGACGAGACCGGAGACCTCTTCAAGCAGCGCCTCGTCCTCGACCAATTCGAGACCCGAGGCGAAGGCGAGGTTTTTCGCGTCCGTGGCGATGATTTCCTTGCGGCGCGCGGGATCGAGCACGACCTTCGCCTTCATCAGCTTGTCGGCGTAGTCGTCGAAGCGGCGCACGGTAATCGCGTCAGGGTCATGGAAGCGATGGCCGTAGGTCACATTGCCGGCGCGAATGCCGTCGATCTCGAAATCGACCACGACCGGCTCTTCCGTCTCCGGCCCGAAGGTGCAGACGATGGACTGCAGCGGGCGCACCCAGCGCAGCGATCCGGGCTTTGCCGAGGCCCTGCCCCAGCGCATGGACTTCGGCCAAGGGAAATCGCGGATGATGCCAGGCATCACATCGGCAATGATCGCCTCGGCAGCGCGGCCCGGCTTTTCAATGATCGCGACGTAAAACTCACCCTTCTTCGGGTCGGAGACGATCTTCGCCTGGTCGATGGAGGCGAGCCCTGCCCCGCGCAGAAACCCCTCGATCGCCTTTTCCGGCGCGTCGGTGCGCGGTCCTTTGCGCTCTTCCTTAAGATCGGCCGACTTCGCCGTCAGGCCGCGAATGTCGAGCGTCAGCCGGCGCGGCGTCCAGTATTCCTGCGCGCCTTCATAGGTCAGCCCCGCATCCACCAGCGCATCCGTCACCAACTTGCGCAGATCGCCTGCAGCCTTGCGCTGCATGCGAGCAGGAATTTCCTCGGAACGAAGTTCAAGCAGAAGATCGGGCATGGGTGTATCCGAAATGAATGGGAGGCGAGCCAGCCGTCAGGCTGCGGCGGCGATCGATGCTCCGCCGGCATCGGTCAGGAGGAACGCTTCGCCGCACGCCTTGGAGAGGTTGCGGACGCGCAGGATGTAGCTCTGGCGTTCCGTGACGGAGATCACGCCGCGCGCGTCCAGCAGGTTGAAGATGTGGCTTGCCTTGATGCACTGGTCGTAGGCGGGCAACACGCATTTGTGCAGGCGCTGATTGGAGTTATCGCCCGGCGCTCCCGCTTGCAGCAAAGCCTGGCATTCCGCTTCGGCGTCCTCAAAGTGCTTGAGCAGCATCTTGGTGTTGGCGAATTCGAAATTGTGCCTCGAATATTCCTGCTCGGCCTGCAGGAAGATGTCGCCATAGGTGACCTTCTCGTCGCCCTCGCGGCCATTGAAATTGAGGTCGTAGACGCTGTCGACGCCCTGCACATACATGGCGAGGCGTTCCAGGCCATAGGTCAGTTCGCCGGCCACGGGCGCGCATTCGATGCCGCAGACCTGCTGGAAATAGGTGAACTGCGACACTTCCATGCCGTCGCACCAGCATTCCCAGCCGAGGCCCCAGGCACCGAGCGTCGGGCTTTCCCAATCGTCTTCCACGAAGCGGATGTCATGCAGCATCGGGTCAAGTCCGATCGCCTTCAGCGAGCCGAGATAGAGCTCCTGCAGGTTCGGCGGCGATGGCTTCAGGATGACCTGGTACTGGTAATAGTGCTGCAGCCGGTTCGGGTTTTCCCCGTAGCGACCGTCGGTCGGGCGGCGCGAGGGCTGCACATAGGCAGCGTTCCAGGGCTTCGGCCCGAGCGCCCGCAGCGTCGTTGCCGGATGGAACGTACCGGCGCCGACTTCCATGTCGTAGGGCTGCAGCACGACGCAGCCATAGCTTGCCCAATAGTTGTGAAGCGTCAGGATCAGGCCCTGAAACGAGCGCGTGGGGTTCATGTGGTCGGTGGTCATGACATGTCCCGGTCCGGTCAAGCTTGGTGTGGCGGCATCCGCCTCAAAGGTCGCGGGACAGGTGCCACGCAGGCTATCGCCGGTCAAGCGGCGGCGGGAGCCGAAGCACCGCCGGTCAGTCCGTCTTGTCGCGTTTTTCCAGCCGGTATTCGCCCGTCACGGGATCCTTGACCAGTGTTCCGGTCGAGCGGTTTTCCGCTTCCTTCTCGGCCTGGCGGACACGGGCATTCACGCGCTCGGCCTCCTTCAGCAGGCGGCGATAGCCATACCAGGCAATCGCCCCCACCGCTGCCAAAAGCAGGATCTGCGGCATTCTTGTCTCCGGGAGATCAGTCTTCACAAGCCGTAACGGCCCCAGATTGCCTTGTTTTCCAATGCATCCGCAACACCCTGCGTCGCACTTGCGGCAATAGTTTGAGCGAAATCGTCGCCACCGATGGAAGCCGGGATCCGGCCGCCAAAGAGGCCGCGCCGAGGCGCGATCAGGCGTGTGCGCATCTTTTCGCCGTAACGAGCCTTGAGAAAACCGTGCATGTCGCCGAGCTCATCGACGAGCCCAAGCTCGCGACCCTTTACGCCGGACCAGAACAATCCGTTGAAGAGCGTGTCATCGTCCGCCGCAAGCTTGCCCTGACGGCGCGCCTTAACGAGATCGATGAACGTCGCATGCACATCCCGCTGCAGCGACTTCAGGTGCTCGACATCGGCTTCCTTCTCCGGCTGGAAGGGATCGAGCGACACCTTGCTCTGGCCGGCCGTATAGACGCGGCGCTCCACGCCGATCTTCTTCAAAAGCTCCGGAAAGCCGAAAGAGGCGGAGACGACACCGATCGAGCCGACGATGGAGGACGGGTCGGCGATGATCTCGTCGCCGGCAAGCGCGATCATGTAGCCGCCGGACGCAGCGACATCCTCCACGAAGATGTGGACGCGCTTCTGCTTCTCGTCGGCCAGATCGCGGATGCGCTTGAAGATGAGGCGCGACTGCACGGGCGAACCGCCTGGCGAATTGACGATGATGGCGACGGCAGGCGAGCGTTTCATCGAAAAGGCCTTGTCCAGGCTACCGGCGACGCTTGCCAGGTTCAGGGCCGGTCGAAACTGGCTTCCGCCGGTCATGATCGTTCCCTGCAGGCGGACAACTGGAATGATCGTGAGGTCCTTCTTCATCCGCCTTGGGAGAAGAGCGTCATAGAATGCCATTGCGCCGCCTTGCCTGCTTGAAGGTTCTTGTCTTGGGAAGATGTATGGTCCGTCCTGCCAAACGCAATGGCGCCCGGACAGTTGCAGCGATCGCTCAGGAACGTGGTCCGCTGCTCAGCGGGGATAGTCGCAAAGCCCGTTGTTCATAGCGTCGACCGCCGGCGAGAAGGCATGACTTTCGCCTTCGTGCATGATCAGGGGCGAGCGCAGAATGAGGGAGGCCCTGCTGCCTTTGATCGCGGTGACGAGAATGCGGATCGCCGGCTCGCCCACGCGCGGATGGACAGGCGTGATCTGAAGGCCACCGAAGCGGCGCCCGCATGCGGCGATGATGTCGCCGATCGAGACGGGTCTCGCGATGAGGGATAACTGCCCGCCGGGCTTTGCGATCGCGCATGCCGTGCGGATCCAGTTCTCGAACAGGCCCGTCGGCATGGCATGAGCTTCGGCCTTGATCCGGTCCGGCGTCTGGCGGTCCGCCTCTGGATTGAAGGGCGGGTTCATGATGACGTGCTCGAAGGCATCGTCCTTGAGGCCGGCGGCGACACGCGCACGGCCCGTCAGCGTCACATCCGCCTCGACGATATCGACGCGATCGCGCACATGCCGATTTTGCTCGAGATCGAGCGATTTGCGGGCGAATTCCGCCATCATCGCGGAGCGCTCGAACAGGGTGACGTGCAGTGCGCCGAGGCGTGAGGCAGCGGCCAGGCCGGCTGCGCCGGCACCGGCGCCGAGATCGGCAAGTTGGCCTCTGGCCGATCCAGGCACCATCGCGGCCAGAAGCATGGCATCCATGCCGGCGCGATGGCCCCTGCCCTTCGGCTGCACGAGCGCGAAGCCGCCGCGATGGAAAGCGTCGACCGTCTCGGCGAATTGATCGTCTTCAAGGACAGAAGATCCGGTCACCGAACTCTCACCGCTGTTCGCGCAGTTCCTGGCCGATGCCGGCGTCGATCATCAGGCGGCGCGCCGCGATTGCCTGGTCGGAATCGACAAGAATGCGCTTGGCCAGCACGCCGATCGAACCTTCCGCGATGCTCATGTTCTGGTCGGCGATGAAATAGCCGATCTCCGCTTCCTTCAGGAGACTCTCGGCAAAGGAGATGATCACCGGATCGTTCGTCCTGATCAATTCCTCCATGGCCGTTCCTTTCATCCTGCGCGTCGCTGTGAGCGCGCCAATTCGCCACTTGCCGGGCAACCCGCCCCTTTCTATGCTTTCAACCATGATTTGAACAGGAGTGTGAGCGCGTGGGCGTCGTCATCCCGCTGGACGAGAAAAAGAATCAGGCAGCGTCGGTCAAACCTTTGCAGGATTTGACGAAAGCCGACATGGAACGCGTCAATCAACTGATCCTGGCTAAGGCTGGCTCCCATGTGGAGATGATTCCGGAAATCGCGCGGCATCTGATTGCGTCCGGCGGCAAGCGGTTGCGCCCCATGCTGACGCTCTCGGCTGCGCAGATGTGCGGCTACTCCGGCGATCATCACATCAAGCTCGCGACCTCGGTCGAGTTCATGCATACGGCGACGCTGCTGCATGACGACGTGGTGGATGAAAGCGACATGCGTCGCGGCTCCTCCACGGCGCGCATCATCTGGGGCAATCAGGCGAGCGTGCTCGTCGGCGACTTCCTGCTCGGTCAAGCGTTCAAGATGATGGTCGAGGTCGGTTCGCTGGATGCGCTCGACGTGCTGTCGAGCGCGGCAGCCGTCATTGCCGAAGGCGAAGTGCTGCAATTGTCCGTCGCCAAGAACATGGAAACGACGGAAGACGACTATCTCGCCGTCATCCGCGCCAAGACCGCCGCTCTCTTTGCCGCGGCTGCCGAAGTGGGGCCGATCGTTGCCGGGTCCGACAAGGCGACCCGCAAGGCGCTTTCGTCCTACGGCACCAATCTCGGTCTCGCCTTCCAGCTCGTCGACGACGTTCTCGACTATGGCGGCAAGGCTGCCGATCTCGGCAAGAATGTCGGCGACGATTTCCGCGAAGGCAAGGTCACGCTGCCGATCGTCCTGTCCTACCGTCGCGGCACGGAAGACGAGCGCGCCTTCTGGCGCTCGGCAATCGAAACAGGCGAGAACGACGATATGGCGCTCGAGAAGGCGCTCGGCCTGATGACCAAATACAACGCCTTGTCGGACACGATCGCGCGCGCCAACCATTATGGCGACATGGCGCGCGACGCGCTCGCCCCGATGCCCGAATCAGAACACAAGGCGGCGTTGCTCGAAGTGATCGATTTCTGCATCAGCCGCGTGACCTGAGGGCGCAACATCGGCCAAGGCGCGCTTTGCCGCGCACACAAAGGCGTGACCTGGCGCTTATTGCCAAGCCACCAAAAAAAGCCATGCTGTGCTGTCAGACGGTGGCCCAACGGGCGCGACCGTGCCTAAGACTGGAAGGGCTTGCGAATGCTGAAGGGATGGATCGAGCGGCTGGCTGGATCAGCGGCGATCGGCTTGATTGCCGCGGTTGTCGGCTTTTCCGCTCTGATGTCGGCAAATGCACAGGAGGCTTCGCCGCCTCCCGCGGAAGCAGCGGAAGACGTCCCCGCCATCCCATTGGATGCCGAATCGATCGGTAGCTTCGCCGGCGCATTCCTGGCAGCGCGCACCGCGGATGTGGATCGGGATACGGCATCGGCCATCGGTTTCTATGCCCGGGCACTCGCCTTCGATCCGGGCAACAACGAGATCAAGCAGCGGCTTATGCTTGCCCACATCGCCGAGGGTCAGTTCGATGAAGGACTGATGCTTGCCGAAGAACTGAAGGACGATGCCTCGATCGAGCGGGCAACGGATCTGATCCGCGCCGTCGAAGCACTCCGCAATCGGGAATTCAACACGGTCGAGACCTTGCTCGACTATGATGGTGTGAACGAGCTTGACCGGCTGCTTTCCGGTTTGCTGCGCTCCTGGGCACGGCTTGGCCAGGGCGAGACCGACGAAGCGTTGACGATGATCGACGAGCTTCAAGGGCCGGAATGGTACGGCATCTTCCTCAACTTCCATGGCGGATCGATCGCGGCTGCCGGCGGCAACGTCGCCGAGGCGCGCAGCCGGCTGAATGCTGCGATCACCGACCAGGCTGGCGGCGGTGCGGCGCCCGACACCTATATGCGCGCCGTCATGGCGCTTGCGGCGCTGGAAGCCCGTGAGGGCAACCAGCAGGCCGCCCTCGACGTGATTTCCACGGGCGAGACGTTCTCGCCCGACTACGCGCCCTTGACCGCATTGCGCCAGTCGATCGAAGGCGGCGAGAGCCCTCCTTCGGACATCGACACCGCGCAGGATGGCGCCGCCTCGGTGCTTCACACCGTTGCCGCAGCGTTGAACCGCGAAGGCGCCGAAGAGATCGTGACGCTCTATCTTCAGCTGGCGCGCGTGCTGGATCCGGAAAATGCCGCAACACTCATTCTTCTCGGCGGGCTTGCCGAGAACATGGAGCGGTCCGAAGAGGCGATCGCGATCTACGAGAGTATTCCGGAAGATTCTCCGATGCGCCGCATCGCAGAATTGCAACTCGGGCTAAACCTCGCCGATCTTGGCCGGACCGAGGAAGCGAAGGCCTATCTGCAATCGTTGATCGAAGCCGATCCGAACGACATGCGCTCCTACCTCGCCTATGGCAGCGTGCTTTCCTCGGCCGAGCAATATGACGAGATGGCCGCCAATTACGACCGCGCAGCCGAGGTGATCGGTGACGATGCGGAGCGCAGACATTGGAACATCTTCTTCCAGCGCGGTATCGCTTACGAGCGCCTGAAAGACTGGGAGCAGGCCGAACCGAACTTCCTGAAATCGCTGGAGCTCTTCCCCAATCAGCCGCAGGTGCTGAACTATCTCGGTTATTCCTGGGTCGACATGAACATGAACCTCGACGAGGGCATGGAGATGATCGAGCAGGCGGTCGCTCTGCGCCCGAACGACGGCTACATTGTCGATTCGCTCGGCTGGGCCCATTACCGCCTTGGCGACTACGAAGCCGCGGTTCAGGAGCTGGAGCGCGCTGTGGAACTGCGCCCGGCAGATCCGACGATCAACGATCATCTTGGCGACGCCTATTGGCGGGTGGGCCGCAGGCTCGAAGCTGTGTTCCAATGGAACCGCGCTTTGACGCTGGAGCCGGAGGACGATCAGATCCCGTTGATCCAGGCGAAGATCGAGGACGGTCTGGACGACACACCGCCGCCCGCAACGGCCAATGGTGGACCTGAAGAGAGCCGGACGCCGCCGGCTGTCGCCGATCCCGACGAGCGCTCCGATCTGCCTGAGCTGCACCGCACCTTCACGCGGGATGTCGTTGCTCGCTAAGCCATGGCAGCCACGATCGATTGGGATGCCACGCCTTCGGCCGGTTCTGCTGCGCTCGTCACGCAGCATGCGGCCGCCAAGATCAATCTCGCGCTTCATGTGACCGGCCGGCGTTCAGACGGCTATCATCTGCTCGAAACGCTGGTCGTGTTCACCGAAGCCGGCGACACTCTGACGATCGAACCGGCGGCATCCGATAAGCTGGTGCTGTCGGGGCCGTTCAGCGAAAAGCTCTCCCAGAACGAAGACAATCTCGTCAGCCGCGCCCGCGACCACCTGCGGTCGGCGCTCGCGGCAGATAGCCGGAGCGCACCGCCGGTGGCGATTCAACTCGACAAGCATCTTCCGATCGCGTCCGGCATAGGCGGAGGTTCCGCAGACGCGGCGGCTGCGCTGCGCTCGCTTCAGGCGCTGTGGCATGCAGAAGATATCGATCTGAGGCCGTTGGCGCGCGATCTCGGGGCCGATGTCCCGATGTGCCTGTCCCGCCAGCCTCAAATGGCTAGCGGCATCGGTGAACACACAAGGACGATCGAAGGGTTTCCGGCCCTCGATCTCGTGCTCGTCAATCCGGGCGTGCATGTGGCGACGCCGGCGGTGTTCGCCGCGCTTATCCGCAAAGACAATCCGCCGCTGCCCTCTGTGTCAGGTCTCTCGACGTCGAGCAGCGTGATCGACTATCTGCGCGAGACGCGCAACGACCTGCAGCCTGCCGCGATCGGATTGGTGCCGGAGATCGAACAGGCGCTCAAAGCCCTGGAGACGAGCGATGCCCTCTTCTCTCGCATGTCGGGATCGGGCGCGACATGTTTCGGCCTCTATGCCGATCCACATCAGGCGGCACGCGCGGCCGCCCAAATCGTAGAACACGCGCCGCACTGGTATGTGACAGCAACCCGCAGCTTCGCCACGGAGAACAGCCAATGAGCCGTATCGACGAGACCCGTTCCTTCGTGCCCGTCGGTATCGCGGTGCTGACGGTCTCCGACACGCGTTCGATCGCAGAGGACCGTTCCGGCGACACGCTGGTTGCACGCATCGAGGAGGCCGGGCATGTGCTGAAGGAGCGGGCCGTCGTCACCGACGATATTCCCGCCATTCGCGAGCAGGTGCTCAAATGGAGCAAGCGTGCGGATATCGACGTGATCATCTCGACCGGCGGGACGGGGTTTACGGGTCGCGACGTCACGCCCGATGCTCTCGAGCCGATCTTCGAGAAGCGGATGGACGGATTTTCCGAAGTCTTTCACCGAATTTCCTATGACAAGATCGGCACATCCACCATTCAGTCACGCGCGACCGGCGGCGTGGTGAACGCGACCTTCGTCTTCGTGCTGCCCGGCTCCCCCGGCGCCTGCAAGGATGCCTGGGACGGCATCCTGAAGCTACAGCTCGACTACCGGCACATGCCGTGCAATTTCGTGGAAATCATGCCGCGGCTCGACGAGCACCTCAAGCGCGGCGCGGCGACCGCCCGGCCGGCACGATAGCGCAATCCAGCGTCACCGGCTTGACCAGCTTCGCCACGTCGCGAAGGCCAACTGCCCCTTCGAGCCTCGGCGCGATGGCGCTTTTCTTGACGACCAGCCCGAAAGCGAGCGCCGAGCGCTGCTGGCGGAAGCGCTCCAGTACCGACGCCCGCACCTGTTGCGCGCGCTTGAAACGCGCCGGGCGACCATCATAGCCGAGATGCGATGCAAGACGGTCGATCCAGCCGGGCAACAGCCGGGCCCCCGGCTCGATCATCATCAGCCAGTCCGAGCGCGCCCCAAGCAGCGCCTCATGGACCTCCGAAGACGGGCGGATCCGGCAACCGGCGGCATCCGCGACAGTGCGCGACGCTTCGTTCATGCCGCGATCGATGATGGTGACATCGCTGATGACGCCTTCCACCGCACCGGGTACGAGCATGGCGAGCGTCAGCGCCAGCGCTTCGTCATCCTGGCCTGCTTCTATCAAAACGGAGATCATCCTCTCGATTTAGACTATTGCAGCGCACAATGCCAACGCCGCTAAATGTTCTTGTTTTGTTTCATTTGCTCGTATAGGAATAAAGTCATCAACACGCGATTCCCGATGGAGGCGCAGATGACGGCCCTGACCAACCTGAAGAACACGGCGTTTTCGGAACTGCATCGGCCGGATATTGCGGACTTCCTGGTCCGGCAATCGGAACTGCGGGTCAGCGACGAGCGTCGGCGCGGCCGTGGTGCGGGTCTCAATCCTGCTGGCAGGTTTGAAACCGAAAGCCGTCATGTGTTCGATGATGGCTGGGAAAGTCTGGAAAACTTGCCGCCGTTCCAGACCAAGGTGCAGGTCGAGAAGCCGCGGACGATCATCACGCGCAACCAGTCGCCCGACATTTCCTTCGATCGGTCGATCAATCCCTATCGTGGGTGCGAGCATGGTTGCATCTATTGTTTCGCCCGGCCGACCCACAGCTATATGGGCCTCTCCGCCGGTCTGGATTTCGAATCACAGCTCTTCGCCAAGCCCGATGCAGCGAAGCTTCTGGAGCGCGAGCTGGCGAAGCCGGGCTACGTGCCGCGCTCCATCGCGATCGGCACCAACACCGATCCCTACCAGCCGATCGAGCGCGAGTGGCGCATCATGCGGCAGGTCCTGGAAGTGCTGTCTGCCGCCAACCATCCTGTCGGCATCGTTACCAAGTCAGCGTTGGTGACACGCGACATCGATATCCTCGGCCCGATGGCCGAGAAGGGTCTTGCCAAGGTGGCGCTGTCGATCACCACGCTCGACCGCAAGCTCGCCCGCAGCATGGAGCCGCGCGCATCGACACCGGCGAAACGCCTGGAAGCCGTGCGCACACTGAGCGAAGCGGGCATACCGGTGTCGGTAATGACGGCGCCGATCATTCCGGGGCTCAACGATCACGAGATCGAGCGGCTTCTCGACTCTGCGGCGGCCGCAGGCGCCAAGGAGGCAGGCTACGTGCTGTTGCGGTTGCCGCATGAGGTGAGCCCGCTCTTTCGCGACTGGCTGCTGCGCAATTATCCTGACCGCTATCGGCATGTGATGTCGCTCATCCGGTCGATGCGGGATGGGAAGGATTACGATGCGGAGTTCGGCAAGCGGATGCGTGGGGCCGGTCCCTATGCCTGGCAGCTTGGGCGCCGCTTCACGCTCGCAGCCAAGCGGCTTGGCTTGAACACGAGCCGGCGGCAGCTGCGCACCGACCTCTTCGTCCCGCCGCTCGGCAATGGGGTTCAATTGGCGCTGCTTTGAGCTTAGCGCGCATTTCGCTTTGACAGACGCCGTCCGCCGCAAACGCGGCGCCTGTCATGGTCTCGAGCAAAACGGCCGGCCCTGCCCCATCCGTCGCCCGTTTCGAGACCCCGATGGACGGGCCGTCGCATCCAATGGATGTGGCGGCCCGCCCTCGCTTTTGTTGAGCACGCCGCCCGCTTCCATGCGACTTGTTCAAGCTCAAGTCACAGCTTTGGCCTTGAGCCAGTCTTGCCGGTGCCGCGGCACGGTGCGAAAAGCGGTGGCATGAGTCGCACCAAGAAAAAGCCCGAACCCGAGCTTCTGTTCGAGTTTCCGCAAGGTCCAGATTTTTCGCTGGAGCTGGCTGCCATCAGCCGGGGGCTCCGCCTGATCGCCGGGCTCGACGAGGCCGGGCGCGGGCCGTTGGCCGGGCCGGTCGTCGCAGCAGCGGTGGTGTTCCGCGCAGGGGCCGTGCCGGACGGGCTCGATGATTCCAAGAAGCTGACGGCGAAACGCCGCGAAGAGCTCTTCGATCAGATCCTTGCCAGCGGTGATGTGTCGATCGCCTCGTCATGCCCAAGGCGCATCGACGCGATCGACATTCGCAAGGCGAGCCTCGACGCCATGCGCCGCGCGCTTGCCGGCCTGCCGGAGATGCCCTGCCATGCGCTGATCGACGGCCGCGACGTTCCGCCAGGTCTTGCCTGCGGGGGTGATGCCATCGTCAAGGGTGACGCGCGCTCGCTCTCCATCGCAGCCGCCTCGATCGTCGCCAAGGTGGTGCGCGATCGCATGATGGCCAGGCTCCATCACAGCTATCCCGATTACGGCTTCCAGCTCCATGCGGGCTATCCGACAGAGATGCACCGCAAGGCCTTGGCGCTCGTCGGACCCTGCCCGCTGCACCGCCTGAGCTTCCGGCCGATCAAGGTTGACGGGCAGATCGGTTGATCTGAAACGGAAAAAGGCCGGACGTTTCCGCCCGGCCTCAAATTCAGCCCGATATCAATCGAAGCTCAGTTCAGACGCTGCTTCACTTCGCCGATCGACTTGTCGAACAGCGCCTTCTGCACGCTGGCATCGCTGCGCTCGACGATGATGCGCTCTGCTGCCGCGATCGCGAGGTTGACGGCCGAAGCCTTCACTTCGCTCACTGCATCGGCTTCTGCCTGGGCAATCTTCTCTTCGGCCATGGCCGTGCGACGCGTCACATATTCCTCGGTCTTCGCCTTGGCTTCACGCACGATGGCCTGAGCCTCGCGCTCTGCAGACTGGACGATCTCGGAGGCTTCCTGCTCAGCGTCCTTACGGCGGCGCTGATACTCGGCCAGCAGCTGCTGGGCCTCTTCACGCATGCGCCGCGCTTCATCGAGCTCGTTGCGGATGGCATCGGCGCGCTTGTCGAGCGCCTTTGCCATCATGCCCGGAACCTTCAGATAGGCGATGAGGGCGAGGAAAATGAGAAGGGAGGCAAAGGCCCAAAATGTAGCGTCCATCTGGCTCTCCCTACTCGTCGTTGGCAACAGCCTTGACGGCTGCGCTTGCAGTTGCCGGAGTGACCGTTGAGCCGGTCAATTGTTCGACGATGGCGACGGTCGTATCTTCTGCGATGACATCGACTTCGCCGAGTGCGCGCGCCTTGATTTCGGTGATGCGCTTTTCGGCTTCGGCCATCTTGGCGGCGAGATCCGATTCGATCTGCGTGCGCTCGATGTCGGCCTCAGCCTTAGCATCGTCGCGTGCCCGCTGACCAATCAAGCTGGCCTTGGACTTCGCTTCGGCCAATTCCTGCTCATAGGCAGCGATGGCCTCGTCGGCTTCGCTTTTCAGCCGCTCGGCCTCATCGAAGTCCGACGCAATGCGGTCGCGGCGGTTTTCGAGAATGCCGCCGATGCGCGGGACGATGACCCGCTGCATGAAGAGATAGAACAGCCCGAAAGTGATCGCGAGCCAAAGAAGCTGCGACGCAAAGGTCGAGGAGTCGAAAGGCGGGAACAGGCCAGACCCTTCGGCACCATGATCTTCCACACCGGTCTCGGTGTTGAGGTTCTCGGTTGGGACCGGTTCCGCATCCTGGGCGAATGACGGGGTAACGAGCATTATCCTCTCCGCATATGGGGATCGGCCACGCCTGCCGCTTCAGGCGGAAGGGCGTGGCCGAAAGGCATGCACTGCGTTCGTATCAGACTGCGAAGAGGAGCAGCAGAGCGACGAGCAGCGAGAAGATGCCGAGAGCTTCCGTAACGGCGAAGCCGAATACGAGGCGGCCGAACTGGCCGTCTGCAGCCGACGGGTTGCGCAGAGCGCCCGAGAGGTAGCTGCCGAAGATGTTGCCGAGGCCGAGGGCGGTGCCCGCCATGCCGAGACAAGCCAGACCGGCGCCGATGTAACGTGCTGCTTCCGCTTCCATAGTGAACTCCTTCATCAAGATTGGTGCGGTTTAAGGATACCGGCGGACGGATGCCGGCGATGTCGTGCGAGCCCTGCGTCTAGTGTCCAGGATGCAGGGCGTCGTTGAGGTACATGCAGGTCAGAACGGCAAAGACGTAGGCCTGCAGGAAGGACACAAGAAATTCGAGACCCGTCAGCGCGATCGTCATCAGGAGCGGCAGGATCGAGCCGACGACACCGAGCGCACCGAGCGCGCTCATGGAGGTGACGAAGCCGGCGAAGACCTTGAGCGTGATGTGACCGGCCAGCATGTTCGCGAAAAGACGAACGGAAAGGCTGATCGGACGCGACAGGAACGAAATGACTTCGATGGCCGAAACGAGCGGCACGATCAAAGGCGGCACCCCATGGGGCACGAACAATTTGAGGAAGCCGATACCGTGCTTCATGAAACCGTAAACGATGACGGTTCCGATCACGAGCATGGCAAGCGCGAATGTCACGATGATGTGGCTGGTCACCGTGAAGAAATACGGCACCATGCCCATCAGGTTCGCCACGAGAACGAACATAAAGAGCGAGAAGACGAGCGGGAAGAACCGCATCCCTTGCGTCCCCGCCCCTTCGCGCAACATATTCGCGATGAACTCGTAGGACATTTCGGAGATCGACTGCATCCGGCCCGGGACCAGACCGCGATTGGCCGTCGTCAGGAACAGGAACCCGCCGGCAGCGGCAACCGTCGCAACCATGAACAGCGAGGAGTTGGTGAAGGAGAAGTCCAGATTCCCGATCTCGATTGGGACCAGTCGTGAAATCTGAAACTGTGAGATTGGATCGTCTGCCAATTTCCTGCCCCGTCCATCGCTCGAGTGTGAGCGGAATTTCTACTTGCCGTCGACGCGACGACCGATTGTCATAGTTTTGGCCGGTCGGCAACCTTACCGACGGACCTAAGCACATTCAAAACGCCGGCGGCGAAGCCAAGCATCAATAAAACGATCAATCCCCAAGGCGACGTTTCGAAATAACTGTCGAAACCGTACCCAAGGATGGCGCCGACCGCGATGCCGGCGATGAACTCGCTCGACACCTTGACGGCGACACCCCAGCCCGTATCCGAACCATCCCGGTCCTTCTCCGCCTGGAGCGCGGACTTCTCGCGCTGCTTGCCGATCGATGCGGCCAAGGCATCGCGGCGTCTGGCCAACTCGGCATCGTCGAACGGCTGCGACCGGTTGTTCGCGTCGTCCTTGCCGTTTTCTGGCAATGTCTCGCGCATACCGAACTCTTTCGAGAATGTTCGACCCATAAGGCCTTGCCGAGCGGCCGAAAAGCTGCCCTGAAGTCGGGCGCACCATAGTTTTAGGGTGTTTTATAGTCAAGGTGACGACAAGCCTATTCGGCTCCGCCGTTTGCCCTTCCGAATCAATGACTTAGCTTGATTCCGGCGCCACATCCCGGCATGCGCCAATATGTCCGGGTCGGCGCAAGACTGGCATCAGCTGATCATAGGCGCCTTCATGCCCGACAGGCCTGGGCGGTCAGCTCCAGCCGCCGCCGTGGGTGCGGTAGAAGATATGAAGGCCGATCTTACCCATCCTGGACATGGAACGGGCCCAGCGCGGATTGACGTAGGTCGCGTGGTAATGCGTCGAAGAACCGACTTCCGACAGCCAGATCTTGCCGGCCGTCGTCGCCATGGCGATCTCTTCCGCAATGTCCCAGTGACGCGGCGAGCGCACGACATCGGGTATACGGTCGCAGGCGAACGAGAACTGGCAGCGATTGCGCCAATTCTTGTTCTGGTAGACGACGCCGCAGATCGTGTTCGGATAGGCGGGATTGCGCACCCGATTGAGAATCACCTGGGCGACTGCCGCCTGCCCCTTCACGCTTTCGCCACGCGCTTCGAAATAGATGCCTTCCGCGAGGCACTTCTGCTCAACTGCGGTAAAAACGCGCGGCGGCAGCGGCGTGGATGCCCAGTAATGGTCGTTGTCGAGAACCGGCGGAATGAAACGGCCGGTTTCTTCCTTCTCTCGAAGGACGGACGCAAAGGGTGATTCTGTCGCATAATTCGGACCGGTCGGCGCATAGGCCGTGGCGAGCACATCCGGCCGGTCGTTCGTCACCAGATCGGCAAGCATCGAGGATACGCCATTCACCGATGGCTGCTCATGCGGGTAGAAGGTTTGCGCGATCTGGATTTCCTTGCCGTCGAATTCCGGGGCAACGAAGGCCATCAGGCTGCTGTCGTCCAGCGCTTCGGGACGAAAGAGACTGGATGTGCGCTCCAGAATGGAGCCCGCCGAAAAGGCCTTGGGCGGCTGGATCGGCGCAATGGACAGGATGCGCCCGCGCTTGGACGAGCGGTTCACGCGATCCTCGTCCGCCGTCACGCTGTTCTTGTCGTCGGCGCCGCGAAAGGCGATGCGCTCGCCGTCCTGAAGCTCGACGCCGGCACCGACCGTGCCGGTCGTCATCGCGTCGGCAAACCGGAATTCGGCTGTGTGAAGCGAGCCCGCCGGTGCGGCGATCATGTGAGCCCGCCACCGGGCCGATGTGTCCGTCTGGCCGACCATGCTCGCCATGTCGGAAAACGCCGTCATGGATGGGCTCGCAAGGAGGCCTACCCAGGCAAACAGAAGCGGCGCTGCCCATGCAGCGCGTCCGGTCTTCAGTTTGCGTGTCTGTCGCTTCGATCCACGATTACGCCCCGCCACTTGCACACTCCAACACCCGAACTCGTCCTGATCCCTATGCGCTGAGAATGATTGATTAACCTTGATGGGAGGTTAACCGCGGCGGGACAGGCGTGCGGATGCGGCACGTAGGGGCGATTCGAGGTCAGATTGGGACGATCCGTCGTCCAGAACGCGGCAAGAAAGATCGCCGCACGCAACGCGGCGATTCGCCGAGGCGATCAATCGCTCTAGTAGATCTTGCGCGTCTTCTTCGGTGCGAACGGGTTGTCGGACTTCCGGTAGCTCAAGCGAATCGGAACGCCAGGCAGGTTGAAGTCGACCCGCAACTGGTTCGTCAGATAGCGCGTGTAGGACGCCGGCAGCGCATCGGGCCGCGTGCAGGACACGATGAAGCCCGGCGGACGCGCCTTGATCTGCGTCATGTATTTGAGCTTGAGGCGCCGGCCGGCCACTGCCGGTGGCGGATGCTGCGCCGTTACCTGTTCCAGCCAGCGGTTCAGCCTGGCGGTCGAGATGCGGACGTTCCAGACCTTGTGGGTGTCGACTACGGCCTGCATGAGCTTGTCGAGGCCTTCGCCGGTCTTGCCGGCAACGGGCACGGCACGGATGCCACGTGCCTGCGGCAGGAGCCGCTCGGTCATTTCGCGCAGCTTCGCCAAGGTCTCCTGACGATCTTCGATCGCATCCCACTTGTTGAAGGCAAGCACCAGCGCCCGGCCTTCACGAAGCACGAGATCGGCGATCTGCAGATCCTGCTTTTCGAAGGGGATCGCCGCATCGAGTACGACGATGACGACTTCGGCGAATCGAATGGCACGCAGCGCATCGGCCACGGAGAGCTTTTCCAGCTTTTCCTGAACGCGGGCCTTTCGGCGCATGCCCGCCGTATCGAACATCTTGATGCGACGACCGCGCCAATCCCATTCGACGGAAATCGAATCACGCGTGATGCCGGCCTCTGGGCCGGTGAGCAGCCGCTCATAGCCCACGAAGCGGTTGATCATGGTCGACTTGCCGGCGTTAGGACGGCCGACAACGGCGACGCGCAGCGACTTCGTCTCGTCATAGGCGGGCTCAGGCGCGTCCTCGTCGTCGTCCGTGTCGAGCGGCACGTCGACATTGGCGATCGCCTGGTCGTCCTCGTCCTCGACGTCCTCCGGAAAAGCGCGGTCTTCGCCGATCTTCTCGACGATCGCGTCGCGCAGATCGAGCATGCCCTCGCCGTGCTCGGCCGAAATGGGGCACGGATCGCCGAGGCCGAGATTGTAGGCATCGAGGAAACCGGCGTCCGAACCGCGTGCTTCGGACTTGTTGGCGACCAGAACGACAGGCTTGGCCTTGCGGCGCAGAATTTCGCCGAAGGCAGCATCGACCGGGGTGACGCCGACCTTGGCGTCGATCAGGAACAGCGTCAGGTCGGCCTCGTCGATGGCGGCCTCGGTCATGCCGCGCATGCGCCCTTCGAGCGTTTCGGCGCCGCTTTCTTCCAGACCAGCCGTGTCGATGATGGTGAATTCGAGGTCGATCAGCCGCGCATCGCCCGGCCGGCGGTCGCGCGTGACGCCGGGCGTATCGTCGACGAGCGCCAGCTTCTTGCCCACAAGGCGATTGAAGAGCGTCGATTTGCCGACATTCGGCCGTCCAACGATGGCGACGGTGAAACTCATATTGTTATCCTGCCGTGGGCGCGCCCATGACCCGTTCAAGACGCGCTTCGGGCCCGTAGCGGGCCCGAGAAAGAGGTGTTGCCGTCATCGCCGCCCTTGGCGGGCGTCAGGACGGGTCTTCGGCTTCCAACGATTCCAGAGGAACCGTTTCCGGTGCCGTATTCAATTCGCCATTGCCTTCGGCCGGAGCATTAGCATCGTTTGCAGGCTCATCGGAAGCGGCATCTGGTGCGTTGCCTGGCATGAGGCCGGGCGCCAGGTCCTCGAGCGACAGCGGTGCAGCGGGAGGTGCAGCAGGCGGCTGGCTCGGCGGCGCCGTCGAAGCGTCGGGATCATAGGCGGCGATCACTTCGAGCATGATCTCCGCGCGCTCGGCCGAGGCCGGCGTCGCCTGACCATCGGACGCGATCCGGTCGAACCAGCCTTGCGCAGTTTCGATGTCTTCGGCGCGCCAGGCCGCAAGACCAAGCGCTTCGCGCGCCGAATGGCGCATGGCGTGATCATCGTTTTCGGCGAGATCATTCACGACAGCCACGACGTCATCGTAGGAGCCATGGTCGACGAGGAGATAGGCCGCCCTGATGCGAGCAGCTTCCCGGATGGCGATGGGAACCGAGGTGTCATCACCGATCGCCCGGAAATCGGCTACGGCCGCGTCGACGTCGCCGGCTTCGGCCTTCAGCGTCGCGGCACGCATCCGCGCCAGCACGGGATAGGAGCCGAACCCGTCCGCTTCCAGCGCGTCCAACGCGGCCAGTGCTTCCTCGGTGCGGCCTTCGCGAGCATGCGTCAGCGCTTCGAGAAAAGCATCGCCGGCCTGCGAGGCCTGCTGCGTGCGCCAATAGGTGTAACCACCCCAGGCAGCGGTCGCCGCGATGATGACGATGACGGCCGTGATGATCATCCAGCCGAAACGGCTCCAGAAGGAGCGCAGCCGCTCGGAGCGCACATCCTCGTTCACTTCACGGAAGAAACTGTCGTCAGTCATTCCAAATCCCGTCATGCAGCCGCGCAGCGCTCAACCGGCAACTGCCCTTGGCATCCACTTTCGCGCGCCTGCCGATCTGCAAGCTTCGTTCGAAAGCACTCAAATTCGCACAAGCCGGCCTTCTAGACGATTTTGCGCGCCGTGTAAGGGGGCGGTGCCTGTTTTAGCGCCGGAAGAGATCGACTGGCTTCTCAGCCTATCGGTGCGACGCCGATCAGCCAGAGGTGCAAGCGCCACACGAACAGGAGATAAAGCACGATCCCCGCGACCAGCGCGATGATGTCGCCACGCGCGGAAACGGCAACCGGCAGCCGGGTCTCACCGGCACGCAACCGTCGCTTCTCCGAGATGCGATCGGCCACGGCCCATGCCAGGAAGCTCGCCAACAGGATGAAAGAGGCGAGATCGCCATTGGCAAGCAGATGCGCGAGCGCCCAGATTTTCACCGCAAGCAACATGGGATGCTTCACCGCCGCCTTGATGCGACCTGTCGGACCCTGTGACGCGACAAGCAGGATCATCGCCGGCAGCATCAAGAGCAGCGCGATATGCCGCGTCCAGACGGGCGGATCATAAAGGATTGGCGCGGTCATCCGGGCCTGGCCATAACCCCAGACGAGGATCACAAAACCGAGGAGGGCTACAATCGTATAGAGGCCCTTCCAGGCACGCTCGCCGCGCCGCGCAATGAAATCGCGCCGGAAATTCGGCGCGACGATACGCGTAGAGTGAATGCCGAGGAAGATGACGATGCCGGCGATCAACAGGAACACGGTTCACTTATCCTCTTGGTCAAGCCGACGGCGTCAAAGGTTCGGGAACATCGGCTGCTGGGTTCGGGCCATGCTCGGCGAGATATTTCTCGTCGATCGAGGGCAGTTTACCACCGAAGATCGCAGCTTCGAATGCAGCCAGACGCTTGTGGATCGACAACAGTTCAACGATCGTGGTCCAGGAATTGATGAGGAACTGGAACGAGGACGAGACCTGGCCGAACGCCGTCAGGATCTGTTGCCAGATGCCTAGCGTAATGGCGCCCGCGACGACCGTCGGAACAAGAATGATGTTGAGGTAGATCGCATCCGCCTGGATGTAGAATCCACGCGCGATGTTGAAATACATATAGTGAAAATAGAGCCGAAAATAGTTGCGGCGCACATTGCCGAAAAGCTCGCGAACGGTCGGGGGCTGAGCGCGGTCGCCATCGTCTTCCCCGTAGACGAGTTCCTTGCGGTAGGCAGCTTCGACGCGCTGGTTCCGAAACTCCAGACCAGGAAGCTTGATCCCGACGGCTGCAAGAAGCACGGTTCCGAAGACCGACCAGAACAGAAGGGCGGTGAACAGCGGCTTCGGGATCTGCCCGAGCAGCGGCACTTCGGTGATATAGTCGGACAGCACCCAAAGCACCGGCAGAAACGCAAACAGGGTCATGATGGCGTCGATCAAGGCGACGCCCAAGCCTTCCATGATCGCGGCGAAGCGCATCGTGTCTTCCTGAACACGCTGCGAGGCACCTTCGATGTGGCGCACGCGAGTCCAGAACGACATGTAAAAATCGTTCATCGCCTGGCGCCAGCGGAAGATGTAATGGCTGACGAAGAAGCGCACGCCTACGAAGATGGCCATGGAGACGAAGGCGATCTCCGCGAACTGGATGATCAGGATATAGAAATCCGCTTCCTGAACCTCGCCTTCACCACTCAGCGCCGCCTGAAACAGATCGAAGAATGGCCGGCGCCAATTGTTGAGCGCCACGCTGATCTGCACCGAGAAATACGTGGTGAATATGATGAGGGCAGAACCCAGCACCGACCATGTCTGCCACGGATGCGGCGCGTACCAGGCCCAGAAGCCGGCGAACATGGCGGTCGCCACCGCAAAGACCAGATAGAACCACATGAACTGGGGCGTGACGAAATATCCGAGCCCGATGATCGGAGCGCTGTCCGGTGCAGCGAACTGGAAGCCAATTGCCTCAGCGACGCTATCGCCGATCGTGTACCAGAAAGCGACGACGCAGGCGGTCCAGAGAAGCGCTGACAGAAAGAAGGGTTTCGGCTTCGGAAAGAAGGATTCGAACACGTGACCTCAAACTGTCTCAAATTGTACGGGGGCTTCAGTGGCCGGTCGCGACGCTAGGACACTTGCCTGCGCACCGCAACGGACAACCCCAACCATGACAAAGGTTTAATCTTGTCTTCCCCTGCGCAAATGGCGGGAAAACGGGAGACGTCCGTTACGCGCGAGCGGAGCGAACGACCAGGGCAGCCGACAGGATGAGAGCGAAGGCGGCGAGCAGGCTGGCAATGAGATAACTGCCCGACCGTTCCGCGAGATAGCCTGCGACCACCGGCCCGACGATCTGACCGATGCCGAAGGCCGCGGTCATGAAGGAGAGGCTACGCCGCTGACTGTCGGGCGCAAGCGATCGCGCAAACTGCAGCCCGTAGGCGGTGATGACCACGAATGTCGCGCCCAGAAGAACGCCGCCAACGAGGGGTCCAAAGGGGGATGGCAAGAGGACGCTCGCTGCCACGCCGAGTGCCTCGACAAGGCAACCCGCCGCCATCACCTTCGCTACGCCGAACCTTTTGACCAGGGGCTGAGCGGCCGCCACCGACACGGCCGCCGCAAGCCCTGTTAAAAGCCACACCAGCGCTTCAAAGCCGACGCTGCCGCCATCCGAACGGATGATCGCGATCAGGAACGTCGCAGTGACGATATAGCCGAAGCCGAAGATGCCGTAGCCTGCTGTCAGCGCGACAAGACGCGGCGACCACGTCAGGGGCTGTTCCCGCCCGGTCGCGCCGCTTGCGGGCGCAACAGGCGCAGGCAGGAAGGCGACGGCGAACAGCAGGCCGCCGGCTGATAACGCTGCCATCGCGAGCCATGACTGCACGGAGCCCTGCCCCGCAAAACCAAGAGCGCCAACAAGCACCGCCGACAGCGCCATGCCGATGCCGACTCCGCCGAAATGCACCGATTGCACGATGGGTTTCCCGGCGCGTGCGCCATGGCCGAGCACGATGCCGGCGGAAAAGATCATCAGAAACGCGCTGGCCACGCCGGCTGAAAAACGCAACAGCGCAAAGGCCGCAACATCTTCTGCGACAGCCATCGCAGCGAGCAGCACCGTGTTTGCGGCAATCGCACCGAGCGCGATGCGGCGTTCGTGCCCCGCGGCCCAGCCAAAGGCGGCGAGGACCGCGCCGACCAGATAGCCGGCGTAATTGGCGGATGCGATGAGACCGGCCTGGGCTGCATCGATGCCCCGTTCGGCCATCATTTGCGGCAGGATCGGCGTGAAGGCAAAGCGGCCGATCCCCATGCCGACGGCCATCGTCACCATGCCGGCAAGCGCAACCGTCCAGAGTGGCTTTGCGGTGGCGCTTGTCATCGCGGTGCCCGTCTATGCCGTTTCCAACTGCCGGAAATAATCGATCGTGCGCTGCATGCCCTCCTCCAGCGTCACCTTCGGTTCCCAGCCGAGCGTCGTGCGCGCGCGGGTGATGTCCGGCTGGCGCTGCTTCGGATCGTCGGTCGGAAGCGGCTTGTAAACGATGCTGGAGGTCGAGCCCGACATGGCGACCGCCCGCTCGGCAAGTTCGCGGATCGTCATTTCGCGCGGGTTGCCGATATTGATGGGGCCCGTCACGGTCTCGTCGGTGTTCATCAGGCGGACGAGACCGTCGATGAGGTCGTCGACATAACAGAACGAGCGGGTCTGCGAGCCATCGCCATAGAGCGTGATCGGCTCGCCCCGCAGCGCCTGGATGATGAAATTGGACACGACGCGGCCGTCGGCGGGATGCATGCGCGGACCATAGGTGTTGAAGATGCGCGCGACCTTGATGGCGAGGCCCATCTGGCGGTGATAGTCGAAGAACAGCGTTTCGGCGCAGCGCTTGCCCTCGTCATAGCAGGAGCGCGGGCCGATCGGGTTCACGTTGCCCCAGTAATCCTCCGTCTGCGGATGAACGCTCGGATCGCCATAGACCTCGCTGGTCGATGCCTGGAGGATCTTGCACTTCAGCCGCTTGGCAAGCCCGAGCATGTTGATCGCGCCGTGCACCGAGGTCTTCGTCGTCTGGACGGGATCGTACTGGTAGTGGATCGGCGACGCGGGACAGGCGAGATTGTAAATCTCGTCGACCTCGACATAGAGCGGGAACGTCACGTCGTGGCGCAGGAATTCAAACCGCGGATTGGCGTGCAGATGGTCGATGTTGCGCTTCGAGCCGGTGAAGAGATTGTCTAGGCACAGGACTTCATGACCCTCGGCAAGCAGCCGGTCCGTCAGGTGCGAGCCGAGGAAGCCGGCGCCACCGGTGATGAGGATACGCTTGCGGCTGTCCATCAGTCTCGGCATGTCATTGATCTTTCTTCTTCAATTCATCCGGTGGCCCGCCCGCCCATTCGGCAAGCAATGCTTCGGTGATCGCTCGTTCCGTCAGGTTCGACAAGGCATGCGCGCGGGCGGCATGCGCCATGTCCCGCAGCCGCGGTTTGTCCGCAAGCGCAGCCACGACGCTCTCGACCGCGCGCGCTTCCTCGTCCGGGTAATACACGAGGCAGTGGCGATCGACCTTGAGTGGGCGGTATCGATCAATGGTCGGCGCATTGACGAGCGGAACGGAGCCCGCGATCGCCGCCTCCATGTGGCGGTAGCAATCCCAGCCGAGCCCTTCCGGCGACAGCGTGATCCAGGCCTTGGCGCAACGCGCCATGAAAGCATCGAGCGGCAAGCGACCTTCAGGAACATCGACCGTCACACCGGCGGCGCGCAGCGCCGCGATCAAGGCAGGCATGCGCGACCGGACATGGCTGTTGCCGTCGATCCCGCCGGCGAAGAACACATCCGCCGTCTTGTCAGCGCCGAATGCCTTATCCGCCGCTTCGGTCTGCTGCCTGTTGAGGCCGAGGCCGATCGGTTTCAGCTTTGCAAGGCGCTTCAGCCAGCGCGGCTTTCGGCGGAAGCTCGCGCCGGGAAGTCGCCGATGGCCGGAGCCGTAGAACACCTGCCAATGATCCACCGGCAGTTCGCGCTTGCAATAGGCATCTGCCTTGTCGATCCAGGCGAAGTGGTGGCTCGGAATGCCGAAACTGTCGGATCGCTCAATGGCAATCAGCGGTTTTAGCGCAACGAAGCGCAGGAGTTCGAAGAAGAGCGGGCTGGTGAGCGCCCCCCAAGTCTCGCGGATATCGCCCCGAAATAGCGAGAATTTCAGCGCCGCTAAATACGATCGCGGCTGCCAGCCGGCATAAAAGGGCGGATGGACGACCACTAGACGATACCGGCCGCTCCGCATCGCCCGGCGGATCGCCAGAAAATCGCGCAGGCCGAGATAAGGGCGACCCTGGCGCAGATCGGCGCGGTAGCTCGCGTAAAGCGCCTCCGTCCTTTCCGGCATGGCCCAATGAAAAAGGCCGGTCTCGCCGATCTCCAGGATATCCTGCTTTGAAGGGGCATCCAGCCCTTTGTCGACATCCAATTCCGGCACCTGGCCTCTCCGATCGCAGCGGCGCTCTTCTATCGGATCGAAGGCGTCAAGGCGATGGTGAAATCGCTCCCTGTCGTCACCACCACTTGTCGCGCGATGCTTGCGCAACCATTCACGAAAAATTTGACCCCGGCCTCTTGATCGTTAAAGGGCCTGCCTTTATCTGCCGCCCCGTAACGCAGCTCCGGGCCCCTCTGGCGAAAGCTTCCGACCCACTTCGTGATGTCGGGCTGCAAACACCAACCTTTGGGTCGGCGGCGTTATATTCATGGACTTTCTCTTTTACGGCTTTCTCGGCCAGCCACTCTGGATGTGGCTTGGCTTCATCTCGCTCGTTATCGTCCTTCTCGTTTTCGACCTCGGCGTTCTTCACAAGGACACGCGTGAGATCGAAATGAAGGAAAGCCTGCTTCTTTCGGGCTTTTACATCACCCTCGGCCTGCTTTTCGGCGGTTTCGTCTGGTACCAGCTTGGGCCACAGTCGGGCATGGAGTACCTCACGGGCTTCGTGGTCGAGAAGAGCCTTGCGATGGACAACATCTTCGTCATCGCGATGATCTTCTCCTACTTCGCGATCCCGCGTGAATATCAGCACCGCGTCCTGCTCTACGGTATTCTCGGCGTCATCATCCTGCGCGGCATCATGATTGCTGCGGGTGCCGCTATCGTCGAAAACTTCGAGTGGGTGCTTTACCTCTTCGCCGCGTTCCTGGTCTTCACGGGCGTGAAGATGCTCTTTGCGTCCGATCACGGCTATGACGTCGCGAATAATCCCGTGCTCAAGTTCATGCGCAAGCGGTTCCGCGTCACGGATCAGCTGCACGGCCACAACTTCGTCGTGAAGCAGGAAGACCCGAAGACCGGCAAGCTGAAGACCTTTGCCACGCCACTGCTTCTGGCGCTGGTTCTGGTCGAAATCGCCGACGTCATCTTCGCCGTCGACTCGATCCCCGCGATCTTCGCGATCACGACCGATCCGTACATCGTCTACACGTCGAACATCTTCGCGATCCTCGGCCTGCGTGCGCTCTACTTCGCACTCTCGGCGATGATCCACCGCTTCGTGTACCTGAAATACGCTCTGTCGATCGTGCTGATCTTCATCGGCTCGAAGGTCTTCCTGGCCGACATGCTGGGTCTCGCAAAGATCCCGCCGGCCGTATCGCTCTCGATCACGCTTGGCATTCTGCTGACGGGTATCTTCGCCTCGCTCTGGGTGACCCGCAAGGAAGAGCGCGAAGCGGCACCTGCAGCCGATTCGCCGGAAGCCAACCCGGCCGAAAATTTCGGCCGCTAAACGGATACGCGATCATTGAACAGAAAGGGCGCGGCCTTGCGGCTGCGCCCTTTTTTTCGTTGCCGGTCAGGCGCTGATGCTGAAGCGACGAAGCCGAAGCGCGTTGGCAAGCACGAAGACGCTCGAAAGCGCCATGGCGCCGGCTGCCAGGATCGGCGAAAGCAATATCCCGAAGGCCGGGTAGAGCACGCCCGCGGCAACGGGGATCAGCGCTGCATTGTAGGCAAACGCCCAGAACAGGTTCTCGCGGATGTTGTGCATCGTCGCCCGCGACAGGGCGATCGCGGTCGGAACACCGGTCAGCTTCCCCGAGACCAGAACGACATCAGCTGCCTCGATCGCGATGTCCGTGCCCGTGCCGATCGCGATGCCCACATCCGCCTCGGCAAGCGCCGGCGCGTCGTTGATGCCGTCGCCGACATAGGCGACCCCTGAGCCATCGGCTTTTAGCCTGCGGATCGTTTCCACCTTGCCATCCGGCAGGACTTCGGCAACCACCTCGTCGATGCCAAGCTGACGCGCGATCGCCTCGGCGGTTTGGCGGTTGTCGCCGGTGATCATGACGACCTTGAGCCCCAGAGCGTGCATGGCGTGGATCGCACCGGACGTGGACGGCTTGATCGGATCGGCCACCGCCACGATGGCCGCAAGCCGCCCATCAACCGCGGCATAAAGAGGGCTCTTTCCTTCGCCGGCAAGCCGCGTTGCGATCTCGGCAAACCGGCCCGTTTCGAGCCCAAGGCTCGCCATGAACCGATCGGCGCCGATCTCGACTCGGCGCCCTTCTGCTACGCCGCGAATGCCGAAACCGGTAACGCTTTCGAATGACGTGACCGCCGGCAGCTGGAGCCCGTCTTCTTCGGCGGCCTCGACGATGGCACGCCCGATCGGGTGCTCCGACCGCTCCTCGACGGCGGCGATGAGGGACAGGATTTCGCTGCGCGCGAAGCCATCGGCAGCGTGAAGATCGGTGAGTGCAGGCTTGCCCTCGGTCAGCGTGCCGGTCTTGTCGAGCGCGACCACTCGGGCATCCTTCAGGCTCTGCAGTGCCTCGCCCTGCTTGAACAGCACACCGAGTTCCGCTCCCCTGCCCGTGCCGACCATGATCGATGTCGGCGTCGCCAGGCCCATGGCACAGGGACACGCGATGATGAGCACCGCGACCGCATTGACCAGCGCGAAGCTCATGGCCGGCTGCGGCCCGAAGATCAGCCAAATGAGGAAGGTCAGCGCGGCAGCCAGCATCACCGCCGGCACGAACCAGAGCGTGACGCGATCGACGAGAGCCTGGATCGGCAGCTTGGAGCCTTGCGCCTCCTCCACCATGCGGATGATCTGCGCCAGCATCGTGTCGCGACCGATCGCCGTGGCGCGCACCGTGAGAGCGCCTGTCTGGTTGATGGTCCCGCCAACCACGGCGCTTCCCGGTCGCTTCTCGACCGGCACGGGCTCGCCGGTCAGCATCGCTTCGTCGACGAAGGAGCTGCCTTCGACCACCTCGCCATCGGCTGCGAGCCTTTCGCCGGGCCGCACATCCACGAGGTCACCCAGGCGAATTTCGGAGGCATCCAATTCGAGCGTCTTGCCGTCGCGATGGATCCGCGCTGTCTTTGGCTGGAGGCCGACGAGCCGCTTGATGGCATCCGACGTCCGGCCCTTTGCCCGCGCTTCCAGATAGCGGCCTGCAAGGACCAGCGAGACGATGACGGCAGCAGCCTCGAAATAAACGTTGACGGTGCCGGCCGGTAAGAGCTGCGGCGCGAGCGTCGCCACCAGTGAATAGGAGAAGGCGGCAAGCGTGCCGACGGCGACCAGCGAGTTCATGTCCGGCGCTCCCTTAAGAAGCGCAGGCAGGCCGATGCGATAGAAGCGCAGGCCGGGCCAGAAGAGCACGATGGCGGTCAGAACAAGCTGGATCAGCCAGCTGGTCTGCATGCCGATCGTCCCCATGACCCAATCATGGATCGCAGGCACCGTGTGGGACCCCATCTCAAGAGCGAAGACGGGAAGTGTCAGCCCTCCTGCGATCATCAAGTCGCGCCTCAGAAGGAGCCGCTCGGCATCGCGCCGTGCCGCGTGGTCTTCCGCGTTCCGATCGCCCTGCAACATGTGCGCCTCGTAACCGGCGCCGTTAATGGCGGCGATCAAATCCGCGGTGCTTATGGTCGGATCGGCCGTCACCGCCGCCCGTTCGCTGGCGAGGTTGACGGACGCAGTTCGTACGCCGGGCACGGCGGCAAGAGCCCGTTCGACCCGCCCCACGCAGGAGGCGCAGGTCATGCCGTCGACTGCGAGTTCGTGCCGTGCGGCCGGCACCTCGTAGCCTGCATCCTCGATGGCTGCGATCAGCGCCTTGTGATCCACGACGCCCTTGAGCGATACATCGGCCCGTTCGGTCGCCAAGTTCACATGGGCAGCGGCCACGCCTTCGACCCGCGTCAGCGCCTTTTCGACGCGGCCCACACAGGAGGCACAGGTCATGCCGACAACGGGGATCGTCAATTTCCGCGCCGACGCTCCGTTCGCTGCGGTTGCGTCGCGCAATTCCTGCAGCGCGGACATGATGCCTGCTCCTTTCAGAAACTCGATTGCTTCCTATGTGGGGTTTCCAGTCGATGGAACGTCAAGGAGCGATCGGTAAAATTTCCGGCCGACTAAGGTGCTTGACCTTCCATCGGCTGGAAGCTGCATCGTGCACAATGAACCGGTCGATGACGGAGAAAGATCATGAAGTTCGAAATCGAGGCCATGCATTGCGGCGGTTGCGCCAGGGGCGTGACCAAGGCGATCCAGTCGGTCGACCCGGCAGCCTCCGTCAATGTGGACCTCGACAAGCGTCTGGTTACCGTCGGCTCCAATGCTTCCCCTGCCGCTCTGATCGCCAAGCTCGAAGCGGCCGGCTTTCCGCCGAAACACCTGGACTGAGGACACGACATGCGTTTCACATCCACATTTACCGCGACCCTGTTACTGACGCTTGCCGGATCCGTGCCTGCGCTGGCGCAGGACAGCGAGTTCCAGCTGCCATCACAGTGCGTGGCCGCGCAGGATCATTCCCAGATGGGCCACGGCGGGAACCACGGCGCGGGCCATGACATGGACATGGGCGCAATGGACATGAGCGGCATGGACGCCCAGTCACTCGAAGGCATGCCGGACCATGTGCAGGAAAACATGCGGCGCATGGCGATCACGATGCCGGCCATGCACCAGGGCATGATGAACGAGGACGCGGATGTTGCCTTTGCCTGCGGGATGATCGCCCATCACCAGGGCGCGATCGACATGGCCGAGGTGCTGCTCGATAACGGCGAAGACGCCGAGATGCGCGCGCTTGCCGAAACCATCATCGCCGCGCAGGAAGCCGAGATCGCCGAGATGACCGCGTGGCTGGCCGAAAACGCCGATTGAACGCAATCTGCGGGAGACACATCCATGAACATCGGTGCCGCTGCCAGGCAATCCAAACTGCCAACGAAGACGATCCGCTACTATGAAGAGATCGGTCTTCTCAAGGCCGACCGCGCCGCAAACGGCTACCGGGACTATTCCGAGGATGACATCCACCGGCTGCGCTTCGTCCAGCGCGCGCGCAGCCTCGGCTTTTCCGTCGACGAATGCCGCCAGTTGCTGTCGCTCTATTCCGATCGAGAGCGGGCCAGCGCCGACGTCAAGGCCATCGCGCTGGAGAAGCTCGGCGAAATCGACCGCAAGATCGCTGAGCTGACTGCACTACGGCAAACGCTCGGCCACCTCGTGGAGACGTGCCACGGCGACAGCCGTCCCGAATGCCCGATCATCGAGGGCTTGTCCGGCAAACCCGCCAGTCATTGAACTGGCGGGATCGGCGGCCGCGCGGGATCAGTGCAGCGCGGCAACCTTGCACATGCGGCAGATCTCCTTGATGGCGATCTGCGTTGGCCGCGGCGCCTCGATCATGCCCTCCCGCTTCAATTGCGAAATGGCTCGGCTGACGGTTTCAAGCGTCAGACCGAGGTAATCGGCGATCTCCCGGCGCGACATGTAAACGTCGTGCGTGACCCTTCCATAGTCCGCAGGCGGCGCCCCGTTGCAAAGGCGTCCGCTGCACTCCGGCACGAAGCGCATCAGAAAGCTCGCAACGCGTTCAAGCGCGGTTTTCTTGCCAAGCAGCGTCACGTGATCATGCATGGCGCCGAGCTTTCGTTGCATCGCGGCGGTAAAGGCATGACACCATTCCACCGTGGAAAACGCATCGTCGCGGCGCCAGGCGATCACGTCACAGGCCATCAAGGTTTCGGCAAAGCAATCCTGGATGGTGCCGTCGCCGAAGCCGAAATAGTCGCCGGGATAGAGCACGTCGACGATCTGTCGGCGCCCATCGCGCAGGATCTGGTAGAGCATCACCGCGCCTGTCTCGACCCGGTAGATATCGGTGACGGGATCATCCTGATGGCAGACGATCTCGCGCGACATGAAGCTGCGCCATTTGCCCCGTGCCTGCGGTCTTTCGGTCGTGGTGAAACTGCGTTCCGCAATGGTCATGGTCCTGCTCCGGAATTTTGATCCAAAGCAGTTTAATCGACCCTGCTCATCAGAAAAATTCGGCCCATCGCTCAGGGAAATCCCCTAAGGCAAGCGCGCTAGAGCAGTTTCGCGTTTCTTCGAACCGCTCAACGGCTATAAGTTTCTGATTTAACGCGTTTCCGAACGGTAAACCTGTGTCCACTTCACCTGGAAACGCTCTAATGCAGCGGCGTCCCGAGCAGGGCGAGAAGGTCGGATGCGGCGAAGGGCTTCGTCAGCACAGCCATGGGACCTGCGGTTCCCAGCCGCGCCCGTGCCGCACGGCTCGTCACGCCAGCCAGCACGATCAAACGACAGGGCGTCTGCTCGCGCTCCATCCTGTCGACCAATCCCGCGGCCTGCCCGTTCGGAAGATCGAGGTCGAGGATGACCGTATCCTCGGGCGACAATGCCTCCTGCCGACAAAGACTGGCCGTTTCGACGTGAAGGCGGGCAGCAAAGCCCTGCTGCTTCAACACGAGCATGAGAGAATCTCCCAGCCCGGTATCCCGAACGACGACATGCAGGCTCATGAAGCGAGATCTTTCGCGGTGATGCTGACGTTGATCGTCCCACATCCCGCGCGCCAAATATTGAGGTGGCTCAAACGATCAGCGCTCACTGCGGTCTGACAACACGATCCGCAACAGATCGGCAAGCGTTCTGGCACCAAGTTTGGCCATGATCGCTTTGCGGTGCGCCTCCACCGTGCGGGGGCTGATCCCCAGTGCCAGCGCCGCCTCCTTGTCGCGGGCGCCCGCGACGACCTGGTCAAGAACTTCGATTTCCCTACCGGTCAGTTTGTCACGGCCATTGAACCCCTCGCCGCCCCTCGCCGGCGGAGCCGGAGTTTCCATCGCCTGCTTCACCCGCTCCAGCAGAACATCGACATCGAAGGGTTTCTCGAGAAAGTCGACCGCGCCCGATTTGACCGCCTGGACCGCCATTGGGATATCACCCTGGCCGGTGATGACGATGACCGGTGCCGGATAGCGGCTCTTGTCGAGGATGCGGAGAATATCGAGGCCCGATCGGCCGGGCATGTGCACGTCAAGAATCACGCAATCGGGTGCACGCGATGCGATCGAGCGTACGAAGGCGTCGCCGGAGGCAAAGCCTTCGACCTCGTAGCCTTCCATGCGCAGAATGACGCCGAGCGCATCGAGAACGGCTGCGTCGTCATCCACCACGTGAATGCGCTTGGCGCCCTTGCCATCAGTCATCGGCGCCATCTCCCGCAATGCCTTCGCCAAGCGGCAATGTCAGCTGGAAGCGCGCGCCCCGCCCCTGGCCTCCCGGGTCGACGCTCAAATCCCCGCCGTGGCTCTGGGCAATCGATCGAGAGATGGCGAGGCCGAGCCCCATGCCCTTGCGCTTGCTCGAGGAGAACACCTTGAACAAATCATCCATGGCGGCAGCCGGGATGCCCTTGCCATTGTCGCCGATAACCACCTGGACCCAGGACCCGTCACGGCGAGTTTCAATGTCGATCGTTGCCTTGTCGACACCCTGGACCGCTTCGAACGCGTTGCGCAGCAGGTTGACAAAAATCTGCTGCATCTGGATCGGATCGGCCTCGACCTGTGGCAGGTCGGGATCGTCATGGCGTTTGATCGCGACGCGGGCCGACCGGCGTCCCATCCGGGTCAAATCCAGCGCCTCGTCCAGAAGTTTGCGCAGGTCGACGAGGCGACGGCGCTGATCCCCTCGGTCGAGAAAGCCACGCATACGCTGGACGATACCGGCTGCACGCTGCGCCTCGCGCACGGCATTCGACAGGGCCTGCGCGCGCATGTCGCCAACCTTCCACTCTTTCGCTGCGGCGCGCTGGACAGCATCGAGATAGAGCATCAGCGCCGTCAGAGGCTGGTTCAGTTCGTGGGCAAGCGCCGAGCCCATCTCGTCGATCGCGGAGGCGCGCGCCATGTGGATCAACTGGCTTTGGAGATCGCGCATGCGGTCCTCCGTCTCGCGCCGAGCGCGCAGATCGCGAAGGATGCCGATGAACTGCCGCCCGTCCGGGGTCTTCGCTTCTCCAACCGACAGCTCGACCGGCATGATGGTGCCATCGCTGTGCATGCCTTCGACCTCGCGGCCGATGCCGATGATGCGCCGCTCGCCTGTGTCGCGATAATGGGTCAGATAGCCGTCATGCTCGTCGGCGTAGCGGCGCGGCATCAGGGATTTGACGTTGCGGCCTACCATCTCGGCAGCCGAATAGCCGAAAAGTTTTTCGCAGGCCTTGTTGAAGGCAAGAATGGTCCCGCGCTCGTCGATGACGACGATGCCATCGACCGCGGTATCGAGCATGCTGGCCAGCCGCGCTTCGGATACGGATCCGAAGCCCGGCGATGGCTGCGCCAAGTGGCCGGCCTTCTGCTCAAACTCCTTCAACGCCTCTCTTGCTCCGTCTCCGTCGTCAAAGGAAGCAATAGCGCGTTATGAGGAAGCGCGTAAACGCCGTTCAATGCAACCCTGGAGCGCCCGCGCCCTCTCTTAGGCGCGCAACCTACCAATCATTCCCACTCGATCGTGCCCGGGGGCTTCGAGGTGATGTCGTAGACGACGCGGTTGATGCCTTTGACCTCATTGATAATGCGGGTCGCGGCGCGGCCGAGGAAGTCCATGTCGTAGGGGTAGAAATCGGCGGTCATGCCGTCGACCGAGGTGACGGCGCGCAGTGCGCAGACGAATTCGTAGGTGCGACCATCGCCCATGACGCCGACCGTCTGGACTGGAAGGAGCACGGCGAAGGCCTGCCAGATGGCGTCGTAGAGCCCTGCCTTGCGGATTTCGTCGAGATAGATCGCGTCGGCTTCGCGCAGGATCTCCAGCTTTTCGCGCGTGATGCCACCCGGGCAGCGGATCGCAAGGCCTGGACCGGGGAAAGGATGGCGGCCGATGAAGCTGTCCGGCAGGCCCAGTTCCTTGCCGAGAACGCGGACCTCGTCCTTGAAGAGCTCGCGCAGCGGCTCGACGAGCTTCATGTTCATGCGTTCAGGCAATCCGCCCACATTGTGGTGCGACTTGATGGTGACCGACGGCCCGCCCGTGAAGGAGACGCTTTCGATGACGTCCGGATAGAGCGTTCCCTGCGCGAGGAAATCGGCGCCGCCGAGCTTGCCGGCTTCTTCCTCGAAGATCTCGATGAAGAGGCGCCCGATGGTCTTGCGCTTCTTCTCAGGGTCGCTCTCGCCTTCCAGCGCGCCGATGAACCGGTCCGATGCGTCGACGAGGATCAGCGACAGGTTGTAGTGCTCGCGGAACATCGCCACCACTTCCGCCGCTTCGTTCTTCCGCATCAGGCCATGATCGACGAGGATGCAGGTGAGCTGATCACCGACCGCTTCGTGGATGAGCAATGCGGCAACGGAGCTGTCGACGCCGCCCGAAAGCGCGCAGATCACCCTACCGTCGCCGACCTGATCGCGGATCGCCTGCACGGCCTGCTCGTGATAGGCCGCCATGGTCCAATCGCCGGCGAGACCGGCAATCTTGTGCACAAAGTTGGAGAGAAGCTTCGCGCCATCCGGCGTGTGGATCACTTCCGGGTGAAACTGCACGGCATAGAAGCGGCGCTTCTCGTCGGCAATCGCCGCAAAGGGCGCGCCAGTTGATGTGCCGATCACCTCGAAGCCTTCGGGCAGCGCCGTCACGCGGTCGCCGTGGCTCATCCAGACCTGATGGCGGCTACCGACTTCCCAGATCCCGTCGAACAGGGCGCTGTCCTTGCGGATATCCAGGAAGGCCCGTCCGAATTCCCGGTGATGGCCACCTTCGACGGCGCCGCCAAGCTGGGCGCACATCAGTTGCTCGCCATAGCAGATGCCGAGCACGGGCAGCCCGCTTTCGAAGATCACCTGAGGCGCGCGCGGGCTGCCGATATCGGTGGTCGATGCGGGGCCGCCGGACAGGATGACTGCCTTCGGCGAAAGCCTGTGAAACGCATCTTCGGCGAGCTGAAACGGCACGATTTCCGAGTAGACGCCGGCCTCGCGGACGCGCCTTGCGATGAGCTGCGTGACCTGACTGCCGAAATCGACAATGAGGACGGTATCGGGGTGAGCGGCGATGGATTGTGTCATGGCGAGGCTCTAGTCAAAACGCGACGGCGTTGCAACGGCGTTCAGAGGTTTGCCGTTGCTTTTGAACGGATGCCGGTCAGCGCCTGCGCCTCGAGCGCCTCCGCGAGCATGTCGACCGAGGCAGCCATCTTTTCATCGATGACGTGCAGATACTCGGTCCAGTTGTCGACATGGGTCAATTCGGCCGCGCCATCGGAAATTCCGCGCAACACGATCAGCGGGATAGCAAACAAACGGCAGGCACGCGCAATGGCATAACTTTCCATATCCACCATGTCGGCGTCGATCGCGTCATAGGCCGCGCCCGAAACGATGTTCGCGCCGGTGGACAGGCGCGCAGTCTGAATACCCGGGATGAGGTGCGGCAATGCGATATCCGCTGGCTCACCGAGAAAAGGCGTGACGCCTTTGGCGAAACCGAGCGGCGACGCATCCATGTCGCGATAGGAAACGGTCGTCGCCTGGTAGATGCCGGTCTGCTCCAACGTGCGGGAGCCTGCGGAGCCCAAAGAAACAACGAGATCAGGCAGACTTCCGGCAGCTGCGCAGATCGCGAGTGTGGCACCCATCACCACGCCGGCTTCGACCGGCCCGACGCCTGTCATCAGAGGTTCGAAGCGCAGTTGCAGATGGCGACCGTATTCCGCAGACGCGGCCATCACGAACAGCACAGAATGACCGGCGACGTCAGTCAGCGGCGCGGGATCACGCAAATGCCTGTCCGGGTGCCCGCTGCTCTTCATCCGGTCAAACCGTCCCTGCCCTGCACCACCATCATCGTGCCGGTCATGGAGGCAATCAGCTTCGGTGGCTCTGCGCCGCCGATGGCATAGGCGCGGCCGTCGGAGACGATGATGGTCGAACCGGGCTTGGTGACTTCGCCACGAAAAATGAAGCGCTCGCCACGGCCGGGCGACAGGAGATTGATCTTGAACTCGATGGTCAGCACGGCGGCATCGGCCGGCATGATCGAATAGGCAGCATAGCCACACGCAGAATCCAGCGCTGTCGATATGATGCCGGCATGCAGAAAGCCGTGCTGCTGCGTCAGCTTCTCGTCAAACGGCACTTCGATCTCGATCGTGCCGTGCTCGACGGTGATAAGCTCGGCGCCGATCGTCGTCATCGCTTTCTGCCGGGCGAAGCTTTGGCGCACGCGCGTCTTGAAATCAGGATTGATCTGTTCGGCGTTCATGGCCGAAACCTTTCTTTTCGCATCTGCGAAATAAGCACGCGGTCATGGCCGCGGCAAGAGGCCGCGCCGCAACGTGGTTATCAGGCTCAGGCGTTCAGCCGCCAGATCTCGAAATTCAGCGCAGTCGCGAAACCGACCCATGCAGCGTAGGGAACGAAGAGGAGGCTCGACAGTCGATCCCGCCGGAAGGTGAGCGCGATGAACGCAAGGATCGAAAGCAGCAGGGGGATGATCACCACCAGCGCAAGCTCAGGCCGCTGCGCCGTGAAAAACGCCGGCGTCCAGGCGAAGTTGAGCGCCATTTGAACGAACCAGACGATCATTGCAGCCGATCGCGCACCGCGCGCGAAAGTGCGCGCGCCGGCGATGCCGATCATCACGTAAAGCACGCTCCAGACGGGCCCGAAGACCCAGTTTGGTGGATTGAACGGCGGCTTTGCCAGGCTCTCGTACCACGGCCCTGGCGCGTTGGAGAGGCCGATGAGAATTCCGCCCCCAAGCGAAAGCGCGACGAACAGAATGAGCAGGCGAAGGTTGCGCATGGGAAGCCTTGTCGTGGATCGGGATCAGACATGGCGCAACGCGCCAGGCTTTCCAGGGTTGCGAACCGCTCAGGACAATCGGCGCATGACGGAGACGAAAAAGCCATCCGTTGCCGTGGTCGCCGGGGTGAGTGTCACCATTCCATTCTCAGGATCCGCATGGGCAGGCAGTGCTTTTTCGAAGGTGCTTTCCCAACGCGCCGCAATCTCGACCGGCTGAAATTCCGGGTGGCGCTCACGGAAACGGGCAATTTGCCCTGCATTCTCCGACGGCAGCAGTGAACAGGTTACGTAGACGAGTTCGCCGCCAGGTTTCACGAAGCGATAGGCCGCTTCGAGCACGGTTTCCTGCTCAGCCATACGCTGCGCCAGCGTTTCGGGCGTGAGGCGCCATTTGGCATCGGGCCGGCGGCGCCATGTCCCCGTGCCCGTGCAGGGCGCATCGATCAGAACGTGGTCGCACCGTCCCTGGAGCGGCTCCAATTGGGCTGCCTGGTCGTGCACCTGGACGTTGCGCGTGCCCGCGCGCTTCAAGCGCTCCACGATAGGTGCAAGCCGGTGGCGATCGGCATCATAGGCGTGGATCTGGCCCTTGTTGCCCATGCTCGCGGCGAGCGCCAAGGTCTTGCCACCGCCGCCCGCGCAATAATCGAGAACCTGACCACCGGATGCTCCGGTCAGCAACGCGGCGATCTGGCTGCCTTCGTCCTGCACCTCGAACCAGCCTTTCGCGAAGGAAAGCTCTGCGGTGACGTTCGGGTGGCGCCCAGATCCCTCGACAGGCGCGACGCGGATGCCATCAGGCGCGATCTCGGTTGGTACGGCGCCGGTACGCGCGAGTGCCTTCAACACCTTTTCGCGGTTCGCCTTCAACCGGTTGACGCGCAGATCGAGCGGCGGCCGGCCATTCAGCCCTTGCGCCTCGGTAATCCAGTGCTCGCCGAAGGCCGTTTCGAATTCGCCCTGCAGCCATTCCGGCAAATCGGCCTGCACATGCGGCGGCGCCTCGTTCAAGTCGCGTGAAGCAAACGTCTCGAACATCTCCGACGGCGCGGCGGGCGCGAAAGAGTCGCCATCGAGCTCGGCCGCGAGGCTTTCTGCCGTGTAGCCCCATTGGCGCAGAAGCACGGCGAAGCCGAGCGCCGCCGGCTCGTCGCTTTGCATCAGCCATCGATGGCTGAGCTTCAGCCTGAGCGCGTCATAGACGATGTTGCCGATCGCAGCGCGATCGCCCGAGCCCGCAAACCGGTGGGACAGACCCCAATCCTTCAGCGCCTCGGCAACGGGGCGATGGCGCGTTTCGATGTCTGAGAGAATGTCGATGGCTGCCGAGAGCCTTCCACCAAGTCGCATGGCGGGGTCCTTCGCGGGAACGACGAAATTGAGCGAGCTTCAAGACGACCGTCAGGCGATCGCCAGCCGATAGGCGAAATAGAGCCAGAGCAGACCGTTGATGAAGAAGCCGACGATGAAGGCCGCGCGGCGCTGCATTAGGGCATTCGTCGTCACATGGATCGCCGCATGCACGATACGGCTGATGACGAAGGCCCATGCGAGCACCAGCACCACGATGTTGACCGCGGAGATGAGGTAGAACGCGATGCAGACGAAGATGAACAGCATCGGCAGTTCGAACTGGTTCACAAGGCTGCGGATTGCCGTTGCGCTCTGTGCCGGCTCGTTGATCGGAACCAGGAACTCGCGCGATTTCACTTCGCCTCGCTTCACCGCGCCGACGCGGCGGTTCGATGCGATGAGGTAGATCACGTAAATCAGCGCTACCTGAACGATGACTGGCCAGAAGATGGAGATGGAATTCATCGCTCAGTTCCCGCCGCCCGGGTAATTCGGGCTCTCGCGTGTGATCGTTACGTCATGCGCATGGCTTTCGCGCAGGCCCGCGTTCGAGATGCGCACGAAGGTTGCCCGGTCGTGGAACTGCTTGAGATCGGCAGCACCGACATAGCCCATGGCGGCACGCAGACCGCCAGCCAGCTGGTGCAGGACGCCGGAGACCGGTCCCTTGTAGGGCACCTGCCCCTCGATACCTTCGGGCACGAGCTTCAGCGTATCGCGCACTTCGGCCTGGAAGTAGCGGTCAGCCGAGCCCCGCGCCATGGCGCCGACCGAGCCCATGCCCCGGTAGGCTTTGAAGGAGCGGCCCTGGTGCAGATAGACTTCGCCGGGGCTCTCGTCCGTGCCGGCCAGCAGCGAACCGATCATCACCGCATCGGCACCGGCCGCCATCGCCTTGGCGAGGTCGCCGGAAAACTTGATGCCGCCATCGGCGATGACCGGGATGCCGGCGCCACGCGCCACTTCCACGGCGTTCATGATTGCCGAAAGCTGCGGCACGCCAACACCGGCCACGATGCGCGTGGTGCAGATCGAGCCGGGCCCGATGCCCACTTTGATCGCATCGGCGCCCGCATCCATCAGCGCCTTGGTGCCGTCGCCCGTCGCCACATTGCCGGCCATGACGCGGACCGAGTTCGACAGGCGCTTGACCCGCGCGACCGCATCCAGAACGCGCTGCGAATGACCGTGTGCCGTATCGACGACGATCAGGTCGACGCCGGCATCGATCAGGCGCTCGGCACGCTCGAAGCCGTCGTCGCCGACGCTGGTCGCGGCCGCAACGCGCAGGCGCCCTTGCGCATCCTTCGAGGCGTTCGGGTTGAGCTGCGACTTCTCGATATCCTTCACGGTGATGAGGCCGACGCAATTGCGATCGGCATCGACCACCAGGAGCTTCTCGATGCGGTGATGATGCAAGAGCCGCTTAGCTTCGTCCTGGCTGACGCTTTCCTGAACCGTGATCAGGTTGTCCTTCGTCATCAGCTCGTGGATATTCTGCGCCGGATCTGATGCAAAGCGCACGTCGCGGTTGGTGAGGATACCCACCAGCTTGCCCGTGGTCTGGCCGCCATTGCCGCCGTTTTCGACCACCGGAATACCTGAGATGCCGTGCGCCTTCATCAGGGCCTGGGCGTCACCAAGCGTCGCGTCCGGCCCAATCGTCACCGGGTTCACGACCATGCCGCTTTCGAACTTCTTGACCTGGCGAACCTGTTCGGCCTGCTCGATCGGCGAGAGATTGCGGTGGATAACGCCAATGCCGCCGGACTGCGCCATCGCGATGGCGAGCCGCCATTCGGTCACCGTGTCCATGGCGGAGGAGAGAATCGGCAGGTTGAGCTCGATACCGTCGGCAATGCGCGTGGCGATCATCGTTTGCCCCGGCATGACCTCCGAATGTCCGGGCTGCAACAACACGTCGTCGAATGTCAGCGCCATGGCGCCGGTTGAGGAATCAATGATCTTCGCCATGGCCAACCTTCGTCTCTGATATGAACCATCCCGCTTCGCCGGGCGAAGCGGGATGTGATCGTTCAATCCTCAGGATGATTTCGCTTTTCGCGTGAACGCCCAATCACCCTGAAATTTGCTGTGTCGCGTTTCCGGACGGCAAACCGGCATCCACTTCACCGGGAAACGCTTTATGATTGGCGAGGGCTGGTACCATGGCCCGCCGCCAATGAAAAGCCATGGACCGCCCCTGTGCGACGATCAGGCGTCGACGTCGAACTGGTAGCTCTTCGGCACGAAGCGATAGCCGGTATCGAGCTTCTCGACGAACCCTACGCCCGGGAACGGCATGTGATAGCCGATGAAGGCCGTGCGATCGGTTGCCAGCATGTCGAACACACGCTTGCGCGTTTCGGCGGCGGCCGCCTTATCCATGTCGTAGACGACCTCCCAATCCGGGCGCTGCAGCGACAGGACGAAATGATTGGCCGTGTCGGCGGTGAGCACGACGCGCTGGTCGTCCGATTCGACCATGTAGATCATGTGGCCGGGGGTATGGCCGAAGGCAGCCATGCCGGTCACGCCGGAAACCACCTCGTCACCATCGCCGATGAACGTCATCTGCTCGGCCAGCGGTGCGACGCGGCTCATCACGGCGCCATGGTTGCCCTCGGCCGGGGTTCCGACGCGGGCATCATCGGTCCAGAAATCAAATTCCTGCTGGCCGGTCACGTAGCGGGCATTGGCGAAGGTCGGCGCTCCGCCTTCCATCAGGCCGTTGATGTGATCGCCGTGGAGATGGGTCAGGACGACGACCGTCACGTCTTCCGGCTGGTAGCCCGATGCGCGCAATGAGGCGAGCATCTGGCCGGCGCCCGCTTCGCGCGCTGCCTCGCCATTGCCGGTATCGAAAAGCACAAGGTCGGACCCGGCCTTGATCAGGGTGGGCGTGAAGCTGTTGCGCATCCGCGCAGTCGGCAGGAAATTTTCCTCCAGAAGTGCTGCAACGTCTTCCTGCGGCTGATTTGCGCCGAAGATCGTATGCGGATCGTCCGTGATCCGGCCGCCATCGCTCAGCGTCGTGATCTCGAAGCTGCCGAGTTGGAAACGGTTGAACTGCCCCATGGGTGCCTCCGGTGTCGATGCATCTTGCGCGAACGCTGCGCGCGTGATGATCTGAGGCGCTGCGAGGCCGGCCGCAACCAGTCCTGCAGCTTTGAACATATCGCGGCGCGAAGCACCGATCACCGATTTCTGGCGAAGTGTCATGCAAAATCTCCCGGGATTTTGGGGGCCGGGCTTCAACCGCCCGGCACGTTTCATGGCAAGTGTCGACAGCGCCTGAAGTGGGACCGAACGCCGTGAAGGCAATCATGAATTGTGGCGAAGCCCCCGGTTTCACAGGATCGTGAAGATCAGTCTTCAGCCGGGGCGTCGTCCGTCGCTTCCTCCGCGCGGCCCTTGAAGCCCTTGGCCAGCACGAACATCTCGACCGATTCCTGCCTGGACGATGGCGGCTTGATGTGGATGACGCTGCGAAAATTCTTCTTCAGCATAGTCAGCAGATCGTGGCCGGTGCCGCCCTGGAAGGTCTTCGCCAGGAAATGCCCGCCGGGGCGCAGGACATCCACCGCGAAATGGGCGGCAGCCTCACTCAGATGCATGGTGCGCAGATGGTCCGTCCGCTTGTGGCCGGTTGTCGGCGCCGCCATGTCGGAAATAACGACATCCGGCTGGCCGCCGCAGGCCTCGACCAGTTTGGCAGGTGCGTCGTCATCCAGAAAATCCATCAGCAGGATGTGAACGCCGGGGATCGTGTCCATTTCTAGGAAGTCGATGGCAGCGACGCGGGGCGCCTCATCTGCCGAACCGGTGACCTTGGCCGCGATCTGCGACCAGCCACCCGGCGCCGCGCCGAGATCGATGATGCGATGGGCGCCCTTCAGGATCTTGTGCTTCTCGTCGATCTCCAGAAGCTTGTAGGCCGCGCGCGAGCGATAGCCTTCGAGCTGCGCCCGCTGCACATATGGATCGTTGATGTGTCGCTCGATCCATCGCCTGGACGATGCCTTGAGCTTGCCCTTCTTGACTTTCTGACCGAGCTTGCGCCCGCTCTTGATCGGCCCCGTCAACTCGTGCCCTCCCCGCCCTTGCGGCCTTGTTCGTTGCGCCCATCGAAGCGCGATCGGTTGCGATCGGTGGCCGGAAAGCGCGACCGGCGCCGTCGCCAGACGCCATCGGCCGCCATCATGTCGGTCAAAAGCCCTTCCCGCAGGCCGCGATCGGCCACGCGCAGGCGCTCAGCCGGCCAGCGACGGCGAATGCCTTGAAGGATCGCGCAACCCGCCAACACCAGATCGGCACGGTCGGCCCCGATGCACGGATTTGCCGAGCGCTGGTCGAAATCCCAGGACAGAATCCGGTCGAGCATGCGATCGACCTCGTCGCTCGTCAGCCAGAGCCCGTCGACGCGCCGCCGATCATAACGCGGCAGGCCAAGATGGACACCGGCCAGCGTCGTTACGGTTCCTGAAGTGCCGATTAGATGGAAATTTCCGCCCGTGTCGCCGCCCATGCCGGGCAGATCCGGGGCCAGGAACGACGACAGCATCACCTCCACATCGGCAACCATCGCCTGGAATGTGTCCGGCGTTACGTCGCGGCCGCCGAAGCGTTCCGACAAGGTGACGACGCCCACCGGCAACGATGTCCATGCGCGAATGTGGTTGGCCAGCCGGCCGGACCTCTCACGCGGCAGATCGATCACCGCGATCTCGGACGACCCGCCGCCGATATCGAACAGCACGACGGAGTCCGTGCCCTGCTCGACCAGCGACGAACAGCCGGAGACGGCAAGCCGCGCTTCGGTCTCGCGGTCGACGATTTCCAGTTCGAGGCCCGTCTCGCGCTGGACCCGCTCGAGAAACTCGGCGCCGTTCTCGGCAGCCCGACAGGCTTCCGTTGCGATCAGGCGCGCCTTGCGGATGGGCTTGTCCGCCAGTTTCGATGCGCAGACTTTCAGGGCATCCACCGCCCGGTCCATCGCCCGGTCCGACAGGCGGCCCGACGCGGCAAGACCTTCGCCGAGCCGCACGATACGCGAGAAGGCATCGACGACGCGGAACTGGCCCGGCCGGGTCGGCGAAGCGACCAGAAGCCGGCAATTGTTCGTGCCGAGATCGAGCGCAGCATAAAGCGGCGCGGCGGCACTGTTGCGCCGATCGTCGGCATCAGCTTTCGCAGAGGCTGCGCTGGCGCCGTTTCCACCAGCCTGCGCCGACGCAGAGGAAGGCTGGGCTGCCTCTGCGCGGGCGGAAGCCGTGGCGGTGTTGCCGGCGGCACCGGCCGGGGCGTTGCCCTCGGCCACAACAGCACCGGCAGGCCCGCCGATCATGCCTCCCGGGCGCATCGTCTTGGCGCGCTTTGCGCGTTGACGGCGCTTGCGCGATTTCGAGCGTGTCGCACCGGGGTGATGGTCTCCCGGCCGATGGTCTCCCCGGCGCTCTTCGCCCGCACGCTGGTTACCTGCACGCAGGCTTCCCGACTTCTGGTCCTCGGAATGCTGGCGCCCCTGGTCACGGCCACCGTCCGCAAGACCTTCGGTGTCGCGCAATGCAGCGCCCGCTTTGCCGGCGGCGGCGCCATGGGTGTCGTTGTTGGTCAGCGCATCTGTGACCGGATGTCGGCCCGCCGCGCGATGTCCAGCGTCGCCCTTCGACCGCTCAGCCGCAATCGACGCGGCGTCGCCGCCGCCGCCTGCTCCGACATGCGCCGCCTGAGACGTTGCGGTGTTTCCGCCCCTGCGGCGCCGTCTGCGCCGCCTCTTTCCATCCTTGGCGCGAGCGGCGTCGCCGAGTGGGTCGGCAGCCATCGTATGCGGGCGCGCTTCGCCGTCCAGGCGCGGGGCCTGGCCGGACGCTAGAGCATCACCTGTCGACGCCGGGCCGGCCGATGCCGAACCTGTCCTGCCGCGATTGGAGCCCGCGCTTCTTGAGCGGTTCTTTCCGTTGCGGCTGGAGGGTTGGCCGGTTGGCGCATGACGTTGTCCGTGATCCTCATCTGGCGCCCCTCTTGTCGGCACGTCCGTGCCGCTTTCGGGGTTCTTCACGTCAGTTCCTGTCGGCGCGTCGCGGGCGGCAGCAAAAATGCGCACCGCGAAAAGCGCTCGTCTATCATCGTTGGGCAAAGCCTATCAGCCGGAACGCATTTGACAAAATGCTTTTTGGGACCCGCCGGCGCCCAGCTCTCCCGTAGACGCGAACTCTCTCGTTTCGACACACCTTCACAGCCCATCGCAAAGCGGCACCGCTCCACCGCGCGGCCCGCCAAATTATGCCCGCAGGCATGCAACGGGGTCTTGATCGACGGGTCGAATATGCTACAAGGCGGCCTCGAAACAGCGGCGGGCGGCCTTACCGGACCGATCTTCGCAAGCATGCACCCGCCGTTTCGAAGGCGCTTGCGCTTCCTCGGCTTTGGGGAATAGGTTAACGGTAGACCCACGGACTCTGACTCCGTTAGTCCTGGTTCGAATCCAGGTTCCCCAGCCAAATTCGCCTCCCAGACCCTTTGAAATCGCGGAATTTCGGCCTTTCGGCCTGACGCGCTTTTGCGTCCAAACGGCCCGCCACGACTGGTGCCCACAACTGATGCCCACAGGTGGTGTCCATCCGCCCTGGGCCGGCGGAGCACGGGCGGATGGGACTGCGCAGACACCAAGTCGAGAACCTCGTTCTCAGAGGACCGGTTTTTTATTGGCGGGCACGCATTCCCGTCGGCTTTCGGGTCTCAGGAAGATATGCCCGGCTTTCATTGAGCCTTAGGCTCTCGGACCGTAAGAAGGCGTCGGCCGTCGCACGGCGGCTAAACGCACTCCTGCTCGAAATGGAACTGGTACCGAAGACGCGGATGGCGACACGAGAACAGCTGGCGAAAATCTTCGCCCTCGAGGCGGACGCCATGCGGGCCGAGCTCGAGGCGCTCGACCGCGCCGCCAAGCGGACCGGGACGATCCGTGATCCCGAGCAGCGGGCAGCGGACCGTCAGGTCGGCCTCGCCTACCGACTGCTCCATGCCTATGGGACAGGCGAGACGCTTTCATTCGAGGAGGCAGGCGACGTCCGTGAGGCGCTGTACGGCGCAGGCGCAGAGCCTGAGGACATTCCCTTCATCGAAGCCACCTACCGCGCCGAGCGCAAAGCGATCCTCTCCGACCGCGAAGGCAGGACGCGCAACTCCTTCCTGCGCGACGTGCTCTTCCGCATGGGGCAGGTTGAACTTGAGGACACGCTGCTCAACCGGGACGCCGCTACTTCGACTTAAAAAAAGTTGTTCGGCAGCAGCATGCTGATAGCGGGGATGTAGGTCAGGATCACCAATGCGATCAGCATCAGCCCGATGGTCGGTAGCGTAGCGCGGAAAACCTCACCCAGCTTCATATTCGCCACCCCCATCGCGACGAAGAGGTTGAGACCCACGGGCGGCGTCAACATGCCGACTGAGAGGTTGACCAGCATGATGATACCAAAATGAATCGGGTCCACGCCGACCTGCGCGGCGATTGGCATCATCAGCGGCCCGAGGATGATGATCGCCGAAGCGCTGTCTAGGAAGCAGCCAGCAATCAGCAGGATTAGGTTGAACAGCAGCATGACCACAATCGCGTTGCTGGTGTCACTGAGGATAAAATTCGCCAGTTGCGATGGCGTTCCGGAACTGGCAAGTAACCACGAGAAGGCCGATGCTCCGGCGGTGATGAGAAGCAACGGGCCTGAGATCAATCCAGTATTGCGAAGAACGATCAGCGTGCCCTTGGCGGAGATCGTGCGATAGACGATTGCGCCGACCATCCAGCCATAAAGACATGCAGCCGCGGCAGCTTCGGTCGGTGTGAACACGCCGGAATAGATGCCGCCCAGCAGGATCACCGGTAGACCGAGACCCCAAGCCGACTGTTTCAGTGCTGCCCAGATGCTAGATGCGCTCGGCATGGCATCGCGCGGGTAGCCTTTACGGGCGGAGTACCAGCTTGCATAGGCGATCAGAATCCCCCCGATGAGCAAGGCTGGTAAGAGGCCCGCCGCGAAGAGCTTGCCTACAGAAGTGCCGGTGACGGAACCGTAGATAATGAGGGCGATGGACGGCGGGACGATGGGTCCAAGTGTCCCCGCAGTCGTAATCAGACCGATCGAAAAATATTTGTCGTATCCGGCCTTCACCATGGCCGGGTAGAGGATCGACCCGATGGCGATTACCGTCGCGGGGCTCGAACCGGAGATGGACCCGAACATCAGGCAGGCGACGACGGCTGCTGCCGCCAACCCGCCCGGCAGCCACCCGACAATGGCGCGCGCGAGGTTGATGAGGCGTTCCGAGAGACCGCCGATCCGCATTAGTTCGGCCGCCAGGATGAAGAACGGGATCGACATCAAGGAGAAATTGTTCATGCCGGAAAACATGCGCATCGGCACGAGCACGGGGTCGACGCCGCCCCAGAAATAGAGGGCCGCTGCTACCGAGAGCGCAAGGGCTGCGAAAATCGGAAGGCCGAAAACCAGCAGGCCGAAGAAGACAGGTACGAGGGCGCCGACCATGGATGAGTATCCTCAGCTCGTCTTGATATCGACTTCAGGCGGCGTGTAGCTGCGCCCGAAGATGAGGTCCTGGATGACCAGGAGGTAGCGCGTGGCCATCAGGCCAGCGGCGATCGGGATCACGGCGTAGATGTAGCCGACGGGGATGCGCAGGGCCGGCGAGAGCTGTCCCATGCGGGACGTGTTCACGACGAGCTTGCTGCCGTACCAGATAACCACACCGGCGAAGATCAGCCCGAGACAGGCCGAACCGATCTGAAGCGGACGCACGGCTTTCGGCGGAACGAAGGCGTACACCGCCTCGACGCTGATATGGGATGCGTAGCGCACGCCCATGCCCATGGTGAGGAAGCTCATCGTGATGAAGGAATAGAGGATGACCTCTTCCGACCAGTAGAGCGAGTTGTTGAAGACATAGCGCGCGATGACCTGCGCGACGGCAACGAGGGTCGCGGTCAGGATCAACCCGGTGACCAGCGTGTTTTCGATCACGTCCACTATTCTGTTCAGCCAGGTGATCATGCCCGCGGCCCTCTGTTTCGGTTATTCGCCGTTCGCCAGGGCGATCGCCTTGTCCATCAAAGCAGGCGTCACCTTTTCGCGGAACTCGTCATAGATCGGCTGGGACGCTTCGACGAAGGCCGCGCGACCCTCTTCGGAGAGTTCCTGAATCTCGATCTGATCTTTGATGTCCTCGAGAATCTGGGACTCGTCTTCTTCCGTGAACTGGCGCGCGGCGTCGCGGCCCACGATCATCGCATCCTCGACGACAGTCTGCAGATCCTCCGGCAGGCTTTCCCAGGCCTGCTTGTTCATGACGGCGGCATAGGTGTGGTAGGCGTGGCCGGTCAGGGTCATGTAGTCCTGCACCTCGTGGAACTTCATCGAGGCGATGTTGGCGAGCGGATTTTCCTGGCCTTCGATGACGCCCTGCTGGAGGCCGTTATAGACCTCGACATAGGCCATCGCGGTCGGGTTTGCGCCATAGGCGCGGTAGGTCGACAGGATGGTCGGCGCCTGGAGCGTGCGCATCTTGATGCCGGCCAGATCGTCAGGGCCGTTGATCGGGCGGATGTTGTTGGTCATGTGGCGGAACCCGGCGCCCCACATGGCGATGCCGTGAAGGTTGTTGCCGTCGAGCGTGCCCAGCAGCTCGGTGCCGACCTCGCCGTCGAGGACACGCATCATCGCGTCGTTGTCGCCGAGCAGGAACGGCAGGTCGAACAGGTACATCTGCTCGTTGAAATTAGCGAGGTTGCCTGTCGGCGGGATCGCAAGATGCACGAGACCCATCTGGGTTTGTTCGATAATCTCGACATCGCCGCCCAATTGCGCAGCCGGGCGGATGTTGATCTCGATACGGCCGTCCGAGTTCTTCTCGACTTCTTCCTTAAAGACCACGGCGGCGCGGGCATTCGGCGTGTCTTCGGTCAGCACATGCGCGAAGGTGAAGTTGAAATCCGCCGCATGGCTCACGCCACTGAACGTCACACCGACGGCCAGAATAATGGCTTTACTCCAGAGTTTCATGGTCTCTCCTATTCGGTTGGGCTTCTCAAGGGGTGGGTCAAGCCAACGGCGCCTTCCCGAGCAATTCGGGTCCGGATCCGATGACAGTCTCTAATGCCAATGCTGCCGCGAGGAGGCGGCGTTCCTGCATTGGCGGTGCGATGATCTGCAGACCCGACGGAATGCCATGGGCGTCCAGTCCGGTGGGAAGCGTGACGGCGCACCAGCCGAACAGGTTCACGAGCGCGGTGTTGCGCAGCGCCAACATATTGGCCTGCCGATAGGTCTCGGCGTCGGCGAGATCGGCAAGAGCTGGAGCCGCGATCGGGATGGTCGGCGACACGAGAAGGTCGACGGTATCGAATACGCGAACGGCCTCTCGCCCGTACTGCGCGAGATTGGCCGCACGCTGCAGATAATCGGACGCCGTGATCTGGTCCGCCGCTTCAACCCGCGCCATGACAGTCGGATCGAGCGCTGCGATCCGCTCCGGAAAATTCCGATCGAGGAATGCGCGAAGCTCTGCGGCAGCGAGCCCCCCTGCGCGGAAGATCGCCAGCGCCTCGTCGACGCGAGCGAGCGTGACGTCGTTCGTTCGCGTGCCGGCCTGTTCGATCTGTCGTAGCACCCGGAGGGTGTTTTCGGCGATGGAGGGGTCTATGCCTTCCCAAACAGTGTTTCGGATGATGCCGATGCGAAGTCCGGCCAGTTCGGCTGGAAGGATCTCCGATCCGAACTCTGGATCGATCGCGGCAAAGGCATAGGCCAGATCGGCGGCGGTGCGCGCCAAAATGCCCGGCGTATCGAGCGACGGCGACAGGGGAACGATGCCTTCGAGCGACCAGCGCCCATGGGTGGTCTTCAGCGCGGTCTGGCCCGTGAAGGATGCCGGAATGCGCACCGATCCAGCCGTATCGGTGCCGAGCGCAAGCAGCGCGGAGCCTTGCGCCAGAGACACGCCGGCACCGGCGCTCGATCCGCCGGGCGCCTTTGGTTCGTCGGGAGATGACCAGGGATTGATGGGCGTTCCCCAATGCGGGTTCGTGCCGAGCCCGCCAAAGGCGAATTCGACCGTGTGCGTTTTGCCCGTCACGATCCCCAGTTGCGACAGGACTGCGCCGACCACCGGGCCGGCCGCTTCCCATTCGCGCGGAAAGGTTGCGTTCGTGCCCGCGTATGTCGGAAGCCCCGGAACCCCGAACAGGTCCTTGACGGAGATAGGGATGCCCATCAGCGGACCGAGATCGATGCCCGTTGCGACCAGCTTGTCCAGCGCCGCCGCCTGTTCGGTCGCCCGATCGCCTGCCCAGGTGCGGTAAGCGTGGAGTTTGCCCTCTGTCGCCTCGTAGCGTTCCGACGCTTCGCGGATCAGGTCCGACGGCCTGGTGTCGCCGTTGCGGAGGTCCGCTGCGATTTTCGACAGTGGTCTTGAATGCACCCCGTTGGCCCCTGCTGGTGTGACACAGTGTCCGGACCATACGAGAAATTCCCTGCTGGACTAGCAGCGCATTCGCTGCGCTGCAGCACCCGACCGATCCTCCACCGTCAGAACCGATTCATTTAGTCATTGAATTTTCTACTATTTCCATCCCTACGCTATCGATCAGAATAATGAGGCGTTGCCGAAAGGACAACGCTTCGTTGCCGACTACGCACTCCCGGACGCCGTCGGATTACTTAGTTTGCGGTCACCTAAAACAACTCAACGGGAGTATGTCCGATGCCGCATTCAACAGAAGCACGCCTGAAGGGTCTGGGGATCATTCTCCCGCGCCGGCCTAAGCCGATCGGCAACTACCTGCCTGGCGTCGTCGTCGGGAACATTCTCTACACATCCGGCACGCTCGGCACGCAGCCGGACGAGAACGACAACGATGTGCTGCCCTATGTCGGCAAGGTCGGATCGGACCTGACCATCGACCAGGGCTATGCCTCTGCCCGTCTGATGGCGATCAATCATCTGGCGATGATGAAGGCGGTGCTCGGTGATCTCGATCGCGTCAAGCGGATCATCAAAATGATCGGCTACGTCTCATGCGCGCCAGGCTTCACCGAACCGCACCTTGTGCTGAACGGCGCTTCCGACCTGTTTGTGGAACTCTGGGGCGAAGAAAACGGCAAGCATGCCCGCGCGGCTCTCACCCAGCATGAGCTCGGCCTAAACGCCCCGGTCGAAGCCGACATCACGATCGAGCTTCACGCCTGACCGGCTCTGATCCGCTTTAGCATGCTAGCATCCGATTTCTCGTGTTTCGGGAAATTGGAGGTCAGCATGGTGATGAAGGCATCGCAGGCCGGTGACCGTCGCTGATCCCGACGCACGATCGCGTAGATGAATCGATGCTCGAAATCCGCGCAATCGAGGTTGAGCGGAACGAGTTCGCCGGCTTCCACCTCGCGCAAGGCTGCCTGGAGCGGCACATAGACGATCGCGTTGGATCGGATCGCGTGACGGATCAGGAAATGGAGTTGATCCGCGACCATGATCGGCTTCGGCCGGCCGCCGAATTTCCGGAATGCCCTGTTGACCAGATGATGGATGCCGTAGCTGTCGTCGGGCAGGACGCAGTCGCATGCCGCAAGATCAAAAAGCTGAACGCGTCTGCCATCCGCGAAGGGATGGGATGGCGGCACGAGCGCCAAAAGCGGCTGGCGCCACTGCCCGACGATCTCCATCATCGGATGTGAGAAGTGATCGTAGACGAAGCCGACCTGGCACATGCGTTTTTCCAGAGCTTCGAGAACGCGCTCGCGCCCGCGAATGCGCATGCGGAAATCCACGGCCGGGAATTTCTTGCGGAAGGCGAGGATCTGCTCCGACAGGTAGGGATCGGTGATCCCATCGACGGTCGCCACGGAGACGTTGCCGGATTTCAGCTTTCGAAGATCCGACATCTCGCCTCTGATCAGATCAATCTGATCAAGAATGGATGCGAAATGCTCAGCCGCAAGCCTTCCGGCTTCGGTCAATTGGACGCCGTTTGCGCGTCGATCAAGAAGTGTCTCGCCAAACTCTCTCTCAAGTTTGGCGATTTGTCTGCTGATGGCAGACGGAGAGACATGCAAGCGATCCGCAGCAAGGCGAATAGATCCTAGATGCAACACTTCGAGAAAGTATCGACATGCAGTTAAATTGATCATTGCTCCCTCGGATCACCAGCTGCAATGCGCTTAGCGTAACGCGCGGGACTCGGCCTATTGGTTCAAACTCGACCACAACGCACATATCGCCGCCGAGACGCAAGGTGCGCACAATTCCATTGAAGCGCTTAATGACTCGTATGATGTGCGTGCAAAGAAGAGTTAGCGGGACTTTCCTTCAGCAGAAGCGCACTATCCCAACAATGTAGCTCATCATCCCTTCGCTATAAGTGTTCACTCATCCAAGCCTAGTCGAGAAGCATTTTCTCCCGCCGCCTGCGGGGCCGTGAGCGGTCTCTCCGGTTCTAGCGAAGAAGCGGAGAAAGCCGACATTCGGCCTCCGGCATCGGTCTAGTCGGGGGCGGCGCCGGAGTGGGCAAGCTAGGAAAAGTCTTCCCTCGGACGCCTTAGGGGCCGGTAGCGGTCTGTCCGCTTTTAGATGCCGAGAGCCTGATAGCAGCCGTGAGCCTCGACCAGTCCTTAAAGCGGCTTGGACCTCATTTGGACATTGGCGGTCAGACCGCCGCATCTTTGCGGGATGCCACGGCTAGCGCCGTAATGAGCTCGTCAGGTATCGGCTTTGTTGGTGAGAATGTAACACCGGTCTTGGACGCTTTTAGCCCAGCTGCGGCGATATCGTCAGCGTGTGCGTTGATCGCGCCTTTGCTGACATAGAGGCCGCACTGTTTGCTGAACGCTCCGTAGCCAACGATCATCACGCCTCCAGCAGTGAAGCCTGGCATGCCGTATCGCATCACCTCTTTCGCATCAGGAAGAGCCTGCTTGAAGCGAGCACGAACGACGGTAAGTTGCGGCCGAAGAGCTTCCGGCGCCGCAGCTATGTATGCATCATGGTCAAACAACTCTGTCATGCCGGATCATCGACCATCGAATGTGCTCGTGCAAGTAGAGGTATGACTGCTTCAGTGCCACGCTCGCTCAAAAGCTGCCCCTCGCAACTAAGCCCACCACGGTCTTTGTCGCTCGCTCAACTAATCAAAGTTGGGAAATGATTTCCCGCAGCAGGAACGGGGCCGAAAGCGGACAGTCCGATTTTGGGTGAAGACGCACGAGAAGCTGCCATTAAACGTAAGCTGTTTCAAAGACGGCTTCCGACCCCATTTCGAGAGTCCAGGTTCTGTCTTCGGATGCCTAAAGCCGGCCGTTCGGTTGAATGGAAGGCACTCAGGTAATATGTCGAAGGTGGACCATAGAAGGAGTGCAGCCGTGAATAACTGGATGAACGACGCAATTCGCCTTGTTTCAAGACCTGTCACGGTTGCCCATGTCTGCCTTCCTCACGCTCGATACTGTCTCCGCTCGAACGTCTGATCACCCGCTCTTTCATAATCTAACGGTCGCGATCGGTTCAGAACGAGTTGGGATTGTTGGCCGCAACGGCTCCGGCAAATCCACTCTCCTTCGCATCGCCGCTGGCCTCGCTGAGCCATCGTCCGGCACTGTGCGTCGTGCTGGAACGGTCGGCATTCTCCAGCAGGACATGCCCGGGGACTGGAGCTTGGCCGAAGCGCTTGGCGTCGCGAACCGTCTGGAGACGCTGGTGCGCATCCTGGCGGGGAACGGCACCGCCATCGATTTGGATACCGCGGACTGGACATTGGAGAGCCGCATCGGTGCAGCCCTTCTACAAGTCGGGCTCCCCGACTTGCCGCTAGACCGTCGTCTCCGAACGCTGTCGGGTGGCGAGCGGATGCGCGTCGGCATTGCCCGTCTCGTCATCGAGGCACCGGACCTCCTGCTTCTGGACGAGCCAACCAACAATCTCGACGTCGCCGGTCGTGCTGCGATCCGTGGCCTGATGCGGGATTGGTCCGGAGGTGTCGTTGTCGCCAGCCATGATCGAGAGCTTCTGGAAGACGTGGACCGCATTCTGGAGTTGACGACGATCGGAGCACGCAGTTTCGGCGGAGGTTGGTCTGCTTTCGTCGCTGCTCGAGATAAGGATCGGCGCCGCGCCAGCGCCGAGCTGGAGCGCGCCGATGCCAGCGTACGCAAGGCACGCCAAGCCGCCCAAGCACAGCGCGAAGCAAAGGAGCGACGCGACAGAGCGGGACGTTCGTTCGCGTCCAAGGGGTCTGAGCCGAAGCTGTTGCTGGATGCGCGGGCCGAGCGCGCGGAGAACAGCGGCGGGCGGGCGCAGGCGATCAACGATCGACGCTTGGGCGAAGCCCTGACAGAGGCGGAAGAGGCTCGTGCGAGGGTGGAGGTCATGACACCGCTGACGATCGCTCTTCCACCGACCGGGCTACCCTCTGGGGCCAACGTTCTCTCCATGGATGGCGTGGTGGCCAAAGCCGGGGATCGTCTCCTTGGCCCATGGAACTTGCGCATCAACGGGCCAGAACGCGTCGCCTTGAAGGGGCCAAACGGCAGCGGTAAGACGACGCTTCTGCGCGTCGCCGCAGGGTTGCTCACGCCCATGGCGGGAACGGTTCACCGCGCCGCGGGCCGCATCGTCATACTCGACCAGCATGTCAGCCTGCTCCATCCCGACAAAAGCATTCTGGACAACATCCGCCGGCTGCATCCGGATGCCAGCGACGAGGAAGCCTACGCGATCTGTGCCCGCTTCGCATTTCGCAACCAGGATGCGAACCAGGTCGTCAGGACGCTGTCCGGCGGCGAACGTTTGAAGGCGGGCCTTGCCGCGACGCTATCGGGGTCGCCGCCGCCATGGCTCGTCATCCTGGATGAACCGACCAATCACCTCGACATCGAATCGGTCGAGCTCCTGGAGAACGCTTTGCGGGACTTCGATGGTGCGCTTCTCGTCGTAAGCCACGATCAGTCCTTTGTGGAGCGGGTTGGCTTCGATCGCGTCTACGAACTCTGACGTTGCGGTGGATCGAAAGGCAGCTTCGGGACTTTTATGTCGGCAAGCCGTCAGGCAAAAAATATCCCAGTCCAGCCACAGGCGTCACACGGTTCTCTAGAGGTTAGGAGATGTTTATTCATCGACGCTTTCGGTGCAGACTGCTGATTTGTCGGCTTTTGAACGAAAAAAGGTGACGTTTCGAAATGATCCACAGCAGAATGCCAAGGAGTAAGTCTGCGCGAGGAAAAGCAGCCAGTTTTCGAGATCAGCGGATTTCCTAACCTACCGTAACACCGAACAGAGTTCCTACCATTGCTGTCGCGGCCATCGCGAGCACCCCCCATAACGTGACCCTCGCAGCCCCGCGAACAAGCGCCGCACCGCCAGCGGATGCTCCGAGGCCGCCGAGGACGGCCAGACCAGCAACCGTTGATGCCGCCACAAGAACTGCGATCTGCGCCTCGGGCGCCAGCAACGCGACGATCAGGGGCACCACGGCCCCGACGGCGAACGTCAGCGCGGAAACCAAAGCCGCCTGAATCGGGCGAGCCGTGACGGTCTCTGAGATCCCGAGTTCGTCGCGTGCATGCGCTCCTAAGGCGTCGCGCTCGGTTAACTGAACAGCGACTTTCTCGGCCAGATCACGGTCGAGCCCTCGGTCCACATAGATATTTGTCAGCTCCTCTAGCTCGGCTTCGGGCGTCTCTGAAAGTTCGCGGGTTTCGCGGGCCAAGTCGGCCCTTTCAGCATCAGTCTGGGAACTTACGGAGACATACTCGCCAGCCGCCATGGACATCGCACCGGCGACGAGGCCAGCCATCCCGGCGATCAGGACCTCCGACTTTCCGGATCCCGCTGCGGCGACGCCGACCACAAGACTCGCAGTCGACACCAGTCCGTCGTTGGCTCCGAGCACCGCCGCCCGTAGCCAACCGATGCGATGCACCATGTGGATTTCTAAATGCGAAAGGCGGCTCATGTTGTATTTCCTTGCACGAAATCGATCTGCCCATCAGAGACAGCCTTCAATTTCAGAGTGGCGGGCTCGTGGGGCGCAAAGCGCAACTCGTCTGGGATCACGGCGTCTTCGAGGAGCTCCTGCTGAAATGCCCCAATCGACCTCCATCGTGGGAAAGAGCCGGCGATCCAGACCAGGCTCGCTGTCTCGGTTCTGCCAGAAAGGTGAAAGGCAAGTCCCGCAATTAGGCCGGTCGCGGCAATGAGCAGGATAGCGGTCTTGAAGCGGTCGGTCCGTGTCGTCTCCATGCGGCCTATCTCCCCTCGGCTGAGGCGATTGCCGCTGGCTCTTCGGAAAATAGTCGTCCGACTCCCACGCCCCGTGCGCTGGCATCATCATCGCGCAAGAGGAACAGGGCGTCGAGCCCGCTTCGTCTTGCGAGCGCCGCGCCTTTGTCCGGCCCAAGCACCATGAGGGCCGTCGCCCACGCATCGGCTTCGGCACAGGTTCGAGCCACGACGGTTACCGAGGCCGGCGACGCGATCAGCGGCGCGCCGCGCAGCGGGTCCATCGTGTGCGACAGGCGGCGTCCCTGCACCTCGACCCAGTGACGGTAGTCGCCCGAGGTGGCGACGGCGGCATCCTGCAGCGCGAGGATCGAATGCGGTGTGCGGCGCTCGGCGTCAGGCGCCTCGACCGCGATGGTCCAGGCCTCGCCGTCCGGCCGGAGCCCCATTGCACGCATTTCGCCATCGATCCCGACGAGTCCATCCGAAATCCCATGATCGCGCAGGGTCTCGGCGAGCCGGTCGACGCCATAGCCTTTGGCGATACCGTTGAGGTCGAGTTTCAGGGATGCGGCCTTGCGCACGCGGGCATCGTCCATCTCCAGCGCCTCATGTGCCGGGCGGCGTGAGGCGGTCATCGCGGCGCGGATGCCATCCGGCGCGGCGTCCCCGGGCCCGAAGCCGCAGGCCGTCACCGCGTCGCCCATGCCAATGTCGAACGCCCCGCCCGAGGCGCGCCCGATCTCGAGGCCGAGGCGCAGGACCGCGGCCAGTTGCGCGGGCACCGCCACCCATTCTCCCACCGGCGCCGCGTTGAGCCGCATCAGGTCGCTGCCCGCGTTCCAGGTCGACATCTGTCCGTCCACCTCTTCCACGGCCGCCTGCAGCGCCGCGCGGATCGGGGCCGGGTCGAAGTCCGGCTCCGCGAAGAACAGTGCCGACCAGCGCGTACCCATGGTCGGTCCGTTCAGGGCGATGCGAACGCGCTCAGTAGACATCTTCGACATACCGCCCCTCCGCCTTCAGGACCGCCGGCGTCAGCCCGGCCGGTGCGAGGATCTCGGCCAGCGCATCCGCCACGCCAGTTGCCATGTCTCGTCCGCCGCAGACCATCACGCGCGCCCCATTGCGGATGAGCTCCGCGACCTGAGTGGCCTCGCCGCGCAGCGCGTCCTGGACATAGTGGGGACGCGCCCCGCGTGAGACGGCCGTGACCAGCCGCGTCAGACGCCCCTCGTCCTGCCAAGTCACCAGCTCCTCGCCGTAGAAGAAGTCGCTGTCGGGATGGCGCATCCCGAAGAAGAGGTGGATCGGCCTGTGGCGGGCGTTGCCGCGCACGAAGCCCGCAAGCGGTCCGATCCCCGTGCCCGCCCCGATCAGGATCAGCGGCGCGCGGCTCCGGCCCGGACGGAAACCCGGATTGCGGCGGAGGAAGGCGGCCACCGTGTCGCCCGGCTCCAACGCCGTGAGCTGACCCGAGCAGAGGCCGCCGGGATGTTTCTTGACCACGATCTCGATGAAGCTGTCGCGGCGTCCGGAGGCGAGAGAGTAGAGCCGCGGGACGGCGCCTCCTTCGGGCAGAATGCCGATCAGGTCGCCCGCGTGGAACCGGGCGAACCCGGCGCCGCGCAGACGTTGCCAGAGCGAGGCATGCGGAAGCGCGAAGCGCAGGATCGTGGTCGGCGCCTGCACCTCGGCGCCGTAGTCGCGCCGTGAGACGAGGGTCAGCGTGGTCGTCTGCGTCTGGACAGGCCGGTGCGACAGTTCGAGTCTTATCCCGAGCACGTCTCCGAGCGCCCGGCCCCAACGCGCGAAATCCTGCGGAGACTGGCGGTCGATGGTGTCGAGAGCCAGCAGTTCGGGCCAGCCCTTCGCCTCCGCCGCTGCCGCGACGGACTTGGCGAAGGCACAATAGGCCGGAAAGCTCCGGTCGCCGAAGCCGAGTACCGCGAGAGGGATGTTCGGCGCGCGGTCGGAAGCGTTCAGCCGGTCGAGAAAGCCTTTCGCTGAGGCCGGCGCCGCCCCGTCGCCATAGGTCGCGGCGAGCAGGATGATCCGCTCCGCCCGCGCATATCGCTCCGGCGCGAAGCCCGACATCGGGCCGACATGGACGCTCTGCCCGGCTTCTGTAAGTGCGGCCTGCAAGGTCGCGGCGAAGCCCCAGGTGCTGCCGCCCTCGCTGCCGACGAGCAGAATCGTCTTGGCGCGACCGGCGGGCTGATTTCCCCGGATGCGCGGTCGACCGCGCCGCCCGGCGAGCCAGATCACCACACCCGTCGCGCCCATCGCGGGCACGCCGAGCGCCATGAGCCCGAGCACGAGCCCCAGCGTCGCCGCCCCCTGTCCGGTGTGCAGCATGTAGATGGTCTCCGAGACGCGCTCCCATCCTGTCAGGTCGGCCCAGGCCAGGAGAGCGCCGTCGCCCTGATCGAGATATCCCGTGCCCCGGTCCGTCTTGACCGTGAAGACGTCCGTCGCGTCGCCGGGATAGGGAAAGCTCAGCTCGCGCAGCTCGGCGACGGGCGTCTGCCGCAACGTAATCATCTGATCGAGCGCGAACCCCGTCTCCCCGCTTACCTCGGCGGGGACGGCCGGCATGGAGCCTCCGTCTGGTAGAAGATCGAAGGTAGACGCCGTCATCCAGAGGGCGGTCGTGGAGGACAGGACGAGGCCGACGACAGCAATCCGGGCGATCTCGGCGTGCAGCCGCCCGGCGAGCGGTCCGCGCAGGGGCGCGAACCAGTGCCGCCAACCGCCAGCCCGCCGCACGACAAGGGCGGCCCCGGAGAGCGAGAGGATCAGCATGGCGGCGGCCCCTGCAGCCATGGCGAAGCGGCCGCCATCACCGAGGAACAGCGACCGGTGCAGGTTGGTCAGCCAGCGTTCGGCCTGGTTCGGGTCGGCCGAGGCCACGCCCTCGCCCGTCGCCGGGTCGATCACGGCGGCGCCCGGCGCGCCCTGATCGAACCAGTAGGCGGTGATCCGACCTGAGGGCGACCGGCGGATCTGCTCGACGCCCGGATAGACGGCTTGGATGCGGTCCGCGAGAGCGGCGACAGTCAGTCCGGCTTCCGCCTGCGGCGCGGTGATGCGCTCGGCCGCAGGGAAGACCGACAGAGCCGCGCCGCTCAGGCTCAGGATGGTGACGAGCGCGAGGGCCAGAAGACCCGGCCAGCGATGGAGTGCGCGGATCATGGCCCCGCTCCTCACATGTCGTAGGCGAAGCTGGCGACGTACCGGCGCCCGGTCACCGGCGTGCCCGCGCCATCGGTCGTGAGCGGTACGGCCACCTCGTTCGGGCTGTCGCGCATGTCCTCGACGGCCGCGTCGATGTGGAGAGTGTAGCCCGCGTCGAAGAGCGCGTCGGCGAGGTCGAGCGTGATCTCGAGCGTGCGGCCCGCGTCGACGCTGGCGCCGGTGATGCCGTTGACCTGCGCGGTGTCGCCGCCGGTGGCGCGGTACCAGTCGCTCAGATGCTCGTAGTACTTGGACTTGCCTCCAGCCATCCAGAGACTGCCGACATAGGCGCCCGAGGCGTCGGTGACGTAGAGCGCGAGATACGCCCCGTCGCCGCCGTAATTGTTGAGGGTCGTGGTGAGCGTCACCGGCCTTGCCATGGCGAGGCCGGGAATCGTCAACGCCGTGGTCAGCGCGAGCGTTGCGAGAATCGATTTCATCGGGATGGTCCTTGTTCGGAGATGGGGCTCGAGAGCGGTTCAGTTCACCTGAACCTGCGGAGGTGCGCCGTTCCCGAAGAGACCGTTCTGCGGAGGGGCGGTTGTGCCGGCGGGCGCGGGATTGCGAGCGCCACCGCGGCAATCGTCGTCGTCATCATCGTCGTCGCAGTCATCGTCATCGTCGTCATCGTCGTGACCGCGACGCGAACCGTCCCGCCATCGGTCGTCGTCGTCATCGTCGCTTGCGAGAACGAGCGGCATGGCTTGCGAGGCATCATCGAAGAGCGCGGCAATGGGCCGAAGGACGCCATCGGCTGGGGCTTGCATGGCACTCCAGGCGGGGACGCCGATCGCAGCGGTCAGTGCCGTGGATGCGACCAGAAGTGTCAGGGTCTTCTTCATGGCAGGGTCTCCTTGTCATCTGCTGAGGACAATCTGGAGATCCGACCTGAGGGCTTCCTGACGCGTCCGCGATTCCCGCTTCAGCTTGCTGTCAGGAAGAGAGCGTCGGACGAAAAAAGGCCCCGCCCGTGAGGGCGAGGCCAGGCGGGGCCGAAGGGACGGTCGGCCGTGGGGTTGGGTGCTGTCAGGCGATGTCGCCGGGACCGGGTCCGCGCTTGTCGCCGGTCACCATGGCGCGCGCCAGATTTTCGTGGTGACGGAAGGAGGCCAGCACGACGCCGCCCACATGCAGCGCGGCAAGCAGCAGCATCAGGTTGGCGAGCGTCTCGTGGACCTCCTTCAGCGGGCCCTCGACTTCACCGCGCTCGCCATATTCGCGCTCGCCACCGTCGTCGTCGGCCCAGGCGGGCGCCACGATGGCGGGCATGGACGGAAGCATCGCCAGACGGGCCTCGTCCTCCATGAGCCAGCCGGTGAAAGCCGTCCCTGACAGCGCAACCAGCAGCGCCACGACCATCGCCGCGCCCGCCGGGTTGTGGCCGAGGTAGCGCCGCTCGCGTCCGCGGGTCATGTCTCCGAGATAGGCCAGCGTCTCGCCGGGGCCTTTCAGGAATTGGGCGAAGCGCGCGTAGCGACTGCCGACGAGGCCCCAGACCAGCCGGAAGGCCACAAGTGCGGCGACGGTGTAGCCTGCGAACTCATGGACAGGTTGCAGCTCGTCCGCAGTCAGCCATGCGGTCGCGAAGGCTGCGACCAGGCCCCAATGGAACACGCGGACCAGCGGATCCCAGACACGGACCTTGCTGCTCGGCCCCGTGCTCATCTCTGGCCCTTGGTGTGGGATTGCGTCAGTCATCGTCGGCTCCCTCGCGATCCCGGCGGGGGCGATCGTCGTCGTCCTCGTCCTCGTATTCGAACTCGATCACCTGGAGCGTCGCCGGATGAACGGTCACCTCGATCCGGCGCCCCTCGGCGTCGCGGCCGTCGATTTCGTAGCAGCCGTCGTCGATCTTGATCCGGCGCACCGTCCAGCCGTTCTCCTCGGCCAGCTGGGCGACGGCGTCGCGCGGCTGCCAGTCGGCCATCGGCACGAAGCAGTCGTCGTCCGCCAGCGCGACTCCAGCCGGGAAGACCGCGAGAAAGCCGAAAATGGTCAATGTCTTCTTCATGGGCCAAACTCCTCGATGCGGCCATCTTGACGAAATTCATGCGCGGCGAAGCTGACAGCAGCCTGAAGGGACGTACCCCGCATCTTCAGCTTCGTGTCAGCCAGGCGGATCATGGAGGGTCATCGGAAGAGGACGGGAACGAGCATGCGCATCCTGCTGATCGAGGACGACACGGTGCTTGGCGCGGCGGTGCGCGACCAGATCGCGGCCGATGGGCAGTCGGTCGATTGGGTGATGCGCCTCGATGCGGCCGGCGACGCTGTGAAATCCGCGTCCTATGACCTGATCCTGCTCGACCTGATGCTGCCGGACGGTCGCGGGATCGGCTTCCTGAAGAGCCTGCGCGCGCGCGGAGACGTGACCCCGGTCATCATCCTGACCGCGCTCGACCAAGTTTCGGATCGGATCGAGGGGCTGAACGCGGGCGCCGACGACTATCTCGTGAAGCCTTTCGATCTGGCCGAGCTCTCCGCCCGGATCGGATCAGTCGCCCGGCGCTACAGCGGCAACCCGAACCCCATCGTTAGCCACGGGCCGCTTGAAATCGACCTCGCGGCGCGCAGCGTTCACCGGGACGGCAAACCAGTGCAACTGACGGCACGGGAATGGGCGCTGTTCGACGCCTTCCTCGCACGCCCCGGTCAACTGCTGTCCAAGGCACAGCTGGAGGAGAAGCTCTACGCCTTCGATGCCGAGGTGGAGAGCAACACCATCGAGGTCCATGTCAGCCGCCTGCGCAAGAAGCTCGGGGCTTCGGTCATCGAGACCGAGCGCGGCATGGGCTACAGGCTCGGCAAATCATGAAATGGCCTGCGAGCCTTCAGGGCCGGCTCGGCCTGTCGCTCGGCCTGGCGCTTACGGTGCTGTGGCTGCTCGCGGCGACGGTAACGGCCGTGATCGTCCGGGGCGAGCTGGACGAGGTCTTCGACAGCGCCCTGCGGGAGACTGCGGAACGGATCCTGCCGCTTGCGGTGACCGATATCGTCGGGCGGGAAGATCAGGGCGTGACGCAGCGGCTCGCGCCCATCCGGGAGCACGACGAATTCTTCACCTACCTCGTGCGCGATGTCGAGGGGCGCATCCTGCTGCAATCGCACGCGGCCGACCCTGCCGTGTTCCCACCCTGGGACGGTCAGGGATTTCGGCAGACCGCAACCCACCGGCTCTACAGCGACGCGGCGCTTCAGGACACGATCCGGATTACCGTGGCCGAGCCGCTGGCCCATCGCGCGTCGGTCGCGCGGGAGATCCAGATGGGGCTCGGCCTGCCGCTCCTGATCGTCCTGCCGGTCGCGCTTGCGGCCATCATCCTGGCGGTCCGCTTCAGCCTGGATCCCCTGCGCCGGTTCCGCGCTCGGCTGGAGGCGCGCAGTGCCCGTGACTTGTCGGAGGTTCCCGCGAGCGATCTGCCGACGGAGATTGGTCCGCTGGCCGCGACACTCAACGGTCTTCTGGCCCGGCTGCGCGATGCGTTCGAGGCCGAGCGCAGCTTTGCCGCGAACGCGGCACACGAGTTGAGAACGCCGTTGGCCGGCGCAATCGCCCAGGCGCAGCGGCTGAAAACGGAGACGCACGAGCCGGCGACCGAAGCTCGTGCCACTGAGATCGAGGCGACACTCAAACGTCTGACCCGACTCTCCGAACGCCTCATGCAGCTCGCGCGGGCGGAAGGCGGGAGGCTGCGGATGGACCGGAGCGCAGACCTGAAGGCGGTCGCACGCGTCGTGGTAGACGATATAGGACGCGCGGGCGCTCCTGGCCGCATCGTCCTGAACCTTCCCGACGCAGCCGTCATGTCGGACCTTGACCCCGACGCCTTCGCCATCTTGTGCCGAAACCTTGTGGAAAACGCTCTCCGTCACGGAGCGGAAAATTTGGCAGTCGAGGTGACGCTGACGGCGGACGGCCACCTCGTTGTCGCGAACGATGGTCCCGTGGTGCCGCGCGAAATGCTCGACCGCCTGACGGCACGCTTCGAACGAGCGAACGCGAATAGCGATGGCAGCGGGCTAGGCCTTGCCATCGTCGCAGCCATCGCGAATCGGATCGGCACCTCGCTCAGCCTGAAATCGCCGAGGTCCAGAGGATCGTCCGGTTTCGAGGCATCCATTAGGTTGCCCACCGACGACCCCGAGGCTTCCCCTAATGCAGCGTTCATCTGAGGGATTGCTCCAAAAGGCGGTTCTGCCGGCGCTTGTTCCTGTCCTGCGGCGATCGATCAGATGCCAACATCTGATAGTGATATGCCAAAAGGAACAGTGAGGTATCGTGAACGAAGCAGATCGTGGGGTAGTGCGGAGCCACAGTGTGCTTACCGATGCTCGTCAACAGAAGCGGGCAGTCCGTCACCTAACCCATTTCCGTAGTCGACGTACGGTCAGCGGATCAAATTGAGGAAATAATTTCCCAAGGCGATTTGGGGGCCGTTTCCGGACAGTCCGATTTTGGGTGAAGACGCACGAGAAGCTGCCATTAAGCTGAGGCTGTTCTTAACGACCGCTTGCGATCCTTTTTCGGTCATTGAAACTCGTTTGCCTGGTGCTCGCGACGTGCCACCCGCAACAGACAGATGATTGAGGCGGGCTGCTGCGGCCTGCGTCGAAGGGCTAAGACCAGATCCCCTCAAAGGTTTGATCCGGGGCCTCGCGCGTCACTTCCACCGTTCGAGGACGCGCTGCACAAATGCGCGAAATGGCGTGGGCCGTCGCCCTGTCACCTGTTCAACGCCCGAAGTCGTGCAATCTTCAGCGCCTGCTGCGATGTGTGCGTCCAAAGCCGTGAGCGTCTCGGCATAGTTGGCCGGTAATCCCTGCAACACCAGACGCGCTGTCAGAGAGGCCGGGTCAAGCGATACATGGTGAACTGGACGACCAAGAGCCGCAGCGATGATCGCTGCGGCATCGTCGTAACTCAATGCCTCCGGTCCCGTCAGCACAACGTCGGAGTTGAGTGGCGTTGCGGCAGTCAGGCACGCTGCGGCCGTGGCGGCGATGTCTTCGGCGTCGATGAAGCCAACACGTCCGGCGCCGGTGGCTGTGTAAATAGCCCCCTCTTCCCAAATCGTCCCGGCGTGTGGCCCTTCAGAGAAATTCTGCATGAACCAAGACGGGCGCAGGACGGCCCAATCCGGCGCGCTCTTTGCCAACCATTCATGAACCTCACCCATCATGGGACCGCCGGGTTCCAGAAGCGACGAGCTGAGCAGAACGAAGCGCCGGACGCCGCGTGCCATCGCCGCCTCCAGTAAAGGTTGCATGACTGCCAAGTGGTCCGTGCGATCGGTCGGCGCTACAAGGTAGACCGCATCGCATCCCTCGAAGGCGGATGCAGAAGTTGGATCTGACCAATCGAAACGCCTGTCTTGGCGACCGTCTGGCGTGCGTGTGCCGATGTCGACGTTGATGCCAGCGGCACTCAAGCGAGACGCCACGCGACGTCCAGTCTTGCCTTTGCCACCGGTAATGAGGACCCGCTCGACCATCATTGGGCTGCACCGGCATATGCGGCGGCGGCGGCGTTCGTACCCCCCAACGCCGTCAGCACGACGAGCGGGTTCCAATAGTCACGATAGTGCGCGATGCGCCCTTCGCGCAGAGTGACGACCGAAATATAGACTTGATCGTATGGAGCGCCCGTTTTCACACCCTGACCGGTGCAAGAAAACTCGAAGATCACTGTTTCGCCGACGGCATGAACATTGCCCAGGTGCATCGGCCCAAAGGTGAGTAATGGACCGAGTTTCTCGAGATGAGCCGCAAGGGCCGGTGTCCCTTCCAGTCGGCCGGGCAGCCCATCGGGCGCATAGGGAAACTCGAAGAGAACATCATCGGTGAACATGTCGAGCAAGATGTCCGCAGGGGCGAGCCGTTCACCCAATGCTCCGCGAAGCAGGTCGGAGAAGCTATCGAACTTGTCAGACATCATGAAACCTCATATGGACGGAACGGTAACGTATCGACGATATAGGAGGCGCTTCGTTGGAACGCAACCGTTCCGTCCTAAAAACCAGAAGAAAGCCGTCTGGAGCGGCTGTGAAGAGCGCTGCATTGACCGATACTCTTTACCGCGCATTCTTCGAAGAATGGGCGCAACGTGGCTTTGCTGCCATAAGTCTTGAACGCGTGGCTGCCAGAGCCGGGGCAGGCAAAGCGGCAATCTATCGCCGTTTCTCGTCGCACCATGAATTCGCAGCGGCAGCCGTGTCATCACTCGGGCTGAAGCTAGCCATGCCAGAAGACCACGGAAGTCTCGAAGCTGACGTTTTGACTTTCCTAATCCGCCTGCGAGTGGTCTTTCGCCACCCAACAATCCGTCGCATCCTGCCGGATCTTCATGCCGAAGCTGCGCGGTCTGCTCCGATGCGGGAATTGAACACTCAGGTAGCGCATGCCCGCCGAGAGCAAGCTCAGGTCATTCTGGACCGCGCGATCAGGCGGGGCGAGTTGGATGCTGGCGTCGATCGGGACCTAGCGCTCGACTTGCTTCCGGCCCCGTTGTACTGGCGCATGGTGGTCCTGGGGGTAACCCCCACGCGCGATCAACTCGCCAGCGAAGCCGTCGCAATTATTGCTGCACTGAAGGGTTCCGCTCGCCGGCGTTGACCAAACTCGTTTGCGCGTCATCGCTGCGAGAGCATTTGCCTCCAGGGGCCGACGGGCTGCAATTGAACCGTCGAAGCCGTGCGACCCGGTGGGCGGCAGCAGAGATTTTTCGAACGCCTTAATCCTTGGCGCGACCTTCGATGAACGCTCTGGGCGACATGCCCCAATGGCGAACGAACGCCATGCCGAACGCGCTGGCCGATCCATAGCCGACCCGATGCGCAATTTCAGCGTTGGTCAGTTCACCGCGCAGCAGGAGGTCGCGCGCAACCGCCATTCGCCAACGTATTGCATACTCCATGGGCGCGCAGCCAAGCGTGGCCTTGAACCGTTCGAAGAAGGCCGAACGGGACATTCCGGCCTCCTGTGCCAAACCCTTCACGGTGATGGAGCTGTCTCCTGCGTTGTGGATCCGATGCAGCGCGACGCCAAGCCTGGGGTCTGACAGGCCACGCACAAGACCAGGCGGAAGATCAGGGCTTGCACCCGACCGTAATGCCTCGATCATCAGGACCTCCAGCAGTCGATCAAGAACCATGGCACGGGCGGGCCGTTCGGCGCTTGTCTCATCGTAAATCATCATCACAAGTGCCGTGAGCCGGTCTTGCCCCCGGACGTGGATCATCTGCGGGAGCACGGAGAGAAGAAGTGCCTTGTCGGGCGCGTCGAACCGGCAGTGGCCTACAAGGGCTCGCATCTCGACGGGGCTGTCGACCGGCCCAAGGCGGAATATGCCCGGCCCAGTCTCGAGCGGACGCTTGACAACGCCAGGTGGCGGCGGGAGTTCGCTGGTCAGCGTGAAGCTGTTGAGCTCCGGTACAATCACGAAGTCCCCTGCCCTCAGCAGGATCGGCTTTTGCCGCTCCACGACCAGGTGTGCGCACCCCTCGACATTGGCGGCATAGAACGGGCTCGCCATGTCGGTGCGTTCGACCTGCCAGCGCCCTCCGGCCACGACCATCTTGGAGATGTCCGGTCGAGGTTTGAGAAGAGCGACGACGCTAGCCAGCGGGTCTGATGCGACTTCGGGCATGCATTCGGACTCTCGATGAATCATGACGGACTTTACATCATGGCTAGTCCGAACCTCTGGGTCTATCTCACGGTCTCACAGAAAAGGAAAGAGCCATGCCCCGTATCCTCATCACAGGCTGTTCTTCAGGCTTCGGACAGGCCATCGCCGCACGTTTCCTGGACGAAGGCTGGGAGGTCATAGCGACGATGCGATCGCCCTCAGCAGAGGGGTTGCCAGTCACTGACAACCTCCGCATCGTCTCGCTCGACGTAACCAAGCCGGAGAGCATTGAGGCAGCGCTTTCCGAAACGGGTCGAATCGATGCGCTGGTCAACAATGCCGGCGTCGGTATGCTAAACGTGCTGGAAGGCGCGGACATCGACAAGGCACGCGAGCTTTTCCAGATCAACGTGCTCGGCACCATGGCTATGTCACGGGCAGTCATGCCGGGAATGCGCCAGCGCCGAAGCGGTGTCATCGTGAACATCAGCTCCAGCGTGACGTTGCGCCCGCTGCCTGCCCTGTCGATCTACTCGGCGAGCAAGGCTGCCATTAACGCCTTCACAGAAAGCTTCGCCATCGAAGCCGCCGAGTTCGGCGTGCGCGCCCGCCTCGTGCTGCCTGGCAGCGCGCCGGAGACTTCGTTCGGTCGGAACGCTGTGGCGCGGATGGGTATGGATGTGCCCGAGGCTTACAGAGCATTCGTGCAAGACTATTTGCAGTCGCTGCGGGATGCGACGGACAAGACGTCGGCTCTGGACGTGTCGAATGCTGTCTGGCGCGCGGTTACCGATGTCGACTCCCCGATGATGCTGCCTGCCGGTCCCGACGCGCATGCATTGTTCCAGAATGCGGGTAGCGCAGCAGCTTAACGCCTGCTGCCCAAAGGTGGCCGCGGCGGCCACTGTCGCCTGCCGTGGCTGCTCAAGGAGACGGAATGAACCGACTGATCAACCTCGCTTTGCATCTGCCAACACCCGAACCACTACTGACCGTAGCTTATACGCCGATCCGGTTGAGCCTGCCAAACCGTCCGGTTTTGGAACTCCGGCTGACCGCGCCGGCCTCGGGAAGAGACCTCCCCATCTTGCTGTTTTCGCATGGATACGGACCGTCGAAGTACATCCCCTCCAAGGACGGTTACGCACCGTTGGTCCAGTTCTGGGCAGAACGCGGACTTGCAATCATCCAGCCGACCCATGCGAGCTCTCGTCTGGGCGGGCTCGGCCCCGGGCAGCCAGAAGCGCCATTCTACTGGCGCGAACGGGTAGCCGAAATGCAAGCGGTCCTTGACCGCCTTGACGAGGTGGAGCGACAGGCACCGGCCGTGGCGGGACGCTTGGACCGCAGCCGGATCGCCGTGGCCGGGCACTCCTTTGGAGGCCATACCTCGGCTCTTTTGCTTGGCGCGCGGCTCCAGGATGAGGATTTCTCGGACCCGCGCATCGGCGCAGGCGTCCTGCTGGCCGCACCGGGCCGGGGTGGAGACGATCTCACGGTTGAGAGCGCCGCTCGTTTTCCCTTCTTCGACGTGGATTTCGGCACGATCCGAAAGCCGCTCATGGTGGTCTGCGGGGCAGACGACAACCCGCACTTCACGCTGCGTGGACCCGAATGGCATGCCGACGCTTTCAGCGACGCCCCCGGGGCTGAGGCCCTTTTGACCATCGCTGGGGTAGGCCACGGCCTCGGAGGCATTGCGGGCCTTGATGCCAAGGAGACCGAGGCTGAAATACCCGACGCGCTCGAAACAGTGCGACGCCTGACACTCGCTTGGTTGTCCAAGCGCATGGGCATCGACACGGAGCTTTGGGAACGGGGGCGCGCGGCTCTGGATGGTGATGCTTCGAGACTGGCATTCCTTATTGAGAAAGGAAAATAGTCGCAGCAGCAGTCTCTCACGAGTGCGGCGGACCTATCCATATCCAATCGCGGCTCTCGGAAATCGCGGATATTTGTCCAGCACTGCAAAGGGAGCCCATTGGATGCATCGGCCAGATGAATCGGCGCTGGTTTGAATTCGCCGATTGGAATTGGGCCGTGGGCCCTCTCACCCCAATTGCCAGCGGCGGATTTCGATCGGGAATGGATGGTCTGCCCTGCCCTACTCCGATCTTCAAGTGACCGGCCGTAGTTGAAGGTGGTGAGGCGCGGGCAACCAAGAAGCGCTTGCGTGGCGACCACGTTCGTTGTGGCGAGGTATGCTGTGCGTCTGGCGCTACAGCTGCGGCAACCTGGCTGTCGACAGCAGCCTCAAACCATCTCCACGAACAACGTCTCAATCATCGAGATCACGTGTCGCAATCCACGGTCGGCAGATTGCCGGCTATGCCAAGCGATCTGCAGAGGAAATCCCGTAATGGGAATTGGCGGCGTCACCGCAATAAGAGCATCGTGTTGATGCCAGCGGAGGCTGTGCGCCGGCAGGAGCCCAAGAAGAGAGGTGCGAGCAAGTAAGCCGGGAACAAGTTGGAACGCTGGCACCACTAACCCGACCTGACGTTGACGACCTATGGCAGCCAGTTGCGCATCGAGCGGTGTGCGCATCTCGCCTCGGCCGGAAACGACCACATGCGGCCAGGCGAGCCAAGCATCGAGGTCGAAGCCTCTGGCTGCAGGATGATCTCGTCGCATCGCAACGACATAGGTTTCTTCCAGCAGTGTGCGTCGTTCGATTTCCTCCTCGACCCGATCGAAAACCGAAATCGCAATGTCCGAATCGCCGTTTCGCAACGCCGAAGCTGCTGCATCCGCGCCGTGCCAGGGCTGGAAAACGACAGAGACGTGCGGCGCCATCCGCTCAAGATTCTCCAGAAGCGGTTCTGCGATAACAGCGATCGGCAGGTCTGCCGCGGTGACTCTGAGGACACGCTGCAGTTCAGCAAGTGGAACCTCCGCCGGATCGATCAGATCCTGCACCCCCGCAAGCAGCGATTTTAGTGGACTACGCAGGGCATCGACACGCGGAGTGCGATGCATGGTGCCGCGTCCGCGGTCTAGGAGTTTGTCCTCCAGAAGGTGCCGGCAACGCTGCAACGCAGACGAAACCGCCGGCTGCGACAGGTTCAGCCTCCGCGCAGCGCGACTGACATGCGCTTCGTCCAGCAGCACGTCGAGAATGACGAGAAGTTTGAGGTCGACGGCCCCTAAATTCGTGATGATGAGATAGATCTTGACCTGACACCAGCACCCTCGCTAGCGATCACCGCAGGCGGCCTGGTCATCAAACCTGCAGCGGCTGTCTCAGGCTTCACAACATCTTGATCGGTCAGATGGACCGATCAAGGTTCATTCGGAAAGATCCGCACCTCTTCCATTTGCATAATGTGTCAGCTCCGTAGACGAACGGTGCTGGATAACTCCGTGAAGGAGCACGTGCATCGACTCATGCATGTGCTCCAGCGAGGACGTGAGCAATCGAGGACGCAAAATGAGAGTACTTCTCGTTGAAGACGAGGCCGAATTCGCCAAAGCCTTACGCGGCGCGCTTGAACGCGACCAGTTCGTCGTCGACTGGGTGGCAGGATTGTCTCTCGCCAGCGAAGCATCGCGGTCTGGCGTCCACGATCTCGTTCTGCTCGATCGCACGCTGCCCGACGGCGACGGCCTAAGCCTCATTCCACAACTGCGTATCGACGCTCCGGGCGTTCCGATCATCGTGTTAAGCGCGCGCGGTGAACTGACCGACCGGGTAGCCGGGCTTGACTATGGTGCCGACGATTACCTGGTGAAGCCGTTCGACCTGGAGGAAATGTTCGCTCGCATTCGGGCTGTCCGTCGCCGTCCGAATGCACTTGCAGCAGACGAGATTGTTATCGGTGACCTCGTGTTCGATATGGCTCATGGCGAAGCGAGAGTGCGCGGAACGCGGTTGAACCTGCAGAGACGAGAAGTGAGGGTGCTCACAGCACTGCTTCGCCGCCGCGGGCGTGCTGTCCTGCGCGAGTCCATTGAGGAAGCGGTCTACGGCTTCGACGATACGATCCAGTCGAACATACTCGACTCTCATGTCTCCCGCCTGCGTCGAAAACTCAGCGATTCAGGCGCTGGCGTCGAGATCCATACGGTAAGAGGGGTGGGCTATCTGCTCAGGGAAATGGATTGAAGCGCCGTCAGCCATCATTGAAGTTTCGCCTTATCAGCAGGCAACTTATCCTCCAGTTTCTGACGGTCGCGGCAGCCGCCCTTGGCTTCATCGTCTTTATCGTGAGTTCGGCTCCCGATGGGATGTATGTCGAGGAAGCCGTTACAAAGGTCGCCGCAAACTCGATCGTTCGGGATGCGGCTGGAGTTCCGATGGTGAAAGTGACACCCGAACTGGCGAAACTTCAAGAGGAGTCGCCAGACCTTTGGTTCGCTGCCAGGCTGAGCGACACCAATTTGGTTACCTTCGGGCAAGTACCTGCTGAGTACGCCCCCCTTATCCCCCATCTCGACAAACTGTCCTCGGCAGACATGCGTGGGCAGTTCGAGCCCTTCACCCTTTCTGCCGTCGTCCGCCAGGTTGCTGGTCCCTTAGGCGACATGAAGATTATTGCGCATGGGCGGGTCACCCCCTTCACAGCGCTCATCACAATGGCATCCAATATGGTGGCAGCCGCGATTTTCCTCGCACTGGCTCTGGTCTCCATCGTCGCGACGCCAATGATCGTCAGACGTGCTTTGGCCGGCATCACCAAGACTGCGGAAGAAGCAGCGCGGATCGACGTCGGGCGTCGCGGCATCCGCCTTTCGGAGGACAGAGTTCCACGGGAGATTGGCCCGCTCGTCCGAGCTGTCAATGAAGCTCTCGATCGCCTTGATGCCGGATATGATCGTCAGAACCGCTTCATCGCGTCGGCCGCACATGAGCTGCGCACGCCAATCGCAATTTTGAGAATGAAGATCGATGCCACGAGCGACAAAAGTCTGCGGGCGCTCTCGCTCGACCTATCCCGGCTTGGAACGCTGTCGGAGCAATTGCTCGATCTTCATCGGCTGGACAATGACGCGCCAAGGGACCGGATCGACCTGGTTGCGCTTGCCCGCAGCGTCGCTGCGGATCAGGCACCATTGCTGATCGCTGTGAACAAGGCAATCGGAGTGGTCGTAGAGCAGCCTGGGGTGATACTGGGCAATCCGAGCTCGATAGAGCGCGCGCTCGCAAATCTCATTCAGAATGCTGTCGAGCATGGCGGGGACGAGGTGATCGTGCGGGTCGACGGTTCCTCCGTGGAAGTGGAGGACAACGGACCCGGCATACCTGGAGAGGAACACGAACGGGTGCTTGAACCCTTCTATCGGCTAAGGCCGCGGGCCTCAGGTACTGGTCTTGGGCTCAATCTGGTGAAGCAGGTCTTGGACCACCATTGCGGCCGCGTCACCATCACAGCGGCGCCCGCCGGAGGCACGATCGTCCGGTTGGATTTCCCCTCGATCAAGGACTGGCCGCCCGGAAACTGTTGATGCAACTCCTGCGTCTATTCGAGCGAGATGGTACTCGGGCACGGGCATGACGTCCGCATGACCCTGCCCGTCTCGATCATGGTCAGCCTTCTCGTCGTGTTCTCTTTCCGCCAACAACAAGAAGGGTCGGTCTGACCCCCGCGCCGCCCTGCACTGCCTCCATACCGGGATGATCGTCATCGCGTCGGCGCTCGGCCTCGCAGCGATGCAGGAATGGCGCGCGTAGTGATGGCTGAAAAAGCATACTCGGCTGTTCAGCGCGCATTTTTCGATCTCAGACAATGTTGCCGCAATGTGTGCCTGCTTCTTGGCGCCGTGATGACGGATTTTCGGGGCACCGCTTCGCCCTCTTTGTGCCGCCGAGAAAACGTCCAACCTCAATTTACAAGGAGATTAACAGAATGCTTAGACACCCTTCCGCCAAACATCGTGGGTCTGCGATAACCATCTTCTCCATCGCCCTGATCGGCCTCGCTGTAACGGGCTGCGTGTCCGCGCAAGAAGGGCAGTACAGGGACGCGGGCACCTGCGAAAGCTTTGGGGCTCCCTTTGGGTCTCGCGCTTATACAAACTGCATGCTGGAACAACAGGCACGGCGGGACAACGCACAGCGGGATTCGCTTGAGCGGATGCGACTGACGCAGGAGGTTGCGAGGAACGCTCAGGAGATGACTGATCGTGCGCGCTTGGACCGTTGCAGGCGTGATCCTGATCGGCGCGAGTGCCGGCCATGAGGCAGACCGTCGACTGATATTGGCTAACAATGGCACTGTTTCGCCTTTCTCTGCGGCTAAACAGTCCGCACCGTTGATGGGGAAAGATTCGGGCCAGCTTCCCCGTTAGGAAGTGACACACCTCTCTTGCTCAGTTGGCCTGACACTCGTGCTCAAGGATCGCCACCTTGAGGACGGCAACGGCTAGCTGAGCGAGATCCGGTGTGGTGTCGACAGCAGCATCGCTACGCAAGTTTTTGGCAGCCTCAAGGTGCGCAAGAACCGACTTCGATATTGCGGTAGGCGAGAGTATGGCGAGGATAAACACAAGCGATCCACTGTCACGATGATCACACGGTTGTCCATTTTGTTGGTTTGCATCGCAGCGACCGCTCTTGCCATCTCCCAAGCAAATGACGGTATGAACGCGGGAATGAGAATGTCTGTACACGAAGAACTGACTGCGGCGGGTCCAACTGGGCCACTCGCTGGGACCTTGACTCTCCCGTCCGGCGAAGTGCCGCTTTCCATGGACCTGCCGGTGTTTTTGATCGTGCCAGGATCGGGTCCGACCGATCGTGACGGCAACTCGCCTCTCGGTATTACTGCGGCGCCCTACAGACTGCTTGCAGAGGAGCTAGCTGCTAAGGGGTATGCTTCAGTGCGCATCGACAAGCGTGGCATGTTCGGATCCATAGGTGCCGCCCAAGACCCAAACAATGTGACGATCGCAGCCTATGGCGACGACCTCCGAGCGTGGATTGAAGCCATTCAAGAGCGGCTGCCCGCAAATTCTGGTGCGCGCTGCGTCATCCCGATTGGGCACAGCGAAGGCGGACTCGTCGCCCTAGCTGCCATGACACGTCTCACAGACGCCTGTGGGCTGATTTTGATCGCAAGCATCGGCAGGCCATTGGATGCGGTGCTTCTTGAGCAGTTGCGCGCCAACGCCGCCAATGCACCTTTCCTGATGGAGGCGGAATTGGCACTCGCGGAACTGAAACGCGGCAGACGGGTCGATCCGAGCGCGCTCAGTTCCGAACTTCAGCCACTTTTTCGGCTTGAGGTTCAGGGCTACCTGATCGATGCGATCTCGTACGACCCGCTGAAACTTGCAGCGCAAGTCCAAGTTCCGATACTGGTTTTGCAAGGCACACGCGACCTGCAGGTTAGCTTACAGGATGCACGGATGCTGGCGCACGCGGCGACTGACGCAAAGCTCTCTCTGCTTCCGGACGTCAATCACGTGCTCAAGACTGTAGCGTCCGAAGACGTCGCAGCTAACGTTGCAACATATGCAGACCCTGACCTTCCCATCGCGCCCGATGTTGTTGATGTAGTTGCGCATTTCGCTGCCACGATCGCTGGTAAATAAAGCTGCGAATGGCGTTTAACAACGACGCTGAGCAAGACTTACTTTCGAGCGAGTCTAACACTGACGCCGAGACCGGCGAGATGGCTCGCCTCCCGGTCAGCCGATCCGGCATTCAGACGAATCTGCCGAGTTGAAGAACCTGGCTCTTCGTTGAGTTCAGAATGGTAGGTCCGCTTTTGGGTGAAGGAGAGCTTCCTTTTAGCGTCCAAAAAGGGGCGCAAAGCTGACGTTGACGGGGTGGACGGGAAATCAATTCCCAAGCTATTCGGGGCCAACGTCTAAGCGTTAGCTTTGCGCCCCATCCCGGTCGATAGGCGCTTCGAAGTATGAGCCCAAAAGCAGACGCTGGTGGACGGATGCTCAACTGGGCCAGCCGATGTCAAGGCAAAGCACTCCAGCCTTCGGTTTGGACTGGTTGAACAGTCGCCGCACTGCTCCGCCGTCCCAGCGAAGCGAGAACGTCGCTATTCACGCCGATTGCCGATAGCTACCGCTGACGTTAATAGGCGGCCAGAAGACGCCGGGGGCTGATAATCCTAGTTCTTCCGGGCGAAATGAATGCCGCAGATCTACTCTCGGTATCGGTCTCAAAACCGACTAAAGCGATTGTTCTTCGGCGCCGGTTTGATCCTAAAATCGAACGGCCGCAGCGAGAGCGAAAAACCATCCGTTTTGGGCGAGATCATTCCGATTACAAGCTGCTCTTCCCGGACGCCGGCGCAGGCGGGTATATGCTGGCAAGCTGGCGGAGATGGTTCAACATTTCACGCTCGGCAGCTTCGGGGTCACGCTCCTTGATCGCCCTGAAGATGCGCTCATGGGCCGCAAAGGCGGTGTCCATTTGCCCCTCAATCTTCAGACTCGTGTGTCGTACTTCATGGAGCCAGCGGTCGATCGCCGTGAAAAATGCGTTGATGATGGGGTTATCGACGATATCGGCGATCTTTTGATGGAACGCGATATCGGTTCGTCCGAACAAATCTGCGTCTCCGATAGCCTCTCGATTGGCGTATAGAGCCTCCTCGAGAGCTCTTATCTGGGCGTCGCTCGCTGTGGGCGCAGCCAGACGTGCGACGCCTGCTTCGACGATTTGACGGACCTCGCTGAAGGATCTGAGCCCGCCGGGTTGCTGGAGATAGAACGTCGCAGCCTGCGACAGCATGCCGAGCAAGAATTCCGGCTGCGGCGCGCAGACACGCGCGCGGGTACCCGGACGCGTTTCGATAAGTCCCATCGCCTCCAAAGCAGCAGTCGCCTCGCGAACGGTGAGACGCGATACGCCATACTCATCCATGAGCGCCCGCTCGGATGGCAGCGAGTCGCCAGGTGCATACACGCCTTCCTGAATATCCGCTGCAAGCATGTCCACGAGGTCTTCGTGCATTCGGCGGCGCTTGATCGTTCGATCCACGTCTTTGCGTCCCGTCTCCAACTGATCAGTTGCCACGGAATTCTCCTGAGACTTTTGATCGGCGTGACCGACCTCTGTTGACAACACCACCATTTCCGAAGAACAAATGCAACCGTTCAGATGGTCTGATGGTCAGACCAGTTTCGCGGGAGGTGGGGAGCCGCGATTGAGGAGCATTCGACAGCCTTGCACAGCACGGCAGTGCGTCGTCCCCGACGCATGAACTTTGGGAGGAGTTGAACAATGACCCGTCACATCATGGCCGCACTGCTGGTCGGTGCTGCTTTCACCACGCCTGCATTCGCGGAAGACATCGCGATCGCGCTTCACGTCGATCCCGGGCACGAAATGTTTCAAGTGGGGGAGCGGCTAAAGGAAACGATCGAAGAGCGTACCGAGGGCCGGTTCACGGTCACTCTTCTTGGAACGGAAGTTGGTGGTGAGCGCGATCATCTTGAGGGCGCGAGCATCGGCGAGTACCAAATCGCACTTGGCGGCTCAATGCCGATGTCTCTCTACGCAGCACCCTACGCAGCTTCCGATCTTCCTTTCGTGTTCAACTCGAGCGCGGACGCAAGACGCGTGTACGAAGGCGAGATCGGCGACGCCGTTCAGGAATCGCTCGTAACAAACGGCAATCTTCGCCTCGTCGGTTTGTCGATCCGCAATCCCCGGAACCTGACCTCCAAGGTTCCGGTGCTCAGCCCCGACGATGTTTCTGGTGCCCGCTTGCGCATCCCGGAGATCACCCCTTGGGTTGAAATCTGGAGCGAGATCGGCGCGCTGCCGAGCCCGATCGCCTGGCCGGAAGTTTACACGTCCCTGCAAACGGGCGTGATCGAAATGCAGGAAAACCCCGTCGACTTCATCTACAACGGCAAGCTCTTTGAAGTTCAGAGCCATGTGAACCAGACGGAACACGTCTACTCGTTCTTCCACTGGCTCATGAATAATGGCTTCTATGAGGGACTGTCAGAAGACGATCGGGTTCTGATTCAGGCGGCCATCGATGAAGCCATTGCCTGGGGCGATGAGCTTGTCCAGGGCAATGAAGCCAAGGTCTACGACCAACTCGTCGACGCAGGCATGGAACTGACCGAGCCTGATGTTGATGCTTTCCGCGCGAAAGCCGAGCCGGCTATCCGTCGTGTTGCCGATACATTCGCACCGGAAGTGCGTGACTACGTTCTGTCTCAGATCGACTAACGGCTGTGCGCGCCGCTCTAACTGAGCGGCGCGTTCCCTTGCTCAATCAAAGGATGGGACCGATGTCAGACGTGGATACGCTGTTGGATCCAGCGCCGCCTCCGAAAAGTGCATTCTGGACTGTCGTCGAGACGGCCATGATCTTGGCGTTCATCGGCATGCTGGCCGTGATGCTCATTCAAGTAGTCTCACGTTACGCTCTCGCGATTGGGGTGCCGTGGACGGACGAAGCGTCACGTTATCTCTACATCACCCAAATCTTTCTGGGTCTGGCCGTAGCAGAGCGCTATGGCATGAACATTCGCGTCACGCTGGTGCTCGATATGCTGTCCACCCGCATCAGAAGCGTAATTGAGGCAATCGGCTATCTGCTGACCATCGCCATCGCCGTCGCAGTGCTCTTCGGTGCGATGCGCATGATCAACCAAACCGGCAATGTCGCTGCAAGCACGCTTCCAGTGACAATGGCCTGGCTCTACGGCGTTCAGGCTCTCGGGCTGGCTCTCTACATCACGCTGCTTGCGAAAGACGTCGTAGCAACCTTCCGTCGCACATCTTCGGAGGCGCACGCGTCATGATCATCCTTCTCGCATTGTTTGGCACACTGATCGTGCTGATGATCGTCGGTGTTCCCGTCGGTCTCGCCATGATCGGCGCCTCAGTCGCGGTGCTCTTGTCCAACCGCGGCTTCGACAATATCCCTTACGAGATGCTTGCGCAGCGCACGCTTTACGGTGTCAACAGCTTCACGCTTTTGGCTATTCCGGCCTTTCTTCTCATAGGCCGGTTGATGAATGCCTCGGGCATATCCGACCGTGTCTTCAACGTAGCCCGCTCACTCGTGGGTCATCTGCGCGGCGGGCTTGGGCACGTAAATGTTCTCTCCAGCATGATCTTTGCGGGCATGTCGGGGTCTGCCGTTGCCGATGCTGGCGGGCTCGGCCCGGTGCAGATGCGCGCCATGGAGAAAGACGGTTACGATCGCGGCTTCAGTGCTGCGGTGACTGCCAGCTCGGCAACAATCGGTCCGATCATCCCACCGTCGATACCGGCCGTCATCTATGGCGCGCTCGCCAACACATCGATCGCCGCCGTCTTCCTTGGATCGATCATTCCAGGGATCTTGATGGGACTGTCTTTGATGGCGCTGGTTTTCATCATGTCGCACCGTCGGGGTTATCCCGTGTCTAAGCGAGCCAAACTGTCAGAGATCATTGCCGCGATCGGCGCGGGCTTCCTGCCGATGATGACGCCGGTGATCATCATCGTAGGCATCCTCTCGGGCATTTTCACGCCGACAGAGGCATCGGTGATCGCCGTCGGTTACTGCATGATCATCGCATTCCTGGTGTACCGCACGATTTCACTCCGGGAATTCTGGGTGATCTGCAGGGATACGGCTGTCGATACTGCGGCCCTTCTGGTCATCATCGCCGGCTCGGCGCTTTATGCCTGGGTTCTGGCGCGTTATCAGGTGACCAGCCAGATTATCGACTTCCTGTCCGGTGCGATCGAGAGCAAGTACCTTCTGCTCTTCCTGTTGATGATATTCGTGCTGGTCATCGGTTGCTTCATCGACTCTGTCCCCGCGCTGTTCCTGCTCACGCCGATTTTGGTCCCACTGGTCGTCAGTTATGGCATCGATCCAGTCCACTTCGGTGTCGCAATGATCTTCAATCTTATGATCGGATTGGTCACGCCACCCGTCGGAACGGTGTTATTCACGGTGCAGAAAGTGGCGAACATCCCGTATGGCGAACTCGTGCGCGAGATCATGCCCTTCTATATCCCGCTGTTCGGGATGCTCCTCGCAATTACCTTCATTCCCGGGCTGGTCATGTTCCTGCCCAATCTCCTGCTGCGATAGCAGCGGGAGGACCTACTTCCGGAGACTTTATCAATGGCAATTTTGGTGTTTGGCGGTCTCGGCCATGTCGGATCGTGGGTTGCGCACGACCTCGCGCAGCGCGGCGAAGACGTCGTCATCTTTGACCTGGGCGCGCGGGGTCTGGATGGCCTCGGGCTTGATTATCTCGAAGCGGTATCCGAGCGCCTGACCTTCGAGAACGTGGATGTTCTCGATACGCACACCGTGTTCGAACGCATGCGGGCCTACGAGGGCCGCATCGATGCGGTCATCTTCGGTGTCGCGGTGATTGCTGGCCCCACGTTTCAGCTTCGCCCCTTCCGCAACATCCAGATCAACACCATGGGAATGCTGAATGTCCTGGATGCCTGTCGCATCCTCGGCGTTCCAAAATTCATCAATCTCAGCTCGGGAGCAGTTTACGGAACCCAAGCTGGCGGCCAGACTGAGCAACTGCCGTTCATGGCGAGCGATCTCTATGGCGCCACGAAGGTCGCCAATGAAGTTCTGGCAGATCAGTATGGCGTGACCTACGGCATCGACGTGCGCCAGGCGCGGCTCTATTTCGTCTACGGCCCCGGCAAACTTCCGTCTCGTATGCACACGCTTTACCAGGCGATGTTCGGCGGTCTGGAAGGGCTCCATGGGATCGAAGTGCCGACTGGTGGGGATCAGTCTCTGGACTGGACGCACGTGCGGGATACGGCCGCCGGCATCGTGGCCCTTCTCGATGCCAATCCTGAAGATGCGGACGGCGCATTCAACATTTCATCCGGGGTTGCCGTCAGCCATCGTGACATCGTCGCGCACGTCGCCGAGATCGTTGGCCGGCCGACCGACATGCGTCTGGGCGACGGCCTCTTTTTCCAGCGCGGGGCACCGCTCGATATTTCGAAAGCCAAGCGCCAGCTTCAGTTCGAGCCGCGATTCACAGACATTCGAGATGGTCTGAAAGATTACCACACTTGGCTGGCGACAGCCGGTCGGGCCGCATGATCCCCGATCAAAGCCGGGAGCGGATAAGGGCGAGCTATTTGCTGCGCAGCAAGGGCAACGTTCAGGCCGTTGCAGAAGCGATCGCAGGCGAGCAATCAAGCGGTACGTTCATCGCTCTGCCCAATGAGAGCGTTGCACTGCGCGAGCGTTCTTCAGCGCGCGTAGAAGAAATTGCAGAAGCTCCTGATGAGGGAAACCCCTCCCTGCCCGGCTCGGCAGGAGAAGGCAGCCCCAAGACTTACCGGCTGACTGTGTCCTGGCCGTTAGCCAATGTCGGCGCGTCGCTTCCCAATCTGCTGGCCACCGTCGCCGGAAACCTGTTCGAACTCAGGCAGGTTGCCGGCCTCAAGCTTCTCGACGTCTCGGTTCCAGGCGTATTTGCCGACGCCTATCCGGGACCTGGATTTGGCGTGGCTGGCACTCGCCGCCTCTCCGGCGTCGCCGAGGGTCCACTGATCGGCACCATCATCAAGCCTTCGGTTGGCCTAAGTGTCGAAGAGACTGCTGAACTCGTAGAAGAGCTTTGTGCGGGGGGCATCGACTTCATCAAAGACGATGAATTGCAGGCCGACGGACCGTCATGCCCATTCGACGAACGGGCGCGCGCGGTGCTGGAGGTCATCGACCGCCATGCCCAGCGCACGGGCCGGCGGGTGATGTATGCTGCCAATCTGACGGGCGAGCTGGATGAGATGCGCCGCCGGCACGATCTGGTCCAGGCTCTCGGCGGGACCTGCGTCATGCTGAGCCTGAACAGCGTTGGCCTCACCGGCTTCTCGGCATTTCGCAAGCACTGCAGCTTGCCCATCCACGCACATCGAAATGGCTGGGGCTATCTCGGTCGCTCATCCGACAATGGATTCTCGTATCTCGCCTGGCAGAAGTTCTGGCGGATTGCCGGCGTTGATCACATGCACGTCAACGGCATTCGCAACAAATTCTGGGAGGATGACGACAGCGTCATTGCTTCTGCACGGGCTTGTTTGACGCCCATGTACCAAGATCGCCCTCTGACCGTGATGCCCGTATTCAGCTCTGGCCAAACGGTTCATCAAGCCCACGACACGTGGCGCCGTCTCGGATCGGCAGACCTCATCCACTGTGCCGGTGGAGGCGTCGTTGCTCATCCAAGCGGCGTAAGTGCCGGCGTCGAAGCGCTGCGCTTCGCTTGGGATGCAGCCCGCTCGGGCATTCCGCTAGAAACTGCGGCGCGATCATCGCGCTCGCTTGCTCAGGCGCTGGAGACATTCCAATGACCCCAACATTTCCAAATGGGACTTTGCTGGCGTTTTATGGCGACGACTTCACCGGCTCCACGGATGCCATGGAAGTGACTGCCCTTGCAGGCCTGAAGACGGTGCTCTTCGCCGGGACGCCGAGCGAGGAAACGCTTGCAGAGTTCGCTGATTATCCCGTCATTGGCATCGCCGGCGTTGCCCGCTCGAAAGATCCAGTGTGGATGGAAGCCAATCTGCGCCCTGCACTCGCCGCGTTGGCGGCACGCCACCCGCGTATCCTGCAATATAAATTCTGTTCGACCTTCGATTCCTCAGCCCGCATCGGATCGATCGGTAAGGCCATCGACATCGGCCGAGACGTTCTCGAGCCAGATTGGTCGCCCTGCATCGTGGGGGCACCGCAACTCGGGCGGTGGCAGATCTTTTCCAACCTTTTTGCCGTCGCCGCCGGAACCGCCCATCGCATCGACCGTCACCCGACCATGTCGCGCCATCCGGTCACACCGATGCACGAAGCTGATCTGCGTTTGCATCTCTCCCAGCAGACGAATGCACCCGTTGGTTCGATCGACATTGGTGAGATGCAATCGGGCCTAGCTGCCCCGAAGGTATTGGCTGCGCGTGACGCCAACCAAGTGACGTTCATCGACGTCGCCGACACGCAAACGCAGGCAATCGCCGGTCGCCTTGTCTGGGAGAACAGCGAGCGCAGTTTGTTCTCGGCGTCATCTTCCGGGTTGCAATACGCCTTGGTCGCGCACTGGCGCGAACAGGGGTTGCTCCCTGCGCAGCCGCCTGAATTCGCCTCACCTCCACCAGTCGATCGGCTGCTTGTGCTCTCGGGCAGTTGTTCACCGGTCACTGCCGCACAGATCGCCGCGGCCGAGGCCGCTGGCTTCGCCTCTATCCGGCTCGATGTGATCGCGACCAGCGATCGCAAAACCGCCGTCGCCGAATTGACCCGTGTCGAAGAAGCGATTGCCGAGGGGTTCGCAAAATCTCGGGGCGTGATCGTATACGCCGCCCGGACGGTGGATGATCCCAACTTCAGCAGGCTCAAAGAGCGCGCTGCGCAAAGCGGGATGACGTTCGACGAGGCTCAGGACAGCATCGGTCGCGCTTTGGGATCGTTGGCCCACGCCTGCGTGTCCCGTTTTGATCTGACCCGGCTCGTCGTCGCTGGTGGAGATACATCGGGACGCGTTCTCGAAGCATTGCCGATCCACGCGCTGGAAATGAAGTATCCTTTGGGCCGGGGCGCACCGATATGCGCCTCGCACAGCCACGAAGAGCCTTTCAGTAGGCTTGAGCTCGTGCTGAAGGGTGGACAGCTCGGTCAAGCATCGTTGTTTGTCGATGCTTTAGGCTAAGCCACGACAAATCTTCGGAGCAGGCCGCCGTATCTGCACCCATGATCGACCGGCGCTCGCGCGAAACTCAAGATCGATCGATACGGGTATACTTTCGATTCCCCGCGTAGGCTTTCTGCGGCTCAGTCTTGCAGCGCAGTTTAAAGAACTCACTGTCGTGAAAAGTGGCGCTGCGAAACCCTTGCGGATCTTGCGGCGCCCATTGCTCTACATATTCTCTTCACGCCAAGCGGCGACTTCCGCTTCCACTTCGGCGCGATCCCAGTCGTTGGCGGGCTCGATGAGTGAAGGATCGAGGAATTCCTCGTTGGCCACGATCTCGTCGATGACGCCGAATTTCTGCATCGCTGGCTGGATGTTCTGCCAGATTTCCGTCTGGAGATCGCCGAGATTGTCCGTCACCGAAACATTCAGCCGGATCGCGTTGTCAAGATATTGCTGACCGAACTCGGGATCCTCCCACTCTTCCGGCACCGCCTCGCGGGCAATCGCTGCCACCACTTCCGGATCGACCTCGGCGACATACATCGCCTTCGACCATGCCCGCAGATAGCCTTGGATCGCCACGCGCTTGGCTTCGTCTGCTTCACCGGAAATGACGAAGGTGTTGCCAGGCTTTGCCGATACTTCCTCCGGCGTGATCAGTTTGATCGGGATGCCATTTGCCTGGATCGCGAGCCAGTCCGGTCCGGAACCCGCGATGGCCGCGACCGTCTGGTCCATGAACGCCGCAGCAAGCGTCGGGCCCGCCTCGCCGACAACAACGCTGGTGACGTCATTTTCGGTCAGGCCACGCGCATCGAGTGCGATCTTCAGCGTCACGAGATCGCGGTCGGACACGAGACCGACGGTTTCGCCTTCCAGTTCAGCAACGTCGGTGATGGCGCTCTCGCCGGAAATGGCGATGCCGTCTGGCGCCTGCTGCATGACTTCGTAGACGACGCGAATGTCGGCGCCCGCGGCCTTTGCCTGCAGCACTTCGGCCGGATCGAGCATGGCGATGTCGGCCTGGCCGTTGCGGATGAAGCTGACGAACGGAATCGGCGTCGTCGACGGCAGCAGATTGACGTTGACACCCTCCTCCTCGAAATAACCGAGAGCCTCGCCGACGATCAGCGGGAAGTAGTTGGCCGAACGCTGCTTCGGCATGATGGCGTTGATCTGGGTGATCTCTTGCGCCACCGCCGTTCCACCAATGATCATCGCCGTTGCGGCGAGAAGGCTCATCTTCACTGCACGTCTCATGGGTTTTCCTCCGGCTTCAGTTCTTTTCTTTCAAAAGATGCGCCCAGCGCTGCTGGCGGCGTCGGCTCACCTCGTTCCTGCGCGCCTCCCTGCGCCAGAAAACCACCTGCACGTCGCACAATTCGATGATGGTGAAGAGCAAAAGCCCGAGCAGCGACATGCTCAGCAGCGCCGCGATCGCCGAGCCCATGTCGAGCGAAAACGCGAAGCGCTGCATCAGGACGCCGATGCCCGCCGTGCCTTGCGAGAATTCCGAGACGACCGCGCCCACCAGCGCCGTGGTAATCGCGATCTTGAAGCCCGCGAAGATGAGCGGCAGCGCTTCCGGAATCTGCAGCTTGAAGAAGCACTGCAATCGCGTCGCACCCAAGGACTGGAACATCTCGTCCATTTCGGGGTCGATCCGCGTCAGGCCGATCAGCGCGTTCACGAAGACGGGGAAGAACGAGACGATAGCGCCCAGCGCGATCTTGGAACTGTAGCCGAAGCCGAACCAGGCGATGATGATGGGGGTCAGCGCCAAGCCCGGCGTTACGTTCAGGATGACCGCGTAGGGCGACACGTAACGGCGAAAACGCCTGCTCAACGCCGAGCCCACTGCAATCGCGATCCCGACACCCGCGCCGATCAGAAAGCCGGCAAAGGCCTCGTAGAAGGTGATCAGGAAATGGCCGTAGATCTGCCGGTTCGTGACGTAGAGATCGACGATGCCGCGGCCGATCTCTGTCGGCGTCGGCAGCAGGATCGTATCGATCCATCCAAGCGCCGAAGCGCCCTCCCAGACGATGATGATGACGGCTAAAACGGAAAGATGCTTGGCGGCCGCCATCGCGAAGCACATGGCCGGAAAGCCGGCTCGTCCGCTGGTCGAGGCGGTGGTGGTATTGGCGCTCATGCGTAGGCCTCCTTGACGAGACCTTTCCATTTGGCAGCGCGCACCCGACCCATCACTTCCGTGCGGTCGCGGTCGGTCCAGAAGACGATGTAGCGGTCAAGCGCCTCCATGGAGCGGAAGATCAGATAGCCGAGACCGGTCAGCGTGAAGACGCAGACGAAAGCGGACGCCATGTTGAGCGTGCCGGTATATTGCGCCAGCAGCACGCCGATGCCCTCATTAGCCGAGATGAACTCCGCAACCAGCGCGCCGCCAAGGGCCGATGCCATGGCAAGGCGAAGGCCGGCCATGATTTCCGGCAGCGCGTCGGGCAGCATGAGTTTCGTGAAGGTCTGCCACCGGCTTGCGCGCATCGAGCGCATCATGGCCAGTTCCTCATCGTCGACGCTCGCCATGCCGTTTAGCGTGTTGACGAAGGGCGCGAAGAAGCAGACCAGCATCACGATGACGGTCTTCGACGTCCAGCCGAAGCCGAATGCGGCGATGACGATCGGGCCGATGGCGATGCGGGGGGTCGCCTCCAGAATGACGATGTAGGGCTTCAGGTAACGGCGCACCCGATCGAACATGCCGACGATCAGCGCCAGCCCGATGCCAAGCGCGGAGCCGGCGACGAAGCCTACGGCGACCTCCGTCATGGTCATGCCGAGATGCCACCAGATGTTCGCCTGGGTGATGTAGAGCCGATAAAACGAGACGACGATATCGCTCGGCAGCGGAAAGAAAAGCGGGTCGAGCAGCCCTCCCCGCGCCGCGAGCTCCCAGAGCCCCATCAGAGCCAGGAAGATCGCGGTATGGGTGGCGACGACGCCGATCCCGGTCTTGCGGTCATCTTTCGCCAATTGGTCGGCATTGGTCGTCGCCTGATCGGCCATCAATGGCCTCCCAGCACGGAGCGAACGCGGGCAACCAATTGGTTGAATTCGGTCGTCAGTTGCAGCGCCGGCTGACGCGGACGCTCGAAGGGCACGTCGATGATTTCGGCCAGGCGGCCCGGCCGCGGCGTCATCACGAAAACGCGGTCCGCCAGAAAGATCGCCTCGCCGATGTTGTGGGTCACGAAAAGCGTCGTCGCACCGACCTCGCCCACAATCCGCATCAGTTCGACATTGAGATGTTCGCGGGTAAACTCGTCGAGCGCGCCGAAAGGCTCGTCGAGAAGAAGAATGTCCGCGCCGGTCTGCAGCAGGCGGGCCAGGGCGACGCGCTGCTGCATTCCGCCTGAAAGTTGTTGGGGGAACGAGAACGCAAAGTCTTTCAGCCCAGCGAGTTTCAGCAGGCCGAGCGCGCGCCGGCGGTCGTCATCGGTGACGGTGCCGGCAATTTCGCTCGGCAGCAGCACGTTCTCGACGGCGGTGCGCCATTCGAGCAGCGTCGGCTTCTGGAACATCATGGCGACGTCGCGACGAGGCGCGATGGTTTCCTCGCCATGCACCTTGAGCGAGCCGCCGGATTTGTCGATCAGACCGGCGATGATGCGGAGCAAGGTGGACTTGCCGCAGCCGGACGGGCCGACCAGCGAGATGAATTCACCGGGGCGGATATCGAAGGATGCATCCTCCAGCGCCACGACCCGCCCGCCGCCGAACGTCTTGGTGACATTATCGGCGGAAATGACCGCAGGGGCCTCCGGGCTGCGGGATGAGACGTCCGGCCCGCCTCGAATGCCCGATACTGTCGATGCAACTGCTGTCACGCGATCCTCCCGATCGATTGTTCTTGCGCAAGTCCGACCGTCTCCTCACGGCTTGGGACCGGCGTTGCGGGCCCGTTCAGATGCCGAGCAGGTTCGAGCGCACGCGGATGAGGTGCGCACGAATTTCCTCTTCGGCCTTCTGCGCATCACGCCTTCTCAACGCGGCGACGATGCGTTCGTGTTCGACCTGATAATGGGCGCGCCGTTCATCGGTGAGGCTGCGGCGTTTCAGGTCGCCCCATTCGCCCTGCTCACGCGCCTGGGTAATGAGCCCGTAGGCGGCGACGATCAGGGGATTGCGGGCGGCTTCGGCGATCGCCTCGTGAAGCGCCGCGTCCCAATACTCGAAATCCTCCATGCGCTCGGCCGATCCGCCACGCTCGACGCATTCCTGGAACCGTGCGAAATCGGACGCCGTGCCATTGGCGACGACGAGATGTGCCATCTGTGGTTCGAAGGCCAATCGCGCCTCCATCACCTGAGCGGGGCTCGAGACGATGTCGCTCGTGCGGGCCGGGCTGTTCGGCAGCGCGTCGGCCACAAACGTTCCGCTGCCGGGCGCACGCACCACACGGCCCTCGCCTTCCAGAACCGCAAGCGCGTTGCGCACGGCGGTGCGGGTCACCGACAGCGTTTCGCACAGCGCCCGCTCCGTCGGCAGCCGAACGCCCGGACCGAAACGTCCGGCTTCTATGCCCTCCAGAATAAAGTCCCGCACACCTTGGTTCGCGCGCTGCATGGATCGATCCTTGTTGCCAAATTGGTAGACCAGATAGAGAATTATTGTCAACCAATAATGGATGTGGTTGACAATTTGGTTTGCTGGGGTGATGAACTGCTCATCATTTCGAGGAGATCCATATCATGAAGCTCGCATCCGTGACCCATAAGGGAAGCTGTCGCCTGGCCGTCGTCCTGGACGGAGGTGAACGCTTCGGATTGCTGGACCCGAGCCACACGGACCTGATCGCCCTGATCGAAACCGGAGCCGTGATCGACGCTGTTCAAGACGTGGTCGACACGGTGGCACGCGGCGACATCGAACTTCTCGCTCCGATTCCACAGCCGCGCCGCAACATCATGTGCGTCGGCAAGAACTACAGCGAACATGCCAAGGAATTCGCGCGCAGCGGTTATGAAGCGGGCGCCGTCGCCGGCAAGGACATCGACGATCACCCGGCGCTCTTCTCCAAGCTCCCGAGCAGCGTCATCGCACCCGATGCGGCGATCGAGCTGCACCCGTCCATCACGCAGAAGGTAGATTACGAGGCCGAGCTTGCGGTCATCATCGGCAAGGGCGGCCGCGGCATCAGCAAGGAAGACGCCTACGCCCATATTTGGGGCTACACGATCGTAAACGACGTGACGGCGCGTGATCTGCAGAAGAACCACAAGCAGTGGTTCCTCGGCAAATCGCTCGACACCTTCGCGCCGATGGGCCCTTACGTGGTGACCGCCGACGAGATCGACCCGGAGAACACGACGGTGCAGTGCCATGTGAACGGCGAATTGCGCCAGAACGCCAACACGCGCGATCTCATCTTCGACATCCCGACCCTGATCGCCACGCTGTCGGCCGGGATCACGCTGCAGCCGGGCGACATCATCGCCACGGGCACGCCAGCCGGCGTCGGCATCGGGCTCGATCCACCGGTGTTCCTGAAGAGCGGCGACACCATCGCCGTCACGATCAGCGGCATCGGCACACTCGAAAACCGTTGCGCCTGAGGACTACACACCCATGACCGAGCTTGCCCTGACAATCGCCTGCACCTTGTCCGACCGCACACGCCCCGTTATCGACGGGCGCGTGAAGATCGAGGGCGTCGACGCACAGTTCACCACTGGTGAGCCGGAAGATCTCTTCCGGCAGGCGGTGCGCGAGCAGACCTTCGACGTCACCGAACTGTCGATGGGCAGCCACATGGTGACGACGGCCAGAGGCGACAGCCACTATATCGGCATTCCCGTTTTCCCTTCCCGCGCCTTTCGCCATTCGGGCGTGTTCATCCGAACCGGTGCGGGCATCGAGCGGCCGGAGGACCTGGCTGGCCGGCGGATCGGCTTGCCGGAATACCAGCAGACAGCAGCCCTATGGGTGCGCGGCATCCTGTCGGACCAGCACGGCGTAAAGCCCGAGGACGTCGAATGGGTGATCGGCAGCCAGGAGGAAGCTGGCGGGACCGAGCGAACCCCGATCACGCTGCCGGACCGCATCCGGCTGAAGCGCATCGCGGCGGATGAGACGCTGAGCGGCCTGCTGGCGGGCGGCGAGATCGACGCCATCATCACGCCGCGCCCGCCGAGCGGCTATCTGCGGGGCGACGGTTCGGTCAAAAGGCTGTTCCCCGACTTCAAGTCAGCCGAAATCGCGTATCACCGGGCGACGGGCTTCTTTCCTATCATGCATTGCATCGCACTCCGCCGAACGCTGGCGGATGCACATCCTTGGCTGCCAAAGGCTCTGTTCGACGCATTTTCGGTGGCAAAGCAATCGGCGATGGACGATCTTCAGAAGATTAATTTCCTGCGCATCTCCATGCCTTGGGTCGCCGCCCATTTCGAGGAAACGTCGCGCCTTTTGGGCGACGATTACTGGGCATATGGCTTCGAGCGAAACCGCCAAGAAGTAGAAGCCATGCTGCGATACGCTCGAGCGGATGGTCTGCTCACCGCCTCGATTTCGGCACGTGATCTGTTTCACGAGAGTATGCTTGACAGTTGAAGTTCGTTTTCGACGTGGCCGGATGGCTGTCGAGTCGAGACCATCCTGGGTTCTGCTTCGCTCAGCTTGGAGTGAGAAGCATCGGAGCTTTGGTAGTTATCCGCACGGCCTCAGCGCGAGAAGGGCTCTTCTGTTCCTCAAAAGGCGCTTACGTGCTCCGTCAATACGGGGCGCAAGTTCCTCGGTAACGCGAGCCAGTTCCTTCTTCAGCCGCCTGATCTCCTCGGCCTTGTCGTTGCCCTTGGCACTCGACGCAGCAAACTTCTTCTTCCATTCGTACAGGGAATGCTGGCTGACCCCGAGCCGCTGAGAAACTTCCGCAACCGGACAGCCTCGCTCCGTGATCTGACGCACGGCGTCACGTTAAAATCTTCGCTGAAATGCGATTTGCTCATGATGCTCTTCCTGCCTCAAAATTAGGAAAGAAGGCATCTACAAATCTAGGGGCTATTCAGGGTGAACGGACGCTTGGTGCCGACTTTCTTTCCGGCGTTCCAGGCAGCGCGCTCCCGGCTGGCATCATTGGATATAGAATTGCCCATGTGATTTCTCCTCGGCTTTGATTGGCCAAGAAAGAAAATGCCGCAGGGCATTGGCGCGGCGGGGGGCCGATTCCGGTCGGTCCGGTTTTGGGCGCCGAGGACCATATAGCTGCCATTGATGATTTCAGCGACAACTTCCGACCCCGGCATTTGGTAGACTAACTCAGTGCGCTGAGATCTGCCCTAGTTGCACCATGTCTTCAGACCCACCGGCTTTGCGGCAGCACGAAGGGTATGTCGTCATGCGGCACCACGTTGACGGCGAGCGGAGCGTCGAAGACAGAGCTTAAAAGCGCGTTTGTGAACGTCTTTGAGGGTGGTCCGTTCGCAATCACGCTCCCCGACCGCATCAGAAAGACCTGGTCGGCGAACATGGCGGTCAGGTTGAGGTCATGCATCACGGCAATGACGCCGCCGCCGCGCCGAGCATAGCCGTGGGCGATCTCCATGATCGCAATCTGGTGGCGGATGTCGAGACTGGCGACTGGTTCGTCCAGGAAGAGATAGCTGGCGCTGCCGTTCTTCACGGGTTCCCAGACTTGGCACAGCACGCGCGCCAGATGGACCCGCTGTTGTTCGCCACCGGAAAGCTCCTGGTATAGCCGCTCGCCAAAGCCAGCCAACCCGACCATGCTTAAGGCTTGGCCGATAAGCTTATCCGATGAATTTCGATCAACTGGGCGGGAGAGCCCGAGTTGCACGACCTCGTACACCCTGAAGGGGAAGGCCATAGTGGTCGCCTGCTGAAGAACGGCGCGCCGTTCGGCCAGCTGCCAGGGCTTCAAACCTCTGATGTCAGTCCCATCCAAAAAGACATGACCGTCGACGCGAAGTTCGCCCGACAGAGCCTTCAGAAACGTGGTCTTGCCCGATCCGTTCGGGCCCACGATGGCCGTGACGTCTCCGGCCTTTGCCTCGAAGTCGACGTTCTGCAGGACGCGGCGTGAGCCAAGCGTGGCCGATACACCTTGCGCAATGAAGCTCATCGTCGCCTCACAGATCGACGACGCCGCGACGGCGAAGCAGGATCCACAGAAAGAAGGGCGCACCGAAGAGCGCCGTGACGATGCCGATCGGCAATTCGGCGGGCGCCACGATCATGCGCGCGACGGCGTCGGCGAGCAACAGCATGGACGCGCCGAGAAGTGCTGAGGCTGGCAGCAGGTAACGATGGTCAGGCCCGATGGCGAGACGCAGGAGATGCGGCACAACGATGCCGATGAAGCCAATGCCGCCCGAAACGGCGACCGACGCGCCGACCGCTGCGGCGACGCTGACGATCGCGATGAGCTTTATCCGCTGCACCGCAAAGCCGAGCTGATGTGCTGCCGCTTCGCCGAGCGCCATCGCGTTCAGGCCGCGCGCCACGAACGATACTGCGAGCAAAGCCCCGACGATAATGGGACCGGCCGTCGCGATCTTGATCCAGGTCGCGCCGGCCAACGACCCGAGCCCCCAGAATGTGAGGTCGCGCAGCTGCGCATCGTCGGCGAGATAGACCAGAATTCCGGAGAGTGCGCCGGCCAGCGCTCCGAGGACGATGCCCGCGAGAAGCATGGTGGCGACCGATGTCTGTCCGTTGCGCGTGGCGATGCGATAGAGCACCAATGTGGTCAAGAGCCCGCCGATAAAAGCCGCGACCGGCAAGGCAAAAAGGCCGAAGACGAGCGCGATGGGCGCAAGCATGGTGCCGCCAAGCACGATCATCGCAATCGCCCCGAGCCCTGCTCCGGCGGAAACGCCGACAAGTCCCGGGTCCGCCAGGGGATTGCGAAAGAGACCCTGCATGACGGCACCCGAGACCGCGAGCGCTGCGCCGATCAGGACACCGAGCACCATGCGCGGCAAGCGAATGTCGATGACGATGATGCGGTCGCGCGCCGACAGCGCTTCCGATTCGACGAGGCTGCGCAGCAGATCTCCGGACGAGACGGTCGAGGCACCGGACGTCAGGCTGATCGTGCAGACACACACAAGAAGCACCGCGAGGCCCGCGATCGTGCGACGGGCAAGCTGTCTTCGATCGCCCTTCAGCCTCGCAACGCGCCTGGAATGTGCAGCCGAGTGGCCGATGAAACCGCCGATGCTCATTGCGCTACCGCATCTGAAGGCGGGTAGAGAGCCCGGCTGAGTTCGGTCATCGCTTTTGCCGTGCGCGGACCGAAGCCGAGCAGGTAGGAGCCGTCCATGCGGATGATACGGCCAGATTGGGCCGCCGGCGTTGCCGAAAGAGCTGGATGTGCCGCGATGTCATTGACGGCCGGATCGTGTGTCGCCCCACCCCGATCCATGAGAAGGATCACGTCTGGCGCAGCGTCGATGATCGCTTCGTCCGTCAATTGCTTATACCCGGCGAAGTCGCCGATCGCATTTTCACCGCCGGCCAAGACGATCATCCCATCAGCTGCCGTACCCGTGCCGGACGCCATGATGCGCCCGCCCTCAAGACTCAGGATGAACAAAACCGTGGCTGGATCTTCCGCAGAACTGACGATAGTCGCCGAGGCTTCCAGCTCGCCACGGACACGCTCTGCCAGTTCCAAAGCTTTGTCCGGGACACCGAGCGCAGCGCCGACCGCCTCGATCTTGGCGACGACGCCCTTGGCATCGTAGCGCTCGGGCACCGTCACGATCGGAACGCTGGCGGCTTCGATCACCTCCATCGCTTCGTGCGGCCCGGCGCCCTCCAGCGCAATGATGAGATCCGGATCTATCGAGAGAACGCCTTCCGGCGAGAGTGCTCGCATGTAGCCGACGTCCGGTAGCGAGCCGGCCTCCGCCGGGTACTGGCTCGTCTGATCACGTCCGACCAGCCGATCCTCCTCGCCGAGCGCGTAGACGATCTCCGTCAACGAGCCGCCGATCGTGAGCACGCGCTGGGCAGGTTCCTGCGCCGAGACCGCGCTGGTAGCGGTGACCATCATGGCGATCAGCGCCAGAGGGTCGAGCGATCGGACAGCGAATGTGCGTCGGTTCCTCATGTCGGCGCTCACGCGACGATCGATTGCTGGAGGCGCGGCATGGTCTCGACAAGTTGCCGCCAATCGCCGCGCTCGTCTTCGCCTTCATGCCGCTTGCCGAAGAACTGGATGATCAGTTCGCCCCGCGCGTCATAGGCTTCGAGCGACGTGACGTGGCCTTCCTTGGTCGGCTTTCGCACCGCCCAAAGCTGGCAGACCCGGTCGGCTCTGAGATGGAGGTGAAAAGTCGGGTCCATCACGTTGATCCAAGGTCCCATCGGCTTCACGGTCGTGATCGGACCCGAATGGATCTGGATGCACCCGCGATTTCCGACGAAGCACATGATCGGGATCTGCTGCGCCACCGCACCATCGAACATCGCCTGCAAAACGCCGCCTTCCAGCGGCCAGGCAAAATCTGGCCCGACCAAGTCGACGGCATCGAGACGCTCGAGCTTCAACGTTCGCAAAAGCCCGAAGAACTGATGCGGATCGGTCATGGCGCTCCAGCGCTCGCGCACCGCATCGGCGCCGACAGCGCGTGGCTGGCGCTGCTGCGGAACGCGCGGAACAATCGCAACCGGTTCGTCTCCCTCGCGTTGCAGGGCGTCGACAAGCTTTTCATAGGCGACGACGTCCGAAGCCGGCCTGAGATGGATCTTGTGGACGGCATCTCCCGCTGCATCGAAGAACTGCAGGCTGCGTTTCACGTCCGTCCCGTCGCGCTTTTCGACGGCGAAGCCGTGCGACCACTGTTTCGGAAAGATGCGCAGGTCGATGTCCTTGCCGAGAACGATCGCGTTCGCTGCGCCCGCCTGCATGTTCTCGTAGACACCGATCTTTTCGTGGACCGCGTCTTCGTTACGCGTCAGCGCCATGACCTCGCCCACCGCGCCGATGCCTGCAAGCAGACGTCCGACATCAGGCTCGATGCGGCGCACGCCATCTCCACACCAGGCTGCCACGAACTCCGCTTCGGAGATGGCGAGCTGATGCGCGAGATCGCGCTCCCGCATGCTCGGGTTGGCGGCGCGCGCCTGGCGAATGGCCTCTGCCGACGGTTTTGAAACTGCACTCATGACGACCTCTATTTGTTCAAAATCAGCTTGCCTTGCCGGGTGATCTTCAACCGGTAGAGCGTCCCGTCATGGGCGATCTGCACTTCCATGTCGGTTCCGAACAGGTCGCTGCTCTTCAGCATGCGCACATCCCCAGGCCGCGTAGCGGCATGGCTCGGTTTCTGCGTCTGCGTGGTGGTGGATGCGTGATCCGCTCTCATGTTGTCGATCCCATAATCGCGCCTGGCTTGCTGAAGGCTGGCTGGGCGACACGTCAAAATTAGCTATTGTTGACTGCTATTATCATGTTTTATAGCAAGCGCAACACCGGCGGCCATACCAAGCCCGTCGGACCCGAATGCGAGCAAGCCCGACGCCAGCCAGCGCACCGAAATCAGGAGAGTGGAAATGGCTGGATATGGGGCAGGTCGCGGCGACGCGTCCTTGAACAGAATGCGGATCGGAATGCTTCTCGCGGGCGTCGCTGTGGCGAGTCTCACCACACAGGCAAGCGCCCAAAATGTCGTCGGCGAGATAGAGACGGAAGCCGATACAGCGGCGATTATCGTCGAGGCCGATGCAGGCCCGATGACGTTGCTCGATCGGCTGACGGTCGTCAGCCGCACCGGCGAATCGCCCATCGAGCAAATGGCCTCCGTCAGCCAGGTCGATGCCACCGAGATCAGTCAGCGCATGGCGACGACGCCGGCCGACGTGTTCTTTGCTGTTCCAGGGGTGAACATCCAGGCCGATGCCAAGCGTGTTGCATCATCGATAAACGTCCGCGGTTTGCAGGATTTCGGTCGCGTGTCCGTCATCGTCGATGGGGCGCGCCAGAACTTCCAGCGCTCGGGACACGGCACGCAGAGCCTCTTCTTTCTCGATCCAAACCTGATCAAGCAGGTCGACGTGGTGCGCGGACCGGTCGCAAACACCTATGGCTCGGGCGCGATCGGCGGCGTTGTGTTCTTCGAGACGAAGGATGCGGAAGACCTGCTGCGACCCGGCGAAACAGTCGCCGGCTCGCTGACCGGACAGTATGAGAGCAATGGTGACGGCTGGACGACGAGCGCCGTTGGTGCCTACCGCATCAATGACGCGGTCGACGTTCTGGGCAACGTCGTCTGGCGCGATTATTCCGACTACGAGGATGGCGCTGGCACGACGGTTGCCGGGACAGGCTTCAACGTCCTGAGCGGGCTCGCCAAGGCGACGATTCGGCCCAGCGATTTCAGCGAATTGAAGCTCGGTTGGTCCGGCACGTCCGATAGCTGGACCGAAGGCGCCGATACCTACGACGCCGATCTCGAGCAGAACACCTTCTCGGCGCGCTACAATCTGCGCGACCCGGCCGAAACCTGGCTCGATCTGCATCTGAACGTCTCGGCGAACCTCGTCGATCTCGACCAGACGTTCCTGCGCGATGCGCGCCAGTTCTCGTCCGCAACGGGTTTGCCGATCGTCATCCCGGCCGGATCGCGCACGCGCTACGATCTCGAAACCTACGGGATCGATCTCTGGAACACGTCGCGCTTTGACACCGGCCTTGTCCGGCATGAGCTGACCTATGGCGGCGACTGGCTACAGGACGATGTGGTGACATCCAGTCCGGCGGGCGGGAGCGACGTCTACACGCCATCGGGCCAGCGGCAGGTGTACGGCGCCTATCTGCAGAACAAGATGACCTATGACTGGCTCGAAGTGATCGGCGCATTGCGCTACGATGGCTACCGCCTGAACGGAACCGATGCCGAAAGCGACGGCGACCGGCTATCGCCGCGCCTGACGGTCGGGGTCTCGCCGTTCGAAAGCGATGCGCTGGACGGGCTGCAGTTCTATGGGACCTATGCGGAAGGCTATCGTTCCCCGAGCGTCACGGAGACGCTGATCAGCGGCCTGCATCCGAACGGTGTCGTCTTTCCGTTCCTGCCGAACCCGGATCTGCGGCCTGAAACAGCCAAGACATGGGAAATCGGCATCAATTACAGCCAGGACGGCATCTTCCAGAGTGGCGACACGCTGCGCCTCAAGGCGGCCTATTTCCACAATGACATCGACGATTATATCGGCGGCCAAACGCTCTCGGCCTTTGTGCCGGGAAGCGGATGCACGTTCATCCCAGGGCCCGGCAGGATTCCCACCTGCTTCCAGTACCAGAACTTCGCCTCGGCCGAGATCCAGGGTTTCGAGCTTGAAGCATTCTACGACCAGGGCCGCTATTTCGGCGGGCTGTCCGCATCCTTCATCGAAGGCTTCACACTTGCCGACGGCGTGCGCTCCGATCTGGTGACGGAGCCGTCGTCGCAGGTGACCGGCCACCTCGCAATGCGGGTGCTTGACGAAAGACTGACAATCGGCGGTGAGGTACAGCACAACATCCCGCCGAGCGGAGCGGCCTTCAACGGCAACTACACGCTCGTCAACGCCTTCATCGATTACGAAGCGACCGACAATCTCCGCTTAAACGCCCGCGTAGACAACCTCTTCGACGAGCGCTACGCCAATCCACTCAATGCGACCACGACGAGCACGATCTTCGAACCCGGCGTCTCCTTCAAGGTCGGTCTCACGGCGCGCTGGGGCGGATGAAGGCCCAGCGCTGGCGATAGTTCAGCAACGTCTTCGTGCGTGGCTGCTGTTGCCTTTGACCCTCACGACAGACAGGTCTATCTTCATGGATCTTGCATAATCGCAACGTTCCGCAGAAGTTGGAAGAACGTCCGCTTTCAGGCGAAGTACAAGCTTGGTTCGATGGCTGGGAATGGGGGCGTTGCCGTTGCAGCGCAGCGCCCCCCGGAACGTCCACTTTCCCGATTTGACTGCTCAGAAGCGGTTGGGCAGGCATCCACGCCAAAGTGGCCATGGCAACAGCCCGACTATCGCATTCGGGCAATAATTTCCTGCCGACGCCCTTCGGCCGTGAGCAGTCTGTCCGATTGCGGGTATCGAAATCGAGCAGCTGTCATGGAATATAGGATTATCGATCGAACCCGATCACATCGGCATTATCGAGAAGAGTTGGAAGAGCTCTGTCGTGAAGAGTGCGCCGATGGCATTTCTGATCGAAACGGCTGCGGTCGATCAATTCGGCAAGTCCAACCCTCAACACGTCCATCAGCTTCCGTCTAACCGCGTCATTGGAAAATGCCTGCGAGCTGTCGTTATGAATTCAGCTTGGGCATCGTCGCGATCCGGACGTCTGTGCCAGACAGGCTCTTTCGGTTGATCGCTTTTCCACCCCTGTGACCTACTGAAGCCGCCTACCGGTGTCTGCCGCAAAGACATGCAGCAAAGCCGGATCGATGCGGGCATCCATCGTGTCGTCCAGTTCGCCATCGATCGGCGCCGAGACCACGATGCGCTCGCTGCCGAGATGTCCATGCACCAGGCGGCTTGCGCCCAATTCCTCGACATAGGCGATCCGGACCGGAAGCCCCTGCGGCTCGCCGGTGCGGCGCGCGAGGGTTATGTCTTCCGCTCTCATTCCGATGGTCAAAGGACCTTGGGGCAGCGAACGACCGGCCAGCGGAAGCGTGGCGTCGGACAGGCGCAGGCCGTCGCCGTCGCGGGTGGCCGAAATCAGGTTCATCGCCGGTGATCCGATGAAGCTTGCCACGAAGGTGGATTGCGGATGGCGGTAGATTTCGAGCGGGGTCCCGATCTGCTCGATCCGGCCCTTGTTCAGCACGACGAGACGATCCGCGAGCGTCATCGCCTCGAGCTGGTCGTGTGTGACGTAGACGGAGGTCGTCGCAAGCCGTCTCTGCAACAGCTTGATCTCGCCGCGCATCTCCACGCGCAGCTTGGCATCGAGGTTCGACAGCGGCTCGTCGAAGAGGAACGCCGCAGGTTCGCGCACGATGGCGCGTCCCATAGCCACGCGCTGGCGCTGCCCGCCGGAGAGCTGACGAGGCTTGCGATCGAGATAGTCGCCGATCTGCAGGATGCGGGAAGCCTCGGCGACGCGCCGCTCTATCTCCGCCTTAGGCGTGCCGCGGTTCTTCAACCCGTAGGCCATGTTCGCGCGCACCGTCATGTGCGGGTAAAGCGCGTAGTTCTGGAACACCATGGCGATGTCGCGCTCTGCGGGTTCCTTGTCGTTGACCACGCGGCCGGCGATCGAGACGGTGCCGTCCGTGATTGTCTCGAGACCCGCGATCATGCGCAGCAGGGTCGACTTTCCGCATCCCGACGGACCGACCAGAACGACCATCTCGCCGGTTTCGATCGCGAGGTCGATGCCGGATACAGCTTCCGCGCCACCGGGATACACCTTGCGCAGGTTTTTGAGTTCAATCGCCGACATGACTATTTCTCCGTCTCGACAAGGCCCTTCACGAAGAGCCTCTGCATGCAGATGACGACCAGCACCGGCGGCAGCATGGCGAGCACGACGGTGGCCATCACCGTGTTCCATTGCGGGTAGCTGTCGGCCACGTCGGCCATACGTTTGATGCCCATGACGACGGTGTAATAATCCGAGCTCGTCGTGATCAGCAGCGGCCAGAGATACTGGTTCCAGCCATAGATGAAGAGGATCACGAAAAGCGCGGCGATGTTGGTGCGCGACAGCGGAAGCAGGATGTCGAAGAAGAACTTCATGGGACCTGCGCCATCGACGCGTGCGGCTTCCATCAATTCGTCCGGCACAGTCAGAAAGAACTGCCGGAACAGGAACGTCGCCGTCGCGGACGCGATCAGCGGGATCGACAGGCCCGCGTAGGAATTGAGCATCCCCAGATTGGCGACCACCTGGAATGTCGGCACGATCCGCACTTCGACCGGCAGCATCAGCGTGACGAAGATCGCCCAGAACGCGAGTGCGCGAAACGGGAAGCGGAAATAGACGATCGCGAAGGCGGAAAGCAGCGAGATGACGATCTTTCCGATGGCGATCGTCAACGCCATGATCAGCGAGTTCGTCATCATCAGGCTGATCGGCGGAATTCCGGAGGTCGAGACGCCCGACGCGAGCACCTGCCGGTAGTTCTCCACGGCATGCGGTCCCGGCAGCAACGGGATGACGCCAGACATGAAATCGGTCGGCCCATGGGTGGAGGCGATGATTGCGAGGTAGACGGGAAACGCGACGAGCGCGACGCCGGCAATCAGGACGAGGTGCGCGGTAAGCTTCAGGAGCGGCCGGTTCTCGATCATCGGTCAGTACTCCACGCGCCGTTCGATGTAGCGGAACTGGATGAAGGTGAAGACCGTCACGATCGCCATGAGGATGACCGACTGCGCCGCCGACGAGCCTAGGTTCAAGCCGATGAAGCCATCGTCGAAGACCTTGTAGACGAGGATGTTCGTCGCCTGGTTGGGACCGCCTTCTGTGGTCGCGTGGATCACCGCGAACGTGTCGAACATGGCGTAGACGACGTTGACCACGACGAGGAAGAACGTCGTCGGCGACAAGAGCGGCAGCGTGATGGTGAAGAAACGCTTGATCGGGCCCGCGCCGTCGATCGCCGCAGCCTCTGTCAGCGAGCGCGGGATGGCGTGCAGCCCGGCGAGAAAGAACAGGAAGTTGTAGGAAATCTGCTTCCAGCTCGACGCGATCACGACGAGGATCATCGCGTCGGTGCCATCAAGGCCGTGGTTCCAGTTATAGCCCGCCTGGCGCATCAGATAGGACAGGATGCCGATCGTGGGATTGAACATGAACCACCACATGACGCCCGCAACGGCCGGTGCGACGGCATAGGGCCAGATGATGAGGGTGCTGTAGGTCTGCTGGCTGCGGATCATGCCGTTGGCGGCGACAGCCAGCGCAAGGGCAATGACGATGGACAGGACGGCAACGCTCGTTGCGAAGACAGCCGTGACGGCCATGGAGTTGAGGTAACTCGCGCTCTGGAAGAGCCGCATGTAATTGTCGAACCAGACAAACTGCGTTGAGAAGCCGAACGCATCTTCGCGCAGGAACGACTGGCGAAACGCCTGTGCTGCCGGCCAGAGAAAGAAGATCGCGGTCACGGCAAGCTGCGGCGCCAGCAGCATGTAGGGCAGCGCCCGATTGGAAAAGACAGTCCGCTTGCTTTGCATCGATCAACCGGGATTGACGGGCAGGAACCCATTCGGAACGGTGCAGGCGGACCGATGAGATCGGCCCGCCTGCAGGTGACAGGTTGAAGCTGTTGGCTTCAAAAAGTTCAGCCGTTGATCTCTTCGAATTCGCGGATCAGCTCGTTGCCCCGCTCCACGACAGCGTCGAGCGCTTCTTCAGCGGTCTTGCTGCCGGCCAGGAGTGCCTGGAATTCCTCGTCGATGACCGTGCGGATCTGGACGTAGTTGCCGAAGCGCAGGCCCTTGGAGTTTTCGGTCGGCTCGTTGAGCGTGATCTGCTCGATCGAGACGTCGGAACCTGGATTTTCAGCGTAGAAGCCCTGCTCCTGGCCGAGGTCATAGGCAGCCTGCGTGATCGGCAGGTAACCGGTTTCCTGGTGCCACTTGGCCTGAACTTCCTGCGACGACAGATAGGAGAAGAAGTCGGCAACGCCGGCATAGTCTTCTTCTGCCTTGCCCTGGAGAACCCACAGCGTCGCACCGCCGATGATCGAGTTCTGCGGAGCGCCTTCGACATCCTCGTAGTAGGGCAGCATGCCGTAGCCGACTTCGAAGTCGGTCGCATTTTCGACGACACCGGCGCGCGAGGCGGACGAATTCATGTAGATCGCGCATTCCTGGGCGTAGAACTTTGGCGGGGCATCGTCACCACCGACCGGTCCACCATACTGGAAGATGCCTTCCTGCTGCCAGCGGGCCAGGTTTTCCCAGTGTCGGGTCTGGACGTCGCCATTGACGGTCAGTTCAGTGCCGAGGCCGCCGAAGCCGTTCTCCATCGTGCCGATCGGCTGATTGTGCCAGGCCGACAGGTTTTCGAGGTGAATCCAGGAGATCCAGCCGGAGGTGAAGCCGCAGGTGGCTGCACCCGATTCGATGATCTGCTGGGAAAACTGCTCCAGCTCTTCCCAGGTGCGCGGCGGCTGTTCGGGGTCGAGACCGGCTTCTGCGAAAACGTCCTTGTTGTAGTAGACGATCGGCGTCGACGAGTTGAACGGCATCGACAGCATGTTGCCGTCCGTGTCGGTGTAGTAGCCGACGACCGAAGGCAGGAAGTTGGCGGGATCGAATTCTTCGCCGGCGTCCGCCATCACTTCGTAAACCGGATAGACTGCGCCTTCGGCGGCCATCATGGTGCCGGTGCCGACTTCGAAGACCTGGACGATATGCGGCTGCTCGTTGGCGCGGAACGCGGCGATGGCTGCCGTCATCGTCTCGGGGTACGTGCCCTTGTAGGTCGGCACGACCGTGTGCTCGTCCTGGCTCTCATTGTAATCAGCGACGATGGCTTCGAGCTTCGCGCCCAATTCGCCACCCATGGCGTGCCACCACTGGATTTCGGCAGCGTTTGCCTGCGTCAGGCTGGTCGACAGCAGCAGCGCTGCCAGAAGTGCTTTCTTCATGGTTCTCTCCTGGACCCTGCGCGCCGAGACAGACGGCGACGCAGGCGCAGCGATAGAGCCGAAGCGTGACAGTGGGTTGAACCTGAAATGACGCTTGGATGACAGTGCAACTGCAAGCCGAGACGCATTCGTCCTCGTCTGCAAACGCCGTGTTCGTCACCCACGCCGCTGCCCGCATGCTCTTCAGGGCGACATGCGCCGCAGCGTCACGCAACCGTTATAGAGCGCCACTAGAAGAGCCGCAGTCGAAGGGGGCGGGGCTACCGGCTGTGCCCCTTGCACAACGGAGCTTTGAACATGCGCACACTTCTCGCCGCCCTGGTGCTTGCCGCCGCATCATCGTCCGCTCTCGCAGCCGAGGGCACGCTCGTTCTCTACACAAGCCAGCCGAACACGGATGCGCAGCAGACCGCCGATGCCTTCATGGCAAAATATCCGGACGTGACCGTCGAGTGGGTGCGCGACGGCACGCCGAGGATCATGGCGAAGCTGTCGGCCGAGATCGAGGCCGGCCAGCCGCAGGCAGACGTGCTCCTGATCGCCGACATCGTCACGATGGAAGGCCTCAAGGCCGATGGCCGGCTTCTCGCCTTCCCAGAAGCTGAGATCGAAGGGATCGACGAAGCGCTCGTCGACGCCGACCGCACCTATTTCCCGACAAAGCTGATCACCACCGGCATCGTCTACAACACCAACGCGCCGATGGTTCCGACGAGCTGGCTCGATCTCACCAAGCCGGAAGCGGCAAACATGATCGCGATGCCGAGCCCCCTGACATCGGGCGCCGCGATGATCCATACCGTGACGCTTACCGGAAACCTGGACAATGGCTGGGATTTCTACAGTGCGCTGGCTGAAAACGGTGCGCAGGCATCGGGCGGCAATGGCGACGTTCTGCAGGCGGTCTCGGGCGGCGACAAGCTTTACGGCATGATCGTCGACTTCATGCCCATCCGCGAAAAAGCCAAAGGCGCGCCGGTGGAGTTCGTGTTCCCGACCGAAGGCGTCTCGGCCGTCACCGAGCCGGTCGCCATTCTGTCAACCACGCAGAACCCTGAGGCTGCCAAGGCGTTCGTGAACTTCCTGCTGTCCGAAGAAGGTCAGTCGCTCGCAGTCCAGCAAGGCTATATTCCTGCCCGCGCCGATGCAGGCTTGCCCGAAGGGTACCCGGATCGGTCGACCATCAACGTGCTTCCCTATGACGCCGCTGCCGCTCTTGCCGACGACGCTGCGAACAAGGAACGCTTCTCCGAACTGATGGGCCAGTAGGACTTTGCCGAGGGCAAATGCCTGAACTTTCACACAGCCTGTCCGGCCAAGCCGCCGCCCCGCTCGCACATCGCCTGCGGGGGGCGGCAATCGCCAACAGGGTTGGGCCGCGCATCGCGGCCCTCTTTGTCATCAGCGTCATCCTCGTTCTCGGCCTCCTGCCGATCGCGCGGATCATTCTGGCCGCGGTTGCGCCTGGGCTCGTCTTCGATCTCTCGATCGTCGGTGAGCAGTGGACACGCGCCTCCACGTTGCGCGCCATGTGGAACACGCTCGACACGGCCTTCTTCGGCGCCGTGATCGCGCTTCTGATCGGCGGGCCTTTCGCCTTTGCGGTGGCGATGACCGATATGCCGACGCGGCGCTCACTCGGCTTCCTACTGCTTCTGCCGCTGATCATCGCGCCGCAGGTGACAGCGCTCTCCTGGCTGCACATGACCGGCCCGTCCAGCACGCTTCTCAACATGCTGGGGATCGCGCCAGCACCCGGAACGCCGAACCCCATCCTCGGTCGACAAGGCATCATCCTGCTCTTCGGCGTCCAGCACGCGCCGATCGTCTTCATCACGCTTCGCGCCGGCCTGGTCGGGCTGCCGGGCGACCTGATCGAAGCCGCACGCGCCTCTGGTGCAACTCCGTTGCGCGCGCTCTACACGATCGTTCTTCCCCTGATGCGGCCGTGGATCGCTGGAGCCGGCGCGCTCGCCTTCGTGTCTGGCATCGGCAATTTCGGGATTCCCGCGCTCCTCGGGCTGCCGGTCAACTACCTGACCCTGCCGACGCTCATCTACCGCCAGATGTCCAGCTTCGGCCCCGGCGTCCTGCCGCAGATGGCAAGCCTGTCGGTTCTCATCGGCGTGCTCGCCCTTCTCGGGATCCTCGCGCAATCCTTCGCGATGCGCGGGCGCACGACCCGTTACGGTCAGGGGCGAGCGGCACGGATCAGCCTGGGGCAATGGCGCTATCCCGCTGCAGGCCTCGCATGGCTGCTTTTGACAGTCGTGCTGCTGATGCCGGCCCTTGCGCTGTTGACCACATCCTTGGTGCCCGCCTTCGGCGTTCCGCTGACCCTACAAACCATGACTTTTGCCAATTTCGAAGAGGTCCTGCTGCGGCAGGCATCGACGATCCGGGCGTTCCAGAATTCGGCGATGCTGGCGGGTGCTGCGGCGTTGATCCTGGCCGCAGTCGCCATTCCGATCGCCATCGTGCTGGAGCGGTTCAGCACGCCGTCACGCCGGATCCTGCAAGGCATCGCCGAGCTGCCCTATGCGCTGCCGGGTATCGTGCTTGCCATCGCCTGCATCCTGCTGTTCCTGCGGCCGCTGCCACTGATCGGCAGTCTTTACGCCACGGCTTGGATCATTCTCATCGCCTATCTCATGCGGTTCCTGACGCTCGCCATGAAGCCAGTGGCCAATGCCGTGACGCGCATTCCGCTGGAGTTCGACGAGGCGGCGGCGACCTGCGGGGCCTCGCCGCTGCGCCGGGTGGTGACCATCACGGCACCGCTCGCCACGCCGGCCGCCGTGGCTGCTGCGCTTTTGGTGTTCATGAGTGCCTTCAACGAGCTCACCGTGTCGGCGCTGCTGTGGTCGAGCCGCAATGAGACGCTCGGTGTCGTTCTGTTCAGCCTTCAGGAAGCGGGGCTCGGACCGCAGGCTGCCGCGATTGCCGTCGCGACGGTCGTCGTTGTCGTTGCCTTGCTCGCCGTGCTCGACCGGCTGGCGACCCGTTTGCCGCAAGGCGTTCTGCCCTGGCGTTGAGCCTTCACCTCAGCGCGGAATGATCCAGGCATCCGACACAGCGATCTGAACGTTCGCACCCGGCACCGGCGGCTCGGCGCAATCGACCACGACGAGCTCCCGTTGACCGGGGATCTCGAGAGAGACTTCGAAAACCGGCCCACGATAGATTGTCGACACGACGCGCGCCGGTATGCCCGTTGCGGCGAGCGACAGGGCCTCGGGGCGCAGCAGAACGCGCACCTTCGGACCGCTGACGGAAGCAGAGCAGCGCGCAAAGAACCGGTGTCCGCCAATCTCGACGTCCGCCGTGCCTTCACCGCCCGAGTGCCATGTCGCATCGAGGCGGGCTCCGCGGCCAACGAAGCCTGCCACGCTTTCATCGATCGGGGCGCGATAGATCTCGGTCGGGGCCGCGCATTGCAGGATGCGCCCGTCTTTCATGACTGCGATGCGATCGGACAGGGCGAGTGCCTCCGACTGGTCGTGCGTCACATAGACCATAGTTGCGCCCAAGCGCCGGTGAATATCGCGGAAGGCATCGACCATGGTGGCACGGAGATGCATGTCGAGATTTGCGAGGGGTTCGTCGAAGAGAATGATCCGCGCCTCTGCCACCACGCAGCGCGCGAGCGCCACGCGCTGCCGCTGGCCACCGGACAGTTCTTCGACGCGCCTCTTCCCGAAGCCGGCAAGACCCACCGTCTCCAGAACTTCGGCAACCCGCCGCGCGCTCTCGGCGCCCGACACGCCACGGGTCGCAAGCGGGTAGGCAATGTTTGAGTCTACGTCCATATGCGGCCAGAGCGCGTAGGACTGAAATACCACGCCAACGCCGCGCCGTTCTGGCGGCACATGACGATCCCGATCGGCAACAGTCTGCCCGTCGAATTTGATGGTTCCCTCATCGGGTTTGTCGAAACCCGCAATCAGTCGCAACATCGTCGTCTTCCCGCAGCCCGACGGCCCCAGCAACGAAGTGAAGGATCCGGCAGGCAGATCGAGGCTAACCGTGTCGAGCGCGCGCTCGGCTCCGAAGCGGCGGGTAATGCCGGCAAGACTGATGTGAACCATCAGCGCTGCTTGCCAGCCTTTTGTGACAGTCGAGCGACAGTGTCGACCAAGCTGGAAGCTGGCGATTCATTTTTTGGTGCCTTGAAGGACAAACGACTTACAGAGGTCCTCATGCAAAACGAAAATCCCTGCCTTATGACCCACGGTTCGCTCTCCTCGTCGCGGTCGACCCTCTTGGTTCTAGCAGGCGTCCGAGGAGGCAGGGCCACACCATAATTTCTTTGGCGGATTCGGGGCCGAGTTTGGACAGTCCGTTTTTGGGTGCCGCGGGCGGCTAGCTGCCGCTTGAAAAGTGGTTGAACTCGAAAATGGCTTTCGACCTCAACTTGGCCTCTGACGTCAGTTCAACCAGTTGCTCTACCGTCGAGTTCATAAAATTTGGGCTCTTGAAAGGGGTGATTGTTGTACCAGTGCCACCTGCGCCGCGCCGCGGCCGGCGATGTAGCCGAGAGCGACAGCGGTCAAGAGGCCGTTGCCGGAGAGGTAACCGGACACCTCGGGACCGGATACGCCACAGGCGGCTCCACCGCCGGCGAACAGATTGGCGAATGGCATGCCTGAAACCGAAAGCACGCGGGCTGAGGAATCGACCATCAATCCGCCTTGCGTATGGAAAAGCGCGCCGGTGACCTTCACCGCAAAATAAGGGGCTTCCAGCGCCGGCTTGGTCGAAAAATCTCGGCCGTGGGTGTCATCGGCTGTCCCGTCTTGAAAGGCGGCTACGGCTTCGAATGTATCCGAAAGTGCGCCGGCTTCGACGCCGATCACGCGTGCCAGACCCGTAATATCTGCCGCCTGCCGGATTGCACCGGCCTCCATCGCATCGCGATAATCCGGGAAGGACTGCGCGAAGTTATGGATGCGCTGGTCGTAGATGTTCCAGGCCATAGCGCCCGGCTGTGCGCGCACGTGGACGGCCTGCTCCGAATAGCCCCCATGCTCGTTGGAGAAGCGGCGGCCCTCTGCGTTGACCTGAACTCCGCCCTCCATCATCAGCGCCCAGGAAATCAGGATCTGATGCGGGTAAGCGAGCGAGCCGTGGCCCTGATAGCTGGAGAGATCTCGAATGTCTGCGCCCAACGTCTGCCCCCAGAGCACCGCATCGCCCTGATTGCCGGTGTGTCCGTAATAGGGAGCCCCTTCCATTTCGGGGATATGGCGCGCCACCATCTCGGCGTTGCCGCCAAAGCCATTGCATGCGAGCACCAGAGCATTGCATGCAAGGTGCTCTTCCTGACCGTCGGCTCGCTCGATGCGGAGCCCGCAAATGCGATCGCCTTCGACAAAGAGTCCGGTGACATGCGCCCCGGTTGCGACCATCACGCCCGCGGCGTCAGCGGCTGTTGCGAGCCGCTGGAGCAGCGCGGCGCCCGTCTTTTCCGGTACCGCATGCATGCGGTGGCGAGAGTGCCCGGGATAAAGGAAATCATCAAGCACGATCCATTCGAGGCCGTGGCTGTCGCCCAGCCATTCCAGCGCCGGACCGATCGCGCTTGAAACCGTCTCGACAAGGCCGGCGTCGGCTCGGTTCTTCGTCTTGGACTGAATGTCGGCCGCGAAGCGATCGGGCGTGTCGTCGTCAATCCCGATGGCGCGCTGGAAGCGCGTTGCCGGTGCCGGGATGAAGCCCGAGGACATGGAGGTCGATCCGCTGGCCTTGGCGTCGCGCTCAAGCACCAGCACGTCCGCGCCTGCTTCGGCTGCGCGCATGGCGGCCACCAAGCCGCAGGCGCCAGCGCCGATGACCGCCACATCGATCGCGGCGTCCGCTCGCAGTTCGGCTGCCGGCAGGATAGCGCTCATGCGCCGGTCACCATCGCCAGAGCGTCTGCGACCGTGATTGCCTTGGTGACGGTCGAGAGATCGCGGATGGCGTTGTCATGGGTCGCCTGCGAGAAGGACCCGCAGCCGTCGGACAGAACGAAGGTGCGGAAGTCGCGAACATGCGCGTCCCGGACCGTCGACGCCACGCCGCCATTGGTCACGATGCCGCAGACGAAGAGCGTGTCGATCCCGGCCTTCTTCAGCACGAACTCCATCCGCGACTGGAAGAACGCCGAATAGGCGACCTTCTCAACGACGAAGTCAGCGGGCTGGAGCGTATCGACGAGACGATGTCCCCAGCTGCCCGGCTCGAAATCCCCTTTTGCAAGGAACGGGCGCAGTTCCTTCAGGTGCGGCGAGATCATGGGCTCACCGCCGCGACCCGGCACGAGCGTAAACTGCGTCGAGACGACAAAGCCGCCGCGAGCCCGAAGCGCCTCGGCCAGCGGCCGAAGACGTTCGGGCAGTGCTGCGATCATCTCCGCCGTCTGCCCGGCCCGCCCATAGGCGCCATCGGGATGGACGAAGTCATTCTGGAGATCGACGATCAGAAGCGCTGTTCGCGCCAAATCAACAGAGCCTCCAGCCATGACTCAGCCCGCCATCCTGTCGATGACGACATTGCCGAACGCATCGACGGTGCCCTTGAGCCCCGGATCGATGAAGATCGTGGTGTCCGCCTGTTCGAGGATCGCCGGGCCCTCAACCCGGGCTCCGACAGGCAACGCATGACGGTCATAAAGCACGGCATCATGCCAGGCGCCGTCGGCATAGATGTGCCTCGATCCGGTGCGACATTGTTCTGCAGTCCGGTCCGTCACCGGCGCGAAGGCGCCCATGTCGAAGGCCGGCCTGCGCCCGATGACGGCGATGCGGTAGTTCATAACGCGCATCGGAATACCGTCGAGCAGACGTCCGAAGGTTGTCCGGTACGCGTCTTCGAAGGCAGTTCGCACGCCGTCTCCAGTCAGACCGGCGACGGGAATGTCGAGCGGCACCGAAACCGTATGCGTCTGGCCGAGATAGAGCATGTCGAGCTCGTAGATCCGGTCCACGCGTTCGAAAGCGACGCCCGCCTGATCGAGAAGCAAGGCCGTCTCATCGGCAACGCGCACCATCTCTTCGCCCAAGGCACCTGCGTCGAGGCCGTCGAGCAGGCGGTTCACGGTCTGCACACGGTCATGGCGCATGTCGGCGACCACGCATCCAAGTGCGGATGTGACGCCGGGGAAGCGCGGGACGAGCGCGGATTTGAGCCCCACTTCTTTGATGAGCGCGCCTGTGTGCAGCGAACCACCGCCGCCGAAGGGCATGGCGGAAAACTCGGCCGGGTCGTGACCGCGCTCGATCGAGACGAGCCGGATCGCTCCTGCCATCTTTGCATTGGCGATCTTGAGGATCGCCTCGGCGGCGTCTTCAACGGTAATCCGGAGAGGGTCGGCAACATGGGTGGCGATTGCACGGCGCGAAGCCTCGACGTCGAGTCGCGCAAGCTTGCCACCGATGGGACGCTCGGCATTGATGCGCCCGAGCACCACGTTCGCGTCCGTCACCGTTGGGCGGTCGTTACCGAGCCCGTAGCACACCGGTCCGGGATCGGAGCCCGCCGATTCCGGCCCGACCTGCAGAATGCCGCCATTGTCGATGCCTGCGATCGACCCGCCGCCGGCACCAATGGTGGAGATTTCGATCATCGGCGTGCGCACGACGAGCCCGAAGTCGATCGACGTCTGCGCCGACAACGCGCTTTCGCCAGCCGCCACAAGCGACACGTCGAAGGAGGTGCCGCCCATGTCGCAGGTTATCACATTGGCAAAGCCTGCCGCCTGCGCTATCGCCTGCGCGGCCATGACGCCGGCCGCCGGGCCGGAGAGCGCGGTGCGCACAGGGAAGCGCTTGGCGGTATCGATCGCCATCACACCGCCATTCGACTGCACGATCAGAATGTCGCCGGCAAAGCCGCGCTCCTTTAGCGTCTTTTCCAGGCGGTCGAGATAGGACGACACCACCGGCTGCAGATAGGCGTTGAGCGCAGCGGTCGAAAGCCGCTCGAACTCACGGATTTCCGGCACGATCTCAGTCGCCGCCGTGACGTATCCGTTGGGCCAGACGGCGCGCACGGTCTCCACGGCCTGGCGCTCGTTGGCGTCGTTGGCATAGCCGTTGACGAAGAAGACGCAGACGGCCTCGCAGCCAGCGGCCTTCAACGCCTCGGCCTGCTGGCGGACTTCATCGTCGTTGACCGCCTCGCGCACGGTTCCGTCCGCGAGCACGCGCTCGGAAACCTCGACGCGATCCTCGCGGCTGATGACGGGCTGGTACTGGCCCCACAAGCCCCAGGTCGTCGGACGATCGCGGCGGCGCATCTCGAGGATGTCGCGGAAGCCGCGCGTGGTGATGATGCCCGTGCGCGCACCCTTACGTTCCAGAAGCGCGTTGGTGCCGACAGTGGTGCCGTGAACGACGGTCGCGATTTCGGAGAAGTCCGGCACGATGCGCGCGATGCCTTCGGCGAAACCGCGCGACTGGTCGCCACGCGTCGACGGAATCTTCGTCGTCTGCACGGTGTGCGCAATCTGGTCGTAAACGAAAATATCGGTGAAGGTACCGCCGACATCGACGCCGATCACGTAGCGCTTCGAACTCATGCCACCCATCAGGCCGCGTCCTTCTTGTTCGACTGGAACCCGTAATCGCGTTCGGCCGCTTCCTCGCTGACGAAACCGAGTGCCACGTCACGTTCGATGGCTGCCCGATCGCGCTCCGCCGGATCGCCGTAACCGCCGCCGCCCGGCGTCTCGAGCCTGACCTTCTGGCCGCGCTTCAGCTTGATGCCGACCATCTTGGACGCCATGGGCGGGGTCTTCTCGCCATCGGTCTGCTCGTAGCTGAAGCGGTTCAGCGCCGCATCGCCGCCGCCGACGACGCCTTTCGGCGCAAAGCGACCGCGCTCGCCGAACAGGAAAACGTCGGCTTCTTCCTCCAGGAGTTCCAGCTCATAAACGGCGCCGAGTCCACCGCGGCTCTTGCCGGCTCCGCCGGAATCTTGGCGCAGCCCCCATTGCGTGAACATGACGGGATAGGCCGCCTCAAGGATCTCGAGCGGCGGGATCGTTGCCGTCGAAATCGGCGCATTGCCGTGGTTCAGCCCATCACCTTCCGGATGGCCACCATGGCCGCCACCGAAGAACGAGAACATGACCCAGCGTTTCTTGTCCGGACCACGATAGCCGGCGAGCGACAGTGCGTTGATCGTGCCGTAAGCGCAGCCATTGGACCGCTCAGGCGCAATGGTCGCGATTGCCTGAAAGACCACGTCGATCAGGCGCAGGATCGTTTCGGTGTAGCCGCCGACGGGCTTCGGCGCGCGGACCGAAAGCAGGCTGTCCTCGGGGATCACGAACTCGACCGGCTCGAGCACGCCGGCATTGGCCGGTACATCGCCGAAAATATGCTTGAGCGCCACATAGCAGGCGGCAATGGTGGTGGCGCGCGAGATGTTGACGGGGCCGGCACAGGCTGGAGACGAGCGCGAGAAATCCATCACCATGCGTTCGCCTTCGATCTTGAGATCGAGCGCGATGCGCAGTGGTTCGTCGACAATGCCGTCATTATCGAGAAAATCCTCAGCCGAGACGGTGCCCTGCGGAAGTGCCTTGATCTCTGCCCGCATGAGTTGGGCTGCGCGCGCCTTCAGTTCTCCGAGCGCCGCCTCGACTGTGCCGTCGCCATAGTCGGCAAGAAGCTCCTCCATGCGCTTGACGCCGAGATCGAGCGCGTTGATCTGGCCGTTGAGATCGCCGAACAGCGAGTTGGGCAGGCGTGAATTCGACGACAGGATATCGATCACGTCCTGACGCAGTTCGCCACGGTCGTAGAGCTTGACCGGCGGGATCAGCATCCCCTCCTGGAAGCTTTCCGTCGCGACCGGATTGTAGTTGCCCGGCACGTTGCCGCCCACATCGTGCCAATGGCCGACCGAGGCGAGGTAGCAGAATACCTTGCCATCGCGGAATAAGGGACGCACCAACCTGAAATCGGACAAATGCGTGCCGCCGGCATAGGGGTCGTTGAAGATCCAGACGTCGCCGTCCTTGGGGCCACCGGATTTCGCTGACTTCTCGATGACCGCCTTTACCGCAAAGGCCATGACACCGACGAAGATGGGCAGTCCGGACTTTCCCTGTACCAGAGTGTCTCCGGTGACCGCATCATAGATGCCGTGCGAGGCATCGTGGGCCTCGGCGATGATGGGGTTGAACGCAGAGCGGAACAGCGTCGCATCCATCTCGTCGGCGATCTGTTCAAGCCGTCCCTTGAGGATGGCGAGAAGAACGGGATCGATCATGGTTCGAACCTCTTTTCGTCATAGGCTGCACCCGCAGCCAGCATTTCGTCGGTTCCCACAACGGCATTGATGCCGGCGAAGTCGTACATGTGCTGCTTGAACGGCGCGTTGGATCCGTGCGCCAGCAAGCTCTCGAAATAGGCGCGCATCGTGCGTGCCACCGCGCGGGTAAGCCCGCCGGGGAAGATGACGAGCGAAAAGCCGATTGCTTCCAGGTCGTTGGCTGTCAGCGTCGGCGTCTTTCCGCCTTCGACCATGTTCGCCATCAGCGGAACCCGTGAGCCAAGGGTGGACACGATGGACTCCATCTCGTCGACCGACCTCGGTGCCTCCACGAAGACGACATCGGCACCCGCTTCCGCATAGGCCGCGCCGCGGTCGAGCCCAGCCTGGAACCCATCGACACCGATCGCGTCGGTGCGCGCGATAACGACAAAATGCTCGTCCTGACGTGCATCGGCCGCAGCCTTGATCTTGCCGACCATCTCGCCGGTGGACACCAGCGATTTGCCGTTCAGATGCCCGCACCGCTTGGGCATCGTCTGGTCCTCAATCTGGATTGCGGCAGCGCCCATGCGTTCGAACATGCGCACCGTGCGCTGCACATTCAGTGCATTGCCGAAGCCTGTGTCGCCATCGACGATCAGCGGCAGCGAAACCCGCTCGCAGATGGCGCCGACCGCATCGGCCACCTCACTGACCGAAACGAGCCCGATATCGGGTCGACCAAAACGGGTGTAGGCGAGCGAAGCGCCCGACAGATAGATCGCCTCGGCACCGCACTGTTCAGCGACGAGCGCTGACAATCCATCATAGATGCCTGGAGCGACGACGATGCGCTGCTCTGCGAGGCGCGCTTTGAGGCGCGTCATGTTGCAGTCTCCTTCGGGCTGGCGCTTGCGGCGAACCGCTTTTCGAGATGAGGAACGAGGCCGCCATCGGCGATCATGTCCAGGAGGAAATCGGGCAGCGGCTCGAGCGCGATCCGCCCGGTTTGCGTGACAAGAGCTGCGCCGTCGATATCGATTTCGACCGGGTCGCCGGGACGAAGCATGGAGGTGTCTCCAGCCGAGACGAACACTGGAAGGCCGAGATTGATCGCGTTGCGATAAAAGATGCCGGCGAAGGATCGCGCAACGACTGCGCCAATGCCGAGATGGCGGAGTGCCTGCGCGGCTTGCTCCCTGGACGATCCCATACCGAAATTCTTGCCAGCGACGACGATGTCGCCCGGCTGCACGGATGACGCGAAGTCCGGGTCCACAGCCTCGAGGCAATGGGCGGCGAGCGCCTCGATGCCGCCGCCCATGTACTGGCCGGGGGCAAGCGCGTCGGTGTCGATGTCATCGCCTAAAACGAAGGCACGGTGACTGGGGAAAACCATCGTCATGCTCCGATATCGCGCGGATCGACGATCCGCCCCGCGAGAGCGGATGCGGCGACCGTATAGGGTGAGCCGAGATAGACCTTCGATGAATGTGCGCCCATGCGGCCGCGGAAATTGCGCGCCGTTGTCGAGATGCAGGTCACGTCCTCGCCGAGACGCGCGGAGCCATAGCCGGCGCAGATACCGCACGCATTCGGCAGCACTTTTGCACCGGCATCTTCGAGCACTTTCATGATGCCTTCGTCGGCGGCGCGATCCTGATCGCGCTTCGAGGACGGTGCGACGAGAAGCTCGACGCCCTTTGCAAGCGTGCGCCCGCGAATGATCTCGGCTGCCGCCTTGAGGTCGGCATATTTCGCCCCGGTACAGGCTCCGATATAGGCGACGTCGATGTCCGTCGGCTCATATGCATCGATGGGGGCCGAATTGGCGGGAGAATGGGGCGCGGCAACCTGGGGCACGAGTGTCTCCGCATCGAACCGGTGAAGCTCGTCCGGAACCGCATCAATATCCGGTTGCCAGTGCGCCGGATCGGGCAAATCGGTCGCGCCATGCTCGGCTAGCCACGCCATCGTCGTTTGATCAGGAGCAATCAGACCCGCCTGGGCCCCCAGTTCGGCGGCCATGTTGGAGAGCGTCATCCGCTCCTGCATGCCAAGCCCGCGGACAGTATCGCCGGCATATTCGATGGCCTGATAGCGTCCACCATCCATGCCAAGCCGGCCACACATCGCAAGCAGCATGTCCTTGGCCATCAAGCGCGGCCCGAGCGTTCCGGACCACTCGATGCGGATCGTCTCTGGAACTTTGATCCAGATTTCGCCTGTTGCCAGCACACCTGCCATCTCTGTCGCGCCGATACCGAACATGTAGGCACCGAAGGCGCCACCGGTCGGCGAGTGGCTGTCACCGCCGACGACGAACATGCCGGGCTTCAGATGCCCTCTCTCAGGTAGCACGACGTGGCAAATGCCTTCGCCATCATAGAAGGTCACGCCCTTCTCGGCTGCCCAGCGGCGGGTCAGTTGCAGGATTGCAGCCCCCTCTTCCGTGTCACCCGGCACGTAATGGTCGGAGACGAGGACGACCTTGTCCTTGTCGTGAAGGCCGACGCCAAGACGCTTGAGGATCGGCTCGACCCGGCGCGGCCCGCCGGAATCGTGGATCATGGCGAGATCGACCCGAGCGGTCACCACATCGCCCACTGCGACATGGCTGCGTCCGGATGCACGCGCAATGATCTTCTGTGCAAGACTTTGAGGCATCGCTCAGATCCCCAGATAGGAGCGCTGGAGGTCTGGATCGTCCATCAGTTCGCGCGCCGAGCCGGAAAGGCTGATCGCGCCGTTCTCGAGCACAAACCCATGATCTGCGATTTCGAGCGACTGAACGACGTTCTGCTCGACGAGCAGGATCGTCAGACCCTCTTCGTTCAGGCGCTTGATGAGATTGAACATCTCTTCGACGAGAAGCGGAGACAGTCCAAGAGATGGCTCGTCGAGGATGAGCAATTCCGGCTCCGCCATCATGCCGCGGCCGATCGCCAGCATCTGTTGTTCGCCACCCGAAAGCGTGCCTGCTTTCTGGGAGAAGCGTTCCTTAAGCCGCGGGAAGACGCCGACCACCTTATCGATATTTGTGTCGCGATTGGCGCGTCCACGGCGATAGCTGCCAAGCACGAGGTTCTCGTGGACCGTCATGTTCGGGAAGATCAAGCGCCCTTCCGGCACAAGGCTGAGCCCTGCATCCACTGCAGCCTCCGCCCGTCCGCCGGGGAGTTTGCTTCCCTTGAAGACGACGTCGCCGTACCAGGGTTTGATCAGACCCGACACAACGGCATTGAATGTCGTCTTGCCCACACCGTTCGACCCGAGCAGCGCGACGATCTGCCCTTTGCGGATCTCGATATCGATGCCGCGCAGGACCTCTACTGCGCCATAGCCGGCTCGAAGCCCCTTGACGCTGAGAACGGTCGAGGCCGTTGGCAACGGCCGTTCAACGATTGCAGCGTCAGGCATGAGCCGGCTCCCTCTTTGCCTGGGCGCTGAGCCGCGCGGCCATGCCTGGGCCGAGATAGGCTTCGATGACGGCCTTGTCCGCCGCGACCGCGCGCGGCGGTCCCTCCGCAATCAGCCGTCCCTGGTTAAGCACCCAGGTGTATTCGGAAAGCTGCATCACGGCCTGCATGACGTGTTCGATCAGCAAGATGGTCACGCCGCTGTCGCGCACCGCGCGAATGACGGGGATGACGTCGCGGATCTCGCTCGGATTGAGACCGGCAAGCACTTCGTCGAAAAGAACGAGCTTTGGATCTGTTGCGAGCGCACGAGCGACTTCGAGCCGCTTGCGACCAGCAACCGTGAGGCTTGCTGCGTCCATATCGAGCCTGTCGCCGAGCCCGACCTTTTCGGCCACTTCGGCGGCGCGATCCAGCGCGTCGCGGCGCGAGGCATGGCGAAGATGCGCGCCGACAGCGATGTTCTCACGCACTGTCTGGCCTGCGAAGGGCTGCACGATCTGGAATGTGCGCACCATGCCGGCCTGCGCGATATCGCTCGGCTTGGCACCCATGATGTTCTTGCCGTCGAACTGGACCGTGCCGCCGTCAGGGCGGTGAAAACCGGTAATCAATGCAAAGAACGTCGTCTTGCCGGCGCCATTGGGTCCGATGAGCGAGACGAGGCTGCCCTGCTTCACCGAGAGCGACACGCCATCAACGGCTTTCAATCCACCGAAGGACTTGGTGATCCCGTCGACCTCAAGCATCGGCTGCCCTCCGCGATCCGAAAAGTCCACCGATGCGACCGAAGATGCTGATCAGGCCGCGCGGCAGGAACATGACGACGAGAATGAGCAGCAGGCCATAGATCGCGAGCGCGATCCCCGGCACGTCGCCGACGAAGTGACGGGTCGTCTCCGCAAGCAGATGAGTAACGGCCGCACCGATGAGCGGGCCGAACAGGGTCCCCATGCCGCCGATGATCGGCACCAGCAGGGATTCGATCGACACGGCTGAGCCATACGCAATCGCGGGATCGAGATAGAGATAGAACTGGGCGTAGAAGACGCCCGCGAGGCCGGAGAAGAAGCCGGACAGGGCCGCGGCCTTCATCTTGGTCGCGAAGACATCGACCCCGAGCGCGCGTGCCGCGTCTTCATTGTCGCGCACGGCCTGTAGCCATGCGCCGAAGCGCGAGCGTCCGAGCCACCACACGGTGAGGAAGCAGGCGAGACAGAGAGCCCAGATCAGCCAGAAATAGCCGACATTGTTGGCAAACTGCATGTTGGCCGGATCGCGGCTGAGCGGGATCAGAATGCCGACCCCTCCCCCCGTGAACGAGACGGAATTCGACAGGATGCGCAGCACCTCGGCAAAAGCGAGCGTCACCAGCGCGAAATAGGAGCCGCGTAGACCGTAACGGAAGCTCGCAAAGCCGATGAAGAGCGCAACGCCCATGGCGAGCAGCCCGCCGATGAAGAGCCCGATCCAGGGATTGATGCCGTATTGCAGCTGCAGGACGGCGACGGAATAGGCGCCCGTACCGAAGAAGGCTGCATGGCCGAAGGAGAACTGGCCACCATAGCCACCGAGGATGTTCCAGGCTTGGCCGAGCAGCGCGACGTAGAGGATCAGGATGACGGTGTTGAGCGTCGATTCCCGCGTGATCAGGAAAGGCGCCGTGCCGATGATGGCGAAGACGATGAGGAGCGTCAGAAGTTGATTGCGATTGATCATGCCGCCTTACGCCTTGTGTCCGAGAAGCCCGGTGGGGCGGAAGAGAAGGATGAGGATGAAGATGGCGAAGATGCCGAACTGGCCGAGGCTATCCCCCAGGAAGAGACCACCCATCGCTTCGACGACGCCGATGATGAGACCACCGATCATGGCCCCGACGAAGGATCCCATGCCGCCGAGCACCACTGTCGTGAAGGCGATCAGCACGAAGCCGTAACCGACCTGCGGGTTCACGTAGTAGCTCGGCATCAAAAGGCAGGCGGCGACGCCGAGGCAGCCGATGCCGATGCCGAAGCTCATGGCGAAGACATGGTCGACATTGATGCCGACGAGGCGCGCGCCCTTGCGCTCCTTGGCAAGTGCACGGATGGCTCGACCGAGGTCGGTCTTGGACATGAAGGCCCAAAGGAGACCGGCCGTGATGAGGGCGCCGAAGAAGGCGATCACCTTCGGCAACGGAAGAAAGGCACCGGCGAATTCCACCACTTCGAAGGAATACGGCGTGTCCACCGTCCGTGTGTCGGAGCGGAAGAAATAGAGCGACATGTTCTCGATGATAATCGAGAGCCCGAGCGTCACCAGAAGGATGTTTTCGTCTCGACCGTGGCTCGCCTTCCCGATAATGCCGCGCTGCAGGCCGTAACCGATCACGAACATCGCCGGCGGCACGATCAGGAGCGCCCAGTAGGGATCGATCCCAAAGATCTGGTTCAAGAAGAAAACGCCGAAAAGTGCCAGCATCAAAAGCGCGCCATGCGCGAAATTGATGATGTGGAGAACGCCGTAGATCAGCGTGAGGCCAAGCGCGACGAGCGCGTAGAGCGCGCCCGTCGTGAGGCCGTTGATCAGCGATGGAATCAGAATGACCGGATCGACCATGACACCTTTCCAGTGCGTGGAGGATGAGCGGGAGATGGTCGCGGGACGGCGCTACCGCCCCGCAATATCGGCGAATTGGCCTCAGCCAGCCGAAGGCATCGGGAAGACTGCTTCCGCCGAGGCGAACTCGGCCGGCAGGACGACCTCGATCTTGCCGTTCTGTACCTGCGTGTTCACCGCCTGCGCGCCCTGGTTTTGGCCGTTGACGATCTCCGTGGGGCCATAGGGCATGCCATGATTGTCCCAGGTCGAGCCGTTCAGCGCCTCGATGACCGCTTCTTTTTCAGTCGAGCCCGCACGCTCGATCGCGTCCGCCAGGAAGGCGACTGCGTTGTAAGCGCAGAACACTTCGTAGGTGTAGAAGAGGTTCTTGGCCTCGGCAGCTGCACGGCGCTGCAGTGCCACTTCCGAGTTCGGATCGTACCAGTGGTTGCAATCCATGATGAACTCTGCCGCTTCCGGAAATTCCTGGACAAACTGCACGTTGGAGGCTGCGCCGCCCAGAACTGAATAGATGCCCTTGGCCTCGATGCGCTGCTGGCGAAGCGTACGCGCGAGGAGCACGTACTCGTTGTAGTAGTTCGCCGGGATGATGAGATCGGGCTGCAGCGAACGCAGCTGCAGCGCGATGTTGGTGAAGTCGCGCGTCGGATTGGCGTGCCGGATGACGGACAGGACTTCGATGCCGATCTTCGGCAGCTCCTCACTCATCAGATTGGCGGTGCCGGTGCCGAAGAGCGATTCTTCGTGAATGATGACCGCCGTCTTCGCGGGGCTGTTTGCCGCCTTGTTGATCTCATCCAGGCGGGCGACGGCCGACTGCGCCACGGCGCCGTAGCCGGGCGCAAAGCGGAAGGTGTTCGTCAGGCCGCGATTGACGATATCGTCGGCGACGCCGACGTCCACCACATGCGGCGTGTTCGTCTTGGCGGCTTCCTGCGTGGTGGCGAGCGAGATGGCAGAGGAAAAGCCCGCAACGATGCCGGCTGCGCCGCCTTCGATCAGGCGCGCGGTCTCCGATGCGCCGAGTTCCGGCCGGCCCTGACTGTCGGCGAGCATCGCTTCGAGCTGCGCGCCGCCGAGCGACTGGATGCCACCTGCCGCATTGATGTCGGCGATGGCCATTTCGGCGCCCGCGCGACACTGGGTGCCCGAAAAGGCAATGAACCCGGTAACGGGATGCACGAGGCCGATGCGGACCGGGTCAGGTGCCTGCGCGCGCAGCACGGCCGGAAACCCCGTGACGCCGGCGGCAAGGGCCGCTGCGCCCGATCCCGCAATGAAGGTGCGGCGCTTGATGCTGAATGGTGTCGTCTTGGTCATGGTTGTTGTCCTCTCTGGCAGGTTTGCTTCTCATCAGCCCCGGTTGTTTTTATTGTGTGGGGCGATCTCGGGCGGCATGTTCGGCGTCTCCGACTGCCAATGCATGCCTTCGCGCTTGTGAACGCGCTTCAGGTTCATTTCGAACTGATACTTGTCCGGCCGGTAAAGCACGCGGATGTATTCAACTGGCCGGGCGCGCGTGTCTCGCACCACACGCTTGACATCGATAAGCGCTGATCCGGCATGGATTGAAAGCGCGCTTGCGATATCAGGCTCGGCCAGCGCAGCTGAAACTGTCTGGCGCGCATCTGCCACCTTCACGCCGGAGCGCTCCAGAAGGGTAAGCAGCGCGAAATTTCCCATCTCGTCGCGATCAAACGAGCGCCCGATATCCTCGGGAACGAATGTCAGGAGGTGCGACATCGGCTCGCCGTCGAGATAGCGCACGCGCACCGTCCGCTGCACGGTCGTTCCCGCCGGAATTGACAGCGCCTGCGCCACATCGGGACTGGCAGGCACATAGTCGAATTCCAGGACCGCGACGTCGGTCGCAACCCCCATCAGCGATATGTTCTCGAACCACCCCTCGACCGACGTTTTCAGCGTCGGTGGTGGCGGCGTATCGGACACGCGAGTCCCACGTCCACGCTCGCGCACGACCAGACCCGCATCGGCCAGTTCATTGAGTGCGCGCTTGGCGGTGATCCGGGAGACATTGAAGAGCTCGGCCAGCTCCTGCTCGCCCGGCAGCACAGCGCCGAGCTGAAGCTCGCCGGAAAAGATTTGATTGCGCAGGATGACGAGGATCTGGTGGTAGAGCGGCACACGCGAGGCCGGGTCGATGCGCGAGCGGCGGGACGACCCTGTCGCCGGCTGCCGCCCATGTGCCTCATCGATCTCTGTGCGACTGACCACCGAAAGACCATCCCCGCTGCTGTCGTTGACTATTGATATAACAATATATCATTATGACAAGCATCAAAATTTCGTCGGGAGCCAATTTTCATGCCGATTGTTCGCACGACGCTGATACGGGGGTATTCTGAAGAGGTCCGGGTGAGGCTCGCCGAGCGGCTGACGGATGCCGTCGCCGCCACGCTGAAGGCGCCGCTGGATGCAGTCACCGTGGCGTTCGATGAGGTCGACGCAACGAACTACATGCGCGGCCGAGTGCCCAGAACGCCCGGTGAAGCACTGCGCCCGGCAAGCGACATCGTCCTTCAGTTCCTTCGTCTCATGGAGGACCGCGATCTCGAAGCCGCACGCAGCCATGTCCATCCGGATTTCACGATGGTCTTTCCGGGCCCCCGCAATGGCACCGCGTTGACCAAGCTCGAAGAGCTCGTCGCATTTGCGGCACCTCGCTACCGCTTTGTGCGCAAGACGATCGAGACCGTCGACGAGAGCTATCGCGGCACCATCACGACCGTCTTCGTTACCGGAACGCTGAACGGCGAACGCCTCGACGGCAGCCCTTTTGAGGGAGCCCGTTTCATCGATCGCTTCGAGGTCGAGGCAGAACGCATCCGCCGGCAAGACGTCTGGAACGATCTATCCCTTACCTTGGCGAGCGCCCCGTAAGCCGCGGGCCGCTGACCGAATAGCTGTCGTCTTGGGCGATTCTGTGCGAGTGGTGTCCAACCTTCCTGGGGCTTCAATCTACCACTCAAGCCGGCGGCAGAGGCCGCCAGCCCTACTCGCCCTCATCGAGCGCTATAAGATCGATCGGCGTGATGCAGCCGTCGTCGCGAGCGGCGTCTTGGAGATGCAGGGCTGGACGCGATCAGGGAGCCGCAGGCGCAACTTTTTTATGTCGCAGCAGCATGCCAAACAGGTCACGAGGTTCGTCCGGATCGGCCAGCAGGTCGAGGTCGATGCTGAAGGCCGTGTCGGTGAGGCAGTCCCTCACGTAGCGCAGTGCCGAGAAATCCTCGACGGCGAAACCCACGCTGTCGAACAGCGTGATCTGATGACTGTCCGCCCGCCCCGGCGCCTCGCCGCGTATGACCTTCCAGAGTTCCTGAACCGAATGCTCGGCCGGCAATTGCTGAATTTCGCCTTCGATGCGCGTCTGGGGCTCGAATTCGACGAAAATGCCCGCGCGCAGCAGAATATCGCGATGCAGTTCGGTCTTGCCCGGGCAGTCGCCGCCGACCGCGTTGATATGCACGCCGGAGCCGATCATGTTGTCGGTCAGGATCGTGGCGTTCTGCTTGTCGGCGGTGACGGTGGTGATGACGTCGACGCCCTGCACGGCTGCCTCTGCAGACCCGCAAGGTTCAAGCGTCAGGCCGGAGCCGGCAAGGTTCGTCATGGCCTTCTTCGTGGCCTCCGGATCGATGTCGAACAGGCGCACGCTCTCGATGCCGAGCAGCGCCTTGAAGGCAAGCGCTTGGAACTCGCACTGGGCCCCATTGCCGATGATCGCCATGGCACGCGATCCCTTCGGCGCCAGATAGCGTGCTGCGAGGGCCGACATCGCAGCCGTTCGAAGCGCCGTCAGGATGGTCATTTCGCTGAGCAGAACCGGATAGCCATTGCCCACATCCGACAGGACGCCAAAGGCCGTGACTGTTTGGCGCCCTTCCCGCGTGTTCTTCGGATGACCATTGACGTATTTGAAGCCGTAATGGGCGCCATCCGACGTCGGCATCAGTTCGATCACGCCTTCAGCCGAATGCGAGGCCACGCGCGGCGTCTTGTCGAACATGTCCCAGCGGCGGAAATCCTCTTCGATGTAGCCTGCCAACTCGACCATGAAGCGCTCGACGCCCTTCGCCAGCACGATCGACATCATATGATCGACGCTGACGAACGGTACGATATTGAGTTTGGGGATCATCGAAAGCTCCTTGTCGGTCGGTCGAGAATGCGGCGGCCCATCAGGCTGGCGACGAGATCGACAAGCAGGCTCGCGGTGCGCCCGCGCTCATCGAGAAACGGGTTGAGTTCGACGAGGTCGAGGCTTTCGACCAGGCCGCTGTCGTGAAGCATCTCCATGACGAGATGCGCCTCGCGAAACGTGGCGCCGCCGGGCACCGTCGTGCCCACGGCCGGCGCGAATTCCGGATCGAGGAAATCGACGTCGAAGCTGACATGCAGCCGGCCGTTTGCCGCGGCGACCTTCTCCAGAAACGCGCCGAGCAGAGGCGCGACACCCTGCTCGTCCAGCGCCCGCATGTCGTGGACGGTGATCGGCAGGTCGGCCAATGCGCTGCGCTCGGCAGGATCGACGCTGCGAATACCGAGCATGCACACATTGGCTGGATCGACCTGAGCCTCAAGCGTCGGCAAGTCCGTCCCAAAGCCCGGCTGGCCCGTGAAATAGGCGACGGGAATGCCGTGAAGGTTGCCGCTGTCGGTCGTTTCCAGCGTGTGGAAATCCGTATGGGCATCCAGCCAGAGCACGAAGAGCGGGCGCCCCTGCTCGCTCGCCCGGCGCGCAAGGCCGGCAACGGTGCCAGCGGACAGAACGTGGTCGCCACCGAGAAAAATTGGCATGGCGCCATCGCTGTGGGCATAGGCGGTCTCGGCCAACCGTTCCACCCATAAGGCGACCTTGCCGAGGTCATGGACCGCACCATTGGGATGGCGGCGGTCCGGCGCGTCTTCGACACGAATGTCGCCGAAGTCATTCACATCATGACCAAGCTCGCGGAGCGTCGGTCCGATCCCCGCAGTTCGAAGCGCGCTCGGCCCCATCTCACATCCAAGGCGAGAGGCGCCATCCTGCACCGGTACGCCGATCAACGTGCACTTCATTCGTCTGCCCCTGGCCCATCTTGCGATCAGTGGACCATCGACGCCTGGCAAGGTGAACAGGCCAATTTGTCGGATCGGAAACCTATACAGCGCAAAACGGCAGTGCTAATCACCGTTATGGACATAAGCGATCTCGACACCCGACTGATCACCCTGCTGCGGCACGACGCCCGCCGAAGCCTTTCCGATCTCGCTGTCGATCTCGGCGTTTCGCGCGCCACGGTCCGCAACCGGATCGAGCGCCTCGAGCGCGCGCGGATCATTCTCGGCTACACCGTCATCCTGCAGTCCGACGTCGTCGAGGTGCCGGTCCGCGGCATCACGATGATCGAAATCGAGGGTCACGTGACGGAGCGGGTGATCCGCGCGCTGGGAGGCTTTCCCGAAGTATCGGCGATCCACACCACCAACGGGCGATGGGACCTGATCGTCGAGCTGGCCACATCGAGCCTCGGGGAATTCGATTCCGTCCTGCGTCGTATCCGGCTCGTGCCCGGCATCACCGCGAGTGAAACGAGCCTTTTGCTTTCGACGCCACGCAGTGCCCGCGCGCGCCTCTGACGTGACGCGGCTCAATCGGCAATTGCGGACTGGGACACATGCTTGATACGAGAGGCATCATTGTATCGCCCAAGGTGAGACGACGATGCGCATTCGGCACGAATCTGTGATGGCCTCAAGCAGCCTGTGCGGCCAGGAAGCCCTGGAGCCGTTCGGTGCGGGGTTGGCGCAGCACCTCGCGCGGGTCGCCTTCTTCGGCAATCACGCCCTTGTCTAGGAAGATCACCCTGTTCGAGACATCGCGGGCGAAGTTCATCTCATGCGTGACGACGATCATGGTGCGCCCTTCTTCTGCAAGGTTGCGCATGACGCGCAGCACTTCGCCTACGAGTTCGGGATCGAGTGCGCTGGTCGGCTCGTCGAAAAGCATCAACTCCGGCTCCATCGCCAGCGCCCGGGCAATCGCCACGCGCTGCTGTTCGCCACCGGACAGAAAGCCCGGATAGGCATCGCGGCGGTGAGCAACGCCGACGCGCGTCAGATAATGATCAGCACGCTCGCCCGCCTCGCTGCGCGACCGGCCATGCACGCGGATCGGCCCAAGCATGACATTTTCACGGGCCGTCATGTGCGACCACAGGTTGAACTGCTGAAACACCATGGTGACCCGCGAACGAAAAGCCCGGAGCTCTGTTTCCTCGGCCACGATCTGGTCGCCATTTCGGTCGCGCTTGCAGGCAAGCGGCTTGCCAGCAAAGGCGATCTGCCCTTCCGTCGGGTGTTCGAGAAAATTGAGGCAGCGCAGGAATGTGCTCTTGCCCGAACCGGATGCACCGATCATCGAGATCACGTCGCCTTTTTCAGCCTTGAGGTCGATGCCACGCAGCACGTCGTGCGCGCCGAAGCGCTTGCGGATGTCTGTGGCTTCCAGGAGAACCGGCATGACGGGATCCTTCACGGGCTGAGGAGTGGGCCGTGACGAAAGGCGGCGGTGCCTGCGATCTTGCCGAGACGCTTGCCCACCTCGGCAATGCGGGTGGCAGGACGGGCATAGAAGATGCCCGATGTGGAGGCTGCGACGGACGTGACCTGTCCTGAGACAAGATCGATAATTTCGGCAACCACATCGCCGGGCGCCACATGGGTTCCAAGTTCGACAGCATAGGACAGAAGCCCCGCAACCGGCGCGCTCAGTGCTTCGGAACCGGCAAGCGGCGTCGGCTCGCAGAGGGCCTCAGGCAGGTCGATCGCACCTTCGATCACGCCCAGGTGGACGAGATAATCGAGGATCGCGGCCGCGTCCTTGCTACCAAGAGTGCGTGATACATCGGAGCGGCCGCGCAGTTCCACCGTGCAGGTGGCGCAGCCGAGCGGTATCGGCCGGCCGCTGAAACGGGCAGCAAGCGCAGCCCATGGGCCGCCGAGCGCCTCGTCGAACGGGTTGCCACCGGAAATTTCGGCAACGAGAACGGCGCGGCAGCCAAGAAGTGCTGCAAGCGGCGCCAGCCGTTCAACGGCGGCCGGCTGGGTGTAGAGATGCATCTCTGCCTCACCGTCGCAATGCAGGTCGAGCACGACATCCGCCGCGAGCGCGAGACCCATTAAATGGTGTCGCAGCGTATCGGCAGGGCCGATGGGCCGTTTTTCGGCCAGGGCGGCAACCAGCGCCTCGCGAATGAGCCTGACATTTTCAGCACCATTGTCGCCGAGCCGGCTGGCAACGCGTCTCGCCACCTCTTCCGTCAGGTCCGGATAGTCGCGATTGAAATTGCGTCCGTCATAAAGATCGAAACGGCCGGAATGGTCGCCGTGGAGGAACTGGCTGAGTCCGAGCGGATTGGCAAAGGGTACGACCGTCACATGGCCGCGAAGTCGGGCTTCAGCTTCTGCCTGCGTCAGAAAGTCGGCCAAGATCCGGGCGGTCATCATGCCTGGCCCCTCATCGGCGTGGAGACCACCTTGTATATGCACATGCGGCCGGGCTGCGGGATCGCCGAAGCTCAAATTGAGCACTTCATGGCGGCTACCAGGCCCGCGACCGGCAAAGGTGAAACTCTTTTCAAGCACGGACATTTTGAATTCCGGTTTGCTGCGCAGCGACGGTAGTAGCGCTGGAACGCGGATCAAGATGGCGCAGGAAGTGGCGTTCGAGCGCGCGGAAGATCAAGGTGATCGTGACTGTGAGGGCGAGATAGAAGACGGCGGCCATGCCGAAGCTTTCCGGAAGAACGAGATAGTTGGTGTAAACATCGCGGCCGACCCGCAGGATCTCGACGATGGTGACGGTGCTGGCAAGCGCTGTCGCATGCATCAGCTGGACGACCTCGTTGCCGTATTGCGGCAGCGCGCGGCGCCAGGCGCCCGGCCAGAATACATCACGAAAGACCTGCGCGCGGCTCAGCCCCATCGCACGCGCCGCCTCAATCTCGCCCGAGGGTGTTGTGCGGATAGCGCCAGCAAATATCTCGGTCGTGTAGGCGGTCGTATTCAGCGTGAAGGCGAGCCAGGCGCAGAACCACGGATCGCGCAGCAGTGGCCACAGCGTGCTGTTGCGGATCAGGCCGAATTGCGGGAGGCCGTAATAGATGATGAAGAGCTGGACGAGCAGCGGCGTGCCGCGGATCACATAGGTGAAGCCGAAGACCGGCCACCTTGCTAGTCTGCTATGCGCGGAACGAGCGACGGCCAGCGGCACGGCGAGCACAAGTCCCGCTAGGGCGGACGTGACGAGCAGGACGAGGGTCATCTGCAGGCCAGAGAAAAAGGCCGGCAACATTTCGACGACGAGCGACCAGTTGATCATCGTGCGGCCTCCGCCCTGATGCCGCGAGACATGCGTCGGTTTAGAGCGCCCAGCGTCACGATCGAGACGGTGGTGACTGCGAGATAAATCAGTCCGATCAGCGCATAAAAGGTAAAGGGCTCGCGCGTTGCGGCAGAAGCAAGCGAGGCGCGATGGACCATGTCATCCAGGCCGATGATGGAAATCAAAGCCGTCGCTTTCAGAAGAACCAGCCAATTGTTGGTGAAGCCGGGGATTGCATGGCGAACCATTTGCGGGATGACGATATCGCGCATCACCTGAAGGCGCGAAAGCCCCATAGCATGGCCAGCCTCCATCTGCCCGCGCGGGATGGCCAGCATCGCGCCGCGGAAAGTTTCCGTCAGATAGGCGCCGAAGACAAAGCCGAGAGTGACCGTTCCCGCGGCAAACGCGTCGATGTCGATGTAGCCCAAACCCTGCGCTTGAGTGAACCTGTTGAGCAGGATTTGACCGCCGTAAAACACAATCAGCATGAGAAGCAGATCTGGCAGCGCTCGAATGACGGTCGTGTAGGCGCCAGCGGTATGACGCAGCACGGGCGAGGAGGACAACTTGGCGCTCGCTCCGAGCATGCCAAAGACTGTGGCTATGCAAAGCGACACGAAAGCAATCGAGAGGGTGACCCTCAAACCGTCCAAGATCATCGGCAGATAGCCCTGAAACATCGCCTGCTCTCAAACTGTGCGTCAACGCATGTTTCTGAAGTGCCTCGCCCGTGAACCGGGCGGGGCAGCTTTCTGTTGCCTGCTCAGTCGCGGGCGTGGGGCGGCGTGATGTCAAAATCGAAATAAGTGGCCGCCATCTTGTCGTAGGTGCCATCTTCCATGATCTCGACCAGCGCCTCGTTCACCCGGGTGCGCAGTTCCTCGTCACCCTTTCGAAACGCGATGCCAACGCCGCCATCGACGCTGTCGGTCAGGGTGATCGTTTCACCGACCTGCGCGAAGCCTTTCCCCTCGGGCTGGTTCAGGAACGCCTCACCGGAAACGACGGACGAGCCGAATGCGATATCACCACGACCGGCGGCAAGTTCCAGATAGACGGCCGGTTCACGGTCGACCGCCAAAATTTCGCTCTCGGGATAGGTGGCCTCCAGATATTTCGCGCGCGGGCTGTTGCGCAGCACGATGATCGTCTTGCCAGCCAGTTCTTCGGGGCTGTAGCCTTCGAAGGCGCCTTCGGCGGCGACGAAGCGCGAGGGTACATCATAGTACGGATCGGAAAAATCGACCGCCTGCTTACGCTCGTCGGTGATCGTCATCGACGCGACGATCATGTCGAACTTGTTGGCGGACAATGCCGGGATCATTCCATCCCATTCCTGCTGCACCAGCGTGCATTCCACTTCCATCCGCTCACAGATGACGTTGGCGATATCGATGTCGAAACCGGATAGCGTGCCATCTGGGGCGACTTGGCTGAACGGTGGGTAGTTGCCTTCGACGCCGATGCGGACGACATCTTGAGCAAGTGCGGAAGTCGAGAACATCGCGGCTATGGACAGCGCTGCGAAAATGGTGCGCATGACTAAACTCCTGTGGCAGGCCGACCCCGGCCGCTTGATGTGACGGATTAACTTTCATATGTTTGCAAAATGAAAATCAATCCGTCAACAACTCAATCAGGCTGGGCCGCCGGCGCTGTGCGCAATTTCGCCGACAGCCCCCTCGGTCAAGAGGTCCTGACGCAATTGCGCGAGGGGTCGCGTTCCAAGCGGGCGCTGTCGGAATTCGTTCTGCGCGACCCTGTTTTTGTCGCTACGCATGGTATCGAAGACGTGTCACGCGTCTCTGGGATCTCACCGAGCACCATCAGCCGCTATGTCCGCGATCTTGGCCTCGACAATTACTCCGCCTTTCGCGCTGGCGTCGCCGGTACGGTGCACGCGCTCATTGCGCCGGTCACCAAACTGGAGAGCCGCTTGGCGGAGGGCGAGACCGGCGCGTCGCCGATCAAGGCGTCCTTTATGGCCGCAGCGTCCCAGCTCGAAGCGCTCGGTGATCCGGTCACGGGCGAAGCCGTGCAGACGGCAACAAAAATGCTGCGCGAGGCACGCCAGGTTTGGGTGATGGGTTTCGGGCTTTCAGCCCACCTAGCCGCAATCCTGACGCTGGGTCTCCAACCATATCGCGAAGGGGTCGTCAACGTCGTGCAGTATGGCGGCACGGAAGTTGCCGCTGGCCGGCTGATGTCGGCAGGCGAAGGCGACCTTGTCGTCGCTATTTCCTTCCCGCGATATTCGAAGGATGTCACGGATCTCGCGCGTATTGCCGGCTCGAATGGTGCGAAGCTGATCGCACTCACCGATTCACCTGCAGCACCGTTGGCACAGGTTTGCCATCATCTGATGCTCGCCCCGGCCCAACACCCCATCCTGTCGTCCTCTTGCCTTCCGGGTCTTGCGACCATCGAGGCTCTGCTTTCGGACTTTCTCTTGTCCGATCCCGCACACGTCAAACGCGCTGGTCGCCTCGCAGCGATCATGTCGGCCTATCTTGCCGACGACTCAGATTAGGCATGACGGGGCATTTGGCGAGATCGTATGCGAAGCAAACCAGCGATCGCCGAACATCACTTATTGAGCTTGCTGCGAGGCTGGCCTGATGGCCGCTGAAAAGGAAAGAAGATGACCAATTCGGACCGAATCTGGGATCTGGTGGACGCGCGGTCTGAGGCTTACACCGCCTTGAGCGACCGCATCTGGGCCATGCCGGAAATTGCCTACGCCGAGTTTCTCTCCTGCGCCGAGCATCAAGCAATGTTGAAGGAAGAAGGCTTTCGGATCTCAGAGCAGCTGGCGGGCATTCCCACAGCCGTGATGGGTGAAGCGGGCAATGGCGGGCCGGTGATTGCCTTTCTGGGCGAGTATGATGCGCTGCCCGGTTTGAGTCAGGAAGCGGACATTGCCGAACCGAGGCCCCTGCCCGGCACCGGCTACGGCCATGGATGCGGCCACAACCTTCTCGGCGCCGCAGCCCTTCTCGCGGCCGCGGCGCTCAAAGATTATCTGACGGAGAACGACCTTCCCGGCACTGTGCGATACTATGGATGCCCGGCAGAGGAAGGCGGAGCCGCCAAGGCCTTTATGGTGCGAGAAGGTGCCTTTGACGACGTCGATATCGCGCTGACCTGGCATCCAGCCTCGCTGACGCGAGTGGACGACATGCAGTCGCTCGCCAACACGCGCATCGACTTCACCTTCAGAGGCCGGTCGAGCCATGCGGCGGCAGCCCCTCATCTCGGGCGGTCGGCCCTCGACGCCGTTGAACTCATGAATGTGGGCGTCAACTATATGCGCGAGCACATGCCATCATCGGCCCGCATCCACTACGCAATGATAGATGCCGGTGGCATCGCGCCGAACGTCGTGCAGGGCAAGGCGACGGTTCGCTACGCCGTGCGCGCACGCGATGTGCATGGCATGCTGGTGCTCAACGAGCGGGTCATCAAGGTTGCAAGAGGGGCGGCGATGATGACCGAAACGGATGTCGAGTTCCGGGTCCTCAGCGCCGTCTCCAATCTGCTGGCCAACCCGCCGCTCGACGAAGCCATGCAGGCCAATCTGGAGCGGCTCGGCCCGGTCGCCTTCAATGACGCCGACCGCGACTTCGCTGCCAGAATACAGGCGACGCTGAGCGAAGACGACATTGCCAGCGACTACCGACGTTGCGGGATCGAACCGAAGCCTGGCCAGGCACTTTGCGATTTCATCATCCCTTTTCGCCAAGCTGGAGAGGCAATGATCGGATCTACCGATGTCGGGGATGTGAGCTGGGTGATTCCAACAGCACAAGCGCGTGTTGCCACCCACGCGATCGGAACCCCGGGCCATTCGTGGCAGATCACGGCTCAGGGAAAGGCGGCAGCTGCGCATAAAGGTCTGGTTCATGCCGCGAAAGTGATGGCCTCGACAGCGGTTGACGTGATCCGTAATCCGCGTCTTATCGAAGCCGCCAAGGCCGAGCTCAAGGCGCGGACGCAACATCGGCCCTATATCTGCCCGATTCCGCCGCAGGTGAAGGCACCCGTCTTACCGCAGCAGCCGTAGCGCAAACGCTGACAGGGCTGCGTCAGAGTGTTGTCAGCGGCGGTGCAGGTCCCGCCGAGATCGTGGCACCACATACTGGCCGACGCCACCCGCCGGCCAATGGTTTCGGCCGGCCCTCCTAGGCGCCGTCATCATTGGCGCAAAGGCTGGCGGCTGCCAATCGGATATTGTCAACGCGTTGCAGACGATGTCCTCGGCGCAGAACAAGATCGCTCCCTTGCGCGGTGATGTCATTTGAACGCAACGGCTCGTGTGAACGGATGCCAGCAACTGTCGATGTGTTGAACGTTTATCCGCTCTTGGCATGTTGCACTTCGTCTTCGGGGCCGCAGGCCGCTGCTAAGATCAGCCTCAGCTCAACGGCAGCTATTCGGGCTTCGGGCCGGAAACCGGAGAGATGGTGAGGAATCTCAAAGCGCTCTGTTGAGAATTTGATTTGGATCAATGTCTCTCCAGCGTTCAGGCTTTATCTACGAGAACCAACATCAACAATTGTCGTCAGCAATGTTCACCAGGCGCAGGCATATCGAGCCAACTCGTTTATCTGAGGAAGGTCTCTTCCACGTCACCGACGTCGTCATACTTGTTGCGGCCGTTGCCTTGATAGCAGGCGTTTCAATTTCGCTTCTCGGCGTCTTTTAGCCCTCTGTAACGGCTGCAGCGACTGCGGCTCGTTATCGGCACGATAATCTCTCCCCCGAACGGCACGCCCGCTTCTACAATCGCTAGCAATTACGCTTCACGCCACGATCGGGCCTTTTCACGGCTCAAATTGGATCTTCTGGCGTATCATCGATGAGGATGCGCTCGGCGGCGCCGTCGGGATCGTCGTACTGTCCGCTGCGGAGCGCCCACTGAAACGCGATGAGCCCGATGCCGCCGAGAAACAGCGCCACCGGGATGAGGTAGACAAGCATGGTCACGCGAGCGCCTCCCGTTGGATTGCCTGTCCAGCAGACACGACTGGGCGCTTGGCGGTGAAGCCGAGCCGCAGCGCGTTGGCGATGACTACGAGCGATGAGGCCGACATGGCGATTGCTGCAATGAGCGGCGTGGCGTGGCCGAGGACGGCGATGGGCACGGCGACGACATTGTAGGCGATCGCGAAGCCAATGTTCTGCCGCACCAGCCTGTTTGCCTGAAGCGCAATCGAGCGGGCAAAGGGTACCGCGTCAAGACTGCCCTTCATGAAGACGAAATCGGCAGCGGCGCGGCCGATATCGGCCGCCTCTGAGGGTGCGATCGAGACATGGGCGGCCGCGAGTGCAGGAGCGTCGTTGATGCCGTCGCCGACCATCAGGACCTTGCGGCCCTCTCGTTCCAGTGCCGCGATCCGCTGTAGCTTGTCGGAGGGCAGCATGCCCGCGTGCCAAGCCGCGATGCCGACGACTTCCGCCACCTTGCGACAGGCGTCTCCCGTGTCGCCCGATAGCATTTCGACGGGGCCGACGGAAGCGAGAGCTGCAACGGCTTGCGCCGCACCGGGGCGCAGGCGATCCTCGAAGCTGAAACGCGCTTTCTCGATCCCGTCGAGCGTCAGAACGGTTCCCGACCCCGCACCGTCGCGCCCGGCCCAGGCGGCGCGGCCAAGGCGCCAGACCCCGTCGGCGTCGTGGCCTTCGATGCCGTCTCCAGGCACCTCTCGAATATCGGTCAGAGTGCCGCCCCAGTCGTCACCTACCGCCCCGGCGATGGCGCGCGAGGCCGGATGGCGCGACTGACGCGCAAGCGCTGCGGCCCGCTCTAGCATTGCCGGCTTCATTGCATCGGCATTCGTCAGCCGCATTTCGCCAAGCGTCAGCGTGCCTGTCTTGTCAAAAATCACATGATCCGCCTCGGCAAGCCGCTCCATGGCCGAGCCATCCTTGACCATAATGCCCGCCTCGAAAAGCCGGCGCGCCGCGACGACCTGAACGATCGGAACTGCGAGCCCGAGCGCGCAGGGGCAGGTGATGATGAGAACGGCGATCGCGATCGTCATCGCGCGATGCCAGTCGCCGCTGACTGCCATCCAGCCGAGAAAGGTCAGGAGCGCGCCCAAATGCACGACGGGCGCGTAGAGCGCCGACACGCGCTCGGCAATGCGGCGATAGCCGGCGCGGCCGCCTTCGGCCGTTTCCAGCATGCGCAGCATGTCGGCGAGGAAAGAGTCCGATGCTCTGCGCTCAGCCACCAGTGACAGGGGTCCGGTGACGTTGAGTGCACCGGCGCGAACGCTCGCACCGCCTTCGACGCGGATGGGCCGGCTTTCGCCCGTGACCAGCGCCATGTCGACATCGGAAGCGCCCGTTTCGATCCGTCCGTCGACCGGAATGCGCTCGCCGGCAGCGATCAAGAGCCGCATGCCCGATTCGATCTCGCTGACCGGCCGGTATCGACGCTCGCCGTCGGGTTCGATCACCAGCGCGCCGCGCGGCGCGATGCGGGCGAGGTTGCGAACCGCTGTCCGAGCACGGTTGCGCATGACGTGGTCGAGCGTGCGGCCGATAAGAAGGAAGAAGAGCAGCGAGACGGAGGCGTCGAAATAGGCATGCGGGCCGTGCGTGATCGTCTCGTAGAGGCTCATCGCATAGGCGAGGCTGACGCCGACAGCGATGGGAACGTCCATGTTCATGCGCCCATGCGACAGCGCATTCCAGGCAGAGCGGAAATAAATGCCGCCCGCATAGATCAGCGCCGGCAGGGCGATCAGCGCAGAGACGAAGTGGAACAGGTCTCGGGTCGCGCCTTCGGCACCCGACCATACGGATACCGACAAGAGCATGATGTTGCCGGCGGCAAAGCCCGAAATGCCGACCGCGCGCAGCAGGCGTGAGAGTTCAGCGTCGCCGTCTTCGGCGACGTCTTCGGCCAGATGCGCCGGATAGCCGGCCGTGGCGAGCCTATGGGTCACCGGTGGCACGGTTCCCTCCTCGAAGCGGACTGAGACGCGTTTGGTCGAGAGGTTGACGCGCGCATCCTCCACGCCGGGCAGCGATGCAAGTGCCTTCTCGACAGTTCGGATACAGGCGGCGCAATGGACGTTGGGAACCGACAGGTCGACCTGGCGCAGGCCGTTGCCAAGCGGGCGACTGACGAGGAGAAGCTCTTCGTCGGATGGGAGCGATTGTGACGGCAGCGTTTCCGCCCCCGGCGCGCAGCAGCTCATTTCAGCCTCCCGTCGCTCAGGATGATGCGTCGCGTCTCCCGCCAGGCCCGGCCGTCAATGGTGACGGCGTCGATCTCGACGACCCAGAGGCCATCGCGCAGCCTTGCCGCGCCGACCATTCCGCGGGCGCCAGGAACGAGCGGGGTGGTGGTGTCGTGCGCTTCGGTCGCCGGATTGCGGAAGACGAGTTCGGCGGCCGATAGCGGAATCGGCGCCGCTCCGGCATCTGCGAGGCGCAGCGAGACCGTGCCATCGTCTAGCGTCAGCGATGCGGTCCATCCGAGCGCAATCTGCTCGCGGGCCGCCTCGACCTTGCCGTTGAACTCCTGGCTCGCAATGTATGAATTGGGAACCACGAAACCCGTCCAGCTCGTCCCGGCCAATGTCGCCATGGTGACGTTCACGCCAATGATGACGCCGAAGAAGGCGAGCATGATGAGGAGCATATGGCGCCCGGTGAAGGTGCCCGTGCCTTGCCTTGTCGTCATGGCTGCGGTGCCTCGAAACTGGCAGTGTAAGAGTCGGCCTCGAAGCTTGACAAATCTTCGACGACGAAGCGGAAGGACTGGATGGAGCTGGCGATCGCTGCGGCGGGCTGGGCCACGAAGATTTTCAGCGTGCGCAGGCGGTCCGGCTCCAACGTGACCGCCAGCTTTCGCGATGCCGGCTCGTTGATTTCGACGGCACTCATGGCCGCATCCGGCAAGCCCTCAAGCGAGATCACGACGGCGCGCGGCTCAGGGATCTTGTTCAGGAGCTTGACGGTATAGCCGTTGCGGATCGCACCGTCGGATAACAGGACATATTGCGGGTTGCGATCGTGCAGCACGTTCACCTGAAGACGGTCGCGCGTCATCAAGCCGTAGAGAAGGGCAAGACCGACCAGCGACCAAGCCGCGAAGTAGACCATCGTCCTCGGCCGCACGATGCGGGTGAAGCGGACATTGGTGATCCCTGGGAGCAGGCGCCCATCCCTGCCGCGGATACGCTTCGGATCGATCGCGCTGGTTCCGCCTGCCGTCGCCAGCGCCATGTTCTGGTTGTAGTCGGCAAGCGTCGCGTAGGAGATCAGGCCGCGGTCGCGGTTGAGCTTGTCCATGACGCCATCGCAGGCATCGATGCAAAGAGCGCAGGTGATGCATTCGAGCTGCTGGCCGTCGCGAATGTCGATGCCCATAGGGCAGACGGCGACGCAGGCATTGCAGTCGACGCAATCGCCGACCGCTTCGCCGGCAGCCAGCACCTTCTTGGCGTGGCGCGAGCGCGGTTCGCCGCGCCAGTCATTGTAGGTGACGGTCAGCGAGTTTTCGTCGAGCATCGCCGCCTGGATGCGCGGCCAGGGGCACACATAGGTGCAGACCTGCTCGCGCATGAGCCCGCCGAAGACGTAGGTCGTGGCCGTCAGCACGGCGATGGTGATGTAGGCGATCGGCGCGGCCTGGGCGGTGAAGAGGCCGACGAACAAGCTCGGCGCATCGGCGAAGTAGAAGATCCAGGCGCCGCCGGTCGCGACTGCGATTAGGAGCCAGATGGCGTGCTTGGATACCCGCAAGGCAAGCTTGCGCGCATCATAAGGGCCGGCGTCGAGCTTGATGCGGGCATTGCGGTCTCCTTCGATGGCTCGCTCGACAACGAGGAACAGATCGACCCAGACCGTCTGCGGGCACGCGTAGCCGCACCAGGCGCGCCCGACAGCAGACGTGACGAGGAACAGGCCGAAGCCCGCCATGACCAGCAGCCCCGCCACGAGCCAGAATTCCTGCGGCCAGATCTCAATAAAGAAGAAGTAGAACCGTCGATTGGCCATATCGACCAGCACGGCCTGGTCGGGCGCGTGCGGGCCGCGGTCCCAGCGCAGCCAAGGCGTCACGTAATAGATCATGAGGGTGATCAGCATGACGCGCCACTTAAAGCGGCGGAACGTTCCCTCCGCACGCTTGGGGAAGATCTTGCGCCGCGGCGCGTAAAGCGGCTGGCGGATGCTCGCGGCGTTCACCGGCTCGGCCGTGTGCTGCTCGATGGCGTTCCGCTCGATCGACGTGTCGAATGCTGTCATGGGATGACGAGGCCCCTTGTTGCGATCATCCTTCGCACCGGTCCGGCTGTCCGGCCTTGACCAGGATCAAATCGCAAAAGAAAGAGGCCCGGCATTGCTGCCGGACCTCCGTTGGCCGCCACGCGCCTCGTCATCGCGTCGCGCCCTACTCTCTCATTGACCTCCGCCGAGAGAGTGAACGTAGACCGCGAGTTCCTTGACCGTGGTCTCACCAAGGCGATCCTGCCAGGCCGGCATCACGCCGTGACGCGGCGCGCGGATCTGGGCGGCGATCTCCTCCTCGCTTGCCCCATAGAGCCAGATCGCATCAGCGAGGTTCGGCACGCCGAGTTCGACCATGCCCTCGCCGGAATCGCCATGGCAGGCGGCGCAGTTGGTGGCGTAAAGATCGGCGCCGGCACCAGTCGACGGTGTCGCCGACATAGAAGCGACATGGCCTGCAAGCTCACCGATTTCCGTCTCGCTCAGGATGTCGGCAAATGGCGGCATTTCCGACAAGCGGGTCATGTCGTCGCTGGCAAAGCGGATGCCATGCGCGATCGTCAACCGGATGTCCTCCGGCTTGCCGCCCCAGAGCCAGGAATCGTCATTCAGGTTGGGGTAGCCAGCCGAGCCGGTCGCACCGGAACCATGGCACTGGACGCAATTGACCTTGTAGGCAGCCGCACCTGCAGCGGTAGCAAAGGTGCGCAGTGCGTCGTCGGTGAGGATATCGTCGACCGAGGCCGCCTCGACTGCAGCCACATAATCGGCCTTGGAAGCTTCGGCGGCATCGAGCGCTGACCGTACATCCTGCCGGCTCGAATAGCCGAGCATGCCGCCGGTGGCGCTCGAGATGAGCGGCCAGGCCGGGTAAGCGATCGTGTAGGCAAACGCCCAGACGATCGTGGCATAGAAGGTCCACACCCACCAGCGCGGCAGCGGATTGTTCAGTTCCTTTATGCCGTCCCATTCATGGCCGGTCGTGGCCACGCCTGTGACGTCGTCGATCTCTTTCTCGCTCATGGGCGTGGTTCCGGATGTTCGTCGATCAGCGGGATCTGGGCAGCCTGGTGTGAAGCGTTGCGCCCGCCAGGCCGCAGCGCGAAGATGACGACGCCGAAGAAGAAAAGCGTCATCGCAAGCAGTGCCCAGCTGTCGGCAAAGGCACGCATGGCCGTATAGGTGTCCATCAGCGCCTCCTCACCGGTAGCCGGCCGTTTCGTCGTAGGTTTCGAAATCGATCAGCGTGCCCAGCATCTGCAGATAGGCAACGAGCGCATCCATCTCGGTTAGTGCTTGCGGATCGCCATCGAAATTGCCGATCTTGGCTTTGGGATACCGGGCGAGCAGATCGGTTTGCGCAGCATTGGGATCGGCCTGTGCTGTGAGGTCGGCCTCGGCGACTGCCACCATATCGTCGGTGTAGGGCACGCCTAGGCGCTGATTGGCGACGAGATGCGTGGAAAAACCGCGCGGATCGAGCGGTGTATCCTTCAGGAATGCGTAGCTCGGCATGATCGATTCCGGCACGACCGAGCGCGGGTCCATGAGGTGCTGAACGTGCCATTCGTTGGAATAGCGATCGCCGACGCGCGCAAGATCAGGCCCCGTGCGCTTTGATCCCCACTGGAACGGCCGGTCGTACATGGATTCGGCGGCCAGGCTGTAATGCCCGTAACGCTCCACCTCGTCGCGGAAGGGGCGGACCATCTGCGAGTGGCAGACATAGCAGCCCTCCCGGATGTAGATGTTGCGGCCGGCAAGCTCGAGCGGCGAATAGGGCCGCATTCCTTCCACCTTCTCGATGGTGTTTTCTAGGTAGAAGAGCGGGGCGATCTCGACGATGCCGCCGACCGTGACCACGAGCAGAGAGCCGGCCAGAAGCAGCGTGGCGTTGCGCTCGAGGATTGCGTGCTTGTCCATCAGTGCCATTGTGTGCCTCCTCATTCGGCCGGCTGCAGGGAGGAAGGAGCCTTGGCGACAGGCGCGCCGATCGGTTGCTCCTCGCGCTGGTGGCCAAGAATGGTCATGGTGATGTTGAAGGCCATGATCAGGGCACCTGCCAGATACAGCGCGCCGCCGATCGCCCGCATGACGTAGTAGGGGAACATCGCCTGAACGGTCTCGGCGAAGGAGTAGACCAGAAAGCCCTGAGCGTCGTACTCGCGCCACATCAGGCCTTGCATGATGCCTGACACCCACATGACGGCCGCGTAGACGACGATGCCGAGCATCGCGAGCCAGAAGTGCCAGGTGACCATGCGCACCGAGTAGAGCCGCTCGCGCGCCCAGAGCTTCGGCACCATGTGGTAGATCGCGGCAAAGGAGATCAGCCCGACCCATCCCAGCGCACCGGAATGCACATGGCCGATCGTCCAGTCGGTGTAGTGCGACAGCGAATTAACGGCCTTGATGGACATGACCGGCCCCTCGAAGGTCGACATGCCGTAGAAGGCGATGGCCGCTACCATCATGCGGATGATCGGGTCGGTGCGGATCTTGTCCCAGGCGCCAGACAGCGTCATCAGGCCGTTGATCATGCCGCCCCAGGAGGGCATCCACAGCATGATGGAAAACACCATGCCCAGGGTCTGCGCCCAGTCGGGCAACGCGGTGTAGTGGAGGTGGTGCGGACCGGCCCAGATATAGAGGAAGATCAGCGCCCAGAAGTGGATGATCGACAGCCGGTAAGAATAGATCGGGCGGGCGGCCTGCTTGGGCACGAAGTAATACATCATGCCGAGAAAGCCGGCGGTCAGGAAGAAACCGACGGCGTTATGGCCATACCACCATTGCGTCAGCGCATCCTGCACACCGGCAAAGGCCGAATAGCTCTTCACGCCAAGGAATGAGACGGGGATCGCGAGATTGTTGACCACGTGCAGCATCGCGATGGTCACGATGAAGGCGAGGTAGAACCAGTTCGCGACATAGATATGGGGTTCCTTGCGCTTCAGGATTGTGCCGAGGAACACCACGAGATAGGCGACCCAGACCACCGTCAGCCAGAGGTCGACATACCATTCGGGCTCGGCATATTCGCGGCTTTGCGTGATGCCGAGCAGGTAGCCCGTCGCGGCCATGACGATGAAAAGCTGGTAGCCCCAAAAGACGAACCAGGCGAGGTCGCCACCGAAGAGCCGCGCGCGGCTGGTGCGTTGCACGACGTAGAAGGACGTCGCGATCAGCGCGTTGCCGCCGAAGGCGAAGATGACGGCCGAGGTGTGCAGCGGCCGCATGCGCCCGAAGGTGAACCATGGCTCGATGTTGAAGGCCGGCCAGGCAAGCTGCAGCGCGACGACCACGCCGACGAGCAGGCCGACGATGCCCCAGGCCATTGTGGCGATCGAGCCGTAGCGCACGACTTCGTCCATATAGCCGGTGTCGACCTTGGTCTTGGCTGGCGCGAAGAACTGGCGGCGCAGCATCACCACCGTGGCAATTGCGAGCACGATAGCGAGTATCCCCATGTGCTGCGCAAAGAGAGGGTCGGCTGCAAAGGCCGCACCCAGCAGCGCTAGAAAGGCGAACAGACCGACGCCTATGGTCTGTGGACCGTATGTCATGATGGTTCAGGCTCCCGATGCCACTGCCTGGCCGATGATCCGGCCTTGCCTGCACTCATCACGGCTTTTCGCCCTTCCTGCCTTGATCCAGGTCAAGCCCGCGCGCCGCTTATTCGATCAGTTTGGCGTTTGAACAGACGGGGAGGTTGACGGCCATGATCATCCTGGAGGCGGGTAAGGATCAGGATTGCGCAGCGCGCTCGCAGTGCCCTGCAGCGCCGGCATGCCCTCCTCTCCGCCCCGCACCCTGCGAAGGCATTCAGCACCGCCACGCGGCAAAGCTTGTGCTTTGCGACGCACTTGAGCGGATTGCAGATGCGCTGCCGGGGCCGGTCGACCGGCATCTCTGCCTGACGGTTGCCGCGCGTCTGGTGCCGCTGGTGCGCGACGCGCAGCGCTATGAGGAGGAAGCGGTGTTTCCCCTGTTTGCGATCGACGACCAGCGCATCGCTTCTGTCCGGCGCCTCAAAGCCGAACATGTGGAGGACGAGACGCTGGCGGGAGATTTGACCGAAAGCCTGCTCTCCATCGGTCACGGTGCCCGCATCGAAAATCCCGAGGCGTTGGGCTTTACGCTGCGCGCTTTCTTCGAAGCTCTGCGCCGGCACATCGCCTTTGAGCACGAGCATATCGTTCCGCTCCTCCGTCAGCCCCGCGCCTGATCAGCCGGAACGTGTATCGAGCTCATCAGATCTGGCACGACGACATACCGATCGTGCTCGAATTGGATCACTCCATCGTGCGCAACCGGTCGCTTGCAAATCACCCGCTTTGGGCCGGAATGGGGTTGCAGGCCGTCGTCGAGGCCTGCGTTGCACGGCAGCTATACGATCCTAGGCGCACAAAACTTCCGACTCAGTTCGGCCAATGCGTGGAGGATGTAGAAATAACCATTCCACGCGGACTCGCTTCGCTGCTCGGGGCACCGTCACTGAATAGGATCTGAGGTTAGTTTGGAGCGGCCGTCAATCGGCGTTGGGCCGCGCGTCATCCTCTTCGAGTTCGGGCGCAACTTGTCCAAAGTTCAGGCAGGCGACCAGGGTCACGCCGCCCAAGACGTTGCCGAGCAGGGTGCGCAGGAAGAAGCGGATCACGTATTCGGACGCCGTCACTTGGCCCAGATGGACGAGGAAGGAAGCTTCGACCGACCCCGCTATGATGTGTGCAAGGTGGGCGAGCGCTACGACGTAAGTGACGACGATGATCACGAAAGCCTTGGCATCGCCAGCGGCCGGCATAAGCCAGACCATCAAGGCGACGAGCCATCCCGCGAAAACCGCTTTCAAGAAGGTCGGCCAGAAATCGTTCCTGATGGCATTCTGTGAGAACTCCGCCATTGCGGCGCGGATTTCCGGATCAAATACGGGTGTGTGCGCCAGGACCGCCGAGAATACCCAGGTTGCTGCAATGTTCGAACCGAGCACGATGGCCCAGAGCCGAAAAACCTGCGCCAGGTGGTACCCGTCGCGGAACTTGAGGAGCGGCAGGACGGGCGTAAGAGTATTTTCGGTAAACAGTTGCTGGCGGCCTAGAACCACGATCAGGAAGCCAACCGTATATCCGAGTGACGTTAAAAGGTGCTCCCAAGAGGTATCTGGCAGGGCCACCATCAGGATCGCCGGAACGACAACGGAGAAGCCGATCGATAGGCCGGCAGCGAAGCCTGACAGCATCAGAGCCACGCTGCTTCGGTTGAGTTCCCGTTCCCCCTCCGCCCGAATGGTCTCGTGGATCAGCGCCGCGCTGGGACGGCTTTGATGATCGACCGCCTTCTTTTCCTGCTCATTCAAATTGGACAGTTCGGAAGCAGGTGTGAGCCGGTTCCGATCGGTATCGTGCTGCACGAGATGGCCCTTCCTTCTGGAGCGGTGGGCAAGGTTACTTGATGCTCCCTTTCGGAAGTCCCAGCGCTCAGGTCGGCTGTGGCTGCCAGGTCTTTTGTTGATGCGCTCGCCCCAGGTTTTGCTGATTGAACTTGAAGGCTATGTCGCTCCGAAGTTCTTGCTCCAGTTGACCGCGGAGGCCAACGTCAGCATTCCTCCGGTTCCTACTGGGAGCGCTCCCATGGTCCTTAGCTGCTGATCGGTGCAATTGCTGTTGTGACATCCGCAGTTGCTTTAGCTGCCTCGCTGTGGCTCCAGTCCGTGAATTGCCCAAGGTCGCAGCATTCGATTATAATTTGTAGAATCGACAGCAAAATCCCTGCCTGACCACCGTCTGCACTAGGCATGATTGACCATTTCAAAAGAACACCTAGAGATAATGATGACATTGCTGCGCACGCACCGAACAAAAGAACTCGGCACGTATCCTGCAAAATGCTGTCTCTGTATGAAGCCATTTCACAAAGGCGCCTAGTTTTAAGATCCGCTCCGACGGTGCAACCTGTCGGAAGACGTGCTGTTCCTTGTCTACGCAAGGAAATGGGGCGATCGGCAATCATGGTTACCAGTTACGGTTCCCAGTCGGCCGTTTTTCGGCTGTCGCGATAGCCGGGTCGATCAAACGCATACACTCACGATCCGAGGCTAGCGGAGTAGGACAGCATCAGCTAGCCTCTCGATGATGCCGTTAGGGCGCCGGGCAAGTGCGGGCATTGAGATCGTTGTGGATTGCCGTGGCAGCAGAAGCCCCTTGCCCAAACGCAACGGCGATCTGGTTGAGCGAGTTCACCACATCGCCCGCGGCATAAACAGCTGGAACGCTGCAGCGTTGATGGCGGTCGACGAGGATGTGTCTTTGGCCATCGACGTCGATACCCGCCGTGACAGCCAGTTCCGAACGCGGGGAACAGCCTAGGGCCGGATAGATCGCATCGAATTGGATCACGTCTGCCTTCCTGGAGACGACTTCATAGCCAGCCTCTCCAGCGAATACATCAAGAACATCATCAGTGATCTCGACGCCGGCAGATCGGGCACGCTCACGCAGTTCAGCCGGGAACTCACTGGGATCATTGGCGAGCAGACTTACCCGGCTTGTAAAGGTCTTAAGAAAGATGGCCTCCCGGAGCGCGTGTTTGTCAGAACCGATGACACCCAACCGCTTGTTGCGCACCTCGTAACCGTCACAGATCGGACAAAGACGAAGATGACCTCTCGCCAGGAATTCGCGCCTCTTTGGAAGATCGGGCACCAGGTCAACCACTCCGGTCGCAAGGAGGACACTGCGGCTTTCTATGATCGTTCCGCTGACATTGATCATGATCGATCCCTCGTCACCCAGCCGCCATGAAGCGACATGGCTGACCGTCGTCGGCACGTGATACTGCGCCACCTGTCTCCGCATGCGCCTCAGAAGCTCTTTCCCCGAAATACCCTCTGGATACCCTGGGCAGTTGTAGGCCCTCGGGATGTGCAGGGCACGGCTTTCGCCAGCGTCAGCCAACATGATTTTTCGGTTGAACCGCGCCAGATAAATGGCTGCCGTCAGTCCAGCCGGGCCACCACCAATGATGAAACAATCGAGAACGTCCTGATTTGCAGACATGGAACTACCCCAAGCTTGCTCGCCGTAGAGCAGCGAACATCAACAGCGTTGAGAGTGTGAAGTGCTGGTCCAGTTTCTGAGACCAATGAAGGGAGACAAGACCAGTTAGGCTGCCTCCCGCACCGAACAGGACAACAGCGCTCTTGTTCCTTCACAAAGCCCGCCCTCCTCCTCGTGGAAGATCTGACGAGCGAAACGATCGTGGAAACATCAAACGGTTTTCATGATCCCGTGCGCATTTGGGGCGACAGGCGTCTTCGTTGGGTCAACAAGACAACGCCGATGTCCACGATCCCCACCACCACGTGCGGCAACCAGACGACGTCAGCGAAGTGAAAGAGCCAGGGAGAGGCGATGAGAAGCAGCCCCCCTCCTGCGTCAAGGATCAGGTGCACCGAGATTGGAATGAGCTTCAGAATGCTCAGCTCGTATTGGGTGACCAGGCTGTAGACGATCACGAAGACGCCGAGCAGCACCGGCACAAACTGTGCCGCTGTGCCATCCGCAAAACCGAGCGCGTAAGGCGCGACGATCAAAAGCACGCCAACAAGGTAATCGATCATGCCGTGGACGCGGGTCGAAAGCATGCTTGTCTCCCATGAAGCTATGATGCCAGCCAATAGCTTGGCCCGGCCATTGTTCCTGAACCACAGAGCTTCGCTGGAGATAGATTGATCAACCGAGAGATCAGGCGGCGCTTTCGGTTTTCGATTGTCGCAACAATCGCCGCGAACTGATCCACGCTTAAGAACAGAGAGCGTGTCTATGTATCCACGGGATGTGGACGCATCGGGAGCGGCGGCTATTCATACCTCCTATTAACGGAGATGCCAGTCTATACTCAATAAATTTCCTTTTTGTTTTATATTCTAAAATACGCCAAACATTTCGGGGCTTGACGAAGCGTCGGCCGGTTTAATATACGCGCTCCGCGCCATAATATGCTTGTTTCAGAACGATCAAGAGACTGAAAGTTGTCTACCAACGATGCCATCCGTTTCCTGGTTCATCGGCTGTCAGGCGGCAATCCAATCCCTCCCAAAGATATCCAAAAGCTGAGCGCTCTTGCAGGACCGCCGAAGAGGTTCGAACGGGGCCAGGTTCTCGTCGAACAGGGAGATCACCAGGCGAAAGTTTGGTTGATTGCTGAGGGGTGGGCTCTGCGACAGAAGTTCCTATCTGATGGTAGACGGCAGATCGTCTCAATCATGCTCCCAGGCGAACTCAGTGAAAAGGGCCCATCAATGCCCTTCGGCGCGCCCGACACGGTTGCGGCCGCGTCCACCGTCACTGCAATCTTATTCGATCGCGAAGCGTTGACCGACCTGACGTCGCGTTCGCCGACGCTGTTATTCTCGTTCTTCTACGAGGAACTGACACGCCATGCGATCACGCGCGAATGGGTGCTGCTTCATGGCAGACGCAGCGCAAGCGAACGCATGGCCTACTTCCTGTACGAAACGTCTGCGCGGCTGCGGGCGATGGGACTGATCCAAGGTTACGACTTCGACTGCCCCCTTACCCAAGAAGATGTCGCCGACCTTCTGGGATTGTCTTCGGTGCATTTGAACCGCACCCTTCAGTCGCTCAGGCGGCGTGGTCTCGTTATTTGGGAGGGAACACATATAAAACTGAAGCACCCCGACGGCTTGGCGAGATTGGCCCATTTCAATCCGGAATTCATCCGGATTGCCGAAGAGTTTGCAGCGCGCGCTGAAATCTCCACCTCATCCTAGGCAACCGCGCTGCTGAGATCGGAACTCTCTTCAAAGGGTTTCCGAGATTGCGCCCTAGGATTTGTCGTCGCCGGGCTGCGTTGATGCAGGCCAATTGATCATGGCCCTCTCGGATCATTCGGCGCCATTGAATGTTCTTCCTCGACATCAGGAGGAAGACACAATGAACACTGCGAATCTTCAGCTTGAGGGGCTTTGCCTTGCGATAGCCGCGATCAACCGAGAGCTCGTCGCGAAGGGCTTGCTCTCGCGAGCAGACATCGAGACAGCGCTTCGCAGGGCAGAGACTGGCGCCAATAGCGACCACAGGTCCGGCCATTTGTCACCCGCAAACCGCGATGCTGTCTGCTTTCCTATCCGACTGCTTCAACTTGCCAATGCAAATTCCGGCGAGCCCCTGTCGTTTGCGGATCTGGCGAAAAAAGTCGGAGAAACGAAGTACGGAGACGCGCGCTAGGTCAGCGTCGACCTACGGATACCGGAGCATCGCCGAGAGTGGTTGATTAGCGTGGCATCTGCTCACGTAACAGGAGAAGACAATGTCCAATAAGGAATCCTAAGATCCGAAAGGCGAAAACACCAATGGGGCGGCCACCTTGGTGGCACCAAATTCGGCCAAGCTCCGGATGCGACAATGCAATCGCAGTCTAACACCGGCGGCCGGACCGGACGAGAAGACAGTCAGACGTCCAACGATAGAAACACGGATCTTGACCACGAACAGGGACCTGCGCAGCCGCGGGAAGTTGATCGACCCGAAAGCGAATCCGATACAACTCCGACGGAGTCTGCGGAACGTGAGATGGGACGCAGGCAGGATCAGAAGCGAGACGCGCCTGACAGCGGCAACTATGTGCCCTCGCCCAACCGTACCCAGAACTGAGAGTTCCTACCAACGAGGCTGATGCCCGCTGGTATGGCCTTTGGTAAGCATGGAACATCACGAGACACCTCCTGTTCGGAAGAGCCGCCAACATCCAAGCGGCCGACAACACAAGGAGACCTCCGATGTCACGACTGAAACTTACCTCAGCGACACTTCTGACGTCGCTACTTGCCTCGGTTGCATGGGCGCAAACCGACAGTTCTGGCGCAGCCGCCACAGGATCGGGAAGCGCCGCCGGTGCAACGAGCGCCCATTCGCCGGACTGGAGCCAGGACATCCGCGGCGCCTTCTTCTCCGATGATGGCACAACCCTGCGCGCCAGTGACGAACTGATGTCGGAATGGGCCAGCCTCTCCGACGAGGACAAGGAGCAGGTACGAACGGACTGCGAAGCAATGGGTATGTCTGCCGAAGCCAGTGGCAGTGCCACCACGGGCGGTAGCACCGACTCCACATCTGCTTCCGGCGGCTCGACCGGTGCCGCATCCGGCAGCTCCGACACCGGCAGTTCCAGCGCTGGCGCTGCCGGCGGCACCACGTCTGGCGGCAGCACCACTTCCGGCGGCACCACGTCCGGCGGCAGCACTAGTTCTTCTTCCGATGGCGGCAGCGGATCATCTTCTGACAGCTCGTCCAGCGGCGGCGCTGGGTCAGGCTCAGGCTCAGGTGAGGCGAACACGGCCGGAACCACATCGAGTGGCTCGACCAGCACCGGCACCTCAACCGCTGGCTCTTCAGCCGGTACCTCTGGCGAAACTGGAACGACAGCTGGAGACCTGGCGGCGGGCTCGGACAACGCCATCACAAGCGCAAACATGACTCAGATCTGTGCTTTCGTCGAAACTCAGCAGTAATGAGAACAGAGTCGGCCGGAGCAGAAACGAACCTGTTCCGGCCGGTTCGCTCGTCCTGTGGTTGGCACATCCCGTGACAGCTAACGAGCAACGAAACCAAGAGAAAATTGCTGAAATATCTGTGGGTTCAAGAGGCAAGCAAGCGATCTCCAGCATCGTCGCGAGCATCTCTGCAGCCCCGCGAACGCACCGGAACATTCGCCACGGCTTCCACTTCGTTACCTTCATTGAGGAGGTAGTGTTGTGATCGACCGATCGCCTGTTGTTCCACCGCCCGGTCCAGAAGGCCTCGCACCCGCCTTATCGCGAAACATCGATGCGCTTGAGAAGCGTGAGACCGAACATCAAGCTCGTGCGACACTGCAGGAGCGGCTCGCTCAGAGTGTCACGAGCTTCACAGGCAGCATGGCCTCGGTCTATCTGCATTTTGCGTTTTTCGGCGCTTGGATCTTGATCAACTTAGGCCATACGCCAATCGAGCCCTGGGACTCCTCGCTCGTGGTGCTGGCCATGATTGCCTCAGTCGAGGCGATTTTTCTCTCGACGTTCGTGCTGATCAGTCAAAACAGGATGGCGGAGCTGAGTGACCGCCGAGCCAAGCTCGACCTGCAGACCAATCTGCTTGCCGAACACGAGATTACGAAGCTCATTTCCATGACAGCCGCCATTGCGCACAAGCTGAACGTGAAGACACCCGCAGATGACGAGCTTCATCAACTTGAATGCGATGTCGCTCCTGAACACGTTCTGGATGAAATAGACCGACGGCAGGATGCATCTTCCTGAGGAACCGCGTCGACCGGGCTTCCATCATGCCCGCAAAGCTTTCAAGTCAGCAGGGTTCCAACAGCGACCAGCGCCAAGCCGACAGTCAGGGAGACGCAAGCAACAACGGTCACCTGCATGGGTCTGCGGAGAACGATCTCCGCTTTGGAAGGGTCGGTAGTAAGCAACTTGATGCGATGTCTTTTGGTCATGGTCTGATCGAACTTCAGCGCCGCGAACATGTTCCAGACAGAACTTCATCAGACCCGCAGGCTCGATTTCGTCTCCGACGAGCCCACGGACGGCCGCAGCTTTGACTAAAGTCGATTGTCGGACTGGGGAACACGGTCAGTAGTTCGGCCGGGATTGCCATCAGGCCTCGGTTGATGCCCGCCTCAGCGCTGTGTTTCGAAATGCCATTCACTCGGCGTCGCAGAGACGGCACGGTGCTAGCGGGGGAAACGTTCGAACAGTGAGCTCATCCAGTTGCCAGCCGTCGCGGCAAGCACCGGACTACCGCGTGACACCACGTCGTCGCGGATCTCCGCAACGAGCAGCACAGCCAGTGTCGCCGCTAAGAACAGCCCGACCAAGGACCGCCGCTTCAGATGCGAAATGCGCTGCTGATCGGCCTGCCGATCCTTCAGCTCTGAACCGAGACGCTCCACGATCCGGTCTGCCATGCCGACTGCGGCGTAGGCTTCAGTAAATTCGACAGAGCCTGCAATCGCGGTCAGCTTGTCGTTCATGGCGTTCAGCTGGCGCGTCGCATTGTCCAATGTCTCAGAGCGCTCGATTGCGCGGACTGCTTCCGCGAGTCGGTCCATCTGCAACTGAAGATCATCTGTCGAAGTCGCGGGCTCGCTCGCTGCCCGCACGTTGCGTGCCGCCTGAAGCCGATCGCGGCCCAGCCGAACAACCCGCTTTCCACCCGCCTGTGCGGCGGGCTCAGGTTGTCCCGAGCCGGCTTGCTCACTATCCAGCGCGACCGCCTTGGCGGAGTCTGCGTCAAAACGGATGAGGTCGCTCGTTTTAAAATTCTCGACCTGACTGTTCTTCTCGACCATTTCGACGCCCCCGCGTTCTTTGGCTGCAGTTTTGGGACTGACCGTCATTCCTCACGCATCGCATGATGCAACTGATCGCTGACGGGCTTGACCAGATAGGACAGAATGGTTCGGCGGGTTGTCTCGAAGAACACCTCCACCGGCATGCCCGGACGCAGCTTGTCCGCGCCCACTTTGGCGAGCTCTTCCTCAGAAATCCGCAAGCGAGCCGTATAGAAGGACTGCCCGGACTGCTCGTCCATGGTGAGATCAGGCGCGACATCGATGACGCCGGCCGAAAGCTCGGGCGTCACGCGTTGGCTGAGACCGGTCAGACGGATGCGCGCAACCTGTCCCGCCGTCACCTGATCCACATCGCCGGGAGACAGCTTCGCCTCGACAATCAGGTCATCTTCCATCGGAATGACACTAACGAGCGTTTCGCCCGCCTGGATGATTCCGCCGATCGTGCTCACATTGAGCTGATGCAGGAAGCCTGTCAGTGGCGCACGCACGTCAAGCCGGCGCAGACGGTCGATCGCCGTGATCCGCTCTTCCTGCAACCGCGCAATTTCGCCACGCTTTTCATCCAGTTCGGTCAGGATTGCCTGATCGAATTCCTCGTCGACCTGCACGCGCTCCAGTTCCGTTGCAGTGCGCGCCTGCTGAATCTCGACGATTTCAGAGGTCAGCGCCGCGTGGCTGCCCGTGAGGGAAGCCCTCTCGCGACGGATGGTGATCATCTGGGAGTCGACCACGAGACCGCGCTCGTGCAGATGCGCGAAGTCGGAGATTTGCTCGTCCAGTAGCGCGATGTTCTCGACAACAGCCTGCTGCTGTGATTCCAGCGCGGCGATCTGCTCGCCGAACTGGTTGATCTGCTCGGCGAGCTGCGCCTTGCGACCTTCACGTGTCAGTCGGCGTGCGCCCATCAGTTCGCGCTGGCCATCCATCAAAAGCTCGGCGCGCTCGGTCGAAGAAGACAGTAATGGCTCGGGAAACACAATGCTGTCGCTGCGCGCCTGCTCGGCAAGAAGCCGGGCTTCCTGTGCCAGCAACTGCTCCAGCTGGCTGTCGACGATGCCGAGACTGGCCCGCGCCATAGTGTCGTCAAGCCGGAAGAGTACCTGGCCCGCCTCCACCCGATCGCCTTCGTCCACATCGATTGCACCGATAATACCGCCATCGGGGTGCTGCACGTGCTTCGTGCGCCCCTCGACGATGATCTGCCCCGAGCCGATGACGGCGCCGTTGATTTCGGCATAGGCGGCCACGCCGCCGAAGCCTGCCACCAGGGCGGCGCACAGCAGCAGAGATGTGGACAGCTGTTTGGTGATCGAGCCTCGGATGGCCCGGTCGAGATCGTCAGACCGCATGGCTGAATGCCTTCTGGTTGGCTGCCGGGCGGTCGAGCACCGCAAGGCCGGAAAGAACATCATCACGATCGCCGAAAGCGACCTGCTGACCGTTCTGGATCATCAATACCTTGTTGACCGCCGACAGCGCGCTGGTCCGGTGCGCGATGACGACGACGATGCCGCCGCGCGCACGCACTTCACTGATCGCCGCTGTCAGCGCCTGCTCGCCTTCAATGTCGAGATTGGAGTTCGGCTCATCGAGCACAATCATGAACGGATTTCCGTATAACGCCCGCGCGAGGCCGAGGCGCTGGCGCTGGCCGGCCGACAAGCGGGCTCCACCTTCGCCAACGACGCAGCCATAGCCGTCCGGAAGATTGGCGATCAGGCGATGAACACCCGCAAGCTTGGCCGCCTGAACGATCGCCTGCATGTCCGGCTTCTTTTCGAAGCGGCAGATGTTGTCGGCGACTGTTCCGTCGAAGAGTTCGACATCCTGCGGAAGGTACCCGATGATCTTGCTGCGCTCGTCCTCGCTCCACTGGTCGAGTGTGGAGCCATCGAGGCGAACCGCGCCACGCAGATGAGGCCATACTCCCACGAGGGCACGCGCCAGGCTCGTCTTACCGGAACCGGATGGCCCGATGACGCCGAGGCCATCGCCTGCCTTCAGTTGCAGCGCGACGCCTTGAAGCAAAACGACGGGCTCACCCGGAGCGCTCGTCGCCAATTCCATGATCGTCACGTCCTGCGTCGGGAGCGGCAGGCCACCAGAAGCCGTCTGCCGATCAGTGTCCTGAAGCGCCTGATCGAGGCGGGCTGTCGCCTGGCGGGAAGCCACGAAGGACGGCCAGTGCGAGACGGCCTGTTCTATAGGCGCAAGCGCACGGGCCATGATGATGGAAGACGCGATCATGACGCCCGGCGTAATTTCCTGCAGGATCGCCAGATAGGCACCGAGCCCGAGCATTGCCGACTGGAGCACCAAGCGCAGCAGCTTGATGACCGACGAAAAGAAATTGCTGCGATCGGCAGCGGCCTGCTGAGCGGCCACATGTGGCGCCATTAGTTCCGAAAAGCGTTCCGACAGGCGTCCGAGCATGCCCATCGCACTGATCACCTCGGCGTTGCGCCGTGCGCTGTCCATGACCTTGGATTGAGCGCCGCTCCGGCTGCCGAGTTCGCGCGTGGGTTCACGCGACATAAGCTCATTCGCCACCACCAGACCGAAGATGAGCAGTCCGCCCACGAGCGATAGAACACCCAGCCAGAAATGGAACAGGAAAATGATCATGAAGTAGAAGGGCATGAACGGCAGATCAAAGATCGCAGCTGGTCCCGGTGAAGCCAGGAACCGGCGCACGGCATCGAGATCCCGGCCGGGATGGACACCCGCCGCCTTGTGCCCCCCGACAATCGGCATGCGGATATTGGCGCGCAGTACGGGATCGGACAGCCGCGCGTAGACCCGCATGCTGATCCGGGTCAGCGCGCGGGATCGCAGGATGTCGAGCACGCCGCTGAACAGATAAAGGCCTAACGCAATGCCCGCAAGAACGATCAAAGTCGGCACGCTGCCGCTTGCCAGCACTCGGTCATAGACCTGCAGCATGAACAGCGGTCCGGTCAGCATCAGCAGGTTGATCACCGCGCTGACGATGAAGATTCCCAGGAACGCCGACCGACAGGTGCGGATCGCGCTGGCGACAGAGACTTCAGATTTACGCTTGAACATAGTCCCGCCCCGAAAGCATTAACTCAACATTAAGCACGTTAATCGGCAGTTCGACACGACAAAACTTGATCAGGGTTGATGACAACCAAGCCACGACTGTCGTGAGTTCCGGTGGCTTTCTGGAAGCCACCGGAGTTTTGCGTCAGTTCATGAGGTCGTAGCCGAAGGACGACCAGACATTGCTCGGCCCCGCGTCATCGTCGTTGAACGTTTGCCAGCCATCCAGGCCGTCCGGAACCGACGTTTCCGGCTCATCGAAGACGAACGGTGACATTGCCGCAGCTGCAAAGATGCCGGCGCCTGCAGAGGCTGGCGCCGCAGCCGGTTCCAGCGAGAAGGACGACATGTCCTGCGAGCCGCCGTTGAAGGTCAACCGGACGACAGTCGTTCCGGCATCCAGCGTCACCGCAGCCGAGTCGGTATCCTGGAAGTTCGTCCAGGTACCGGTGCGTGGCGTTCCCACCGTAACGGTATCGACAGCCGATCCGTTCGTGAAGGTTGCCGTCACCGAGCGGTTAGGACCGCCAGCCTCTCCGAGCGACATGGAAAGGTTGAACAGGTAGGTCCCCGCCTCCGCCACATTGATCGTGTACTCCAGCCACTCGCCTCCGCCGATCCAGCCAATATCACCGCCCGATGTGACTTCGACGGCGCTGCCGGCACGACCGCCGTTGGTTCCGCCCTGCAGACCCGCGGCGTCGTTGTAGGCGATGCCTTGGCCACCATTGTCGTAAGCAATGCCCTCGATCGTCAGGCCGTCGCTGTCCAACACGGGTGCCGTGCCACTGAACGGCGTCTGAAGGTTATTGGCCTCCAGCGTGAACGATCGCAGATCGAGCACGTAGCCGTTCGAGGCCAAAGGTCCGTTGAAAGTCAGGCGCAGTGTCTGCGGCCCAGCTGCCAATGCCAGGTCGATTTCACTGCTCTGCACGAATGGTGCGCTGGCGAAGTTGCTGCCGCCAGCATGGCCGTCAGCGAGCGTCACCGTACCGAGTTGCGCTCCACCTGCGAGAGAAACGGCAACCGTGGCACCGGTCACCGGTGTCTTCGCGTTGACCGAGAAGCTGTACAGCCCGCCAGCAGGAACGTTGATCGTGTACTCGACCCACTCTCCGGGCAGCACATGCCCGATGTCGTTCTGAGCGCCGACGAATTCGACCTCGCGACCAGGGCGAACCCCGTTCGCTGCGTTATCGAGGCCAGGATTGTCGTTGTAGGCGACGCCCTGCCCGCCATTGTCGAAGTTCGTCGCATCGACCGTCAGAATGCCCTGAGCATTGAAGCTTGGAGCGGTGCCACCGAATGGCGTCTGAGCCACGACCGGTGTCACTGGCGTCAGCGCGAAGGACCGGAAATCCTGGCTGCCACCGGTGAAGGTGACGCGGGCGATCTGCGTGCCCGCCTCGAGATCGATGCCATCCACCGAGCGGTTGACGAAGCTGTTGAAGCTGCCGGTGCTCGGATTGGCGATCGTTCCAGTCGTTGCGTAGGGGCTTGCTTCACCTGGACGATAGAAGCTGACCGTTGCTGCACGACCCGCACCGCCCCCATTGGAGAGCAGCATATCGAGATCGTACTCGCCTGCTGTTGCAACATTGATGGTGTACTCCAGCCACTCGCCGTTATCGATCCAGCCGATATCACCTCCCCCGGTCACTTCGACGGAGCTGCCTGCGCGTCCACCATTCGTGCCACCTTGGAGACCCGGCGTATCGTTATAGGCAATACCCTGGCCGCCATTGTCATAGTCGTCGGCATCAATGATGACGCCGTCAGCATCGACGAGGAATGGTGTGCCGAGGAACGGCGTCTGGTTGGACCCCGGCTGAGCGAGCTGATGGATGGTCACCGCGTTCAGCGCAGCATTGTCGATGTCAGCCGAGAGATCGATGACGATCTCGCCATTGGTGACTGTGACAATCGTTTCGATGGCGATCGGCTCGTCACCGCCGGCTTCCGCGAACGGATCGAGGTTTGTGACGACCTGCTGGCCATTGACCGAGATATCGAACTGCCGCTGTCCCGGCGCGTTCCAATAGGTCTCCTGCGTATAGAGCGTCACGACGTAGGTGCCGTTTGGAACGTCGATCGACGCGGTCCAGTCTGACCCATCCTCGTAGGTTGCGAAGGCGGAACCCGGGGTTGCCCCGGCGCCATTCGGGTTCGATGGAGCATCGACGCCTGGTCCGGTATTTACCGCACCCGTCAACGATACCCGCGGATCGGTCTGGGCAATCAGAGCCAGGCCAAGGACCGGATCGTTGGCGATCGCGCCACCACCGAAATTGACCCCAAGCACATAGGCGCCCTTGCTCCCCGGATCCACTGGATCAATCGGGTCGATGTCGGGATCGAAGAAGTCTACCGTGCCATCATCGTCCGCATCGTTCTCGAGTGCGTCGTTGATGCTGTTGCCATTGGCATCATTTGCCGCGGTCAGCTGGTGCGGCTGAACGTTTTTGATGATGAACATGTGGTCGTTGTAGTCGTAGTTCCCGGCACCCGGATAATCCTGGATGCCGATATACGTGCCTTCGATCACATTGCCTGCCGCATCGATCGCCTGGAAGAAGCGCAGCAGGTGGCCCTGGTTGTCGCCGACCAGCTGGCCGAAATCGGGGTCGATCTTGTTGGCTTCCGGATCCGTCCAAGACGAATAGGTCGGACGGCCATCGACCGAGATGTAGAGACCGAACGGGCCATTCTGGTTGATGGTGCCGCGCGCGACATTCGCCCCCGCACCCGCTCCGGCCTGGAGCTGATCCGGCAGAACCGTCTGGCCCTGCTGATCGTCATTGGCGAAGAGATTGGTCACGTCCGAAGAGCCGAGGCCGTGATAGCCGAGACGCGCGACGTTGCCCTGCGTCAGGAAGGCAGCGATCTGGATGATCTCGATCGGCTGCGAGCTATTGAGACGCTGCAGGTACGGCATCAAAACTTCGTCGCCGACTGCCTCGACGGCGCCATTCGCCGCGAGTTCGCCCTGTGCCATGTCGGTCGAATATCCGAAGGCTTCGACGATCTGCGCAACAGTCGGCTCAGACCCGTTTTCCGAGAACTCCTGAGCGAGACCTGCGAGTTGGATCACCTTCTGTCCGTTGGCAAAATCGTTGGACACGATCGTCAGCGTCGAGGAGATGAGCTCAGCGCCGGACGAGGTGCCTGCGTGTTCGCCGACGAAGCGGACGGTGACCTGCGCGCTACCGCCCGCCGCGATCGTCGTCGGCACCGCGCCGACGATCTCGAAGGCATCGCCATTGCCGATCAGGATGTCCTCGATCGTCAACGGCACGAAGCCGTCGTTGGAGATCGTAAACGTCGCCTCGTTGCGGAACGTCTGCTGGGCGTTGGCCGGGTTGTCGATGTTGGTGAAGACGAGACGATCATCCGCCGCCGCATCATCAAGGCCTTCGACGACCAGTTCCTGGCCAAAGCCCACCGGCTCGACACCCTCGATGACAAAGAGGTTGTCGTTATAGTCGTAGTTGATGCCGGTGTAGTCCATCACGCCGAGAAAGACGTTCGGGATTACGTTGCCGTTAGCGTCGAGCGCCTGGAACACCTTGACCGTGTGACCCTGCTGCGCTCCCGGGACGATGACGCCGCCGGTCGGGTTCAGCCTCGGGTCGGTGGACAGTCCAGCTACGTTGATGCCGAACACTTCGTTGCCAAGCCAGCCATCACTGATGTCGGCATTGCTGAAGGTCCGTGTCGAGAACGTGGTGTCATTGCCCGAGTTCGGCAGCAGGCGCTGGTTGTCCGTTCCTTCGTGATTCCAGAACGTGGTGCCTTGACCTTTATTGCCCGGGTTGTGGATGCCCATCGTGGCTCCGCCCGTTCCGTGAAAGGCGGCGACCTGGGTGATTTTCGCCTGGGTGAACCCTTCGGCGATCCGCCAATACGGTGAGAGCACCTCTGTCTCGTCTGTCTTCGCGAAGACGTCGTTCGTGCTCAGCGTCGAATTCTCGCCACCACCCTGAAGGCGCAAGCCCTCGATGCGGTTACCGAAGCCGAAGATCTGCCAGATCTCGTTGACGTTCGGCTCCTGTCCGCCTTCGTCGCGCGCCTGCCAGAAGCCGGCGAGATCGACGGTCGCGACGGGGCTGTCCGCATCGTTGGTGCGAAGCGTCAGTTCACCGAAGAAGGTGGTCGACGTTCCGTCGATGTTGGTGGTCGGCGGTGTGTAGGCTGCTCGGTTGAAGAGCACCGTAACGTCGACGAATGCACCTGGAGCGAGCGTCAGCCCTTCGAAGAGCGCCGGATTGGCCAGAACGAACGGACCGGTGAGTTGGCTTTCGAGGAATTCGAGCGTTTCGGTGCCCGTGTTCGAAATCCGAACCACACCTGTGTCCTTAAAATCCCGATCCGCATCGTCGGGCGCTACCGCGTCCGGATTCTCCAGATACGAGAAGTGCAGACGATCGTCGAAATAGGCCGGATCCAGGCTCTGGATGCCGATATCGGCGTTGGCGTTGCCAGGTGCCGGCTGGACATCGAGATAGTCGATGCCATTGGCGCCCGGCGCGTTCGAGATAACGCGCAGCTGATACTGCGTGCCGGCAGTCAGCTCGATGTAGACCGACTGCTCGCCGGCAGTTCCGACGCCCGGGAAGGCCGTTTCATCCAGTTCGACACCGTTCAGCAACCAGGTCAGGCCCTGGCCGTTGGTGGCGCTGGCATTGGCGGCAGTGTCGAGCTTATAGACACCGTTAGAAGCCACGGTGAAGTAAAAGTCGACGGTGCTGCCATTGACGATGTTGGCCGAACCATCCGTCGTCTCGAGTTCGATGCGGCCGGAACCGACGATCTCGGCATAGTCAGGCTCGAACACCGATAGTGGCTCGGTGCTGACGCGCAGATAATCCACATTCGGACCGACCCCACCGGGAGCGGTGAGCGCAATGGTGTTCGATCCTGCGACCAGATTGACGAGCGTCGATTGCGGCCCCCAAATCGTTTCCGCGGCATTGCTGTTTGCGTTGAAGGCCAGTGTTTCGACGACCTGTCCGTTGACGGTGAGTGTCATCGGACGGGCGGCCTTGCCGGCACCCAGTGCATAGAGGATGTCGAGCCCGTGAACTCCTGCGGCACTGGCCGTCACGGTCCAAGTGATTGTTTCCGTGTCGGGACCGACGAAATCGACGAAGTCGCCGGACTGGTCGCGGTCGGTCGTGACGATGGCCGGGTCGCCGGTGAAGGCAGCATTTTCAGCTTCGTAGATGGCATAGGTGATGCCATCAACGATTTCTTCGCCGTCATTTGGACCCGTCGCGCTGTCCGGAGCAACCAGAACTTCGAGCTGGTCGATGTTCGGGCCCGTGTTGGCGACCGAGCGCAGCGTCACGGTGTTCTGGCCTGCAGCGAGCGAAACCGGGATCTCAACGAAGGACCAGACGGTCCAGCCATCGGCCGGGGCGACAGCCGTCGGGACGAAGGACTGTACGGTGACGATGGTGCCGTTCACCTCGACCTGAAGCGGACGGTCAGTCGTGGCGCCGTTGGCATAGCGGAAGCGGAGCAGGGCTTCGCCCGCGCTGTCGCTCGGTACATTAAAGGCGAACGTGATGAAGTCGGCATTGGTGGAACCGAAGTCGGCATAGCCGCCCGGAGTCCCGTCGAGATTGTCCGTGTTGCCGTCATTACCGAATGCGCCTGGGCGCAGGCCGTTGACGTAGCCGGTGCCGGTCGCGTTCGGCTCGCGATTCTGATCAGTCCGGATCTCGATCTGGGCGTCGACGTCGTTTGGTGTCGAGACCGAAGTGCCATCGCCCGGCGTCGCGTCTTCTGCCTGGATGACGATGAGACTGACGAATTCGGTCGGCGCCTGACCAGGCGTGAAGGTGAGCGTTTCGACCGCAGTGTTCGACGCGTCGTCGAGGACCGTCAGCGTTGCCGTGACCGGCGAGCCGAAACTGCTGACATCCGCAGTGAAACGGTTCTGCGCATTCAGCGTGACGGTCTGTGCCTGGCCGCCGTTGAAGCTGACGCGGATTGTCTGGATGTCGTCGTCGAGGCCGTTGACCTGGAAGACTGTCGCTTCTACGTCGCTGCCGTCGAAGAGGACGAGCGCGAGGTCGCCTCCCGCATCGGCTGTGTTGTCGGCGATGATGCCGCCTGGTGCCGGCTCCAGACGCACAATCTGGCTCGACCCATCGCTGCGGTTCAGGGTGAGGAGGTACAGCCGACCGCCAGGACCTTCGATGACGTCCAGCGGATCCGGATGACTGATGACCCTGCCATCGGGATCGCGGATGACGAAGTCATCGATCACGTTGCCGTCGTCGTCCAGGATCATGGCACGCAGGTCGTTGCCGCTCGAGTACTCGGTGAAGATCACCGCATTTTGCAGGCCTGCTCCGAACACGTTGCTCTTGTACTCGATTGCGCCGTTCGGCGAACGATTCTGGCCAAGCGAATAAGCATTGTTGGGATCGTAGTTCGGATCCGGCAGCGTGCCGACCGGGTAGTTTCCGACCTGGTTGGGGTCTGCACCGGAGGTCGGATTGCCGCCGTTCAGGATGAACTCGTCACGCAGCGGATTCGGATGGCCGCTGTAGGAGCCTTCGCTGATGGTGAAGAAGTAGTCGTTCTGCACGCCGACATTGTTGACCGCCTCGTTCTGCGGCGTGTTCGGATTGTTCGGAACGTTGCCGCCTGCCGCCGAGCCGTTGGCCGAGACGTAAAGCTTACCGTTAGAATGCCAGACCAGGTCGTAGCCGTTGCGCTGTCCGGTCGCGAAGATTTTCAGGACCGCGTCGTCCGCATATGGATTGTAAAATTCTTCGATGATGGTCGAGTTGAAGTTCGTGCCCGAACGCACCGAAGCAACGCCGTTCGCATCGAAATGCAGGAAGTTTCCGATGAATTCGCCACTATTGATGGCGATGCCGCCGTTTTTCAGGTTGCCGTCGTCGGTCGGCACGAGTTGGCCGTTGACAACGTTCTCGTAGCCAAAGCGACGATTCAGGCCGTTATCCGGTATCGGCTCGGTGGAGACGTCGAAGCCTCCGGGAGGAGCCTCGCGAGTCGGGTCGATTTCAAGGATCGCGGCGTTGAGAAGCCGTTCCGGGCGGAAGCCCCAGGCAGAGTCCGCCTGGCCCATCGCCGAGTTGGATCCCTGGATGAGATAAAGGAGGAAGTCCGGCTCATTCGGCTGGCCGGCATTCGGGTTGGCCCGGAACTCTAGACTGTTCGTGACATGGTCGCCGTTGGAACGCGGCAGGCCCGTGATGTAAGTCTCTGCGGTGCCGGTGAAGGCGTCGCCCTCGCCGATCGTCACTTTCGAGACGCGGCCCGAGAATTCAGGCACCGCATTGTCACGTCCGTCGAGCGGAACTGGGAAATTGTCCGTGATCCAGATGACGTTGGGGTCGGTTGGGTCGAAGACGAACCCGATGATGCCGCGGGAGCGAGCGCCTTCCTGCAGATAGTCGAGCTCTAGCGTCTGCTCGTTCGAAAGCGAGCCATCCTGCGGATCGATATCCCAACGTTTGATCAGGCCGTTGAGCGTGCCGACGTAGAGATGCTGGCCGTCCGGCGAGATCTCGATCGACGTATACAGCGATGCGTTGTCGGCATAACCATTGAGTTCGATCGTTTCGACGAAGGCAACCTCACGAGCCTCGACTTCCGGCTGCGCCGTGGTCGTGAAGGTGGAGCTAAACTTCAAGAACTCGCGCGTCGGTGCGTCGATATCGGCATTTGAACCGCGATCCTGGAAGCCATCGATCACGAGCGTGTAGCTCGTGAAGGCTTTCAGCCCCCCCGTTGGCGAGATCGTCAGCGAGTCGAAGCCAGCAGTCGTATTGATGCTGAAATTGACCTCCTGGCCGGTCAGAGTTTCATAAAGCTTGATCGAGCCATCCGTGAGGCTTTCCAGAAGCGCGCCACCGCGGTTCGGCGCCACCTCGATGCCGAGAATGATGTCGGACGTCGGATCGACCGTCGTGATCGCGCCGCTCGCTTGATCCAGATCGACGACGATCTGGCCTTCACCGACACCGGCAATCGCACGAGGTCCAACGAAGCGCGCATAATCTTCGGGCGCCTCGCGCTCGTCGTCCGGTGTCAAATCCGGCAGTTCGCGAATCTCCAGATACTGGATTTCGGTGACTTCGCCATCCGGCGCAGCCAGCGTCAGGAAGCCATCCTCGACCTTGACCTGAACCGTCTTCAGTTCGGTCTTGTAGAAATTGGTCGGGACGAAGTTCGAAACGAGTGCGCCTTCGATCTCCAGCTTGTTGTTGCTGTCGTTCGGACCACCGGTATCGCCGACGGCGACCGTGACCTCGTACCAGCCGTTCTCAAGGGCGACTTCGAATGCAACGCGGTTAGCCTCACCGGCCGGGAACGTTCCACGCAGGTCGAAATGCGCGTAGCCTGTGAGACGCGGGTCGTAACTGTCGAAGTTGCGACCGTCGTCGACGTTGGAGCTTTCGCCCTGCCCTGTGCGTTCGTTGATCGCGACGGTCGGATAGAGCGCGGCGTTGATCGGCGTCGCGGTCGTACCGTCGGCGTCGGTCGCCGACGCTTCGGTGACGAAGCCGTAGGAATAGCCGTTGCCGCGATCACCGAAGCCGACGAAGTTCGCAACGAGGTAGCCCGGCGCTTTCGGCGCCGTGCCGTCCTGGAAGTTGATCAGGATCGTCTCGCGTTCGCCTGGCTCGCTCGGAACCTCCGGGTCGACCGGACCGTCGCCATCACGGCTGATCGTGACGTTGTCGATGTTGGGACCATTGGCGATCTCATTGGCCACCGAGATGATATTGACGCCCTCGGAAAGCTCGATGTCGACCGTGATCTCCTGCCAGTTCGACCAGCCCGCGTCGGCGGTGCCGCCAGCAGGGATGGTGGAAGGGAAGTCGATCGTCTGCTCCACACCATTGACCGACAGCGTCATGGGGCGGTCGGTTGCCCCGCCATTGGCGTAACGCACGGTCAGCTGATAGGTGCCGGCACCGGGTGCCGTCAGCGAGAAGCTGGCAGCATCGCCGATATCGTTGCCGGTATCGAGATAACCGGTGCCCTCATAGCCCGGACGCAAGCCGAAAGAGTCGTAGATCTGGCCTGGACCGCTGTTGCCGGCGTTGGCGCCAGCTTCATTCGTGTCTTCGCCAGGAACGCGGGCAACCGTGTCGGCCGGTGTTCCGGCAACCGGCTCGATGTCCGCAATGATGAACGTTTCGGCTTCGATCGTCAGCGAGAACGGTTCGACCGGATCGACGGGAACGGTCCCGTTCAGATACTCAAAGCTGATCTCATCGATGTTGGGGCCGCCGATATTGCCGGCAGGGATTGCCAGGCGGATCTGGTTCGAGCCTTCGACCAACGTCAATTCGACGGTCTGCTCGACCCAGCTGTTCCAAGCGAGGTCGCCGGTTCCAGGCCCACGGGTGAACGGCAGGCTGATCACGTCGCCATTGTTCAGCGTCAGATTGAGAGCGCGCGAGTCCGCAGCGCCATTGCTGTAGCGGAACGTGACGAGATAAGTGCCGGCAGCAGGTGCATCGACGTTGATGGTGATGGCATCGCCGACTTGACCGCCGAAGTCCATGTAGGCGTTGCCCACGGCACCGGCGCGGAAGTTGCCGAAGTCATCCGGATTGGCCTGTGTGACGACGCGGGTAAGCGCGCCCTGGCCCGTAGCGGTCGTGTCGTTGACCGTCACCCGGGTGAGGTCTTCGGCTTGGATGGTGAACGGATCGACGATGATCGGCGTCGCTTCGTCGGTAATCGTCAGCGTATCGGTCGCCTCGGCCTCGTTTCCAGCCTCGTCGGTTACGACAATGGTGATCTCGGACGTGCCGGCATTGAGACCGGTGCCGTCGAACACGAAGTTGCCATCGACATCGAGAAGCTCCGTGACATCGATACGGGTCGCACCGCCGTCGAGGCTGATTTCGACCTTGACGATATCGTCGTCCAGACCAGCAACCGAAAGCGTGATCGCGCTTGCTTCGGCGATGTCGATCGGAGTCGCCGGAGCGGCAAGAACAAGATTGCCATCTTCATCAGCCGAGACGTCGACCTCGATTGGGCCAGTACCGGCAGGCGTGATTTCGATGCGATCGAGATTCGGCCCTGACCCCGCCCCTGCAGGGATTGCAAAGGTGATGGTGTTGACGCCGGCCTGCAGTGTCACGGTCTGGGTAAGGAAGCTCCAGAAGTTGAAGCCCTGAAGAAGCGGATCGCCCGTCGCGGGTCCCGTATTGGGGAAGACGGCATTGGCAACTGTTCCGTTGACGCCGATGGCAAGTGAGCGCGGCGCGCCGGAGAAGTCCTGCGATGCATAGCGCACGTTGAGATCGTAGGTGCCGGCCTGAGCGACCGTGAACGTGTAGGTGACCGTATCGCCTGCATCGTCACCGAAATCGAGGTAGCCAGTGCCGCTGAAATCCGGGCGCAGGCCGGAGAAGCCGCCAGCTTCCGGATTGCTTGCGTCACGCACGACCGTGACCGTTGCGTTGCCGTTAGTAGCGGCAGCCAGCGCGATCGTGCCGTCTTCTGCCTGAAGAACGATCGGCGTGAAAACGGGTGGCTCACCGACAGTCACCGTGAAGGCAACCGGGGCGGTGTTCAGCGCACCATCGGTCGCAAGGACTTCGAGGGCGTAAGTGCCAGCAACGACTGTACCGGCGATCGTGAGGATGCCTCCTGTGAGTGTGATGCCCGCGGGCAGCGTGCCGCCACCTTGAAGCGCGACCGCGTAGCTCAGCGTTGTTCCAGCATCTGGATCAGTCGCTCCGAGAGCTGCAGCAACGTTGATCGTCTGCGCGGTGCCCTCGACGAGCGTCACGTCTTCAATCGCCGCCCCCGCGCCGAGAACCGGGGCTTCGTTGATGTCGCCGACCGTGATGGTCAATACGCTGGTCGTGGACAGTCCTGCAGCGTCTGTTGCCGTGATCGAAACCGAGACGGTTTCGCTGGCTTCATGATCCAAGCTCACACCCGGTGCGAGGCGCAGCTGCGTTCCATCGATGACAAAGCGCTCGTCGGTGGTCGTGTAGACGATGGCAGCCGAGCTCCCGTCGGGATCAATCGCGGCGAGCGTACCGATGACGGCGCCGGCCGCATTCTCATCGACCGCCGCCGTATCGAGCACGATATTGACCGGGGCAAGCTCCGGCTGCTCGACGCTCGTAAAGGTGAGCTTGTCGATGCGCAGGAACTCGCCGGAGTCCGCAATCCCCGTGATGGTGGCGATGGTGGCCGCATCAATGAAGACGGGAGTGGTGAAGGTGATGGTTTTCAGATTGCCGACCTGGCCGCCGTTTCCACGCGCCTGGTTCGGATTGTCGAAGGTTCCGGCATCGTCGAAGGACAGGCCGCTAGCGAGCACCGTATCGCCGATCGTGAAACTGAAGGTCGCCTCGCCGTCCGTTTCGTCGAAGACCGTGATGGAGACCTCGTACCAGCCTTCCGCCAGACCGTTCTCAGAGAGAACGGTAGAGACGGTGCCGGTCTGATTGGCGTTGGTGCGGATTGCCTGATTGCCCGATGCACCCGGAGCAGCCGCGACATAGAATGCGTCGGCGTCCGCGAGATCGGTGAAGGCTTCTGCTTCCACAACGGTCGTACCGCCGACCGCCGAGCCATCGATCGTCAGCTCAAGCTCAAAGGATGCGCGGGCACCGGACGGATCCGTGGCGACGATCGTGATCGTGCCGTCGCCCGTTGCGGTGGGAGTACCGACGATCACGCCTTCGCTGTTGAGGCTGAGGCCTGCCGGCAGGCCTTCGACAGACAGGACAAGGCTGTCGCCGTCGATATCCGAGAATGCATCCGCGAAGATGGCGAGATCGATACCGTCGAATTCTTCGCCGACCGCACCGAAATAGGGTTCGAAAGCGACGACGTTGACGACGGGTGCATCGTTGACGTTTTCGACAGTCAGCTGGAATTCCGTTGTCGTAACGCCGCCACGGCCATCATCAGCCGTAATCGTAATTGTATAGGGTGTCGCACTCGGCGCAGCCTGGATGATGCCGCTCAGGGTGCCTTGCGCGAATAAGAGGTTTTCGAAGCCGGCAACCGGGTTGCCGTCGGCATCCGTCGCGGTGAAGCTGTATCTCAGTGCATCACCATCCGCATCGACGAATGGCATGTCGATTTCGAGCTGGCTGCGTTCCGGCAGGCTGAGATCGGCGACACCGCCGCCAATGACGGTTGGGGCATCGTTCTGGTCGGGATCGACCGGCCCTTCGATGATCTGCACGTTGCTGAAGGAGACCGAACCGACACCGTTGCTCGCCTGGTCATCGTCGGCGACGAAAACGAGCGACGAGATCGTCTTGCCGGCATGGGTCGACAAGTCGATCGTCACGGTGAACGTCGTGCCCGGCGTGCCGTTATTGCCGTTGCGCAGATCGACGAAGGCCGCCTGGCTTTCCGTTCCGGCGATCTGGAAGACGGACCGATCGCTCGTTTCGAAAGGATTGTCATCGTCATCGAAGCCGATGGCGACAATCTCCGACAGATTGGTACCGAGCGTCACGGTCAATGTGATCTTGGTGCCTTCCGTGATCGTGTAGCTCTCCGGCAGCGGCGCGCGCTTCCAGAGGTTGCCGGCGAGAGTAAGTGTCGCGCCAGCATCGGCAACGGACGCGCCGGCCCCGCGATCCTGGGTGCTGTAAGATGTGAGCGTAGACTGGTCGAAGACCATGCCGATCGGCTCCTGCGGCTCGGCGACGTCCACGATACCGAGCGTGAAGTCACGAGTGGTCGACAGGCCTGAAGGGTCGGTTGCGGTGATGGTCACTGCGATCTGCGGCTCCGCCGCGAAATCGAATGTCGCGCCGTCTGCGACAGCCAGTTGGCCGGCGCTGTTGATGATGAAACGATCGTCATTGACGGTGAAGGTCAGCGCATCGGAGTCCGGATCAACGCCCGCAACGACACCAACGACGGTGCCGGCAACGGCCTCTTCGGAGAGCGACTGCGCACCAGAAAGCGAGATCGCCGACGGTGCTTCGTTCACGTCGCCGACGGTGATGGTGATGTCCTGCGTCGTGGAAGCCGTACCATCGCTGACGGTGACGGTCGCTTCGTAGACACCATCGCCATCAGCGTCGTCAGCGGCTTCGAAGTTCGCACCAGCATTGAGCGAAATGACACCATTGGCGTCGATCGACAGCTTGGAGGCATCAGCACCCGAGAGCTGATACGTCAGCGTATCGCCATCCAGATCGCTCGCGACGATCGTGCCGACGACGGTCATGTTTTCGGCTACGGTAAAGCTGGGTTCGCTGGAAATCGACGGAGCGGAATTATCTTCATCGATCGTTGCCGTTGTTCCAGCACTTGCCGAATTGCCGGCGTCGTCGGTGACTGTCAGTTCGACTTCGACGGAACCCGGATCGAGATCGCCGAGGTCGAGCGTGATCTGGCCGCCGACTGGCGTGACGGCAACAGCCGCCCCGCCATTGACCGAAACGGTGAAGGAAACGATGTCGGAATCCGCACCAGCGATCGCGAAGACGGCGGCCGTGGGGTCGGAGATATCGACGACCGAAAGCGCAAGATCATTGCCCTCGTCGGCAGTCGTGTCCGGCACGACATCGTCGGCCGGGTCGTTGGTCACGGTGACGGTGATGGTCTTTTGCGTCGTCAGCGCGCCGTCCGAGGCGACAATGACGACGGTGTATACGTTGCTGCCACCGACAGGCGCTTCAAAGTCGGGTGCTGCGATGAAGGACAAGGCGCCGGTCTGCGGGTTGATCGTGAACAGCGCATTGTCGTTATCCGAAGGACTGGCAAGCGAATAGCGCACGGCATCGCCGTCGATATCGCCGGCCACGATGGTGCCGACAGCAGTGTTACCTTCGAAGACCGAAAAGGTTTCGGAGGAGACGATCGGCGCGGAGTTGGTAACTGGAAACACGGCCGCGACGCCGGTCTGCGTAATCGCGATGGCATCGAGATTGGGGCCAGTATTTGCTCCGGCCGGGATTGCCAGCGAGAAGCTGTGGGTGCCAGCCGCAAGCGTTACGGTCACCTTCTGAACTGACCAGTTGTTGAAGCCTTCGGTCGACCCGGAAACATTTGTTCCTGTCGCGCCAAAAGGCAAATTGCTCGGCGCATTGTTGTCGATCGAAAAGGCCAGCGGCCGAGCGCTGTTGCTCGCATAGCGAATGTGCAGATCGTAGGTGCCCGCTTCGGCGACAGTGAAGCTGTAAGTGGCCTTGTCGCCCGGCGTGTCACCAAAATCCAGATAACCGCTGCCGGTGAGACCCGGACGGAGACCGGTAGGCAACGCCTCGTTCTGTTCGCGGTTGGAGGGATCGCGAACTGTTGTGACGTTGGTATTGTTTCCGGGATTGAGGATCGTGAGAACGCCGGCTTCCGCCTGAATGAGGATCTGCGTAAACGGTGCTGGCTCCTCTGGCTCTTCTACGATCGGAGCTTCCACAGTGAGCGTGAAGGAAATGGCGTTTGAATCCAGGTCGCCATCGGAGGCGACGATCTGCAGCACGTAGGAACCTGCCGGAACGTTCGGCGCGACAGTGAGAATGCCATTCGCGAGCGACACACCCTCAGGGCCTGAACCTGTCAATTCGAGCGTGGTAACGTCTCCGTCCACATCGCTCACCGATGTAAGGTCGGACAGAGAAATCGTGCCGCCGGTGGCCGGAACGGTCTGCGTCGGGATGGTGCCGGACAGGACCGGCGCATCATTGACTGCAGCGACGGTGACCGCAATCGCAGCTGGTGCGCTTGAAGCGCCCGCCTGATCGGTAACGGTGTAGCTGATGGTGGCCTGGCCATTGAAATTCGGGGCCGGCGTGAAGTCGATGTAGGTGCGGCCGCCTTCCGTGACGACGAGAACGGTACCCTGCGCCGCAGGGACCGAAGCGGCGACCGCAAGCGTATCGCCCGCGTCGACGTCATTGATGGCACCGGTGATGTCGATGCGGCGGACCGCGTCTTCCTGCGCATCCAGCACGGTGACATTGGCGGCAGTCGGCGCCGTGTTGGTCGGCTCCTCGGGTTCTTCAACGACAGGTGCCTGCACCGTTAGCGTGAACGAGATAGGCGCGGAGTCCGCCTGACCGTCCGTGGCATTCACCTGAATGGTGTAGGTGCCCGGGGCGACATTCGCAGCAACGTTGACCGTTTCACCCGAAAGAGTGACGCCGGCTGGCAGATCGCCACCCAGCTCGAACGTGGGGACCGTGCCGTCGACATCGCTTTTGGTAAGGCCCGAGAGTGAAAAGGATCCACCTGTGGCCGGGATCGTCTGCGCGGCGATGGAGCCGGACAGCACGGGCGCATCGTTGACCGCCGCGATATTGACATTGATTGTCGCCGGAGCGCTCGCGGCGCCGTCCTGGTCGGTGACGGTATAGCTGATGGTCGCCGGGCCGTTGAAGTTGGTGGCCGGGGTGAAGTCGATGTAGGTGCGGCCCTGAAGAGTGACGACCGACACGGTACCCTGCGCCGCGGGAACCGAAGCGACTACGGAAAGCGTGTCGCCAGCGTCCGCATCGTCGATGGCATCGGTAATGTCGATACGGCGGACCGTGTCTTCCTGCGCGTCCGAAATGACCAGATCGTCAGCGGTCGGCGCCGTGTTGACGGGCTCGACGGGAACCGTCGGCTGGGTCAGCGCGATGACGATCTTGTCGATATTTGGTCCATTGGCTGTGGTCGAGGTCAGCCGCAGGGTCGAGACGCCGGCGGGCAGCGTGACCGTGATGGTTTCGCTGGTCCAGTTTTCCCACCCGCTCGCGGTCGCGGGAACATTTGCGTCTTCACCACTACCACCAGGCGTTGGATCGATATCGGAAACGTCGCTTGGAAGTACTGTACGTGCTCCGCCATTGGTAGCCAGGATCGCAAACTGCGCGGTCGCACCGTCCGGCAAACCGGAAAGGATGAGCGGACGCGCGGCCGAGCCACCGTCACCGTTCGTATAGACCAGTGTGATCGTGTACGTTCCCGCTGTCGGTGCATTGACCGAAAATTCAGCGAACGTATTGGCGACCCCCCAATCGAGATAGGATTCGCCTTCTGCGCCAACCCGGAAGTTCTCGTTTGAGCTAACCGTAGGATTTCGTGCGGCCAGGAACTCAGGCGCGATTGCACGGTTGGCACTGGTGGGCGTCGTAATCGTCGTGTTCGGCGCGAGATCCTCGGCCTGTATGACGATGACGTTCGGATCAGCTTGTCGGATATCGAGGTAGTCAATGTTCGGGCCGCTGAAGCCGTTGGCGGTCAAACGAATATCGTTCACGCCGGCATTGAGGTAGACGCGGGTGGTTGCTTCTCGATAGGTTTCGTTGCTGTCGGTGGACGGCATGTCGAAAATGCGGTCCCACAGCTCGTTGTTCACATCGAGCCGCATGGAGCGGTTTACGCCAACGGCGTTGAAGGCATAGCCCACGTCTATGTCATACCAGCCGGCGGTCCCGACCGTGAACGACCATTCAATGAACTGGCCGGAACCAGCGCTAGTGTTACCCGGGATACCAGCAAAATCGACATAGGCATCGCCGCTGGCGGCATCGGCATTAGAAATGTCGCTTGGCGACGTCGCAGTCGTGGTCGAGACTGCAGTTGGATTGCCCAACGTGCTGGTCGGGATGGCATTGCCGACAAACGCATTCTCAGCCTCGAGCCGAAGCGTCGTACCTGGAACGAGCGTTCCGAGGCTGACGTCCGGTTCTTCTGCCAGCGCAGCCGTCACGAAGCCCTCGTCGCTGACGAAGGCGCTCATCATCGGCATTTCGCTCGGACCGGAGAAGCTGTCGACGTCCGTGTAGACCGGCGCGTCCAGTGACGCTGGATCAGTGCCACCGGCCCCGTTGCCCAAAGTCGTCCCTCGCTGCAGCGGCGAACCGGAACCGACGGACCCGCCATCGCCCTGAGGCCCCAGATAGTCGCCGTAGCCGCTATCCAGCGGCGGCAGATAACCGTCGAGCTGGGCGACATCGTCCTCGTTGAGCGGAATACCCGCGTCGCTGTCGAGCGCCGGCAGGTTCGCGAGAGGAAGAAGTTCGTCGAAGTCGTTCGGCGTGTTCGCTGCACCATCCTCGACCTTGGTGGCGAGAGCGAGAGCGGCGATGCCCGCGAGGTTCAACGCATTGATCAAGCCGAGCCCGTCGCCGATCTGGGTGCCGGTCGCAGGCGTACCGTCACTAGCCGCAATGGCAACGATGCGGGGGCCGGAACTATTGAGCGAAGCGACGCTGATCGTATAGGTGCCGGAATCGAGCGCAATCCGCACCAGAACAGTTCCAAAAGCTTGCCAACCGCCCGTGCTCGGGAACGTGATGACGTGAGGACTTCCACCGTCGACCGAGAAAGTCGCTTCTCGATTCTCCGAAAAGCCATTGGCGTACTGAACGACCAATTCGCTGCAGCCGCCGGTCGGTACATCCAAAACGTAGTTTTCGCTGCCGCTCTGAGCGGAAGAGTGACCGCTGCCGAACGGCGAATTCAGATCAGCGGCAAATGTCGTTCCGTCGACGACGTCGTTCGAGCTGAGCTCGAGACCGAATTCCTTATCCATGATTCCCCCTTTGAGAGACCACGCTGATGTACGTCCCTCATGCCCGGACACACGAGCGTTAACGTTGCCTTAAGGATTTCATGGGCCGTGCCGGCGGGATATAGAAGAAAGGTCGCTCTATGGGGGCCAAATGACCTACTCAAGCCACTCAGATCTAAGCGAATCGCTTAGTAACGCCTGCTTGGATAAACATAACGTGCCGGACGAAGCGACATTCGGCATATATATAAGCGCAGCCTTGTGCTTCCCGCGGAAGTTGGTTTTGGAGAGTAAGCCATTCGGCACAAATGTCGCCTCAAACTGAATACGTTGTGCAGAATCGCACATTACCACCGGCTTGAATTCGCGCCGGTGGAGGCAGATAATCCCATGCATTGATTCTGAGGCATGCATCGATCAATGGCTAAGGTGCTTGCACCTCAGCACCGATATGGCGGCAAACGGCGGGTGATTTCGTTTCCGCTTGAAGAGTGAGACTACCGTTTGAAGGGCAGCTTTACCGAAGCGCTTTGCCGTTGTGGCGTACGCTGAAGTACGGCGCGCAGTGCCGCTTGCGTCCTGTTCTGGACGCCGAGCTTTTTCATGATTGACCGGACGTGAACGCGAACCGTGCTGTCGCTGATATTCAGGCGTCGGGCGATCGTCTTGTTCCCAGCGCCCTCGGCGATGAGATCGAGCACGCTGTCTTCGCGCTCTGTCAAAGGCGCTGCATCCGTTGCCGCATCAGCAAATTCGTCGGCGTCTAGTGACGCAAATACAGCTGAGGGAACCATCGACAATCCTCGCCGAACAAGTTTCGCCGCGAGCGCGATTTCTTCGACGCTGAAGTCAGCAGGCAGCAACCCGCCGACGCGCCCGACTATGGATGAATAGTCTTCACAAAATTGATCGGATCGCATCAGGATGATGGTGCGCTCCAGATCGACCGTCTCTCGCCGTGCCTCCAGCAACTGAATGACGGCATCGGGCGAGACTGCATCGATGATCACGATGCTGTCTCGAAGATTTTCCCCTTGCGGGATCGAACGGAAACCAAACTGCCGCCGCGTGCCATCAAAGGAGGCAGCAACTGCGCGATCGATTACAGTCGATAATAAGGCACTATCCGTGATGATGGCTATGTTCGACATACTCAACTCGGTACAATCCGGAGTGGCACGAGTTCGGTATCACAGCATTTGGGTCTAGTCCGCCTTAAAGATCTATTAACCTTAACTGCAAAGCCTTTGATACTTCTTATATTTGGCATATCTGATGTTTAACCATCAGGCTCCAGCATCATTTGATTAAAATGGGTTCTTATCGAGTGCTTACCGTATTCCCGGACAACTCGCTTTTGCTGCACTTTATCGTGCTGCGAACAAGGGCTCCCGCCATCCGCCTAGGATTCACCCATCCCCTTCTGCCGTCGACAAGGATTGAAATCTATCCGTTTCAAGCAGCCGGAACATCGTGAACTAGGTCCGGTGCGCAGTCGGCAAGCGTGATATGCACCCAAGCAAGCCCCTGCCGTGCGAGGAATTGGCAGACATCGCGGGAATAAACGTTCATCCCTTCACCGCCACTTCAAGGCGCCTACGTGCAACAGCCCGCGAAGGTTTCAAAAAACGCAGCGATTATAGGCCGCAAGATGGCTGCCCGTCGGCGAATCCGAAGTAAGCCGTGCGGCCAGCCGGGTAGGAAACGATAGCCTTGTGCATTTCAGCCGAGACTATGCCCGCCTCTTTAGCCTGCCTTCCTCCCACGACGCGGCGCGATTGCGCAGCGATCCTGGTGTCGCCTCTGTGAACTTCAGCCAGGGGCACGGAGGCGACGCCATGGGCGCAACGCCCCTGCTCTACTGCTGGAACTAGAGGCCGCCGCGTTGTAACCGGCGGCCTCATCGGGAACTCGATCTAAGTGCTAAAGCAGCCCCGATGTCAGATGTTCTGACCGCCAGACACCTCAATCCGCTGTGCCGTGACCCAACGATTTTCCGGACCGAGCAGGCTCGCGATTGCCGGCCCGATATCGTCGGGTAGTCCTACTCGACCGAGTGCTGTCATCCCGGCAAATGCCTCGTTGTACGCTGGCGTGTCGCGGACCGCACCTCCGAGGAAGTCTGTCTCGATCGCACCTGGCGCCACTGCATTGGCAGTAATGCCGCGATCAGCGAACTCCTTGGCCATATAGAGCGTCAAAATCTCTACCGCGCCCTTGGCAGCCGAATAAGCCGAAAAGCCGGGGTTCGAAACACGGGTCAGACCCGACGAAAAGTTGATGATGCGACCTCCGTTCACGAGCAGCGGCAGCAGTGCCTGCGTCAGGAAGAAGACACCCTTGACGTGGACGTTGAACAGGCCATCGAACTGCCCTTCGGTCGTCTCTGCGATCGAAGCCATCTCGCCGTGGCCGGCATTGTTGATGAGGTGATCAAAATTGGTCCGACCCCATGTCGACTGCAGCGCGGAGTTCACGCGTTGCACGAACCTGGGCAAAGCGGATATGTCGCTGACGTCCAGAGAAAGAGAGACGGCCTTGCGGCCAAGACCTTCGATTTCTTCAACGACGGCCTGGGCGGCCTCGGTGCCATTGAGGTAAGTCAGGATAACGTCACCGCCGCGACGGGCGATGCTGACGGCCGTGTTGCGCCCCAAGCCGCGACTACCGCCTGTAACTATTGAGATGGTGGTCATCAGATAAGTCCTTTGCTGATGGGTTCTGTAAGAGCCCACTATCGTCCAGCGGATGCTTGGGAAGTTGCCGGATCGTCGGGCGTTCTTGCTTATTTGTCCGCAGCTGCTTCGAACTTCAAATCAACGCCAGGGCTTCATGACGTGCTGCGTGACCGAATATCGTTTGCCGGTGCACTGTGCGTCGAACACCGCCAGCGCCACCACTAGTTTTCTACTGCGATGCAACCGCCTGGCATTTCGAGCTCACTGCGTAGTGCTTGGCTGAGGCTCCAAACCTTGAGCAGCGCCGCCGAGGCAACATCCGCTTTGATGAGGGCATGGGTCATCCGGCGTGCAGGGCTCCCAAAACACGCAAGTTGCCGGAAACTCGGAGATTATTGCCTATTCCTCCGACGGATATTGTGGGCCTGAGTTGCATGATCTAGAAGGAGACCATGGCCCACGATCTGCTCAAAACCGTTCAAAACTTCGCAGAGACACACGCGAATGGGACCGGCGTTATCAAGACACCCATTCCGTATCTCACCGTCATCCGCGAAACTGCGCCGACGGCTTTGCAGTATGCCATCAACCGGCCGCTTGTCGCTCTCGTGCTTCAAGGCAAGAAGCGCGTCACCATGGGGAACAAGACATTCGACTTCGGCGCCGGAGATTCTCTTCTCATTACCGCCGATGTGCCGACAGTCAGCCAGATAACTCAAGCGAGCCTGGCCGCCCCCTATCTGGCGCTTGTCATCGACCTGGATCTTGCTGTTGTCGAAAATCTCGTCGTCGAGATGGGCTTCTCGCCGTTTATCGCTGGCGCACCCGTATGCGTCGATCCAACCGAAACGGAAGTGATTGACTCGGCGTTGCGATTGATGCGCCTTCTCGACAGACCCGCATCGGTGCATATTCTGCAGCCGGCGCTCATCCGCGAGCTGCATTTCTGGCTGCTGTCTGGTCGACATGGGGGCGCCATTCGCGCCCTGGGTGTCATGGACAGTCACGCCCAACGCATTTCGCGCGCGGTCTCACTGATCCGTGAGGAGTTCGCCCAACCGTTGAGGGTCGACCATCTGGCCCAGGTTGCAAGAATGAGCATATCGTCCTTCCATGAGCACTTTCGAGCGATCACCTCATTGTCGCCGCTGCAGTTTCAGAAGCAGCTCCGTTTGATCGAGGCCCGACGGCTGATGCTGTCCGAAGGGCAGATGATCAGCAACGCGGCATACGCTGTTGGCTACGAAAGCGTCCCGCAATTCACGCGGGAGTATGGGCGGATGTTTGGCTCTCCGCCTGCCCGCGACATCAAGGCGGCAAAGGCGCGGATGCAGCCAGCCGCTTAGGAGTGTGAGCGAGCGCTTCGGCCGCCTTGACGTCATCGTCAACAACGCCGGCATCGGCCCCATATCGCGCTTTGATGCGCTGGATGTCGACGGGTGGAATGCCATGATCGACGTTAACCTCAGGGGCGCGCTCTATGGGATCGCTGCGGCACTCCCGGTCTTCGCGCGTCAACAGCAAGGCCATGTGATCAATGTTCTGTCGACTGCCGGGTTGAAGATCACCCCGGCAATGGGCGTCTACGCTGCAACGAAGAATGCTCTCAGGACAGCTACCGAGACGCTTCGGCAGGAGTCTGGACCTCATCTGCGAGTGACGGAAGTATCGCCTGGTTTCGTGGATACGAACTTTGCCACGGCTTCAATTACAGATCCCGATATCAAAGCGGCCATCAACAAGCAGAAGCAGGAGATCGCCATTTCGCCGGATGCAATTGCACGCGCCATCGCTTTCGCAATCGAACAGCCTGATGACGTCGAGATCGGCAGCATAGTGGTGCGGCCGACCGCTCAGGACTGAGTGCGGAATTGTCGGCTTTGAACGAGGCTAAAGATCACCTTCTCGTCGTCGCTGGAACAGGTCGAAAGCCCACAATGACGTCGCGGTCTTGAGGAGCAAGCTAGGCGCCGTCGGTCGCGGGGCTGTGCCGGGCGTGTCACCGATTGTACTGATTTGTATCCGCTCTAGCGCCCGCACGCCCAATCCGCGCCACCGCCGTTACAAACGGATACAGTTTCCCGCGAGCCTCACGGGCCGGACGGCGTTATAAGGCGGTTGTTCTTCAGACACCGAGGCCACCATGGAGCACGTGCCGCACATTGCCGTCGTCGATGATCATCGCGAGATCCGCGAGTTGGTCGGCAAATACCTGCAGCAACAGGGCTATAGGGTGAGCACTGCCGAAAACGGCACGGCGTTGCGCCGCCTCGTGGAACGCGGGGCACCGGACCTCGTCGTCCTCGACATCATGATGCCCGGTGAAGACGGCCTCACTCTGTGCCGCGAATTGCGTGCACGCGCCGGTTCGGCGATCCCGATCATCTTTCTGACGGCCCGCACGGATGAGACCGACCGCGTCATCGGACTGGAACTCGGCGCCGACGATTACCTCGTCAAACCTTTCTCATCCCGCGAGCTTCTGGCGCGCATCAAGGCCGTGCTGCGCAGGGTCAACAGCCTGCCGCCACAGCGCGCCGCGCGACGGACGGGATCCATGCGCTTCGACCGCTGGGTCCTCAATCTCGGGCGCCGCGAACTGCAAAGTGACGACGGCGTCGGCGTGCCTCTGTCGACCGCGGAGTTCCGTCTGATGAAAGTGTTCGTCGAACACCCCGGCATGGTCTTGAGCCGCGATCAATTGCTCGATCTCACGGTCGGGCGGGAAGCCGACCCCTTCGACAGGTCGATCGACAACCAGATCAGCCGCCTGCGCCGGAAGGTGGAGATCGACCCGAAGAACCCGACGATCATCCAGACGCACCGTGGCGGCGGCTACAGCTTCATGCCGGAGGTCTACGCCGTATGAAGTCCCTGTTCGGCCTCTGGCAAAAAAGCCTGACCGCGCAGCTTCTGTCATGGATGCTGGTCGCCCTCTTCGCGTCGCAGGCCATTGGCCTCGTGATCATGTGGGATTATCTGCAGGCCGATCTACGCGCCTCCGCCCGCGCCGAATTGAGCAACCGCGCTGCTGCGGTGTCCCGGCTGGTCGAGACCGCACCCGATGAGCTGCGCTACGATCTCATTCGCATCAGCAGCACCGACACATCGCGTTTCTGGATCTCCGATGGCAGGCCCGTCGCCTTGGACCAATGGGTGCAGCAAGCATTCGCCCAGTTCCAGATCCCGCTTGGCGACATGCTCAGCGACGAGGATAGGGTGGACAATGCCACCAGCCTGCCAGCGAGTGCCGATGCGCAATACTTCCTGGACGGCGCAACCTGGACGATGCCGGCTACGGGCCAGGCGGAACTGCCGGTCATGGCCCGCTATCTGGACTTCGCGAAACGAAGTGGCGCCGGCGTCATCGTGCCGCTCGATGACGGCCAGGTTTTAAACGCGGCCTTTTACAAGGCCATCAACCCCTCGATCTGGCGAACCCATGTGCCACTGTCTCTGACACTGACAGCCATCCTCGTTTCGCTGGTCGGCGTGCTGACGGTGCGGCGTATCGCAAGCCCTCTGCGCCAGCTGACAAAAGCAGCGGAAACCCTGGGGCGCGGTGAGCCGGTTGCACCGCTGCGTGAGAGCGGCCCGGAAGACATCCGGCGCATGACCATTGCTTTCAACAGCATGCAGGAGCGCCTTCATCGCTTCGTTGCCGATCGAACGCGGATGCTTGCGGCGATCGGCCATGACCTGCGCACGCCCTTGACGACGCTCAGGCTGCGCGCGGAATTGGTCGAAGATCCCGAACTGCAGGATCGGATGCTCGAGACCATCGACGAGATGCAGGCCATGACGGAATCCACCCTGTCGCTTGCGAGCCAGGAAACGAGCGCGGAGCAGACGCGAACCATTGATCTCAGCGCTCTGGTCGAAAGCGTGTGCGACGACCTCGCCGAACTGGGCCAACCGGTGCGTTTCGTGCCGAGCGAACGGCTCAACTATCGCTGCCGGCCGGAGGGTTTGCGGCGGGTCATCCGGAACCTCATCGAGAACGCCGTTCGTTATGCCGGCGGCGCCGAAGTGCGGCTTGTCGTCGAGGCTTCGACCGTCAAAATCCTCGTCGAGGATGATGGGCCCGGCATCCCGCTCGGCAGCGTCGAGGAGGTCTTCGCCCCCTTCTTCCGGCTGGAGGGCTCCCGCTCCCGCGAAACGGGTGGCATCGGTCTCGGCCTGTCCATAGCCCGTGCCATCGCGCGCCAGCATGGCGGCGACATCATCCTGTCACCGCGCGAGCCCGGTTTGCAGGCAGCCGTCGTTTTGCCGGGCTGACGCTTCCCCAAGATCGAAACTAATCCGGCTTTTCGGGCTCCCGTGTCCGCGTCGACCGTCGAACGAAGTCCAGGAACGCCTTCATGGCCGCACTGTGGTGCCGCTTGCTGGGATAGTAGAGATACCAGCTCGGCAATCTGGGGCTCCAGTCGACCATAAGTTCGATCAACCTGCCATCGGCGATGGCGCTTTTGGCATAATCATCGAACACATGGGCAATGCCCTGCCCCGCGATCGCAGCCTGGAGCTCACCCTGCGCCGAGCTGAGGGTCAATCGGCCGGATGGTGCGACTTCCATTGCGTCGCCGGCTTTCTCGAAAGACCACATCGCCAGGCGCCCACCGGGATAGCGCCGGCGGATGCAATTGTGGTCGAGGAGATCGGCTGGGGATGCCGGTTTGCCATGGCGCGCGACATAGTCCGGGGAGGCGACGATGGAGTAGCGCAATGCCGGACCGAGAGGCGCGGCGATCATATCCTGGGCCAGTTGCTGACCAAAACGGACACCCGCATCAAAACCCTGTTCGACGATGTCGATGATCGCGGCGTCGCTGATGATCTCGACATCGACTTCGGGATGCAGGTCCATGAAGTCGAACGCCAATGGACAGAGGATGTGATCGACGGCCGGCGCCGGCGCGTTGATGCGCAGCGTCCCCGACGGCGTTTCGCGCAACTGATCCAGTTCGACGAGCGCAAGGCGGATGTCGTCGAGCGCCGGTCGGAGCCGCTCCAGCAGGCGTTCGCCGGCTTCCGTCGGTGCAACGCTCCGTGTGGTCCGGTTCAGCAGTCGAAGGCCGAGCGCTTGTTCCAAGGCACCCATCGTTTGGCTCATGACGGAGGACGAAACGCCGCGCTCTGCCGCCGCCGCGCGGAAGCCGCCGCACCGCACGATCAGCGCAAATGTTTCGAGATGGTCCAAGCGGATGGATTTCATTGCTCTGTTTTCCAGATCAGCTCGTTCGATTTTGGTGATCTTATCATTGCAGTATCCACACGTCATTCTCGCCGCGATCAGTGGGCAGCCGGGGTTGCTCCGCTGCCAGCATAAACGAGGAGATGACCATGCTGACGAGCAACCGACGCAAGATCATGCTGACGGCCATGGCCGGCGCATCGGGGGCGCTACTGACTGGTCCTCTATTGAGCGGCGTTGCTGCACAACCGGCGCCGGTGCCGACCACGAGGCTGGACAATGCCGGCTATTATCGCTTCACCATCGGCGACATCGTGACGACCGTACTCAGCGATGGAAACATCAGCGGCCCTCCGACCGTCTATGCCGGCGATGCGCCGGAAGCGGAACTGGAAGAGGTTCTGCGTCGCGCATTTCTGCCGACCGATCTCATGACGCTGAACCTGAACACCCTGTTGCTTGAAATCGACGGACGACGCGTCCTCCTTGAAGCGGGTGCCGGCACGACGATGGGCCCGAATGGCGGGCAACTTTTCGCCAATCTTGAAGCCATCGGGCTGTCCCGAAACGACATCGACCTGGTGGTCATTTCGCACACGCATCCGGACCACGTCGGCAATTTGCTGATGCCGGATGGCAGCCGCGCGTTTCCGCGGGCGACGATCATGGCGCCAAGAGCCGATTGGACATTCTTCATCGAGGAAGAGCCCGATCTTTCCTACATGCCGGTGCCCGCCGATTTCCGGCGACGCTTCGCGGCGAACATCCGTGCGAGCCTCGAACCCTTCGCCGCTGATATCGAACTCTACGAGGCCGGCACCGACATTCTGCCCGGCCTGACCACGATCGCGGCACCGGGGCACACGCCAGGCATGGCTGCATTCCTGGTTCAGGCCGGGAGCGAGCAGTTGCTCCTCACCGCGGACCTTGCCTATCACCCGGTCGTCAATATCGACCGAAACTGGCGTCCCGGACCCGACCGGGATGGGGAAGCGGCGGCAATCGCCCGCCAGCGCATCTTTGATCGAGCGGCCGCCGATCGGATGCTTGTTCTCGGCTTCCACTACCCGTTTCCCGGTCTCGGCCGAATTTTGCGGACCGACAACGCGTATGCCTGGGTCCCTTCAGGCTGGCAGTTCTGAATTTTCTTCCTTTTCCCCTGACGATTTAAATAAAGGATTGTTTCGTGGACATTGATCGACGCAGCTTCTTGACCGCCACGGCCGGCGCGGCCGCCATTGGCATGACGGCAACCGGCACAACGCGCGCCAATGCGCAGGCGACCGACACGGCGGCACCAACAGGCCCTGTCATCACGCGACAGATCGGGCGGACCGGGCGGTCCGTCACTGCACTTGGGCTCGGCACGTTCCTCACTTTCGACCTGATCCCAGGTGACAGCCGTGACCGGCTGCGCGAAACGGTTGCGCGCTACACAGCAGGCGGCGGAGGCGTGATCGACACGTCTCCTCTTTACGGCTCCGCGGAAGTCACCGTCGGCGCCATCTTGTCCGAAATGGAGGAAGCACGGGACGTCTTCCTGGCGAACAAGATTTGGTCGACCGGCGAATACCTCGGAGACACCAGTCACGCCGAGGCCAGCCTCCAGCAGTCGAAACTGCGCGTCTGGCGATCAAAGATCGACCTGATGCAGTGCCACAGCATCACCAATGCCGGTGTGGTGATCCCGTTGATGCAGGCCTGGAAGCAAGAAGGTCACATTGATCATGTCGGCGTGACGCATCACGAGTCGTCCTATCAGGCTGAGCTCGAAGCCCTCGTGACCGGTGGTCAGGTCGACATGGTGCAGACCAACTATTCCATCTTCAATCGATCGGCTGAGGAGCGCCTGCTGCCCAGTGCAGCCGATAACGGCGTGGGCGTGCTCATCAACCTGCCTCTGGAAAAGGCGCGATTGATGCATATCGTGCAGGATCGGCCCTTGCCCGATTTCGCCGGGGAGTTTGGGGCGACGAGTTGGGCGCAGTTCTTCCTCAAATGGGTGATCGCTCATCCAGCGATTACCTGCGTGCTCTGCGGAACATCCAATCCGGACCACATGACCGACAATCTCGGGGCGATGCGCGGGCCCCTGCCCGACCAGGCTATGCGGCAGCGCATGGTGCGGCATATGGAGACGATCCCAGGTTTCGACACGATCGGCGCGATGCCGTGGTACCCCGGCAAGGGCGATCTCTATCGCGGCCAGATCCGACAAGCTCAGGCGGCGGCGCAGGACCGACTGATCGATTAACGATGTGAACGCGATGCGAGCCGTTGCTGCCTTTGTGCCTTAAGGCGCATCCAGAGCCAGCCGATGCCGCCAATCGACATGGCGCCGTAGAGGACGATCGACGCCATCATCGTGTCGGCTGGGTTCATCCAGTAGGAAGCCTTGTAGCCGGCGAGGATGAAGACCGCATTCCAGACGAAGATGCCCGCCGCCGATGCCATCAGGAATGAACGCCAGGTGGTGCCGATGATGGCGGCAAAGGCGGGTGAGAACAGCCGCACCGTGGGCAAGAGCTGCGATGAAAATGCGAGAGCCGCGTTCTTGCGCTGCAAGGCGTCCGTCCTCGTCATCACCCGCTCGGAGGATAGTCCGAACAGGCGACCGAGCCTGGCCAGGATCCGCGTTGACCGCACGTCTCCCAACATCCGTGCTGCAAAGTACCAGGCGGCACAGCCGATCAGGCTGCCAACCGTGCTGGCGAGAATTGCAGACGGCAGCGACCAGGCACCGCTCGACGCCCCGACCCCGATTGCCAGGAGAAAGCCGGTCGACGGCAGCAGCGGCACGAAGCGCTCCGCCATGCCGATCATGAACACACCGAGCAGCCCGTAAGCGCTTGCCCAAGCCAGAAGAGAGGTGGCGATATCCTGGTCCAACGGCTTGTCCTTCATGATGGCGAGAGGGGTCTTTGAAATCTGGCCACCGAAGGTCTCTGGGGGGAGAGGACTTCGGTGGCCGCAGAGATCGCCAGCGGGGCTAGGGGGGCCCATTTTGGCGATCCCGTTCGGGCCGGCCCGAGCGCAAAGGCGCCTCGGCCCGGTATTGGTGGCGATGATCAGCTTTTGAGGACGGACCGGGTCCGGCGTTCGCCTATTGTCTCCGTCACGGCCAGCGGCAGTGATCGCAGGCGTCTGCCGGTGGCGGCGAAGATCGCGTTGGCGATCGCCGCGGCGGTGGGCACGATGCCTGGCTCGCCAGCGCCGCCCGGCGGCAGATCGCTTTCGACGATCTCCACGATCACCTCCGGGGCATCGGCGAGCCGCTGCATGGGAAAATCGTGAAAATTCGTCTGCATCACCGAGCCGTTTTGCACGGTGATCTCACTCATCATGGCACTGGTCACCCCGAACAGCGCGCCGCCTTCCATTTGGGCGATCACCTGGTCGGGATTGATGACGAGGCCCACATCGACCGCACAGAAGATGCGGTCGACCTTCACTGCGCCATCCTCGGCGACGGTGACTTCCGCGACCTGCGCGACGACGCTGCGATAACATTCCTCGATGGCGATGCCTCGGCCACGACCCGGCGTCATGGGTGCTCCCCAGTCCGCCATCTCGGCTACGCGATCGAGGACGGCGCGATGGCGCGGGCTGTCACGAAGCATCGCTTGGCGGTAGGCCAGCGGATCGGCGTCTGCCGCAAGCGCGCATTCGTCGATGAAGCTTTCGGTGAAGAAGGTGTTGAACGAGTATCCGTTGGAGCGCCACAGCCCGATCGGCACATGGCTTGGCACATTCTGGCTGCGCACGCGCCTGGCGGAAATGGCGTAATGCTGCTTGTCCAATCCTTCGACCGTCAGCCTGTCTCCATCAGGGCCAGGGTTGAACGGCAGGTTACGGCTGGCTACCGACTGAATGATGGACTGGCTCGCTCCAAGCGCATCATACGCAATCGGCAGGCCGTTCGGCCCCAGCGCTGCCCGCAACCTCGCGGCCGCATGACTGCGGAATAGACCTCTCGAGACGTCCTCCTCGCGCGGCCAGATCAGTTTAACGGCACGGCCGCGGTGACGCGCAGCCAGAAAAGCGGCCTGCGCAATCACGTCCTGGTCGCTGCGTCGCCCAAAGGCGCCGCCATTCATCGTGACGTTGCACGTGATCGCAATCGGTTCGATACCGGCCCAGCCAGTGCCGGTTCCCACGCCAACGCGAATGTTGAGCGGCCCCTGCGACGGGACCCAGGCTTCCGCCGATCCATCTTCCCGGACGATCACCGTTGCGTTGATAGGCTCCATGCAGGCGTGGGCCACGAAGGGAACTTCGTAAACGGCTTCGATCGTTGATGCGGCGTTCGCTTCGATGACGGCACCTGCATCACCTTCGGCATGGACCTCATAGGGCTCTGAAACGTTGAGTGACGCCCGGAGGCCGCGGGATAAGTCGGCGCTCGAAATGGCATCGTCCGCTGTACCTGCCCACTCTACCTCAAGTTGCCAAGCGGCCTGTTCTGCCTGCCACCAAGAGCCTCCTACGACCGCTACGTGGCTATCATTCACGATCGTCACATCAAGGACGCCTGGAAGGGCGCGGACATGGGCCTCGTTGACGATCCGCAAGACGCGCGCGCCGAAGACTGGCGCGTGACGGATCGTTGCGTAGATCATATCCGGCACTGTCACATCCATCCCGAAAATCGGCGTGCCACGCACCTTGGCAGGAAGATCGACACGCGCTTGCCGTGTCCCGATCACTTGCCAGTCCGCTGCAGGTTTCAGGACAGGATCGGCGGGAGGCGTAAGGGCTGCTGCCTCACGCGCGAGTTCACCATAGAACAGGCTGCGTCCTGAACTTTCGTGCAAGACGAAACCGTCACGGGTGACCAGTTCCGTTGACGGGACGTCGAGACGCGCTGCAGCTGCGGCAATCAGCATCTGGCGGGCCGAGGCACCGGCGACGCGCATCGGATGCCACAGCGACATCGTTGACGAGGAGGCGCCTGTCGAGATGAAGCCGAGCAGACCGAGCACACGCCTGCCAACCCAGACAACCGGCCCGCTGGCTTCCTCCGGCCGCACTTGAAGAACGTTGAACCACGTCGAATAGGCCGGATGCGCCTCAGTCGGAAACTCGACCCGGATGCGTTCGTCGAACGGCAGATCCATTTCCTCTGCCACGACCATGGCGAGGCCGGTGTGGATGCCCTGCCCCATCTCGGTCCGCGGCACGTTGATGACCACGCTGCCGTCGGAGTGGAGAACGACGAAGGCATTCAAGGTGGCGCTTTCGCCCTCCACCGAGCCACCATGCAGCCCGTCGACGTCGACGGTGGCGAGGTAACCAATGCCGCCGACGGCTGCGACGAGCGCGGTTCCGCCGAGGGCAGCGCCGGTCATGAGAAAGGTGCGTCTGGACAGGATCTTCGGCATGTTGGCTCCTCAGTCTCGGGCGAGTTCGGCTGCGCGATGGATGGCGCGCCGGATGCGCGGATAGGTTCCACAGCGGCAGATATTGGTGATCGCCGCATCGATCTCGTCGTCGGAGGGATCGGGGTTTTGCTGCAGCAGTTCGGTCACGGCGATCAGGAAACCGGGCTGGCAGAAGCCACACTGCGGCACCTGCTCCTCGATCCAGGCACGCTGGACGAAGGACAAACTGCCATCTTCGTCGGCAAGGCCTTCGACTGTGATGACAGACGCGCCGGCAATGCTGCCGACGGGCACCATGCAGGAGGGGGTCGAAACACCGTCGATGAGCACGCGGCAGGCGCCGCATTGTGCGACGCCGCAGCCATATTTCGGACCGAGCACCTGAAGATCTTCCCGGAGCACCCAGAGCAACGGCTTGTCCGGATCGACTGCCACATCGGCTGGTCGGTTGTTGACGGTGAAGGCGACCATGATTGCTCCGCATCGGCGATGCGGGCTCAGTGCAAACCTCCCACTGAGACCGCGATGACAGGGACGGAGGCGCGCTGGCTGTGCGCCGGCAGCGCCTCCGGAAGAGCGGTGGAGGTCAGTGTCCCGGGCGCATCCACGGGGCAAAGATGGGGGTAACCGCTGCTTCGAGGAGCAAGCTAGGCGCCGTCGGTCGCGGGGCTGTGCCGGGCGTGTCACCGATTGTACTGATTTGTATCCGCTTCAGCGCCCGCACGCCCAATCTGCGCCGGCACCGTTACAAACGGATACAGTGTCACCACCGGATTAGGCGCTGATCGCGAGACGCTCTCTTTCGAGGAGGCAAGCGACGTCGAGGACGCGTCGGTCACCGGCCCGTCAGCTGGGACAGCCGCTTCCCTATCGCACCAGGCGCCAATGATGGCTTGCCCGCGGTCGGCTCAGAAGACTTCGGCAGCCTTTAACATATGTTGACCAGGGCCGACTCGAATGGTGCTTAAAGGCTTCGGTCGTCATTTCACAACTGGCTTATGACGCTGGTGAGACCCCGCGTGCTCCCGCCAATTCCGGAGCACGAGCATGTTTCGTCACCACCGAAGCGCCATTGCGCTCCTAGAGCACAGACTGGGATGTTCCGAGACGTTATCGACCGCGCAGCGAGAGGCGCTAGCGACGCTCCCCATTCGCATAGTCGAACTCGCAGCTCGTCACGACATCGTTCATGAAATGGATCCGAGTGTCCAATCCTGCCTGATCATCGAAGGAATGGCGCACTCGTCGAAAATGGACTTTGAAGGCAAGCGCCAAATCATAGCCTTGCATCTTCCCGGGGATCTGCCGGATCTACACAGCTTCTATTTGAGCAACATCGACAGCACCATCTCAACGATGACTGCGTGCCGGATCGGCATTATCCGGCACGAACACTTCGAGGAGCTGGCAGCCGACCCTTTTTTTTGCCAAAACTTTTGCCCGATCGGTTGCCCGGGACGCCTCGGTCGCACGCGAGTGGATACTGAACCTCGGGCAGCGAGACTGTGTCGTTCGGATGGCTCACCTTCTGAGCGAAATCAGAGTCCGCCTCGGCCAAGCCGGTTTGAGTGCCGGAGATCACGCAGAATGGCAGATGTCTCAGATTGACCTTGCAGATGCGCTTGGGATGTCGACCGTTCATGCGAACCGGTGTGTACGGCAACTTGCTCGTGACGGTATGATCGAATGGGGAACTGGCACGATCCGCATCATCGAGCCTGTGGCGTTGGCGGAGATTGGCCGCTTCGATGATTCTTATCTGCAACTTCATCTGCCGGTGGATCACCCCGTCAGTCGAACGAACGCATAGCCATTTCGACAGTCTTGACTGGCGGACCTCGATCAGAGTTTTGCAGAGCTGGTCCGAGGATACATCCAACCGTCGACATTGTACGTATCCAGAGGGGGATATAAAATGAGTCAGACCATGCCGAGGTACTATTTCGATGTCGTCGATGCCCAGGGAACTGAACGCGACGATGTCGGTCAGGTTCTGCCGAATCTGCAGGCTGCCAGAAAAGAGTCGCTGCGAGCGCTGATAGACATCGCACGCGAACAGTTTGGCAGCGGGCGATCAGCAACGCTGCAGATCAACGTCCGGACCGACGACAACATCGCAGTATCGAGCGACTGCCTCCAACTCACACGCACTGCGATTCAGTAGGGCTGGTGACGCCACGTTACTTGTCGACTTGCGCCTTCACCGAAATATCGGGCGCCGACAGAAGTCCAATCCCGGCTCAGAGATTGACGGCCGGCCCCAGCGATTGCGCTTGAAAAATGATCTCTAAACGCGCATTCATCACCGAAAGTTGACTGTTAGCTCCTCGATTCCGTTTTTTTTGATCAGCAGACATTGCGCGCCACCTACTCTATTCTGGCGCCATGCGGATCGCGATCCATACGCTCGGCACGCGTGGCGACGTTCAACCCTATGTCGCGCTTGCTCGGGGCCTTAAGGGACGAGGCCATCAAGTTCAGCTTGCCGCCCCCATCCAATTTTCCGAATTCGCTGCGGGGCACGGTGTTCGCTTTAGGGGCCTGCCAGCCGAATTTCTGGCGCTGCTGAACACGGCTGAGGGGAAGGCAGCCGTCGCTGGAGGACAAGGGTTCAGCGCCGGCTTCAAGCTCTTGAAAGAAGTCCGACCGTTGATGAGGAAGCTGCTCGATGCCGAGTGGCAGATGGCGAACGACTTCAACCCGGAAATGATCCTCTATCACCCGAAGTCGATTGCGGCGCCTTATATAGCCAGTGCTCTCGACGTGCCGCATGTGCTGGCGTCCCCCGTCCCCGGCTTAACACCTACCTCGGTCTTCCCGTCGCCTCTGCTTCCTTTCTCGTCACTGGGCCCATTCAACCGGGTCAGTCATTTGCTCGCGATCCACGCGGCCGAACTGCTTTTCGCACGGGAGTTGAAGGCTTGGAGACAAGTGACGCCTGGGTTGGACGATCAACTCAAGCGCAAGCCACGTGCAGGTACGCTTTACGCTTACAGCCCGGCAGTGCTTCCTAAACCCGACGATTGGGGACCGGATGTTCTGGTCACTGGCTACTGGTTTCTCGACGAGCCTGGCTGGCAGCCCGATCCGGATCTGGAGGCTTTTCTCGACGCTGGGCCGCCGCCGGTCTATTTCGGGTTCGGCAGCATGCCGGGGCTCGACCCGGAGAAGATGACCGGGATAATCCTCGATGCCCTCGCCGTGACCGACAAGCGGGGTCTGTTGGCGGTTGGCGGCGGCGCGATCGACCTCGGCAAAATGAGCGATCGCGCCTTTTTCGTCAAAAGTGCACCGCATGATGTTCTTCTTCCCAGGGCATCGGCGGCCGTCCATCACGGCGGCGCGGGGACGACTGCTGCCTCCTTACGGGCGGGCCTGCCGACACAGATCATCCCGTTCTTCGGAGACCAGCCCTTTTGGGGGAGACGGGTCGCAGCCCTCGGAGCTGGTCCTGCGCCTCTGGATCGAAAGACATTGAACGCACCCCTGCTGGCCCAAGCATTGATCGCGATGGACGCCCCGGCGATGCGATCTCAGGCGAACGCGCTTGGTACTGCGATCGGAACGGATCGTGGAATTGAGACGGCTATCGATTTTCTGGAGCGTGTAGGCTCCCGAGCAAGCAGGGCATCTTGACGCCATTGGATGCCAGCCGATTGCTCATTGGAGCAACATCGGGGTGCATCGCCTGTCAACACCGCTGAGCGTCAAAAGCGCGGCTTCGTAAAACAGGCGAGCCGTCAGCGGCTTATTAGCTCTTCGTGCTCTGGCGCGGGTTGCCATCTGGCCCGATGTGACGTTATGAGGCGTCATCCATCAGGACCCGGTGAAATTCCGGGTGGCTCTTCCGGCCGCCGATCCGCCGGACAACTAGATCAAATACCGTCTTCCGGTGCGACCCTTCTCTCAGAAGAGGCCGCTGGTTTGGTTTTCTCATCATCTGGATTTTCATGACTTCCTTGTCCGCTTACCGCGCGCAATGGTTCGGCAATGTGCGCGGCGACCTGCTTTCGGGCCTGGTCGTTGCCCTGGCGCTCATTCCCGAAGCCATCGCCTTTTCGATCATCGCTGGCGTCGACCCACGGGTCGGCCTCTATGCCTCGTTCTCGATCGCCGTGCTCATCGCCTTCGTCGGTGGACGTCCCGGCATGATCTCGGCTGCCACTGCTGCGACTGCTGTGCTCATGGTCACGCTCGTGCGCGACTACGGGCTTGAGTACCTGCTGGCCGCCACCGTTCTGGCGGGCCTGCTGCAAATTCTCTTCGGCTTGTTGAAGCTTGGCGCGCTCATGCGGTTCGTCTCGCGCTCGGTGATGACCGGCTTCGTCAACGCGCTGGCCATTCTCATCTTCATGGCGCAGATCCCCGAGCTCGTCGGCGTTCCGAACCTGACCTATGTCATGGTCGCGGGCGGCCTCGCCATCATCTATCTCTTCCCCTATCTCACTAAGGCCGTTCCGTCGCCGCTGGTCTGCATCGTGGTGCTCACGACCCTGGCCATCGTCTTTGGCCTCGACGTTCGAACCGTGGGCGACATGGGTGAACTGCCCTCCACCCTGCCGATCTTCCTGATCCCGGACATTCCGCTGACTTTCGAGACGTTGGTGATCATCCTGCCCTATTCGGCGGCCGTAGCGGTGGTCGGCCTGCTGGAATCCTTGATGACGGCGCAGATCGTGGACGATCTGACCGACACGCCATCGGATCGCCACCAGGAATGCATCGGCCAGGGAATTGCCAATACGGCCACCGGCTTCATCGGCGGCATGGCAGGTTGCGCGATGATCGGCCAGTCGATCATCAATGTGAAGTCAGGTGGGCGCGGTCGGCTCTCAACCTTCGCAGCCGGCATCCTCCTCTTGTTCATGATCCTGGTGCTTGGCGACCTCGTCAGCCAAATCCCAATGCCGGCGCTCGTCGCCATCATGATCATGGTCTCGATCGGCACCTTTTCCTGGTCGTCGATCGCCGACCTCAAGGATCATCCGCGCTCATCGTCGATCGTCATGCTGGCGACCGTCGTCACCGTCGTCTTCACCCATAATCTTGCTTATGGCGTCCTCATCGGCGTGCTGCTGTCGGGCATCTTCTTCGCCTGGAAGATTGCGCAGCTCTTCCGTGTTTCCTCTACACTCAGCGGCGATGGGCGCCACCGCACCTATACGGTCGAAGGTCAGCTTTTCTTCGCCTCGGCCGAAGATTTCATGGCGGCCTTCGATTTCAGGGAGGTGCTGGAGAAGATCACAATCGACGTCTCGCGCGCCCATATCTGGGACATCTCTAGCGTGGCTGCGCTCGACATGGCTGTTCTGAAGTTTCGCCGAGACGGAGCCAAGGTCGAGATCGTCGGCATGAACGAGGCAAGCGAGACCATCGTCGATCGCCTAGCTGTTCACGATAAGCCAGGCTCGCTCGACAAGCTGATGGCGCATTGAAGCCTTTTTTCCGCAACGCTGCCTCGAAGTAGCCTGTTGCCAGGTGCAGCAGTCACCGGTGGTGGAATCACAAATTGGCCCGCGACCTTCGAGAGGCGCGGGCCATTGGGTAAGGATTGAGTATCGGGCATCACTCTCCGCTTCGGTTGCCCTTTCCAAGGTCGCTCTTCGCCCGATGGTCTTTGTCCAACTTCTCGAAGCTCTCGATGACTTCGTCCGTTTCCTGCTTCACATCGGGAACGGCTTGTCTCTCGTTGTGCACGTTGGATTGATCATCGCCTTGAAGCCGGTTTCGGCCCATGCGCTCGGATGCAATATCGACTTCGGTCCGCTGGGCGCTCTTTGCTCTCTCAGCCATCTCGGTCTCCTTTTTTCTCTCCAGGGCCAACGAGACGCCACGCGCCATGTTCCGATCCGTCGCGTCATTTCCTGCCGGCATCACGAAAAATTTCTTTTGGAACATAGCGAGAGGCCCACAGTTGGCAGGGCTCCACCGCTCTTCAGGGAGCGAGATGGAGAACGCCCCCTCCGTTGATCGCAGCCGATTTGGCGACCCGGAAGCCGGTATGGAAGACCGCGAAAGAACCGATCAGTTCTGGACGCAGCTCGGCTGACCATGCGTCACGTTGGACACCGTTGCTGACGGGTCCATTCGGGTGGGCGGATGCCGGAGGCAAGGGCTCCGTGTCCTCTTCCGGCCTCCGCTGCCTCTTCGATTCCAAGACACTACAAGAGTTGGGTTGAGGGCATCGTCACGCTTCTCGCTTCGGCCAGCCTCCGCGCGTGGTCCAAGCGTCAGTGAAAGTCGTCAAAGACGGCCATCCGGAAACATTCGAAACAAAGGAGAACCATCTCATGAATACTAAATCTGTATTGGCACTCACGCTGCTTTGCAGCACCGCTGTCACTCCCCTGGCACAAGCACAGGATGCTCGCGGTGGCGAGGGTATGATCGGGCAACGAAATGCTTCGAACACCGCCTGCACGGATCTGCAGCGCATCTCGGAGGAAAACGCCGAACGGTTCCAGCAAGCCTGGATCGACAATGCCGACGTAGCTGTTGACGTCGGCGATCCCACACAATGCGCAGTTTATGTCGAACGAGCCGAGGCGGCATTGGAAGAAGCGCAGACACGCGGCGACGAGAGCGCGGAGACCGGAGACCGCATCATCGTGGAACAACCGGAACCAACAGTCACGGTTCAGCAGCCCGCTCCAGAAATAACTGTGAGCGCGGCGGAGCCGGAGGTCACGGTGAACCAGGGCCAACCGGAGATCATAGTGCGTCAGGCAGAGCCTACGGTAAGGGTTCACATGCCCCAGCCGACAATAACGATCGATCAGCCGGAGCCCGAGATCATTGTTCGAATGCCAGAGCCCGACGTCAATGTGCGCTCACCCGAGCCGCAGGTCGAAGTTTCTCAAAGCGAGCCGCGCGTATCGGTCGAGCAACAGGAACCCGAGATCGCGGTCCGGGAAGGCGACGAAGCGCAAGTCAATGTGCGCAGTGGAGAACCCGTGATCGCGCGCACACAGAGGAACGACGACGGCAATGCGAACGTCCAGATCGAGCGTGCGGAGCCACGTATTCGGTACGAGCGGGCTGAGCCCAATATCGAACTAACCAGCGAAGGCGAACCACAGATCGAGTTCTCCCAGTCCGGTGAACCGCAAATCAGCATGGAGCGCAGCTCAGACGATCGACCGGCGGCGGAGCAGGCAAACCAGAGGCAAGCCCGAACGCTCCCCAATGAGGAGGAGCGGCAAGGCGACGCGTCAAGGCGATCGGCTCAGTCGTCCGAACAGTCGGCTGACCGCAATGAACGCCAGTCCGTGTCCTCAGAGACGAGGCAGGCCGTCGCGGTCAGCGAGATCATCGGCCGTGACGTCTACAACGCCCGCGACAACCAGCTTGGTACAGTCGATCGGCTCGTGTCCGATGGAGATGATGTCTTTGCCATCCTCGCTCACGGCGGCTTCCTGGGGCTTGGTGAGCGGGAGGTCGCCCTGCCGTTCGATCGACTATCGATGCATGATGAGCGAGACGTGCTGATCCTGCGAGGAATGACGCAGGACGAGATCCGTGATTTGCCGCCGTTCGACGCAAATGGCGTTCGTGAGCTTCGGCGCACTCAAGAGATCGACATGAGCAGCCTCTAGCAGCCGAAGACCTTCAAACAATATGGCCGGGCGGTGAGCGCCCGGCCTTTTATGTTGGCGGTGGCATGCCGGTTTTGCCGGCGTCAGAACCGACTGCCGCGTTTGATCTCAAAGCACAGGCCCGAAGGGCTCCGCTTTCAGCAGACGCGCGAGATGAACTGCATTTCGCGTCGCCATACGTATCGCTGCTGTCACCGCCTCCGGCACATCATCCAGATCGCGAAAATCGACTGCTGACATCGCCTCCCCGACCCAGTAGCTCACGGCATTCGGAGCGAGTGCGAATCCCACGTCGTTAAGTGCCTGATAAAGCTCTGCAGACACATGATGGGCGCCGTCTTCGTTGCCGACGACGGCCACAAGACCGACCCGATTGTATCGGGATCGATTTCTTCCCGGAGCAGCGAGCAAAGACGAGATCGTCGACCGTCTGAACATCTGCCGTCATTGGATGGTGCGGGATGACGAGACGGTCGAGATGCTCGCTGGAAATCCGCTGGCGGACAATCCGGAGCTTGCTGATCCTCAAGCCGATGACGATCGAGATTCGTCATGGACGTCATCCGTGAGCTCGAAAAAGCGCTGTCACCCGACGCCGGCTAGATCTCCGCGCCGCGTTATTGCGCCTGTTCGAGCTCAATGATCAGACGCTTCATTTCGTCGATTTCCCGCACCTGGGCATTGATGATTTCGTCGGCGAGTGCGCGGACCCGCGGATCCCTGATCCGGGCACGCTCGCTGGTCAGCACCGCGATAGAGTGATGCGGGATCATCGCCTTCATGTAGGCAACATCACCGACGGTGGTCTGGCTTCGCAACAACCATAAACTTGCTCCGAAGATGACGACGCTGAGTGCGACGATGGCAATGTTCACTGTCCGGTTGCGGTACATTGCCCCCATATAAGCAAGCATGATCACGGCCATGGCGGCGCCCATGTAGAGCGCCATCCAGGTACGGGTCTGGCTGTAGAAGACATGATCGGCAGCATAGGTGTTCAGATACATCAGACCGAACATCACGATGGTCGACGTGACGATCATCGCTCCAAAGCGGGTGTAGCTCATGACGCGCTCCTTCAGGTTCTTTCCCGCAAAGAACGCGCCTGCTGCGTTGTTCCATCAGACATCTAAAGAACGCGGCGTCCAGCCATTTCCAGGAGCTATGCGAAACATCTGGCTCCGGCAGGTGTTCGACTGCACAGGACAGTTGATGTGGAGTGCACGATGAAGCCGACACAGCTTTTTCATGTCGATGCGAGAAGCCATCTGATGGTTCACAAGCGCATCTATGCAATGTCGGAACTGCTGCATACGATCGTCGACGTCGCTGCTGCACTTTGCTTTCTGACAGGCAGCATTCTTTCGCTGAGTGATGAGACGAAAGCGATCGCGACGTGGTTCTACATAGTCGGATCGTTCTTTTTCCTGCTGAAGCCAATCATCAGGATATCGAGGGAAGTGCGCTACGCCGCACTTGGTGATGTGGACGCCCTAGCCCGTCGAGCCGGCTGGAGCGGCGTGCGCGATATGGATTGAGCCTTTCTGCTCTTGCCTCGAAGTTGACAACGCGGTTTACATAAGGAGCTTCCATGAATTGGAGCGACATGTTCTTCCAGAACTGGGAAGGCATCATCCGCACAGTAATCGTGGGTGTTCTGGCCTATGCCTCGCTGGTGGTTTTTCTGCGCGTTTCTGGAAAACGCACGCTCGCGAAGTTGAATGCGTTTGACTTCGTAGTCACGATCGCGCTGGGATCCACGCTTTCAGCTATCCTCCTGCAAGAAAGCGTGGCGCTCGCTGAAGGCGCAACCGCGCTCGCACTGCTGATCTTCCTCCAATATCTCGTGACCTTCATGTCCGTCCGGTCGAAGCGCATTGCTTCCGTAGCCCGCTCGGAGCCATCGCTCCTTGCAAGGGATGGCGCCTTCTGCCAGGAGACGATGAGACATCAACGGGTCACGCAGGATGAAGCCTTAAGTGCCATCCGCAGCGCTGGCGGAACGACCGTCGCGTCGGTCGACTATGTCATCATGGAAAGCGATGGGACGCTCAGTGTGGGGCTGAAACAAGCGTAAGGCGAGCCGCCGACATAGGCCATTCCAGTTCAGCATTGGCCGATCATGCATTATCTCGCGGAGCAGTTGAACTGGCTCCGACATCCGTAGCCAAGTCGCCAAAAATAATTTCGAAGTTCGAAGCATTATTCCCGAGCATCCGGCGCCGTCTCGGCTGTTTGCGTTATTTGCAGCGCTGTGATACCCAAATACAGAACAATCTAATTCGATGATCAAATTAAAATCACGGCCTCTCGCGGGCCGGGCTGGGAGATCGTATGACTGCAGCAGATCCCGAAAAGGGCTATGTCGCCATTCTTGGATGGAGTCTCAAGGCGATTGAGGCAATCGCGAAATTCGATCGCCGCTATGTCGTCGTCGCGCCTTATTGGGCCGAGGAGTATGCAACCGCCAACGATATCCCGTTCATCAAATGGGATTTCGAGCGGCTGAATGACCGCTCGCATGAAATTGCGCAGACGCTCAAAGACATGGGCGTCGACGTTGCCATCCCGCTGTTCGAAGAAACTGTGGAGTGGGCTGGCGCCATCAATTCCGTCCTTCTCGGCAATCCGCGTCTTCTTGGTCAGTCGATGCTGTTTCGTGACAAGTCCCTGATGAAGCGTCGCGCCCAGCTCGGCGGTATCCGAGTGGGCATCTTCGAAGAGGCGATGGACAAGTCCGATGTCATTCGGTTCCTGAAGCGCGTCAACCAAACGCTGCTCAAGCTCGAAGGCGACGTGAACGATCCGATCCACATGAAAGCCTTCGACAAGGCAGGCTGTCTCGGGCACCGCGTGATCAGGACTGCCGACGACGTCGATGCGATTTCAGACGACGAGTTTCCCGCTCTCTTGGAATCGCATTTGGACGGCTGGGAATTTGCGGTGGAAGCCTGGATCAAGGACCGAAAAATCCAGTTCCTCAACATATCGGAGTATGTGACGCTTGGTTACTCTGTCTTTGTGCCTGCCACGCCAGAACTGGAAAAGTGGCGCGGCCGCATTACGGAACAGATCGAAAAGCTGATCGACGTGTTCGATATCGACTTTGGCTTCATCCATCCGGAATACTTCGTCACGAATGACGGTACGCTCTATTTCGGTGAAGTGGCCTATCGTCCGCCAGGGTTCAATGCGTTTGAGCTGATGGAACGTGCCTACGGCTTCAATGCTTATCAGGCGCTGGTGCTCGCCTTCGATCCGAAGTCGACACAAGATGAACTGGATGCATTTTTCCCGGAACCTGTCACTGGAGCGCAGGGACATGCGGGATGTTTCGGCGTCTATCCGCGTCGGCGCGTGGTGAGCGAGTTGCAGATACCCGACGAAACCGAGAACCATAGCTATTTCGAGTTCCACGAACTTGCGCCGCCGATGGAGCAGAAAGTGACCAAGCGCACGGCGTTTGGGACCCATTGGGGGTTGGTCTACTTCTTCGGCAGCGACGCGCACCAAATGCGGGACCTGCTGAAACGACAGGAAGAGCTGGATTTTTACGTCTAGCGATTGCTTCGTTCTCTGGCGCAGGTCGCTATCGATCGAGACTGAGCCCTGCGGCATGCTGGACAAACCGTCCACAGGGCGGAACCGCAAGCCACAGGCACGGAACATTGATGAACCACCTGGAAATGACACGGCGACCGCTCGCTGAAACTGTCGGACAGTTCGACCGCATGCTCGAGCAATTGGAGAATGCATCGTCCTTCGCGAAGGCCAACTATCAAGGCCGTTTGCTCGACGTCGCTCGCAGGATCATGGTGAACGATGGCGGACTGGCTGTACTGCGTGACAGAGTGGCCAGAGCCGATGCTGCAGGCTTGTTTGCGGGCTCCGATTGGGACCGTCCGGAAGCTCTCTTGCCCGGCCTGGTCGGCGGTACGTTGAGAGATGGTCCGCTTCAAACCAAGATGCTTGAATGCATGAGCCTCTTGCGTTTCGGCGTAGTCGCCAGCGGCTCATATCAGAAGACCGGACTGACGGCTGAGGCAGCATCGGAATTCTTGGCCAAGGTGTTGGCGCTCAACCTCGCCCGCATATTCGGTACAAGCGACGAAGCCAGCCGGGCGTCGGCCGGGTCTCTCGATCCAGCAATAAACCGCCTCTTCTCGACTCTGCTCGAAATCGTCGGACCGATGACCATCCAGGAGAAGCTCGTGGATGAGGTCCATCGTGTGCTTGCCCAGCGTCCAATCCAGATCGACCACATCAAAGGGATGATTGCCCAAATCGCGGTGACAGGATCGAACGCCAACTTTCCCCGATCCCACCTGTCCGATCGGGCCAGGCGGCTTGTCGAGGCCGCGTTTTCCCCCACCTCTTTATGCGCCGATGACCCCGGCCTATGCCGCTACGGAGACCGCCTCTCTTCAGCAGACGACGAAACGCTCAAGCTCGAAGCCGAAACGCTCGCCAAGCGCATGCATGAAACAGGCATCGTCTCCGACTATCATCCCGCATTCGTCCGTTGGGCGGTCGACCACCGAAGCGACGCGCTTCTGGGCAGAGCACTTGGATTGAGCAGCACCGGGCTCGATGCGATGCGATGCTATTCGGCGCTGACCCACGACCTTATCCGTACTGCGGTCTTCCCCGAAACCGCGCAGGCGGTGTTGGGTCTGGCGCTCATGCTGGAGCGAGGGATCCTGTATTCACCACCTGTCGCCCCGTCGTTCTGGCGAATGCTCGATCTGACCATTTGCAACGCGGTGCAGACGGTGCTGTCGCAAAGGTTCGGCACAAGGGTTGAGCCGAGGGCTTACCTCGTGGCCGGGCTGCTGCAGATGCTTGGCCTGCCGCTCGGCGTGGGTCAGGGCAACAATCCAACCTGCCAATCAGCCCGAGCACTCTCTCTTTGGGCGTTGAATGATCCGGACTACCTGCTGCATATCGTGGCCCAAACGGCGCTGCACGATAATCTCATCATGCATTTCGAGGGGCAGCGGATCGAAAGCAAAGATCTCGGGCACGGCTTGGTGACGACCCCCGTGCTGGACACCGACCCGATATCAGCGATCCTCGTGCCTCACCTGGATAAGCTCTATGCGGAAATGGGCCGCCGCTGCGGGAACCGAGGTGAGGATCCCCATCGCTGGATCAACCCTGAACTGCATGGCTGGTGGGTGGGGCGCGATTTCCATATCGCCGTCGACGTCAACAGCGGGCTTTTGGCGGAGCACCGAAATTTCGTAAGCCGGTTCTGTGCCGCGTATCATCCGACATGGAACGGTCATCAGCAGATCGTTCACCCGCAACCAGTCGGAATAGCGGCGACGACCAACACCGGCACATTTATTGGGTGGCACGCCATCAGCCTGATCAGGGTTTCGCTGGACCAAGATGGAGTGATGCGCGTTTATTTTTACAACCCCAACAATGACAGTGGCCAGGATTGGGGTAACGGCACTGTCGTGTCGACGGAAGGTCATGGGGAGCGCTTTGGGGAAGCCTCTCTGCCTTTCGAGCAGTTCGCGGCTTATGTGTACATCTTCCACGATGATCCCATTTCAGCTGGGGACTGCTCCATCGTGCCAGCCAGCCTGGTCGATAAAGTGGTCGCATTGACCGCAGCCGGATGGGGAATGTCCCGCCAGCCCGAATAGTCCACCGCTTCGACGCCCAGCGCCTCAACCGGCCACCGGTCGATCTCATCCCCGCTTACTGCGGGATCCAGAAGGCTCAACTCAAAATCCGTGGGATATGCCAATTTCCGGAACAACTCATATACCCAGCCGTTTCCTTTCCATGGGATCAAGGCGAGGCCTCGTCCGATGATGGGCTCGCCCCATGGGGAGAAGGAAATGGCCAGGTATTTTTTCGACGTCGTGGATGGAACGCGCATCGCCAAGGATGATCAGGGTCTGCAGATGGTCGACCTTGAAGGAGCGCGTACTGCAGCAATGAATACCGTTGGGCAGATCACACGTGAGATCCTGCCAGACGGTTCGCGGCGTCACGTCGTCGTCAAAGTGAGGGACGAGGAAGGGTCCTACGTCTACGAATGCACTGTCGATTCCCAAGGGGCGGATTGCCGGGCGTTCGACGACGAGTCAGTTCTCTGACGCAATACTGGTGCGGCGGACACAACATATTCTTCGATGTAAATTCTCGGATTGGCTGGGCATCTTTACCGAGTATCGGCGTCGCCGCGGACTTCCGCGTAAGCCTTCGTAACTTCGGCGCCGAACAGCACGATCTGGGATGAGTAATAGATCCAGAGAAGTATCGTGACGATAGACCCAGCCGCCCCGTATGTCGATGCGACCCCGCTGCTGCCGATATAGAAGGCGATCAAAAACTTGCCGAGCGTGAACATCAGCCCCGTCAGCAGCCCGCCGACCCACGCGTCATGCCACGCTACCGGAACATCCGGCAAAACCTTGAAGATTGCCGTGAACATTGCACTAGCGCTGGCGAGGGCCAACAGCGAATTGAACGCGAACAAAACCACTGACCAGCCTGGAAGCTTCTCGCCAAGATAGGTACCAACTGCGGTGAGGCCTGCGTCGATGACCAGCGAGACCAGCAGCAGGAATCCGATGCCAATGACGAAGGCGAAACTCATCAGCCGGCTGCGTGCCAAGGCCAGTCCCCAATGGCGAGCAGGCGGGGCTTTCCAGATCAGGTTGAGTGCGTCCTGCAATTGAACGAAGGCGCCGGTCATGAGCACGAGGAAAGTCACCGTCCCGACAATAGTTGCGATGATACCGCTTCCTGTGTCGCGCGTATTCGCCAGCATGGCCTCGAGCGCCTCCGCACCCCGTGGACCCAAAAGTCCGCCCAATTCTCCCACGAGAGCGCCTTGGGCCGCTTCCTGGCCGAACACCAATCCCGCCACGGCAACGGCTGTCAGGAGCATGGGAGCGAGCGCGAAGAGCGTGTAGAACGCGATTGCCGCACCAAGGCTCAACGCTCGATCGTTCAACCAACCCTGCGCGGCCGATATTGCGACTTCTTTGACACCTGACAATCCGATCAAGACCATCCTCCGAGCAAGTGTAGGCTGGTACCAGGTCAAACGCATTCGCGACCGGTCCGCCCGCCGAGTGCGGGAACAGGCCTCTTCATCCGGCGAACGCTCAAGTGTGTGCGCAAGTTGCGGCGAGACTGAAGTCCGAGCTCAGTAGTGTTCGTTTCGTTCGCAGATTACCGCACAACAAGAACTGAGATCTTCGCGTGTCGCACGACGCGGGCGGCATTCGGGCCGATGAGGAAATCTTCCGGGCCTGGCGTGGCAGCGGCGAGAATGATCAGATCTGCCTTAGCGACATCCGCGTAGCGCAAGATCTCTCGATAGATCGACCCATGCCCGACGATATGACGGTGGCGGATGTCGGCCGGCACGTGCGCCTTGGTAAAGGCGTGCAGCAGACCGTCCATGTGCTGGATCGCCTGTTGCTCATGCTCCTTCGGGAAGAAGCCGCCGACGATCGCCATCCCGTAGTCAGGCACGACCGTCATCACATGCAGTCGGCAACCGAAGACCTTGGCGTAATCGATCGCCGTGCTCAGTGTTTTCTCGGCCATCATCTTGTCGCCGAGATCGAGAGAAACGAGGATTTCGCTGTACATCGTCGTCCCCTTACCTGGCTTGCGGGTTGCCGAAAAGCGTGCCGCCCCGTCGGCGCTGGGTGAAGAACACCAGCCCAAACAGCAGAAAGCCTGGAATGTACATGATCTCGCGCGGGAGACGTTCGGCTGGGACCTCGACGAGGGTGATCTGGACGGGCGGATCGGTATAGAAGTCGAGGTCACCGAGCGTCCTACCCGCGAGGCTGTTGAGGTCGAGCGGCTCATCCAGCGCCACACGCTCGCCATCCAGCATCGCCATCAGGCCGATCGCTTCCTCAAACCGCACTTCGCCTGGTGCGCCCGCTTCGCCGAGACCGAACGCCATGGTTCGGCTGACGATCGTGTCCGGATTATCGAAATCGGGACCCGATATCTCAAGACGGATTTCGCCACCGTCCGGCGCTGCTTCGACGACTTGGAACACCTGCTGCGGCGGCACGGTGTCGTAAGGTGCCTGCACGAGATCAAGGAAAAAGCCGGGGCGCAGCAGCAGGAACGTGACGAGCAGCAGGATCGCGGATTCCCAGATGCGGCTGCGCGCCATGAAGAATCCTTGCGTCGCAGCCGCAAAGATCAACATAGCAAAGGTTGCCTTGATGAATATCCAGATGGCGCCTGCAACGCCGACGTCGATCAGCAGGAGATCCGTGTTGAAGACGAAAATGAACGGCAGGAGGACCGTACGGAGGGAGTAGAAGAACGCCGTGAAGCCGGTCTTGATCGGATCACCGCCCGATACGGCAGCTGCCGCGAACGAAGCAAGGCCGACCGGTGGCGTCACATCGGCCATGATGCCGAAATAGAAGACGAACATGTGCGCCGCAATCAGCGGGATGAGCACGCCGTTCGCCGCACCGAGTTCGACGATGACAGGCGCCATGAGCGACGACACGACGATGTAGTTCGCCGTGGTCGGCAGGCCCATGCCAAGCACCAGGCTGATGATGGCGGTGAAGACCAGGATCAGGAAGATATTGCCACCCGACAGGAATTCGACGAACTCGGCCATGACCTGGCCGATGCCGGTCAGCGTGACGGTACCGACGATGATGCCGGCTGCAGCGGTGGCACAAGCGATGCCGATCATGTTGCGGGCGCCGAGGATCATGCCCACAATGAGATCATCGAAGCCTTCGCGCATGGCGCGGCGCGTCTCGTCAGACTGCATACCCCGGACGAAGGCTTTGAGCGGCTTCTGCGTGATCGTGATCACGATCAGCGTCATGACGGCATAGAACGCCGACAGGCCGGGCGACAGGCGCTCGACCATGAGAAACCAGACCAGGACGAAGAGCGGGATGAGGTAATGAAGGCCCGTCTTCAGAACTTCCGATGCGATCGGCAGCTCGACCACTTCTGCATCGGGATCGTCGATTTCCAGTTCCGGCGACTTCGCCGCATACCAGATCAGCGCCACATAGGCGCCGAGTAGGGACAGCAGCAGAACCGGCGCAGAGATGGCCGGAACGAGCCAGCGCACGAACGTAATCGCGTAATAGATCGCACCAACGATCAGCACGATCGAAAGCATGACGATCAGTGTCCGCAGCAGCGCTTCGCGTCCCGACCGGTCGACACGCTTCGGCAGCGCCGGCATGTCGTTGCGCACCGCTTCAAGGTGCACGAGGTAGAGCAGCGCTATGTAGGAAATCAGTGCCGGCAAGAACGCGTGGCGGATGACGTCAATATAGGGAATGCCGACATATTCCACCATGAGGAAGGCAGCAGCGCCCATCACCGGCGGCATGATTTGGCCGTTTACCGAACTTGCGACTTCGACCGCGCCGGCCTTTTCCGACGAGAAGCCCACACGCTTCATCAGCGGAATCGTGAATGTGCCGGTGGTCACCACATTGGCGATGGACGAGCCGGAAATAAGACCCGTCATCATCGATGCCAGCACGGCCGCCTTGGCGGGACCTCCGCGCAAATGTCCGAGCAGGGCGAAGGCGAGCTTGATGAAGAAGTTGCCGGCCCCTGCCCTGTCCAGCATCGAGCCGAACAGTACGAACAGGAAAACGAAGGCTGTCGATACGCCAAGCGCGACCCCGAAGACGCCGCCGGTCGACAGCCACATCTGATCCATGGCGCGAGAGAAGGAGGCTCCGCCCCAGCGAATGATGTCGGGGACCAGGGTGGACGAGCCGAAGAATACGTAGGCCAGGAAGACGACGGCAACGACGACAAGCGGTGGTCCGAGCGCGCGGCGCGTGGCTTCCAACAACAGCAGCATGCCGATGCCTGCGGCCACGATGTCTTGCGTGATCGGAAGGCCGGGCCGGCGTGCCAGATCTCGGTAGAAGAGGAAGATGTAGAGCGCGCAGAATGCGGCCGCCAGCGCCAGGACCCAGTCGAGCAGCGGGATGCGATTGCGTGGCGAGCTGGCAAAGGCCGGAAAGGCCATGAAAGCAAGGAAGACACCGAAAGCCAGGTGGATCGAGCGGCTTTGCGTGTCGTTCAGCACCACCTGCAAGCCAGTCGCCTGAGCGAGCATGAACGGCAGCGGCGACGCAATGTAGATTTGGAAGAGCGACCACAGCAGCGCAACGCCGGCTATGACAAAGCCCGCCGTTCCCGCGGGATTGCGTGCACCCGTGTCGGTTGCTGCGACGAGATCCTGGAGTTCGTCATCGTTCATGCTCTTGCGGGCGTCGACGTCCCGGGTACCGTCGCTCATGGCGCGTCTTTCATCGTGGAGGCGGCTTACGCCGATAAAGCGATATGAACGCGCGGCGCTCTCGCCGCGCGTTCACGAGGCCTGACTATTCGATCAGGCCGGCTTCGCGGAAGTACCGCTCGGCACCTGGATGCAGGGGAGCCGAATTGCCCTCGTTCGCCATTGCGGAAGCTTCGAGGTTCTCAAGCGCCGGGTGTAGGCTCTTGAAGTCTTCGAAATTGTCGAAGACGGCCTTGACCAATTGGTAGACAACTTCCTCGTCCACATTGGCCGAAGCGACGAGCGTCGCGCCGACGCCCATGGTCGTGATGTCCTCGTCATTGCCGCGATACATGCCGCCCGGGATCGTTGCGGCGGTGTAGTAGGGGTACTGGTCGAGCAGCGCCTGAGCCTCTTCCCCATCGACATTGACGATAACGCTGTCGCAGGTCGTGGTGGCTTCCTGGATGGCGCCGGCCGGATGCCCGACGGCATAGGCGAAAGCATCGATGTTGTTGTCACACAACGCTGCGCTCTGCTCGGCAGGCGCAAGCTCAGCAGACACGGCGAGGTTTGCAGTCGTCCAGCCACGCTCTGCCATCAGGAGATCCATCAGCGAACGCGTGCCGGAGCCAGGCTGGCCGACATTGACCCGCTTGCCTTCGATGTCGGCGAAGGATTCGATGCCGGCATCGGCCCGAGCGACGATCGTCAAAGGCTCATTGTGGAGCGAAAAGACTGCTCGCAGATCTTCCTGGGCGCCGAGCTCTTCGAAATCAGCCTCGCCATTATAGGCGTTGTACTGAACGTCCGACTGAGCGACACCGAAATCGAGTTCGCCGCCACGGATGGCGTTGACGTTATAGACGGAGGCCGCGGTCGATTCCACCGAACAGCGGATGCCGTGCTCGCGTCGGTTCTGGTTCATCAGGCGGCAGATGGCGCCGCCGACCGGATAGTAGACGCCGGTGACGCCGCCTGTGCCGATCGAGATGAATTGCTGGTCCTGGGCAAGCGCAGTGCCTGCACCCAGCGTCGCGGCAAGAGCGGCGGCAACGCCGGTCATGTGGATCTTGGTGAGGGTCATTCGTGTCTCCCGTTAGTCTGTTCTGCAGCACTTTCAATGCGCGTCTGCTTGGCGCCGGAGCTTTTCGAGGTCGTAGACCTCGCCACATAACGGCTTATTTTCAGCCACATTTCAAGTTTTACGGGAGCGACGGTGGTTTGGGGCGTCAGACTATCGGTGTCCCAGGTTCGAGCCGCTAGCGTCAGTTGAACCGGTTGCACCTAGGCAATCGGTTCACAGAGCTTAGATCTTCGCGTTTATCGCATGCGGGCAACGAAAGCTTCTGTCAGAAGTTCTGACGGATTGGGCCCCGAGACGTCGGTCTTTGAGTGATTCAGCCCGCGGCCGACTTGCTGCCATGGCCGCGGGCGAGAATCATCGAAGTCAATAACGTGCCGAAAGGGCAGTGCGTTGGGACACATGGTCTCAGTCTCGCCAAATGATGTCGGAAGGGGCTTACGTCCCACCTGTCCACCCCACAGCGGCCCTATCCTGCGCAAAGCGGTGACGCTAGCTTTTGCAACCCAGTTGCGCCGCAAGATCGTTGAAATCCTGACAGACCAGATCGGCGCGCGGATCCGGCTCGGGGTCTAGCGAGGGAATGTCGCCCCATTCGTCGGGACGATAGACAAAGGCGGTTGGGAAGCCATTTTCATGGGCGGCCTGAAGATCGTTGTTATGCGTGGTCACGAGCAGGATTTCGTCGTGAGGGTGCCCAAGCCACCGGGCCGCGGTCGCGTAGGAACCCGGCAACGTCTTGTAAATACCGATCATTTCACAGGAGATGATGCAGTCCCAGCTCAATCCTGCCCGCCGCGACGCATCGATCACCAGGCGGGTATTGAGGATCGTGAACGGCGATACGATAAACTTTCGCCTCAAGCGCGGCAGAGCCTCAACGACATCGCGCCATGCATCGAGATCGTGCCAGGCATGAACCAGGCGCGCCCTTCCCTCGTTCGAAAATCCTTCGATCCCGCGTTCCTCGAGCATCCTGTCCAGCGTCAGCCGGAGGACGCCGTCCATGTCGATCGATGCGCGGCCGCCATCCGTCGGCAGTCCCTCCTTGACCATGTCGGTCGACGTTCGCCGCCACTCCTTGGTCAGAGCCAGCCAGTCCGCGTCGATCCGGAATTCGGAGCCGATCCTCGACAGAGCTTCGGTTACGCCGCTGTGCCAGTCGAAAACCGTGCCTCCGGTATCGAAGATCAACGCCTTTACCTTTCCGGCCACCAAATCTGCTTTTCCTGCCATGCTGATCTCTCCATAAAGCTGGTCGGTTTCACCAGCGGCGTGTCCTGGTTCCAGAACAAGCCAAGGCGGCTTCGGCCTGCTGCTAGCTAACGGCTGCCTCGACGATGCGAAGGAAGGCGAGTTGGCCGGGGTCGTCGAGTTCGGCGCTCTTTTCGGCAAACATGCGGGCGCGGCCGAGCTTGCAGGGTCTGCCCTTGAAGTCTTGCAGCGTCTGGCGTGCGGCGGCGACGGCCTCGTCGCCCATCTCGGCGGGGTCGGCGCCTTCGATCGCTTTCGCACAGGCATCGAGGCTGTCGAGCACCGATTTGGCGCCGAGCTCGCCCTTGCCGCGCGCCATCATCGCGTCCCGCGCCGCAGCGACCAGCGCCGGAATCGCGGAGGCATCGAGCGTCTCGGAGCCCTTGGCGCTCTTGGCCGCAGCCATGAAGCCGGTGGCGACCAGCGTGCCGTAGGAGGAGGACGACACGCGCTGGAAGGCCTTCGAGCATTCCAGGAAGGCCATGCCGAGATCGTCGGGAAGGTCGGCTTCCGCCGCCGCGGCAAAGCCCTTGGAGACCGTGATGCCGAGATCACCGTCGCCGAGTTGGCCGTCAGCTGCATTGAGTTCTGCCGCAGCGGCGGCCGCGCCTTCAGCCACACGCTGCAGGGCAGCCTTGAGACGTGCGCTATCAAGTGTCGCCATGCTCTTCGCCCTCACCCGACGCGCCAGTAGGCACAGGCAGCCGGCGCCTTGAGATAGCGTTCGAGCTCTTCATCCAGAGCGATGGTCGTGATCGTCGCGCCGGTCATCTCCATCGAGGTCGCGTAGCGCCCGACGAGCGGCATGACGATCTCGGCACCGATGGCGTCGAAGCGCTGCTTCACCTTGCGGTACATGATGTAGAGCTCTTCGAGCGGCGTCGCTCCGAGCGAATTGACGAGGACGGAAAGCCGGTCGCCCTTCGAGAAAGGATGATCGGCGAGGATGCGGTCGATCATCTCGTCGACGATCTGGTCGGCCGGGCGCAGCGCATCGCGCCAAATGCCCGGTTCGCCATGGATGCCCATGCCCATTTCCATCTCGTTCTCGCCGAGCTCGAAATTGGCCTTGCCGGCCTGCGGCACGATGCAGGGCGTCAGCGCCATGCCGATCGAGCGACACGCATCGGCGGCCTTCTGCGCCACGCGCGTGACCTCGTCGAGATCGGCTCTCGTGTCGGCACAGGCGCCGGCGATCTTGAACGCGTAGATCATGCCGGCGACACCGCGGCGCTTTTCCGCCTCGTCCTTGCCGGCCGAGACGATGTCGTCGGCCAGAAGCACGGTGGTGGTGCGGATGTCGTTTTCCATGTCGACCATCTCGCCGGCCATGTCGAAATTCATGACGTCGCCGCCATAGTTTCCGTAAAGCCGCAGGACACCGGCACCGCCGTCGGCATGACGGATGGCGCTTGCCATCTGTTCGGCCGACGGGCTGGCGAACACGTCGCCGACGGCGCAGGCATCGAGGAAGCCCGGGCCAACATAGCCGGTGAAGACCGGAAGATGGCCCGATCCCCCGCCGGTCACGATGCCGACCTTGCCGCTCGTCGCGCCCTCCGGCCGGGCGATCACCCGCCGCTCGGGCTGGGCGTAGAACTCCGGATGCGCGGCAACGAAGCCGTCCAGCATCTCGTCCACGTAATCAGCCGGATTGTTCAGAATCTTCTTCATCGGCGGTCCTCCCAACAACGTCCGGTCTCAGTCCAACACAATCGAGCAACGCCGCCGCGCCCGGTTGTGCGGCAATGCCGGTTCGCCGACCAGCATTGCCAGTTCAGGCGCCTTCTCAGGCTGCGGCGGACAGATCCATGGCGTCAGCGCGCTTCAGTGCCGCAGCGATCCGCTCCAGCTGCTCGTCCGGCACGCGATTGAACGGTGCGCGGCACGGTCCGACATCGCGTCCCTGCATGTTGATGCACGCCTTCACCCCTGCCGGCCAGTTGTAGCGGCTGATCTGGCTGCAGACATCCGTGATCGCGAAATGGAGTTGCTGGGCGTACGCTACGTTGCCGGACTGAACGGCATCCCAGAGCGCCAGGCAATGCCGCGGCAGGAGCGCCGCTGCGCCGGATACCGAGCCGGTGGCGCCGATCGCCAGCCCCGGATAGAGCAGCCAGTCATGGGCCCAGGTGACCGAGATCTTGTCACCGATCGTGTCGAGCAGTTCCGTCAGGGTTTCAAGCGAGCCGCCGATGCTTTCCTTGGTGGCGATGAGGCCCGTCTCGTGCTGGTTGCCGGCCATGCGGCGCATCAATGCCGGCGTCACAGGCGCAAAGGTCAGGACGTTGTAGACCATCGTCGGCAGGCCGGATTCCTTATGGATCGTCGCATAAAAGTCGTAGATCCCGTCGTCCGAGCAGATCTGGTAGATCGGCGGCGTGACCATGACGCATTGTGCGCCGGCGTCGCGGGCGACCTTCGCCCTCTTCACGGCCTCACGCGTCGATGTTGTGATGATCCCGGCCATGACCGGCACGCGTCCTGCCGCCGTCTCCTGGGCCGTCTTCACCAGCTGACCGAGATCCTCGGCGTCGAGCGCGTGGCCTTCACCGGTCGAGCCGCCAACGCAGACGCCCGTGACGCCCAACGAGATGTTGTAGTCGATTTCGCGACGCAGGGCAGCGAGATCGAGTTCTTCGTCTTTCGTGAAGGGCGAGACGACAGGCGGGAAAATTCCAACGATGTCTTCTTTGGTCAGGACGCGGGGCATGAGCAACTCCTCTGTGCATTAGTTGGCGCCATCTTCCATATGTTCGCATTCCGGTCAAGTAGTCCGCATTACGGATTTTAATTGCAGGATTGTGGTTCGTGGTGGATGATCCATTGACCCGCAATCGGAGTTGCTGTTTGCCGCATGATGTGGATCCGTGGTCCGCACTCTGTCGCTGCCTGGCATATCGAGGACCTTGCTGAACCGATGAGCTCCGAAAATCTGAAAAGCCTGGCGAAGGTGGTCGCGATCCTGGACTGCTTCTCCGAATACGACCGCAAGTTGTCCGTCTCGGAAATCGCGAAACGCCTGGATCTGCCAAGGCCGACCGTCCATCGCATCATGCGCACGATGCGCGACCTCGGAATGGTCGAGCAGGAGCGGGAGCGCGACCAGTACCGGCTGGGCATGAAGCTGTTCGAACTGGGCACGACGGTTCTGGCGAACATGGATCTGCATCGCGAGGCCAAGGACAGCGTCGAGGCCCTGACACGGGCAAGCGGCCAGACGGTGCATCTCTCCGTCTTCGACGGCAAAAGCTCTACAGTGATCAACCGAACCGACCCGGACGGCCGGCGCGTGAATACGCTAATTGTTCTTGAATCGTCACCGGCCCACGCAACGGCGTCAGGCAAGGTCGCCCTCGCCTTCCAGCCGGCCGCTGCGATCGATCGGTTTCTCGCGCGCAAACTCGTGCGCCTGGCGCCCAACACGATCTGCGACCCGGATCTTCTAAAAGCCGAACTCACGAAAATCCGCCGGACCGGATATGCGCTCGATGATGAGGAACTAACGCCGGGCACATCCTGTGTCGCAGCGCCGATCCGCAACTCGCAAGGCTCTGTCTTCGCGGCGATCAGCGTCAGCGGAGACACCGAAAAAGTGTCCGGCGACCGCATCCTGGCATTTGCCGAACTGGTCACACACCACGCAAACACGGTCTCGCTTCGTCTTGGTTTCCGTCCGGAGACCTGAAGGTCGCGTGTTCGTGGCATCGGCCTACCTACACCAGGGCACGGAGCTCGCGTTGGACCTGTTTCAAAAGCCCGTAGCGCGCATGTGCCTTGGCATGAAACGCAGCCTGTGCGGGGTCTGCCTGGAGATTGTCGCCGCGATGGACCATGCGGGACGCGGCCTCGCCAACATCCTCGTACACTCCGGCCGCGACAGCGCCGAGCATCGCTGCGCCCAGCAGCACCGGCTCCTTCGAACCTGCTAGCTCGACATCGGAGCCGCTGGCATCTGCCAAGATTCGGCGCATGAGGGCGCTTTTGGCGAAGCCGCCCGACAGGATCAGTCGGTCGATCGTCTGGCCGTTCGCACGCAGCCGCTCGACGATGTCGACGGTGCCATAGGCAAGCCCGCGGAGCGTCGCGACATAGAGGTCAACGAGGTCGTCGAGGTCCGTCCCGAGCCGCAAACCTGAGATGATGGCGCTGGCATGCGGATCCGGATCGGGCGAACGGTTGCCGAGAAATTCCGGCACTACGTCGAGCCCGGCGCCAATCAGTGATGCTGCCTCCAGCGTCCCGGCCCGCTGAACGGCCGCCTCCTCCAGGAAAGCCAGCAACGGCTGCCCGGCAGCTTCGGCCGCCTCCCTGGCGGCTGCAAAGGCCGGGTGGAGAGACACGGCATGATCGAGGGCGGCTCCGAATGCAGACTGGCCGCCTTCATTCAACCAGAAGCCCGGCAGAAGCGCCCCGAAATACGGTCCCCACACGCCCTCGACGTACCGCGGCTCACGCGACAGCGTCATGGTACACGCCGACGTGCCTGCGATCAGCGCCATTTCCGTTGCAGGATCCCTGCCACCGGCTCCAAGCGTGCCAAGGCCGCCGCTATGGGCATCGATCAGGGAGGCGCCGACGGCAGTTCCCGCCTGAAGATCGAGCTCCATCGCTGCGCTTTCCTTCAAACCGGACGCGATCGGTGTCGCCACATCGATCACATAAGGACCAATGCGGTCGAACTCTTCGTCAGCCAACCGGCCAAGCCCGATCTCCTCGAAATAGGACCGGTCCCACCGCTTTTCGTGGCCGAGATAGGTCCATTTGCAAACGACCGTGCAATTCGAGCGTGCACTGTCTCCGGTCGCCCGGAAACTGAGATAGTCAGGCAGGTCGAAGAAGTGGCCCGCTTTGGCGAAGGTCTCGGGTGCATGTCTGCTCAGCCAAAGAAGTTTCGGCGTCTCCATCTCCGGGGAAATCTGGCCGCCGACGAAGGACAGCACCGGATGGGACGTCGCGTTGATGTCGTCCGTCTCCTTCAATGCACGATGATCCATCCAGACGATCACGTCGCGCGCGTGCTCGCCCGAGAGGCCAACAGGCAATGGCTCGCCATCCTTGCCGACGACCACCATGGAGCAGGTCGCGTCGAAGCCGATCCCGACGACACGCTCCTTGGCGACATCAGCCGCAGTGCGAGCCTCGCGGACGGCTTCGCAAGTCTTCGTCCATATATCGGCCGAGGACTGCTCCACATGGTCGCCGTTCTTCCAGAGCTTGAGCGGCCGGGACGCGTATCCGAGCAGGCCGCCATCCTCGTCGAAAACGCCTGCGCGCACGCTGCCTGTCCCGACATCGACGCCGATGAAGCAGGGACCGGACATCACGCGTTCTCAGCCTTCCCGAGCGATACACCACACAGCTTCACGTCGAGGCCGAGCTTGCTCGCGAGCGCCGCCTTAGCAGCCAAGGACGCATCGGCAGCGGCCGCATCGTGTGCGTAGACCACCTGGATGTGATTGGCCTTATGGCGCGCCATCATCTGGTCGCGGCTCACGCCAACAAAGACGGCGTGCATGATCGGCCATTCCTGGTTGGTCAGCGACCAGCGCCGATCGGTTTCCTCTTGCGGCAACGACACAGCCCGGCCGCGGCCGATGTCCATGCAGAGGCGACCATCGGCGATGAAGATGCGCGACCAGACAAGTTCGCCCGGACGGGCGACACCGCGCAATGTCCCGCCACCCTTGCGGAAGAACATGGGCGGCTGGCGCATCGACTGCGAGCCGCGGTAGCCGCCTTCATGGTGAGCCGGAGGGGCAGCGCCCGAAATCTCGAGCACCCAGACGTAGTCATCGACGCTTCTGCTCTGGTCGACATCGCCCCAGCGCAGATCATGCAGCGTCGTCTCGACCGGTTGACCCAGTGCTCGGTGAATACGGTTCGTGAGCAAGCCATCGACGGCCGCACATTCATCGACCTCGTTGAAGTGCACGATGGCCTGGCCATCCCTGATGATGCGGCCGTCCGCGTCTTTCACGGGAGGTCGATCGTCATTGTTCAGCAAGCCCTCAACTAGATCGGACGCCGGCAAAAGGTCCTTGAGGCCCTGCTGATACTGAATCCCGATCGTCTCGCAGCCGAACGTATCGGCCATGCGGACCGCCGCGATATACATGCGGCATTGATCGAGAACCTGGCCCTCGGTGAGTTCGGTCGCTTCATCCGAACCCAGATGGAACGTCATGCCGCGTTCGATCAGCCAATCATAGACCGCGCGAGCCTCGGCTTCGGAGATCTGCGTCGCTTCGTAGTAGAGCGACGACTGCGAAAGCCGTTCCTTGAAGATGCCGAGCGGGAAAAGCATCTCGTCGGGGATAATGGCATTGTACATGCCCATACATCCCTCATCGAAAACGCCCATGATCGAGCGATTGGCCCACAGATCGACAGCGATCTCCTCGGCCAGCGCGTCGGCCTCGGCAGCGACGGAGGAAGGCTGGAAATCCCGAACGTGGGAGGCATCCTGTTCCACATGTCCGGTGGTCAGCCATTCCTTGAGCTTGGCGTCGAACCAGTCATCCTCGAAATCGATGCTCCAGAGGCTGGAATAGGTCACGCCGGCCTTGGTGAGCGAGCCGTTGAGGTTCAAAAGCCCCACCAGTCCAGGCCAGGTGCCAGACCAGTTTGCCACGGTGAGAATGGGGCCACGATGGCGGATCAGCCCGGCAAGGACGTTCTGGGAATACTGCCAGACGGCTTCCGCCACGACGAGCGGAGCGTCGGGGTCGATCGTCCTGAAGACATCGATGCCTTCCTTCTGCGTGGCGATGAAGCCATGCCCGGCATCTTCCTTGACCGGGTGACCCCGCTTGATAGATGCGCCATGGCGGGCGAACGCTGCTGACAGCCGCCTTTCCATGTCGCTCTGGGCGGGCCAGCACTTCAAATTGGCGCTCTCACGCAGATCGCCGCTTGCGATCAAAACCACTTCCTTGGTCATTCCAAATCCTCCTCCCTGCCACCGCTGCAAGCCTCCAGAGCTCGAAGCGGATGCGTTCTATCGGCGATGAAGCTCTTGCAGGATCTCGATCAGATCCGGCGCGGCCTTGAGATCGAATGTCTTGAGTGGAGGCCGCACGGTGGCGAGCTCCTCCAGATCGAAACGCCAGCCAGCCAGTGCCTTGACGGCGGGGACAACGGGATGGCGAGCGATCGCGGCGTAGAGCGTGCACATCTGCTGGAAGACCGGATCGTCCGCCTTCGTTTCGCTGCTCGCGATGCGTGCCATCTGTGCGGGCGCGATGTTGCCAAGACCCGAGATCGCACCGGCAGCGCCGAGCGCGATCGCCTCAGGCAGAAAGATCTCGTTGCCGACGAAGACTTCCAGTTCCGGAAAATCCGTCACGCTGTCGCGCACATGCGCGGCGTCGGGAACACTGTCCTTGATGCCCGCGATGATCGGACCGTAGCGATCGATCAGCGAGCGGATGACGCGCCGTTCGATCGAGACGGAAACGACGCTCGGGATATCGTAGAGCGTAAGGCGAAGCCGATCGTCATCGATCCTGTCGATGGCCTGAGTGATGAAATCTTCCAGGCCCTCATTCGAAATGCCCTTGAAGAAGAACGGGGGTAGCAGCAGCTGCCGGAAACATCCCTGCCCGATCGCGTGCCTTGCAAGCTCCACGACATCGGTCAGGGCAGCAGCGCCGATGCCGACCATGATCACGTCGGGTGAGCAGCCTGAGGCAACGAGCGCTTCAAGCGCTGCCTTCCGTTCAGTCACGGAGAAAGACTGGGCCTCGCCCAGCGTGCCAAACAGGACGACGCCGGCTGCGCCTTGCTCCATCACATCGCGGGCGATTGCGGAAAGCTGCGTGCCGTCGATGGATCCATCGTCGAGCAGCGGGGTAATGAGCGGTACCAGAAGTACCGGATTGCGATTTGCCATCGGATTGAACTCGATCTGGAGAAGGCTTCAGCGCACGAGATATTTGTCGCGCGCGGCATTGGTGAAGGTCACACCGTGGCCCGGTCGGTCGGGCACAATGACATGGCCATCCGCGACCTCGAGACCATGCTCTAGGAGATCATCCATGAAGGGATAGAACTCGACATAGGTCGCCCTCGGCAAAGCAGCAGCCAGATGGACGTGCAGCACGGTCATGAAATGCGGCGCGACCGCCAGACCGAACGTGTCGGCCATCTCCCCGATCTTCAGCGCCTCGGTAAAGCCACCGACGAAGCAGAGGTCCGGTTGCAGCACATCGAGTGCGCCTGCAGAGACGAAGGGCGCGAAATCGCGGCGCGAATGGAAGTGCTCGCCCGACGCGATCGCCATCGGCAATTGCGACCTCAGCCGCTTGTAGCCTTCGATGTCCTGCGACAGGATAGGCTCCTCGAACCAATAGATGTCCAGATCGCCCAGCTGCTTGCCGAGCCAGAGGGCAGCGGGCAGGCTCAGACGTTCATTGGCATCGCAGAGAATACGGGGCTCCGGACCGATCGCTTCGCGGACCGCACGGACACGCTCGATATCCTTGTCGGGCTGGCGACCGACACGGATCTTCACCGCATCGAAGCCTTCCTCGATATATTCGACCGAGCTCGACACGAGGTCTTCCAGCGGCAGCGACGGGCTTGCCTTCCCGCTGCCGTAGCTCGGGATGCGATCGCGTCTTTGGCCGAGGGCCTTCGACAGCGACACGCCGCGCATGCGCGCAACCAGATCCCATAGGGCGACGTCGATTGCGGCAATCGCCATGCTGGCAATGCCGTGGCCGAGACGATGCGTGCGATGGAAAAGCTCGTCGTTGATGACTTCGACTTCGGCAGCTTCCCGGCCTTGCAGTTGCGGCAGGAGCACCACATCGAGAAGCGCGCGTACGGCTTCGCCGCCACCATAGTCGGAGGTGAAAGTCCAGCCGGTTCCTTCCTCGCCCGAACTGTCCACAACCGTGACGCCGATCAGTTCGAAATACTCGTCGCTCCGCTCCGCCGCGAGACGGTTGGAGGGGAAGCGCAGCATCCAGCTGCGCGCGGATTTGATCGTCATTGGGACTTTCCATTCACTTGATCTTCGAGGACGACGGTCCGTGCCGGATCGAATTCCAGGGCAACCTGCGCGCCTGGCTCGAAGCGCGCCGGCGGTGTGGTCTGGACGCGCAGCGTCGTCTGGCCGGGTCCATCGCAGGCAATGAAATAATCGACGATGCCGCCGGTGAAGACGACGGTTTGGATGGTGCCCACGAGCCGGTTCATGCCGGCAGTGGGCGACGCGGAAGCGGCGCTTAGCGTGATCTCCGAAGGACGCACCGAAACGAGAAACTGCTGCGTTTCGCCGTTCATCGCCGCACCGCTTGCCTTGACGCGATGCGCGCCGAACGAACCCACCGCCATCTGGTCGTCACTCAGGAGTCGGTTCAGCGTCAGCGTGTTGGTCAGGCCGATGAAGCCGGCCACGAACGCGGTCTTCGGCCGCTCGTAGATCTCCGCTGGCGTGCCAGACTGGACGACGAGCCCTTTGCTCATCACGACGATCTTGTCGGAAAGTGCCAGCGCCTCTTCCTGGCTGTGTGTGACATAAACGCTGGTGATGCCGAGCTTCTGCTGCAGGTCTCGGATCTCGAAGCGCATCTGCTCCCTGAGCACTGCATCGAGATTGCTGAGCGGCTCATCGAAGAGCAGAATCTGCGGCCGCGATGCGACGGCACGCGCCAATGCCACGCGCTGCTGTTGACCACCAGACAGCTGGCTCGGGTAACGGCCCACATGATCGACCATTCCAACCATGGCGAGCACATCGGAGACGCGGCGTTCGATGTCGGTGGCGTTTAGCCCCTTGCGCTTCAGCCCGTAGCCGACATTGTCGGCAACGGACATGTGCGGCCAGAGCGCGTAGCTCTGGAAGACCATGCCCATGTCGCGCCGCTCCGGCGGAACCGCGCCGGTCGCGTCGGACAAGAGCTTCGATCCAACAGTAATCGACCCGCTCGACAGCGGCTCCAGACCGGCAATCATGCGCAGTGTCGTCGTCTTGCCGCATCCGCTCGGCCCGATCAGGGACACCATGGAGCCCTTCGGAACATCGATCGAAATGCCGCGGACCGCTTCGTAGTTGCCATAGGATTTATAGACATCGTTCAGGCGCAGATCTTGCGCCTGAACAGTGTCAGCGGCAGAGAGTGCTGCTGCAGCGGCCATCGGTCAGCGGCCGAAAGCCTGATCGAACGCCTCGACCTGCGCTTCGCGCTCATTGGCGATGAAATCGGCGTCGACCGGAACGATCGTGACATCGCTCACTGCCGTCCCATCCGGGAACGTGTAGTCCACATCGTTGCGAACCGGTGCACAGCCAAGCGCGTCGGGCATGATTGCCTGTGCTTCCGGCGACACGATATAGTCGAGCCAGGCTTGAGCCGCTTCCTGGTTGTCAGACTGCTCGAACATGGCGAAGGACGAGATTTCGCCCGGCGATCCTTCGCTCGGCCAAACGAGGCTCGTCGGGTCGCCGCGATTGGCCGACGTCTGGCCATTGGCGAGAAGTTGAACGGCGATCGGGCGCTCGCCGCTCGCGGTCATGTCGCGGATCGTGCCGTGCGAGCGCTCCAGACGCGGTGCGTTTTCGGCCAAGCGCTCGAAGTAGCCCCAGCCATAGTCGTCGCCTTCGTCGGCCAGATGCTCGGTGATGAACCACAGGAAGGAATGAACGGACTGCGAGCTTGCCGGATCGGCGAGAGCAAGCTGGTCCTTCCAGCGCGGATCGAGCAACCCGGCCCAGTCCGTCGGCGCATCGGCTTCGCTAATGGCGTTGGTGTTGTACTGGATGAGATAGAGATTGACACAGGCCGGAACCGACGTACCGCTCTCGTCGAGCACTTCGGTGCGCACACCCTCCAGCCCTGCGGGCTTATAGGCGGCGAATGCCGAATGAGCGGCCTGGAGAGAAGCGATGGAGGCCTGGTTCAGTCCGATGACATCAGCCTGCGGGCGGCCTGCGCGCAGTTCGAGTTCAACCGTGGAGATGAGCTGCTCACCCGGTTGGACCGAAATCTGCACTTCGACGTCCGGATACTGCTCCGCGAACCCGTCGACGAGCGCCTTCATGTGCTCGTCCGGATAGGCCGAATAGATCTGCAACGGGCCTTCCTGCGCGAATGCGGGCGCTGCCGCGAAGATGCAGGCAAGCGCTGTGACTGTCCTTGTCAATTTCATGGATACTCTCCCTGGTTTCGGCATGGGCTCCTCCCTAGCCGATGGTGAAACCGCGCATGAGCGCGGACCTGCGGCCGACAAGGGCCGCGATGAGAAACAAGAGCGACACGCTGACGAAAATGCAGACGCCGTAGGCGCAGGCGACGGCGAGACCGCCATTGCCGTTCCAGACGCTGAGCAGCGAGGTGGAGATCGTCTGCGTGCTGAAGCCGCGAAGAATGATGGAAGCGCTGAGTTCCGGGATCGCGAGAATGAACACCAGCAGCCAGGTGTAGATGACGACCGGCATAATGAGCGGCAGCGTGATGCGCATCAGCGTCTGGAACTCCGTCGCGCCGAAGACGCGGGAGGATTCCTCGATTTCCGGCGAAATCTGGAGCAGTGCCGTCTGCCCGTTGCGCACGCCGATGGGAATGAAGCGCGCAAGATAGGCGACGAGCAGGATCGTCGGCGTGCCGTAGATGCCGGTCAGGTTGCCGGGCCAGTTCAGGTAGATGACGATCAGCGCGAAGGCGATGGCCGTTCCGGGCACGGCGAGCGGCAGAATGGAAAGATAATCGAGCGCACTGCGACCGGCAAACCGGGTCCGCAGGATGACGTAGGATACGATGACGCCGATGGCGACGACGATCGTTGCTGCCGATGCAGCAAGCGATACGCTGAGCAGCGCCGCCTTGCGGATGGATGCATCCGACAGGACGACACGATAATTGTCGAGCGTCAGATTGGCGATGTTGAAGCCGTTGCCGATGCTCTTCATCAGGCTGACGGCGATCATCGTTCCATACGGGAGGACGAAGGCGATCAGGACATAGAAGACTGCAAGCGCGGTCAGGAGCGGCGTTGCCCAACCGAGATCGATGCGCCTTGGCGCGAAGGCTTTGCCGCCGAGCGTGCGGTAGCGATCCTCGTTGCGCAGCATGAGGCGCTGACCACCAAGCGCAATGCCCGACAGCAGCACGAGCACCACCGCCGCGACCGACGCGGAGGCGAAATCGAGCCCAAGCAGCGCGTTGCGGATCGAGACCGTCAACACGTCGATGCCGAGCATTTCCGGCGGACCGTACATGGCAAGCGATGTCGCAAAGGCGAGAAGCGCGCCGGCGAGCAAGGCCGGACGCATGAGCGGCAAGGTCACGTCGCGAATGGCCTCGAGCGCTGACGCGCCCTTCAGACGTGCCGCCTCTTCAAGCGCGGGATCCATGTTGGCGAGCGCCGGTGTGAGCGCGAGGAAGACGAAGGCAACACCGTTCGGAAGCGCGGTGAGCACCAGGCCCCAGAGGCTGAAGATGTCGATCGGTCCGGCGGTCGACTGCATGCCGAACACGGCCCGCAAGGCCACGTTGGCATACCCCGCGTTCGGCCCGGCCATCAGTATGTAGCCCATGGCGAGCAGAAACTCGGGGCTGATCAGGGCGAGGATCATCGTGGCGCGCACGATGCGCTTCAGTTGCATGTTGGTCCGCGCGACCCCGAAAGCGAGCGGCGCACCGATGACGACACTCAGAACCGCGATGCCGATGGCGACGAGAAGGCTGTTCCAAGTCGCCGTGAGAAGCCGTGGGCTGGAGAGGAAATCGCGGTAGGCTTCAAGTGTCCAGCCATCCTGGTAGACGCTGGACAGGAAGATCGCGGCAACCGGTGCGCCGATGAAGATGACCAGGCATACAACCGACAGGCCAGCCGCGGTCAGCGACCAGCCGCTTGAGCCGGATCGCTGCATTTTGCCTGTCGATGCTCGATCGACCGTAGCGGCTGCCTCGGCGGACATCATCGCGAGGCCGTTTCCAACTCGCGCACTGCCGTGCCGGCCGGCACCAGCAGGTGGCTATCGATGGTCTTCAGGTCCGGCGCAACCGCGACGTCGAACGGGATGTGCGAGAGCACGTCTTTCTGCAGATCGATGCCTGGCACGATTTCCGTCAGGACCAGGCCCTGAGGCGTGACGGAGAAGACGCCGCGGTCGGTGATGATCGTTGCGGTCTTGCCGCTTTCGAGACCAAGGCGCGCATTGAACGTGATCTGCTCGACGGCTTCGACGAAGCGACGGATGCGTCCTTCCTTTGCGATCGTCAGCCCGTTCTCGCCATGCGTCTCGTCGAGGCCGCCTGTGGTCAACGTTCCGCAGAACATCAGATTGCGCACGCCGTGAACGATGTTCACGAAGCCACCGCACCCAGGCAGCATGCCCGAGAAGCGGCTGACATTGATGTTGCCGTGCCGGTCTACTTCGCCAAAGGACAGGATCGAGACGTCGGGGCCACCGCCCTCGTAAAACTGGAACACCTCGTTCTGGTCGAGAATGATCTCGGGATTGCGGGAGACGCCGCCCACCTGCGGCCAGCCGCCCATCGGTCCCTGCTCGACCGTGAAATAGAGGTCGTCGCGTCCGGCAGCACGCGCCATTTCAGGTACTTCGTACATGGGAACGCCGGCACCGAGATTGACCATGGCACCTTGCGGCAATTTGCTGACGGCGAGCCGCGCCACGAAATCTCGGGGCAGATTGCGATGGCTTGTCGCTGGCAGTTCGATGCGCTCGGCCCCCGTCAGATGCGGGGCCTGCTCGTCCTCCCAGACATCAGGCTGGACCACCACGGCACTGACGATGCTGCCCGGAATGCGACCCATGCGGGGGTGGATCTCGCCCACCTCAACGATGCGGTTCACTTCGGCGATCACCTTGCCACCAGACTGGTGCGCAGCCATGGCGAGTTCGATCGTTCCATGATCGAAGGCTTCCTGATCGAAGAAGAGATTGCCGCGCATGTCGGCAGCGCTTGCCTTAATGAAGGCGACATCGATCGGCAGGCGCGGATAGTAGATGAGGTCCTCGCCTTCGAGCGTCGTCCGCCGGCAGAAATCCGCCTGCGCAGCTGCGTTGACCTTGCCGCCACCAAGCTCCGGATCGACGAACGTGCCGATGCCCACCGGTGTGGCGAAGCCCGAGCGTCCAGCCGCTGTCGCACGGAGCAGCTGAACCAGTGTGCCCATCGGAAGATTGTAGGCGGCCGTCTGATTGCTATCGATCAAGACGTTCAAAGCGTTGCTGGAGGAACGGCTGAAGCTCGAAGTAATCACTTTGGACATCAGCCCTGGCACCGCGAGGCGGTTGAGGCCACTGTCGGCTCCGCCCTTCCCCCCGCGCGCCCGCTCCACCATAGCGATGGCAACAACGGTGAGGTTGCCCGGCGCTTGCGCCTTCGAAAATCTATCAGCCAAGGCTGCAATCAAAGCTTCTGGAACGACGCGGTAGCCGCCTCCTGAAATTGCCAATGTCCCACCAGTGGGAACTAGCTCTGCCGCCTGGTCGCCCGAAATCACACGCAAGTTTCTTCTCCCTCGACACGTTCCAAGGGAGGCTATCTGAAAGCGCTATCATTGGCAATTGCCCCAGTCCCGTTTCATTCAAGAGCGCAAAAGGATGCGACGGGGCCTTGAAGTTTCGGCGATATCTCAATCCTCACAAGAGGTTATCGCTTCATCGCCTGATACAATTACGGCGTCAGTGATATTTATGATGTAAAGGCTTACATTTTTTTCTTTCCACGCTTCATGCGGTGTGGCAGATCAGAGGCAATCGATCATCGAACGTCGGAGTTTCCATGCGTCAGCGACTGCAAAGCGGCATCATCCCCGCGCCCATCATGCCTTTCCTCGAGAATGCGGCTGTCGACTGGAGAACATTCGATTCCTACATGGGCCAGTTGATCGGCTCCGGCATTTCGGCACTAGCCGTGAACATGGCTGCGGCGGAAGCAACGGCTCTCGAGCACTCCGAACAGGTCGAAGCCGTCAAGCGCAGCCGGCAGATCTCAGCCGGCGAAGTTCCGATCGTGGCGGGGCTGATCGCACCCTACACGCAGGGTGCCGTCGACCACGCAAAACGCTTGGTGGATGCGGGCGCCGAAAGTCTCGTCGTCTTCCCGCCGCTGCCGACGTTTCTCTCGAAGCCCCTGCCCGCATCGATCGTGGTGGACTATCATGCCGCCGTCGAAGAAGCCGTGGATGTTCCCCTCATCGCCTTCCAGACCGCCAATGCCGGCTATCCGGTGGGAACGATCGCCAAGCTTGCCGAACTGAAGAACGTCGTTGCAATCAAGGATGCGGCCTTCGACATCGATCGCACTTGGGAGATCGTCGAAGAAGCGCAAGAGACCAACGGACGCATCGCCGTCTTGACCGGCAATGACACGTTCGTGCTGGAGGCGATGCTGATGGGCTGCCAGGGCGCGTTGATCGGCCTGGCCGGCGCGTTCACTGCCAAGCTCGTCGAGATGCAGAAGCTGGCGGCTGCTGGCAAGGCAACGGAAGCCTATCAGATCTGGAACGAGATCGGCCCGATGGCGCGGCTTTGCTGGTCGAACCCGCTGCGCGATTACCGGGCACGCATGAAGTATCTGCTTATGCGCCAGGGCGTCATCCCGACCGACAAGACGCGCGCTCCCCAAACCACCATTACCGCTGCCGATCGACAGAAGGCGGATATGCTGTTCGAAAAGCATGGACTTGGGGCGCCGGCCTATCTGCCGCTCGGGCGCTGATATCGCGCTTATCGAAAACCCAAACGACGAAGTATCATGAGCCCTACAGAAAACCACTCCGACAAGATCGTCATCGAACATCCGGCGAGCCACATCGCGCTCATCCGCATCAACCGACCGGAAAAGAAGAATGCGCTGCATAGCTCGATGGTGATCGAACTCGGGCGCCTGCTGGTCGAACTCGACCGGAATGACGACATTCGCTGCGTCGTCGTGACCGGCACCGAGGCAACGTTTGCCGCCGGTGCGGACATCAAGGAAATGGTGACGTTCGGGCCTCCGGCCACATCGAACAATCCGCGCCGCGTCGCCGCCTGGCGCGCGATCGAAGCCTTCTCGAAGCCGCTCATCGCTGCCGTCAACGGCATCTGCTTCGGCGCGGGCAACGAACTGGCGATGGTCTGCGATTTCATCATCGCCGGCGAGAATGCGCAGTTTGGCCAGCCGGAAGTGAAGATCGGCGGGATGGCCGGCGATGGCGGCACGCAGCGTCTTCCACGCAAACTTGGTGCCAATGTCGCATCCTACATGCTGTTCAGTGGTGAGCCGCTTCAAGTCGAACGCGCTTACCAACTTGGCTTCGTGGTCGAGGTGTGCCCCGTTGCCGATACCGTCAACCGCGCCATCGAAATCGGCAGCATCATCGCTTCACGAGCGCCGGTCGCAGTCAGAAACACCAAGGCCTGCGTGCGCACGGCGGTCGGTGCAACGCTCGAGAACGGCATCGCGTTCGAGCGCGACGCGATCTGGCGCAACAGCATGACGGAAGACCGGCAGGAAGGCATGACGGCATTTACCGAAAAACGCCCGCCCGTCTTCAAGGGCCGCTAAGACATCGCAGCGGGCTCAGCGTTTCAAAAATGCTGAGCCCATTCGATACCGTTGAATACTTTCGAGCCGCGATCCGTGCGCATGGGCAGCTGCTGCAGCCATCTCACGCAGTGCCAGGACACGCGGATCCTCCGGATCATCCACTTCCAGCACCACACCGACCGAGCGGATGCGACACCGCACGTGCTGGAAATCCGGCAGCAGCGCGCGCGCACGCATCTCCATCTGCTCGACGAACGCCAGATCACCCGCATTGATCGAAATGCCCGTCTCGATCCTGCTCGACAGGCAGGGTTGGGCCGGCAGCTCGGCGAGATCCGTCAAGCCGAGTTTCGCCGCGACATCCCGCACGTCACGCTTCGTCAGTTGCGCCTCGATCAGCGGATGGACGACGTCGCGCTCCCTGGCGGCGAGTAGGCCGGGACGATAATCGCCGAGATCATCCAGATTGGCGCCGGAGGCGACAATCGCGTCGCCGACATTCGCGCGGATGCGGTCATAGAGGTTCGTCTTGCAGAAGTAGCAACGGTTCTGCGGGTTGGTGAGATAGCGCGCATCCGACATTTCGCCGGCTTCCGCCACCGTCAGCCGCCAGCCCTGCTCAGCCGCATGGTGCTTCACCCTTGCTGTCGCTTCCATCGGGACTGCCGGGGAGACGGCGTGGAAGACAGTCAATTGCGTGATGCCATGCGCGACATGCGCGAGCGTCATGCTGTCGACACCTCCGGAAACGGCGACTGTGAGGCTGTCGTACGGGCGAAGAACAATCCTGAGCCGGTCAACCGGGCGCTCAATCGTCATCGGCATCATCCCACTCGATCCGCCGCGCCAGGTCGCGACGTGCCTGGAGCCCCGCTATATCGGCCAGCTCGTCCGATTCGATCTTGGTGCTTGCGCCGCCACCGGGACGCTGAGCCGTCTTGACGCGACGGCCCTCACGCAGCGCATGCGCACGCGTCAATACGCGGCGCTGCTGGAGACTGATCCGCACGCCGAGCGTCGAGGTTTCCAGGAAAACGAGGTCGCTCACCTGCTTCGAAGCATCAGGGCGAACGAGGAGCTGGAACCGGGTAGCGGGACGCCCCTTCTTTCCCTGAACAGTCATCAGGCTCAGATCGATCACACCATCGGCGGCCCGCAGGCGATCGGCCGAGATCGCGATTTCCTCGCCTGTCATGTCGTCGACATCGAAGCACATGACCTCGATCTCTTCCTGTGCGGATGATGCGCCCGCGTCGAACGCCGAGAGCCGGACGATGTTTGGAAGAGCCTTGAGATCGCGCGTTCCTGCGCCTGTTCCGGTGGCGATCAGTCGACCAAGCGCTGTTGGCCGCGGCGGATCGGGGGGGCAGAGATGCTTCAAGATCGCCGCACCCGTCGGCGTCACGCGCTCGCCGGCCACACCATCGTCGCGCCAGCGAAAGCTTTCGAGGATGGCAGCGGTGGCGGGCGCAGGCACTGGCAACAGCCCATGTTGCGTCGAGACCAGCCCGGAGCCTCTCGGCAGGTCCGAGACGCTCCACTCAGCCGGCTCCAACGCTGCGATGAGGCTGCCGGCAGCCACGACGTCCATCAGCGAATCCCAATCGCCGATTTCATGGAAATGCACATCATCCAACAACGTCCCGTGAATGTGGGCTTCGGCTTCGGCGAGAATGCGCAGGATGGCGCTGGCATGAGCCGCCGTTCCTTCGGACAGCGCTGCCGTCTCGATCCGCGCGCGAAGCGAGCGGTAGTCCGAGGCAGCTTCGCGCTTTCCCTGCGACCCGCTATGGTGACCATGTGAATGATGATCATGGCCATGCCCATGATGAGCGGGACTCTCCGGCGCCCGCTCCGCCCAGGCGAGCCGAAAACGCAGTACGCGAAGGCCGGATGATTGGCCAGCTTCGATGGCGGGCTCGCCGATGTGCGCCGGAAGAACCGCGCTGACATCGGCAAGCATCGCTGGTTGCAGGTCAGGGAACGCGTCGAGCACCGCAGCGACGAACATGTCGCCCGCCATTCCGCCCACCGCATCGAGATGCAGATTGAGCCTGGTCTTCGTTGCTGCGTTCTGCGCCATAGCACTCTTTCGTCGATGCGTCAGATGGGCCGCGTTTGCAGCTGGACAGTCTTCAGCTCCGTGAATTCGTCGATGGCAAAGCGGCCGCGCTCATGTCCGACGCCACTGTCGCGGTGGCCGACGATGGGGAGTTCCGGAACGCCGGCGAGGAACGTGTTCACCTCGATCGATCCTGCGACGAGCTTGCGCGAAAACTGGATCGCTGTGTTCAGATCATTGGTCCAGACACCCGCTGCCAGTCCATACGACGTGCTGTTGGCAATGGAAACAGCCTCGCCGAAATCGTCGAACGTCAGAACGGAGAGCACCGGGCCGAAGATTTCTTCCTGCGCGATCTTCATGGCAGGCTCGACGCCCGTGAAGACCGTCGGCTGGACGAAATGGCCCGGCAGCGCGCTGACCGCACGATCGGCTTCGAGCGACCAGCGCTGCGCACCCGCTCGCTCACCATCAGCGATGTAGCCCTCGACACGCTGCTTCTGAAGGCCGCTCACGAGAGGTCCGAGCGTCGTCTCCGGATCCAGCGGATCGCCGACCTTCAACTTGGAGATTTCGGCCTGGACGGCCTCGCAGAACTTCTCGGCGATCGATCGTTCAACGACGAGCCGCGTTCCACCAACACATGCCTGGCCGGCATTGCGCGTTGCGCCCAGCGCCACTTTCTCGGCAGCCAGATCGAGATCGGCGTCCGCACACACGATATGTGCGCTTTTTCCGCCCAGTTCGAGCGACACGCGCTTCAGCCGCTCTCCGGCAAGCGCACCGATCTTGCGACCGACAGCCGTTGAACCGGTGAACGAGATCATGTCGACCTCCTCGGCACAGCAAAGCTCCTCACCGAGATCGAGGCCCGTGCCGGCGATGATGTTGACGACGCCTGCCGGGATGCCGGCTTCCATCAGAAGCTCGCCGAGACGGAGCGCCGAGCCTGAGGTCAGCTCGCTCGGTTTCACCACGGCGGAGCATCCAACGGCGAGAGCGAAGGGAAGTTTCTGGCTGTTGATCAGCAGCGGATAGTTCCAGGGCGTGATCATGCTGACCACGCCGACCGGATTGCGCAGGATCAGCCCGAGTGCGCCGTTTCCGAATGTGTCATAGGTGTCGCCATAGCTGTGACGCGCGAGCGTTGCGGCGTACTCCCAATGGGCGATCGTGCCGCCGATCTCCCGGTCGACCAAGCCGATCGGCTTGCCGACTTCCAGACACTCGATCTCGCGGAGTTCGACGCGATGCTGATCGATCAATGCTGCGACCTTGAGCAGGATCCGGCTGCGGTCGGCGGCCGACAGCCCGGACCAGACGGCACTATCGAAACTGCGCCGGGCGGCCTTTAGGGCTTCGCGCAGATCCTCGGCCGTCGCCTTGGGATAGCGGCTGACCACCGTTCCGTGCGCTGGGTTTTCCCGTTCGATGACGTCGCGCTCACCTGCCCTCACGAAGCGCCCGTCGATGAGGGCAGAATAGTCGCGCGGCTTTTCGGGAAGTTTCAGCGGGCCGGGTCCGGTGGAATGCTGCAATGGTTCTCTCCTGATGTCGATCAGGCCGCTACCTGGCGGCGCCTCTGCTCGAGGATGATGTCCGAGATGCGCTCGGCGACCATGATCGTTGGCAAATTGGTGTTCCCGCTCGGAATTCCGGGAAAGATGGAGGCGTCGACGACGCGCAGGCCGTTGACGCCGTGAACGCGCCCGTCGAAATCGGTCACGGCCCTGGGGTCGTCATGCGCTCCCATTCGGCAGGAACAGGACGCGTGCCACACGCCGACAGCAGCGCGTCGAATGAACGCCTCGAGCGCATGATCGTCCTTCATCAGGACCGACATCGGGTCGCCCTCGACGATCAACGTGTTGATCAGAAGGCTACGCAGCTTTTCGGGACCGTCGAGCAGGCGTGCAAGCATGCCAGTCGCCAGACGGTTTCGTGCGTTGAGTGCGCCGACCTGGCGAACCTTGTCGCTGTAGCTTGCGGGAAACACGTCGCTCACCACACCTGCAAGCTCTTCGCTCAGTACGATTGCCGCAAGCTTGCGGTAGCCGAGCATCATCCGATCGAGATCGCGGCTGTCCGACAGAAGGTTGAAGTCGATCTTCGGTTCGATGCGCCAATCGCGATTGGCCAAGGTCACCGAACCATCCTCCGAGAAGGTCTTGTTGACCCACATGTTCACGGTGGAAAGCTGACTGCCCACATCGTGCCAGGCAGACTTCGAGGCGATCGATGCGGCCATATCACCGCGCGGTGCGCCATGAAGCTCGGACGAAAAGCGCAGTCCAAGCATGAGGTGGCGCCGGGTCCGTCCGTTAATCCGAGCTCCCGGCTTGATGAAGGCCGCAACGGCGACCGACGGATGGTCCATGAGCCTGCGGCCGACGCCCTGGCGATCCGCCACGACATCGATGCCCAGTTGTTTGAGGTCATCGGCCGGGCCAATCCCGGCGCGCAGGAGAAGTGCCGGCGAGTGGAGCGCGCCCGCCGACAGGATGACTTCCCGCGCACGATATTGCCGCTCCGGCGCATCGCCCGTCACTGCCGAAACGCCGGTGCAGGTGAGGCCCTCGAACGACAGGCCCGTGACCTGCGTGTCGGTCATCAGAGTCAGGTTCTCGCGGCTGCGCACGCGGTAGCCGAGATAGCCGATCGCCGTCGTTACGCGGCGGTCATAGATGTTGCTGATTGCCACCGGATAATATCCGTCGACGAACTCGCCGTTCTGATCCGGAACATAGGCGAAGCCAGCGTTCTTGAATGCGCGCGCCATGGCATGGGCATGTTCGGGCCAAAGGCTTTCGTCGACACGCGAGATCGCGATCGGTCCGTCCTGCCCGTGCAGCGGGCCATCGAAATCGACGTCGCGCTCGAGCTTCCTGAAGTACGGAAGCACCGTTTCCCACCGCCAGCCGGATGCGCCCTTGGCTTCCCACTCGTCGTAGTCATGCGGCGCACCGCGGTTGGCGAGTTGTCCATTAACCGCGGACCCGCCACCCAGAACCTTCGCCTGCTCGTATTTGCGCAACGGCCGCGATGCATCCGGCTTTTCCGGGGAAGAGGCCTCCGTCGTCGCTTTCAGATCGTTCCAGAGGAAGCGTGCATTCAGGTAGGCAAGTCCGGCAAAGCTGTCGAGGATCGGCGTAGGAACGCGGCCCGGGGGCGTGTCTTCGCCCGCCTCGATCAGGAGCACCCGCGTCGATGGATCGGATGAAAGCCGGTTGGCGAGCACGCACCCTGCACTTCCGCCACCCACGATGATGAAGTCGTAAATCTCGGCCATCTCGCCGGTTGCCTTCTCAGACATGCACCCAACCATCGTAACGCGGATGTTCTTCCGTGATGGGCAGAATGACCGTTTCTCCCGTTTCGGCCGCGTGGAACTGTGCCGTGATGAGTTCCAGCGATCGCCGGGCATCCTCGAGCGTGACGGCGAATGGGCGCGACTTCAGGAGTGAGTCCGCGAAATCCTCGAACTGGCCCGCAAAGTCCTCGCGCCCGACGGGTGCTGCGGCCAGGATCGCATCTGCCTGTTCCTGCAGCTCCGGCGCCGCCGCCGTCACTTCCCATGGCTCGTAGCCAGGGCGGATCGCGTTTTCGTCACGGCAGTAACGCTCGATGACCATGTTCTCGAAGCAAAGCCGGATGCGGGTGCTCGGACGAACCGAACCGAGCGTCGCGGTCAGTGAGGCGAGAGAGCCATCGGCCATGCGAAGGCTCGCCACCGCGCAATCCTCCACTTCGATCGGATTGACCCTGGTCGTCTTGAAGCCCCGCACTTCGGCAATCGGGCCCATCAGCCACGCGAATAGATCGTGGATGTGGATCGACTGGGTCAAGAGCACGCCACCCAGCTCGGTCGCGAACTTGCCGCGCCATGGCACCGAGTAGTAGGCGGGCCCGCGAAGCCATGCCGTCTCCACGGAGGAAACATAGGCGCGACCACACAAACCCGATGCGATCAGCGCCTTGATCTTCGCGATGCCCGGAGCAAAGCGGTACTGGAAAATCGGCATCACCCGGCGTCCGGATTGCTTTTCGGCTGCGATGACTTCGTCCATCAGCCGCAACGAGCTGGTGAAAGGCTTTTCGCAAATCACGTCCTTGCCGGCCTCGAGTGCCGCCATCACCATCGCATGATGCATGGAAGGCGGCGTGCAGATGCTGACGACGTCCACCTCGTCACTCGCCAGAATGGCCTCGTAGCTGGCGACCCGCTCTATGCCGTGCTTGTCCGCAAAGGACCTAGCCCGTACCTCGTCGAGATCGCAACATGCCGACACGTCGAAACGATCGTTAAGGGCATCGAAGCCCCGCTCGATCTGGCTGCCGGCGACCCATCCACAGCCGATGATGGCGACGCGCAACCGCTTCCTGTCCCGATCGCTCATTTCAGGCCGCCATATCCGCTGCATAGGCGCGGGTGAGGAGCCGACCCGCCTCGTCGAACCGAAGATCCTCCAGGGGCCCCTCGTCCACGTAGTTTGCACTGGCGCGCATGGCGGTCAGAAGCGCTTCGGACAGCAGGACCTCGTCCAGGTGAAGCGTCGAGCGGATGATGCAGAGCCCGGTTTCCGGATCGGTTCTAGACCAGGAGGTTGAAACGAGCGCGCGCAACGCATCGCGGTCATCCGGGAGCACGATCGGAAAGCGCGATTTCTCGACGAGCGTGGAAGTCAACGAGTTCATGTAGATCTGCTGCACGTCGACCTTGGCGGCGACGTCGAGTGTTGTGAAATCGGCGAGACCGACACCGAGCCCGTTGCCGCCAGTCGCCTTGGATAGGCCGAGTACCGCGATCCGCGAAACGAAGGGAGGCGGATTGGGTATCGATCGGAGATCCGCCCTCCCCGTCACCGCATGATCCATGCCTGCGCCCGAAATATCCTTGCCGATCTGCTCGACGACCAAAGCATCGATGTGGTCGAAGGGCAGTCGCGCAATGTGGGTTTTGGCGAGCTTGAGAAGACGCTCGTCCGCTTCGAAGAAGTCGTCTCGATCAACGCCTTCCAGCACGACCAGTTGCTTCGCTGCGTTTTCGACGAGCGCAATGCCGAATGCGATCGGCGAATGCTGAAGCGCGATCTTCGCGAGCGCCGGCAAGGTCTCGCTGAGTGCCGGCGGACCGGTGCGATGGACGGCCCGCGCCCCATCCGCTTTGCCGAGACCGACCGCTGTCATCTTGACCAGACCGCTCTCGATCGGCCGATCGAAGGTCGTATGGGACTTCACGCGGTTGATCACCACGACCGCATCGGCGCCTGCTGCGTTCTTGTCGAACTTACAGCGTGCCCCGTCTGGGGTCTCACCATAGTCGACGACGTCCATGGTTGCCCTGATCTCGCAACCGAGCGCTTCGGGCGTCAAACCGAGATTGGCGAGCACCTTCACCTGGCCTTCCGCCGTCCCGCCGCCATGGCTCCCCATCGCCGGAACCACGAAGGGTGCATGGCCCATGGCCTTCAGCGTGTCGATCACCGTGCGGGCGACCGTCGGGATGCTGTTGATCCCACGGCTGCCCAGTGCGACGGCGATCGCGCTTCCGGCCGGCATGGCGTTCAGCCGTGCGGAGGAGCGGATCGCCTTCTCCGCTGCACCTGGGATGTCGGTAATCGGATCGCCGGCCGGATGGCGCAGACGGACGCGCGCCACCTTCGGCAGGACGACGTCTTCGAGATGCTTGAACCTCAGCTCGGGAAACTGTGCACTCGGCATGACGATATCCTCAGTCGTGCAAACTGCGTGGCTTGGCGCGCAGGAAGTTGAAGTCGCAGCCGTCCTCGGCCTGGAGCACTTCGTCGTAGTAGAGCTTCGCGTAGCCTCGTTCGGCCTTTACGTGCGATGGCGGCGACCATTCAGTCTTGCGGCGCTCAAGCTCCTCATCGCTGACGTGCAGCGACAGAAGTCCAGCTTCAACATCGAGTTCGATCTCATCGCCGTCACGCACCAGCGCCAATGGGCCACCCGCTGCAGCTTCCGGGGAAATATGCAGGACGATCGCGCCGAAGGCAGTGCCGCTCATGCGCGCATCGGACAACCGCACCATGTCCTTCACGCCTTGCGCTGCCAGCTTCTTCGGGATCGGGATGTAGCCCGCTTCAGGCATGCCGGGCGCGCCCTTCGGGCCGGCATTTTGCAGGACGAGAACATCGTTGGCGGCAACATCGAGATCCGGCGAGTCCAGCCGATCCGCCATGTCGGCAAGAGACGTAAAGACCACTGCGCGCCCCTTGTGCTTCAGGAGCGATTTCGTCGCGGCAGCCTGCTTGATGATGGCACCGTTGGGCGCAAGATTTCCTCTGAGCAAACGGATCCCGCCGCCCTGGTGGATCGGATCCGAGATCGGACGAACAGCGTCCTGCTTCCAGGTTGGCGGCTGCGCTTCGATGTTGTCGCGAAGCGTGCGTCCGGTAATCGTCATGCAGTCCTGATCGAGCAGATCCTGGATCTCCCGCAAGACGGTGGTCAACCCACCCGCCCGGAAGAGATCCTCCATGTAATGCTGACCGGATGGCTTGAGGTCGACCAGAACGGGCGTCTCGGCACCCAGTTGATCGAGGTCTTCGAGATCGAAATCGAATCCAAGCCGACCGGCGATGGCGGCGAGATGGACGACACCGTTGGTCGAGCCGCCAACCGCCTGAAGCACGCGCATGGCGTTGCGCATCGACGCCTTGTTCATGATCATCGACGGACGCAGATTTTCCGCTGCGATTTCCACGGCGCGGGCACCTGTCGCTTCCGCATGGCGCATACGATCGGCATGGACTGCCGGGATAGACGCGCCACCGGGGAGCATCATGCCCATGGCTTCTGTGACCAGCGCCATCGTGCTCGCCGTACCCATCACCATGCAGGTGCCGGCGCCTGGCGCCAGCTTGCCGCTGATTTCCTCGATTTCCGCCTCGTCGATCTCGCCCGCGCGGTGCTGGCCCCAAAGACGCCGGCAATCGGTACAGGCACCGAGCCGCTCGCCCTTGTGGCTGCCGGTGATCATCGGACCGGTCACGGTCATGATTGCAGGGACATCCGCACTTGCCGCGCCCATCAGCAGCGCCGGCACTGTCTTGTCGCACCCACCGATCAGCACGACAGCATCCATCGGCTGCGCGCGGATCATCTCCTCGGCATCCATTGCCATGAGATTGCGCACATACATGCTGGTCGGATTGGTGAAGGCCTCATGCATGGAAATCACAGGGAAATCGACCGGCAGTCCACCGGCCAGCATCACGCCGCGTTTGATCGCCTCGATCATGTCGGGCACATTGCGATGGCACGCATTGAAGCCGGAATAGGTATTCGTGATACCGATGATTGGACGATCGAGCGCATCGTCCGAATAGCCCATCGCCTTGATGAAAGCCTTTCGCAGGAACAGGGAAAAGCCCGCATCGCCATACCCGGCCAACCCCTTGCGCATACCTTTGGCTTTGCTCATTTTTTCCAGCTCTCATCCTACTAAGAGATCAGTCGACATCGATAAAGTAAGCGCTTACAATTACGTCTGCTATAGGGGATCGAATTCGTCTTGTCCATCGTCAACCGCAAGGAGCCGCCGTGCCGATCACGGGAAATCGCTTGAATGAACAGAGGCCAGACGATGGTCCAGTGGAGCACCTGATCGACCGTGATCGCGCTTCGAGAACCGGCGTCGCGGAAGCCATCTTCGCCTCGGGTAAAAGCGTAGAACAACTGGCAGACATTCTCAGCGAGATCGAAGACCGCCGTGACAGCGCGCTGATCACCCGGCTGGCCCCGGAAAAAGCCGAGGCGCTGTCGAAGCTGGGATTGCGGTTACACTATGATCGCGTGTCCTCGACCGCCCGGATCGGCTCTGGCGGACCCGCGCTTAGCAAAAGCCTGGACGTTGCCGTCGTCGCCGCCGGGACATCGGACATGCCGGTCGCCTGGGAAGCGCTTCGGTCTCTGGAGTTCTTCGGCCATGGGTCAAAGCTTTTCGCCGATGTCGGTGTCGCAGGCCTATGGCGACTTCTCGACAACATCGATGAAATCCGGTCGTATCGACTGATCATCGCAGTTGCCGGAATGGAAGGCGCGCTGTTCAGCGTTCTGGCAGGGCTTGTGCATGCACCGGTGATCGCCGTGCCCACATCCGTCGGCTATGGCGTGTCGGCAGGCGGACATGCCGCATTGACTTCCGCGCTCGCATCTTGTGCGCCAGGCATCGTGACGGTCAATATAGACAACGGCTTTGGTGCTGCAGCTGCGGCGCGCAAAATGCTGTTGATCGGACAACGACTGGCCGACGTGAAGAATGACCGCGACTTGGCGGTGGCACCGCAGGCGGAACGAAGAGGATCGGGCGTTTGAGCGATACGGCAGAAGAAGCCAAGCAAGTCCGGAAGACCCGCTCGCGCCGCTCAACGCAAGCCGGCGTCAAGCTCGAGGATGTTGCGCGCCTGGCAAAAGTATCGACCGCGACGGCCTCTCGCGTCATCAACGCACCAAGCACCGTCACGGAGAAAACCCGGCGACGGGTCGAAGCCGCCATCGCCGAGCTCGGTTGGATCCCCCACGGCGCGGCGCAGGCGCTCGCTAGCCAGAGGACGCGCACGATCGGCGCCCTCATCCCGACGCTCGGTCACCAGACCATCGCGACGATGCTAGAATCCCTACAGCAGGCACTCGGTTCGGGCGGCTACACGCTGCTGCTCGGCCGTCCCGATGCTTCTGAGGCCAGAACGCTCGATCAGGCGGCGAAGATGGTCCAGAACGGCGTCGAGTGCCTGGTGATCATGGGCGAAGACCACCCCCAGGAACTGTTCACGATGCTGGAGCAGCGCAAGGTGCTGCACGTGATCGTTTACACGACCGGCGCCTTCGGACGCACGAACTGCATCGGCATCGACAATTACGACGAGATGTCGAACATGGTGCGGTACCTGATCGATCTCGGCCATCGCTCGTTCGGCGTGATCGCCGCCAATTACGCCCATAACGACCGCATCCGTCTGCGCATCAACGGCATTCAGGATACGCTGGCCAAGGAAGGGATCGCGGTTCGCCCGCAACATTTCAAGATCGTTCCGCAGTGGACGATCGGCTGTGGGCGAGAAGGCATGCGAGCGATCATCGAGGAGCCGATGCGGCCGACCGCCGTGATCTGCACCAACGACTACCTCGCATCCGGCGCGGTCATCGAGGCGAAGGCGCAGGGCCTCTCGGTGCCGGCCGACATCTCGATATCCGGTTTCGACGATATCGAACTTGCGCGGCATGTGGACCCGCCGCTCACCACTGTCGATGTTCCCAGCCGTGAGATGGGACAAGTCATCGCGAACTATGTGATGAACGTTCTCGATGGAGAGGAGATCGCGCTCCCGATCCGCGTCAACGCGCAATTGATTATCCGATCTTCGACCGGCGCTCCGCGAGAAATGGACATCTGACGTCTCCGGTCAGACTGCCATGGTTCTGACGAGAGCTGAAATGTCGGGTGCCTCGTGCAGAGCGTGCACGTGATCGATCACGGATTGCGCCGCATCGGCGGCCAGAACCATTTCCAGCAGCTCGCGCGCCTTCTCGTGCACCTGCTCGACGCTCATCGGGTTTTCCTTCCGACCGAGCACGAAGAGACCTTGGGACGCAGAAAGCGTGCTGGTCGATAGGTCCACTTCCAATCGTGCCTCGAAGCGATCCTGCCCAGGCTTCGCCGGCAGAAAGTTGATCCGTTCGCCAAGCGCACGCACGGCAGGGTCGAGCATCCGCTGTTCGTCATGGGCTGCCGCAAATGTGAGCGCGCCATCCAGGATCGTGACAGCCATGCAGTAGCGCAGGTTCAGATCCGGCATGCGGTTCTCGTCACCGATCACCTTGTACCAATCGTCGAGATATCGGATCCGGATCGCCCGAATGTCGCCAGCGTTGACCGCATGCTCATCAAGGATGCTTTCCAGCGCCGAGATCGGCGCGGCGATCGGAAATCCCACACTGTATTTCTTGAAATCCGTCTCCAGGATGCGGCAAGGGCCGTCGAGATTTTCGTAAAGTTTCTCGGGCTTCATGGCCTCGGAGAACGCGTCGAAGAAGTTGCGGTTTGCCGGGTTGAGGACATCACCACTACCGGTAAACCCCGACCGCACGAAGGCCGCAGCCTTGACTCCGTTGCTTGCTGGCATGCCTGCAAAAACGTAGCTCTTCAGCGTGTGGGCTTCATCCAGCCGCCATGTCGTCAGCCCTGATGCCTCCTGCGCCAGGTAGTTCAGCAGGATGAGGTATTTCTCCTCGTCGAAGCGCATCAGGTAGCCAGCAGCAAACCCCGCGCCGAACAGCGGGCCGAATGCGTGGCAGGACAGCGAAGACTTCGCAAAGCTCATGGCTGGCGCCATCGCCTCGCCAAACCGGATGGTCATTTCATAGCCGAGATTGACGGCCTCAATAAATTCCTGCCCTGTCGCGCCAACCTCTTCGGCAACGGCAAGCACCGCCGGAAGGACCCCGCAGCCGGGATGGGTCTGGCTCGTCTCGTGGGAATCGTCGGATTCGTCCGCATGGGCAGCCATACCGTTGGCAAGCGCGGCCTCGATGATCGGCGCCTTGATCGATGTGCCGATGACGGATGCGACCTGGCGCCCACCGAGGGCCTCGACGTATCGCTGCCCTGCCCGCCCCGCTTCCAGCGCAGAACCGGACACGATCGCAGCCAACGTGTCGATGATGTGGAGCCTCGTCTTGAGCGCGACCTCCTCGCTCATCGCGCGCGTGCGCCACTGAGCGGCGAACCGCGCGAGCAAGCGGCCATAGGCGACATGCTCAGCCATTCACCGCTCCTTCGAGACGATGGTCGGTCGGCGCAACTTTCTGAACGTTGCCTCCGCTCGCCAGGCTTTCCTGAGCGGCCTGTGCGACCGCCACCAGGTGAAGTGCGAGCCCCAGCTGACTCTGTGTTTGCTCACGGCCAAGCTTGACCTGCTCGACCAGGATTTCGCTGGCGCGCGTGAAGGTCGCCTTGCGATTGTAAGCGAGCTTCGGGAGAGAGACCTCGCGGTCGTTGGCGAACGCGTAGCGTTCGGCGAACTGAACTTCGGTATCGCGCAAATTCAGATCGAGCGTCGAGGTGATTTCGCCGGCGTGTTGGAAGGCCAGCGAGTACGTGCCGTCACCCGCCCATTGTGCCGAAACTTCCGTGATCGGGCCCAATGCGGCAACGAGCACCGACATGCCGTGGGGCGCTGCGTCCAGCAAGGCACCATGCCGTTCCTGGCGCCAGGAGGACGACGCATATGGTCCTTCCAGCAACGCGTTCGAGCGAAAGCTGGCCTCGCCTTTGACCGGCTGAAGTTTGCGCGCCTCGGAAACGAAGTCAGTGACTTCGTCGACGAACATGCGTGTCAGGAAGCAAACTGCCGATGTGCCGCGATTGCGGATGCCCTCGACGATCGCGTTGGCCTCATCGAGAGTAGGACCGAGCGGCTTTTCGAGAATGACGTGCAGGCCTCGCCCGATCGCCTGCGGCGCCAGTTCTGCTTGGATGGTCGGCGGGACGGCGAAGGACAGCGCATCCACCTCATCGCACAGCGCCTCGAAACTGGGAAAGGCACGCAACCCGTGCTTCGAGGCCAGGTCGCCCCGCTTCCCGGCATCGCGGCCCCAGACCCCGACCAGTTCCACATCCTCATTGGCCAAGAGGCCGGGAATATGGACATTGTCGGCCCAAAAAGCCGTGCCACACACACCGAATTTCAGCATTTGGATTCCTTCGAGATTTCAATCCAGAGCGCGCGCTGCCACAGCCGGCGCGCGATCACGGATCAATCGAAAGCGAGATTAGGCAGCCAGGTGACCAGCGGAGGAACCAACATGAACACGAAGGTCGCGATGATCAGGGCGAGAACGAAGGGCAGGATCGACTTCGACGCCTCTGCGATACTGATCCTGGCGATCCCCGCGCCGATGAAGAGAAGCGTCCCAACGGGCGGCGTGAGGCCGCCGATGAGGCATGCGATCACGAAGACGATGCCGGCGTGGATCGGATCGTAGCCGAGACCGGCGCTGACCGCCGCCAGAGGTGCGGCAAACATGATGAGGACAGCGGTCGCATCGATGAACAGGCCAAGACCGAGCAGTGCAAGAATCACCAGCGCCATCTGCAATTCCGGAACGGCCGTGACGCTTTGCAGGAACTCGATCATCTCAGCCTGGACGCGCGCCCGGGTCATCAGGTTTGCAAAAACCGTTGATGTCGCCAGGATTAGCATCACCATCGCGGTGGTGAATCCAGCATTCAAAAACGCTTTGCGCAGTCTCTCCCGGGTAAAGCCGCCATATACGAATGTGCCGAGGATCAGGATCGTGCCGATCGCGATGACACCTGCTTCAGTTGGGGTGAAGAAACCGCCGGTGATGCCGCCGAGAATGATGATCGGAATCAGCATGGCGGGGCCCGAACCGCGCAGCACCTTCAGGAAATTGCCCCAGTCGCGCTTGCGAGCGTCATGGTCGACGCCGATGCCGAGACGGACCGCTTCGAGATGCGCGACGAGCATCAATGTCAGTCCGACCAGGATTCCCGGAATGACGCCGCCGAGGAAGAGCTTGCCCGTGGAGACGCCGGTCAAATAGCCATAGATGATCATAAGCGTGCTGGGCGGGATGATCGATCCCATCACCGATGACGAACTGGTCACCGCGGCGGCATATCCTGCGGGATAGCCATGGGCCTTCATGCTCGGGATTAGAACAGATCCCTGCGAGGCAGCGTCGGCAACGGCAGAGCCTGTGATGCCGCCGAAAAGGATCGAGGCGATGATATCGCAGTGCGCGAGGCCGGCGCGCATGCGGCCGACCATGAACGCGGCAAGGTCCATGATCTTGTCAGTCATCCGGCAGGCGTTCGCTAAGGTGCCCGTCAGAATGAAGAACGGGATCGCCATCAGCGGGAAGGAATCGATTCCGCCGAACATCCGGCTGATCACGAGCGACAGCGGCAGATTGCCTTCGAGATAAATGGGAAGCAGCGATGCAAGACCGATGGAAAAAGCGATCGGTACGCCAATCAGAAGCAGAATGAGAAACGAACTGAAAAGAACAGGAATCATGAGACAAGCCTTGGCAAGCAGCAGACGAAACGCTCAGTCCGCCTCGAAGAATTCTCGCGGCTGAGACGTGTACTCGCGCCAGATCAGGCGGAGCGTCTCACCGATCATGATGACTGCGCCGACCGGAATCGCGGCGTAGGCATAGCTCATGGGCATTTGGAGAGAGGCGGACTGCTGGGCGTGGTTCGAGATCGTCAGCGTTCCTCCGAACCAAAGGAGAACGCCTTCGAACAGCAGCATCAAGCCGAGGCAGAAAATCATCAGCCAGTTCTGAGCGCGTCCCGGCAACATGATCACGAAGATATCGACGTTCAGGTGGATCCAGTACCGGATGCCGAGACCTCCGGCTAGGAACACGACCCAGATGCTGATGTAGCGGCTGACTTCTTCAGCCCAATAAATGCCGCCCTGACCCGGAATGAGCCGGATCAACGTCGAGCTCAGCGTCAGGCTCACCATGGCGACAAGGCCGAGAATGATGAGCGTTTCAAGAGTTTTGATATAAGCGCTTGTCATCCCCGGCCTCACTCTTCAAATTACTCGGCGCTCGATGCTTCGAGCATCTTCTGGTAGACGGCGTAGACGTCGTCACCCTTGCTCTTCACATACTCGTCCATCGCCGCCAGCACAGGCTCGCGGAACGGTGCGATATCGACTTCGATGATCTCGACGCCGCCGTCGACCATGGCCTGCATGGCAGCTTCGTCGGCCGCCTTGTGAAGTCCGAGTTGGAACTCGCCGGCTTCGGCCGCAGCTTCCTCGATGATCTGGCGGTGCTCGTCGCTGAGACCATCCCACCATGCCTTGTTGGCCACCATCGGCTGCGGATAGAAGTTGTGACGGGTCAGCGTGAGATAGCCGGCCCGTTCGAAGAACTTGCTCGACACGATCGTTTCCGAAGTACCGTCGACAGCGTCGATTACACCCGATTCAAGCGAGGTGTAGACTTCGCCAAGGCTGATGGCCGTGGGCGTCGCGCCCCAGGTCTGGGCCAGCGCGACGAAGAGAGGCGTCTGCGGAATGCGCAGCTTCAGCCCGGCCATGTCTTCAAGCGAGCGCACCGGGGTCTTCGAAAGAAGATTGCGTGGGCCCTGGTACATTGTGCCGACGAGATGGAAGCCCTGCGGCTCCATGAAGGCGTTCAGGTCGTCTGAGATCGCATTGAAGACGTTCGCGAGATCTTCGACGTCCGCGTAGGTGTAGAAGGCCTCCATCACCTCAAGCTGGGGGACGAAGGAACCGGTACCCGGCAGACCGCTCAGCACCATCTCGAGACCGCCGGCACGCGTCATCTCGGCCATCTCGCGTTCGGAACCGAGTTCCTCCGCGTAGAAGACCTGAACGTCGATGGCGCCATCCGACTTCTCTTCGACGAGGCGCTCGAACTCGGCGCTGCCCTGGGAGATCGTATGGGTCGTCTGGTAGACCGTTCCGACGCGCAATGTCACATCAGCAGCAGCCGCAAGCCCTGCGGACAGCACGAGCGAGATTGCCGTCGTCAATAGAAGCTTCGAATTCACCGTTTACTCCTCCTTTTCAATGCGGCCGGGGATGTCGACAGCGACAGCGCCATCAAATTTGCGGAATACCCGCACAACCCCGACCATCTCTCCCTGATTACGGCGTCTTGTGTAATCGCTTACATATTCGCATTGCTTTTTTGGTCCGTCAATTCACTCGCCACTAAAAAAGTCAGGCTGCCCTCGACAACCTTTGACCTACCTCCCAAAACACCCGCGCACCCGGCGATCTCCACCATTAGCAATCCTGAAAGTTTTGGCGCCGGCGCTCTCAAATGGCGCGCTTTGTTCCCCATCGAGCCCCTCGATCAACGCATCTTGGAGTGTGTCAGACCCATTGATTAAACCGCTTACATATCCTATTCGGCTTGACGGCAACCACCACTCGAAACGGAGCATTCAGATGACCACGCATCAACATCGCATTGCCAAGGTCGACGTCCATCTGGTGTCTTCGCCCGTCCCTGCAGGTTTTGCCGATGCAACGCGCACCGTCGAGACGATCGGCTTTACAGTGGTGCGGATCACAACGGATCAGGGATTGGAAGGCTTCGGCCTCACCTATCACGAGGTCGGTGGTGAAGCGACGCGAAGCCTGATCCGCCACAACATCGCTCCGAGGATCACTGGTCGTGATCCTCTGGATACCGAAGTGCTGTGGGAGGAACTGTTTCATTACCTGAGAGGCGTCGGCCGCAAGGGTCTGACCTATTGCGCATTGAGCGCGGTGGACCTCGCTCTTTGGGACCTCAAAGGAAAGATCATCGGGCTGCCTCTCTACCGGTTGCTGGGTGGCGGGAAGACCCGCCTGCCCGTCTATGCCAGCGGCGGCTGGACATCTTATGACGACGATCAACTGGTCGACGAAATGGTGGGCATGGTCGGGGAAGGCTATAGTCAGATCAAGTTCAAAGTCGGCGTGGACAACGCGCGGAACCTCAACCGCGATCTCGCGCGCGTGCGCAAAGTCCGAGAGGCTGTCGGACCCGATGTCCGGCTGCTGATCGATGCCAACAATTGCTGGGACGCCGGAACGGCCATCAAATTCGCCGATCGCGCGAAGGAATTCGACATCTATCTGTTCGAGGAACCGGTTCTCGCCGACGACATACCCGGACTTGCCCGGGTGCGGCGCGGCACCAGCATTCCCCTGGCCACCGGCGAGCATGAATATACGAAATACGGTGCGCGCGACCTCATCCTCGGCGAAGCGGCAGACATCATCCAACTCGACGGCGCGCGCGCCGGCGGCATGACGGAAATGCTAAAGATCGGGGCGCTGACGCAGGCGTGGAACCTGAAATTTGCCCCCCACGCGATGGAGCACATGCACATGCACATCGTCAGCGTGATGCCGAACGCGCTTTTCCTGGAACGCCTGCGCATCTTCGAGGATGTTTCGAACAAGATCGTGCGAAACGCGCCGCTGCCGAACGACGGCTTCATCGAGATCCCCGCCGGCCCGGGCCATGGGCTGGAGCTGGACATGGATTTTATTACGGAGTTCGACGAAGCCTGATCCGTTGAGGAGGCGCGGTTAATTGCGCATCTCAGCCGTTGTCGGTCATAAATCGCATCGGTCAGACAGGGCAACCACCCCTGCCCCGGAGACCGTCGGCATCTGCATCGGCAAATCGAATTCGCGCGACTGTGCGCGGCGATCAAGAGATCGCGTGTTAGCCCCTCGCCCGGATGCGCTAGCGCGGCAACTTCCGAGCGATGCGTCCAAGCGGAGTAGAGCCAAACGGGCGATACCTCTTAGGTCTTGATCTGCCGGGGTGATTTTGGCTTCGTGGCGCGCTTCGGCGCGGGCGGCGGGCTTTCAACGCTGGCTGTCACAACATCGGGTGTCGCCTCATCTTGAGGCTGACCGGCGGTCTCGGTTTCCGCGAATTCTTCACAAGCCAAGCGCCAATGAACATCCTGACGACCCTCCGGTCGCCCTTCTGATTCCCATAGCTCATAAGCCCTCGCGCGGATCTGACTGAGCTTGTTTTCCTGGCGGTCGGCATCGTCCATCTCGGGTCCTCTTGCGAAAGTTGGATATCCCACGCCGGTCGAACAGCTTCTCGGGCGCTTTGTTCAGCGCGTGAGAAGAAAACCTCGGCCAGCAAGGAACAACTGGCGCCTGACCTGCTTGGGAGACCTCCTCGCGGGAGTCTCGGATGCACCAAACGGCCAATGGAAATTTCTCGTCGCTGCGATCGTCGCCGCTGGCTGATCTGGCAGCGCGACGCATCGCCATCGAAAATGTCGAACCCGAAATCGATGGCGGCCGCTTTGCGGCAAAGGCCGTAGTCGGCATTCCTATGCAGGTTAGCGCAGACATCTTCAGCGACGGCCATGAGGTGCTGGGGGCGGAAGTCCGGCATCGGGCGGATGCGTCTGAGCCATGGACCGTCGTCCCGCTGGTGCATCAGGAGAACGATCGCTGGGTGGCAGCGATCACGTTTCTAGACATCGGCACCCACAGCTTCACGATCGCTGCCTGGCGGAACGCCTTCGGCACCTGGCAGCGCGATGCAGCGAAGAAAGCCGCAGCCGGCGTCCTGAAACAGGTGGATATCGACGAGGGTCTTCTGCTCGCCGAGAGCCTTCTGTCCGAACGACCGGATGCGGCCGATCTTGCAGCGCGGATCCATCAGGGCAGCGACCCGAGTGAGATCCTTCTCGGGTCAGAGCTTGCCGACCTGGCCGCAACGGGCGGCCCAAGACTCGATCAGACACTCCACGAGCACGAGATCAGCGTGGTCGTCGATCCGGTCATCGCTGCGACGGGTGCGTGGTACGAGCTCTTTCCGCGATCCTGCGGACCCGACGATCAGACGCACGGGACGCTGCGCGATGTGATCGACCGGCTCGATTATGTGCGCGATCTCGGATTCGACGTGCTCTATTTCCCACCGATCCATCCGATCGGACGTGCACACCGCAAGGGACCGAACAACCGTCTGACCGCCTCCGCGACGGACCCGGGAAGCCCTTATGCGATCGGCTCGCCGGACGGCGGCCACGATGCGCTCCATCCCGAACTCGGCACGCTTGAAGATTTCGATGCGCTCGTCGAAGCGGCCGAGGCGCGTGGACTGAAGATCGCGCTCGACTTCGCCATCCAGTGCTCGCCCGACCACCCCTGGATCAAGGACCATCCGGAGTGGTTCGACTGGCGGCCGGACGGCACGATCAAATACGCCGAGAACCCGCCTAAAAGGTACGAGGACATCGTCAACGTCCATTTCTATGGACAGGCCTTGCCGGATCTCTGGTTTGCGCTGCGCGATGTCGTCCTGTTCTGGATCGACCATGGCGTCACGATCTTCCGCGTCGACAATCCGCACACCAAGCCGTTCCCCTTCTGGGAATGGATGATCGGCGAGGTCAAGGCGCGGCATCCCGAGGCGATCTTCCTGTCGGAAGCGTTCACACGCCCCAAGGTGATGAAGCGGCTGGCCAAGCTCGGCTTCACGCAGTCCTACAGCTACTTCACCTGGCGCAACACCAAGAGCGAGCTGGAGGCCTATCTCACGGAATTGACTATCGAGACGTGTCGCCACTACATGCGGCCGAACTTCTTCGCCAACACGCCGGACATCAACCCATACTACCTGCAGGAAAACGGCCGCGCGGGCTTTCAGGTCCGGTTCGTGCTCGCCGCCACGCTTACCGGAAATTACGGCATCTATTCCGGGTACGAGATTTGCGAGGCCGCGCCGGTGCCGGGCAAGGAGGAGTATCTCGATTCAGAGAAGTACCAGCTCCGACATCGCGACTTCGATGCTCCCGGCAACATCAAGGACGACGTTCGCGCGATCAACGCGCTGCGGCACGCGCATCCGCACATTCTGGAACCGGAGCAGCTTTCCTTCTTCAACGCCTTCAACCCGCACGTTCTCTCCTACGGTCGGCATGATCGCCTGACCGGCGATCTCTTCCTCTTCCATGTCAACCTGAACGCCCGCGAACCGCAGGACTTCGAATTCGAGGTGCCGCTCTGGGAGTTCGGGCTCGACGACGATGGCGCTGTCGGCGTGGAAGACGTGCTCCACGGCAACCGGTTCATCTGGCAGGGCAAGATGCACCGCCTGCGCCTCGACCCGCTGGAGCGGCCCTATGCCGTCTGGCGCCTGTTCTCGCTCGACGAGGTGACGGCATGAAGCTCATCCAGCCTAATGACGCAATCGATCGTTCCCAGACCGATTGGTACAAAGACGCGATTATCTACCAGCTGCACGTCAAGGCGTTTCACGATTCCAACGGCGACGGCGTCGGCGACTTCCAGGGCCTGATCGAGAGGCTCGATTATATACAAGCGCTTGGCGCCACGGCGGTCTGGCTCCTGCCCTTCTATCCGTCGCCGTTGCGCGACGATGGCTACGACATCTCCGACTACCGGCAGGTGAATCCCGTCTATGGCCGCATGCGGGACTTCAGAGCCTTCGTCACCGCTGCGCACAAGCGTGGGCTTCGGGTTATCACGGAACTGGTCATCAACCACACGTCCGATCAGCATCCGTGGTTCCAGCGTGCGCGCCATGCCAAGCCGGGATCGGCTGCGCGCGACTTCTACGTCTGGAGCGACACGGACGAGAAGTTCCCGGAGACGCGGATCATCTTCACCGACACGGAGACCTCGAACTGGACGTGGGATCCGGTCGCGAAAGCCTATTTCTGGCACCGCTTCTATTCGCACCAGCCGGATCTCAACTTCGACAATCCGCGCGTCTTGGACGAGGTGCTGAAGGTCATGCATCTCTGGCTGGAGATGGGCGTGGACGGCCTGCGTCTCGACGCAATTCCCTATCTTGTCGAGCGCGAAGGCACCAATAACGAGAACCTGCCGGAGACGCACGAGGTCCTGAAGAAGATCCGCGCGTCGCTCGACGAGCGCTACAGCGATAGGATGCTCATTGCCGAAGCGAACCAGTGGCCCGAGGATACGCGACCCTATTTCGGCGAAGGCGACGAATGCCACATGGGGTTCCACTTCCCGCTGATGCCGCGCATCTACATGGCGCTTGCGCGGGAAGACCGGTACCCGATCACCGACATCATCCGCCAGACGCCGCCGATCCCCGAGAACTGCCAGTGGGGGATCTTTCTGCGCAACCACGACGAACTCACGCTCGAAATGGTGACGAGCGAAGAGCGTGACTATCTCTGGCAGACCTATGCGGCCGATCGCCGAGCGCGCATCAATCTCGGCATCCGGCGGCGTCTCGCGCCGCTGTTGCAGAACGACCGGCGCAAGATCGAACTTTTGAACTCGCTGCTTCTGTCGATGCCTGGCACGCCGATCCTCTATTACGGCGACGAGATCGGGATGGGCGACAACTACTATCTCGGCGATCGGGATGGTGTGCGGACGCCCATGCAATGGTCGTCGGACCGCAATGCCGGCTTCTCACGCGCCGATCCGCAGCAGCTCTATCTGCCGGTCATTTTCGATCCGGTCTACGGCTATGGCGCGATCAATGTGGAGCGCCAAGAAAACGACCCCTCCTCGCTTTTGAACTGGGTGCGCCGTCTCGTCGGCGTCCGGCGCCGACACGCAAGCTTTGGTCGGGGCAACATGACGCTGCTCTATCCGGCAAACCGGCACATCATCGCCTATGTGCGCGAGCACGAGGGGGAGACCATTCTGTGCGTGGCCAATCTGTCGCGCTCGGCCCAGGCGGTGGAACTCGATCTCGCCCAATGGAAAGCGCATGTTCCCGTTGAACTGACGAGCCACTCTCCTTTTCCGCCGATTGGCGATCTGCCCTACCTCGTCACGCTGCCGGCCTTCGGTTTCTTCTGGTTTGCGCTGACGCAGGACGCCGACGCGCCGACATGGCACCGGCCCGTGCCGGAGATCCTGCCGGAGTTCGTGACCCTGCCCGTCCGGAGCGCGGAGATTGGCGGATTGTTTTCCGGCGAAGCACGCACGCTGCTGGAGACGGAGGTGCTGCCGAGCTTTCTGCCGTTGCAGCGCTGGTCGGGTGCCCATGGCGAGCTCGCTGGGCGAGCGGCCATCACGGATCTGGGCGCCGTCGATGACCGGTTCCGGCTTGCGCTCGCCGATGTCCCGCTCGGCGGCGAGACGCGTCGCTACTTCATGCCGCTTGCGGCACGCTGGGGTGAAGAAAACCTTACCTTTGGAGCGCCGACGCTTGGGCGAACACTGGCAAAGCTGCGCCGCGGGCCGGTGGTCGGCGCGCTCGTGGATGCGACCTTCGAAGCCGACTTCGCGCGCAGTTGCGTCCTGTTGGCACAGGAGAGCGCGACCATCAAGACTGGGTCGCATGAGGTGGTGTTCGAAGGCAACGAACGCCTGCGGGCCATGGAGTTCAAGGAGATCGATGTTCGAACGCTGAGCCTCGATCAGAGCAACGTCTCTGTCGCGCTTGGTGACGAGGCCTTGCTCAAGGTCTACCGGCGGCTGCGCTCGGGCGTTCAACCCGAGATCGAGATGACGCGCTATCTCACCGAGGATGCGGGCTTTGCCCACACCCCCGCTTATCTCGGCGCCGTATGGCTGCGCGACGCGGACGAGAGCTTTGCGCTCGCTTCGATCTTCGCCTTCACCCGCAACCAGGGGGATGCGTGGACGGTGGTGACGGAGGGACTGGAGCGCGCGCTTGAGGAGCTGGCGCTTGCCCCAGTTGAAACATCCCTTCCCACTTCTGCTGTCGAAGACGCCATGCCGGACTTTCCGCCACATCTCCTGATCGGGGAAAAGCTCGGCCGACGGACGGCTGATCTGCACCGGGCCCTTGCCCGGCAGACCGACAATGAAGCCTTCGCACCACGTCCCATGCTTGCCGAGGATATCGCAGGCTGGGTCGCGGAGGTGGAAGCAGAGGTCGACGATATGCTGCAGCGCCTTGATCGAGCAGGTCTGGCGCAAGCCGGTAGCAAGCTTGCGGCTACTCTTCTTGAACGGAAGGCGGATCTGCATGAGCGGGTTCGTGCAGCGCTGGCGACACCCATGAACGGCTATCTGTCGCGCATTCACGGAGACTATCACCTCGGCCAGGTCCTCGTCGTTGGTGACGATTTCTCCATCATCGACTTCGAGGGCGAGCCGCGCAGAGACGTGGAGAGTAGACGCGAGAAGACGTCACCGCTGCGCGATCTCGCCGGCATTCTCCGGTCACTCGCCTATGCAGCGGCGCAGGCTCAGGAAGGGTTGCGAACGCTGCCGCAAGCCGATCCACATGCCGTCGCACGTGCGGCTGATCAATGGCTGGAAGCAAGCCGGAACGGCTTGGTCGAAACCTATCTCGCCGCCATGGCTGATGCGACCACCGTGCCCGCAGATCGCGCCCACATCTTCTGCCTTCTCGATCTCTTCGAGATTCAGAAGGCCGCATACGAGGTGGCTTACGAGCTGTCTAACCGTCCGCACTGGGTCGACATACCGTTGCAGGGCCTCATCGATATCCTCGATCGCGACAGCGGGTGCACGTCATGACGGACCTCAATGACCGCGACATTGCTGCGATCGTGGATGGCACCTTCGGCAACCCGTTTTCGCTTCTCGGACCCCATGCCACGCCTGACGGTTTACGGATCACAGCGTTTCTGCCCGATGCTCTTTCGGTCGCAGTCGTCTGGCCTGATGGTCAGGAGGCGGAGGCGCTCGACCGCATCGATCCTGCCGGTCTCTTTTCGGGCATCGTCCGGGGTGCGCCGAGCGGGCTCTACCAGCTCGATGTGCACTGGGACGGCGCACACCACGTTCTGGAAGATCCCTATCGCTTCGGCCCTGTACTTGGCGATCTCGACGAGTATCTGATCGCGGAGGGCCGCCACCAACAGCTCTACCAAAGGCTTGGTGCCCACCCCATGGTGCACCAGGGTGTGGCCGGGACGGCCTTTGCGCTGTGGGCGCCGAACGCTCGACGAGTTGCGGTCGTCGGCGACTTCAATCTCTGGGATGGGCGGCGCCATCCCATGCGCCGACGGCTTGGCGGCGGCCTCTTCGAGCTTTTCATCCCGGGCGTCGAACCGGGGCATCGCTACAAATTCGAGATCATCGGGGCCAATGGCACCCGGCTACCGCTCAAGACCGATCCTTTCGGGTTCTATCAGGAAACGCCGCCGGCGACGGCCTCGATCGTACACGGGCTTGGCGATGTGTCGTGGGACGACGGCGACTGGCTTTCCCGCAGACAGAACCTGCAACGGCCGGACCAGCCGATTTCGATCTACGAGGTGCATCTCGGCAGCTGGCGACGCGGCGCCGATGGCGCGTTGCTCGACTATGCGACGGCAGCCGAGGAACTCGTCGACTATGTCGTGGACATGGGCTTCACCCATGTGGAGTTCCTGCCGCTAACGGAGCACCCCTTCACCGGGTCCTGGGGTTATCAGCCGATCGGCCTTTTCGCACCGACAAGCCGCTTCGGGAGCCCGGAGGATTTCTCCCGCCTCGTCGATAGGCTGCATCAGGCCGGCATCGGCGTGATTATGGACTGGGTGCCGGCGCATTTTCCGAGCGACGCGCACGGGCTGGCGCGCTTCGACGGGACGGCGCTCTACGAGCATGAAGATCCACGCCTCGGCTTCCATCAGGACTGGAACACGCTGATCTACAATTTCGGGCGCACCGAAGTTGCCAATTTCCTGACGTCGAGCGCGCTCTTCTGGCTCGACCGGTTCCATGTTGACGGTCTGCGCGTCGATGCCGTCGCCTCGATGCTCTACCTCGACTACAGCCGCAAGCACGACGAATGGATCCCCAACCGTTATGGCGGCAACGAGAACCTCGACGCCGTCTCCTTCCTCCAGGAGGCGAACCGGCTGGTGCACGAGACCGCCGATGGCGCCGTCATGATCGCGGAGGAATCGACCGCCTGGCCGGGCGTCAGCCGGTCGAGCGAGGATGGCGGCCTTGGCTTCGACTACAAGTGGAACATGGGCTGGATGCACGACACCCTGGCCTACATGAAGGAAGACCCGCTCTACCGCCGCCATCATCATCACAAGATGACGTTCGGCATCCATTACGGCTTCTCCGAAAAGTTCGTGCTGCCGCTCAGCCATGACGAAGTGGTGCACGGAAAGGGCTCGCTCCTCACCCGCATGCCGGGCGATCGCTGGCAGAAATTTGCAAACCTGCGCGCCTATTTTGGCTTCATGTGGGGCCATCCGGGCAAGAAGCTTCTGTTCATGGGCGGGGAATTCGCGCAGGAGCGGGAGTGGCGGCACGACTATTCGCTCGACTGGCATCTGCTCGACGACCCCTTCCACAGAGGAACGCAGGCGCTCGTGCGGGCGCTGAACGGCGTTTATCGCAGTGAAGCCGCGCTCCATCAGCGAGACTGCGACCCCTCCGGTTTCGCGTGGATCGAAGGCGGGGACACGACCAACAGCGTCTTTTCATTCCTGCGCTTCGGCGAGCCAGACATGCCGCCCGTTGCCGTCGTCGCCAACATGACGCCGCAGGTCCTGATCGGCTATCGCATTGGCGTGCCCGTAGCCGGCGCGTGGCAGGAAATCCTGAACACGGACGATCCGGCCTTCGGCGGCTCAGGCGTCACGAATGCCGGCGGCATCGCGACCGACGACCAGCCCTGGCACGGCCAGCCCCAGTCGCTCACGCTCACCCTGCCACCACTCGCAACCCTTTTCCTCACGCCCACAAGGACATCCTGACCATGGCGAAACGCATCGTGCGGCCCGGCCTTCCCTATCCGCTCGGTGCCAGTTGGGACGGGTCGGGCGTCAATTTCGCCCTTTTCTCCGCCAATGCCACCAAGGTGGAACTTTGCCTGTTCGACAGCGCCGGACGCCGCGAAATCGATCGCGTGCCTCTTCCCGAATATACCGACGAGGTCTGGCACGGTTATCTGCCGGACGTGCGGCCTGGACAGCTCTACGGCTACCGCGTCGACGGACCCTACGCGCCCGAAGCAGGGCATCGGTTCAACCCGCACAAGCTGCTTCTCGACCCCTATGCGCTCGCGCTCCACGGCGAGATCCGCTGGCACGACGCGCTCTTCGGCTACCGGGTCGGCCATCACCGCGAAGACTTCTCCTTCGACCGGCGCGATTCCGCCTTCGTGATGCCGAAATGCGTCGTGGTCGACCCGGCCTTCACCTGGGGTGCCGACAGGCCGGTTCATGCAAACTGGTCGGAGACGGTGATCTACGAGGCGCATGTGAAGGGCATGACGGCGCTTCGTAACGATCTGCCGCCCCATATCAGGGGCACGTTCGAAGGCTTTGCCGATCCGCGGACGATCGATCACCTGGTCGATCTCGGCGTGACCTCGGTCGAGCTCATGCCGACGCAGGCCTTCTTCGACGACCGCTATCTCGTGGAGAAGGGCCTCAGCAATTACTGGGGCTACAACACGATCGGCTTTTTCGCGCCGGCGCCGCGCTACATCGCGCCCGGTGGCACGATCCATGACTTCAAGCTGCTCGTGCGCCGTCTGCACGATGCCGGCATCGAGGTCATCCTCGACGTCGTCTACAACCACACGGCGGAAGGCAACCACCTCGGACCGACGCTGTCCTTCAAGGGCATCGACAATGCGAGCTACTACCTGCTCGGCGACGACCCGCGCTATTTCTTCGACACGACGGGCTGCGGCAACACCGTGAACATGCGCCATCCCCGCGTGCTGCAGATGGTGATGGACTCGCTGCGCTACTGGGTCGGCGAATGCCATGTGGACGGCTTCCGCTTCGATCTTGCGAGCACGCTCGGGCGCGACCGCGACATGTTCGATCCGAACGCCATCTTCCTCGATGCGGTGCGCCAGGATCCACTTCTCTCAGCGGTGAAGCTAATTGCCGAACCGTGGGATACCGGCAGCGATGGGTATCAACTCGGCAACTTCCCACCCGGCTGGGCGGAGTGGAACGACCGTTACCGCGACACGGTGCGCGGCTTCTGGCGCGGCGACGAGGCCCATGCCCCGGAACTCGCTGCGCGCCTCCTGGGCTCGGCCGACCGGTTCGACAAGCGCGGCAGGCGGCCCTGGTCGAGCATCAACTTCGTGACTGCCCATGACGGCTTCACGCTCGCCGATCTCGTCGCCTATGACGACAAGCACAACGATGCGAATGGCGAGAACAATGCCGATGGCCACTCCCACAATCTGAGTGCCAGCTGGGGCGTGGAAGGACCGACCGACGATCCGGACATTCTCGCACTGCGCGACCAGATGCGCCGCAACATGCTCGCGACGCTTCTGTTCTCGCAGGGCACGCCGATGATCCTGATGGGTGACGAGATCGGACGCTCGCAAGGCGGCAACAACAATGCCTACTGCCAGGACAACGCGATGAACTGGCTCTCCTGGGAAGACCGCGGCCTGGGCGAGCAGGCCTTCATGGAATTCGTGCAGCAGGTGATCGCCCTTCGCCGGCGCCATCCGCTCCTGCGGCAACCGCGCTTCCTCCATGGCAACGGGACACGTGATGGTGCGCCGGACGTGCGGTGGATCCGCCCGGACGGGGAGGACATGCAGCCCGAAGATTGGGACGCGCCGCACACGCGCTCCTTCGGCCTGCTTCTCTGCGGCACCGACGACGACCAATTGCTGATCCTTTTCAATGCGCATCACGAGCCGGTTCGGTTCCATGCATTGCCGGGCGCGCCGGCGCAGGAGTGGGTGGAGGTGCTTTCCACCTATCAGGCCACAATGGACGACACGGACGGTGAAACAGAGCGAGAGCCAGGCCGCCATCTGGGAGATCTCGACTGCCCCGGCCGCGCCCTCATCCTCCTGGCAAGGAGCCGATGATGCAGAATGGGCGCAAGCGGAATTGGGGACCGAGCGTCATGGGGGACGGTCGCACGTCCTTTCGCATCTGGGCTCCCGATGCGAATGCCATGACGCTGCGGCTGAACGATGAAGACATCGCCATGGCCCGCGACGTGGACGGGTGGCATGAAGCGATCGTCGCAAATGTCGCCCTCGGCGCTCGCTACAGCTTCGTCCTGCCGGGAGGCCAGGCGGTGCCAGACCCGGCAGCCCAGGCGCAGGCGGGCGACGTGCATGATGCCTCGCTCGTCGTCGATCACGACTTCTATCACTGGCAGAACGAGAACGGGCGCGGGCGGCCCTTCGCCGAGGCCGTGATCTACGAGCTGCATGTCGGCACGTTCACCGAAGAAGGCACGTTCCTCGCGATCATCGACCGGCTGCCCCATCTGGCAGCACTCGGTGTCACGGCGATCGAACTCATGCCGGTGGCGCAATTCGCGGGCAATCGCGGCTGGGGCTACGACGGGGTGCTGCCCTATGCCCCGCACCCGGCCTACGGCACACCGGACGAGCTCAAGCGCCTGGTGGATGCGGCCCATGCACATGGCCTGATGATCTTCCTCGACGTCGTCTACAACCACTTCGGGCCAGAGGGGAATTACCTCAACGCCTATGCTTCAAGCTTCTTCGACGAAGCGCGCCAGACACCCTGGGGCGCCGCGATCGCCTATCAGCGCGAGCCCGTCCGGCGGTTCTTCATCGAGAACGCGCTCTACTGGCTGGACGTGTTCCGCTTCGACGGGTTGCGGCTCGACGCGATCGATCATGTGCGTGACCCCCAGAGTGAACCCGAGGTTCTCGTGGCGCTGGCCGCGGAGGTGCGGCGCTCTCTTCCAGAGCGACACATCCATCTGATGACGGAGGACAATCGCAACATCGTCGCGCTTCATCCGCACCACGAAGCCGGACAGCCGTCGCTCTTCACCGCAGAATGGAACGATGACTTTCACAACGTCGCCCATGTGATCGCAAGCGGCGAGACCGACGGCTACTACCGCGACTTCGCCAAGGACCGCATACCTATGCTCGCGCGCATCCTGGCCGAGGGCTTCGGCTATCAGGGTGAGACGTCGCATGTGACAGGCGAAAAGCGCGGCGAGCCGAGCGCCGGGCAGCCGCCGACAGCCTTCATCGATTTCCTGCAGAACCACGACCAGGTCGGCAACCGCGCCTTCGGCGAACGGCTTCTGTCGCTCGCGCCGCAGCCGATGGTCGAAGCCCTGACGGTGATCCTAGCACTGTCGCCCCATGTGCCGCTTCTCTTCATGGGCGAGGAGTGGGGAGAGAGACGGCCCTTCTGCTTCTTCACGGATTTCGAAGGCGACTTGGCGAATGCGGTGCGTGAGGGCCGCAGGCGGGAATTTGCCGATTTTGCCGCCTTCGGGCATGACGGCGAGGCACTCGCCCACATCCCCGACCCCAATGATCTCGCCACCTTCGAGGCGTCCCGCATCGACTGGAATGCGCGCGGTTCGGATGACGGTGCGTATTGGCTGTCTTTCTGGCAGAAACTGCTTGCCCTGCGTAGCCGAGAGATCGTGCCGCTATTGAAAACAGAGTGGCAAGGCGGGCTTGTCCAGCATGCGGACGAGACGATGCTCGTTGTCTCCTGGCGCTTTTCCGAAGGCAGCCTTTCGCTCGTCGCCAATCTCGGCGATCAGCCCCGATCTGCACCCGACTGGCCAGAAAACCCGATCTTCACCCATGGCGAAATCGGGAACGGCACCATTGGGCCTTACACAGTCTCCATCGCGTGGACGTCGTCATGATCGCGGATGCGGAACTCCAGCGCCTGGCGCGCCACCATGGGCTGGTCGCGCCGCCCGACGAGGACGGCAATTGGCCGGACGATCTCGCGCCGGAAACGATCGGATCGATCCTTGCTGCAATAGGGCTTGAAGCTGACGCAGATGATGCTGGCTACGCCATCCCACCGGCACCGCTCAAACTGCCCACACAGGCAGCGCGTCGCTGCTTCGTACCGGCGTGGTTCGGCACCGAGCGTGCCTGGGGCGTTGCGCTCCAGCTTTACGAATTGAGGTCGGACGCCAATTGGGGGATCGGAGACTTCCGGGATCTCGCACGGTTCGTCGAAATCGCAGCCAAGGCCGGCGCGGACTTTGTCGGGCTCAACCCGCTTCACGCGCTCTTTCTCAGTGAGCCCGACCGGTGCAGCCCGTTTTCGCCTTCCTCGCGGCTCTTCCTCAATCCGCTCTACATCGCGGTCGATGCCGTCGAAGGTTTCGAACCAGACACGTCGGATCTGGCGATCATTTCAACGCTGCGCGCGGCCGGTCACGTGAACTACGGGAGTGTCGCCGCGCTCAAACTGCGGGTGCTGCGCCAGATCTGGGAGAGCGGCCGCCCCGACAGCGACCCCGCGCTTCAGTCGTTTCTGCGAGCTGGAGGCGAGGCGCTTCATCGGCACAGCCTGTTCGAGGCGCTGTCGGCGCACATGGTCGCCGAGGGGCGTTCGGCCGGATGGCTCGATTGGCCTGTCGACCGGCAGGACCCGGATGGAGATGCCGTCCGGGATTTCGAGGCGGCACATGAGAGCGACGTCCGCTTTCACGCCTGGCTGCAGTTCATCGCCGACCGGCAGCTCAAGGATGCAGCGGATGCGGCCCGTCACGCCGGCATGCGCATCGGGCTTTATCTTGACATGGCGGTCGGGGAAGCGCCGGACGGCTCGGCCGCATGGAGCTATCGCCGGGATTACATCGACGGCGCACGGGTCGGCGCGCCGCCCGACATGTTCACCGCCGGTGGGCAGGACTGGGGGCTGACGGCCTTATCGCCGCTTCGCCTGCGGGCAACGAATGCTGACCTTTTGCGCGCGACTTACCAGGCAGCGATGCGCCATGCGGGCGCGATCCGGCTCGATCATGCCATGGGCATCTGGCAGATCTTCCTCGTTCCGGACGGCAAGACGCCCAAGGATGGTGCCTATGTGCGACAGCCGATCCAGGCCATCCTGTCGCTGCTGGCAGAATTATCGGAGACCCATCGGACGATCGTGATCGGCGAGGATTTGGGGATCGTGCCGCCCGGCTTCCGCGATCTGATGCAAGATGCCCGCATCCTCGCCTACAAGGTGCTGTTCTTCGAAAAGACCGATGATGCGTTCACGCCGATTGCGGACTATGCGCCGATGGCTTTGGCCTGCCTCGCCACGCACGATCTGCCGACGCTGAAAGGCTGGCTGCGGGGCCTCGATATCGAGATGCGGGCCCGCTTTGGCCTGGTGAGCGCGGCGCAGGCCGAGGAGCACCGCGTCGAGCGTGCGACGGAGCGCACAGCGCTCGCAGATCTTCTGCATCTGTCGCCGAGCGATGTGTCATCAGGTGCCGGGAGTGAGGCCTACCTCAAGATCGTCTCTGCCGCGCATGGCGCCATCGCCAAGGCGCCCTCTGCGCTCGCGGTCGTCCGCTTTGCCGATCTTTCGGGCGAAACGAGCCCCACCAATGTGCCGGGCACCACAGACGCTTATCCAAACTGGCGGATGCGTTGTTCGCTGACCCTTGAAGACTTCGCGGATGATCCTGTGTTCGAAGCAGTCGCCGCGGCCATGAATGCGGGACGACGCGCATGAACTTTCCTACTTCCACCTACCGTTTGCAGTTCCGCAACGGAATGGATTTCGAAGAAGCCTGCAGCCTCGTTCCCTATCTCGCAGAACTCGGCATCAGCCATCTCTATGCGTCGCCGATCTTCACTGCTGCGTCCGATTCCACCCACGGCTACGACGTCACGGACTATAACGAAATCGACCCTGTGCTCGGCGGGCGCGACGGGTTCGACCGGTTGGTCCAAACTCTGCGGGAGCACCGGATTGGCCTCATCCTCGATATCGTGCCGAACCACATGGCTGCATCGCCGGAAAACCCCTGGTGGAACGATGTGCTGCGGCAAGGCGAGGCCAGCCCCCATGCTCGGCATTTCGATGTCGACTGGTCCCGCCCCATCACGCTTCCCGTTCTCGGCCAGCCGCTCGAGGCGGTTCTCGCTGATGGTGAACTTCACCTGGAACGCGACGCGACGGGAACGGGTCACATCGCCTATTTCGACCAGCTTTTCCCGCTTTCGCCGGAACGTGCGGCGCATGCCCATGCGGTCGACATCAAGGAGCTTCTCGCCGAACAGCACTACGAACTGATGCATTGGAAGGAGGCACGACGCACGCTGTCCTACCGTCGCTTCTTCGAAGTGACAGGCCTCATCGGTGTACGGGTCGAAGAGGAGGAGACCTTTCGAGAAAGCCATCGCCTTGCTCTGGACCTGCTGCATGGCGGCCAGATCGACGGTCTGCGCATCGACCACGTCGACGGTCTTGCCGATCCGACCGCCTATCTCAAACGGTTGCGCTCCGCGATCGGCCCGGATGCCTATCTCGTCGTGGAGAAGATCCTGGCCGGTGATGAGCAGCTGCCAGCGGAATGGCCCGTCGACGGGACGACCGGATACGAATTCATTCCCGCCATGACGCGGCTTTTTACCGATGCGGAAGGCGCACACGCGTTGAGCGACGCCTTTGGCCAGCTGACGGGCGTTCCGTTCAACGAAAGCGAAGCTCTGCGCGAGATCCGCTTGCGCATGATCACGCACAATTTCGAAGGCGAGACGACAACGCTTGTGGACATCGCGACAGAGCATCTCGGGAAGCAGCGCGAGCCCCTCCAGCGCGCCGTTGAGGAACTGCTTTGCGCCGCACCGGTTTATCGCACCTATGTCACGGCACAGGAACTGACACCGAAGGACCGCGCGATCATTGACACGATGATCGGTGCGGCGGCACGGCATGCGGACCAAAGCCATGTCGATGCCGTCGCCTCGCTTCTGCTGTCAGATGGCTCCGATGTCTTTCGCACGCGCTTCCAGCAGCTGACCGGACCGATCATGGCCAAGTCCGTCGAGGATACGCTCTTCTATCGTGACGTGCGCTTTCTCGCCGGCAACGAGGTGGGCGGCCACGCTGCGGACGCCTATGATACATCATCGGCTGGAGCCCACGAGCGGCTGGCGCGGCTGGTGGAACATCAGCCTCGGGGCATGCGCGCGACAGCGACCCACGACACGAAGCGCGGCGAGGATGCACGGGCGCGCCTTTATGTGCTGAGCGAGTTTGCGACCGAATTCGAGCAGTTGGCGCGTGCATGGTGCCGGCAGGATGCTGCATTGCCGCCGCTGGATGTGCAATGGCTCGTCCTTCAATCGCTTGTGGGGCTCTGGCCTCGGCTGGATGCGCCCTTGGCGGATGTCGCCGATCTTCAAAAGCGCCTTGGTCCCTATCTGACGAAAGCCTTGCGGGAAGCGAAAAGCGATACGAATTGGCTGGAGCCCGACCTGACATTCGAAAAAAAGGCGCAAGATTTTCTGGACGACCTTCTCTTCGAACGCAGCGGACGGTTCGCGGAAGATATGAGGGCGTTCATGTCGGCTCTCGATGCGGCTGCATGGCTCACGAGCCTCGCCCAGACGGCCATCAAGCTCATGCTGCCCGGCGTGCCCGACATCTATCAGGGAACCGAGCTTTTCGATGATAGCCTCGTCGATCCAGATAACCGCCGCCCGATCCCGTTCGAAAAGATCCAGCACCTCAACCGGTCAACGCCGCTTACCTGGCAGAACTGGCTCCAGCCCAATGCGAAGTCCATCATCATCAAGTCTCTGCTGTCGCTGAGGACGGAAACGCTGCCCGCCACCTATCGGGCTCTTGCGAGCAAAGGCACTCTGGAGCAACACTGCTTTGCTTTCGCAACACGCCTTGAGGAAAGCGATGTGATCGTCGCCGTGCCACGCCACGCCGGCTCGCTTCTCGATGGCAAGCTGATCCCGCCTGAGATCTGGCAGGACACCGTTCTGAAAACGGGGCTGGAAGGTGGCTTCAGGAATCTCCTCACGCGCCGCAGGGTCAGTCTCAAGGGCGACATCACCCTGACGCGGCTCTTCCAGGACGGGCCGATCGTCGTTCTGTCCTCGGACAAGTAGCAGCAGCCCAGCCTGCAAGTGCAGCAGGCCCTTGAATAGATAATGTTTATAAACGGCGCGAAGGCGAATGCTTTCTCTCATCAACTGCTTCGATGAGCAGCTGCGACGCGAGGTTGTTCTTTCACTTCATCACTCAGACACCGATTATCTTCTTTGCAACAATCCCTCTTTTTCTCGGAACATGCGGCGGATCGATCTGTTGGGTCGCCGCAATCCTACAGAGATATTGGAGATTTCGATGTTCTACACGGACGGCAAGTTGCAGTTTCCTGTAAGAGTGGAGCGACCTGACCCACTCTTTGCGCGTGCACTTCAGCAGGCGATTGGCGGTGTGGAAGGCGAAATTCGCGTTGCTATGCAGTACATGTTTCAGGCGTGGGGCGCCCGCGGAGACCCCAAATTTCGGGATCTGCTTCTGAATACGGCGGCCGAAGAGCTGGGCCATATCGAAATGCTGGCGACGGCTGTGGCGCTCAATCTTGAGAACGCTCCGCTGTCGATCCAGGAGGATGTATCGCGCGATGCTGTCGGCGGTTCCGTGCTGAACGGCATGAACATGCGCCACATCCTTTCGACGGGACTGGCAGCCCTGCCGGAAAACAGCAACGGCGTTCCGTTCAACGCTTCCCATGTCTACGCATCGGGCAACATCGGCGCCGACATGCTGGCAAATGTCACGGCAGAATCGAGCGGTCGAGCCCTCGCCGTCCGGCTCTACAACATGACGGACGACCCGGGCATGAAGGAGATGCTCTCCTTCCTGATTGCCCGCGACACGATGCACCAGAACCAGTGGATGGCAGCCATCGAAGAATTGGGCGGCCTCGAAAACGTGATGCCCATTCCGAACTCCTTCCCGCAGGAGGAGGAAAACCAGGAATTCAGCTACGCCTATCTGGGCTTCAAGAAGGACGACAGTGAACCCGCATCCGGTCGCTGGTCCTCCGGCACCTCGATCGACGGTAATGGCGAGTTCAGCACGCGTCCCATGGAGCCGCTCGGCGAAGAGCCTCAGCTCGGACGCGCAAAACCCAATTCCGGTGCGCAAGCAGAGCAGGAATAGGAGGGTGTGGTCATGCGAAGGCGCATCTTTCTCGCGGCAACCGGCCTTGGGGCCGCGTCTGTCGGACTGTCGGGAGCGGCGCACACCGTCGCACATGCGGCGCGGCCGCAGTCCCAACCTGCCGAACTGCGAAGCTATGTCTCTCGCTGGACTGGCGACGTAGCCGCACGGACAGGTGAGCCGCTTTGGCTAAAGCGGCAACCTGCTCGGACATACGACACAAACTCCATCAGCGTCAGCCGTGCGCCTGACGCTGAACCGATCGGCTACCTGCCGACTGACCAGTCGCGAATACTCGCACCGCTTATGGATGCGGGGTTCGCGCTCGGGGCGACCGTAACGGCCGCGGGACGGAGTGGCATCGAGCTCTCCGTCAGCGTTCACGCAGCGCCGCTGGTACCCAACTGAAACTTCGAAATCATTGAAAGGATTTCCAATGACCACCATTGACGATTATCTCAACAACTGGCTCCGCGATGCCCATGCTGCCGAAGAGCAGGCAGAAACCATGCTCTCCACTGCATCGGACCGCCTGAAGGATTATCCGGATCTCGCAAACCGGATCCGCCAGCACCAGGACGAGACGACGAACCAGCGCAAGCTGCTCGAGGAATGTCTGGAGAGACGCGGCACCAGCACGTCCACGACCAAGGATCTGATGGCGAAGACCAGTGCGATGTTCCAGGACATGGGCAAGGCCATGGCCGGCGACGAAGTCGTCAAGACGGTGCTCTTCAGCTACGCGTTCGAGCAGATGGAAATCGCCTCCTACCGCATCCTCGTGACAGCTGCAGAAGCAGCAGGTGACCAGCAGACACGGTCGGTCTGCGAGCGCATCCTGCAAGAAGAGATCGCCATGGCGGATTGGTTGCAGCAGCACAGCGATGCGATCACGCGCCAGTTCCTCTCCCGTGAAGCCGATACAACTGCCCGCAGTGCGCGGGCCTGATCACCCGGCAGTGGGGCCAGCACCTTGGCTGACCCCGTGGGAGGCACCATGAGACAGCGATATGACGTGATCTTCATTGTGGCGGGCCTCGTCTTCATCGGCGCGGTGGCAGCGTACATGCTGACATCCCGTCAGGATGCGGCTTTGAACGAGGCTCCGGTGCGGATCGAGAGCAGCGACGAAGCAAATGCTCCGGAAGATGTTTCGGACACCCCGCCGAGCGCCGTCGGCGACATCAATACTCCTTGAAAGCAGAGGTCCAACAAATGGCTAGAGGAACACTCCTCGCTATCGTGGCAGCGGCCATCATCATAGGCGGATTTGTCTGGTATCTCGGGCGAGGCGGGGTCGACAACGACCGGCCCACCGAAGGGCGGCTCGAAACCGAGACGCAGCCCTGGGCGGTGCCGGAGGAAAACGTGCCGCAGGACCCGGAGCTGCCGGTGGATCAACCGGAAACGCCGCTACCCGCGAACTGATCGCGCTGTCGGGGCCAGACGAGCTTCGATGTCGAACCTCGTCTGGCCCGCTTAGCGGTTTTGACGCTCCGCAATCCACGTACCTGCGGCGAGCCCCGCCGCCATCGACGCCATACCAAATACCACGGAAGCCGGAGAGACGGCATTTTCCCACCCTGGTGACAGTCGGCGCGGCACGATCCCGTAATCGACCACACTTGCCAAAAGACCGACTGTTGCCGCGTCCGACATGATGTTGGCTTCACTGCGATCCGAACGGCGGCTTCGGAGCGACGCCATGACGCTGCCCCAGAAGAAGCCGGCGCCAACGTTGATGGCAAGTCCCAGCGCCGTGTGCCGCGCATCCAGATCCGAAATCTTGCCGGCTTTCTCGCCCCATACGATGTGGCTGCTGGCGTTGATCGGTCGCAGAGGCGACGTGCCTTCGCGCTTGGCAGCGATTGCGACGGCTGCGACGGCGGCAATCGCCGCGCCGGTGCCCGCAAGAATGGCGACATTTCTGTCCATGAGAACGCTCCTTTGATCTTCGAAAGACGCCGCGCGGCCCGATGTTCCGCCTGGAGGGCGTCTAAAAGAGGTCGATTGGACGGGTGATCATCAGCCAGTAGATGGCAGCGACTGCGGCAAACGCTGGAAACCCAGATGCGAACCACCACGAAAACAGCCGGTGGTAGAGCAATGGCAGCGGCTCACCCGACGCTTGGGCCTCAGCAGCAAGATCGCGCATGCGCCACTGCATCCACACCACTGGCAACCAGAATAGCCCCGTGACGATGTAGAGCATGATGGAGACCCACACCCAATCTTCGGCAAAGGAATATCCTGTGACGTAGATCAGTGCGACGCCGGTGATCGGCTGGACGACAACGGCAGTCGCCGTGAACACAAAATCCGCGATCACCACGATGCGCGCTGTCGCCGCGACCGTAGCGGCATCGCCCGTTCTGTGCGCAAGCAGCATGAAGAAGGCGATGCCGGCCCCGGTCCCCAAAAGAACCGCCGCCCCGATAATGTGTATTTGAGGATGAAGTAGTCCATCAACGTTCCTCCAGCGTTGCGAGGAGAAACAGGTTGAGGCAGATAATCGGCCAGATCTTCAGCATCGGGCCAAGCGGCTCGATCCAGAGCGCCGGCAAAATGAGCGTGCCGATGACCGCGTAGGAGAGCGACAGGAAGAACGCGGCCCAGAGGCCGAGCCGGGCGGTTCGGCGAAATGCGATCAACAAGCCGATGACGAGGTCGGCGAGACCGCCTGCGATCACCACGGGACCCGACCAGTTCCCTGCCCCGCCAGCAAGCATGTGCGCGACGCCGATTTCGTAGCCTGGGCCAATGGAAATCAGCCCCGTTGCGATCCAGAACAGCGCGAATGTCATCAGCGCGAGCGGCTTCAGGAAAAAGAGCTTGGCAAACCACCGGTCCTGAACTGTCACCGGACGGGCAGTGAGCGCGGCCGACAGGCTTTGAGGTTCTATGCCAAGAGCATCCCGCCACGGAGCATTGTCCCCACAGCGCCCTGCACCAGTTCGCGCGAAGCATTGCTGCGAAGTGCCGGGCGCCAGCCGAGCGTCCCCAGAAAATCGCCGAAGGTGAAGGCCAGCTTCATGATCGGCCTGGGGACGCGCCAGGGGCGAGCCGGGCTCCAGCCGTGCCAACGCCGGTAAAGATCGACCACATCGGCGAATGCGAGCTGTTCGGGCCCTGCAAGATCGAAAGCACGTCGGGAAATGTCTGGACGGTGCAGAAGGGCTTGAACGGTCTCCACCACATCGTCGAGTTGCACCACCTGCAACGCGCCTGCGTCTGGAGGAACCATCGAGATCGGCAAAGCCGAAAGCCCCCGAAACTGCGCGCTCGCGCCGAAAACGGGCTCACCCAGAACGACCGAGGGCCGAAGAACGACCCATTCTAGGTCCCGCGTGGCCAGAGCCTCTTCGGCACCGCGCTTCGTTCTGGAGAAATCGGACAATTGCTGCCGATCCACGCCGATCGCAGAAAAATGGATGACACGTCGGACGCCAGCTTGTTCGCAGGCGTCGAATAGCGCTTCTGCACCGCGCAGGTGAACCACTTGGAGCGAATTGAGCGGTCCCCAGCCGTCTTGCAACGATCCCATGCAGTTGATCACGGCATCGGCTCCCGAGACGATGCTGCGCCATTCTTCCGGAGACGCCGACGCATCGGCCTCCACACGGCGACCCATCCAGAGCGGAAGGGGACCTGCCGCTCCAGGTCGGACTGCGCCGATGACCGTATGTTCTGCGGCCAGTCGCGCACCGATCGCCGAACCGATCAGACCATTTGCGCCAGCGATGACAATGATCATGCGGTCCGCTCCGGTTTGCGACATCGTTTCGGTCATCGAGCAGATGACCGGTTCGGCTGCGCCGGAGATGGCCCTCGGCCTTCTAAGCGACGATTCTGACGTGGCGTCTCGTCGGCGAGTGGCCGACCGCGCGCAGCAAAGGAGTTGCGCGCTGCGCCCTCTATGCCAGTGAGCACGAGGGCCAGCGTCGATCCCCAGACGACATGTGCGCCGAGCATCAATTCATTGCGCTTCGCGGGATGTTGAGTTGCGAGGCGCAGCAATCTCGAAGCCGGAGCCCAGCCCAGGTAGCTCGCTGACCACACGCCCAATGCATAGAGGGTTCCCGTGGCAACGTCCCTCCTCGGTTGCGCCGCAAACAATGCGCCGGTTGCCGCGCCGAACGCGAAATGCGCGGCAATGGCTTGCGTCGAGGACGAAGCTTTCGGATCTCCAGACGGTGGGCCTTCCGACTGGTCTGTCTCTTCATGGGCAAGCCCGTGGGCCGCTGCCCCAACCAGTTCGCGCGGGGGAAGAGCGTATCGATCTTCGTCGGTAAGGCTCTTGAAGAGCCGGTTCATGGTCAGGGTCATCGCGGCTGTTGCTGCGACGCCTGCCAGTGCACCGAAAAGCAGTCTTGCCATGCTCGGACTCCATCATTGGTGGCTCTCCCAACATGATGTCGAGGCGCATGTTCCTGGAAATCGCGTTTAGACGGGTCGCCTTGCCTCCTCTGGAACATCGGTCCGCTCGTGATGTTCGGCCGCCAAGGGGAGTTTCGTCATGCGTGAACAATCACCGAGCCCGTGGAGCCTGCTGCTCGGATTTGCATTCGGCGGCTTTTTCGACGGCATACTTCTCCATCAGATCCTGCAGTGGCATCATCTGCTCAGCCTCGTGCCCGGCATGGACGACCTGCGGCTGCAGATCCTGTGGGATGGCTATTTCCATGCACTGATGTATGTGTTTGCAGCCGTTGCCCTCATCGGTCTCTGGCGATCAAAGGCTCGCGGCAGGCCGTGGGGCTTTCTGCTCATCGGCTTCGGGCTTTGGCGCGTGGTCGATGGACTGTTGTCGCATTGGCTGCTCGGCATCCACCGGATCAGGGTCGACAGCGAAATCCCCTTGTTGTGGGACCTTCTTTGGTTCGTCGGGTTTGGCGTGCTGCCCTTGATGCTCGGCGTGTTCTTTCAACACCGTTCACGAAGAAAGCCTGCCACAGTCGCAGGCGCCCCTCTGCTCCTTCTGTTCTTGGCGACAGCAGGCCTTGCAGCATGGACATTCAAACCGCCGTCCGATCAACCCTTCACGACGATCGTCTTCAGTCCTGCGCTTGGTCCCGAACGGGTGCTGGACACTCTAAGGCGCTTCGATGCGCGGCTGGTCTGGCACGATCCGGCCATGGGTGTCGTCGTCACGGACTTGGCGCCTGAGCGCCGATGGGCGCTTTACGCCAATGGCGCCCTCCTCGTTAGCGGTTCTGGCATTCCGGCCGGCTGTCTGGATTGGAGCCGGATCTAACTGCGCCACCGGGCAACGGAAAAAGTGCTGCCGCATGGAACAGCGACCGGCGTGGGCGGTTGGCGTGATGATCGGCGTGCCGCCGAGCGATCCTCATCTCAGAACGGAGTGCCGACATGACCGACAGAAAAAGCCGCCTGCAACGCAACGCCCGCCGATTGAGGGCGAGCGTCCTCGTGGTCGGTGCGTTTGTCGTCGGCGCCAGCTATGCTGCAGCCCAGGTGGTCCCCGTGGAAATCGAGACTGGCGACAATTCACTGTTCGCTTCACGCGTCCTAACATCGGGCCTCGATAATCCGTGGGCGATGCGCTGGGGACCGGATGACCAGATATGGCTGACGGAACGCACGAGCGGTGAAGTTACCCGCATCGAGCCGACCAGCGGCAGCCAACAGGTTCTTCTCACCATTCCGGACGTTTACACGGGCCCGCAACATGAGGGCCTTCTGGGTCTCGCCCTGCACCCGGAGCTCCTTCAGGGAACCGGCAACGACTTCGTCTATCTCAGCTACACGATCAACAACGGCACGGCCGAGGCGCCTGATCCCGCTGCGCAGATCGTGCGCTACCGCTACGATGACGCCATGCAGCAACTCGTCGAGCCGGAGATCGTCCTCAGCGGCCTGCCAGCGTGGAACGACCACAATGCCGGGCGTGTCGTCTTCGGGCCGGACGATAAGCTTTACTATTCCATCGGCGAGCAGGGTGCCAATTTCGGGCGCAACCAACGTCGGCCCAATCTTGCACTCGCACTTCCGACGCAGGACGAGGTGGATGACGAGAACTGGCGCACCTATTCGGGCAAGATCTTGCGCTTGAACCTCGATGGCTCCATTCCCCACGACAATCCGGAGATCGAGGGAGTGCGAAGCCATGTCTTCAGCTACGGCCACCGCAACCCCCAAGGCCTTGCTTTCGGTGCGGACGGCACGCTCTACGAAGCCGAACACGGACCGGCGACCGACGACGAGCTCAACATCATTCGCTCGGGCGGCAATTACGGCTGGCCCCGGGTCGCCGGAACGATCGATGACCAAGCCTATCGCTACATCAATTGGAGCGAAGCGCCCGAAGATGTCGACCTCACGGCCAATCCGGTTCCGGACACTGTTCCGCAGTTCGAGGAAAGCAGCTTCGAGGCTGACATGGTAGAGCCTCTTGCAACCTATTGGACAGTCGAAGACGATTATCCGATTGGTGCGATCTGTGGCTACATCTGCGACCCGACGATGGCCCCGTCCTCCATTCTGCCATATCAAGCGGGCGATGACGGCATCGCCGAATGGGACAACTCCGTTCTTATTCCAACGCTGAAGCACGGGACGCTTTATGTGCAGCCCCTGTCGGAGGATGGACAGGAAGCCGACGGCGATCCCGTTGCATGGCTTTCGACCCAGAACCGCTACCGCGACGTGATCGTTGCGCCTGACAACCGCACCGTGTTCATCGCGACAGATGCCTTCGGATCCGCCGCCCAGAAGTTCGGTGACGGCCTCAACACGTCCGTCATTCACAATCCTGGTTCCATCCTGATGTTCACCTATGGCGCCGACGGTGGCGGTCTCGGCTTCGCCAGCGGACCATCGACCACGCAAGAGGCTTTGGCCGGAACCGGCTCCACGGCGGAGGCGCCGCAGGAATGGGAGGACCCCGCGACAGGGGCCGGCACGGAAACGGCAAGAACCGAAGAGGAGACCGGCGGTGAAGACGTCTCCGTCACGGAGGAGTCCAACATCGCCGATGTCGCGGCGCTTGGCGGACCCAAATACGCGGCCAATTGTGCGATGTGCCATGGTGCTGATGGCCGTGGCCAAGGCGGCGCGGGGGCAGTCCTCGCCGGCAACGAGCGCCTTGGCGACGATGACTTCGTGGCAAGGGCTGTCGTGCACGGCTTCGGCTACATGCCGCCCTTCGGCGAACGCCTCAGCGACAACGATCTTGCGGAAATCACGACCTACATCCGCAACAATTGGGGCAACGAGTTCGGCGTTTTGACAACGGAGCAAATTGCCGAAACTCACTGATCTACCGCGGCGCAACAGGAACATCATCCCATTCTCCCGGTTCGGCCACAGGACGGTTTGGCTCCGGGAGGATGGGATGATTGCCGAAACGCTGAAGACGAAACCACATATGCGTTTTCCTGGTGAAGTCGGAAGAGCCAGGCGGCATCCAAGCCTCGTCAATGGATCAGTCCATATCTGGCTCGACAACCTGAATTTCCTGGATGTCCATGCGGGTCACCGTGATGGACCTGTCGTGGACGTGGGTAACGTCGTTCGCGCGGCAGCATCAGACGAGCGCGGCAACCGGCGCAGGATCGCCACAGTTTCCATCCGTGGCCAGGTACCGGAGAGCGATAGCTTCTGGTATTTCCAAAGCTACGCACGGTTTCGCTTTCGCATTCTGGCGCAGCGTGACGCGGCTGATGAGACGTGCACCAAACCAGCGAGACGGCAACTTCTCGAGCTGCTTGAACGTGAGCCTGGGCCTTCGACGCTGATCCTCGTATCAGGTCCGGGTCGAGATGCCCCTGCCGCGCTGCGCGACATCGCGCAGACCAGCGCATGGCGCATCGAGACTGTCACGGTGGGTGAGGCACCTTCGAGAGCGCTGCTGGAACTGAGCCACCTTGTCCGGACGATCGTTCCGGACGCTTCGATCGTGCCAAGTGTTCGCGTGTACGGCCTTCAGGAACCTTCCAATGCATCGTGGTGCAGGTGAGAGCTGCGCTTGGCTCAACCATGGCGTCCAGGTCTGCAGCATCGCGAACGGGATGTCGTGACCGGGAACGTTCGCGCAACACCGCGCTTGGACGCTTGAAACGCGCAGCACAATGAGAGGCAGGGATGGCTCGATACTTTTTCGATCTTGTTGATGGTGTCAAAATCGACAGGGACGACGTGGGCCTCGAGTTTGATCGGCTTTCAGATGTTCGAGCGGCAGCGGCCGATGCGCTTGGCGATATCGCGCGAGAACTCCTGCCCGACGGCCCCAGAAGACACTTGGTCATCCAAGTCAGGGATGCCACTGGATCCTGTATTCACGAGTGCCGGTTCGATTTCAGCGCTCAAGACACGTAAGATGCGTCAGTGCATTCCTTAGGTGGTCAACGGCACGCTGGATCGAAAGCGCGAAGCTGAACTTCGATCCATGTGGTCAAGGTGCAAGCGGAGTGAGGATTTCTCCGCACCCATGCCAAGGACCATGATCTCAAGAATTTGAGGCGACCAGCATCGCCCTGCTCTGATGGAGCGCCTGCAACAGGGTAGCCGCGACGATCTCGGCCGGCTGCCCTTCGAAGTGGTTCTCCGTTACCTTCGACGCGCCGTCTCGGTCGAGCGTCGCAATATAGACCAGTCCGACCGGCTTGCCCTCATCCGGGGCGGGTCCAGCCACTCCTGTGATCGCCACGGCCATATCGGCGGACGGAGCGCGCTGCAGGGAACCCTCCGCCATCGCAAGGGCTACCTTAGGATCGTACACGGTCTGTTGCTCAATAAGCTGTTCCGAGACGCCCAGCGCATCGATCTTCATTGAAGGACGATAGGCAACGAAGCTGCCTTCCAAGACCGACGAACTCCCCGGTGCGGCAGCGACACAGGCGCCGAGCAGACCTGCCGTGCAGGACTCCGCCGTCACCAGCCGCATGTCGCGTTCCTGTAGCTCGTTTGCGAGAAGCTGGCCGGCTCTCGCGATCTCGCCCGAGAACGACGAAAGAGCGTGCTCGACGCGCAGCACCTCGGGTCGGAAAAAGCGATCGTCGATCATCGTCAACATGCCGAACCGATCGGCCTGCGGATGAGAAAAGACAATCGGGTTCATACGCTTGAACCAGGTGGCCTTAACCCGTCGCATCACGGTCGCGATCGTCTCTTGCGCGACGGGATCGTCCTGTGCACCGAGAGCGTCGATCAGACGCTCCACAGTCAGTGACGGATCGTGGCGGAGCGCTTCGACCACCGCGAATATAGTGATGTCCCACTCCAGATAAGTGGCGCCGATCTGTGCCTCATCCCCCTCCCCGATCCCCAGGCCGTCCGTGGGCTTGGCGCGCCGAATTCGTTCGGGAACGCCCAATTCCCGCGCCAGCCAAGGAATTTCCCAGGACTTGATCAGCGATTGCAGTGGCGCCAGGTCGCCCACATCCCCGTGAAGCGTCCAGAGCCAGCGCCCAGCTCGGAGAAATTGTCCGTGCTCGCGACCAGCCCGCCGAAGCGATGAGCTTGGTCGTAGAGTGTCATCATCCGAAGTCGCGCACGCAGATTGCCGCGTCGCGTCCGCGCGGCCGCCGTGTCGGACTGAGCGAAAGCGGGATCCAGCGGGCTGAATGTGTCCAAGAGAGCCCGGTACTGCTGCGACAGGTCGAGATGCAGATGCTCGAGGCCCAGAGCATTACAAGCCTCGACACCACGTTCGGTTTCGGTTGGGTCCTGTTCAATCGGGAGCGTGTAACCGACGACGTGCCACCCGGCCCGCTTCAAGATTGCGGCGGTCAGAGCGCTGTCCACCCCGCCGGACATTCCAAGGACGGCGGTCGACATACCCGCCTGCTCACGATAGTCCGTCAGTTGCCGGATCAGCCGCTGGCTCAGGTCACGCAAAACGGACGGCTCAAGAAACTGTTCGGCCTCGATCTGCTCACGCAGTTGCGCATCGAACCAGGGAGAGAGTTGTCCTCGTTGTTTCTGCCGCGACAGTTCGAGAATTTCGTCGAGATGATGCATCGGCTTTTCCTCCGCCGTCCCAACCAACTCCACAGCCCGGGGTTCCTGGAAGCTGGCTTAAGTCCTGGATTCGGCTCGCTGGAATTGTTGTAAAGCTGAAGGCGTGCGGTCGTAGGAGTGCTGGATCAGACGACAGAACGCCAAATTCGGGCCGGGACCGGCAGCATCACCTTGCGGCGCGCCCGCTCTTCTTCATGAAGAAGCAATTTCGGCGGGCTGGTCCTTCCCGTCAGATGAAACCGGTGTCGAATGCTCGGGCTTGCGCACTCTTTCGCGCGGCAGAGGTGCGACGGAAGGATCGTCCACTTCCACGTAGTCGCCGGCGATCAGCCGTGCCCCGCGGTCATAGGTCAGATAGCGCCACAGCCATTGCATCGAGACGATGAAGCGATGCTGGAAGCCGACCAGAAGATACACATGGATCACGGCCCAGGCGAGCCAGGCGAACCAGCCCTTCACCTTGAACTTTCCATGCTCGAAAACCGCCGCATGTCGTCCGACGATCGCCGTGTTGCCGCGGCTGTCGTAGCGGAAAGGCAACAAAGGAGCGCCCGCCGTGATATGTGCTGCCAGCGAGCGGCCGAGATGTGCCCCCTGCTGCTTGGCCACTTGCGCAAGACCTGGCAGGGCCTGCCCGCTCTCGTCTCGAAAAACGGCCACATCGCCAAGAGCGAAGATGCCGGGCTGACCGCGAACCGACAATGTCTCGTCCACGGCGATGCGCCCTGCTCTGTCGGTCTCACCGAGTTGCTTGGCAAGCGGCGAGGCAGCGACGCCAGCGGCCCAAATCACCAGGCCAACCGGTACGTGGTCTCCGGCGATGCTGATCGAGGTCGGCCCGACATGGTCGACCGCCTGGCCGGTTCGAACCTGAACGCCCAATCGTTCCAGCCTCGCTTTCGCATAGGCAGAGGTGTCCTCGGAAAAACCAGCCAGCAATCGTGGCCCCGCTTCGATCAGCGTGATTTTCGCCGCTGCCGAGTTGATGCTGCGGAAGTCGCGGGCAAGCGTGAACCTGCTCAATTCAGCAATCGCCCCGGCAAGCTCTACGCCGGTGGCCCCACCGCCGATAATCGCGACATTGAGAAGTCTTTGCTGTTCGACGAGATCGTCCGTGCGCTCCGCGCGCTCGAAGGTCAAAAGCAGCTGCGACCGGATGTGGCGTGCATCTTCAATTGTCTTCAGCCCAGGCGCCCATTGCGCCCACTCATCCCTGCCGAAGTAGCTGTGACCGGCCCCGCTCGCGAGCACGAGATGGTTGAAGCCGATGCGCTGCCCACAGGTCATCCGGATCTCGCGATCGACGGGATCGACTTCAGAAACCTCGCCGAAAAGCACCTGGACCGATTCCTTGCCGCGAAGGATCTTTCGAATGGGCTCGGCGACATCGGTCGACGACAGCGCTGCGGTCGCGACCTGATAGAGGAGCGGCTGAAAAAGATGATGATTGTGTCGATCGATCACCACCGTTTCGACGCCAGCACTGCCCAATTCCTTCGCGACTTCGAGACCCGCAAATCCCGCTCCGACGATGACGACATCGGACTTGCGGGTGCGCCGTGAGCCGGGTGCGTGATGGTTGGGCACGCGTGAATCCATGAACGAAGCTCCTGTCTAAATCGCTTCCCGACGCCCGCTGATGGCGATCATTTGGACTCGTCACAGAGAATCCCGCGACGGCTCCGACGCCTGGAGCCTTCGCGGGCTCATTGAGCCGACACCAGAAACCGCTGGCATTGGACCTTCCAGCCCGCCGAACAGCTCAACCGGCGCTTTGTTCGTAAGAATCAAACGAAAACCTCGCACTGAGGGCGGAAACGGCCCTCGAACCGTCCACGCCGCGCGGGTCTCCGGCTCGCAGGCAGCCGAGTTTAATCTATTTCAATTTGAGTTAATTCGGATTTTTGCCTCTGCATAACAGGCTCTCCTTGGTTCGGGCGCAGGCGCTCTCGTCGTTCTAAGGGGACTCTGTCGTGGTCAAGTGGCAAGCAATCAGCATCAAGAAGAAGGTCTATTTCTGCTTTATCGTTCTCATGGGCACATCTGTAGCTGCGTTCGCCTATACGTATATGGCGCTGGACCTGCTGAAGAATTCGACCCGCTGGAACATGCATACGATGACGGTCATCTCCGAGTTGAAGGAGATGGAAACGCTGCTGGCGCTCCAGCAATCGTCGATCCGGGGCTATTTGACGACGGCCAATCCGAGCTACCTGGAAAGCTTCGAGGAGTACAAGGCCAGTTTCAACACGATCCATGCCCGCACCACCACGCTGACCGAGGACAACGCCGTGCAGCAGCAGACGCTGACCGAGCTTGCGCGGTTGCGTGACGAGTGGGAAGCGACGGCCGTCTCCGGCATGATCCGGGCTGCGCAGGAGTCAGAGGTCAACACGGTCAAGGCGGGCCTCGTCGATGCAGGGCGGGAGATGTTCCGGGGCATCCGCGCGAAACTGGATGAAGGTGTTCAGCTCGAGGGCTCGCTGCTCACCGAGCGCCAAAGCACAGCGGATGCGGCAGCAAGCAATGCGGCGATCGCGACCATTGGCGCTGGCAGCCTGCTTTTCCTCATCGTGGTCTTCAGCATCGCCGTGATCTCCCGGTCGCTGATCCGGCCGCTCCTCCTGTTGCAGAATGTCCTTAAAGACATTCGTGAAGGGCAGCTTCAGGTGGATGTACCCTATCGGCAGCGGGAAGACGAAATGGGCGCGCTCGGTCGGAGCATCGAGGAGCTTCGTCTGTCCGCTGTTGCCAAACATCAGTTCGAGCTTCAGGCGGCCGACGAACGTAAAAAACGCGAGGCCGAGCGGGAGACGCTGCAGATGGCTGCCGAAGACGCAGCGAACGCGCGGGTCCGCAACGCGGTGGAAGGTTTCGCCACAGCCCTTGGAAGGCTGGCCGAAGGCGATGTCGCGTTCCAGATCGACACGCCCTTCGCTCCCGAATTTGACGGACTGCGCCAGGACCTGAACCACACGATCACTCAGCTTGGAGAGGCGCTCGGAGCGGTCGGCGGCGCTGTCGTCTCCATTCAATCGGGTGCGTCCGAGATCAATTCCGGCACATCGGATCTTGCGCGCAGGACCGAGCAGCAGGCGGCTTCGCTGGAGGAGACGGCATCGGCTCTGGAAGAAGTCACGGTCAACGTGAAGAACTCCGCGTTGCGAGTGGCCGAGGCGCGCGCGGTCGCTCAAGATGCCAATGCGAGTGCCAAGCAGTCCGGCGAGATCGTCAAGGATGCCGAGGCCGCCATGCAGCGCATCGCAAGCTCGTCGCAGCAGATCGCGAGCATCATCGCCGTCATCGACGAAATCGCCTTCCAGACCAACTTGCTGGCTCTCAATGCCGGCGTCGAGGCGGCACGCGCCGGGGATGCCGGCAAGGGGTTCGCCGTCGTCGCGCAAGAAGTGCGGGAGCTCGCCCAGCGCTCGGCCAGTGCAGCCAAGGAGATCGAGCAACTGATTTCCAGCTCATCCCAGGAGGTTCGCGCAGGGGTCGATCTCGTGCGGCAGACCAGCACGGCGCTTGCGTCCATCGAACGCTATGTTCTGTCGATCAATCAGCACATGGAGGCGATCACCAGCGCTGCCAACGAACAGGCAATCGGCATCTCCGAGATCAACTCGACCGTTGGTCACCTGGATCAGCTGACCCAGCAAAATGCGGCGATGGTTCAGCAGAGCAATTCGGCGACGGAAGGTCTGGCGCATGAAGCCAGCGCTCTCCGCCAGATCACGGCGAAGTTCAAGCTGCCGATGCGCGATCCTGCTTCGTCCCTGCGGGAAATGTCGAAATTGATGGCGAAGCCTTCGACTCCATCCTTTTCGATGGCGAGTGCCGCCCCGATGGAGCGGCGTGTCGCCAACGGCTCGACCGGCGGCTCAGGCTGGCAAGAGTTCTGAAGTCATTCGCCGCCATCGATGCCGCGCCGCTGTCACCGACAGCGGCGCGGCATCAATTTCGTAGGCCATCGACAACTTCGCGAAGTTTCGCGTCGAGTTCCGAAAGTCGGAACGGCTTGCTCAGGAACGTGATGCCGGGGTCGAGCCGGCCGTGATGCACGATCGAGTTCTCCGTATAGCCCGACATATAGACGATCTTGATCGACGGCAGATGTGATGACGCGGCATCCGCCACCTGCTTGCCGTTGAGACCACCGGGCAAGACCACGTCGGTTAACAAAATCTCGAAAACTTCTCCTTCATGAAGGACGCTCAGCGCAGCGTTGCCGTCGGGAACACTGACGCTTTCATAACCGAGTTTGCGCAGACAGGCTTCGGTGTGCATCCGAACGAGATCGTCGTCCTCGACGAGTAGAACGCGCCCCTTGCCCCCGATCACTGGTGCGGCGGGGACATCGGACACTCCGGCAGTCTCGTCGGTCGCACGTGGAAGATAGATCGCAATGGTCGTGCCGATCCCCAGCTCACTGTAAATGCGAACGTCGCCCCCGGTTTGCTTGGCGAAGCCGTAAACCATCGGCAGACCCAGGCCTGAGCCTTCCCCGGGTCGCTTCGTGGTGTAGAACGGCTCGAAAGCCTGAAGCTGCTGCTCCGCACTCATGCCGACACCGGTGTCCGAAACCGCGACCATCACATAGTCGCCGGCGCGAATTTCGCGATCTGAAGCCACCGTTTCATCGAATGTTCGGTTCGTCGCTTCGATCAGCACGCGACCTCCGCTCGGCATCGCGTCGCGCGCATTGAGGACAAGGTTCAGCAGCGCATTTTGCAATTCGCCGCGATCGACGGCAGCTTTCCATAAAGAAGGTGCGGTGGACAGCTCGAGAGCGACAGATCCGCCGGCACTGATCTGGGCCAGCGGAACGGCTTCGCGCAGCAGATCGACGATATTGCTCACTTGCGGATTGAGTGGCTGGCGCCGGGCAAAGGCGAGCAGCCGGTGCGTCAGTTCCGCAGCCCGATCACCGGCCTGCTTGATCATGTTCAACTGGATCGCCGCTGGGGCCGTCAGATCTTTCGCATTGTCGAGCAGCGCTTCGGTGCAACCGATGATGACGGTGAGGATGTTGTTGAAATCGTGAGCAATCCCGCCGGTGAGTTGCCCTATCGCAGTGAGCTTTTGCTGCTGGCGCACCCGCGACTCCAGATCTCTCTGATCGGTCACGTCGCGATAATAAACTGTCAGGCCTTCCTCATGAGGAAAGGCACTGACGAAATAATTGCGCTTGTTCAGCGGTAGATAGAGATCGAAAGCCGTCGGCTGTCCACTCGATTTCGAGCGCTGATACTCGCCGAAGACCTCGGTCTCGACAGCTTCAGGGAAGACGTCCCAGAAGATACTGCCTATTATCCGATCTGCCGGCTGCCACCCATCTTCCTCAGCCGCGTGGTTGAAATAGACGATGCGCCAGTCGTTATCCAAGGCGAAAACCGGGTCGGTGATCGACGACAACACGGCCTGCATCTGTGATCGGGCAGCGCGCTGGCCTTCCAGGGCAGCCATCCTGTTTTCGATCAACAACAGGTTTTCGATGCATGTCGCCATCACCGACGCCAGTTGCGCGATCTCTGCCTGATGGTGGGAGTCGAACTCCCCCTTCTCTCGCCCGATGATGACGGCGCCGAGAACTTCGCCTAACTTCCCCATGACCGGGGTTATCAGATAGAGCGCGCTCAACGGTTCCGCACTGCCCGTCGGCCCGACCATCTCCATCATCTCGACATCGGTTAGCACAAAGCTAACGCGCGTTGCTTCGAGCCGGCTCTGAACGGGTGTGCCCAACAGATTGATTGCATGCTGGGTGGGCGGAAAGGTCGACTGGGTGTTGTGGCAGTCGCAGGCGAAAAGCTGGATCGTGGATGTCCGCCCCTGCGTCAAGGCGAGAGCGGTGATGCCGGCATATTGCACGACCGCATCCGCATGCTCGATCTGCACCATGTTGATGGAGGCGCTGGCGAGGAGGTTGCCGCGTCGCAGCCGCTCCTGTTCGAGATCGCGTCGGATCCTTTGCGACCGGAAGATGAGGTAGCTCATCAAGGCTGCCAGCAGAGACGCGGTTGCACCCATGGCGATCAAGAGAATGCTGCGTGTCCACCATGGAGCAAGGACAAACGAAATCGAATGACCGACATAGACGTAGGCGTCGAACCGCGGAATTGTTTGCGCTACGATAAAACGTTCAATTCCATCGGCAGAGCTGCTTCGCGTTCGCGCTAGCGCTGCGCGGCGTGCCTCCTGGTAGATCGGGCGATCGGAAATGTTCTTCCCAAGAAGCGAGCGATCCAGCGGCGCGCGCGCCACGAGATACCCGTCATTGGTCATCACGCCAGCAACGGCACCATAACGCGTTGCATGATAGGCTACGATCGATGCGAGCGCATCGACGGACACGGCAGCGGAAAGCACGCCATCGAATTCGCCGGCCGCGTTCACGATAGGCATGGAGATCATCCAGACCCAAGTATCGTCGTTGGGATCGCCGAAGACGTTGACCATTCGCGGAGGAGACGTGATCACGTGGGGCGAGGGATCCCTCAACGCCGCTTGGTATTCCGGCGCCTCGCGCATGTCAGCCGTCACCGTCAGCCGGTTGTCGGTGGAGACTGCACGATATCCATTGCGGTCGATGACGTAGAGACCGAAAAGTGACGGAATTTCCTGCACCGACGTGAGGAAATTGTCGGTGAGTATCGCTTCGGCCGTATCGCTGCTGTATCCTTGGGCATTGATGTCCGACAGGTACAGGCGCAGCGTCGCGACGGTTAGGCCAAGTATCTGGCTCATTTGCTGAGCAAGAGCAGCGTTGAGGCTTTCCGCCTCCTTGTAGCCTCGTTCGATCGTATCCGCTCGGTCCGCCGTGACGATCAACGAAACGGCCACAGCTATCGCTGCACTGAAACAGAGGTTGAGAAGGATCGAGAGTTTCGTGACCGACTTCATTCTTCAGATGGCCGTCGCCTGATAACGCTGTCGGCTTAGAACCTTCCAAGGCTCACGCACAAGTGGGCCATCACTTGTTCCACTAAAGTTTTAGCATAGCCGACATGCCATTTAATCTTTTTTACCCAATTATATTTTGGTGTTAAATCTCCAGAGATAGTTTGATTAGCGAACAGAGTGCGCTCGAATAAATCGAGACTCGCACAGACTGCTGGTGAATATCCCGATGGGCCTAAATATACTTGTCGTCGAAGATGATGCCAATATCGCTAATATGCTAATACACACCTGGCCCGACTCGCGCGATCATCTCAAGGTTATTGGATCGGCGAAGCAGACGCTGAGAATGGCGCTCACAGGACAGCTCGAGTTCTTTCATTGCGTGCTAATGGACGTCAATTTACCTGATGGGAGCGGGCTTGAGCTGCTGGATGAAATTCGCGCCAAATCCTCCCTGCCGGTCATCCTCATCTCCGGCGGAGGGAACGCGGACACACGCGCCGAAGCGATCACAGGCGGGGCGGACGACTATGTGATGAAGCCGTTCAGCACGAAGGAACTGCGCGCGCGGGCCGCACGGGTGATCGCCATGCGCGAGGTTGCGAAAGGTGCGAAACCGGCGAGCCGACATGTTCAGATCGGCGCGATCCAATGCGATCTTTCCGCGCGAACGATGGTGTTGGATGCACAGACCCAGGAACTGACCGCAGCGGAAGCCCGCATCATCGAATGTCTCGAACAGAAGCGCGGCGAAGACTGCAGCAAGATGTTCATTTCGCGCGAGGCATTTTCTCGCGAATACATGTCCACCGACAAGACGATCGATGTCTACATCAATCGGATACGCAAAAAGCTGTCCTTCTTGTCATCGGACGCAGCTTCAAAACTACTGACCGTGAGAGGCATCGGGTACCGCCTCACGAGGTGAGAGATAAAATGTAATGCAGAGGGGGCGCAGGTTGTGGTTGAAATTGATTGTCAAACACGCGAGCTGATTTCTCTGATGGGCCCCGCCCGCCGCTCCGTTGCTTCGGCGTCTCGAAGAGCGGCCAAGAAGCAGGGACTGTCAAGACAATCCGCTCTCACCGAGTCTCCACTGCACAAGGCGTTGCTGAAGGTCGCCGGCCTGACACTGGTCGAACTGGATTTCGAGCCGGACGGGGTCGTTGTGACCCCTGTACGAAATGGCGCCCCTTGCGGTGCGCGCCGGGACGTCTGGAAGGCTCCGAATTCCATCAGTTGGGAATTGTTCCGGACCCGCAGCATCACGCGCCCCAGCTCTAAGGCGACCTATATCTGCACGGCGCTGACGCAAGCCAATGGCGTGAAGGCGGTATGGCAGCTCTGGCTGTGGGGGTATGACGCGCAGGAGCGGAAAGCCGCGGGTTTTGCCCGCAGGGTAGAAGACCTCCCCTCGCCCCAAGAGCTTTCGAGCGAGCAAAGTGCTGTTTCCGAAGCGACCCGAGCCTTGTTGCAGGGCGAATTCTGCCTGTGGTTTCAGCCCAAGATCGACGTCCGATCCGGCGGGCTGAGCGGCTACGAGGCGCTGGCGCGCTGGAAGAGGGGCGAGCAGATTCTGACACCGGGTCGCTTCGCCGAAGCGATGAACGACAGCAATTTTCTCAAGATGCTCGGACGGTTCGCTCTGGATCAGGCCATTGCCCAGGCGCAGGCCTGGCTGCAGGCGGGCCATGATTTCGGTCACATCGCCATCAACGTATCACCGGCTGAAGTGGCCGATACATCGGAATGCTTCGCCCAGCGGATCATCGACACGATTTCCGAGAGCGATCTCGACCCGTCCTACATCCAGATCGAGATGACCGAAGGCGTTCTGCTCGACGATGGTTGCGCCAGGGTGCAGAATGCCTTCCAGAAGTTGAAGGACGCAGGACTGTCGATAGCGTTCGACGATTTTGGAACCGGCTTCGCAAGCCTGAGCCACCTGCGACAGTTTCAGTATGACGTCCTCAAAATCGACAGCAAGTTCACCACTGGCATCGACGAAAAGGAGGATGCGCGGGCGCTTCTCCAAGCGATCATCAGTCTGGCTCGAGCCTTAGGGAAGACGGTGGTCGCCGAAGGCATCGAGACGCCGAGCCAGTTCGACACGCTCAAGGAACTCGGCTGCGACTACGCGCAGGGATATTTTCTCGGCAAACCCGCGCCCGCAGCGGCAGGCGCCGATCTCACACACCTATTTCAATAAGCGCCAGGTTGGAGAGGACACAATGAACACCGAACTGATGCCGAAACTTACCGAGATTCTCGACTCTCTGGTGGAACAGAACCGCCTTCTCAACCAGCAACTCGTCGGCACCCGCATTGCCTGCGCCCTTGCTTTGGTTCGCACATGCCTGACCGATGCGGACCCCCGCGCCGCTGCGGACATGATCAGCGCAGAACTGAGCGGCATCGGCGTCGCGGTCGCAGACAAGTCTGCCGGCTTCCAAACCGTCGGGATCACCGACGCACTCGAAGCCATAGCCACCATGGTGGAACGGACGGTCGAGGAAAAGCTGATCGCCTAAATATCGACAGCGATGGGTACGACAGTTTCTTCTGCTCCCAGTCTGCCGTTCTGGGCGTCAATTGCACGTCTTTTCGCGTCCAACGAGCTTGCGTCTTCGGAAATCTAGAGCGCTTATCCGGTTGATCGTCGATGAGAATACGTTCGGCGGCGCCACTGCAGCGAACGATCCGCTTCCGATTGCGTGAAGCGGTAGGTGCCGCAGGCCTGCAAACGGGTCCGTTCGCCGAGAGCCTTCGGCCATCGCAGTGGCCACCTTCCCTGAATTGATGATCGAGATGGTTCTGACCACGGGGAACTTCGGCCAGTTGCTTTGATTGGAAGAAGCCTTTCGGAATCTGCCCCTCTGGAAGGCACGGGCCGCGGGCGCTCCTACGGGAGTGAGCTTCGCCTAGCTCCCGCGGCCCACCTGTCGAGGCCGAAAAATGCCGACAATCCAGGAATTTGCGCAGATATCGGAACAAGCTGCTTGCTGGCGACTTGGACACCCATCAGCCGCCTGCGAGCTCATCATGCAAAGAGACCTCAACCCAGACCCTCTTTCTTTCCGCACCGACACCACGCTGTCGGACATTTCGCTTGCCAATGCGGCCTTCTTTTTCGATCTGGACGGCACACTGACGCCGATCATGGAGCAGCCCGAAGATGTGGCGATCCATCCCGCAACGTTGAAGTTGCTGGCGGATATCTACGCGGCGACGAATGGCGCGCTGGCTGTGGTGTCGGGTCGCCCCATAGAAACGCTTCTCTTTCTGCTTGCGCCGCTCGATATTCCCCTCGCCGGCTCACATGGCGTGGAACTGAAGCTGCCAGGCAGCCCGCTTCAACAGGAGGGGGTCGACCTCAAGGGGCTGGCCCACGCCGTGGATGCGATGCGGGCCTTTGCCCGGCATGACAAACGGTTGCGTGTCGAGGTTAAGCCGGCCTCGGTCGCGCTTCACTATCGCCAGGCGCCCGAGCACAAGGATGCTTGCCTTGCTCTGGTGGAGAGCATCGTCAAGGGACATCCCCAGTTGGAAGTCATTCGCGGGAAAATGGTCGTGGAGATCATGGCAGGGAGGGGAGACAAGGGATCGGCCATCGCCAAGCTCGCCACTCTCCCGGCGTTCAAAGGGCGACTATTGGTTTTCGCCGGCGACGATGTGACCGACGAGGCCGGCTTTCGATGGGTCGGAAAACAAGGCGGCATCACCATCAAAGTCGGAACAGGCCCCACCACCGCGACGCAACGTGTCGACGATGTGGCGGCTTTGATCGATTGGATGGGCCAGCTTTCTGAAGCATCCAAGGCTGCAAGTGGGGGCAAGATATGAGCCGGCTCGTCATCGTTTCCAACCGGGTCGCAGACCTGCGCAAGAAGACCCAGACCGGTGGGCTGGCCGTCGGTCTCGCCGATGCTATCCGCAGCCGTGGAGGTCTCTGGTTCGGCTGGAACGGGAAGATCGAGGCCGAGATTCCGGACGAGCCATCGGTCACGGAGATCGGCAACGTCAAAATGGTCTCAGCGCCGCTCACGCGTGAGGATTACGACTGCTTTTATGTCGGCTATGCCAATTCGGTTCTCTGGCCGCTCTTCCACTATCGTCTCGACCTCGTGCGTAATCAGGACGAGGCCTATGCCGGCTATCGGCGCGTCAACGCCTATTTCGCGCGCATGCTGGCGCAGCAGCTCCAACCGGACGACGTCATCTGGATCCACGATTATCAGTTGCTGACGATGGCACTGGAGCTGCGACGGCTGGGTTGCCGCCAACGCATCGGCTTCTTCCTCCACATCCCGTTCCCGCCGCATGACGTCTTGTCGGCATCGCCGCATCATCAAGATCTGCTCGATGCTCTCCTCAGCCATGACCTTGTAGGGTTTCAAACGGAGACCGATCTCGAGAACTTCCGCAATTGCCTGGAGCACATCGAACACCCGGATCGGGCAGAGGCCGAGGCAGATGCGTTTCCCATCGGGATCGACGTGGATGACTTCGCCAAGCTTGCACATCATGCAAGCGACGACGTGCTGCTGGACCGCATCCGACGCGGCATCCTCGGACGCGCTCAGATCATCGGGGTCGACCGTCTCGACTACTCCAAGGGCCTGCCTGAGCGCATGCGCGCGTTCAACCGGCTGCTGGAGCTGTATCCGGAGCACCAGCGCGCAGTCTCCTATCTGCAAATCGCGCCACCGACGCGTGAGGACGTGTCGGCCTATTCAGACATTCGACGCGAGCTGGAAGGTCTCGCAGGGGCCATCAATGGTCGGCATGCCGATTTCAACTGGACGCCGGTCAAGTACATTCACCGCAACGTCGCGCGCGAAAAGCTGGCGTCCTTGTTCCGCACCAGCAATGTCGGTCTGGTGACACCTCTGCGGGACGGCATGAACCTCGTCGCAAAAGAATATGTAGCGGCACAGGATCCGGAAAATCCGGGCGTGCTCGTGCTGTCTCACTTCGCAGGGGCTGCCGAACAGATGCGCGAAGCGCTTCTCGTCAATCCGTACGACACCGATGGCGTCGCAAAAGCGATCCATCACGCGTTGGCCATACCACTCGACGAGCGCCAGGCGCGGCACGCTGCGTTGCTGAAGCGGATCACCGAGCATGATGCGCAGTGGTGGCTCGAGACGTTCTTGGAGCGGCTGGCAGGCTGCGAGCATCCCGCATCGTCTCCCGCTCTCAAGGGCCCTCGCCTGGCAGCCATCTAATCTCCAGGAGCGTTGACCTTTCAGGCGACGGCCGCGCGTTGAGCCGTCGCTTCCGCCCGATCTTCGAGCGCAGCTGAAAACCAGCCGATCGTCTGCAAGAGACCGACCCGGAAGGGAATGCGGGGCTCCCAGCCAAGTAGTTCGCGCGCGCGCCCGATATCGGGGCAACGGCGCTGCGGATCGTCTTGCGGCAGCGGCCGATGAACGATCGCCGAGCGTGTCTCGATCCGCTCCAGCACGACGTCTACCATCTCCCGGATCGTGAACTCTTCGGGATTGCCCAGATTGACGGGCCCGTCCGGCGCAGTTTTAACGTGCATCAACCGCATCAAGCCGTCGACCAGATCGTCGACGAAGCAGAACGACCGCGTCTGGTGTCCTTCGCCATAGATGGTGATGTCCTGATCGGTCAGTGCCTGACAGATGACATTCGACACGACGCGGCCGTCGTCGCTCCTCATGAACGGCCCGTATGTATTGAAGATACGGGCGATCCGGACATCGACCCCTCGTCGCTGGAAGTCGCTGCAGAGCGTTTCCGCTGCGCGTTTGCCTTCGTCGTAGCAGGCGCGCGGCCCGGTGGTGCTGACATTGCCAAGATAGCTTTCGCGTTGCGGATGCTCCTTGGGGTCGCCATAGACCTCGCTGGTCGAGGCCATCACGAGCCGCGCACCCGTCGCCTCGGCGAGCCTGAGCAGCTGGAGCGTGCCGGTGACGCTGGTCATCATCGTGTGGACCGGATCGGCCTGATAATGTGGTGGTGAAGCGGCACAGGCAAGGTTGTAGATTTCATCGACGTGCCCGAGGGCCGGCAGTGGATCGCTGATATCTGCGCGCAAGAATTTGAGCGGCAGTTTCTTGTCGAAGCGCGCCAGATTGGCCATCTCCCCTGTCTGCAGATTATCGACGATGATGACCGAGGCGCCTTCCTGAAGAAGCCTAGCCGTGAGATTGGTACCGATAAAGCCGGCACCGCCGGTGACGAGAACGGTTTTGCCGATCATCGCTGAGATCCTTGAGCATTGGACATGATGGAACGGGCATCCTGGTGCGCTTCATCGAGATATGGCCTCGATGCCGCCTCAGCCGCGTTGCAAACGTAGATTTCGTGGCCGGGCCGCGCCGTCACGGTGAAACCGGCGCTTCTGAGCATCGCTTCGACACCGGCGTGGTTCGGCACCCACCAATTGGTCGGGTCTCCGGCGAAAGTCGTTTCGATAAAGGCCATGGACGGCCACCCACGCTCGCCGAGCCGATCGCGGGTTTGGAAATTCGTTTCCGTCCAGCTGAATGGAGACACGACCTCGTCGCCATGCGTCAGCGTCTGGAAAACCAGAAGCTCGGGCTCAAGACTCTGGATGAGATCGAGCGCCAGCAGCGGATGGCGCAGATGGTAGAAGACGCCCATGAAAAGCACGATGTCGAACTGCCCCGCGTCGAGATTCCCAACCTCGTAGACGGAGGCTTTTTTGAACCTGGTGCAATCGGAAAGCTGCTTGCGTTGCGCCACCCATCGCGCCTGCTCGAGATAGCGATCGTCCATGTCGATGCCGAGCACGTCAGCACCGCGGGCCGCCAGTTCGAAACTGTAGAAGCCGGCATTGCAGCCGATATCGAGAACCGTCTTGCCTGACAAATCCTTGGGAAGAAACGGCGCGATCTGGCGCCATTTGGTCATTGGAAAATCGCCGAAGAAATGATCCGGCGCCGTCTGATGGCCACTTGGAAGATGAATGTTGTGAAACCACGGACCGAGCCGATCGATCTCAGTGGTGAGCGCGGACTGGCTCATCCGATCGCCTCCCTGGCATTGCCGGACGAAGCGAACAAGGCGTCTTCCAGCGTTTGAGCGCGCGCGTCACCCGTATGGTCCTTGAGCACACGCCGGAGGCCGGCTTCGCCGATCGCCTCCGCTTGCGCGACGTCCATGGCGAGCATTGCCACGACATCCTCTGCCGTGCGCGCCACGAGCACCTCACGGTCGGGAGAGAAGAACGCCTCGAGCCCCGGCCAAGCATCGGTGATGACCGGGCGACCGCAGGCGGCTGCCTCGAACAGGCGCACGCTCGGGCTATAGCCGGCGGCGACCATGTCGGCGCGTGTCACATTCAGCGCGAAGCGGAGCGAATTGTAGAACTCGGCATGGCGTGACGGCGGCAGGTGATCGATGCGGTCGATGTTGGACGGCCAGTCGATGTCCGTCGGATATTGCGGTCCGGCGACGATGAAGCGTTCGTTCGGCATCCGTCGCGCCGGCTCGATGAGGAGCCGATCCAGTGTCGGTTGCCGGCTGGGATCATAGGTTCCGAGATAACCGAGCGCGTGAGGTCGTGATGCGTCGATCGGGTGATAGACGGTTGGATCGGCGCTGCAACCAAGCAGGCATACGTCACGCGCGCCGTACCGCTCTTGCAGCCTTTTCAGGATGGGACCGCCGGTGAAGGAAAAATAGATATCGAAGCGCGGGATGATCGCGGGATCGAGATAATCCGCTCCGCCAGCATCGAGTTTGGCGACCGTGACCGGCGTGTCGATATCGTAATAGGCAAGCCGTGGCGCGCCGGATCGTTCGACGAGGTCGACGAGCGCATCCGATTGCTGCACGAAGGATCCGATGATAACGGCGTCTGCATCGCTGAGGTCGGCTTCAACGATCTCGTCGAGGCTGCCATAGAGTCTCAGCGTGCAATAGTCAGGATCCGGCAGATCGCGATGATCGGCATACCACGGCACGTCGGCCTCGTAGAACAGGATCTCGTGGCCGCGGTCGTGGAGCGCCTTTAGAAGACCTCTGTACGTCGTGGCGTGGCCGTTACCCCAGGATGAAGAGAGACTGAGGCCGAAGAAGACGAGTTTCATGCGATCATCCTGTCGTTGCCCGAAGCGTCTGCGAGAAGCGCGCGCAGTTCCCCATCGAGGAGAAGCGCCCGGCTGGCATAAGTGTGGTCTGCAAGAACCCGGCGCCGCGCGGCTTCGCCGATCGCGTTGGCGCGCTCCGGTGTCAGGTTCTGCAAGGTTCGAACGACGTCTTCGGTCCCGTTGACGACCAGAACCTCGACATCCGGCTCCAAAAAGAGTTCCAGCCCTTCCCATGCATCGGTGATGAGGCACGCCCCTGCCCCCGCCGCTTCGAAAACGCGGGTTGCCGGTGAGAATCCGACCGAGGCCATGGCGTCGCGCGAGATGTTCAGCACGGCGAGCGGCGAGCGATTGAAGGCATTGTGGTCCTTCGTGCCGACATGGCCGATGTGGGAAACATTCTCCGGAAGCTGATGCGGCTCCCATCCTGAACCGCCGATGATGAAGCGTCGCTCCGGCAGGCGCCGCGCCGCGTCGAAGAAATACGTGCCGACGCGTGCCTCGCGGTCGGGAAGCCGGTTGCCGAGAAAGGCAAGATCGGCATCAAAGCGCGGGTTGGGCGGCACTGGAAAATGGGTGTCGGGATCAAGCCCGTTATAGACCGGAAGACACCGTTTCGCACCGAGTGCCTCATAGGCGGTGACGACCGGATCGCCGCCCCCATAGGTCAGCACGACATCGAGCTTCGGCAGGATGCGGTGGAGAACCGCATTCGGATCGTCACGCAGCGCCGCAAGCGTCGCCGGCGCATCGACATCCCAGAAGATCTTGAGCGCGTCGCTCCGCGCATGGGTCAGAAGCGCTGCCACAAGTTCATCGTCGAACACGCCGACGCCGCTTGCCTTGACGACAATGTCGGCATTGCGGGCTCCCTCAAGAGCCTCCGCGAGGCCTGAAGGGGTGGCGGCATAGACGACGACGCGCGCCCAGTCCGGCTCATCCATGTCACGGTTCTGTTGCCGGTCGAACGCATCGGGCTCGTAAAACGTGATTTCGTAGCCGAGCGTAGCCAGCGCCTTGAGAATTCCGCGGTAATAGGTGGCGGCCCCGTTCCAGTAGGACGACAGAAGGCTCGAGCCGTAGAACGCGATGCTGGTCATGCGGCACCCCTTTCCGTGTGAGGGGCGTCGAGGTCTTCGACGATCGCGATCAGTTCCGCGGCGCGGTGAGCGCAGCTGTGGCGCGCGAGGATGGTCGCACGGCCACGCTCCGCAAGTTCGTTACGCAGTCCTGCATCTTGTTTCAGCGCGCGCAGATGACGACGCATCTCATCCCCGGAATGGGCGATGAGGTAATCTCCCTTCCGGAAAAGCCTCTCTTCATCTGGCCAGGCTGCCGAGACGAGCGGAATGCCGCAGGCAAGCGCCTCGAACATCCGGATCGTCGGTATGCCCGGCAGGTTCTCGACATAAAAGCGTCGTGGCACATGCACGGTCATGAGATGGTGGGCGAAGAGGTCGGGAGCGTCGACATTGGCGATCCACCCGCCGTAATGCGCGCCGATTTCGCGAAGCCGCGCGCGAGCGTTTTCGGGATAACGGACACCGCGAATGGTCAGCGGCAGGTTTTCTTCCTGCACCGGACGAAAGAGGTAGGTCTCGAGTTCTTCCGTCCGCTCCCCGTCGCCCCAGTTCCCGATCCAGACGACGCCCTCGCGATGCAAACTGTGGCGGGGGTAGAAATGTGATGTATCGGCGGCCTCGTGCCAGGTGAACGCCGTAAATCCCCAGCCGCGATAGACGTCCGACAGGCTTTCACCGAACGCAAGAACAGCGTCGAAATCCTGCAGCAGTTCCCGCTCGATCGATGTGGGGTCGCTGACGGCCCGGTGATGGGTGTCGTGGAAAAGAAGCCGGAAGGTCGAGCCGCGACGTCGTAGGGAGCCGAGGCTTGCGAGCACGTCGCGCTCGGTCCACTCATGCGCGATCACGACATCGGCGCCGTCCACGATGGCTTCGATCTCGGCCGGCCGATAGAACTGGCTGTTCAGATCGGGAAAGGCGCGAAAGAACTTCCCGAGCGCCTCTTCCCCCCGATCATTCTTCAGTTGTGTCAGGCTCCACCCATCTTCAGGCTCGACCACATCGACATCATGGCCGAGCGCGACGAGCGCCCGTACCACGCCGCGGACAAAATGCGCGTTGCCGTGGTTCCAGCACGAACGCAGCGAATGGGTGAAATATACGATCTTCATGCAGTCGCTCCGCTGAGGATGGATCGGGGCACATGGTGGGCGACGAGTTCGGCGTAGAGCGCCGACGTCTCCGCGACCATGCGATCGATCGTGTAGGCCTCTGCCCGTCTTCGGGCGCGCGCGCCGAGTTCGGTCTGCCGTTGCGGTTGGGCGATCAGAGTCTCAATCGCATCGGCAAAGGCGGCAGGATCGCCCGGGGCCGCGAAGATCGCGGCGTCGTTCCAGAGTTCGCGAAAGGTATCGATGTCCGAAAGAACGAGCGCCGAGCCTGCCTGTGCTGCTTCCAGCACGCCAAGCCCGAAGGGTTCGTAGCGGGCAGCGGACACGAAGATACCCGCGCGTTCGAGCCATGAGCGCATCTCCTGCGCCGGAAGTGTCCCGAGCGTCTTGAGGTTGTCGAATTGCGCGCTCGTCGCTCCCGTCATGGGATCGGCGAGCTGTCCCGCCGCATGGATCGGGCGCGACATCAAGCCTGCAGCCGCGTCCAGCGTTGCCGCCCCTTTGGCCTCGTCCCAGAGGCGCCCCGCCGTAAGCACAAGCGAGGTGTTCTTATCCTCAGCCGAGTGTCGGATACCAGTAGACCGACGGCCATTGTGGATCGGGAGGATGCGGATGCTCTCGCCATAGATCCGGCGGGCCGTGTCGCCGAACGACCGGCTGGGGACGATCACCGCATCGGCGCTGCTCAAGGCTCGGCTGACAAAGCCATGCCGCCACGAGAGATCGGCCGGCATCGGTTCGCCAGGCCGGACCGCCTGCCACCAGGACGTGACGCAGGAATGGAGCCCGAGCACCAGAGGCACGTCGTCCGTCGCAGCTATTGCCAACCCCGGACTGTTCAAGTGGATGAGGTCGACGCCGAGAGTCCTCATGAGTGCAAAGAGTGCGGCGCTGGCATCTTTGAGTTCGGATGGATTCGCGACGGTCCAATCGAGCGGCAGATCGAACATGCTGAGCCGGATGCCCGGGACGGCAGCGACGTCATGCTGCTGATGCAGCGCCGGCGCAGGGCCGAGAACGATGAGCTCGACCTCGATGCCGGACGCGGCCAGTGCCTTCGCCAGATCGAGCGTGTAGGTCCAGACGCCGCCGACGGCATCGGTCGTCAGCGCAATCTTTCGTACTTTGCTCGAAGGGTGGTTCACCGGTGCGAGCATGAAGCCTCCAGCTGCGCGAGCGGGAGCGGCATCTGCTCCTGAATATCGCTGAACTGCCGGAAAGCTTCGAGATAATGGGCATGGGCCCGCTCCCAGGCGAGATCGTCGGGTGCGCCCCACAGCTTTCGATAGTCGGGCGAACTCGGATATGGGTAAAGCGGCACGGGATCATTGGCCCATACATCGGCCGCGCGCATCGCCTCACGCCAGCGCTCGACGGTGATCGCGTCATCGCTCACCGTTTCGATCAGGTTCGCCTGCACGAATGGGACGAAGCGCCGTGCGTGGCTGAGCCGATCCGTCAATTCCTCCGTCGTCATGCGGCACTTCTTGTCGAGCGCCGCGCGGCCTTCCACGGTCAGGCTCTCGACGCCCGCTTCGATGGAGACGCAGCCCGCTGCTCCCAGAAGCTCCAGCATGTCCGGCTTCCAGAGATCGATCCGGGTCTGGATGCCGAAGCGCACATCCCGCTCCGCCAGCGCACGCAGGAGCGGCTCCTGCGGGAGGAAAATTTCGTCGATGAAATAGAGGTAGGTGACCCCTTGCGCGATGAGACCGTCGATCTCTTGAAGCAGCGGTGCGAGCGCGCGCCGGCGGTACTTGTCGCGGAAATCGATCTTTGCGCAGAAGGAGCAGTTGTATGGGCAGCCGCGCGAGGCCTCCACTTCGGCGCCCGGACCATCGGCCACGCCATCGAACCGGTGATGATGGTGGTGATGCCGCTTCACCCATTCAGCCGGCCAGGAGAGCGGAGGATGATCGACGAAGGTGCTGGCGCGGGGCCCGCCGCGTGCGACCAGTTCGCCCGCGGTATCGAGCCAGGCCGTTCCGGATACCGCCGCACGATCGAGGTTCGCGGCCACGAGTTCTGCGATCGTTTCCTCGCATTCGCCCATGACGACCAAATCGCATCCGAGCTTTTGCAAGGTCGGCCGAGGTGTTACCGAGCCATGCGGCCCGACCGCGACGGTCATCCCGCCGCGCCCATCGAGATGCGCCAGAAACTCGGCCGGCACCCGCAGCTCGGGTGGCGCACAGCGCCAGAAGAGATAGGTCGGCGCGGTGGCAACGACAGTGACATCCGGCGCGAACGCCGCCACCGCATCGCCGAGAGCCTGGTTGTCACGCTCTTCCAGCTGGCCGTCGAAAATCACTGCCTCATGGCCGGTAGCGAGCAGAAAAGCCCGGGCGTAACCGAGTTCCAGCGGCAGATGCGCTTCGCGGCAGCCGAAATAGATGGAGTTCGTGTAATCCCAGGCGGGATTGACCAGCGCAATGCGCATCTAGAGCACCTCTGAAATGGGATTGGCAGGATGGGAATGCGCTGGCACGACGGCATCTTCCAGCCAGTTGCGCAGCGCCTCGACGCCCCGACGCCAGTCGATGCTCGGCTTCACGCCGAGCTTGTCGGTGAGCCGACTTGTGTCGGAGACGTAGTAGCGTTGATCGCCCTGCCGCCAATCCTCGAACCGCGTATCGACCGCCCGCCCCGTCACGCTTTCGATATGGGCGATCAGACTGCGCAGGCTGACCGCATTGCGCGGCCCGCCGCCGAGATTAAACGCCTCGCCCGAGACGTCGCCGATACGGTCGAAGACGGTACGGTAAGCGCGCACCGCGTCATCCACATGCAGGATGTCGCGCACCTGGTGCCCATCGCCATAGATGGTGATCGGCTCGCCCTTCAGCGCACGGATGAGGAAATGCGCGACCCAGCCCTGATCTTCGGTGCCGAATTGCCGCTGGCCGTAGATGCAGCTCATGCGCAGCACCGCCGTGGGCACCTGATAGCTGCGGGCATAGTCGAGCACATACTGGTCGGCCGCGCCCTTCGAGCAGCCGTAAGGCGTGTGAAATTCGATTGGCCGGCTCTCGCCGACCCCCGACTTGTGCAGCTTGCCGTCGACCGGGCGGTAACCGCCGTCGTTCAACGTCAGCGCGACATCTGCAAGATCACCGTAAACCTTGTTCGTGCTGGCGAAAATGAATGGCACCGGCTTGCGCCGCGTTGCTTCCAGCATGTTGACCGTGCCGGAGAGATTGATGCCGAAATCTTCCACCGGTTCGACGAGGCTCGAGGTGACGGCGACCTGCGCGGCGAAGTGGAAGACACCGGCCGCGTCCCGCATCGCTTCGCGGCAGACATCCACGTCTCGGATATCGCCGATGATCGCGCTTATGCGTTGCGGATGACGCTGCCGAAGCCAGGCGAGATTGCTCTCGACGCCGTCGCGCATCAACGCATCGAGAACAAGCACATCGTGGCCGTCGGCTGCCAGACTTGCCGCCACATTGCTGCCGATGAAGCCGGCGCCGCCGGTAACGACGATGGGCTTGCGCCCGACGATCGCCGGCGCCGGCCGCGCCAGGGACAGCACCTCGGCGAGCAAAGCCGGACCTCCATGCGCCAGAAGCCGCGCGGTCAGCTTCGGATGGCCGGTCTCATCGTGGAGACCGAGATGATAATGCCGTTCGTCGAAATGGTAGCCTTCCTGGCTCGCCACATGGACCGGCAGGTCCCTGAGCGCATACCAGTAGACGCGATCGGCCGTTGACCCCATGGCCTCGAGATAACGCCTGGCCTGAGCCGCTCCATCACGGCGCCAGGTGGAATACCCGGTCTCGGTGATCCAGAATTCGAGGTTCGGGTTGAAGGGGCCGACCGTCGCGCGTGTCGCCGCTAGAAGGTCTTCCCAGCCGTCCCATGCAGCCTCTTCGCTGTCCCACGTTCCGGGAAAGCCGTGGATGCCGACGACATCGAGATGCTCGAACAGTCCGCGTTCGCCCATGACGCGCAGCAGGTTCTGGTCCGTCGGACAAAGACCGCCAAGCACGGCCTTCTTTCCCCGCGCCTTCGTCCAGTGCGCCGCCATGCCCAGCATGGTGCAGAATTTCACCCAGTCGTTATCGAGCCGCCAGTCCCAATCCAGCAGATTGTTGGGCTCGTTCCAGAGTTCCAGCGCCTCGAAATGCGCGCCGTAGCGCGTGATGATCTCGTCGGCGAAGTCTGCAAGCGCCTGGAGGTCCTTCGGCGGGCCGTTTGACTTGCCGTTCTCGGAAAGCGAAGGCGGCGTGTAATGCACGCAAGGCAGAAGCTCGACCTCGGACGAGAGCTTCGGCATCAGCCAGTCGTACCATGCACGCCCCTCCGTCGTGTGATAGTCGGCCCAGGAGAGATGGGTCCGCAGGCGATTGACGCCGATCGCGCGCATCAGGCGCAGCGCGTCGTCTACCGCGTCATGTTCGCCGATGCGGAACCATTCGACGACACCTGGCGCGTCGCGTTCGGGGGTCTTCATGTGACGAGCCCCCGCGCGGCGAGCTCGCTGCTGGCGGCATCCACACGGTCATCCGCCTTCTGGGTCCGAACCCAGTCTGCAAGTTTTGCGAGCCCGTCATCGAGGTTCTGGCGCGGCCGATAGCCAAGCAGAGCTTCAGCCTTGGCAATATCCGCGAAGCAATGGCGGATGTCGCCCGTTCGCACCTTCCGAGTGATGTCTGGCGCGAGGTCTTCCCGGCCCATCACGGCCGCAAACCGGCGCGCGAGATCGCCGATGGAGATCGGGCTGCCGCTCCCGATATTCATCACCTCGCCGGACAATCCAGGCTTATCGAGCGCATCCGCAAAGGCGCGCGCAACATCGTCGACATGCACGAAATCGCGTTGCTGTTCGCCGTCCTCGAAGATCATCGGCGCGCGCCCGTTCAAGAGCCGCGCGGCAAAAATGGCCAGCACGCCCGTGTATGGATTGGACAGCGCCTGCCCCGGCCCGAAGACGTTGAAAAGCCTGAGAGCGACGCTTTCGACGCCGTAGGCCGGCGGCACGATCAGCGTCATCTGCTCCTGCGCGTATTTGTTCAGCGCGTAGACCGATGAGAGCGTCGGGCGCTTCCACTCCGGCGTGGGTATCGGCTGAAGCACCCCGCCACTCGCATCGACCGGATCCCACTGCACGCCGCCATCGACGGCCGATACGCGCCGCGCGTCCTCGACGAGAGCGCCGCTGGAAGCGCGATAAAGACCCTCGCCATAGATGCTCATGGAGGACGCGGTGACGATGCGGCGGATCGGCCGCTTCAGCATCTGCTGGAAGAGGACGGCAGTGCCGAGTTCGTTGACGGCCGTGTATCGCTCGATTTCGTACATGCTCTGGCCGACACCGACTTCAGCCGCGAGATGCACGACGGCATCGATACCTTCGAGCGCTGCGGAAACGGCATCGGCATCCCGAATGTCACCGATCTGCAATTCGATGTCCGCTTCGGCAGCGACGTCCGTTGGGTTGCTGGCTTCGCCGTGAACCTGCTCGTTCATGCTGTCGAGCACCCGCACCCGCGCTCCGCGCGACTGCAATTCGGCGACGACGCGGCGCCCGATGAAGCCCATGCCACCGGTTACGAGAACGTGCTCGGCCATGTCAGCGCTCACCGCGGCATGGATTCACGGCACCGCGGACAGAGAATGGGGAAATACCGTTTTGAGAAAGCATGAAGTGGAGCCTCGCCTGAGTCCGTTTGGGACCCCGAACAAGCGCAGCAGGATGATGTTCCCTTGGATCGGCAATCATTTGTCCTGTGGCGGACGGCACTTGCGGCCGTGGAGGAAGCTTGAAGCTTCTTCCGGAACATCTGCAGCTTCATCCGGTTTGGAGGCCCGTTGTGCCGGATCACCGGCGAAGCTTTCTATTCCGATCGAGGAGCAACCCTATGGAAGTCGCTGTCATTGGTGCGGGCTATGTCGGCCTCACGACTGCCGCGTGTCTCGCAAGCCATGAAAACAGCGTCACCTGCATCGATACGGATGGAGCCCGCGTTGCAGCCTTGAATGCCGGTCGCATGCCGATTTACGAGCCTGGGCTGGACGTCGTCATCGAAAAGGCTGCGAAGGCTGGTCGGCTGCGGTTCACCACCGACGTGGCCACGAACGTACGCTCAGCCGACATCGTGTTCCTGGCTGTCGGGACGCCATCGGCTGCAGATGGCGGCGTCGATCTCTCCCAGATCGAGGCGGCGGCTGCATCGATCGGCCCGCATCTGAAATCCCGTGCGGTGGTCGTCATCAAGTCCACCGTCCCGCCGGGGACGGCGCAGCGGGTGAGCGCCATTCTCCAGACGCGGGCGTCCGCCGATGGCGTAACGGTCGTGTCGAATCCCGAATTCCTGCGCGAAGGGTCTGCGCTCAAGGACTGCCAGCATCCGGACAGGATCGTGATCGGCAGCTTCGACGACCACGGCGCGGCGATGATGCGGAAGCTCTATTCTCCGTTCGGGGCGCGGAACGTGCCGTTCGTGATGACGACGCCGGCCAATGCGGAGCTGATCAAATACGCCGCGAACGCCTTTCTCGCCATGAAGATCGGCTTCATCAACGATATCGCGGATCTTTGCGAAAAAATCGGCGGCGATGTCGGCGACGTCGCGCGCGGCATCGGGCTCGATGCCCGCATCGGCACGGCCTTCCTGCAGGCCGGACCGGGTTACGGGGGTTCCTGCTTTCCGAAAGACACGCGTGGCCTCGCGCATGCCGGCAAGGCCCATGGCGCGCCGCAACCGCTCGTGGAACTGGTGATCGAACGCAATGAAAACCGCATGCGCAAGATTGCGCGCAGAGTGCTCGACGCGCTGAGGATCAAAGACAGCGAAAGCACTGCACGGCGACAGGCGCGCGTGGCCATTTTCGGCCTTGCCTTCAAGCCGGAGACCGACGACATGCGCGATGCGCCGAGCCTTACCGTCATCTCCATGCTGCAGAAGGAAGGCGTCACGGTGAGCGCGCATGATCCTCACGCCATGGCAAACGCACGGGCGCTGCTTGACGATGTGGAGCTCTGCACCTGCCCCTATGAGGCCGCAAAGGATGCCGATGCCATCGTGCTCTTGACGGAATGGTCGAGTTTCCGCGCTCTCGACATCGGGCGCCTTGCCGGCACGATGCGCGGCCAATCGTTCTTCGATTATCGCAACGCCTTCAAGCCGAACGAAATTCTAGCGCATGGGCTCGACTATTTCGGCGTAGGACGCCCGGCGCAGGTCCATGCTCCGGCCGAATGATGAGGGAGAAGGCGATAGCGCCAGACAGGCGCGCGCCGGCACCGCTGCGACCGGAGGTGATCAGCTGCTCGCCTTGAAGCGGCGCCAGACCTTCAGCAGGCCCTCATCGTCATCGGCGAGGAGAGCAGCGTTGCGCCCAAGCACGAAACCGGTCGCGAGATGGGCCTTGGCAGAGGGCTCGGTTTCTATGACGGTGTGGATCAAACGATGCATCACGACGCGATCATTGTGCTCGCCGAGCGCCGTCTGTAGCTTTGCCAGTGCGCCGGCGAACTTCTTGCGCTTGGATCACGTGACGCCATGTCTTCTATGAACTGCGCTCGTATTCGTGCACGATTCAAGGCAGGCCGTCTTCGAGGGACTGTTTCCAGCATACTCCAACCGACAGGGTCTCGACATGCGCCGTTTGATGCTTTTGCGTCACGGAAAATCCGATTGGCCGGCCGGAGTTCCGGACGAAAGACGCCCGCTTGCCGAGCGCGGACAGAATGCGAGCAAAACCATGGCGCAGCATATGATCGATTGCGGGCTCCTGCCCGATCATGTGCTTGTGTCACCCGCCGTCCGCACTCTGCAGACGTGGGAGATCGTGGGCGAAGAGCTTGCGACCGCGGCAGCGGTTCCCGAAGCGGACATGCGACCGGCGATCTACGAGGCGGATGCCGCACAGGTGCTTGCAGAGGTGCGAACTCTTCCCGAGGACAAGCACTCGGTGCTCCTGGTGGGCCATAATCCCGGCCTTGAAGACCTGACCCGTCTTCTATGCCATGGCGGGGACGCCCTTGCATTGAGCCGCATCAAGGTCAAGTTTCCGACGGCCGCACTCGCCGTCATCGAACTTGGCTCGTCGCGCTGGTCCGAGGTTGGAGAGGGCTCCGGTCAGCTCGCTCGTTTCGACACGCCGCGTTCCATCACCGAAGCCGTGAAGAGCTAGCTGCTCTTCCAGCAGGATTTCAGGCCTGTTCGTTTAGCGGGCAGAGCTGATCATCGAGCCACCGTCCGACGTGATGGTCGCCGCCGATCATCGTAATAGCGACCATCCATGTCTTATGGCCGTTGTTACGAGCCGAACACTTCGGCGCAGCGCGAGAAGCTGGCGCCGACGCCCTGCGTATCACGCTGGACGCTGATCGAAGTGATCGTGTTGTTGGCATCTGCCGTGATCGAGAGCTCGCAGAGGAGCTGGCGCGTCTGGCCTTGTGGGCGCGCGGCCGGCTGGGCGCCGAGAGCTGCACCAGCAAGACGGCTGGGATCGAAGCCGACATTGACGCCGGAGGAGCGCGTTTGCGATTCCGTCACGCGGGTACCGTCGGCGCGGGTATATTCCTGCGTCGAGGTACGGCTGCGGCTGTCGGCGAAGACTGTCTGCGACGTCGCCTGCTGGCCGAACGGTGCCGTGCCGAACGGTTGGCCAAAGGCCGGCTGACCGAACGCAGGTTGGCCGAATGCAGGTTGGCCAAAGGCCGGTTGCCCAAAGCCTGGCAGTGGCGGAGGTGGTGGCGGCGGTGCGACGGACACGGTGCGCTCGCCGCCACGCCAGCTGTACATGCGTCCACCATCCTGTCGCTGATAGGTGGAGAATGGGGCGCCGTGACGGGCGAAGAAATCGTCGGCCGGTGTGCCGACATAGGATGAGCTGATCGAGTTCTGCGCGTCCGCCGTGGTCTGGCAGCCGGCGATGGCGAGAAGTGCGGGGATCATCAGCGCCGCAAGAGCTTGCTTCATGGTCTTCATGTTTCCTGGAGTTGGAGGATCTATCCCGGTCCGCCGCCGTCGCGACATGACCGGGAAGCGATGTCGTCGATCGTTTCGCCGCTACCAGCGCGCGATCAGGTTGACCCGCGCCCCGTGGGAGGCGAAGTCGGAGCGCACTTCCGTCTCGTAGGCGGCCGAAAGCGACACCGTGTCCGAAAGGGCCGCTTCGACCCCGAACGAGCCGACAAAGGCGTGGCGACCGATATCGGCACCAGCGGCTTCGAAGGATGCACCGAGGATGGAGGCAGTCCCGGAGGCATCAACCCGATCGAAGTCGAAGCGATAGGCAAGCCGCGCTTGCGGCTCGAGCGTCACCGAGCCGAGCTCGAAACTGTGGGACAGTGCGATCCCTGCCGTGGCGAAGGTCTGGTCGTAGGTCTTGCCTGCGATGTCGAGCGCAAATGCGCCTGCCTCACTGAAGCCACGGCGATCCAGTGCCCGGTAGCCGATGGCGGCAAAGGGCTCCACCGTTCCGACGTCGAACGTGTAGGGCTTCGACACCGCAAGGTCCGCGAAGCCACCGAAGCCCCGGAAAGAACTTTCGGCGACACCCAGGATGCCGGCGCGGCGCGTGTCGCCCGACGCATAGGAGAGACCGGCCGCGCCTGAAACGATCACGCCCGACCAGTCGTAGGAGCCGTAGACGCCGCCCTGCACGACGTCGATGTCGGCGGTGCCCGTCCAATCGTCGAGGCTGCTGGTGGAATAGGCACCGGCAAAGCCGATCGACGCCTGATTGCCGAACAGTGCATCGGGCGAACCTTCGATGCCGAGGGCGAAGCCTCTGAAATCAGCATCAAAGCCTTCGCCGTTGCCGGAGACCTGCACGCCACCGAGGAACGGCGTCGCCCAGACGGTGCCGGTAGCAGCGCCTTCTGCGGTCAAGCCGGTGTGGCGGGTGGCCAGTACATCCGAAAAACGTCCGATGGAACTCAGGCTTTCCTGTGCGACATCGACATGGATGGTTCCCGCGGCGCCGGACAAGGCGATCGGGACGGCATTCGCGCCGAGGCGGTAGAGCGGGTCGAAGATCGCAGCCGCTTCGGCGCTCGGACGCGTGCCGGCCGCCGGACGGATGGCTTGCAGCGCGGCCCCGACGGAACGTGCAGCCGTCTGGTTGCCTGCGGCACCGGCCGCAAGCGCAGTGCCGTAATCCGACGGCGTTGCCACGAGCGACAAGGTTTGCTGGCCGTAGAGCACATCGAAGCGCGAGCCCTCAGGCAGTCCATCGGTCGGTTGGGTCAGGCTGGCGAAGGAGCCAGCGACGACGCCATTCGGTGTTTCGACGAACCTGAAGGTCTCGCCGAGCGCGGGGACGAAGCTGTTCGTCGCCGGGCCGGTGATGCCGCGCAGTTGTGGTGCAAGCGTGCCGGCGGCAGTGAAAGCATCGAATGCGCCGAGCGCAATGATGCGATCGAAGTTCCCCGCACCATTGCCGGTGCCGGCTCCGTCGATCTCGATCGCCGTCGTGGCGCTGTCGAGAAGGCCCACGGTGCCCGAGACTGTCAGCGTGCCTGGCGAACTGCCGGGCGCGATAGTGCCCGCCACCCCGACATCGCTTTGAATAAAGCCTGAACCGCCAAGCAATGCGCCGGGGCCGACAAAGAGACGCGGAGCCGCAAAGCGTCCATCGACCTGAAGCCCGCCTTCGATGATGGCCGCTTCCTGACCGAACGAAATAGTTGTGTCCGCAGCGGTCGTCAGCAGGCCCTGCCCCGTCTTGAGGAGAGCTCCGTCGGAGGCAAAGCTGAAGCGCCAGAGATGGGTATCATCGACATTCGCCTGATAGAGTTCGGAGGAATCGCCAGTCAGGCCGATCGGTCCCTGCAACGCCTGGTCGAGCCGCAGAAGGCCATGGCCGAAGATCTCATCGATGCCGGGCGCACCGAGATCTTCCGCGGTCTGGAACATGATCTCGACGATACGCCCAGGTGTGAAGCCGGGATAGGCTTCGACGAGCACCGCGAGCGCGCCTGCGACATGCGGAGCGGCCATCGACGTTCCTGCCTTGAACCCATAGGGCGGAGCATCTCCATTCGGAAATGCGGGGTTGGTGTCTGCAATGTTTTGCGGAATGGCCGAAAAGATCGAACGCTCTGTCGGTTTACCGTCCGCATCTTCGACGAAATCGCCGCCTGGCGCGGCGATGCACCAGCGCGCAGCCACGCCGCAGCGGTTCGAGAACATCGAGATCTGCTTCTGGGCGCCGACGGCGACGACGGTCACGATGCGGCCGTAGGCCTCTCCAGTTGCGGCTTCCAGAGCTGCCAACTGGTCCGGATGAAGATGCGAATAGTCGAGGCCAAGCCCGCCATCATCAAAGACAGGGGCACCAATCGAGTTCGTGATACCGAGATTTTCGGGCGATATGAATGGTGCGATGCCAAGCCCGTCCGGGCTTTCGGACTTGATGGGGGCGATGTCAAAACCATTGCCCGCGGCAGCAACCCAGATTTTGCCGGACATCACGTAGTCACTGAGTGCGTCAAAGGATGGCTTTTCCACCCCTACGTTGACAGTCGCCTCCCCCGGTTGCGGGCTAGGGCCAAAAGAGCCGTTTGTAATGCGCACATCAGACTGTGTTGTCAGATAGCGAATCGCTTCGGCCACATACTGCTCGGTAGGAAGCTTCGGCGCACAGTCGACGCCGTTCGATGTCAGAAAGCTTGGCCCACAAACTTGCAGCGCAATAAGCGGCAGAGGACCAAAACTTCCATTGGCTGGAATCGTATTGATCGAAAGGATGTTTGCGCCCGGAGCAACGCCAACCATACCCTTTCCATCGCGGGCTGCAGCGATGATGCCTGCCACGTGAGTTCCGTGGCCGTCTACGTCATCGAAGCCGTTCACTGTTTCCTGATCGAAGAGTTTCTGAAGCGCTCCTTTAGGATCGCGCTGGAATTCTTCGGGAGTAACCGTGGGGTCGATCCAGTAGAAATAGCTGGTCGAGCGCGGATCGATCCGGTCTTCGAATTCCGGGTGGGCAGAGCCGTCCAGGCGTCGCGCGATGCCGGAATCGACAACACCGACAGTCACACCTTTACCCGTGAGGCCCATGCGGTCTGCCGCATCGGCACCCGACATCAGCCAGCCGAAATTGGCTTCCTCTTCGCTAAGCTCGGAGACTGGCACCGCCGGGTCCGCGCCGGGCGGGAGTGCGGTGCCGGCTGAGGCCGCAGCCATTGCAAGACCAACGTCCTTTGCCTTGCCGATCGTTTCGCCGGCCAGTGTCGAATGAGCGACCGCGGCCGATTCGATGAGCGCCGCATGCTCGGGCGCCAACCGCACATTTTCGATGATGGACGCGATGACGGAGCGCTGGCCGTAACGCGACGCCAACGCCATCGCCTCTGCCAAACGCTTTGAAAGCTCGGCCTGCTCCGATGTCTGCGCCGCGATAGGGGTGCGCTCAGCTGCGCCGACATGTGCAGGAGCGAGCGTCAGCGCCGATACGCCGGCGAGAAACATGGCTGCGAGTGCGGCGGTCCGGGTGCCGGACCGGCTAGTGGAAGATTCAAAGAAGTGCATGCGCTTGGGTGCCAACCTGAAGAGAACTGCGATGATGATGCGATGGACGCCACATCGACCGCGTTCCCACAGCGTTGCCGGCCGGAACCTTTGTCGTTCCGGATCGCCGCTCAGAAAGCCCCCAATGCTTCCGCCCGCGATTGTTCTAGCAACCTAGCTCTTGAAACCGTTAGCGACGACGTATCAAAAATAGCCCTGTTTCTTATCCCTGCGTCTCACCCGTGCAGGTGACCTCGGCCCGGAGAAAATGCGACCCCGCGCAGCGCTGGCCTTAGATCCCGTCCTGCGGACGCACAGACCCGATCGTCACGGAATGATCGTGGACGAGGTCGAGATAGGAGGAGAGGTGCGGCATCCGCTCATCTGGCAACGGCTCGGTTGCGGCCATCGTCAGCACCAGCGTGAAGAGAAGCCCTATGCAAGCGGTTGCGACCGCGGACTGCGCGTTCGCCGATTCAATCTTTGACTGCGCCCGTTTTTGGCGAAGCGGCTCGACTTGCATGATGGCCCCCCAGACCCGTACTGCAAATCTACCGTTGGCGCCGGAGAAACTGTTAGTCGGCGCGTCTCAGGCTCTTCACCCGAATTTGACTGGCCGTTCCAATCTCAGTGTGTATGCCCTAACTCAGTCGACATTCATCCATTCGCCAAAGAGGAGAGAACTTTGACGAACCTTGCACCGACACAGCGGCTTCACTCCAAGGATACCAATTTCTGGAGCCATCGTGTTGGGGTGATGTTCGAGACGGAGTTTGATCCTGAATCCCCCTTTTCGATCAACGTGCAGAGCACGCAGCTCGGCCGGATGATCATCAGTGAAATGCGCACGTCCACGTTTCACTTCGCCCGAAGCGCCCGCAAGATGCGCTCGGACATGCTCGACCATGTGATGATCCGGCTCGATGCGACGCCGCAGGGCCATCGATTGAATGTCGTCGACTTCGGTCAGACGCTTGAGGATTTCGAGGAAATTTCGCCCCGCAACGTGTCGCTGATCATGCCGCGGGAAGTCATGAGCGAGGCCGTGCGCGATCCGGGTCGATTGCACGGCGTTCTGGTGCCGGATGCGGGGGTGCAGCTCTTGAGCGGCTTTCTCGACATGCTGCCGACCTACGCGCCGACCTTGCGTCTCGATCAGTCGACTGGCGTTGCAACCACCTTGACGGACCTGATTGCGGCGACGCTGTGCGAAGCGCCCTCCAGCAGGGACCGGGGGCGCGAAGCGATCGCGATTGCCACGCGCCAGCGCGCGCAGGATTACATTCGGCGTACCATTACCGATCCCGCCTTGGGCCCGGCTAAGATTGCCCATCATTGCGGCGTTTCGCGCTCGACGCTCTACCGGCTGTTCGAGCCGCTCGGCGGCGTCTCCCACTATGTGCAGGAGACCAGACTGCACCACACCTATCGGCTGCTGTGCAACCGCGAGGAGCGCCGCCGGATCGGCGACATAGCCGATGAGGCAGGCTTCAGCAGCGACGCACATTTCTCCCGCGCGTTCCGCCGCAAGTTCGGCATGAGCCCGCGCGACGTTCGCGCCGCCGTGCACGAACAGGACGACCTGCCGCCGGCCTACCGCATCGACACGCGAAGCCAGCCCTTTGGCGCCTGGCTGCATGCGCTGTAGCAACGATCAGGTGAGTCTGGCGGGCGGCGTGCGTGGCCTGACGTGATCGCTTCCGTCAGCGGCGCACGCTCTTCGGAATCATCCTCGTCTTACTCTTACGGCCGGTACGGGTCGACCAGCGCGGCATCCGGGCGGCTGACGGGAACACGGGTGCGGGAGGACATCTTCGACAGGCGATCGGCACCGCGCTTTTCGAGGAGTGACCGAAAGGTCTGATGCATGCCGCCATCCACATAGGCATGCACGGGCGCAAGGGTCTCGGCGCTGATCGCCTTCTCGTATGCCACGGCTTCCGTTGCGCGCAGAGCGGCGACGAGCGGATTTTCGGATTGCTCGGCGACCGGACATGCTGCCAAAGGATCGAGCGAAGCAGCATCGGCAAACATCATGTCAAAGACATAGCGCCTTCCACAGGCAGAAACCTGGGGCTGTCGGCGTGTCGCTTCGAAGATGTCGTAGCCTTCCTTCAAATTGTTCCAGAACGGCATGTTCGCATTGCCCCGGTGTCGGGCCATGTTGCGCGCGTTCATCCGGAACGGCAGGGACTGCACCTGAACGCTCTGCTGCCCGGACCCGAGAGCGTCCCTCACCACGGCATAGATTTCCGCGACGCCCTCGTCGGTCATCGCAAAGCAGCCCGCAGACGAGCACGCGCCATGCACCATCAGCGATGCGCCCGTGTAGCCGAGCGCGCTTTCGAGCCGGTTGGGATAGCCGAGATTGAACGAGAGGTGGTATTGCGACTGCGGGTTCAGCATCGCCGCGGTCACATGATAGAACCCCTCGGGCGCCTGACGATCGCCGGAAGTCGTCTTCGGGCCAAGTTTGCCGGACCAGCGGCACATGGGATAGGTTTTCAGATGGGCGAATTTGCCTGTCCGATCCTGTTTCCAGATCTCCAGTTCGCTCTCTTCCTTGAAAATCCGGATGAGGACCGGGGACGCAGGCGACATGCCTTTCTCGCTCATTTGGGCGACCAGCGTTGTGGGGATCGGCACGTTTCCGCGGTCGGCGAACTCGTCCATGACCGAAACGCAACCGGACAAACACATCGCCAGCACGGCAACGACTGCAGTGAGGCGAAGTGACATGCAGCATTCCTCGATTTGTGCGCGGCTTTCGTTCAAACGACGAGGCTAGCCACCGCGCATTAAGAGGCGATTAACGATAAGCCCCTCGACCCCGGGCAGACGGCATAACGTTCCTATCGCAGACGCCTCGGGTCGGCCAAATCACACCTCAAGACAGTAGATGTTTGAAGGCACCAAGCTGAGGAGAGGAGGCCGGCAAAATGGCGGACAGGCCGGTCAAGCAAAAGCAAACTCCATTCCTTTGCGATATTGGTTGGACTTACCCGGTCGTGCCATTGTCTCATCGGTGATCGGCAGCCATATCCTCGATCAAGCGTTCATAATTCTGCTGGTGGTCTTTTGCGGATCGCCATTGATAGGAGACAGTTCCATGTTGCTCAAGGCAATGCTCGCCGCGGCCGCCGTGGCCACCTTTACAGTTCCCTCCTACGCGCAGGAGAGCGCGGAGCCGATCACTGTTGGCATGTCGGGCGGCTATTTTCCCTTCACCTTCGTTCGGCAGGATGAACTGCAGGGCTTCGAGGTGGACCTCATGAAAGCGATCGGAGAAGAACTGGGACGCGAAATTCAGTTCGAGACCATGTCGTTTTCCGGTCTCATCGGCGCGCTGCAGGCCGGCCGCATCGACACGGTCGCAAACCAGATCACGATCACGCCGGAACGCGAGGCGACCTTCATCTTCAGCGAGCCTTATGTTTATGACGGCGCGCAGATCGTGACGCGCGAGGGCAGCGAGGACACCATCTCGGGCCCGGAGGATCTCAGCGGCAAGTCCGTCGCCGTCAATCTCGGTTCCAATTTCGAGGCCCTTCTGCGCGAACTGCCCAATGCCGACGAGATCGATATCCGCACCTACGAAAGCAATATCGAGCAGGACACGGCGCTCGGCCGCGTCGACGCCTTCGTGATGGACCGCGTTTCCTCAGCCCAGGTGATCAAGGAGAGCCCGCTGCCGTTGGCGCTTGCCGGCACACCTTTCAGCGAAATCCGCAATGCCTATCCCTTCCGCGACGACGAGGAAGGGCGCGCGCTCAGGGACGATGTCAACGCGGCTGTCGACACCCTGCGCGAAAATGGCACGCTGACGGAAATCTCGCAGAAGTGGTTCGACGCCGACATCACCAAGCCGGAGTAAGTGAGGCATGCGGGCGCTCGATCTGGAGTACATGCTTGGTCTCGTGCCCGTCATCCTTGGCTATGTGCCACTGACGCTCGCCATGGCGAGCGTTTCCATGGTGCTGGCGCTGATCATCGCGTCGCTTCTGGCCGTCGAGCGCGTCGTGCGCGTTCCCGTGCTCGACCGGCTGGTCGTCCTCTTCATCAGCTTCTTCCGCGGGACGCCGCTGCTGGTGCAGTTGTTTTTGTTTTATTACGGGCTCCCGCAGGTCTTTTCCGTTCTGACGCAGATCAACGGCGTGACCGCCGCGATCATGGGCCTGACACTGCATTTCTCGGCTTACATGGCCGAAAGCATCCGTGCTGCGATCGTCGGCGTCGACCGAAGCCAGTGGGAAGCGAGCCAGGCCGTCGGCATGACGCAAATCCAGATGATGCGACGCATCATCCTGCCTCAGGCGGCACGCGTCGCCGCCCCGACGCTCGTCAATTACTTCATAGACATGATCAAGGGGACGTCGCTCGCCTTCACGCTCGGCGTTACGGAGATGATGGGAGCGACCCAGAAGGAAGCGGCCGGAAGCTTCCTCTATTTCGAAGCATTCGTCGTCGTCGCAATCCTGTACTGGATCATCGTCGAGGCACTGTCCTTCGTCCAGCGCCTGCTTGAGGAACGGTTGAACAAGGCCTATGCGCGATGATCCGACTTGAAGGACTGACAAAGCGTTTCGGCAACAACACCGTACTCGCCAGCATCGATCTGCAGATCGAGGCCGGCGAGCGGATCGTCGTCATCGGGCCCTCCGGCACGGGCAAGTCGACGCTGCTCCGATGCATCAACTTCCTCGACCGTCCCGACGCCGGAATCATCTCGATCGGCGACCTCACCGTCGATGCAGCGCGGGCGACGCGCAAAGACATCCTGGCGCTCAGGCGCCGTACCGCCTTTGTCTTCCAGAACTATTCGCTGTTCGCCAACAAGACTGCGCGGGAGAACATCACGGAGGCGCTCGTCACCGTCCACGGCCAGTCGCGCGCGCAAGCGGAAGCCCGCGCCGACACGATTCTCGGTGAAACCGGGCTATCGGACAAGGCCGGATCCTATCCGGCGGCGCTTTCGGGCGGCCAGCAGCAGCGCGTCGGCATCGGACGGGCGATGGCGCTCGATGCGGATCTCATGCTTTTCGACGAACCCACCTCCGCGCTCGATCCCGAGTGGGTGGGCGAAGTGCTCGACCTGATGCGCCGCGTCGCGGAGAGCCGGCAGACGATGCTGATCGTCACCCACGAAATGCAGTTCGCCCGGGAAATCGCCCACCGCGTGATCTTCATGGAAGGCGGACGCATCGTCGAGCAGGGCCGGCCCGAAGCCATCTTCGACGATCCGCAGGATCAGCGCACCCGCGATTTCCTGCGCAGAGTGACGTGAAGGTACTGGCCGTTTTCTCTCGCGCCGCACGTCATTCCCAGCAACTTCAGATCGATAATCCGGACTCCAAGCCTTCAGCGCGGGGATAGCCTGATCCAGACGGGCGCGTGGTCGCTGGCGCCTTCAAGCCCCCTCACCGCGCGATCGACTCCCGCATCTTCCAGCTTTTCGCGCAGGTTGCGGCTCAGAAGCAAATGGTCGAGGCGCAGCCCGGCATCGCGCGGCCAGCGCATGCGTTTGTAGTGCCAGAAGGTGTAGATACGCTCGTCGGGATAGCAATGGCGCAGAGCGTCGAGCCAGCTGCGGCCGATGAGGCTTCGATAGGCGGCACGGCTTTCGGGCTGGATCAGGGCGTCGTCATCCCAGGATTTCGTCGGATAGATGTCGAGATCGGTCGGGGCAACATTGTAGTCACCCGCAAGAACGACCGGCGCGCCGGATTTGCGTAACTGCGTGGCATGCTTTTTCAGCCGGGCGAGCCAGGCGAGCTTGTAGTCGAATTTGGGTCCGGGCTGCGGGTTGCCGTTTGGCGCATAGATCGAGGCGATGAGGATGCCGGCGACGGCCGCCTCGATGTAGCGAGCCTGCTGGTCGGCCGGATCGCCCGGCAGACTGCGGCGGGTCATCACCGGCGCGCCGACGCGCGAGAGCACGGCAACGCCGTTCCAGCTCTTCTGCCCGGCCCAGACCGCATCATAGCCCGCTTTTGCAATCGCATCTTGCGGGAAGGCACCCTGCTCCGCCTTCAGCTCCTGCAGGCAGACGATGTCCGGCTGTGCGACCTCCAGCCACGCGATGAGATTTGGCAGCCGTTTTTTGACGCCATTGATGTTGAAGGTCGCGATCTTCATGGACGCAGCACGCGCTCCGCCCAGTCTCGCGTCGTCTGGGCGAGCGTCGCCAGGTGGTCGGACAGGGAGAAGCCGGAGAGCTTCTTGCGCGGCTTCAGATCGTGATCGCCGTCCTGGAGCCACAGCATCTCGATCCCATCCGAGAGCGCATAGGTCGCGACTTCCGCCTGCGTGCCGAAGGGATCGCGCGTGCCCTGGCAGATAAGCGTCGGCGTTTCGAGCCGTTCGAGATGAGCCGTGCGCAGTTGCTCAGGCTTCGCGGGCGGGTGGAAGGGGTAACCGAGACACACCAGGCCGGCGACGGTGCCTTCGTCGTGGAGCTCGTCGGCTACCATCGATGCGACCCGGCCTCCCATCGACTTGCCGCCGATGATCAGCGCCCCGTTGCAGTCGAGTGCCGCCACCGACTGGCGGTATTCGTCAAGCAGCCGCTCGGCTTTCGGCGGTGGGCTGCGCTTGCCCTGACGGCGGGCTGCCATATAGGCGAATTCGAACCGCGCGACGCGGAACCCTGCCCGCACCAGGGCCTCGGTGATGGCATTCATCGCGTCGGAATCCATCGGAGCACCCGCGCCATGGGCGAGAAGGAGCGTCGCGAAGGCGTCGTCCGGTCCCTCGATGAGAAATGACATGCGCGATCCCCTATTCGATGATCGCTAACGTCCAGCCAGCCGATGGGTTTCGTCCTGACGACCGCAGCCAATCTCAGACAAACTAGCGTTTGTTCTGCAAGCGAGGGTGCTGCGTCGTCAACATGTTGGCCTCCGGGTGACGCACATGTCGGTCGTCGATGGCGTATCCGGACCCGCCAGCGACAAGCCGGCGGGTCCGGACGCGATTACCAAGGGACGGTTTCGTTGACCGATCCCGTGAACGTGCCCGTCGGGCCATCACTGCCAAGCAAAGCGACGCGCACGGCTTCGGCGGCCCCCTGCTCGACCGTTTCGTGGCCTTCGTAAATGTTGAGCGCGGTGCTGGTGTATCCCGGGGTGACGGCGTTGACCTTGATGTTTTCAGCTTCAAGGTCGATCGCAAAAGCAAGCGTGATCGCGTTCAGCGCGGTCTTCGACGCGCCATAGCCGGGGTTGAAGGTCGCCCGATGCGGATGAGGCGCAGCGTTGACAGTGAGCGAGCCGAGGCCGCTCGACACGTTGACGATGCGGGCGCTGTCCGACTTGCGCAACAGCGGAACTAACGCCTGCGTAACGGCAAGAACGCCGAAGACATTTGTTTCCCAGATGGTCCGCACTTCGTCGATTGCGATGACCGTTGCGCGCGACCGCTCGATATAGTCCTGCATCGTCTCCGATAGCTGGCCGTTGGCGCGGGAGATGGCAGCGTTGTTGACCAGAATGTCGAGGCGGCCGAATTTTTCGGATACCTGCTCTGCGGCGGCACGGATCGACGCTTCATCCGTTACGTCGAGCTGGATCGGATGGACATCGCCTTCGATTTCTTCGGCCGCTGCCTTGCCGCGGTCAAGATTGCGCGAGGCGAGCAATACGGTCAGGCCTTTGCCCGCAAGGTCGGTCGCGATCTGACGCCCGATGCCCTGATTGGCGCCGGTGACAAGTGCGATGCGTTTGTTCTCAGTCATGACAGGATCCTGTTCTTGAGTGACAGAACGGGAGATGGTCACGGTAGACTGGACGTTCTATGCTCAAGCGTCCAACAGAATTTCGAAAGCGTCCAGAATGGCCGATCCCCTTGCTCAGATCGTTGGTTTGCTGCAGCCGGGTGCACCCTTTTCGAAGTGCGTTACCGGCTCGGGCCCCTGGCGCGTGCGGCGAACACAATCGCCCAATCCCTACTATGTCGCCGTCATCATGGGCAGCGTGCGCTACAGAGACGCGAAAGATGGCGACGTGATCGTCAACGCAGGCGATTTCATCCTCATTCCGTCCGCCCAGGATTTCATGATGTGGAGCGAGGCCCCAAGCGTCGACGCGGACATGGTTGTCGAGCCGATCATCCTGCCCGAGGGTGGTTACCGCGTGGGAAGGGTGGATGGTCCGGTCGATATGCGGGCGCTCGTCGGCTACTGCATTTTCCAGTCCGAGGACGCGGTATTGCTCTCATCGCTTCTTCCGGAACTCGTCGTCGTGCGCGGCGAGCATCGGCTCGCTATGCTGATGCAATTGCTGGGCGAAGAGGCCGTGGGCAGCAAACCCGGTCGCGAGGTCGTCCTGCAGCATCTGCTCGAGGTGCTCCTCATAGAAGCGCTGCGATCGGCGGCCGATCTCGGCGAGGCGCCAGGCCTGTTGCGCGGACTATCTGATGACCGGCTAGCGCTGGCCATCAGGGCCATGCATGCCAGCCCCGGGCGCGGGTGGACGGTTGCGGAACTGGCCCGCGAGGCAGCCCTGTCGCGCTCCGGCTTCCATGACCGCTTTCAAAACGAAGTGGGGATGGCGCCGATGGAATATCTGAAGGCCTGGCGCCTGGCGCTGGCCAAAGATCTGCTGCGCAAGCGGGAGAGAAGTGTCGGCGAGATTGCGCGGCTGGTGGGCTATCGGTCTGCAGCCGCATTCAGCGTCGCCTTCATGCGCGGCGTCGGCGTCTCACCAGCCCGCTATGCGCGCGATACGGCTGCCATTCCTGCCGGTACCATGGCAGAGGACTTCGATGGTGCCATCGCCTGATCCTCATCGCGCATTGACCAGTGCACGCGGCTGAGATTTCCTTTTATTCTCGTGTCTCGACAATCAGCGGCTCGTAGGTCCGCCAACATGAGGACTGTTCATGTCCGGCCACCGCGTCTTCTCCATGAAGTTCTCGAAGGTCTATCCGCTCTATGTGCAGAAGGTGGAGCGCAAGCAGCGGACGAATGACGAGGTCGATCGGGTGATTTGCTGGCTCACCGGCTATGATCAGGCTGGCCTGGAACGGCAAATCGAATTGGAGACCGACATCGCCTCCTTTTTCGAGCAGGCGCCCGCGTTCAATCCGAAGAGTGCGCTCATCACCGGTCTCATCTGCGGCGTTCGCGTGGAAGCGGTCGAAGATCCGCTCATGCAGAAAATCCGCTATCTGGATAAGCTGATCGACGAGCTTGCGAAGGGGAAGGCAATGCAGAAGATCCTGCGAGAATGATCGTAGGCGCAAGCACCTGTCTTCACCCGCTCACCACTCGGCAATCTGCTTCTCATAGGCCTTGGCGATGAGTGTCGCCTCGGTGCGATTGCGCACCTTGAGTTTGCCGAAAATGCCGGTGAGATGTGACTTGACGGCTTTCTCCCCCACCTGGAGCGTCGTTGCCACTTCCCGATTGCTGAGCCCCCTGGCAACGAGGCTGAGCACCGAGCGCTCGCGTGGCGTGAGGCTTTCCAGTGCTGTCCATTGAGGATCGATCTGGTCGCGCCGCCTTGCGCGCGCCAGAAGAGCCAGCGCGAGTTTCGGCGCCATGTGCGTCTGGCCGGACGCGACATTCTGCACGGCGGAAATCAGTTCGCGGGCGGAGGTGCCTTTCAGGATGTAGCCGATGGCGCCGGCCTCCACCGCATCGAAGACATCGTCGTCGTTCTCGGAGACGGTCAACATGACCACCTTGGTCTCCGGCACGGACTGCGTGATCGCCCGCGCGGCTTCGATCCCTCCTCCGGGCATGGAGACATCGATCAGCGCGATATCGGGGCGCAGCCTTTCGGCCAGCGCCTCGGCTTCATCGGCGGAACTGCCTTCCGCGATGACACGGATCTGAGGATCCAGTGCCAGCGATTGAACGACGCCTGCGCGGAAGATGGAGTGATCGTCGACGACGATGACGGAAACCGATCGGGCCATTAAGCAGTCTCTTTCAGCAATGTCATTTCAAGTCTCGTCGGCATCTGCCCGTCATGGGCGATCGTGAAGGTTCCGCCCAGACTTTCGACGCGCTCCTTGAGGCCGGAGATACCGAGGCCGGGGCGACCGTCCCATGATGCGCTGTTCTCGTTCGGCAGATTGGATACGCTGACACGCACCGTCTCGGCATCGATATCGCAGCAGGCCGTGGTCGCCGTTCCAGGTGCATGGCGGTGCACGTTCCAGAGCGCCTCCTGCAGAAAGCGGTAGACGCAGATCTTGAAGGATCGCGACAGCACCGGATCGTCGATGGTGATGAACCGGTCGACCTTGCTTCCAGTGCGTTCCTCATGGGCGCCGATGGCCGCGTCGATGAGTTTCGGGACAGGCATCCGATCGAGATCGGGCAGGACGAGGCCCTGTGACATGTTGCGGATTTCGCCGACGGCTTCGACAAGCGCCCGCTCCACGTCCTCGATCATCGCCGAGCGCTCCGCGATAGACCGCGCGCGTCTGATCTGCTCGAGTTTCAGCGTCGAATAGCTGATCAGTTGAGCCGGGCCGTCATGCAGGTCGGCGCCGATACGGCGATAGGCCTTCTCCTCGCGCTCGACGAGGCGGGCGGTCGCCGACTGCACGGCATCCTTCAGGCGCCGAACCTCGTCGAGCGCACGCTCCGTTTCCTCGATGCGCTCGACCAGCCCGCGCTGCTGCGCCCGGATGATCGCGTTGCCGCGCATGACGACGGTGAGCAACCCGGCCATGACCAGCAAGGCCAGCGTGACGACGAGCGCCCAGTTGCGCCGCGTCGCGAAGTCCAGCTCCTGGCGCACCGCTTCCGCACTTTCATGGATCTCGGCCACCGCGATGATCGTCCCCCCGCCGAGATCGCGGATCGGCGTGTAGATCTCGAGATATTCTTCGTCGAGCTGGCGCACCGTGTGTTCCTGCGCCCTCAGATCCGTGAAATCGGAAGCGATCTCGCCTTGAAAAGCGACCGCGAGGCTGGGCGGCGGCGGGTAGGTTCGGCCGATCATCTCGCGGTGGTTCGAATAGACGATCGTGCCATCGGCTTTCCATATCTCGATGAAGGGGAATCGGTCGCGCAGCACAGGGTCGAGGAACGTGCGATCCAGGGCTTCGATCGCGGTATCCGGAAGAACGGCAGCAACAGTGAGATCCTGCACGTGCGGCGTGACGATGCTGTCGACGAAGAGCGCGGTCGACGATGCGGCCGTGCCGAGCACGTTGCGGGTGATGAGCGTGGTGCTCATCCAACCGACAAGCGCCGTGGTTGCAATGACGACTGCGCCGCCAAACAGCGCAAAACGCTTCGCTATATCGGCATCCAGTACCAGCATGGGCGATCCCAAGGCCTGCAACGTTCTTCTCGGGGCGCGTTTTCCCGCGCCGCCAATGATCCGAGAAGAAGAAAGACCTGAAGTCTCGGGTTCCGCAAGCGGTCCATGGTCGAACATAGACTAGGTCCATGGTCCATGGATGACCTCCGTCATGACCGCGACGGCACAAACGCCGGAGTTGTATTCCTACGAAGCGCTACCCGATCTGCCGGACGATCAGGCGTTACGCCGATTGGTGGCCCATCCTATCCTTGTCCTCACTTCGAGAACCGAGAAGCGGCGGGGCAAGCCAGCTCAAAAGGTACTCCGACGGGTCAGGATGGTCGCCATTCTGCCGACGGCCCTGCTTTGTCTCCTCTCGACCCGAACAACCGGAGCTCAAGCGCTCGCGAGGAGGATACGATGGTCAAGCTGGTTCAACACGATCTGGAATTCATCCTGAAGCAGATCAAGATCGCCGAAGCGCACAGCGCGGCAATCGATGGCAACGACACCCCGGCCGAAATCGCCGCGAAGCTCGCGACGCTGGTCAATGGAGCGGGAGGCATCCCCGGCGGCGTGCTCGGCCAGACCCAGGCGGGCCTGATGCCGTTCGGCCTGCGCACGGTTGACGGCAGCTTCAACAATTTCATGCCGGGCAGCGAAATGCTCGGCTCCTCCACCCAGTTGATGGACCGGCTGCTCGATCCGGTATTTAAGCCCGCAGAAGGTTCGCCGGCTGGCCTGCATGCACCCGGTACGCCGGCAGGCGCGCCGACATCCTATGCCCAGCCGAACGGGATCGTCTACGATTCCCAGCCGCGCGTGATTTCCAACCTGGTTGCGGATCAAACGCTCAAGAATCCTGCGGCCCTCATGGCTGCGCTGACCGTCGAGGGTGTTCCAAGCGCGCAGGCGCTGGCGATCGTGCAGCAGGTTCGAAGCCTGCTCGCGGCCGCAGAAGCCGCGCACGCGGCGGTCGATACCGCCGATACGGCGGCCGACGCGGCAGTTGCTGCGGCACAGGCGATCGTCGACGCAGCGACAGCCACCAAGGCTTCGGCGCAATCGTTCTATGATCTTGCGCTTGCCGCCAAGCAGGCCGCCGATGGTCAGGTAACATCCGCCCAGCAGGCACTCCAGGGCGCTGTCACGGCGCGCGACACCCAGGCTGCCGAAGTCACCGCAGCCGATACTGCCGCTGCAGCCGCACTGGCCGATCGCACCATTGCCCAGGCGAACGCGACGGCGACCGAAGACGCCAAGAATATCGCTTCCGCAAATCTCGCCCTCGCGACCAATGCGGCCCAGGCCGCACTGATAACTTTCCAGCAAGCCCCGACTGCGGCGAACGCTGAGGCTTATGCCGCAGCGAACGAGGCGCGGGACGATGCCGCCCTTGCCTATGAACTGGCTCTCGATGCGGATCAGGCAGCCGACGAAGCTCTCGTTGCAGCGCAGGCAACGCATGCCACGGCGCTGTCCACCCTCCAAACCGCCATCGCCACCCAGTCGACGCTTGCTGCAGCCGTGGTCAGCGCGCAGGCGGCCCTCTCCGCAGCCGAACTGGCGCTTTCCCAGGCAACGGCGACACTGACCACTGCCACGAGTGCGCTTGCCGCCGCCGAAGCTGCATTAGCCGACGCGCTTTCCGACCTCGCGGCCATTCCGACCGGCACGGCAGCCACTGCCGCCGCCCAAGCTGCCGCGGATGCTGCGGACCAGGCCGTCATCGATCTCGTCACGTCGCATGGCGTGCAGATGGACGGGATCAATGTGCTCATCCCGAACGTCGCGGCCGATCTCGGCGATACCGCGCCCTATAACGGCTTTTTCACGATCTTCGGCCAGTTCTTCGACCACGGGCTGGATCTCACCACCAAGGGCGGCAGCGGCCAGGTCCTGATCCCGCTCCATCCGGACGACCCGCTCTACGGCAAAGGTCCGACCAACTTCATGGTGCTGACGCGGGCGACCAACCAGCCGGGCCCGGATGGCGTGCTCGGCACGGACGACGACATCCGCGAAAACGCCAACGAGACGACGCCCTGGATCGACCTCAACCAGGTCTATACCTCCAACGCTTCGCACCAGACCTTCCTGCGCGAATATGCGTTGGTCAATGGCAAGGCGGCCGCCACCGGTCACATGCTGGAAGGTTCAGCCGGTGGCCCACCCACCTGGGCTGATATCAAAGCCCACGCCAAGACAATGCTTGGCATCGAATTGAAGGATGCCGACGTTTTCAGCGTTCCGCTTCTCGCAACCGACCTCTATGGCGAGTTCGTGCGCGGACCGAACGGTTTTGCCATGGCGACGATCGGCGTTACCTTTACCGTCAACGGCGCCGTTGTCGGCCGCACTGCCTTTGTGAAGGAGGGTCATGCCGATGGGCTGCACCCTTCCGAACTTGCCCTCGCCGATCTTACAGCCGCAGGCATCGCCGTGCCCGCAGGCGCAACCGTAAGCTTCCAGTTCGCTTCGGCCGGTCGTGCCTTTCTTAACGACATCGCACACAATGCGGTCCCTGGCACGACCTACGACCATGACGGGAACCGCGCTACACCCCAAATTGAAGTGCAGGCGGATGTCGACACCGATACAGGCAACTCGATCACCACTGACACCCGACTGAACAAAGTTGCCTACGACAACGAACTGCTCGATCGCCACTTCATCGTCGGCGACGGTCGTGGCAACGAGAACATCGCTCTCACGTCGATCCACACTGTGTTCCATGGTGAGCACAACCGGCAGGTCAGCGAAATCAAGGCAACGGTGCTCGCTTCGAACGACCTCGCCTTCATCAACGAATGGCTGCTCGACGGCCATAAGCTCACCGCTCTGCCGGCAGCCGGCGCCAATCTCGTCTGGGATGGTGAGCGGCTGTTCCAGGCGTCACGCTTCTCGACGGAGATGGTCTACCAGCATCTGGTCTTCGAAGAGTTTGCTCGCGCCGTCGCGCCGCAGGTGGACGCTTTCCTCTTCTCCAACTCCATCGATATCGATCCCTCGATCAGCCAAGAATTCGCGCAGGTCGTCTATCGCTTCGGCCACTCGATGCTCAACGAGAAGGTGGATGTGTTCGGCATCGGCGGCGATGCCGCCAACCGTGATGATCCGGGCCTGATCGAAGCCTTCCTCAACCCGGTTCTGTTCGACAGCTACGGAGTGAACGCCGAGGAGGCAGCCGGTGCGATCCTGCGCGGAATGGGTCGCCAGCGTGGCAACGAAATCGACGAGTTCATGACCGATGCGTTGCGCAACAATCTCGTCGGCCTGCCGCTCGACCTTGCCGCCCTCAACATGGCGCGTGCCCGTGAAACCGGCATCCCGTCGCTGAACGAGGCACGCGCGCAATTCTACGCACAGAGCAACGACACCTATCTGAAGCCTTACGAGAGCTGGACGGATTTCGCCCAGAACATCAAGAACCCGCTCTCTGTCGTAAACTTCATCGCGGCTTACGGCACCCACAGCACCATCACCAGTGCGACCACGGCCGAGGCAAAGCGCGACGCAGCCATGAAACTGGTGCTCGGCGGAGACGGCGCACCGGCCGACCGGCTCGACTTCCTGAACGCGACCGGCGCCTATGCCGGCGGCAAGCTCGGCGGCTTGAACGACGTCGACTTCTGGATCGGCGGCCTTGCGGAAGCCAAGATGGCGTTCGGCGGCATGCTGGGCTCCACCTTCACGCTGGTTTTCGAAAACCAGATGGAGCGTCTGCAGGAAGGCGATCGCTTCTACTATCTCAGCCGCGCTCAGGGCCTGAACCTGCTGAACGAACTGGAAGCGGACTCGTTTGCGGAACTGCTTCGCCGCAACACCGATACCGAACACAGCGGTCTGCACGTCAATGGCGCAGCCTTCCAGACTGCGGACTTCATCCTGGAAATGGATCAGTCCAAGCAGTGGAACGCCGGCCTCGGCTCAGCCGATCCGACATCAGAGGATCCGATCCTCGGTGGCATGCTGAGCGGCGGAAACTCGCTCGTTCAGCGCGGCCCCGGCTCCATCAAGTTCCTCGGCGACCAGCATGTGGTCATCGGCGGCACGAACGGGAACGACAAGATCACCGGCGGTTCAGGCGACGATACGCTCTGGGGCGAAGACGGTGACGACGATCTCGAAGGCGGCTTCGGTGTCGACCATCTCTTCGGTGGCGCCGGCGACGACCTCATCACCGATCGCGGTTCGGACATCGGCGAATTCGACGTCATCCACGGCGACGAAGGCAATGACGTCATCAATCCCGGCATGGGCATCGACCTCGTCTTCGGCGGCGAAGGCCAGGACTTCATCTTCGGGGGCACCGAGGACAAGCATATTTCCGGCGGGCTCGGCAACGACTTCATACGGGGCGGGGAAGGCTTCGGCTTCCTGCTTGGCAACGAAGGTGACGACTGGCTCGAGGGGGGCGACAGCTTCGATACGCTCGCTGGCGAAAATTCAGAACTGTTCTTCAACTCCACGATCATCGGCCACGACGTCTTGAACGGGCGCGGCAACGACAACGACTACGACGCCGAATCCGGCGACGACATCATGTTCCAGGGCTCCGGCATCCAGCGCAACAACGGCATGGCCGGCTTCGACTGGGCCATCCACAAGGGCGATGCGACTGCCGCCAACAGCGACATGAACATTTCCATCTTCACCAACCAGCAGAACAACATCCTGCGCGACCGGTTCGACCTGGTGGAAGGCCTGTCGGGCTGGAACGGCAACGATACACTCACTGGACGTGACGTCGTCATCGGCGCCTATGATGCCAATGGCAACGGCACGCAGATCGACCCGACTGCGCCGCTCGAAAGCTATTCCAATGCGCTGCTGGCCAAGAACCTCGGCCTGATTTCAGGGCTTGATGGCCTCACGTCGCACCTCGAACGCCAAACGGTGACGGTTGCAGGCAAGACCGAAACCATCGTCATGGACACGACCGAAGCCGGTGACATCCTGCTTGGCGGCGCCGGCTCAGACGTGATCCGCGGCATGGGCGGCAACGACATCATCGATGGCGACAAGTGGCTGAACGTCCGGATCGCCTTCGTGCACAACGGCACCGCCTACACGACCGACGGGCTTGGCGAGAGGGTCTATCTCGCGTCCGACTATGTCGCCGGCGCACCGCTTGCCGGAGCCGTGGCGGCCTTCGGTGGCAAGACACTCGACCAGCTGATGTTCAGCCGCACCGTCAACCCCGGCACGCTCAACATCGTCCGTGAAATTGTCGATGGCGGTAAGCCCACGGATGTCGACGTCGCGGTCTACTGGGATGTTCGAGCGAACTACACGGTCACGCGGAACACCGACGGCAGCGTGACGATCGAGCACACCACAGTCAGCGATGCCGTGGTCGATCCGACCACAGGGCGGGCGCTGGAGTCCGACGGCACCGACCGACTGTTCAATATCGAGCGGGTGCGGTTTGCCGATGGCGAGGTGGCGATGAGCGTCATAGCACCTCCGCCGAATATTGCCGCGACCGGAGCCCCGATCATCATCGACCCCACGCCGACCAACGGACTGGTGTCGCCGACGGAAGGCGTGCAGCTGACGGTCAATACCGCCGGCATTCAAGACGGCAACGGCCTCGGCACCTTCAGCTACCAGTGGCAGCAGTCGTCCAACGGTGGGCAGACCTGGACCAACATTGCCGGTGCGACAGGTGGCAGTTTCACCCCCACTGACGGCTTGCTCGGCATCGGCGGCCAGGTTGGAAACATCCTGCGCGTCGGTGTCAGCTTCACGGACGGCAACGGCTACAGCGAGACGGTCTTCTCCGGACCGACGCAGGTTGTGGGCGATGTCTGGAATGCAACGCCGTTCCTCGGGATCGACATTACCTTCAACGGCACCGCCGGAGATGACATTGCCAATGGCGGCAATACCGGCTTCCTGAACAACGCAAACGACACGATCAATGGCAATGGCGGCAACGACATTCTCAATGGCAACGGCGGCAACGACACGATCAATGGTGGCGCCGGCGACGATGTCATCAATGGCGGGGCCGGCACCGATCGGATCAACCAGCTGAGCACCGACGGGCGCGATCGCATCGATGGCGGCGCCGGGACCGACACCTACGCACTGACCGGTGTGGCAGGAGCGGAAACCTTCCGGATCTACGCCATGACCGGCGGCCAGAACGCTGGTCTTGCTGGTTCGCTTGGAACGAGCTTCGCAGCGACGACGGAAATCGTGATCACCCGTACCGCGAACGGCGTGACCACTGTCGTCGCCGAACTCGACAACATCGAGGAAATCATCGTCAACACGCTCAACGTGACGGCAAACAACGGCGGCGGTTTGGACACCGGGCTCAATGGCGGCGATACGATCGCAGTCTTCGGCAACTTCAACACGACGAGCCTGAACTTCTCCACCATCACCATCGATGGCGGCACCGGCAACGACACGGTGGACATTTCAGCCCTTACGTCCGCCCACCGCATCGTGTTCCGCTCCAATGGCGGCAGCGACACGATCGTCGGCGCACTCCGGCCGCAGGATGTGATCGAGCTGCCCGCAGGCACCACGATCGCCGACTTCGGCGTCGAGATCGACGAGAGCGGCGTCACGACCCTGACCGGTCCCGACGGGCGCTCGATCTCCTTCTCCGCTCCGAATGGCATGCCCGGCTTCACCGCCTTGCCGTCACATGACGATGAGGACGAAAACGAGGACGAGGATGATCACGGCCAGGGCAGCGGCCATGAAGATGAAGACGACGACGATCAGGACGATGACGACGACCACGGCCATGACGATGATGATCATGACGAAGAGGATTGCGACGACGACAGCGAAGATGTCGGAGCCGGAGCCGGAACAGGCTCGGGGACTGGCACGGGTACGGGTACAGGCACTGGTACCGACTCCGGATCGGGCAACGGCACAGGCAGCGGCGTAGGAGCTGGTACGGGCAACGGATCCGGAACTGGCACGGGAACAGGAACAGGCAATGGCACCGTTACGCCTCCGCCTCCTCCGACCACGCCGAGCGTTCCGCCCGTCGTTGTAATCGGCGGGACCAATCCCGGCGAGATCATCGGCACGGAAGGCGCCGATATCCTGGTGGGACGGCCGCAGGCCGATACGATCATCGCGCTCGGCGGCAACGACACCATCACGGCCGGCGACGGCGAAGACGCGATCTTCGGTGGCGATGGCGACGACATCATCCATGCCCATGGCAACCAGGACGATGTCTTCGGCGGGGCCGGAAACGACCGGATCGATGCGGGCTGGGGTCACGACACCGTCTATGGCGAGGATGGCGACGATGTCCTCATCGGTGCCGAAGGCAACGACAAGCTCTTCGGCGGCGCGGGCAAGGACCTGTTCATCGCCACGGTCGGTGACGACGCCGACATCTACTGGGGTGGCGAAGGCATCGACACGATCGACTACGCCGCACTCACCGAGGCCCTGACGATCAATCTCGGCAACGGCCTGAACGAACGGGGCAGCGTGACGACCGCATCGGGTGTGCGTGACGTGATCTACTCGATCGAAAACGCGATCGGAGGGGGCGGCAACGACACCATCATCGCCAGCGACGCGATCAACGTGCTCGACGGTGGGGACGGAAGCGACACGTTCCGCTTCCTTTCGGCGAAAAGCGCCAATGGTGACACGATCGTCAATTTCCAGCCGGGTGATCGGATCGACATCTCGGCGATCGACGCGAATGTGATAGCCGGCGGCAAACAGAACTTTTCGCTCACCAGCGGCACGACCTTTACCGCCGCCGGTCAGATCACCTTCGAGCACGTGACCCGCGAAGACGGTGAATTCACGATCGTGCGTGGCAACATCGATGCCGACAACGCGGCCGAATTCGAGTTCGGCCTGAAGGGTCGGATCAACCTGACGGAGGACGACTTCATCGGGCTCAATTGAGCCCACCCAGACTGCCTGCCGGCAAGAAGCGCCGGCAGGTCGATAGGCGGTGTCACCGGCCTTGTGCGTGTGATCGGAGGAACTAGCCCTTCAGGCTGCGGCAGCGATAGGTCGCAGCTCTCCGGTCGCCACGCTTTCCCCCTGTCCGGTGATGCCGCCGCCCCGTTTCACATCGACTTGGCCGCAAGGCCAAGTTTGTGTTTTCAGGGCAGCGCAACGCCCGAAGCCTCCCCGTAGAGCAGACGTCCCGAAAGCTCAGATCTTGCCCAGATCGCGATAGCTGTCGTGCAGCGCCCAATCGGCGGGGCTGAACCGGTCGGCTGCGAAATTGTGCTGGTGCCAGTAGGGATAGATGTAGGGCGGGCGGCTGACCTGGTTCAGGCGTTCCAGTTCCTCCGGTGTCAGTTCCACCGAGGCAGCGGCGATGTTTTCCTGAAACTGCTCCGGTGTCAGTCCGCCGGTGACGAGCGTTGCGATACCGGGACGCGACAGTGTCCATGCCAGCGATATCTGTGCTGCCGTCAGCGAACGCTCGGCGGCAATCTCGCGCAGAACGTCGACGATGGCCCAAAGGCGCTCCTGGTCGCGGATCGGCGGCTCGGACCAGCCTGCGGCCTGACGCGAATCCTGCGGGAACGTATCGCGGGTGAACGCGCCCGACAGGAGACCGGCCGCAAGCGGCGACCAGATCATCACGCCAACGCCCTGGTCCACCGCGATCGGCAGAAGCTCGTATTCGGCCTCGCGGGCTTCCAGCGTGTAGTGGATCTGCTGGGCCGCGAAACGCGGCAGGCGCTCGCGTTCGGCAATGCCGAGGGCCTTCATCAACTGCCAGCCGGCATAGTTCGAACAGCCAGCGTAACGGATCTTGCCCTGCGCCTGCAGAGTTTCGAACGCTGAAAGTGTCTCTTCGAGTGGCGTGAGACCATCCCATTCATGCATCAGATAAAGATCGATGCGATCGGTGCGCAGGCGCTTCAGGCTGCGTTCGCACTCACGGATGATGTGATAGCGCGACGCACCCTCGTCATTCACGCCGTCACCGATCTTCATGCGCGCCTTGGAGCAGATCAGCACCTCGTCGCGCTTGCCCTCCAGCACCTCGCCCAGAATTTCCTCGGAACGACCGAGCGAATACATGTTGGCCGTGTCGAAGAGATTGATGCCACCGTCGATGCAGGCATCGACGAGACGACGCGCCTCGGTGACCCCCTGATTGGCCACCATGGCAAAGTCGCCCTTGCCGCCGAAGGAGAACGTCCCCATCGCGATGGCGGAAACCTTGAGGCCCGAGCGGCCGAGCGTGCGATACTGCATGTTCTCTTGTCCTATTCGGCCGTTGGAACGGCTGCCTCGACGATGCGCAGAAAGGCGAGTTGGCCGGGGTCGTCGAGTTCGGCACTCTTTTCGGTGAACATGCGGGCGCGGCCGAGCTTGCAGGGCCTGCCTTTGAAGTCCTGCAGCGTCTGGCGTGCGGCGGCGACGGCCTTGTCGCCCATCTCGGCGGCGTCGGCGTCTTCGATCGCTTTCGCACAGGCATCGAGGCTGTCGAGCACCGACTTGGCGCCGAGCTCGCCCTTGCCGCGCGCCATCATCGCGTCCCGCGCCTCAGCGACCAGCGCCGGAATCGCGGAGACCTCGAGCGTCTCGAAGCCCTTTGCGCTCTTGGCCGCAGCCATGAAGCCTGTCGCGACGAGCGTGCCGTAGGAGGAGGACGACACGCGCTGGAAGGCTTTCGAGCATTCCAGGAAGGCCATGCCGAGATCGCTGGGAAGGTCAGCTTCCGCGGCCGCGGCAAAGCCCTTCGAGACCGTGATGCCTAGATCGCCGTCGCCGAGCTGGCCGTCGGCCGCATTGAGTTCCGCCGCCGCCGCGGCCGCGCCTGCCGCGACCCGCTGCAGGGCAGCCTTGAGACGTGCGCTATCAAGTGTCGCCATGCTCTTCGCCCTCACCCGACGCGCCAATAGGCACAGGCAGCCGGCGCCTTCAGGTAGCGTTCGAGCTCGTCATCCAGAGCGATTGTGGTGATCGTGGCGCCGGTCATCTCCATGGACGTCGCGTAGCGCCCGACGAGCGGCATGACGATCTCGGCGCCGATGGCGTCGAAGCGCTGCTTGACCTTGCGGTACATGATGTAGAGCTCTTCGAGCGGCGTGGCGCCCAGCGAATTGACGAGGACGGAGAGCCGGTCGCCCTTCGAGAAAGGATGATCGGCAAGGATCCGGTCGATCATCTCGTCGACGATCTGGTCGGCCGGGCGCAGCGCATCGCGCCAGATGCCGGGTTCGCCATGAATGCCCATGCCCATTTCCATCTCGTTCTCGCCGAGCTCGAAATTGGCCTTGCCGGCCTGCGGCACGATGCAGGGCGTCAGCGCCATGCCGATCGAGCGACACGCATCGGCGGCCTTCTGCGCCACGCGCGTGACCTCGTCGAGATCGGCTTTCGTGTCGGCACAGGCGCCGGCGATCTTGAACGCGTAGATCATGCCGGCGACGCCGCGGCGCTTTTCAGCCTCGTCCTTGCCGGCCGAGACGATGTCGTCGGCCAGAAGCACGGTGGCGGTGCGAATGTCGTTCTCCATGTCGACCATTTCGCCGGCCATGTCGAAATTCATGACGTCGCCGCCGTAGTTTCCGTAAAGCCGCAGCACGCCGGCGCCGCCATCGGCATGGCGGATGGCGCTTGCCATCTGCTCGGCCGACGGGCTGGCGAACACGTCGCCGACGGCGCAGGCATCGAGGAAGCCCGGGCCGACATAGCCGGTGAAGACCGGCAGATGACCCGATCCGCCGCCGCTCACGATACCGACCTTGCCGCTCGTCGCGCCCTCCGGCCGGGCGATCACCCGCCGCTCCGGCTGGGCGTAGAACTGCGGATGCGCGGCAACGAAACCGTCCAGCATCTCGTCCACGTAATCAGCCGGATTGTTCAGAATCTTCTTCATGAGTTGGGCTCCTTCCCGAAATTCAGACCGCTGCCTGTGCCAGACGCTCGCGGCGTTTGGCCAATCGATCGATGACGATCGGCAGGCCGGTGCCGATGATGATGAGCGCGCCGACGACGACGCGCTGCCAATAGGACGGCACGCCCGCGCTGAGCAGCGACGTGTTGATCATGGTGATCAGAAGCGCGCCGAGCAGCGTGCCGGTGACCGTGCCATGACCGCCGGTGATGCGCGCGCCGCCGAGCACGACAGCGGCGATGACGTTCAGTTCCATGCCGACGAGATCGAAGGGGTTGGCCATGCGCGACAGCGTCATGTGGGTCATGCCGGCGAGGCCGGCGATGGCACCGACGATCACGTAGATGAGCACCTTGGTGCGGCCGACCTTGATGCCGATCCGTCGTGCCCCCTCCTCCGAGCCGCCGATCGCGTAGATGGCGCGGCCGAACTTCGTGAGGTTCATGATGATCGCGACGAAGGCGGTGACGCCGACAAGCACGACGAAGGACAGCGGTAGCGAAGCGAGCTGGCCGACCGCGTTCTCCATCCGCACGATCATCGTGCGTGCGAACGAGATGACGTTGCGCGGCACGTTGGTGATGTAGGTCGTGCCGACGAACGTCAAAAGCGCGCCGCGAAACAGGCTGAGCGTGCCAAGCGTGACGATCAGCGTCGGCAGCCCAAGCCCGCCGATGAGGATGCCGTTGACCAAGCCCAGCGATGCGCCGATGGCGGCACTGATCACGAACAGCGCAATGATCGGCACGTCGAAATCAACACCGAGCACAAGCGACATCGTCGTGTACATGGCAAAGGCGCCGATCGCCGGAAACGAGACGTCGATCCCGCCCGAAGCCAGCACCATCATGACGCCGAGCGCGAAGATCGCCGTCACCAGCGAATTGCGCAGCAGATCGATAACGGTCGCCAGAGACAGGAAATTGGGGTTGATGAAGCCGACGACGAGCGCGAACAGCAAGGCTGCGATCAGCACCACGCCTTGCGGCGACATGAACATGCGTGTGGCGGCATTCATCGTGCCGGTGCCTCCTCGGTCACGGAAAGCGACAGCCGTTCCTCGTCAATCTCGTCGGCCGTGAACTCACCCGTGATCCGTCCGCGTACCATGACCAGGATGCGGTCGGAAAGCGCGAGCGCTTCGCCGAGATCGTCGGTAACGACGAGCACTGCGGTGCCGCTCTTGCGCAGATCCAGCAGAATTTCGTGAATCTCACGCTTGGAGCCGATGTCGACGCCGACCGTTGGCCCGTTGAGGATCATCAGTTCCGGGTTGCGTTCCATCCAGCGTGCGAGGACGACACGCTGCTGGTTGCCGCCGGACAGAGTCGCGACCGAAGGTTCGATGCCGGGCGTCTTGATACGCAAGCGCTTGACGGCTTCGCGCGCACGCTCGCGCAGCCCTGAGCGATCCACAATTCCCGACGGCTTCAGGGACGCAACGGAGATGTTGTCGCCGATCGGCTGATCGAGGAACAATCCCTCCGTCAGGCGATCTTCAGGCACATAGGCGATACCGGCGTCCATCGCTTCCAGCGGTTCGCGAAAGCGCCGAATAGTGCCTTTGAACTCGATCACGCCTTCGTCCGGCTCGATCTGGCCAAAGAGCGACAGAGCCAGTTCCGTTCGCCCGGACCCGAGCAGGCCGACAAGAGCCACGATCTCGCCCGGCGCGATCGAAAGATCGACATCGGAGTAGACGCCGTGCCGTGTCAGGCCGCGCGTCGCCATGATCGGCGCTGCGGTGGGCGCGAGTTCGCGCGGCAGGCGATGGGTCTCGATATCACGGCCGGTCATGTCGCGGCCGAGGCGATCGGCGTCGAATTCGTCCGCTCCCCCCTGCGAGACGACGCGGCCATCGCGCAGCACCGTGATGGTGTCGCAGAAGGCGAATATCTCTTCGGTCTTGTGGCTGACGAACAGGAACGCGACGCCATCCTTCTTCAGCGCCTCGATGATGCCCTGCAGGCGCTTCACTTCGCTGCGCGTCAGCGCGGTCGTCGGCTCGTCCATGACGATGATGCGTGCGTCATTGGCAAGCGCACGCGCGATGGCGATCAACTGCTTGGAGGCGACCGGCAGAAGTTCGACCGGCTGCGACGGATCGATGTCGACACCCATGCGCTTCAGCGTGTTGAGAGCAAGCTGCCGATCGCTGCCACGTTTGTGCCAGCGCTCCCCATGGGCGACATTGCGCAGGAACGCGATGTTCTCGGCCACGGTGAGATTGGGGAAGAGCGAGAAGTCCTGATAGATCACCGACAGTCCAGCATTGATCGCCGCCGCCGGATCGTTGGAAAGCTCCTGGCCAGCGATACGGACGGTCCCCGCATCCTTTGGCACAACACCCGACATGATCTTGATCAGCGTCGACTTGCCGGATCCGTTTTCGCCGGCAAGGCAGCGCACTTCGCCCGCATGCAAGGTCAGCGCCACATCGGCGAGCACGCGAACGGGACCATAGGCCTTGTGAATGCCGTCGATCTGCAGAACGGGGTCGGACATCGGGGCTCCGAGTCAGATTGGTGGTTTGGGGCCGCCGCGGATGCGGCAGCCCCTTGTTGTCCGCTTAGAAGTCGTATTCGTCGAGATTGTCGGCGCTCACGTCGACCCATGCCTGGCCGTAGATGACCTTACCGTCGACGCGGACTTCGTTGTAGCCTTCAACGCCAAGATCAGCCCCGGTTTCGATCGTCTCGCCGTTCAGGGCCTTTTCGGCCAGCACGTTCATCGCGTAGCCGGCGAGAGCCGGATCCCAGAAGGAGATGAGATCGATTTCACCCGTTTCGACATACGGTCCTGCAACCGACGGCAAGCTGGTTCCGACGATCGAAACCTGGTCGGAGAGACCCGCTTCCTCGACTGCGAGTGCGGCGCCAACCACGTCTTCACCGGCCGAACCCTGCATGCCCTTCAGGTTGGGGTAAGTGCGCAGCAATTCGCGCATCTTCTGGTATGCGGTCTGCTGCTGCTCGGCAGATTCCTGCTTGCCGCCGACGAGCGTCATGTTCGGGTAGTTTGCTTCCTGGTAGGCGATCGCGGCGTCGACCCACTCATTGTGCGTCACCGAGGTCAGGTAGCCGACGAACACGGCATACTCGCCCTCGCCGCCCATCTTCTGCGCCAGCGCCTCCATCAGGTGCTCACCATAGGCGGCATTGTCGAAGGCTTCGAGATCGTAGGTCACGTTCTGAAGAGTCGCGCCTTCATGGCCGATGACGACGATGTCGTTTTCAAGCGCACGCGCCAGGACCGGCTCGAGAGCCTGGGGCGAGTTCGGCACGACGGTGATCGCGTCGACGCCGCGGGCGATCAGATCTTCGATAAGCTGAACCTGAAGGGCGGCGTCCGCCGTTGCCGCACCGACCTGGGTGGCATTGTTGCCGGTCGCCTCGGCATATTGCTGCACACCCTCTTCCATACGATTAAACCATGCGATGCCCGACAGCTTCACGACGGTGACGATCTCGCGGGTGTCCTGCGCATTGGCAGTGATCGCAACGCCACCTGCCAGGACGGAAACGGCTGCCGCTCCCATCAGCAACTTCTTCAAACCAAACGCCATGTTCACTCTCCCTGTTGTGGCCTTTTGGGAAGGCCGTTCCCCTTTCATGCGCTGCGCTCGGCGTGCATGAAGCTCCGCGTCGCCTCGTAGAGGCCACGATATGTCTTGAATCCGTCGTCATAGAGCGGCGCCAAAGCGCGGTTCGCATCGATATGACCGGCGGGAGGGTTCCATGTGTCGATGTCGCCCTCGCTTGCCGCGCCCGTGCCGATCGCCCCAAGAAAGGCACTGCCGTAACTCGCGCCGAAGCTTTCGCGGCGCAGCGTCTGCGCGCTGCCGGAAATATCGGAGACAGCCTGCAGCCAGACGGCGTTGCGCACACCGCCGCCGACAGCTGTGATCGCGGAAGGCGCATTGCCGGTTTCGCCATAGGTTTCCAGCACGTGCCGGACGCCATAGGCGATCCCCTCGAGCACCGCGCGGTAGATGTCGCCGCGCTCATGCGTGAGATCGAGGCCGAAGATCATGCCCTTGGCATGGGGATCGTGGATTGGCGTGCGTTCGCCCGAGAAATAGGGAAGCACGAAGAGCCCGTTGGCGCCTGCCGGCGTCGCGGCCGCCTCCTCGGCAAGCATTCGCATAGCGTCTTCAGCCGGCAGTTCCCGCGCAAAGCGATCGCGGAACCAGTGCGTCAGCGTTCCGCTCGTCGCCAGGCCGGACATGACGGCGTGGCGCCCCTCGAAGAGCCATGGTGCATACCACAGGCGTGCGTCCTGCGACGGCTTGTCGGTGACCATGATGATGAAAATGGTGGAACCATACATCAGCATCATCTCACCGGGGCGCGAGACACCGACGTTCAAAGCCTCGGCAGCTGCATCGATCGTGCCCGCGATGACGGGCGTGCCTTCGGCCAGACCGGTCTCCTCGGCAGCCCATTTGGTGATGTGGCCGGCGATATCGGACGACCAGAGAAGCCGCGGCAGGCGCTCGCGCTCGACGATGCCGTCCATGAGATCGTCGGCCCAGTCATTGGTCTCCACGTCGTAAAGCGGGGAGAAGCTTGCCGCCGAATAATGATCCAGCACACGTTCGCCGGTCAGCCGCTCGACGAGGAAGGTGGAGGAATTTACGAAGCCGGCCGCCTTTTCGTAGATCTCCGGCCGGTTGCGCTTCAGCCACAGGATTTTTGGCCCCACCGACTGCGACGTCAGACCGTTGCCGGTGCGCCGCAGCAGCGTCTCTTCCCCGATCTTTGCGGTGAGATCTTCGATTTCGGCATGGGCACGCGTGTCGACGCCGTAGAGCACCGCGTTCATCAGCGGCGCGCCCTCGTCATCCACAGGAAGCATGCAAGGTCCGATGCCGCTTGCCCCGACGCCGGCGATCGCTGATGCGGGAAGCCCGGATGCCGCGATCACCTCGCGCGCGATATCGCGAAATTCCTGCCACCAGGTCTCCTCGGCATCGTGTTCGGCCCAACCGGCGCGCGGCACGACCATGCGATGCGCACGGCGGGCCGACGCCAGAATCACGCCCTCGTCCGACACGACGACGCCTTTGGTCTCGAAGGTCCCGATATCGATCCCGAGGAAGGCGCGGCTCATGTATAGCTGTCCCGGTCGAGATCGAAGCCGGTTCCCATGCGGATGATGGCCCCGGTGACGAGCGCGGTCAGCCCCTCGAGATCGCGCATGTCGCAGACCTCGAGCGAGGTGTGCGTGTAGCGGCTGGGGAAGCAGAGATCGACGCAGGCGACGCCTTCGCCGACCAGCTGAACGTAGGAGGAATCGGTCAGCGCGCCGACATGGGCGGTATGCTGCAGCGGGATTCCGTCTTCGCTGGCCGTGCGTTGAACGGCGTCGACGACCGCCGGATGCGGGATCGTGCCGTTCAGCGTGCCACGTCCATGGAACGAGTAATGCGAGATCGCCGGGCCCTCGCCCATCACCACCTCGCCGCGATGGGCCATGTCCGGGGTGTCCGACGTCAGCGCGAGATCGAGCTGGATCGCGATATCGGGCTTCAGCGCCTGCGCTGCCACCATGGCGCCGCGCAGGTTGAATTCCTCAAGCACGGCGAAGACGAAATGAATGGTCGGGCGCGACGCGACCTTCTTCAGCCGCCGAGCCGCTCCCACGATGACGGCGCAGCCGGCCCGGTCGTCGACCGACGTTCCGGCGACGCGGTGCTCGCCGAGATCGAAGACATTCGGTTCGTAAACGACCGCCGTGCCGATCTCGATGCCGAGCTTGCGCACCGCGTCGGCGCTTTCCGCGCCGATATCGATGAAGAGTTCGGCGTAGGGCGTGACCTTGTACTTTTCTTCCGGCGGCGTCGCGTGATGGCTCTTGTTGGCGATGATCCCCTTCACGTCGCGGCCCTCACCGACGCAGAGAAGAACGCTCTGTGCCGGTAGCGCCTTCTCGGGAATGCCGCCGAGCCGCTCGACGCGGATCAGACCGCTCGCCTCGATCTTGCGCACCACAAAGCCCAGCTGATCGGTGTGGGCAAACAGCATCACGCTCGGCGCACCCTCGTCGCCATCGAGCGTCGCGATCAGATTGCCGAGCGTATCGGTGCGGCAGTCGAAGCCTTCCTTTTCCATGAGGGCGCGCAGATGGCGTCGCACCCGGTCCTCATGGCCGGAGAGGCCCGGAATGAGCATCAGGTCGTGGAGGTCTTTGCGCAGTTGCTGGGTCATGTCTGCCGTCTTGATATGAGCGTCCTGAAATCGCCCAGCCGGCCTTCCGCTATGACGCGGATCGACATGATGGCGATGAGCAGGCCGCCGAAGAAAAGGTCACGGGTGAAGGCCGTGAAGGCGAGGAAGTTGAGGCCGGACGAAATGAGCTGCAGCGTGATCACCGCAAGCACGACGCCCATGGTAGACCCGACGCCGCCGAATGGGCTGACGCCGGCGAGAATGTTGATGAGGATGACCAGGAGCAGGTAGGACGCTCCGTAATCGGCGGTTGCCGAATTGGCGCGCGCCAGGATCACCAGACCGGCGATCGAAGCGATGACGCCGGCGGTCGCGTAGATCTTGATGACGAGCTTGCGCTCCTGAATGCCGACGAAGCGTGCCGCAAGCGGATTGGCGCCATAAAGCCTGGCGCGCATGCCGGTGGCGGAGAAGCGCAGGAAGAGGCCCATGCCGATTGCAACGATGGTGAAGACAATCAGGGGCACCGGCAAAAACCCGCCGATCGACCAAGTTCCCCAGGCGCTATACCAGGCAGGCAGGCCGGTGATCGATGGCCCGCCGGTGATGACGATCGCGATGCCGCCGAAGAGTTGTAGCGTACCGAGCGTCGCCAGGATCGGAGGCAATCGCAGATAGGCGATGAGGCAGCCGTTCAAGACCCCGCAAGCGAGGCCGGTGAGGAGTGCGGCGGGGATCGCCAGCAACGCGTATTCGGGCCCTGCCCTCAACAGGAGTGCCGCGACGATCGATGCCAGATTGGCGATCGCGACCACCGACAGATCGATCCCGCCGGTGATCATTGCCGGGAGCAGCCCGAGCGCCAGCAGGCCGAACTCCGGGAATTGCGAGCCCATCGAATTGAGATTGGCGCGCGATAGGAAGTTGGGGGCGTAGAAGGTCAGCGTCACGAAGATCGCCAGCGCGAGAACGCCCAGGCCGATCGTGTATTGGGTCGTCGTGTCGCGCCTGGCATTCATGCCATCAGTCTCCTCGAGCAGCCTTGGCAAGCCGCATGAACTCGGCAGCCCGTGCGGCATCGACCGCTTTCCACGTGTCGCCGTCGACTTTCAAGGATGACCCGACGATGCAGCCATCCGCAACCTTGAAGACATCGGCAATGGTGGAATGTTTGACCCCGGTGTTGGCAAGAACCGGTGTATCGGGAAGAACCTTCTTCACCGCGATGAGGTCGGCCATCTCGGCTGCTTCCCCGGTGATGGCGCCGGATACGAGGATCGCGTCAGGGATCGACGAGAAGACTGCGGAACGGGCCCGATCGGCGAGATCGCGCCGGTCGAGCGAATAGGCGAATTCGGCCGAAACATTGGCGAGCATCACGAGATCGGACCGGTTCAGCCGATCGCGATAGCGCATCGCCTTGCCGGCATTCGGCGTCCAGGGTCCCATGTCGGACGCATAGGTGCCCGTCAGAATTTCGCGCATGAAGGATGCGCCGGTCGCGGTCGCAAGCGCGACGGACGCCATCGGGTCCCACAGAACGTTGACGCCGAACGGCTTCTGGATGTCCTTGCGCAACTGGCCGATCACGAAGGCCATCGTGGCGGTTGAGGCCGTGTCGACCTTAAGTTCATAGGGGCGATCGTTTTCGTTGCCGAACATCACCGCATCGACATCGGCATCCTGCAGCGCTTTGAGATCACGGCGTGCGGCTTCGACGATCGCCTCGACACCGCCTTCGGCATCGTAAAGCGGCGTGCCCGGCATGGGGGCGAGATGCACCATGGCGATGACGGGTTTGGTGCCGCCGAACAAGGCGCTGAACTTTTTCATGCTTTTGTTTTTCCTTCTTTGCCCGCTCCTGGGCTGCACAATTCCACTCGGGTCGTTGCGCCTGCATAGGCTTGAGCGACGGCGCCTGAGTGGCGGTCAGTGATGAACAGGTCGATGGCGCTCCAGGCGCACACCTCTGCCGGCTCGCGCCGGTCGAGTTTGGTATGGTCGGCGATCAGGACCGTGCGTTTCGCATTGGCGATGGCCGCACGCTTCACGCGCGCCTCTTCGATGGTGACGTTGGACACGCCGTTGCCGTCCACCGCGTCGGCGGAAAGAAAGAAGATGTCGGCCTCTGGCTGAGCGGAAATCGCGGCTGCCGTCTCCTCGCCGACGATGCCGAAATAGCCGTTGCGCACCATGCCGCCGGCAATCATGACTTCGGTCTCACCGGTGGCGGCCGCTTCTGCGGCCTTGATATCGGTAGCAATCATCCTGATGGCTCTGCCCGCCAGAATCCGCGCCAACGCCAGAGCCGTCGTACCGGAATCGAGCATGACCCGCATCCCGTCTTCGATCTGGCGCGCGGCCGCTTGTGCGATGCAAATCTTGGCCGCTTGCTGCCGGCGCAGCTTTTCCATGAAAAGCGGTTCCTGCCCTGCCGCCCTGTCCGACGCGGTGACGCCGCCATGGGTGCGCACTGCGATTCCGGCCCGCGCAAGAAAGTCGAGATCCCGACGCACCGTCGGCCCCGACACCGCAAATGTCTCGATGAGTTCGTCCACACTGATGTGGCCGCGCAGCGCAATGAGATCCGCCATCTTGCGATGACGTTCCTGCGGAAACCGAACCTCCCGTCTGCGCTCTTCCTCCATGCCATGATCATTAGTGATTGTTTTGCTCGCGGTCAATCGGCCGCTCTGTGGATCGTTCGGTCGATCTCGAAAGCGAAACATTCGTTGACTTGACAGAAGGGCAGGAGTTGAGGAATCAGTGGTCAGACCACAGTAAGGCCACTGGGAGGGGCTTGCGGGCGATGTCGACCATGCTGGCCGAAAACAGCGACGTTTCGGGTGCCGAGAAGGTGTTCGGCTTCTTCCGCGACGCGTTGCTCGACGGCTCGCTGAAGCCCGGCGAGCGCCTGCTGGGGGAGCGTGAACTCGCCCTTTCGCTCGGCATTTCGCGGCCGCTGCTGCGCGAAGCGTTGCGCTCGCTCGCCATGCTCGGCTTTCTCGATATTCGTCATGGCAAAGGCGCCTATGTCCGCCAGGCCGACATCACGGTGCTTTCGGACTTCTTCACCTTCAGCCTCGCCCAGCAGCCCGACATCCTCGACGATGTCATGCAGGCCCGCGTCGCGATCGAATGCCAGGCCATCCGGCTCGCCTGCTCGCGCGCGACCGAAACCGATCTCAAGGGCATCGGCTCCAAACTGACCCGGCTGATGGATACGCTGCACGACCCGGTCGAGGGTGCCGCAGCCGATTTCGCGTTCCACCACGCGATCGTCGAAGCGAGCCACAGCGAGGCGTTGACCACACTTTACGGCGCGATTGGTGAGCTGCTTCGGCGCAGCCACGTGCAGCGGCGTGAGGTGACGATTTCGGAGCCGGGCATCGTCGACTATCTGGTCGAGGCGCATCGGGAAGTATTTCTGTCCATCGTCGACAGGGATGCGGATGCGGCCGACCGCAAGCTCAGGGACCATTTCTCGATCGGCGACGAATTCCGTCGCCGGAGCCTCATCTCGGCCTTCACAAGGAGGCCGCAGACCTAAGCAACTACTCAACTGGCATGAACAAATGGGAGGATTTTCACCATGCTACACAAGTCCATCATCAACCTTCTAACCGGCGCAGCCTTTGCGCTGACCTTGACCGGCGCCGCTTCTGCTGCCGAACTGCGCTATGCGCATGTGGGCGCCGAAGGCGACATCCAGACGATCTTCGCGGCCCAGGCAGCCGAGGGCATCGATGCTGCCACCAACGGTGACGTGACCGTCTCGGTTTATCCGGCGAGCCAGCTCGGTGGCGTCGCCGAAATGGTCGACGGCGTGCGCATGGGGTCCATCTCCATGGGGCACCACGATTTTGCATCGCTCGCGCGCCTCGTTCCCGAAGTGGCCGTGTTCAACGCGCCCTTCATCTACCGCGACGGCGCCCATGCGCTTGCCGCGACCGACCCGGAAACCTCGCCTGCTCTGCAGGCCATCAACGAGCAGCTCGTTGCCCAGGGCGTGCGCATCATCGGCCGCATCTATCGTGGTGACCGGCACATTTCGTCCAACTTCGAAGTGAAGACGCCCGAAGACCTGTCCGGCAAGCCGTTCCGCGCCGTGCCGCTCGAGCTCTGGGTGTCGATGGTCAAAGGCTTCGGCGCCATTCCGACGCCGGTGGAAGTTGCCGAACTGCCGACCGCTCTGATGACCGGCGTCGTCGTCGGCCAGGAAAACCCGCTGACCATGATCGCGTCGAACAACCTCAACGAGGTGCAGTCGCATGTCTCGATGACCGGCCACATGCGCGCCGTGCTGGCCGTCTTCGTCAACGAGGAAGTCTGGCAGGGCCTCACGGAAGAGCAGCGCACCGCCATCACCACGGTGCTCGATGAGGAAGCCGAAAAGTCATTGCAGATGGCGACCGAAGGCGAAGCCGAGCTCGTCGAGGAACTGAAGGGTCGCGGCATGACCATTCTCACGGAAGCCGATGGCCTCGACCTCGACGCGTTCCGTGAGGGCGTCAGCGCCCAGATCGCGCAGGACTTCCCGAACTTCACGCCGCTCATCGAGCAGATCCAGGCTGTCGAATAATCGGCTGATATCTGAAGGTCCCCGAAAATGCCTGGCGGCTACCCGTCGCCAGGCATCCGATGGAGCACGACCCATGCGTCTTCCCGAACGTATCCTCACCACCTTCGTGGTGATCATCATGGCCGGCCTCGTCCTGGTGCCCACGGCACAGGTGATCATGCGCGGCGTCTTCGTCCTGCCGTTCATCGGTGCGGAGGAATTCACGCGCTTCCTGCTGATCTGCCTGATTTTCTGTGCCTATCCACTGGTCGTGGAGCATGGCGAGAACATCGTCATGGGCGAGTTCAAGGCAGCACTTCCGGATCGTGCGCGGCGGATGCTCAATCTCTTCATCTCGCTTTGCGCCATCGGCGCGACCGGGTTCATGGGCTACGTGACGGCGACGAACATCTCGCGCAACCTCACCAACGCGACGCCGACGCTCGGCATCCCGTTCTGGATATTCCTTGGGGCAGCGCTCTTCGGCTTCGCCGGAGCCGCCATCGTCCACCTTTTGCACCTGCGCAAGCCGCCGCAGGCTGACACCAACATCGCGGTCTGATCATCATGGGTTTCATCGTCGTCATCGCCTTCCTGGCGCTCTTCATGATGGGCTTCCCGGTGGTCTATGCCATCCTGCTGCCATCGATCGCCTACGTTCTGATCGAGGGTCTGCCGCTTGGTCTCCTGGCACAGCGCGTCACCTATGCGCTGGATTCATTCCCGCTGGTGGCCGTGCCGCTCTTCATCTTCGTCGGCAATCTGATGAATTTGTCGGGCATCACCGACCGCATCTTCCGCTTCGCCTATACGCTCGTCGGCCGCATCCCGGGCGGGCTCGCGCAGGTCAACGTCTTCGGCAGCCTTGTGTTTTCGGGCATGTCGGGCGCTGCACTTGCCGACATCGGCGGGCTTGGCCGCATCGAGATCGATGCCATGAAGAAGCGCGGCTTCGATCCCGCATTCGCCGGAGCGGTCACCGGCGCCTCGGCAACACTCGGCCCGATCTTCCCGCCCTCGATCCCGCTCATCGTCTACGGCTCAGTGACGAGCGTTTCGATCGTGCAACTGCTCGTCGCGGGCATCATGCCGGCAATCCTCTGCACCTTCCTCCTGATGCTGACCGTGTTCATCGTCGCGACGCGCCACAAACACCCGCGTGCGGAGCGCTGGCCAACCGCCGGCGAGGCGATCATGAGCTTCCTGCCGGCACTGCCCGCAATCGCTGCGCCGGCGCTGATGATCGCCGGCATGACCTACGGCGCCTTCACGCCCACCGAAGCGGCTGCGATGACGGCCGTCTACGTCATCCTGATCAGCGCGCTTCTCTATCGCGAACTGACGCTCCAGCACCTCTGGACGTCGGCCATCCTGACGGCGCGCAGTTCTTCGGCGATCCTGATCATCGTGGCTGCTGCAGCGCTCTTCGGCTGGATTCTCGCCGTCGAGCAGATCCCGCAGACCTTTGCGGCAGCGCTGCTGACGCTCTCGAGCGACCCGATCATGCTGCTGATCATCGCGAACCTGATCTTCTTCATCGCCGGCATGTTCCTCGATTCAACGACGGCGACGCTGCTTCTCGTTCCCATCATCGCGCCGCCGCTCGTCATGGCCGGCGTCGACCCCGTGCAGCTTGGCATCGTCACGATCTTCAACCTGATGCTCGGGCTTCTCACACCGCCGATGGGCCTGTCGCTCTTCCTCGTCGCCGACATCGCGAAGGTGTCGATTCGACAGCTGCTCAAGGCTCTTCTGCCCTTCTACATTCCGCTGCTGACCACGCTTGCAATCCTGACCTTTGCCAAGGATTTCACGCTGTGGCTGCCCCGCATGATCGCTCAGTAACTTCCGGAGATCTTCCCCACAATGCGCATCGTCATCGGTTCCGACCACGCCGGCTTCCCGCTCAAGGCAACCATCATCGAACACATCAAGTCGCTCGGGCATGAGGTTCACGACGCCGGCTCCTACGATCCGGAGCCGGTCGATTTTCCCGATATTGCCAAGACCGTCACCTCCTCCATCATCGACGGAACGGCCGACCGGGGCCTGATGGTCTGCGGCACCGGGGTCGGCGCCTCGATTGCGGCGAACAAGGTGAAGGGCATCCGCGCAGCCGTCTGCCACGACATCCATTCGGCGCACCAGTCTGTGGAACACGACGACGTCAACGTCATGTGCATCGGTGCCCAGATCGTCGGCGCCTGGCTCGCCAAGGATCTCGTCACGTCGTATCTCGAAGCCGAATTCTCGACTGACGAAGACTTTCGCCGCCGGGTGCGAAAGCTGGCCGAAATGGACGGCGAACGCTAATCAGACAAGCGCTGGAGAGGCCCGTCGCGTGCGGGCCTTTCCTGCCCTGAGCGGAATTGAGCTCGTCTTCGGCAGCAGCTAGGATCGATGTCGTTCTTGGCGCTCGGGTGACGATGACCAACGCAATTCCGCCCTCGGCACCCATTTCCCCCAAACCGAAGCGCGTCATGGTGCTGGGTGCCACCGGCACCATCGGCCGGGCCACCGTGCCGGCACTGGTTGCTGCCGGCCACGACGTCGTCTGCTTCCTTCGACGCCCTGCCCACAACCCTAACCTGCTGCAGCCGATAAAGACGCTGACGGCCTTGCGTGGTGCGAGCCTGCGCTACGGCGACATCACCGACCCCCGGTCCATCGAGCAGGACGGATTCGCCGGAGAGCGGTTCGACGCCGTCGTCTCCTGCCTGGCTTCGCGAACCGGGGTTCCTAGGGACGCATGGGCGATCGACCACACGGCGAACGTTGACGCGCTTGCCGCCGCGCAGACATCCGGCGTCTCGCATTTCGTGCTTCTATCGGCCATCTGCGTGCAGAAGCCGCTGCTCGCGTTCCAGCAGGCGAAGCTCGCCTTCGAAACTTTGCTTATGCAATCCGGCATGACCTATTCGATCGCCCGCCCGACCGCGTTCTTCAAGTCGCTCTCCGGCCAGATCGATCGGCTGAAGAAGGGCAAGCCGTTCCTCCTCTTCGGCGATGGCAAACTGACTGCCTGCAAGCCGATCAGCGACGGCGATCTCGGCGCCTACCTTGCGCAGTGCCTCGACGACGAAAACCTGCATAATCGCGTGCTGCCGATCGGCGGGCCGGGCGAAGCCATCACGCCAAGGCAACAGGGCGAGCATCTCTTCATGCTGCTCGGCAAGGAACCGAAATTCAGCCACGTGCCGGTGGCGCTGCTCGATGCGATCATCAAGACTTTGAGCGTGTCCGGGCGCATCGTGCCGTCGCTCGCCGACAAGGCGGAGCTTGCCCGCATCGGTCGCTACTACGCGACGGAATCGATGCTCGTGCTGGATCCCGAGAGCGGGCGCTACGACGCGGCCAAGACCCCATCGACCGGGTCCGAAACATTGTTCGATTTCTATGGGCGAATCATCGCCGGTAAAGTTTCGGTCGAGCGCGGCGACCACGCGGTGTTCTGATCACCGCCTTGCGCGGGTGAGCAAGGTCCATGACCTGAGATCGAGAACCACTTTCAGCGTGGCGGCCAGCGCGAGGGCGCACAGGAGCACTTTAGAGCCCGTGCCCATGGTGCCTTCGATCAACAGGGCGTGGACGACACTGCCAATCACGGTGACCACGGCAAGGCCCGTGTGCCCCAACCGCCAGATCCTGGGCGAGAGCCGCAGGCGGAGGCGCAAAGCGGCCAGAATGGCGGCCGCGAAAACTGCCCACATGGCGAGGACGCCCCAGACAGAAAACGGCGTCGGCGAGCGAAAGAGAAGCGCATCGACCACATCCGGTGGGCTGGTGATCCAAAGCCCGACCAGATGAACGAGAACCGCTGTCACGAGCAGCACCCCAACGAAGGAATGGACCCGCCTGCCCTTGCGGATCGACACTTCCGGAAGATAGCCGCCCGCAAGCAAGGGCTGCGCAAACACCAGAGCCAGCGCGATAATCCCGGCAAAGCAGGCTGCGATATAGATCGGATCGCGCCATTGAAGCAGCGGGCTCGCTGCCGCAACGGCGATCGGGACGGTCACGGCAAGCGCAACGCCAAGCCAGATCGAAACGGCACGCACTGAACGCACGCGGATCAAGCCGGCTGAAGAACGAAATCCGCGCTGAGGCTCGTATCGCTGGCGCTTGCCATCACGGGTCGCAGGAAGACCGTCTCGAACGCCTCGTCGTCATAGGCCAGATGGCCGTGGGGCTGGCCGAAAACGGGCACGATCTGCGGCATTTCCAGCCGGAACGTCCCGTCGGCGGCCGTCAGTGTGGCGCCATGGCTATGCGGATCGTTCTCGCGGCCCTCTGTCGTGTGGGCCCAGATCTGGATGCGGATGCCTTCCAGAGGCGCACCATCGCCGGCCCGGCGCACGGTGCCCGTCATCCAGAAGCCGCCGCCGCCAATGCGCTCGACGATCGGAGCGCCGGGCAAGTAATTGTTGGCGCCGCCGCGCATCGTCTGCGTCGGCGCAAGACCTTGCGCGCGTGCCGGGACTGTCAAACCGGGCAACCCGGGCATGGCCATTGCACCAGCGGCAGCGCCGGCAAGAACGAGAGTACGACGGGTGATGGGATACAGCGTCATCGAAGGTCTTCCTTCTCGGATCGTTGGGCTCCGTGAGCCAGGAAGCGCTTGGGCGTTGTCGGCAAAGGTAGTTTTTCACGCCGCTCGGAGCAATCACGGCGAAGGCAAGCGCAGCCACGATTTCGTGATGGCCGGCATTACTGCAGATGTGAGGTGCGGGGCTTTGTCGGTGTTTCTGCGCGGATCCTGACAATCGTTCCGCAATCATGATCGCTTGAAAGCCTGGCCGCGTGGTGTCGCACAACACGAACGCCCTATTTCCTCGCTTATTGGTTCGGACTGCCGTAAGAGCGGGCATGCAAAAAGATCAATTCGACACCCCCATCATCGTCAAGGTGGATGCGGCGGGCACTTTGCTCACGCTCAAAACCGCCCGCGATACCTCCGAATTTCTGCTCAACCAATGGCCGGGCAAGCGCACCGAGAAGCATCGTGCCGCCATCCAGGCCTGCTCCGATGTGGTGAACGCCGGCAAACCTCCGATGGGCGCGCGTCGAGCATTTGTCGCCGCGGCCCGCGAAGCAGGCGTTTTCGTCGATCCTAAGACGATGCCCGCTTCGAGCTGAAGTTGCGGTCTATACCGCAGCGCTTCATCGTTCTCAGTTTTTGACAAGCTGTGTTCGTTCAAGAGCAGTGCAGCGGTGTCCGCTTCACCTGGAACCGCTCTAGTCCTCGGATTGCTCGTCTGATCCGGTTGCGGTTCCATCCCCATCCCGCGTCTTGGCGGCTGCCTTTGCAGCGAGCTTCTCCGCCTTCTTGTTCGCCTTCGCGCGGTCGCGTTCCTGACGTTCGTGATTGTAGTTCGGCGCTCTGGGCATTTCATCGTCTCCTTATAACGTCCTGCGCACGATCATCTCGTAGGCAATGCAATGCAATGCGTGCGGGCATGCGAGCTGCAGTCATGGCCGGAAAGCCACTGCAGTGCGGTATCTGCTCGTTCTGGAGCAAAGCCTCATCGCCATTCCTGACCTCGCACGACGACGACCCGCGGCATCAGCAGCGGGCTTGGCGTCGGCGGAAAAATGTTGGCGATCTAGCCTTTCGACTTCTTGGCGGTCGCACCAGCGCCGGAAGCCGTCTTCATCTGGCTGCCGAACGTGCTTTCGGTCTTCGGAGCAGCCGATTTGTCTTTCTTCGGCTTCCTGATTTCCTTGTTGCTCTTCATCTGTCCCTTAGCCATGTCCGAAGGTCCTTTCACTGAGCGTTGATGTGTTCTGCTGGTCGGCCGCCGCTTCGATATCGTCCTGCGTCACAACACGTTCATGGCGCTCTTCGTCGTTGCGAATGCGGTACTGCAGGGAATTTCCACGGGGCGGAAGCGTGGCGGTGACGTGATAGGTGGTGGCGGGCGTCTGCGAGCGCGCAAGGCCGCTCTTGATCTGAACGACTTGCCCGATCACGAAGCGATGCGCCGCGACCTGTCTTTGCACCTGACGGGCCTGTGGCCGCCCGATCGATGGAGTTGTCATGGTTGCTGATCCTTGTGTTGCATTGCTTCGAGGGCGGCCGGATCGACCGGGACCATTTGTTGTGTGGCCCCATTTATCCCGATAGCAGGGAGATGAATGAATGCGCCGACACGGCGCCATGCAAGCCTGGAGCCCGCTTCGAGCAGTTCCTCGTCATAGTCGACACGGTACTGGCCGGCTGGCTGGACGGCATCGAAACCGGGCAGCCTGAAAGGCGCCTCGAAGCGGAAGACGGTCTGGCTGGTGCGCGTTGTCATGAAACCGTTTCTCCGCATTGGCACGCGTTTGCTGCCAAGTTTTCGCGCCGTACCTGTCATTCGCCGATAAGAATGCACCGACGTTTCGCAAGGCTTCCGTAGCAACGGCGCATATGGCGACGTCGGACGGAGGGGCGCGCTTCAAGCTGTCGAAAATTCGGAGGAAATCGGCAGCCCAATGAGGTCGGCACTGCGGAAGCCAAAGTGGCCAAATCTGCGAAACCTCACCATGCGCCTCTATTGCGTTTCAATCAAGGCGCATGGTCGATCTGTAAGGGCTATAACACGCGTTTACAGGCAATTTCCGAGGCTGAGGGACGCGGAGAAAGCGTCGCCGGTCAGCGAGACGCATGCAGGAAGAACCGGACCATTTCGCGCGACGCATCAGGCCCCTTCGGATCGGCGTAAGAACCCCTTGCATCGCCACCGGACCACGCATGCCCGGCGCCATCAATCATCCAGTATTCCGCAACGATCCGCCCCGCCCCGTCCCTCACCACCTTGCGCTCGAAGCTTCGACCGTCGCTGGAGCTACCATGGGAAGACTGAGCGTCTTGGCTTTCCATTCGCGATGTCGCCATGGCCATGATGCGCTCCGCATTGGACACATGAACCGTGTGATCTGACCGCCCCTGAAAGACGATGGTGCGAACGAATTGTGCGGTCGGGGCGGAGTTCCTGGAGACCGTCGGCGCTCGGCCGGCATCACCGTGCATCGCGGCAAAGGCTGAAACGACATCGTTGGCCGAACCATGGGCGAGGCCGGAATGAACGCCGATAGCCGCAAAGACATCGGGATAAGTCTCACCCATGATGGCAGCCATTGCGCCTCCGGCGGAAAGACCGGCGATGAAGGTGCGATCGCGACCCACCCCGAATTCCTTGGCGATCTCCTGCGTCAGGCCTGCGAGGATGGCAGGCTCGCCCCGGTCTCGCATCTGGTCGCCCGGGCGGAACCAGTTCCAGCAGGACGAGGCGTTATGGCTGGATGTCTGGCCGGGATAGACCACGATCAGGCCTTCCTCTTCCGCCAAAGCGTTCATGCCGGTGCCAATGGCAAAATCATCGGGATCTTGCTTGCAGCCATGCAGCATCACGATCAGCCCGTTCGGCGCACCGGACAGCGAAGCGGGACGGTAGAGTTTGTAGGTCCGCGTGCCAGCCCTGCATGAAAACGACCGCGTTTCGAAAGCCGCACCAGCCGGAATTTGCACCGAGACCCTTGCCTGACCTCCGAGCGGTGCGAATGCGCTGGAGAGGTCGGGAGAACCCAAGCCCGCTTTCCCGTCGCGCAACACGCGCAGCGTATCGGCAAGAGGCATTCTCATCCGCGGCGCGCTTGCAGCGCTCGGTGCTGCCGAAAAAGGAGCTGCGGCGGCCGGCTGCGCAGGCTTGGGCGTCGATACCGCTTCAGGTTCGATGATTTCGGCGTTCGGATCGGCCTTGAATCGTGTACGTGCGCTTTGGGTGGCGGCGGGGACGATCTCGGCTTTGGTCTCGCCACTGGTCGGACTGCTCGAGCGGCCGGCAAGCGCCGCCTGGATGATGCGGGTCGCTTCGGTCAGATTGGCCGCCCGCGTGTGCTCCGTTGCCTGGCGCATGGCCGCGGCGAAAATCTCGTTCATGGTGCTGGCCTTTTTTCCACGGTGGCGACGCGCGCCTACCGGATACGGTCCGCCAAGGCGGCCTTGAGCTTGGCACTGGCTTGAAGAGCACCCAGCACCGTTATCGATCCGATCGTCGCCAAGGCGAGATCCGGGGTGACGTCATCGGCAATGCGAACCAGGCCGATAACCTTGATATGGAGCCGTTCCCCTTCGGCCCTCGCCGCTTCGAGCGCGGCCTTGTCGAAGACGCGCAGCCCCAGTTCCAGCGTGTGCCGCTCGATCGTCTGCGCCACGGTGCTGTGATGCACCTCGATCTGATTGCGGATCGCGGTGCGGATGAAATCGGCGCGGTTGGAATAGAACCCTTCCCGCACGAGCAGATCGATCCGCCCCAGGTCGACATAGCCCAGATTGACGGTGATCTTCTCCATCTCACCGGACTTTTCATTGGCAGTGCTAGCGCGCTTGGGCATGGTTAACATCCTTCTGGATGTTATGTGGATGGCCTGAAGATGGTTTGCAAGGGGAGGCATTGCGCGGCGTCGGATTTTGATCGCTGTATGCACACAGCTTGCGGTGATATCCGCACATAAAAAAACACCTCGAGGCCAACTGCTGGCCTCGAGGTGTTTCGAAAACTGGATGGAAAGTCCGTCTAGCGCTGGCGCGCCTTGCGGTTGGCATAGCGCCGGTCGCGCTCGGCCTTCCGTGCAGCCTCGTCTTCGAACACGCGCGCGATGCGATCTTTCTCGGCCTTCTCGCGGGCTTCGGCCTCTGCATTGGCCAGTGCCTCGGCTTCTGCCTGACGGGCGGCCGCTTCGGCTTCGATGCGTTCCTTTTCTTCCCGCTTCAGGCGCTCGCGCTCAGCCTTACGCTCTTCGCGCGCGGCGGCGATCGCAAGCCGCTCAGCCTGCTTTTCCTTCAGGTTCGGCTCAGCTGCAGCCTTTATGGCGCGGTGTGCTTCGAGAAGGGCCGCCTTTGCCTTGTTGGCAGCCTCGCGGCGGTCTGCGAGATCATTGCTTCTGCTGTTCTTCAAAATCTTTGTTCCGTCGAATGTGTCGTTGTCGGCCTGTCAGGCCTTTTTGCCGCTCTTCTTGGGAGTTTCACTCGCCTTCGCAGCGAGATCCTGCATCTCTTTTTCCAAGCGGGCCTTCTTCAGTCGTGCCGTTTTCTGCTCGCGCGCCTCAACGGCGGTGTCGAGCTCTTCCACGACGCGAGTCTTACCAAGCGAATGCGAACGCGCCTTGTCAAAGGCGATCTCGGCCTGTTGGCGAGACTTGGAGAAGATCTGTGTCATGATCGTCGAATTCCCGTGTGGCGGTCAATCAGCGGCACAAAAAAAGGCCAGGCAAATTGCCTGACCTCGTCGGTGTCATGCTTTCAACAATGCCAGTACATCCGTGGTCAAAGGAACGCGGACCCCGAATTAAGCAGCCTGCAGGTTGCAAGCCGACATCTTACCCGACTTCTTGTCGCGCTCCAGATCGTAAGCCAGCTTCTGGCCTTCGACGATTTCGCGCATGCCAGCGCGCTCGACAGCCGAAATGTGGACGAACGCATCGGCGCCGCCATCGTCAGGCTGAATGAAGCCGAAGCCCTTGGTGGAATTGAACCATTTTACTGTGCCAGTGGTCATGATGAACCCTTTCATAGCGTATTGCGATACCGCAACGCAGATGCGCTGCGGAGGAGAACGATTTTTGAAAGGGAGATCCGTTGAGAACGCGGTGCCAATCGCGCGATAACCAAAGCTCGGCAAGCAAATATCGATGTCCGGAAGATAGACGGTAGATCGCCGTTTGTCAACTTTTGGTTTTCAAGACGGCAAATCTGTAAATTCTGGTTGTACCGCCGAACGAATACCTACCAATGCGTTGTGCCGGGCGCGCCTTTGATCCGACCATCCAGGTTGGACGTGACCCAGCCACCATAGAAATTGCCGGGCTGCGGCACGACGCGTTCCGATCCGACCCAGGCTTCATCCATGAGACCGGCATAGAAAGCGGCAAAGCCGGCGATGGCTTTGAAGCGGTCCGTCGGACGATCATAGGCCCATGCGGCCTTCAAGGCGATCTTGTCGCCGGCGATGACGTCGAAATACCGGGCAGACCCCTTCCACTCGCAGAAGCTTTGACCGGCAGCTGGGCGCAGCGTCGCCGTCACGTCGTCGGGCGGAATATAATAGGTGGGCGCGTGATGCGTTTCCAGCACGCGCATTGCCCGGTTCGTATCCGCAACGACTGCGCCGCCGAGACGGATCAGGATCCGCTGGGGCACAGGCTGGAGCGCCGGAGGACGAGGATAAGATTGAACGTTTTCGCGCGGGAGATCGGTCATCCCGCCTATATTGGGCGGCACGCGCGGCCATCAATGGGAGCGGGAACCCTCTCGGCTAGGCGATCGCGATGATCTCGAGCTCATCCTTGCCCAGTTGCGCAACGTCGCCGACGCTTTTGCCGAACAATGCCAACGCAACCGGCGAACCATGCGAGATTGTGCCTTTCGCGGGATCGGCCTCATCCTCGCCCACGATGCGGTAGCTTTGCGTGCGACCATCGTCGCGCTCGAAGGTCACGGTGTGACCGAAGGCCACCACATCAGCGTTCGCCGGTGGTGGTGTCAGCTGCGCGGTTCTCAGGCGTTCGGAGAAATACCGCAGATCGCGCGCAGGCACCGCCGTCTGCCTTCGGCGCTCATTGATGTCGTCGAGCGCGTTGGCCGCATCGAGAGCCTGCTGCGCTTCCGCATAAGCGTTCTGCAGCATCTTCAGACCCTCTTCGGTCACAAGATTGATGCGGTCCGAGATCGGCCGGGCGGGCAGCACGGTTTCCGATGCAGCCTCGGCACTTTCTTCCTTGACGAATGCGACGCTCATGACGGCACCTGAACCGGTTCGGATCGACTTGGGCTCATAACAGAGTTGATCGGCATAACCGACAGGATCCTCCAAAGTTCACTGCCCGCTCTGCAACTGCATGACATTTTTTTGGCAATCCGGATCAAAAATGGCTGACACAGACGTGATGGCGGATCGCGGTATCGGCCCAAACCAGCCCGTTCAAAGGCTCGTAACGGTGGCCAGAGACGACCATGAAGGTCGCTCCCAACCACAGACGAGGACCTCGCTATGCTGAAGACCCTGCTCATTGCCGGTGCAACCGCCATCACGATGACGACGTCGACCTTGGCCGCCGACATCGTCGACACCGCCGCAGAAGCCGGCACGTTCACGACGCTGATCGCCGCAGTCGAAGCAGCCGGACTGGTCGATACCCTGAAGGGCGAAGGTCCGTTCACCGTGTTTGCACCGACGGACGAAGCCTTCGCGGCCCTGCCCGAAGGCACGGTCGAAAACCTGCTGCTCGAGGAAAACCGCGACCAGCTGGTGTCGATCCTGACCTATCACGTGGTCCCGGGCGCAGTCGCCTCGTCAGACCTGACGGAAGGCATGACCGCTGCGACCGTCGAAGGCAGCGATGTGACCTTCACGCTCGAGGGCGGCGCGAAAGTCAATGAAGCCAACATCACCCAGGCAGACATCGCAGCCGACAATGGCGTCATTCACGTGATCGACGCCGTGATCATGCCAGGCATGTAATCGCTCTCGGCACGCGCATATCAAGCGGCCGGGCCTGATCTGTATCGGGTCCGGCCGTCATCTATTCTGGGTTTGCCTAGCCCTGATAAGGGCCGGCGATCGATTTGAGGATCGAGGCACCCATCGTGTATTTGGGGTCCACCATGTTGCCGAGGCGCATGCGGCCGCACTGGGTCAGCAGCATGTAGGCATCGAGTTCCTCGAAGCCGAAATCGGCTGCGAGCCAACGGGTGAGTTCACGGTAGGCCTGGCGCGCCGCGTCCTCGAGCGGGCGCGACGAACCGATGGTCATGTAGAACTGCTCGTTCTCAAGACGCGGGGTCTTGATCGTCCAGCCTTTGATCAGGTCCACCTGGATCGTCGTCACGGTCGGGTGCTCGACCGCGACGCCGCACAGCTCGCCGTCGCCCTGAGCCGCATGGCAGTCACCGAGATAGAGATAGGCGCCCTTGGTGTTGACCGGCAGATAAACGACCGCGCCGGGTGCGACATCCGGCAGATCCATGTTGCCGCCGTAGTAGTCCGGGACGAGCGAGGAAATCGCCTCGATTTCGGGCGATGTGCCGATGGTTCCGATGAACGGCTCGTAGGGCAGCGTGATACGGTCGTTCCACTTCACGCCCTTCTCCGCATCGACGTGGAGCTTCTTCACGCGCTCCGGCAAGGGCGGGTTGAGCATGGCGGTGTCGCCGGTCGAAACGAGACCGCCGAATTCCGGCAGCAGCACGGTGGTGCCCGACGGCTGCTCGCCCCGCGGCTTGATCTCCTTGATGTAGACGGCGAGCGTGTCGCCCTTTTCGGCACCCTCGACGTAGATCGGCCCGTTCTGGGGGTTGAGATAGGGAAAGTTCAGAATCTCGGACGGCTTGTCGGTCTCATGCTTGATCTTGCCCTCGAACGCATCATGCGTTTCAGCCGAGATGACGGCGCCTGGCTGGACGTGCAGCTTCGGCTCGACGAAAGCGCCGTAGACATAGTGATAGATGCCCTGCTCCGCCTCGGTGATGGTGTGGTGCTCGCCGGGCTTCCCCTTGGCGACGGCCTTCCGTGCCATGATGGACTCGTCAAACCAGCTCATTGGCGTCCTCCTTCAGACTGCTTTTCTCGTTCAATTCGTTCACACCGCCAGATAGCGCCGCACCGTTTCGCGGCTATCCAGCATCTGGGGCGTCAGTTCGGCCGTGATGCGGCCCTTGTCCATGACGTAGCAGCGCTGCGCCATTGCTCGGATCATGTCGATGTTCTGTTCGACGAAGGCGATGGCGACGCCAGTCGACCGATTGAGTTCGACGGCGATGCGGGCAATGTCCTGCACGATGGATGGCTGGATGCCTTCCGACGGCTCGTCGAGCAGGATCAGCGACGGGCGCCCGACAAGCACCCGACCGATCGCCAATTGCTGCTGCTGGCCACCGGAAAGCGTTCCCGCGCGCTGGGTGCGACGTTCGGCCAGGATCGGGAAATACTGGTAGATCTCGTCGTAGATCGCCGGGTCCACCTTCGCGCCCGGCGCGATCGACGCGCCGACCTTCAGGTTTTCCTCCACCGTCATGCGCGGGAAGACATCGCGGCCCTGCGGCACGTAGCCGATGCCGAGGCGCGCACGCTTGTGCGCCGGCAGCTTCCGGATATCCGTATCCCCAAAGGTGATGCCGCCCTTGAAGCTCGGCAGCAAGCCGATCAGGCTCTTCATCAGCGTCGACTTGCCGACGCCGTTGCGGCCGATGACGGCGACGATCTCGCCTTTGCCTATCGCAAGATCGACACCCTGCAGCACGGGCTTGCCGCCATATCCGGCCCAGAGGCTGTCGGTCTTCAGAAGAATGTCAGTCATGGTGGCCCTCGCCGAGATAGATCGCCGCGACGCGCTCATCGGCAACGATGTCGTCAATCGTGCCCTGGGCGAAGATACGGCCGAAATGCAGGACCGTGACGCGCTGCGCGATCTGCCGTACGAACGCCATGTCGTGTTCTACGGCCAGAACCGTCACACCATCGGCGTTCAACCTCTGCACCATCTCGCCGGTCGCGAAAGTCTCGTCCGGCGTCATGCCGGCGGTCGGTTCGTCGAGCAGCAGAAGTTTCGGCTTGAGGCTGATCGCCATGCCGATCTCGAGCCACTGCTTCTGGCCGTGGCTGAGATTCCCGGCAAGCTGATCGGCAGCGTCGGTCAGGTTCAGGAACTCGAGAAGACGATCGATTTCCTCACCGAGCGAATGGCCTTCGAGATGGTGCTGAAGGGCGATTTCCAGATTCTGGCGCACCTTGAGCGCCTTGAAGATGCCGGGCACCTGGAACTTGACGCTGATGCCCTTGCGGATGCGCTGGAACGGCTTGGCCGTCGTGATGTCGGTGCCATCGTAGTGGATCGTTCCGCTGGAGGGCAGATGCTCGCCGAGGATCAGGCGGAAAAGCGTCGACTTGCCTGCCCCGTTCGGGCCGATCAGACAATGGATCTCGCCCGGCTGCAGATCGAAGTTCACGTCGTTGGTGACGTGCAGCCCGCCGAAATGCTTGTTGAGACCGCTGGTCTGCAGAAGCGCCATCAGACCGCCTCCCCTTTTTGCGACCGCGCCCTCAGTCGCGCCGGCAGCTTGGCGATGGCGGCGATGATGCCTTCCGGCGCGACGAGCACGGTCACGACCAGCAGCGCACCCATCACGATCAGCGCATATTGGCTGCCGTAGATGGTCAGCGCCTGGAAGCCGCCGAGCACCACAAGCGTGCCGACCAGCGTCGCCGTCAGATCGGAGCGACCGCCGACTGCAACCCACACGATGGGAAGTGCTGCTGCCGTAATGCTCATGCTGGAGGGCGTGATGTACTGCCCCCAGGCCGTGTAAAGCACACCGGACAGGCCGGCGAGCATGGCGCCGATGACGAAGGCGCCGAGCTGATATTTGCGGATATCGTAGCCGAGCATTTCGGCCCGCTCGGGGTTCTCGCGGATCGCCACGAGCACGTTGCCGAAGCGCGAATTCACCAGCATGCGCAGGCCGAGATAGACGAGAACGACGAGACCCAGCACCACGTAGTAGAGCGTGACGTCCGGATAGAGCACGATGTCGCCGGACGGCCATGGGATGGTGAGCGGCGGCATGCCGCTCATGCCGTTATACCCGTTGAGCCGGGCCGAGCCGATCGCCCATTGCGGCCCTGCCGTCTGGGCCATGAACCGCTCGAAGACGAGCGTGATCGACAGCGTCACGATGCCGAGGAAGACGCCTGTGATGCGTCCGAAGAACAGGAAGTAGCCGATGAGCGCCGCCAGCGCCCCGGCAACCAGCATTGCAAGCAAAAGGGCAACGAGCGTGAAGCCGTATTCCGCACCGATATTGATGGTCAGCACGCCATAGGTGTAGCCGGCAAGACCGAAGAACGCGGTCTGCCCGAAGGAGAGCGCGCCGCCATATCCCCAGATCAGGCTAAGCCCCATGGCCATGAAGGTCCATGTGAAGAAGTAGACCGTGTTGCCGACGGTGTACCCGTCGGAAAAGAGCGGATAGGCGGATGCCAGGGCGACCACGATGAGGAAGCCTGCCCAGAAGCCGGGGCCTCGCCCCATCGTCTGCGGACCTTCCAGCCGGCTGAATGCGGCGGCAAGGCGTGAGCGCCGCCGGGGTTGCACGTCACTGAGCGTCATCAGGCACGTTCCTTGAGAATGAAGCCGGAAATGCCGCGTGGCAGCAGCCGGATGACGATGACCACGGCAATGAGAAGCGCGATTTGTCCAAAGAGCTGGCCTTGCCAGGATGTCATGCCGGCTTTCACCACCGCGAGGACGACGGCGGCCGGAGCCGTGCCGAGGAAGACATCCGCGCCACCGACGACCACCGTGACGAAGGCTTCGACGATGAAGGTCGCGCCCATGGTGGGCACCATCGTCATGGTCGGCGCGTAGAGGCCGCCGGTCAGGCCCGCGAGTGCTGCGCCGAGACCGAAGGTCAGCGCATAGACGTGCCGGGTGTTGACGCCGAGGCCTTCAGCCATGTGCGGCACCTGGATGGTCGCGCGGGCGAGGATGCCGAAGCGCGTCTTGTTGAACAGCAGGTAGAGCCCGCCCAGCACGGCCAGCGCTGCGAAAATGAGGACGATGCGGTAAGTCGAGAAGGACAAATTGCCGACGACGAACGAACCGAGCGGCGTTCCGACGCCCTGCATGGTGGATCCCAGCACGATGAGCGTGCCCTGCGTCGCGATCAGGCTAACGCCCCAGGTGGCCACGATCGTGTCGAGCGGCCGGCCGTAGAGATGGCGGATCACCAGGCGCTCCAGCGCAATGCCGATGATGCCTGCCACGAGCGATCCCAGAAGAATGGAAAGCGGCAAGGGTATGCCTGCGCGTGTCGCCATCACGGTCACATAGGCGCCGCACATGATGAATTCGCCATGGGCGAGATTGATGACGCCCATCATGCCGAAGATGATGGCGAGCCCGCAGGCCGACAGCACCAGAAAGGCGAAGGCGTCGCCGAACTGGTAGAAGGCGGCAAAGATTGAAGTGAGAAATTCCATGAACTGACACGTCCCAAACGGCCTGGAGGCAGGTCACGGCCCGGCGATGGGATGCCGGGCCGCTTTTCAAGCGATCAGTTCGCGGCAGTCGGAGGGCTCGACGGCGTGTACTGCTCGCTCGGGTCGCTGACCGTCAGGTCACAACCGGCATCGCCAAGCCAGTATGGCTTGATGTCTTCCCACACGGTCGGGAAGGAGATGGAGTGGTCCTCCTCTACCTTGGCCAGATAGATCGTGTGGGACATGTGCTGGCTCTTCGGGTCGATGCAGACATTGCCGGACGGACCGTCGAAGCAGACATCGCCTTCAGCGATCACGGAGCGCAATTCTTCGCGATCGGTCGAGCCTTCGGCGCGTTCCACCATCTGCTTGTAGAGATTGAGCGCGATGTAGGAGTTGGCCGCTTCCTGGTTGATGTAGGGCTCATCCGGGAACTTGGCGCGGAAGCGCTCGAGGAAGTCCGCGCTTGCGGGCGTGTCGACTTCTTCGATGTAGTTCGTCGTCACGAACATGTTGGCGAGCGACGGCGGCGTGAAGCGCTTGTGCTCATAGCCCTGGCCCACGTTGACCGACGATGCCATAGGCAGGCCGAGATTGGCCGAAGCAGCCTGTTCGTAATAGGAGGCCTGCGCGGTGCCAACGAGTAGCGTCACGACGAAGTCCGGCTGAGCCGCCTGGATGTTCTGGATGGTCTGCGAGAACTGCGAGACGCCGAGCGGAATGAACTCTTCGCCTGCCATGGTGCCGCCGTTCTCGGCGACGATGTTGCGGACCCATTCGGCCGAGATCTGACCGAAATTGTAGTCGGCGGCGATCGTGTAGACGTTCGGGCCGAACTCTTCCATCATCCACGGAATGAGCGTCGAGAACTGCTGCTCGGGCACTGCGCCTGTGACCACCATGTTCGCGTCGCAGACACCGCCCTCATACTGGTTGTTGTAGAAGGCGAAGCCGTCGAACTGGTTGACGATCGGCCGGTAGGCCTCGCGCGAAGCGGACGAGAAGCCGGCGAAGACCACATCCACCTGGTCGCGCTGCAGCACGCGGCGCATGAATTCCTGGTAACGCGTGTTGTCGGACTGCGTGTCGTAGATGACCAGTTCGATCGGGCGGCCGGCAATGCCGCCGGCCTCGTTGATCTCTTCGGCGGCAAGTTCGATCGCGTGCACCTTGACCATCGTCGCGGCGGCAAAATCGCCCGACTGATCCTCGAGCACGCCGACCTTGATCGGCTCGCCTTCCTGGGCCAGCGCCGCGGTGGGCAAATGCCCTGAAATCAAGGCGAGCGAACCCGCCGCCGCGAATGCGACGTTTTTCATTCTTCCATTCATTTACAGTCTCCTCTTGGGGTTTTACGTCGCGATCTCGCGCCTTCTGTCGGGGCTTGAATCGCGCGGGTTCACCATCGCCCGCATCTGGACGAAGTGTTCGCTGAAGTCTTCCACGCTCACGCGGTTGCGCATGCTCATCCGGCGAAGCCTTGCGTAGGCTTCGTCGTCGTCCACATTGTCGGACCGCATGATTTCGATGACCGCCTTGATGACGGAGCGGCGCTGGCGCCGCCGCGTTTCATGCGTTTCCAGGCACTGTTCGAGTGTCTGCTTGCGGTTGAACGCGTTCACGCCGAGCACCAGTGCGGAATAGACCGTCGCGCCATGGACGGGCTTGCGGAGATAGGCACTGGCGCCCATCTGCACGAGCTGCCGCAGGCGGCTGGGCGCCTCGACGCCGATGAGGCCAACCACCGGCACGATCGGGTTTTCTCCGACCGTGGTGACGGGAATGTCGAGCGGGCTGTCGAGATCGCCGTCGACGAAGAGAATGTCCCGCCCTGCTTCAAGCGTCTCTGCGCCCAGACTGGCCTTGTCGCCGTCCAGCACCGCATAGGAGACCGACAGGCCGAGCTTCATCAAAGTGCGTTCGAGCATGTCGAGTGCGCGGGCATCGCGCGATACGATGGTCGCCCGGCATTGACTGAAATTCTGCACGAAGCGGGGGGCGGTCATGGCACAATCCTCAAATGCGGCCTCAGATTGGGCCTTTGGTTGGGCCTTGCGGATCGTTCTTGAGGTGAAACGGCGGGAGCTTGCTGCAGGGGCTGCGACGCGCGCACCATGTAGGGGTCAGGCCGCACGGCCGCGCGCGCTTCCGCAACGATGTCGAAGGCGCCGTCGGCTCGCGACCGGCCGAGGCGCGGCGTGAGGAAGGCGTGATGGGTCTCGCGGTCAATCGCGACCCGGCCCTGTGGCGCCTGCATGGCGAGACCTGCCACGGCGGCGTAGACGTCGCCACACGCCTCCGATCCGGCAATCGCAAGTGCCTTGGCGAGCAAATGGGTTGCGATGTAAGCCGCCTCGCCTTCAGCAGAGATCGCCGGCCCTTGCGGGAACCGAGCGCGATAATTTTCGACGAAGCGCCTGTTTTCCGCGCTTTCAAGCGTGGCGAAATAGACGCTGGAGCTCAGATGGCCGTCACGGCAATCAACGGCGATCTCAGACAGGTCGGGTTCGGAGAGATTGCAGCTTGCGACCGGGTAGCGGGCGACCTGGTCGATGCCGCGCTCGACGCAGGCGCGGCGGAATTTCTCGAAAAAGGCGTAGGCCGAGCCGCCGATCAGCGTGTTGAACACGAAGTCCGGTTCGCTGTCGAAGATCATGTCGATCACCTGGTCGACATCGCATTCGCCGACGGCCAGGTAACGCTCCGCAATGGTGACGCCGCCCTTGGCGTGGATGCAGTCGCGCAGGATGCGGTTGCTTTCCCAGGCCCAAATGTAGTTCGAACCGACGCAGAACGCCCGGGCGCCGTGATTGTCGATCAGGTAGTCCACCAGCGGCGACATATGGTGATTGGGTGCGGCACCGGTGTAGACGACGTTGGTCGAGCTCTCGAAGCCTTCGTAATGGGTCGGATACCACAGCAGCGCATCGTGCTTCTCGACGAGCGGAATGACCTCCTTGCGGCTCGACGAGGTGTAGCAGCCAACGATATGGCGCACCCCATCGTCGATCATCGTCTGGGCCGCATCCGCATAGGCTGCCGGCTGCCCGGCCGGATCGCGGTGCACAGGCTCGAGCCGTATGGCGCCATCGGCGTTCACTTCGGCGCAGGCGAGCAACGCCCCGTTCAGCATGGAGCGTCCGACGGTGCCATAGGTACCCGTCGTCGAGACAAGTATGCCAATCGGATATGTCGGAACCGTCATTCGCATTCCCAAAAACAAAATAGCCCGCCAGCACTGGTGCTGCGGGCGGCGTCGCCATCGTCATGATACGAAAGATTTGGCGCGAAATTGAGCATCCTTGCTCTGCGCCTAATATTCAGCTTCTCGCAACATCGTGATCTTGTCAAGCAACCCTTGGGTAAGATTTGCAACGAAAATGCGCGCCAGGCGACACTTGCTTCCAAGAGCGATTTCGCGGACATTACCCGGATCGCGGGTGCAACTTGCATCTGCCATCGGCCCAATGCTGTGCCGTCCGCACCAGAGCCCGCGCCTCGCGTCGGCGCTCTTGATGCTGTAACCGAACCATCAAAATCAGAACATTTTCAGAGGGAGATCATCATGGATCTGGGCTTGAAGGGACTGCGCGCCATCGTCACCGGCGGCACCAAGGGCATTGGCAGGGCAATCGCCGAAACACTGGCAGCCGAAGGTGCCGATGTCGCAATCTGCGCGCGCAGTGCCGGCGACATCGATCCGACGGTTCAGGCGTTGAAGGCCAAGGGCGTTCGCGCGACCGGATCGGCTGTCGATGTGTCCGACGGCCCCGCGCTGCGGGATTTCGTCGCCTCCGTCGCCTCAGAGTTCGGCGGCATCGATATCGTCATCGCCAATGTGAGCGCGCTCTCTATCGGGCCGGATGAGGAAAGCTGGCGCAAGTCGTTCGAGACGGACATGCTCGGCACAGTCAATCTTGTCGATGCGGCAATGCCGTATCTCGAGCAGAGCGGCAAGGCATCCATCGTCACGATTTCCAGTGTCTCGGGCCGCGAGATCGACTTTGCCGCCGGCCCCTATGGCACGATGAAAGCGGCGATCATCCATTATACGCAGGGGCTCGCCTATCAGCTTGCCGGCAAGATGATCCGTGCCAATTCGGTATCGCCTGGCAACACCTATTTCGAAGGCGGTATCTGGCAGCAGATCGAGACCGGCAATCCCGAGTTGTTCAAGACCGCGCTCGGCCTGAACCCGACAGGTCGGATGGCGACGGCGCAGGAAATCGCGAACGGCACCGTGTTCCTCGCCAGCCCCGCCGCGAGCTTCATCACCGGAACCAATCTGGTTATCGATGGGGCACTGACACGCGGCGTCCAGTTCTGAGCCCGCGGCTCGCGGCGAACTGACTTCAACGAAATTCGCCTTTCTGAGGCCTACGAGACGGCGCGTTCGTGCAGAGCGCGACGCTTCTCGTTGTTGAGGCTCCCTACCCCCCCCGTAGCACCGCCTCAATTCGTGTACCCCCGCACACGCGCAAAAGTGGTGGGCGAGCTTTGCTGGAACTGTTTGCAGCCCCGTCGTGTTGCCCCTCCACCCCGATAGGAAGGATGGCCGGCCAGCGTTCAATCGCTGGCTGGCCGACACGATGGAGACTTCATGAACGACCGCACGATCAAGACCGTCAACCCTCTCACCGGACAGCAGATCGACAGCTACACCTACATGACGGATCAGGAGATGATTTCGGCGCTGGAGGCTTGCCACGCAGCGTTTGACGAATGGCGCCTGCGGCCGTTGGATGAACGCGCCAAGATCATCTCGGCTATTGCCGATCGACTTGAGCAATCGACCGATGCGCTCGCTCAACTGATGACCGACGAAACGGGCAAGCTTCTGAAAGACAGCCGCAACGAGGTGGCGCTTTGCGCTGCGATCTGCCGCTGGACGGCCAAGAAGGGTCCGGAAGCGCTGGCAGACGAAGAACGCGCGCTCAACGATGGCCGCCGCGGCGTGGTCAACTACAGCCCGATCGGCGTCATCTACGGAATTCAGCCCTGGAACTTTCCGGCCTACCAAGTCGTGCGGTATGCGATCGCAAACCTCATGGCCGGCAATGGCGTGCTGCTCAAGCATGCCGAAATCTGCACCGGCTCAGGCCTGATGCTGCGCGACATTTTCGAGGAAGCCGGCCTGCCCAAGGGGCTCTTCACCGTCATGATCATCGACCATGACCAGTCCAATACCTTGATCGAACACAAGCTGGTTCGGGGCGTGACACTGACCGGCAGCGAGAAGGCCGGACGCGCGGTCGCCGAAAAGGCCGGCAGTGAGCTGAAGAAGACCGTGCTGGAGCTCGGCTCGAACGATGCCTATGTGGTTCTTTCCGATGCCGATCTCGAACTCGCCGTAGAGACCTGCGTTCAGGGCCGCATCTACAACAACGGCCAGACCTGCGTGAACGCCAAGCGCTTCGTCGTCGTCGATGCAATCCACGATGCTTTCGTCGAACGTTACGTCGAGAAGATGAAGGACATTGATCTCGGCGACCCGAATGAAAAGGCGACGGGTCTCGGGCCAATGTCTCGCGAAGATTTGCGCGACGAGCTTCACGAACAGGTCAGGAAGAGCGTCGACAATGGCGCGCGCTGTCTCACCGGCGGCGAAGTGCCCGAGCGTGACGGCTTCTTCTATCCCGCGACGGTTCTCGTCGATGTCGCGCCCGGCCAGCCCGCCTATGACGATGAGCTATTCGGCCCGGTTGCTTCGATCATTCGCGCTAAGGATGATGAGGACGCGATGCGGATCGCCAATGACAGCCGTTATGGACTCGGCGGCGGCATCTTCTCCAAGGATGAGGCTCGTGCACTTGACCTCGCCCGCGATCACTTCGACACGGGCATGGTGTTCATCAACAACTTCAACGTCGCGACGCCGGAGATGCCCTTCGGTGGCGTCAAGGCATCCGGCTATGGCCGTGAGCACGGCGGCTTTGGCATGAAGGAATTCGTGAACATCAAGGCGATCACGCTGCCCGCGAAAGCAGCCTGATACGATTACCCAAAGCTCGGGGCCGGCGATTGAGCCGGCCTCGCCTGGTCCCCTGCCCTAGCCAATCCGTGCCGCAAAGGCTCAGGCTTGCCTCTCCATCACGAAATCGAAGGTCGAACGCCAGTCGGTGTCGCCCGGCACGCCGTTCTCGATGGCTGAAATGAGTGATGCCTTGACGCCGAAGACGGCGTCCGACGTCAGCCATTCGTCCCCATCGACAAAGGTGTGGGTCACGATCGTCTCGTATCCGGGCGCAGTCACGATGAAGTGCATGTGGGCCGGCCGGTTGGGGTGGCGGCCAAGTGCCTTCAGCATCTGGCCGACTGGTCCGTCGTCGGGGATCGGATAGGAGACTGGGCGAATGCCGCGAAAGCTGTATGTGCCTTCCGCACCCGTCACGAAGATGCCGCGGTTGTTCCACTTTGGCTGGATATCGGGCTGCTGGACGTCATAATAGCCCTCGGCATTGTCAGACCAGACATCGATGGTTGCACCTTCGATGGGATTGCCATCGAGATCGACGACTCTGCCTTCGAACAGGCAGGTCTCGCCCTTGCCGTCCAGACAGATATTGGCGCCCATGTCATAGCGCGGCGCATCGGGAACATGGAACGGGCCAAGCACTGTGTTTTCCGTCGCGCCCGACGGGCGACGGTGGTTGATCGCGTCGACCAGCATGGAGACGCCCAGCACGTCGCTCAGCAGGATGAATTCCTGCCGGTTGCCGTCGCACATCTGTCCGGTCCGCGTCAGGAAGTCGATCGCTGCCGCCCATTCGCCTTGCGTCAATTCCACGTCCTTGGCAAAGGCGTGGAGGTGCTTGACGAGCGAGGTCATCATGGTCGCCAGGCGTGGATCGATGTCCGCAGCCATGCGGGTGTTGACGACCTCGACCGAACGGGCTTCGGTGAAATAGTCGATACCGGTCTCTTTGCTCATCGAAGTCACTCCGCTGCCTGGCGCACCGCGATGCTGTTTCGATCGAGGATGGTCGACAGCACCCGCGTCAGTTCGCCGGCCGGATCGGCGACCATCTCCTCGGCCCGCCAGGCGACGTGGTGGTCTGGCCGCACGAGCACGCAGCCACTGTCGCCCACTTCGCGGGCACGCGCCCACTCGCCTTCATGGTCGACGAAAGCCCGGCGCGGGCCGATGACGACTGTCGCGATGTCGATGCCGAGCGCCTTGCCGGCCTTGGCCGCCGCTGCAGCCCAGCCTTCGCCGGAAATGCCGGTGAGGATCGTGAAGCGGCCCTTTCCGGTCAGATCGAGCGTCGAGTGCTTGCGGCCGGCCTGGTCGTAGATCCAGCAATGCGGGATGCGGGCACCCGGCCAAGTGGTCGGCTGATAATGAAGTTCGGAGTCGAGCTCGAAGGCCGGCTCCATCTGGCCTTCCGTCACCGCTGCGCTCGATTTGTAGCGCTGGTTCATCTCCACGCCGTGCGCATCGAACTCGTACTTCTTGAAGGCGATCGCCTGGCGGATCGCTTCGCGCTGCCGCTCGGCTTGAGGTGTCGCGTCGCAGCGCGCATCCATCGAGGCCTGGATCTTCTCCACATCCGTACCGCCGGTCATGCCGAGCGCCTCGAAGATCGGGCCGAACTCGCCGATCGACTGGTTGGCGCGGGTCACGATCTGCTTGGCGATCGGCGCGCGTTCGACGGAGAAGGTCTCGAGCAGGCCGGGGCCGGCTTGGCCCTTGACCACGGCGGCGAGCTTCCAGGCGAGATTAAACCCGTCCTGGATCGACGTGTTGGAGCCGAGCCCGTTCGACGGAGGATGGCGGTGGGCGGCATCGCCCATGATGAAGACGCGGCCCTTCTGCATGTGGGTCGCGTACATGTTGTTCACGGTCCAGGTATTGGCTGAGATAAGCTCGATCTCGAGTTCCGGATCGCCGACAAGCTGGCGCGCGACGCCGGTTGCGAACGCGTCATCGACGACGGGCGCCGGCTGGCTGATGTCATAACCCCAGACGATCAGCCATTCGTTCCACGGCCGCACCATGCGCACGAGGCCCATGCCGATGCCGCCGACATCGGCGCCCGGCTGCATGACCCAGTAGAGCACCGACGGGCGATGCGCGACATACCGCGAAAGATCTGCGCGGAAGAGGATGTTCATCGATCCGCCGACGCCCATCTGGCCCTCGAAGGGCAGGCCGGCATGTTCGGCGACACGCGAATTGCCGCCATCTGCGCCGACGAGATATTTCGAGCGGATGGTGATTTCCTTGCCCGTCAGCCGGTCGAGGCAGGTGGTCGTCACGCCGTCTGCATCCTGCTCGTGGCGCAGATATTCCGTCGACATGCGCGGCTGGGTGCCGCGCGAACAAGCCGTCTTGAAGAGAATCGGCTCCATGTAGGTCTGCGGCAGGTCGTTCATCATACAGGGCGAGGAGAGCTGATGTTCGGCGCGCGAGAGCGGGTGGTTGCCCCAGCTCTTCATGCGACCGATCTCCTCGCCGGCGAGGCTTTCGCAGAAGATGTTCTCGCCCATCAGCTCCTGTTCCGTGCAGTGCAGATAGGCTTCCGCCTCGACCTCACGGCCGAGATCGCGCAGCACTTCCATCGTGCGCTGGTTGGTGATGTGGGCGCGCGGTGTGTTGGCGAGCCAGCGATAGCGGTTCACCACCATGTTCTCCACGCCGTAGGTCGAGAGCAGCGCCGCGGTCGCCGAGCCGGCCGGGCCGGTTCCGATGACGAGCACGTCGGTCTTGATGTCAGCCATGTCTATTCCTCCCTGGAGGCGGATTGTTGCTTGAATGCGTCGCCGACGACGAGGCGCCGGCGGATGGGAAAGAGCTGCAAGCCGGTGCGATCGCTGATCAGGCCCCATATGCCGCGGGGCGCAAACAGCATCACGACGATGCCGATCGTGCCGAGCGCGATCAGGTACCAGGTGCCGTACTGGGCCAGCATCGACTGGAGCAGAAAGAAGACGATGACGCCGATGATCGGCCCCTCGATCGTGCCGATGCCACCGATGACGACGATGAAGATGACGTAGGCCGTCCAGTCGTTGACCGAAAAGGCGGCGTCCGGCGAGATGCGCGCCTTCTGCAGGTAGATCAGCGCGCCGGTGAGGCCCGTGCCAAAGGCGGCTGCCAGGAACACGAACCATTTGATGGGCGCGGCATCGACACCGACGGAGCGCGCCGCTTCGGAATTGTCGCGGATGGCTGCGAGCGCGAGGCCGCGCTTGGTGCGGAGCAGCCAGTAGATGCCACCGATGGCGGCAACGGCCAGTGCCAGCGCCAGCCAGTAGGCGAGGATGTCGCGCGCTGCGGGGTCGCGCACGTCGAAGAGCGTCGCGATCGCGCCGACAAACGGAATGGCGTCCGTTGCCTCGCGCGGCAGCGACGTGCCTGTGCCGCCTCCGACCGCGCGCCACTGTGCGACCGAGAGACGGACGACTTCGGCCAGCACCCAGGTGCCGATGGCGAAGTAAGCCCCGTTCAGGCGGAAGGCGAAGAAAGCAAACGGCACGGCTAGCACGAGCGCGGCCACGCCGCCGATGAGGATCGCCGTCAGCGGATCGACAGCGCCGAGGATGACGGAGCCGAACAGCGCATAGGCGCCAATGCCGACGAAGGCCTGCTGCCCGATCGAGACAAGCCCGCCATAGCCGGCAAGCAGGTTCCAGAACTGCGCCAGCGTGAGCATGGTCAGGATGAAGAAGAGCTCCTGGACGAGACGCCGAGACGCGAAGGCGGGAAGCACGATGGCGACCGCAATGATGAGGACAGCGACCACCAAGGCGATGGTGGATGCGCGGGTGCGGGTCTCGACTGTATAGGCCCGGATTGCGTGCATGGTCATGGCGCGGCCCTCAGTCCACCGCCCGCGGGAAGAGCCCGCGCGGCTTGACGAGCAGCACCAGCAGGAAGGCGACGTGGCCTGCCAGGATCTGCCATTCCGGATTGATCGCCGCGCCTACCGTCTGCGCGACGCCGATGATGACGCCGCCCGCCAGCGTGCCCCAGAGCGAGCCGAGCCCGCCGATGATGACGGCCTCGAAGGCATAGATCAGCCGCGCCGGGCCAATCGACGGATCGAAATTCGCCCGCATGCCGAGGTAGAGCGCGGCGATCGTGACGATCATCAGCGCGATGCCGGTGGCCTGCGCGAAGATGCGCGAGGGGCGGATGCCCATGAGGCTGGCCGTCGTCGCGTCGTCCGAGGTGGCGCGGAAGGCGCGGCCGAGCGCGGTACGATAGAAGATCTGGTTGAGGACGACGATCACCAGGACCGCCGAGGCGAAGGTCAGGAGCGGCATCACGCCGATGTTGAGGCCTGCGACCTGCAGCGAGGCGGTGCCGATGTCGCCCGGCGGCAGCCGGCGCGTGTCGGCCGAGAAAGCCTCCTGCATCGTGTTCTGGAGCACGACCGAGATGCCGAAGGTGACGAGCAGCGGCGGCAGGATGTCCTCGCCGAGCACGCGGTTCAGCACCACGCGCTGCAGCACATAGCCGCTCGCGAACATCAGCGGCAGTGCGATCGTGACTGCCAGAAAGGGCGAGATGCCGAGCACCGAGACGATGACGAGAATGAGATAAGCGGCGAGCACGATCAGGTCGCCATGGGCGAGATTGACCAGCCGCATGATGCCGAAAACAAGGCTGAGGCCGGCAGCGAAGAGCGCATAAAGTCCGCCCAGCAGTACGCCCTGCACGATGGTGTCGAGCCAGTTCATGCGTGCTGCACCCCGAAATAGGCGGCGTGGATCGCCTCGCGCGTCAGCTCCTCGGGGCGGCCGGACAACGTCACCCGGCCTTCCATCATGCAATAGACGCGGTCGGCCACTTTCAGCGCCTGGCCGATATCCTGCTCGACGACGATCATCGAGGCACCGCTTTCACGGATGAGCGGCACGGCCTTGTAGATGTCCTTGATGACGACGGGCGCGAGCCCGAGCGAGATTTCGTCGCACAGCAGCACATCCGGGTTGGCCATCAGCGCGCGGCCGATCGCGACCATCTGCTGCTGGCCGCCCGAAAGCGCCGTGCCGGCATTGCGGCGGCGCTCGGCGAGGATCGGGAAGAGCGCGTAGATGCGTTCCAGCGTCCAGTAGCCGGAACCCTTGCGCACCTGGCCGCCGATCAAGAGATTTTCCTCCACGGTCAGCGACGGAAAGAGCCGCCTGCCCTCCGGCACCATGGAGATGCCGCGCTTCATCACTTCGTCGGCCGGCAGCGCGCCGATCTCCTCGCCGCGCAGGCGCACGGAAGCCGGTGCGTTGCGCAGGACGCCGGAGATGGAGCGCATCAGCGTCGTCTTGCCGGCACCGTTGGCCCCGATGATGGCGACGCACTCGCCCTCCCCCAGTTCGATATCGACGCCGAAAAGCGCCTGGAACTGGCCATAACGGGCGGTGAGACCGTGGGTGGAGAGCAGCGCCATCAGACCTCGATCCCCAGATAGATTTCGCGCACTTCGGCCGAGGCCATGATCGCCTCCGGCTTGCCGATGCCGATGACCTTGCCGAAATGCAGGACCAGCAGGCGCTCCACGACCGAGTTCAGCGCATGAAGCACGTGCTCGATCCAGATGATGGTGACGCCCCCGGCGTGGATCGCCTTGATCGTCTTGACGAGCTCGCCACACTCGCCCTCGGTCAGGCCGCCAGCGATCTCGTCAAGGAGCAGAAGCTTCGGATCGGTCGCGAGCGCGCGGGCGAGTTCCAGGCGCTTGCGCTCCAGAAGAGAGAGCGCGCCCGCGACGGTATTTGCCTTGGCGAGCAGCCCCGTCTTGCGCAGCACTTCGGCACAATCCTGAGCGACATCGGCCTCCGACCGGTTACGGCCGAAGGCGCCGGCGACGAGCAGGTTTTCGAACACCGTCAGCTTGGAAAAGGGCTGGGGGATCTGGAAGGAGCGGCCCATGCCGGCGATGCAGCGGCGCATGGCCGGCGTCTTCGTCACGTCTTCGCCCAGGAAGCGGATCGTGCCGCTCTCGGGCGCGATGTTGCCGGCAATCAGGTTGAAGAGCGTGGACTTGCCCGCGCCATTCGGCCCGATGATGCCCAAGGCTTCGCCCTCGGCGACGTCGAAGGTGACGCCGTCGGCAACGGTGAGCGCGCCGAAGCTTCGATTGACCCTGTCGAGCGAGATGAGTGCCATGATGCCTTTCCGGCCTGATGCCCGGACGCACGATGCGTCCGGGCGTCTGCAATTCAGCCGATCGCTTCCATCGTGCCGGCGGTCGGAATGTCGGTCTGGCCGGTGTTGTCGACGATCACGAGGTCGTAGCCACCGCCATCGCGCAGGCGCCACTGGCCACCGACGAGCGGCGTCTTCGATACGTTCGCCTGGGCAAAGGGTGGCAGGCCCGCGCCATCGAAGGCGATACGGCCGACGATCGTCTGCAGGTCGGATGCGGCGATGGCTTCGGCTACCGCATCGCGATCGGTGACATCGCTCGTCCGGCCCATCGCGTCGACGGCAAGTTCCAAGAGCGCATGGACGAAGCCGATCGGCTGGGTCCACTGGCGGCTGGTTGCTTCCGTATAGGCGGCCGCGACCTCGCCTGCGGACAGGCCGTTTAGCGAGGACTTGAACGGATGGTTCGGCGACCACCAGACTTCCGACGACAGATTGTGCCCGGCATCGCCCAGCGCCTCGACAGCCTGCGGGAAGAGGATCGCCTTGCCGATCGACGCTGCCTTCGGGTTGAAGCCCTGCTGGCGCGCCTGCGTCCAGAAGGTCGTGAAATCGGGAGGGATCGGCACGCCGGTGACGATCTCGACATTGCCCTGCCGGAACGCGTTGATCTGCGCCGAGAAATCGTCCGTCAAATTCTGGTAGCGGCCCGGATCGATGAGGGTGAAGCCCTGACTTGCCAGCACCGGCGGAAAGCCGTTCTGCGCATCGCCCCAGGCGTTCCCGTCACCGTCGTTCGGGAACAGACCGCCGACGGTCTTGTTGGTCTCGAGCTGGTTCCACATGGCCGTGAAAACGGAAATGACGTCTTCCAAACCCCAGAAGAAGTGGAAGCCGTAGTCGAAAGGCCGCCAGCTGTCCGGCGCACCAGGGTTGCCCTGCTGGCCGATGAACCAGGGCTGCCACGGCGCAACCGTGGAGATGACCGGAATGCCTTCGGCCTCGGCGGTCGTCGTCACCGGGTTTGTCGTTTCCGGCGTGGAGGCGACCAGCATCAGGTCGACCTCGTCGGAGATGATCAGTTCCTGGGCAACTTCCGCCGCGCGGTTCGGGTTCGACTGCGAGTCGCGCACGATGATCTCGAAATCAGCGGCGGCTGCGCTTTCGGCGAAGTTCGCGAGGATGAAATTGTCAGCCTCGGCAAAGGCTGCGAGTGGCCCGGTCTGCGGGCTCACATAGCCGAGCTTGATGCGCGCTCCCTGCGCAATCGCGGGCATGGGAAAGCTGCTTGCAGCGGCAACAAGGCTGGTCGTGGCCGAGGCCTTCAACAATGTGCGACGCGTAATCATGGTTTTGGTTCTCCTCCCAAAAATGACTTGCCAAAGATGTTCGGTCAGAAAGCTGGCGGGTCTCCTGCCCAGGCAGCCTCCAGCAATTTCAAGATCTCGTCGCGGCTGACGGGCTGCGGGTTCCAGTAGGGCTTGGCCGCAGCGAGATCAGCGGCACGTCCAAGATCTGCCTCCTTCATGCCAATCTCGCGCAGGCCAAGCGGCGCATCCAGCGATTTGGCAAAATCATAGAGCGCCTGCCCCGGTCTATCGTCGCCGAAGATGCGCGACACGGGTTCAAGCTCGCGACCTGCGGCGCGCGCGTTGAAGCCAATCGCGTGGGCCAGCACGACGGCGTGCGTTTCGGCGTGCGGGAGATCGAACGAACCGCCAAGCGTGTGGCAAAGCTTGTGATGCAGCGCCATGCCGACCTGGCCGAGCACGGTGCCGCAGAGCCAGGCGCCGTAAAGCGTCGCCCCGCGCGCTTCGAGATCGTGCGGGTTGCGCATGACGTCGGGCAGCGACGCCGCGAAGGCTTCGAGCCCTTCGATCGCCATCAGCGTCGAGACCGGGTTGCGGTTTTGCGCATAGAGACCTTCGACAGCATGGGCCATCGCATTCAGCGCGCTCGTCACCGTCATCGCAACAGGCAGGCTGCGCACCAGCTCGGCATCGTAAAGCACGACTTCAGGCCGCACCTTGGGATCGGTGATCGTGGTCTTTTCGCCCTTCTCCGTCTGGCCCAGGATCGACGTGACCTCGGAACCGGCATAGGTGGTGGGGATCACGATCTGCGGCAGGTCGGTGCGCAGTGCGATGGCCTTGCCGAGCCCGGTCGTCGAGCCGCCGCCGATCGCCACGATGCAATCGGCGCGCACTTCACGTGCGTGCTGCACGGCTTCTTCGGTGATCGCGACCGGGGTGTGCATCGCTGCCTTCGTGAAGACGCCAACGGCCGCATCCCCAATTTCCTGCGCCATTTCCATGGCAGCATCCGCCTGCGGCGGCGTCGAGAGCACCAGTGCGCGCGAGCAGCCGAGCCTTGCGATCTCTTCCCCCGCGCAGCGGCGCACCCCCGGCGCAAAACGCACGCGGACGGCTTGGGCATCGAAAGCAAACTCTGGCTGGAAGTGCATCTGATCCTCCTGCGCCGGTCCTCCAACCAGCACATGAGCGGACACTAGCTTAAACTACATACCAGCTTGATCAGTTTGCCGGGACATAACATAACTCATTGCTATGAAGCTTGACCCTCGACATCTTGAGATCATCGCTGCCATTGTCGACCAAGGTGGCCTCACCGAGGGCGCAACGGCGCTTGGGCGCACTCAACCAAGCGTCTCGCGCACCGTTGCGATGCTGGAGCAGCGCATTGGTGCACCGCTCTTCGAAAAGGGACGCCGGCCGCTCGTGCCGACTGAACTCTGCCAGGCACTCGCCGTCGAGGGCCGCAAGATCGGTGGTGCGGGCAAGACCGCATCCGCCATCGTCGGAACCTACAAGGCTGGGCACCGCGGCATTGTGCGCATCGGAGGAACGCCCGTCTTCATGGATGGAGTGGTGTCATCGATCATCGCAGAGTTCCAGCGCGCTTCCCCACAGGTGCGGATCGAGCAATCCTATGCCTATGCGGCCGAGCTGATGTCCCAACTCGATGCCGGCACGTTGGATCTCGCCGTCTGTCCACTGAACCCCGCCGCGATTCCTGCCGGATTTTCATTCCAGCCGGTTTTGCCGGGCCGCAATGTCATCGCCTGCGGCATCAACCATCCGCTGTTGATGAAGCGGCCGTTGCGCCTGACCGACATTGCGCCCTATGCGTGGATCGCCCCGCCCGCGTCGAGCCCGCTTTACCAGGACATGCGCCATGTGCTGGGCGAGATCGGCGTCACGGATTTCAAGATTTCATTTTCAGGCGGATCATTGGCGTCGATCACCAACATCCTCTCGCAGTCGGACGTTCTAACCGTCCTGCCTTATTCCGTGGTGTTCATGGCGCGTCGGCAAAAAATGCTTGCTGCGCTGTCTGTGCGGATCGGACATCCCGAACGCAGCCTTGGGATACTGACCAAACGCGATATGGAGGTGCGGCCAGCCATTCGGCGCTTCAAGCGTTTCGTCGAAAGCGAGTTTCGAAACCTCGCCCAGCTGATCATGCAGCAGGAGCAGAATTCGCTCTGGCGAAGTTGACGGTCCGAGCTTCAGGAGCCGGCCCGTCGACCTCTGCATCAGCACTGACGGCGCGGGCCGCCACCATAGGGCTGATAGGAATTGTCGGAGACGCGATAGGAACGGTAGCGGCTCTGGCAATCGCGGATGTGGCTTGCACTCAGACCACTGGCCATCCCTGAGACGCTGGCCGATTGAACAGCCGCCTCGCCGGATCGGCCGCCGACCTGCTCCTCGGCATATGGCGATACGCATGTCTGCTCACCGCCGCTATATGGCCGGTAGGTGTTCGTTTCTTCGCGATAGGAGCGGTAGCGATTGGCGCACCAGGCAACATGTGCAGCGGGCAGCGCGGTCGGCTCGGATTGCTCAAGCTCGACGTCGCCCGAAAGGCTCGCCACCTCATAGGAGCCGTCAGCCCTTCCGCCGTCGAGCGACGGGGAATTGGCATCCGTTAGCGTGCCGGTGCTGGCCATCGCCATCATCACCTCATCTGGAGCCGCAACCGGGTCACCGATCCGCTCGTAATCCTGAGAAGCTGTGTCGACGCGGCGCGGCTCGATGGTCCAGATTTCAGCAACGTCACCGGCACGGGCAGGTTCGGCGACTGGATCGACTGCGAGGAAATAGGTTGCAACGGCGAGACCACCAACAAACATGCCGAGCGAAACAGTAAATCCTCCGAATATCGCGAGTAGATTTTTCATGGCGCATTCCCCATCAGTTTTCTGGAGAATGCACGCCAAGCGGGTCCGTTCCGAAATTTCTGGACCAATTTTCGACCGGGAGAAGTGCGCTGCGGTCAGGCGGAATCGGGCGCCTCGCACGGTGACGGTGAAAATTCCGTCAGCCGACTGATCGGCCCGGCACATCCCAGCGTAATGCGGCCATGCAGACCGGTTCAGCCAACCCTCCTTTCCACGATTCTCAATGCCGCCTCATTGCCGTCGGGCTGACGGCTGCCGGCGGGTTGCCCTTTGCGGGGGGACTCTTGGATGCGCTGTTCGGCGACAGCGCATGGCTGCTGACGGTGCAGATTTACGGTGCGGTCATCGCATCATTCGTTTCGGGCATACACTGGGGCGCGGCGCTGTTCGCTTCGCCGCGCATGGCACCGTCGCTGCTCGTGGCAAGCAACGTTACGGCGCTGCTGGCGTGGATCGGCGCCCTCGTCGCACCCGGGCTCGGCTTCATTCTCCTGGCGGCGGTCTTCATCACGCTGCTTCTGATCGACCGGTTGCTTTACCGCGACGTAATATTGCCTGCCTGGTTCTTCCGGCTTCGCGTCGCCATTACCGCTGCCGTCGCCACGGCGTGCATTCTCCTTGGAGTGACTGCATGAAACGCATCGCCGTCGTTGGTGCCGGCATCGGCGGGCTGACGCTCGCCCATGCCCTCAAGGAGCATTTCGACATTACCGTCTTCGAAAAAGGACGCGGTGCCGGCGGTCGGATGTCGACGCGGCGGGAAGACAAATACGCATTCGACCATGGGGCGCAGTCCTTCACCGTTCGAACCCGGGCATTCGCCGACTGGCTCGAGCCGCTGCGTCACCGCAATCTGGTCGATGAGTGGCGAGGACCACTGGTGACGGTTTCCCACGGCAAGGTGCTCGGACCGCGCCAGTCGAACGAACCTCACTATGTTGCAGTGCCGGGCATGAATGCCATCGCCAAGGCGCTGGCCGATGGTGTCGACCTCAAAAGCGGCGTCGATGTCGCGCCGATCACCTCGAAGAGTGGTCCTCACACCCTTGTCGATATGGAGGGAACAGCGCTCGGCGACTTCGACCTCGTGGTCTCGGCTTCCGTTGCCCGCCACGCCCGCATGCTTTTCCCGGCAGCAGGCAAGGACGCGCCTTTCATCACGGACGCCATGCGACCATGCCATGCCTTGATGGTGGCCTTCGACCAACCATGGACTGAGGACTGGATCGCAGCGCGCGTCATCGATGGCCCGTTCGACTGGTTGTCCGTCGACAGCACCAAGCCCGGACGGGACCGTTCGGTCACCACGCTCGTAGCCCAGACGAAAAGCGACTGGTCGCGGCACCACGTCGACATCGCCGCCCCCAATCTTGCGCCGCTGCTCTATGCGGCTCTCAAGGCTTCGCTGCCCTTCGATCTTCCGGAGCCGGCGCTCCTGAAGGCGCATCGTTGGGGTGCCGCCTTCACCGAAACGCGGCAGCGCAGCGGTCCATGGCTCAGTACCGCGCAAGGCTTGGCAGCCACCGGTGACTGGACGGCGACGAACCGGATCGAGGACATCTGCCTCTCGGCCTTGACGCTAGCCGAGCGGATCAAGGCCGCCTGACCATCAACGATTGACCCCCGCCAGGCCATCTGGTCACTCGGCGCCTCCGCGTCTATCTTCTCAGCCAATGGGTAGCCCATGCTGGGAGAAGACATGACTGCAGATCCGATCGTGATCGTTTCACTGGCACGCACGCCGATGGGTGGCTTCCAGGGTGAGCTTGCAAGAGTTGCCGCACCGGCGCTCGGCGCGACTGCCATCCGTGCGGCCGTCGAACGTGCAGGCCTGGAGCCTGCGGACATCGACGAGGTGCTGATGGGCAACGTTCTGTCAGCCGGCGTCGGCCAGGCGCCGGCGCGCCAGGCGGCGATCGGCGCTGGACTTCCGGAAAGCACGCCGGCAACCACGATCAGCAAGGTCTGTGGGTCCGGCATGAAAAGCGTGATGCTCGGGCACGATCTGGTTGTCGCCGGAAGCGCGAACATCGTGGTCGCGGGCGGCATGGAGAGCATGTCGAACGCGCCCTACCTGCTCGACAAGGCGCGCAGCGGCTACCGGCTCGGGCATGGCCGCATGGTCGACCACATGTTTCTGGACGGCCTGGAAGATGCCTATGACAAGGGCCGGCTGATGGGGACCTTCGCCGAGGATACGGCGGAGCACTATCAGTTCACCCGCAAGGCACAGGACGACTACGCGCTCGCGTCGCTGGAACGGGCGCAGGCTGCCATCCTGGCCGGGCGCTTCGACGGCGAGATCGTGCCGGTCGAGACGAAAGCGGGCAGCGTTGAGGTCGACGAGCAGCCCGGCAAGGCGCGCCCCGACAAGATCCCGTCGCTCAAGCCGGCCTTCCGCAGCGATGGAACCGTAACCGCTGCAAATTCATCCTCGATTTCGGATGGTGGCGCGGCGCTCGTCTTGATGAGGCGATCCGAGGCAGAGAAGCGTGGCATCGCGCCGCTTGCGGCCATCGTCGGCCACGCAGGCCACGCACGCCAGCCTCAATGGTTCACGACAGCACCCGTCGGCGCCGTGCAATCGCTGCTCGACAAGATCGGCTGGCAGACCGGCGATGTCGATCTCTACGAGATCAACGAAGCCTTCGCCGTAGTCGCCTTAGCAGCGATGCACGAGCTCGACCTCCCTCACGAGAAGGTCAACATCCATGGCGGCGCCTGCGCTCTTGGGCACCCGATCGGCGCGTCCGGTGCGCGCATTCTCGTCACCTTGCTGGCCGCCCTCCAGACCCACGATCTGAAAAGGGGCGTGGCGACGCTCTGCATCGGCGGCGGCGAGGCAACGGCGATCGCGGTAGAGCGTGTTTCCTGATCGATTATGGTTACTGCCAGCTGAACGGGCACGCGCCGAATGTTGCAACTTTGCAGCTTTTGAACCAAATCGGGCGCGCTCATGTTTCAACCCATTGCATTTGAGCCCGATCCGGCAACATTGTTGCTCATCAGCTTTCGGGCTGGGGCAGAGAGGCTGGGGGCGTCTTTGCTGAGGGTCGAGCCGGCAGGAAACGTCAAGCGACGCGATCTGCCGGCTCCCTTCCCGCAAAAAATGCATCGAGATTATCCAACGCACGATTGCCCATCGCATCACGCGTCTCGAATGTCGCCGAGCCGATATGCGGCAGCAGGAACACGTTATTTAAGGCCGCAATCTCGGGGTTGCCGCCTGGTTCGTCCTTGAAAACGTCCAGTCCGGCCGCAAACAGCTTGCCTGATTTCAGCGCCTCGACGACCGCGCGCTCATCGATCAGCGCGCCCCGTGCCGTGTTGACCAGGATCGCGCCGTCCGGCAGCAGTGCCAACCGTTCAGCATTAATCAGATCGATGCTCTCCGGTGTCGTCGGGCAATGCAGCGACAGCACGTCGGCCACGGCCAGCAACGATTCCACGCTGTCGTGGAAGATCGCTCCCTTCTCCAGCTCGATCGGGAGCCGGCGGCGATTGTGGTAGTGGATCTCCATGCCGAAGCCGCGGGCGCGCTCGGCGGCCACCTGCCCCACGCGACCCATGCCGAGCACGGCGAAACGCTTGCCGGTGACCTGACGCCCCACCATGAAAGCCGGCGACCAGAAATTCCATTTGCCTTCACGCACCATGCGGTTGCCCTCGGCGCCACGTCGCGACGCGCCCAGCATGCAGAGCATCGCGATCTCCGCCGTTGCGTCCGACAGAACATCGGGCGTGTTCGTGACGATGATCCCGCGCGCCTTCGCTGCCTTCAGGTCGACGTGATCGGTCCCGACGGAATGGTTCGCGATGATCCTCAGGCGATCGGGCAGTTGCGCCAGCACGTCGGCATCGAACCGTTCCGAATGGCAGGGCAGCACCGCGTCCACGCCCTGGCAATGGTCGAGCAGTTCCTTGCGCGAAAAGACGTGGTCGTCCGCGTTGAGCTGCACGTCATAATCACGCGCGGCACGCTCGAGCACGGCATCGGTCAGCCGTCTCGTGATGAGGAGCGATGGCCTGCTCACCGGGCGCGATTGGAAGGCTTGAAGAAATCGTAGATAGCCAAAATCAACGTGAAGACGATGAGAATACCGAGATCCAGACGCGGCACTTCAAACAGCAGGATGCCCAGAAAGGCGCAAAGCGCGACGATCGCTATGAGTGCCACCAGCTTGCTCATGAACTTCTTTCCCTCTTCTTCGACATCAGGCAGCATCGGCCTGTTTGACGTGCTCGACAAGCCAGCGCGCGGTCCTGAGCAGCCTGCCGTCGCCATCGCGTGGTCCAACCAGCTGCAGGCCCATCGGTAGGCCGTTGCCGGCGGCAAAGATCGGTATGCTGACCGCAGGTGTACCGCTGAGCGTCCACACGCTGTTGAAAATCGGACTTCCCGTCGTTTCAAAGCCCTTCGGCGCTGGGCCGGTGGCCGCCGGCATGATCATGGCGTCGCACCGCTCGAAGATCTCGCCGAGCGCACCGTTCAACAGCGCCGTCCAATCGAGCGCGGCGATGTAGTCGCGCGCTGGCAGCGATTTGCCCTCGCTCATCAGCGTCTTCACGGAAGCCGGAAGATCATCCCCACCGCGCTTTTCATAAGGGTAATACCATTTGGCCATTTCGGCCGCGTAGATCGTGCGGTGTTGCTGGAGTGCTTCTTCGAATGCCCTCGGAAGCGCGACTTCGAAACACTGCTCGCCCAGGAACTCGACAAGCTCGAGCACCGCCTCCTGCATTTCCGGTTCAGCCTGATCCCAGCCAAACGGCCGGACGAAGGCGAAGACCGGCTTTAGTGGCGGCTTGGCACTGGCTGTCTCGTAAAGGCGCGGCGAAGGGATCGGGCTTGTCGCAGGATCGAGAGGATCGTGACCCGCCAGCACATCGGCAAGCAAGGCGGCATCTTCGACAGAGTGGCCGTAAACCCCGATCGTGTCGAGCGTTGGTGCAGACCGCAGGACGCCGGTACGCGGCACCATGCCGAACGTCGGCTTGAACGCGGTGACGCCGCAATACGAGCCGGGCCGGATGATCGAGCCACCGGTTTGCGTACCGACCGACAGCGGAATCATGTTGGCGGCAACGGCTGCGGCCGATCCGGACGAAGAACCGCCGGGCGTGTGTTCGAAATTGTGCGGGTTGGTCGTCTTGGCCGAATTCAGGAAGGCAAGTTCGGTCGTGACCGTCTTGCCCATGATGACGGCGCCTGCCTGCTTCAGGCGCGCCACGATGAAGGCGTCCTCCCGCGGCACCCGCCCCCGATCAAGTGCCGTCCCGTTTTCCGTGGGTATTTTGGCGGTGTCGATGATGTCCTTCAGGCCGACCGGCAATCCGTGAAGCGGCCCGATGGGGCGCCCCTGCTTTCGCCTCAGATCGAGAGCTTCGGCTTGCTTCAAGACGTAGTCGGAGTCGAGCCAGGCCCAGGCGTGAACCTCCGGTTCACGCGCCGCAATCACTTCGAGGCAGGCAGAAGCCAGATCGACGGCCCGCAGAGCCCCGCTTGCCAACCGATCTCGCAGGGCAACCGCTCCCAAAGCAATCAATGCTTCGGGAGCTGCTTTACGCTTAACCATAGACCAAACTCGGCAGCCAGAACACGATTTGCGGGAAGACGTAGACCAGCACCATCGCGATGATCACCATGGCGAGATACGGCATGCATCCCTTGAAGATCTCCGTCAGCTTCACCTGAGCAGGCGCTATGCCTTTAAGGTAATAGGCCGACATTGCCATCGGCGGTGTCAGGAACGACGTTTGCAGGTTCAGAGCCACGAGAACGCCGAAGAACAGCGGGTCCACGCCGAACTGATCCAGCAGCGGCAGGAAGATCGGAACGAAGATGATGATGATTTCCGACCACTCCAGCGGCCAACCCAAGAGGAAGATGATGAGCTGCGCCAGGATGAGGAAGGTGACCGGGCTCAGGTCCAGGCCTTCGACGAAGTGAGCGATCAGGTTTTCACCGCCGAGATAGGAGAACACCGACGAGAAGGTATAAGAGCCGACGAACAGCCAGCACACCATCGCCGTCGTACGGACGGTGAGGTAGACGGATTCCCGCAGTCTCTGCCATGTGAGCGCACGGTAGACGACGGCGAGGAACAGGCCACCCAACGCACCGATGGACGCCGCTTCCGTTGGCGTTGCCAGGCCGAAGAGGATCGAGCCCAAGACCGACAGGATGAGGAACGCCAGCGGCACGAATGACGTGAACACCATGACCAGAAGCTTGCCGAGCGGCACTTCGGGAATTTCACCGGGTGCAGGTTTCGGCGCGACATGCGGCTGGGCGATCGACCGGCTGACGACGTAGATCAGGTAAAGGCCGGTGAGCAACAGACCGGGCAGAAGCGCAGCTGCATAAAGACGGACGATCGAGACGCCAGATGCCGCAGCATACACAATCAGCATGATCGACGGCGGAATAAGGATGCCGAGCGTTCCACCGGCGCAGATGATGCCCGATGCGAAGGAGTGGTCATAGCGAGCACGCAACATGGCAGGCAGCGCGAGCAAGCCCATCAGCGTGACAACGGCGCCGACGATGCCCGTCGCAGTCGCGAAGAACATGCAAGTGATGAGCGCCGCAACGCCAAGCGAACCTGGAACATTCTTTGCTGCGATGTTCAGCGTGGTGAACAGCCGCTCAACAATATTCGCGCGCTCGACGATGTACCCCATGAACAGGAACAGCGGGATCGCCGTCAGGACCTCGTTCGCCATGACCGTATAAGTCTGGTTCACGAAGAGGTCGAAAATGCGGTTCGTGAAGAACCCGTCTATCCAGAGACTGACCTGCTCGAACAAGCCGGAGTCTTCAGCAAGCCTGTTATAGCTGCGCCACATGCGGGACGGATCGAAATAGGCGTAGTAGCCAAATCCGATGCCCATCGCCATGAGCGTGAAGGCGATTGGAAATCCAAGAAACACCAGGAAAATGAAAATTCCCAGCATCGCGATTGCAATTTGAGGGTCGGTCATCGAGCCGCTCCATCGGGGCCAACGCTTGGCGTTTTATCGACCGAAGTGAGATTCGGATTGGTTTCACGCGCGAGGAGTTGTTCGGTTTCCATCACGTCTTCTTCTGGCTCGCGCCAATACCCTTCCCGGCGACACAGGATGCAGCGGCACACCTGTGCGATACCCTGAATGAACAGAAGGATGCCGGCTGCAACGATGATGGTCTTGAACTGATAGATCGGAATGCCGGCCGGGCTGTTGATGCTGACCTCGCCATAGCTCCACGAGCGGGAGGCGTACTTCCAGCCTGCGAGAATGAGCGCCAGGATGCCCGGAAAGAAGAACAGGAAATAGAGAACGAGCTCGACCGTCGCCTGGGTCTTGGGCGTCCATGTTCGGTAGACGAAGTCGCCTCGCACGTGGCCGCCACGGGACAGGGTATAAGCCCCGCCCATCATGAACAGCGCGCCATACATGATGAACGACACGTCGAAGGCCCAGGGCGTCGGGCTGTTGAACATGTACCGAACCAGAACTTCGTAGCCCATTCCGAACGACATCATGATGATCAGCCAGCCGAAAGCCTTGCCGAACCATGCAGATAACGCATCGGCGAAATTGATGAACCGAACCATGGGATTCCCCGGAAGGTGGGTTGAAGAAGCCCGGCAAGGTGCGAACACGATGCCGGGCTTCGATATCTTCAAGATTGCAGTGAATTAGATGGCGAGCTTGCCCGGGAAGTAATGATCGTAGGCCAGACGATAGTCCGGCGCGTTCATCAGCTCGTAGTACGTGACGCGCTCGACCCAATCGCGCTGGCTCTGCAGAACGCGCGCGATGAACTCGTCGGTCTCAAGCTGCTCTTCGATGACCCGATCCCAGCCATCGAGCTGCGCCTGAAGGATTTCGCTCGAGGTGCGGTGAACGGTGACGCCGCCACTCTGCAGTTCGGCAAGGTCGCGCGAATAGTTGTCGAGCGCCTTGGCTGTGTTGGCGGTGGCCGATGCTTCGACCGCGTACTGAAGGATCGCCCGCAGATCCTCATCGAGGTCTTCGAAGAACGGACGGTTGATGATGAACTCGAACTGCTCGGCCGCCTGGTGGTAGGAGGCGAGATAGTAGTTCTTGGCCACGTCCTGCGCGCCGAAGCGACGGTCCGACGTCGGGTTGTTGAATTCGAACGCGTCGATAACGCCACGCTCCATGGCGGGAACGATTTCGCCGCCCGGAAGCTGCGCCACGCTCATGCCCATGCCCTGCAGAAGATCGGCAGCCAAGCCCACGGTGCGGTATTTGAAGCCCTGGATATCGCTGACGGTGTTCACTTCGTTCTTGAACCAACCGAAGGGCTGCGCAGGCATCGGCATGCCGAGGAAGCCGACCACATCGAGACCGAGGATGTCCTGGGTCAGTTCGCGGTAGAGCTCATTGCCGCCGCCAGCGTAGAACCAGGACAGCAGCGTGGTTGGGTTACCGCCGAGAACAGGGCCCGTTCCGAACATGGAAGCACCCTTGTGCTTGCCGTACCAGTAAGCCGAGACCGAGTGCGCCATATCGATGACGCCGTCCGAAACGCCGTCCATCACCTGGAAGGCGCCGACGACCGCGCCGGCAGGCAGAAGGTCGATCGAGAGACGACCACCGGACATGGCCTCGACGCGATCGGCGTAGTCCTGGGCCATTTCCTGCCAGATGTCCGAGGATGGCCACGAGGTCTGCATGCGGACGACGAGCGGCGCCTGCGCAAGCACGGCGGGCGCAGCGAGCGTTGAACCGGCAGCTGCACCACCGATGACCGCAGTGCCCTTAAGGAACCGACGGCGCGATACGCTCTTTGAATCTGTTGAAGTCATTTCTCTCTCCCATTGAAGCAAGCAAGCTGTTCACGTTGTTCTTCTTGTTGGCGGCGATCATAGTCATCGCCCCTGATCAATCAACTATTTTCGCTGGCTTTTCCGCGCCAAACGCAGTGCAACCAAAGTCGTAGACACAAAGGCAAAGATCGCTGCACTGCACAAAATTCACGATAAAGCTAATCGGTTGCTTTAACCGATTGAATCAGCAGTATCGATGTGATTGATCTTGGAAGTGACAATATCGAAAGGAGATCTGCTCGACTTTCGACGCGCACCGCAGCATTGCGGGCGTGGAATTTACTGCAGCGCAGAAGGGCCGCGCCCGCACCGCCTGTTTGGCGGTGCGGGCTTGATGAAGAAAACTCAGCTGTCCTGTTCGGATTCGGCTGCAGCAGGCCAGTCGGCGCCAACCAGATTGTCGCCTGGATCCCCGACGCGCGCGCCGGAGGTCGTATAAGCGGTGGCGGACGTCGCCTGCCAGTTGCTGTTCAGGATGAAATTGGCGCCATAGGCCAGGACCCCAGCCGTAATCGCCGCCAAAAGGAATGTTTTCATGGTCTATGTCCTTTCGCGGTCAGTGCGGCACCGAAGCCTGGACTGACCGAACCCCCAAGATCGGTGCTGCACCCGCGCAACCGATATCACCACTGCGGAGGACCATCGCGCCACGGTCCTCCATTCATCAATTGACCATCGCCGCGGGCGACTTATTCCGCCGGAGCGACGTGTCCGCGTGGCTCACCTTCGACTGCAGTGTCGCGCTCGGCGACCCAGAGCGAATGGTGTTCGCGTGCCCAGTTCACATCCACCTGGCCACTGCCCATCGCATCGAAAGCGCCTTCCATGCCGAGTGTACCGATATAGATGTGCGCCAGAATGACGGCCGTCATGACGGCTGCGATGATCGCATGCGCCAGCTGTGCCAGCTGCCAGTTTCCAGGCTCGCCCGCCAGCTGCGGGAAGAGGAGGAGCACGCCTGTGAAGGACAGGGCCGCGCCGCCGAGCACGACCGACCAGAAGATGATCTTCTGACCGGCATTGAAGCGCTTGGCAGGCGGATGGCCGCCACCCTTCAGCATACCGCCGCCGGCCTTGATCCAGTCGAGATCGATCCGGCCAGGGATGTTGTCCTTGATCCAGACGACCAGCATGATCGCGATGCCGAGCATGAACGGCCAGGCGATGTAGTTGTGAACCACCTTGCCGAGCTGCGTCGCCGTGGCGAACGTGTCCGCGCCGAAAAGCGGGATCAGCACGTAGCGGCCGAAGATCAGGTTGAGACCCGTCAGCGCCAGCAGGATGAAGCACACGGCGGTCAGCCAGTGGGCAAAACGCTCGAACGAATTGAAGCGCTTGATCGTGCGACCGGCAAAGCCGTGCTCGAGACGGATGCGTCCGCGCACGAAATAGAACACGGTCAACAGAGCGAGCATGCCGAGAACGACGGCGGTCGTCGTCCAGTAGACCGTGCTATTGTGAGTGCCCGACCAGTTGCGGCCTTCCGGCTTGATCAGGTCAGCGGCACGCTGGTCTGGGATCGACACGCGGCCCGAGATGGCGTTGCCACCCTGCAGCGCTTCCAGCAATTGCTGTTCCTGCACGGAGCGGGCCGTTGGATTGACGGGTTCCTGCGCGCCGGCCATCGGCGCTGCGAAGAAGAGAGCTGCCAGCATCGCAAGCGTGAGCGTGATGCGGGCGAAATAAGATTGAGCGACCATTTCCGGTCTCCTTACAGCCTTGCCTGTTGGCCGGTCGCGCGGGTAGCGCGGCCGGCACGCACGCGCCTTAGACGTTGATGCTTTCCTGGTAGGCCGTCTGCCAGCCCCAGGCGCCCGAACCGTAACCACGGGTGGTCACGCGCTCACGATAAATTTCGGCGATGATGTCGCCGTCGCCAGCGAGAAGTGCCTTGGTGGAGCACATCTCGGCGCACAGCGGCAGCTTGCCTTCCGCCAGACGGTTGGCACCGTATTTTTCATATTCGGCCATCGTCATGTCGGCTTCCGGACCACCGGCGCAATAGGTGCACTTGTCCATCTTGCCGCGCGAGCCGAAGTTGCCGACTTTCGGATATTGCGGCGCGCCGAATGGGCAGGCGTAGAAGCAATAGCCGCAGCCGATGCACAGATCCTTGGAGTGCAGAACGACGGCATCAGCGGTCGTGTAGAAGCAATCCACGGGGCAGACCGAGGCGCAAGGCGCATCGGTGCAGTGCATGCAGGCCATCGATACCGAGCGCTCGCCCGGCAGGCCGTCATTGATCGTCACGACGCGGCGGCGGTTGATGCCCCACGGCACTTCGTGTTCGTTTTTGCATGCGGTGACGCAGGCGTTGCATTCGATGCAGCGATCCGCGTCGCAGAGAAATTTCATTCGTGCCATTTGTTCATCCTCCCCTTACGCGGCTTCGATCTGGCAAAGCGTCGCTTTGCCTTCGTGCATGCCGGTGACCGGGTCGTAACCGTAAGTCGTTATGGTGTTCACGCTTTCGCCAAGCACGATCGGGTCGGCCCCTTGCGGGTAGTTGCCGCGCTGATCTTCGCCCTGGAACCAGCCGGCGAAGTGGAACGGCATGAAGGCGACGCCCCGGCCGACACGTTCCGTCACAAGCGCCTTCATGCGGGCCCGGCTGTCGTTTTCAGGTCCCCTCACCCACACCCAGCTACCGTCGGCAATGCCGCGGGCGGAGGCGTCTGCGGGGTTGATCTCGACGAACATGTCCTGCTGCAGTTCGGCCAGCCAACGGTTCGAACGGGTTTCTTCGCCGCCGCCTTCATACTCGACCAGTCGGCCGGAGGTGAGGACGATCGGGAAGGCCTGTGCGATGTTGCGATCGACCGCTGCCTGCTGAAGCGTGCGACCGATATTCGGCACACGGAATTCGCGGGCATCGTCGCGCGTCGGGAACTCGGCGACGAGATCCGGGCGGGACGTGTAGATCGGCTCGCGGTGCTGCGGGACCGGATCCGGCAGGTTCCACGCAACCGCGCGGGCCTTGCCGTTGCCGAACGGCACGCAGCCATGCAGCATCGCCACGCGCTGGATACCGCCCGAGAGATCCGTCGACCAGGAAACGGCATCGACATTGGCGCCGCCCTGACGCTCGATCTGCGCCAGTTCCTCGGCTGTCAGATCGGCATCCCAGCCAAGTTCGCGGAGAACCGCCATGGTGAACTCGGGATAGCCGTCGTCGAGCTCGGCGCCCAGCGACGATGTGCCTTCGGCCAGCAGCGTCTGGCCTTCGTACTCCAGTCCGAAGCGCGGACGGAAGTTGCCGCCGCCGTCCATCACGTGAAGGTTGGTGTTGTAGAGGATGTGCGTCCCGGGGTGGCGGACTTCCGGCGTCCCCCAGCAGGGCCAGGGCAGACCGTAATAATCGCCGCCCACTTCCGGATCGTCCGCCGGCGCGCGCAGCGTCACCAGGTCGAACTTGTCCTGATTGGCCATGTGCGCCTTGAGCCGCTCGGGCGACTGGCCGCAATAGCCGGTCGACCAGCCACCGCGGTTGATTTCGCGCATGACCGATTCCGGCTGCGGCTCGGGACCGAACTTGCCTTCGACCATCTCGATGTTCTTGAACATCTCGTCGGCAAAGCCGAGTTCCTGGGCCAGACGGTAAAGGATCCAATAGTCGTTGGCAGCTTCGAAGACCGGCTCCACGACCTTTTCGTACCACTGGATCGAACGGTTGGAGCAGGTGCGCGAGCCCGAGCATTCGAACTGCGTTGCTGCCGGCAGCAGATAGGTGTTGTCCGGGCGCGCATGCAGCGATGCGAAGGACGTCGGATGCGGATCGACGACCACGAGAAGATCGAGCGCTTCCAGACCGGCCTTCACCTCGGCCTGGCGCGGCACGGTGTTGCCGCCGTGGCCCAGGACCATCATGGCGCGGATGTTGTCGCGCTGGTCGATTTGCTCCGGATCGATTGTTGCGGCATCGAACCAGCGGGTCGAGGGAATGCCCGGCGTCTGCATGTTTTGCTCGCGCGTGCGACCCTCGCGGCCGTCTTTCGCCGGCACTTCGTCGAAGCGCGAGACGAAATACTCGTAAGGCACATCCCAGACGCGGGACCAGTGGCGCCAGCCACCCTCAGCCAAGCCGTAATAGAGCGGCAGGTTGGTGATATCGAGGCCGAGATCCGTCGCGCCCTGCACGTTGCAGTGGCCACGGAAGATGTTGGCGCCCATGCCGTTGCCGCCGACATTGCCCGTTGCCAGAAGCAGGTTGCAATAGGCGCGCACATTGGCCGTTCCGACCGTGTGCTGCGTGCCGCCCATGCACCAGATGAAGGTGGAGGGCTTCTGGGTCGCGAAGGTTTCAGCGACCCGGCGCAGCTGCTCGCCCGGGATGCCGGTCACGCGCTCGACGACTTCCGGGGTCCACTTGTCGCATTCGGCGCGGATCTGGTCCATGCCGTGGACACGGGCATCGATGAAGTCCTGGTCTTCCCAGCCATTGGCGAAGATGTGGTGCATGATGCCCCAGATCACCGCGATGTCGGTGCCGGAGCGCATGCGTACATATTCGGTTGCGTGAGCGGCGGTGCGCGTGAAGCGCGGATCGAGAACGATCACGTTCGCGCGCTGCTGTTCCTTGCCCGACAGAATGTGCTGCAACGAGACGGGGTGCGCCTCGGCGGCGTTGGAGCCCATGAAGATGATGGTCTTGGAATTGCGGATGTCGTTGTACGAATTCGTCATCGCGCCGTAGCCCCAGGTGTTGGCAACACCTGCGACCGTGGTGGAGTGACAAATGCGCGCCTGGTGGTCGACCGAGTTGGTGCCCCAGAAGGCCGCCAGCTTGCGGCAGAGATAGGAGCCCTCGTTCGAGAACTTCGCCGAACCGAGCCAGTAGACGGAATCAGCACCGGACTCTTCGCGGATCTCGCCGAGCTTCGCGCCGATTTCGGAGAAGGCGTCATCCCAGGAGACGCGCACCCATTCGCCGTTCTGCTTCTTCATCGGATATTTGAGGCGACGGTCGCCATGGACCAACTCGCGCACCGATGCACCCTTGGCGCAGTGGGTGCCGCGGTTGATCGGGCTTGCCCAGGATGGCTCCTGGCCCGTCCACACGCCGTTCTGCACCTCTGCGGTGACCGTGCAGCCGACCGAGCAGTGCGTGCAGATGTTCTTGCGGACTTCGATTTCCACGCCTTCCATCGTCGGGCCGGCTTGCGCCTTGCGGATCCCGCCCGCGCCGAGCGATCCGATGGCTGCAAGGCCGCCGACGGCGATGCCCGAGCGCTTCAGGAACGACCGTCGGTCGAGTGCGGCGGATGCGAGCCCGGCCACGACGGATTGCAGTTTGCTGCGCGAAGCTGCGCCGGCTTTACGTTTGACGAGCATGACGCCCTCCCCTCAGTAGCGGTTGGTGCGGTAGAAAGCCTTGACGTGGTCGGTTTCCTGATAGCGCGCCTTGCGCTTCTCATCGTCCGTTTCCTGTGCAGCGGCTTCCTGAACGCCACCGGTGCCAACGGCAACCGCGGCGGCAGCGGCACCCACACCGGCAAATGCGCCGAGGAAACCGCGGCGCCCGAGACCCTTCTGGTCGTCCTGGATCGTCATCTCAATCTCCCATCGGGGCTCTTGCCCCACAGTTCAAGTTCAGTCTTTTGGGCCGCTTTCGCGACCGGTCGAGTTCAGTCTTTTAGGCCGCATTCGCGGCCGGCACTCAATCAGGCGGCGTCCATGGCGAAGGCTTCGCGCTCCACGGCCATGAAGACAGATCCGACTTCCGCCACGTGACGGTAAAAGAATGCTGAAGGCGCGGTCTTCAGATCGGCGAAAAACTGATCAACCCACGGCGCCAGATGCCAGCGAAAGAAATCGGCCTCGCTGACAGCATCCGCGGGGACGTCACCGGTCGCCAGCGCCGCCATCACGTCGCACAGCGTCGCGATGTGGTCTTCCGGGTCGAAGAGACCCTCAGCCCGCTCCAGGCCGAGCTTGGCCATGTCGTGGCGCACCGCGGCGAGCGGGCGCTCGTTCAGGAACCCGGTGAGATAGAACGACCCGTAGGGCAGAAGCTCGCCACGACCGACGCCGACGAAGAGCGAGAAGAACTCGCGGTCGACAGCAATAGGATCCGCCTCGTTCGCAGCCGAAGCCAGCGCGGTATGGGCCGAACCGAGCGGCGTCTCGTCGCCGCGCAACTGCGAAAGGTCCGACAGCAGGTCGGCGCTGGGCGCACCACGCAAAAGCGCCGCGAGTAGCCGGTATTCCTGCGCGCGCAGAAAATCGACTTCGTCGGCTTTGACGTTACCCGCCCGTGTTCTTTCGACTGCGCTCAACGCGCCGCGCTCCTCTACCCTAGAAGATCGGGATTCGATCCCAACCATTTCTTGTTGTTACAAAACATGAGGGAACGCAACGCCGCGTGCAACCATTGCAGCAATGCGTCAAGTCCGTGAAATTCCTGATAAAAACGCACAGGATTTAGGTCTTATACGATTGCTTCAGCGGAAAGCGATATCCCATAATCCTGCAAATTCCTGCGATTCATCCGGTATTTTCCTTAGAGCAGCGTTCGACGTAGAGCGTGCATGACCAGACATATCGCGAGTGTTCACTGATCAGCGCGGAATGGCGCTTCCATGTCTTCTCCGGGGGGCAATATCGCCTGGAGCGCTGTCAGTGTCCGGCACGGTCACCTCGGCATCTGCGACGAAAGTCGTATCCTGTGGATTATCGGTGACAGTGTCGGTTTCCGTTTGATCCTGTGGAAATTCAGCGGTCGTTTCTATCTCTTCGGCTGCAATTTCGGCGACCTCCGGTGCTTTTGCGGCGACCTGGGGTGCTTTTTCGCTCAACGAAGGCTCATCCGCTGGTTCCGGCTTCTTCTGCAGGAATTTGTCGACCATTCGCAGTGCTTCACCTGGCGACAGTGTTCCGGAATTGCCCGGCACGCCGCCCGCGACGTTCCAGTCATAGGCGTAGTCGCGAGCGACATCGAGATAGCCGGAAATCTTCGGATTGAGCATCCAGACCTTGCGCAAAGCCGCCTGCCGCAGAGCTTTGGGCACGCCGTTGCGCAGGAAGAGCTGCAATTCCTCGCGCGAAGTGACTGTGTCCAGCGGCGGAAGCGCCTCGATCTCTTCCTTGGTTAGGGTCTCTTCTGGAGCCACATCCCCGGCAAGTGGCGCATCAGCCTGCCCTTCGACCTGGCCCCGGATCACCGTACCATCCGTCTCGGCGCCGCCGGCGTCGTTCGGCCCGATCTCAAGATCGGTGGCAGGCTCCTCCTCGACCGCTGCGGCGCGCTTGCGGCGCGACCAGCGTGACAGGAAGCCGCCGTCCTCGTTCTTGCCGCTCATCGCCTCTTGCTCCCGGTCATGGCAAAAATTCGTCCTTGTCGAGCACGCGCTTGCCGCCGCGGGTCAGCGCATCGGGATCGGCGCGCTTGCGCTTGCGCTTCACGAAGACCTCTTCCTTGTAGTGAAGCGACATGAAGCCCTCCACCCACAAGGCAACGCTCGGCGGCATCGGCAATGCAGCGACGACGAGTGCTTCGTCACCAGCCCGGGCCTCGCCTTCGTAAGGATCGGCGGTCAGCATAACGACGCCCTTCGGGTCGTCGGGACGCATCGCCACCCACAAAGTCGGCTTGGCGAACAGATTGTCGCGATAATGCGCCGCTTCGCCAGAATAGAGCATCAGCTGAAAGTCGCCCGCATAATAGAGCTCGACGTCGCCGGGCGGGCTCAAGCGCTCGCCCGCCGGCGTTGCCGCGACGTCGGGAAGGACCGAGTGCGGGGCGAAGCCTCGCTTGCCCCATCGCGTCACCGGCTTCCTCGACACGGTGACGATGCCGAGACGACAGAAAAGCTTTGGCATGGGTCTCCTTTCCGACAGCGACGGTCTCGCTGTCTCGTGTTCACGCGGCCGGTCGGTCCTCGGCGAGCGGCAGACCGGTGACGAGATTTTGAGGCTTCAGCCGCACGGTCTTGTCCGGGCTCATCGTCATCAGAAGATAGACCGGCCCTTCCGACTGCCTTTGCTGCCCCTCGTCCTCGGCAAAATCCAGCCGGAACAGGCCGATCAGACGCTCCGTCAGATCGGATGGTACTTCTTCGCCGCGCCAGAGCCTATTCCCAAGCGTCGTGGCATCCTGATCGAGACCGACGAACCAGCGGAAGTCCACTTCCTTGACGTCGATCAAAGGCTCGATCGTCACCTTCGTCCCGAGCAGATGGTGGATGAAGACGGTCAGTGCGACGGCAAGACCCGTGCGGCTTTTCGGATCGCCTCCGAAATTGAGCGCCATGGAGTGCGCGTCGGATCGGCTCCAATAGGTCCAGGCGTTGTCCTCGTCGAGCACGTCGAGTTCGCTTCCCGGTTCACCGGCGAACATCGCGGCCAGGGGCTTTTCGTGCTGCTCGCGCTCGCGCTCTTCGACCAGCTCCTGATCGGCCAGCAACAGTGCACCCTCCAGCACGGACGCGCGCTGCGGCCTGAACATCAGTTCGGCGGCGCGCAGCACGTAGGGATCGCTGCAGCCTTCAAGCGCATTGCGCAGGATGAGATGGACCAGCTGGTTCAGGAAGAGCGGCGGCACCGGCATGCGCTCCCTGACGATCGCCAAATAGGCGCCCTCGATGCTCTCCTCACGAATGAGGAGGTCGCGGTAGGCGATGAGAAACTGCCAGTTCTCACGCGCATCGGCATCCGCCATGGAGGCGATCGTTGCGGCGTCGACTGCTGCGCGCGGCGAAGCCTTCAGCTGCTGATAAAGCGCGCGCTCCACCACGCACGCATCTTCCGGCGGCACGATCTCCGGCCGCGCCAGATAGGTCAGCAGCAACTCGTCGGTCACTGAAAGCCGCCCATCGTCGCGACGCCGCACCATGTGATGGCCGCTCGATACCCAAAATTCCCGCACGTACTCTATTCCTTTCCAAGCGACAGAAGATCGACTTGCTCTTCCGGCTGGTCGTCGTCGTCATCCGTTTCGATCACCAGGAAGGCGCGATCAAGCCCCTTCAGCCCTGGCCCCGCCATCGTCGTTTCGGCGCGCGGACGCAAGGTGCGGAACCGCTCGCGGATCTGGCCGTCCTCTTCAGCGCGGTGAAGCGCCAGCAATGTGCCGATCGCATGGTCGCGACAGAGATCGGCCGCAAATGCGATTTCCTCGCGCGCCGCCGGCAGCGCCACCTCCACGCTCGGGGCCCCGCAATGACGCACAAGCTGTGCGGCAAGGCTGTGCGTCGCTTCCTCCATTTCGTCGCCGACCACCTCGGAAACGACGGCGAGCGTCGAATGGCCGAAGCTCTCGATCCCCAGAAAGCCCGCCCGAAAAGCGGTACGTTGCTTGGGCCCAAGATCGGCGATCTTCGCGCCATGGAACAGAAACGTGCCCGCGACCGCCCACTCGCCAGGCTCGGCCGCCTTTGCGAACACGAATGTATCGGACGGATCCATCCGGATCGTGCGGGGCAGCTTCATCGGTGCGCTCATAGAAGCGGCGCCTTGCGGACCGGGTCGTACCAGCGGCAGGCGGCAAGGCCGTTCGACAGGCTATGACGGGTCGGCGCAGCGCCGGGCTCGCCACGCTGCAGGAGATCGCCGCGGCCGTCGATCATCCAATCGCGGTCGGTATTGGCCTGCAGGCGCTCCAGATAGGCCGTCGTCACGGCGGACATGCCCTCGGTCGCCATTGCGTCGAAAGCGCGCATCAGGTGGCGCGTGAAGCTCTCGATGATCGCTTCCGGCGGATCGAACTCTTCTTCGACGAGCGATGTCGAGCCAGGATAGGCCCCCGGATCGGCAAGGCTCGGCCGGGCATGGATCAGTTCGACGGAAAAGACCATCCATTCGGGCACATCGTCATCATCGGTGCCTTCAGGCACGGCGAGCCGCGCCCCGCCCAAGCGGGCAAGGTCGAACAGGAATTCGTCGGGCCAGGCGAAAGCGACCTGCCGTTCGGGCACGCAATGGAAGGCAAGCGAATCACCCATCGCAGCCATACCGGCGAAAAAGGCGAGGCGCGCAGCGACCAGCGGCTTGTCCGGCTCAAGCACGATAGCGAGCGCCACCGTTTCCTCCGAGATCGCATAAACCAGCGTTCCGGCGCCCGATTGCGCGGCAATTCGGCACGCATGGGCATGGACGTCGCTTGGATCAGCGATCAAAACGGCTTCGAAAAGCGGCGGGAGGACCAATGCACCCTCCCCGGCTGCACTCAGCATTCGTGACATTCCTCTGGGGCTAAGTTAGAACCGCTCAAAAGTAAGGGTGCCCGATGGGGCAATGCAAGGCCGGAACCGGCGTCATCGCACGCGGACGAGTGGCCTGGAGGTTTGACGGAATGACAGAGACGAGGCGCCGCGCTTCAGAGCGCCGTGTATTCATCTGCTCGTGCGAAAAGACAATGGCGCTCGACGAGGGATCGATCGCGCGCGGCTGCACCGGCAGCTTCGAGCGCGCCGACCAGTTGTGCCGTCACGAGAGCACGCGGTTTGCTGCGGCTCTGCAAGATGGCGGTCCCATCACCGTCGCCTGCACACAGGAAGAGCCGCTCTTTGCCGAAATGGCCGAGGATGCCGGGTTCACCGGCGCATTGTCCTTCGTCAACATCCGCGAACAGGCGGGTTGGTCCGCCGAAGGACGCCAAGCAGGCCCCAAGATGGCAGCACTTCTCGCCGCTGCGGCGGTCGACATGCCGCCCATTTCGACGGTGTCGCTCGAATCGCAAGGGGTAACGCTCGTCCTTGGCCGCGACGAAACCGCGATCGAGGTGGCGGCACGGCTTGCCGATCATCTCGACATCACCGTGCTCCTCGTCGATCCGAAGGACGTGACGCCGCCGGCAAAAACGGTGTTTCCCGTGCTGAAGGGCCGGGTTCGCAATGCGTCGGGTCATCTCGGCGCGTTCGAGCTCACCATCGACGACTATGCGCTTCCGTCGCCCTCATCGCGCTCGAAGCTGATCTTCGGTGCCGCCCGCAATGGCGCGGAATCCAGCTGCGACCTCATCATCGACCTGACCGGCGACCAGCCTCTCTTTTCCGCCGACGACCTGCGTGACGGCTATCTGCGCGTCGATCCGCGCGACAACGCGGCCATCGAGCGGCTGATCCTCAAGGCATCGGGCCTTGTCGGCATCTTCGACAAGCCGCGTTACGTGACCTTCGATGCATCGATCTGCGCCCATTCCCGCTCGACGATCACCGGATGCACCCGCTGCCTCGATCTTTGCCCGACCGGCGCGATCACCCCGGACGGCGATCATGTCGCGATCGACGCTGCCATCTGCGCTGGATGCGGCCAGTGCGCCGGCGCCTGCCCGACCGGTGCCGTTTCATACGCGCTGCCGCCGGTCGATGCCGTCACCGAGAAACTGCGCGTCATGCTCTCGGCCTATTTCAAGGCAGGCGGCACGAGGCCCGCGATCCTGCTGCACGATGGCGACCATGGCGCGCCGCTCATCGATGCGCTTGCGCGCTTTGGCCAGGGCCTGCCGGCGCGGGTGATCCCGCTGCTCGTCAACGAGATCACGCAGACCGGCCCGGAACTTCTGGCAGCGGCCGTCGCCTATGGCGCAGACCGCGTGTTCCTCGCATCCCGCGCCAGGCCGAAGCACGATCTGTCGGGCCTGACGGCCATTCTGGCAATGACCAACCGCATCTTCTCCGAACTTGGATACGGCGATGATCTCGTCCAGCTGATCGAGACGGATGATCCGGACCAGCTCGGCGAGGCGCTTGCAGCCCCTTGTGCGATGCCCGCCCGCACGGCGGTGCCGGCGAGTTTCCTTCCGCCGCCGGAAAAGCGCGGGCTGCTCGAACTCGCTTTCCGCGAACTGCATCGTGCCGCACCTTCGCCGGTCGACGTGATCGCACTTGAGCGCGGTGCGCCTTTCGGCGGCATCGAGGTGGATGTCAATGGCTGCACGCTGTGTCTCTCCTGCGTGTCCGCCTGCCCCGCCAATGCGATCACCGACAATCCGGACCGTCCGACGCTGCGCTTTTCGGAAAGCCTCTGCGTGCAGTGCGGCCTTTGCGAAGCAACCTGCCCGGAAGATGTCATCACGCTTGCGCCACGGCTCGATTTCACGTCCTGGGCAGAGCCCAAGCGGCTGCTGAAAGAGGAAGAACCGCATCACTGCATCGAATGCGGCAAGGCTTTCGGCACGCGCTCGACGATCAATCGTGTGATCGAGAAGCTCGAAAGCCACTGGATGTTCTCAGGGCCGGAGGGCGAACAGCGCCGTCGGGTTCTGGAAATGTGCGAGGATTGCCGCGTGGCCGTCGTCGTCAAGGAAAGCTTCGATCCGCACCAGGCCGAAACGCGCACGGTTCGCACCACGGACGACTATCTGCGCGAACGCGAAGAGCGGAACCAGAGCCGACATTGAGAGGCTACCGGGTCCGCTCCTCCAGAAACTCCATGAGCGCTGCGCGATCGGCGGGATCGGTGATCCGCTGCTCAGGCATCTTGGTGCCGGGCGTGTAGTGGTTCGGGCCGACATCGAAGAGCTCGGACACGGTTTGCGGGGTCCAGACGATGTCCATGCCCTTGAGCGCTTCGGAATAGTTGTAGCCCTCGGCAGTGCCGATGCGGCGACCGAAAATACCGTGCAGCGTGGGCCCGGCGCGATTGCCGGCATCCTCCGACAGTGTGTGGCAGGCCTGGCAGGCGGCAAAGACCTGGGCACCTCGACTGTCGCCGAAATCCTCGATCGTTTCGCCCGCGTCGGTCCGGTTCAGCCGCTCCCCGGTCGCCGCATCCCACTGGCGGATGACGCGGTCCCCGCCGCCTGCAAGAAGACTGCCGTCGCCGGGATCGAACGCCAGCGACCACACCGGACTGTCGGCGCCCTGCAGCGTGAGGCGCACCGAGCCGCTTGCCCGGTCCACCAGCCAAATCGAGCCGTCGATCGCGGCGGAGGCGATCGTTGCCTCGTCCGGCGAAATGGCAAGTGCCGTTACGGGAACAGGCGCTGTTTCGATCTCGCGGAGCGCGCCGTCCAAGGTTCGGATCCGAAGCCGACCGTCAACACCCGCGGCGACGATCGTTCCGTCACTCATGACTGCGAGCGCATTCAACGGTGCGTTGACCGGGATCACTTCCGCAGGCCCATCTTGGAGCGGCCATATCCGCAGTGTTGCATCATATCCAGCCGTCACGGCCCGGCCGTCGGGCAGGAACGCGACCGCGTTCACGTTGCCTTGATGACCGGTCAGCGAGCGATAATCACTGCCGTCAAGTGGCGTGAGTCGCGCCGTTCCGTCCCACGAGGCCGAGGCGACGGTTCTGGAGTCTGCCGACAGGGCGAGGCTCGCCACCGGGCCATCGTGTCGCCCAAGCTCGCGCGGTTCACCATCGGCGTTCCAGATGACGATGCGGCCATCCTGGCCGCCGGTGACCATGCCGCCGCCGGGCAACAGCGCCACCGTGTTGACCGATTCGTCGTGGCTGCGCAGCACGGAGACAGCGGCGCCTGTATCGCGGCTCCAGAGAATAGCGGTCGTATCGAAGGAGCCGGACAGGATCTGCGATCCATCAGCCGAGACGGCCAGCGCCCGGATCGGCCCGCCATGGCCACGAAAATCGGCTGCCGCCGGCAAGGTCAGAAGCGGTGTTGCCAAAAGAACGGCCACAGCGGCCCCGACGATCCATCGCATTGCGCACATCTCTCCGAAAGACCGGCATGTTGGCCGGCTGGCCGCGCGCGTCAACCCTCGGGCTGGCGCTACCTTCGGTCAGTGTTCGCGCTGAAGAAGGCCGCGGTCGCGGGCGGCAAGGGCCGCCTCGGCCCGCGTCTTGATGTTGAGCTTGCGATATATGGACTTCACGTGGGTGGATGCGGTGTTTTGCGAAATCGTCAAAGTCTTCGCCACCGCGTTCAGCTGAAACCCCCGGCCCAGAAGGGTGAGCACCTCTTCCTCGCGCGCGGTCAGCGCTGCATCCGGCACCATGCGCGCGTTCAGGGATTGCAGCGCCGTCATGACGTGACGCGCGACGGCGGGCGACAGCGGCGGCTCGTCGTCGATGATGCGCTTCATCAGCTGGATGAACCGTTCGGTGTCATGATGCTTCAAAAGGTAGCCCCGTGCACCGGCGGAAATTGCGTCGAAGATCTGCTGCGCATCATCGAAGATCGTGGTGATGACAGGCGCACAGTGGCTGTCGCATGCGTTGATCTCCTCGATGAGATCGATGCCCGATCCATCCGGCAGGCCGATATCGATCAGAACGAGATCGAACGCGCCGGGAAGTCCGTGCGCCCGCGCCCACGCCACGGCATTGCGCAGGCATCGCCGCGCATCTTCAAGACACGTCGCCTCGCTGACCTGCGCGCCCGGGAACCCGGCAGCGACACATTCCACCATCCACTGTCTGGCGCGGGCGTTGTCCTCGATAACCAGAACCCGCTCCACCTTCATGCGGCGACGGCTCCGATGGCGACCGGCAGGCTGATGGTCGCGATGAAGGCCTTCGGCGTCACTTGGTAGTCGAATTGGCCGCCGGTCTGGCGGGCGCGCGCGGCGATGTTTTCAAGGCCATTGCCGGAGAACGCCCGTCGGTTTTCCTGCGACGCCGCGCCCGGCAGCGTGTTTTCCACTGTGTGCACGAGACGATCGCCGAGAAGCTCGGTCGTCACGACGATATCCGCGCCCGGCGCGTGCTTGATGACATTGGTCACAAGTTCGCGGTGCGCCGAGGTGAAGTTGCGGAACACCAGATAAGGCAGCACGAGACCCGAACGGTCGGCCTCGGACAGCGGCCATTCGACGGTGCCGTCATCCAGCCGTTCCATCGTCTCGGCGCGCAGTTCGGCGATGATGTTTGCCAGCGTCTCGCGGCGGTCCGAAAGGCCTCCGACGATTTCGCGGATGTCGCCAAGCGCATTGCGCACCATCTGGCGTGCATCCGTGTCGTCGGTGGCGCGCAAGCTCGACAGAAGCCGTGCGCCGACACTGTCGTGCAGATCGCGGCCGATGCGCCCGCGCTCCTCCTTGACGCCCCGGTCATAGGCATCGCGCTGTTCCTCCGCAGCCGCCACCAGCCGCACGAAATCCTCGACGATGGCGAGATGCGGCGTTCCGAACAGGGCGCGGCCGCGCTTGGGATGACGCAATCGCAAAGGAGGCGACCAGTCATAGGCAGGAAGCAGCAGTGTCGCGCCGTCATCTCGTATGGCGGGGCTCTGGCCGGAAGTTTCCGGCACATCCGCGTGCAGAGGTTCGAAATACTCGACGAGCGCCTGCCGCCACCGCTCGGCACGGGCTTCGCTCGAAGTCTGAAGCGCGATCTCCGTCGAGGCCCGATAAAGCGCCAGCGGATCCAGCTCCTTGCGCGCCATGTATCTGGCCATCAGGAGGTTGCGCACGGGCAGGTAAAGCAGGCCAACGAGCACCGCGGTGATGCCGAGCGAGACGGCTGGCGTCAGCGCCAGCATGCCGATCAGCGTGAAATCGATAGCCGCGAACAGGAACGCTGCCAGCACGTAGGTGAAGATCGAAAACGCCCAACGATCGAGCTCGAACAGCCGGTATCGCGTCAGCCCAAGTGCGACGCCGAGATAGATCAGGACGAAGAAGCCGAAGGCGTAGCCCTGCGGCAGGACGACGTTCAATCCCATGAGCAACGGCACCGCGACCAGGAGCACGAAGGCGCCTGCGCCCAGGATGACGCTGACGCCGAGCCAGGTGAGCGCACGGCGGGCCGCAAGATCGCGCCGCGTTGCCACATATTGCGCGCCGGTAAGAACGACGATCGCAATCATCTCGCACAGGATGCCGAGATAGCCCATGGTGCCGAGCCCGGCATCGTAGAAAATCCGCAAGTGGGTCGCTGCGATCCACAGGACGAAGATTGCGATCAGGCCATTGGTGAGGCGCGCGATTTTCAGATCGACTGGATAGCGGGCGAAAAGCCCGATCATGCCGATGCCGAAGGACATGGCGCCGATGTTGTTCAGGATGGACAGGCTGCGGAAGACCGGCTCCGACAGCGCGAGTTCGCGGGTCGAGTAAGCCGCCGCGCTGAAGACGGCCAAAGCAACTCCATATCCGGCGAAGGCGAAGAAGCGGACCTTGCCATCCTTGGGGCTGAGGCACTGCACCCAGGCTCCGATGACGCAGATGATGACGGCGCAGGCGATCTGGTACCAGAATGCGAAGGGCAATGCCGATATCGGTCGCCATGCGGTCGCCCGAACAGTGATCGAGCGCTGATCTTGGCCTGGCTCGGCCACCGTCACCGCAACCGGTCCGGCGGACAACGCGCCATGGAGTTCGCCCTGCCGATCGACGAAGCGATCGTAAGTTGCGTAGTCGAGCGTGTCGGGCTCGTCGATCAGGTCCAGCGGCTCAAGCAGGATCGCTTCTGTCGGATCAGCGGCGGCAGCGATTGAGATCAGCTGCGATCCGGATAGGACGCCTGCCTCTGCCGCCGGACCACTTGAGCCCGAGACCAGCACAGTGCCGGCGTCGGCATCCAGTTCCAGAAGCAATCCCAGGTGGGGATTGCGCATGGCGACAAGCATCGTCAGCGCCGTTACCAGCGCGATGATCGTCAAGGCCAGTGAAAAGCGCTGGACCAGCGTCACAGGCGAAATACGGCGCCGCGGCACCGCCCCCAGTCAATCCCCGATCCGAAGTCTAGAGCCAAGACTTGCGACCACTCAACTGAATTCTCGCATTTTCTAAAATTCCTTGGTCAGTGTGATGTCGAAGCCGAGCTTGTCGTAGTCGTAGAAGACCACGTTGCTTGACTGGTCGTAGTAGCTGACGGCCAGTTGCGGCGTGAAACCCTGAAACTGCCAGTCCCGCTTCACGAAGCCGCTGCGAAGCTCGAGATAGTCGTCCTCTCGCGGCTCGGTCATGCCGGGAAAATCGGCTTCATAGTCACGCTTGCCGACCTTGGCCTGCAAGGACGCGGTGATGCCGTAGGCGAACTGCCGGGTCGCACCGATCTCAACGAAGGCGCCGTCAAAGGCGTTGTGGGGCCGCCCGTCCACCTGTTCCCACTCGCCGCCGGCACCCGCGAAAACCGAGAATGCGGCGCTTGGATAGTAGCTCAGCCTGCCATTTGCCCGCACCGTCTCGGCTGCCGCCGACGGGATATCGTCATAGGTTCGATCGATGAAGAGCAACTCGCCGGACGCGATCAGCTTGGGCATCAGCGCCTGGCTGCCGAAGATGCGGCCGCCGATGCCGTAATCCGATGGTGTGGTCGAAAACCAGCGCCGGTCGGCGATGAATTCCGCGCTCAGCATGCGGCTTGCCGTGCGGTAGCGCATGCCGACACGCAGATCGCCGACCAGAGTGTCGAAATCCTTGCCGGAATAATCCGAAAACACGGCCGATCCAGCGGTGTAGAGCGTGAATTGCTCGTTCAGCGCATGCGAGTAACCGGCGTTCAGACCGGCGCGAACGCCCATGCCGGACTGCGCCCGTCCGCCTTCATCGATCGTGAAGGGAAGGCCGCCGAGCATGACCTGCGTGCCGGAGCTGCCATTGTTGACGTTCGTACTGGGCGCAAAAGAGATGAACCCGCCCACAGTGAACGGCCGGTTTGCGTCCAGCGCGTCGATGAAGCTTTCGAACCGCTCGCGGGACGTGCGGTCGCTGCTGGATTCAGCAAGCAGGCGCAAATGATAGGTCGCACCGGTGGCATTGCCCTGCCGCGCGAGAATGCGTGCAAGATGCATCCGAACGAGATCGAACTCGGGCCGCTCTGCGAGGATCGTCCGCGACAGCTGTTCCGCTTCGGCTAGTTCACCCCGCCGCTCTAGTACGATGGTCTGCAGAAAAGCTGCTTGATAGCCGAGGTCGCCCTCATCGAAGCGGGAGTTGGCGAGCAGCAATTGCGCGGTATCCAGATCCCCCCGCTCGATGAAACCACGAATGGCCTGAATGCGCTCGGCCTGGGTGAGGTCGCCGTAGCGCGCGGCAGGCGAAGGCGAGGCGGTCGACTCGCCTTCGCCTGCCACTTCCCCCGGTGTCGCCAAAGCGAGCGGAACGGTGACGAACAGGACGATCAGCACCCAGATGCTAAGCATCCGGACGCTGCCGCGTGGCAGCGACCTCGTTCTGCGCGGGCGCGGTTTGTGAAGGGTGGCGGCCACGGCCATGGGCCCCGCTTGCCGCTACTGCTTCACCGCCCCGATCACGCCCTGGAAGACATAATCGCTCGCCCCACCCTCGAGCGTGGCGTTGCCTTCGATGGACACCGCGGCCACCGTTTCGCGGCCAGCGTTTCCGAAGAAGCTGCCGATGGCCTCGCCATTCGATACGGTGCCGACCGCCGCTCCTTGCGCGTCAACGAGCCGCGCGGTGCCCGCATAATCGGCGCCGGTAATCGTGGCGTCGATCGCCATGCCGGTGATCGTCGGCGCGACATCGACGACGTTCTGGCCGAGATTGGTGAAGGCGCGCAATTGGCCGCCGGTGATGCCGCCGGTCACCTTGCCGGCTGCGAAATCGGCAGCGAGCGCGACAGTGGCGTTGTTGTCGAAGCCGAAATTCTCGACCGAGCCATCCGGTCGCGTATAAATCGACTGGCCGCTTTCGAAAAAGCCCTTGTAGCTCGCCGTGCCGGAGGTCGGCATATTGGTGGTGGCATTGCCGACATAGCCGACGCCGTAGTTTGCCGCCGTATCGCCAGCATTGCCGTCGCGGTAGCGGATGGTGGTCGCGTCCGACAGAACGATCTGCTCGGTGGCGCTGACATTGTAGACGCTGACGCTGCTGATCGCCGCATTGGCGCTTTCAACCTGCGGATCGCCAAAGTTACCATTCTCGAAATAGACGTTGCCCTTGGCATCGGTCAGGCCGATGATCGCCGCACCGCCGGCGAGGGTTCCGTCAGCCGATGCCGAAATCAGGGCCGGTGGTGCGATACCGGCGGCGCCCTGGTTGTTGTTGGGGCTCGGATCTTCTTTCGCAGAGCCCGAAATACCCACACCGCCAGCGGCGGTGCGATCGAGCGCCACGGCCGAGGTGGCAGGCGTATCGAGTTGCGGCAGCTGATTGAACGAGCTGACGGTCGACGTGACGTTGGCCGGGAGGCGCACGGCGAGCATGCGGCCTTGAGCCGTGATCGGCAGCGAGCCACCGGCGGATGCACCTCCGCCACCGCCTGCTCCCGCTCCCGCGACGCCGCTGCTGCCGGAACTGCTGCATGCGGCCAATGCCGATGCCATCCCGAGAACCAAAAATCTTGCCACTGGCTTGTTCATCCACCTGCTCCTGTTGATTGTTTCAAGCAGGTGGATTCATGCAATTTCCCCAGCCCCCTGCCCGGCTGCGCCTGCTCGACGGACGGTCGAGCGCGGCGCTGCCATTGGCGGGGATACAATCACGGCGAAAATCGCCCCGCTATCACCTGAACAGGTGAGGTCGGCGAGGAATGGAGCGTCCGCTCAGTCGGAGTCGTAGCCGGTCATTTCGAGGTAGCCCTTGCCTTCATGGGTGCCCGAGAACCGGATCGGGCCTTCCCAATAGGCAAACGTCGTCGCCATCCAGCTTTGCGGGTTGAGCGCCTCTGTGGTGATTTCGAAATCGCGGGAGGGGATTTCTAGACGCCATTGCGTCGGCACGAGGCGCCCGTCGATATCGGTCGTGCCGAGCGGCGTCATGGTGATCGCGTCATTGGCGAGCGGGGTCGCCACGCCATCCGGGGTGAACCAAGTGCCGGAATAATAGCTCGATCCATCTTCCGACCGCACCTGAAACAGCATCAGCTTGTCATCGCCTGGCAGGTGCAGCGAGAACCAGTCCCAGCCTTCCTGGTCGTCCGCGAGCGGCTGGCTCGACCATTCGCGGTCCAGCCATGCGGTTCCCGTGACCGGAATTGCTTCACCGTCTACGGTGATCGTCCCTTCCGCCCGATAGAATGGCTGGCTGTAGTAATAGGATGCCTGGCCGGCATCGGACTTGACGCTGTAACCCGCCTCGCCTTGCAACACGGGCGCACGCTCGGTGGTGAGGGTCATCGCGTAGCTGAAATCTGCTCCGGTCGCGTTGACCGCGACTTCGGCCATCGTGTCGCCGTCTGGTGCTTGTTCAGCAGCAATATCTCCGGTGAGCGCCCAATCATCGATGAACGCCTCGAACGGAGCGGCGGTGACATCGGCCTGACCAATGCCGCCGCGGGCGAATTTTTCGGCACTGAAATGGCGTTCGCCGGTCGTCAGGCCAGCATGGCCCATCCAGAGCGCGCTGCTTTCCCAGCCCTCGCCTTCTTCACCCGGCGCCAAGGCCTGGCGGAACAGGGTCCATTGCAGGCCGTAATCGTTGCCGTCCGTATCCTCCAGATTGGCGGTGACGTACCACCATTCAATGCGAAAGCCTTCGTGCGGGCCGTGATCGACCGGAAACGAGAAGGTGCGGCCGGGCTCCACGGTACTATAGCCTTCCGCATCGGTGCCAAGCCCCGCAAACCCTTGCGCAAAGGCCGGTACGGCGAAGACCAGCAAAATGAACAGCACGGCTCTAACGTTCATCGGCGAACACCTTGAGCAGTTTCGTTGGCGGCATGCGGCGAAGGCTGAGTGCCGGCCAAGCGGCAGCGGCGATTGCGGTGATCAGCGCCAGAACGATGAGCCGCAGCCATTGTTCGGGGAAGGCGTAGACCGGCAACTGCCAGCCGAAGGCTTCCACATTGATGACATTGGTGAGGATCCACGCCACCGCCAGGCCGAGCGGGATGGCAAGAAGCGCTGTCAGAAGCGCAAGTGTCGCGGCCTTGATCAGTTCCATCGCGGCAAGCCGACGCCGCGTAAGGCCCAGCGCCCAAAGCGGTGCAAGCTGCGGAAGCCGCGCATCTGCGAGCGTCAGCAGGCTGGCCAGAAGCGCGATGCCGGCAACAATAAGAGTGAGCGTATTGAGTGCGAGCGTGACGGCAAAGGTGCGATCGAAGATCCGCTGAGAGATATCCTTGATGGTGCGCTGGTCGACCACTTCCACCGTGCCCGCACCGAACGCCGCCGTCAGATCGTCCATGACGGTATCGACAGCTTCCGGCGCAACGCGCACGGCAAAATTGCCGCGCTCTGCGTGAGGAAAGCGCGCGACGAGCTCATCCACCGCGATCATGACCTGACCGCGCGGATTGCCATAGTCGGAATAGATCGCGGCAACCGTGCCGTCCCAGTCGCCTCCGGGCGCGGCAATGTCGATAGGGTCGCCGGGGGCAAGCGCAAAGCGGCGTGCGAGCTGTTCGCTGATAAGCACCGCGCGCCCGGCCTCCGCCTCGCTCCAGGCATCGGGAAGGCTCGCCAGGAGCGGCCAATGATCGGAATAAGTCGGGTGGTTGGAGAAACCGAAGACCTCGACAGGAAAACCTCGGTAGCGTGTTTCCGCGTCCCAAACGGGCAGCACTGCGTCGACATCGTTCCGCGTCTCGAGCCAGTCGGCAATGTCTGCGGCGCGCGCCGGGTCTCGCGCACCGACATAGAGTTCGGCGGCGAGGCGCTGGTCGAGCCAGCCGGTGAAGGTCTGGCGGAAGCTGTCGACCATCGTGCCGACGCCGATATTCACGGCAAGTGCAAGAAGCAGCGCCATCAGGGCGAGCGACAGGCCGCCCGATTGCTGGCGGGCATCCGCAAAGAACCATTGCGCCACCGGCCCGCGCACAAGGCGCTGCGCGATGGCAAGCAGCCCAACCAGAGCCGATGGTAACAGCAGCGCTGCGGCAAGCAGCACTGAACCCATCAGCACGAAGCCCGCAACCAGGCCTGAGGCTTGGAGCAGCACGCCGATCGCGATCGCTGCAAGGAAGACCGCCGCAGCCAGTTGCCAGCGGCGCGCCCGCGCCTCGGCACCGGCCCAGGCTTCCGGCTGTGCCGTGGCGAAGAGTGGCAGGCGCCAGGCGCGATAGAGGCTCGATCCCGCGGCGACGAGAGCACCGATGACGCTAATCGCGACGCCGGCCAGCCACCAGCTCGGCTGCAGCGACAGTTCCCCGGCAACACGCGCCCCGTAAAGACCGCGCAGGCTTGCCGCCACGTCCGGCAGCAAAGCCGAGGCGATGACATAACCGGCAACCGTGCCGATAATGCCGGCGAGCGCCGAGATCGTCGTCAGTTCAAGCAGCATCACGGCTGTCAGCGCGCGCGCCGAGACGCCGCACGCGCGCATGGTGCGCAGCATCGGCCGACGCTGTTCGAAGGCAAGCCCGATCGCACCATGGACGATGAACAGGCCGACGAGAAAGGACAGGAAGCCGAAGGCCGTGAGGTTCAGGTGAAAGCTGTCTGTCAGCCGTTCCAGATCGCCCTGGTCGTCCGGTTCGACCCGCTCCAGCGCGCCGCCGGTCAGATCTGCCAGAGATTGAGAACGCGTTTCAGGCGCAGCGGTCAGGATCAGGCGAGACAACCGCCCCGGCTGATCGAGGAGCGCCTGCGCCACGCCGACATCCGTCACCAGTGTCTCGGGCGGCAGGGAAGTGGCGACGACGAGCGGCGGCAGCTGTCCGCCGTTTCCGAGCGTTGGTCGCGTATCCACGCCGCCCAGCGCCGCAACCGTCTCGGCATCCCCAAGCGCGAGAGACGGCGCCGTCAGCAGGCGCACGGCGCGGCTCTCGCCGCTCCCGTCGGCGGTCTCCGGACCATCATCCAGCGCATCGCGCGTGATCGGGCCGGCACCCTGCGGCAGCGTCACCGGATCGATGCCGACGATGCGGATGCTTCGGTCGGCGATGCGCACATCGCCTTCGATGACAGGCGACACATCCCAGCCGGCGCGGCGCAGTGTGACGTAAAGCGCCTGCTCGAAATTCGTCCCGTTGGTGGGCCTGAGGCTCGCAAACGCGTCGCCGCCGATCAATCTTGCGGCCTGGTCATAGCTTTGCCGTGCCTGTACGTTCAGCGCCTGCACGCCGCTCCACAGCGCAGTTGCGACCGCAAGTCCGATGACGAGCGTCATCAGTTGGAACGGACGCCTCCGCCAGTGCGACAGCAAAACCGCGAGCGTCCAGAGATGACGCTTCACGCGAGCCGGCCTGCGCTCAAGTGAATGCGCCGCCCGAGCAGGCCTGCCAGACGGGGGCTGTGCGTCACCATCAGAAACGCACTTCCGGTCTGCTCGACGAGATCGAGGCAGAGTTTCAGCACCGCATCGCTGGTCTCCTCATCGAGATTGCCGGTCGGCTCGTCTGCGAGAATGAGGTTCGGCCGGCAGGCGAGCGTGCGGCCGATGGCGACGCGTTGTTGCTGGCCACCTGACAATTGCTCGGGATAACGGTCGACGAGTTTCGAAAGGCCGAGCTTCTGCGTCAGGCTCTCGACCCAGGCCGGGTCATGCCGACCGGCGATGCGCGCCTGGAACGCAAGGTTTTCGCGAACCTTCAGACTTGGCACCAGATTGAACTGCTGGAAGACGAGGCCGATCCGCTCGCGGCGCAACTGGGCACGCGCACTGTCGCCCATGCCGACCAGGCTCTGGCCCGCAACGACGATTTCACCGCCGTCAGCCGCGTCGAGTGCCGCGGCAAGGTGCAGAAGCGTACTCTTGCCGCTGCCGGATTCGCCGGTCAGCGCCAGCGTCTGCCCCGCTGGCAGATCAAGATCGATACCGCGCAGGACGTGAACGGGCCCCTGCGCCGATGGGTAGGTCTTTGAAACATTCCGGAGGGTCAGCATCTGGCTCTTTCGCATGCACATGTGAAAGATAGGGTGCGCCAGGCGCGAAGGCCATGGATTGCGGTGTCGCATGGCTCAGCCGACCGGCCGCGCTAAGCGCGGATCGGCGATGATCGTCACTTGCGTGTCACCGAACGACCTGCTATTTAACTCATAATTCTAGAAAGCTGGATATATGGACAAGTTATCTGCACTCGGAGCGCTTGCGGCACTCGGCCAGGAAACGCGGCTCGATGTGTTTCGCCTTCTGGTACGCGCCGGCGCCGAGGGGCTTCCGGCCGGTGAAATCGCTTCGCGGCTTGGCGCGGTTCAAAACACCTTGTCTGCCCATCTCAAGATTCTCGACCATGCCGGGCTGGTGACCGCGGAACGCCAAGGGCGTTCGATCCTCTATCGTGCGAATTTCACCGGCGTTCGCGACCTTCTGGCTTTCCTGATGGAGGACTGCTGCGCCGGATCGCCCGAGCTCTGCCAGCCCGTCATCGAGGCCATCACCTGTCATTGCTGAGAGAGCGCCATGACCCACCGCAGCTTTAACGTTCTTTTCCTTTGCACCGCCAATTCAGCCCGCTCGATACTCGCCGAAGCGATCCTGAACAAAATTGGGAACGGGCGCTTCCGCGCCTTCTCAGCGGGATCGCAGCCGCGCGGAATGGTCCACCCCTACACCTTGTCGCTGCTGGAACACTCCGGCTTCGACACTGGCTTTGCCCGCTCCAAGAGCTGGGAGGAGTTTGCCGCCTCGGATGCTCCCGTGATGGATTTCGTGTTCACGGTCTGCGACAACGCCGCGAACGAGCAGTGCCCCGTCTGGCCGGGCCAGCCGATGACCGCGCACTGGGGCGTGCCGGATCCGGCGGCTGCGACCGGAACGGACGCAGAAAAGCACCTCGCTTTTGCAGACGCCTTCCGCATGCTGTCCAACCGCATTTCGGTGTTCACGGCCCTGCCCTTCGCGTCGCTCGACCGCCTCTCCATTCAGCGCCAGATCGAGGCAATCGGGCGCTCATCCGCAGACGACACGCTGCGCGCATCCTGACCGCCTGAAGGTTCGTCCATGTCCATCGACACTTCCGCCGAGGCGCCGGCTCCGGCCGGCATCGGGCCGTTCGAGAAATGGCTTTCAGTCTGGGTCGGTGCGGCGATCCTCGCCGGGCTGCTGCTCGGCAATCTCGTTCCTGGACTTTTCCAGCGCCTGGCGGCGTTCGAATACGCCTCGGTCAACCTCGTGGTCGCCGTGCTGATCTGGGCAATGGTCTATCCGATGATGGTGGGTGTCGACTTCAAGAGCCTGCGCCAGGTCGGTGCCAAACCAAAGGGCCTCGTGGTGACGATCGTCATCAATTGGCTCGTGAAGCCATTCACGATGGCGGCGCTCGGCGTGCTCTTCTTTGAGTATGTCTTCGCAGACCTGATCGCGCCGGCCGATGCGGAGCAATATCTGGCCGGCCTCATCCTGCTCGGGGCAGCGCCGTGCACGGCCATGGTGTTCGTCTGGAGCCAGATGACCCGCGGCGACCCGAACTACACGCTCGTCCAGGTCTCGGTGAACGACGTCATCATGGTGTTCGCATTCGCCCCGATCGTCGCGCTTCTGCTCGGTGTCACCGATCTGGTCGTGCCATGGATGACGCTGCTTCTCTCTGTCGGGCTCTATATCGTCATCCCGCTGGCGGCAGGCGCGTTGACGCGCGTAAAGCTCAGCCGGGGCACGCGAAGCAAGGTAGAGGAAGACGCAGCCATTGCCCGCTTCAGTGCCCGCGTGAAACCAGCTTCCGTCTTCGGGTTGCTGGTCACCGTCGTGCTGCTGTTCGGCTTCCAGGCAGAAGTCATTCTCGAACAGCCGCTGGTAATCCTTCTCATCGCCGTGCCGCTTCTAATCCAGTCCTACGGCATCTTCTTCGCCGCCTATTTCGCGGCACGGGCGTGGCGCCTGCCCTTCACCATCGCGGCTCCCTGCGCGCTGATCGGCACCTCTAATTTCTTCGAACTCGCCGTTGCCGTCGCCATCAGCCTCTTCGGACTGGGCTCGGGCGCCGCGCTTGCGACCGTGGTCGGCGTGCTCGTCGAGGTGCCGGTGATGCTTTCGCTGGTCGCGTTCGCAAACCGCACAAAGCACTGGTTCCCGGCCGACTGAACCGTCCTCCTCTGGGGCTCTAGCGAACGCCGCTTGCCCTGCCGCCGGTTGCCGGACCCACATTGGGATCGGCGCCCGCAACCATATTGCCCGAGCCTTCCTCCGACGCCGAAATCAGCATCGACGCGTCGTCTTCCTCCTGCGCCGCGGTGACGGCGCGACACAGTGCGGGCGTGTTGAGCAGGCCCCAGCCGAAGACAGCGTCGCGTCCAGGATCACCGAGATCATCGGCGCTCGCTTCCAGATGACCCGCGATCGTCGCCGCATCCATGGTGGGATCGACGGCCTTGGCGAGCGCGATCGCGGCCGTCACGAAGGGCGCGGCAAAGGAGGTGCCCGTCTTCGGTCGGGCGCCTGAAATCGACGCCGCCGTCCATATCTCCACGCCAGGTGCGGCGATATCGATGTGGTCGCCCTGCCCCGCTCGCCGGTAAGGCCGCCGGCTGCGATCAACGGCTGTCACCGCAATCACATCCTCATAGGCTGCAGGATAGGCAGGCGGTGCGCTCGGCCCATTGTTGCCGGCCGCTGCCACCAGGATGATCCCGTTTTCAGCGATGGCTGCAACGGTGCGCTCGAGCAGTTCATTCGCCGGACCGGCGAGACTGAGATTGAGGACCGCGATCTCTTCGCGTGCGACCCGGTCGATGGCGCGCACAAGATCGTAGGCGGTCGCCCTCGTATCGGCGCCTGCCGTCTGGAATGCATCGACCGCAACCAGATCGGCGCCGGGAAGAAGGCCGGACGTGCGCTCCTGCTTCGATCCGACGAGAAGCGCTGCGACGGCGGTGCCGTGTTTGAGGTCGGAGGTCTCCTCGGCCTGGCCGACACGATCGAGGACCGTGACCGAGCCGGCGGAGAATGCATCGTGGTCCGGGTTGATCCCGGTATCGATCAGCCCGATCCGTGCCGGCACCACGCATCCGTCCTCGGTCGCTGCAAAGTGCCAGTCGATGAGTTCGGTGGCCGGGCAGTTCATGCCTTCGCAGTCTTCGAGCGGGCGGGCCTCGGGCCGGTAATAATGGTTGAAATCCACGGCCGATGTCGCGTTGAGGCCGGCGACGGTGGCACGCGCTTCTTCCAGCGACACGCCGTCCGGTGCAACGAGACGCACCAGTTCGCCGCCGAGCAGTTCGATCAGCACCCGCTCGTCCACGGCAAAGCCCTGGGCCTCGAGTGCGGCCACGTCGTCGTCGTCCAGACCAAGTGCCGTCAGTTCGCGCGCGGCACGGTCCGGCAAGGGTGCCGGCTGCGGTGCTGCTCTGCGGGCCTGCCTCGGCGGCGGCGATCCCTGATCGAAGAGCGAGCGAAGTGTGCGCAATGGTCGCCGGATGAACTCGGGTGCCTGACCGCTGCCGCCGCGAAACTGCCGGCTTTCGCCATCTCCGCCCGATCGGCCACCGCCGCTTGGGCCAGCACCACCGCCGCCACCGCCGCCATCATCCCCGTCGTCGCCATCGTCACCGTCATCGCCTTCCTGAGCGAAAGCGGGAGCGGTTGCGTGAACGAGGGCTGCGCCGGCAACCAGCGTGCCCGTGCCGACAGGGACATTCGGCAAGGCGGCTGTAACGGCCAGGCCGCAAGCGGCAATGAACCTGACGATGCTGATCACGATCGAAATCTCCATTCGACGCGCTAATTGGATTGGTTCATTCGGGCGGCAAGTCGATCTGCACTTTATGCTTGCGTGACGCGAATTTCAGTTGCCGCTTTCAAAACCATATGCTGCATAACGGCCGCGGCGCCCACTTATTCCGGCCCCGTCATGAACTTTTGAGGATCGATAACGCGTGACGGATGCCAGAGATGAGATCGGGCGACGGCTCATCGTTTTCCTGCCCAATATGCGCCGGTTCGGCTATACGCTGACGCGCAATATGGACAGCGCCGACGACCTTGTGCAGGCCGCATGCGAGAAGGCGTTGGCCAATGCATCTGGCTTTACACCGGGCACACGGTTCGATTCGTGGGTGTTCCGCATCATGCGCAATCTCTGGATCGACCAGATCCGGAAGGGCAAGTCGGCCGGACAGGCCGAAGACATCGACACGCAGATCGATCTCGTTGGCACAGACGGCGCGCGGGAAGCGCATGCCCGCATGGATCTCGGCGACGTGTCGCGCGCCATCGCTGCGCTGCCTGACGACCAGCGCGAAATTCTGCTGCTCGTCTGCGCCGAAGACATGTCCTACAAGGAAGTGTCGGAACTTCTCGGCATCCCGATCGGCACCGTGATGAGCCGGCTGGCACGAGCGCGCAAGAAACTTGTCGAGGGCGGTGGAATAAACGCCGATGCCCGACGTTCTCAGCCTGAAGAGGACGGGCACGGATCATGACGACACACGATTTCAGCGACGAGACATTGATGGCCTTCGCCGATGGCGAACTTGACGACGCCGAAATGGAGCGCGTCGAAGCCGCCATGAACGACGATCCGGCGCTTGCCGAGCGCGTTGCGCTCTTCATGGAAGCGCGCGAACTGGCCGAGGGCGTGTTTGCAAGCCAACTCGCTCAGCCCGTGCCGCCATCGCTGCAGGCGGCAGTCGAGCGGATGATTGCCGCACCTGCTGCAGCGGCGACCGTTCTGCCCTTCCGAGAGAAGGGTCGGGTCCCTGCAGCAGCCAACGAAAACCGGCGTGGCTTTGCGCGGTTTGCCATGGCTGCCGCCGCATCCGTCGCCATCGTCGCTGCCGGTCTTGCCGGCTACATGGCCGGCCAGGGTTCAGCGCCTGCCGGTTCGGCACAGGTCGCGCTGATCGACGTTCCGGGGCTTGATGACGCGTTGCTGACGACGGCATCGGGCGACACGACCGAAATTGCGGGCGCCGGCACGCTGACGGCCGTCTCGACCTTCACGGATGGTGCAAACCGTGTCTGCCGCGAGTTCGAACTGGCTTCCGAGCAGGCATTCGTCGGCGTCGCTTGTCGCACGACCGATGACTGGCAGCTCACCTTCGCCATGGGAACCGGCTCGGCCGACGGAACCGGCTATCAGCCGGCTTCCTCGCTGGACACGCTCGACGCCTATTTGACGGGTATCGACGCTGGCGCCCCACTCTCTCTCGAAGACGAAGCGGCGGCGCTCGCGGCGTTCCGCTGAAGTTCAGCTCTTGCGCGCAATGACCAGATGGCCGGGCACGGGCGTGCCCTGCTCGTGGCGCACGACGATCGGTTCGGCCAGCAGCCGTTCGAAGCCATTTACGGTGAGCAGGCGATCGATGTAGCTGAGCGGATGGGCGAAACGCTGATGCGGTCCGACGGTAAAATCGGCTCCGCCAAAGGCCTCGTCCGGCAGTGTCTCGCTGGAAAACGCGAGCAGGCCGGCAGTCGTCGTATGCTTCGCGATGCCTGAGAAGAAGCGTTCGAGCTTGCCCATATAAGGCAGCACGTCCGCAGCCACGACGAGATCGAAAGGCAGTGCTTCGCTCTCCTCGAGAAAAAGGCCTATCTCGGCGACATAAAGCTCGTCATAGACTTCGCGCTCGTCGGCGATCTCGATCATGCGTTCCGAGAGATCGACACCCACCGCATGGTCGACACTGTCATAGAGCGCTTCGCCGACAAGGCCCGTGCCGCAGCCGAGGTCGAGTAGGCGGGCCGCACCGTCGGGCAGGAACGCCGGAAGCGCGTCGCCCAGCATCATCGGGACGGAATAGCCGAGCTGGTCGACGAGCACGCTGTCGAACACTTCCGCATGCTGGTCGAACAGGGTCATGACATAGGCATCGGGCGCCTTGTCCGGTGCGGGCGCAAGGCCCATGGAGGCAAGCCGTACGGCAGCGCCGCCATGATCGTCGGGATCGAGCTCCAGTGCGCGCCGATAGAAGACGGCGGCTTCCTCACGACGTCCGGCCTTTTCCAGGTCCAGCCCGCGATTATACGCCTCGGCCAGTGCATCCTCGTCGAAATCGCTCATCGGCTTACAAATCCCATCGGCTGATGACGGCGCTGGCCGCCTTTTCTCGCGCGGTCCTATCGGCAGGAACGCCGTGCGGCAAGGGCGCTGGGGCGGCGATCAAGCGTGACAGGGTTTGCGCCCGCCGGTGAATTCCGGCTTGATGTCGATCAGCGGCGTGCCATTTACGCAGTCCAGCCCCCGCACCGTCAGCGTCGCGCCATCGATCCTGATCAGCCGAGCGATGGAAAGCGCGATCGGGTTCGGGCGGACCGGCGAGCGCAGCGCGAAGGTGCCAACGAGCCCGCCATCGTGCTTGGGGTTCTGGACCAAAAGGTCGCGCCGCGCCTGATCCATCCAGTAGAGCACGGCGATGTGTTCATAGGCATCCAGGCCCTTCAGCGCATCGGCAAAGCGGGCATCGAGCTCGATCGTGCAGTCCGGTCCCTGCTCCGGATCGCCCCTGCGCGGACAGTCTGCCCGCGTCTTGAACGGCGTGTGGATGCGACCGATGAAATAGACAGACGCGTCGAAATGCTCCGGCAGACTGCCCTGCACTTCGCCGTCGCGAATGCTGTCGGAGCGATGGACCGCTGCTTCAGCCATGCCGCTACTCCGCTGCGCCAATGCGTTCGATGGAATCCAGAAGCTCGCCGCCGAGCCGTGTCGAGGCGCCGGCGGCCACCACCATCTGCGGCAGGATCATCCATTCGAGCGACCATGCGGCGCCCGAGCGTTCCTGCTCGTGGACGAGCGCGTGGTGCATGCCCGCAAGCTGGGTGGCATTGAAGCGTGCGAGCGCCACCAGCGTTTCTGCGCGCACCGGGTTCTGCTTATGCGGCATTGCGGATGAGCCGCCGCCGCCGGTCATGGCGATCTCGCCGATTTCGTTCTGCGCCATCAGCGCGACGTCCTGGCCGATCTTGCCGAGCGCGCCGGAGATCAGCGACAGCCAGTTGGCAAAGCGGGCGATGGAATCGCGCTGGGAGTGCCAGTTCGATTGCGGAACTTCCAGATCGAGCAGGTAACCGACCCGCGCCGCGACGCCTGCCGCGTCATCGCCGAGCTTCTCGAGCGTACCGGCAGCGCCGCCAAACTGCAGCTGCAACAGTTCCGGGCCGATGTCTTCCAGTTCGTCCAGAGCGCGCGACAGCGGCATCATCCAGGCGCGCAGCCTCGATCCGACCGGGATCGGTATCGCGGCCTGCATGCGGGTGCGGCCGATGAGATGGTTGTGGCCGAAGCGCTCGTCGAGGTCCTGCAGGGCGGCGATCAGGTTTTCCAGCCGCGCCGCCAGCATCGGCAGCACCATCTTGAGCCTAAGAACGAGGCTCGTATCGATCACGTCCTGGCTGGTCGCGCCGAAATGCAGATGCGCCGCGTGGGGCTCCGGCACGGTCTTGCGCAGTTCGCGGATGAGTTCGGGCACGATCAGGCCGTCGCGGGCGACGCCCTCGCGCAACGCATCGAAATCCGGCGCGAAGTCCTCGCAGGCTTTTGCAATGGCAGCGGCGGCTTCCGGAGCGATCAGGCCCTCATGGGCCTCCGCTTCCGCCAGCGCCATTTCGAAGGTCAGCATAGTGGAGATTTCGGCTTCCAGCCGAAAATGAGCGGCGAGCGCGTCGTCCCCGAAATGTGCGGCGAGCACGGGGTGCTCAAAAAGCGACAGCGACATCGATACCTCCCGGCAGTCAAGATGGCCGCCTTATAACGCCAAAGGGCCGGCGATGACACCGGCCCTTTGAGCTAAGTTCGATGGTTCAGACCCGCTCGAGCGCGATCGCAATGCCCTGGCCAACGCCGATGCACATCATGGAGAGCGCGCGCCTTGCGTCGCGTTCGGCGAGTTCGAGCGCTGCCGTGCCGGTGATACGCGCGCCGGACATGCCGAGCGGATGGCCGAGCGCGATGGCGCCGCCATTTGGATTCACGCGCTCGTCGTCATCGGCGATGCCGAGATCGCGCAGCGTCGCCAAGCCCTGGCTCGCGAAGGCTTCGTTGAGCTCGATCACGTCGAAATCGCCGGCTCCAAGACCGAGGCGAGCGAAGAGCTTCTTTGCGGCCGGTGCAGGCCCGAAGCCCATGATGCGGGGCGCGACACCCGCGGTCGCACCGCCGAGGATGCGGGCGATCGGGGTCAGCCCATGTTTGCGGGCCGCTTCTTCCGATGCGACGATCAGCGCTGCCGCGCCATCGTTGACGCCGGAGGCATTGCCGGCCGTGACCGTGCCACCTTCGCGGAACGGGGTCGGCAGCTTGGCCAGCGCTTCGAACGTCGTGTCGGGGCGTGGGTGCTCGTCGCGATCGACGACGATCGGGTCCTTCTTGCGCTGCGGGATCGAGACCGGCGTGATTTCCTTTGCCAGCCTGCCGTTTTCCATGGCGCGACCGGCTTTCTGCTGCGAGCGCACGGCGAACTTGTCCTGGTCCTCACGGCTCACCTGCCAGTCGGCGGCGACGTTTTCGCCGGTCTCCGGCATGGAATCGACGCCGTATTGCTTCTTCATCAACGGATTGACGAAGCGCCAGCCGATCGTCGTGTCATAAACCGCATTGTCGCGCGAAAAGGCGCTCGTCGCCTTCGGCATCACGAAGGGCGCGCGTGACATGGATTCCACGCCACCGGCAATCGCAATGTCGATTTCGCCAGCCTTGATGGCACGGGCCGCGGCGATGACGGCGTCCATGCCCGATCCGCAAAGCCGGTTCATGGTGGTGCCGGGCACTTCAACCGGCAGGCCGGCCAGAAGCGACGACATGCGCGCGACGTTGCGGTTGTCCTCGCCGGCCTGGTTGGCGCAGCCATAGATGACTTCGTCGATCGCCGCCCAGTCGACAGACGCGTTGCGCTCCATCAGCGCTTTCAGTGGCACGGCGCCCAGATCGTCGGCACGCACGGACGAAAGCGCGCCCGCAAAGCGACCGATCGGCGTGCGGATGTAATCACAGATATAGGCTTCAGCCATCGCGCTGGCTCCCGAATTTGTTCTTGCCACGGCCGGTTCCCTCATGGGCGGCCTTCGTTCTTGCCTGAAGATCGCGCAGCGTCTTCAGTTCCGTCTCGTCCGGCGCCGGCGTGACCTCGACCTGATCGGCGAACTTCACCGGCCAGCCGCAGGTTTCCTGAACCTGCTCGCGCGTCACGCCCGGATGCATGGAAACGACCGTGAATTCCTTGGTCTCGGGATCGGGCTTCCAGATCGCCAGATCGGTGATCAGCAGCGTCGGGCCCTTGGTCTTGATGCCGAGATTTTCACGGTCCTTGCCACCGGTTCCATGACCGAAGGACGTGAAGAAGTCGATCTTGTCGACCATGCCGCGTTTCGTCTGCTTCATGGTGATGTAGATCTCACCCGAAGACGAGGCGATTTCCGGCGCGCCGCCGCCGCCAGGCAGGCGGGTCTTCGGCGTGTCGTAGTCGCCGATGACGGTCGTGTTGATGTTGCCGAACTTGTCGAGCTGCGCGGCGCCAAGGAAACCGATCGTGACGCGACTGCCCTGCAGCCAGTAGCGGAACATCTCCGGCACCGACACCGTGGTAACGGCCGTGTCGCAGAGTTCGCCGTCGCCGATTGAGAGCGGCAGCACGTCCGGCGCCGTGCCGATCGTGCCGGACTCATAGATCAGAGTGATGTCCGGGGCATGCGTCAGCCGCGCCACGTTGCAGGCAGCCGATGGCGCACCGATGCCGACGAAGCAGACGTCGTCGTTCTTCAGCGCGCGCGCCGCAGCGATTGTCATCATCTCATCGGGCGTAAAACCAAGATCGCTCATTTGGCGCTCCTCAAATGCTCGACGCGTCCGGCAAAGTCTTGCGGACCGGCGTTCAACACATTGTCCTGCATCCATGCCTGGAAACTGTTGCGCTCGGCGGCGATCTTGTCCCAGTCGAGATAGCTCTTGTTGTCGCGGTCATAATAGCCGTGCGCATAGGAAGGATGAGCGCCGCCCGGCACTTCGCAGATCGCGGTGACCGTCCATCGGGGCAGGATGCAGGCGTTCGGATGCACGTCGTCGAAATTCTCGACGATTTCCTCGACCGTCACCACGGCACGCTTGGCGGCAAGCACCGCTTCCTTCTGGATGCCGATGATGCCTTCGACGAGCACGTTGCCCTTCCGGTCCGCCTTCTGCGCGTGGATGAAGGTCACATCCGGGCGCACCGACGGCACAGCCGCCAGCATTTCGCCGGTGAACGGGCATGCGACGCGCTTGATGTTCGGGTTTACCTGTTCGAGCCCGGCGCCGAGGTATCCGCGGAAGATGGCGCATGGCAGGCCGCTTGCGCCCGCCTCATAGGCATTGGCCATCGCCGCATGGCTGTGTTCTTCCACTTCCGGCCGGTTCGGCCAGCCGTTTTCGACCGCATCGCGCAGCCGGCGCAGAAGGCCAACGCCCGGGTTGCCGGCGTATGAGAAGACGAGCTTCTTCGCCATGCCCATGCCGATCATCTGGTCGTAGATGACGTCCGGCGTCATGCGCACGAGCGTCAGGTCTTTCCGGCCCTGGCGGATCGCTTCGTGGGCCGCCGCATGCGGTATCAGATGGGTGAAGCCCTCGAAGGCCACCATATCGCCGTCATGGAGATTCTCCGCGACGGCTGTCTTCAAATCCTGGAACTTCGCCATGGATTTCCTGCCTGTTGGTTGTCGTCAGATATCGAGGAAGACGGTTTCGTCGTCGCCCTGCAGGTGAATGTCGAAGGTCACGACATCGCCATCGCGCTTTCCGATGAGCGTTGCGACGCGGTGGCGGTGCTCGATCCGGTTGAGCAACGGATCGTCCGCATTGGCCTTCTCCTCGTCGGAAAAATACATGCGGGTGTGAAGGCCGATATTGATGCCGCGCGCGACAATCCAGAGCGTGACATGCGGCGCCTGCATCCGGCCGTCAGGATAGGGAACCGGACCCGGCTTGATCGTCTCGAAGACGAACTCGCCGTTTGCCATATCGGTCGCGCAACGCCCGAAGCCGGTGAAATGCGGATCGGCCGAACCGCGCATCTCGGATGGCGAATTGAAAAGCCCTGCCGCATCCGGCTGCCAGATTTCGACCAGCGCATCCTTCAGCGGCGTGCCCGTTCCGTCGAAGATGCGTCCCTTGATGGTGATGCGCTCGCCACTGGCATCGCCCGTCAGCATGCGACTGCCGAGATCATCGGCGTAGACGCCACCAATCTCCGCGAAATTCGGCGTCAGCCCAATATGGACATAAGGACCAGCCGTCTGCGACGCGGATTCCTTCAGGCGGTTCAGCGATTGCGGCATCAGTTCCCCTCCATCCGGTTCTCGAACATGGTCGAGCGGCGGCCGCGCAGGACGATGTCGAACTTGTAGGCGCTGGCGTCCATGGGGATCGTGTTGGCCATGTCGAGCGGTGCGATCAGGTCCTCGATCGCTTTCGGATCGGCGATGGTCTTCACAATCGGGCAGAGCGGGATCAGCGGGTCGCCTTCGAAATACATCTGGGTGATCAGCCGCTGCGCGAAGCCATGGCCGAAGACGGAGAAATGGATGTGGGCCGGGCGCCAGTCATTGACGCCGTTCGGCCATGGATACGGCCCCGGCTTGATGGTGCGGAACGAGTAATGACCGTCCTCATCGGTGATGGTGCGCCCGCAGCCGCCGAAATTCGGATCGAGCGCGGCGACGTAGCCCTCCTTCTTGTGGCGGTAGCGGCCACCGGCATTCGCCTGCCAGAATTCAAGCAGCGCACCGCCGACGCCCCTGCCCCGCTCGTCCATGACGCGGCCATGGACGATGATGCGCGGTCCGATCGCGCTTTCGCCAGGCTTGGCGAAATTGTGGATGAGGTCGTCATCGAGTTCGCCGAGGATGTCGTGGCCGAAGACCGGGCCGGTCATCTCCGACAGGGTGTTGTTGATGGACAGAAGCGCCTTTTGCGGCGAGCGGAGCACGCTCGTCTTGTACCACGGCGTGTAAGCGTCCGGTTGCCAGGCGCGATCGCGCGGAAAGAAGGCACCGGTTTCGGGTTTCCTGTTCGACATCGTCGCTCCTCAAGCCGCCTTTTCGGCAGCCATCTCCTTCAACGTCTGCTTGGCGATCTTGAACGCGTGATTGGCGGCCGGAACGCCGGCATAGATCGCCACATGCATCAGCGCTTCGCGGATATCGTCTTCGCTCGCGCCGGTGTTGGCGGTGGCGCGCACATGCATCGCCACCTCGTCGTCATGGCCGAGTGCTGCAAGCAGTGCGATCGTGACAATGGAGCGCTCGCGCTTCGTCCAGTTCGGCCGCGACCAGACGGTGCCCCAGGCGCCCTCGGTGATCATCTCCTGAAAGGGCGCATCGAATTCCGACTTCGCCGCCTCTGCCCTGTCGACATGCGCATCTCCGAGCACCGAGCGGCGCGTCGCCATACCTTCGATGTGGCGGGGAGATTTTGTCGTGGCGCTCATTTGCCTTCCTTCGTGATCTTTTCGACGAACAGCTTGATGGCGTCCGTCAGAACCACCGGCTGCTCGATGCAGGGCAGATGGCCGGCCTGCGGGATCTCCTGGTAAAGGGCACCGGGGATCAGCCGGGACAGCTCACCGACGAGTTCTGGCGGTGTCGAGCCGTCTTCGGTGCCAACAACGCACATGGTCGGCACGTCGATCAGCTTCGCAGCTTCGGTGAAATCGGCGTCCCGGATCGCGGCGCAGGTGGCGGTATAGCCATCGCGCGGCGTGCGGATCAGCATGTTGCGGTAGCCGGTGAACTCGGCGTTGTCGGGCTTGCGGTAATCGACGGTGAACCAGCGCTCGAGGATCAGGTCGGCGATCGCCTCGATGCCTTCTTCGTAGATCGCGCGGATGCGGGCATCCCACATTTCCGCCGTTCCGATCTTGTGGGCGGTGTCGCAAAGAACGAGGGCGCGCACGAGATCGGAGCGCTTGTGGACAAGGCCCTGCGCGATCAGCCCGCCGACCGATAGCCCGCAGATGACAGCCTTGCGCACGCGCAGATGGTCGAGCAGGCCGGACAAGTCGTCGACGTGATCGTCGATCGTGTAGGGCGTCTCGCCGACATCGGACAGTCCGTGGCCGCGCTTGTCGTAGAGCACGATCGCGAACTCGCCGACGAGCCGGACTATGACATCACGCCAGATGCGGAAATCGGTGCCGAGGGAATTGGCGAAGACCAGCACAGGGCGCCCTTCGGGCGCGCCGATCAGCTGATAATGCAGTGTGACGCCGTTGACCTTGTGAAACTGCATCGAATTCTCCCTCAGGCTTTCAAAGCAAATTGTATCGGTATGGTAAAATGATATTCTTGGGCCTGATCCATAATCTTTTCGGTATGCGATGGACCAGCAGATCAAGTTTCGGCATCTCCAGACCTTCATGGAGGTAGCCCGCCAGAAGAGCGTGAGCAAGGCAGCGGACGTGCTGGCGCTCACCCAGCCGGCGGTCACGCGCACGATCCGGGAGCTCGAAGATGCACTCGGCGTGCGGCTGTTCGAGAAGGATGGCCGCGGCATTCGCATCTCGCGCTTCGGCGAGGTGTTCCTACGTCATGCGGGTTCGAGCGTCGCTGCGCTCAGGCAGGGCGTTGATTCCATTCAGCAGGCCTTGCGCTCGGAAGGGCCGCCGGTCCGCATCGGAGCGCTGCCCACTGTTTCAGCACGGATCATGCCCGATGCGGTGGCGCAGTTCCTGAAGGAGAACACGGGAAGTCCAATCACGGTGGTGACAGGCGACAATTCCGTGCTTTTGGAACAGTTGCGCACCGGCGCGCTCGATCTCGTCGTCGGGCGCCTTGCGCCGCCGGAGATGATGATCGGCCTCTCCTTCGAACCGCTCTACTCAGAGCACGTCATTTTTGCCGTTCGAACGGGCCACCCGCTGATGAGCAAGCCCAATTTTTCGCTCGGCGAATTGCGCGACTATACGATCCTGATGCCGACGCCGAACGCCGTCATCCGCCCCTTCGTCGATCGCTTCCTCGTCACCAACGGGATCGCCGAGTTGCCGGTGCGCATCGAGACCGTGTCAGACGCATTCGGGCGCGCTTACATCCGGGCACATGATGCGATCTGGATCATATCGGAGGGTGCTGTCGCCAACGACATTCGCGACGGGCGCGTCGCTCGCCTGCCGATCGATACGAGCGAGACCGTCGGCTCGGTCGGCCTGACGACGCGGGGGACCGGAGACCAGTCGCTGGCGCTCTCCATCTTCATGCAATCTGTCCGCGCCGTTGCACGGCAGACGGCGGACGGCTAGCGAATAAGGCTGCGGCGGAGCGCCTTTGCCACCGCCTGGGTGCGGTTGACCGTATCGAGCTTCTTGGTTGCGCGGTTCAGGTAGTGATTGACCGTGTGTTCGGAGAGTTCGAGGATCTGCGCGATGTCCGCGCTCGTCTTGCCCGCCGCCGTCCATGTCAGGCATTCGAGTTCGCGTTCGGTCAGCGGCTGCTCGAGTTTCGCCGAGCGCTGAGAGACTTCGCCCAAGCGCTGGAAGAGGTGAAGCGTCAGCAGCATCAATTGCGCGATCGCGTCGTTGTCGAGCGGGTCCCGTTCGCCGGCGAAGACGACGGCACAGCGATCGCCTTCCACACTTTGAACCGGCAGGCAGATACCATCGACCAGCCCGAACTCCTCGTAGAGCTTGGCGGCCATCGTCGCGTCCTTGGCGCTCCGGCCAGCGACGAATTCGGCATAGCGAAACGAAAAAGGAAGGATCGACGTACGCAAGCGGGCAAACAGGGGGCTGCTGCGCATCAGCTTCTGCCGATCGAAAGCGCCCAGAAATTCAGCGGGAAAATTCGTGATGATGGAGTTTTCGGCCAGGTCCAATGAGGTTGGCGGCGGCAGACGCAGCACCAGAAAGCACCGGTAACCGTACAGCTCTACAGTCTTCTTGAACTGGCGAAAAACCTCGAACTGCGTTTGAAGAGTCGTGATTTCCTTCAACTGGTCGAGAGGCGCGTCGCCGGATAGGCCTGACTTCATGATGGAGGCGCCCGGGTGGCTGAAGTGGATCGATTCTTGGGTCTCGTTCGTGCCGTGAATCAATTCTTATAGGACGCATTATCAGCAAACAAGAAACTTCCCTTGATGCGGATCAATGCTAGCCGTCAGCACCTCGACGAAAGGCCCATCTTTCATAATGCGCCCCACCGCTCCATAGTCGGCCAAGAACGCAGCGAGGAGGCTGCGGGGAATGGAGGAACGTGCATGCTGGGACTGATGCAGGAATGGCCGCTTCTTTGTCACAAGGTCATCGATCATGCGGCACACTATCATGGTGGTCGACCTGTCATCTCCCGATCGGTGGAAGGCCCGATCCATCGCACGGACTACCGAACCGTTCGTAACCGCGCACTTAAGTTAGCGAAGCGGCTGGACATGGAAGGCATCGCGCTCGGCGACCGGGTGGCGACGCTTGCCTGGAACACGTGGCGGCACCTGGAGGTCTGGTACGGCACGCTTGGCATCGGCGCCATCTACCACACGCTCAATCCGCGGCTCTTTCCCGACCAGATCGCCTGGATCGTGAACGATGCGGAAGACCGGCTTCTCTTTGTCGACCTGACCTTTCTGCCCATCGTCAAGGCCATCGCACCCCAGGTGTCGAGCCTGAAGCGGATCGTCATTCTGACAGACGCAGCGCATATGCCCGCTGATCTTCCCTTCCCTGCCGTCGCCTATGAAGACTGGCTTGCCGAAGCCGACGACGACTTCCGCTGGAAGGACTTCGATGAGCGCACGGCTGCAGGCATGTGCTACACGTCGGGCACGACCGGCGATCCGAAAGGCGTCGTCTATTCGCACCGCTCGAACGTGTTGCATGCCATGACAGCGCTGCAGGCGGACATGCTGGGCATTGCCTCGCGCGACGTGATGATGCCGGTCGTTCCGATGTTCCACGCCAATGCGTGGTCGACGGCGTTCTCGACACCGATGGCCGGCGCGACGCTGGTCTTTCCGGGACCGGGCATGGACGGCAAGTCAATCTACGAGATGCTCACGAACGAGAAGGTGACGATCACGGCCGCGGTCCCGACGGTCTGGCTGATGCTGCTGCAGCATCTGGAAAAGGAACACGGACAGTTGCCCGATCTCGAACGCGTCGTCATCGGCGGCTCGGCCTGCCCCCGTGCGATCACGCAGGCCTTCCAGGACCGCTACGGCGTTCACGTGATGCACGCCTGGGGCATGACTGAGATGAGCCCACTCGGGACGGTCTGCTCGATTAAGCCGGACTACGCGCATCTCACCGGGGAGGCCAAGCTCGACCTGCAGGTGAAGCAGGGCCATCCGCCCTTCGGCGTCGAAATGAAGATCGTCGACGACGAGGAACGCATCCTGCCCTGGGACGGCAAGACCTTCGGGCGCCTGAAGGTGCGCGGCCCCGCGGTGTCGTCCAGCTACTACAAGGGCCGCGGCGCCGAGCAGTTCGACGAGGAGCTCTGGTTCGATACGGGCGACGTCGGCCATATGGACGCGCACGGCTATCTGCAGATCACCGATCGGGCCAAGGACGTCATCAAATCGGGCGGCGAATGGATTTCAACCATCGATCTTGAAAACCTGGCCGTTGGTCATCCAGATGTTGCCGAAGCCGCCGTCATCGGCGTCGCTCATCCGAAATGGGACGAGCGCCCTCTGCTCGTCATCGTGCTCAAGGAAGGCCGTCAGCCGGACAAGCAGTCAATTCTCGATTTCATGTCGGGCAAGATCGCCAAGTGGTGGATGCCGGACGAGGTCGTCTTCACCGATGAAATTCCCCACACCGCAACGGGGAAGATCAAGAAGACCACGCTGCGCGAGCAGATGAAGGACTTCCGGTTCACAGACGGCTGACAGGGAAGCTCAGGCTTTTCGGCGTGCAGCGATCGCAAGGGCGAGGCCCGAGAGGATGAGCATGCCGGCGAGAACCAGTTCAATGGTCACTGGCTCGGCCAGAAACAGCACGCCGGCGGCAGCAGTAATGACCGGCACGGACAGCTGAACGATCGCTGCAGCTATCGCCGCCAGATGCGGCAGAACTCGGTACCAGACCACGTAGCCGGCGGCGGATGCGAGAACGCCCGAGGCGACGGCCAGTCCGATGCCTCTGCCCGACAGTGTGCCCGCGGGATTGTCCTGGACCAAAATGGCGAAAGCCAGCAGAGCCAGCGCAAGTGGCATGGTGCGGATGAAGTTCCCTGCCGTATCGTCAATCGGATCGCGACTGCCGCGACCTCGCAACGAATAAACGCCCCAGGCGATGCCGGCCGTGATCATGAGCGTCGTCGCAACCGGGTCCGGCCGCGTCAGAGCCGGCGACACGAGATAAACGAAGCCTGCAAGCGCCATGACGATACCCGCCCATTGCATGACACGTGGTCGTTCGCCACGCACGATGCCCCAGCCGATCATGGTCAACTGCACGGAGACGAAGAGAACGAGCGCGCCGGTTGCAGCGCCGAGCTGCACATAGGCAAAAGAGAAAGCGATCGCGTAGACAAAAAGCGCCAGCGCGGACAGCCAACTCCCTGGCACGACTTTTCCTTTGGCCGTCCGCCGCAGGGCAAGAACGAGCGCAAGCGCTACGGCGCCCGATGCGAGACGCAATCCGGTGAAAGCAGCAGCATCCATGGCGCCGTCTGCCAAAGCTTCACGCGCAAGGATCGAGTTCGCCGCAAAAGCAATCATGGCGATGGCGGTGAGAAACGCTGTCATTGGCATGAAGTCTGATCCAGCAACGAACTTTGGCTGACGGCGCAAGACTAACCTTCGGGTGAGGCACTGCAACCACCCGGGAACCCGACCATGGTCTTGGATGAGACTCAGGCGATAGCGATGGCTTCCAGCGGACGGGCGTTGGCGGCGATCAGGCGCAGGGTGTCGGATGCCTTGATCGGCTTTCCGTAGAGATAGCCCTGTCCGAGCCGGCAGCCGAGCTGGATCAGCTTTGCGGCCTGCTCCACCTCTTCGATGCCTTCGGCGATGACGGCGAGATCCATGCCCTCGCACATGGCCAGAATGGCCTTGATGATATGTTCCGACGGACGGTCGCGGGTGATTTCCGACACGAAGGCGCGGTCGATCTTCACCTTGTCGAAGGTGAAGTCGCGCAGGCGGCCGAGGCTCGATTGTCCCGTTCCGAAATCGTCGAGGGCAATCTTGATGCCGACAGCCCGGAGTTCGGTGACGATCTTCTGCGCCATGTCGGGATCCGACATCATCGCAGTTTCGGTGATTTCCAGCTCGAGCCGGCGTGGGTCGAGGCCGGCGCGATTGAGGATGGCCAGGATCGACAGGCTCGTCATAGGATCGACGAGCTGCGCCGAAGACAGATTGAAGGACAGGTACATGTCCTCCGGCCAGCGCAACGCGGTCGCGGCTGCCTTCTTCAGCAGCACTTCTGTCAGGAGGTCGATGAAGCCGCGTTCCTCGGCAAGCGTGATGAAGACGTTCGGCGGCACGAAGCCGAGCTCGGCGTCATGCCAGCGCGCGAGTGCCTCGAACCCCATGATCTGGCCATCGGCCAGGCGAACGATCGGCTGGAAATGCACGGCGACATCGTCTGCGATGATCGCGCGGCGCAGTGCCTGTTCCAGTTCGGTCGCGCGGCGGAATTCCTCGGCGATCTCCTGCGAATAGACCGTGATCTGGCTGCGCCCGCGCCTTTTGGAGCGGTAGAGCGCCGTCTCGGCGCAGCTCATCAGACTGTCGAAATCGGTTCCGGCGAACGGATAGACCGAGAAGCCGAACGATGCGGTCAAACGCACTGTGCGGGCACCGAGATCGAAAGGAGCCGACAGAACATCCTTGATCAGGCGCGCCATCTTTTCGGCGCCGCGGGAATCGAACACCAGCGGCAGCACGAAGCCGAATTCGTCGTTGCCAAGTCGAACGACAGTCGCGCCATCGGGCATGCAGGCCTTCAGCCTGTGTGCAACCTGAGTGAGGATGACGTCGCCGGCGCCATGGCCGAAGAGGTCGTTGATGGGCTTGAAGCCGTCGAGATTGGCAAGACCGATGGTGAAGGGTGCCGGATCCTCGGCGCGCTCGGCTGCGAGGCCTTCAACCTTTTCGCGCATGCGCCTGCGGTTGCCGAGACCGGTCAGGGCGTCGGTGTGGGTCAACACGGCTTCGCGGGTGCTTTCCACCTCATCGGCGCCCAGCTGCGGCATCATCAGTCCAGTTCTGAAACATTCTGGCGAGTCATCAGATGCAAGATGGGCGCTGGTTCCTTAACAATTCATCTTCAACGGCCTCAAGATACCGTAATCGGTGGTTCTCTCAGCCCTTCGGCGCGATCAGGATCAGCCGGAGATCGTTGACGTTGGTCCGCGTCGGCCCGGTCACGATCAGGTCGCCGGAGGCTTCGAAGACGCTGTAGGCATCGTTGCGCTCCAGACATTGCGCCGGGTCGAGCCCGGAAGCGCCGGCCCGCGCGAGACTGTCCGGATCGATCACCGCACCGGCATTGTCCTCGCTGCCATCGATGCCGTCCGTGTCTGCCGCAAGCGCGTGGGTGCGCAGATGTCCGTCGAGTTCCAGCGCAAGTGACAGGAGATATTCACCGTTGCGGCCGCCGCGCCCCGACCCGTCGCCGCGCACTGTCACCGTGGTCTCGCCGCCGGAGACGATCAGCAGCGGTGTGTCGCGGTGTTCCTCGGCCATCTGCAGTGCCAGGCGCGCATGCTCCCTGCCGATGTCACGTGCCTCGCCTTCGATATCGGCACCCAGCGACATCACCTCGATGCCATGGCGCTTCGCTTCGGCGACGACCGCCTCGACCATGTCGGCGGGCCGCGATGCCATGCGGAATTCCGTGTTGGCGAAGATCGCATCGCCGGGCTTTGGCGTTTCGGAGCTGCTCTTCTCAAGGTGCGCCAGAACATGCGCTCCCGCGGTGATGTTGTAGCGCTCAAGAACGGCCTTGGCGTCGGCAAGCGTCGTTGCATCGGGAACCGTCGGACCGGACGCGATCACCGACGGATCGTCGCCCGGCACGTCCGAAATGCCGATCGTGACCACGCGTGCCGGATAGGCCGCTTCGGCAAGCCTGCCGCCCTTGATCGCAGAGAGGTGCTTACGCACGGTGTTCATGGCGCCGATCGGTGCGCCGGATGCCAGCAAGCTCTTGTTGACGGCCTTCTTGTCATCAAGGGTCAGCCCCTCGGCGGCAAGTGCGAGCAGCGCCGAGCCACCCCCCGAAATCAGGCACAGCACGAGATCGTCAGGGCCCAGGCCACGGACGGTGTCCATCAGCCGCGCGGCAGCCTGCTCTCCCCGATCGTCCGGAACCGGATGGGCCGCCTCGATTACTTCGATCCTGCCCGCTTCGAGGCCATGCCCGTAGCGGGTCACGGCTATTCCCTCGAGCGGGCCCGACCAGTTTTCCTCGACCGCGCGCGCCATCGACGCAGCCGCCTTGCCGGCGGCAACGAGGATCGTGCGCCCCTTGGGCGGTTCAGGCAGCAGGGGCGGCACGCATTCAGCGGGATCGGCACTTCGCACGCCGGCGTGAAACAGATCGATCAGAAAACGTCTTTCGCCGAGCACGCGCATCATCCATCAAGGTCAATCGGTGGTTGGATGCGGACCCTAGAGGCTCCGATGCAGCATGGGAAGCACCTGGCTTCCCTCAAGCGGTTCAGGCGCGTGCGCCGAGCCGCCGTGGCCCGAAAAGCGCAGCGAGGGCGAGGATCAAGCCGGATACCGTCGCGATCATGCCGGCAGCAGAGACTGCGACACCGGAGACGAAGAGCGCCACGCCGGCACCGGCGGCAAGGTATCCGAAGCTTGCGGCTATCGCTGCGAAGACGACGCTCAACAGCAGTTGCCGCACCAGATTGTCCGTCATCAGCCGTGCGGCGGCTGGCGGGCAGATCAGCATCGCGATGGTGATGATCGCCCCCACCGCTTCGAAGGCGGTGACGGCAACGATGGCGACGAGCGCGATGAGCGCACCATCCACCAGGCGGACCGGTACGCCGCTTGCCGCAGCAAAAACCGGATCGAAGGTCGCGATCACGAGCGGACGCCACGCGACGCAGAAAAAAGCGATGACGACCACCAGCGCGGCGGCAACGCGCGGCAGTTGCGGTGGCAATTCGGCCAGAGCCGCGGGATCGGTGAGCGCACTCCATTCGAGGCCTGCAAGCCAGACGAGGCTTTCCAGATTGCCGTAGAGCGCATGCTCCACGTCGAAGTGGATGGCACCGGTGTCGGTCTGCTCCAGAAGCACGATGCCGAAGGCGAACAGTGCCGTGAACACCACCCCCATCGCGGCGCCCGGTTCGACTTTGCCGAGCACGCGGATGATCTCGATCAGCACTGCCGCCACGAGCGCGGCGATGGCGGCGCCGACCAGCATCGGACCGGCGTCCATCGAGCCGGTCGTGACGAAGGCGACGATAATGCCGGGAAGCACCACATGGCTGACGGCATCGCCCATCAGGCTCTGGCGCTTGAGCACGAGGAAGTTGCCAAGCAAGGCTGCCGCGACCGCTGCCAGCAGTCCGATCAGAATGGGGACGATCGTCAGCCCGAGATAGACCGCCATCAAGCCATCGCCTCCACCGTCTGCCTGGTCGCAGCGTAGTGCCTCAACCGCAGGGCGTTGATCTCGCCTGCGCCCAGCCGCTCCTCGATCGGATCGAGCAGCATGCCGTGGGCGCGGTGCAGGGAATCCGGATTTTCGCGCAGATAGAGCGACCAGAGTGCCTCTTCTTCTGCTGCCAGCTTCGCAGCGACGACACCCGGTGGGGTGATCGAACCGTCGCGTCGCATGAAGCCTTCGGCAAGCAGCACGAAGATGGTCTTCTTGTCATAGATCGCTTCGCCGCGATTGAGTGCGAGCAGGCCCTGACGGCGATGCACCTTCCAGGAGAAGGCGCGGGCGCGGTAGAGCCCGGAGAAAACGCCGCGAACGGGTGCAAAAAGCAGCGATACTGCGAACAGTCCGGTCGCGACGAGGACGATGATCGGTCCCGTCGGCAGATCGTCGATCGAAGCGGACAGCGCCGTTCCGAGATAGCCAGACACCGCACCGATTCCTGCCGAGATCAGGAGCATGTGGTCGACACGCTCCGTCCAAAACCGAGCGGCGACGGGCGGGATGATGACGAGCGCGATGATCAGCACCAGCCCGACGATCCGAAGCCCCGTGACCGTGACAGCCAGCACCAGCAGCATCAGGAGGAGATCGCTGCGGCGGATGGAGATGCCGCGGGCGCGCGCAAAGGTTTCGTCGAAAGCGACGAGCGTCAGCGTCCGGCGCAGGAAGAAGACGGCCAGCGCCGTGCCGCCGGCGAGAACGGCAAGCGTGATCGCTTCCGAGCGCAGCATGCCCGAGGTGGAACCGAGCAGAAAGCTGCCGATCCCCGCCTGCTGGCCGATCTGGACGGACTGAATGACCGTCAGAAGCACGATGCCGAAGCCGAAGAAGACCGAGAGCACCGCACCGATCGCGGCATCGGCCTGGAGCCGCGTGCGCCGCGTGATCCATTCGACGGTCGCCAAGCCGGCAAGCGCGCTCAAGGCAGCGCCGAGAAGAAGGCCCGGAAGAAAGCGCCCCGTGCCGCCGAGCGACGCCATGACGAGAAATGCGATGCCGACGCCGGGCAAAGTCGCGTGGCTGAGGGCATCGGAGACGAGCGAGCGGCGGCGCAAGAGCAGGAACGTGCCGACCATGCCGCCTGCCCATCCGAGAAGGATCGCGCCGATCGTGACGATCGTGGTGTTGTAGCCGGCCTGGAACGTCAACGCGGAAAGAAATGCCTCGACGTCCATCGGTCTTACGCCTCGACCTTGGCGCCAGGTACCGGAGCCGGCAGGCCAGCTCCGACGAGGCGCCCGCCATAGGCATCGGCGAGCTTTTGCTCGGTGAAGGTGTCCGCCACCGTGCCGTTGGCAACGGTTCGGACATTCATGATCAGGACGTCGTCGTAATAGTCGCGCACCGTCGAGAGATCGTGGTGAACCGTGATGATTGCCGCGCCTTCGCGGGCGAGCTTCTTCAGAAGCGTTACGATCGTGCGTTCCGTCGCGGCGTCGACGCCGGCCAGCGGCTCGTCGAGGATCAGGAGATCGGCCTTCTGGGCGAGTGCACGGGCGATGAACACGCGTTGCTGCTGGCCGCCCGAGAGCTGTCCGATCTGGCGATCGGCCAAGGGCTCCAGATCAACCTCGCGCAGACATTCGCGCGCCTTGTCCCTGTGCTTTTTCCCGGCGAAACGGAACGGGCCGAGTTCGCCGTAAAGACCCATCATCACGACATCGATGACCGATGCCGGGAAATCCCAATCGACGCTCGCGCGCTGCGGCACATAGGCGACGCGATTGCGGGCAGCCGCTAGCGGCAGGCCGAAAAACTCCACCTTGCCGGTGATCAGGGGCACCATGCCCATGGCAGCTTTCAAAAGCGTGGACTTGCCGGCACCGTTCGGGCCGATCACCGCGCTCATCCGGCCCTGGTGGAACACGGCATTGACGGCGGAAAGAGCCGGCTTGTCGCCATAGGCGACCGAAAGACCGGAGATCGACAGGGCCGGCGGTTGATCGACGCGGTTCAGCATGGCGTTCGGTTCGGCCTCTTCTCAGCTTTCGCCCAGTTGGCCGGCCATTCCGCCAGCGGGCGCATCGCCGCCGAGACTGCGCGTGATGGTGGTCACATTGGCATCGATCATGCCGATATAAGTGCCGGCATAGGTTCCGGCAGGACCCATGGCATCGGAATAGAGCCGACCGCCGATGGTGACTTCCTGGCCGCGGGCAGCGGCACCCTCGATGAGGGCGCGCACGTTGCGTTCCGACACGGATGTTTCGACGAAGATCGCGTTGATATCGTGCTCGACAATGAGGAAGACCAATTGATCGACCTGCCGCAGGCCCGCCTCGCTCTCGGTCGACAAACCCTGGATGCCCAGCACTTCGAAGCCATAGGCACGACCGAAATAGCTGAAGGCGTCATGCGCGGTTATCAGCATGCGTTTGTCTTCGGGCACGGTTGCAAGGCTGGCTTTGGCGTAGGCCTCCAGTTCGGCCAGATCGGCGAGGCTTTGCTCGGCATTGGCCTCGTAAATCTCCGCACCTTCGGGATCGAGTTCGATCAGCGCATCGCGGGCGCCTTCGACCACATAGCGCCAGAGCGAAGGATCCATCCAGATATGGGGATCATAGCGGTCGGCGTAATCGGCGTTGGCGATGCGCTTTTCGGCGGGCACGTTTTCGCCGAGCGCGAAGACCGGTCGATGCCGGGACAGTTGCCCAAGAAATTCCTCAAGCTGTGCCTCGAGATAGAGCCCGTTCCAGAAGACGGCGTCTGCGCGGGCCATAGCGGCCACATCCGCTTGGGTCTGGCGGTAGAGATGCGGATCGACCCCCTCACCCATCAGCGTCTGGACATCGGCGCGATCGCCGGCGACGGAGCGTACGGCATCTCCGATCATCGACACCGTGGCGACGACCTGGAGCTTCTCGCGCTCAGCGTTCTGGGCATTGGCGCCTGGAGACAGCGCGAGGATCGCCACCGCGACCATCGCGCAGAATTGGAGCAGCCCCCTGGATACAAGTGTCACGCGGGAAGCACCCGACATGTCGCACCTTCAATTGCAACTCATTCTCATTTTAAGGTAGGAGCTCAACCCGTCGCTGTCAATTGCGAATGATTTGCAATAGCGATGATCGGGCGGGATAGCTTCCGGTCTGATCTTCCGCCGTGCAGGCGAATCCGCGAGAATGGGCCATGGCCATCCACCAACTATCCGAAACGCTGATCAACCAGATCGCCGCCGGCGAAGTCGTCGAGCGTCCCGCCAGCGTGGTGAAGGAGCTGATCGAGAATGCGGTCGATGCCGGCGCGACCCGCATCGAGATCGCGACGTCAGGCGGCGGTAAGACGCTGATCCGCGTGACCGACAATGGCTCCGGCATGGCGCCGGACGATCTGGCGCTGGCCGTGCGCCGGCATTGCACCTCGAAGATCACGGACGATCTCCTGGACATCCGCACGCTTGGTTTTCGCGGCGAGGCCCTGCCCTCCATCGGCTCGGTCGCGAGGCTGAAGATCACGAGCCGGATGGCCGATGCCGACATGGGTTACGAGATCGTCGTCGAGGGCGGGCGCCACTGCGAAGCTCGGCCCGCTGCCGCAAACCGTGGCACCATCGTGGAAGTGCGCGACCTCTTCTTCGCGACACCGGCGCGGCTGAAATTCATGAAGTCGGAACGCGCCGAAGCGAGCGCGATCACCGAGATCGTCCGCCGCATGGCGCTCGCCTTCCCACATGTCCGCTTTCTCTTGAGCGGCACCGATCGAACCACGCTCGACTTTCCCGCGACCGGCGAAGACCGATTGGCGCGCATCGCTCAGATCCTGGGCAAGGATTTCACCGAAAACGCGATCTCGCTCGACGCCTGGCGCGAAGGCGTGGAACTGACCGGCCATGCGGGCGTGCCGACCTTCAATCGCGGCAACGCGCTGCACCAATATGCGTTCGTGAACGGACGACCCGTGCAGGACCGGCTGCTCGCATCGGCCCTGCGCGGCGCCTATGCCGAAACCGTCCCGCGGGGCCGTCATCCGGTTGCGGTGCTGTCGATCGCGCTCGATCCGGCGCTCGTCGACGTCAATGTTCATCCGGCGAAATCCGATGTGCGCTTCCGCGATCCGGGCCTCGTGCGCGGACTGATCGTCGGCGCCATCCGCGAAGCGCTTGCCATGGAAGGCGACCGCGCCTCCACCGTCGCGGCACGCTCGATGGCAGCCTCTTTTTCGATGGGAGCGCGTTCGACAAATGGGCATTCTGGGGCCTACGCCTATCGACCGGCGGCGGCTGCCGCCAGCTATGATGTCGCGAACTCGCCTTTTCGGCCGCTCGACGGCGCGCCGTCCCAGGGGTTCTCCGAGGGCGAGCAAGCGCCTTTCGACACCATTTCCATGCCTTCCGCGCGGCCATCGGCACCCATGCCGGCTGCACTCAATGGGGCGGACCATCGGCTTGGCGCGGCGCGGGCGCAGGTGCATGCCAATTACATCGTATCGCAGACCTCTGACGGCCTCGTCATTGTCGACCAGCATGCCGCGCATGAACGGCTGGTTTTCGAGGCCTTCCGCAAGACGCTGCTTGCGGGCGACCAACCACTGGCTTCCCAGGGCCTGCTCATTCCCGAGATCGTCGACCTTCCCGAAGAGGATTGCGACCGGTTGCTCCAGCACGCCGACGAACTGGCGAAGCTCGGCCTCGGCATCGAGCGCTTCGGACCAGGGGCGATCGCCATTCGTGAAACCCCAGCGATGCTTGGCGAGATCGATGCCGTGGCGCTTGTCCGCGACCTTGCTGACGAAATGGCGGAGTGGGACGACGCGAGCGGACTTGCAGCACGTCTCGATCATGTGGCGGCGACGATGGCCTGCTATGGCTCGGTCAGATCCGGCCGCGTCCTGCGCCCCGAGGAGATGAACGCGTTGCTCCGGCAGATGGAAGCGACGCCAGGATCGGGCCAGTGCAACCACGGCCGGCCGACCTATATCGAACTGAAGCTCGCCGACATCGAGCGGCTGTTCGGGCGAAGCTGAAGCGTTTCCCGGTGAGGCGGATGTCGGTTCACCGTCCGGAGGCGCGAAACTGATCGCAATTCGACATTTCGAAGCGAGGAGCCAGCCATCACGAGGCGTGGAAGACCGGGACGCGGGCAAAGGACGGTTGTGCGCCGCTCCTCTGGCTTGCTATATCCCGTCATCGACAGGTCCAAAGCAGGAAGCCAGAACGTGATGAACCGCTTCGAGGGCGCGGGCGCCAGGCCCGCAAAGCTCCGCTATCTCGATGGCGACTTTCAGGTCGTCGTGCCCGGCACCTATGTGCTGTGCGCCATCACGGGCCAGCAGATTCCGATCGACGAACTGAAATACTGGAGCGTCGCGCGCCAGGAAGCCTATGTGGACGTCATCGCGTCCGTCGAAGCCGAAAAGCGGGCCGGCACGCTGCCCGCCTGATCCGGCCATTGGCTTTTTAGCCGAACGGCGCCGACAGCCGCTTGTCCTTGAAGGTCGCGATCGCCTTTTCCACGATGGACGTGGGGATGCTCGGCTGATCGAACACCATGTCGATCAGAAGCGCGTCGGTCTTGGCAAGAAGCTCTTCCGCGAGACCATGGTGGCCCTTGAGCCGCGTCACGTCCTTTTCCGTCGCCACCAGTTGCAGATCGTCCTTGGCGGCATCGGCGATAAGGTCACGCATCTCTTCGTCGGTGAAGGGGTGGTGGTCGCCGAAGGAGCGCTTGCGCACGATCTCGGCCCCAGCCTCTTCCAGCGAGCGGAAAAAGCGATGCGGATCGCCGATGCCGGCATAGGCGAAGACGCGCTGGCTGCTGAACCGGCCCGGATCGCGCGGAACGATGCGCGCCTGATGGATCGGCTTGCCCGCGCGTGATGCGCGCCGCACCATGTCGGAGGCGGCGGCACCTGACCCAACCGTCAGCAACGCGGTCGCATGGCGCAACTGATCGATCACGGGCGCGCGCACGGGGCCGGCCGGGATGACATGGCCGTTGCCGAGGCCGCGGCCCGCATCGATCACCAGCAGCGCATAGTCGTTTTCGATCTGCGCGCTTTGAAAGCCATCATCCATGATGATCATGTCGACGCCGCTCGCGATCAGCATCTCGGCGCCGCGGCGGCGGTCTCGCGAAATCACGGTCGGCGCGTGCGTTGCGAGTAGCATCGGCTCGTCACCGACATCCTTGGCGCGGTGGTGGTGCGGATCGACCAGAACCGGGCCGTCCATCGAGCCGCCATAGCCACGCGACAGGATACCGGGCTTTCGACCCTTGGCGACGGCGGCCTTTGCCAGCGCCATGGCCGTCGGCGTCTTGCCCGCACCGCCCACAGTGAAATTGCCGACGCAGATGACGGGGACGGGCAGCCGCAGACGCTGGCGGCGGTCCATGATGCGCCGCGCGATCGAGCCGTAGGCCCAGGCGACGGGAGCGAGGCCCTTGGCGCGCCAATCCGCGTCATTCCACCAGAAAGGAGGTGCCTCGCTGACCATGGTCCGTCACTCCTCTTGTCGTTCCATCTCGTAGGTCTGCAGCCGCGCCTTGACCGCAAGCGGGCTGATATAGGGTTCCAGTGCCCGGATCGTGAGCGCAAGCGCGCCGCGCATGTCATGGACCGTGCGCTGGCCGGCCTTGATCATGTCCTGGCGGACCTTGTCGTTGGTCAGAAGATAATGCACGGCCTTGGACAGCATCTCACCATCGCGCACGATACGCCCGCCACCATTCTTCAGAAGCTTCTGATAGGTCTCGCGGAAATTCTGCACATTGCGGCCCGACAGCACCGCCGCGCCAAGCATCGCCGGTTCAAGCGGGTTCTGCCCGCCTTCGCCGGTCAAGGAACGGCCGACGAACACGACCTCCGTCAGGCGGAGATAGAGCCCCATCTCGCCGATGGTGTCGCCGAGGAACACATCCGTCGTCGCGTCGATAACATCGCCCCTCGACCGACGCGCCACCTTGAGGCCGCGTTGAACCAGCATCGCCTCCACCGCGTCGCCGCGCTCCGGGTGCCGCGGGACGATGATCGTCAACGCATTGACGTGAGGACGCACAAACTCATGGGCATCGGCGGCAAGCGCCTCCTCGCCATCGAATGTCGAAATAGCCGCCCAGGTCGCCCGATCGCCGACCTGCGCCTGAACCTCGGCAAGTTCATCCGGATCATAAGGTGGCGCGTTCGTATCGACCTTCAGATTGCCCGAGATGGTGACGGGCCGGGCGCCGAGCTGGCGAAACCGTTCGGCATCGATGTCTGTGCGCGCGATCACATGAGAGAAGTGCTCGAACAGCGCTTCGGCCAGCGAACTGCGGCGCTTCCAGCGCTCGAAGGATTTGTCGGACAACCGACCATTGACGAGGATCTGCGGAATCCGGCGCGCGCCAAGCTCCAGGATCGTCATGGGCCAGATCTCCGACTCGGCGAAGATCGCCACGTCCGGTCGCCAGTGATCGAGGAACCGGCGGATGGCCGGGCGGAGGTCGAGCGGCACATATTGGTGATGGATCGCCGGATCGAGCCGGTCGCGCGCGATGGTCGCAGACGTAACCGTGCCCGTCGTAAGGACAATTGAGATGCCGCGTTCGGCGACCGCTTCGATGAGCGGAATGACCGCCATGGTTTCGCCGACGCTCGCCGCATGGAACCAGACAAGTGGGCCTTCTGGACGGGGCGCGCTGGCGTAGCCATAGCGTTCCCGGCGGCGCGAACGCTCTTCCTTGCCGCGCGCGGCGCGCATGGAGATATAGCCGCCGATGAAGGGATAAACGGCTGCACCGGCAAGGCGATAGCCGGTCAGCACGACACGTGCCCAGCCTCCGCTCATCTGCCTGCCTCCGCCGCTTCGTACGCCGCCGCCGTCACCCGGTTCAATTCGGCCGTCACTTTCTGGCGCGCGGCCTCCAACTCGTCCGGACCTGCATCCGGCCCCACATGGATGGGCGCGCCGATTCGCAGACAACGCCGTCCGAACGGCAGATTTATGGTCATCTTGTCCCAGGCCTTCTCGACCACATGATAGCGGCTCGTTGCCAGCGCCAGCGGAACGATCGGCCGACCGCTGACCTTGGCGAGCCGCACGACGCCCTCGCCCGCCTGGCGCGGCGCGCCCTTCGAGATATCGGCGATCATCACCACGTGCCGCCCTCGCCGCAGCGCGTTGCGTAGCGCGATCAACGCCTGCGCCCCGCCCTTGCGGCTTGCTGCTTCGCGCTCGCGTCCGCCTGAACCGCGCACAACTTCGTTGCCGGCAAGCAGGATGACCCGCGCGTTGATTTCGGCATCGACGCTACGGGAAACGAGACTCGCGACCTTCTCGTTTTCAGGACGCGTGAACTGCACGAGCGATTGCTGTCCGTGCCAAAGTGCGATGATCAGCGGACCGTCGCTTTTGGCGATCGTCGCGAGATCTTCGGACGACGCCACGGGACGGTTGGTCTTGTAGATGAACCACAAGACGCCGTGCAGAACGCGCGCGGCGACCGCCTGGAAAACCGGCGAGGACAGGATCCGGCGACCGAGCCTTCGTTCAGGCGGCGTTACCCGCCTGCCGTTCCCGGAGGAGACGGCAGGGTCCACGCGCTGATTGTCGGGAACCGGCAAGGTGACGGCTTCAGATCGTCGATTTGACTGCGGTGACGATGTCGGTCTCCGGATCGAGCAGCCTGTGCATGTGCACGATGAAATAGCGCATGTGGGCGTTGTCGACCGTCAGCTGTGCCTTCGACTTCCAGGCAGCCAGCGCCGACTGGTAGTCGGGGAAGATGCCGACGATGTCGAGCTTGTCGAGATCGCGGAACTTCACTTCCTTCAACGTGGCGAGTTCGCCGCCGAAAACCAGGTGGAGAAGCTGTTTCTGTCCTGCTTCAGACATTAGGCGGTTCCTTCGATAGATCGGAAATCCAAAGCGGTTTCGAACAATTCGCCGTAAAGGTCAATGCTCGGCGACCGGCGCGTGGAGTGCAGCCACAGCATGCGCAAGGCCCGGCATCAGCGCTGCCTGCCCTGCGACGAGGATGCCATGGTCGGTCTCGGCGCGGTTATAGGCGATCGTTTCGGCCGAAAGCGTCATCACCTGGCCGCCGACACGCGACAGAATGAGATCGGCCGCAGCGATATCCCAATCACGCGCCTTTGCGCTGACGAGCGTCGCATCGAGCCGGCCATCTGCCACCATGGCCAGACGATAAGCGAGCGAGGGGATGTGCGGCATGCGCGAAACGCTGCGCCCGAGGCGCTCGGACAGGCCCTCGACCAGCGGCTTGGGCGCAGCGAACCGCAAGGGTTGGGTTGCATCCACTGCAGTGCCGACCATCACCTGACCGTTCTTGCGCGCCTGGCCCGCCTGCGATGCGGAGTAGGTCTCGGCCAGCGCCGGTGCGACCAGAACGCCGGCGACCGGAGTGCCGTCGGACACGATCGCTATGGAGACGCACCAGGTATCCATGCCCTCGATGAAAGCGCGCGTGCCATCGATCGGATCGACGACGAAGACGTTGCGATGCGTGAGCCGATCGGCGGCATCCACCGTTTCTTCCGACAGCCAGCCATAGTCGGGTCGTGCTCCGAGCAGCGCGTCCTTCAGGAAGCTGTCCACCGCCATGTCTGCGGCCGAGACCGGCGAGGTTCCGCCATTCTTGTACCAGACGTCCGGCGCATTGCGGAAATGGCGCATGGCGATGCGCCCCGCCTCCTCGGCCGCACCGAAGATCAGGTCGAGATCGGCCGTCCAGGTGGCGGCGTTGCGGGCATCATCGGCCGGCAAGCGTAATTCCTTCGATTGCGATCGTGGGAGCGGCGGTCCCGAACTTGCGGTCGATGTCATTGGCGGGCGTCAACCGCATGAACATGTCCTTCAGGTTCGAGGCAATGGTGACTTCCGCGACCGGATAGGCGATCTCGCCATTCTCGATCCAGAAGCCGCTGGCGCCGCGGCTATATTCGCCGGTCAGCATGTCGACGCCGTGGCCGATGAGTTCGGTGACGTAGAAGCCGGTGCCGATCTGGCGGATCATGTCCTCCGGCGACATGTCTCCTGGCTCCAGCGCGAGGTTGGTGGAGCCCGGGCTGACGATGCTGCCGCTGCGCACGCCGCGCCCGTTGGTCTTAAGGCCGAGTTCGCGTGCCGTCGAGCTGGAGAGAAACCAGTTTGCCAGCACGCCATCGTCGATCATCGTCATCCGTTGACCACGCACGCCCTCGCCGTCGAATGGCTGGGACGCGGGACCACGATGGATCAGCGGATCGTCCGTGATCACGGTCCCGGCCTTCATCACCTGCTGGCCCATCTTGTCGCGCAGGAAGCTCGTCTTGCGCGCGACGGATGCGCCATTGATGGCGCTGGCCACATGACCAACGAAGCCTCGTGCCACGCGCGGATCGAAGACGACGGTGATGTTGCGACCGGTCTCGGCCTGGCGCGGTCCCACGCGGCGAACAGTCCGCTCGCCGGCCCGCTTGCCGATGGTCTCGGGGCTATCGAGTTCTGCGGCGAAGAGCCGGCTGTCGAAATCGTAATCGCGCTCCATCTTGGTGCCTTCGCCGGCGATGACGCTGACTGAGCGGCCGAAGCGCGTCGCCATGAAGGAACCCGAGAACCCGTGCGAGGTGACGAGCACCATGCCGCCCATGCCGGCCGATGCGCCGGCGCCGGACGAGTTGCTGACGCCGTCAACGGCAAGTGCTGCCGCCTCCGCGGCCAGGGCCGCTTCGGTCAGTTCGCTCGCCGAGACTTCCGTCGGATCGAAGCGGTCGAGATCGAGGATCTCTTGGGCGAGGCCTTCAGGATCGGCGAGACCCGCATAGGCATCTTCCGGCGACACACGGGCCATGGCCACCGCGCGTTCGGCAAGTTCTGCCAGATCCGCACCGGGGCCTGCGGAGACGCTCGCGACCTTCTTGCCGACGAAGACCCGAAGCGAGAAATCGTCGCTTTCGGCAGCGTTCGTGCCTTCGACCTTGCCCAGCCTCACCGACACCGACTTGGAGCGTCCGCGCGCCACGACCGCGTCTGCCGCGTCCGCACCGGCGCTCTTGGCCAGGTCGACGAGCCTTGCGGCTTCTCTTTCCAGCGCGCTGGTATCGATCATCGGAACTCCTGAAGCGTTGTGCGATCCCGGCAGCTTGTGTGCGGCAGGACTTGGCGGGCGGAAATGGCGGTACGTCGAACCGCCTCTCTCATGTATTGCGCCTGCTGCAACGCATCAAGGCGCCAGCTCCCTGTTCAACGCGCCACGAACCGCATAGACAGGCCGTCGGTTTTTCATCTCGAGGAGAGCATTCATGGCCGGGCCCTTTCATCTCGCCTTTCCGATCCGCGACATCGAAGAGACGCGCAGCTTCTATCGCGACGTGCTCGGTTGCGCGATCGGCCGGGAATCGGAGACCTGGATCGATTTCGATCTCTTCGGCCATCAGATGTCGGGCCATGTGCGTCCGTCGGCGCGCGACACCGGTGCCGAAGGCAGTGGCACGGTCGACGGCAAGGCTGTGCCCATCCCGCATTTCGGAGCCGTGCTGACCATGGACGAATGGCGGGCGCTCGCCGAGAGGCTGAAGGGCGCGGACGGCATCGACTGGCTCCTGGAGCCGCAGATCCGTTTCGAGGGCCAGCCAGGAGAACAGGCGACGCTCTTCATTCGTGACCCGTCGGGCAACGCGCTCGAATTTAAGGGCTTCGCCGATATGGACGCCGTGTTCGCGGCCTGAGGTGATCAGGGCCTGCCGCGATCAATGGCCGCGGTGGGCCTTGGCATGGCTCTCGAAAGCCTCGTCGAGAGCAAACTTCAGCTGATCGCGCACCGGTGCCGCAGCGGCGAGGATTTCCCCGACTTTAGGGAAATCGAGCACGCGGAAACGGCTGACGTCGGGCCGCAGGAAAATGTCCGGCGGACAGGCCTTTAGCTTCATCGAGATGATCGACTGCATCATCAGCTGATTTGCGCCGAAGATCGCGTCGATGCGCGACGGGATCCGTGTCTCGTTGCCGCAAGGGCCGCCCGCGACATCGATCGCGATGACGATGTCGGCCAGACCCAACAAATGGTCGTAGGGCACGGGGTTGTAGATGCCTCCGTCGATCAGCACGCGGCCGCCGCGCACGACAGGACGAAAGACGGCGGGAATGGCAGCCGAGGCACCGATGGCATTGTAGAGATCACCGGTGTCGCAGATCCGCTCGCACTGGGCGTAGTAGTCTGTGACGACGATCTTCGTCGGTATCTGCAGGTCGGCGAAATCCTGCGGGATCGCCTGCGGCAGGAAGCCATGCAGGATGCGCTCGATATCGAACTGGCCGAACTGCCCGCGCCTGCGACGGAACATTTCGGCAATCGTCTGCGGGCGCATTTTCCACAAGCGGCTTGCCACTTCCGACCAATTGCCGACGGTGGCGAGCGCGAATTCGCTGATTTCGCGGCCACGCATGCCGGCTGCCATGGCCGAACCGATGATCGCGCCGATGGATGCACCGGAAATCGCGACGGGCTGGATGTCGAGATCGTTGAGGGCCTGGACGACATGGATGTGCGCAATGCCACGCGCGCCGCCTCCGCCAAACGCGACGGCAACCGTCGGCTCGGAGGTCCGACGCCGCATGTCCAGCGTCATCGCTGATGGCTCGTTGACGATGCTCATGATCCGTTTCGTCCCGGCTCGTAACGATAGAAATGGATGCTCGTTTCACCGAATACACGGGATTCAAGAGGAAAAAATGAACGAGCCAGCTCGGGGCTCTGATCGGTCCGCTCCTCGAGCAGCACGAGCGCACCGTCGGCGATCCATCCGTCGGCCGCTGCGCCGTTTAACGCGGCCTCCCCGAGCCCCTTGCCGTAGGGCGGATCGGCGAAGATGAAGCTGTAGGGCTCAAGGTTCCGGCAAGGGCCGAGCGCCGTGGCATTGCGCCGGAAAATCTTGGTGCGGCCCATCAGGCCGAAGGCCTCGATATTGGCCTGGATCAGGGCGCGCCCCTCGACGGATTGCTCCACGAAGATTGCCGATGACGCCCCGCGCGACAGGGCTTCGAGTCCGACGGCGCCGGTGCCTGCGAAGAGTTCCAGCACGCGCGCGCCTTCGACCGCGCCCGGATAGGCGTGGGCGAGAATGTTGAACAGGCTTTCACGGGTACGGTCGCTGGTCGGGCGAATGGCGTCGGTACGGGGCGCCTTCAGAGACCGACCGCGGAATTCACCGCCGACGATCCGCATTGCCAGGTCCTTTCGATCCGCCCGCACCGCGTGGGCCGCCACCCGGCTTGCCATCTCTCGGCTTGCCGCCACCGGGCCTTCCAGATGGCTTGCCGCCGCTTGGCTTCCCATCTCGGGGCTTACCGGCCCCAGTAGGTCTGCCGCCTGAAGGGCGACCACCGGCACCCGGCTTGTCACCGAGGCTTCGTCCAGCGCCACCCGGCTTGCCGGGACCGCCTGCAGGACGCGGGCCGCGCCCGGCTGGTCTTTCCAATGCACCACCAGGCGCGGGTCGATCCTGGCTTCTCGGCCGGCCTTCGCCACCCGATGCAGGCCTGTTTCCTTCCGCCCGCGCGCCTGCGCCTCTGGCGCCAGGGCCTCTTGCAGCCCCTGACCCTCCCGGACGATCCGAGCGGCGCGGGTTTTCATCCCTGCGGGGGCGTTCATCCCGGCGCGGACGTTCGCCGTCGCGCGGCGCATCGCTGCGTGCGCGATCGGATCCGGCGAATGCGGGCTTCGCGCCTCGCGTGGGACGCGCACCTGCATCGCCACCTTCGCGACGGGGACGACCGCCTGCCCTGTCGCCACGCGACTCCCGCTTGGCGTCGCGCTCGGCCTGGCGGCGATCGGCATCTTCCTTCTCTGCGGCGCGCTTCGGGCCGATCGGCCGCGCACCAGGCGCGATCCAGACATTGCTCGACCGACGCACCTGCGGCGTCACAGGCTTGCGCGGCCCATCCTTGCCAGCAGCATCCTTGCCACGGGGACCGTCCTTGCTGCGGGGCCCATCTTTCCCACGGGGCCCGTCTTTACTGCGGGGACTATCCTTGCTCCGCGTTTCGTCCTTGCTCCAGGCGGGCGCCTCGCGCTTGGTGTCGAGACGGCCGCGCAGCCGCTCGTTCCGTTCCGCCGGCTTCTCGCCGAAGGGCTTCGGCTTCGCGCCTGCTTTCTGCCTGCTATCATCGGCTTCATCGGCACCATCGGTCTGGTGCACAATGGGTGCATCGAAATCCGCACCGGCTTCTTCGATGAGGCGCGGTCCGAGCTGATCGCGCAGCATGCGGCCACGCACTTCCACCACTTGGCCTTCCGGCAGATCCTGCAACTGGAACGGGCCGTAAGAGATGCGGATCAGGCGGTTCACGTCGAGCCCGAGCGCGCCGAGCACGTTCTTAATTTCGCGATTTTTGCCTTCGCGCAGCCCCATCGTGATCCAGACATTGGCCCCTTGCTGGCGGTCGAGCGTCGCCTCGATCCCGCCGTAGAGCACGCCTTCCACCGCGATCCCGTCCTTCAGCGTGTCGAGCTTTTCCTGGCTGATGTCGCCATGGGCGCGCACCCGGTAGCGGCGTAGCCAGCCTGTCGTCGGCAACTCCAGAACGCGGGCAAGTCCGCCGTCATTGGTGAGCAGCAGCAGGCCTTCGGTGTTGATGTCGAGACGCCCGATGGACATGACCCGCGGCAGCGCCTTCGGGAGCCGTTCGAAAACGGTCGCACGGCCTTCCGGATCGCGATTGGTCGTCACGAGGCCGGCAGGCTTGTGGTAGAGCCAAAGCCGCGTGCGCTCGATGCCATTGACGGCTTCGCCATCGACTTCGATCGCATCGGCGAAGGTGGCGTTGATCGCCGGCGTGTCGAGGACCTTGCCGTTCAGCCGAACGCGCCCCTCGGCAATCATGCGCTCCACATCACGCCGAGAGGCGATGCCGGCGCGGGCGAGAAGCTTGGAGATGCGCTCGGGTTCAGCCGGCGCATTCGCTGCACCTGTTTCGGCCACGCTTGCCGCTGCGGGCTTCGCTTTCCTGTCGCGAACCGGCGGCTTTGAACGGGGGGCCGCGCCGCCCTTGCCCTTGGGCTTGTCTTTGAAGCTCATTGTGAGATTTGCCTTTTGTCGGGCGCTTTCCTATCAGGTTGCCCGATCTGGATTAAGAGAAAAATGGCTGGACAAGAGCGCCCGACATTCATGGACCACGCGCTGGCCGCTGCGGAAGCGGCCGGTCTGCGCGGCGAAGTGCCGGTCGGCGCCGTTATCGTGCATGAAGGCACCATCGTCGCTCAGGAGGGCAATCGCACGCGCGAATTGCGCGACGTGACGGCCCATGCCGAAATCGCCGCCATTCGCGCCGCAGCCCGTGTCCTCGACAGCGAACGGCTTTCAGACTGCGATCTTTACGTGACGCTCGAGCCTTGCGCCATGTGCGCAGCGGCGATTTCCTTCGCGCGCATCAGACGGCTCTATTTCGGCGCTTCAGATCCGAAAGGGGGCGCCGTGATCAGCGGCGGCCGCTTCTTCGACCAGCCGACCTGCCACCACGCTCCCGACGTTTATGCCGGGATCGGCGAAGCCAGCGCCGCACGCATCCTCAAGGACTTCTTCGCGCTCAAGCGGTAGTTGCAGCAATCGTTTAGAACGGGAGCCACTTCTGGCGCAGGGACTGTCCGCGCTGCGCTTCCTGCAAACGCCGGCGTTCCTTGGTCCGCTCCGATTCGCCCATGTCACCGACCGGAGCAGTCGCTACCGGCTGACGATATTCGAGTGGCGGCTCCGACAGGAAGTTGCGCGTTGTGGGATCGGCTGCGCGCGCGATCTCCTGACGGGCGCGGTAGTCTGCCTGTGCTTCCGCACCGGAAAGGCCACTGGGAAGCCCGATGGGTCCACCCACGGGACCACGGCGAGGATTGGGCGCCTCGCGCCCACGTCCGCCACCGGCTTCGCGCTGAGCAAGCGGCGAACTGAAGCTGCCGGTTCCTCCCGACAGATCGGCTTCGGCACGCAGGCGCGCACGGGTTTCCTCGGGCGATTCCGGCCAAGCCTGGGTCCGCGACAGCGCGGTCTGCGGCGCTGGCAGCGCTGACGTGTCGGTCGGGCGCACCAGATCCGGCCTTGGCTGATAGGCGATGTCACCACCCTGCTGAGGGCGAATGGATGCGACGTCGCCGATGTCGTTGAGAAGCTGCGTCGTCGCATCCGTGCCGGTGCCGTAGGTCGGGCTGCCGAGACAGCCCGCAAGCGCCATGGCCACACCGCCCAGCATCGCGGCCCTCATGGCCAATCGCACATGCATTCCCATTGTCATCAGGATCTTTCCCCGCCTTATCGGCCGTGAAACTCAAAGCTCGCCCATGCGTCAAGAATCCGACCATTTCCGGGCACGGTCATAGCGAATAGTTAATGCTTGAGCAATCCGACCGCCCCTAGAGGCGGCCGAGTTGCGCCAGTTCCTTCAGCGCCGCCGCATCGCGCGCCGACACATCCGGATAGGCAGGATCGGAACCGACATCGTTGGTGATGCGCCAGGAGCGCGCGCATTTGCGCCCGCTCGCTTCACGTGGCACGACCGCGACGCTCGCCACATCATCCAGGCGGAACGCGTCGTCCGGTCCCTTGCCGGCAACGAGCTCGATGCCCGACGTGATGCAGATCTCGGAGAAATCGAGGCCGTCCAGCGCGTTCAAGAGCGCCGGATCGTCGACATAGACGACCGGTGCGGCTTCGAGCGACGAGCCGATGCGCTTTTCGCGGCGCTCCACTTCCAGCGCGCCGGTGACGACGCGGCGGACGGTGCGGATCTTCTTCCACTTGGCGGCAAGCACCTCGTTTTCCCAGTCGACGGCAAGCCGCGGGAACTGCTCCAGATGCACCGATGTCTTGGACGGATCGCGCGACAGCCACGCCTCTTCCATCGTGAAGGGCAGCATCGGCGCCATCCAGGTGACCAGGCAGTCAAAGATCTGGCGGATGACGTGCAGCGATGCCTTGCGGCGCAGGCTCGACGGCGCGTCGCAATAGAGCGCGTCCTTGCGGATGTCGAAATAGAAGGCCGACAGTTCCACATTGGCGAAATCGATCAGGGCGCGCGAGATGCGCTTGAAATCGAAATCGTCGTAGCCCTTGCGCACCACGCGATCGAGCTCCGTCAGCCGGTGCAGCATCAGCCGCTCCAGTTCGGGCATGTCGTGCAGCGCGACATCCTCGCCCTCGTCATGGGCGAGCGTGCCGAGCATCCAGCGAATGGAATTGCGCAGCTTGCGGTAGGCGTCGATGTTGGTCTGGATGATCGCCTTGCCGAGACGCTGGTCCTCGCCGTAATCCGTGGTCATCACCCAAAGCCGGAGAATATCGGCGCCCGACTGGCTCATCACTTCCTGCGGTGTGACGGTGTTGCCCTTCGACTTCGACATCTTCTCGCCCTTCTCGTCCATGGTGAAACCATGGGTGACGACGGTGTCGTAGGGGGCGCGACCACGCGTGGCGCAGCTTTCGAGCAGCGAGGAATGGAACCAGCCCCGATGCTGGTCGGAGCCTTCGAGATAGACGTCGGCCGGCCATTTCAGATCCGGGCGATCCTCGAGCGTGAAGCTGTGGGTCGATCCGGAATCGAACCACACGTCGAGAATATCTTTCACGAGGTGCCAGCGGTCATGATCGTGATCGTTGCCGAGGAAGCGTTCCTTGGCGCCTTGGGCGAACCAGGCATCGGCACCTTCCGCCTCGAAGGCTTCGAGGATGCGGGCGTTGACCTCATCGTCGACAAGGATTTCGCCCTGGTCGTCGGCGAAGATCGCTATCGGTACGCCCCAGGCGCGCTGACGGGACAGCACCCAGTCCGGACGATCCTCGATCATGGCGCGCAGACGGTTCTGACCGGCACCCGGCACGAAGCGGGTCTGGTCGATGGCGGTGACGGCGCGGGTGCGCAGCGTCGAACCATCCTCGAACGCCTTGTCCATATGGACGAACCATTGCGGCGTGTTGCGGAAGATCACCGGCTTCTTGGAGCGCCACGAATGCGGATAGGTGTGCTTCAGCCGGCCGCGCGCAAACAAGTTGTTCGCGGCGATCAGCGCCTCGATCACGCGCTTGTTGGCATCGCCCTTCTTGCCCTTGTCGTCAATGACGCGGGCAGCGCCGCCTTCCGCTTCGGGCCCGAAGCCCGGTGCGTCAGCCGTGTAGAAGCCGCCATCGTCCACGGTGAACGGGATTTTCGAGGAAATGCCGCGCGCTTCGAGTTCGCGGGCGTAGTCCATCCACACGTCAAAGTCTTCGCGCCCGTGGCCGGGCGCGGTGTGAACGAAGCCCGTACCCGCATCGTCGGTGACGTGATCGCCGGCGAGAAGCGGCACGGCGAATTCATAACCACCGCCGAAGCCCTTCAGAGGGTGTGCGCAGACCGTGCCTTCAAGCTCGGCGGCGGAGACCGGGCGCAGCTTGCTCAGGGTGATCTTTGCCTTGGCGGCGCAATCTTCGGCCAGCGTTTCGGCGAAGACGACCTTGTCGCCAGGCTGCGGTCCGAAATCGTTCTCGGCTGCCGACACTTCGTAAAGCGCATAGGCAACGCGCGACGAATACGAGATCGCCCGGTTGCCGGGCATGGTCCAGGGCGTGGTGGTCCAGATGACGATAGCAGCGCCCAGAAGATCCGACGAGTCCGACGCGCGGTCGGCGATCTCGGCCTCGGACGGGCCCTTCAGATGACCGTCAGCCCCGACGTCGACCGCCGTGCGGGCCGGTGCTGCGGCCTGTACGATCGGGAATTTCACCCAGACCGTATCGCTTTCGTAGTCCTGATATTCCACTTCGGCCTCGGCCAGCGCGGTTCGCTCGACCACCGACCACATGATCGGCTTGGAGCCTCGGTAGAGCTGGCCCGACTTCGCGATCTTCATCAGCTCGCCGGCGATGCGCGCTTCGGCGTGGAAGTTCATCGTCGTATAGGGCTGATCGAAATCGCCCTCGATGCCGAGGCGCTTGAACTCTTCTGTCTGAACCGCGATCCAGTGGGCGGCGAAGTCGCGGCATTCCTGGCGGAACTCGTTGACCGGCACCTTGTCCTTGTCGAGGCCCTTGGCGCGATACTGCTCCTCGATCTTCCATTCGATCGGCAAGCCATGGCAGTCCCAGCCGGGCACGTAGTTGGCGTCGCGCCCGCGCATCTGAAACGAACGCGTGATCACGTCCTTCAGGATCTTGTTCAGCGCATGGCCGATATGGATGTTGCCGTTGGCATAGGGCGGGCCGTCATGCAGCACGAATTTGTCACGCCCTGCGCCCGCTTCGCGAAGCTTGCGGTAAAGCTGCATCTCCTGCCAGCGCTTGACGAGTTCGGGCTCCTTCTGGGGAAGGCCCGCGCGCATGGGAAATTCGGTCTGCGGCAGATAGAGCGTCGTGGAATAGTCCATCGCTTCTGCGCTAGTCGTCGCCTGGTCGTTCATGATGTCCGCTTTTCGTGCGTTGCCGGTCGCCTGGATCCGGCTGTCCGTCTTTCGATCGAGACTGGGAAGATCGACGCCTGCCGCCATGGTGAAGGGTGCTTCCCTTCAGGCAGAGACGCATGCCGCGCTACCCGGCCCTTCGGCGCTTCGCCTTTCAAGCGTGCGCGCGAAAAGCCGGGCCCGTAATTCGCAGCAATCTGTGCGCATTATCGCTCGACATGGCGCCGCTTCTATCAAGCGACGCCCAGCGAATAAAGCGCTTTCTGAAAGAGGGTTACCGGCTCAAAAATTCAGAGCTTTGTCGATGATCCCGAGCGGTCGCACCGATGAAAGAAGCGCCCGCGCCTCTTCCTCGTCGCGGCGCATCTGCACGACCAGTTCGTCGAGACCGTCGAATTTCAATTCCGGACGGAGATAGCCGAACAGGGTCACCGAGCAGAGCTCGCCATAGAGATCGCCCGAGAAATCGAAAACGTAGGTTTCCAGCAGCGGCTCGCCCGTCGACGTGACCGTTGGCCGGTACCCGTAGCTTGCAACGCCATCGTAAAGCGTCCCGTCGGCTCGCCTGAACCGCACCGCATAGATGCCGGGCGCAAGCGTCGCCTCCGGCGGCAAGACCATATTGGCGGTCGGATAGCCGAGCGTGCGGCCAAGCTGCTTGCCGCCGATGACCGTCCCCTGCACCTGGAACCGGTAGCCGAGCAGGCCTGCAGCCAATGCCACGTCGCCCTCGGCCAAAGCAGATCGGATGCGGCTTGATGAAACGATGTCGCCGTTTTCATCCGCAAAGGCCTCGACGAGCGTGACACCGAAGCCCGCCTTGTCGCCGGCGCTTGCGAGAAAGGCCGGTCCGCCCTGGCGGCCCTTGCCGAAATGGAAGTCGTGACCGGTGACCACATGGCGGGCGCCGAGTTGATCGACGAGGATTGTCTCGACGAATTCCTGCGCCGTCTGTGCTGCGAAGTCTTTGTCGAAGGTGCATTCCACCACGCCGTCGCAGCCGGAAAGTTCCAGCAGTTTCGCGCGCAGCGGCGATGGCGTCAGTCGAAACACCGGTTCTGCCGGCTTGAAGAAACTGCGGGGATGCGGCTCGAAGGTCAGCACGATTGTCGCACATCCCAATTCTACGCCCTTTTCGAGCGCTTCGCACAGCACCGCCTGATGACCCCGATGGACGCCATCGAAATTACCGATCGCAACCACCGCGCCATGCAGCGCGGATGCGACGGGCTCGCCCGGCCGCAGCACCGCCGTGACGAAGGCTCGTTCGTGACCGCTCGGGTTCATCCGCCCCACCTCATCCGAGCGCGGGCATCCAGTAGTGCGGCCGTGCGGAATTGTCTTCCAGGAAGGAAGCGAGCCGGCCCGCATCGATGCGTCCACCATCCGCATAATCCCGCGCGTGGATGCCGTTGGCGATATAGAGCAGGTCGAGGCCGTAATCCTGGGCGCCCTTCACATCGGTCGGCAGCCCATCGCCGATGGCGATCGCGCGCGGCGCGGCCACATCGGGCTTGAGTTCCGAAACGAATGCCAGCGCGGCATCGTACATGGCGGGATAGGGCTTGCCGGTGATGCGCGTTTCGCCGCCCATCTCCGCGTAGACGGCAGCGAGCGCGCCGGCACAGAGAACGAGCCTGTCGCCGCGTTCCACGATGAGGTCGGGGTTGGCGCAGATGAACGGGACGCCGCGCTCGACCCAGGGCGCGAACATGTCGCGATAGTCGTCGGGCTTGTCGTTCTCGTCGTCATAGGGGCCGGTGCAGACCACGGCCTGCGCCTCGTCCCTGTCAACGACTTCGACACCGAGGCCCTCGAGCAGCGTCAGGTCGCGGTCGAGGCCGAGAAAGAAGACCTTCTTCGGACCGGCTTCGATGAGCTTTCGCGTGACATCGCCGGACGTTACGATGCGATCATAGGCGCCCCGCGGCACGCCGATGCCGTCCAGCTGCAGGATGACTTCCTTGTGCGGGCGCGGCGAGTTGGTGATCAGCACGACCGAAAGCCCATCCGCGCGCGCCCGGCTAAGTGCCTCGCAGGCATCGGGCCATGCCACGACGCCATTGTGCAGCACGCCCCACACATCCGACAAAACCGCATCGTAGGCCGGATGAAGGCTCGCGAGATTTTCGATTTGCTGAACCATAGGGGCGCTGATGCTCCGCACTGTGAACTCTGAGAAACGATGGGCTCGCGGGTGACATCGCGCAGACCGCACGGGAAAACAAGGGGGATCGAGGGCGCCGGGTTCAAACGTCGTGCCTTGGCAAATGCCTTGACAGTCCGTCGGGCCACGCCTATCTCCGCCCCCAGTTAGCACTCCCCCAGTGTGAGTGCTAACTCCCCAGCGCGGCTTCACCGAGGCTGCGCAATCTCATGTCATTCGACCGAGGGTAAGACAATGACAAGCACCAATTTCCGTCCGCTGCACGACCGCGTCGTCGTCAAGCGCGTCGAATCCGAACAGAAGACTGCAGGCGGAATCATCATTCCGGACACCGCCAAGGAAAAGCCGCAGGAAGGCGAAATCGTCGCCGTCGGCTCCGGCGCTCGTGACGAGAGCGGCAAGCTCGTCGAGCTCGACGTCAAGGTTGGCGATCGCGTGCTCTTCGGCAAGTGGTCGGGCACGGAAGTCAAGATCGGCGGCGAAGACCTTCTGATCATGAAGGAAGCCGACATCATGGGCATCATCGGCTGAGCCGACGTCCATTCGACCCCATTCAATGCATCCAATCAGGGCATAGCCCGGGAGTTCTACAATGGCTGCTAAGGAAGTAAAATTTGGCCGCAGCGCGCGTGAGCGCATGCTGCGCGGCGTCGACATCCTCGCTGATGCCGTCAAGGTCACGCTCGGTCCCAAGGGCCGCAACGTCGTCATCGAAAAGTCCTTCGGCGCACCGCGCATCACGAAGGACGGCGTATCGGTTGCCAAGGAAATCGAACTTGAAGACAAGTTCGAGAACATGGGCGCCCAGATGGTCCGCGAAGTTGCTTCGAAGACCAACGACGTCGCCGGCGACGGCACCACGACTGCAACCGTTCTCGCTGCCGCCATCGTCAAGGAAGGCAACAAGGCCGTTGCCGCCGGCATGAACCCGATGGACCTGAAGCGCGGCATCGATCTCGCCGTCAAGGAAGTCGTCGAGAAGCTGGCAGCTGCTGCCAAGCCGATCAACACTTCGGCTGAAGTCGCACAGGTCGGCACCATCTCCGCCAATGGCGACAAGCAGGTTGGCGAAGACATCGCAGAAGCCATGCAGCGCGTCGGCAACGAAGGCGTCATCACCGTCGAAGAAGCCAAGACCGCCGAAACCGAACTCGAAGTCGTCGAAGGCATGCAGTTCGACCGCGGCTACCTGTCGCCCTACTTCGTGACCAACCCGGAAAAGATGGTCGCCGAACTCGACGACGCCTACATCCTTCTCCACGAAAAGAAGCTGTCCAACCTGCAGGCGATGCTCCCGGTTCTGGAAGCCGTCGTTCAGTCGGGCAAGCCGCTCGTCATCATCGCTGAAGACGTCGAAGGCGAAGCTCTTGCAACGCTCGTCGTCAACAAGCTGCGTGGCGGCCTCAAGATCGCTGCCGTCAAGGCACCTGGCTTCGGCGACCGCCGCAAGGCCATGCTCGAAGACATCGCGATCCTGACTGGTGGCCAGGTGATCTCCGAAGACATCGGCATCAAGCTCGAGAATGTTACCCTCGACATGCTCGGCCGCGCCAAGAAGGTCTCGATCACCAAGGAAAACACGACGGTTGTCGACGGTGCCGGCCAGAAGGCCGAAATCGAAGGCCGTGTTGCCCAGATCAAGCAGCAGATCGAAGAAACCTCTTCGGACTACGACCGCGAGAAGCTCCAGGAGCGCCTGGCCAAGCTCGCCGGTGGTGTTGCTGTCATCCGCGTCGGCGGCTCGACGGAAGTCGAAGTCAAGGAGCGCAAGGACCGCATCGACGACGCGCTGAACGCAACGCGTGCAGCTGTCCAGGAAGGCATCGTGCCTGGCGGTGGCGTCGCTCTCCTGCGCGCATCGTCGAACCTCTCCGTCAAGGGCGAGAACTCCGACCAGGAAGCTGGCGTCAACATCGTGCGTCGCGCTCTGCAGGCTCCGGCCCGCCAGATCGTCGAGAACGCTGGTGAAGAAGCTTCCATCGTTGTCGGCAAGATCCTCGACAAGAACGACGACAACTTCGGCTACAACGCCCAGACCGGCGAATATGGCGACATGATCGCCATGGGTATCGTCGACCCGGTCAAGGTCGTTCGCACCGCACTTCAGGACGCAGCCTCGGTTGCCGGCCTGCTCGTCACGACCGAAGCCATGATCGCCGAAGCTCCGAAGAAGGAGTCTGCTGGCGGTGGCGGCGGCATGCCGGACATGGGTGGCATGGGCGGCATGGGCATGATGTAAGACACGCCAGAGGCGTGTCGGCATCACCTGCCGATAATTGACGAGGGCGGCCTTCGGGTCGCCCTTTTTCGTTAGAGATGTTTCAGCCGAACCGGATTTTGGAGGTTTCGCCATTCTCGGCGTCAAAGCGCGCCTGGGCTGCCTCGACACGTTCCCGGTTCGCAACCGCCCATTCCCCCAGCGCGCGCAGCGGCACGAGCAGTTCGCGGCCGAGATCGGTGAGTGCGTAATCCACGCGGGGAGGGATGGTCGGCGTCACCGCACGGGTCACATAGCCATCGCGTTCGAGGCCACGCAGCGTCGTCGTCAGCATCTTCTGCGAAATGCCATCGATCGCCCGCCGCAATTCGGAAAACCGCATCGTGCCGTTGCCCAGATAGCTGACGACGAGCACGGACCATTTGTCGCCGATGCGGGCCAGGATCGCGTTCACCGGCCGGCAGGCGTCCGATACTTCAAAGGGCGCTGCGGCTTGCCCGCAGGTTACGTCGGGGTGAGCAGGTTTCATCAAAGTGCCTCCTTGAAGAATGGACCTCAGGTGACAGATATAGAGCCAGTCACCATTGGTTACCAGCGCACTTAAGGATACTGGAAATGAGCAAGCTCAAACTCGCCGTCGTCATCGGCAGCACACGCGAAGGCCGCTTTGCCGAAAAGCCGGCGCACTGGGTCGCCGACCTCGCCAAGGCGGACGGTGCTTTCGAGGTGGAAGTCATCGACCTGAAGGATTATCCGATGGCCTTCTACGGTGATCCGGCAGCGACCACGGAACAGAGCGAAACGGCCGCCAAGTTCAAGGCGAAGGTTCAGGAATTCGACGCCTACATCTTCACCGCTGCCGAGTACAACCATGCTCCGACCGCGGTTCTGAAGAACGCAATCGACCACGGCGCGTGGGTCCGCAAGCCCGTCGCATTCGTCGGTTATGGTGGCGTTGGCGGTGCGCGCGCGGTCGAGCAGCTTCGCCAGATCGCGGTCGAAATGGAAATGGCGTCGGTCAAGACCGGCACGCATATTCTCTTCCCGGAATATCTCGCCATCGTCAAAGGCGAGAAGCAGATCTCGGATTTCGCGCACCTCGTCGATGCGGCCAAGACGATGCTCGGTCAACTCGCCTGGTGGGGCCAGGCCCTGAAGGCAGCCCGTGACGAGGAAGCCAGCGCCCCGCTTGCCAAAGCCTCCTGATTCCACTTGTGATCCCGTTCATCGCGGCACCGGATTGTGGGCGCCGCGATGAACATTTCCGGGGCGCAAACTCGCCCCGTCTTGCTGCAAAAATCCTGCGGAACCAAACGCGGCTCGGGCCATTGTGGGCGATACTTCCTCATTCTCCCTGGCAACCTTTTCATGGCCGACGACACTCTGACGCGCCAACGCGATCTGCGCGAGGCGGAACCCCTGTGGGCGCAGTCACCGCGCATCAAGCTCTTGTCTCGCAAGGCGGTGCCGGTGCGTCACTTCGATGTTGTCATCATCGGGGCAGGCATCAGCGGCGCGCTGATGGCCGACGCACTCGCAGACGGCAAGCGGTCGGTTTTGGTGGTCGATCGCAGACGCGCCGTCCACGGCAGCACGATGGCCTCCACCGCCATGATCCAGCACGAGATCGACGTTCCGCTGCACAAGCTGTCCGGCATGATCGGTGCGGCGAAAGCGAACCGTGTATGGCGTCGCTCGGCGTCATCGGTGGATGCGCTGGCCGATCGGGTCGAGAAACGCGGCATCTCCTGCAGCATGAAGCGCAAGAAGACGCTCTATCTGTCGGGTGACGAGTTCGACGCCGATGCGCTCGCCAAGGAATACGATGCACGCAAGAAAGCCGGCCTCGGCGCGGAGTTGCTCGACCGCGACGAGGTCGCGGCACAATTCGGTCTGGATCGCGAGGCTGGCATCGTCAGCGATGCATCCGCATCGGGCAATCCCGCACAGATGGCTGCGGGCTTTTTGCGCGAGGCCTTCAAGCGAGGCGCCGGGCTCGTCGAAGGCATCGAGATCACCGATCTGCGCGAAACGAGCGATGGCGTGGTGCTCGCCACCAGCGACGGCAGCCTGATCGAAGCCCGCCACGCCATCTTCTGCACGGGATATGAATTCCTCGAAACGCTCGCCAGCCAGAACCACGATGTCGTGTCGACCTGGGCCCTCGCTTCCGCCCCCGGACTGACGCTGCCGGACTGGCTGCCGGACCATCTCGTTTGGGAGGGCTCCGACCCCTATCTCTACTTCCGCTCGACCCGGGACCGGCGACTGATCGTGGGCGGAGAGGACGAAGACGACGGCGAGGCCTTTGCCGATCCCAAGAAACTGAAGGCCAAGGCCACCACGATCACCAGGAAGGTTGAAGCCTTGCTCGGCATGAAGATCGGGGCACATGATGCTGCTTGGGCGGCGGCATTCGGCACGACGAGCGACGGCTTGCCGCTCATCGGGCTCGTGCCGGAGATGAAGCACACATTCGCGGTTATGGGGTTCGGTGGCAACGGGATCACATTTTCGAAGATCGCCGCCGAAATCGTCTCCGCAGAAATCGCCGGTCAACCGGATCCCGACGCCAAGCTCTTCGCGTTCAGCCGTTGATCGGCCGTCAGGCGGCGAGCGTCTCGGCCCGATTGCGACCGTTGCTCTTGGCCTTGTAGAGCAGTCGGTCGGCTTGAGCGACGACCGTGTCGAAGTCGGCGGCATCGTCACAATGGAGCATGCCGGCCGAGATGGTGACCCGGATCGCGCGCCCGCCGTAGCCCATCGTGCATTGGGCGATCGCTTCGATCAGGCGTGAGAGGCGCCGCTCGGCGTCACTTCTGTTCGACGCTTCGAAGAACAGCGCGAACTCCTCGCCCCCGACGCGGGCAACGAGATCGCCTTCGCGCGCGTGGTCCCGGAATATTCTGGCACAGGTGCGCAGTACCGCATCGCCGGCGGCATGGCCGTGCTGGTCGTTGATCGCCTTGAAATGGTCGATGTCCAGAAGCGCAAGCGCAAAGGGCTTCGCGCCACCAGCGGCGCAACGGGCCCGCAATTTCTGCTCAAAGGCGCCGCGGTTGAGAAGCCCGGTCAGGAAATCGTGGGAAGCCGCTTTCTTCAGTTCGGCGGCATTGCGCTCATAGGCCAGCGACAGCGCGAAGGTGCCGGATGCGGTGATGTAGACCGTGGAAACGATAAGGTGGGCGAGAAGTGCCAGATCCCGCGGCACTGTGTTGAGCATCGAACTGCCCTCGACGAGGCCTTGCACGACTCGCAGAGTGAAGGACAGGCTGATCAGACAATAGGCGAATGCGAGACCATAACGGGACCACAGCCGGTCCTGATGATCGCGAAAGAATTCCCAGGCGGTGAGGACCGCAAGCATCGTCAGTGCGATGTTCACCAGCGTGTAGACGATGCCGTACGCATTGACGAAAGGCGGCAGCAGGCAAAGCAGCAAGAAAACTGCAGCAGGTCCGATCACGACGAGATTGGAGACGGCGCGACCGGAGAATTCCCGCGCCGCCCGCCAGCGCAGGCCAAAGCCGAGAATGAGCATGAGGTTGGGAAGCAGAACCCCGATGCTTCGCGGCAGAAGATCCTGAACGATAAAGGCCGCAAGACCGATGCCGAGAATGAGGCTCGACAGCCACCAGGACGTCCAGTAGCGCTCCTGTCGCCTGAAGCCCGCTACGAAATAGACGGCGGCGAGCACCAACAGCATCGTCGCGTTAACACCGAAGATGACCTTGGCGATCAACTCAATCATAAGCTTTCGGCCCCCAGAAGCCATGGGAGGGCAGCCCCACCTGCCCTCTCTCAGCTATCTGGCCTGCGCTTACCTACGATTGTGTTACTGCGGCAGTATAAACCGAGCGCAGACGCACAACTCTGCATCAGTCGGCAGCCGGGATCTTGAAGCCCGTTTGGCTGGCGGGGCGGCTCATGCAGCGATCGAGCCACGCCATCACGGCCGGAAATTCCGCGAGCTTCAGATGGTCCTTCGCCCCGTAGAAGAGGTCGAGCGTGCGGACCCAGGGAAAGAGTGCGATGTCGGCGATGGTGTAATCGTCGCCCATCACGAAGGTGCGGGACTTAAGCCGGGTTTCCAGCACCGACAACAGGCGCCGCGCTTCGTTGCCGTAGCGCTCGACCGGATAAGGATCCTTCACCTTGTCGGCGGCGAATTTGTAGAAATGCCCGAACTGGCCGAACATCGGCCCAACGCCGCCCATCTGGAAATAGACCCATTGCAGCGTCTCGATGCGCCTTGCGGGATCCTGCGGCAGGAGCCTTCCGGTTTTTTCTGCAAGATACTGAAGGATTGCACCCGATTCAAAGAGGCCGATCGGCTCGCCGCCAGGGCCGTTCGGGTCGATGATCGCGGGGATCTTGCCGTTGGGGTTGAGCGACAGGAATGCGTCCGTCTTTTGATCATCCTTTCCGATGCGAACCAGATGCGCCTCGTAAGAAAGCCCCAGTTCCTCCAATGCGATCGACACTTTGACGCCGTTGGGCGTGGCGAAGGAATAGAGTTGGATCGCATCCGGTTTCGTGGCCGGCCACCGCTCGGTGATCGGAAAATCTGAAAGCTGCCGCATCAGGTGAAGCTCCTTGCTTGTTTTTTATCGACGAACTGTCAGGCAATAGGTGGTCTCTCCTTGAGGCATTGCCAGACCCGGCAACGATAACGCACCGTTCATGGCGAAGCGCGAGCCGCGATTGCGCGGGAAGGGTTCATGGCGCAAAGCTGTTCGCCGCGATGCCGCGACGACGCAATTGTGGTGCTTTCGGGAAGCGGTCGGCAGCCCTAATGTCCGGCGACCTCAGGCTGGAGATACCAGGTGCTCGACTTTTTCACTTTCGCTCTCGTCGGCTTCCTCGCACAGGCAGTCGATGGCGCGCTTGGCATGGCTTATGGTGTCATCTCCTCCACCGTGCTGCTCGGCGTCGGCCTGCCGCCTGCCCAGGTTTCCGCATCCGTCCACGCTGCAGAACTCTTCACCACCGCTGCGTCTGGCAGCGCACACCTCTATCACCGCAACATCGACTGGAAACTTTTTGCCCGGCTCGCTCCCTTCGGCATTCTCGGCGGCGTGACCGGAGCCTATGTGCTGACCTCGATCGACGGATCGGCGATCAAGCCCTTCATCACCACCTATCTGGCCGCCCTGGGCGTCTGGATCTTCGTTCGCTCCTTCCGCAAGCTTCCGAGCAAGCCGGTCAGCGGCAAGCTGGTGGCGCCGCTCGGCCTCACGGGCGGCTTTCTCGATGCCTCGGGCGGTGGCGGCTGGGGGCCGATCGTGACGACCGGCCTTCTGGGAGCCGGCGGCGCGCCGCGCTATGTGATCGGCACCGTGAATGCGAGCGAGTTCCTGATCACCCTTTCGGTGTCGCTGGCCTTCCTCATCGCGCTCATCACCGGCCATTGGGAGGATGCGGGCGATCTTTCCAACCATCTTGCCTCCATCGCCGGACTGATCGTCGGTGGCCTGATGGCAGCGCCGCTTGCCGGCTGGATGGTCCGCCACATCCCGGAGAAGGTCCTTCTGCGCGCGGTCGGTGTCGTCATCTGCACACTCGCCATAACCCAGACGATCCAGCAGCTGTTCGGCAGTTGAAGCGGCGTGGCGGAGCCTCTCCGGTTGTCATGCCGGTCGCCTGCCCCCATTTCCAGACAAGCCCACGCCATGAGCAATAAGGAGACGGCATGACCGCCACCCGCACGGAAACCGACACGTTTGGCGCCATCGACGTTGCCAATGACCGTTACTGGGGCGCGCAGACCGAACGCTCGCTCATGAACTTCAAGATCGGCGGGGAGCGGATGCCTGCGCCTCTCGTACACGCGCTCGGCACCGTCAAGCAGGCCGCGGCGGAGACGAATATGGCGCTTGGCCGGCTTGATCCGGCGATTGGCAAGACGATCGTGCGCGCCGCCGCCGAAGTTGCCGCCGGCAAGTTCGACGACGAGTTTCCCCTGGTGGTCTGGCAGACCGGTTCCGGCACGCAGTCCAACATGAACGCCAATGAGGTGATCTCGAACCGGGCGATCGAATTGCTTGGCGGGACGCTTGGCTCGAAGACGCCGGTTCACCCGAACGACCACGTCAATATGAGCCAGTCGTCGAACGACACGTTTCCGACAGCCATGCACATCGCCGCCGCTGTAGAAACGCGCAAGGCGCTCATCCCAGCTCTCGACCATCTGGCAGGGGCGATCGGTGCAAAGGCCGCCGAGTTCGACGATATCGTGAAGATCGGCCGCACCCACACGCAGGATGCGACGCCGCTGACGCTGGGCCAGGAATTTTCCGGCTACCATGCGGCACTCGTGCGTGCCCGCCACCAGATCGAGACATCGCTCAATGACGTGATGCTTCTGGCGCAAGGCGGCACCGCCGTCGGCACCGGTCTCAATGCACCGGAAGGGTTCGACACCCGTTTTGCCGCCGAGGTCGAAAAATTGACCGGCCTTCCGTTCCGGACTGCGCCGAACAAGTTCGAGGCGCTCGCATCCCACGGCGCGCTCGCCCACTTCCACGGTTCGCTGGCCGCGCTGGCCGGCGATCTCTTCAAGATCGCAAACGATATCCGCTTTTTGGGATCCGGCCCGCGGTCCGGTCTTGGCGAACTCTCCCTGCCGGAGAACGAGCCGGGCTCGTCGATCATGCCGGGCAAGGTCAACCCCACCCAGGCCGAAGCGCTGACCATGGTGGCGGTTGAGATCCACGGCAACAATGCGGCTGTCGGTTTTGCCGCGAGCCAGGGCCATTTCGAGCTTAACGTGTTCAAGCCCGTCATCGCCTTCAACGTTCTGCGCTCGATCCGGCTTTTGACGGATGCGATGCGTTCCTTCGCCGACAATTGCGTTGCCGGCATCACCGCCAACCGCGATCACATCGCCGATCTCGTCGGGCGCTCTCTCATGCTGGTCACGGCGCTCGCACCGACCGTCGGCTATGACGCTGCTGCCGCGATCGCCAAAGCTGCGCACAAGAACGGGACGACGCTGAAAGAAGAAGCCATCAAGAGCGGCAAGGTCGCGGCAGAAGATTACGACCGCTTGGTTCAGCCCGCTGACATGGTGCGCCCCGGCTAGCGCGACCCAGTGTTCACTTCAGGGATACGATCTGTCGTTGTTCGTTCATCTATGTTAGGATCTGAACTTCTGTCATTGGAGGCTGAACCGCATCTCAAGGACCTCCCATGCCCAACAGCACTCTCGTACTCGTCGCGCGCGTTTTCCTCGCGCTTCTTTTCATCGCCGGCGGCTATGGCAAGCTTGCTGGTGGCCCGGCCGGATTTGCCGGATATCTTGGTTCGCTCGGTTTCCCGGCACCGCTCTTGTTCGCCTGGGCAACGATCGCCGTTGAACTGATCGGCGGCATCTTCGTTCTCGTCGGTTTTCAGACACGCCTTGCTGCCTACGCCCTGGCTGCATTCTGCGTCGCCTCGGCCGTCGTCGCGCATTTCGACTTCGCCGATCAGAACCAGATGACGCAGTTCCTCAAGAATCTCGGTCTTGCTGGCGGCTTCCTGCTGCTCGCTGCAACCGGCCCCGGCACCCTTTCGGTCGACGGCCGTCGCCGATGATTTTTTCGGGGCGGGTCAGTGATCCGCTCCGATCAGGCCGCGTATTGATCATCAGAACGGCAGCCATCCTCCCCCGATCTCCAGCCGTTCCCTCCTGCCGGTCGTTTCCCCGACAGACCGGCACACCAAAAGGCCGCCTCCCCCTCCCGGGAGAGCGGCCTTTTCTATGGGATCAAGGCTTGGAACGGCGTCAGTGTTCGAAGCGCCGGGCGAGAGCCTCGGCGGCTTCGCGGCGGTCAGGTTCGGTGGTCAGGGCGCGCACGAGGCAGGCTTCGGATCGCAGGATGACGCCGTCTTCCAGCACCTTCAGATGGTTGGCCTTCAGCGTCGAGCCAGTGGACGTGATGTCGACGATGATGTCGGCCGATCCGGCTGCCGGCGCCCCTTCGGTAGCGCCCAGGCTTTCGACGATCCGATACAATTGGATGCCGTGCTTGGCGGAAAAGAAATCGCGCGTCAGGCGCCAGTATTTCGTGGCGATCGCCAGCCTTCGGTTGTGGCGCTGGCGGAAATCGGCGGCGACGTCGCCGAGATCGGCCATCGTCTGCACATCGAGCCAAATGTCCGGCACCGCAACGATGACATCCGCATGGCCGAAGCCGAGACGTGGCCCGATCGCCACGCGCCGCGCGACGTCCGGGATCGTTTCGCGCACGAGATCTTCGCCGGTGATGCCGAGATCGACACCGCCATTGCCCAGCTCGCGCGCGATCTCGGATGCGGAAAGAAAGGCGACATCGATGCTGTCATCGCCGACGACCCGGCCGCGATAAGAGCGCTCGTTGCCCACCATCTCGATGGCAAGGCCAGCCTTGGCGCAGGCCGCCAGGGCATCGTCTTTCATCCGGCCCTTGGAGGGCAACGCAAGCGTGATCGTCATGCCGTACCCCCGGCTTTGCCGTCGGCCTGGCGCACCGCAGTGATCCGATCGAGCCAAAGCGAGAAGCCCACGGCCGGAATGGGCTTCGCCGCGCCAAGAAGCGTCAGCATGCGGTCATAGCGCCCACCGCCGGCAAGCACCTGACCCGCAGCGCCAATTTCGAAGATGAGGCCCGTATAGTAATCGAGCGGCCGTCCAAAGGCGGCGCGATAGCGCATGGCCGAAACGTCGCCACTTCGGTTGCGGATCGCCGCCACCCGGTGGTCGAAGCGCGACAGTGCGGCGCGCAGATCCAGCCCCGCGGCATCGGCGAAGCTGGCAAGGGCTGCAGGCGCTTCCGCAAGTTCAACGTCGAGCGCCAAAAATTCCGTCAGAACGGAGAAGGCGTGAGCTTCGAGCCGCGCTTCCGACAATTGGTGCTTTTCCAGAAGCCGGTCGGCGATTTCTTCCGGCGTGCGGCTGGCATTGGAGGAATAGCCGGTCGCGTCCATGAGGTCGGCGATATGGGCGACGAGCCCTGCCCGGTCGTTGGCTTCCACGAGACGGCTTGCCTCGCTCGATCCATTGCCCGCCTCTCCACGCGACAGGGACGACAGCATCGCGTCGAGAGCGGAACGATCGCCGAATGCGCGGACGAGACGCCGCTTCCAGCCCTCAGGCAGACCGAGCGCGGCGAGCACGGCCTCGAACACCGTCTGATCGCCGATCGTCACCGCAAGGCCGGAATCTTTGGCGAGAAGTGCCCGCAGCACCTCCAGCGCATCCGACACGGCGCGCGCATCGGCTGCGGCCACGTCGTGATCGCCGAGATCCTCGATGCCCGCCTGATAGAATTCGTTCGGACCTTCGCGGCGCTGCCGGAAGACCTCGCCGAGATAGGCATAGCGCTTCGGCGTGCCGGCATTGCCCTCAATGTGGCCCATGCAGACGGGGATCGTGAATTCAGGCCGCAGGCACAGCGCTTCGCCCGTCTCGCTTTCCGTCGTGAAGATGCGCCGCCGCAGATCCTCCCCCGCCATATCGAGAAAGGGCGCTGCCGGCTGGATCACCGGGATCGTCACCAATTCGGTGCGACGCCCGGCCAGATCCTTGAGCAGCGCATCGGTAAAATCCGGCAGGTTCAGGAGCGGCATGAAACCCTCATGCGCCGCCCGTCCGGTCTTTAGCTTGGTCTTCAGCTTGAACCGCCAACATTTCGCGCACCTTGGCCACCAGCTCGCTTTCCGGCACAGTGACCTGCGCGACGCGGGCTTCCCGCCACGCGGCGTTGTCCTCGATCGCTTGCGAGGCGCGCTTGCCTTCGATCAGGTCCTTGATCTGGACGACGCCCTGCGCGCGCTCGTCTCCACCCTGGATGATCGCGATGGGGCAATCGCGGCGGTCGGCATATTTCAGCTGGTTGCCGAAATTCTTCGGGTTGCCCTGAAACATCTCGGCCCGGATGCCTGCATTGCGCAGTTCCTGCGTAAAGCGCTGGTAGCGGCCGAGCGCCTCGATGTCGCGGTCCATGACGGTGACGAGCACGGGGGCTGCCACCTGATCCTGACCGAGCTTGCCGAGGTTCTTCAGCGCCGTCATCAGGCGCGACACGCCGATGGAGAAGCCCGTTGCCGGAACCGGCTGACCCATGAAGCGCGAGACGAGCCCGTCATAGCGCCCACCGCCGCCAACCGAGCCGAAACGCACGATCTCGCCCTTTTCGTTGGGAATTTCGGCGAGCAATTCGGCTTCGAAGACGGGGCCAGTGTAGTATTCGAGACCGCGGACGCAGGATGGGTCTATGCGGATGCGGCCGTCGTCGTATCCGCAGCTAATAAACAACGCCCACATATCACGAAGCTCATCTATTCCAGCAGATTCACCATTGCGTAGAACGTTTTCCATCGCTGCCAAGTTGATCGAGGCGCGATTTCTCTCCCTTAAAGCAACCCTGCCTTCTGCGGCTGAATTTTTAGAACCGACATACTGCGCGAAAGCTTCGGTTTGAATTTCGATCCGAAACAACGAAAGCAAATGATCTATATTGTCCTCATCCAGCCCAGCACCCTTCGTAAAATCTCCGCTCTCGTCCTTGCGGCCTGCGCCCAGCAATTGCCGCACACCCTCGACGCCGAACTTGTCCAGCTTGTCGATCGCACGCAGCACCGTCAGCCGGCGCTCGGCATTTTCGTCGCCGCCGAGGCCGATGGCCTCCAGCACGCCATCCAGCACCTTGCGATTGTTCACGCGGATCACGTAGTCACCGCGCTTGATCCCCAGCGCTTCCATCACGTCGGCCATCATCATGCACATCTCGGCGTCGGCCTGGACGCCCGGGGCGCCCACCGTGTCGGCGTCGAACTGCATGAACTGGCGGAAACGGCCGGGGCCGGGCTTTTCGTTGCGGAACACCCAGCCGGCACGGTAGGTGCGGTAGGGCAACTGGATGTCGTTGAAGTTCTCGGCGACGTGGCGGGCGAGCGGCGCAGTCAGATCGTAGCGCAGGCTCATCCACTGCTCGTCGTCGTCGGTCAGCGAGAACACGCCCTCGTTCGGCCGGTCGCTGTCGGGCAGGAACTTGCCGAGCGCGTCGGTGTATTCGAACATCGGCGTTTCGACCGGGTCGAAGCCGTAGCGCTCATAGACGGCCTTGATCTTCGCCACCATCTCGTCGGTCGCGCGGATGTCTGCGGGCGAACGGTCGCCGAACCCGCGCGGCAAGCGGGCCTTCAGCTTCTGCGGCTTTTTCTTCTTATCGGACATGGGGAACCTGGCGACGAATGCGTCACGTTTGACTTCAGCTTTTCAGTCGCGGTTCCTAAAGGATCGGAATGGTTGTCGCAAGTTCAGGCCGCCCGCATGATGCAAGCCTGGATGACCGGCTGGCACGGCTCAAATCGAGGCTGGTGGCTCGAGCGGGCGGCGGTGCTTAAGCAGCTTCTCAACTACCACGGGAAGGCGTATGATCGCGGCGTCATCGAACAGGAGTGATCTCCACGCTATTCGGAAAGACCCCTTTCACCCTCTTTCATTTGGTTCTGAGCCTGGTCGGCATTCTCGCCGGCTTCGTCGTGTTGCATGGCTGGCTGACCGCACGGCGCCGCGAGCACTGGACGGAAGTGTTCCTGATCTCGACCGCCGCAACCGTGATTACCGGCTTTCTGTTTCCGATCGCCACGATCACACCCGCCGTTGGCGTCGGTATCGCATCCACCGTGGTGCTCGTGGTGGCGATCATTGCCCGTTACTGGAAACATGCAGCGGGGCACTGGCGCGAGACCTACATCGTCTCGGCGCTTATCGCGCTCTACCTCAACAGCTTCGTGCTGGTGGTCCAGGCCTTCCAGAAGGTGCCGGCCTTGAACGCGCTGGCCCCGACGGGCACAGAACAACCTTTCGCGCTGGCGCAGGGCCTGCTCCTGGTGTTCTTCATCTTTGCGGGCTTTCGGTCGCTGCAGCGCTACCCGATGCTGCCGGCGTAGATTTGGATTATGCCGGACGGGCGAACGCCGCCCGTTCACGCTCCACCTCGTCGCGCATGCAGCAGCCTTCGATGTGGTCGTTGACGAGGCCCATGGCCTGCATGAAGGCATAGACGGTGGTCGGGCCGACAAAGGTCCAGCCGCGCTTCTTCAGGTCCTTCGAAAGGCGCTTGGAGGTCTCTGTCGTCGGGTTGGCGATCAGCGTCGCATGGTCGAGCCGCGCCGGACGGCTGGCCGCATCGGGCTCATGCGCCCAGAAATAGGTGGCGAGCGATCCGAACTCGTCGCGCATCTCGATCGCGCGCGCGGCGTTGTTGATGGTCGAGACGATCTTTCCGCGATGGCGCACAATGCCGGCATCGCCCAAGAGGCGCGCAATGTCCTCGTCATCGAACCGGGCAACTTTGTCGAAATCGAAACCGGCGAACGCGTTGCGGAAGTTTTCGCGCTTGCGCAGGATCGTCAGCCAGGACAGGCCCGACTGGAACCCCTCCAGGCAGATCTTTTCGAACAGGCGCTGGTCGTTGGCGACCGGCCTGCCCCATTCCGTATCGTGGTAATGGGTGTAGTCCGGCAGATTGCCGTGCCAAAAGCAGCGCGGGCGGCCGTCCTCGCCCTCAAGCAGTCCATCTCGCGCCATTTCCATCAGCCTTCCTCCCTTTAACGCACCGCTAACCGCATCGCTCAACCCGGCGCTAACCGTCTTGCGCGATCGATCGAGCGAAGCCCGCCCGAACGCCACCCGATTTACCATTGGTCATCACGCCGGTGCCAGGATCGTTCCAGTTTTAGGCACTTTTCCTCCGGCTGGAGATATCACCGATGAAGACGACCGTCTGCCTGTTCGCGCTGCTGGCCAGCGCTGCCGCCTGCCTGCCCACCCAGGCGCAGGACCGCTATGCCACCCGGCCGCCCGTGGTCTTGAGCCCCGATCTTTCGGCCCCCTGGGTCATGCAGTTGCACAGTGCGGGACCTGTCCACACCAATCGCGGCCTGTTCCAGCGCCGCCGCCTGCCCGATGCGGCTGCCGTCCAGGTTCCGCGGGAACGCTCCGAGCCGCGCCGCTTGCGCGCCCAGCCCCAGGTCCAGCAGGCGTCGGCCGCAGGCCAGGCCGTCCAGGCTCCGGTCGGCACGCTCGATCCGAAATTCCTGCCGCAGACGGTCGCTTATACCGGCGGCCACGCGCCCGGCACCATCGTCATCGATACGAGCCAGCGCTTTCTCTATCATGTGGAAGCAGGCGGCCAGGCGCGCCGCTACGGTGTCGGTGTCGGCAAGGAAGGTTTCTCCTGGCGCGGCAGCGAGAGGGTGACGCGCAAGGCGGAATGGCCGGGCTGGACGCCGCCGGCGCAGATGATCGCGCGCGAACGTGCCAAGGGCCGCATCCTGCCGGCACACATGCCCGGCGGCCCGGAAAATCCGCTTGGCGCACGCGCACTCTATCTCGGCTCCACGCTCTATCGCATCCATGGCACGAACCAGCCCTACACGATCGGCCAAGCCGTCTCGTCCGGCTGCATCCGCATGCGCAATGAGGATGTCATGGAGCTCTACGAGCGGGTGTCGGTCGGCACCCGCGTGGTGGTTCTGTAGCCGAAAATAAACCATCACGCGGTATATTCGCGCGTCATGCAACTTGAACGCAGATCGTGCGTTCAAGTGCAGATGCTGCTCAAAAGGCTGGGGATACCGCCAATGTCGTTCACCATGAAGCTTACCCAATCGGTTGTCGCATTGGCGATCGGCGTGACGCTTGCTGCTCCGGCCGGCGCGTTCGTGCGCAGCCCCCATGCGGTTCCGGAACCGCAGCCCTATCAGGCGCGCGCAAGCCAGCCGAACATGCCCGCACCGCAGTTCCAGCGCACCCAGGTCGCGTTCCAGACCAGCGAGCGACCGGGCACGATCATCGTCGATACGTCGTCCAAATATCTCTACTTCGTCGAAGGCAACGGCATGGCGACGCGCTATGGCGTCGGCGTCGGCAAGGACGGCTTCGGCTGGTCCGGCACCGTCAGCATCGGCCGCAAGGCCGAGTGGCCGGGCTGGACGCCGCCGGCCGCCATGCGCGAACGCGAGCGCGCCAAGGGCAACATCCTTCCAGCCTACATGGAAGGTGGCCCGAACAATCCGCTCGGTGCACGCGCCATGTATCTCTACCGCGGCGGACAGGACACGATCTACCGCATCCACGGCACCAACCAGCCCTGGACGATCGGCCAGAACATGTCCTCCGGCTGCATCCGCATGATGAACGAAGACGTGACCGACCTCTACGCAAGAGCCGGCGTCGGCACCAAGGTCATCGTGACGGCAACCGGTGCCGGAAACCTCTATTCCGACCTCGGCACGCCGCAGACCAGCAGCAATACGGGCTTCGGCTTCTTCGGCGGCTGAGCCAGCCCGCTTGTTCCGACATGGTGGTCGGGCGTGTCTCGACCATTTGCCGAGGCGCACGGCCGCAGATCTCGGTACAGGCCGAGAATGCGCCGTGAATTTCCGTGGATCGATTGATCGGGCGGCGGCGCAGGCTCGCCGCCCTTTTTGCGTCAGGCGAGCGCGTGCTCGCCTGGCATCAGTGCCTTCAGCATCGCTTCGGCGGCGGGGGAGCGTTCGCTGCGCTCGATGAAGCCGCCGCCGTAAACGCGGGCGTCATTGCCCGGCGCCGAATAGAGCACGCAGGCCTGCCCTGGGGCGACGCCGGTTTCACCATCGAGCAGCTCCACTACTGCACCGCCATTTTCCAGCGTCAGCCGTGCAGGCGCAGGCGGGCGGGTCGAGCGCACCTTGGCAAAGCACTCGAGGCCTTCCGCCGGGATCTCGGCAAGCGCGCCGTCGCCGAGCCAGTTCATATCCCGCAGGATGAGGCGGCGCGTTTCGAGCGCTTCGCGCGGGCCCACCACAACGCGGCGCGAGCGGGCATCGAGGTGAACGACGAAGAGCGGCTCTCCCGTCGCCACGCCCAAGCCCCGGCGCTGGCCGATCGTGTAGTTGATGATCCCGTCATGGCTGCCGAGCACGCGCCCATCCACGTGCACGATGTCGCCGGCAAGCGCTGCATTCGGGCGCAGCTTCGCGATCACATCCGTATACTTGCCCTGCGGCACGAAGCAGATGTCCTGGCTGTCGGGCTTGGCGGCGATTTCGAGCCCCATTTCGGCCGCGAGCGCCCGTGTTTCCTGCTTGGACAGGCCGCCCAACGGGAAGCGCAGGTAATCGACCTGCTCCTGCGTCGTCGCAAACAGGAAATAGCTCTGGTCACGCTCCGCATCGACCGGACGGTGCAGCGCGCGATGCGCGCCGTTCTGGCGCGAGCGGATATAGTGCCCGGTGGCCAGAGCATCGGCACCGAGGTCGCGCGCGGTTTGCAGCAGGTCGGCGAACTTGACCGTCTGGTTGCAGGCCACGCACGGGATCGGCGTTTCGCCCGCCACGTAGCTTTCCATGAACGGGTTGATCACCGCGTCGCGGAAGCGCTTTTCATAGTCGAGCACGTAATAGGGAATGCCGAGCCGATCGGCGACGCGGCGCGCATCGGCAATGTCCTGGCCGGCGCAGCAGGAACCGGCGCGCTTTACCGCGGCGCCGTGATCATAGAGCTGCAAGGTAATGCCGATGACGTCGTAGCCCTCGCGCTTGAGAAGGCCGGCCACCACGGAGGAATCCACGCCACCGGACATGGCGACGACGACCCGCGTATCGGCGGGCGCCTTTGGAAGGTCGAGGCTGTTCATATCCACAATCTTTCGCGTTCAAGGGCGTTCAAGGCGCCGATCAATGCGGGCTGCCCGCAGAAGCGTTCAAGCAGCCTTCAGCGGTCCTATAGGCACAAAAGTGGCCCAAAACAAGCAATGGCGGGCTGCCACGAATCACCCCGGTCGCCAATCGTTTACAATTCCTAACGAATTGTTTCGTTTCGCTTAGGTAATTTTTAAACGTCGCGGTCTAGATTTGAATTTCAGGTCACGTGTGTGTGTAGAGAGTCCGAATGACCGATATGGTACGGCCCCGCGTCAAGTATGTCATCGGCCCCGACGGGTCGCCGCTGACGGTTGCCGATCTTCCACCCGCCAATACGCGGCGGTGGGTGATACGGCGCAAGGCTGAAGTCGTCGCTGCCGTTCGCGGCGGCCTGCTCAGCCTGGAAGAAGCGTGCGAGCGCTATACCTTGACGGTCGAAGAATTCCTGTCTTGGCAAGCTTCTATCAACGATCATGGCCTTGCCGGCCTGCGCACGACCCGCATCCAGCAATACCGCCACTAAGTCCAGTCAGCCTCGTCCGCTCCTCGATCACGGCCGCCCAATCATGCGTGGCCGTGACGACCGTTCGCAGCCAAAGCGAACCGATGCGGCATGGCGCAACGTCTCTTCCTGACATCCTGAACGAAGCCTGAACCGCACCGTTCGCGGTCGATTCAGCGTGGCTCTGCTATCTCCCGATCATCGACACGATGAAACCAAGGAGATGGACATGACTGTTTCGAAGACGCGCAACCTGATCGCCATCGGCACCGCCCTCACCCTCGGTGCGAGCATTGCTGCCGCAACGCCGGCGCTAGCCCAGAGCGGCTGGTTCACGGGCGATCGCGATCAGATCACCCGGCAGATGAACGAGGCCGCGGCGCGCTACGACCTGCAGCCGGTCGCCTACATCGAAGCCGATGACGACGAGTTCGAGGCTTATACCCAGGACGCTCGGGGCAACCGTGCCAAGATCGAACTCGATCGCTACGGCAATGTCGACGAGGTCGAGATCAAGTTCGAGCGCCGCGCCAAATTCGTCGGCAATTATGCCAGCGAAAGCGAAGTGCGCCAGTCGATCGAGGATGCGGGCTACAAGTTCGTCGCGCTGGTCGATCGCAAGAAGCGCCACTACGAGATCATGGCACGCGGCGCCAATGACGAGATGGCCGAACTGCACGTCGATTTCAGCGGGGCGATCTCGAAGGTGAAGTATGAGCCTGCCAAATTCGGTTCCGAACGGGGATGGGCACCCGAAGATCCGGCAGAGCGCGAACGCGCTGAGCGCCAGGGTGGGCCTGCTGCCGGCTTTGCGCGAGGCAACTGATCAAGCACAAGCCTGATCGACACGACAATGGGCGCCCCGGCTTGGGGCGCCTTTTCCATTTTGATCGGCGACTACGTGTCGCCGAACGGTCTATCCGTTACCCGGCGCGGCCGAGACGCTGCCCCGCGTCGCGCTCTTCCAGCGCAGCAGCCTTGGCATAATCGGCGTCGGCTTCCTCGACGGCCAGTTCAGCGGCATCTCGCTGGACCTTCAATTCCCGCAGCGATCCGAGAAGATTGTCCGCCCGCTTGCGCGCAGCCTTGGCGAAGGTCGGATAGGCGAAATGGTTGGTGTCGGTAATACCCGCCTTCTTCTCTTCAGCGACGATCTGCTGCTCCAATTCCGCGCACATGCGCTCCAGCTCCCCCATCATGGTGCCAATCTGGGCCAGTTGGCGGCGTTTCTCGTTCAATTGAAATGCCTTCAAACGAACAAGACTCTCACGTGATTTCATGACGCAATACTCTCCGAACACGAGGCCTCTGCGCCAATGGCGCCACCGGCCGAAAGTGCGCCGGTGCGGGTATTCCCCACCGCCCCCGATGCCACATCGCCCGCCGCCGAAAGAAATCTCCGAAATCTTAACAAAAACCTGACCTCGGTAACGTTTCGTTTACGGGCATCGTTAATCATAAGGACGACCATTTAAGGCTCGGTAAATGGCGGCGGCGAATGAGCGCCAGTTCGTCATTGACGAGTCGGTAGAGTCACTTAGCGCGATTCGCTCACATGAACGGTGAGCGGTCGCGGGAATATTTCCTATTAGAATTCAGTGCTCTGATGCTGAATTTTAACAGGCAGGAAACCGGTTGCCAGACTGAATCGGAATTTGTTAACCATTCGCTGGCAATCTTGGACACAGGCAACGACTGGATCCGTTCCGTCTCGGCTTGGCCAGGGCTGCGGGGCGGCGGAAAAGGGGATAAATATGCGGGTTCTACTCATCGAGGACGACAGCGCGACAGCGCAGAGTATCGAACTGATGCTGAAGTCCGAGAGCTTCAATGTTTACACGACCGATCTCGGCGAAGAGGGCGTCGACCTCGGCAAGCTGTATGATTACGACATCATCCTGCTTGACCTGAACCTGCCCGACATGTCCGGTTACGAGGTGCTGCGCACCCTGCGTCTGTCCAAGATCAAGACGCCGATCCTGATCCTTTCCGGCATGGCCGGCATCGAAGACAAGGTTCGCGGTCTCGGCTTCGGCGCTGACGACTACATGACCAAGCCGTTCCACAAGGACGAGCTGGTTGCCCGTATCCACGCTATCGTGCGTCGCTCCAAGGGTCATGCGCAGTCGGTCATCACGACCGGCGACCTGATCGTCAATCTCGATGCCAAGACCGTCGAGGTCGCCACCCAGCGCGTGCACCTCACGGGCAAGGAATACCAGATGCTGGAGCTGCTTTCGCTCCGCAAAGGCACGACGCTCACCAAGGAAATGTTCCTCAACCACCTCTACGGTGGGATGGACGAGCCTGAACTGAAGATCATCGACGTCTTCATCTGCAAGCTTCGCAAGAAGCTCGCCACGGCCGCCGGCGGCAAGAACTATATCGAGACTGTCTGGGGCCGCGGCTATGTGCTGCGCGAGCCGGATGACGCGGAAGTCCGCGAAATCGCCTGATTTCTCCGCCGTCTCACTGCATTGAAGCCGCCTTCGGGCGGCTTTTTGCGTCGAGGGGGCGGTGTTTTAGGCGACGGCCTTGCTCAGATGTCCGAAAACGGAGGTCAGGATGCGGCGATCGAAAGGCTTGATCAGGAAGTCGTCGGCACCGGCGCGCTTGCCCTGCATCATCGACTTGAGATCGGCTTCGACGAGGCAATAGTAGATCCGAACGGCGGCGCCGCCGGGCAGCTGACGCACTGCGCCGATGATTTCCAGCGCATCGGGCATGGTTGCATCGACGATCAGGATATGGGGCAGCTGCGCCTGGCAGTGCACCAGGGCCTGGTGACCCGTATCAGCTTCGGACACGAGAAAGTCGAGGCCGGAGAGAATGCGCTTGGCGACTTTCCGGATGACGGACGAATCATCGACGATCATGAGACGCTGCATGGCACGATCCCTTTCTGTCGGCTTTGGACCTAAACGTCCAGCCGTTCTTGATGGATCGTACCTTAACGCGCTCTTGCGAATATTCTCTCAACGTACAGGCTTAACGGTTGCTTGCCGAAGCGACGCAGGCAACCGGCCGGAATCAGACCGGTTCGGCCACGAAAGTGACCGCTTCACCATCGGACGAGGCGCTGATTCGCATGCCAGCCTCGTCTGCGAGCAGAACCGTGTAATAGGGCTGGATCGAATGGGCGTCGACCGGCTCGTCCAGTTCGCCGGAATGGATTTCCAGGAACTTCGGCGGCACGCGGACCATGCGGCCCTTCGAGATCAGACGGAAGCGCGGCGTCGTCTCAAGATCTTCCAGGTGGATGTCGATGTTGCCACCGCGCGGGATCGCGCCATAAGCCACGAGGAACAGGTTCAAGAGCAGCTTGACCTTGTTCTTGGGGATGATCGCGCGCGGGCCGTTCCAGGTGATCGTGGTCTTGGCATCGGCGCCGACATAGTCTTCGGTCGCCTTCTGCGCTTCGCCGGTGTCGATCGAGGCACCGACCGAACCGGATGCACCGAAGGCCAGACGGGCGAACTTCAGACGAACCGACGCATTGAGCGCGCTCTGGCGAATGAGGTCCATCGCCTCGACATCGGCACCGCCTTCATCGAGAAGCTCCAGGCCGTTGTTGATCGCACCAACGGGCGAGATGATATCATGGCACACCCGGCTGCAGAGAAGCGCGGCGAGATCCGGCCCGGCAAGTGTGAGATTCGGATTTCTGGACATATCTTCTCCATGCGACGTGGCGACGATCAGATCGGGGCGGGGCCGAAACCTAGTGCGCGAAGCTGGTGCCAAGGTGACGCGTGAGGCTCTTCCCCGTCACCCCCTTTGATCCGATTTTAGGTAAACCGTTTCTTAATCTGACGCGACGAAAATGCCGCTTCGTCCCTTTCCGGGTCCATCGAAGGAGAGTTTGATGTCGAGGATGCTTCTCGTCGCCCGCCGGGTTCTGTTCGCCATCGCGATGATCGCCGGCGCGTTCGCTTATTCCTTGCCTGCCAACGCACAGCAGCAGCAAGATTCCGGTGAATACAGCATGCAGGAGATCGTCGACGCCGGTCACGATTTCTTCGGCTCGACCTCCGGCGGTCTCGCCAAGGTCATCGAGCAGGCATTCCAGTCCTATGGCCTGCCCAATGGCTACGTGCTTGGCGAGGAAGCCGGCGGCGCGTTCATCGGCGGCCTGACCTATGGCGAAGGCCAGCTGCACACCAAGAACGCCGGCAGCCACAATCTCTTCTGGCAGGGCCCTTCCCTCGGTCTCGATTACGGCGGCCAGGGCGCTCGCACGATGATGCTCGTCTACGACCTGCCGAGCATCAACGGCGTCTATGGCCGCTTTGCCGGCGTCGGTGGGTCGGCTTTCGTGGTTGCGGGCGTCGGCATGCAGGTGATGCGCCGCGACCAGGTTCTGCTGGTTCCGATCCGCACCGGCGTCGGTGCGCGCCTCGGGTTGAACATCGGCTACCTGAAACTGACATCGTCGCCGACCTGGAATCCGTTCTAAGGCTTGGCTGTTTACCCGACGCTTACCATTGGAAGCGTTATGGCGGGACGGAGCGAGCCCGCGTGGGGCTCGCAGCTGCGCCAGTTGGCGTTGCAATTATTGCCTTGAAAACAGTGCGGTAGCGGTAAGCCGCTTGCCGGGTTGGGGATTAACCTAAACCGACCCTCACCTTTCTCGGTGATTTCTTTTGAAACCGTTTTGCGATAGACCAGTTTCGGGTAGGGACACCCTCTTATTGGTCTGACGCAACCATGGTCGAGTTTGTATTGCTCTTTGCATTGGGCTTCTTGTCAGCCCTGCTGCTCGGCCTCGTCCTGGCGCCGGCCGTATTCGGCCGAGTCGTGCGCTACACCGAAAAACGCGTTTACGCGACCGTCCCGATCAGCAGCCGTGAACTCAAGGCCGCCCGGGACATGGAGCGCGCCGCGTTTGCGGTCGAGAACAGCCGCGTCTCCATTTCTCTTCGCAACGAGCGCGATCGCCGCGTGGGCGAATCTAAAAGAGCGGACGAGCTGGCGAGCAAAGCGGGGGCTATGCGCGGCGAGATTTCCGAGCTCACCCAGCAGATCAACGCCTTGAGCATCGACGCCGCCGATCTTCGGTCTTCCAACCGTCAGGAGCGCGAGCGCGCGGATGCGCTGCGGCTCGCGCTTTCGGAGACGGAAGAGCGGCTTTCACGCGTGGAAGAAGAGCGACGCTCGCTCAGCAGCAGCACACGGCGCCTTTCAAGCGATCTGGAGGCAATGCGCATCGACCTTGCCACCCGTGAGACCGAATTGGAGAGCCTCCGCTCCTCGCTCGATATGGCTGTCGAAGAGCGTCGGCGCCTGCGCGACGCTACGAATGCTGCCGAAAGCCGCAGCAAGGACCTGCAGTTCCGCCTTGAGCGCGAAGAGGGCCGCAGTGCAGCGCTCGAGGCTCGTCTCACCGAAAACCTTGCGAAGATCGTCGATCAGGAAAGCACGATCGAGCGGCGCACTGCCGAGATCGCGCGCCTGCGCGACCGGCTCAAGACTGCGACGGCCGATCTGCGTGCACTCGAAAAAGCCGGCCAGAAGCTCAATGAGGAAAGCCGCGTGGCGCTGAACGGCACCGAACAATCAAAGGGCCTGCCGATGGAGATCAACGGACAGTCGAACGACGCCTCCAGCGAAGACAGCGCTCAGGCCTCCAAGATTGCCATCAGCCAGCGCGTCGAACGCCTGCGTGCACGCCACACCGCTCTCGTCGACCGGCTCGTCGCTGCCAACGACAGCGACGGCGACCAGGAACTGAGAAGCGAGATCAAGGAAATCGCTGCAAGCATGATCAGCCTGACGGCCGCCCGCGAAGGCGCCTCCTCGCCGATCTACGCGATCCTCAGCAATGTCGAAGCAGAACAGGGCGCCAATTTCGACGCCGCACGGCAAAGCCTTGGCACGCGGGCCGCGGCGCAGCTGCACGATTAGATTTTCGAGCCGTTCGCCGGCTGGCTAACCCAGCCGTCCCATCTTCAGCGCGAGATCGTGAAGCGCCAGCGCTGCTGCCGTCGCCAGATTAAGGCTGTCGACGCCCGGCGCTTGGCGAATGCGGACGCTCGATGTGCGGCTTAGGAGCGCAGCCGGTAGCCCCTCGCCCTCGGTGCCGACGACGATCGCCAGGCGCTTGGTCGGCACGACGGCCTCGATCGTCGTTTCGCCACGAGGAGACAGGGTGAAGATCGTGAAATCCTCCGCAGCCAGTTTTTCCAGCAAGCCCTCGGCCGTTTGCGCGCGCGCAAAAGGCACACGCAGCGCATGGCCAACCGAGACGCGGATCGCCTTGCGGTAAAGCGGATCGCAGCTTTGCCCATCCAGGAGCAGCGCATCAGCGCCGAAGGCGGCAGCATTGCGGAACAGTGCACCCATATTGTCGTGGTTCGAAATCCCGACCGCGACCAGCACCAGAGCGCTTTCCGGCATTGCGGACAGGAGAGACGCGCTCGTCACCGGATCAGGTACGCGTCCCAGTGCCAGGACGCCGCGATGCATGGGAAATCCCGTGATTTCATCCATCACGGTGCGCGGAACGACCATCAGCGGCACGTCGTCTGGAAATCGCTCGAGCAGGCTCGCGATACCGGCGAGCCGGTTTTCCAGAACGAGCAGCATTTCAGCCGATGGCCTTCCGGGCTTGCCGTGGACATCGGCCAGCACGTTGAGCACCACGGTGCCTTCCGCCACGAAGCGCTGCTCGCGCCCGACCAGATCCCGCTCGCGGATATTGCGGAACGGCGCGACACGAGGGTCGTCGGCGTCCTCGATGCGGATCAGACGCCGGCCGATCGACGCGTTCATTGACCGATCGAGATCTCTGCTACGATGCGATCCTCGACGATGTCGAAGACGTAGGCCATCGATGCGCCCTCCCCGCTCGTGCCGAAGAAGAGAATGCGGCCTCCGTCGAGCGAAACCGTGGAAACCGTGAAGCCAGCCGGCAAGGTCGCTTCCGCTGTTGCGACCGCACCTTCGGCAGGGAAGATCGTGTCTCCGGACGACGGCATCGCCACCTCCGCCTCGTCCGTTTCGGAAATCCGATAGACAATGGCGACCAGCACGGCCATAACGCCGATGAACATGATGCCGATGGACACGGCAAGGAGGCGCACCATCTTGCGCCGAACCTTTTCAACCTCCGGATCGAGCGGCTGTTCTTCAAGCTCCGGCGGCGTTTCCATCTTCGACATCGTCAACCCTTCACGCGGCGAAGCCGCCTTTCATTCAGTGTCATGGCCGAACCCTTTAACGAAGCGACATCCGATAAGAAAGTGCTGACGGCGGGCGAAGAGGCCAGTGGCCGGCTGGATGTGTGGCTTGCCGCCGAGTTCGGCGATGACCTGTCGCGCAGCCGCCTGAAGGCCCTGATCAAGGAAGGCGCGGTGACGTTGAATGGCGCGCCCGCCACCGATCCGCACAAGAAGATCAAACCAGGCGACACCGTAGTGGTCGACATTCCGCCGGCGGAAGATCCCGAGCCGCAGGGCGAAGCGATCCCGCTCGACATTCTCTATGAGGACGACGATCTCATCGTCATCATGAAGCCGGCAGGCCTTGTGGTACACCCGGCGGCCGGCAACTGGACGGGCACGCTGGTGAACGCGCTGATCCATCATTGCGGCGACAGTCTTTCCGGCATTGGTGGCGTGCGCCGGCCGGGCATCGTGCATCGGCTGGACAAGGACACGACCGGCGTAATGGTGGTCGCCAAGAACGACGCCGCCCACAAGGGTCTCGCCGCGCAGTTCGCGGACCATGGCCGTACGGGCAGTCTCGAGCGCGCCTATGTTGCGCTCGTCTGGGGCCAGCCGGACCGGATGGCGGGGACGATCGACGCGCCGCTCGGGCGCAGCAATGACCGGGTACGCCGCGCCGTGCGCAAGGATCTGAGCGGCGACGCCCAGGAAGCAATCACCCATTTCCGCGTCACCGATCGCTTCGGCGCCGCCAATGACGCCACGGCCTTGGCAAGCCTTGTCGAATGCCGCCTGGAAACGGGCCGCACCCACCAGATCCGCGTGCACATGACCCATATCGGCCATCCGCTGATCGGCGATCAGGACTACGGCGCTGCGATGCGGACGAAGTCAAACCGGCTCCCAGTCGATCTCAAGGCCAAGGTCGATAGCTTTCCCCGCCAGGCGCTCCACGCATTCCTCCTGGCGTTCGAACACCCTGTGACGGGTGAGGATTTGCGTTTCGAAGCGCCCGTGCCCGCGGATCTCGCCGGCCTGATCGAAGCGTTTCGGGAAATTCCTAAGGTCAGCTGAAACAAACGGCACGATTGGCGGTCACCGTCATAACCATTGACGGAGCGTTCACGCATTCGCGTTCGCGGTAACACCGCTTGATCCGCGTTTCGGCCGTAATTATCTCTAAACTCAAAGCATGTCGGTCGACAGACGACATGACATGATTGGCCCGCCCGAGCGCATGTGGGGGGCCAAAACCATTTGGAAAGGGTGCTCACATGGCCCGCAATACATTGCCATCAATTTCGTCCGGTGAAGGCGGCCTCAACCGCTACCTCGAAGAAATCCGCAAGTTCCCGATGCTGCAGCCGCAGGAAGAGTACATGCTCGGCAAGCGCTATCAGGAGCATGGCGATCGCGAAGCTGCTCACCGGTTGGTGACCAGTCACCTTCGTCTCGTTGCCAAGATCGCGATGGGCTATCGCGGTTATGGTCTGCCGATCGGCGAAGTCGTTTCCGAAGGCAATGTCGGCCTCATGCAGGCCGTCAAGAAGTTCGATCCGGAACGTGGCTTCCGCCTGGCGACATACGCCATGTGGTGGATCAAGGCGTCGATTCAAGAGTACATCCTGCGTTCGTGGTCGCTCGTGAAGATGGGCACGACTGCCAACCAAAAGCGGCTGTTCTTCAACCTGCGCAAGCTCAAGGGCAAGATGCAGGCGCTGGAAGAAGGCGATCTGCGGCCTGACCAGGTTTCGCACATCGCCACGACCCTCAACGTCTCCGAGGACGAGGTCGTGTCGATGAACCGCCGTCTCTCCGGCGATGCTTCGCTCAACGCACCGATCCGCGCAACGGAAGGCGAGTCTGGCCAGTGGCAGGATTGGCTCGTCGACGACAGCGAAAGCCAGGAAGACATGCTGATCGAGCAGGACGAGCTCGACGATCGTCGCTCCATGCTTGCCGGAGCGCTCAATGTGTTGAACGACCGCGAGCGTCGTATCTTCGAGGCCCGCCGGCTTTCGGAGAACCCGATCACGCTGGAAGACCTTTCAGGCGAGTTCGACATCAGCCGCGAGCGCGTGCGGCAGATCGAAGTCCGTGCTTTCGAGAAGGTGCAGGATGCGGTGAAGAAGACCGCCGCCGAGCGCGCCAAGGCTCTCCGCGTCGTCGAAGACGCCTAAAATCCCAAGCCAGCGATGCGCCGATCAACGGCGCATCGTTTCCAGTTGCATGTCGAAGCGGACGACGTTCGAGTAAATAGGCGTGCCGACTTCCATGCCGAAGGGCGACCGCATGATGTCGCCCGTTACCCGAAACTGCAGCGACCCCGGTCCCTCGCCTGTCAGTGCCACGTCGAAATCGGCTTCGGCGCTCTTGCCGCGTGCCGTGACGATGCCGTGGACGACCGCCGTATCGGGCCCGGTCAGCCTGACGTCGATCGATCGGAAACTCACGACGTCATAATGTGCGGTATCGAACACCGCAGCCGAGCGCAGAAAGTCATCGATGCGCTGCTGGCCGGTCGACACACTCTCCGGATAGAGATCGAAGACGACGACTGAGCGGGATGGATCGGCGGCATTCAGCTGCAGCGTTCCGGTGAATGTCGCGAACTGGCCGGCGATGCCGCCGCCGCCAACCTGGTCGACCGAGAACCGGATCTGCGAATTGTCGGCCACCCGGTAGCTGCCCGCCGCCTCCTCCAACGTGATCGCGAATGATGGTGAGACGGCGGTAGGGCCATATAGCGTCGCACCGGCGACAGCCATTGCTCCGATTACCCACGCACGCATGGCAACATCCTCCAGAGCTTGATCCCTTTGTTCTACCGGTCGTTTCCGGCAGATTGGCGGCGCCGCGGCAGCATTCGCGTCATCGTGCCATCCCGCCACAGGAATTGGTGCATGAGGGCGGCAGCAATGTGGATGGCGACGATGATCGCCGTGCCATAGGCGAGCCAGCGATGCACAGCGATCGCCCGCCTTTCCGCCTCGTCGCCGGGAACGAGCGGCAGATGCGGCACGACGACAAGATTGAAAGCGAAGGTCGGGATGGCAAGCGGCGAAACAGACACGATGATCCATCCGGCAAGCGCGATGAGGATTGGGGCAAAGAGCAGGTAGCGATGCACCACGCCTGCCGCTAGCGCTGAACCATGACCGGTCAGGTCCACTGGCCTAGTTTCAACCAGCACCCAAACCAGCCGCAGCGCGCTCAAGAAGAGAAGCAGAAGGCCGAAGCTCTTGTGCCACTGATAGGCCCAGAAGGTCGCGACAGCTGTTTCCGGCAGAATGCGTGTCATGGCGACGCCGAGCAGGATCTCCGCCAGGAAGACGATTGCGATCAGCCAGTGAAGGCCGATCGACACGCTGCCATAGCCCTCTCGGTCGTTCCGCAACCGCATGACGCACAGCCTTCAAGCACTGAACTGATCTCGTTCAGCGACCGGCCATGTCCAGGCGGTACCGGTCTTAGCCGGCGGAGCTGCCGGACCGGCGCTGCCAGATTTGGATGGCGCGATTGAAGACGTCGGCGCCGGCCGTGCCCTTGTCGAGCGTTAGCAACGCACGGCGGCCATTGCCGTAGACGACCGGAATGTCGATCCATTCGCGTTCACGCATGAGCTGCAGATTGGTCGCGACGGCCTCTGCATAGTCGTTCAGTGCCACCATGAAGAAGTCGTCGGTGATGCGCGCCGGAACAGCGATCAGCTCGTTGCCGCGGTCCTGCTCGGACTCCTTGAAGGCGACGCGCTGTACCGACTCGATGCCACCGCCCTCGAACGTCGCAGGCAGCGAAAAGACCAATTCGATCAGGTGGCTCGCCGGCAGCGAAGGATCGGCATTGCGGCGAATGGTGATGAGCGCGGTCAGGTCCTTTTCGGGAACCGAAATCTCGCCGCGGATGGCTTCTTCCGGCTGTGCGTCGCCGCCAGGTGACTCCGTCACGATGCTCCAGACGACGTTGCCCTCCAGCGCCGTCGGTCCGCGTTGGCCGATGCGCTCCTCGTAAAGGAACATGGACTGGCCGACGCTTGGCTGACCGTCGTTTTGCTGAGCCACTTCCTCTGCATCGCTCGGCTGTGTGGCGGCATCGGTAGCGGCATCGCTCTGGGCAACCTCCTCGGGTGAAATCTCGTCGGCAAGCGACTCGAGATTTTCCGGCGTGCTCGCTTCGGTCTGGAGTGCAACAGACCGACCTTCGGGCGTTTCCTCAGGCTCGCCGCCGGGGCCTTCCTGCCGCTCGCTGCCATCCGTCATCAGCCGCTGCGTGAATTTCTCGACGCCTACCGCCTGCGCCGGCTCTTCCTGGACTGGAGCAGGCGCGGTCGCGACTTCTTCCTCGGCGGGCGCCACTTCGGTCTCGGGATCGGTGGCGATTTCCGGCTCTGCGGGGGTCTCGGTCGTCTGGGTATCGCCGCCGTCGAAGAGCGCAACGAGAGCGTCGCGCTGGGTATATCCGGCAAAGGCCAGGCTCGCGACGATCAGAAGCGCGACCACGGCAATGATCAGCGGTCGCTTGCTGCCGCTTTTCGGAACGGCGCGATGGGTGCGGCGCGGCTGGACGGGCGGGGTCGCCGACGGCCGCTCCTCGCCTGCCGCGACGGTCAATTCCTCATCGAGCCTGGCAGCAGGGCGCAGTTCGGGCTTTGCACCCGATCGCGCGGCGTCGCCGGCGGGCTCCTCGCCTTGGGCGCGCCCCTGCGCTTCCCATTCAGCAGCAAACAGATCTTCGGCGGGCTGATCGGTGTTGGGCGCTGCGTTGTCCGGCCGGCCTGCCTCGGCTTCAAGCCACTGGTTCAGCACATCGTCCTGTGACTGGGCGGGCGTCCAGGCTGCGGCTGCCGCTGCGGCCACCACCGGAATGGCCGGAGCCGGGGCGTCCGATCTGTCATCTTCGGTGGGTTCGTCAAGCTCCGTCTCGAAAACTGGCTCGGCAGGCGGCGGCGCAGCGATTTCGTCCGTCGACGCGGCTGTCACCTCGTCCACAGGCTCGATGGCGACGGGCTCGACATGTTCCGGTGTTGGCGGTGTTTCTTCGATCGGTTCAGGTGCAGCTTCGGCGACACTCGGTGCCTCGACCGGTTGTTCCTCGTCCTTGCGCGCCGTCGGGAAGCCGGACTGGTAACGGCTTGGACGGAAACCACCTTCGTTGGCTTGCTTTTCGGCGACAGGCTCGGAACCGCGCGGCGGCATCGGGAATGTCGGCGCACGCCCTATCGCGTAGCTGCCAAACGGAACCGGCGTGGGCTGCACGGCTTTCGCCGTCTTTTCGCCCTCGACTGGACCCTGCGGGGCGGGCTGCGCGGGCTCTTCCTGAACGGCGTCGACGGGCTCGTCTTGCGCCTCGGAAACCGGTGCATGCCATTCATCCTCAGCCACCACGGCCGGCTCTTGCACCGAAACCGGCTGATGCTCCTGCTCGACGATGACTGGTTCCGGTTCGACGACGACTGGTTCGGGTTCGACGGCAGCCACGGGCTCGGGCTCGGGCTCGGGCTCGGGCTCGGGCTCGGGCTCGGGCTCGGGCTCGGGCTCGGGCTCGGGAACCTCTTCCACTGCTGGCCCCGCCGCAAGCGGTTCCTGCGGCGCGTTCCAGTCCTCGTCGGTGAAGACCAGATCTTCCTCGTTCAGGACCGGCTCGGCGTAGTCGGCTTCCACCTTTGCGACGGCATCTTCGAGCTTGGCAAGCTGGCTCTCGATCGCCTGATCGGAAGGCCGCGGCGACATGTTTTCGAGCTGCCGCCGAACAGCGGTTCTTGCCTTGTCATAGACACGCGCGCGCATGTCCGGCGACTTTTCCGCCAGACCGTCAACGGCACGTTTGATGACTGCTACGAAGTCCGCCATTCGGAAGCTCTGTCTTTCTTGTCGGCCGCCGGTAAATCCGTGCGACGCACTGCGTCCCTGGTCCGCAAACTAGTCTTCAAACGGATCGGTCACAAGTATCGTGTCATCGCGTTCCGGGCTGGTGGAAAGAAGAGCGACAGGTGCACCGATAAGTTCTTCGATGTGGCGCACGTATTTCACTGCCTGCGCGGGAAGATCGCTCCAGCGCCGGGCGCCGACCGTCGATTCCTTCCAGCCTTCGAGCGTTTCGTAGATCGGCTTGACCCGAGCCTGAAGACCCTGGCTGGCCGGCAGGTAATCGTAGGTTTCACCATCCAGCTCGTAGCCGACGCAGATCTTCAGCTCATCGAGACCATCGAGAACGTCGAGCTTGGTGAGCGCGATGCCGGAGATGCCGTTGGTCGCAACGGACTGGCGCACGAGCACGGCATCAAACCAGCCGCAGCGGCGCTTGCGCCCCGTGACGGTGCCAAACTCATGGCCGCGTTCGCCGAGGAAGTTGCCAATCTCGTTCTGCTGTTCGGTCGGGAACGGACCTTCGCCGACGCGCGTGGTGTAAGCCTTGGTGATGCCGAGCACATAGCCGACGGATCCCGGGCCCATGCCCGATCCGGCAGCGGCCTGGCCGGCCACCGTGTTGGACGAGGTCACAAACGGATAGGTGCCGTGGTCGATGTCGAGCAGCGTTCCCTGCGCACCTTCGAAAAGGATGCGCGCGCCGCGGCGGCGTTCGCGGTCGAGAAGCCGCCACACGGCTTCGCTATAGGGCAGCAGGCGCTCGGCAACGGTCTTCAGCTCGTCCAGGATAACGTCCTGGCTCACTTCGGCCTGGCCGAGGCCACGGCGTAGCGCATTGTGGTGCGTCAGCAGACGATCGACCTTGCCGGGCAGGCTCTCGAGATCTGCCAGATCCAGCACGCGAATGGCTCGGCGGCCGACCTTGTCTTCATAGGCCGGGCCGATGCCGCGGCGCGTCGTGCCGATCTTGGTGCCGGTGTCGTTGGCCGCGTCCTCGCGCAGACCATCCAGTTCGCGGTGCAGCGACAGGATGAGCGTTGCGTTCTCGGCGATGCGCAGGTTCTCAGGCGTAATCGTCAGGCCCTGGCCGGCCAGCTTGTCCATCTCGCTCAGCAAAGCATGTGGATCGATGACGACGCCGTTGCCGATGACGGCAAGCTTGCCCTGGCGCACGACGCCGGAGGGCAGAAGCGACAGCTTGTAGACCTTTCCGTCGATGACGAGCGTATGGCCGGCATTGTGCCCGCCCTGAAACCGCACGACGATATCAGCTCTCTCGGAGAGCCAGTCCACGATCTTGCCCTTGCCCTCGTCGCCCCATTGCGAGCCGACCACAACCACATTCGCCATCGGAACCCTTTCAGCGGTACTTGCGGCCGAGAATCCTCGCCGCAGCCAAATCGCCGCATCTATAGTCACTCGGATACGGGAAAGCGACCCCATGCGGCAGGCTCTCCCGGATTGCAACCGTGTTGGACATCTGCCCTTCCCTCAGGGGCACCGAAGCGTCTAGAAGACGCCCACACAGTGCGGTTTCGAAGACCGCGTCCAAGGACAGCCACCCGTGCAGCGTCGCGCTTATATCCTTTTGACATTGACCGCATTGATCTGGGGCGCAAATGCCGTCGCCGGCAAGCTTGCAGTCGGCCATGTGAGCCCGCTGCTCCTCACGCTCTTCAGATGGCTGTTTGCGCTTCTGGCGGTTCTGCCCTTCGCCTGGCCGCACATAAGGCGCGATCTGCCCGTCATCCGCGAGAACCTGACCTATCTGATGCTGCTTGGCGGCGCAGGCTTCACGGGCTTCAACGCCACGCTCTATCTCGCGCTCAACTACACCAGCACCATCAACGCGGTGATCGAGCAGGCCGGCATGCCGCTCATCATCTTCGCCGCAAACTTCATCCTGCTGCGCATCGCGGTCAGCAGCCTGCAGATCATCGGTTTTGCCCTGACGCTGGTCGGTGTCGCCGTGACCGTCTCGGGTGGCGATTTTAACGCGCTTCTCGCCTTGCAGCTCAACCGGGGCGACGCGTTGATGCTGGTCGCCATCGTCTTCTACGGTGGCTACACAGTTGCGCTTCGCTGGAAGCCGCCGATCCACTGGCTGAGCCTGATGGCGGTTCTCTGCCTCGGAGCAGCGCTCGGTGCCCTGCCCCTCGCTATCGCGGAAGCGGCGACCGACAGCATGATCACGCCGGATGCGACCGGCTGGGCGATCATTCTGTTCACGGCGATCCTGCCCTCACTCGTGGCTCAGGCGCTCTACATCCGCGGAAACGAGATCATCGGCGCCAATCGCGCCGGCCTGTTCGTCAATCTGGTGCCGATCTTCGGAACCGTGCTCGCGGTCGCTGTCGTGGGTGAACAGCTTTATCCGTTCCACCTGGTCGGGCTGGGGCTCGTTCTCGGCGGCATCGCGATCGCCGAAAAGGGCAAGCCCAAGGTTGCTTAAGGCCTGAAGATCAGGCTCGGCGCTCCATGTAGATCGCATCATCGCCATAGCTTGCGATGCCGTCAGGCCCCGCTTCCGGCTCCATCGGCTCGAAGCCCTGGGCGCGCCAGAAACCGCCTGCGCCATTGACCGCCACCAGTGCCACGTCGTCCAGGCCTGCGGCCCGCGCCGCTTCTGCCGCAAGCCGCACGGCTTCGCGTGCCGCGCCAAAGCCGCGTGCCTCTTCCAGCAGACTGAGATCATGGAGGTACCAGCAATCCGGGCTTTCCGGCAGCGTGCCGATCGTCTGGTTCAGCGCCGGCGGGCGGCCCTTCATCCACGGGTGCCCGACAAGATAACCGACGATCACGCCGTCCATTTCCATCACGAAGCAGCCATCGGGCGCCAGCGCGAGTAGCTCGTGGAAGATCGCCGGTTCCTCCGGATATCCCGCAAGCGCAATGGACGAAATTTCGGCGATGTGCGGAACGTCATCGGGCACGGCGCGGCGCCACTGATAGTTGGGCATTTCAGGTGGCTCCAAGTCTATATCAGTTGAGCTGCTTATCGCGCGAAGATGATCGCGGCAACCTTCAGGAATGCGAGCTAAGCTTTGCTTAACCCTTTGCATCGAAGGTGCATTAAGGGTGTGGGGCTCGCTATCTCGACTACAGGTTCGCAACTCGGCGACAGCTTCGGACGTGGTTTCCGCGGTCGCTCAGTGCCGAGGCATCAAGCCGATCCCGCGGAATCGATGACCGATTTCGGCGAATGCCAATGCTGCGTTTCGAATTCTCCAGGACCAATTTTCATGTCTATCAACCTATCCGGCAGGCTTTACATCCTGATCGGCCTCATGCTCGCGATCGTCGCGGGGGCGGCCGCCTTCGGTCTCTATCAACAGCACACCCGGACGGTCGAAGAGCGAACTGCCATGCTCGAGGCGATGACCGAGAGCGCAACTACAATGCTTGCGCACTATCATGCGCTAGAGCAGCAGGGTGTTCTGTCTCGCTCCGAAGCTCAAGCACAGGCCGCTGCCGCGATCGGATCTGCACGCTATCTCAACGGAGAATATTTCTTCGGGTTCGACATGGAGCATCGCATTGTCATGCATCCGACGCGCGCTGTCGGACAGGACATGACAGATTATCAGGATGCGAGTGGAAGTTATCTCTACCGGGATTTTGTGCGGCTTGCGCAAACCGAGGGGCAAGGGATTGTCGAGTACTATTCGCCGCGGGCGGGTAGTGAAGAGCAATATCTCAAATTCTCACACGTACGAAAGTTCGAGCCTTGGAACTGGGCGATCGGCACGGGTGTCTATGCTGACGATATTGCCGCCATGTTCTGGCAAAGCGCTGCGATTTTCGGGCTCGTCCTGGTGTTTGGCGCCGTCGTTGCACTGGTTGGTGGATATGTTTTCCACAAAAGCGTGGTCGCGCCGCTGGTCGCTTTGACCGGCGTTATGGGTCGCTTGGCATCTGGCGATGATGCAGTCACTGTGCCTTCGATCAATCGAAGAGATGAAGTCGGCGCTATTACCAAGTCAGTCGAAGCGTTTCGCATCGCCGCGATCGAGAAGGGTCAGTTGGAGGCCGATGCTGGCCGGCAGCGTGGCGCAATTGAACAGGAGCGCGCCGAACGAGAAGCGCAAATGAAACGGGAAGCTCTGGAACTCCAACTCGCCATCGACGGCATCGGTCAGGCGCTGAGCGAACTGGCCGATGGCAATCTGCTCTATCGCATCGACACCCGGTTCAGCGGCCAGCTCGATGTGCTGCGCGAGAACTTCAACCACTCGGTCGCCAAGCTCGATGACGCGATGCGGGCGGTTGGCGAGAATGCGCGCGGCATCGATGCCGGTTCGCGCGAGATCCAGTCGGCGGCTGACGATCTGTCCCGCCGCACGGAGCAGCAGGCAGCCTCGGTCGAAGAAACGGCAGCGGCTCTTGAAGAAATCACCACCACAGTCAAGGACAGCGCACGCCGCGCCGAAGAGGCTCGCCAGCTAGTGGCGCGCACCAAGGACGGTGCCGAGCGCTCGGGCGCCATCGTGCGCGATGCCGTGCACGCGATGGAAAAGATCGAGAACTCGTCGGTCGAGATCGCCAACATCATCGGCCTGATCGACGACATCGCCTTCCAGACCAACCTGCTTGCACTGAATGCCGGTGTGGAAGCGGCCCGCGCCGGTGATGCCGGCAAAGGCTTTGCCGTCGTCGCCCAGGAAGTCCGCGAGCTCGCCCAGCGGTCCGCTTCGGCCGCCCGTGAGATCAAGACGCTGATCAGTTCGTCCGGCGATCAGGTGAAGCAGGGCGTCGATCTCGTCGGCCGTACCGGCGATGCGCTGCAGGCAATCGTGACCGAGGTTCAGGAGATCAACGCACATGTTGCCGCGATCGCGGAGAGCGCCAAGGAACAATCAATCGGGCTCGGCGAGATCAACAGCGCCGTGAACACGATGGATCAGGGTACGCAGCAGAACGCTGCGATGGTGGAGCAGTCAACGGCTGCAAGCCATAATCTCGCCCGGGAAGCGGCCGAGCTGAACGCGCTGCTTTCACAGTTCAGGATGGGGGACGACGCTGCATCCAAGCGTGCTCCGAGCCAATCCGCACCGTCGCGGGCCGCCAAAGCCAGTGGACCTGCGCAGGTGAGCGCCAGCACCCAGTCGCGCCCCTCGCCCGCCCGTGCGCTCGGACGGCGACTAGCCGGGGCGTTTGGCGGTGGCGCAGCGACGGCAGCTGCGGCTCGTCCGAGCGAGGAGAACTGGGAAGAGTTCTGAGAAGAGCTGCCTCGGCTAAACCGATCAGCGAGAGAATAAAAACGGCGCGCTCCTCACGGGGCGCGCCGTTTTGCATCAGGAAGCCTTCTTCAGCTCGCTGTGGCCTTTCAGCACGCGATCGCCGTCTTCCTGTTCGATCAGGTAAGCCGGATCGTCCTTGGACGCATCGCGGGTGATCTTTTCCCCCTTGATCGTGCGCGTGACTTTTTCGGTGAAGCTTTCGGCGACCTTGCCCGTGCCCTTGCCGTTGCCCCACTTCCACTCAACCTTCGTGCCCTTGCGGTATTTTTCCACGTCACTTGTCTCCATGACTTGATCGTGGCGATCAACGTGAGGTCATGGTCGTGGTTCCAATCCAACAAAAAAGGCCGGCAAAGCCGACCTTTTGAAAAGCACGCCGTCAGACCAGATCACGCGGCCTTGACGATCTCCACCAGTTCGACGGCGAAGACGAGATCACGGCCGGCCAGCGGATGGTTGCCGTCCACCGTCACGCTGTCCTCATCGACTTCGACCACCGTCAGCTGAACCGTCTGGCCGCTCTGCGTCTGAGCCTGAAGCTGCGCACCGGGCTGAATGTTGACTTCGGCCGGTATCGCATCGCGCGGAACCTGCTGGATGCTCTGCGGATCGTGCGGGCCATAGGCCTGCTCGGCGGGGATCGTGACCGTCGATTTTTCACCGACTGCCATGCCCTGCACTTCCTGATCGAGACCGGGAATGATCTGGCCGGAACCAACCGTGAATTCCAGCGGATCGCGACCCTCGGAGCTGTCGAACTGGGTGCCGTCGGTCAGGGTACCGGTGTAGTGGATGCGGACGAGATCGCCGGTTTTTGCCTGTGTCATGCGCAGACCTTTCTCTTGCCGAACGCGGCTCGAAAGATCGCGCTCAAGCGCCATCACCGCGTAGTTTCATTTGAATTCGAACCCACAAGATAGGCATTCATGCGCAGATTGAAACATTTCGCGCGATAAAATCGGGCAACTGCCCGTCACGAACCGCGCCGAATGGGCATTTTCGGTCGCCGGCAGCGAAGCCCGCCGGCGACCGTGGGTAAAGATCAATCGACGTTGAACTGCAGGGCCTTGGCGGACTGAACCTGCGGGTGGCTGCGCAGCTCATCCAGAACGCTCTCGTCCACGGGGCCGTCGACATAGAGAAGCGCAATCGCGTTGCCGCCGGCGACATCGCGGCCCAGCTGGAAGTTCGCGATGTTGACGCCGGCCTTGCCGAAGATGGTGCCGAGAAGGCCGATGAAGCCCGGCTTGTCCTCGTTCGTGGTGTACACCATGTGGCGACCGATCTCGGCATCGAGATTGATGCCCTTGATCTGAATGAAACGCGGCTTGCCGTCGGAGAAGACAGTGCCGGCGATCGAGCGCGTCTGGTTCTCCGTCTTGACCGTCAGACGAATGTAGCCGTCGAAGATTCCCGACTTGTCGCGCTTCACCTCGGAGAAGAGAATGCCGCGCTCCTTCGCCATGATCGGCGCCGAAACCATGTTGACGTCGGCGACCTGCGCCCGGATCAGACCGGCGAGTACTGCGGACGACAGGGCCTTGGTGTTGAGTTCGGCCGTGACGCCGTCATAGAGAACTTCGACCTCCTGGATGGAACTCTCCGTCGCCTGGCCCACAAAGGCACCCAGCATGTCGGCGAGCTTGACGAACGGCTTGAGGCGCGGTGCTTCTTCTGCCGAGATCGACGGCATGTTGATGGCGTTGGTAACCGCACCCTTCAGCAGATAATCCGACATCTGCTCGGCCACCTGCAGCGCGACATTTTCCTGCGCTTCGGTGGTGGAGGCGCCCAGATGCGGCGTGCAGACAACGTTTTCGAGGCCGAAGAGCGGGCTTTCCGTCGCCGGCTCGGTCTCGAACACGTCGAAGCCCGCTCCGGCCACCTTGCCGGATTTCAGCGCTTCGGCGAGATCGGCCTCAACCACGAGACCGCCACGGGCGCAGTTGATGATGCGCACACCGTCCTTCATCTTGGCGATCGCCGCCGCATTGATGATGTTGCGCGTCTTGTCGGTCAGCGGCACGTGCATGGTGATGAAGTCGGCGCGGGCAAACAGCGTGTCCAGGTCGACCTTCTCTACGCCCAGCTGGTCCGCACGCTCAGGCGACAGGAACGGATCGAAGGCGACGACGTGCATCTTGAGGCCGATGGCGCGGGTCGCGACGATCGAACCGATGTTGCCGCAGCCGATGACACCGAGCGTCTTGCCGGTGATCTCCACGCCCATGAAGCGATTCTTTTCCCACTTGCCGGCCTGGGTGGAAACGTCGGCCGCGGGCAACTGGCGGGCGACCGCGAACATCAGCGCGATGGCGTGCTCGGCCGTCGTGATCGAATTGCCGAAGGGCGTGTTCATCACGATGATGCCCTTGCGGCTTGCCGCCGGGATATCGACGTTGTCGACGCCGATGCCGGCGCGGCCGATGACCTTGAGGTTGCCGGCGGCTTCGATGATCTTTTCGGTTACCTTGGTGGCCGAACGGATGGCGAGGCCGTCATAGTTGCCGATGATCTCGAGCAGCTTTTCCTTGTCCTTGCCGAGCTTCGGCTGGAAATCGACGTCGATGCCCCGATCCTTGAAGATCTGGACGGCGGTTTCGGAGAGAGCGTCGGATACGAGTACGCGCGGTGCCATGTCTGGCCTCCTGAAATGAGAAACGAATTTTTTGATGTGTGCGGATCGGCCAGCGCTCGGTAACGCTGGCCGTATCGATCAAGCGATCAAGCGGCGGCCTTGAGCGTCGCCTTCTGAGCCTGGAAAGCCCAGTCGAGCCACGGCATCAGCGCTTCGAGATCGGACGTCTCGACGGTCGCGCCGCACCAGATGCGAAGACCGGCCGGTGCATCGCGATACGCGCCGATGTCATAGGCAACGCCCTGCTTGTCGAGAGCGGTGACGATGCCCTTTGCGAAGGCAGCCTGGTCGTCGTCGGAAAGCGCGGTGACAGCCGGGTCGGCGATCGTCAGGCAGACGGAGGTGTTCGACCGGGTCTCGTCAACCTTGGCCAGGTTTGCGATCCACGGGGTCTTGGTGACGAAATCGAAGATCACCTTGGCGTTTGCGTCGGCGCGCGCCACAAGCGCGTCGAGGCCACCGAGGGACTTCGCCCATTTCAGCGCATCGACATAATCCTCGACGCAGAGCATCGACGGGGTGTTGATCGTTTCACCCTTGAAGATGCCTTCGATGAGCTTGCCGCCCTTCGTCATGCGGAAGATTTTAGGCAGCGGCCAGGCGGGCTGGTAGCTCTCGAGCCGTGCGACAGCGCGGGGGCTGAGGATCAAGACACCATGACCGCCCTCGCCGCCCAGAACCTTCTGCCAGGAGAAGGTGACGACATCGAGCTTCGCGAAATCGAGCTTCTGGGCGAATGCCGCGGAGGTCGCGTCGCAGATCGTCAGGCCCTGGCGGTCGGCGGGGATGAAGTCGGCGTTCGGCACGCGCACGCCGGAGGTCGTGCCGTTCCAGGTAAAGACGACGTCGCGATCGAAATCGATGGACGCCAGATCCGGCAGCTCGCCATAGGCAGCTTCGATCTTGCGGGTGTCGGCGATCTTCAGCTGCTTGACGGCATCCGTCACCCAGCCGGCGCCGAAGCTTTCCCAGGCGACCATGTCGACACCGCGCTCGCCGAGCAACGACCACATGGCCATCTCGACAGCGCCCGTATCGGAGGCTGGAACGATGCCGATGCGGTAATCGGCCGGCACCTGCAGCACTTCGCGCGTCAGGTCGATCGCCTCGGCGAGGCGCGTCTTGCCGATCTTGGAACGGTGGGAGCGGCCGAGCGTGTCCGTGGACAGCTGGTCCAGCGACCATCCGGGTCGCTTGGCGCAAGGGCCTGAGGAGAAATTGGGGTTTTGCGGACGCAACTCGGGCGTCGGAAAAGTGCTCATCGCGGTCTATCCTTCCAGATAGTAAGCCTCTCGGTGGGGAGAGGTGGCCCGCGACGGGAATTACTGCAGAGCGCATCACTCTGCAAGAGGCCGCTAAAAAGAAAAGCCGCCGCTCCAGGGAGAGCGACGGCCTTTGGAAGTCAGACGTATATGACGCCAATGATTACTGGCGGACGACCGGACCCGAGAAGTCGTTGAAACGGGCTTCATCCGTTGCATAGCTTGCCGGTGCGTTCATCGTCACGACGCCGGAAGAGGCATTGTAGTCGGGGGCAACCGGACCGCGGAAATCGGAGATCGACGACTGCGCGGCGGCAACAGAAGCGGTTGTGGCGACGATGGCGGCTGCAAGTACGAGTGCTGAGTTCTTCATGTTGAAAATCCTTATTTTTTGGTCACCGAGCCAGCGACGGGGAGATGCTCAACCCGTCACGGCCATGAGGGAAGTTCGACGATTACTGGCGAACGACCGGGCCGGAGAAGTCGTTGAAGCGACCTTCATCGGACATGATCGAGGCAGGAGCATCCATGCCGATGGCGCCCGAAGAGGTGGTGTAATCGTTGGCGAGCGGGCCACGGAACTCAGAAATCGGGGTCTGAGCGGCAGCAACCGTTGCGGTCGTTGCGATGATGGCGGCGGCAAGTGCAAACACAGAATTTTTCATGATCGTTTTCCTTTTTTCTTACGTTCGTTTTACTCGGCCGGAGGACGGTTCACCGCCCGCCGCCGAGGGAGGCATTCTGATCGGTCGCCTTACTGACGGACGACGGGACCAGAGAAATCGTTGAAGCGGTTTTCGCTACCAAAGGTGCCGTAAGCCCCGTCGACGCTGGGGCCAGCCGAGTAGGTTGTGGCATCAGCGCCTACGGGTCCGCGGAACTCGGAGATCGGAGTCTGAGCAACGGCGACCGATGCGGAAGCTGCGATAACGGCTGCAGCAAGTGCAAACACAGAGTTTTTCATTTTATTCGCCTTTCTATTCTTATTGTTTGAACGGTGAGTGTGACAGAGCGCTTCAAGCTTCTGCCCTGCTCCATGACTGTAACGTGGTGCGCCTCGAGGAAGATTGTCAGTGCGCGAACTGTGAACGCTGTGTGACGACTTTCTTTTGAAACTTTTTCGAGAGCGCGATGTGAGCCAGTCAGCGACCGATCGCACGGGACGTCTGATAGAAGCGCGGCGCATCGTTGAAATTGCCGTAGTCGGCTTCCATCCGCGTCGGCGCGGCATAGCTGGCGTGATTGTCGGCAAACGTACCGCGCGGGGCGCACAACAGGCCTTCAGCGGATGCGGACTGGTGGGAAAAGGTGACTGCCAGCAAAGCGGTGACAACCGCGAACACAGAATTCTTCATGAAGATGGTCCTTGGAATTTTTTTGTTTTTGACAGGCACGCGCGCCGAGGCGCTGCTCGCTGTTGGCGACCATGTGGTTCGGGACGGGCTCGGTCGGAAGAGCCTATATTGTGAACGCTGTGTGACACCGCTCATGAAAACAATCGCGTGATCGCACTTTCGAAGACGTGAGGCGGCACACCTTGCCTTGCCGACGCTGAACGCGCAAAAAGCGCGTATAACGTACAGGGAGCAGCCATATGCGGCCATCATTCTTACCCCGGCTCGCCGGGTTTATCGTTCTGACAGGTCTTGCAGCAGGCTGCAGCAGCGGTGGCGGCTATGCCGGCTACACCGAATATCGTGCTGCCCCCGTCAAGACGGAGCTTGAAGTCCGCCAAGAGCAAGTAGCAGCGCGGCAGCGCAGCAGTTCGGTCCGCGGACGCATCGTGGATACCGGCGGCACAGGCATTCTTTTCGGCAAGTGAGCGTCACCTTGCCCACCACGCCAACAAAAAAGGCGGCTGAGGTATCCTCGCCGCCTTTTGTCTACTGCATAGCTTCGACTACCAGAGAGAGTAGCGCAGACCTGCGCGAACTTCGTGGCGCGTGAACCCATCGTCGTCGACCGTCCCGGTCAGCGTGTCGACCACGGCGCCCCCGTCGACATCCATGTAGCGATAGCCGAAATCGACCTTCAGGCTCTTGGACACGTCGTAGGACATGCCGGCCATCAGGGCGTAGGTGAATCGCCAATCGTCGCCGCCGCCGAAACGGGCAAGTCCAACTTCCACGTCGTCGAAGCCCGCATAGGTGTAGCCGGCGCCGGCGCCGACATAAGGTGTGAAACCTGCGATGGTGCCGAGGTCCACATAGGCGTTGGCCAGCAGCGCAAAGGCATCATATCCGCAGGGCTGAGCGACGTTGCAGAAGCCACCGGCGACCACTCCTTCGGCATCGCCCTTCATGTAGTCGACCGTCAGATCCGTGCGGATGAGGTCGGTCCACTGGTAACCGGCGCCCAATCCACCGGATACCTCTGACTTCATGCGGAAGCTGTCGAAATCGCCATTGCCGGTTTCGTCATCGACCGCGTAGCCGATGTCGCCCCGCAGGTACCAGCCATTGCCAATCTCAATGGGACGCGTGCGGTCGATTTCGGGAGAATAGATGATCCTGTCCAGATCGGCTGCGGCGCTCGTACCGGAAAAACCAGCGGTGACCGCTGCGGATACGACCAGACAAGAGATGATGTGCTTGACCATGGATTGCCTCTCAAAATTGCCGCTCACAGGAAAGCCGATGGCCTTTGCCGGATTCGGTCTCGATGGTGCAATCATGAGTGGAGAGTGGTTAAGTCCCGGTTAAGCATGTTCGTTAAGCATGTTTTTCGTGGTTTTGCCGCTGAAGAACAGCAAAAAACCCCGCCTCTTTGAGAGACGGGGTTCGATCGTGGCTGATTTGAAAGATCGATCAGTGGAAGGCGTACCGTACGCCGACCTTGAAATCGTGCGAGCTGATGTCGCGGAATTCCATCGGATTGACGATGTTGTTCGTGCCGTCAAAAGTCGTGATATCGCCGCTCTGGCCATCGCCGAGATGGACATAGGAGTAACCGAAATCGACCGTCAGCTGGTCGGTGACTTCATAGCCGACACCCGCGTGGAGCGCCCAGGCCAAATCCCAGTTGCTGTCGGAATCGGCGTAGGCGAGCGTGGGCGAGCCTGTTGCCGGGTCGATGCCAGCGTCGCGGAAGGAGTGGATCGAGTTGCGCGAAGCACCGATACCGGCGCCGACGTAAGGCACGATGCCGTTGAAGTTGCCGAGATCGGCGTAAAGGTTTGCGAGGAACAGCCACTCCGACTTCTTGGCCGTGTAGTTGTTGAACCGGGCATTGCCTCCAGCGTCGGTGAAGGTATCGAGGCCATGGAAGCCTGCTTCGCCGCGATATTCGGCCGTTGCGTCGAGACGCAGCCAGTTGTTGACGGCGTAACCGACGCCGCCACCGCCCAGTACACCGGCTTCGAAGTTCTTGTCGCGGATGACGAGGTCAGCGGTCGTATCGAAGAGCACGTTGTAGAGTGAGCCGACGCGCTGGTTGCTCATTCCCAGATAACCCTTGAGATAGAACCCGCCGAGTTCGATCTTGGGAGCCGGTTCATAGACCGGCGGTACATAGATATCCGCCGCCTGCGCAGGCAGGCTGGCGCCGGCAAGCAGAGTTACGACCGTGGTCGCCATTGCCCTTCGCAGCATAGTATCCATCCTTCACAAAATAAGCCGGCTGAGCCGGTCGCTGTCTCGTGATGGATCATGAATACCAATGGTTAAATAGGTTTTAACCACGTCTGTTTACCAGGATTATTATCGAACTTCTCACCATGGCAAAGACAAGGCCCCCGATCCGCAGTGGAGCGAGGGCCTGTGTCAGTTCAATTCTTGATCGATCGTTAATAGCTCAGGCAGCCTGGCGAACGCCGGAGATGACGCCGACGAGATCGTCGACGATCTTTTCGATCTGGGCGCGGTCGTCGCCTTCCGCCATCACCCGGATCAGCGGCTCGGTTCCGGAGGCCCTGATCACGAGCCGGCCCGCATTGTCGAGCGCAGCCGTTGCATCGGCGATCGCCTCCTGCACGGACTTGTCCTCAAGCGGCTTCCCGCCGCTGACACGTACGTTCCGCAGCAATTGCGGGACGGGCTCGAAGCGACGGCAGACTTCGCTCACCGGCTTGTCCATGCGCTTGACGCAGGCGAGTACCTGGAGCGCAGCGACCAGGCCATCTCCCGTGGTCGCGAAATCGGATAGCACAATATGGCCGGACTGCTCGCCGCCGACATTGAAATTATGGCTTCGCATGTGTTCGACCACATAGCGGTCGCCGACCTTGGTGCGCTGGAGCGACAGGCCCTTGTTTCCGAGGAAGCGCTCGAGACCGAGATTCGACATCACGGTGGCAACGACGCCGCCGCCGACGAGTCGCTCATCGGCTGCCCAGGATTCGGCGATCACGGCCATCAGCTGGTCGCCATCCACCACCGTGCCGTTCTCGTCGACGATCAGCACACGGTCCGCGTCGCCGTCGAGCGCGATGCCGATATCGGCGCGCACTTCATGGACCTTCTTGGCGAGCGCGACGGGGCTCGTCGATCCGCAATCGAGATTGATGTTGCGGCCGTTGGGTTCGACACCGAGCGGAACGACTTCAGCGCCCAGCTCCCATAGTGCTGCCGGTGCCACCTTGTAGGCAGCACCATTGGCGCAGTCGATGGCGATGCGCAGCCCGTTCAAAGTGACGTCGCGTGGCAGTGTCCGCTTCACGAATTCGATATAGCGGTAGATGTCGCCATCGACGCGCTTCGCACGGCCGATCTTGTCCGCAGGCGCAAGCAGCTTGGCCATGTCGTCGTCGATCAGGCTTTCGATCGTCGCCTCGACCTCGTCGGACAGCTTGTAGCCGTCCGGGCCGAACAACTTGATCCCGTTGTCCTGGTAGGGATTGTGCGAGGCGGAGATCATCACGCCGATGTCGCAGCGCATCGAGCGCGTCAGCATCGCAACGGCGGGCGTCGGGATCGGGCCCAGCAGGAAGACGTCGAGACCGGCGGCCGTGAAGCCCGCGACCAGCGCGTTTTCCAGCATATAGCCCGACAGTCGCGTGTCCTTGCCGATCACGACGCGATGGCGGTGGTCGCCACGGCGAAACAGCGTGCCGACAGCCAAACCGACGCGCATCGCGACGTCGGGTGTCATGTTGCCGGTGTTGGAGGTGCCCCTGATGCCATCGGTGCCAAAGTAACGACGCGTCATGAATGTCCCGCTTTATCTAGACTACTGCTTTGCCGTCCTCGAGAAGCCGGCTGAGCGGCGCTCTTCGCATCAGATTATGCGCAGTTGTGGTTATAATAGGTTGATTGAAGTCAAAAGGCCGCCCATGAGGGCGGCCTTTCCACAGTTGTGGTAAAAGAAGTCCGGGCAGCAAGCGCGGCTATTGCGGCTGCGGCTCCAGACCACCTTCGGGCTCACCACCCGCCTTCGGCTCTTTCTTCGGGCCGGCCTTGGGAACGGACGAGCCACGTGTGGGCGGTGTGTCGTCGCCGATGTCGCGGGCCGGCTTTTCGCCGCGGATGATCGCCTTGATCTCTTCGCCCGTCAGCGTTTCGTATTCCAAGAGACCCTCGGCGATAGCAACGAACGCTTCGTGGCTGTTCGTCAGAATGTCCTTCGCCTCGGTGTAGGCCGCGTCGATAAGACGGCGGATTTCGCTATCGATCGTCTGTGCGGTGGATTCCGACACATTCTTTTGCTGCGAAACCGAGTGGCCGAGGAAGACTTCCTGCTGGTTTTCGCCATAGGCGACGTGGCCAAGCTTGTCGGAGAATCCCCACTGGGTGACCATTGCCCGGGCAAGCTTGGTGGCCTGCTCGATGTCGGACGACGCGCCAGAAGTGATGTTTTCCTTGCCGAAGGTAATTTCCTCGGCAACGCGGCCACCCATCATGATCGCAAGGCGCGAGACCATCCACTTGTAGCTCATGGAGTAGCGGTCGCCTTCCGGCAGTTGCATCACCATGCCCAGCGCACGGCCGCGGGGCACGATGGTCGCCTTGTGGACCGGATCGGCAACGGGCACCTGCATGGCAACAATAGCGTGACCGGCCTCGTGGTAGGCGGTCAGCTTCTTTTCTTCCTGGGTCATGGCATTGGAGCGGCGCTCCGCACCCATCATGACCTTGTCCTTGGCGTCTTCGAATTCAGCCATGGTGACCAGCCGCTTGTTGCGGCGGGCAGCCATCAGGGCCGCTTCGTTGACGAGGTTCATCAGGTCGGCACCGGAGAAGCCGGGCGTGCCGCGTGCCAGCGTCTTCAGATCGACGTTCGGCGCGAGCGGCACATTGCGCACATGTACCTTGAGGATGCGCTCGCGGCCGGCAACGTCGGGGTTCGGCACGACGACCTGGCGGTCGAAACGTCCAGGACGCATCAGCGCGGGATCGAGAACGTCGGGACGGTTGGTCGCAGCGATGAGAATGATGCCCTCATTCGCCTCGAAGCCGTCCATTTCGACGAGCAGCTGGTTGAGCGTCTGTTCGCGCTCGTCATTGCCGCCGCCGAGTCCGGCGCCACGATGGCGACCGACGGCGTCGATTTCGTCGATGAAGATGATGCAGGGCGCATTCTTCTTGGCCTGCTCGAACATGTCGCGCACACGGCTTGCGCCGACGCCGACGAACATTTCGACGAAGTCCGAACCGGAGATGGTGAAGAACGGCACATTGGCTTCGCCGGCGACCGAACGGGCGAGCAGCGTCTTGCCGGTTCCTGGAGGGCCGACGAGAAGCACGCCGCGCGGAATACGTCCGCCGAGACGCTGGAACTTCTGCGGATCACGCAGGAACTCGACGATCTCCTCGAGATCTTCCTTGGCTTCGTCCACGCCGGCGACGTCTTCGAACGTCACGCGGCCATGCGCTTCCGTGAGAAGCTTGGCCTTGGACTTGCCGAAGCCCATCGCGCCGCGCGAGCCACCCTGCATCTGGCGCATGAAGAAAATCCACACGCCGAGAATGAGCAGGATCGGCAGCCAGGAGATCAGATAACCGAAAAGGGTGTTGGAGCTGTCGACCTCAGGGCGCGCCGTGATGGCAACATTTGCATTTTCGAGACGCTGGACCATCCCGGTATCGCCCGGAGAGTAGGTCTGGAAAGCGCTGCCGTTCTCGGTATAGACGCCCGAAATGCGCTCGCCCATGATCGTCACTTCACGAACACGGCCCGAGTCCACATCCTGGAGAAACTGCGAGTAGCTGATGTCGCGCGCGTTTGCCCGTTCCGTCGGTTCCTGGAACATGTTGAAAAGCGCGATCAGCAGAAGCGCGATGATCGCCCAGAGGGCGAAGTTGCGGAAATTTGGGTTCATTGAACTCCCCAGGGCGGCATAGGCTCGCCGGTCAATCGAACTGCTCGTCGAGAGCTAACATAGGTTTGGCGCAGCCCCTTGCCAAGGCGGCTATTGTCGCATCATTCGATCAAGGTTCACAGTGGCAAGCGGTGGCGCCGGATAGGGCTTCAAACCCAGCAATCGCGTAAGCGCAACTCCAATTGTCCGCTCGAATACCGGCAGAAAGGTGTCGTAGCGCGCGATCACCGGAATTGGCTGAATGCCTGGCCAACCGCCTCTGCTCTCGCCGGGTTCGAGCGACGCAAAGAGCGCCCTTGGAAGGGCTGAACAGGCTGCTGCCGCGATGGAAGGCGTTGCGGCATCTGGAACGTCTAAATCCTCGCTGTCAGTCATGGGCGCCGTTCGTGTGATCAGGACTGGGCGGTCCGTAGCATTTTCGACGCGAAACCTCCCATCCCACAACCCGGCGCCCCGCGGCTCAACGATCAGATTGGTAAAACCCCGATCCTCGCGCCAGATGAGAACATTGCCCGCGCGACGCATGACGATGCATCGGCCCAGCGCCAGTCGGCTGCCCGGTTTGGCCTCATCCAGAAATGTCTGAAGCTTCACCATCTTCGGGCCGGCGATCGGATAGACGAGCCCACCGGCGAGCGCGATCAGCTCGGCCACCGCCTCGGCGAATAGGGACTGGCTCAATGTGCCGTCGTCACGCATGACGAACAAGGTGCAGCGCCACTGGCTGGCATGGGCATCGATCGCAGCAGCGACCAGCTCGGCACGGTCGCCTCGCATGATTGCAGCAGTCTCGGTTCGACGCAGAAACTCCCTCTCATCCGAAGTGTCGAGTGACGTCTTGCTCCGTTGCCGCACGCGTTCAAAGCGCGGATCTGCATTGCTTGGATCGTCGATCCAGTCCACGCCCTGAGCCTTGAGATAATGCCGAAGGTCCTCGCGCCGACAGTTTAGGAACGGGCGGACGACCCAGGTTTTCTTCTCGAACAGCATCTGCGGTGCCATGCCGGCGGATCCGAACGCATCGGTATCGCCTTGTCGGGCGGCGCGCATCTGAACGGTCTCGAACTGGTCGTCGAGCGTGTGAGCCGTCAACACTGCGCCCGCACCGATGCGGCCTGCTTCATCTGCAAGAAGACTATAGCGGGCCAGCCGCGCCGCGGCCTGGATGCCGCTTGATGGTTTTTCGCTAATCCAGGGCAGGATGCGATGATCGATACCTAGACTTGCGCACAATGCGGCGACCGCTGCAGCTTCATCTGCAGCTTCGGGGCGCAGGCGGTGATCGACAGTGGCCGCTGAAATGCGGATTCCAGGGTGGGCGCCCGTCACCGTTCGGTGAAAAGCGAGGAGCATCCCCATGGAATCGCTGCCGCCGGAAACGGCCAAGAGCAGCGGGCGCGATGGATCGATCAGATTCTCGAGGCAACGCGCAGTGGCAAGTTCAGGTGCCGGACCACGCTCCGCCATCAGCAACTGGCGTTGGACTGCTCGCGCGTCACTTTGTCTTTGACCGTCGCCGGAGCATCCGGGTAGCGCGACAGCACTTCACGATACGTCGCACAGGCCGTGTCCCGGTTGTCGAGAGCCGCCAGCGACATGCCGAGCTTTAGCAGCATTTCCGGAGCCTTGTCCGCCTGGGGAAAGTTCTGGTGCGCATTGAGGAACGTGCGCGCGGAATCGCTGAAGCTTCCTTGCGAGAACTGGCTTTCGCCCAGCCAGAAATGCGCGTCGGCGATCTGTCCGCCGTCGGGGAAAATGTCGATATAGTCTCGGAATGCCGCCTCGGCGTCTGCATAATCGCCGGCGAGAACGAGGTTGTAGGCATCGCGGTAGAGCGCATCGGGATCATCAAGCGACAGCGATGCCATCTGCCCGGTGCCGGCGGCGTTGCTGCCGCTCGTGGCCGTGTCCAGGGTGCGGGACAGATTGCCCTGCTCGTCGAAGGTCAATGAGCCCAGCTGCGTTTCACCAGGGGCGACCGTGGATGACGGCTGTGTCGGCGGTGTCGGCGCGGCAGCGACATCCGGCTGGATCCCCGGAAGATCGGCCGAAGCGCCATCGTTGCTCGACGCACCCGTTCCATTCGTGATGCTGTTGGTCCGGGTCGCGTCGCCCGACGGCGCCCCGCCCTCGAGCGCCTGGAAACGGAACTCGTTGTCTTCCTGCACCTGGCGCATCTGCTCCTGGATCTGCAGCATCTGGAAGCCGAGCTCTTCGATGCGGCCATTCAGGCGGCGGATCTCTTCCTGGAGCTGACCAATCTGGAACTGAGCGTCGGCGCCCTGCACCTGAACGATCGGAGCGCCGCCCATTCCGGGCGCGGTTCCAACAGGTGCAGGTGGCGCGAGCCGCGTGAGAAAATCGAACGGTCCGGCCTGTGCAGCGGACGCCGTCATCACCGCCGTCAGCGCGACGACGGAAGCACGCAGGAATGAGATACGAGATACGACAGCCATTGTCAGTCAATCCGCTTTGTGGGCCGCGTTGGTCGAGAGAGACCAACACCATGTATAACCGGCGCACAGCATTGCAAGCAGAGTTCGGCCAAAGTTTGAAGCACAAATAAATCGGGCGGCCGAAATGACCGCCCGACTGAAACGACTCAACTGCAGCGACTTGACTGAAGCGCCGCTTAGCTGCCGGCGCCGCCGAGGACCGTCACCGCACGACGGTTCTGGGACCAGCAGGATATATCATCGCAGACCGCGACCGGGCGTTCCTTGCCATAAGAAATGGTCTGGACGCGGTTGGCCGGTACGCCGCGCGAGGCGAGATAGTCGCGAGCGGCAGCTGCACGGCGGGCGCCGAGCGCAAGGTTGTACTCGCGCGTTCCGCGCTCGTCGGCATGGCCTTCGACGGTGATCGAGTAGTTGGAGTACTGTGCCAGCCACTGCGCCTGACGATCGAGCGTCTGGGCGGCCTGCTGAGTGATCGAGGAGGAGTCTGTCTCGAAGAAAATGCGGTCGCCGACATTGACTGTGAAATCCTGCGTCGAGCCAGGCGTTGCCACCCCACCTGCTCCGCCGACGCCACCAGCGCCACCAAGACCGAGGTCTGCCGAGCTGTTGGGCATGTTGTTACGAGATGCGCAGCCCGAGAGAACGAGCAAAGCAACGAGAGCGATTGCGCCGGGCGAGCGAGCGAACGATTCCAAACGGCGCATGGCCGATCTCCTTGAAGGTCTCCATGGTTTCCGAATTATGACCGGAAACCCTAAATGTGGTTACTATGGAGCTGGTTAACGGACCATTACCGGCCCGGTGATTCGCTGTTTGCCGCCCCGGTTTCCAGCTAGGGGCGCAATACGGCGGGAAGGCGGCAAATTCATGCCGCCCGCCTCTTTTGCATCAACCTTCGAGAAGCGGCGACCAGGCCGGATCCGAGCCGTAGTTCGGGGTCTGGATCGGCTGTTCGTTGTAGCCCGTCAGGTCGATCGAATAGAGCTGCGGACCACCGGAGCCGGCCGGCTGACGGAAGAACATGAGCACGCGGCCATTGGGAGCCCAGGTCGGGCCTTCATTATGGAAGCCGGATGTCAGGATGCGCTCGCCGGAGCCGTCTGGACGCATGACGCCGATCGAGAACCGGCCGCCCGACTGCTTGGTGAATGCGATCAGATCACCGCGCGGCGACCAGACCGGGGTCGAATAGGAGCCATCACCGAAAGAGATGCGCTGCTGGTTGGAGCCATCGGCGTTCATCACGTAAAGCTGCTGGCGACCGCCGCGATCGGACTCGAACACGACGCGGTTGCCGTCCGGAGAATAGGAGGGCGAGGTGTCGATTGCGGTCGTCGAGGTCAGCCGTGTTGTCTGGCGTGAACGCAGGTCCATCGCGTAGATGTTGGCGTTGCCGTCCTGCTGCAGGCTCATGATGACGCGCTGACCATCGGGCGAGAAGCGCGGCGAAAACGTCATGCCGGGGAAGTTGCCGACGATCTCGCGCTGACCGGTCTCCAGCTGAAGAAGGTAGACGCGAGGCTGACCGCCTTCGAACGACATGTAGGTGATTTCCTGGCGGCTCGGCGAGAAGCGTGGCGTCAGGACGAGTTCGTTGCCCTGGGTCAGGAAGCGCACATTCGCCCCGTCTTGGTCCATGATGGCGAGACGCTTCTGGCGCGAATCCTTCGGACCGCTTTCGGAGACGAAGACGACGCGGGTATCGAAATAGCCCTGCTCGCCGGTCAAGCGCTCATAGATCGCATCGGCGATGATATGTGCAACGCGGCGCCAGTTTTCGGGCTGCGTGAAGAACTGCTCGCCCACGAGCTGCTGGCCGGCAACGGTATCCCAAAGGCGAAACTCGGCCTTCAGGCGACCATCCGGCTCGCGCGACACTGCGCCGGTGACCATCGCGTCTGCGCCAATCACGCGCCAGTCTTCAAAACGCGGCGTCGCGTTCGGGTCGGTGATCTGCTGGATGAAAGCCGAAGGATTGATCGGGTTGAACAGGCCTGAACGGCGCAGATCTGCCGTGACGACGTCGGCAACCTGCTGACCAAGATCGTCGGTCGACTGGAAACGGGTCACCGCGATCGGCAGCGGCTCGATGTTGCCCTGATTGATGTCGATCTCGACCTGCGCCCGTGCAGGGACGATCACCGCGACGAGGATGGCGAGCGTATAGAGGAACGATCGGAGAAACGTTGCACCTTGCGGCAATGAGATGGTGTTCATGCGCATTCAGCCTTTCAAAGCTCAGAACATCTGGCTCGGATCGAAATTCACGACCACTTCGGACCAGGTCTCGTATTTTTCCGCCGGAAGCGAATAGGGCGCGCAGCGGAGAACGGCACGCAGCGCGCTGCCGGACAGCGTGCGTTGCGCCATGTCGGATCCACCGCTCGCCGAAACGCTCGGCTGACCCTGAATGGTGCCGTCCGGCGCAAGCCGCATGCCCACCCGGATGCGGACATCGGTCGCGTCGGCCATACCCGGCACCACGTTCCAGCACCGCTGGATCTGGCCGCGCAGAGCATCGAGCTCGCTTTGCGACAGCGATTCGCCGCCGGTCGTCTGCTGGCCACCCAGGGCTGCCTGCTGATTGTCGACCTGGCGCTGACCACCGCCCGAGGGTGCCTGCTGGTTCAGCAACGCAGCGATCTGGTCGGCGTCGAATTCGCTTTCGCGCTCGGTCGTCTCCTGCGGGGCCTGCTGCGGCTGCTGAGGCGGTGTTTCCTGAGGACGTTCGGCCGGCTCAGGCTGCTCGGCGACCTGCGGCCGTGGCGGTTCGGGCCGCGACATGGGCGTTGGAATATTTTCCGGCAGTGCCGCGACTTCGGGCTCGGCGGGAGCGGTTGCCTCCGGAGCGTCGGGCAGAGGCTCGGCATCGGGCGCCTCGGCTTCAGCCGGCTCGGGCAGTGCGGCAACTTCCTGCTCCGGCTCCGGTTCCGGCGCTTCGGGTTCCGGCGGCGGTGGTGCTTCGGCGGGCTCTACAGGTTCCGGCTCGGGTTCAGGCTCCGGCACAAGTTCGGGCTGCGGTACGGGCTCCGGTGTGGGCGCGGGCGCTGCCGCCTCTTCGACCGTCTCCGGCCGCGCTTCCGGGGTCGGCGGACTGTCGAGATCGACGGTATTGTTGCCGATGTTCTGTGCGTCCGGCTCCGGCGCGTCCGTCTCGACGGGCTCAGGTGCGGCCGTCTCTGCCATGGGCGCGGTGCGCTCGCCCTGCTGGATCTGTGTGAGTTCGGAGATCGGCACGATGTCGACCGGCAGCGTTTCCATGATGCCCGCGTCCAAGCGCTCGGGGCCGCTCAAGGACAGGAGGCCCCAGCTCAGCAACACTACGTGGACTGTCGTCGATGTCGCGAGTGACTTTTTCATCGCGGTCCGGTCAGTTGACCTGCTCCTGGAGCGAAACGAGGCCCATATTGGTGAAACCGGCGGCGGAAATGCGTCCCATGACCTGGATCACGGCCCCATAATCGGCGCTCTGGTCGCCGCGTACGAAAATGCGCTCTTCATAGCCGGTCTCGGCGATCGCCTCGAGGCGCGGCACGATCTCGTCCATCGCCACTTCGGTTTCCTGGATGAAGACCTGGCCCTCGGCGTTGATGGAAACCGTGATCGGTTGGCTTTCGCTGTTCAGCGCATTGGCGCGGCTTTCGGGCAGATCAATCGGCACTCCGACGGTCAGCATGGGTGCGGCCACCATGAAGATGATCAGCAGCACAAGCATGACGTCGACGAACGGCGTCACGTTGATTTCGCTCATCGGGGCACGCTTACCGCCGCGCCTTCTGCGCGAACCGCCACCACCGGAATTTCCGACCGACATGCCCATGGATCGAGGTCCTTAATCCGATGCCCTATTCGGCCGCCTGGCGCGGCTGAAGCTTCTCGTCAATCTGACGCGAAAGAATGGCGGAAAACTCGTCGGCGAAGGCTTCCATGCGCGCGGTGATCTTGTTGGCGTCGCCGCTCAGCTTGTTGTAGCCGATGACGGCGGGAATAGCGGCGAGAAGGCCGATGGCCGTTGCGAGCAGCGCTTCCGCGATACCGGGAGCGACGACCGCGAGATTGGTCGACTGCGAACCGGCAATGGCCTGGAACGATGTCATAATGCCGACGACAGTGCCGAACAGGCCGATGAAGGGTGCTGCCGAACCAATGGTCGCGAGCGAGCCCAGACGCGACTCAAGCTCTTCCGATTCGCGGGCGAGCGTCACATCCATGGCCTTTTCGATGCGCTGCTGCAGACCGATCGGCGTACGGGCGCCGCGCTCGAACGACTTTTTCCATTCGCGCATGGCGGCCACGAAGATTGCGCCCATGCCCGTGGTCTTCTGTTCGGACAAGGTGCGATAAAGCTCTTCGAGAGACTGGCCAGACCAGAAAATTTCTTCGAAATTATCGAGGCGCCGGCGAACGCGGCCAAAGCTCATGGTCTTGTCGACGATGATGGCCCAGGTCCAGATGGAGGCTGCCACCAGCCCCACCATCACAAGCTTGACGACCAAGCCTGCTTCCATGAACAGCGACCATAGCGTCACGTCGCTCGTTGCCGCCAAACCCACCTGTTCCATCAATACCGCCCTCGAATTGACCTAGCCCGCAAGCGATGTTCACGAACGATACGCTTGTACGGGCGGCGCCGACTTCAACATTTCATGCTCGAAAGAAGACCCGGCTGTTCCACAAGGTCTTTCCGAAGAGCCCCCGTGCGCCTGAACCTGCCTTCTTGCCAGTAAATTTGGTCAAAGGAAGGCGTTCCGCGCATGGGTTCATCCATTCGTGCGCCATTAAGCATTCGTTATGGTTAAGCCTTCGTTAGCGCCAGCAACGTCCAGCGGGATATCTTTGTGCGGCGCATTCCCGAGGGCGCTGTGCTGGTGTAGAACGTCGCGGTCTCCACAGCCGGTCAAGCCGCCTTGAACAACTCCCCTCTTGCCGCAACGGCCAACATCGCAGGCTATTTCTGCCTGTATCTCGCTCTTTTCATGCTGTTGCCGATGCTGACGGACCTGGTGGATGGCCATGAAGACTGGCAGGTCTTCGGCATATCGGCTGTGCTCGTGGGCGGCCTGTCGCTGACCATCATCGCCATGACGCAGGGGGCAAGCGTTCGGTTTTCCCCGCGCTTCGGCTTCCTGCTCGTGAATACCTTGTGGCTCTCCACCTCCGTTGTCGCGGCGGTCCCGCTGTATTTTTCCTCGCTTGGACTGACGTTTGGAGAGGCGTTCTTCGAGTCGGTTTCGGGTTTGACGACGACCGGCGCATCCGTTCTGGTCGGGCTCGATACGATGCCCCCCGGCATCCTGCTGTGGCGGTCCATCACGCATTTCGTCGGCGGCATTGGCGTCGTGGCCATGGGCCTGCTTCTGCTTCCGTTCCTGAATGTCGGCGGGATGCAGATCTTCAAACTGGAATCGTCAGGCGCAACGGACAGCCCTTTTCCGCGCGTCCGACAGTTTTCGATCGCGCTGATCGGCTTCTATGTGTCGATCACGCTCGCCTGCGCACTGGCCTATAATGCCACCGGCATGACAACATTTGAGGCCATCAATCACGCCATGGCCACGGTTTCGACGGGCGGATTCGCGACGACCGACGCATCGTTTCGAAACTATGGCGAGGGCGCCCTCATCGTCGGCACGGTCTTCATGCTGATCGGAGCAATGCCCTTTGCCGCCTTCATCCGGGCCATCGTGCTGCAGAGCCCAAGACAGGCCTTCGACCCGCAGATGCCTGTCCTGCTCGGCATCATCGCACTCGCGACGGCGATGATAACGATCCTCGCGCTCGAATATGTCGACGGGCCGCGCTGGGCCACCGTCATCCACGCCGCCTTCAATGTCGTGTCGATCATCACGACGACTGGCTTCGTCTCCGCCGATTACGACCTGTGGGGGCCGCTCGCGATCATGCTGATCTTCTTGCTGACCTTTCTCGGCGGCTGTTCCGGTTCCACATCCGGTGGCATCAAGACCTATCGGCTGATGGTGCTCTTCGATGCGCTTCGCGTGAATCTGGCGCAGATGATCCGACCCAATGCGGTTCGGCCCGTTCGGTTCGGTCGCCAACCAGTCACTCCGCGTGTGGTGCAATCGGTCGCCGTCTTCGTCGGCGTCTATTTCGCGATCTTCGTCGCGTTCAGCGTCGCACTCGCCGCAACGGGCCTCGACTTCACCACCGCCGTCACCGGCTCGCTCACGGCTTTGTCCAATGTCGGGCCGGGATTCGGCTCCATCATCGGGCCTGCGGGCACTTTTCAGCCGGTTCCCGAGACCGCAAAATGGATCCTATCGGTTGCCATGCTGCTCGGACGTTTGGAGATTCTTGCCGTGCTGATCCTGTTCAGCTCGTCGTTCTGGAAGAATTTCTGAGACATTTCAGAAGACGTCAGCGCGGAGCGAAAGCCTTTGCGACATCGACAGGCAGTCGACGGGGCCTGCCCTGCCCGTCGATGACAGCCACATCGACTGTTGCTTCAATCAGCAAGGTGCCGCCGCGATTGATCGTCTGAGCGAGCGTCAGCCGTGCACCACGCGCCTCGACGGTTGTCGTGTCGATGGTCAGCACATCGTCCATACGGGCCGGCTTCTTGAAATCGATTTCCATGCGGCGAACGACGAAGGCGAGGCGTTCGGCCTCCGACATGGCGCGCTGTGCAATCCCAAGGAGGCGCAGATAGTCCGTGCGTCCGCGCTCCATGAAATGCAGGTAGCGCGCGTGGTAGACAACACCGGAAAAATCAGTGTCCTCATAATAGACGCGCTGAAGAAGCCGATGCCCGAACGGGGTCAATTCCCCGGCCAAAACCATCGGCAGTCTCGTGTCATGCGCATCCATTCGGCAAAATCCTCGTCTGTCTGGTGAAGACTTGTGGAGCAACGCGCTCAGCCTTACAAGCACGGCCACCTCCGTTATAGTGCTGACACAGAGCTGGCCTAACGGACGACGCATTACAGCGATTACGGAGTTTTCTCGCATGAAGATTGCGGTACTTGGCGGCGATGGCTTCGTCGGCTGGCCCACTTGCCTCCACCTCTCGGCACAGGGCCATGAGGTTCACATCGTCGACAACCTGTCGCGCCGCTGGATCGATACCGAACTGGGCGTCCAGTCGCTGACGCCAATGGATTCGATCCAGGAGCGCACCCGCATCTGGCATCAGGAAACCGGTCATCGCATCCGTTTCCACCTGATCGACATTGCGCGCGACTACGACGTCTTCAAGCACTGGCTGATCGAACATCGCCCCGAGGCCGTGATCCATTTCGCCGAACAGCGCGCCGCGCCCTATTCGATGAAGTCGGACCGGCACAAGAACTACACGGTCAACAACAACGTCAACGCCACGCACAACCTCTTGAACGCGCTGGTCGAAACCGACATCGACGCTCACCTCGTCCATCTCGGCACGATGGGCGTCTACGGTTATTCGACGATCGGCGCGGCGATCCCGGAAGGCTATCTGCCGGTCGGCATCGAGACCCTTTCCGGCGAGACAGTCAGCCAGGACATTCTCTACCCGGCCAATCCCGGTTCGATCTACCACATGACGAAGTGCCTGGATCAGCTGCTGTTCCAGTTCTACGCCAAGAACGACGGGCTCAGGATCACCGACCTGCATCAGGGCATCGTCTGGGGCACGCATACGGACCAGACGCGTCGTCACGCCCAGTTGATCAACCGCTTCGACTATGACGGCGATTACGGCACGGTGCTGAACCGCTTCCTCATCCAGGCGGCGATCGGCTACCCGCTGACGGTCCATGGCACTGGCGGCCAGACACGCGCCTTCATCCACATCCAGGATTCGGTGCGCTGCATCGAGATCGCGCTCAAGAACGGCCCGTCGCGCGGCGACAAGGTCAAGATCTTCAACCAGATGACGGAAACGCACCGGGTGCGCGACCTCGCCGAGATGATCGCAAAGATGACGGGCGCGGAGATCGCGTATCTGCCCAATCCGCGCAAGGAAGCGCCGGAAAACGAGCTGATCGTCAAGAACGAGCAGTTCCTTGCGCTCGGCCTCAACCCGATCACGCTGGCTGAAGGGCTCCTGTCGGAAGTCGTCGACGTGGCGAAGAAATTCGCCTACCGCGTCGACCGCAGCCGCGTCCCAGCCGTCTCCGCCTGGACGAAGGACATCGCGCCGACGCTCAACCGCGACCCGGAAGGCAAGAAGCTGAAGAGCGTTTCCTGAAGCGGGAACCGCCTTCGCGAGTGGCGTCGCTCGCCTCAAGACGTCAGGGTCGGGCTTGTCCTGACCCTCTACGATGGCGCCGGTTCAGCAGACCCTCGGGGCCAAGCCCGAGGGTGACGGCTGTTAAGTGTCGGTCGCAGCTGTAAGCCGTATCACGAGAGAGCTGATGCCCTTTCCTTCCCCATACGCCTACGTCACACTGGTCACCAATCGAGACTACGCGATGGGGGCTGCGGCGCTCGTTCGGTCGCTGAAGCTGACCGGCACGACCGCCGACCTCGTGGTCATGCATACGGGTGGCGTCGATCAGCCAGCGCTTGCGCCGCTCGTCGAGCTTGGCGCGAAACTCTATCCGGTCGAGCTTCTCGATTGTTCGGACGCGTTCAACGAACGGCACAGTCGAGCGCGGATCCATGCGGATGCGCCCTTCAGCAAGGGGCGCAAGCCTGCATTTCATTCGCCGCTCGACAATTTCTGCAAGCTGCGCCTCTGGCAGATGACGCAGTATGAGCGTGTCGTGTTCATCGACGCCGACGCGATCGTCGTCCGCAACATCGACAAGCTCTTCGCCTATCCGGAATTCTCCGCCGCGCCGAATGTCTATGAGAGTGTTGCCGACTTTCACCGGCTGAACTCCGGGGTGTTCGTGGCAAAACCTTCGGAGGCGACGTTCGATGCAATGATCGCGCGGTTGGATGAGCCCGACGCGCACTGGCCGCGCACGGACCAGACCTTCCTGCAAACCTTCTTTCCCGACTGGCACGGCCTGCCAGTCACGATGAACATGCTGCAATATGTGTGGTTCAGCATGCCTGCTCTGTGGAAGTGGAGCTCGGTCAACGTGATCCATTACCAGTATGAAAAGCCTTGGGAGACCGACCATCCGAAGGCGGATCGGTTGCGCCCCCTGATCGACCTCTGGCAAGCTTACTATACCGGCGAAAACATTCCGGATATTGCGTCGCTACCCAATCCTGCGGACGCCTGACATGCGTGTACTGGTGGCCGGCGGCACGGGGTATGTCGGGCGCTTCATCGTCGAAGCAATGCTGCGAGAGGGCTTCGCAGTCATCGTCGCCGGCCGGCAACCGCCGCGGTCCGATCTCTTCAGTGAGCCAGTTGCCTTTAGGCCGCTCGACCTCGATCCCGATACCGACCAAACCGCCCTCCTCGAGGGCGTTGACTGGCTGGTGCATGGCGCGTTCGATCATGTTGCGGGCAAGTATCGGGGCGGCGAAGGCGATGATCCAGCACGGTTCATCCGGCTCAACCGGGAGGGCAGCATTGCGCTTTTAAAGGCGGCGAAGGCCCATGGCGTGCGCCGCGCCCTCTTTCTTTCGAGCCGTGCCGTCTACGGGCCACAGGGCCGACCAACAGTGCTGACGGAAGAAACTCCCGCCAAGCCCGATACGCTTTATGGCCAGGTCAAGCTCGATGTAGAGCGCGTGCTGTCCGATCTCGCTTCGGAAGACTTTGTCGCAGCAAGCCTCAGGGTGACAGGCGTCTATGGCGCCCACCGCGCTGGTGCGGACCACAAATGGCAGAGGCTGTTTGCGGATTTTGTCACCGGTCGCAGCATTGCCCCGCGCATTGCCACCGAGGTGCATGGGGATGATGTCACGCAGGCCGCGTTGCTGCTTCTTCGACACGAAAGTGCCGGCAGCGTCGCGGGGCGGTCCTTCAATGTGTCGGACATCCTTCTCGACCAACGCGATCTGCTCGCTCGCGTGGCCGCGCGTCTCGATCTTGGAATCGAACCGCCGCCGCCCGGCGATCCGGCAAGCATCGATGTCATGGATTGCGCCGCGATCAAGGGGCTCGGCTGGCAGCCGGGTGGTTTAGCAAAGCTCGATACCGTTCTTCCGGACCTTCTGCGGAAGCTCTGAACCAGCGGTCCCTTTTCAGGCGTCGAGCGCCTTCTTTTCCTTCTCCGCCCAGTCCTTGCCGGCCTCGCCACCCCAAAGAAGCCAGGCGACGTAGCCTGCCGAAGGGTTGTCGTCATCGCCGAAATTCTTCGCACGCTTGTCCACCTTGTGGCGGGCGAAATAGCTGGCCATGCGCTTTACGGTGTCGGCCGAAAGCGACTTGCGGTTCTTGAGGTCGCGGGCGCGGGCAACACCGACGTCGGTCCCGCCGCGCTTGAATTTTGCGCGAAGGTCGAGACCCTTTTCGGCTGCATCCGCCACCGCCTTCGGCGGTACATGATCGGTTGTCTTCGCCATATGATGCTCCTTCATCCTGATCTTGGAGCATCAACTCAAAGGCGCGAAAAAGCGTTCCGTCAGTCCTCGTCGAACTGAATGCGGAACTGTGTCGCCTCCAGGTCTTTCGGTGCGTTGAGACCAAGGTGCTTCCAGGCGTTGGCGGTCAGGACGCGGCCACGCGGCGTGCGCTGGATGAAGCCCTGCTGGATCAAATAGGGTTCGATGATGTCCTCGATTGCATCGCGCGGCTCGGACAGGCCGGCGGCAATCGTCTCGATGCCCACCGGGCCGCCACCGAAGTTCTTGGCAATCATGAAGAGATAACGCCGGTCGAGCTGATCGAGGCCGAGCGCATCCACTTCGAGGCGCGTCAGCGCCTCGTCGGCAACCTTGCGGTCCACGGCTTCAGCGCGCGCGACTTCAGCGAAATCGCGCACTCGGCGCAGCAGCCTGCCGGCGATACGCGGCGTGCCACGGGCGCGGCGGGCGACTTCCAGCGCGCCATCCTCGGTCATCGGCAAGCCCATGATGCGGGCGCCGCGCCGGACAATGCTTTCGAGTTCCGGCACCGTATAGAAGTTGAGCCGCACCGGAATGCCGAAGCGGTCGCGCAGCGGCGTGGTCAACAGGCCGAGCCGGGTAGTCGCTGCCACGAGGGTGAACTTGGCGAGATCGATCTTGACCGAGCGAGCGGCCGGACCTTCGCCGATGATGAGATCGAGCTGGAAGTCCTCCATAGCCGGATAGAGAATTTCTTCCACCGCCGGGCTCAAACGATGGATTTCGTCGATGAAGAGAACATCGCGCTCTTCGAGATTGGTCAGAAGAGCAGCGAGATCGCCGGCCTTGGCAATAACGGGGCCGGACGTCGCGCGAAAATTGACGCCGAGTTCTTTCGCCATGATCTGCGCGAGCGTCGTCTTGCCGAGACCGGGCGGGCCGACGAAGAGCACGTGATCCAACGCCTCGCCGCGCGCCTTGGCAGCCTCGATGAAGATCTTGAGGTTCGCGCGCGCTTCTGCCTGGCCGGTGAAATCATCAAGCGTCTGCGGCCGCAGCGACGCCTCCGCATCCTCGCCACGCTTTTCCGGGTCGATCAGACGAGCGGGATCACTCATGGGCGTTGGCCAAGGTCGGTAAATGGGTCATGCCGTCGGTGTAGTCCAGCCGCCCCGCGCCCGCAATCGCACCGCAGCTCACCGTGCCAGTTCCTTCAGCCCCAGCCGGATGAGCTTGGCGCTGTCGGCGTCTTCGCCGGCAGTCCTTACCGCGGCGGCGACGGCGCTGGCAGCCTGGTCGCGGGAATAGCCGAGATTGGTGAGCGCGGAGACTGCATCCGAGATGGGTGCGGAGGCGACGCCTTCGCCGAGCTCCTGCTTGAAACCGATCGCGCCCGCGGCATCGCCGGCGAAGGCCGGCGCCTTCGCTTTCAGTTCCGTGACGATGCGCAAGGCAACCTTGGGGCCGATGCCGGGTGCACGCGCCACGGTCGCTTTATCCTGTAGCGCAATGGCATTGGTGAGCTCAGATGCCGTAAGCGTCGTCAGGACCGCAAGCGCGACCTTGGAGCCGACGCCCTGTACGCTTTGCAGCAGGCGGAACCATTCGCGCTCCAACGTACTCAGGAAACCATAGAGCCGAAATACGTCCTCGCGCACATAGGTCTCGATATGGAGGATCACGGCTTCGCCGACAGTCAGTTTCGACAATGTGCGGCCGGAGCAGTAGGCGACGTAGCCGACGCCATGCACGTCGACGACAACATGGTCCTCGCCGATTTCGTCCACCGTGCCTTTCAGTTTTCCGATCATGGAACAGCTATCCGGTTCTCTAAGCGCTCGCGAGCCTCAACCGGCCGGCAGCGCTTTGGCGATGATGGGCGTGGCAGATGGCGATGGCGATGGCGTCCGCGGCATCGTCGGTGTCGAATGTCGCCTTTGGCAGCAGCACCTTCACCATCATGTGGATCTGCGCCTTGTCGCCGTGGCCGACACCGATCACCGTCTTCTTGACCGCGTTGGGCGCGTATTCGGCGACCGGCAGCCCGGCAAGCGCCGGCACCAGCATGACGACGCCGCGCGCCTGGCCGAGCTTCAGGGTCGCGACGGCATCCTTGTTGACGAAAGTCTGCTCGACGGCCGCCTCGTCCGGCTTTAGCTCATGCAGCTTGGCAGCAAGGCCTTCATGCAGTTGCTTGAGGCGGGTCGCGAGATCGCATTTCTCGTCGGACCTTATCGTGCCCGATCCCACGAAGCGCAGCGAGTTGCCGAGCGCATCGACCATCGCCCAGCCGGTACGGCGAAGGCCCGGATCGATACCCATGATGCGAATCGTCTGGTGCATGCGAGAAACCCTAGCTGCTGATGCCCTTTACTGCCACGCATCTCGTGAACAAAAGAGAAACAAACTGGAGATCGAAACGTGGACGTCGATCGACGATGGTGGCGGTGGCGGATCGCAGCACCTAAATTCCCTTCAACGCACACATGCTTCCGCTGTCAAAGGACCAGTCATGGTACCCCTTTCCATTCTCGATCTTTCTCCCATCGCCGAAAACCAGACGCCGGCCGATGCGCTGAAAGGCTCCTTGACGCTTGCCCAGAAAGCCGAGGCGCTCGGCTATAATCGCTTCTGGCTTGCCGAACATCACAATATGCACGGTATTGCGTCCGCCGCGACGGCCGTCGTGATCGGTCATGTCGCCGGTGGAACGAAGACGATCCGCGTCGGCTCGGGCGGCGTCATGCTGCCGAACCACTCCCCGCTCGTGATCGCCGAACAGTTCGGCACGCTGGAGGCTCTCTATCCCGGCCGCATCGATTTGGGGCTTGGCCGTGCGCCCGGCACCGACGGTCTGACCGCACGGGCATTGCGCCGCAACCTGGATGCCGGCGCGGAGAATTTTCCGAACGACGTCGTGGAGCTGATGACGTTGCTCGGACCTGCGCAGCCCGGCCAGCGCGTGCATGCGGTGCCTGGAGAGAACTCGAACGTGCCGATCTGGCTCTTGGGCTCCAGCCTCTATTCCGCACAACTCGCCGCCATGCTCGGCCTGCCCTTCGCCTTCGCGTCGCATTTCGCGCCGGACTCGCTGATGCAGGCGCTTTCCATCTACCGCGAGAAGTTCCAGCCCTCCGCCGTGCTCGACAAGCCCTATGCCATGGCCGGCGTCATGGCCGCACCTGCCGAAACCGACGAGGAAGGCGCGTTCCTCTTTACCTCGGCGCAGCAGCAATTCGTCAATCTGCGGCGCGGCACGCCGGGACGGACACCGAAGCCGGTGCACTCGATGGACGACATCTGGACCGCGCACGAAAAGATCGGCATCGAGCACACTTTCCAGTATGCGCTCGTCGGTTCGCCCGACACGGTGCGCGAAAAGACCGATCGGTTCCTTGAACTGACCCAAGTGGACGAACTGATCGTCTCCCTGCCGATCTACGATCTCGACAAGCGGCTGCGGGGCGTCGAAATCCTGGCCGGAATGCGCGACCAGATGGCGAAGCACGCTGCCTGAACGTCGATGAATGCCATATGAACCGGCGGTCCATCCTTGGTTCAGGATGGGCCCGCTAAATCTCTCTCCATGCTTCGCCCCTGAACGCATCGAAGAGCCGAAATGGCCGCAAGGAGAGTGAGATGAAAAAGTTCGTAATCGCCGCAGCTGCATCGCTGGCCGCACTGGTAGCTCTGCCCAGCATCGCGTCCGCAGCGCCAGGCTTTGTCACGACCAATCTGAACGTGCGGTCAGGCCCCGGCACCCAATATCCCGCCGTCACGGTCTTTCCGGCCGGCGCCCGCGTCGACGTCATCGGCTGCACGGCTGGCCCCGGCTGGTGCGATGTGCAGGGCGGCGGCGTGCGCGGCTGGGTTTCCGCCAGCTACCTCGACCTCGCCTATGACAATCGCCGTGTCCGCGCGCCGAGCTATGTCGCACGCATCGGCATTCCGACGGTGACGTTCTCGATCGGCAATTACTGGGACCGCCACTACCGCGGCCAGGGCTTCTACCGTGACCGCGGCCGTTACGAAGGCCGCCCGGTCGTCGTCCGTCCCAACCGGCCGGGCCGCCCAGTGATCGTGCAGCCTGATCGCCCCGGTCGTCCCGTCGTCGGCAACCAGGGCCGTCCCGATCGGTTCGAACGCCGCGAAGACCGTCGCGACTTCCGCCAGGATGCACGCGAAGATCGCCGCGAGTTCCGCCAGGAGATGCGCGAAGATCGTCGGGAATTCCGCCAGGAGCGGCGTGAAGAGCGCCGTGAGAACCGCGCCGAACGCCGGGATGATCGCCAGGAGCGCCGGGAATTCCGGCAATTCTGATCGGCAGTTGACAGAGATGACCAAAAAAGCCCGCATCGGTCTCCCGATGCGGGCTTTTTTCATTTCATTGACAAAAAGGTTCAGGCCGACAGCTTGGCCATGACCTCGTCTGAAATCTCGAAATTGGCATAGACGTTCTGAACGTCGTCGTCATCGTCGAGCACATCGATGAGCTTCATCACCGACACGGCCTTTTCCTCGTCGACAGGCGTCGAGGTCTGGGGCTTCCAGATCGCCTTGACGGACTCGGCTTCACCCAGCTTTTCTTCGAGCGCCTTCGACACTTCACCGATGTCCTCGAAGGCGCAGATCACGACGTGGCCGTTCTCGTCGGAGACCACGTCCTCGGCACCTGCTTCGATCGCCGCTTCCATCACCGTGTCGGCATCGCCGGCCGCTGGCTTGTAGACGATTTCGCCGACGCGGTTGAAGCTGAAGGCAACGGAGCCGGTTTCGCCGAGCGCGCCGCCGGATTTGGTGAACGCCGCGCGCACGTTCGATGCGGTGCGGTTGCGGTTGTCGGTCAGCGCCTCAACGATCAGCGCAACGCCGCCCGGGCCGTAGCCTTCGTAACGAATTTCTTCGTAGTTCTCGGCGTCGCCACCGGATGCCTTCTTGATGGCACGCTCGATGTTGTCCTTGGGCATGGACTGCGCCTTGGCGTTCTGGATCGCCAGCCGCAGGCGCGGGTTCATCGCCGGATCCGGCAGACCGCCTTTTGCTGCCACCGTGATTTCGCGCGCGAGCTTGGAGAACATCTTGGAGCGCACCGCGTCCTGGCGGCCCTTGCGGTGCATGATGTTCTTGAACTGTGAATGGCCTGCCATGTCGCCTCGCCTTGTTCTTTGTCTGTCGCCCCGCCGCTGGCATCGTGGACCGGGCTTTGCCGCGCTTATAGAAAAAGCGCCGCCCGTCGTCCAGAACCTCCAATCGCGTTGTCACGTCTTCGATCGCATTCACGATGCCGTGACCGTTGCGATGGCCGGTGGACGTTCGTCCGTTTGCCCGTAGTCTGGTCCTCCAGGCACTTCAGCTGAGGGCAGGTCATGATGACGAACGTGCTTTCGATGTCTGTCGCGGCGAGCCTTCTCGCCTCAGCGTTCCTCATCTCGCCCGCCATCGCACAGGAACAAATGGCGGTGAGCCAGTGCCAGGCGGTTGCGACGCGGCTTCCAGCAGCGCAGTTCACCAGCCTCGATGGTGCGGACAGTTTTCTCACCCTTGTCCAGTCGTCTGCCGAGGAGGTGCGGATCACCTTCGTTGCCCATTCCACCTATCTGATCGGAACGCCCGGCGGCGTGTCGATCGCCACGGATTTCAACGGTTATGCGGGCGCGGCGGCAACCCCGACGGTGGTGACGATGAACAAGGCCCATTCCGGCCACTACACCGCCAGTCCCGACCCGGCCATCGAGCATGTGCTGCGGGGCTGGAACCCGGAAGGCGGAGCGGCCGACCACGATCTCGTGGTGGGTGACACCTATATCCGCAACGTGACCACCGATATTCGCGCGGGCTATGAGGGGATGGAGGCGGATGGAAACTCCATCTTCATCTTCGAGGTCGCCGGCCTCTGCATCGGCCACCTCGGCCACCTGCATCACGCACTCACCGACGAGCATTACGGAGAAATCGGCCGGCTCGACATCGTGATGGTGCCGACCGATGGCGGACTGACCATGGGTGCGGAAGAGATGAGCCAGGTTGTGCGGCGGCTGCGCTCATCGCTCGTCCTGCCAATGCACAGGATGGGACCATCGCTCAGCGCCTTCATCGAACTGATGGGAGAAGACTGGGCAAGAGAGTATGTCGCCGAAACGGGCATCACAGTCTCGCTGCGCAGCTTGCCGGAACGGCCGACCGTGATGATCCTTCAAGGCATGTGAGCGGAACCGGCTTTCCGCCCCGGCGTTTGGTTGGGTAATTCCAACAACAGAAGCCGGAGCGCTCAATGGCCGATCTCAAGAAAGCAGAAACCGATCCGAAGACCCAGCTCTTTGACGAAATCGACGATCTTCACGCCGGCATGCTGGGTGTCGACGGGTCAGGCTTGCACATGCAACCGATGGCTCCGCAGCTTGACCGCAACACCAACTCGATCTGGTTCTTCACAAAGAGCGATACGGATCTGGTGCAGGCGATCACTGCGGGAGCGCACGCGCATTTCTGTGTTGTCGGTAAGGACCACGACTATCACGCCTGCGTTTCTGGACCGATCAGCGTCAACCTCGATCCGGCGAAGCGCGACGAATACTGGAACAGCGTCGTCGAAGCCTGGTTCGATGGCGGGAAGGATGATCCGAAGCTGACGATGCTGCAAATGAAGCTCGTCGACGGCAAGATCTGGGCTTCCACCGACAGCAAGATCAAGTTCGGCTGGGAAATCGCCAAGGCGAACCTCACCGACGACATGCCGCATGTGGGCGTGACGAAGGACGTTCGGTTCTGATCGCCTGAGGCTTCGATACGAAGCACACAATGCAAAAGGGGCTGGTCCACGGACCAGCCCCTTTTTTGTGCTTGGAAATGGCAGCGCCCCGACCCGGGCGCTGCCGAGGCTTCAATGAGCGGCCGGTGCGCCGGCTGCATTCTTGCGCTGGCGGGCGCGGCGGGCCAGCATGTTGAGCGCCTCGACGATGCCCGAGAAGGCCATGGCGGCGTAGATGTAGCCCTTGGGCACATGGAAGCCGAGGCCTTCGGCGATCAACGTCATGCCGATCATCAGCAGGAACGACAGTGCGAGCATGACGATCGTCGGGTTGTTGCCGATGAAGCGCGATAGCGGATTGGCCGCCAACAACATGACGGTCACGGCGCCAACGACGGCAATCACCATGATCGGCACCTCGTCCGTCATGCCGACGGCGGTGATGATCGAGTCGACCGAGAAGACGAGGTCGAGCAGCAGGATCTGAACGATCACGCCGGAGAAGGTCACCGTCGCGGCCTTGCCGATCATGTTGTCCTTGGAGTCCTCCACGTCCACCGTGTGGTGGATTTCCTTCGTGGCCTTCCAAACGAGGAAGAGACCGCCGACGAGCAGGATGATGTCACGCCATGAGAAGTCCTGGCCGAAGGCGGAGAATACCGGTTCGGTCAACTGCACGATGAAGCTGACGAGTGACAGAAGGCCGAGACGAAGAACGAGCGCGAGAAGGATGCCGATGCGCCGTGCCCGCTCGCGCTGGCCCTCGGGCAGTTTGTTGGACAAAATAGAAATGAAAATCAGATTGTCGATGCCGAGAACGATTTCCATGACAAGGAGCGTCGCAAGCGCCACCCATGCCGCAGGATCGTTCATGAAAGAGAACCAGTCAGCCATTGGCATATCCGTTCTTGATAATGGCGTGAGGAAATGAAATCGAAGTTGATACCTTAATCAACGCTCATGAACGAGAGATGCGTTCAAGCGTTCCAAAAGGATGGGACGGATTCCGCCAGGCGCGGCCCGAGGCGCAGCGGCGCCACTTTCTCGGCCAGTCCGGTGCGATCAGAGATTTCCACGGCCACACCGCAGATCGTGGCCTCCCCTGCCGCAGCCTCGAAGCGACCCTTGGGCATCTTGGAGAGGAACCGGTTGAGCGGCTCTTCCTTGTCCATACCAAGCGAGGAATCGTAGTCCCCGCACATGCCGGCGTCCGACATATAGGCCGTGCCGCCATTGAGTATCTGGCAATCGGCCGTCGGCACATGGGTGTGCGTGCCGACGACGAGGCTTGCCCGTCCGTCGACGAAATGGCCGAAGCACTGCTTTTCGCTGGTCGCTTCCGCGTGGAAATCAAAAATGACCGCGTCGGCCTGCTCGCCGAGCGGACATGCCGAAAGGATCGCCTCGGCTGCCTGGAACGGGTCGTCCAGGTCCGGATGCATGAAGACGCGGCCCATGATGTTGGAGACGAGGACCTGGGCTCCATTGCGGGCCTGGTAGAGATTGGCGCCGCGGCCCGGCGTTCCGGCGGGGAAATTGGCAGGGCGAAGAAACCGCTCCTGGCGCTCGCAAAATTCGATGGCTTCGCGCTGATCCCAGACGTGGTTGCCGGTCGTCATGACGTCGGCGCCAGCCTGCAGCGTCTGCAGAAGGATTTCCTCCGTCACGCCGAAGCCACCGGCCGCGTTCTCGCCGTTGACGATGACGAAATCGAGCCGGAAATCCGAAATCAGTGCGGGAAGTCGATCATAGACGGCCGTGCGCCCGCTGCGCCCGACCATGTCGCCAAGGAAGAGAAGCCTCATGGACCGCCTCTATACCTGAGGCTTCGCGGCGTGCAAGCCGGTCTCGGTGAGGATGGCTTCGAGCGGAACATCATGCGGCTCGTCCGGCACCCGGTCGACCCGCTGGCTGTCGAAGGCGATGCCGATCAGGCGCGGCTTCAGCCCCTTTTCATGCAATCTTGCGATCGCGCGGTCATAATGACCGGCACCGTAACCGAGCCGATGGCCCCTGCTGTCGAACGCTGCCAGCGGCACGAGCATGACGTTCGGATCGAGCACTTCGGCATCCGGGCCGGGACCGACGGTGCCGAACCCGGTGTCCACCAGTGGTGCGTTGCGCAATAATTCGCGAAAGACGATTTCTTCGCGGCTGAGGATCGCCGGCACGCAAATGCGTGCGCCGCGATCGCGCAGATCCGCCATGAGTGGACGAATGTCGACTTCAGAGCGAATGGGCGAAAAACCCGACACGATTGCGCCGCTTGGCAGATCGATCAAAGTCCGACCGAGGTCGGCGATCGCGATGCTGGCTTCGATGCGTTCTTCGATCGACATGGCATCCCGGCGTGCCAGCGCCTGTCGTCGCAAATCAGCCTTGTCCGCAGCGCCCGCGTTCATGCCCATGTCGCCTGATCCTCACGTCTTAATTTCCGTCGATGCGGGGTCATCTTGCAACCATAGGGGGATGGCCGGCCAGACTTTCCGTTCTGATAAGTCGACATCGCTAAAACACAATGCAAATTGAGCGCCGTCGGGCAGCACAATTTTCAGCCGACGCCGCTTTTTATGCGCGTCGGACGCTTCCGGCATCTTCACTTGCCGGGGCGTCGGGGGCAGCGGAGACTGGTGAGGGAATGCTTTCGGACATTGAAGCGGGCTATCTGAGCCGCATTGCGCGCGGCCAGACGGCAGAGGACATTGCTGCAGAAGAAGGGATATCGGTGCAGGTCGTTCAGGATGCGCTGAGTGCAGCGGAAACGAAGCTGGGTGCGCTGAACCTGATGGACGCCGTGACCAAGGCGGCCCGACTGGGACTACTCAAGGATGACAGCAGCCTTCCTTGAAGCAACGTCAGTGCTGGAAAGAAAAGTGCGATCCACGGCGACCGATGGAGTTTTACGATCCCGGGTACCTACAAAGTAGGTGGGTGCCGTATAACCGAACCCACGGGTCCAGTCAGGGACAGCTCCCTTGGATCGCGTATGGCCCCGGGGAATGTTGTTCCTGTCGAGAAGCGCAGACCGCATTCTCAATATATGTCGAGCCGGTGCCTTTAGCCAGTGGCTCTCACCATCGCGAGCTCACATAAATATCCTGCCTCAGCGGGCCGTCAGGCGCTCCGAAAGCTTCTCGACATGATCGGTCACTTCGTTCAAGGCGAGCGCCAGCTGGTGGTCGGCGGTTTCCGACCGGGCGAGTGCCGCGTCGCGGGATTTGCGCAGGGTTTCGAGCTCGCCGCGCAGGGATTGGATCGTGCGCTCGTTCTCGGACAGTTCGTCCATCACCATGATCGCCGACATGACGGTGAGCCGCAGGTCGCCGATTTCGCCGAACTGGTGCTTGAGGTGCGAAACGTACCGATCGAACCGCGTCGCGAGGGTTGTCAGGTGTTCTTCCTGGCCCTCCTCGCATGCCATGCGATAAGCCTTGCCGTCGATATTGACCGTCACCTGTGACATTGCCGAGGCCCTTTCGTCCGGCTGTCACTGCCGCGCAAGGGCAAGCGACTGGCCAATACCGCATTCATCGGTCGAGAACCGCCCGGATGGTTTCCATCGATGTGACCAAACGGCGGGACACTTCGCGATTGGCTTCTTCCAACCGGTTCGCGCGGTCCTCGGCCTTGTCGAGGTCTTGCGCCAGACGGGACCGGTCGGCGTTCATGCGGGCAACTTCCGCCTCGGCGGCGCCGAAATCCTGTTCGTGTTCGAAACGATGCTCGATGGCATCATCCAAACCTGCCAGCGCCCGCCGCAGTCGTTCCAACGCTGCACCAACCTCGGACTCGCTCGTCATGGCTCCCCACACTCCGCAACGCCCGGACGCTTCGAATCATAGCGGCTCCCGACGTTTAGGCCTTGGAGTTTAGGCGTCGTGCCAACCGAGCGTCAATCAAGGGACGTGACGTTCTCCCCTGCAATTCCAATCCTCTAACCGCAATTCACGCCCAACTTCATTCCGGACTTTCCCTTCCGCCTCCAACCGACAAGCAGCGTTGGGCGGGCGCCGACCGCTGTCTGGCCGCAGTTTGATTGACTCAAGACCGCCAACTGCTATGTGTCACGCGCCTTCGGGGGAGCCCGCTTTTTCGTCAACGAAGCAGAGAACCAATGACCTCACGCGACAAGCACAACAGCATGGCCAATGCGATCCGCTTTCTTTCGATCGATGCGGTCGAGAAAGCCAATTCCGGTCACCCCGGATTGCCCATGGGCGCAGCCGATATCGCGACGGTTTTATTTACCCGCTATCTCTCGTTTGATCCGAAGAACCCGAACTGGCCCGACCGTGACCGGTTCGTTCTTTCGGCCGGACACGGCTCGATGCTGCTTTATTCGCTGCTCTATCTGACCGGCTACGAAGACATCGACATCTCCGATATCGAGAATTTCCGTCAGATGGGCTCGCCGACTGCCGGCCACCCGGAATACGGCCATGCGGCCGGCATCGAGACGACGACCGGGCCGCTTGGCCAGGGTCTCGCCAATGCCGTGGGCATGGCAATCGCCGAGCGCAAGCTCGAAGCCGAATTCGGTTCCGATCTTCAGGATCACTACACCTACGCGCTGGTCGGCGATGGCTGCCTCATGGAAGGCATCAGCCAGGAAGCCATTTCGCTTGCCGGTCACCTCAAGCTGAACAAGCTGATCGTGCTTTGGGATGACAACGGCATCTCGATCGACGGCGCGATCAGCATTTCCGACTCCACCGACCAGATCAAACGCTTCGCTGCGTCCGGCTGGCACACGCTTGCCGTCGACGGTCATGATCCCGAAGCGATCGGCCGCGCCATCGAAGAGGCGCAGAAGAGCGAGCGCCCGACCTTTATCGCCTGCAAGACGACGATCGGGTACGGCTCGCCCAACAAGGCCGGCAGCTCCAAGGCGCACGGTTCGCCGCTCGGCGCAGATGAGATCGCGCTGACCCGCACGCAGCTTGGCTGGAGTGATGAGCCCTTCGTCGTTCCGTCAGAAATCCTCGATGCCTGGCGCCTCGCCGGTCTGCGTTCCAACAAGGAGCGCAAGGCGTGGGAAGATCGTCTTGCTGGAAAAGACGCCGAGATCCGCTCCACCTTCGAGCGCCGTTTCCGCGGCGAGCTGGCAGGCGCGTTCGAACCGGCGATCGAGGCCTACAAGAAGAAGCTCGTCACCGACAAGCCGAAGGTCGCGACCCGCAAGGCATCCGAAATGGTGCTGGAAGTGATCAATGGCGCCCTGCCGGAAACACTTGGCGGTTCGGCCGACCTCACCGGTTCGAACAACACGAAGACCAGCCAGACCCAGCCGATCACACCGGACGACTTCTCCGGCCGCTATCTGCATTACGGCATCCGCGAGCACGGCATGGCTTCGGCCATGAACGGCATCGCGCTGCATGGCGGCCTCATCCCTTATGGCGGCACGTTCCTCGTGTTCTCCGACTATTCGCGCCCGGCGATCCGCCTTGCGGCTCTGATGGGTATCCGCGTCATCCATGTGCTGACCCACGATTCGATCGGCCTTGGCGAAGACGGTCCGACCCATCAGCCGGTCGAGCATGTCGCGGCACTGCGTGCGATCCCCAATTTCCAGATGTTCCGTCCAGCCGATGCGGTCGAGACGGCGGAATGCTGGCAGTTGGCGCTTGAAAGCGAGAACAAGCCGTCTGGCCTTGCGCTCACCCGCCAGAACCTGCCGACCGTTCGCAACGACCATGTCGAGGACAATCTCTGCTCGTTCGGCGCCTACGACCTCGCTCCGGCATCGGATGCGGACGTGACGATCTTCGCTTCGGGCTCGGAAGTCGAAATCGCGCTGGAAGCCAAGGCACGGCTGGATGGCATGGGTCACGCAACGCGCGTCGTGTCCGTGCCCTGCTTCGAGCTCTTCGAAGAGCAGACCGAAGAGTACCGCTCTGCGATCATCGGCCGGTCCAAGGTAAAAGTCGCCGTGGAAGCTGGCATTCGGCAGGGCTGGGATGCGTTCATCGGTTCCGACGGCATCTTCATCGGGATGAATGGCTTCGGTGCTTCGGGTCCCTATCAGGAACTTTACAAGCATTTCGGCATCACGGCCGATGCGATCGTCGCAGCGGCCGAAGCCCGGCTTCACGGCGATCACTAAGCCAGCATCGCCGGCCAGTTACGAAGGCCCGTTTCCAATCGGGCTTCAAGCGGAAGAGGAAATGTCATGACAGTGAAAGTCGCCATCAACGGTTTCGGACGGATCGGCCGCAACGTCCTGCGGGCCATCGTCGAGTCGGGCCGCACCGATATCGAAGTCGTTGCCATCAACGATCTCGGCCCGGTCGAAACCAACGCGCATCTGGTGCGCTACGACAGTGTGCACGGCCGTTTCCCGGGCACCGTGACGGTCAATGGCGACACGATCGATGTCGGCCGCGGCCCGATCAAGGTAACGGCGGTCCGCGATCCCAAGGACCTGCCTTGGGGCGATGTCGACATCGCCTTGGAGTGCACGGGCATCTTCACCGATCGCGACAAGGCGGCACTGCATCTGCAGAACGGATCCAAGCGCGTGCTCGTCTCCGCGCCGGCTTCGGGTGCCGACAAGACGATCGTCTACGGCGTCAACCATGATGCGCTGACGAAGGACGACCTCGTCGTCTCCAACGCATCCTGCACGACGAACTGCCTCTCCCCGGTTGCCTACGTCCTCGACAAGGCCATCGGCATCGAGAAGGGCTTCATGACCACGATCCACTCCTATACGGGGGATCAGCCGACGCTCGACACGATGCACAAGGATCTCTACCGCGCCCGCGCGGCAGCGCTCTCGATGATCCCGACCTCGACCGGCGCCGCAAAGGCCGTCGGCCTCGTCCTGCCTGAACTCAACGGAAAGCTCGATGGCGTTGCGATCCGCGTGCCGACGCCGAATGTCTCGGTGGTGGATCTGACCTTCATCGCCAAGCGCGCGACGTCGGTTCAGGAAATCAACGACGCGATCCGCAGCGCCGCCGATGGCGAACTGAAGGGCATTCTCGGCTACACCGACGAGCCGCTCGTTTCGACCGACTTCAACCATGACCCGCATTCGTCGGTCTTCCACATGGACCAGACGAAGGTGATGGAAGGCACGATGTGCCGCATCCTGACCTGGTACGACAACGAGTGGGGCTTCTCCAATCGTATGTCGGACACGGCCGTTGCCATGGGCAAGCTCATCTGAGCCGAGCAAGGCCCGCCCGGCAGAGCCAGATATGTCAAAAGTTATAGAAAACGAAGCGCCCGACCTTTTCTCGGGCGTTTCGCGTTCTTAAATTGGGTTGGTGACCTGCCAGTTCAGTCAGGCTCGCTTTCCACCAATATGAGGGACTGTCGCATCGCAATCGACGCCTTCGGCAACAGCACCGGGCCGCAATCTCGGCCACAGCGATTGCACCGAAGATAGACAAAGCGTTTCGATCCAAAGCGCTGCCATGCAGCGTCTTCCTCACGTGGTTCCGAGCCGTGCTGACGGCCCTGGACCGTTTCCCGTCAAGCGGAGCCCAGCGTCGTTTCCCGGCCGGTCCATGAATTGGTTGACCAGGCTGGAGACCCGAACGCATGATGCTTGAAGCGATGTATCTCGTAATCCTTATCGGGACGCTTCTTGTTCTCATATCAGCCTTTTCGAGCCTTCTTGCCTTTCGCTTCGGCGCACCGCTCCTGTTGCTCTTCCTCTGCATCGGTCTTGCAGCAGGCGTCGACGGCCTCGGCATCAATTTCAGCAATGCATCGGCTGCCTATTTCATCGGCTCGCTGGCGCTGGCGATCATCCTGTTCGACTCCGGTTTCGGAACGTCGATCCAGTCCTTCAGGCAAGCGGCCGCGCCGGCGATTGCGCTGGCGACCATCGGAGTGGTTCTAACGACGCTGTTCTTTGCGCTCGCCGCCCGTTTCGTCTTCGACTTCGGCTGGCTGGAAGCGCTGCTTTTCGGCGCGATCGTCGGCTCGACGGACGCAGCCGCCGTCTTCTTCCTGCTGCGCATCGGCGGCATCAATATCCGCGACAAGGTCCGCTCTACGCTGGAGATCGAATCCAGCTCCAACGACCCTATGGCGATCTTCCTCACCATCACGCTGGTCCAACTGATCGCCAACGGAACACCGCTTAGTGAAATGGGCGTCGATCTGCTGATCAGCTTCGGCCTGCAGATGGGCGTCGGGCTGCTTGCCGGCTTCATCGGCGGCATGATCATCGTCAGCCTCGTCAACCGCCTCAATCTGGAGCGCGGACTGACGCCGATCTTCGTCATCGCCTTGTCGCTGCTCGTCTTTTCTGCAACCGGCGTTGCCGGCGGCTCGGGCTTCCTCGCCGTCTATGTGGCGGGTCTCTATGCGGGCAATCGGCAGATCCGGTCGGCGCCGACGTTGAAACGCTTTCAGGACGGCATGACGTGGCTGGCGCAGATCCTCATGTTCCTGCTTCTGGGACTTTTGGCCACGCCGTCGCAGTTTCCAGCCATCGCGGTGCCGGCGATCGCCATGGCGGTTTTCCTGATCTTCATCGCCCGGCCGCTCGCGGTGTGGCTCACGCTTCTGCCCTTCGACTACAAGCGGGAGGAGACAGCATTCGTCTCATGGGTGGGACTGCGGGGCGCGGTCTCGATCCTGCTCGCGATCCTGCCGCTGCTTGGCAACCTCGAGAACGCCACGACCTTCTTCAACGCCGCCTTCATCATCGTCTTGGTGTCGCTCATCGTGCAAGGCTGGACCATCAATCCCCTCGCCCGCCGGCTCGGGCTCGTGGTTCCGGCGCGGATCGGCCCGGTCGACAAGGTCGAGCTTGAGCTGCCGGGTACCGCGCTGCACGAGCTTCTCGCCTATCGCGTCGTGCCGGACAGCCCCGTGGCGACCGGCGAGCGCATCCCGCGTTGGGCGAGACCGTCGCTCGTCATCCGCGATGGCAAGTCCATGCGCTATCAATATGCCGGCCGCCTGCAGGCGGGTGACTATGTCTATCTCTTCATCTCGTCGCGCTATCCCCGCCTGCTCGACCGGCTCTTCGCCAGCCCATTGCCGGTGCAATCCGACGATGCGGAATTCTTCGGCGAGTTCTCGATCGATCCGCAGCGCCCCGCCAAGGACCTGCATGCTGCCTACGACATCGGGCTGGCGAAGGATGAGCTGGAACTCAGCATCGATGCGTTGCTGACGAAGAGGCTTGGAGGCAAGGCCGAGTTCGGTGACCGTGTGGTGCTCAAGAATGTCGAGATCATCGTGCGCGATGTGGACGATCAGGGCCGGATCACGAGCGCCGGCCTCTCGCTCGATCCCGACAGCAACCGGCCGAACATCCCCGTCTTTCTTTCGGCCCGTGAGATCGCGGCGCATTTGCGCCAGCGCGTAAAGCGCAGGCAGCCGCCGCCCAAGACACCGCTCGGCCCGCCGCCCTCATCGTTGGCGCCTGCGACGGACTCGACGGACGATCAGGAGCCGCAACCCGCTCCCGGCGAGAAGCAGTCGGCAAGCGATTAGCATTGGGCGGTCCATGGTCCGACTTGCGTCAGCGCAGGGCATTTGTATTGTCTCCCGCGCCACACAAGGGGAATTCATGATGCCGGCTTTTCGCACTCTCGACGATCTCACCGATGTTTCGGGCAAACGCGCTCTGGTCCGGGTGGATCTCAACGTGCCGATGGAAAACGGCTATGTCAGCGACATGACCCGGATCGAACGGGTGCTGCCGACGATCGAGGAACTGTCCGGCAAAGGTGCCAAGGTCATCCTGCTTGCGCATTTCGGCCGCCCGAAGGGCAAGCGGGTGGACGACATGTCCCTGGCCCCTGTCGCCCGCGCTTTGGAAGAGGCGCTGGACCACGACGTGGTCTTTGCCACCGATTGCATCGGCGACGCGATGCAGAAGGCCATCGCAAAGATGGCCAATGGCGACATCATGCTGATGGAGAATACCCGCTTCTACGCCGGCGAGGAAGCCAATGATCCGGCATTCACGGACGAACTTGCCGCTCTCGGCGACATCTACGTGAATGACGCCTTCTCGGCTGCCCATCGGGCGCATGCCTCCACCGAGGGCCTAGCCCGGCGTCTACCCGCCTATGCGGGACGGACGATGGAAGCGGAGCTGAAGGCGCTCGAAAAGGGTCTCGGCAATCCGGAAAAGCCGGTCGTGGCGATCGTCGGCGGCGCCAAGGTGTCGACGAAGCTCGATCTCCTGATGAACCTCGTGAAAAAGGTCGACGCGCTTGTCATCGGCGGCGGCATGGCCAACACCTTCCTCGCGGCGCGCGGCACCGATGTCGGCAAATCGCTCTGCGAGCACGATCTCGCGGCGACAGCCAAGCAGATCATGATCGAGGCCGCTTCCGCCGGCTGCGCAATCGTCCTGCCCGTCGATGCCGTGGTCGCGCGCGAGTTCAAGGCCGGCGCCGCAAGCGAGACCGTGGACATCGCCAATGTGCCAGCCGACGCGATGATCCTCGACGTGGGTCCGCGCTCGGTCGAGGCGATCGATGGCTGGATCGACCGGGCGAAGACGCTCGTCTGGAACGGCCCGCTCGGCGCGTTCGAGATCGAGCCATTCCACAAGGCTACGGTCGCCGCGGCACGCCATGCCGCCGAACGTACGCGAGATGGCAATCTGGTGTCGGTCGCCGGCGGAGGCGATACCGTTGCGGCGCTGAACCAAGCGGACGTGACCGACGACTTCACCTATGTGTCGACGGCCGGCGGGGCCTTTCTGGAGTGGATGGAAGGGAAGGACCTGCCCGGAGTTTCGGCACTCAAAGTTTGAAGCCAACTTTTAAACGATTGAATTTTTTTCAATCGTTTAAGGCGTTTCGGGTGTCATTTCCTCGTCGGAACTAGTCTGCTAACGGCTTAGCCAATTCGAACAGGAGACGTCTGGAATGGTTGAAAAGCTTCAGGATATTGCGGCTGCAATGGTGGCTCGGGGCAAGGGCATTCTTGCTGCGGACGAGTCGTCGGGCACCATCAAGAAGCGGTTCGACACGATCGGCCTCACCTCCACTGAAGATGCGCGCCGCGATTACCGCGAGATGCTGTTCCGCGCCGAACCGGCGATGAGCCAGCGCATCTCGGGCGTTATCCTCTACGATGAAACACTGCGCCAGAAGGCTGCCGACGGCACGTCGCTCGTCGAACTCATCCGCAATGCGGGTGCGGTGCCCGGCATCAAGGTCGACATGGGTGCCAAGCCGCTGGCCGGCTATCCGGGCGAAACGGTCACCGAGGGCCTCGACGGCCTGCGCGAGCGGCTCGCCGAATACTACGAACTCGGCGCGCGCTTTGCCAAATGGCGCGGCGTGATCTCGATCTCCAACGACCTGCCTACGAAAGGCGCCATCCACGCGAACGCCCATGCGCTCGCCCGCTATGCTGCGCTCTGCCAGGAAGCCGGCATCGTGCCAATCGTCGAGCCGGAGATCCTGATGGACGGCACGCCGGGCGACCATTCGATCGATCGCTGCTACGAGGTGACCGACGCGGTGCTGAAAGCCGTGTTTGCGGAACTCGACCTCGCACGCGTCGCGCTCGACGGCATGGTGCTGAAGCCCAACATGGTCATCGACGGCAAGAACGCCCGTAAAGCCTCCGTCGAGGAAGTCGCCGAGAAGACCGTGAAGTGCCTCAAGGCCAATGTGCCGAGCGACGTCGCCGGCATTGCCTTCCTATCGGGCGGCCAGTCGGACGAAGAGGCAACCGCGCATCTGTCGGCGATGAATGCCAGCCAGGATCTGCCTTGGCCGGTGACCTTCTCCTACGGTCGCGCCCTGCAGGCGGCCGCACTGAAGGCTTGGGGCGGACGCTCCGAAAACGTCGCTGCCGGTCAGCGCGCGTTCAGCCACCGCGCCGAGATGAATGGGCTCGCCGCGATCGGCAACTGGAAGCGTGAGCTGGAAACGGCGGCCTGACCTTCTAGACCGGCCTTAGCCGAAACGTTCGATTGTGCATTGCAAGATGTGACCGTCCGCCACCCCTTCCAAGGGTGGCGGGCGGTTTCGTTTTGTGAGACAGGATCGGAATGCGTTATCGGTACAACGGCCTTCTCAGCTGGCTGCTTTCGCCCATTGCCCTCGCGCAGAGCTTTGGCGTTCGCCGACGCACGCCGCGCCTTTCTCCGCCGCCTGGGCGCACCGCCGGCCAGGTCGGATCGCAGTCGGAGCCACGCTTCCACATTCTCGTCATGGGCGATTCGTCGGCGGCCGGCGTCGGTGCCGATCACATGGACGAGACGCTGGCACCCAAGCTTGCCGCGCGGCTTTCGGAGCATTTCGGCGCGTCGGTAAAATGGCGCACGATCGGCGCGAATTCGGCCACCACCGAGGAATTGCGCGATCACGTCATCCCGAACATCCGGCGCGAGCCTTTCACGCACATTCTGGTGCTGGCCGGCACCAACGACATGAAGGATTTTGTGCCGCGGCGGCGCTTCGACGACGGATTCGGCGGGATGCTGTTTGCGCTGCACGCCAAATGGCCCGATGCGACGCTGATCTGGTCGCCGATCATCGACATGCGCACCGTGCCGGCTTTGCCGAAACTGCTCGGCCAGATTCTCGAACTGCGCGTTGCGATGATCAACGAACTCGGCCATCAGCTTTGCCGCGAACGGTTTACGATCGCCGCGCCACGCCTCACCGCCCATGACCGCGAAGGCTTCGCCATCGACGGCTTTCATGCGAGCGCGAAGGGCTACGGCTATTGGGCAGACCTCGTGGCAGGCGTCATCATCGAATCGGAAACGCGCCGGTCGCGCGGGCTTTTCCCGGTCCGCGACGCGGAAGCCGAAACGCCAGAACCCGACATCGCTATGTTGGGCGAATAAGCACCGTCGCCATGGTGACGGCGAGCGCCACCACTGCGATCTTCCAGAAATCCTTGCGGCGTTTGAGGCCGGGAAGCCCGAGTGGACGAATGATGTGAACGATCATCGCCAGCAGGAGCAGAATCGAGATCGCCTTCGACATGCATCGTCTCCTCAATCAGAGTGCCGTACGCCCGCCAAGGCGCACCGAGCCGCTCCGACTCATTTCAGCACGAGCATCGGAACTTCCGATAATCGAATCCCATCGCCGGGCCAACGCCGTGGCACAGCCATAAAGCAGCGCTCGCCTGGGTCAACCGCATCGCATTTTTGAACGTGATGGGTTTTCCTTACCGGTGAAGTTCTGTATCCGGCGGCTATCGAATGGATGACGGACTGAGTGATGGCCCGCAACCTGCTACCCATCTTCGCTCTTCTCCTGGGCACGGCCTTCCTGCTTGCCGGCAATGGTCTTCACGGCCTTTTGCTGCCCATGCGTGGTTCGATGGAGGGTTTTTCCTCCGCCAGCCTCGGTCTTCTCGGCACGTCATGGGCCAGCGGCTTCGTGCTCGGCTGCCTGCTCGCTCCGCGGCTCGTGAAGCGAATCGGGCATGTGCGGGCGTTTTCCGCCTTTGCAGCCGGTGCAGCGATCGTGGCCCTGCTCACCGGCCTTCTGGTCGACCCGATCGCCTGGATCCTGCTTCGGGCGCTCACGGGCTTTTCGATGGCCGCCGTCTTCATGGTCATCGAGAGCTGGCTCAACGAGCGCTCGACCAATGACAGCCGCGGCATGGTGTTTTCGCTCTACATGACGATCACCTATGTGGCGATCGTCGCAGGGCAGATGTCGATCGCCACCGGCGACATCTCAACGCCAACATTTTTCATGATCGCCGGCATACTTTATTGCATGGCGTTGCTCCCGACTGCGGTTTCGAGCGCCGTCAGTCCCTCCCCCCTCAGGGAAGTGCGGCTCGATCTCAAGGGGCTCTATCGCAATTCACCGGTCGCCTGCGTCTCGATCTTCCTGATCGGCGTCGCCAATGGTGCGTTCGGCACGCTGGGGCCGGTGTTTGCGGCACAGGTCGGCCTTGCGGAAGGCGCAGTCGCATCGCTGATGAGCGTGACGATCTTTGCGGGTGCCGTCGCCCAGTTTCCAGCCGGGCGCCTGTCGGACCGTGTGGATCGCCGCTACGTGCTTGCCGCTGTCGCTGCACTTGCTGGCACGGTCGGCATTTTGATGATGGTCACCGTCGCGACCGATCTCACCGTGCTGTTCGTGCTGATCGCGCTTTACGGTGCCGCGTCCTACACGCTCTACCCGATCGCCGTCGCCCACGCGAACGACTTCGCCCGCCCGGAGGATTTCGTGAAGGTATCGGGCGGCTTGCTGCTGCTTTACGGCATCGGAACGATCGTCGGGCCGACGATCGGAGGCCCGGCGATGGACGCCGGAGGGCCGCATGCGATCTTCGCCGTCACGCTCGTCTCGCATCTGTCGATCGCGGTCTACGCCATCCTCAGATCGCGCCGCCGTGCTGCAGTGCCAGACGCCGACAAGGAGGCGTTCAAGACGCTTCCCTCGGTGCGCGTGGCGACGCAGCAGGGCATTCACCTCGACCCGAGGGCGAATGTGGACAGCCCATCGGAGCCCGGACCGAGCGACCGACAGTCCTCCGCAGCTTGAAGATCAGACAGGGTCGCCTTCGATCTTGTCCTCGATCTCGACCACTTTGCCCTGTGCGTTGCGGTCGGACGGATAGATTTCGAGAACGCGCTCATAGGCACGCAGAGCCAGCCGGTCGTTGCCCGCTTCGGTCATAATCGCGGCCATGCCCGACAGGGCGCCGAAATGGCGCGGCTCGAGTGACAGCACACGGTGGATGTCGGCCAGCGACTTGGCATGATCGTCCATCATGAAATGCAGCGTGGCGCGCTTGTTGAACCCTTCGGGAAAGTCCGGCTTCAGCACGGTGACCTGATCGAGCAAATCCAGCGCAGTGCCGTAGCGCTCGTCCTCCATCGCCTCGGTCGCCCATTGCATCAGAACATTGACGGTAGCGCTGCCGGAATCACCCCATTCGGCCCAGATTTCCCTGACGATGCGTCTGCCTTCGGCCGGGTCGCTCACGCGCTTGAGATTGGCGAACAGCCCGTCTAGCGGATCGGCATCGCTGATTTCGCCGGTCAAGGCGGCTGCCTGAGGGGAAGTTGGCTGCGCAACCGCGGGACTGTCGGCGGGTGACTGATTGGCGTCTTGCGCAAGCGCGAGCGTGCAGGGCACGACGATCAGCGTCGCGGCGAGCAGAGCGGTTCGGGCGGACAGGGTGCGTTGCATGGGAAGAGGGTAGAACAGACCCCCCGATTTGCAATCGCAAAATATCGTGAGGACCCGCAAGCGTCAGCTGCGAGCCCTCTGATCTTTCAACAACAATGACATCGCCCCACGAGAGGGCGACGCGCAATCAGCCCTGACGGGCCTTGAAGCGCGGATTCTGCTTGTTGATGATGTAGACCCGGCCCTTGCGGCGAACCAGGCGGTTCTCGCGGTGACGGGTCTTCAGCGACTTGAGCGAATTCTTGATCTTCATCTTACTCTGTCCGCAAAAGGCCCGCTCGACTGCCTGAGGCAAGACCGGGCTTTAAACAATCAAAACGCGCCCAATGAGGCGCGCTGGAAACGTTGGGCGGGGTGTATATCCTCCCCCGGAACGTGTCAACCGATGGCAGCCACGTAATCCTGCAAAATCCGGATCAAATGCGCGGTTTCACCCGCGTATAATGTCCCATCTTGCGGCCTGCCCGCGCTTCGCCCTTGCCATAGATGTGAAGCGAAACATCCGGCTCGGCGGCGAGGTGAGCAATCTCGGCAACTTCGCGGCCGAGCAGATTGTACATCTCGCAGTCGCTGTGGCGTTCCGTCGAGCCAAGCGGCAGACCGGCGACCGCGCGGATGTGATTCTCGAATTGCGAGATCAGGCAGGCAGCCTCGGTCCAGTGGCCGGAATTGTGCACGCGCGGCGCCATCTCGTTGGCAATGAGGCTGCCATCGGCGAGCACGAAGAACTCGATGCCGATGACACCGACATAGCTGATGCTTTCCAATACGGCAGAGGCGGCAGCGATCGCAGCTTCGGCCGTGGCCGTGGAAATAGAGGCCGGAACGGTCGACGTGGCCAGAATACCGTCACGATGCACGTTTTCAGCGGGATCGTAGAATACCATCTCGCCATCGCGGGCGCGCACGGCGATCACCGACACTTCCCGTTCGAACGGGACCACCGCTTCGAGGATTGCCGGCACCGCGCCAAGATCGGCGAACGCGTGGTCGGCCAGATCACCCTTGGAGAACCGGCGCTGTCCTTTGCCATCATAGCCGAGACGGCGCGTCTTCAGGATGCCCTCACCCTCAAAGTCCGCCAGAGCCGCCTCCAGCATCTGCTGGTCGTCGACGACGCGGTAAGGCGCAGTGGCGATGCCGGCCTTTTCGAAGAACCGCTTCTCGGCCAGCCGGTCCTGCGACACTTCAAGGGCGCCCACCGGCGGGAAGACCGGTACGGAGCGCGACAGATGCGTCAAGCCGCCAACAGGAACATTCTCGAACTCATAAGTGAGCACATGGGCAGAGGACGCCAGCTCTTCGAGCGATTCGAGGCTGTCGTAAGCGCCGATGATCTGGCGGTTGGCAACCTGGGCTGCCGGGCAATCGGCCTGCGGCTCCAGCACGACTGTGCGATAGCCGAGCTTTGCTGCCGCCATGGCAAGCATGCGCCCAAGCTGACCACCGCCGACGATGCCGATGGTGCTGCCGAGCGGCAGATGGACGGTGCTCATGGATGCTTGCTTTCACTGGCCGGCTGGGAATCGTCGACCGGGCGCTCGGCAACGGCCTCGGTTTGTTTGCGGCGCCATGCGTCGAGGCGGTCGGCAAGGGCGGCATCGTTAAGCGCAAGAACGGCGGCTGCCATCAAGGCGGCGTTGACCGCGCCGGCCCGGCCGATGGCGAGCGTTCCAACCGGTATGCCAGCCGGCATCTGAACGATCGAGAGCAGGCTGTCCTGGCCGGACAGCGCCTTCGATTCGACCGGCACGCCGAACACGGGCAGAGGCGTCATGGCAGCTGCCATGCCCGGCAGATGCGCCGCGCCGCCGGCACCGGCAATCACGACCTTGAAGCCGGCATCGCGGGCACCCTTGGCGAAGGCGACGAGCCGATCGGGGGTCCGATGCGCGGAAACGATGCGCGAATCATAGGCGACATCCAGTGCATCCAGCGTTTCGGCCGCGTGGCGCATGGTGGCCCAGTCGGACTGGCTGCCCATGATGATGGCGACGGGCGTCCCAGCGGCGCTCATGGCCTGCTCCTCACGCAATGATGTCCGGTATGATCTGGTCCTCGATCTGCGAGATCCGGTCCTTGATGATGAGCTTTTTCTTCTTCATGCGCTGGATACGCAGCGCCTCGCAGCCGATCTGGATCATGGCCTTGATGGCGACGTCATAATCTTCGTGCTCTTGCCGCAGCCGCGCCGCCATGAGGCGCAGTTCACTTTGATCCTGATCGGACATGCCCTTCCCCACTCGACACCGGAAAAGCCACGCTTTGCGCAGCAGCCACAGTGCATTTTCGGGGAGGCTCGTACCACACATTCGGGCGTAACGGGAAGTTATCAATGGTCATGAAATCACCTTCGACAATCCACATTTCCCATGGCACACTTCCTGTTTCCGCAACCGGCGCTCGCGTCCCAGACGGGGCGTCGATAACCGAAGGAAGGAAGTTGTACATGACCGTTGAGGCTCATCTCGCAACACTGAAGCAGAAGCATGGCTCCCTGGAGGAACAGCTTCACGCGGAGAGGACCAGACCTTCCGGAAAAGATCAGACGATTGTCGAACTCAAACGTCAGAAGTTGCGTCTCAAGGATGAGATCGAGCGGTTACAGGCAAAGATGAGCCACTAGGCTCGTCATCCGCTTTCAAGAGGATCACGCGATACGGGCTCAAGCCCAGAACTGGTCGAGCCAGATGTTCAGGCGCATGAAGCCTGCATTGTCGATCGCGTAAATCCGCCGCGTGCCCTGCGGCTTCACGACGACCAGTCCGCTGTCCAGAAGCGCCTTGAGGTGCTGCGAGACGGCGGGCCGGCTGATTGGCAGCCCCTGCGCCAGCTCATTCACCGTTTGAGGCGCGCGACGAAGCTCCTCCAGCAGATGGCGGCGATTCGGATCGGCAATGGCTGCAAACGGATCCAGGGTCGGCATGGCTTGACGGTAAGTCAAAGCCGATTTGCGGGCAAGCGATTTTGTGCACTGCAGCGAAGATGTTCAGTGCGATTTACTTTCCCGCTGCTCCAGCGCAGATGCAGCTTAAAGAGCTTTGGCGCGATCCCGTAGAACAAATTTCTGGATTTTGCCGGTCGATGTCTTCGGCACCTCACCGAAAACGATGCTTTTCGGGCATTTGAAGCGTGCCAGATGCTGCCGGCAGTGTTCGATCAATTCTTCTTCCGTTGCTGCGCGGCCGGCTCGCAATTCGACGAATGCGCAAGGCGTTTCACCCCATTTGTCGTCCGGACGCGCCACGACGGCCACCGCCTGCACGGCCGGATGCCGATAAAGCGCATCCTCGACCTCGATCGACGAGATGTTTTCGCCGCCGGAAATGATGATGTCCTTGGACCGGTCCTTGAGCTGGATGTAGCCATCCGGATGCATGACGCCGAGGTCGCCGGAGTGGAACCAGCCGCCCGCAAAGGCTTCGTCGCTTGCCTTGCGGTTCTTGAGATAGCCTTTCATGACGATGTTTCCACGAAACATCACCTCCCCCAGCGTCTCCCCATCGGCCGGCACGCGTTCCATAGTCGATGGATCGATGACGGCCAGATCCTCGAGCGCATTGTAGCGCACGCCCTGGCGCGCCTTCTTCGTGGTGCGGGCCTTCGGGTCCAGATCGTTCCAGTCGCCCTTCCATTCGTTGACGACCGCCGGACCATAGGTTTCCGTCAGTCCGTAGAGATGCACGACTTCGAAGCCGGCATCCGCCATGCCGGACAGCACCTGTTCCGGCGGTGGCGCGGCGGCGGTGTTGAAGGAAACTGTCTGGGGGAAGTCGCGCTTGTCTTCGTCCGGCGCGTTGATCAGCGTCGACATGACGATCGGCGCGCCGCAGAGATGGGTGACGCCGTGATCGGCAATCGCGTCATACATGGCCTTCGCCCGCACCCAACGCAGGCAGACATGCGTGCCTGCCACCACGCCCAGCGTCCAGGGGAAGCACCAGCCATTGCAATGGAACATCGGCAAGGTCCAGAGATAGACGGGATGCTTGCCCATGCCGGACGCGACGACGTTGGAGTAGCCCATCAGCGCGGCACCGCGATGGTGATAGACGACGCCCTTGGGGTTTCCCGTGGTGCCGGATGTGTAGTTCAGCGAGAGCGAGTCCCACTCGTCTTCCGGGCCGGCCCAGTGATGGTCCGGGTCACCCGATTGCAGGAACTCTTCGTAGTCGATCTTGCCGATGCGCTCGCCTTTCGGCGCCGGTGCATCATCGGGGTAGTTCGGATCGTCATAATCGATGATCGTCGGTTTAACGGTGGCAAGCTTCAAGGCCTCGGCGACGAGACCCGAAAATTCGCGGTCGACGATCAGCACCTTGCTGTCGGCATGATCGAGCTGAAAGGCGATGATGGCCGCATCCAGCCGGGTGTTGATCGAATGCAGCACGCCGCCGGACATCGGCACGCCGTGATGAGCCTCCAGCATAGCCGGCGTGTTCGACAGCATCACCGACACCGTATCGAAGCGCTTGATGCCGGCAGCCTGAAGCGCGGAGGCGAGCTTGCGGGAGCGTTCGTAGAAGGTCCGATAGTCCAACTTCATGGCGCCATGGATGATGGCAATGTGATCGGGATGGACGTAGGCGGCACGCGCGAGATGCGCAATCGGCGTCAGTGGCTGGTAATTGGCCGGGTTGCGATCGAGATCGGTCTCATAGGCACTGCCGCTCATTGACGTCTTTCCTCCCCTTCGGCCGCGCTCCCCGCACGGCTGACGCACACGATATTGAGATTGTCGCCGCGATCAAGCGAGGAGGCCGGCAAGCCCGTCCCAGATCAGCTTCAACGCGGCGAGAAAGACCATTCCATACATGAAGGGGTAGAAGCGTTCGGCCCGGATGCGGCGCACGATCGCGGCGCCGGCAAGGGTAGCGATCGGCGCGAGCGGCAGGAGCACGAGCGATGCCTGAAGATTGGACGTATCGAACTGCCCGAGTGCCAGATAGGGAATGACCTTGACGGCATTGACGACGGCAAAGAACCGCACGCTGGTGCCCACATAGGTGCGCGGTTCCTGACGCAGCGCTAAGGCGTAGACCTGATAGGGCGGGCCGCCGGCATGCGAGATGAAACTCGTGAACCCCGAGACAGTGCCCCAGAACACACCCTTCACGCGATTGTGCGGCCGTTCGCCCGAAGGCGCACCACCGCGCAGCTGCCAGGCACGGCGCGCATAGTCGAGGGCGAAGATGAGCGCCACGACGCCGACCAGCAGCTTGATCATGGCATCGGTGACGAACGCGGCGGTCATCCAGGCGATGCCGATCCCGATTATTGCGCCGGGCAACATGATCCTCAGGGTCATGCGATCGCTGTGATGGCGCCACGACCACAGGCCCACCATGTCCATGACGATCAGGATCGGCAGAAGGATCGCAGCCGCCTGAACCGGCGGGACGACGAGCGACATCAACGGCACGCCGAGCAATGCCATCGCGCCGCCAAGCCCACCCTTGGAAAGGCCGACCAGCAGGACGGACGGGATTGCGGCGGCGTAGAACCAGGGATCGGAAAGCATCGGCGACCAGTTGAACCTTTGTTGCCACGCGTCTATCCGAGATCGGCGGGGATTGCGAGCGGCGACCAGACGGCCCACCCGCGCACAAGGAGCCCAGGCGTGAGCAAGGCAGAGTTCGAAGACAGATGCAGATTGGTTTTGGTGACGCAGCCCGGCGACGACGTCGACGCGCAGGGTGAGGCGCTCTCACAGGCGCTTTCCGGTGGCGACGTCGCAACGGTGATCGTCCCGCAGGCCGGCCGTGACAATGACCTCTTCCAGACGCTCGCCGAAAAGCTCGTTCCAATCGCACAGGACAAGGGCGTCGCCGTCATCATCGCAGGCGACAGCCGCGTGGCCGGGCGCGCCCGCGCCGATGGCCTTCACGTGGAAGGCGCCACATCGGATGCGGCCGAAGCGATCGAGAAATTCGCACCCAAGCTCATCGTCGGCGTCGGCAATGCCAAGGACCGGCACGGCGCACTGGAGCGCGGCGAACTGCGGCCCGACTACATCTTCTTCGGCAAGCTCGATGGCGACATCAAGCCGGAAGCCAATCCCAAGGTTCTCGATCTTGCCGAATGGTGGTCGGCCATGATCGAGATCCCGTGCATCGCCATGGGCGGCACCGCCGTATCCTCCGCGCTGGAAGTCGCGGAAGCCGGGGGCGAGTTCGTCGCTCTCGGCAAAGCGATCTTCGATCATCCTGCCGGTCCCGCTGCCGCCGTTCAGGAAGTGAATGCCCTGCTCGCCGAAAAAGCGCCACGGTTCAGCGATTGATGCCGCTCATGGGGCATGTCGGAACGCCAAGGATCGATCGAGCCGAACGACGCGGGATTGCGGCGCTTGTTGCCCTGTCGCTGGTTGCTGCCCTTGGCCTTGGACAAGCATCGGCACAAGACGCCGAAGGGGCTCCGCCGGCTGAGGACACGCAGGCGGCGCCGACCACGGACCGTCTTCTCGGCAATGGCGAAAGCAACATCCAGCCCGGCGAACCAGGGTTTCTGATCGAACGGCTGGCCGGCGAACAGCGCCCCATCGGGCTCATCGGCGGCGCCATCCTGCCGGCACCGAGCGTCGCGCCCCTGCCGGCCGATTTCGCGACCGATCCGACACCCGCCAAGGCCTATGCCGCTTTTCAGCGTGGCTACTATCTGACCGCCATGGACATGGCGCTTCCGCTGGCCGGAGATGGCGACGCGGCTGCGCAGACGCTGGTGGCGGAGCTCTTTTCCGAAGGCTTTGCCGTTCCGCGCGATCTCGAACAAGCTGCGTTCTGGTATGGGCAGGCTGCTGCCGGCGGGGATCGCGAAGCTCAGTTCAAATATGCGATGATGCTTCTCGCGGGGCGCCACACTGAAGCCGATCCCGAACGCGGCCGGGAGTTGATGAAGCAAGCGGCGGACGCCGGGCATCCCATGGCATCCTTCAACTACGGCCAGCTTCTCGTCGATCAGCAGCGAGGCCAGGCGGGACTGATCGCGGCAATGCCCTACTTCGAACGCTCGGCGGCTGCGGGCGTGGCTGATGCGCAATACGCGCTGTCGCAGATCTATGTGAATGCCCGGGATCTCGATGAAGCGCAGCGCGACACCGCGCGTGATTGGCTGGCGCGTGCTGCCGCTTCCGGCTTCGATACAGCACAGCTCGATCTCGCCATCTGGCTGATCGACGGTATCGGCGGCGATGTCGATTATGAGGAAGGGTTCCGCTGGATGCAGATCGCAGCCAATCGCGGCAATGTGGTTGCCCAGAACCGCCTGGCACATCTCTACATCAACGCGATCGGCACCCGCCCCGACCCGGTCGCGGCTGGTCGCTGGTACGTGCTGTCGCGGCGGGCGGGCTATAACGACCCGGTCCTCGACGACTTCTTTCGCGGCCTGACCGACGAGGAACAGCGCCAGGCGATCGAAGCGGCAAACCGCTTTCTCGGCTGAGCGTTCCACGCCCGAGACTGCGCTCCGACCGGCACCGGGCTTGAAAGCCGGCCGCATTTGTGGTCTTGAGGCGCGCAATCCCGGAAAGCGCGCTCTGAGCGATCGCAATCGGACCCATCCGACGTCTTCCGGTCGTCCAGATGTCAACGGAAAAGACTCATGAAGATCAACGGCAACGAAATCCGTCCCGGTAACGTCATCGAGCACAATGGCAGCCTCTGGGCCGCGGTGAAGACCAACGCGGTCAAGCCGGGCAAAGGCGGCGCCTTCAACCAGGTCGAACTGAAGAACCTCCTCGACGGCACCAAGCTCAACGAGCGGTTCCGCGCTTCCGAAACGGTCGAGCGCGTGCGCCTGGAGCAGAAGGACTTCCAGTTCCTCTACGAGCAGGGCGACATGCTCGTGTTCATGGACAACGAAACCTACGAGCAGCTCGAGCTTCAGAAGGATTTCGTCGGCGATCGCGCAGCCTTCCTGCAGGACGGCATGATGGTGACCGTCGAACTGTACGAAGACAAGCCCATCGGCATCTCGCTGCCGGACCAAGTGGTCCTCACCATTATCGAGGCAGACCCTGTCGTGAAGGGCCAAACGGCCGCGTCGTCCTACAAGCCTGCTGTCATGGAAAACGGCGTGCGCGTCATGGTGCCGCCCTTCATCGAATCCGGCGAGCGCATTCTCGTGGACACCAACGAGATCACCTATATCCGCCGCGCCGACTGATCAGGCTGCCCACTCCTCTTCGCGAAAGCTCTCCCGATGGCCCGCTCCGCCCTCTTGAACGTCATGGTCCAGGCCGCAATGAAGGCCGGGCGGTCTCTGTCGCGAGACTTCGGCGAAGTGCAGAACCTGCAGGTTTCGCTGAAGGGTCCCGGCGACTATGTCAGCCAGGCCGATCGCAAGGCCGAAGAGATCATTCGCTCCGAACTGTCGCGTGCCCGCCCGACCTATGATTTCCTCGGCGAGGAAAGCGGCGAGACCAAGGGCACCGACGGTGCGCATCGCTGGATCGTCGATCCGCTGGATGGCACGACCAACTTCCTGCACGGCATTCCGATGTTCGCGGTCTCGATCGCACTGGAGCGCAATGGCGAGATCGTCGGCGCCGTGATCTTCAACCCGGCGATGGACGAGCTCTACACCGCAGAACGTGGTGGTGGCGCTTTCCTCAACGATCGTCGCCTGCGCGTCGCGGCCCGCAAGAAGCTGTCGGACGCCGTCATCGCGACCGGCATCCCTCATCTTGGCCGCGGACACCACGGCAAGTTCCTCGTCGAGCTGCGCAACGTCATGGGCGAAGTCGCGGGCGTTCGCCGCACCGGCTCCGCCGCACTCGATCTCGCCTATACGGCTGCCGGGCGCTTCGACGCCTATTGGGAAAAGAACATCGCCGCCTGGGATATCGCTGCCGGCATGCTTCTGGTGCGCGAGGCCGGGGGCTACGTGACCGACCTCGAAGGCGGCAACCGGATGTTCGAGAGCGGAACGGTTCTTGCCGGCAACGAGTACATCCACAAGGCGCTGAAGGACGTGGTGCACCGCCCTGCTCCTGCAATCGGCGGTTAATCTTCCGCCACCACGCGGCTTTCTTTCCGTCTTGATTTTCGGTTACTGTCCGACCCTATGACGATTGGAGCTGCTGTTCATGGCAGGATTGAAATTTTCGGGCTGGGGCATTTCTGAAGACGGCACCGGCGCCGATCCGCATAAATTATCGAGCCCGCTCGTCTTCTTCTGGAGCATGCTGATCTTCCTGATCATCGTCGGCTTCCTGGCGGCGATCCTTTATCGGCAGATCCAGTCCGCTTTCGTGACCAATCCCGGCCTCAATGGCCTGATCTTCGGCGTGCTGCTGATCGGCGTCCTGCTGGCCTTCAACCAAGTGCTGCGGCTTCGCCCGGAAGTGCGTTGGGTGAACTCGTTCCGTGCGGCCGGCAGTGCCGAAAAGGCGGGCCGCGAGCCGGTGCTTCTTGCGCCGATGCGCGCATTGATCGGGCGCCGCCAGGAAATGGCGCTTTCCACCTCGTCGTTGCGGTCCATCCTCGATTCCATCGCGACGCGTCTCGACGAGTCCCGCGATACCTCGCGCTATCTGATCGGTCTTCTCGTCTTTCTCGGCCTGCTCGGCACGTTCTGGGGCCTTCTCGGCACCATCGGCTCCATCAACAACACGATCCAGTCGCTGGATCCGGGATCGGGCGACACGAACGACATTCTTGCGTCGCTGAAGGCGGGCCTTAGCGCTCCGCTCGGCGGCATGGGCACGGCGTTTTCGTCGTCGCTCTTCGGCCTATCGGGATCGCTGATCCTCGGCTTCCTCGACCTGCAGGCCGGGCGCGCGCAGAACCGGTTCTACACGGAACTGGAAAACTGGCTCTCGACGGTGACGGACATGGATTCCGAAACGATCGTCAACGAGATGGCGCGCGGGACGGGTTCGACGGAAGAGCTTCGGCTGCTCTCGGAACGGCTGCAGGCCATGTCACAGGAAAACGGCATGTCCCAGCGCTCCACCACCGCCATGGCAAATCTGGCCGAAGGCATCCAGGGGCTGGTGAAGAACATGCGGTCCGAGCAGCAGATGCTGCGCGACTGGATCGAGGCGCAGCAGCGGGAAACGCGCGCTCTGCGCGAGACGCTGGAGCAGATCTCGACGCGCATCGATCCCGACCGCCCGCGGAAAGAAGGCTGATCCATGGCCCTGGCGCGCAACAGGCGGCGCGAGCGGTCCGTCGATTACTGGCCGGGTTTCGTCGACGCGCTGTCGACCCTGCTGCTCGCCATCATGTTCCTGCTGTCCGTCTTCGTGCTGGCGCAATTTCTGCTGAGCCGCGAGATTTCAGGCCAGGACGAGGTTCTGAACCGGCTGAACAGCCAGATCAACGAGCTGACACAGTTGCTGGCGCTCGAACAGGCCGTTGGCCAGGACGCTGAAGATGCGCTCGCCAATCTGCGTGCGTCGCTCGCCCAGTCCGAGCAGGAGCAATCGCGTCTGCGCGAGTTGCTGAGCTCCAACCAGGGCGTCTCGGCCGAAGCCGAAGCGCAGATCGGCATGCTGGAAGGCACGCTCGACGACGAGCGTCAGGTCAGCCAGCGGGCGCTGAACCAGGTCGAATTGTTGAACCAGCAGATTTCCGCCCTACGCAGCCAGATCGCGGCTCTGGAAGGCGCGCTCGACGTTTCCGAAGCGCGTGACGCGGAAGCGCAGACGCAGATTGCCGATCTCGGCCGTCGCCTGAACGTCGCGCTCGCGCAGCGCGTGCAGGAGCTGAACCGCTACCGCTCCGATTTCTTCGGCCGTCTCCGGGAGATCCTTTCCGACCGCGAAAACATCCGGATCGTCGGCGATCGCTTCGTGTTCCAGTCGGAAGTTCTGTTCCCTTCAGGTGGTGCCGAACTTAACCCGGAGGGCATCGATCAGATGGGTGAACTGGCGACGGCCGTTCTGGAGCTCGCACGCGAGATCCCCTCCGACATCAACTGGGTGCTGCGCGTCGACGGCCATACGGACAATGTGCCGCTGTCCGGCACCGGCCGTTACGTGGACAATTGGGAGCTTTCGTCGGCCCGCGCGACCTCGGTCGTCAAATACCTGATCTCGCAAGGTGTCCCGGCCGAGCGGCTGGTTGCGGCAGGCTTCGGCGAATTCCAGCCGATTGCGGAAGGCGACAGTCCGGAAGCACGCGCCACAAATCGGCGCATCGAGCTGAAGCTGACGGAACGCTGATAGCCGGCGTTCCGATGTGAGCGAGCTTACTTCGCCGCCTGGATGAACTCGGTCTGCCCGTGATCGAACTGCAGGCGCGCCAGCCGCGCATAGACGCCGTTGCGCTCCACCAAACTGCGGTGCGTGCCCTCTTCCACGATGCGTCCGCGATCCATGACGACGATCCGATCCGCCTTGAGCACGGTAGCGAGCCGGTGCGCGATGACGAGCGTCGTGCGGCCCTTCATCAGCCGCTCCAGGGCCTGTTGCACCAGTTGCTCGCTTTCGGCATCGAGCGCGGAGGTCGCCTCGTCGAGAATGAGGATCGGCGCATCCTTCAGAATGGCCCGCGCGATCGCGATGCGCTGGCGCTGTCCACCGGAAAGCGTGATGCCGCGCTCGCCCACCATCGTGTCGTAGCCGTCGGGCAGCGCGGCCACAAAGATATCCGCGTGCGCTGCCTTTGCCGCCGCCAGAATGTCCCCCTCGCTCGCGCCGGGTCGGCCGAAGGCGATGTTGTCGCGCACCGTGCCCTGGAAGATCGTCACATCCTGCGGCACGATCGCAATGCGCGCACGAACCTCTGCAGGATCGGCCTTGGCGATGTCGACACCGTCGATGCGCACCGTGCCCGACACCGGGTCGTAGAAGCGCAGCAGTAGGGCAAAAAGCGTGCTCTTGCCGGCCCCTGAAGGGCCGACGACGGCAACGCTTTCCCCGGGTTTCACCTGAAGATCGAAATCATCGAGCACCGGCATGTCGTCGCGCGCGGGATAGGCGAAGGCGATGTGATCGAACTCGATGGCGCCCACCGGGGGCACCGGCATCGCGATGGGGTTGGCCGGCGCGCGGATCTCGGGCACCTCGTCCAGCAGTTCCGACAGGCGCTCGGCGGCGCCGGCGGCTTGGGAAATCTCGCTCCAGACCTCGGACAAGGCCGCGAGCGCGCCAGCGGCAAACAGCGAATAGAGGAGGAACTGGCTGAGCGTGCCGGGCGACATCGTGCCGTCGAGCACGCGTTGCGCGCCGAACCACAAAACGGCGACGACGCTCCCGAATGCCATGCAGATCGCAAAGCCGGTCAACACGGCGCGCGCCCGCACAGCGTCACGCGCTGCGGTGAAAGCCGTCTCGATCGCGTGGGAAAACAGGCCGTTGGCGGTCGGTTCGTTGTTGTAGGACTGGACGGTGCGGGTCGCGCCGATCGTCTCGCTCGCATAGGCCATGGCGTTGGCGAGCGTATCCTGGGCGGCGCGCGAGCGGCGGCGCACGGCGCGGCCGAAAGCCACGATCGGGAACACGATCAGCGGAATTGCGGCCAGCACCAGGCTCGACAGGCCCGGGCTCGTGACGATCATCATGCCGATGGCGCCGATGCACAGGATCATGTTGCGGAGCGCCAGCGATGCCGTCGCGCCGACCGTCGATTTGATCTGCGTGGTGTCCGCCGTCAGGCGCGAGACGATCTCGCCCGATTGATTGACGTCGTAGAAGCCGGCGGAAAGCCGCGTCACATGCGAAAAGACGTCGCGGCGAAGGTCGGAAACGACGCGCTCGCCAAGCGTGATGACGAAATAGTAGCGAAAGGCGCTCGCCAGCGCGAGGAGCACCGCAATCACCAGGAGCATGACGAAATATGTCTCGATGAAACCGGCATCGGATTCGGAAAATCCGTGGTCGATCATGCGCCGGACGGCCATCGGCAGGGTCAGCGTCATGCTGGCGGCGAGAACGAGAAAGATCAAAGCGCCAGCGACCAGCCCGCGATAGGCCAGCACATAGGGCAGCAATCTCGCAAGCGGTCGCAGCGAGCGCCTCTTGTTCACGCTAGGGGCCGTTTGCGCCACGCTTTAACTCTCCTACTCCCGCCCGGCCCCATTTTCCCCCAGGGCTCTTGTTATCGATTTGCCCTTCCTGTATAGGCTCGCCAACAAATTAGGAAGCTGCGAGCCTCAATGGCGGCGCTTTCATTTCCCATTTGAGCCGATTTGACGCAACGCCTATTTCGTCACGGCGGCTCGCCAAGCAGTCAGGAAGCCAGGACGATGAAAGCCGACATTCATCCCAACTACCACACGATCAAAGTCGTCATGACGGACGGCACTGAATACACGACGCGCTCCACCTGGGGTTCGGAAGGCGATACGATGAACCTCGAGATCGACCCGAAGTCCCACCCGGCATGGACCGGCGGTGGCCAGCAGCTCATGGACCGTGGCGGCCGTCTCTCGAAGTTCAAGAAGCGCTTCGAAGGCCTCGGCCTTTAGGTTTCGATCTCTCGCGAGATCCAAAAAAAGCCCGGTCGCGAGACCGGGCTTTTTTCGTTTCGACGGTGGCTAAAGTCGCAGATGAAGAAGGAGAGAACGGCAGTTTCTCTCCTTCCGACGAGGCGTGTCAGTGGTGGCCGAATGCCGTCTGCAGCAATGAAAGCTGTGCCTTCACGCTGTTTTCGTTATCGGCAAATGCCGGCATCACTTCCGGCCGATAGATTTCACGATCGAGCAGCGCAACGCGTGCCTGAAGACGCAGCGAACGGGCCACGAGGTCGCGGAACTGCTCGGGGAGATCGTCCCAGCCCGGCGCGTTGGCGTCGATGGTGAAGCTGTCGATCCGCACCTTGTTCTTCTCGGACATCACCTGGTCGCGGCTCATCTCGCCGTTGTTGACCGCACGCTGCAGCAGGAGCCACGAGGCGAGCTGCATCAGCCGCGTCGTCAGCCGCATGGACTCCGCCGCGTAGAGAATGGACGCAAGACGCGGCAGGTCCTTGGATGCGATGCGACCCGGACCATCGAGATAGCTTGCCGTTTCTTCCACCAGACCCATGCCGTCGGCATACAGTGTCTTGAATGGGTTGGACGTCGCCATGTGACCGGCAAAGCTGATCATGTTGCTGGACGTTTCGCTCATGTTCGAATTCCGCCTCGATATCAGTTGACCCGCCGTGCCGCATTCTGCGGTTCTCGCCTGCAGGCTGTGTCGCGTCGGCACATCATGGCCGTCGCATTCTTGAATGCTGTAACACTCCAGGCAGAATCAGGTTCCGTTCCGCCGTCATGGGGTGATCGATCTCTATCCGCAGAATGGTACGTCGACAGGGCTTTGCGCAAGATCGTTCTTAAGAAAGGGTTAATGTCCACATGTGCGGCAAATGCGCCGTGCCTTCCTGCGACAAAAAAAAGAGCCGCAAAAGCGGCTCTCGAGAGTTTAACAGGGAGGCGTCAAACAGAGTGACCAGCAGTCAGTCTGCAATCGTCCAGAAGCTCCGGACATGAGCATTAGACACTATTAACCGTTAATGCCTGGTTAATGGGCCGGGCCCGCTGCTTCTTTTCGAGAATTCGAGCGATCCCCATCAGCGAAAAAACCGCTCTGCCGCCGCCTTGCTGGATGTCTTCATCTCGATTTCCTCTTCCAGCCGCGCAATCTCGCTGCGCAACGCATCGATGCGCTGCCGCAATTCGTCGGCGGAAAGAAGCGCCAGATCGGCGCCGATCTCATGGACGGGTTTGCGCGTCGGCGGCATGTCATCGAAAATGGCCATCGGCTCATCACTCCTTACGCTTCACGCTTGGACCGAATGCGAGGATCACTCGCCCTCGGCGGACCGAGCCAGTATAACCCCGTGACGAAAAACAGGAATGGAAAAGCCATGCCCGAGACGATGCGCGCCGTGGAGATCAGCCAGCCGGGCGGTCCGGAAGTTCTCAAGCTTGCCGAGCGCCCGGTTCCGGCCCTGAAGCCAGACGAGGTGCTGATTGCCGTCAAAGCCGCCGGCGTCAACCGGCCCGACTGCCTGCAGCGGCAAGGCGCCTATCCGCCTCCGCCCGGTGCCTCCGACATTCCTGGGCTCGAGGTCGCAGGCGAGATCGTGGCGCTCGGTGACGCCGTCACGCGCTGGTCGGTCGGCGACCGGGTTTGCGCTCTGGTGACAGGCGGCGGATATGCCGAGCGCTGCGCGGCACATCAGGACAGCGTGCTTCCCGTGCCGGACGGCTTTTCCATGGAAGAGGCAGCCGCCCTGCCCGAGACCTATTTCACGGTGTGGCACAATGTCTTCCAACGCGGGGGATTGCAGGCCGGGGAAACATTCCTGGTGCACGGCGGCACGTCCGGCATCGGTACGACCGCCATCCAGCTTGCCAAGGCGTTCGGCGCGACCGTTTTTGCGACCGCGGGCTCAGACGACAAATGCCGCGCCTGTCTCGAGCTTGGCGCCGACCACGCCATCAACTACCGCGACGAAGATTTCGTGCAATCGGTCAAGACCCTGACCGATGGCAAAGGCGTGAACGTGATCCTGGACATGGTCGGTGGCGATTATATCGGCCGCAACTACGACGTGGCGGCAATCGAGGGGCGCGTGGTGCAGATCGCTTTCCTCAACGGGCGGAAGGCCGAGGCGGATTTCTCCAAGCTGATGATGAAGCGGCTGGTTCACACCGGCTCCACGCTGCGCGCGCGCGACAGCGGCTTCAAGGGGAAGCTTGCGGCGGAGCTGATGGAAAAAGTCTGGCCGCTGCTGACAAGCCGCCGCGTTGCGCCGGTGATGGACAGCGTGATCCCCTTTGCCGATGTGGTGGAAGCCCATCGGCGCATGGAAGGCAGCAGCCATATCGGCAAGATCGTGCTGAAAATCAGCGATTGAGAATGAGAGGGAGCGGGCGGCGCAACCAAACCGACGCCGCCGACGTATAAGTCTACTGCCGTCACCAGTGCCCGTCATTGATGACTGTCGCCCGCCTCCCGCTCATTCCAATCGAACCCTCAGCTTATGCGTCCCATGATCACCGTTGTTCTCGTTCTTGCCGCCGTGCTTGCTCTTCTGGCCGGCTACACGGCTTATCAATCGCGCCAGATCGAGGCGCGCTTTCCGCCGATCGGGACGTTCCACGAGGTCGACGGGGTTCGGATGCATGCGGTTCACGTGCCCGCGGGGCCGCAAGCCGATCTCCCTCCTCTCGTCTTCCTGCATGGGGCTAGCGGCAATCTGCGTGACCAGTTGATCGCCTTCGGGGATCCGCTGAAGGGCCGCGCCGAGATGCTGTTCGTCGACCGGCCCGGCCACGGCTATTCGGAGCGCGGGACTGCCTCCAATTCCAATCCCGATGGCCAAGCGGACATGGTTGCCGGCCTGATGGCGAAGCTCGGCATCGACAATGCCATCATCGTTGCCCATTCCTTCGGCTCGGCGATTGCGGCGAGCTTTGCGCTTCAATATCCGGAGCGGACCGGTGGCCTGCTCTTTCTCGCGCCAGCAACCCATCCCTGGCCTGGCGGTGTCGCCTGGTTCTATTCGGTCGCCCGTGCACCGGTGATCGGGCCTCTTTTCAGCCATGTCGTTGCGCTGCCGGTGGGATCGTCGCGCGTCGTGTCCTCGGCCGCCTGCGTCTTCGCCCCGAACCCAATGCCCTCCGATTATGTCGAGCAGACCGGCCCTCAACTGGTGCTGAGGCCGAAAGCTTTCCGCGCCAATTCGACCGATGTCGCCAATCTGAAAGACTATGTAGAGCGCATTTCGCCGAGCTACCCGGAAATCACGGCGCCTGCCGTCATCATCACCGGCAATCGCGACGAGATCGTTCTGCCGGAAATCCATTCGCAGGGGCTAGCGCGCGATCTTCCGAACTCCGAACTCGTCGAGATCAACAATCTCGGCCACAAGCCGGACTATGTCGCCCGGGACATCGCCATCGCAGCTATCGAGAAACTGGCAGGCGGCCAGGCAGACCTGCAGGCGATGGCACGCGCCCTCGAAGGGCGCATCGCCGACGATGCGGAGATCTGCGGCTAGCCGTCCGTGCTCAGACGGCCGACTGCCCGTCGGACGAGATATAGGCGATGCGCAGCATGTTGGTCGCGCCGGGTGTGCCGAGCGGAACGCCTGCAGTCACGATCACGCGGTCGCCCGCGGAGCCGAAGCCTTCCCGGTGGGTAATGCGGCAAGCGCGATCGACCATGTCGTCGAGATCATGGGCATCTTCCGTTACAACGCAGTGCAGCCCCCAGCAGACCGACAGGCGACGCGCAGTCTGGATGACCGGCGACAGCGCCAGGATCGGCGTCTGCGGCCGCTCGCGCGAGGCGCGCAGCCCGGTTGTGCCCGAGGATGTGTAGCAGACGATCGCAGCAAGATTCAGCGTTTCGGCGATCTGGCGCGCGGCAAGCGAGATTGCATCGGCGCCGGTCGGTTCGGGCTGCGGGCGCTGCGCGTAGATGATGCCCGAATAGTTCGGGTCCTTCTCGACCTTGCGAGCAATGGCGGCCATGGTGGACACGGCTTCGACCGGATACTCGCCGGCAGCCGATTCTGCCGACAGCATCACGGCATCGGCGCCTTCGAAGACTGCGGTCGCGACGTCCGACACTTCTGCGCGGGTCGGCACCGGAGCCGAAATCATCGATTCGAGCATCTGGGTCGCGACGACCACCGGCTTGCCGGCCCTGCGGCAGGCGCGGGTCAGCTGCTTCTGGATGCCGGGCACGGCTTCGATCGGCATTTCGACGCCCAGATCGCCACGCGCCACCATCAGGGCGTCGGACAGTTCGATGATCTCGTCGATCCGCTCCAGCGCCTGCGGCTTCTCGATCTTGGACATGAGGCCTGCGCGGCCGCGCACGATCTTGCGCACTTCGGCGACGTCTTCCGGCCGCTGGATGAAGGACAACGCGATCCAGTCCACCTCTTCGGTAGCGATCGCCGCATCGATATCCTTGCGGTCCTTTTCCGTGAGCGCACCGGTGGCGAGCGTCGTATCCGGCAGGCTGACGCCCTTACGGTCCGAGATGTGCGTGCCGGAGATCACCTTGGTGACGATCGACTTGCCGTCCGCCTTGACCGCTTCCAGCTGCAGGCGGCCATCGTCGATCAGGAGACGGTGCCCGACCTGCACGGCTTCGAGAATTTCCTTGTGCGGCAATTGCACCCGCGTCGCGTCGCCCGGCTCGGGCTTGTCGTCGAGGGTGAACGTGTCGCCGGCCGACAGCTGAACCTTGCCGTCGGCAAACTTGCCGACGCGCAGCTTGGGGCCCTGGATGTCGCAGAGAATGCCGATCGGGCGACCGACTTCCTTTTCGACGTTGCGGATGCGGCCGATGAGATCGCGCATGATCTCGTGGCTCGCATGGCTCATATTGATGCGGAACAGATCGGCACCCGCCTCATGAAGCTTGCGGATCATAGCCTCGTCGGAGGAGGCCGGACCGAGCGTCGCCAGGATCTTGACTTTGCGCTGGCGTCTCATTGGCTGGTGCCTTCCGTGCTGTCGGGTGTCGCGTTGGGTACTGTCGTCGGTGATGCGGGCGGGGCTGGCGTGTCGGAAAGCTGAACCATCCAGCTGCCCTGTCGTCCCGTATCGTATTCCTTGAATTCCATGCGCTGGTAGCCGCGTGCGACGCAGTCGTTGACGCCGACGATTTTGAACTCGTTGTCGGCGACACACATGTTGATGTTGCCGGCCCAGCGTCCACCGCGGGCCGCATCTTCGGCATAGAGGTAGTAGAAGCGCGACTGGAGCTGGCCTTCGATGAGCGTGGCGCAGGACGTGGCGGGAATCTGCCACCATCCCTCGGATATCCAGCCTTCCTGGGCCCGATAGCCGATTGCGACGCCAACGAGGTTCTGCGTTCCGTTGCAGACGCGGAAATCGGCGCGCGCCGTTTCGGTGCCACCGAAAAGGGCCGCGGACCCCGCCAGCAGGAACAGCATTTGGAGGCTCAAGAGACGCGATGTGAAGCGATTTTTCGCAGGCACGGTGTCTATCGTTTCTCCATTGATCACTGCTTCGGTTGTGCGATGCGAACCCGACAATGTCAACGAAGCTGAGCCTTTAGTGGCATCTCTTCCGTCAACTTGACCCATGGCTTCGGCGACGCCTAGAATCGGCCACCATCGATCACCATTTCCGGGACGAGTCCTCAGGAGGCCAATCATGCACCAGACATCGCCCGAACAGAAGCTCAGCGCCGAGCAGCGCACCGCACTCGAGGCAGCCGCTTTCCGCCGGCTGGTCTCGCATCTCCGCGAACGGACCGACGTGCAGAACATCGACATGATGAACCTCGCCGGCTTTTGCCGGAATTGCCTGTCGAACTGGTACAAGGATGCTGCCGAGGCGGACGGCATCGCGCTCACTAAGGACGAATCACGCGAGATCGTCTACGGCATGCCCTATGACGCTTGGCGGGAACGCTACCAGACCGAGGCGACAGACGCGCAGAAAGCCTCATTCGCAACTAAGGCGACCCATGGCTGATGCGCATTCGGCGCATCACGCAGGGAATGTGGCGCGGCGGCAAGGTTTGACTTGACGTCAGCCGCGCCGCGCGGCACCTGACACGCTTAAAATTCGACCTTCTTGGAACGAGACAACAGGAGTAAGCGATGTCCGACACAGGCGGCGTCGCACGCGACCAACTGCGTGCATTCGTCGAGCGTATCGAACGCCTCGAAGAAGAGAAAAAGACCATCGCGGACGACATCAAGGACGTCTATGCGGAAGCGAAAGGCACGGGCTTCGACACCAAGGCCCTTCGCCGCGTGATCTCGCTCCGGAAGATCGACAAGGACGAGCGGATGGAACAGGAAGCGATCCTGGACACCTATCTGCACGCGCTCGGCATGGGCCCTGCGCCGGAAGAGTGAGCCTCACCCGCTATTTCGACATCGAAGGCCGTCGGTCGGCACGACCGGCGGCTTTTTCATGTTTAGGGTCGAGAAACCTCTCGTCTGAAGTCGCGCAATCAGGCCTTCAGCTTCGTCATGATCTGCTCCAGGAATCCGAGCAGCAGCGCCGAGACGACGAAGGCGAGGTGGATCAGCGTCGCCCACATCAGCCGTGTGCCGTCATATTGCTGCATGTTCAGGAAGATCTGCAGCAGATGGATTGATGAGATCGCGACGATGGACGACGCGACTTTGATCTTGAGGCTGCCCGCATCGAGCTTGCCGAGCCATGAGATCTCGTCGTTGTCGGTCTTGTCGAAACGGCTGACGAAGTTCTCGTAGCCGGAAATCATGACCATGACGATGAGGCTCGCGACGAGTGCCGCATCGATAAGGCCAAGCATCGCGAGGATCATGTCGGAATCGTCGAGGGTGAAGACATCCACGGCCACCTTGGCGAGCTTGTAGATGAACGACACCGCGTAGATCGCCAGCGCCGCGGCAAGCCCCACATAGAAGACGACGAGGATCCAGCGTGCCGAGAGAATGACACGCTCGATCAGCAGTTCCATCGATTTCATGGGGCGAAGTTCCTTGGGGACGATGACGTGTCGATAGATACGCTTTCGCGACTGCGCAAGATGCCTGGGGACGTACGGCATCCGGCATCGCGCTGGCATAGGCACAGAATAGCGGGTCTTGCGAAAAGCAGAAGGCCGCCGATCGAAGCGAACGGCGGCCTTCACGATGAAGTCAGTGGAACTTTGGGCCTACTGCTGCGCCTCGAAGCGGGCGACGCTCAGGAAGTTTACGGCAGCACCGGTGAAGCGGTTGGCCTCAACCGTCTCGGCCGAGAAGCCGGTGGTGTAGACGACCTCGGGGGCGGCACGCAGCTGCTTGTCCACGAAGCGCGGCGACTTCACCGGCTGCGAGACGCTGGCAAGGCGCGTGTGATCGAGCGCCCAGCTCGATACGATCGTCTCGGTTAGCTTCGGCTCCGTCCGGATTGCCCGCTTGGCCGTGCCGGTCGCTTCCCGCTCCGTCGGGCGTGCGCCCTTCAGCGGTGTCGCGCCGAGAGATGCGGCCATGCGGTTTGCCAGGCCTTCTGGCTCGCCCGCAGCGGTATCGTTGCCGGCAGACGTGCTGGAACCAGTAGACGCGTCGCTTGCCGCCCTTGGCGAAGGCGTCAGCGAGGCAACCCGGATTTCATCGGGAACTGCGACTGGTGCCGGAACCTCAGCGACGGCCGGCGCTTCTGCCGAGGCGGTCGCATCGGTGGCAACAGAGGATGCACCCTGCCCGGTCGCTGCAGCAATCGCCGCGATTTCGGGACGCGCGACCGGCGCCGGCACGAGCGCGGTCTGCAGCGCGGAGGACGTTGCCTCGCCCGATGCCGCACTCGGCGCCTCGGGGGTCGCCTCAGCCATCAGGATATCGGTGACTTCCTGGCCATCGAAGGCAGGCGCATCGTTGGCTGCGAAGACCGAGATGCCCGAGCGGTCGACGAACTCCGGAACCGGCACAGACATGCCGGAGAGATCGGCGAATTCACGGACCTCAGGCATGGCAGGTGCTTCCGTCGGCGACGGGGGCTCGACTGCAGCTGTCTGCGGAATTGCGGCGGGCGGCGTATTGGCACCATTGGCCGGCAAGGTGGCGTTTGCCAAGCTCATGCCAGCAGGCGGCGCGGCTGGAACGGGCGCTGCGGGAACCGGAGCTGCCGGAGCTGGTGCCAGAGCAGCCATTTGAGGCTGCGCCACGGCTTCGATGACGGGTCGCGCGACCGGGACGGGTGCACGGATCGGAGCAACGCTTGCGATCTGCGTCTGTGGTGCAGCTTGCTGCGGCACAGTGGCCGGCGGAGCATTGCGCTGAGGCGCAGCAGCCTGCGTCGGAGCAGCGATTGCTTCCGCATCTTCGTCTTCGTCACCGTTGTTGCCGAAGAGCATGGCGATCAAGTTCCGGCGACCACCGCCGCTGCCGGCGCCATCGCTGTTGCGCGAGCCACCACCGGCCACCGCAATCTCCGTAGCGCCGACGCGACGCTGGTAATCGGCGAGCGCCTGATCATAACCTGCAAGCTTGCGGCCATCCGGCGGCAGATGGATGGTCTTGCCATCGGGGAACAGTGCGAGGAGTTCCTGGCGGCTCATGCGCGGCCAAGCACGAACGCTACCGACATCGAGGTGCACGAAGGGCGAGCCGGAATTGGGATAGAAGCCGACGCCGCCGACCTGGAAACGCATGCCGATTTCACGGATGCGCTTTACCGGCACGTCAGGCAGGAAGAAGTCCATCGCCTTACCGAGCGTGTGCTGGCTGTTCTTCGCCACGCCGGAAGAGCGCGAACGCAGCATGTTGTTGGTGTTGGGCGAACGGTAAGCCGAGACGACGTGGATGTACTCACGCGATCCCGATGCCTGGTAGACTTCCCAGAGGAGGTCGAACAGGCGCGGGTCCATCTTGGTCGGCTCGTTGCGACGCCAGTCGCGGAGAATGTGGTTCAGTTGGTTCAGGCCTGACTGATCATAGCGCCCATTGCGCTTGAAGACGATCTCAGCGCGCTCTTTCGTATGGGTGAAATGGATCTTCAGGCTGCGCGTTTGCGCAGACGCTTCGGCTGTGGCGAAAGACATGACCGCGACGGCAAAAACCGCGACGAACGCCCAGCGAAGGGATTGAGAGAAGCAGCTCGTCACGGACCGAAGAAGGCCCTGCGCAGCAGCTGCGCTTTCGATGCACCCCGAATTGACTGCCAAAATCATCCCCACAAGCAGGTTCGTTTTTTAGTCAGATCCCCGGCCGCCCCAAACGAAGCTGCAACCGTGGCCCGCCGGCAACAGGGCCGGCCAAGGATGCAATGTAGTGAATGAATAACTAACAACACCTAAACAGTCAAAGCGATCGCCCCGATTTATCCGGCGGCTGGCTCGAACATGCACTGGATTTGCTGCGAAAATCCCCGCTCAGGCCTCGATTTCGATCGTCTTCCCGGCGTCGATACCATAGTCCTTGATCTTGCGGTAGAGCGTCGAGCGACCGATTCCGAGACGGCGTGCCACCTCGCTCATCTGTCCCGAATAGAACTGCAGCGCGAAGCGGATGACTTCTTCCTCGACCTCGCTGAGGGTGCGCATTTCCCCGTCATCGCCGATCGCGTTGATCATGCCGCGGGCAGCACTGCCCGTCTTTGCTGTTGTCCCGAGGTCGCCGAGCGACAGTCCGGTCGTGATCCGTTGCTGGCTTTCGGCAAAACCACGCTGCAACGGTATGTCCGGCATGGAGAGCGACGGCGCGTCGGACACCGCGACCCGTTGGCCCGCACCGGCCTCGCGAACATCGTAGCCCGGCAGCTGCGCCGCGATCTGGGGAAAGAGATCGGGTGTCAGCAGGCCGTCGTCACAGAGCACGACGGCGCGGAAGACGGCATTTTCGAGCTGCCTGACATTGCCCGGCCAGTCATAGGCCGTCAGCATCGCAAGCACTTCCGGGCTGATCGACACCGGCCCGCGAAGCCCATGCTCGCGCCCGAAGCGATCGGCGAAGCTGCGCACCAGCATCGGAACATCTTCCTTGCGGTTGCGCAGCGGCGGCACCGTGATCGGGAAGACGTTCAGACGGTAATAGAGGTCTTCACGGAAGCGACCCGCCTTCACCTCTTCGATGAGGTTCTTGTTGGTCGCGGAGATCAGCCGCACATCCACCTTGGCGCTTTGGCGCGCGCCGACGGTTTCGATTTCGCCATCCTGCACCGCGCGCAGCAGCTTGACCTGGATGTCGGGCGACAGATCGCCGATCTCATCGAGGAACAGCGTGCCGCCATTTGCTTCCATGAACTTGCCACGGTGCTTTTCGGTGGCACCGGTGAATGCACCGCGCTCATGGCCGAAGAGGACGCTTTCCACCAGCTTGTCGGGGATGGCCCCGCAGTTGACGGTGACGAAGGGCTTGTGGCGACGATCGCTGGCGCGCTGGATGGTGCGCGCGATCTTTTCCTTGCCGACACCCGATTCCCCTTCGATGACGACGGGGATCAACGATGCCGCGGCGCGCTGCGCCAAATGCATGACCCGCTCCATGGCCGGGCTTGCCGAGACCATGCCCGTGCCGGGATCCATTCGGAAACCTGCATGGCGCTCTTCGCTCTGATCGACCTTGAGTGCGTTTCGAATCGAAACCGCGAGACGCTCCGGCGCCACCGGCTTGACCACGAAGTCGAAGGCCCCTGCCCGCATCGCCTCGACAACCGTTTCGATGCCGCCATGACCGGTCTGCACGATCACCGGCACTTCGATGCCGGATTGCGTCATGCGCCGCATGACCTCCAGCCCGTCCATGCGCGGCATTTTGAGATCCAGCACAACGATGGCGATCGGATCACGCCTGGTCGTCAGGAACTCCAGCGCGATGTCGCCGTCCTCGGCCATGAAGGCTTTGCCGCCCATATGCTCGACGGCGGCCTTCAAAAGGCGCCGCTGGACAGGATCATCGTCGACGACGAGGACATTGGGGCTTGCTGTCTGGTCCATGTTCGCTAGGACTCTTCTCTTGAAGGATCGGACGCTCGACCGGAGAGTCCCACAGGAGCTTCAAGATCAGCTTGCCGGAAAGGCTCGCATTTTAACGGTCGCGTTTCAGAACGGCGCAAACGGCGTTCGACGGCGTCGGACCGTTTCATTGGAGGACATCTATCGATGACGAATGTCGTGGCGAAACAAGTGTCTATGGCGAGCGAAGTGGCAGTGGCAGCGGCACGGCGTCCTGCTGCCGATCTCGGCGCATTGCCGACCTGGCAGCTTGCGGACCTTTATCCGAGCCCGGACAGCGACGCGTTGAAAAGCGATTTGGCGCAGGGGCTTGCCGATGCACAAGCCTTCGCCGCGCGCTGGAAGGGCAAGCTCAGCGAGGCGGCCGGAAAAGACGGTGACGATGGTCTGGGCGCGGCGATTGCCGCCTATGAAGCGATCGAAGAGCGGCTGGGCCGCATCATCTCCTATGCGGGCCTTTTGTATTTTTCCGACACGAGCAACCCTGCGAACGCCAAGTTCTACGGCGACATGCAGGCTAAGCTGACGGATGCCGGCTCGCATCTCCTGTTCTTCTCGCTCGAATTGAACGCGATCGAGGATGCGCGGGTCGACGCAGCCATGGATCGGGATCAGCTGACGGGGCATTACCGTCCATGGATCGTCGATCTCAGGCAGGACAAGCCTTACCAGCTGGAAGAGCGGGTCGAGCAGCTGTTTCATGAGAAAAGCATGACGGCTTCCGGCGCCTGGAACCGCTTGTTCGACGAAACCATGTCGGCGCTGCGGTTTGCGGTCGATGGCGAGGAGATGAGCCTCGAGCCGACACTCAACCTTCTGCAGGACCATGATCGGGCGAAACGCGAAGCGGCGGCCAAGGCGCTTGCCGAGACGCTGGGTGCCAATCTCCGCACGTTTTCGCTGATCACCAACACGCTGGCGAAGGACAAGGAAATTTCCGATCGCTGGCGCGGCTTCAAGGACATTGCCGACCAGCGCCATCTTGCCAACCGTGTCGAGCGGGAAGTGGTGGACGCGCTCGTGGAAGCCGTCCGGCGCGCCTATCCGCGGCTGTCGCACCGCTACTACGCCATGAAGGCGAAATGGCTCGGCATGGAGCAGATGGAGTTCTGGGACCGCAATGCGCCGCTGCCGGATACGCCGCAGGCCGCCATCGGCTGGTCGGAAGCCCGCGACACCGTGCTTTCGGCCTATGCCGGTTTCGCGCCCGAGATGGCGGAGATTGCCAAGCGCTTCTTCGACGACAACTGGATCGATGCGGAAGTGCGACCAGGCAAGGCGCCAGGCGCGTTTGCCCATCCGACGGTGCCATCCGCCCACCCCTACGTGCTCGTGAACTACATGGGCAAGCCGCGCGACGTGATGACGCTTGCCCACGAACTCGGCCACGGCGTGCACCAGGTGCTGGCCGGCCGGCAAGGAGCACTCATGGCCTCGACGCCGCTGACACTTGCCGAAACGGCATCGGTCTTCGGCGAAATGCTTACCTTCCGGGCGCTTCTCGACAAGGTGAAGGACAAGCGCGAGCGCAAGGCGATGCTCGCCCAGAAGGTCGAGGACATGATCAATACGGTCGTGCGCCAGATTGCCTTCTATCAATTCGAGCGCAAGGTTCACGCGGCGCGCCGCGAGGGCGAACTGACGGCAGAGCAACTCGGTGAGTTGTGGCTGTCGGTGCAAAGCGAAAGCCTTGGACCGGCGATCCGGATCTCCGAGGGATACGAGACCTACTGGGCCTATATCCCGCACTTCATCCATTCGCCCTTCTACGTCTACGCCTACGCGTTTGGCGACTGCCTCGTGAACTCGCTCTATGCAGTCTACCAGAACGCGGAGACGGGTTTTCAGGAGAAGTATTTCGAGATGCTGAAGGCCGGCGGCACGAAGCATCACTCCGAATTGCTCGCCCCCTTCGGCCTCGATGCATCCGACCCCGCCTTCTGGGACAAGGGGCTGTCGATGATCGAGGGGTTGATCGACGAGATCGAGGCATTGGAAAGGGACGAAACCGCATGAAGGTGACCTGCACGCGTACAGCGTGCTAAAAAGAGCCTGGCTGACGGAGCTTTTGCCATGACGATTTCTCTCAACAAGCAGTTCGAGGATTTCATCGCTGCCGAAATCGCGGCCGGACGCTACAGTTCGGCCAGCGAGGTCGTGGAGGAAGCGCTGCGCGAGATGATGGAACGCGCCGATATCGAGGATCTCAGCCGCAGGCTTGCGGACTCCGAGGCTCAGATGGCGCGCGGGGAGGTGGTTTTGGCCGACGACGCCTTTTTTGAGCGCAAGAGGCAGATGATCCGTGATCTCTACATGAAATGAGCGGTTTCGACGTCCGGTTCTCGCAAGCAGCCGATGGCGACTTCGACGACATCCTGCATTTCATCGCCAAAGACAGTCCCGCCAATGCCGTTGCCTTTGTCGACAGGTTGGAGAGGCGTGTCCGTTCCCTTCTTGCAGCCAATCCAGATGCCGGGCGTGTCGTCAATCGGTTCAGGTACTTTGTCTTCGACGGCTACGTCGTGGTCTACGAGATCGACCTGGCGTCTCAACAGGTCACGGTGGTGCTGCTGACAGAAGGCCACCGAAACTGGCGCCGGGTCCTGGAAGGCCGATCTTGAGGATGCCTGTCCACACCCCCTATGATGGTTCTGCCGAGCCCTTCACGATCGGCCTGCGTCAGCTCGATCCTGCCGACTGGATCGAAGTGGATAATCGGCTCGATGTGTATCTGATGGAAAAGGATCGGCTCGAAGGCGAGCACCCGTCCCGCGTGTTCGTGGAGACGCCCCAGTCCCGGCAGGCTCAAGACGAAGTTCTGGCGATGCTGACGCAGCATCTGCCCGACTACTTCCCGCACATCTATCGCATCGATGGCAATGGGATGCGCATCGGCGCGGATCGTGTCGTCGATGTCAGCGACACATCCGTGCCGCCATTGAAGCGGGCCGCACGGCTCGTGCAGGAAGATCTCGTCATCATGCAAAAGGTCGACGGAGCGTGGCGGCTGACGGCCGCGTCGCTTTCCTTTCCCTCGTCCTGGTCGCTTACCGAGAAATTCAATCGCTCGATGGACGAGATCCATGCGCCGGTTCCGGGGTTTCAGGCGGGTACTCGCAACGCCGAGCTGATCGCCCGGATGTTTGATAATCTTCGAGTCGAACGGCCGGTCTGGCGCCTCAACTGGTCGATCTATGGCGATGACCAACTGCATCATCCACACGCGCAGCCCTATGACGGGGCGCCGTTTGCCGATCCTTTCGCGGCATTTGTTCGGGTGGAACGGCAGACGTTGCGCAAGCTGCCCGAAACCGGCGGCATCGTCTTCACGATCCGCATCTTCGTGGATCCTCTCGCGGTTTTGAAACGCCACGGCGATGGGCCCCGTCTTGCTGCCGGGCTGCGGCGTCAACTTCAGGCGCTGCAGGGGAGCGAGCTCGACTATAAAGGCCTGCGGCTGCGGCGCGATGAGCTTGTCGATGCGCTTCAGCAGTTGGAGACCGCCAAGGCGTAAACCGCCTCGCCCTTTATTGTGACGGGAAAACATGCTTTAGCGCGGTCCAACAGGAACACACGGACGCGAACGCCGCGTCCCGTTATTGCGCTGAGGAGCAGCTCACCATGTCAGGCAAGGATTATCCCGTTTACGGCGAAATCACGGGACCGATCGTCATGCTCGGTTTCGGATCGATCGGGCGGGGCACGCTTCCTCTCATCGAGCGGCACTTCAAATATGACAAGGATCGTCTGGTCGTCATCGATCCGCGCGACGACAATGCCGAAATTCTCAAGAAGCACGGCGTCAAGTTCATCCAGTCGGCCGTGACCAAGGAGAACTACCGCGAGCTCCTGTCTCCGCTGCTGACGGAAGGCGAAGGCCGTGGCTTCTGCGTCAATCTCTCGGTCGACACCTCCTCGCTTGACCTGATCAAGCTCTGCCGCGAGCTGGGCGTGCTCTATATCGACACCGTCGTCGAACCCTGGCTCGGCTTCTACTTCGACAAGACCGCCGACAATTCCACACGCACGAACTACGCGCTTCGCGAAACCGTGCGCGAGGAAAAGCGCAAGAATCTAGGCGGCATCACCGCCGTTTCATGCTGTGGCGCGAACCCCGGCATGGTTTCGTGGTTCGTCAAGCAGGCCGTCGTCGATCTCGCCAAGGAACTGAATGTCGAGTTCGATGAGCCGGAAGCAGCCGATCAGCGCGGCTGGGCCAAGCTGATGAAGAAGGTCGGCGTCAAGGGCATCCACATCGCCGAGCGCGACACCCAGCGCACCAAGAACCCGAAGCCGATGAACGTCTTCTGGAACACCTGGTCGGCGGAAGGCTTCATTTCGGAAGGCCTGCAGCCGTCGGAACTTGGCTGGGGCACGCACGAGAAGTGGAAGCCGAAGAACGCCAAGAAGCACAAGTCGGGCTGCAAGGCTGCGATCTACCTGGAACAGCCCGGCGCCAACACGCGCGTGCGCACATGGTGCCCGACGCCCGGCGCCCAGTACGGCTTCCTCGTCACGCACAATGAATCGATCTCGATCGCGGATTTCTTCACGCTGCGCGACAAGAAGGGCGAGGTTTCCTACCGCCCGACCTGCCACTACGCCTACCATCCGGCCAACGATGCCGTTCTTTCGCTGCATGAGATGTTCGGCAATGGCGGCACCCAGCAGCCGAAGCTGCACGTGCTCGACGAGGACGAACTGGTCGACGGCGTCGACGAACTCGGCGTGCTGCTCTACGGCCACGACAAGAACGCCTATTGGTACGGCTCGCGCCTGTCGCTCGAAGAGACGCGCGAATTGGCGCCCTATCAGAACGCCACGGGCCTGCAGGTAACCTCCGCCGTGCTCGCGGGCATGGTCTGGGCACTGGAAAACCCGGAAGCGGGCATCGTCGAAGCCGACGAGATGGACTACAAGCGCTGCCTGGAAGTGCAGCTTCCCTATCTCGGACCCGTGGAAGGCCACTACACGGACTGGACGCCGCTCGAAGGCCGCCCGGGCCTCTTCCCGGAAGACCTCGACGAAAGCGATCCCTGGCAGTTCCGCAATATCCTCGTACGCTGATCGGGCGCAGCGGCGCGCACTTGCATAAGCTGATTGCGCGCTGCATCCTCGATAGGCTTCAGCACGGCAGCGACTGTGGCGTAAGCGCCACAGCGCCAAAGCCTTGCAGAGGTGCAGGAACCAACATGGCGCACGCGCATTCGCCACAGCGGGGGCTAACGACAAGCCCGCTATCAACGGGAGACACCAATTACATGAACCGCCTCGTCCGCATCTCATCCATCGCCGGCCTGGCTGCACTATTGGCAGCGTGTCAGGCAGTCAATTACGGCCCGGCTCCCGTGCTGCGCGAGGCTCCGCAGCCGCGCGACCAGCTGCAGGGCACCTGGGTTGATCCGAACGGCATCGTTTCGAGCTTCAACAACGGCCGGTTCGAGACCCGCACGACGGACACCAACAGCCTGCTGGCCGATGGCAACTACCAGTATCGATCCGATCGTTTGGTCGAGATCCAGCTGACGTCGCGCGTTCGCGGCACGACGTCGACGGTCAACTGCGCGATCGTCAGCCCGACACAGCTGAACTGCACCTCGGATGCCGGTGCACAGTTCTCGCTCGCCCGTCAGGCCGTCGGCTGATCGAATTCTTTCTGACCGGCGCCACGGCGCCGGTCAACGCTCTCTGAGACTTCGCCGGGATTTTGGCCGAAACGCCTGTTCTTTGCGCTTGCGCTCCCATGGCCATGATGAAACCATTGACCTGACGAGCTGTCATAAAAGCTATGCAACAAGCTGGCAGCAAGCAGCGGAATTCACAGGGAGCTTCTTTTCATGTCAAAATTCTTTCGCCGCGCAGCGATCTCGGTCTCTGCGCTCGCGCTTTCCGCGGGCGCGGCCCATGCCGATTTCACCCTCGACATCCTGCACATCAACGACCTGCACTCGCGCATCGAGGCGATCAATTCGTCGGATGCGACGTGTTCTGCCGAGCAGGCCGAGGCCAACGAATGTTTCGGTGGTGTTGCGCGGCTGAAGACGAAGATCGACGAGCGGCGTGACGCGCTGACCGGTGAAGGCGCCAATGTGCTCGTGCTGGACGCGGGTGACCAGTTCCAGGGCTCTCTGTTCTATACGACCTACAAGGGCGAAGCCGAAGCCGAATTCATGAACGCCATCGGCTTCGACGCAATGGCGATCGGCAACCACGAATTCGACGATGGCCCCGAAGCGCTCGACGCCTTTATCGGCCTCGTCGACGTACCGCTGCTTTCAGGCAACACCGTCGCTGCCGAAGGGTCTCTGCTGGCCGGCAAGTACGAGCCTTATTTGATCAAGGAACTTGGCGGCGAGCGCATCGGCATCGTTTCCGTCCTTGCCACCGACACGGACGAGACATCTTCTCCTGGCGACGACATCTCGTTCGAAGACGAGATCGAGTACCTGACCGGCGCCGTTGCCGAGCTTGAAGCCGAAGGCATCAACAAGATCATCCTCCTTTCGCATGTCGGCTATGTGCGCGATCAGGAAATCGCCGCTGCCGTCGATGGCATCGATGTGATCGTTGGCGGTCACTCGCACACGCTTCTGTCCAACGAGGAAGGTGCCGCCGGCGCCTACCCGACGATGGTCGCCAACCCGTCGGGCACGGACGTGCCGATCGTTCAAGCCTACGCCTACTCCAAGTATCTCGGCGAATTGCGCGTCGAATTCGACGACGACGGCAATGTCACATCGGCATCCGGTGATCCGCACCTCCTCGATTCGTCCGTCGAACCCGACGCGGAAGTCGCCGCGCGCGTCGCCGAACTTGCCGAGCCGATCCAGGACCTGATGCTGGAGCGCGTGTCCGAAGCGACGACTGCCATCGATGGATCGCGCGAAACCTGCCGCGCGGGCGAGTGCGAGATGGGCAACCTCGTCACCGATGCAATGCTCTGGCAGACGGCCGATCAGGGCGTGCAGCTTGTCATCCAGAACGGCGGCGGTCTTCGTGCATCGATCGACGAGGGCGAGATCACGATGGGCGATGTGCTCGGCGTGTTGCCGTTCCAGAATACGCTGGCAACGTTTCAGCTTTCCGGTGCCGGCGTCGTCGCCGCGCTGGAAAACGGCCTCAGCCAGTATGAAGAACAGGCCGGCCGCTTCGCCCAGGTCGCCGGCATGCGCTACACCTTCGATGCCACGCAGCCGGCTGGAAGCCGCATCGTTTCGGTTGAAGTTGCCGACGGCAATGGCGGCTTCGCGCCGATCGACGAGGCAGCGACCTACCTCGTCGCCACCAACAACTACATGCGCGGCGGCGGCGACGGCTACGAGATGTTCGCGACCGAGGGCGAGAACGCCTATGACTACGGTCCGGGCCTCGAGCAGGTGGTCGCCGACTATCTGGCCGAGAACGAGCCTTACGAGCCTTTCCTCGAAGGCCGCATCATCGACGCCAACGCATCTGGCGAAGCTGCACCAGCAGAAGAGACGGCCGCTCCGGTGGAAGAGGAGGCAGTCGCTCCGGCTCCGGCCGAAGAGATGACCGCAGAGCCCGCCACGGAAGCCGAGGCGCCGACCGAAGAGCCTGCACCGGCAGCCGAAGAGGCAATGGAAGCCGAGACACCGGCGCCTGAAGCTCCTGAAGCTGCCGAGACGACCGCACCGGAAGCTCCGGCGACCGAGGCTCCGGCAGCGGAGGCACCGATGACCGAAGAGGCCGCGCCTTCCGAGACACCGGCTGACATGCCGGCCGAAATGCCGGCCACGGAGGAAGATGCTGCAGAAACGGAGCCTGCACCTGCTCCGGCTCCGGCCCCTGCCCCGGCGGCACCGGCAGAAGAGCCGGCTGAGCCTGCCGACACAGCCGAGGAAGCTCCCGCAGCAACCCCTGCGCCGATGGCACCGGAGGCAACTGAGGAAGCTGCTCCCGCCGCGGATGATGCCGGCGAGCGCACCCACACGGTCGCCCGTGGCGATACGTTTTGGGATATCGCCGAAGAGTATTACGGCGATGGCACGCTGTGGCAGGCGATCGCGGATGCGAACCCCTCGCAGGAAGCACGAGATCTGGACATCGGCACCGAGCTGGTCATCCCGGCTCGGCCGTAAGCATCCGGCGCGATAGCTTTCTAACCTTCAAAAGCCCGGATCCTCGTATCCGGGCTTTTGTTATGCAGTCGTTTCGTGCGACAAATTGGAATGATTGAAAATTGGCGCGTCGCCTTTATGTGAGAGGTCATTCCAGGTGGATGCCGAGACAAGGGTCGCCCCAACCATGAACCAGCACGTCAATCCCGTTTTTGAAGTCGCCGCGCCGAATATGGCGCTGCCGACCGATCATCCGCCGGTCAAGATCGGTAAGGTCGGGGTGTTGCTTGTCAATCTCGGCACGCCTGATGCGACCGACCCCGTGTCCATGCGCCGTTACCTCAAGGAATTCCTGACGGACAAGCGCGTCATCGAATGGCCGAAGGCGCTCTGGTACCCGATCCTGTTCGGCATCGTCCTCAACACGCGGCCGAAGCGCGTCGGTAGGGCCTATGAAGAGATCTGGAACAAGGATCTCGACGAGAGCTATCTCAGGACCTACACGCGCAACCAGTCCGAGAGCCTTGCGCAGTCGCTTGCAATGTATCCGAATGTGCATGTCGATTGGGCCATGCGTTACGGCAAGCCTTCGATTGCCGAGCGCGTCGATGCTCTGAAGGCGGAAGGTTGCGACCGCATCCTGGTGTTCCCGCTCTATCCGCAGTATTCCGCGACGACGACGGCAACCGTGAATGACAAGGTGTTCGAAGCGCTGCTTGCCATGCGCTGGCAGCCGGCGCTGCGCACCGTCCCATCCTACCACGACGATCCGGTTTATATCGACGCCATCGCCACCTCGATCGAGAAGCATCTGGCGACGCTCGACTGGGAGCCGGAAGTGGTGCTCGCATCCTTCCACGGCATTCCGCAATCCTATTTCAAGCGCGGCGATCCCTATCACTGCCAGTGCCTGAAGACCGGGCGTCTGGTGCGCGAGCGGCTTGGCTGGACGAAGGAGCGGTTCCGGCCGACCTTCCAGTCACGTTTCGGCCCGGAAGAGTGGCTGCAGCCCTATACGGACAAGACGGTCGAGCAGCTGGCCAAGGATGGCGTGAAGCGCATCGCGGTGCTCAACCCAGGTTTCGTTTCGGATTGCCTGGAAACGCTTGAGGAGATCGCGGGCGAGGCCCACGAGATTTTCGAGGAGCATGGCGGCGAGAAGTTCACGCATATCCCCTGCCTCAACGACTCGGCGGATGGCATGCGGGTGCTCGAAAGCGTCGTTCGGCGCGAGCTCCAGGGTTGGATCTGAACGCAGACCAAGATTGATCAGTACAAGTAAAGAACCGGCGTCGGGCTGAACCCAGCGCCGGTTTTTTGTTGGTCAAGCCGCACCGACGCGCAGCAGATCGTGGAAATGCACGATGCCTACAGGACGACGGTTCTCGTCCGTCACGAAGAGCGCACTGATGTTGTGATCTTCGAGCAGCGCGAGCGCGCTTCCCGCAAGCACCGAGCCCGCGACCGTCTTCGGATTGACCGTCATCATTTCCTCGACGAGGAGGCCGCTCAAATCGCGCGCTAGGTTTCGGGCAAGGTCGCCATCGGTGATGATGCCGACGAGCCCACCGCCCTCGCCCACGATGCCGACGCAGCCGAACCGCTTTTCGGAAAGTTTCGCGACTGCCTCCGGAACGCCGGTGCCGATCGGCACCAGCGGCAGACGATCGCCGCTGTGCATCAGGTCCGACACATGGGTCAGCATCGAGCCGAGCTTGCCGCCCGGGTGGAAAACCCGAAAATCGTTGGCCGTGAAGCCGCGCGTTTCCAGAAGCGCGATGGCGAGCGCATCACCCAGCGCAAGCTGCATGATCGTCGAGGTCGTCGGCGCCAGCCCGTGCGGGCAAGCCTCCTGCTCCTTCGGCATGATCAGCGCCACATCAGCTTCCTGGGCAAGCGTGGACTCCGCGCCCGACGTCAGGCCGATCAGCGGGATGCGGAAGCGCTTAGCGTAAGCGATGATGCCGCGCAGTTCGGCGGTTTCGCCGGACCACGACATGGCGATGATCAGGTCGTCCTGCGCGATCATGCCGAGATCGCCGTGATTGGCTTCGACGGGATGCACGAAGAAAGCGGGCGTGCCCGTGGAGGCAAGCGTTGCCGCAAGCTTGGAGCCGATGTGTCCGCTCTTGCCAACGCCCGTCACGATCACGCGCCCGGTCGCTGCGCGCACTGACTCCACCGCTTCGCGGAACCGATCGCCCAGGCCGTTCGCCAGTGCTGCCTGCAGTGCGGCCAAGCCGGCACGCTCGATCTCGAGAGTTCGTAGTGCCGAAGCGGTGATCTCGCTCGGCGCGTCCTGTGTATTCGTCATCGACATGGCGTTTCCGTTAGACCGTTTGGGCCCGGGTGTCCATGCGAAGACCTTCCGGGAGCGCCGCGCAAGAAAGCGTTAACCACGAGCGTTTACGATTTGGCAATCACAGTGGCGGTTCGCGATGCGCCGTCATCCATTCGATCCATGCAAGGCGGTTCATGCGGGCTTACCCGATCAGGGCGGAAGAACGGAGCGCACCGATCGGTCGCCGGGCGTCGCTGCTTGCCGCCCTTTTACTCAGCACGATGCTCGCCGGGCCTGCCTGGGCCCAGGTATCGGACACATCCGATGCCTCCACTGCACTCGGAAGCCTACTCACCACCGAAGCCGCCGATGCGGTTGCCGACGATCCGACCATCGAGGCGTTGATCGCGGAGGAATTGCGGCCATCGCAGCCGGCCGAGCCCGTTCGCATCGATGGACGGCAGAACCCGCGTGCCGAAACGGTGGGCGGCCAGTTGCGCCGGCGGGGCCCGGAGCCGACGGAAGCCGATGGTATCCGGCTTGGAACCTTCGTTCTGCGGCCGTCGCTTTCACAACGCATCGTCAGCGAACAGCAATCGAGCGGTGACGACCGCGTGTTCACCCAGACCGATGGTCGGTTCGACCTGCGCTCCGATTGGTCGCGGCATCAACTCTCGGTCATCGGCGGCGGCGTCTTCCAAGAAAATCTCAGCGGTCGGGGCGCGACCGATCCCAGCGCGGAAATCGATGCGGTTCTGCGCCTCGATCTCGGCGGGCCGACGACGGCGACGCTGCGTGCGGGTTATGATTTCGAGCGTGAGGACGATACCGATCCGAACGCTTTGATCGGCGCCGACACGCAGGCTTCGATTCACGAGTTTTCCGCAGGCGCCGGCATTGCCCGAGAGTTCGGACTGATCCGGGGCTCGGTGGATGTGGACGCCGTGCGATCGCTTTACGGAAGCGCGCGGCTGGCCGACGGGTCGAATGTCGCGCTGGACGATCGCGACCAAACGAGCTTCTCGCTGCGCAGCCGGCTTGCCTATGCGGCCTCCGCGATCCTCTCGCCGTTCATTGAAAGCCAGGTCACGCGCACGGAATTCGACGAGGAGATCGACCGTTCCGGCTTTGAGCGATCCGCCACGACCTATGGCCTGCGCACCGGGCTTGAGATCGATCTCGGCGAAAAATGGTTCGGTGAAATCGCCGCCGGATATGCCATGCGCGATGTCGACGATGCCCGTTTGGCGTCTATCGACACCTTTACGCTCGACGGCTTGCTGAACTGGTCGCCGAAGCGCGGGACCGATGTGCAGTTCGGCGCGCTGACGGAAATCGAAAGCTCCACCACCGCCGATCTCTCAGGATCGGTGGCGCAACGCTTCTACATCAATCTGACGCATGTGGTGCGCGACAACCTGCTTGCGCGCCTTGGCGGTGGCCTCACCCTGCGAGACTATTACGGCTTCGACATCGCGGACCAGTACATCTACGATGCGTCAGCCGGCCTCGTCTGGTCGCTCAATCGCCATCTGGATGTCGAGGCCGACATAGCCTACGAGCGGACGACGCAGGATGGAGCGGCCGACTACGACACGGTGACGATCGGAGCCGGCCTGACGCTGAGACGTTGACCAGGGCGTTGATCAGCCGATCAATGCCTTGAGATCGTCCTCGATCAGAGCGCGTATGTCGTCGCGTGCCAGCGCGAAAGCGAGGTTCGCCTTGATGAACCCGTCCTTGGAACCGCAATCGAACGTGTTGCCACGGAAGCGGTAGCCGGCAAATTCCTGGCTTTCGGCGAGACGCAGCATGCCGTCGGTCAGTTGGATCTCATTGCCGGCGCCACGCTCCTGCGTCTCCAGAATGTCGAAGATTTCTGGCTGCAGAATGTAGCGGCCGTTGATGAACCAGTTCGATGGCGCGGTGCCCTTAGCCGGCTTCTCGACCATTTCGGTGATCTTGAAGCCTTCGCCGACTTCGTCGCCCATGCCGACGATGCCGTATTTGTGCGCGAGATCGGGATGGCACTCCTCGACCGAAACAACGTTGCCGCCGGTCTGCGCGTAGAGATCCATCATGCCGGTCAGGCAGCCCCGGGCGTCCTGCATCAGCATATCGGGCAGGAGCAACGCGAAGGGCTCGTCTCCGATGATGTCGCGTGCGCACCACACCGCGTGGCCGAGGCCTAGCGGTTCCTGCTGGCGCGTGAAGCTCATGGAGCCGGCCTTCGGCAGCATCGCCTTGATGTTGGCGAGCTCGGCCGTCTTGCCGCGCGCTTCGAGTGTCTCGTTCAGCTCGAACTGAATGTCGAAATGATCTTCGATGACAGCCTTGTTGCGACCGGTGACGAACACAAAGTGCTCGATGCCGGCGGCAGCCGCTTCCTCGACGACATATTGTACGACGGGCTTATCGACGATGGTCAGCATTTCCTTGGGAACGGCCTTGGTGGCCGGCAGGAAACGTGTGCCGAGCCCCGCAACGGGAAGCACGGCTTTTCTGACCTTTTTGACTGTCGACATGGACTTTCGTTCCCTCGCGATCGGTTGCCTAACAAATACCTTAGACCAAACGCCACAATGTTGCTTCGCGTCGCTTTCAACGCGAGGCAGAAAATGACCGGTCAAGATTTCATGGTAAAGACTTTATTGACTTCATCGACGTAGCATTCGGCCTTCGGATGTAAACCGGCCGCAAACAATACGGTTCGCGGCCTTCGAAGACACGGATCAGGCGGTAACGGCCGAAAGGCCAGCGAGTTGCAGTCGACGGTTCAGGAGGACGAGATATGAAGCGAATTTTGAGACAGACGTCGGCCTGCCTGGCTCTGACGCTCGTCCTTGGAGTGATCAGCCCTGAAGTAGCCCGCGCCGATGCTGGCTTCCAGCAATGGATCCGCGATTTCGCAAGCGTTGCACAGCAGAACGGCGTCAGCCGCGCCACCTATGACCACGCGTTCGAAGGCGTGACGATTCCGGACCCGGAAGTGCTGGAGAAAGCGGCCTATCAGCCCGAGTTCCGCTCGGAAATCTGGGATTACCTCGATAGCCGCGTCAATCCCTTCACTGTGCGCAAAGGCCAGGAGATGGCCCAGCGCCACGCCCAGACGCTCGCCCGGATCGAGCAGCGCTTCGGCATCGACCGCTCGGTACTTCTGGCCATCTGGTCGATGGAATCGAACTATGGCGACGTTCTCGAGCGTCCCGAGCGGCTGCATTATGTGCCGCAGGCTCTCGCCACGCTCGCCTACAAGGACAGCCGCCGCGCGAAATTCGGGCGCACCCAGCTGCTGGCCGCACTGAAAATTCTCGAGACCGGCGATATCCGGCGTGAACAGCTGAGCGGTTCCTGGGCCGGCGCCATGGGACACACCCAGTTCATCCCGACGAGCTACCAGGCCTATGCGGTCGATTTCGATGGCAATGGGCGCCGCGATATCTGGACCTCCGTTCCAGACGCTCTGGCAACGGCCGCGAACCTGTTGTCTTCCAATGGCTGGCAGACCGGCAAGACCTGGGGCTACGAGGCTGTCGCGCCTGGCAATGGCGGTTCTTACAACGGCCAGACGAAGACGCTTGCCGAGTGGGAACGACTTGGCTTTCGACGTCCCAACGGCCAAGGCTTTCCTCGCGGCGAAGACCGGGCGGAGCTGAAGATGCCGGCAGGCACCAATGGCCCGGCCTTCCTGATGGTCCGCAACTTCTTCATCATCAAGCGCTACAACAATTCCGACTCCTATGCGCTCGCCGTCGGGCTCCTTGCCGACCAGATCGCCGGCCATGGCGGCATGAGCCAGCGTTGGCCGCGTCCGGCCGGCACGCTGTCGATGGAGGAAAAGTTCGAGTTGCAGACCCGCCTGAAGTCGCTCGGCTATTATGGCGGCGAGATCGACGGCAATCTCGGCTCGGGATCGCAGGAAGCCATCCGGCAGTTCCAGTCGCGCGTGGGTCTCAATGCCGATGGCCAGCCGTCTTCGAACGTGTTGCAGCGGCTGCGGCAGTAGGAAGTCGATTGCAAGGCCGCAGCAGCCGGCCTAGGTTTTATCGATCGACCGGGCGCCGATCACTCGGCGCCCGTTTGTCGTTGAAAATCACCCAGGAGATCACGTGACTGGCAGATGGGACCGGATAGTTCAGGCCTTGCAAAAACCCGTGCGATCCATCGCGGGCCTGCTCCTGCTTGCCATAGTCTCATCCGCACTTTTCATGGCGATGCCTGTTTCGAGCTCATCGGCGCAGGAGCGCTATGAGCGTCGGTCGGTGATCGACTTGATCTTCGGCCCCCGTCGCTCGCAGGAATTCCCGCCGCCACCGCCGCCGCGCGCGCAGCCGGCGCCGCAACAGCAACAGCCCGCCCGCAGACGCGCATCGCCGCAGGCGCCGAGTGGCGGTCAGACCCGCCAGGCGGCCACGCCTGCCGCACCGATCGTCGAAAAAGCCGAGGACGCGCGGACAGTCCTCGTCGTCGGCGACTTCATGGCGTCGGGGCTGGCGGAAGGTCTCCAGGAAGCTTTTGCAACCTCGGCCAATGTGGTCGTCGTTTCCAGCACCAACGGCTCGTCGGGTCTGGTGCGGGACGATTTCTACAGCTGGCCTGCCAATCTTCCGACGATCCTGGAGGAGACTGAGCCGGCGGCGCTCGTCGTCATGCTGGGATCGAACGACCGGCAGCAGCTCCGTACGGCCAATGGCGCTGCCGATCTTTTGACGGATGCGTGGAAGCGGGAATATGCGGCGCGCGTCGATGCGCTCGCCGCCATTGCCGAAACCGCAGAAGTGCCGCTCATCTGGGTCGGCGCGCCGGCATTCCAGTCTCCGCGCATGTCGGCCGATATTTTGGCCATCAACCAGATCTACCGCGACCAGATGGAAGCCGCAGAAGCCGATTTCGTCGATATCTGGGACGGCTTCGTCGACGAAGGCGGCGCTTTCATTACGACCGGTTCCGACATTCAGGGACAGCAGGTGCGCCTGCGCGGATCCGACGGGATCAACATGACAGCCGCCGGTAAGCGCAAGCTGGCCTTCTATGCCGAGCGTCCCCTCCGCCGTCTGCTGGAGGGTACCGCCAGCGCGACAGTAGAGGACATCATTCGCGCCGACGATGCGCTGATCGGCGAAGTCGAGCGACCGCGCATACCGGAACTCGTCACCCGCACCGCACCAATCAGTATTACCGATCCGGCGCTCGATGGCGCGACCACGCTTCTTGGCAATGGCGAGACCTATGCGGAGCCGGAATTGCGCAGCCCGCGCGACCGGCTGGTCGAGGAAGGCTTGGCGGCGGCGGCACCGGCCGGCCGCGCCGACGATTTCCGCTGGCCGCGCCGCGCTGTTCCGCCGCCATCGGCACCGCCGGCGGCACGCGGCGCGGCTGCGCGCCCGACACCAGTCAACGCCGCACCCCGACGCGATGAGCGCGCCGCGGCAGCAAGTGACATCGGACCCGGCCGTTCCGAAACGGTCACGGCCAACTGATCAAACGCGAAAAGCCGGCACTCCCTGGGGAGGCCGGCTTTCGTGTTTGTCGAATGCGCAGCGAATTCAGCGCGGCAGGATGGTCGCGCCCATCAGCTCCAGATCGATCGCGCGTGCGGCCTGACGGCCTTCGCGGATCGCCCAGACGACCAGCGACTGGCCGCGGCGCACGTCGCCCGCTGCCCAGACCTTGTCGACCGACGTGCGGTAGTCCTGATCGTTCGCCTCGACGAAGGTGGCGCCACGGCGGTCCTTGCCGATCTTGAGCTGACCGTCGAGCTCGCTGACGACGCTGTCCTCAAACGGGCCACGGAAACCGATCGCGATGAAGGCGAGGTCGGCCTTGATGATGAATTCCGAACCGGCAATCGGATTGCGCTTTTCATCGACCTGGCAGCACTTCACGCCGGTGAGCTTGCCATCCTCGCCGACGAACTCCAGCGTGCCGACCTGGAATTCGCGCTCCGCACCTTCCGCCTGGCTAGACGACGTGCGCATCTTGGTGGCCCAGAACGGCCAGACGGCGAGCTTATCTTCCTTTTCCGGCGGCTTGGGACGGATGTCGAGCTGGGTCACGCGAACAGCGCCCTGGCGGAAAGCGGTCCCGACGCAGTCGGATGCGGTATCGCCGCCACCGACGACCACCACGTGCTTGGCGCCTGCCGTGATCGGCTCGGACGGCCAGCCGATGCTGTCAATGTTGCGGCGCGCGACGCGCTTGTTCTGCTGCACGAGATACGGCATCGCATCGTGAACGCCGTGCAGTTCGACACCGGGGATGCCCGCGTCGCGCGGGGTTTCGGAACCGCCCGCATAAAGCACCGCATCGTATTCCGCGCGCAGATCCTCGACCTTCTTGTCGACACCGATATTGACGCCGCAGAAAAAGGTGACGCCCTCGCCTGTCATCTGCTCGACGCGGCGGTCGATGAAGTGCTTCTCCATCTTGAAGTCCGGAATGCCGTAGCGCAGGAGGCCACCGGGCTTGTCCTCGCGCTCATAGACATGGACCTCGTGGCCGGCGCGGCCCAGTTGCTGGGCAGCGGCGAGGCCGGCGGGGCCGGAGCCGATGACGGCGACCTTCTTGCCGGTCTTGCGGCTTGCCGGCTGTGGCACGATGAAGCCACGCTCATAGGCCTTGTCCGCAATCGCCTGTTCGATCGTCTTGATGGCAACCGGCGCGTCTTCCAGGTTCAGCGTGCACGCTTCCTCGCAGGGCGCGGGGCAGATGCGGCCGGTGAATTCCGGGAAGTTGTTCGTCGAGTGCAGGTTGCGGATCGCTTCGTCCCAATTGTCGGAATAGACGAGATCGTTCCAATCCGGAATCTGGTTGTGCACCGGGCAGCCTGTCGGGCCATGGCAATAGGGAATGCCACAATCCATGCAGCGCGCGGCCTGCTTGGAAATCTCCGAATCCGACATCGGGATGACGAATTCCTTGAAGTGACGGATGCGGTCCGATGCCGGCTGATACTTCGCCACCTGCCGGTCGATCTCGAGAAAACCTGTTACCTTACCCACGGCTTAAATCCTTGAATTCGATCGATGAGGGGAAGATGGGCGCGATCTTTTGCGCGCCCGATCCTCGCTCTATGCTGCGCCTTATTCGGCAGCGACGCCCATGCGCATGCGTTCCATGTCTTCCAGCGCGCGGCGGTACTCGACGGGCATGACCTTGCGGAATTTCGGCCGGAAGTCTGCCCAGTTGTCGAGGATCTCCTTCGCCCGTGTCGAACCGGTGTAGTGCATGTGGTTCGAGATGAGCTGTACCAGCCGCTCCTCGTCGTGACGGGTCATGTCTCCCGACACGTCGACGCGGCCCTTGTGGGCGATATCGCCGCCATGGTGGTGCAGCTTCTCGAGGATGTCGTCTTCTTCCGGCACGGGCTCGAGCTCGACCATCGCCATGTTGCAGCGGGACGCAAAGGTGTTGTCCTCGTCCAGAACATAGGCGACGCCGCCCGACATGCCGGCTGCGAAGTTGCGGCCGGTTTCGCCGATGACCACAACGATGCCGCCGGTCATGTACTCGCAGCCATGGTCGCCGACGCCTTCGACGACAGCCGCCGCACCGGAGTTGCGCACGGCAAAGCGCTCGCCCGCGACACCGCGGAAATAGCACTCGCCTTCGATCGCCCCATAAAGCACCGTGTTGCCGACGATGATCGACTTTTCGGCCACGACGCGGGAGTTTTCAGGCGGACGGACGACGATGCGGCCACCCGACAGGCCCTTGCCGACATAGTCGTTGCCGTCGCCGACGAGATCGAACGAAATGCCATGGGCGAGGAACGCGCCGAATGACTGGCCGGCCGTGCCGCGCAGCGTGACTGAGATCGTATCGTCCGGCAGACCGCGGTGGCCGAATCGCTTGGCGACTTCGCCGGAAAGCATGGCACCCACCGACCGGTCGACGTTGCGGATCGGCACCTCGAACTGAAGCGGCTTGCGAGTTTCAAGCGAAGGCATCGCCTGTTCGATCAGCTTGCGGTCGAGGACGTCGTCGATCGGATGCACCTGACGCTCGGTCCAGTAGGTGGCCTCCTTCGGTGCCGCTGGCTTGAAGAACACGCCGGTGAAGTCGAGACCCTTGGCCTTCCAGTGGTCGATCAGGTCGTCCTTGTAGAGCAGATCCGACTGCCCGATGATCTCGTCCAGCTTTCGCACGCCGAGAGAGGCAAGGATTTCGCGAATTTCTTCGGCGACGAAGAAGAAGTAGTTGATCACGTGCTCGGGCGTGCCCTTGAAGCGCTTGCGCAGAACCGGATCCTGCGTCGCCACGCCGACGGGGCAGGTGTTCAGGTGGCACTTGCGCATCATGATGCAGCCCGCGGCGATCAGGGGCGCGGTCGAGAAGCCGAACTCGTCGGCGCCGAGCATCGCACCGATGACGACATCGCGGCCGGTCTTGAGGCCACCATCGACCTGCAACGCGATGCGTGAGCGCAGGCCGTTCAGCACCAGCGTCTGGTGCGTTTCGGCAAGACCCATCTCCCACGGGCTGCCGGCATGTTTCAGCGACGTCAGCGGCGAAGCGCCGGTGCCACCATCGAAACCGGCGATGGTGATGTGGTCGGCACGCGCCTTGGCCACACCTGCGGCAACCGTGCCCACACCCACCTCGGAGACGAGCTTGACCGAGATGTCCGCTTCCGGATTGACGTTCTTCAGGTCGAAGATCAGCTGTGCCAGATCCTCAATCGAATAGATGTCGTGGTGCGGCGGCGGCGAGATAAGGCCGACGCCCGGGGTCGAATGCCGGGTCTTGGCAATCGTCGCATCGACCTTGTGGCCGGGCAGCTGGCCGCCTTCACCGGGCTTGGCGCCCTGTGCGACCTTGATCTGGATCATGTCGCCATTGACGAGATATTCCGTCGTCACGCCGAACCGGCCGGACGCGACCTGCTTGATGGCCGACCGCTCGGGGTTCGCCTTGCCGCCAGGAAGCGGAAGGTAGCGATCGGCTTCCTCGCCGCCTTCGCCGGTGTTGGACTTGCCGCCGATCTGGTTCATGGCGCGCGCCAGCGTCGTGTGCGCCTCGCGGCTGATCGAGCCGAAGGACATGGCGCCCGTGGAGAAGCGCTTGACCAGGTCCTGTGCGGGCTCGACTTCCTCGATCGGCACGGGCGTGCGACCCGCCTGCTCGGCAGTCTTGATCGCGAACAGTCCGCGGATCGTGTTCATCCGCGATTCCCGCTCGTTCACCATCTTGGCGAAAGCGCGGTACTGATCCTGGGCATTGCCGCGCACGGAATGCTGAAGCGTGGCCACCGCATCGGGTGTCCAGGCGTGGCCTTCGCCGCGCAGGCGGTACATGTATTCGCCGCCGATCTCGAGCGAGTGCGCGAGGACCGGATCGGCACCGAATGCCGCATCGTGCCGACGGGTCGTCTCTTCGGCGACTTCAGCCAGGCCGACGCCTTCGATCGTCGTGGCGGTGCCCGTGAAGTAATCCTTCACGAACCCGCTGGACAGGCCGACCGCATCGAAGATCTGCGCGCCACAATAGGACTGGTAGGTCGAGATGCCCATCTTGGACATGACCTTGAGGATGCCCTTGCCGATCGCCTTGATGTAGCGCGAGACGACTTCGTGGCTTTCCACTTCCGGTGGGAACTCGCCCCGCTTGTGCATGTCCAGCAGCGTATCGAAGGCGAGATAGGGGTTGATAGCTTCCGCGCCGTAGCCCGCGAGGCACGCGAAGTGATGCACTTCCCGCGGCTCGCCGGATTCCACAACGAGGCCGACAGAGGTGCGCAGGCCCTTGCGGATCAGGTGATGGTGCACGGCTGCCGTCGCCAGCAATGCCGGGATGGCGATGCGGTCCGGGCCAAGCTGACGGTCAGAGAGAACGATGATGTTGTAGCCGCCATTGACGGCCGTTTCAGCACGCTCGCACAGACGATCGAGGGCAGCCTTCATGCCGGCTGCGCGCTCGTCCACCGGATAGGTGAGATCGAGCGTCTTGGTGTCGAACAAATCTTCCGAATGGCCGATGGAGCGGATCTTTTCGAGATCGCCATTGGTCAGGATCGGCTGACGCACTTCGAGCCGCTTCTTCTTCGACGCGCCCTTGTGGTCGAGAATGTTCGGCCGCGGACCGATAAAGGATACGAGGCTCATGACGAGCTCTTCGCGGATCGGGTCGATCGGCGGGTTCGTGACCTGCGCGAAGTTCTGCTTGAAATAGGTGTAGAGCAGCTTCGACTTGTCCGACATCGCCGAGATCGGCGTGTCCGTTCCCATCGAGCCGATCGCTTCCTGGCCGGTCGTCGCCATGGGAGACAGAAGGATCTTCGTGTCTTCCTGCGTGTAGCCGAACGCCTGCTGGCGATCGAGCAGCGACACGTCGCGGCGCAGCGCGCGCGGTTCGACCGGCTTCAGCTCTTCCAGGATGAGCTGGGTGCGCTTCAGCCAGTCCTTGTAGGGATGCATCGTCGCGATTTCCGACTTGATCTCGTCGTCGGAAACAATGCGACCCTTTTCCATGTCGATCAGGAGCATGCGGCCCGGCTGGAGGCGCCACTTCTTCACGATCTTCTCTTCCGGCACAGTGATGACACCGGCTTCCGAGGCCATGATGATGCGGTCGTCGTCCGTCACGATGTAGCGCGCCGGGCGCAGGCCGTTGCGGTCGAGCGTCGCGCCGATCTGCACGCCATCGGTGAAGGCGACGGCGGCCGGACCGTCCCACGGCTCCATCAGGGCTGCGTGATACTCGTAAAACGCCTTCCGCTCGGCGGTCATGAGCTGGTTGCCGGCCCAGGCTTCCGGGATGAGCATCATCACGGCATGGGCGAGCGAATAGCCACCCTGGACCAGGAATTCGAGCGCGTTGTCGAAGCAGGCAGTGTCCGATTGGCCTTCATAGGAAATCGGCCACAGCTTCTCGATGTCCTTGCCGAAGAGCGGCGAGGACACCGACGCCTGGCGGGCCGCCATCCAGTTGACGTTGCCACGCAGCGTGTTGATCTCGCCGTTATGCGCCACCATGCGGTAAGGGTGCGCGAGCTTCCAGGACGGGAAGGTGTTGGTCGAGAAGCGCTGGTGCACGAGAGCCACCGCCGAGGTAAAGCGCTCGTCGGCTAGATCCTTGTAATAGGCCTTCACCTGGAAGGCGAGGAACATGCCCTTGTAGACGATGGTCCGCGAAGACAACGACACGAAATAGAAGCCGTTGTCGACGCCGTTCGTCTCCGCATAGATGCGGTTGGAAATGACCTTGCGCAGGATGAAGAGCCGCCGCTCGAACTCTGCAACCGAGACAAGCTCGGGGTTGCGGCCGATGAAGACCTGGCGGTGGCAGGGCTCGGTCGCGGCGATATCCGGCGCCTTGGACAGCGAGGAGTTGTCGACCGGCACGTCGCGGAAGCCGAGCAGTTGCTGGCCTTCAGCCTCGACGACTTCGGCGATGATCGCCTCGATGTGTGCGCGCAGCGCTTCGTCCTGCGGCATGAAGACGTAGCCGACCGCATAGTTGCCGACTTCCGGCAGGGCGACGCCCTGAGCGGCCATGTCTTCACGGAAGAGTTGATCCGGGATCTGCACGAGCAGGCCGGCACCGTCGCCCATCAGCGGATCGGCGCCGACGGCGCCGCGGTGCGTCAGGTTCTCGAGCATGGCGAGACCGTCGGACACGATCTGGTGCGACTTTTCGCCCTTCATATGAGCGATGAAGCCTACGCCGCAGGCATCGTGTTCGTTGCGCGGATTATAAAGCCCTTGGGCATCCGGCAGTCGTCGTGGCGCAACCGGTTTGTCTTTGGCACGCGAAGACATCTCGGTTGCGGCCGTCATTGCGGCGCTCGTCGGGATCATGTCTTCAGATGGCGAAAACGTCGTCATCGTGCCTTCCTCCTGCCGCAGCTGCGGCGCTCTGACCTTGCAACTCAGCCCGGTTCTCACCACCGGGCCGTCGATCGAACGGGCGTTTTCGCGAAACCGAAAATGCCGTTTGCTCTATTTCAATTCGTCTGACTGGGCGCCCAACTGGCCGTGCGTCGGTTCACCCCGCGCCGGCTGCATGGCACCGCCATCTCGGCCATTATAGTGCTGTCGCGGGGCCGTGACAGGCCTCGGTTCGAGCAGGTGTGGCCGCGCCGAAAATAGGACAGCAAACCTGTCCTATCGCAGCGGTGTATGCCAGAAAGCTCCGGGCGGCGCAAGTTGCGCAACGGGAAATAATGACGCATGGCGACAATTCCTTGCCAGTGCGCCGACTTACTTGAAACTTTATGTCGTACAGGCGGGGCACACGGACAGAAAGCGCTTTTGCGTGCCTCTGTGTTGCTGCACTCGCCATCTCGCCTTAAGGCTTCTTGCCAATTCGCTCGTCAATGTCCGCAAAGGTAGCTCAGCCCATGATTTTCAGTTCCGACAACTGGGCGGGTGTCCACCCGCGCATCGCTGAAGCTTTGCACCGACACTCCGACGGCTTTGCCGCCTCGTACGGCGCAAGCGACCTCGACAAGGAGATCGAGGCGAAGTTTAACGAGGTGTTCGAGCGGGAGGTGGCGGTGTTCTTCGTCGGCACGGGCACAGCGGCCAATTCGCTGGCGCTGGCCAGCGTCAACCGGCCGGGCGGGGTCTCCTTCTGCCACCGCGAGGCGCATGTGATCGAGGACGAATGCGGGGCGCCGGAATTCTTCACCCACGGCGCGCGACTGGTGCCGGTCGACGGCGGGAACGGCAAGATCGACCCGGACGAGCTGCGCTCCGAGTTGAAGCGCTTCCCACCCGGCTTCGTCCATGCCGGCCAGCCCATGGCGATCTCGATCACCCAGGCGACCGAGATCGGGACGGTCTATGCGCCCGAGGAAATCGATGCGATCGCTGAGATCGCGAAGGCGCACGCCCTGCCGCTCCACATGGATGGCGCCCGGTTTGCGAATGCGCTGGTCGAACTCGACATCACGCCGGCGGAAATGACCTGGAAGCGCGGCGTCGACGTCCTCTCCTTCGGCGCGACGAAGAACGGTTGCTGGTGCGCAGAAGCGCTCGTTTTCATGGATCCCGAAAAGGCGCGCGACCTGCCCTTTATCCGCAAGCGCGCCGCGCAGCTCTTTTCCAAGAGCCGCTTCATCGCGGCGCAGTTCCACGGCTATTTCGAGGACGACCTCTGGCTCGAGCTCGCGCGGCATTCGAATGCCATGGCCGCCCGTCTGCAGGACGGGCTGAAATCATCGAACCGCGCGCGTCCGGGCTGGACGTCGCAGACGAACGAGGTCTTCGCCATCGTTCGCAAGGCGGATGCCGAGACCGCACGCGCAAAAGGCGCCGCGTTTTATGATTGGACGCCGCCGCGCGCGTTGAACGGCATGATCGCGGAGGACGAGGTGTTGACGCGCCTTGTCACGAGCTTTGCGACGCGCGAGGAAGACGTGGACGGTTTCCTCGAACTCGTCGCCTGATCTTCTCTGGCTGTTTGCGATCTGGCGATCCTGCTCTATCTCCCGCGCGGGAGGTTAATAACGATAAGGGCAAGGATCGACATCGCATGGCTCAGCCAGACCAACAGAACCTCATCATTCCCGCACTGCGTCCGCTCTATTCGGGCCTCTCCACCACTGCCGAAACGGTTATGCGCCTCGTCGCAGGCCTTGCGATGGTGACACATGGCTGGCCCAAGATCACCAATCCGTTCGGCTCGGTGGGGATGGTGGAGAGCCTCGGCTTCGTGCCGGGAGCGCTGTGGTCTCCGCTTCTGGCGGGCACCGAATTCTTCGGCGGCATCCTGCTCGCCATCGGCCTTTTGACGCGCCCGGCAGCATTTGGCTGCTTCATCGTCCTCTGCGTCACGACCTACTTCCATTGGGTTGTGCAGGCTGAAGGCTATTCCGGTGCCGAAAAGTCGATCCTGTGGGCTGCGATGATGCTCTTCTTTGTTATCCGCGGCGGCAACGCCCAGTCTGTCGACGCGAAGATCGGCCGCCAGTTCTAAGCATTCGGCATCTGTAACGAAAAACGGCGCCCGCAAGGGCGCCGTTCATTGAGCCACTCGATGGCTCTAGCGGATTAGGCGGTTTGCGCCTCGATCTGCTTTGCGTTCGCCGGGCTTGCCTGGATGGAAATCCGGCGCGGCTTCATGGCCTCGGGGATTTCCCGCAGAAGATCGATGTGCAGCAGGCCGTTCTTCAGCGAAGCGCCACGAACCTCGACATGATCGGCAAGCTGGAAGCGGCGCTCGAAGGCGCGCTTGGCAATGCCACGATAGAGGAATTCGCCGGCATCACTGGTGTCATCGGCCTTTTCGCCCTTGACGGTCAGCGTATGCTCGCGCGCTTCGATCGACAGTTCGTCTTCACTGAAGCCAGCGACCGCCATGGTGATGCGGTAGGCGTTATCGCCGGTGCGCTCGATGTTGTAGGGCGGGTAGGTCTGGCCCTGGTCGGGCTGCGCAAGGCTGTCCAGCATGGTGAACAGGCGGTCGAAGCCAACGGTCGAGCGATAGAGGGGGGAGAAGTCTACATGACGCATTTTAAAGTCCTCCTTGAAGCGACTTGTTCGTCTGATCGATTGTCTGGCCTCACACCTGTTCCCGCTTGGCGGCGAAAGGCTTGAAGAGACCAGCGGACCCGTTCTGGCGTCCGCAAAAAGAAGATGGGAAAGGCGCATTCGCCGTTCAAGAGGTGTCCGCACCCAACGAATGCTGCTCTCAATTCTGCAGGGAATAGACCGGGCCGTCAGCCGTTAGGCACATGAATGCGAGATGAATGTCAGGTTCGGATCGCGTTCAGATGCACTGGACCATATTGGCCAGCGTCGGGACAAAGAAATCCTGACTGGCTGGAGTGTAACGTCCCTTCCCTTCAGCCATCGGCCGGAGGCGCGCGAAACCCACATATCGCTCTCGCGCCTCCGGTCTCTTTTTTCGCATCACCGTTCTTTGTGAACAGGCAGGTTCGATGCTAAGTGCCTGCTTTGAGCCGGCGCTGCGTGATGCAAGATATTCTTTATCAGACCCCAGACAACCCGTTCCCCGATCCCACCGGCAACCGCCATGTTGCCGGCCATTTCCGCACGCGGGATGGCAAATCCTTGCGTTACGCACTCTTCAAATCCGACGCCCCGCGCGCCAAGGGCACGATCGTGCTCGCTCACGGCCGCAACGAGTGCATCGAGAAATATTACGAGACGATCTCCGACCTTCTGAAGACCGGCCTCTGGGTGGCGACGTTCGATTGGCGCGGCCAGGGCGGGTCCGAGCGGCTCTTGCCCAATCACAGCGCCGGCTACGTGGAGCGGTTCGTCGACTACGAACACGATCTTGAAGATTTTCTGACCCAGGTGGTGCTGCCGGATGCGCGGCTGCCGTTCTTCCTCGTGGCGCATTCGGCCGGTGCCCTCGTCGCACTTGCAGCCGCACCGCGGTTGACGACACGGATCGAGCGCATGGTGCTCTGCGCGCCGTTCATTGCGCTCGGCGGCCAGAGGCTGGGCCAGCGCGGGGTGCGCCTTCTGACGAATATCATGAGCCGGGTTGGGCTCAAGCGCACGATCGTTGCCCGCAACCGGCACAATCAGCCCTTTGCGGAGAACCGCCTTACCCATGACGAGCGGCGCTTCCGGCGCAACCAGGCGATCTTCGGCTCGGCGCCTCTGCTTGCGCCCTCGAGCCCGACGGCCCGCTGGATCAGCGAAGCGCTCGGCCGGATCGATGTCGTTCGACATCAGGACCATCTTGCGGCAATCCAGATACCGACGCTGATCCTGGCCGCAGGCGGTGACCAGATCGTTCCGCTGCGAGCCATCGAAGAGCTTGGAACGCTGTTTCGCGCCGGGCGGGTAATCACGATCGACCAGGCGCGCCACGAACTGTTTCAGGAAAGCGATATTCACCGGGAACCGACACTGGCTGCGATCAAGGCCTTTCTGCCGGGCGCAGATGCTGAAGGCGAACAGAACGCGCTGTCGATCAGTTCTTGAGGAGCGCCAGCGCCTCTTCGTGCACGCGCCTGCTGCCACAGGCCACGATATCGCCCCCGCCTTCGGGCCGTCCGCCATCCCAGGTGGTGATCACACCGCCGGCATTCTCGATGATCGGGATCAACGCCGCGATATCGTAGGGCTTGAGGTCCGATTCGACGACGATATCCGCATGGCCGCTGGCCAACAGGGCATAGGCGTAGCAGTCGCAGCCATAGCGGGCGAGGCGAACGGACTGTTCCACGCGCTCATAACGGCCGACATGGGCATCGGAGAAGATCTTCGGCGACGTCGTGAACAGCGTGGCGTCGGCGAGCGTTTCGCAGGCGCGCACCTTGAGTGCTTCCTGCCCTCCTGATCGACCGAAATATCGGGATTCTCCGTGACCGGCGACAAAGGTTTCGCCGATGAACGGCTGGTCCATCAGCCCCATCACGGCGCGGCCGTTCTGATAGAGGCCGATCAGCGTCCCCCAGACGGGAAGACCTGAAATGAACGCGCGGGTGCCATCGATAGGGTCGATGACCCACAGGTATTCACGATCGGTGCCATGACCGCCATGCTCTTCGCCGAGAATGCCATGATCGGGATAGGCGTGCATGATCAGGTCGCGGATCGCCATCTCGGCTGCCTTGTCGGCCTCGGTGACCGGATCGAATAGACCGGCCCCCTTGGTCTCGACGGCTCCGTTCTGGCGAAACCGCGGGAGCGTCTGCTCAGCCGCCGCAGCTGCCAGTCGGCGAAAGAAATCGAGATCGGGTAAGGCCATGAATTCCACTATGACTGACGGACAACACTGCCCATGAATTTATTGCGACTGCGAAGACCCATCAATCTAATCGATTGACTTTTGTGCGGCGCAACAATAGCGTCGAGGTGCAGTTCGCTGCAATGCCCATTTGGGCGTTTCCTCCCTAGACTTCTACCGCGTCCCAACGGGCGCGGTTTTTTTATGGGCTGGAGCAATAGCTCCAGCGCTTTGATGTGTCGCGTTGTCCCACGGTGAACCGCTATCCACTTCACCTGGAAACGCTCCAGGCTATTCGGCGGCGAGCGGCACTTCCACCATGTCGCTTTCGACGAGCGCGATCAGCGCATCGATGAAATCCGTCAGATCGGCGCGCAGCCGGTCGAATCCCGACTTCTTCTCGAGCCGCTCCTCGTCGAAATAGAGCCCACGATTGACTTCGATCTGCAAGGCATGAAGCCCATGGGCCGGCCGGCCGTAATGTTCGGTGATGAACCCGCCCGCATAGGGTTTGTTGCGGGTCACCGCATAACCCATTTCCTGCAGGATCAGGGCGGCCGAGCGGGTCAGGTCCTGCGATGCGCTGGTGCCGTAGCGGTCGCCGATGATAAAGTCCGGCCTCACCGGCGAAGCGGGAGAACGCACGCTCGCCGGCATCGAGTGACAATCGACCAGAACGGCCATGCCATAGGTTACGCGGGTGCGCGCGATCAGCCGGCGCAGGCACGCATGATAGGGGCGGTAAATGCCCTCAATGCGCTCCAGCGCTTCGGAGACCGGCAGGCGATGGCTGTAGATCTCCACATTTTCAGCCACCAGACGGGGAATCGTGCCGAGACCGCCGGCGACACGCGTCGACGAGATATTGGCGAAGGGCGGCAACGCTCCCTCGAACATGCGCGGATCGAGTTCGTAAGGCTCGCGATTGACGTCGAGATAGGCGCGCGGAAAGTGGGCCACCAGCATCGGCGCACCGGCCTGGACCGCATGGGCAAACAATTCGTCGACGTAAAAATCTTCGGATTTGCGGATGCGGCGCGCGTCGAGCCGCGACTGGGCAAGGAAGGAAGCGGGATAGATTCGTCCACTGTGGGGCGAGTTGAAGACGAGAGGCGTTGTCTGGCGGGGCGCCATCCGGACCTCGAATGGCTCAGAATCAAACACCAGCGCTGCCAATTCGCCTGCACTCCGTTGCATGTCGATCGAGATGGTGGGAGCGATGCGAAAAAGCCCCGCATCCCTTGAATTCGACGGCCCAAATCATGTTGCCAGTTGCCTCAACCCGTGTCCATAGCCCATAAAAACAGGCCTGTACCTGCTTGAGTCGAGCGCGCTCCTTATTCGGCTTTCACCGGATGTTTACGCAAGTGTTGTTTCTGTGGCAGCGAGAGGTGCGCGCTTTATGACAGCCGACGACGACATTTCAGGACGACAGAGAATGAAGATTCTTCTTGCCGAAGACGACAATGACATGCGCCGCTTCCTGGTGAAGGCGCTGGAAAAGGCCGGCTATGAGGTCCGCGCCTTCGACAATGGCGCCAGCGCCTATGACCGGTTGCGCGAAGAGCCGTTTTCGCTGCTCTTGACGGACATCGTGATGCCCGAGATGGACGGCATCGAGCTCGCCCGTCGCGCGACGGAACTCGACCCGGACCTGAAGGTCATGTTCATCACCGGCTTTGCCGCCGTGGCGCTGAACCCGGATTCCAACGCACCGAAAGATGCCAAGGTTCTTTCCAAGCCCTTCCATCTGCGCGATCTGGTGGATGAAATCCACAAGATGCTCGAAGCTGCCTGAGGGCCTTTTTGCGCTCGTCCGAAAAGCAGGTAATTTCGCTTTCGACACTATTGACGCGGCGAAGCCATTTATGGTCTATGCCGCTCCACGGATGGGCGTGTAGCTCAGCGGGAGAGCACTACGTTGACATCGTAGGGGTCACAGGTTCAATCCCTGTCACGCCCACCATCCAGTCCACAGTTTTGGCTATGTATGAGTCGGCTTCGAATGCCGCCGACTTTTCGGGCGCTTACGAGCCTGGAGCACGGCCACAGTGAAACCGGGGCTGCTCTATTCAGCGATTTTGGACGCTTTTTGTCGGCCAGTTCCGACAGCCCGCTTTCCGTGTCCACTCAGTCTTGGCGCTGCTGGCTGCACCATCGGGCAAGATGAGCGGCCGGCAAACGTTGATGCATTCAGGTGAGGACGAGCAGCGATCGTGAACTGGTCGGATCGCCTAGGTCCTAGATCCCGAGATTCTTGGCCTGGTCAGCCCAAATGATCGGCAACTCGATGTTGCGGGTGAGATGCTGAACCGACAGATCGACCGGCTGCTGGCCAGTCAGGATAGCATCGACAATTCTTGGTGAGAGGAAAGCCAGCGGCAACAGGCGGCTGACATCTTCCGGATGAACGCCAAAGAGCATGGCGACATCTTTGCGCGTGCATCCTTCGTCATCGGTCAGCATCTCGCGATACGAATGAGCACGGGCGGTCGCGTCGATCAATGGCCGATCCAAGCGAGGCACAGGCATAGCTGCGCCTTCGATTTTAAGTCGACGCTCGATGCCCCGCCGTCGGATCAAAAGCGGCAGATCAAGAATGTGAAGTTGTTCATCGGATAGTATCGATGATGACGCTGCTTCTATCTCGTTTGTCTATCGCGACGTAAGACGACCCGGTCTGGCTCCGCTCTTGGCCGCAATCGGTGTCGCAGCGGCACAGCTCAAGCTCTACGACCTGTCAGATAGGCAGAGCTGAACTGTCCTGAGAAAGGTAAGCCGGATGGCGGTTGTGGGACCGTTCGCCACAGCCCGGATTTAGATCGCGAGGTCCTCCACTGCCTTCTCAAGATTGACAGGCAGGGGCATTCTTCGCCTATCGATCAAGAATCGCCCGCACTTTTCCGGCTAGTTCGTCCATCGTGTAAGGCTTTGACAGGAGCTCCGTACCTCGGTCGAGCGTCCCGTTGTGGACGATCGCATTGCGGGTATAGCCGGTCGTGAAGAGCACCTTTAACGCCGGCCGCAGTGCCTCCACCTGGTCCACAAGCTCCCGGCCGGACATCTCCGGCATCACGACATCCGTGAAAAGCAGGTCTGGGACCGAGCCTCCTCGGATAGCCTCAAGCGCATCCCTTGGGCTGCTCATTGCGGCTACTGAGTATCCCAGTTCACGTAATGCTTCGACAGCCATTGCCCGTACCCGGTTGTCATCCTCTACCACCATGATCAGTTCTGTCGCCGCACCACCGTGCACGGTTTGAGGCGGTTTTGCAGCTTCTTCGGCTGGACCCGCAGCGGCGCGGGGAAGATAGATCTTCATGGTCGTGCCCACCCCGACCTCGGAGTAGATCTTCACGTGCCCGCCGGACTGGCGCACGAACCCATAAACCTGGCTGAGGCCAAGCCCGGTACCCTTTCCGACACCCTTGGTCGTATAGAACGGGTCGAATGCCTTCTTGATGACGTCTGAGGTCATTCCGGTCCCGGTGTCCGTCACGCCGATCAGCACGTACTGGCCTTCCGGCAAGAAATATTCCTTCGCGCTCGGTCGGTCGATGTGTGCATTCCCCGTCTCGATTGTGAGCCTGCCACCGCCTGGCATCGCATCCCGAGCATTGACCGCTAGATTGAGAAGTGCGCTTTCAAGTTGTGCGGGGTCCGCCTCCACTTGCCAGAGACCGGCGCCAAGCACGGTTTCAACCTTGATGGTCTCGCCAAGGGTCCGCGTGAGCAGCTCGCTCATGTTGCTCACCAATCGGTTCAAATTGAAGCGCTTTGGCGCGAGCGGCTGCTGCCGGGAGAACGCAAGCAGACGCTTGGTCAGCTCAGCTGCGTGTTGCGCACCTTCAAGCGCGCCCTCGATGAACCGAATGACATCGGTTTCGCCCTTGGCCAGCTTGCGCTGAGTAAGGTTCAGACCTGCGATGACGACCGCGAGCATATTGTTGAAGTCGTGTGCGATGCCGCCGGTCAACTGCCCGACAGCCTCCATCTTCTGCGCCTGGCGCAGATGATCTTCCGCTCTGGCCCGCTCCGCGACTTCTTCCTGGACACGCTGTTCCAGCGTCGCATTCAACGTCTGGAGCGCAGCTTCGGTGCGCTTGCGCGCGGTGATGTCGATCACGGTACCGATGAAGCGCGTCGCGCGTCCATCTTCGAAATGCGCACTGCCGGTCGCCGCGATCCAGCGTTCGATCTGGTCGTTGAGGCCGATCGTTCGATATTGGATGTCGAAGGCGGCTGGCTCGCCGGGGTTGAGGGCTCTGCGCACAGCGTCGTCTGCATTCTCCCGGTCGTCGGGATGCAACCCAGCCAAGAACGTCTCTTCATAACGCACCTCAGCATTAGGTGGCAGTCCAAACAGCGCCTTGCATCGGTCATCCCATTGAAGGCGTCCGGAGATCGGGTCGTAATCCCAGATGCCGATGGAGGCCGCATTCGTAGCGAGACGCAGCCGTTCCTCGCTCTCGCGGGCGGCCTCCTGCGAGCGGACACGCTCGATATGCGCCCAGCACCGCTCGGTGACCTCCTTCAAAAGCGCCAGTTCTTGTTCTGTCCAAACCCGGGCGTTCTTGTCGTGGATGGCCATGAGTGCCGTGAGGCGTGCGTCCTTGACCAGCGGCATGCAGATGGTCGCGGTAATGCCGATCGACTGGAATGTCTCCGACTCATGCGGCGCGAGCTCGTTTCGATTGTCGTTGACGATCAGCGGCAGGCCAGCCCGAAGCCGGGATACGGCAAGTTGCCCGAAATCGGCCAGGCTGTAGGAGCCGACGATGCTGGGTGAACCAGACGCGCTCCAGTCGCCGCGAATGGTGAAATGATCCTGATCTGGCTCCATGTCGGCATAAGCGCAGATGGAGACTCCGAGATGTTCGCCGAGGAGGCGGGTCGATACCCGCATCAACGCGCTCGCGTCAGTCGCAAGGCCGCTCGCTTTACCCAGCTTGTCGAGAAAGGCCAGGCGCTCCGCATTCTGGCGAAGTGCCTGCTCCGCCCGCAACCGTTCGACTGCCGTGCGTGTGCGTTGAGCAACTTCCGAGATCAGTGCAATCTCTTCCTCGGTCCATACCCGTGGACTGGCATGATTTAGATAGAGGAGCGCGACGAAGCCGCCGTACTCGGTCACCGGCATGTTGACGACGGCTTGTGCACTGATGGCCTTTAAAGCCTTGGCCCCGGGCGCGGCACGAGGATCCTTCTCCGCGTCTTCGAAGACGACCGTTTCACCACGCTTGAGATCGTCGATGTAGGAACCATAGTCGCGAAAGTGGAGCGTTCCGGCGAGGCTTTGGATGCCAGGTGCGTTCCAGTCGCGATCGATGGTGATCGTCTCGCGGTCCTTATCGATCTCACCATAGCCTACCCGACTAACCTGCAGCGCTTCGCCAAGGATTTGCGCAGCGGCATAGGCGAGATCGTCCGGGTTGCTAATTTCTCGGATCCTGTCTCCCAACGCAGCAAATATGGCTGCGTTGGCGATTTTGCCTTTCGCTGAGCTTGAACTTGCGCTCACCTTTCCCCCGTTCTCCGCCAGACGACAGCTTCGTTGGCTTTATCGCCAGCGAGCCACAGACCTGTTCCCAGGACGACATGTCAATCACATATATTAAGCGCCCGACCGTCAGCAGTATCGGATCAGAGACCGAGGGCCGTGTGTGTTGTATCCAAGCTGAGCCATGAGCTGTGCGCCTCACAAGATCTGCCCACAGCGAAAAAGCTAACTTTTTGCGAGCTTTCGATACCACCGCGCCATTAGGAATGGCGTCAAATACATCGGGATCTGGAAGCAGCCGATGAAGAGTAGAAGCTCGTCGGCTGTTGCCTCGGGTAGCACCGAAAGGAACAAAGCTGCGTTGCGATTGCCGGCGGTGATCCCCATCGCTGGGGCCGATACAGGGTCCTTACGCGCGGCAAGCGCACTGGCGCAGAGCTGAATCGGAAAGTTAAGCAGGAAGACAGCGGCCAGTGCCGGGAAGAATGCGCCACGCTCGTTGAGAACCGCCGGACCAATAGCCGACATAAGGCCGATGACGACGAGACCGAGCAGAAGCGCGGCAAGCCCATCCATGGCCAACACCGACCGGTCGCTGCCCGACACGACCCTGAACGCCCGTAACGCGTAGGCGACGCCGCCGGCTAGTGTAATCAGCATCAGAAGCTCGAGTGCAGCCCGCGCAACCGCAAGCGGGCTGCCGAAGGCGGGCATGACGAGAAACACCGGCAGGACCGTCAACGGCAGGAGCGCGGTTCCAATAACAAGCTGGCGTAAGGCCGGCGCTGGATCGCCGCCGGCCATAAGGGTGATGTTCGGGCTGCCAGTGATGGGCGCGGCCGCCAGCACCAGCACGATGCCCATAGCGATGGTAGAGCCAAGTACGCCCGTGAGCCAAAAGACGAACGCCGCCGTCAGCGGCAGCACGACCTGGAGGACGAGCGCCAGTCCCGCCGCTCGGTGAACGCCTTTAAGCCCTGCTTTGATGCCATCTGGCCCCAACCGGAGAACCGCAAGGAACAGCAGCGCCACGATCATCGGCGCAATGCCGGGCCTCAGTGCAATCGCGAGGTCCGGCAGGATTGCGCCGATCAAGAGCCCCGAGACGAGCAGCATCCGCCCATGGCGGGCGAGAAAGGCGAAGACTGGCACCAGCCTAAAGGGAGGCGGCGGCACGCGCCGCCTGATCGTAGGCACCAGAGACCGCACGTAACAAGCTGGCGAGACGCGAGAGCTCGGCCGGGTCGTGACCGATTTGCAGAACCGACTGCACCACCAGCGCCTCTCGAACATCGCCATAGCGCTTGCAGAGTTGGCGCCCCGTTTCCGTTACCGTGATCGTCTTCTCCTTGCCCTTGCGGCCCGGCTCCACCAGACCGTGCTCAACCAGCTTCTTGATCGCATAGTTGACCAGATGCGTATCCTCGACATTGAGCACGAGGCAGATATCAGCGAGCGTCTTCGGTCTTGCCCGGTGGTTGACGAGGTGCACGATCAACACTTCCATAGGCGAGAGTGAAGGCCCACCGGCTGCCGCCGTGCAGCGCACGATCCACCGCTGGAAAGCATGATTTGCCATGGTCAAGGCAAACTCGACTTCCGAGAGCGCTGGCAGGCTCGAATTGGCGAGATGCGCCGATGAAACCACCGGCCCGATCGCCAGATCCTTCAGTTGTTCATCATGGTGCTCGGCAGCCATAGGGCGATCTCCGGAAAAGCGGCGAGAAGTGCGGTCGCCAGGACAAGGATCAAGAAGAAGGGCAGCGCATAGAGCGCGATCTCGAAGATCCCTCGTCCCGTGATCGACTGGATGACGAACAGGTTAAAGCCGACCGGCGGGGTGATCTGGCTCATCTCGACCACGAGAACGAGGAAGACGCCGAACCAGATCGGATCAATGCCGGCGGCAAGCACCATCGGCAGGATGACGGACGTTGTCAGCACGACCATTGATATGCCGTCGATGAAGCAGCCGAGAATGATGAAGAACACGAGGAGGACGGCCAGCAGCGCGAACTGCGAGAAGCCCTGTTCGCCGATCCAGGTGGCAAGCGTGCGCGGTATGCCGGTATAGCCCATGGCGACGGTGAGGAACGACGCGCCTGCCAGGATCAGCGCGATCATGCAGCTCGTGATCGCCGATCCTTTGAGCGAGGTTACGAAGCTTTCCCGCGACAGCCCACCGGAAAAGTAGGAGATCGCAAGGGCGCCGAAGACGCCGACCACGGCTGCTTCGGTCGGTGAGGCGAAACCACCATAGATCGAGCCGATAACTGTCACGATCAGGATAACCGTCGGCAGGAGCAGCGTCAGCGCCTCGAACCGCTCGCCCCAAGTGGGCTTCGGCTCGGGCTCGGGCATCCTGTCCTTGTTCATCAAGGACCAGAGCATGACGTAGGACGAAAACATCACTGCCAGCATGACGCCTGGCAGGATGCCGGCGAGAAACAGGCGCGCGATCGATTGCTCGGTCGCCGCGCCATAGACGATCATGATGATCGAGGGCGGGATGAGGAAGCCGAATGTGCCCGAACCGGCAAGCGTGCCGATCGCCATGCGAGGGTCGTAGCCGCGCCGCTGCAGTTCCGGCAGCGACATCTTGCCGACCGTCGCAGTCGTTGCAGCCGACGAACCGGACACGGCTGCAAACAGCGCGCATCCGAACACGTTGACGTGTAGGAGACGCCCAGGCAGCCGTCGCGTAAAAGGCGCAAGGCCCGAAAACATGTCCGACGAAATGCGGGAGCGGAACAGAAGCTCGCCCATCCAGATGAACATGGGAAGCGCCGTCAGGTCCCAGCTGTTCATTGCCCCCCAGACCCGACGTGCAAAGACGAGTCCGGCCGGCGCCGATGACGCCAGTTCCATAGCGACAAAGCCGACAGCCATGAGGGCAAAGCCGACCCAAAGGCCGGAGAAAAGGAAACCGAAAAGGACGGCAACCAGGATCAGGGACAGAATGCCGATATCCATCAGTGGCCTCCCTCGTCGACGCCGCGCGTGCGCTCGATCTCGCGAAACTTCGCTTCGCCACCGGAAAGCACGGCTGCGAGTTCGTCCAGGATCGCAACGGCGAGGATAGCGAGCCCGCTTGTCATGACCGCTTGCGGGATCCAGAGCGGGATCGCGATCAGGCCGTAGGATACGGATGCGCGCTCGAGGGACGCATAAGCCTGTCCTCCGACCACCCAGCTGGCATAGGCGGCAAGCGCCAGAGCGACGATAAGGACGAATGCGGTCATGGCGCGTTCCAGGCGGGGCCCGGCCCAGCCGACGAAGAGCGTCACGCGCACATGACCCGCTGCCCTCAGGGTCGCCGGCAGAGCGAGAAAGGCCGAGGCGACAAAGAGAAAGCCGCCGATCTCTGCCAGCGACGGGATGGCAAAGCCGAAGCGGCCGAAGCCGGCGAGCGTAGACAAGCGGTCGATCAGCCGTGCCACCACCTGGATGAAAACGAGGGTCGCGATCACGACCATCGCCGAGCAGGCGCCGAACAAAGCAGCGCCGTAGAGGGCATCGAGTGCCTTGCGCATGGGAGCGGTCCCCGTAAGTGCAACGGGCGGGTCGATGACCCGCCCGTTCTTGAAGGCTTACTGGTTGCGGTAGGCTTCGATGACCGCGGTGCCTGCCTCACCGGCCGAGGCCTGCCACTCCTCGGTCATGGTCGCGCCGATCTCCTGCAGCTTGGCGGAAAGCGCCTCGGACGGCTGCATGATGCTCATGCCGCCAGCCTCCAGTTCAGCGATCTTGGCGTCGGTCTCCTCGCGCGACATCTGCCAGCCGCGCTCTTCAGCGGCAGCAGCCGCTTCTAGGATCGCGTTGCGCTCGTCTTCCGAAAGCGCTTCGAAGGCTTCCGTGTTGACGACGATGATGTTCTTCGGGAGCCAAGCCTGCACGTCGATGTAATGCGAGGTGAAATCCCAGGCCTTGGCGTTGGCGCCGGTCGAAGGCGAGGTGATCATCGCCTCGACGCGGCCGGTCGAGAACGCGGTCGGAATGTCGGTCTCCTCGACCTGCGTCGGCGTGGCGCCGAGCAGCGTTGCAAGGCGCTCCGTGGCGACGTTGTAAGCGCGGAAATTCAGGCCTTCCATCTGTGCCGGGTCGGTGACTTCCTGGTTGAGGTAGAGGCTCTGGCCGGGCCAAGCGACCGCATAAAGCACCGTCAACCCTTGCTCGGCGAGCTTTTCGGAGACCGCGTCCCGTGAGGCAGCCCAGAGCTGCTCGCCCTCTTCATAGGAAGAAGCCAGGAACGGAATGGAATCGAGCGCGAAGACCGGGTCTTCGTTCGCAAGACGCGAGAGCAGGAACTCGCCAATTGGCACGAGACCGTCACGCACCGCATCCTTGATCTCAGCATGGCCAAAGAGGGAGTTCGCGGAGTGCACGGTGATGTCGATGCTGCCGCCTGTTGCCTCCCGGACGTCATCGGCGAACTGCATGATATTCTGCGTATGAAAGATGCCATCGCCATAGGGCGTCGGCATGTCCCAGGCGTTTTGGCCCATGGCGGGAGCGGCGAGAAGAGTGGCGAAGGCTGCGGCCAGCAGGCCGGCGCGATGGTGTTGCGTCATTATCGTATTCCCCTTTTTTGGCAATGCAGACCTGGTTCCGGCAGGACGCTTGCGGCGCCGTATCTCGGCGTCCAAATGAAAGGTTGACGGCTCATTCGCAATTTGTCAACGATTTGTCAGCGTCCGGCAGAAGACTGGTCGAACTCGGGGACATGGACGGAGGACTGCATCATGGCGAACGGCATCGACGACACGGGCCGGTGGGATTTCTGGATCGATCGCGGCGGCACGTTTACCGACGTCATCGGTCGCGCTCCCGACGGCTCTCTGCAGCCCATGAAGCTTCTGTCGGAAAATCCGGAAGCCTATGAAGACGCGGCGATCGAAGGCATCCGACGCCTGGTCGGCGCTGCCACTCAAGCCGATCTGCCCTCCGCGGCCATCGGCACCGTCCGTATGGGAACGACGGTCGCCACCAATGCGCTGCTCGAGCGCAAGGGCGAACGCACGCTGCTCCTCATCACCGAAGGCTTCCGCGACCAACTGCGCATCGCCTACCAGGCGCGGCCGGACATCTTCGCCAAGGAAATCATCCTCCCCGAACAGCTCTACGAGCGCGTCATCGAGGTGCCTGAACGCTTGATGGCCGACGGGTCGGTTGAGCACGCAATTGAGCTCGACCCGATCCGTGCGGACCTCGAGAAGGCGAAGGCCCACGGCATCGGCGCCGTTGCGATTGTGCTGATGCATGCCTGGCAGAACCCGGTCCATGAGGCGGCGCTGGCCGAACTGGTCCGAGGTCTGGGCTTCGAGCAGGTTTCCGTCAGCCACGAAGTTTCGCCGCTGATCAAGCTCGTCGGTCGCGGCGATACGACCGTCGTCGACGCCTATCTCTCGCCCATCCTCGGCCGCTATGTCTCGCGCGTCGCCCGTATCCTCGGCGCTACGCCGCCCGGCGAGCCCGGCCCGACGCTTCAGTTCATGATGTCGTCCGGTGGCCTCACCGCTGCCGACCGTTTCCGGGGCAAGGATGCAATTCTGTCCGGCCCGGCAGGCGGCGTCGTCGGCATGGTCAAGACCGCCGAACAGGCAGGTTTTCCCCGCGTCATCGGCTTCGACATGGGCGGCACCTCCACGGACGTTGCGCATGCGGCAGGCGAATATGAGCGCGCCTTCGATACGGAAGTCGCCGGCGTGCGCATCCGCGCGCCGATGATGCGCATCCATACAGTCGCTGCCGGTGGCGGGTCGATCCTGCATGCCGAGCCCGGTCGCTTCCGCGTCGGCCCGGATTCGGCCGGTGCCGATCCCGGCCCCGCCTGCTACCGCCGCGGCGGGCCGCTCACAGTGACAGATGCGAACGTCATGCTGGGCAAGCTCAACCCGGACTTCTTCCCGGCGATCTTTGGCCCAGACCAGGACAAGCCACTCGACCGCGACATGGTCGCCAAAAAGTTCGGCGAGATCGCGGAGAGCGTCGGCGAAGGCCGCTCGCCGGAAGAGATCGCCGAGGGATTCCTGAAGATCGCTGTCGAGAACATGGCGAACGCGATCAAGAAGATCTCCGTTCAGCGCGGCTACGACGTCACCCGCTACGTGTTGAACTCGTTTGGCGGAGCCGGCGGCCAGCACGCCTGCCTCGTCGCCGATTCGCTCGGCATGGAATCGATCCTAATCCACCCGCTGTCGGGCCTGCTTTCAGCATACGGAATGGGCCTCGCAACCGTCACGGCGAGCCGCCAACAGGGGCTGATGCAGCCGCTCGCCGAAGCCAGCCGCGCCGCAATCTCCGGCCTCGAGGCGGACCTTGCCGGCGCCGTCGCCACCGAACTTGCCGAACAGGGCATCGCTGCCGACACGGTCACCACGCGCACGAAACTGCATCTACGCTACGCCGGCACCGACAACACGCTCGATGTTGCCTTCGACGGCGACCTTGGCAAGGCACAAAGCGGTTTTGAGGCCATGCACAAGGCGCAGTTCGGCTTCATCACATCCGATAAACCTATCACAGTCGAAGCCGTCGAGGTCGAAGGCTGGCAGGCCGGGAGCGATGCAATCGAGGGCGAGAAAGATGACGGCGTGGGCCACGACGCTTCGTCCGACGTCACCGGCCGCATCTTCTCCGGCGGCGAGTGGCGACAGGCAGGCGTCTTCCGCCGCGAGGGCATTCAGGCCGGCGACCGCATCAAGGGCCCTGCCCTCATCATCGAGGCCAACCAGACGATTGTTGTCGAGCCGGGCTGGACCGCAAGGCTGACGGCTGCCGACAACATTGTGCTCACCCGCCACGAGAAGCTCGCGCGAAATCAGGCGATCGGCACGAAACAGGCAGACCCGATCCTGCTCGAGGTCTTCAACAACCTTTTCATGAACATCGCCGAGCAGATGGGTGTCGCGCTCCAGAACACGGCGCATTCCGTCAACATCAAGGAGCGGCTCGACTTCTCCTGCGCCGTCTTCGATGCCTCGGGTGCGCTGGTCGCCAACGCGCCGCATATGCCGGTGCATCTCGGCTCCATGGATCGCTCGGTTGAGACCATCATCCGCCTGAACGAAGGCAACATCCGCCCCGGCGACGTCTTTGCGCTCAATGCTCCCTATAACGGAGGCACTCACCTGCCTGACATCACGGTGGTGAGCCCCGTCTTCAGCGATGATCGCAAGGAGATTCTGTTCTGGGTTGCCTCGCGCGGGCACCATGCCGATGTCGGTGGCACGGCGCCTGGCTCGATGACGCCGCTTGCGACCACCGTCGACGAGGAAGGCGTCCTCATCGACAATTTCCAGCTGGTCGCTGAAGGACAGTTCCGGGAAAAGGAACTCCACGAACTCCTGACCAACCACCCCTACCCGGTTCGCAACCCGGTCCAGAACATCGCCGACCTCAAGGCGCAGATCGCCGCCAACGAGCGCGGTGCGGCCGAGCTTCATAAGATCGTCGAGGAGTTTGGGCTGGACGTGGTGCAGGCCTATATGGGCCACGTGCAGGACAATGCGGCAGAAGAAGTCGCGCGGCTTATCGGGCGCCTGGAGGATTGCGCCTACGAGTATTCGACTGACACCGGCCAGGTCATTAAGGTGAAGATCACGGTCGATCGCGAGGCGCGGACCGCCACCGTGGACTTCACCGGCACCTCGGACGCGATCGCCAACAACTTCAACGCCCCGGAGCCGGTGGCGCGCGCAGCCGTCCTCTATTGCTTCCGTGTGATGGTGGAAGCGCCGATCCCGATGAATGCCGGCTGCCTGCGGCCGATCCGCATCGTCATCCCCGAGGGCTGCATGCTGAAGCCGGCCTATCCGCGCGCCGTCGTTGCCGGCAATGTCGAGACCTCGCAGCATGTGACCAATGCCATCTTCGGCGCGCTGGGGGCGATCGCCAACAGCCAGGGCACGATGAACAACCTGACCTTCGGCAACAACGAGTACCAGTATTACGAGACGATCTGCTCGGGCTCGCCGGCTGGCCGCATGAACGATGGCCGCGGCTTTGCCGGAACGTCGGGCGTGCACGTCCACATGACAAACTCCCGTCTGACTGACCCGGAAATCCTGGAGATGCGTTTCCCCGTGATGCTGGAGAACTTCACGCTTCGCGACGGTTCGGGCGGCAAGGGCGCGTTTGCGGCCGGCAACGGTACGACGCGTACGCTGCGCTTTCTCCAGACCATGGACTGCGCGATCCTGTCGTCGCACCGACACGTCCACCCGCAGGGCATTGCAGGCGGCGGCGAAGGCGAGCTCGGCCGCACAGAGGTTCGCCGTCTCGACGGCACCGTCGACGTTCTAAAAGGTTGCGACCAGACGGTGCTTCAAGCTGGCGAAGCGGTCACCGTGATCACGCCGACTGCCGGCGGCTACGGCCAGGTCTGATCTCGACCTCTCCTGCCGCCGGCTGGGCCTTGCCTGCCCGGCGGCAGCGACACGAGCAATTTCTACGTCGCGACGCTCGCGTTCGAAGAGCCGAATTGCTCCCTGCCCTTATCGTCAATGTTGTATCTGGACAGGGTTCCTCAGCCGTCGCTAGATGGAAAGATCCGGCCAGGGGTCTTCATATATTGAACTGCGCCGATAAAATTCTCCGCTGTAAAAACAGGGGAGATTGCGCTGCGACCTTTGACCGAAATCCGGTCGACTTCGCGCAGAGGCAAGCGCTCGCCGATCATAGCTGCTGTCGTCTCGCCGATCAGCAGCGGGACGTCATAGGTCTTGGAGGCCGATTCAAGGCGTGAGGCGAGGTTCACGGCGTCACCGAGCGCGGAATAGTCGAAGCGACGGTCTGAGCCCATATTGCCGACGATGGCGTCGCCGGTGTTGATCCCGATCCCGATTCGCAAGACCGGCGGAGGTTCGCCATCCGCCGCCTCTTCCGCCAGTTCCGCGTTCAACCGCTCGATGGCGTCGAGCATCGACAGAGCCGCTGAAACCGCATGGAAGGCGTGATCCTGGTCGTCCAGAGGCGCGTTCCAGAAGGCCATGATGCAATCACCGATATATTTGTCGATCGTACCTCCTAAGGCGAGCACGATGTCGGACAGCGGCGTGAGGAGCCTGTTGATCAGGGCGGTGAGCTCATCCGGCCTGTCCTTCATGCGCTCGGCGATGCTGGTGAAGCCACGCACATCGCAAAAGAGGATCGAGATCGTGCGCCGTTCGCCGCCGAGCTTCAGCAGCGACGGGTCGCGCGCCAGCCGCTCGACGAGCGCCGGGGCGAGATATTGGGAAAAGGCGCGGATGATGTGAAGGCGCGTGCGGCGCTCCTCGGCGAAGTCAACGAGCCCCTGCCCGCCCGTCACAACGACCAGTGCCGAAAGCGCGCCGGTGGGCGAAATGTAGAAACTCACGAGATAAATCAGCGCGATGCTCGCACCGAACAGGCCGATCGCAGCGATCGTGACCGTTGCAAGCGTCTTCCAGCCCGTCCCGCGGCGCACCAGGAGGCCTGCGGCGAGCGCTGCCAAGACGATGACCGCGATCACGGCCGGGGACGAGGCCGGACGTACGCCGAGCTTGTGAACGATATTGTCATAGATCGTCGCCTGGATTTCGGCGCCCGGCACCAGGCGGTTGCTCCGCACCGTGTGGGACGTCGCATAGGCGTCGGCCCCTGCTCCGCCCTCGCCGACGGTCGGCGTGTTCTGCAGGCTGAGGCCGACGATGACCGGCCGCCCGCGGAAGAAATCGGCGGGCAGGAAGCTGTCCGGATCGAGCGCCTGGTAATAGGAAACCGTTGGATAGGTGCGCGCCGGTCCGAAGACGCGCAGCAGGCGCTCGCCCTGCGCTGGGTCGGTGTCATGCCCAACTGCGTCCGCCAGCCGCCTGGCGAAGCCATCCGGATAGGACGGAATGCGGCGCATCATGCCGTCGCCGTCGAGCCCGATGGAGGCGATGCCTGTCAGCGCGCCGCCAGCCAGAAGCCCGGCCAGCGGCTCGACCCTGATCTCCTGGTCCGCCTGCGGGGTGGTCAGCACCGTGTAATCGCCTGCGAGCACCGTGTCCGATCCCATGGCGGCGGCCAATTGCTCATCGGCTTGCGGCGTGGAGGGTTCGGCGAAGATGATGTCGAGGCCGATCGCCGATGCCCCCGCATCCCGCAGCGCCTCCACGAGCTGCGCATGCAGCGAACGCGGCCATGGCCATTGCTGAGCGATCTCCGACAGAGACGGCTCGTCGATCGCCACGATGATCGGACCGTTCTCCGGAAGCCCGGGCAGAACAATCGTCGAGAGGTAGTCGTAGATCCGGAGATCGAGAAGGCGCCATCCCGACGTCAGCGACAGGAGCGAAAGAACCAGTGCTGCGGTCATCATGAGCGCGACGAGCCCGCGCCGACGCTTGCGCATCGCCACGTTTTCCGACTTCACGGGATTGATGCGGACGCGGCTGCGCAGATCAGAGAAGCGCACCTTCAGAACCGGACCTTGAGCTTGCCGACAAAGGTGCGGCCATAACCCGGGGTGTCGTTGCTGACCTCGAACTCCTTGTCGAATAGGTTGTAGGCCTGGAGATCGAGTTCGAAGCGCTTGTCGAACGGCTCCCAAGACAGGCTGGCATCTGCGGTCCAATAGTCGGCCAGGGTGCCGGCGCCGGGCTCACCTGCCCTCTCGCCGATGTGGCTGGCGGCCAGCGTCAGCCGCACATTTGACGGATGAACATATGTGAAACCGATCTGCGCCGTGGTTTCGGGCACATAGGGTAGCGGGCCGCCAAGGCCAGCCGAGGTTGGATCACCGTTTTCGGACTCCGCATAAGCGAAGCTCGCAAAGGCGCCGAGCCCGTCAGCGATGAGGAAGTTTGCGGTGATGGAAGCCCGGTCGATCCGGCCGTCGGACAAGGCGATCGGAACGACCGTTGCCGGAACGGCAATCGAAAGATCGTTCAGTTCCTGATGCTGGTAATCGAGCGAGGTGAAGAAACGGGGCGTCCACTCCGCGTCCCAGCGCGCAATGAAGGTGTCGGCGTATCCCTCTGTATCGAGCGGCTTCTGTATCGACTGGAGGCCGGCAACGCCGATAGGCGAAAGCGTCGGGATGCCGTTCTGCAGACCCTCGCGCAGGAAGCCGGCCCGCAGCCACTGGCCGGTCGCCGGCGTGTAAGAGAGTCCCAGCCTCGGCTCCAGCCGGGTCTCATCGATATCTCCGCCATTGATGTAGGAGCCGAAGAGCGCTCCTTCGATCAAGAAAGCATCGCTGACATCGTAGATCACATCGACATAGGCACGGCCGATATCGGTATCGACGTCTTCCACGACAGCAGGCGCCAGGATCGGGATGCCGAAGAGCTCGTCTACCGTCTCGCTGCGGCTAAACTCGGAGGTGACACCGGCTTCGATGCCGTAGCGGACCGTCGATGCGCCGAGTTCGACGGCATGAGCGAGCGCTGCGACGAGGCTTCGTTCCTCGAGATCACCCGTGACGGTCCGCCGAACAAGCGGCGGCAGGCCAGGACCGATAGGGTCGGCAGAGAGAATGGTCTGGCTCTCGCCGTTAAGATCGCTGAACAGAAGTCCACCCGTCACGACGTTGCGGTAATCGATGTCATGGCTCCAGGCGATGCCGGAATTGACCTGGCGCACGGCCACATCCTCGCTTTCGAAGGTCGCAAAAGGCGCCAGCGGATTTCCGGGGTCGGGGAGCGACAGGAAGGATGTGTCGCCATCGCTCACCGTGCCGTAGATAACGACGCGATCGTAAGGCGTTGGCGTCGCCGTGAGATAGACTGTTCCACCGATCTGCTCGATGTCGTACCGGAACGCATCGTCGATCCCGAACTCAGGGCGGCTGCCCGGGAAGCTCGATCGGCTCAGGGTGCCGTAGAAGCTCATGGGGATCGGAGTATTCGTCGTGCCCTGCAGCTCCGCCTCACCTGGGAGGTCGCTCTCGCCATCGCCTTCAATACCGCCGAGCGCGATGGCGCCTTCGAGGAACGGGCGGCGCAACACCTCGATGCCGCGCGAGCGGCTGGCGAGCGGCAGTGGGTCGAGCAGAAGGCCCTGGAAAAAGGCTGAGAAGCTGCCGGCATTGCCGCTCGGCTCGATCGCGTTCGTGCCCGGCGTCAGCGCGTTGGCATAGGGATTGACGCTGCCGCCGACAGCCTGGTCGATGTAGCCGCTCGACGAAAACGGCTGGAAGACAGCTTCTCCATAGTACCGGCCCCAGGCATTCAGCCCTTGCAGGCGAAAGGCGCTGTTCAGGGTCGAGCCGGCGCTCTGGTTGGCCTGCATCGACGCGAAGTCGCCGCCGCGCGCCCGGCCGCGGGCGAGAAATTCCTGGGCATTTCGGATTGCGTCGCCTGCGCGATAGTCGTCGATCGAGACCCGTGTCGCGAGCGCTGCAGTCACCGGATCATTCGGATCGAGCCTGTCGGCATTCTCCAGCGCTTGCATGCCGGCATCGATGTCGCCGTTTTCGAAGTGCGCGGCGGCAAGCAGGAGCAGGCCTTGCGAATAGGCGGGATTGTCGGTGGTTCCGGCCAGCAGATCGGTTACCGCCTTGTCCAGCTCGCCGGTCTGCATATGATAGCGGCCGCGCGCCACGAGGCCGATGCTGAAGGAGGGATCGGCTGCGACGGCTGCATCGATCGCCGTCTTCGCCTCGGCAATGCGGCCCTGGTCAAGATAGAGAATGCCGAGATTGGCGTGCGATACTGGATCCTGAGGATCGAGGGCAATCGAACGCAGCAGCGCCGCTTCGGCGCGTCTGTTGTCGCCGCGCGCGGACTGGACCAGGCCTAGCCCGTTCCAGGCCGAGGTTGCACCCGGCGCAATAGCAACTGCGCGCTCGAGATCGGCAAGCGCACCTTCAAGGTCGCTCTGCGTGCCGGCCTTGAAGCCCGCCCGCGCCTCGAGCGCTGTCGGGTCATCCGGATCGAGCGCAAGCGCCCGGGCAACCGCCTCCTCCACCTGCGCGCGATCGTCGATGAGGGTCGCCAGTTGCGCCCGCAGGGCCGGCAAGGTCGGATTGTCCGGAAAAGTGCGTTCCGCCCGCTTCAGCACCTCGATTGCAGCAGGAATATCGTCCAGGAAACCGGCGGTCAGGGCAGCGGCAATCGCACCATAGGGCCCTTTGCCCTCGGCCGGCACATCTTCGACGCGGTCGGGATCGGCAAGCGCCCGGGCGTAGTAGCCGCCGAAGCGGGCGATCGTGCGCCGACGCGGATCGAGTGAAGCCTCTGCCGCAGCGAAAAGGCGCGCGGCTTCCTCGTAGCGCTTCTCGGCGCCAGCGTTCAGCGCCTCGATCAGGTCGTAGCGCGCCCTCTCAGCCGGCGTCAGCGTCTGGCGATCCAGTTGAGCGAGGGCGGCCCGCGCGGCCTGCCTGCCGTCATAGGAAAGTGCAGCCTCCGCGAGTGTCAGCCAGTCATCCGTCGATCGCCGCTCCGGTGGGATTGCGCCGATGCGCGCCCGCGCTTGGCGCATCTCCGGGCTCGCCAGCGGGGAGGCTGGGAGAAAGGTGAAAGCGCCGCGCAGCGAAAGATAGAACAGCATCTGCTCGCGATCGTCCGGATCGACGATGACGATCTTGGTCGGCGCCTGCCCGATCGCGGCAGTGGCGGCCTCGCCCTCGGCAACCGAAACGCTGCCAAATTCGTTGGAAAGTTCCACCAATCCTTCGAGCACGATCAGCGTCGTGCGTCCGTCCGCACCAACGGCAAGGCTCCAGTCCGTGCCGCGGATGGCCGCCGAAGCGGCGGGCGTATCGACCGTCAGCCCAAGGCCGCCACGCTGGGCACGACCCCAGATGGTGCCGGCCTGCAACCCGAAAGCGCTATCGGCGCCGCTGCCGAGCGACTTGACCACCAGCGACGTGTTGCGCGCAAGCCGCATCTGCGTCTGGTCGGCGAACAGGACAGCGAGCTGGCCCGTCGCATTGGTGCGCAGCACATCGCCCGGCAGCAGATCCTGCGCCAGCTCGACGGCCTGCCACGAGCTGACATCGATGAACTGGACTTCTTCGCCGGATTTGCGCGCGATGACGGCGCCGGCAGACGCTCCCTGGCGCGACACCGGCTGGGCCAGCGCGGATGCACCCACACACGCAGCCATTGCGGCTGCGCAAGCACCCACAAGTAGACGCGACATCACTGTTTTCCCCTCTTCCGAAAAAAAGCAGTGAAATCAGCGGATGATAAAGTCAACTGGTGCTGTAATGCTTGCTGACAATATGCGATAGGCTGTGATCGGAATGCAGCGAGGCGATGGTTTCCATGGAAGGCGAAGCACCAGAAACAGTAGTTGTCTTCTCGGATGCGGACGCCGCAGCCAAACTGAGCATGAAGCAGGAATATTTCGATCACATCCGTAAAGTGAATGACGTCTTCTATGACCAGATCAAGATATCCGACCAGAAAGCGGCTTATATCTTCACCTTCATGATCGCCTTTCTTGTTTCTTCAGCCGATGTGCGGGCAGCTTTTGCCCTCACACGCTATACAATGGCCGATCTTCCACTGCTTTTTGCTTCCTTTGTACTCGCAGTCGGTGTGACTGTCGCTCTCGTCTCCGCCATCCTGGTCGTGTTGCCACGTCGCAGCGCCGTCTCGACGTCCCTCTTCTGGGGAACATGGCCTGTCCAGCGCACGCGGTTTCAGGCGGCGGCCGACGCCAATGACGGCGATTACCTTTTCGGTGAATATGTCACCAATGCCGACACTCTGGCGTCTATCGCCTCGGCGAAATACCGCTTTGTATCGATCGCGTTTCGTAGCTTGGTAATCGCGGTGCTGGCTTATCTTCTCGTTCTGTTCTTCACCGGCTCTTCGGTTTGAACCATTTGAGATGCGGTTCAAACTTTCGGACACTTCGCGATCACGTGATGCGCGAATTGGCTTCATCAGACGGGCCGGATGCAAGTGTTCTGAACTACGAGACGAAAAACCTGTGCCGACCACTTCAGCCGCACCGCTTGGTCGCATTTTGATCCAACCAAGCACTTTCAAGTGCGGTCATCCGCAGGCGGATAACCGCATTGTTTTCAGATCTCCGGGCGTCCGCAAGCAGCCCCTCAATATCTACCCCAAGCTACTGACAGGCGCTGTTAATTTTGGTGTGTCTCGGCAGAAGCTCTGACCTGATTGCAAGTGTCTCCACGCAGTACTGCTTCACGCCGAAGTAGAAGGTGATGATCTCCGGAGAAGCGTCAGAGCTCCAACGTTGATCGAGCCGGACATCAGAACTCCTCCCAGCTCTCATGCGACTGAGCGACCGCAGCGGCGCTGGATCCACCACCGAATGCGCTCGCGAGTTTCCGGCCGAGCTTCCGGGCGGGTGAGTCCACAGACCTTGCGCGGTCAGTTGCGACAGCAGGCCCCTTTGTCACCGGCATGGATTGGCTCTGGTAGCCGGCGACGATCTTGAACTGCGTCATCAACTCATTGAGCGCGACTGCCTCTTGAGCCAGGCTATGGCTGGCGGCGGTCGATTGCTCGACCATAGCAGCGTTCTGCTGTGTGCCTTGGTCGATGCTGTTTAGGGCTGTATTGATTTCCTTCAAGCCAAGCGACTGTTCCCGCGCGCTCTCGGCAATCGCCGAAACATGCGTGTTGATCTCCTGGACCTCCTGCACGATCGTCGACAGTGCCTGTCCGGTCTCGCCGACCAGCGCCACACCCGATTTGACCTGCTGACCGGAGGCGTTGATCAGAACCTTGATCTCGGTTGCCGCACGGGCCGAGCGTTGAGCGAGTTCACGCACCTCCTGAGCCACAACCGCAAAGCCTCGACCGGCGTCGCCAGCTCTTGCAGCTTCGACGCCAGCATTGAGTGCCAGCAGATTGGTCTGGAACGCGATATCATCGATCAGACCTATGATGTTGGAGATCTCGATCGAGGACTTCTCGATCTCGCTCATCGCGACGATCGCCTTGTTGACGACGTCACCCGACCGCTCAGCTTCGACGCGTGTCTTCGCCACAAGCTGGCTGGCTTCTTCAGCACGCTTTGTGCTGTCCGCAACCGTGGTGGTGATCTCTTCAAGCGCAGCAGCGGTTTCCTCGACTGAAGCCGCCTGCTGTTCCGTGCGTCGCGACAAATCATCCGCTGCGACCCGGATTTCTTCGGAGCCTGAATGGATGGCGCGGGCATTCTCCGTCACCGACACCATCGCTGCATTGAGCTTACTGACGGCGTTGTTGAAGTCGGCGCGCAGCTTGTCCATTTCGCCGGCAAAGGGCCGATCCAGCTGATGACTGAGGTCTCCGTCGGCGAGCTTGCCAAGCCCTTCGGCGAGAGCGTCGACCACTGCCTGGATTTTTGCAGCCTCCTTGGCCTTGAGGCGCTCGCGTTCCAGCCGTTCAGTCTCACTCATGCCTCGTGCCTGGATCGCCTCATCTTCAAGACGAACCTTCTCAATGGCAGCCTGCCGGAAAGCCTCGACAGCATCGGCCATTTTGCCGATCTCGTCGCCACGGCTGAGCCCCGGCACCGTTGCTTGACGATCGCCTTCCGCCAGTGACTGCATGCGCTCATTCAACGCCGCGATGGGACGCGTGATACCCAGTGTGGAGACGATCAAGGAGATTATTGCCATCACCACGGAAAGCGCGATGAGGGCACCAAGACTGATCAGGGCCAGCCGGTCACTTTCGGATTTGAGTGCCGTGCTCTTCTCCTTGACGATGTCCGACATGCTTTCGCTCCAGACGCGGAGATCGGTCGTCAGGTCGTCAATGAGGAGATCAGTCTCGATCATGACCGCGCGGGCTGCGCCGTTATCGCCGGAAACATCGATATCAATGGCGTTGCCCGTGCCCTCGACGATCTGCGTAGCGCGATCGCGAAGCGACGAAAGCGCTGTCGCTTCCGCGGGCATCAGTTCAATCGCCCGCGAAAGCCGTTCCACCATCTGCTCGGTGTTGCCTTGATAGCTTTCCAAAGCGACTGCATGCGCTGGTGAACCAGGTTCGCTATCGAGTGCCTGGTAGGAGCGGTAAGCGACAGACTGAAGATTTCTTGTCGCGCGGGAGACCATCGACGTCGCTTCGATGTCTGCCTCGATGAATTCCAGGAAAGTGGCGCTCGAGGAATTGGCTTCATAAGCCATGAACGCGGCGCCGCCCACAGAGGTCACGGCCAGCGCGACAACGAGCGTCAGAATTTTTGCTCGAATCGAAGCGTGCGACAGAAATTTCATGAGAGGTCCCCAACCTACAGCGGGGCAGAAGCTGTCACAGGCTCATCTTCGATGAGCACCGCCCAACGTCAAGATAAGGATGACCACAAGTCAGATCTGCCAGAAGATGATCATCGCGGTCATTGGCGCTCATGGCCCCTCAAGATCAGTCTTGCCCGCATGACCAACTTCGACGGCTTTCGCTTACCGCATCGTTAAAGGTCGACACTATTTCTTGCCGAAAAGGAGAAGATTACAAGCGCCCCCTCTACACCGACGTCAATACGATGGCTGATGAAGAGCTTCGCCGAGCGGGCCCATCTGCCGGCGGTTGTGTGGTTATGCTGGCAGTCATTCCTTGGGCTCGCACGACGTAGACGTTCGCCGGTGGATGCTTGGACTGAGGTCCATTTCTAACACCCAATCAGTGCTTTACGTTGACCTGACGTCCTTCTGGGGAGGACGGGAGCTGCGCGTGACCAACCGCCCCCGGTGGTCACGCGCAGCTCCACCGATCAAACGGTCGAATCGCGCCGTGTGGTTGGCACGGCGTTAAGAGCAATCTGCGATATTTGATAGGTGCGGTGGAGCGCAGCGCTGGCTACAAGGTTCTCGGCCCCTTGTCTCAACCGGGGCCAGGGTCGCGGTTCGTTATTCAGGCCCCCCAGCCCCGACAGCCGCGACCCACGGGATTTTTGGGCTCATGTCCCGTGCAAAAAGGCCCGCATCCTTTCGAATACGGGCCTTAAATCAGACACGCCGAGGAAGGATTAGTCTTCCCAGCGGTCCAGAGCTTCAACCTGCTCCTGGGTCATGTCGACCTGAAGGTTGTCGCCATCGAGCGTTACCTGGTCGAACGGGATGACGACATCGGTGTCGCCGACACCCAGGAAACCGCCGACTTCAGCCGAAAATGCCGTCGGCGTACCGTCATCGGTGCCGAGCACTTCTTCGACTTCGCCGATCGTCTCGCCGGCAGCGTCCAGGATGTTCATGTCTTCCAGCTGCTCGACCGTCAGATTGAACTCGCTGACCATCTGGCTGTCGGATTCGATTTCGATCAGGCCGGCTGGAGCTTGAGCCGAAGCGGCGGCGACAAAGCCGAACATCGAGAGTGCGACGAAAGAAGCAGTCTTTTTCATTATGGTACTCCATGTTTGAACCTGCCGAATAACCCGCGCCGCCGAGAACGGTTCCACATCTTCCACCTGATTGTGACGGTCGCCGTGCCGGTCAGCCATGGCATGTCATCGCGATCTGCTTTCTCAGGAAACATCATCGGCCGGTGGAACACTGCGAGCCGCTCCTCGTTCTCAAAGCTCCGCGGGCGCACCAAGGGCGCCCAGCCCATCTGACAGGAGCTGTACGAGAAATGAGTGCTCGTCCGTTTTCGCCCGTTTGGGTCACCCTACCCGGCCGGCCGCCACGCCGCGTCGACAGCGCTTTCGAGGCGCTGGAATGCCTGATGGGCGGCTGGCCCATCACGACACATTCGACGTATCGCCGAGCGGTTCAGGCCTGCCGCGATGCGATCGATGGCTTCGTTCCTGCCACAAAAGCGCGCGAGGCATTTCTTGCTGCCGCGCGGACAATCGGGGCAACGACCTCAACCAAACCCGGCAAACACCACGACATCGCGGCGGCAGCCCGCGCATCCAAAGGAGCCTTCGATGGCATCGTCCAGCTTTGATCACACCGTGCACGTCTTTGCCGGCCTCGGCTTCATCCAGGCCATCAAGAGCCCTGCAGCCGCACTGTCGTATCTGGAAGCAATGCCGGGCTGGCGCAAAGACCAGCGCCATGCGGCGGCGCATAAAGCATGTCGGGCTGGCATGAGCGGCGGCACGCAGGCGGCGACCGCACGAGCCGCGTTCGAAGACTTCATGCTGCATGCAGGCTTGCTGGTTCAGAAATCGCCGCAGGTCGATGAGTTGACAACTGCGGCTTGAAAAGATCGGATATTTCCGAGACGCTTTTAAACTATTGCGCCGGCATCAATTCAGGCCGGCGCATTTCAGCTTCTTATCTTATCGGCTATTGGAGCCGAGGCTATTTCGCTTAGTTCGGTTCAACGGAAAGATGAACGGCTGTGTTCTCGTAGGCAGTTGCCGGTGTCGGGATCACGCCTGCGACGTTGGCGAACAGGAATGACGCGATGATGATCTTGGCAGCGACGACGACCATGACAACCGGACGAAGGCTCTGAGCGACGTTCTCGCTAGTTTGGCTTGCGGACATTTTGTTGTTCTCGTGCGAGTGGTTGATGTCGGAAATCTGGACGATACTCATTAAGCAAACCCTGTCCTGAACCTGCCTTGGCAGAAGGGACTTTGAGCTCCGACCGGTTCGCGGCAGGACTTGCTTCTGTGGCCGCAGCCACGGAAATTCAACCATCAAAACGTTACGAGGTTCCAACCATCCCTGCATTTCGGGAGAGGAAGTTTGCAATCCGAGATCGATGTCGCAGAAATGTAACACCGGCGCCCGTCGAGACACCGGTGTCATACAAAAAGCGATGGATGAAGGGGTGCGCTCAGAGCGGTTTCTTGATCCAGCGGGCCAGCACGCCGATGATTCCTTCACGGAAAAGAAGCACCGCCAGCACGAAGATGATGCCCTGCATGATCAGCACCCAGGCGCCGAACGATGCGAAGTAGTTCTGCATGGCGACGATGATGCCGGCACCGAGCAGCGGCCCGAAGACCGTGCCCATGCCACCAAGGAGCGTCATCAGAACGACCTCGCCAGACATCGTCCAGTAGACATCGGTCAGCGACGCAAGCTGGAACACGAGCGCCTTGGTGGCGCCTGCCATCCCGGCGAAAGTCGCGGAGATGACGAAGACTGCCAGCTTGTAGCGATTGACGTGATAGCCGAGCGAGATGGAGCGCGGCTCGTTCTCGCGGATCGCCTTCAGCACCTGCCCGAACGGCGAATGGATGATACGATAGATCGCGAGCACACCGCCGAAGGTGATGGCCAGAACGACATAATAGAAAGTGCGGTCGGGACGCGTGCTCAGAATGCCGAAAAGATCGCCGCGCGGTACGGCCTGGATCCCATCCTCCCCCCCGGTGAACGGCGCCTGCAGGGCGAAGAAGTAGACCATCTGCGCGAAGGCGAGGGTCACCATGGCGAAATAGATGCCCTGGCGGCGGATGGCGAGCGAGCCGATCACGGCGCCCAACACCATTGCGACCAGCGTGCCCGAGAGGATCGCGAGCTCGGGTGTCAGCCCCCAGACCTTTGCGGCGTGAGCGGAGACATAACTCGCCATGCCGAAATAGGCGGCGTGGCCGAAGGACAAGAGACCGCCAAAGCCCAGCAGCAGGTTGAAGGCAGCGGCAAAAAGCGCGAAGCACATCACCTTCATGAGGAAGACGGGGTAGAGCACGAAGGGTGCCACCAGCATCGCGGCGAACAGCGCGATGAAGATCATCATGTGATGGCGCGGCATGCCCATGGCCTTGTCGCGCGGCTGCGCCGAGACGTGGCTGACGGTATCGGTCGTGGTCATGTCAGGCGGTCCTTCCGAAGAGGCCTGCCGGCTTAACGAGCAGAACGATGGCCATGATGACGAAGATCACGACGGCGGAGCCTTCCGGGTAAAAGACCCGGGTGAGACCCTCCACCAGCCCGAGGCCGAACCCCGTGATGATGGCGCCGAGGATCGAGCCCATGCCGCCGATGACGACGACGGCGAAGACGACGATGATCAGCTGCTCGCCCATGTTCGGATTGACCGAATAGATCGGTGCGGCGAGCACGCCGGCGAGCGCGGCAAGGCCGACGCCGAAGCCGTAGGTGAGCGTGATCATGCGCGGCACGTTGATGCCGAACGCGCCGACCAGCGTGGGGTTTTCTGTCGCGGCGCGCAGATAAGCGCCAAGCTTCGTCTTCTCGATCATGAACCAGGTGCCGAGGCAGACGACGAGAGAGGCGACGATGACCCAGAGGCGGGAATTCGGCAGATACATGAAGCCGAGATTATGCCCGCCCTGCAGAAGCTCAGGCGCCGCATAGGGTATGCCCGATACGCCGTACTGATTGCGGAAAAGGCCCTGGATGATGAGCGCGAGGCCGAAGGTCAGAAGCAGGCCGTAGAGATGGTCGAGATGGTAGAGCCTCGAGATCATCAGCCGTTCGATGACGATGCCGGTCGCGCCGACGATCAGCGGCACCAGGATGAGGGCGGCCCAGTAGTTGATGCCGAAATAGGTCAGCAGCATCCAGGTCACGAAGGCGCCCATCATGTACTGCGCGCCGTGGGTGAAATTGATGATGTTCAACAGGCCGAAGATCACTGCCAGGCCAAGGCTCAGCATGGCGTAGAAGGATCCGTTGATCAGGCCGAGCAAGAGCTGCCCGAAAAGTGCCTGCGGCGGTATGCCCAAAAGCTCGAACATGGCTGGCTGGTTCCGGAAATGACGACGGAATTCTCAAGGAAGCCGCGCCGCCCAAAGGCGACGCGGTTCGTGCCTGAGGCGCAATTACTGCGCGGCAGCTTCCTCGACGAGCGAGCAGCCGCCATCGGCGAGTGGGCGGAATGCCTGGTCGGCCGGAATGGTCTCAAGCAGTTCGTAGTAATCCCACGGACCTTCCGACTGGTCGGGCGCCTTCACGCGGAACAGATACATGTCGTGGATCTTGCGACCGTCTTCGCGGATCTCGCCCTGACCGAAGAGCGGATCGTCGGTCGGGTTCGCCTTCATCCATTCCATGACGGCTGCGGTTTCATCCGTGCCGGTGGCTTCGACGGCCTTGAGGTAGTGCAGGACCGAGCCATAGACGCCGGCCTGAACCATCGTCGGCTTGTCGCCTGCCTGCTCCTCGAAGCGGGCCGACCATTCGCGCGTCTGGTCGTTCAGATCCCAGTAGAAGCTTTCCGTCAGGACGAGGCCCTGCGCGGTCTGCAGGCCGAGCGAATGCACGTCGGTCAGGAACACGAGCAGACCGGCAAGCGACTGGCCAGCCTGGGTGATGCCGAACTCGGACGCCTGCTTCACGGCGTTGATCGTATCGCCACCGGCATTGGCAAGACCGACGACCTTGGCGCCGGAAGCCTGGGCCTGCAGCAGGAACGACGAGAAGTCGCTGCCCGGGAACGGGTGGCGTACGGAGCCGACGACCGTGCCGCCGGACTTTTCGACGAAGGCCGTCGTGTCGCGCTCGAGCGCATGACCAAACGCGTAGTCGGCGGTGATGAAGAACCAGCTGTCGCCGCCCTGCTCCACCATCGCGCCGCCGGTGCCGTTGGCCAGCGCCCATGTGTCATAGGTCCAGTGAACGGTGTTCGGCGAGCAGGCCGAGCCGGTCAGGTCCGACGTGGCGGCGCCGGAGTTCATGAAGATCTTGTCCATCTCGCGGGTGATCTCATGCACGGCGAGCGCGGCCGAAGAGGTCGGCACGTCGAAGATCGCGTCGACATCTTCTTCGCTGTACCATTGGCGCGCGATGTTGGATGCGACGTCCGGCTTGTTCTGGTGGTCGGCCGAAACGATCTCGACCGTGATGCCCTTTTCCTCGGCGCCGAAATCCTCGACCGCCATCTGCGCAGCGATGACCGAGCCTTCGCCCGACAGGTCGGCATAGACGCCCGACCGGTCGTTCAGAACGCCGAGCTTGACGCTCACGTCCTGGGCGAGGCCCGGCGTTGCGGCCAGCATGGCAAATGCCGAAGTGGCCAGTGCGAGTTTCTTCATCATTGCTGTTCTCCTCCCGAGAAAGGCACGTTTTCGTGCCGATTGCATTCTAAACGCCGAGATAGCGATGCAGTTTGTCGATGTTGGCGTCGAGTTCGGCGTTCTGGATCGTGTCCACCACACGACCCTGCTCGACGATGTAGTGCCGGTCCGCGACTGAAGCGGCGAACCGGAAATTCTGCTCCACCAGAACGATGGTAAAGCCCTGGCTCTTCAGCTTTGCGATGGTGCGTCCGATCTGCTGCACAATCACCGGCGCAAGCCCCTCCGTTGGCTCGTCCAGAAGCAGCGTCTTGGCACCCGTTCGCAGAATACGCGCGATTGCGAGCATCTGCTGCTCCCCACCCGAAAGCTTCGTGCCCTGGCTGGACAGACGTTCCTTCAGGTTGGGGAAGAGTTCGAAGATCGTGTCGAGCGACAGACCGCCCTCGCGCACTTTCGGCGGCAGCATCAGGTTTTCCTGCACCGAGAGGCTGGAAAAGATGCCGCGTTCTTCCGGGCAATAGGCGATGCCTGCCTTGGCGATTTTGCGGGCCGGCAGCTTGATCAGTTCATTGCCTTCGAAGGTCACCGACCCGGTGCGCTTGGCCAGGATGCCCATCACGGCTTTCATCGTCGTGGTCTTGCCGGCGCCATTGCGGCCGAGCAGCGTGATGACCTCGCCTTCTCCGACGGAAAAGTTGATGCCGTGAAGCACGTGGCTTTCGCCGTACCAGCCCTGCAGGTTCTTGACCTCGAGCAGCGGCTTGATCGGGGCCTTGGTGGCAATCGGCCGCTCCATCGTCGTTGGCTCAACCATGTCCCGCTCCGATATAAGCGTCGATGACCTTGGGGTCTTTCGAAACCGTGGCGTAATCGCCCTGCGCCAGCACCTCGCCGCGCGCCAGAACGGTGATGTGGTCCGACAGATTGGCGACCACCGACAGATTGTGCTCGACCATCAGGATGGTGCGGTTGGTCGCAATCCGGCGGATCAGCGCCGAGATGCGCTCCACGTCTTCCTGAGTCATGCCGGCCATGGGCTCGTCGAGCAGCAGCATTTCCGGGTTGAGCGCCAGCGTCGTCGCGATTTCGAGCGCACGCTTGCGGCCGTAGGACAGTTCGCCAGCGCGTTCGTCGGTGAATGCGGTCAGACCCACATCGGCGATGTGCGAGCGCGCTTCATCGTCATATTCGCGCAGCACCCGTTCCGATCGCCAGAAGTCATAGGAATCGCCGCGCCGCCGCTGCAGGGCGATGCGGACATTCTCCAGGACTGTCAGGTTCGGGAACACTGCGGAAATCTGAAACGAACGCACGAGACCGAGCCGGGCGATGTCGGCTGCGGACAGGCCCGTGATGTCGCGACCGTTGTAGGTGATTGCGCCCGATGTCGGCTGCAGGAACTTGGTCAAAAGATTGAAGCAGGTCGTCTTGCCCGCCCCGTTCGGTCCGATCAACGCATGGATCGAGCCACGACGCACGTCGAGGTCAACCTTGTTGACCGCAACGAATCCCTTGAATTCCTTGGTGAGTCCGCGCGCGGACAGAATGGCGGCTTCCGTCATGTTCCTCCCACACGGTTCCGGCCGAGAGCCTCCCTGCCCTCGACTTCAACGCTATTGAAGCGGATTCGCCCTGTCAACGGAATTCAATTGGCAAGAAGAAGGTTCACGTATATGAACAAAGTGGGATTTGGGAGGGATCGCATGCGTGTGCGACAGGTGGACAATGCACTTGATCTGTTCGAGCTTTTCGCGCGCGACAAGCGTCCGCTGACACTGACGATCATCGCCGACGAGCTCGGCATGCCGAAATCCAGTGTCTTCAACCTGATAGAGACGCTGCTCGCCCGCGGGCTGATTTATGAGACCCGACAGCGCGGCGGATACTACCCGACGCCACGGCTCCATGAAATCGCGACATCGATCATGGAGGGCGACGTCTTCCTCCAGCGCATCCATGGCGAGATGGAGGATCTGGCGCGCTCAGCCGGCGAGACGGTGCTGCTCGCCTCCAGGCAGGGCGCCGAGGTGCTCTATATCGACGTGGTCGAGGCGGCCTCGCCCATCCGCTATTTCGCCCGCTGCGGCGAGCGGCGCCCGCTTTATACGACTTCCACCGGCAAGGCGATCCTTACCTCCTACGACCAGCAGGAGCGGGCTCGCATCCTCGAACAGGTCGATTTCGTGCGCCATCAGGCCACGACCTTCACCGATGCCGGCAAACTGATGGAAGAACTGGACGCCGCGGTGGCGCGCGGATGGACCGAGGACCGAGCGGAATTCACGCCCGATGTCATGGGCATCGGCGTGCCATTGGTGCATGGAACGCGGCGGTTCGGCCTGGCGATCGCCGGGCCGCTCTACCGCATGGATTATCAGCGCGAGGAGCTGGCGGCCAAATTGCGCGCAGCCGCCGAGCGCATGCAACGGATCATGGAAAATGCCGACCACTGACCCCAGCGAATTGGCCACGACGATTTCGCTCGAAGATCTCGTCGCTCAGGTCGGAACGGAGATTGGACTGTCCGACTGGATCACGGTCGACCAGCCCATGATCGACCGCTTCGCCGCAGCGACGAACGACCACCAGTTCATCCATGTGGACCCGGAGCGCGCGGCGGCAGAAGGTCCGTTCGGCGGCACGATCGCGCATGGCTTTCTCACCGTCTCGCTGCTCTCGGCGATGAATTACGACTGCATTCCGGCCGTCGAGGACCAGCAACTCAGCGTGAATTACGGCTTCGAGAAATTGCGCTTCATGGCGCCTGTGAAGGCCGGGAAGCGCATCCGCGGCCGCTTCGTTCTCTCCGAAGCCCGCCGACGCGGCCACCAGATGATGATGCTGCGCTATCAGGTGACGGTCGAGATCGAGGGCGAGATGAAACCGGCACTCACCGCCGACTGGCTGACGCTCATTCAGATGGATCCGGCCGCCTTGGACGCGCTCGAATAGATCGCTCAGGCCTTCGCGTCCCGGGCGGCTTCACTCAGGAAAGCGAAGGCGTAGTCGGAATAGGAGCGCCAGCACTCGACGCGGAACATGTCGTCGGCCATGCGCCAGAGCACGATTTCGATCTTGCCGAGCACGGTGCGCGAGCAGGCATTGACCGGAAACGCCTTCAGCGACAGATCCTGCGGACAACCAGCTGCAAGCGTTTCGGCAGCCGCCTCGCCAGTGACCATGATCGCTGTCTGGCGGTGGGAGACATCGACGGCAGAATGCAGCACGCCGGTATCGGCGAGCGCTTTCACGAGATCGGCAGAGCCGCCATGTTCGCCGTCGTCGATGACAAGCCATTCGTCCGGGCCGAGCCATAGCGCCGAGCGCGTGCCGTCGGCGTTGACCACCGCCGTTTTCGGGCGCGTCGGCAGGTCGAGGCCGAGGCCGCCGGACAGTGCGGAGACCGCGTCCGGCTTGGCGCGCAGCGAAATCCGCACCGCCGCTTGCGCCGGTGTCAATCCGACGGCGGCTCCACCGCCGCGCCGGCCGTGCAAGGGATGGAGGCGTTCGACGCCGACGGGGCTATCCATTGAGCCGTTCTCCTTGCTTGTCGAAGAACACGGTGTCGGTGACTTCAACCTCGATCGTCCTGTCGGGCATCGGCACATAGAGCGTCTCGCCCATCCGGCTCCGGCCTCCGGCGACGACCGCCATGGCAATCGACCGGCCGCAATTCTCCGACCAGTAGGACGAGGTGACGTGCCCGATCATCGTCATCGGGATCTTCTCGTTTGGATCGGCAACGATCTGCGCGCCTTCCTCCAGCACGAGGGTTGGATCTTTCGTCTTCAGCCCGACCAGTTGCTTGCGATCCGGCCGCTGCAGGTCGGCACGCTTCAGACCGGCGATGCCGACGAAATCGGGCTTCTTCTTCGCCACCGCCCAGCTGAGACCCGCATCGTCCGGCGTCACGGTGCCATCGGTGTCCTGGCCGACGATGATGTAGCCCTTTTCGGCGCGCAGCACGTGCATCGCCTCGGTGCCGTAGAGGCAGGCGTCCATCGCCTCGGCGCGCTCCCACAGGGCCTCGAACACCGACTGGCCGTAATCGGCAGGGACGTTGATTTCGAAGCCGCGCTCGCCGGTAAACGACATGCGGAAGAGCCGGGTCGGAACGCCACAGATTTTGCCCTCGCGTACCGACATGTGCGGCATGGCATCATCGGATATGTCGATGCCGTCAACAAACGGCGCGATGATGTCGCGGGCCTGGGGCCCCTGCACGGCGATGACGGCCCATTGCTCGGTAATGGAGGTCAGCCAGACATCGAGATGCGGGAACTCCGTCTGGAGATAGTCTTCCATATGGTGGAGGACCCTCGGCGCGCCGCCCGTGGTCGTCGTGACGTGGAAGCGGTCGGCAGCAAGCCGTCCGACCACGCCGTCATCGTAGATGAAGCCGTCTTCGCGCAGCATGATGCCGTATTTGCACCGGCCTGGCTCCAGCTTGTCCCAGGCGTTTGTGTAGAGAAGATTGAGGAAGGCTGCCGCATCGGGTCCGACCACTTCGATCTTGCCGAGCGTGGACGCATCGAAGAGGCCGGCAACTTCGCGCACCGTGCGGCATTCGCGCGAGACGGCGGCATGCATGGTTTCGCCCGCGCGTGGAAAGTACCAGGCGCGCTTCCACTGGCCGACATCCTCGAAGACGGCACCATTCGTTTCCAGGCATGCGTGGAGCGGCGTCTTGCGGGCTGGATCGAACAGCACGCCGCGGCTCTGGCCGACAATGGTTCCGAACGTCACCGGTGTGTAGGGCGCGCGAAACGTGGTCAGGCCCACTTGCGGGATCGGCTTGCCGAGCGTTTCGGCGGCGATCGCCAGGCCGTGCATGTTGGAGGTCTTGCCCTGGTCGGTCGCCATGCCGTTGGTGGTGAAGCGCTTGACGTGCTCGATCGAATGCATGCCCTCACGCACCGCGAGCCGGATATCCTTGGCAGTGACGTCGTTCTGGAAATCGACGAAGGCCTTGCCGGACTCTGGCGCCCCGACGGCGCCAACAAGGCCTGCCGACCAAGAGCCGGCATCGCTGCCTTCATGATCGATATCGATGACCGGACGTCCCGACATCTCGGAGCCGGCTCCGTTGGCGGCATCAAGACCGGCCTCGACAGCCTGTTCGACAAGCGCCACGGGATCGTCGGTCCCGGCGCAGGCGCCGATCGACACGCAATCCTGCGCATTGACACCCGGCAGGAACCGGCCGCTTTCCGCATCCCAGGCCACCTTGCCGCGAGACTGCGAGAAAAGATGCACCGATGGCGTCCAGCCGGCAGAAATGATCAGCGCGTCCACCTCGATATCGCGGCCCTTGCCCGATGCACCGGCCGGAACAACCGCGATGGACGAGACGCGCAGCCTGCCTTTGGTCGAGGCGATGGCATGGCGGGTCAGAACCTCGATGCCGCGCGTGCGAGCCTCCTCGAGAAGCGTTCCGCCCGGCCTGTCGCGGGCTTCGACGATCACGGGGATGCGAACGCCCGCATCCTGCAGGTCGAAGGCCGCTTCATAGGCGCTGTCGCAAGCCGTGTAGACAGCCACTTTCGCGCCGATGGCGACGCCGTAATGGTTGAGGAAGATGCGCGCTGCCGAGGCCAGCATGATGCCCGGGCGATCGTTGCCCGGAAAGACCATGTGCCGCTCGATGGCGCCCGTTGCCAGAACCACGCGCTTGGCGCGGACCTGCCAGAGCCGTTCGCGCGGCTGGTCCGGCGATGGAAGCGCAAGATGGTCGGTCACGCGTTCGGTCAGGCCGACGAAATTCTGTGCGTAATAGCCGAACGCCGTCGTGCGTGTCAGAACACGGACATTGTCCATGAAGGCGAGACGGGCTGCGGTTTTCTGCGCCCAGTCGAAACCGGTCTCGCCGTTGACGGCGATGCTGGTGTCGAAATGCAAAGCGCCGCCCATTTCGGGCTGCTCGTCGCAGATGATGACACTTGCGCCCGACTCCGCCGCCGCAAGCGCTGCCGACAGGCCTGCCAGGCCGCCGCCCACGACGAGGACATCGCAATGGGCATAGCGCTGCGCGTAATGGTCGGGATCGGCCTCTTTCGGTGACTCACCAAGCCCAGCTGCCCGGCGGATGACCGGCTCGTAGAGCTTGTTCCAGGCTGTGCGCGGCCACATGAATGTCTTGTAGTAAAACCCGGCCGAAAAGAGCGGCGACAGCGCGTCGTTGACGGCTCCGACATCGCAGGCGAGCGACGGATAGCGGTTCTGCGAAGAGGCCCTGAGCCCGTCGAAGATTTCCTGCACCGAGGCACGGACATTCGGCTGGTAGCGAGCCGAATCGCGTGACACCTGCATCAGCGCATTCGGCTCTTCGGCGCCGGCCGAGAGCACGCCGCGCGGGCGGTGATATTTAAACGACCGGCCCATGAGGTGGATGCCGTTGGCGATGAGTGCGGAGGCGAGCGTGTCGCCCTCGAGCCCCGTCAGAATGCGGCCATCGAAGGAAAAGCGCACGGTCTTGGCAGGCGTCAAACGGCCCTTCCCCGGTAGACGGTTTGCACCGCCCTGATACGCGTTGCCGCTCATTGGCCGTTTCCTTCCGTGGCTGCTGCTTGCGCCTGCGGATCGGGAAGCGCGGGTCGCGGCTCGCCGGCCTTGTAGGTCATGAGGAAGCGATCGGTCACCGTATTGCGCACGGCATTGAGGAAGCGCCCGCAGCCATGAATGTGGCGCCAGCGCTCATAGACGTCGCCCTTTCGGTTATCGCGCAGGAAGAAATAGCGCTCGAACTCGTCAGGCGTGAGATCGGCCATCTTGTCCGAGCGCACGATGTGGGCCTCGCCAGCATGGCGGAACTCGATTTCCGGGCGGCTTTCGTCGCAATAGGGGCAGCGGATCAGCAGCATTTCTGTCTCAGGCCTCTCGTCTCAGTGCGCGACAGCCGCCGCGGCGGCCTCGTCGATCAGCCGGCCGGTGCGGAACCGCTCCAGCGTGAAGCCCTCGTTGATCTTGTGCGGCGCGTCGTTGGCGATCGTGTGGGCGAAGACATGCGCAGAGCCCGGCGTCGCCTTGAAGCCACCCGTGCCCCAGCCGCAATTGACGTAGAGGCCCTTGACCGGCGTCTTGGCGAGGATCGGCGACCGGTCCGGCGTCACATCCACGATACCGCCCCAGGAGCGCAGCATCTTCATGCGGCTGAAGATCGGAAACATCTCGCAGATCGCGTCGAGCGTGTGCTGGATGATGTGGAGACCGCCGGTCTGGGAATAGGATGTGTACTGGTCGGTGCCGGCCCCGATGACCAGTTCGCCCTTGTCGGATTGGGAGATGTAGGCATGCACCGTGTTCGACATGACGACGCATGGGAAGATCGGCTTCACCGGTTCCGACACCAGCGCCTGCAGCGGGAAGCTTTCGAGCGGCATGCGGATACCGGCCATGTCCATCAGGACGGAGGTATGGCCGGCGGCGACGACGCCGACCTTTTTCGCACCGATGAAGCCGCGTGCGGTATCGACGCCGGTCACGTCTCCATTCGCGCCGCGGCGAATGCCCGTCACTTCGCAGTTCTGGATGATGTGGACGCCCATGTCGGCTGCTGCACGGGCGTAGCCCCAGGCCACGGCATCGTGCCGGGCAACGCCGCCACGGCGCTGCAGGGCGGCGCCCATGACCGGGTAGCGCGCGCTGCTCGATATATTGAGTGGCGGACAGAAGGCCTTCGCCGCATCGGGCTCCAGCCATTCATTGTCGATGCCGTTCAGCCGGTTGGCATGGATGTGGCGCTTGGCCGACTGCACGTCATGAACATTGTGCTGCAGCATCATGACGCCGCGCGCGGAATACATGACGTTGTAGTTCAGTTCCTGCGACAGGTTCTCCCACAGGTTCAGCGCGTGGTTATAGAGGCCCGCGCTTTCGTCATAGAGATAGTTGGAGCGGATGATGGTGGTGTTGCGGCCGGTATTGCCGCCGCCGAGCCAGCCCTTCTCGATCACGGCAATGTTCTTGATGCCGTGTTCCTTGGCGAGGTAATAGGCCGTGCCCAGCCCATGCCCGCCTGCGCCCACGATCACCACGTCATAGGACGACCGCGGCTCGGGGGAAGACCACTGCCTGTCCCAGCCCTTATGGCCGCGCATGGCCTCCCGGGCGATCGCGAAGATGGAATATTTGCGCATGCATGCTCCCCGGCCTGTGGCGCATCATCGGCACTGGACCTAACCAAGCCATGTCAAATTGAAAAGGTCGACAATGGTCCTTTTGCGACCTTGAACGACGCGTAGAGCTAGATGGCCGATCGTGCAAATTCATGGCAGCGACGGCCCGCGCCGTACTCCATGAAAAGTGACGGAACGCCTGCATTTCGGTGCTTTTCCAACTGGACGACCGAAATCCTTTCTGCTAGGTACCACGCCGATCGTTCGGTGGCTCGCTGCGCGAACGAAATGTCATGCGACGACGTGCAGTAACGTCAGCCACCGATTTGGAACGAAGGAACGGGATTAACGTGCAGGTTCTTGTCCGCGATAACAATGTTGATCAGGCGCTGCGAGCGCTGAAGAAGAAGATGCAGCGCGAAGGCATCTTCCGTGAAATGAAGATGCGCGACTTCTATGAGAAGCCGTCGCAGAAGCGTGCCCGCGAAAAGGCCGAAGCCGTTCGCCGCGTGCGCAAGCTTGCTCGCAAGCGCGCTCAGCGCGAAGGCCTGCTCGGCGGCCGCGCCGCTCCGACACGCGGATAAGGTGCTTCGGCACGCCCGGATCTTTTTGCCGGGATAGAGATTTTGATGGGCGGGCGCGAAACTTCGCACCCGCCTTTTCTTTTTGCCAGTAGACCGTAATGTTGCCGGGCTTCTTCGCTAGCTGATCAACGCGGCGATTCGATTGCCGGCTCTACCGATCGACAAGGGATCCTGACATTGGCCATCGCATCACTTTCGTTCCAATCCCGCACCGCGCGTCGTCGGGCTGCGCTTGCCGGCACGCTCCTCAGCGCAATCGTCCTTGCAAGCTGCCAGTCTGCCGGCATGCCGAACGCGGATATGATCCGGCTCGACGCCGCGCAGGGCAGCGAGCAGAACATCGCGTCGCTCACGCAGGTCATCCAGAACAATCCGCGCGATCCTGAAGCGTACAATGTGCGCGGCTCAGCCTATGGCCGCGGTGGGCAGTTCGAACTGGCCATTGCCGATTTCGACCAGGCGCTCGCACTCAATCCGCGCTTCTACCAGGCCTATGCCAACCGGGCGCTCATCCACCGCAACCTCGGCAATCGCGAACAGGCCATCGCCGACTACAATGCTGCGGTCCAGATCAACCCGAATTACGACGCTGCCTATGTCGGGCGCGGCAACATCTACCGCCAGGCTGGCATGCTCAATGAAGCCTATGCGGACTATAACCGCGCCATCCAGCTCAACTCCACCGACGCCCGCGCCTATCACAATCGCGGACTCATCCAGCAGCGCCGCGGCAACCATGTCGAAGCGATCGAGGACTTCTCGCGATCGATCTCGATCTCGCCGCGCTCACCGGAGCCCTATAACGGTCGCGGCCTGTCCTATTTCGCTGTCGGCGACCAGGACAACGCCTTCACGGACTTCAACCGGGCGATCCAGCTCGACGACAATGTGGCGGAGTCCTGGGCAAACCAGGCGCTGATCTACGAGCAGCGTGGCGAGAACGAGCGCGCTCGGCGGTCCTATGCCCGCGCAGCACAGCTCGATCCGAACTACCAGCCGGCGAAAGATGGTCTCAGCCGCACCCAGGGTATCTGACGCCGCCCTCGAACGGCCGCTCCGTTTCGATCCAACAAAAAGGCCCGCCCGGATATCCCGGGCGGGCCTTTCTGATTAAGCGAACTGGAAGCGATGATCAGTGTTCGTGCAACGCCTTGACGATGTCTTCCGTCATCTTCTTGGCGTCGGCCAGCAGCATCATCGTGCCATCCTTGTAGAACAGCGTGTTGTCGATGCCGGCATAGCCAGAGCCGAGCGAGCGCTTGACGAAGAGACAGGTCTTGGCCTTGTCCACGTCGAGGATCGGCATGCCGAAGATCGGCGAGGACGGGTCGTCACGCGCGGCCGGGTTGGTCACGTCGTTCGCGCCGATGACGTAGACGACGTCAGCCTGGGCGAATTCCGAGTTGATGTCCTCGAGCTCGAAGACTTCGTCGTAGGGCACGCTGGCCTCAGCGAGGAGCACGTTCATGTGTCCGGGCATGCGGCCGGCAACCGGGTGAATGGCGTATTTCACCTCGACGCCCTTTTCCTTCAGCGAGTCGGCCAGTTCGCGCAGCGCATGCTGAGCCTGGGCGACCGCCATGCCGTAACCGGGCACAATGATGACCTTGCCGGCATTCGCCATGAGGAAAGCGGCATCGTCTGCCGAGCCCTGCTTGATGGTGCGGTCGATGTCGTCTGCACCGCCGGCAGCCTGCTCGCCGCCGAAGCCGCCGAGAATGACCGAGACGAAGGATCGATTCATGCCCTTACACATGATGTAGGACAGGATCGCACCGGACGAACCGACGAGCGCACCAGTGATGATGAGCGCAAGGTTGCCGAGCGTGAAGCCGATACCCGCTGCGGCCCAACCGGAATAGGAGTTCAGCATCGACACGACGACGGGCATGTCCGCGCCGCCGATCGGGATGATGATGAGCACGCCGAGCGCCAGCGACGCGACGACGATCAGCCAGAAGACGAAATGGCTTTCCGTTCCGACCAGGATCGCGATCAGGATCAGGATCGTCGCGGCGAGACCCGCATTGATGACGTGACGGCCGGGCAGCATGATCGGCTTGCCGGACATGCGGCCATCGAGCTTCAGGAAGGCGATGATCGAGCCGGTGAAGGTGATCGCACCGATGGCGACGCCGAGCGACATTTCAACGAGCGCGGTTGCACCGATCGAGCCGACGAGGCCGATGCCGAAGGATTCCGGCGCGTAAAGTGCTGCGGCAGCGACGAGCACGGCTGCGAGGCCGACCAGCGAGTGGAAGGCGGCAACGAGCTGCGGCATCGCCGTCATTGGAATGCGCTGGGCGATCACGGCGCCGGCACCACCGCCGATGGCGAGGCCGAGCACGATCAGCATGAAGCCACCGAAGGACGGCGCCGCCAGAACGAGCGTGGTCAGGATGGCGAGGCCCATGCCCACCATGCCGAACGTGTTGCCCTGGCGGCTGGTCGTTGGATGGGAAAGGCCGCGCAGTGCCAGGATGAACAGCACTGCGGACACGAGATAGAGGACGGCTGCGAAACTCTCAGACATGGATCAGCCCCTCACTTCTCTTTTTTCTTGTACATGGCCAGCATGCGCTGGGTGACGAGGAAGCCGCCGAAGATGTTGACCGATGCCAGGATCAGCGCAACGAAGCCAAAACCCGTGGCGATGCCACTGGTGGAAATACCGACTGCGAGCAGTGCGCCGACGACAATGACCGACGAGATCGCGTTGGTCACGGACATCAGTGGAGTGTGAAGCGCAGGCGTCACCGACCAGACGACGTAGTAGCCGACGAAGATCGCGAGAAGGAAAACGGCGAGCTGGAAGACGAAGGGATCGATCGCGCCGCCGGTCGCACCGTGCGCTGCGGCGCCCGCAGCGTCGAGGATGCCGGAGCCGGCCGCATCGCGCACGCCCTGAGCGGCCCGGTCGAGATCGTCGAGCGCCTGTTCGAGTGCTGGAGTGGCCATATCAAGCGTCTCCCTTGTTTGTTGCGGCGACCGCCTCGGTTGCCTGCGGTTCTGCTGCCGGCGTCGAAGCCGGAGCTGCCGTGCCGCCACCAAAATTCGGATGAATGACCTTGCCACCATGCGTCAGCGCGGTGGCCTTCACGAGCTCATCGTCGAAATTGATCGCGATGTCGCCATCCTTGATCATCGTCTGGAGGAACGTGAGAAGGTTCTTGGCGTAGAGCAGCGATGCGCTAGCTGCGATGCGGCCCGGCACGTTGTTGTAACCGATGATGCGAACGCCGTTCTTGTCGACGACCTCGCCCGCTACCGCGCCTTCAACGTTGCCGCCGCGCTCGACCGCGAGATCCACCAGGATCGAACCGGGCCGCATGGAAGCAAGCATGTCTGCGGTCACTAGGCGCGGCGCCGGACGGCCCGGGATCAGCGCCGTTGTAATCACGATGTCCTGCTTGGCGATGTGATCGGCAACGAGCGCCGCCTGCTTCGCCTGGTACTCCTTGGACATTTCCTTGGCGTACCCGCCGGCGGTTTCGGCCGCCTTGAACTCTTCGTCTTCGACGGCGATGAACTTGCCGCCGAGCGATGCGACCTGCTCCTTGGAAGCCGGGCGCACGTCGGTTGCCGAAACGGCCGCTCCGAGACGCTTGGCGGTTGCGATCGCCTGAAGACCGGCAACCCCTGCTCCCATGACGAAGACCTTAGCGGCCGGCACGGTGCCGGCGGCGGTCATCATCATCGGCATGGCGCGGTCGAAAGCGGCCGCCGCGTCGATGACGGCCTGATAGCCGGCAAGGTTCGCCTGCGACGACAGGACGTCCATCGACTGCGCACGGGTGATGCGCGGCATCAGTTCCATGGCGAAGGTGGTGAGGCCCTTGGAGCCGAGATCGGCGATCAGGTCATTATGGCCGTAAGGATCCATGATGGCGATGACGACGGCGCCCGACTTGTAGCCGGCGGCTTCCTCGGCATCAGGGCGGCGCACCTTCAAGACGACATCGGCGCGCGCGGCATCGGCAGCGGTGCCGATCGTCGCGCCGGCCTTTTCGAACTCTGCATCCGGAATGCGCGACTGGCTGCCGGCATCGGCCTCGACAACGACTTCGAGGCCGGCGGCGACCAGTTTCTTAACGGTATCAGGCGAGCCGGCGACGCGGCTTTCGCCGGGTGCCTTTTCCTTCGCGATAAACAGCAGCTTGGCCACTCAAACCTCCCTCTCGACCGCGCACGATGCACCCACGGTCCCGCCGGTGCGTTCGCACGCTCAAATAGCGCCGCCCTCACGAGCGGCCATGGCGACCCAACCTAGCGCAGCAGGAAAAACGCGCCGATGTTCAGGACGATGAAGAGTATCGTGGCTGAGAAGAAGCCGGCCGTGGTGAAGAAACCGAAGGCCATGGCAATGAGCAGCGCCACACAAAAGACGGTGCCCCATTTGGTGGCTGACAGGAAGAACGCATAGGTGCGATCGTGCTCGGAGTAATCCATCTCGGCGCCCATTTCGAGCGGGCCGGACTTTTCTTCGGACATGGGTCTAACTCTCCATCAGGCTTATTGGGCACGGCATACACAATGCGTGATCGAAGAGCAATGCGCCATGCGGCCCCTTCCCCGCTTTCGGCAAGCGGGGCAGGAGCATGCGATGATACGGCAAATGAACTCAGGCGGCGGCGCTTCTGCGCGCTTCGGCCAGCGCGAACCGCGCGGTCGGACGTACCGTCAGAGGCGTCACGCCGAGCTGCTCGGCAGGCGCAAACAGCAGCTCCCGCTCGCGCGGTGTCGAGCGGAAATAGGGATAGCGATCCATGAGACGCGTGTTGCTGGTGACCAGGCGTCCGGCAAACAGGCCGACTGGATAGAGAATGCCTTCGTGCATCCGCTCTTCAGCCAGCTGCGTCGCGCCAAAATAACGTCGGTAGAAGGCGTAGTGCGCCCGTTTCACGGGTGCCAGGCAGTAATTGGTGTTGAAGTACTCGGTCGCCATCGCGCCGAGACGCAGCGTCAGGAACGGCAGCGGCAATTCGCCCATCAATTCGGGATCACTGGCATGGCGCACGGGATCGATGAAGGACATGCCCTGGTCAAGCAGCGGGTTGAGGATGTCCGGAAAGATATCGACCGAGGTGCCGTAGCGATGCTCCGAAACCACATGATGAAGTCGAATCGTCGAAATCATCTGCTCCCGATAGTAAATCGCAAAGACATGAGCGTGGCTGTGGTGATCGATTTCATCGATGATCGGCCCTTTTCGGTCCATCACCTTATGTGCGCGGTAAGCTTTAGCGCGCAGCATCCCGACATCTTCGAGATCTTCTGCCGTATCAACCCGGCGATACTCGATCTCGTCCATAAGTTGCAGGTATTGTTCCGCCAGCCGCATCCTTGTCTGGAAATCTTCGGCCATGTTGCCCTCGCACGATCCGCCTTTAAATAAAGTCTTAATCAAAATGCGCGGACTGGCAACGCTAAGTAGTGCGTTGATGCCTAGGCTTCAGGATTATGGTTAACGGACGGGATTACGCGGCTGCCGAAGTCGGCAAGTGACCGGGCGACTTAGCGACGAATGCGGGATGCCGAGGTGGAGCCTTTTGGCACGACCGTGGAAGCGGGCTTTGTGTCCGCAACGGACTTCGCTGCAAGCTCGCGGATGCTGCTCTGGGGCAGCGGCTTGCCGAAAATGAAGCCTTGAATGAGGTCGACATGGCCCGTTGCGCAGACCATGCGCAACTGCTCCTCGGTCTCGACGCCTTCGACGGTGACTTCCAGATCCATCTCGCGGGCGAGATAGACGATGCCGCTCAGAAGCTTGAAGTTCTTCGAGCTCTCCGTCACGTCGCGCACGAAGGATCGATCGATCTTCACCTTCGTGACCGGCAGGCTGTTCAGGTAGGAAAGGTTCGAATAGCCGGTGCCGAAATCGTCGATGGCGATGGTGACGCCAAGCATCCGCAGCTCGTTGAGGATATCGCGGGCGGCGACGGCGTCCTCCACGAAGGCGCTTTCGGTCACTTCGACCTCGAGCCGCTCCGGCGCAAGCCCGGATGACCCGAGCGCGTCGGTGACGAGACGCACAATATCGCGGTTGCGCAGATCGAGCGCCGACAGGTTGACCGAGACGGCAAGATTGCCCGGCCAGCTTGCGGCGTCGCGACAGGCCGTCTGCAGCATGAAATCGGTGATGAGCGGAACGATGCCCATTTCTTCGGCGAGCGGGATGTAGTCGCCCGGCGAGATGGGGCCGAGCGTCGGATGCTGCCAGCGCGACAATGCTTCGCAGCGGGCGAGGCGCAGTCCGTCGGCGCTGAACATCGGCTGGTAGACGAGCGTCAGCGAGCGCTGCTCGATCGCCAGTCTCAGATCCTTCTTCAGGATCTGACGCAGGCGATATTTCTCGTCCATGGATTCGGCGAAGACGGTCCAGGTGTTCTTGTCGCGCTTCTTCGACTCATGCAGCGCCAGATCGGCCTTGATCTGCAGTTCGTCGAGCACGAAGCCCGACCGGCGTGCCAGCACGAGACCGGCGCTGACGCTGGCAAACAGCTTGTTGCCCTGGACGATATAGACACCCGAGAGGGCATCGAAGATCGCGCCCATCACCCGCGAGACATCGGTTGCGGTATCGGCATCCCGGATAAGGAGGACGAATTCGTCGCCGCCGAAGCGCGAGGAAATGATGCGATGCGGCTCGACGAGCTTGAGCCGAGAGGACAGTTCGCACAGAAGGCGGTCACCGGCGACGTGCCCGAGCGTGTCGTTGACGTGCTTGAAATCGTCGATGTCGATGACGACCAGCGCCACCATGTCGGAGCCGTCCATGCCGGCAAGCTGGTCGCGCACGAGATCGGCGAAATGGTAACGGTTCGGAAGGCCGGTGAGGCTGTCATAGCGGGCCAGATAGTTGATCTTCTCATCGGCCTTGATGCGGGCGGTGACGTTTTCGAAGATCAGGACAACGCCATCGCCGCCGGAGCGGCGCCGGGCGGAAAACTCCAGATAGAGATCGTCGGAAACCTTGATCAGACAGCGGGATCGGTGGCCGTCATAGAGTTCGTCGATGCTGTTCAGTATCTGATTGGACAGTTCACGCGTGATCGCACCGCTGCGGACGGCATGGCGGAAAACCACCGATAGCTTGCGGTCATGGACCACTTCGGGTCCCTTGAGATTGAAGAGGCGCGCGACCTTGCGGTTGGCCAGGACAATCCGACGTTCCTCGTCGAGCATGACGAGGCCGTGGGACATGTTGTTGAGCGCCATGTCGAGCCGTTCGGCCATGACGAGAACGGCGCGCTTGCCGAGAACGGTCTGGTAGAGGAAGTCGCGCACGCCGTTCGCCATGGACCGTGTCGTCAGGACCAGCGGGATGACGAGGACGGCAAGAAGCGCGCGATATGGATCGCCTGTCATGATCAGGCCAACGGCGATCGGCCCGAACAGCAGGAGCGACATCAGGTTGACGGTGATGCGCGAGCCGTAATTGCGGCCGACCACGGAAATCATCGCCGCCAGGCCAAGCGCGATCGACGCGATTTCGGCGAGATATTCCCGTACCGCAAACGAGCTGTATGCCGCCATCGAGCCGAGCACGAGCGAGACGATCGCGGTGCCGACGATGTAGCGGAATTCCCACTTCCAAATGAAGGCGTGGTCTGCGCCGGTGAAATCGACCGTGTCGAAGACGCGCATCAGCGCGACGCGGCCGGCACCGACCGCGGCGAACATCGCCGCGAAGGCGATGAACATCGGATCGCCGACCTTGGTGTAGATCGCCAGCGATACGACGATATGCGTTGCTATGCCGGCGACGGTGGTCGAGCGATTTCCGTATAGCGAACGCACGAACGAGAGATAGACGTCCGTGGGCAACCGCTCTTCGCTCTTTGCCGTTTCAGGCCGTTCTGCGTTCCACATGCGCAATCTCTAACAGCCAAGGCTTAAGGAACGCTTGCGCAATCCCAGCGAGAATTGAGGGCTAATCACCCCGAGCAATAGCGCAGGACACCTTGCGCGGGCCTGACATATCTCTACTCCGCAGCCATCGGGAATGCTTCCCCTTTTCTGTCGAAAGCTGTGCGCAAAGAAGCGGCACGTGGAGCAGTCTTTCGGATGCTTTCCTCTCGGACATGCCCGTAGCCACGTACAGCCTGCGGCCAGGCAAGAAGTTCCGCCGCCGCCGCAAGGTTCGACTGGGTCAGCTTCGTCGCGACGTGGTCGATTTCCGCCTCGAAGTCGACAAGCATCTTGCGTTCGCGCTTGCGTTCTTCCGTCCAGCCGAAGACATTGATGGCCGAACCACGCAACCCGCGAAGCCGGGCAAGGAGCCTGAACGCCGACATCATCCAGGGTCCGAAGCTGCGCTTGGCAGGATGGCCGTCGCCGGACTTCGGACCGGGCATCAGCGGCGGCGCCAGATGAAACTCCAGCCGCTCAAAGCTCGCGAATTGCCCGGCCAGTTGCCGCTCGAAGCTTCTATCGGTGTAAAGACGGGCGACTTCATACTCATCCTTGATCGCCATCAGGCGAAAGAGCGACGCGGCCGCCTGGCGGGTGACGTCGCCGGGCGCGCCCGCGATCGCGGCTTCTGCCGCCGCCACCTGGTCGATCCGTTTGCGGAAGCGCGCCGCATAGGCCTGGTCTTGATAGTCGACGAGAAATTGCTCCCGCCGCGAAATGTCGGAGGCGAGATCATCCTCGGTCTCTGGCTTCGCGGCCGTGTTGAGGCGTGCAGCCAGCGCGGGATCATGGGCAAGCGCCCTGCCCCAGCGGAACGCGGCAATGTTCATGTCCACTGCCTGACCATTCAGCTGGATCGCTCGTTCCAGTGCGTGCGCGGAAAGCGGGATACCGCCTTGCTGGTAGGCAAGGCCCAGCATCAGCATGTTGGTTGCGAGCCCGTTGGCGAACAGGCCGTTCGCAGCCGATGATGCATCGACCAGAACGGTCTTCGCGTCGCCGGCCGCCTGCCTGATCGCTCGCTTCAGCCGCTCCGTCGGCAGGCTGAAGTCGGCATCGCGGGTGAAATCGCCCGGCATCACCTCGGCGGTGTTGGCGACGACATGCGTCCGGTTCTCGCTGATTGCCGCGAGAACCTTGCGCGAACCGGTCACCACCAGATCGCAACCCAGAACGAGGTCGGCCTTGCCGGCGGACACCCGGATCGCCGAGATGGCTTCGGGCGATTGGGCGATGCGGACATGGCTGAAAACGGCACCGCCCTTTTGCGCAAGGCCAGCCATGTCGATCATGCCGCAGCCCTTGCCCTCAAGATGGGCAGCCATGCCGAGGATCGCGCCGATGGTGACCACGCCGGTTCCGCCGATGCCCGTGACGATGCCAGCCCAGCCATTCTCATCGAGCGCGAAGGTGCTGGGCTCGGGAACGTTGGCCAGCGGATCGCCAAGCGCCTTGGCGCCGCCCTCTGCCTTCTTCAACTTCGCGCCGTGAACTGTGACGAAAGACGGGCAGAAGCCGTCGAGGCAGGAGAAGTCTTTGTTGCAGTTCGACTGGTCGATCCGGCGCTTGCGCCCAAAGGGCGTCTCGACCGGCTGTACGGACACGCAGTTGGACTTGACGCCGCAATCGCCGCAGCCTTCGCAGACCAGCTCGTTGATGATCACGCGCTTGTCGGGATCGGGATAAAGCCCGCGCTTGCGGCGGCGGCGCTTCTCGGCAGCGCACGTTTGATCATAGAGGAGCACCGTCACGCCCGGCAGGGCCGCGAGTTCCCGCTGCACGCGATCGAGATCGCCGCGATGATCGATCGTGGTGCCGTCCGGAAACTTCACCGATGGCGGATATTTGTAGGGCTCGTCGGTGACGACGGCGATGCGCTCGACGCCTTCGGCGCGCACTTGCCTTGCGATGGCATCGACACTCAGGCCACCTTCATGCGACTGGCCGCCGGTCATCGCGACGGCGTCGTTATAGAGGATCTTGTAGGTAATGTTGGCCTTAGCCGCGACGGCGAAGCGAAGCGCCAGCACGCCGGAATGGTTGTAGGTGCCATCCCCCAGATTCTGGAAGATATGGCAGCGCTTCGTGAACGGCGCCTGGCCTACCCACTGCGCGCCCTCCCCGCCCATCTGCGTGAAGCCTGCCGTGTCGCGGTCCATCCAGAGCGCCATGAAGTGGCAGCCGATCCCGGCTGCCGCAACGGCGCCTTTGGGAACCTTGGTGGAGGAATTGTGCGGACAGCCGGAACAGAAATGCGGACGCCGCACCGCAACGTCGCCGGTTTCGGCGAGCATCGCCTGCCTCTGTTTGAGCCGCGACAGCCGCCCTGCAACCGCCTCGTTGAAGCCGATCGTACTCTGCACGCGCTCACCGATCGCAATCGCGATGTCGTTCGGATCGAGCGCGCCTTTTATTGGCAGAAGCCAGTCGCCGCGCTCGTCCCTTTTGCCGACGATGACCGGCTGGTGCGCGGTTCCATAGAGCGCTTCACGAATTTGGCTCTCGATGAGCGAGCGCTTCTCTTCCACCACGATCAGCGTTTTAAGCCCTTGGGCGAAATCGACGATGTCTTCGCGGTCGAAGGGCCAGGGTGCCGCGACCTTCATGAGGCGGATGCCGAGCCGCGCCGACTCCCGCTCGTCGATGCCGAGATCGGCAAGCGCCTGGCGCACATCGAGATAGGATTTGCCGACCGTCACGATGCCGAGGCTGGCATCCCGTCCGCCGGAGAAGACGACGCGGTTGAGACGGTTGGCGCGGATGAAGGCTGCGGCGGCGGCACGCTTGTACTGGTGCATCCGCTCTTCCTGGCTGAGGAAGTCGAGATCATTGCTGCGAATGTTGAGGCCACCGGGCGGCATGTCGAAGTCTGGGATCACGACCTGGAAGCGGTCGAGCCCCGCTTCGACGGAAGCGGTGGATTCCACATTGTCCTTCACGCATTTCAGCGCCGTCCATGTGCCGGCAAAGCGTGACAGTTCGTAGCCGATGACGCCGTAGTCGATCATCTCCTGCACGCCGGCGGGATTGAGGATCGGGATCATCGTGTCGACGAACTGGAATTCGGTCTGGTGCGCATTGGTGGAGCTTTCGGCGGTGTGGTCGTCGCCCATCAGCGCCAGAACGCCGCCATGGCGCGACGAACCGGCGAGATTGGCATGCCGGAACACGTCGCCGGAACGATCGACGCCCGGACCCTTGCCGTACCAGAGCGCGAAGACGCCGTCGTGCTTCCCGAACCCATCGAGTTCAGTCTGCTGCGTGCCCCAGATTGCCGTGGCGGCTAGCTCTTCGTTGAGACCCGGCTGAAAGACAATGTCGTTTGCCTGCAGGAGGCGGTTTGCGCCGAACAGCTGCTGATCGAGGCCTCCGAGCGGCGATCCGCGATAGCCCGAGACGAAGCCGCCCGTATTCAGCCCAGCCCGCCGGTCGAGCTCCTTGCGGGTCAGAAGAACCCGAACGATCGCCTGGGTCCCCGTGACGAAGATGCGCGATTTGGTCAGGTCGTATTTGTCGTCGAGCGACACATCATGCAGCGTCATTCAGGTCCTCCCCAGCGTGCCGCCCTCCTGCGACACGCCTTAATCCTGCATTGTGAAGCTAGAAGGCCTGGGGTCAAACGCTTTCGATTGTGCGCTGCAGCGGTGCAACTTCCTGTCGCAGACACGTTATCGAACGACAGGAAGCATCGCCTGAGCGCCGAGAGGCGCAAGCAAGATTAGGTGATGGATTGGCCGCCATCGACGGTGATCGTCGTGCCAGTAATGTAGCTGCCAGCGTCTGAAGCGAGAAGGAGCACTGCTCCAGCGAGATCAGTATCCCGCCCGAGCCGCCGCATGGGGTTCGTTTCCGCCAGCACGGCACCTGCACGGCCGCCGAGGAAAGGCTCCGTCATGGGCGTTGGAAACCAGCCGGGTGCGATCGCGTTCACCCGGATGCCATGACGCGCCCATTCAAGCGCGAGGCATCGGGTCATCTGTTCAAGCGCGGCCTTGGACGCCGCATAGGCGATGGTGTTGCGCACCGCTTTTTCGGCAAGGAAGCTCGACAGGCCGATGATCGAACCGCCGGTGCCGGCATCGATCATGCGCCGCGCGGCCTCTTGGCTCACCGCGAAGGTTGCCTGCGTATTGATGGCGGCGATATCGGTCCATTCCGACGCCGCCGTCTCCAGAGCCGGCTTGCGGAGGCCGATCCCGGCGGCGTTGACGAGGATGGTGGCCGGGCCGAAGCGGGCCTCGCATCGCTCAAACATCGCGGTGACATCTTGCGGGTCCGTGATGTCTGCCCGCGCCACTTCGAGAACGCTCTGACAGGCCCCCAGCCTGCAGGGCGCGCTGTCCACTTCCGCCGCATGACGACCTGCAACGAGAACGCGAGCGCCATTGGCAAGCAACGCTGCTGCGATGTCGCGCCCGAGCCCGCTCGTGCCACCGGTCACGATCGCGACGCGGCCTGAGAGATCGAACAGCTGCGCAGCCTTCAGGCGCGATGCGGTTGAAAGGTCGATGTCGGCCATCAGAGGCGGCCGCCGCGGTCGAGGATCATCATGTAGGTGTCGAACGCGTAATCCGATCGGCGCATCCAGGAATAGGCAGTGCGGCGATAAGCGGAATAGCTCTCCCAGAGCTCCGCGAAGGCTTCATTCTCGCGCGAAAAGGTGCGGTAAGCCTGTTCGGCGGCCGAGAAGCAGGCGTCCATGATGTCGTTGCTGTAGGGCCGGACGATGGTGCCCGCATTCTCGAGTGCCGCCAGTGCCGGCGGGTTGAGGATGTCGTAGCGGGCCATGATCCGCGTGTTCACCACCGCCGATGCGTGGCGAAGAGCGACTTGGTATTCAGCCGGCAAGGCATTGAAAGCGTCGAGATTGATCATCGCCATCAACGCCACGCCGCCTTCCCACCAACCCGGATAATAGAGATAGCGTGCCACCCGCGGCAGGCCGAGCACGGTGTCCTCGGCAGGACCGGCAAATTCCGCGGCGTCGATCTCATTGGCTTCGAAAGCCGCGACTAGTCCTTCCGGCGGTGTGTCCTGCGGAATGACGCCGATGTCCTGGACGATGCGACGCCCGAAACCACCGATGCGGAAGCGGATACCGGCGAGGTCCGCCAGCGCATTGATCTCGCGATTGAACCAGCCGCCCATCTGCGCACCGGTGTTTCCGGCTGGAAACGCCACTATGGACCTTCCGCCAAGATAGGAATTGAAGATGTCGAGCCCGCCGCCTTCCAGCAGCCAGGCATTGGTCAGGCGCTGGTTGAGCCCGAAAGGCAGACCCGAACCGAAAGCAAAAGCCGTATCGCGCTCCGAGAAATAATGGGGCGCGGTGTGGAGCATCTCGACCGAGCCGGCCGAAAGCGCATCCAGTTGTTCCAGCGCAGGCGAACTGGCCTCTTCGACGGTGATTTCGAAACGACCGCCCGTTGCTTCGGCTACCGCATCGGCCAGCATCTGCGCAGCACCGAACAGCGTTTCGAGCGTTGCCGGGAAGCCCGATACACATCGCCAGCGCACCGACGGCATAGTCTGCGCAATCGCGGGTGCGGCAAAGCTGACACCGCCCGTCAGTGCTGCAATCTGGATGAACCGGCGCCGTTCCATGTCTTCTCCGTACTCAAAACGGCCAAACCGGCCTTGCGCGCGTGGCTTTCGTTGTACCCGTTATGCTTGCCCGGACAAGGCTCTTGCGCCAAAGAAAAATTCGCGCCAATCGTCAATCATCCGAATTTCAGCGAGACAGATCCGCACCATGATGCCCATCGTTGCCGTGCCGGCCGACAACCGCCATTTCGAAGGCTATGACTGGCATGCCTCGCCGAACCAGTACATATCGGCGGCGGCAGAAGGCGCCGGCGTGATCCCCCTCATCGTGCCCGCGCTCGACGCCCATATCGATGTGGAGACCGTGCTCGACCGGGTCGACGGCGTGCTGATCACCGGTTCGCGCACCAATGTGCATCCGAGCCTCTATGGTGAGAGGGAAACGCCGGAGCACGGGCCGTTCGATCCCGCACGTGACACGGTAAGCCTTGCGCTCATTCGCGGTGCCATCGACCGGGGCCTGCCGCTGCTCGCGATCTGCCGGGGCATTCAGGAGCTCAACGTCGCGCTCGGCGGAACGCTCGCCACCGAGATCCAGACGCTGCCGGAGCGCATGGACCACCGCAAGCCGGTGACAGAGATCGCGGACGAGGCCTTTGCGGTGCGCCACCCGGTGCAAGTGAAAGAAGGCTCGTGCCTGGCCGGTATCGTCGGTGCCGGTGCCGTATCGGTCAATTCGCTGCACCGGCAGGCAATCAGTGCGCTGGCGCCCCGGCTGACGGTCGAAGCGGTGGCCGACGACGGCACGATCGAGGCCGTTTCGGTCATCGACGCCAAGGCCTTTGCGGTGGGCGTGCAGTGGCATCCGGAATATTGGTTCCGCACGGACCAGCCATCCGGCGCGATCTTCCGGGCATTCGGCGAGGCTGTGCGCGCACGGCTTTCCGGCGCGCACCGGCTCAAGGTTTCGGCTTAATCGTTTTTCGCTGACGCGCTGGCAGCAACGTCGGCGCATTCCGGCACTGGCGTCAGCGCCCTGCCCTCATCGAACCAGGCAATGAGATTGTCGGCGACGAGATCGGCCATGGCGTTGCGCGTCGCGACCGAGCCCGATGCGATGTGCGGCAGCACCGAAACGTTCGGCAGCGCAAGAAGCGCATCCGGCACGTTCGGTTCATGGGCAAAGACGTCGAGGCCGGCGGCAGCGATCGTCTTGTCTTGAAGCGCCGCAATCAACGCATCCTCATCGATCACCGAGCCGCGGCCAATATTGATGACGACGCCCTTTGCGCCGAGCGCCCTGAGGATCTCCGCATCCACCGATTTCTCCGTTTCCGGCCCGCCGGGCACCGCGATCACCAGCGTGTCGACGGCTTCGGCCAGAACCTTCAGCGTCGGTGCGTAGCCGTAGCGCACACCCGTCTTTTGCGAGCGGGCGTGATAGCTGATCTCGACACCGAAGCCTTCCAGACGCTTGGCGATTTCGAGCCCGATACGGCCGAGGCCATAGATGCCGACATGACGGCCGCGAAGCGTGAGCGGTGACAGGTGGAACGGACCCTCCTTCGCCCACCGGCCTTCGCGCAGATAGGCTTCTGCACGCGGCAGTTCGCGCAGCGTGTTGAGGAGAAGCCCGATCGTCACGTCGGCTACCTCTTCGGACAGCACATCCGGCGTGTGGGTGACGACGATCCCTTTCTCTGCGGCATAGGCGGCATCGATCGTGTCGTAGCCGACGCCGTAGGAAGCGATGATCTTCAAGTTCGCCATCCGGTCGATCAGTTTGCGGTCGATCCGGCCCCAGCCTGCGAACCCGTCGAGGCTTGCCGCTTCCTCGTCCGAGATCCCGTCGATCCTGTCGGCATAGACGACATCGAACCGCTCGGAGACGCGCGCCTTCAGGTGATCGAGCATGTGCGAGGGCACGAGGATGCGATGGGCGGACCGTGTCATGGACCAGGTTCCTTCTTGTCTGATGTCAGCGTGGATGGAGAGGAGCCGTCGATTGCCGGATGCGCATTTCCGGCTTGATGAGGTGGAGGTAATCTTCGGCATGGCTGCCGGCTAGCTTGTCGAGCAGTGCACGCGCCGCCATGCGCCCAACCTCGGACTGGCCGTTCCAGACGGTCGTCAGCGCCGGCGTTGCGATCGATGCTTCCTCGAGATCGTCATAGCCAGTGACCGAGATATCGCGCCCCGGAACGAGACCAGCGCGCTGGATGCCATTCATCAGGCCGATGGCGACGAGGTCGTTCCAGCAGACGGCGGCAGTGGGTTTTTGCGGCATTGAGAGGAAATTCACCGCCGCTTCGAAGCCGCCCTGCTTCGTGCGCGGACCGGGTATGCGCAGCACCGGATCTACTTCGATGCCGGCCTTCTTCAACGCATCTACATAGCCCTGATAGCGGTCGCGGCCGGTCGAGGTCTGGTCCGTGCCGCCGATCATGGCGATGACGCGATGACCGAGGCCGATGAGATGGTTCGTGGCAAGCGCGATCCCGTAGGCATCGTCGCCGCGGAAGGTCGGCACGTCGATATCCGGCACCGAGCGCGCAATGAGGATCGTCGGCATGCCATTGTTTTCCGCTAGCAGCAGATCGTCACGCGGGGTGCCGATGGCAGGCGACATGATCACGCCATCGCTGCCGAGCTGCAGCAGCGTTTCCAGGAAGGTGCGCTGCTTTTCGACCGAGTCGTAGTGGTTCGACAGGATGAAGGTCTGACGGTTGCGATCGAGCTCGCTTTCGATGGCGCGCAGAATTTCCGCGTAGAACGGGTTCATGATGTCGTGGACGACGACGCCGATGATCCCGGAGCGCGATGTGCGCAGGCTCGCCGCACGGCGGTTGTAGATGTAGCCGAGCGCGCGGGCCTGGTCCTTGATCTTCTCGCGCGTCGTGTCGGCGACGAGGGGACTGTCGCGCAAGGCAAGCGAAACGGTTGCCGTCGATACGCCCAGCGATTCAGCGATCGTCGAGAGTTTGATCTTCTGGGCCAACCGGTCTCCACCCCTGTGACATGATTTAAAGCGTTTAAATAAACAGATTGAACGCGCGGCGACAATGGCGTTGCACTCGCGTGGCGATCAAGCCTGCGGCGCAGTCGTCTCAGAGATGTTTTCCTCCAGCTTCTTCAGAAGCTTTGCCAGCTGGCGGGTCTCCTTGCCGCTAAGGCCCGCCAAAAGAGCCTGCTCGACACCCGCCGTCGCCTGCCTGATCGAGGCCAGCGTCTCCTGGCCGCGCGCAGTCAGGGTAATTTCGGTGCGGCGGCCGTCGCTTCCATTGTCGCGCTTTTCCACAAAACCCTGCGCCATCAAGCGATTGACCGTCTTGGTGATGGTCGGTGCCCGCACACCGAGTTCGGCAGCGATGACGCCCGGCGATTTCCCGTCGGCTTCCGCCAGCGACAGGATCACCATTTCCTGCCCGGCATAGAGACCGTGGTCGACGAGATCGCGGGCGAGCAAGGTGCGCATGGCGCGGGCCGTCTGGATCAATGTGGTCGACAGCGTGCCATCGGCCACTGTCTCCTGGTCGCGCTTTTTCTTGCCCTTTTCAGGCTTGTCCTTCTTCGCCATCTTCGGCGATCTCCCCTCAGCCGCTTGCATCCTCTCCCTTTGGCCCTTTATTGCAGGGCAAGCGAGCAGGCATTCTTTTGCCGGCTTATGTTATCAAGGCGCGAAGGCGAGACAATGGGCATTCCTGTTGGCATTCCTTTGGGCACTCCTGGGGGCACCCCTGGGGCCCTTCCCGAGCGTTTCCTCAGCGCCGATCTGCGTGACATCGAAGGTCGCGCAACGGAGCCGGCCGATCGTGCGGACTGGATTGCCGTTCTGCCGCTTGGGGCGCATGAACAGCATGGGCCGCATCTGCCGTTCGAGACGGATACGATCATCGCGGATGGGCTTGCGCAGCGCATCGTGGCGCTTTTGCCGGATGGCCTTCCCGTCACCATGCTTCCCGTCGAGCCGGTCGGTTACTCGATCGAGCACATGGACGTGGCGGGGACGCGCACGCTCGGCTATCAGGAAGCCATCGAGCGATGGCTCGGCATCGCCGCCGATCTCAATGCTGCGGGTATCCGCAAATTCGTGATGCTCAATGCCCATGGCGGCAACGCGCCGCTGATGACGGTGATCGCCACGGAAGCCAGGGTGCGCTTCAACATGCTTGCCGTGGCGACAAGTTGGACGCGGTTTCCCCTGCCGGAAGGTGTGATCTCGCCAGCCGACAAGCCCTTCGATATCCATGGCGGGCTGATCGAAACGTCGATGATCCTGGCGCTGAAACCCGAAACGGTAGCGATGGACAAGGCGGAGAATTTTCCATCCTTCCAGCGCGAATTGGCCGGAAACATGCGCCATCTGCGCGCCTACGGCCCGCACGCCTTTGGCTGGAAGGCGAGCGATCTCAATCCGCAGGGCGTGGTGGGCGATGCTGCGAGCGCCGATGCCGAGACGGGTCGGCGCATCATCGACCATGCGGCGGCGCAGTTCATCGAGCTTCTGGACGACGTCCACCGCTTCGACGCGGCCCGCCTGACGTAAAGATCAGACGCTGCGCCTCGCCATCAAGGCTAGCATGTCCGCGATGACCGTTTTCAACGCAAAGAAGCCCTTCGTCGCATGCGGCCAGGCTTCGCGGTCATAGGCGCGGATCGGCCGGACCATCGCGATCTCCTGGCTTTGCAGCGCTTTCGCGATGCGGTTCAGGGCATCGTTGACCGGGCCGACTGGAGCATGAGGCGCGACGACCTGGCGGGCGCCTGATTGCACAACGCGGGCAGCGATACGCTCCGGATCCGTCTCGAGCGAACCATCGCGCCCAGCGGCATGAGTGGCAAGGGCATCCACAAGCGCGCCGCGCGTGAATGCCGCTGCCAAATTGCCCTTCTCGCCTGGCGAACGTCCAGCGGATGCATCGAGTGCAATTACATCAACAATGTCGTCCGGCAGCGCGTCAAAGGGTGGCGCGATGCAATCGTCGTCGTGGAGAAGAAGGACGCTCGGAACGGCCGCGGGATTTCCACCAACCGGCAGTTTCGACGGGCGCGGCGGCTCCGGGCCATCGAGCGGTGGCGCGTTTTCGTTGAGACCCTTGGGGTTGAAACGCCCATTCGTATATCGGCGAATGTTGTCGCGCGTGGCGAGATAATTCTTGCCGCGGGTGTGCAGGCCCCCGACCCAGCGCCAGGAGAGCGTGTTGGAGGCCGGGTCGCCATCCATCAGATGGCGCATGAAGAAGTCGGCTCCCAGTTCCCAGGGCAGCCGGAGCGTGAAAATCCAGATCGATGCGAACCACATGCGCGCGTGGTTGTGGAGATAGCCGGTTTCCACCAGTTCCAGAGCAAAAGCATCGAAAGCGTCGATCCCGGTGGTGCCCGCAACGGCCTGATTGTAAGCGGTGGCAAGCCCCTTATTCGCCGCGAGCGCGGCGAGGGATCGGTCACGCGCCGTCTCATAGTCGCGCCAGACCTGCGGGCGCTGCTCCAGCCAACCCTTGAAGTATGTGCGCCAGTAAACTTCCTGGATGAACTTCTCGGCATCACGCGCAGAATGCCGTTCAAGAACTGCCGTCACGACTTCTTCTTCAGAGACAAGGCGGTGGCGCAGATAGGGCGACAGCATCGAAACGGCATTTCGCGCAGGATCGCCGAAATCGGTGTTGCGGTCGCGGGCGTAGCGTTCGCCGGCGTCATCGACGAATTCCGCCAGGCGCTGCAATCCGGCCTCTCTCGTCGCCACCAATGCCGCCATCTCGCCGTGCTCCCTTGTCCAGACGAGCGGGAGATAGATGGCAAGGCGGGAAAGGAAAGGCGCCGGGGCAGCACTTCCGTCCTGGTACCCTTGGCAGAGCCCGCTCGGAGGGCCTATATCCCGAGCAACGAATGAAAGGTTCCCGCCATGAGCGACGCAGCGACGCAATCCGTCCCGAACCCTGCCACATCCACCGACGCCAAGCCGATCCCCGTCACTGTGCTGACGGGCTATCTCGGTGCCGGCAAGACCACGCTCCTCAACCGCATCCTGTCGGAAAACCACGGCCAGAAATACGCGGTCATCGTCAACGAGTTCGGCGAGATCGGCATCGACAACGATCTGATCGTCGAGAGCGACGAAGAGATCTACGAAATGAACAATGGCTGCGTCTGCTGCACGGTGCGCGGCGACCTGATCCGTGTCGTGGAAGGCCTGATGCGCCGCCCCGGCCGCTTCGACGCGATCATCGTGGAAACGACCGGCCTTGCCGATCCGGCCCCGGTCGCCCAGACCTTCTTCATGGACGAGGACGTGCGTTCCAAGACGCAGCTCGACGCCGTCGTCGCGCTCGTCGACGCCAAGCACCTGCCGCTGAGGCTCAAGGATTCGCGCGAGGCCGAAGACCAGATCGCCTTTGCCGACGTCGTCATCCTCAACAAGACCGACCTCGTCGACGAAGCCGAACTGCGCAAGATCGAGGCGACGGTGCGCGCCATCAATCCCTCAGCACGCATCCACCGCGCCGAGCGCGCCAAGATCGATGTGACCCAGGTGCTCAACCGCGCCGCGTTCGATCTGCAGCGGGCGCTGGAGAGCGACCCGCACTTCCTCGACCAAAAGGACCATGATCACGACCACGATCATGTTTGTGGCCCGGACTGCGATCATGATCATCACGATCACGCCCATCATGACCATGATCACCACGGACACGAGCACCATGGGCACGACCACCATGGGCACGATCATCATCACCACGGCGAAGCATCCGACATCCACGATGCGACGGTGCAGTCGGTGTCGCTGCGCGCGGGTTCCATGGACCCGAAGAAGTTCTTCCCGTGGATCGAGAAGATCACCCAGATGGATGGACCGAACATCCTTAGGCTCAAGGGCATCATCGCCTTCGAGGGCGACGAGGATCGCTATGTCATCCAAGGAATCCACATGCTGATCGAAGGCGATCACCAGCGGGCCTGGAAGGACGGCGAGAAGCGCGAGAGCCGCATCGTCTTTATCGGCCGCGAGCTCGATCGCGAAAAGTTGGAACGCACCTTCCTCGCCTGCCAGGCCGGCTGAACGGATGCCGACAGTCGCTCCTCTCGACCTTGACGGGTATTGCGTCGCCGCGCGCTTCGTTTCAGGTATTCCGACCTTCGCGATGGCGGACGGCACCGTCCATCGGCTCTATCATGGCCACAAGACCGTGGCAGCGCATGACGGGCTGCTGGTGGCGACGCTTACCGGTGACGCCAAGGCCCTTCTGACGGGCGGCGAGGATGGTAAGGTAAGCCGCATCTCCGCCACGGGCGAGATCGAGACGCTCGCCGAGATCGGTCGCAAATGGATTGGCCAGATCGCGTCCGGGCCTCAAGGGGTGATCGGTTTTTCCTCCGGGCGCACTGCCTATGTGCGGCTGGCAGACGGAACGCTCAAGGAGATCGCCTGCGAGCGAACGGTCGAGGGCATAGCCTTCGCGCCGAAGGGCCTGAGGGTGGCGCTTGCCCGCTACAACGGCGTGACCCTCGTCTGGGCCGGCATGGATTCCAAGCCTGCGGAACTTGAATGGAAGGGCAGCCACACGGGCATCACCTTCTCGCCCGATGGCAAGTATCTCGTCACCACGATGCAGGAACAGGCACTGCATGGCTGGCGCATGTCCGACCTGCACGACATGCGAATGTCCGGCTATCCCGCCAAGGTGAAGTCGCTATCCTGGAGCTTCAAGGGCAAATGGCTCGCCTCATCCGGCGCGCCGGCCGCGATCGTGTGGCCCTTCGTCGGCAAGGATGGCCCGATGGGCAAGCCGCCGCTCGAACTCGGCACGCGGGGCGACGCGCTCGTCACCGTCGTCGCCTGCCATCCTGCACAGGATGTGGTCGCCATCGGTTTCAATGACGGCATGATCCTCGCTGCACGCATGGAAGACGGCAAGGAGGTGCTCTTGCGCCGCCCCGGCAAGGGCGCCCTCTCCTCGCTCGACTGGAGCCGCGATGGCCACCAGCTTGTTTTCGGCTCCGAGGCCGGCGATTGCGGCGTGGTGGATATCACTGCTTGAACATTGCGGCGCTGCCTTGCGGCCCTCCATGATCTCCCCCAGCCCTCATCCTGAGCCTGTCGAAGGGCGAGGGCGTGGCGGCATCTCTCGCGCCCCTCATGGTGAGCCTGCCGAACCACGAGGCGGGCATGATCGGGGCCACCTCGTCCTTCGACAGGCTCAGGATGAGGTGGATTGGACTTTCGTGAGAACCGATCGGCAGGGCTCCCAAATCCCTCGGTATCTATACAATAAAAGACATAGACGCCAGCCTCCTGCGAACATAGCATGAACGCATGGCTCAGCTATCGACGATGGAAAAACTGGCGATCCTTTCGGACGCTGCGAAATACGACGCTTCTTGTGCTTCCTCCGGTTCGACGAAGCGCAACTCGCTCGCCACGGGTGGCATCGGGTCGACCACCGGGGCCGGCATTTGTCATTCCTATGCGCCGGACGGGCGATGCATTTCGCTTCTGAAAATCCTGCTCACGAATTTCTGCATTTACGATTGCGCCTATTGCATCAACCGGTCGTCGTCGAATGTGCGTCGGGCCCGCTTCACGGTGCAGGAAGTCGTCTACCTGACGCTCGATTTCTACAAGCGGAACTACATTGAGGGGCTGTTCCTCTCCTCCGGGATCATCCGTTCGCCGGACGAAACGATGATGCAGTTGGTCGAAGTGGCACGGCAGCTTCGCGTGACGCACCGCTTTGCCGGCTACATTCATTTGAAGACCATTCCGGATTGCGACCCGCTGCTGCTCGAGGAAGCGGGTCGCTTTGCCGACCGACTGTCGATCAATGTGGAATTGCCGACCGATGACGGCGTTTCGCGCCTAGCGCCGGAGAAGCGTCCTGCGGAAATCCGTAAGGCGATGGGCAATTTGCGGATGAAGATCGAGGAGAAATCCGAGCCGACGCTGCGCACCAAGAGAAAAGAACGCTTTGCGCCGGGCGGGCAGTCGACGCAGATGATCATCGGCGCCGATGCCGCCAATGATGACACGATCCTGAAAACCAGCGCCCGGCTCTATTCGAGCTATCATCTGAAGCGCGTGTACTACTCCGCCTTCAGTCCGATACCGGATGCGAAATCATCGCTGCCGCTCATCCAGCCGCCGCTGATGCGCGAGCATCGGCTGTACCAGGCCGACTGGCTGATGCGCTTCTATGGCTTCGAGCAGAACGAGATCCTGGCGGGCCAGAGCGACGGGATGCTCGATCTCGCCGTCGACCCCAAGCTTGCTTGGGCGCTTGCCAATCGCCAGCGTTTTCCAGTCGACGTCAACCGGGGCGATCGGGAATCGCTGCTGCGCGTGCCGGGGCTCGGCACCAAGGCCGTGGCGAAGATCCTGCAGGTGCGGCGCTATCGAACGCTCAGGCTCGAGGATGTCGGCCGGCTTTGTCAGTCGGTCAACAAGGTTCGGCCGTTCATCACCGCGCTCGATTGGCAACCGGGCGGACTGACCGATAGTCCTTCGCTCAAAGCACGCATGACGCCGCAACCGGCGCAGTTGTCGCTGTTCTAACCATGTACTCGGTTACCCTCGCCGATCAGACGGATTTCGACGGGTGGCGCCATGCGGCGCGGCAGCTGGCGCTGGCCGGCGTCAAGCCCGGCGACGTCCGGTTCAGCGTGGTTGGGCAGACGGCGGAAGACCTTTTCGAGAATGCGTCATCGCTTCTGCCCGAGCCGCCGGCCGGTGCGGAATTCACCGTGCCGCGCGAGGTTGTCAAACGGCTGGAACAGGTGATCCATCATCGCGATCCGGATCGCTTCTCCTTCATGTACCGGCTGCTCCTGAGGGTTTCGCGCGAGAAAAACCTGCTCCGCATCGCATCCGACCCAGACATCCAGCGGCTCGAACGGATGGAAAAATCGATCCGGCGCGATGCCCACAAGATGCATGCCTTCGTGCGCTTCCGGAAGATCGACGTGGCGGGCGAAGAATGGTTCGTCGCCTGGTTCGAGCCGGAGCATTATATCGCAGAACGCGAAGCGGGGTTCTTTCGGGCGCGCTTCACCGGCATGAAATGGACGATCCTGACACCCTGGCGCTCGATCTCCTGGGACGGCGCGGACATCACGGTCATGCCGGGCGCAAGCAAGGAAGATGCACCCGCAGACGATGCGGCCGAGGATCTCTGGCGCACCTATTTCACATCCATCTTCAATCCCGCCCGGTTGAAGGTGAAGGCCATGCAGGCCGAAATGCCGAAGAAATACTGGCGGAACCTGCCCGAGGCGCCGCTCATTCCTGGCATGATCGCCGGCGCCGGCAAGGCAGCGGAAGAGATGGTGGCGCGCGCGCCGACCCTCTCCGCGCCGCACCACGCCCGCATCCAGGAACAGTATTGGGAGCCGAAAAAGATGGGCGGCATGGCCGAGGAAGAGATCGCCGCGACGCTCGATGCGCTGGAGAAACAGGCCGAGGGCTGCCGACGTTGCCCGCTCTGGAAGGATGCGACGCAGACCGTCTTTGGCGAGGGTCCACGCGATGCGGATGTTGTCTTCGTCGGCGAGCAGCCTGGCGACCAGGAGGATCTGGCGGGAAAACCCTTCGTCGGGCCGGCCGGACAGATGTTTAACGCCACGCTGGAAGAGGTCGGCATCGATCGTCAGCGCGTCTATGTCACCAATGCGGTGAAGCACTTCAAGTTCGAGCCGCGCGGCAAGCGGCGCATCCACTCCAAGCCCAATTCGGGGGAAGTACAGGCCTGCCGCTGGTGGCTCGACCAGGAACTGACGCTGATCCAACCCAAGCTCACCGTGGCGCTTGGCGCAACAGCGCTCACCGCCTTGTCCGGCAAGACGATGCCGGTGACGAAGAACCGGCGGCAGATCGTGACGACCGAGAGCGGGCTGCGCGTGTTCGTCACCGTGCACCCGTCCTTCCTGCTGCGCATTCCGGACAAGGAGACCGCGGCGCGCGAGCGCCGCCTGTTTGCGGAGGATCTTGCCGCCGTGCGGGACCTGATGAACGCGGCCTGAAGCGCCAAAACGAAAGAGCCGCCCCGGGAGGGAGCGGCCCTACGCATTATCGATTGTAAGATATTCTCAGGCCTTGCTGCCGGAAGCGCTGACGAAGCCTGCAGCACCGTCCAGATGACCGCGCTTGAGTTCCAGCGCGAGGAACCGGTCGCGCTGGAACGGGCCAGGCAGCATCAGCGTCGCCGTCTTTTCGCCCGTGAAGCCAAAGCGCTCGTAATAGGGCGCGTCGCCAACGAGCAGGATCGCGCCATGGCCGTAGCGCCGCGCCTTTTCAATCGCGCGCAACATCAGGCCCGTGCCGATGCCGGCTGCCTTGGCCGATGGATCGACAGCGAGCGGGCCGAGCAGAAGCGCCGGCACGGCGCGGCCTTCCCGGTCGATGCCGGCATGGATATCCCAAAGCCGCACCGTACCGAGGATGTGGCCCGCACGGTTCTTGGCGACAAACGCAAGGCCGGCGGCCGGAAGGCGGCCGTGGCGCAGCTTCTCCGACGTCTTCGTGCGCCAGTCGGGCGCCATGGCGCGCGCAAGCAACGCATTGCGCTCGTCGATTTCATACGCAGCTTCCGCGCGGATGGTGATCAGATCCTCAGCGGCGAGGCCGGCTTTAGCGGTGTCGATCTGGTGGGACAGCGTGGTCATGGGCATGACTTTCGGGACGAATGGAGAGCACGCAGCCGCGCGTCCACGTCAAGCGAACGCTGCAGCCAGTGGCAGACCTGTCGAGGGCTGGAACCCAGCCCCCGGCGGTCAGATGACGTAGGATCGGAGCGGTTCGAAGCCGTTGAAGGCCACGGACGCGTAGGTCGTCGTGTACGCGCCGGTGCCTTCGATCAGAACCTCGTCGCCGATCGTCAGGGAGACGGGCAGCGGATAAGGCGCCTTTTCATAGAGCACGTCGGCGCTATCGCAGGTCGGGCCGGCGATCACGCAGTTTTCCATGTCGTCCGCGTCGCGGGCCGTGCGGATCGGGTAGCGGATCGCCTCGTCCATCGTCTCGGCGAGCCCGCCAAACTTGCCGATGTCGAGGAAGACCCAGCGCAGCTGATCGGTGTCGGCCTTCTTGGAGACGAGCACGACTTCAGCCTTGATCACGCCGGCATTGCCGACCATGCCGCGACCCGGCTCGATGATCGTCTCCGGCAGGTTGTTGCCGAAATGCTTGCGCAGCGCACCAAAGATCGCCTGGCCGTAGGCTTCAGCCGTCGGCACGTCCTTCAGGTACTTGGTCGGGAAACCGCCACCCATATTGACCATCTTGAGCTCGATGCCCTGCTGGGCGAGCTTTTCGAACACACGGCGCGCGTCCGACAATGCTGCATCCCAGGCGTCGAGCTTGGTCATCTGCGAACCGACATGGAACGAGACGCCATAGGAGACGAGACCGAGCTGGTGGGCGTAGACGAGCACATCGACGGCCATCTGCGGCACGCAGCCGAACTTGCGCGACAGCGGCCATTCGGCGCCTTCGCCATCGGTCAGGACGCGGCAGAACACGCGTGCGCCGGGGGCGGCACGGGCGACCTTCTCGACTTCCTCATGGCTATCGACAGCAAAGAGGTTGACGCCGAGCGCATGGGCACGCGCCACGTCGCGCTCCTTCTTGATCGTGTTGCCGAAGGAGATACGGCGTGCGGTTGCACCAGCATCCAGGGCCATTTCGATTTCGGCCACGGAGGCGCAATCGAAGTTGGAGCCCATGGAAGCGAGAAGCTTCAGGATTTCGGGCGCGGGGTTGGCCTTGACGGCATAATAGATGGAGCTGTCGGGCAACGCCTTCTCGAAGGCGCGGTAATTGTCGCGCACGATGTCGAGATCGACGACGAGGCAAGGGCCTTCGGGACGTCGGGTTGCGAGGAAATCGCGGATACGGTCAGTGGTCATCGGGGTCGCTCCCATTTCCATGCCCGGCTTGAAAAGCCGGATGACAAAGGACGACGCCAGCCCGAAGGACGACGGCCGATGGAGGACCGCAGTTCCGCAAGACTTGCGACGCAATGGCTGAACCAGCGCCCGCCCGGGCGATGATTCGGACTTTGTCTGCCTTGGATTGGATGGGGGTGACCCAACCGCACTTTCGGCAATGAGGGTGTGCCTCTTCAGTAACCCCGGCATTTGGACAGCCGGCAGACACCAGAAAGGCCCGCACCGTCGTTGCTTCAAGATGTCCTCGCTCTTTCCGGTTGGCCGGAGAAGCGACTGGAGGGGTTAGTTCCAGGTACCTTACCGAATTTCCTCACCATTCGAGGGTTCGGCGGACACCCACAGGCACGTGCGACTTTGGGCAGCACCGGAAATAGTGAGTCGCGCTGTCACAATCAAGAGGTTTTTCATCGGATCGCGTCGAACACGTAAGCGTCATTCGGCCCCAGAATGCCGTTCTGCCTCTTGCGATCGCGGTATCCGACAACATATGCGGCTGAACTAAAGCAAGGACCTCCTTACATTGGATACATTGACGCGCATTCGAGCCTTCATAGACGTGGTCGAGGCAGAGGGCTTTTCCGCAGCATCGCGCAAGATCGGCCGGTCTAAGGCGCTGCTTTCAAAATATGTCCGGGAGTTGGAAGACGAGCTCGGCGCCCTTCTCTTGAACCGCACGACGCGGCAATTCTCCCTTACCGAAGCGGGTCACACCTATTACAAGAGCGCGTCTGAAATCCTGAAGGAAATCGACAGCCTCGCGGACCTGGTTCGCGAGAACAACAGCGATCTGAAAGGCCGATTGCGGATTTCGGCCCCTCGCACCTTCGCCGACGCGGATATCGGCGCATCGCTGGTCGATTTCGCCGTCGATCATCCCGACCTGACGCTCGATGTCGTCGCCGACGATCGATTCGTCGATCTGGTGGAGGAAGGCTTCGACATCGCGATCCGCATCACCCGGCTTGAGGATTCCGGACTGATCGCCCGAAAGCTTGGGCCCTTCCGCATCCTCGTTTGCGCCTCGCCCGCGTTCATCGAAGAACATGGACCGTTGAACGACCCGACGGATCTCGCGCGTCTGCCCTGCATTCTCGACACCAATGGTCGCTCGCTCAGCAACTGGCGGTTCCAGCGCGCCGATGGCAGCCAGTTCACGGTCAACGTGAATGTCCGCATGGAGGTCAACAGCCCGATGATGGCCATGCGCGCCGCGATCGGCGGGCTTGGCGTGACGATGCTGCCGGACTTCGTGGCGAAGGCCGCGCTCGACAGCGGCGAACTCGTCTCGCTCTTCGAGGAAAACGGCATCGACGATCGCGGCATCTACGCGATCTATCCCCACCGCCGCTATCTGCCGGCCAAAGTTCGCGCCTTCGTCGACCATCAGACCGCATGGTTCAGGAAGCTGCATCAGGGCTGAGAGGCCTGTTTCGCGAAAGCTTGCGGTGCCACGGTCGAATTTCAGCCGCCTTTTCAAGGCAAGCGGTGGCTATCGGGATTCGGGACAGTGTCAGGGGCATCGATGAAAACGACACGGAAAAGCGGATTGGCGCGCCTGGCGTTTGCCGGGATCTGCCTGCTGGCCCTGCCGACGTCTGCCGGCGCTCATCCTCACATCTTTGCCGAAGCACGGCTCGAGGTCATGCTCGGCGACGATGACAAGGTGGAAGAGCTTCGCCATGTCTGGCGTTTCGACGAGTTCTTTTCCTCCACCGTGATGCTGGAATTCGACGCGAACTCCAACCTCCAACTCGAGCAGGAGGAGTTGGAGGCGATCGGCGAAACCGTGCGCCAATCGCTGGGCGATTTCGACTATTACACTGCCATTCACCGAAATGGCGTTGATCTCGGCGTCCAGGCGCCAGATCGTATCTTCGCCAATTTCGAGAATGGGCAGCTTCTGATGTTCTTCGCGGTGAAGCCCAAGGAAGACGCGCCGCTCGATGGCAAGCTGACCTTCGGCGTCTACGATCCGACCATGTATGCCGCGATCGACTTCGCGAATGACGGCGACATGGTCGTCATGGGCAATGCCGGCGGATGCGAGAGCGCCGTGGTGCGGCCCGATCCCGATCAGGTGCTTGCCGAAATGCAGGGCAGCCTGACGGAAGCCTTCTTCAACGATCCCGAGGGCTACGACATCTCGCAGCTCTTCGCGACACGGCTGGAGGTGACATGCTGAAGGTCTCGACCAGAATTGCCTTGCCTGTGTGCCTCGCGTGCATTGCTGCAGGCCTGCTGATCGCGCCGGCGCTCGCGCAATCGCCGCTCGGTATCGGCACCGCCGAACCATCGATCAACACCGGCGGTTTCATGAGCGGCTTCTTCGGCTGGATCAACGCGCTGCAGCAGGATTTCTATCGCTCGCTGACGAGCGCGCTGCGCGACATGCGGGAAGATCCGTGGAAGCTCTCCGGCCTGATCGGCCTGTCGTTTGCCTATGGCGTCTTCCACGCGGCCGGACCGGGGCACGGCAAGGCGGTCATTTCCGCTTACATGGTCGCCAACGAGGTTGCGCTGCGTCGCGGCATCTTCCTGTCCTTCGCGTCGGCTCTGCTTCAGGGCGTCATGGCGGTTCTGGTGGTGGGACTCACCTATCTCGTGCTGCGCGGCACGGCGATTTCCATGACGGACGCGACCCGCAGTCTCGAAATCGCAAGCTTTGCCGTCATCACTGCCTTCGGCGCGTGGCTGCTCTACCGCAAGCTCGCCCCCGCCCGCCGACGCCCGGCGACGCTGTCGGCCGCAGCGGTTGCGCCCGCCCAAGGCCATCACCAGCATGACCATCATCACCATGATCATGGGCATCACGACCATCATCATGGTCATCACCATCATGATCACGGTTCGCATAGCCATTATCAGGATCATGCACATGCCGTCGGCGACGCGTGCTCGGTCTGCGGTCATTCCCATGCGCCCGATCCGGCCCTGCTTGCAAAGGAGCGCCTTTCCACGCGCGAGGCCTGGTCCGCCGTGCTGGCCGTCGGTCTGCGGCCCTGCTCCGGCGCTCTGATCGTCCTGACGTTTGCGCTTTTAAACGGCCTCTATCTCGGCGGCATTCTCTCGGTCTTCGCCATGTCGATCGGAACCGCCATCACCGTTTCGGTGCTTGCGTGCCTCGCGGTCGGCGCGAAAGACGTCGCGATCCGCTATTCCGGCAGCGGCAGCGCCGTGCGGGTGACGAACGGCATTGAGATTTTCGGCGCGCTCTGCGTATTCGTCATCGGCGCGCTGTTGCTCACGGCCGCACTTGCCGCCTGATTTCGTCGGGTTCCTTTAGCGGCCAGGTCTAGCGGCTTGGGCCCGAACGTTCGTTGCGGCGCTGCTGCCGGGCACGCAGCCAGAATATCGCAAAGAAGGCGAGGACGAACACGACCGCCACGCCATAGGCCAACCAGGTCGAGATTTCCGACAACTGGATCATCAATGGCGGCATCACGAAAAAGCCGAGGCCTACGAATGCGAGGAAAGCGGCGGCGGCTAGTGCCGAATTGCGGTCCGACTTGTTCAAGGTTCTGTCCTTTCGCCCGCGATGAGAGCGGCGCGTATGTCTTCCAGCGTCTGCCGCTGATGTCCGGTTGGATCAAAGTTGTCAGGACTAAGCCAGGCTTCCAGGGCCCGACCGATCACCGGCCATTCCTTGTCGATCATGGCATACCATGCAGTGTCGCGGTTCCTGCCCTTCGAGATCATGTGCTGGCGAAAAACGCCCTCGAATGTGAAGCCGAGACGCTCGGCCGCGCGCTTGGAGGGCTGATTGTCGTTGTGGCACTTCCATTCATAGCGCCGATAACCAAGATCGTCGAAGACGTGCCGCGCCATGAGATAGTGCAGTTCGGTGGCTGCGGGTGTTCGCGCCATTGCCGCACCATGGGCGACTGCCCCCACCTCGATCGAGCCGTTCGCGGCATCGATGCGCATGTAACTTGCCATGCCGAGGACGCTTCCCGTCGCCGCATCGACAGCCACGAGCGTGCGCCAGTTTTCCTGCACGCTTTCGAGCCAGCCGATGAAGTCCGCGACGGAATGATAGGCCGGGTTCGGGAAGTAGTGGAGGCGGTCGTTGATCGCATCGGCACCACCCAAGGCATCCCAAAGCGCTTGTCCATGGGACGCCGCGCTGAAGGGCTCAAGCGTCACGAACCGGCCCTTGAGCCGCACGTTCTCAGGGGTCTTGCAGCCCGTCCAGTTCTCCAAATCGCGCATGAACTTTCGCTTCATTGATCTTCGCGGCCGGATAAGACATCAACGTCTCTCAAAACACAACGCGACACGATCGCCGACAGGGAGAGAGATTGAGATGATCGCAACGGTGCCCGCATTCGACAGGATGGGCGAGGAAAATGCCTTTGCCGTGCTCGCGCGGGCAACCGCGCTTGCCAATGAGGGACGCGACATCATCAATCTCGGGATCGGCCAACCGGACTTCAAGACGCCCGAGCACATCGTCGAAGCGGCAATCAAGGCATTGCGTGACGGCCATCACGGCTACACACCGGCGACCGGGTTGCTGGCGACCCGCGAGGCGGTTGCGCGCCGCACGCTGTCGACGACGGGTGTCGAGGTGTCGCCCGAAAATGTCATGATCATGCCGGGCGGCAAGCCAACCATGTATGCCGCGATCGTCATGTTCGGCGAGCCGGGCAGCGAGATCCTCTACCCGGATCCAGGCTTCCCCATCTATCGCTCCATGATCGAATTCACCGGTGCAACGCCCATTCCGGTTCCGATCCGCGAGGAAACCGGCTTTGCATTTTCGGCAGAAGAGACGCTGTCGCTGATCACGCCGAAGACGCGGCTCCTCATCCTCAATTCGCCGGCCAACCCGACCGGCGGCATCACGCCGCGTGCCGAGATCGAGAAGCTGGTCAAGGGTCTCGCCGATCATCCGCATGTGGCGATCATGTCGGACGAGATCTACGACGTGATGACCTATGACGGCGAAAAGCACACCTCGCTCCTGGAGTTTCCTGAGATCCGCGATCGTCTGATCGTGCTCAATGGCTGGTCGAAGACCTGGGCGATGACCGGCTGGCGCATGGGCTGGTCGATCTGGCCGAACGGGCTTTACGACAAGGTGCGCAAGCTCGCCGTCAATTGCTGGTCCTGCGTCAACGCGCCGAGCCAGTTTGCAGGCATCGCCGCGATCGACGGGCCGCAAGACGCCGTGGACGAAATGATGGCCGCCTTCGACCAGCGCCGCAAGCTCGTGGTGGATGGCTTGCGCGCCCTGCCCGGCATCGATTGTGCCACGCCGAAGGGCGCGTTCTACGCGTTCCCGAACGTCAAGGCGACCGGGTGGCCGGCCAAGAAGCTGGCGGCAGCGCTGCTCGACGAAGCCGGTGTCGCGCTCATCGGCGGACCCGATTTCGGCATTCTCGGCGAAGGCTATATCCGCCTCTCCTACGCCAATTCAGCCGAGAACATCGAACGCGCGCTGGAGCGCATCGGTCATTTCCTCAGCCGCTGATCAAAGACCGAAAAACACGACGATCGCAGCGCAGGTGGCGACGCCGATGATGATGTTCATCGGCACGCCGATCTTCAGGAAGTCTGCGAAGGTGTAATTGCCGGCACCGTAGACGAGCGTGTTTGTCTGGTAGCCGATCGGCGTGGCGAAGCTGGCGCTCGCCGCAAACATGACAGCAACGACGAATGCTCTGGGGTCGATGCCGAGACTTTCGGCAAGGCCGATGGCCAATGGCGTGATGATCACGGCGACGGCGTTGTTGCTGGCCACCTCGGTCAGGAACGACGTCAGCGCGTAAACCGCGACAAGCGCGACGATCGGCGACATCTGCGCGATCCAGGGTGAGATAAAGGACACGACCAGTTCGATGGCTCCGGTGTTCTGAAGTCCTGTACCGATCGCCAGCATGGCGAAGATCAGGATCAGGATCGAGCCATCGACAGCGCTCCACGCCTCATCGGAATCGATGCAGCGCAAAAGCAGGATCACGACGACGGCGATGAAAGCCAACGCCTCGATGGGCATGACGTCGAAAGCAGCAAGGCCGACGACCGCCATCAGTGCCGCAATGGCGATCGGCGCCTTGCTGCGGCGGAAGGACCGTTCTTCCGAGGCGGTGATGGAGACAAGGTTCGCCTCTTCCGCAAGACGCGAAATGCCCTCCTCCTGTCCCTCGATCAGCAGCCGGTCTGCGGGGCGCAGCCGCACGCTCGCCATATCGGCGCCAGCATTGTGGTTCGGCCGGTGGATGCCGAGCACGCGCGCTCCGAAGTGACTGCCGAGACCCATTTCAGCGAGCGTCCGGCCCACGCTGTGACGACGCGGCGCCACGAAAGCCTCCACGACCACGCCGTCTTCCATCCTGCGAATGCCGCGCCGAGGCCCAACGCGAAACCCGTCCTCTTCGTTCAGCGTCAGGATTTCTGAGGCCGGGGCCTGAATGACGAGGCGATCGCCTGTCGTCAGGAGGACGTCGTCGAGGTCCTTCAGCTTCTGCCCGCCGCGCATCACAGACACGATCCGGATCGACTCACGGTTGAGGGCAGCAATGTCCCTGAGCGGTTTGTTCTCGATCTTGGCGGCGGCCGTGATCATGACTTCGCTCAGATAGACCGGATCCGCCGACTCGACCGTTTCGGCACCGCTGCCTTCCCGATGCGGGAGAAGCCAGGGACCGAGAACGAGAAGCGCGGCCCAGCCTACGAGGACGACGACGATGCCGACCGGCGTGATCTCGAAGATCGAGAACGGTGCCAGCCCGTTTTCGCGCGCGACGCCATCAACGAGCAGGTTCGTGGAGGTGCCGATCAAGGTGACGGTTCCACCGAAGATCGCTGCGTAGGAAAGCGGGATCAGAAGGCGCGTCGAAGCGATCTTCATGGCGGATGCGAGCTTGATGATGATCGGAATGGTGACGAGGACGACCGGCGTGTTGTTCACGAAAGCCGAGGAAACCGAAACGATTGCAAGAAGAAGGAGCAGCGCCAGCAGCGGCCGTTTTCCCGACAGCGCGATGACCTTATTGGAGATCGTTTCCAGAACGCCGGTGCGGACGAGCGCCCCGGACAGGATGAACATCGCAGCGATCGTCAGCGGTGCAGGATTGGAGAAGACATCCAGCAGTTCGTCGGCCGAGACGAACCCGATGATGACGAAGACGACCGCACCTGCAGCCGCGATCACATCGGGGGGATAGCGTTCCATGAAGAAGCCGACAAACATGCAAGCAAGCAGGCCCAGCGCGATGTAGGCCTGATAGTCGACGATGAACGCGGTCATGAAGTCCCCTCAAGCAACGCCGCCAAACGGGAAGCACAGCGGTTCTGTTCCACCGCGCCCCCTGTTTGTCGCATAGCATTACCGAGCGACAGAAGGCTAACCCAGGAAGGGCAGAAAGGGCCGGCCTTCGAGCGCCTGCCAGAAGACGAAGACAACGAAGACAATGTAGACCAGTGCCGACAAGCGGAGTGCCCAAACCGCCTTCGGTCCCATCCAGGCAGAGATGGCAAGACCGGCAAGCGGGACGAAATGCAGGGCATGGGTCGCGAAGAAATGCGGCACCCGAAGGTCACCGCCGTCGCGCGCCCATCCGAGGACCGCAAGGTTGATCGAGCCGGTACCCGTGCCGACGAAATGGCCACCCGTGCCGCTCATGTAGCCGGCGGTGATGGCTGTCATGGGCAGCACCATAGCGAGACCGAGCACGATCCCCTCCTTCAGCACACGGTTACCGCCAAGCGCCGATCCACGGGCGATCTGCCAGGCGTAATAGGCGGAAGCGCCCGTCAGCCAGAGGGCGAGGATGCCCATTACGCCGTAGAGAATGCCGCCCACGCCTTCGATCTGGAAATGGGACCGCGTGCCGAGCATCGCGGCTCCCCCCACCCAGACCATTTCCGCCATGACCGCGGCGACGATGCTTGCGGCATAGATGCGATAGCTGCGGCGCGCGGTCAGTCCTTCCGGCAGGTAACGAGCGAAGAATGCCAATGACAGCAGGTAGACGCCGAGCGCGAACTGGAACTTGAGCGGCTTGATCCATCCCGGAACGCCGGCCCATTCCCGCGTGTCGATCAGCAACGCGGCGCCCGTCGGGATCATGAGGGCGAGCAGGAACAGACAAGCGGCCGTGAACAGCGGCTCGTCGCGTCGCAGCCGGGACAGGGAAGCGACGTGAGCCCAGGACGTCATTGGCATTTGCGGATCGAGTACGGACGCGTTCATCTGAGACCTCTCAAGCAAGACCGAGTTTGTGGAACCGCGCCAGGCGCAGCGACTGGAACATGAGATAGCCGACCGGCCCGAACAGGAAGGTCAGGGCGAGGATGGGCAACAGCAGTGCAAAGGGCAGGCCCTCACCCTCATTGGCACGCACGATCCAGGCGCCGATCAGGAGGTCGAAGGCGAGATAGTGCAGCCAACCGGCGAGCAGTATTTCCGGGGTCTGGAAGAGCAGCGCGACGTCGGCCAGGGACGAGAAGCCGCCATCGGCGCTGGTCCAGAACGCCAGGATCAGCGCGGCGTAGGCGGCCGAAAGAAGCAGCGGAACGATAATTTCGGGATAGGGCCTGATCCAGCGCAGCCGGCCGAAATGGGACGCGGCGAGCGTCACCCACCCTGTCATTGCCAACGTGCTGGCAGCTGAAAACGCACCCTCGACCATCATGCCTCTCCTTTGATCTAGACAGCGTCAGGATTGAAGAATGGCACGCATCTTTTTGTTGTCAAGTTTATTTTGACGCCGTAAAGATAGGCGTCACCTTGCTCACTGAAGGAGAACTGTCGTTTCCGAGAAACCCATCCCCGCTAAACCCTATCACCACGGCGATCTGCGCGCGGCGCTGCTGGAAGCGGCCGAACTGGAGCTTGCCGAAAAAGGCATCGAGGGCTTCACGTTGCGCGGCTGCGCCAAACGCGCAGGCGTTTCCCATGCGGCGCCCGCTCACCATTTCGGCGATGCTGCCGGCTTGCTGACTGCCCTCGCAGCACAGGGCTTCGAACGGTTTATCGAGACGCAAAACCGGGTGAAGGCAGCGGCACAGCCTGTCGACGCGCGGGCCAATCTGCTGGCCGCCGGGATCGGCTATCTCACATTTGCGTGGGAGAACCAGGCGCTGTTTCGGCTGATGTTTTCGTCCGAGCGGCGCGATGACAGCAACGCCCATCTCGCTGCGTGCGCGCAGGCGGCTTACCTGCAGCTCGCCGCCGACGTGGCTGCAGTGCGGGGGGATGCGAAAGCGCCTCCGCGGCCGAACGATGTCGATGTCATCGCCGCTTGGGCAATGGTCCATGGACTATCTGATCTGATGATCTCCGGCCGGATCATGCTCGATGGGCTCTCGGAGACCGAGCGCCATGCGGCGCTGGAAAGTATCATCGCCCGCGTCATGCCCGAAGCTCGACCATGACGCAGGAACGATCAGGCCTCAGGCCGTCTTAACGCCGGACACGGTCGCTTCGATGTGATCCACCAAGGCATCCGGTAGTCTAAGCCGGCCCGCGAGCAGATCCAGGTATCCGCGCTCGGCGCGCGTGTCCGGATCGATGGCGAGGCGCGAGGCGGTGTAGATCTCCACCTTCTGCTCCTCGGTCTTTGCGGCTGCGACGATCGCGTCGACATCGACGGGACCGTCCAGTTCCTTCTGCAGGAATGCGAGTTCCTCGGCGTCGAGCCCGTCTTCGGAAAGCTTGCCGACGATCGCAGCACGTTCGGTGGCGTCGATATGGCCATCGGCCTTGGCGGCGGCGATCATGGCGCGCACCATGGCGAGAGCAAAATCTTCAGTGGTCTGCTGCGGATCCAGATCGAAACCGCTTCCGGCCGGTGGCGGCAAGACTTCCTGCTGCGGCTGTCCGGCGATCGTCGCCGGAGCCTTTCCAGCTTGATAGTTGCGATAGGCGAGATAGCCGAGGCCGGCGATCGCGGCCATGCCGCCGACCTTCAAGGCCGAGCCGCCGAGCTTGCGTCCGGTCTTGGTGCCAAGCAGCGCTGCCATGACGGCGCTTGCCGCCATGGGATTGTTTCGGGCCATGTCGGCCACCTGACCCGCCCTGCCAGAAAGTCCGCCGCCGCCCTGACCTGCCAAGCCGCCGAGCTTGCCCAGCGCGCCTCCCTGCCCTGTAAGCCCGCCGAGCTTGCCGAAGATATCGGACCCGGAGGAGGAGCCCCCGCGGGAAGAGCCGAGGAACTGTTCGAGAAGCTTCTTGGGGTCGAGCATGGCGTCTACCTTCTGCGGAGCATATGCGTTGCTCAGCAGATAAGGACCGCACCGACCGAATTCAAACGTCTATTGGGCGAGCAGCATCGCTTCGGATGCCAGACGGGTGATGCCGTCCCAATCGCCGGCCTCGACCATGGCTTTCGGTGCGACCCATGAGCCACCGACGCAGACGACGTTCGGCAGCGAGAGATAGGTGCGCGCATTCTCTGGCGACACGCCTCCCGTCGGGCAGAACAGGGTTCCGGCCAGCGGCGAAGACAGCGCCTTCAGATAGGCGGCACCGCCGGCCTGCTCAGCCGGGAAGAATTTCAGGACGTCATAGCCTTCTTCGCGCAGCGCCATCACTTCGCTGGGCGTGGCAGCACCCGGCAGGAGCGGCACGGAGGATGAACGCGCGGCATCCAGCAGTTCCTGCGTCGTGCCCGGCGACACGATGAACTGAGCACCGGCATCGACGGCTTCATCGTAATTGCGCGCGTTGAGGATGGTGCCTGCGCCGGTCACCGCACCTTCAACCTCCTGAGCGACCAGGCGGATCGCCTCGAGCGCGGCAGGCGTGCGCAACGTGATCTCGATCGCCTTCAGCCCACCCGCTACAAGCGCGCGGGCAAGGGGAACCGCCGCGCGCGCATCGTCGATGACCAGCACCGGAACGACGGGCTGCAGCTTCAGCGTTGCCAAAAGGCGATCGGTCTTGTCGTTCATCGCGTCGGGTCTTCCCTGATCATGTTTCGGCTGTTTCATGGCGTCTCGAAAGCCGAGAATGGCTTCAGGGCTTATCGATTTTGCCACCCCTTGTCCATTGACGCTTCAATTCCACGGGTTCAATCGATTGAGTAATGCCATCAGCCAGGAAAAGGGCTGCGCAGCATCGTCCTTCGGCGGAACTTGAGCGACACGCTCAAGCGCAGCCCATGTCAGAGGACCCGCAACGCCGTCGGGTGTCAGCCCAGCCTCCAACTGAAAGCGCTTCAGTGCAGCGAGCGTCTGCGGACCGAAGATCCCGTCCACGGTGATCGCGTCGCGCTGGTCCGGCGAAGTTGCCAGCAAATGGCGCTGCAGCGTCGCGACATCGGCGCCGGACATGCCGAGCCTCAGCAGGCGCAGAGAGGGCAACCCCTCACCGGGCGAGCCTGCCAGCCGTGCATAAGCAGCCGCCAACCGCGTGTGATAGCCGTGGCGGGCATAGGCAGGGCCGTTATAGGCCCGGGCAAAGGTGGTCCAGTCGCGCCTGCGCACGGCATCCGTGAGGCCCGCCTTCTCGATGTAATTCAGCATGAGACGCAATTGGCCCGCAAAGCCTGCGCGTGCTTCGGCGACGAGCGCACCGACGCTTGCGTAGCCCAGCCAGCGCCAGTGCTCGCCCATCACCTGCCCGAGACCCCAGGAGGTGGAGGCATAGGCCGCATCGCGATCGATTTTCATCGCACGGTTCAGCAGCGCCCACCTGGCGGCCTGCGACACGGGATTGGCAATTGCGCCGGCCCGAGGCGAAGCGAGACCTTCCGCCCTGGCTTTTGCCCTGTTGACCGGGCTCACGAGCCGATCGAAATAGTGACCTTCGAACCGGATGAGCGGTTCGGCGCGACCGGAAACGATCGCGTGCGTCCGGCCGCCGCTTTCGATCTCGATGATCGCCATCAACGCGGCGGCCTCCACGCGCAGCCGCTCCGCCTCACGTTTCACCACATCCTTTTCGGATTGTATGAGCATGCCATCCCTCCATCGCCGATCAGCAAACCGACAAGGATGCGGCTGTTTTTCGTGACGGGTACGCTGCGCGTGAATTTCAACCGCGCCAGGATAATTGCGAAACCGGCAATGAAGCGCTATCTGGCCGCCATGAGCACAAAAAGCCCCGAAAACCTGATCCCTGCCGAGGAAGCCGCGAAGCCGTTTCTTGTCGCCGCGCTCTATCACTTCGTGAGTTTTCCCCGTTTCGAGAGCTTTCGCGAACCACTGGAAGCGATCTGCCGCGAAAATGGCATTCGCGGGACGTTGCTTCTGGCGCATGAGGGCATCAATGGCACGATTGCAGGCAGGGACGCCGGCATTGCCGCGGTACTGGATCACCTGCGCGCGCAGCCGGAATTCTCAGGTCTGATCCACAAGGAAAGCCGGGCGAGCGCCCAGCCGTTTCTGCGGCTCAAGGTGCGGCTGAAGAAAGAGATCGTCACCATGGGCGTGACGGACATCGATCCGCAGCGCGACGCCGGGACCTATGTCGATCCGGCCGAATGGAACGATCTCATCTCGGATCCCGATACGATCGTGATCGACACGCGCAACGACTACGAGGTCGCTATCGGCACGTTCCGCGAGGCGATCGATCCGAAGACCAAGTCTTTTCGCGAGTTTCCGGAATGGGTGCGCGCCCATCCGGAACTGAAAGACAAGACCAAGATCGCCATGTTCTGCACCGGCGGGATCCGCTGCGAAAAGGCATCGGCCTTCATGAAGAAGGAGGGCTTTGGCGAGGTCTACCATCTCAAGGGCGGCATTCTGAAATACCTGGAGGATGTGCCGGAAGAGCAGAGCCTTTGGGAAGGTCAGTGCTTCGTCTTCGACGAGCGCGTATCGGTCGGCCACGGGCTCGACGAGGGTGACCTGAAGCTTTGCCGCGCCTGCCGGCATCCGCTTTCACCCGAAGATTTGGCCGCGCCGACCTATGAAGCCGGCGTCTCCTGCCCGCAATGCTTCGACGTGCGCAGCGAGGAAGACCGCGCGCGGTTTCGCGAACGGGAGCGCCAGATCGCACTCGCCAAAAAGCGTGGCGAGCGGCATCTGGGTGAGTGAGCCAGGCGGCTAATTGCGCCCGCTATGGGCCGTGGCAAGTTCGGCATACCAATGGCCTGATGCCTTCACGGTGCGGATTTGCGTCTCGTAATCCACATGCACGATGCCGAAGCGCATACGGTAGCCTTCCGCCCATTCAAAATTGTCCATCAGGCTCCAGGCGAAATAGCCCTTGATGGAGAACCCTTCGTCAATGAGATCGGCAAGCACGGACAAATGGCGCGCGATATAGTCGAGGCGCGGCTGATCGTCGACCGTGCCGTTCTCGACGCCCATATTGAAGCAGGCGCCGTTCTCGGTGATGTAGAGATCGGGGAGCTCGTAGCGCCGGTTGAGTTCACGGATGATATAGGCGAGCGCCGACGGATCGATCTCCCAGCCGATATCTGTCTTCGACACGTTCTCGGGCGCAACAGACACGGCGGAAGGGAATTCGGCACCCTTCGACGCGTCGTGCTTCACGCGCATCGGCGTGTAGTAGTTGAGCCCCCAGAAATCGAGCGGGGCGGAGATGGCATCCATGTCGCCCGGTTCGATCGTCGGCATCCTCTCGCCAAGCGCCGCCATGAAATCGTCCGGATAGGCGCCATCGAAGAGCGGGCCGAAAAACACGCCATTGTGGAACGAAAAAGCACGCTCGGCGGCTTCTTGGTCCACTTCGCTGTCCGTCAGCGCCAAAGTCGCATGGGCGTTGATGACGATGCCGACGGGCAGATCAGGCCTTGCCGAACGAAGGGCTGCAACGCCGAAGCCGTGCGCGAGATTGGTCATGTGCAGCGCATGAAGCGCCGCATCCATGGATCGCTCACCCGGCGCATGGACGCCGTAAAGGTGACTGAGCCACACCGAACACCAGGGCTCGTTGAAGGTGGCGACGCTGTCCAACCGGTCACCGAGGCGGCGGGCGACGACATCGGCATAATCGGCAAAAGCGTAGGCCGTGTCTCGGCTCGTCCAACCGCCATCGCCCATGAGTACCAAGGGCAGATCCCAATGGTAGAGCGTCGCGAAGGCCTTGATGCCCCGCGCCTTCAGCCCATCGACCAGACGGTCGTAGAATTCCAGCCCCTTTTCGTTCACTGCGCCGCGTCCTTCCGGAAAGATCCTGGGCCAGGCGATGGAGAAGCGATAGGCATCGACACCGAGATCGCGGATCAGATCGAGATCAGCATCCAGCCGGCTGTAATGGTCGCAAGCGACATCGCCATCATGCCGACCGAAGGTGCGACCCGGCATTTTCGAGAACGCGTCCCAGATGGACGGCCCCCGCCCATCGGCCTTTGCCGCCCCTTCGATCTGAAATGCTGCGGTTGCCACGCCGAAGAGGAAGTCATCGGGGAAACGGGCAGCGAGGGATTTTGGCTGGTGCGTCAATTCAGTGATCCGATCGATAGGAAATTCCGAGTTCTTCGGCGGCTGCGAGAAGGCGCTTATCGCGGGTCCAGAGCTTTGCCATCGGCGTCAGTCGCGTCGAGACCAGAAGATGCAAATCGACAAAGCCGATGCCTCTGCCAAACAATCGATTACGCTCGAGGAAGTCGAAAACTTCAGATGTTTCGGCAAGATCGGCCTCAGGAAGGCCTGTCAGATATTCAACAACCGTTTTTCGCTCCCGCAGACTACCTAGCAGCACTTCGCCGATGACAAAGGGGTGAACCAGGAGCATCTCCGCAGCTGCCAAGCTTGCGATGCGCTCATCCCGCACGTGCAGGTGATCGATCCAAATCGAGCTGTCGACAAGGATCATTCCTCCTCGCTGCCATCTTCGGGAAAGCGACGCCGTGGCGCAGCCTCGGCAGACGGATCGCTGCCCCCAAGAGCTGCCAATCTCCGCCCCGCTTCACGTGCGATCAGCGACTTCAACGCTTCGCGCAGAAGCGCGGACTTTTCCGTGATCCCGGTATATCGCTGCGCCTTTTCGAGAAGCTCGTCGTCGATCGTGACCGTTGTGCGCATGACGGATCTCCTTCGGCATCAAAAGTAGCATCATCTGATGCGCCATACAACGCAAGGCGGCCCCGTCTCCGGGGCCGCTCAGGCTGTTCAGGTCCGCCGTTGCGTCAGATCAGAACGGGCTGTCCGGGTAGTAGTACTGCTCGGCGTTTTCCGGCGTGATCAGGACCGAGCCGATGATGAAATCGCCCGATACCGGTGCGTTGCCGACGAAGTTCAACGCCGTCAGTTCGATCGCGGTGCCGATCATGGCAGGCGGATAGGTGACGTTTGCCGGCACCTGCTCATCGCCTTCCATCACGCGCTGGATCATTTCCTTCATGCCGGCGCCGCCAAGTACCCACATGTCCGCTTCGCGGCCGGACTGGGCAATGGCTTCCAGCGCGCCGACGGCCATGTCGTCGTCGGAAGCCCAGACGGCATCGATTTCAGGGTAGCGCGACAGGAAGTCCTGCATGACTTCGAAGGAGTCGTCGCGGTTCCAGTTGCCGTGCTCCATGCCGAGGATTTCGATGCCCGAGCCTTCGATCGCTGCTTCGAACGCTTCGACACGCTCATTGTCGATGGTGGTCGGAATACCGCGCAGCACGACGATGTTGCCGCCTTCCGGCATGCGCTCGACGAAGAACTCGCCGGCCACGCGGCCGAAGCCCGGATTGTCACCGGCGACATAGAGGTCTTCGATGTTCTCCTGGGCGAGACCGCGGTCGACGACCGTGACCCACTTGCCTTCTTCCTTGACGCGGGCAACCGGGCCCGTCAGCGGCTCGGACTCGAACGGCAGGACGACGAGGGCGTCGATGTCGCGGGTCGCCAGCATGTCTTCTATGTCGGAAACCTGCTGGCCTGGATCGGATGCCGTCGAAAGGACGAAATCGAGGTTCTCGTAACGCTCTTCCAGCGCATCGATCGTTGCCTGGGCATGGAAGTTCATGCCGCCTGCCCAGCCGTGGGTCGCGGCGGGAATGGAAACGCCGATCACGGCCGTTTCCGCGTCCTGTGCGCTTGCGCCAAGCGGCATCATCATCATGGTGCTGAGCGCGAGCGCTCCTGCGAAATGCTTCAAGTTCATGGTCTCTCTCCCGTGTTGAGCTCTCATTAGAGCGATGACTGGCCGTCAGCGTTGAGCTTTTTTCTGTCGCTGCAACACGACGGCCAGAATGATGATCACGCCCTGAATCGCACCGTTCAGATACGGGCTCACAAGGTCCGTGAGGTTCAAAAGATTGTCGATGAGGCTGAGGATCAGCACGCCGACGACCGTGCCCCAGACGCGGCCGAAGCCGCCCTTCAGCATGGTTCCGCCGATGATCACCGCTGCGATGGCTTCCAGTTCCCAAAGCACGCCCGTCGAGCTCGAAGCCGAGCCGAGACGCGGCACGTACATGATGGTCGCGATGCCGACGAGTATGCCAAGCAGCACGTAGGTCATCAGACGGACGCGATCGACATGGACAGCCGAATAGCGCGCGACCTGCTCGTTGGAGCCGATGGCGGCGCAATGGCGGCCGAACGCCGTGTGACGCATGACGATTTCGCCGATGATCGCGATGACGGCGAAGACGATGATGGGCCATGCCACACCGAAAAGGCCGGAATAATAGACGGGTCGATAGAGCTCGCGCACCGTGTAGTCGAGCGACAGCGTGCCGCCATCGGCAAGCCAGGTAATCAGCGAGCGGAAGATGCCCATCGTGCCGAGCGTGACGATGAAGGCTTCTATGCGCGCCTGCGTGATCAAAAGCCCGTTGACGAGGCCCGCTGCCAGCCCGACCACAAGCGCGCTCGCCATGCCGACGAGGACGATGCCGATGCCCACCCCCATCGACGGCACAAGCGCATTCATGATGAGGATCATCACGCCTGCGATGAACGCGGCCATGGAGCCGACCGAAAGATCGAGCCCGCCTGACGTGATGACGAAGGTCATGCCGACCGCAATGATGCCGATGAAGGCGGAGCGGGCGAGCACGTTCGTCACGTTGCCGTAGCTCAGAAAGTTCGGGTTCATCATCGCCCCGGCGATAACGAGCACAACGAGAGCGATAACCGGGCCCCAGATGTGGAAATCGATCTTGAAGCCGGACGACGACGTCGTCTTTGCGGGGGTGGCGGCGTGATCACTCATGACTGTCGAACTTTCTGCCTTCCAGGCCCATCGCGTAACGGACGATCACGTCCTCGTTCACATCCGCGCCCTGGACTTCGCCGGTGATGCGGCCGGAGCGCATCACGTAGACGCGGTTGGCGAGCCCGATGATCTCAGCCATTTCCGATGAGATGACGATGACGCTTTTGCCTTGCCCGGCGAGCGCGTGGATGAATTGATAGATCTGCTGTTTGGTGCCGATATCGATGCCGCGGGTGGGCTCGTCGATGATAACGATATCCGGCTCGGCCAGCATCGTCTTGGCGAGCAGCAGCTTCTGCTGATTGCCGCCCGACAGATTGCCGACGAGGACCGAGCGCGTCGGCGCACGCACGTCGAAGTCCTTGATCGCCTTGTCGAGGGCCGCCTCTTCCGCTTTCCCATCGATCATCGTCTTGCCGAAACGATCGAGCGCCAGAAGCGTCAGGTTCGGGCGCATACCCTGTGTCAGAATCAGGCCGCGGCCCTTGCGATCCTCAGTCAGGTAGACGATCCCGGCGCGTCGTGCGTCCTTGACCGAGCCAAGACGAAAGGGCTTGCCACCGACCTCGACGGTCCCCTCAGCGTCGCGCACGCCGATCAGACCTTCCATCAGTTCCGTCCGGCCGGAGCCGACGAGACCTGCAAAGCCAAGAACTTCGCCGCGCTTCAGCTCGAAGGAGGCGTCGCGCACGATCGACCCGACCGTGAGGTTGCGCACCGACAGCACGGTTTCGGCCGAGCCGACCTCATGTTTGACCGGAAAAATGTTCGACAATTCGCGGCCGACCATGGCCTGCGCCATCTGGTCTTCGCTCATCGTACCCGCGTCGACATTGGCGACGCGGTGGCCATCGCGCAGGACCGTGATGTGATCGGCAAGACGCGCGATCTCGTCGAGCTTGTGCGAAGTATAGAGAATGGCAGTGCCGTTTGCCTTGAGCCGCTCGATCTGGCGAAAGAGGATTTCTGCCTCGCGATTGGTGAGAACCGCCGTCGGTTCGTCCATGATCAGCACGCGGGTGTTGCGCGACAGGGCCTTGGCGATCTCGACCATCTGCTTGTCGGAGACGGAGATCTCGGAAATCTTTGCCGTCGGCGAAACCTTGGTTTCCAGCTCGCCCAGGAGCCGCTGCGTTTCCGCGCGCATCGTCTTGTGGTCGAGGAAAAAGCCTTTGCGGATTTCGCGGCCAAGAAAGACATTCTGCTCGACGCTCAATTGTTCGGCGAGATTGAACTCCTGGTGGATGAGGATCACGCCGGCGTCTTCGGCCTCGTCGCTGGAGGCGAAATCGACGCGCCTGCCGTCCAGCTCGATATGCCCGCCGGTCGGCGCGAGATAGCCCGAGAGTATCTTCATCAGGGTCGACTTGCCGGCGCCGTTTTCGCCGATCAGCGCATGAACCTCGCCGGCCTTCAGCTCGAAATCCACATCGAAGAGAACCTGAACCGGCCCGAAGGACCGCGACGCGGCGCGCGCGGCGAGCACGGTCTGCCCCTTCGGCACGGGCACGGTTTCCTCGATGCGGCGCGCAGCTTGGCTCATTGCCTGCCCTCGGGTTTCACCCAGGCGCCGTTCTTCTTGGCGGACTTCACGCACGCCTCGACAAAAGCGATGCCGGCGACGCCATCGTCGACGGTCGGGAAGATGACATCCTTGTCGACCGACTTCTTGTCCTGCTTTGCGCGGATCGCGCGGGCGGCTTCGGCGTAAATCGTCGCGAAGCCTTCAAGGTAGCCTTCCGGGTGACCGGGCGGGACGCGACTGACGCGTCCCGCCGCGGCCCCTGCCCCCGCCCCGTTGCGGGTGATCAGGCGCTTGGGCTCGCCAAAGGGGGTGAACCACAGATAGTTCGGATCTTCCTGGCCCCATTCGAGACCGCCCTTGTCTCCGTAGATGCGCAAGCGCAGACCGTTCTCGTTGCCGGGCGACACCTGGCTCGCCCAGAGCATGCCGCGGGCACCGCTCGAAAAGCGCATCATCACGTGGGCGTTGTCATCGAGACGGCGCCCTTTGACGAAGCTCTGCAGGTCGGCTGACAACTCGCTCAGTTCGAGGCCGGTGACGAAGCTCAAGAGATTGTAGGCATGCGTGCCGATATCGCCGAGCGCACCGCCGGCGCCAGACTGGGCCGGGTCGGTCCGCCAGGAGGCTTGCTTGGATCCCGTCTCCTCGACCGCCTCGGTCAGCCAGTCCTGCGCGTATTCGGCCTGGATCACGCGGATCGTGCCGAGATCGCCGCGCGCGATCATCTCGCGCGCCTGCCTTATCATCGGATAGCCAGTGTAATTGTGGGTCAGAATGAAGAGTGCGTCACTGTCATGGGCGAGCTTCTGCAGCTTCTTCGCATCCGCCATGGTCGAGGTCAGTGGCTTGTCGCAGATCACATGGATGCCGCGCTTTAGGAACTCGCGCGCAGCCGGGTAGTGCATGTGGTTGGGTGTGACGATCGCGACGGCATCGATGCCGTCCTTCCGGCGCGCTTCGCGAGATGCCATTTCCTGGAACGAACCATAGATGCGCTTCTCGTCGAGGCCGAGTGCCCGGCCGGATTCCAACGCGCGCTCCGGCGTCGACGACAGCGCGCCGGCCACGAGCTCGAATTCACCGTCGATGCGGGCGGCTATGCGGTGGACACCGCCGATGAAGGCATCCTTGCCGCCGCCCACCATGCCGAGCCTGAGCTTGCCGGCGATCTTTTCGTTGCGTCCCGAAACCATTGTCGTGCCTCCTCCCCTTCGCGGCTCAATCCAGCCCAAGCATGCGGCGGTTCGCCGCCTCGTCGGTGCCGCCATCGGCGAAGTCGTCGAAGGCCTTTTCGGTGACGCGGATGATGTGATGCTTGACGAATTCCGCGCCTTCGCGGGCTCCGTCCTCAGGATGCTTCAAGGCGCATTCCCATTCGACGACGGCCCAGCCGTCGAAGTCGTTTGCGGTGAGCTTGGAGAAGACGGCTCCGAAATCGACCTGGCCGTCGCCCAGCGAACGGAAGCGGCCGGCACGGTTCACCCAGCTCTGATAGCCACCATAGACGCCCTGCCGACCGGTCGGATTGAACTCGGCATCCTTGACGTGGAACATGCGGATGCGATCGGCATAGATGTCGATATTGTCGAGATAATCGAGGCACTGCAGCACGTAGTGCGACGGATCGTAGAGCATGTTGGCGCGCGCATGGTTGCCGACGCGCTCCAGGAACATCTCGTAGGTGATCCCGTCATGCAGGTCTTCGCCTGGATGGATCTCGTAGCAGACGTCGACGCCGCATTCCTCGGCATGGTCGAGGATTGGCTTCCAGCGCTTGGCAAGTTCGTCGAAAGCCGTTTCGACCAGCCCCGCCGGACGCTGCGGCCACGGGTAAATGTAGGGCCAGGCAAGCGCGCCGGAGAACGACGCCATGGCCGTCAGGCCCATATTGTGTGACGCCGTCAGAGCCTTCTTGACCTGGTCGACGGCCCATTCCTGACGCGCCTTGGGGTTCCCGCGCTTCTCAGGGATCGTAAAGCCATCGAAGCCCTCGTCGAAAGCCGGGTGAACGGCGACAAGCTGGCCTTGAAGGTGGGTTGAAAGTTCGGTGACCTCGACGCCGTTTTCACGCGCCTTGCCTTGGAACTCGTCGCAATAATCCTTGGAGGATGCGGCCTTCTCAAGGTTGATGAGGCGGCCATCCCAACTTGGAACCTGCACGCCCTTATAGCCGCAGTCCGCGGCCCATTTGGTGATGGACTCCCATGAGTCGAACGGTGCTTCGTCACCGGCGAATTGGGCAAGAAAGAGCGCGGGGCCCTTGATGGTCTTCATGCGACTGATCCTCCCGGAGCCGGAGCTCCCCATTTCCTCTGCGCCGACCCCGCCTTTGGCGAATGCCGCTCCTTGCGCATGTAATCGATTGCAATTGCATCCAAACGCGTATGTAATCGATTACAGGCACGATCACCGATCTCGCGACGCGAGTCAAGTTTGCTCTTCGATAGAAATTCGCGCAGAGAACGGACGACAGGAATCGCGACAGATCCATGAACCGCCACGACCCCAACTTCAGCCCCAAGATCATCGACGTGGCGCGCGCAGCGGGCGTGTCGACCGCGACGGTCAGCCGCGCCATCACCAACCCGGCCATGGTCACCGAAGCGACGCGCGCGGCGGTCATGGCGGCGATCGCCGAGACCGGCTACATCGTGAACCACGCGGCCCGCAACCTGCGCCGGCAGCAGACGGGCGGCATCGTCGTGCTCGTCCCGAACCTCTCCAATCCGTTCTTCTCGCAGATCCTGTCGGGTGTCGCCGCCGTCATGTCGGAGGCGGGTTTCAACGTGCTCGTGGCCGACACGCAGCAGCCGAAGGGTGCCGATCTTCAGATCGCACAATATCTCCACAACAACCGCGCCGATGGGCTGATCGTGCTCGATGGCGCGATCCCGGAAAGCCTGTTTGCCGATTACCGGCGCACCCGCTCGCGTCCGCCGGTCGTCTTCGCCTGTGAATGGGTAGAGGGGTTCGGCGAACCGTCGGTTACGATCGACAACGCCGAGGGCGCGGTGCTCGCCGTCAACCATCTGATCGAACTTGGACACCACAAGATCGGCCATGTGCTCGGCCCGCTCGACAACGTGCTGACAATCAAGCGCCGTGAGGGCACGATCGCGGCGCTGGAGGGCGCCGGGTTTCCCGTCGATCCCGACTGGTTCTTCGAAGGCGATTTCTCTCTGGCTTCCGGCGTCGTCGCAGCGCGCGCCTGGCTCGCCACCTCCGACCGTCCGACCGGCGTCTTCTGTTCGTCCGATGCCATGGCCTGCGGCTTCATGGCTGAGCTGCACAGTCACGGCGTCCGCGTTCCCGAAGACGTGTCCGTGGTCGGCTTCGACGACATCGAAATCGCGCAGCATTTCATTCCGAAGCTCACGACGATCCACCAGCCGCGCACCGCTATCGGCGAGGCCGCTGCGCGCATGCTGCTTGCCCGGCTTTCCGGGAACAGCGATGATGTCGACAGCGTGCGCCTGACGGTCGAACTGGTGCGCCGCGACAGTACGGGCGCACCTCCCATTCGCTGATGGGTTCTCAGCCGACAGGCGCAGCGCGTTCTCAGACATAGCGGTTCACCAGGTTCTCCAGATATTCCTGGCGACCGGACCGCGGCTGCGGATCGATCTTCTCGTCGATCACGCGCTTCTCGATGGATTCAAGCGTCATCGATCCATCCAGCATCGACTGTGCTTGCGGCTTGTCCCAGCCGGCGTAGCGTTCGGAAAGCGGCCCAGCGAGCGCCTTGTCCTCGATCATTCGAGCAGCGGCCTTCAGGCCGCGGGCGCAGCAGTCCATACCGCCGATATGGGCGATCAGCAGGTCTTCCGGATCGAGCGACTGGCGGCGCAGCTTCGCGTCGAAATTGGTGCCGCCGGTCGTAAAGCCGCCAGCCTTCAGCACTTCGAGATAGGCGAGCGCCATTTCCGGCACGTTGTTGGGGAACTGGTCGGTGTCCCAGCCGGACTGATAGTCGTTCCGGTTCATGTCGATGGAGCCGAAGATGCCGAGCGCTGCCGCAAGCGAAAGTTCGTGCTCGAAGGAGTGGCCGGCGAGGATCGCGTGGCCCTGCTCGATATTGGTCTTCACCTCGTTCTCGAGGCCGTAGCGCTTGAGGAAGCCGTAGATCGTGCCGACATCGTAGTCGTACTGATGCTTGGTCGGCTCCTGCGGCTTCGGCTCGATCAGGATCGTGCCCTTGAAGCCGATGCGATGCTTGTAATCGACCACCATGGAGAGGAAACGGCCCATCTGGTCGAGTTCGCGGCCCATATCGGTGTTGAGCAGCGTCTCGTAGCCTTCACGTCCGCCCCAGAGCACGTAGTTCTCGCCACCGAGGCGTTGGGTCACGTCCATGCAGCTCTTCACGGTCGCTGCCGCATAGGCAAAGACGTCCGGGTCGGGATTGGTCGCGGCACCCGCCATGTAGCGGCGATGCGAAAAGAGATTGGCCGTGCCCCAGAGCAGCTTGATGCCCGAAGTATCCATCTTCTCCTGGAAGTAGTCGGCAATCGCGTTCAGCCGGTCGCGGCTTTCGGTGAAGGTGTCCGCTTCCGGGCGCACATCGGCATCGTGGAAGGTGAAATAGGGAACGCCGAGCGCCTCGAACATGTCGAAAGCGACATCGGCCTTCTTCCTGGCGAGTTCCATGGTGTCGCCGAACCACGGACGCTCGAAGGTCTGGCCACCGAAGGGATCGCCGCCCGGCCAGACGAAGGAGTGCCAGTAGCAGACCGCAAAGCGCAGATGGTCTTCCATGCGCTTGCCGAGAACCATTTCGCTCGGATCATAGAAGCGGAACGCAAGGGGATTGGTGCTGTCCTTGCCCTCGAAGGGGATCTTGTCGATCGCGCCGAAGAAACCTGTACTCACTGAAACACTCCTTTGATCGCGGGATAGGCCTTGCGGTAGCGCGCGAAGCCCTCGTCGAATGCGGATTGAAGCTTGGCGACGGGTTCGATCGTCCTTGCGATCGCCGGTGCCAGGCAGATGGATGCAGGGTCGGCGCCCTCGGCCGCAATCAGGCCCAGACGAGCAGCACCGAAGGCCGCACCGAAGTCGCCATCGGCTGGGATATCGACCGGAACGCCGAGTACAGTCGCGAGCACCGTCAGCCAGTAGTCGGAGCGCGATCCCCCGCCGATAGCGGTCACCCGATCAAGCTTGGTGCCAGCGGCCTCCAGCGCATTCCGGTTGTCGCGGAAGGCGTAGGCGACACCCTCCATGACGGCGCGGGTCATGACGCCGCGATCGCTCTCATGGCCGAGCCCGAGGAAAGCGCCTCGGATCGCGGCATCGTTCAGCGGCGTGCGCTCGCCGGAGAGATAGGGCAGGAAGAGCACCGACGATGGCGCCTGAAGCGCGCCGCCAACAGCCCCCGTCAACTCCGCAGGCTTGACGCCAACAACCGACGACAGCCAGTTCATCGCATCGGTGGCGGACAGGATGACGCCCATCTGGTGCCAAGTGTTCGGCAGCGCGTGGCAGAAGGTGTGAACCGCGCTCTCTGCATTCGGCCGGTAGCTGTCGGTCGCCGCGAACAGCACACCGGACGTTCCAAGTGACAGGAAGGCCGAGCCCGAGGCGACCGTGCCCATGCCGCAGGCGGACGCCGCATTGTCGCCTGCCCCTCCGGCCACGACGATGCCGGCCGGCAAACCGAGTTCTGCCGCGAGATCACCGCGCAGCCGCCCGGCGGGTGCGGTGCCCTCCACGAGCGACGGCATGTGCGACCGGTCGAGCCCGCATGCTGCGAGAAGCGCATCCGACCAATCGCGGCGCGCGACGTCGAGCCACGCGGTGCCGGCCGCATCCGACATTTCGGAGATGAATTCGCCCGTCAGCCAGAACCGCAGATAATCCTTTGGCAGCAGGATCTTTGCCGTTGCCGCAAATATTTCCGGCTCGTTTTCGCGGACCCACAACAGCTTTGGTGCGGTGAAACCGGGGAAGACGATGTTGCCCGTCAATTGCCGGAAGTGTGGATCGGCATCGAGCACGGCGGCTTCGCGATGACTGCGCGTGTCGTTCCAGAGGATCGCCGGGCGCAGCACCTTGCCGGCCGCGTCGATGAGCGTCGCGCCGTGCATCTGGCCGGACAGGCCGATGCCGCGCACCGCACCGATTTCCGCCGGATGGCTTTCACGCAGGCTCAGAAGCGCCACCCGGGTCGCCTCGACCCAATTGGCAGGATCCTGCTCCGACCAACCGGGATGGGGCCGCGATACATCGAGCGACGCGTTGGCCGACGCCACGACCCGCTGGTCGCCCTCGATCAGCAGCGCCTTCACACCCGAAGTGCCGAGGTCAAGCCCTAGAAACATGCGTTACGTACCTCAGAAACGATTGCAGTTTGTGCGGAGAGATGCCCATCGATCACGGCAGATTGTCCCGCAGAAAGATGTCGATGCGGATGCGCTCCTGTCCGTCGACCAGGTCGACGCCATCGGCCAAGGCCTTCATCACGCGGATCGCGCTGCGCACCTCATGGCCCGCATCCTGATTGATGACGGCCGCGAAGACGCCGTCGGCCAAAGCCTGGCGTGCGTGGTCGGTCAACTCGTGCGCGACGACCTCGATCTTGCCGTTGAGCCCCCGGGCCATCAGCGCTGAAATCAATCCGCGATTGCCGGCGCCGAGACTGTAGATGCCGACGACGTCCCGTTCGCGATCCAGCATTTCGCCGACCAGCCGCTCCGCCGCCTCGGCCTCGTCTCGACCCTCGATGACAGGCAGGACTTCGAGGTTCGTGAATTCCGCACGCATCACCTGATCGAAGCCGAGGCGACGCTCAACATGATCTCGGACCAGCATCGAGCCGGCCAGAACCGCGACTTTGCCGGGCCGATGAGACAGGAAACGACCAAGAAGGCTCGCTGCGGTGCGACCGGCAGCAACGTTGTCGATGCCCACATAATGGCGTCGTCGCGCGCTCGGAAGATCGGATACCAGCGTCACGACCGGCACACCGGCATCGGCAAGCCGCGCCACGGAACGGCGCACTGCGGGCGATTCCGTCGCTACGAGCGCAACGCCTGCGAGGCCCTCGACGCTCAGACCATCGAGCGCACCCGCCAACGCGCCTTCATCGAACGGCGGCACCGTTAAAAGCTTGATGTCCGTGCGCTCGACGGACGAGCGCCGTCGCGCTTCGTGCACCGCCATTTCCAACCCGCGCATGAAGCTGTTTTCGCCTTCCGGAACCACGAAGACGAGCGGGTAGACACGGGATTTGGCGAGGTTGGCTGCGGCGAGATCGCGCTGGTAGCCGAGAGAGGCGATCACCTGCTCGACGCGCAGGACAGTTTCGGCGCGCACGCCCTTGCGGCGGTTCAGCACGCGATCAACCGTGGCAAGGCTGACGCCCGCTTTTTCAGCGATGTCGTGGACCGTCGGCCGCATTCGAATTCCTCCCAAAATCGACGTAGCGAGATTTCTGATGTACGTAAATCAAAAAATGTGCTGCGCTGCGCAAATAGATATGGCGATCGAAGACAGGGGCGATGATCGCGCAACCAAACGCGGTGCCAAGCATTAGGGACCTTGCGGGCATCGACGTCCCGTATTTCCTTATTTCGCGACTGCCGCTCCCGATCTCCATCGCCGGCCGTGTCGCCCTACGCAAAGTGCCTCATGCGCCCCTTCCCCTGCCCGACATGCCAAACTCAGGTGTTTTTCGAAAACACGCTTTGCACCGCCTGCGGATCGACGATCGGATATGAGGCGGAAGAAAACCGCTTCGTCTGCGTCGATGCCGACCATGACAGCCTGTCCTTCTGCGCCAACCACATCCATTCGGGGTGCAATTGGACGGTGCGTGACGCGGGGCGCTATTGTCTTTCCTGCGACCTCAACGAGATGATCCCGCCGGTCGACGATCCGGAGCAGCGGCGTCGCTGGGCAGACGTCGAGGTGTCGAAGCGGCGCTTTCTCTACAGCGTGATGCGCATGGACATTCCGATCTACCCCAAGCGCCACGACCCGACGGGACTGTCGTTCCGCATTCTCGTCGATGCCGAACATGGCGGCGCCGGAAATGTGACGATGGGGCACCAGAACGGCGTGATCACAATCGACGCGACGGAAGCCGACGCGCATCTGCGCGAGTTTCGGCGTGCCGAACTCGACGAGCGCTACCGAACCCTGCTCGGCCACATGCGCCACGAGTCCGGACACTATTTCTGGGAAAGACTGCTGCTCATCGAGGGCTTCGACACGGAATTTCGCGCGCTCTTCGGAGACGAGCGGGAGGATTATGGCGAAGCACTGAAGCGCTATTACAAGCAGGGAGCGCCGGCCGACTGGCAGGAGAAACACATCTCCGCCTATTGCACGGCACATCCCTGGGAGGACTGGGCCGAGACCTTCGCGCACTACATGCACATCGTCGACGGCGTGGAGACCGTCGAGGCCTATCGCCAGGCGAAAGATGACGAGCCCTTCGACCCTTATGCCCGCGACGTCTTCGCGCTGACGCTCCAACGCTGGATGTCCACCGCGCTGTTGATGAACGCGATGAACCGCAGTCTAGGTCATCAGGATTACTATCCTTTCGTGGTCAACGAAAGCGTCGCCGACAAGATGCGCTTCATCGATCAATGGATGGGCAAATTACGTGCGAATTGATGCGCGCCGCTCGCGAGTCTTGTCGACCAGAGCAGACCGATGAACTGCCAAAATTTCGCCGCATCTCTTGATCCGCCAGCGCGAAGGGCGTTAGGTTAGGCATTAAGGGGCCGATATTCTTGCCATATTAGCTGCAAGACAGCCGCTTCATTTTCACCAGCTTCGCAGACAGGAGCACATCCGCACGTCCGACTTTCGGGCTCATCACCAAAAACCACCATGTTGGGAGACAACATTCATGTCGACATTCTCCAAAGCCTTTGCCGCCACGCTTGCCACCGGCGTCGCCCTTTTCGGAATAGCCGGTCAAGCACAGGCAGCATCGCTCGAAGAAATCCAGGAAAGCGGGACGATCCGCATCGCAGTCGCGAACGAGATCCCCTACGGCTATGTCGACCCGAATGGTGAGGCGATGGGCGCCGGCCCGGACGTTGCCAAGAAGATCGCCGAGGAACTTGGCATCGAGAACATCGAGTGGGTGACGACGCAGTTTTCGTCCCTGATCCCCGGCCTTCAGGCAGACCAGTTCGACGTTGTTGCCGCTGAAATGGCGATCCTGCCCGATCGTTGTCAGCAGGTGGTGTATTCCGAGCCGAGCACCTCTTACGGCGAAGGCCTTCTGGTCGCGGCCGGCAACCCGTCGGACGTGCACTCCTTTGCCGATTTCGCCGAGCGTGACGACATCACCGTCGCGATCATGGCCGGCGCCGACCAGCTCGAGATGCTGCAGGCACTTGGCGTTCCAGAAGACCGCATGGTGACGATCCAGTCGAATTCCGATGCGATTTCCACCGTCTCCACCGGCCGCGCCGATGCCTATGCCGCGACCGGCCTGACCGTCGGCGAGCTCGACAACCAGAGCGAACAGGTCGAGGCAGCCGCTGAGTTCGTCGATCCGGTCATCGATGGCGAGGAAGTCCGCTCTTGGGGCGGCTTCACCTTCGCATCGAACAACGAAGGCCTGCGCGATGCCTGGAACGAAGCACTGCTGACGTTCAAGGAGACCGACGAGTGGCGCGCGATCCTCTCGGGCTACGGCTTCACGGAAGCCGACATCGAGGGTTCCTTCAATGCGACGACGGAAGAGCTCTGCGCCGCTGAATAATCCAGACTGAACCATCGTCCTGCCCCGTCCGGCGATAAACCGGGCGGGGCAAGCGCTATCCGCACCACACTTCTCGACGGGCGACCGAAAGGACAGGTATGGAATGGACTGAGTATTTCGCGCCCCTCATGCGCGGCGCATGGGTTACGATCCAGCTCACCGTCTGGTCAACGATCTTCGGCGCGATCCTGTCGTTCGCCGCTGGCATCGGCAAGGTTTCCGGCAACGGCTTCGCCCGCTGGATCTCCGTCGTCTACATCGAGATTTTCCGCGGCACGTCGCTTCTCGTCCAGCTGTTCTGGCTCTTTTTCGCGCTGCCGGTCGCAGGGCAGGCGATCGGCGTCGATCTGCGCATGTCGCCCGTGGTCGCCGGCGTGCTGGCGCTGTCGCTCAATATCGGCGCCTATGGCGCAGAGGTGGTGCGCGGCGCCATCCAGTCCGTGTCACACGACCAGTACGAAGCGGCCAGGGCGCTGAACTTCACGCCGCGCCAGGCGCTGTGGCGTATCGCCCTGCCCCAGGCGATCCCCGAGATGATGCCGACATTCGGCAATCTCGCCGTCCAGAACCTCAAGGACACAGCCCTCGTTTCCCTGATCACGCTGCAGGATCTTGCGTTTCGCGCCGAGCAGCTGCGCAATTTCACCCAGGACAGCACGACCATCTTCACCATCGTGCTCTTCATGTATTTCGGCATGGCGCTGGTTCTGACGGCCATCATGAAGCTTCTCGAGCGCTCTGTCGGGCGCTGGAAGACAGCGAGGGCGTAGGCGATGCTGTTCGGATATGAATGGGATACGAGCGCCGGCCCGCTGGTTTTCGCCTGGTCGATCCTGCCGATCCTCCTGACGGGCGTTCTTGTCACGATCCAGGCGGCCGTGCTCGGCTTCGGCATCGCGCTGGTGCTCGGGCTCGTGCTTGCTGTTCTCAAGGCTGCACCCTCGCGGCTGATCTCATGGCCGGCCCATGGGGTTGCGGAATTCGTGCGCGACACGCCGCTCCTGATCCAGCTGTTCTTTCTCTACTATGTGCTGCCCGAATATGGCCTGCTCCTGCCGGCCTTCATGACCGGAGCGCTCGCGCTCGGCATCCAGTACTCGGCCTATATGGCGGAGGTGTATCGCGGCGGCATCGAAGCGGTGGCGCGGGGCCAGCGCGAAGCAGCGCGCGCGCTCAATCTTTCGTCCGCGCGCACCTTCACCCATGTCGTCCTGCCACAGGCGATCCCGCGCATCATCCCCGCGCTCGGCAACTATCTCGTCTCGATCATGAAGGACGTACCGATCCTTTCGGTCGTCACCGTCATGGAGCTTCTGAACGTCGCCAAGATCATTGGCGACCGCACCTTCAACTATATCGTGCCGCTGTCGCTGGTTGGACTGATCTACCTGATCATGACGCTGATTGCTGCCGGCGGCGTTCGCTATCTCGACAAAACCCTGCCCAAGAAAGGGATCGCGCTCAAATGACCGAACCCATCATCAAATTCGACAAGGTCGTCAAACGGTTCGGGTCCCACACCGTACTCGATCATCTCGATTTCGAGGTGAACCCGGGCGAGATGGTGACGATCATCGGGCCGTCCGGATCGGGCAAGTCGACCGTGCTCCGCATTCTGATGACGCTGGAGCAGATCCAGGATGGCGTCGTGACCGTGGAGGGCGAGCCTCTGTGGCACGAGCGCAAGAATGGCGATCTCGTTCCGGCATCCGAAAAGCATCTGCGCAAGATGCGCGAAAAGCTCGGCATGGTGTTCCAGCAGTTCAACCTCTTTCCGCACATGACGGTGCTGCGCAATCTGACAGAAGCGCCGCGGCAGGTGCTCGGCCTGTCCAAGAAGGATGCGACCGAGCGTGCGGAGGAACTGCTCGAGCGGGTCGGTCTTTCCGATCAGGCAAGCAAGTTCCCGCATCAGCTTTCGGGCGGGCAGCAGCAGCGCGTGGGCATCGCGAGAGCGCTTGCGATGCGGCCGAAGATCATGCTGTTCGACGAACCGACCTCTGCGCTTGATCCGGAGCTTGTCGGCGAGGTGCTCAAGGTCATCCGCCAGCTGGCCAACGAGCACGAGTTGACGATGCTGCTCGTCACGCACGAAATGCAGTTTGCCAGGCAAGTCTCAGACCGTGTCTGTTTCTTCGACAAGGGACGGATCGAAGAACAGGGACCGCCCGAAGAGCTCTTCACCGACCCCAAGCGCGAACGGACCCGCGAGTTTCTGAAAGCCGTCCTCGATCCGGATGCATGAACTGGAAACTATCGTTGCAGTAGCGGCGTGCTCCAAACTTGACTAGAAAGCCCCGGCAACGAAAACGATGCGCCGACCATCAGGACGGCGACGCCAAGGGTCGGGAAGCACCATGGAGCAGACGGAAGCACCGGAGCGTGTGGAAGATCGCGATGATGCCGTCGAACACATGGAGTCCGGCAGGACGCTCGGTGAAATCGGCCTGCAGCGCTTCGCGCCCTACCTGATGAACCGCATCATGGGGCGCTACAACCAGGCGCTTCGTGAAGACCTGACGGCGGCGAACATCACCACGCCGAAAATGCGTGCACTTGCGGTGCTTTCCATCAATGACGGCCTGCGGATCAACGAACTTGCGGTCTATGCGGTGGTCGAACAATCGACGCTCAGCCGCGCGCTGGATCAGATGGAATCCGAAGGACTCATTCGCCGCGAAAACGCGGCGGACGACAATCGCGTGCGCAACATCTTCATCACCGAAGAAGGGCGCCAGCGTTTCTCAGGCGTTTGGCCGACGATGCTGGCTGCCTATGAAGCGATGTTCGTCGGCATCGATCCGTCGGAGCGCGAAGTCTTCATCGCCACGTTGCACAAAATTCTGAGGAACATTCGCCGCCACGACTTTTGAACGGAGACTGCCCTTGACGGCATGGGCCGCGCGCATGAATATGCATTTGCATATTTTCTTGTTCCAGCTGCCCATGCCGAAAAGGACTGACCCTCAATGGCCGAGCGTTCATTTGCCAAGGAAGTGCAGAAGCTGCGCATGGGTGCGGGCGAGACGTTCCACGGCGAAGGCATTCTGGCCATCACCAAAGCGCTTCTCGAAAATGGCGTCGGTTATGTCGGTGGCTATCAGGGCGCGCCGATCAGCCATCTGATGGACGTGCTGGCCGACGCACAGGACATCCTCGGCGAGCTCGGCGTGCACTTCGAGGCGAGCGCTTCCGAGGCAACGGCAGCTGCGATGCTGGCGGCATCGGTGCATTATCCGATCCGAGGCGCGGTCACCTTCAAGTCGACGGTTGGCACCAACGTCGCTTCTGATGCGCTGGCAAACCTTGCATCCGGCGGCGTCACCGGCGGCGCGCTCGTCATCGTCGGCGAGGATTACGGGGAAGGCTCCTCGATCATGCAGGAGCGCAGCCATGCCTTCGCCATGAAGAGCCAGATCTGGCTGCTCGACCCGCGCCCGAACCTCCCGTCGATCGTCGAAAGCGTTCGCCACGGGTTCGAACTGTCCGAGGCATCGAACACGCCGGTCATGATGCAGGTGCGCATTCGCGGCTGCCATGTGCATGGACGCTTTACCGCTTCCGACAACAAGCGGCCGGGCATGAGCGTGCGTGACGCGCTGGAGAATCCGCGCCGCGACACCAACCGCATCGTGCTGCCGCCCGCCTCGTTCCTGCACGAGCAGGAAAAGATCAACAAGCGCCTGCCGCAGGCGATGGACTACATCCGCAAGAACAACGTCAACGAGTTCTTCGGACCGGACGAAGCCAAAGTCGGCATCGTTCTGCAGGGCGGCATGTACAACGCGGTGCTCCGCGCCCTGCAGCGCATCGGCCTTGCGGACATCTACGGCGAGACGAAGGTTCCGCTTTATGTCCTGAACTGCGTCTATCCGCTTCTGAACGACGAATTCCTGGATTTCTGTGCCGGCAAGGACGCGGTGCTCGTCGTGGAGGAAGGCCAGCCAGACTATATCGAGCAGGCCTTCGGCTCGATGCTCTACAAGGCTGGCGGAACGACGAAGCTGATCGGCAAGGGCCCCTTCCCGATGGCTGGGGAATATACCGGCCAGGTCATGCTCGACGGCATCCGCACCTTCCTGGACGAGCATGGCGGCGGCATCCTGCCTTCGAAGGGCCGGGCACCGAACACGCCGCTGCCGACCGACAGCATCCAGCAACTGCAGACGAAAGTGCCGATGCGGCCGCCGGGTTTCTGCACCGGTTGTCCGGAACGTCCGATCTTCGCCGCCACCAAGCTCGTCGAACAGGAACTCGGCAAGCACCACATCGCCTCGGACATCGGCTGCCATCTGTTTTCGATCAACGCGCCGTTCGAGCTCGGCGCGACGACGATGGGTTACGGCCTTGGCCCGGCGTCGGCTTCCGCCTTCAACGACAAGAACGCGGAACGGCGTTCGATCTCTTTCGTCGGCGATGGCGGCTTTTGGCACAACGGCCTCACCTCCTCGGTCGGCAATGCGGTCTTCAACCGCAATGACGGCGTCATCGTCATCGTCGACAACTATTATTCGGCGGCGACCGGTGGTCAGGACGTTCTGTCGTCGCGCGCCGACAACCGCTCCAAATCGACCAAGCACCCGATCGCCAAAGCCGTGAAGGGCATGGGCGTCGAATGGGTGCGCCAGATCGACCGCACCTATGATGTCGGCAAGCTCAAGGCCACGCTGAAGGAAGCGCTGACCACCGAGGAAAGTGGCCCAAAGGTCATCATCGCCTCGTCGGAATGCATGCTGAACCGCCAGCGGCGTGAAAAGCCGCTGAAGCAGGCGGCGCTTAAGGCCGGCGAACGGGTGGTGCGGCCGCGTTTCGGGGTCGACGAAGATGTCTGCACGGGCGACCACGCATGCATGCGGCTTTCGGGCTGCCCCTCGCTTTCGGTCAAGCAACTCGACGATCCGCTGCGCGACGATCCGGTTGCCAGCATCGACCAGAGCTGTGTGGGTTGCGGCAATTGCGGCGAGGTGGCCGATGCGGCCGTTCTTTGCCCGTCCTTCTACCGCGCTGACCTGATCCAGAACCCGACAAGTGTCGACCGGTTTGCCGACCGTCTGCGGCGCAAGGTCATCGGCTGGCTCAAGAACCGCCGCGAACGCAGCCGCCTCGTTTTCGCGGAGAACTGAGATGACCATTCACCGCCTTCCCGACCTTCCGACCGACGGCGTCGACGCCACCACGTCGATCATCAAGATCGCGATCCTGGCCGTTGGCGGCCAGGGCGGCGGCGTGCTCACCGATTGGGTGATCGATCTCGCCGAACATGCGGGCTATCGGGCGCAGTCGACATCTGTCGCGGGCGTTGCCCAGCGCACGGGCGCGACGATCTACTATGTGGAAATGACCCCCGATGGCGGCCGCGACCCGGTCTTCTCGCTGAGCCCGGCTCCCGGCGACGTCGACATCCTCATTGCCGCGGAGCTGATGGAAGCCGGGCGCGCCGTCATGCGCGGCTTCGTGACGCCTGATCGCACGACCCTCATCGCCTCAGCGCACCGTGTGCTCGCCGTTTCGGAAAAGATCGTACCGGGCGACGGCCGCGCCGATGCTCCCGGGGTGACGGAAGCCGTTGCCGCCGCTGCACACCGCCTCGTCTGTTTCGACATGGAGCAGGTCGCCGTGGATGCCGGCAGCGTGATTTCCTCGAGCTTGTTCGGGGCTCTGGCCGGCAGCGGCGCCCTGCCCTTCGAGCGTGAAGCCTATGAGGCCACCATCCGGCGCTCCGGCCGCGGCGTCGAAGCGAGCTTGCGGGCGTTCAATGCGGCCTGCGACCTCGCCCTTGCGGGCGGAAAGACGCCGGCTGTTGCCGTTCCCGAAGCGGTCAAGGCCGAAGCGCGCGATCCGGAAGGCCCGGAAGCGCTCGTCTCCGAATGGCGCGCACTGCGCTCCATGGTCGGCGATCTTCCCGCCCCCGTGCAGGACATGGCAGGCCGTGGTCTGCGCAAGGTCGTGGATTACCAGGATCTCGCCTATGGCCGCGACTATCTCGACCATCTGAAGAAGGTCATCGCCATCGACGATGCCGCGCATGAATGGCGGCTGTCGATCGAGGCGGCCAAGTACATCGCCAATGCGCTCGTCTACGACGACATCATCCGCGTGGCAGACCTGAAGACCCGCGCCAGCCGTGAAGCGCGGCTGCGGCGCGAACAAGGGATCGGCGGCGACGCCATCGCCCATGTGACGGAGTATTTCCATCCGCGCATGCAGGAAATCTGTGGCACGCTGCCCGTCCGCCTCGGACGCTGGATCGAAAGCAGCCCACGGGTCTTCGGCGCGCTCGACAAGGTGTTCAACCGCGGCCGACGCATCCGCACCGACGGCATCGTCGGCTTCGGCATGCTCTACGGGATTGCGACGCTGAAGCCTGCGCGACGCCGCCTGCTCCGGCACGAGGTGGAGATGAAGCACATGGCGCAGTGGCTGGAAACGGCGCTGTCGGTCCGCGACATCAATTACGACCTGGCCGTCGAGGTGCTGAAATGCCGACGCCTGATCAAGGGTTATTCCGACACGCATGAGCGCGGCCTGTCGAAATATCGACGCGTGATGGACGGCCTGCCAATGATCCGCCACCGGGAAGATGCGGCCGACTGGCTGCGGCGCCTGCGCGAAGCCGCCCTTCTCGATGAGGAAGGCAAGGCGCTGGATGGCGCCCTGAAAACCATCGAGACGCTTTAGATATCTTTCGGAGAGAAGATTTCCCAGCATGGGCGAGCCTGTGGATTGACCCGCGGAACGCCCACCCCTACACGTGTGCTCGGAACGGGTTTCACTTTCGGGTGGATGAAAAGGGAATGCGGTTCGGCCATTCGGCCAATTCCGCAACTGCCCCCGCAACTGTAGCCGCCGAGCTTCCTTCCATGATGCCACTGGGTGTGTTCGCACATTCGGGAAGGCGGAAGACGAAGCGTTGACGCGGAAGTCAGGAGACCTGCCTGTTCCAGTCACCCATGCGTGGACACGGGGTGTGGTCCATGCGCGGTCGTCCGTGGCGGTGACATTTGAAAGAGTGTTGCCGCACGCCGGGTGCGACCTTTGGTGAGCCTTTGTGCATATCGCCTCTGCCGTCCGTCCGTCTGCGGTTTCTGATGAAACCGGGAGCGTGCCACCGTGCCGTTCCACGACCCGAAGGGCAGACCCATTGTTTAAAGCGTTCATTCCAGCAGGGGTAATCCTGCTGGCTGCTGCCGGCGTTGCCGGCGCTCAAGAATCCGAGACCACCACCGTTCTCGACCGGCTGCTGGTCACCGACGGACTGACGCCGGTGGCTCAGGAAAAATCCGGCCGTGCCTTCACTGTGATCACCGCCGAAGATATCGAGCGAAGCCAGGTGACGTCGGTCGCCGATATCCTGCGCACCGTTCCTGGATTGTCGGTCTCCCGCATGGGATCGATCGGGGCGCAGACACAGGTGCGGGTGCGCGGTGCGGAAGCCAACCATGTCATCGTCATGATCGACGGCGTCGACGTCAGCGACACGGCAGCCGGCGAGTTCGATTTCGGCAGCCTCATGACGTCCGACATCGAACGCATCGAGGTCCTGCGCGGGCCGCAGAGCGCGTTTTATGGCTCCAACGCGCTTTCGGGCGTCATCAACGTCATCACCAAGCGCGGCGAGCGAAACGGCTTGCGAACGAATGTGCGCAGCGAGACCGGCACGGATGGCACCATTCTCGGTGGCGTGACGCTGAGTGGTGGGCGCGACGATTTCGGTCTGTCGCTCGGTGCCACGCTCCGGCGCACCGACGGCTACAACATCTCGCCGTTCGGCTCAGAGAAGGACGGCGATCGCAACGCCACGCTCAACGGCCGCTTCGCCTACGACCTGATGCCGGGACTGACGCTCGACGGCACGCTGCGCTACGTCAATCGCCGCAGCGAACTCGATCCGCAGAATTTCGACACGCTGGGACCGCCGGACTTCCTGCCCGGCCCCTTCGTTGGCCTTGTCGTCGATGGCGACGAGGAAACGGCGACGGAAGAGCTTGTCGGCTCGCTCGGTCTCACGCATGAGTCGGCGGACGGCGCCTGGACGCAGAAGTTCCGTCTTTCCGGAAACGACATCGACCGCGAAAACTTTACCGATGGCGTTCGAACGACGACGAGCAACGGCAACCGCGTCACCGCTGCCTATCAGGCGACCTATGCGTTCGACACGCCGAATTTGCTCGACGCCACGCACACCATCACGGGCGGCTACGAGTTCGAGCGGGAAACCTACCTGCCGTCGCACCTCGCCGACCGCCAGAGCCGTGACGGAAACTCGTTCGTGGCCGAGTATCGCGGGGAATATCTCGGCCAGTTCTTCCTCAATGGCGCGGTCCGCCACGATCTGAACGACCGGTTCGCCGATAGCACCACGTTCAGCCTGAGCGGCGCCTGGGCCGTACCGGGCACGCTGACGCGGCTCCATTCCTCGATCGGGACGGGCGTGACCAACCCCACCTTCATTGAGCAGTTCGGCTATGATCCGGATAGCTTCGTCGGCAATCCCAACCTCGTGCCGGAAGAGAGCATCGGGTTCGATATCGGCATCGAACAGGGCTTCCTCGGCGGGGCACTCATCGTCGATCTCACGTATTTCAACCAGGATCTGACCAACGAGATCGCAACGGTGTTCGGGCCGGCGCCGACCTATGCGTCGACGCCGATCAACCTTCTGGGCGAAAGCCGTCGTCAGGGCATCGAGATTGCCGCGACGTTCGACCTCGGATCAGGGCTCTCGGCCAGGGGCAGCTACACCTATCTCGATGCCAGCGAGCAGAGCCAGAGCGGCGGGCCACGTCTTGCCGAGGTGCGCAGACCTCGCCATTCGGGATCGCTCGGCCTTACCTATCGCTTCCTGGAGGAGCGCGCGTCGCTCTTCGGCGAAGTGATCTTCAACGGCGAAATGGAAGATGTGGCCTTCGTTCCGACGCTGCCAAGCCGCGTGACGCTCGACGCTTACCAGACGGTCAATATCGGCGGCAGCTACCGGTTCAACGAGACGTTCGAGGCCTATGGCCGGGTGGAGAACCTGTTCGACGAGGATTACCAGGAAATCTTCGGCTACAACGCGCAAGGCCGGACGGCCTTCGTTGGATTGAGGGGAACGTTCTGACGCTTGGCGCGCGCAGCTTTCTGCTGAGCCTTGTCGGCGTGGTGGCCCTTGCCGCCGCGCCGACAGCCAGCGCCGAAACCATGCCGCAACGCGTGGTGTCGATGAATGTCTGCACCGATCAACTGGCCATGCTGCTTGCCGCCGACGGCCAGTTGATCTCGGTTTCAAGCCTTGCCCGCGACGCGGATTATTCGATGCTGGCCGAAGATGCGGCAGCCTATCCGATCAATTACGGGCGCGCCGAGGAAATCCATCAGCTGAGCCCGGATCTCGTTCTGGCCGGAACGTTCACCACCCGCAGCACAGTTGCGATGCTCCGCCGGCTCGGCATCCACGTCGAGGAATTCGCACCCGAAACGTCGCTCGATGACATCCGGTCGAACCTTCAGCGCATGGGCTCGCTGCTTGGACGGGAAGACGAAGCCGCAGAGCTTGTCGCCGCATTCGATACGCGGCTTGCCGGACTGGGCAGTGACCGGTCGGATCTGGATGTCGCCATCTACGAACCCGACAGCTACGCGCTTGGCCCCGGCACGCTTGCGCATGCGGTGGTAGAGGCCGCCGGCCTCACCAATGTTGCCGATGCGCTCGGCGTCACAGGCATGGGGCGGGTACCGCTCGAAGTCATGGTCATGCAGGCGCCAGACATTCTGGTGACGACCGATGATGGCGATGGCGTGCGCGTGCGGGCCGAGGAAAACTTCGCCCATCCCGCCTTCCGGCGCGTGGCGGCGACCAGCCGGACGCTTTCGCTTCCCGGCCCGCACTGGGTCTGCGGCGGGCCCTTCACCCTCGATGCGATCGAACTCCTGCAGAATGCTGCAGCCGACATCGCGGATGGCCGGCCATGAGACGCGCTGCCGGTACCAAGGTTCTGCTCGGCGGGCTCTCTCTGCTCGTGCTCATGCTGTTCTTCCTGTCGCTTCTGACGGGGCCGGCCGATCTCTCGCCGGTCGACAGCCTTCGCGTGCTCGTCTCGCCCGACGAAAGCGCGCTGACACTGGTCATGTGGGAAATCCGCCTGCCACGGGCGCTGCTCGGCCTGATGATCGGTGCCTCGCTCGGGCTTTCCGGGGCGGTGCTGCAGGGCTATCTGCGCAATCCGCTGGCCGAACCCGGGCTGCTCGGCGTCAGCGCGTCGGCCTCGCTCGGCGCGGTCATCGCGATCCATAGCGGCCTGGCAGCGGCCTTTGCGCTGTCCTTGCCGCTGATGGCGCTTTTAGGCGCGCTCGCCTCCGTCCTCGCGCTGCATCTGTTTGCTGGCAGGACCGGCAGCGCGCTGACGGTCATCCTGGCGGGCGTCGCGCTTTCGAGCCTTGCGGGAGCGATGACCTCGCTGGTGCTCAATCTCTCGTCCAACCCGTTCGCCGCGCTCGAAATCGTCTTCTGGATGCTGGGCTCGCTTGCCGATCGATCGATGGTCCATGTCTATCTGGCAGCGCCCTTCATGCTGGCCGGCGGGGCCTTGCTCGCGGGTCTTGGCCGCATGCTCGACACGCTGACGCTTGGGCCGGACACTGCAGCGAGCATGGGAACAAGCATGCGTCGGCTGGGCGTGCTCGCGACCTTCGGCACGGCGCTGAGCGTTGGAGCGGCGGCGGCCGTTGCCGGAGCAATCGGCTTCGTCGGGCTCATCGTCCCGCACCTTCTGCGCCCTCTCGTCGGTTCGCAGCCATCACGCTTGCTGCCGGCAAGTGCGCTCGGCGGCGCATGCCTGCTTCTGGCGGCAGATGTGGCCGTGCGCCTGATCGCGCCTGAACGCGACTTGAAGCTCGGTGTGCTGACCGCTGCCATCGGTGCTCCCTTCTTCCTCTGGCTCGTGATCAAGCACCGCAGGAGCGCTGCATGAGCGGGCTTGTCGTTCAAAACCTGTCGGTGCGGCTCGGACGGCGGGCGGTGCTCGACGGCGTCTCCTTCACCGCAACGAAGGGCGAACTAATCGGGCTTGTCGGCGTCAATGGCGCGGGGAAATCGACGCTTCTGCGTGCCCTTGTCGGCCTGTTGCCCAGCGATGGCAGCATGGAGTTCGATGGCGTCGATCTGCGGCGCATGAAAGCCGGCGAACGCGCCCGGCGCATTGCCTATCTTCCGCAGGAGCGTGAGATCGCCTGGCCCATCGCCGTCGCAGATCTCGTCGCACTCGGTCGCACCCCGCACCGCAAGCCCTTCGCACCGCTTGCACATACGGATCTCGAGGCGATTGATCGCGCGATGGCACGGATGGACGTGGAACATCTGCGCGCCGTGCCGGCAACCGAGCTTTCGGGCGGCGAGCGCGCCCGCGCGCTGATCGCTCGGGCGCTTGCCCAGGAGGCGCCGCTGCTTCTCGTGGACGAACCGACCGCCGGGCTCGATCCCGGGCATCAGATCGATCTCATGCAGGTGCTGACCGATCTGACCACAGCCGGTACGACCGTGCTCGTCTGCATTCACGATCTGGCGCTGGCCGCCCGCTGGTGCAGCCGCATTCTTCTGGTCGACGCTGGGACGATCAAGGCCGACGGCCTGCCCGAAGACGTGCTGAGCCACGAGATGCTCGGCAGCATCTATGGCATCACCGCCCATATCGCCGAAGTGGATGGCCGGACCATCATCCAGCCGCTTGGCCGCGTTCAGACCGTTTGAGCGATCAATCGTCGTTCGAAGCGTTGAGCTCGCCGGGATGCAGGCATTCCTGCCCGGCAACGCGCGCCCTGTCCCGCGCCTCCAGGGCAGCAGCCAGCTTCGACACCAGTTCGTCGTTCAGTTGCAGCACGAGGTCCTGCCCATCCGCCGCCGCGCAACTCAGCACGATCTCTCCGCCCCTGTCCTGAATGTCCAGCGCAGTGATGATGATCGGGCGAGCGTCTGCGCGCATATCAGTATGTATCCTCTTGATTACCGACTTTGCGCCTGTTCGATGGCCGCGTCCAGTCGCGCACGGCTCGGCGCGGTCAGCCGGCTCAACCCGATCATGCGGGAAAAAGCCAATGCCGGATCTTCGGTTTCGACGAGCTTGGGGTTCTCGCGCACCAACGCTGCGAGCTCGACGAGCGCGATGTCGCCGACGGATCGCCTGTCGTCCTCAGTGGCGTGGTGACGATAGGCGATCGGCTCGTTCTGTTGACCATCACGCCATAGAAAGCGGCCACCCTCTTCGGTCGAGGATTCCACAGTCTTGAGGTGGCGCTCGATGTGGCTGCGGATCGCCGCTCCGGTTCGCTGCCAGCCATGGGCGCGTGCGATGCGCTGGGCAAGCACGTCGTCGCGCACCGGTGCTTCCGCTTCGAGCACGGCCTGCACCATCGCGCGGATGGTCTGCGAGTAGGCGACATCGTAGAAGCGGTCGGGCTTCGGCTGGAAAACGGATAGATCGGCACGTCGAAAAAGCGGGCGCTCGCCGTCCGATTGCGAACTGCCGCCACTAGGCTCGAGGCTATCCGTCGTCATCCGCTGCAGTCCTTCCCTGCTGGTCCACATCTTCGAGACGCGTTTTCGCGCCCGTGAGCAGCAGGGTCAAGGCGCAGGGCGCGAAGTGCGGTTTTGGTCGCAGTGTCAGTCGATGCGCACGCAGTTGAAATTGTCGCCGGTCGCGGATGACAGCCAACCCATGCTTTCGCCCGTGAAGCCTGAGAGGGAGATGAAATAATCGTCCTCGATGAAAAGCGCGTAGGACCCGTCCGTCCCCTCCTGGATCTCGATGATCGGCAGATCCTCAGAGCCATTGTTGTAGGTCGTTTCGGTGAAACTCATGACCGCAACCTCGCAGTCCCATTTCCCGATGAAGGGATAGGGCGCGGCAACATCCTTCGAAATACCGTCGGCGATTGCTATTCCGGTCGAAGCCGACGCGAGGCCAAGGACAGTCATCAACCAGACCACTCGACAGCAGCTAACGTTCATTTCGGTCCTCCCAACGCGGTGCATGATCTTTTTCCTCCCTCCGCACGCTCCTGTCGATCGAATTGCGTTCCACAAACCCGCAAAAATAAACTCGTTACCGGCAAGGGAACATTCGCGGCCTCCAGAGCTTCGCCCTGCACTGAAAAGGACGCACACGTTCGGAACCGCCGGCCGTGACGCCCCAGAAGCAGGAGCAGACAATGGACGATAATGACAAGATTTCCGGCAATGCCGGGCCAAGCCTGTCCAGCAACACGATGAACCCAAGCAGACATGGAACCGCGGCTCCGTCGTCGCTCAAGTCGGCCACGGACACGATCAAGGACGAAGCGACATCCGTCGGCGACAAAGCGCGCGCGCTTGCCGAAGACAAGGCCGAGTCGATCAAGGGCGACGCGGCATCGCACATGCACGGTTTTGCCGACGCGCTGAAAAGCGCAAGCGAAACACTGAAGGACAAGCAGGCCGGACCGGCCGCCGAGATGGTGTCCCATGCGGCTTCCGGTCTCGAGCAGCTTTCGCGCTCGCTTGAAGGCAAGTCTACTGGCGCAATGGTCGATTCCGTCCGTCGCTTCGGTCGTGAAAATCCGATCGGATTTCTGGCGGGTTCCATGCTCGCCGGCTTCGCGCTCGTTCGCTTCGCCACAGCCGCGCCCTCCAGCGACAGCCACACCAGCACCACCGGTTCCAATACGCGGACAACGGGTTACGGCAGCCAGGCCGGCGGCATGACGTCTACGACCGGCAGCGAGAGGTTTCAGCGATGATCGACGACAGAGACAACCGTTCGATCGCGACCCTCGTGTCCGATCTCGTGCAGCAACTCTCGACGCTCGTTCAGACCGAGGGTCGGCTGCTGCGCAGTGAATTGAACGAGAGCGCCCACAAGGTCGGCAACGGAGCGATGGAAGTCGCTGCGGGTGCCCTCCTCCTGCTTGCTGCACTGATCGTGCTGCTGCAGGCGCTGATCGTCGGTCTGGCCAATCTCGGCCTCGGCGTCGGCTGGGCTTCCCTTCTGGTTGGGGTGCTCGTCGCGGCCGTTGGCGCCATGCTCGTCAAACGCGGCTCGACCAACATGTCGCCATCCGAACTCGCCCCCAATCGCACAGCGCATCAATTGCGCAAAGACGCCGATCTGGCGCAGGAGCAAGCACGATGAACACGAATTCACCCGCCGATATCGAGCGTGACGCCGAGCGCGTTCGCGCCGAGATCGCCAACACCGCTGAGCATCTGAAGGCCAAGGTCTCGCCCGGCCAGCTGATGGACGAGGTCGTCGACTACTTCAAGGCAGGCGACGCCAATGTGTTCGTGGGCAACCTGAAGCGACAGGTCCGCGACAATCCCCTCGCCCTCGGGCTGATTGGTGGCGGCTTGGCCTGGCTCATGATGGGTTCAGGTACACCGTCGCTGTCGCGCTCATCCAACACGGGCTACCGCGGCACAGGCCGGCCCACGTCGACCGATTTCTCCTCAACCGACTACGACACGTCTTCGGCGAGCAGCCTCAGCGGCTCCGCGACAGGCGGTTCCACAGTGGGCCGCACCGGCACGCATTCGTCCGCCAGCAGCCATTCCTCGTCGGGTGTACTGGATAAGACATCAGGCGCACTCGGCGCATCGGCTGACGCAGCAAGGCGCACGGCCCATGATGCTGCCGACAGCGCTTCGGCTGCCTGGGGCTCGGTGCGCGATACGGCAAGCCACGGGCTATCCGATGCGGGTGAGAGCCTGTCTCATGCGGCCGACCGTGTAAGCGAAGCTGGCATGCGCATGCGCCGCAATTTCGTCGACGTCCTCGACCGCGAGCCGCTCGTGCTTGGCGCGATCGGCCTTGCCGTCGGTGCAGCGATCGCGGCTATGTTACCGACGACCCGCACCGAGGAGCAGTATTTAGGCGACGCCAGCCAGAAAGCGCAGGATCGCGCCAAGGACATGGTGAGCGAAGGCTATGAAAAAGCCAAGCATGTTGCCGACGATGCCTACTCCGCTGCAAAGGCGGAAGTGAAGTCGCAGGTCGACACAAAGGCTGACGACAAGCCTGCTACCTCGTCGACAACCGCGCCTCAGGCATCCAATGAGACGTCCGGCCCGAAGGTGACTTCGACGACATCGTCGACGCCGTCTCCCTCGCCGACGCCACGCACGCTCTCAGGCAACTGACCTTGACATCGGATCGCCCGGGAAACGGTGCGATCCTCCCATTCGATCGAAGTCCATCCGGTCAGCCAGCCGGATGGACTTTTTCATATCGGGAGTTGCGCGGAACCCTCGCGCGCACATGCAGTTCTCTTCACATCACGGAAGCGAGGTGGCGGCGATGATCGAAACGCATGACGCATTGATGGGTCGGATCGAGGCACAACGGCGTCTTCTGCTGTGGCTCTTCGCGAATTTCGATTTCGAACGCGCTGCACTGGAAAAGCTCGTGAGAGAAATGGACGAGCCCTATCCCCCCGTCGATCATCAGGAAGATCCGGGCGCAGTACCGACAGCTGCTTTTGGCGACTTCGCAGCGCATGCGGCGGAGATGAGACTGCTTCTGGAGCCCGTGAGGCAGCGTCTTGCCGAACTGGATCAAACCTAGGTTGCCAGTTCGGCAATGGGGCCGCTCACCTAGCCGTTCTGTTCAGCGCTCTGCTGAATGTCACTTCCGGCCAGACGTACGATGTCCGCGATCTTTTGCAACTGAAGCCCGAGCGGACTCGTTTTGCGCCAAACCATGCCGATCGTTCGAGAGGGCTGCGGGCCTTCGAAGCGATTGATCGCCACATCGGCCGACCGCGTCTCGACGGAAACAGCCATTTCCGGGATCAGCGTCACCCCGATGCCGGCGCTTACCATCTGCACCAGGGTCGACAACGAGCCGACTTCGAGCAGTTCACGCGGCGGGGCGGCATGCAGATTGCAGAAAGAGAGCGCCTGGTCCCTGAAGCAATGCCCCTCCTCCAGAAGAAGCAGTCGCATCTCCTTTAGAGCATCGCGATCGGGAACAGGCTTGTCCGCGTCCGCCCGCGGCCGAACCAGCACGAATTTCTCTGAAAAGAGCGCGACCTCCGTCAGCGAGGGCTCGGACACGGGCAGCGCGACGATCGCCGTGTCGAGGCTGCCGTTTTCGAGGTCCTGCACCAGCGTTGTGGTCAGCGTTTCCCGCACATGGATGTCGAGCCCCTCGTACAGCCTGGACAGGCGCTCCATGACCGACGGCAGCAAATAAGGCGCGACCGTCGGGATGATGCCGATCCGCAATTGTCCCACCAGTTGCGCCTGAGATGCCCGCGCCAGGTCGCCTAGTTCATCCACCGATCGTAAAATGTCGCGCACGCGAAGCGCGAATGCCTTGCCGACATGCGACAGCCGTACCTGGCGCGCGCTGCGGTCGAAAAGCTCGGCTCCGACACCCTCTTCAAGCTCCTTGATCTGGACAGAGAGCGCCGGCTGGGAAATCGAACAGGCATCGGCGGCACGGCCGAAATGCCCGTGCCGGGCGAGCGCCTCGAAATAGCGCAGTTGCTTGAGCGTGAGGTTTTTCATAACCCTAGATTATCGCAACAATCAGAAATTCCAAATTTATTTGATCGAACTTCTCTGGTACGACGCTGCCACCAGAGAAAGGACCGTGCCCATCGCCTCAGGCTCCGAAGGCACATCCTGCAACGCTCGTTTACGCGCCGCTCACAAGCGGTGTCACGCAAGACGTAAGACGCTCACGCCATTCAGGGAAGGACGCACAATATGGACGCCAAAGTCGATAAGGCCGGCAAATGCCCGGTCATCCACTCGCTCTCGCAGGCGAAGACGCTTAGGGACTGGTGGCCGAACCAGCTGAACCTCAGCATCCTTCACCAGAACTCCCCGCTCGGAAATCCGATGGGCGAGAAGTTCGACTATGCCGAGAAGTTCGAAAAGCTCGACTACAAGGCGCTGAAGCAGGATCTGACGGCGCTTATGACGGACTCGCAGGACTGGTGGCCGGCCGATTACGGCCATTACGGCCCGTTCTTCATTCGCATGGCATGGCACAGCGCCGGCACGTACCGCACGGGCGATGGCCGTGGCGGCTCCTCTTCCGGCACGCAGCGCTTCGCACCGCTGAACAGCTGGCCGGACAACGCCAATCTGGACAAGGCACGCCGCCTCCTGTGGCCGATCAAGCAGAAATACGGCAACAAGATCTCCTGGGCCGACCTGTTCATCCTGACCGGCAACGTCGCCCTGGAATCCATGGGCTTCAAGACGTTTGGTTTCGCAGGTGGCCGCGAAGACGTCTTCGAGCCCGAGCAGGATATCTTCTGGGGCACGGAAGAAGAGTGGCTGGCGCCTTCTGATGCCGCAAAGAGCCGCTATTCCGGTGAGCGCGAGCTCGCAAACCCGCTGGCCGCCGTTCAGATGGGCCTCATCTACGTGAACCCGGAAGGTCCGGACGGCCGTCCCGATCCGCTGGCTTCCGCCAAGGATATCCGCGAGACCTTCGGCCGCATGGCCATGAACGACGAAGAGACCGTCGCACTCGTTGCGGGTGGCCACACCTTCGGCAAAATGCACGGCGCCGGCGATGCCTCGCTGGTCGGCAAGGATCCGGAAGGCTCCGACATTGCCGATCAGGGTCTCGGCTGGACGAGCACGTTCGAGAGCGGCCGTGGCATCCACACGATCACCAGCGGCCTCGAGGGCCCGTGGACGGCCAACCCGATCCAGTGGGACAACGGCTATTTCGACGTTCTGTTCGGCTATGAATGGGAACTCGACAAGAGCCCGGCCGGTGCCTGGCAGTGGCATGCCCGCGATCTTGCCGAAAAGGATCACGCACCGCAGGTCGATGGTTCGGGCAACCGCGTCAAGCTTGTGATGTCGACCGCAGACATGGCGATGAAGATGGACCCGATCTACGGCCCGATCTCCAAGCGCTTCCATGAGAACCCGGATCAGTTCGCCGACGCATTCGCGCGTGCCTGGTTCAAGCTCACCCACCGCGACATGGGTCCGCGCGTGCGCTACCTCGGCGAGGAAGTGCCGCAGGAAGTGCTGATCTGGCAGGATCCGATCCCGGACGTCGACCATGAGCTGGTCAATGATGCAGACATCGCGGACCTGAAGTCGAAGATCCTTGCTACGGGTCTTACGGTTTCCGAGCTGGTCTCGACCGCCTGGGCATCGGCCTCCACCTTCCGCGGCTCGGACAAGCGCGGCGGCGCCAATGGCGCTCGCGTTCGCCTGGCTCCGCAGAAGGACTGGGAAGTCAACGACCCGGAACAGCTCACCAAGGTGCTGAGCGCGCTGGAAGGCATCCAGTCGTCGTTCAACGCGTCGCAGACGGGTGGCAAGAAAGTGTCGCTCGCCGACCTCATCGTGCTGGCCGGTGTGGCAGCGGTCGAGAAGGCAGCCCGCGATGGCGGTCATGATGTCGACGTGCCGTTCACGCCGGGCCGCATGGATGCGTCGCAGGAGCAGACCGATGCAGCGTCCTTCGAGCCGATGGAACCGAAGGCCGATGGCTTCCGCAACTACCTCGAGGTCGACTTCTCCATCCCGACCGAGGAACTCCTGATCGACCGTGCGCAGCTTCTGACGCTGACGGCGCCAGAGATGACGGTGCTCGTTGGTGGCCTGCGCGTTCTCGGCGCAAACCACGGCAACTCCAGGCACGGTGTCTTCACCGATCAGGTCGGCACGCTCTCGAACGACTTCTTCGTCAACCTGCTCGACATGAACACGGCCTGGAAGGCTGTTTCGGAAGCGCAGGACGTCTTCGAAGGTCGCGATCGCAAGTCGAACGAGGTCAAGTGGACAGGTACCCGCGTGGATCTCATCTTCGGTTCGAACTCGCAGCTGCGCGCGCTCGCCGAGCACTATGCGCAGGAGGATACGAAAGATCAGTTCGTGCGTGACTTCGTGAAGGCCTGGACAAAGGTCATGAACGCGGATCGCTTCGATCTGAAGCGGGACCACTGGTCCAAGTCGTAAGACACACGAAAGGGCGGCAGAGATGCCGCCCTTTTTCTTTTGGGACCGAAGCACGCTCGCTCAATGGCGATGTCCGGCCACCAGCGCCGCGACGCAGAAGCGCCCGGTGCGGGCCGAGCGGATCAGCGTCATCCTTTTTCGCAGCAGCCTGACGAAATCCCGATGGGCGTGTTCCGGATTGACCGACGCATCTGGAAAGTTGAGGTGATGGTGAAGCACGACCACCCGTCCTCCGGGTGCGACGCGATCTGCCACGCTCGCGGCCAGGCGCCGGGCTGCGATGCTACCGAGATAATAGACGATCTCTGAAACGACGATCAGGTCGAAGCGCTCTTTCGCCATGCCTTCCGGCAGATTTGCATGCAGCAGCCGCAGACGACTGATCTTGCCCAGCCGCGCTTGCGCCTGGGAGATCGCGGTTTGCGATCCGTCCAACGCCGTGACGCGCAAGCCCACATTCATGAGTGCTTGCGTCGTGACCCCGTTCGCGCAGGCCAGCTCGAGCACGCGACCGCGCGGCCCAAGCCCGGCGTACCTCAAGAGCACCGATCGCTTATGCGCTTCGAATGCCGAGGTTTCGTAGTCCCAGGGATCCGGATCGCGTTGGAACAGGTCTTCGAAGCCGTCGAGGTTTATGGGGCGGGCCATCGGCTGACCCAATAGTTCTCAGTCTGGCCGACCAGCCGCGCAATGGTCTCTGCTGACAGCGCAAAGCCGCTCGGATCGTCATGGACCACCAGGCCCAATTGAGACCGATGCGCTTCGAGCGCATGGTGCTTGCGATCCATCACCATGGAGATGTCGAGTGATGCAGCCGCGACCTCTCCATCGCCCGGCCAGTCTTCTGCCTGGCCGTTTTCTGCGAGCCAGATTTGATATTCCAGCAGCGTGACCTCCATCCCATTGCCCCGAACCGCATCCATCGCAATGCGCCAGCTGATGCGATGATCCGTGTGCGGGTCGCGCCGCCATGGCACCACGACGGTCTTGAACCTCGATCCCGAGACGAGTTCGGAAACGACATCCACCGCATCGCGGTAGGCACCCTTGCCGGGAAAAGGCATCCGCCCATCGCGCAGCTTGAGGAATGAGCGCGGCTGGTGCTCTGCGCCGAGCCGCTTGAGCGCCTCTTCCGCTTCCCCCGCACGGATTTCGGCCATCACATCCGGTGGATATGTCTGCGACGCGGGATGCGACGCGCTGCCATCGGTAACGAACAGCGTGTGGACTGTCATTCCGGCCTCGGTCGCCAGCGCGATCAGACCGCCACAGCCAAGCGTTTCGTCGTCAGGGTGGGGCGCGACGACGAGAATCGGCCCGTCGAGATCGGTCACGGCAAATCGGCTCATGGCTCCACACCTCCGCTTCCTGGTGCCCACGTCCGTTCGGCGACCGCTTTGCCGAGGATGTCGGCCGCCCCGTCTGGGTTCGGCTGTCTCAGATAGGTGCGCAGGTCGCGGACCAGCCGCTCCAGCGGATGCGGGGCAATCATGCCTGCGGCGCCGACGGATTTTTCAGCCAGGTCGAGCACGAGCATGGCTGCGGCTTCGACCGCACCGCGCGCCGCCGCCGTGGCAGGGATCACCGTGTCCGCAAAGCCTGTCTGCCTCCACTCGCGCCCTACGCGATCGAGCCACAGATACCCGGTCTCAACAGCGGTCGCCATCGTCGCCAGGCGCTGTTGCTGAAGGCGGTCGTCCGAGCGGGACGAGCACCGAAGGTGGTCGATCGTAACATCCAGAACAGCGTGCATGCCGCCCACCTGGACCGCCACAAAGCGGATCGCGCCGGCCGAAATCCAGGGTTCGCGCGTATAGTCGCCAAGCGATCCGAGCGCCCAGTCGTCCTGAACCCGCAGTCCGGTGAAGTCGACCACGTGGCTGCCTGACGATCGCATGCCCAGGGGCTTCCACCACGAACGATCGACCGGCAAACCTTCCACGGGCACGAGCCACATCATGCGTTCCGCCATGCTGCCGGTGGTGACGATCGCATGGCTCAATCGCTCCACGCCGGAGGCGAAATTCTTCTTGCCGGATAGAATGCCGTTTTCGATCTTCAACGGATCCTGCGGCGCATCGGTGTTCCACACACCGAACCAGCCTCCCGAAGCAAGCAGCCGATTGGCCCTGTCCAGCGCGGCGCGTTGCGCAAACTGGCGCGCAAGGATCACCGCGTTGACATGCCCTTCGTAAAGCCTGCCCGTGCTCAGGTCGCCGCGGCCAATAGCTGCCAGAAGCCTGAGCAGTTCAGGCGTCGCGTCGGCGTCCACCGGTGGTCGCGCGAGAAGATCGGCTTCCTTCAGTGCCGCGAATGCCGCTTCCGGAAAACTGCCCTGTGCATCGCATTCCGCCGAACCGGCACCGATCGCCTTGGCCAAGCCCGCCAGATCAACCGGCATACACAAGCTCTTCGGTTGCTGCGCACTCGGCATATCCGCGCATGACCCGCTCGAACTCGATAAGGGCAACTTCGACCGGAACTTCGCATGCATCGAGATCGTCCTTTGCGAGCAGCTCAATGGCAACGGCTCTTGCGGCGCGCTCGCCTGAGGGCAGGGTCACATGGGTCATGCCGGCCGCCTGCAGGCAGGCGATGATCTCGAACCTGTCCGCGGCGCGCAATTCCCGGCGCAACAGGAAACGCGCCACGGTCTTGGCGGGATCCTCCACGAGCAGCGGATCTCCGCGTTCCGCCTCGACCTTCCAGCGCGCCAGGCTCTGGGACATGCCTTCCGGTGCGCGGCCGCATGTGCGCGCAGATACCGTCACCACCGCATCGACGCTGTGCCGGACCCGATACCCAGATGCCCTTACCTTCGAGACGAAGGCCAGGTCTTCGCGGTAAGCCAGCGGGTCAAGCCCGCCGACCGCAGCGTAGACATCGCCGCGAACGGCTAAGCTGCCCGCCATTTCGAAGCGATGGTGGGGCCAGGGATCGTGATCGATCGGATCCAAAAGGGAGCCCAAAAGGCTGCGCGTGCGGCAATAGGCGTCGAAGGAACGGCTGCGCCTGATCAGCCCGATCCCGAGCAGCGCTTCCTCCGATGGATCCGCTACGATCCTCCCCGCCACGAGATCAGCGCCCGCATGTGCGGCTTTCAGATTTGCGGCGACCCAGCCTGGGTCCGGCTCCGCGTCTGCATCCGTGGTCATGAGCAGAACGGAGGATCCCGATGGCGCCAAGGCCAGCGCATGATCCATGGCAGTCCTACGGGCCATCCCCACGGTCGCCTCATCAGGCGCAAAGGTTACCGCTCGGACGGTCAGGTCGAGCTGCTTTAGTCGGGCGCCGAGCCTCGTCGCAAGCTGGAAGGAGCCGTCGCTCGAATTGTTGATCAAGAGAAGTACCGGGAGCCGATCATCGGTCGGCAGACACTGCCGCTCCAACGCATCGAGCACGCGCGGCAGCCTGGCCTCTTCGTTTCGGGCGGGAATAGCGATGACAGGCGTCAGTTGAGGCCGGCATGGGTCGAACGAGCCAAGCGGTCTACCCATGGGCTTGGGTATCCGTTCGGACGAAGCTACCGCTTGCTCGGCTGGCGGCGGCTTCGACCTTCACCTTGTACCAAGGAGAATCAAAACACCGCAGTCGCGACGAAAACGGCTCAGGCATCAGAGGCCGATGGAATAGGCAAGCAGCGGACCAAGCATCATCAGCGTGGCCACAGCCGCGCCGGCAATGTCCTGGCCCTCGAAGATCGGGCCGCTTCTTTGACCAATTCGGTTCGTTCCCTGTCTGGGAAGATCGTCGCCTATGACTGTGTCCGAGCGATAGGTCATCAGTGAAACTCCTGGTTGGACGATTTGCGACCCAACCAACAGCCCACCCGCATGTTCCATCTGACCAATCCGACAACTCACGAGGTTCGTTGTTGGCTCAAATACACTCTGCGCGCCGAGCCTTTGCCGAACGCGCCCGATCCATTATAGCTACGGCGAAAGGCGACCTTCGATGATCTCTCAAAAAGCCAAATATGCGCTGCGGGCGCTGGTGGCGCTGGCGCGGGCCGCGCCAGACGAGCCCGTGATGATCGGACAGATCGCCGAGGAACAGGACATTCCGAAGAAATTCCTGGAGCAGATCCTGCTCGACCTCAAACACCACGGCATCGTCGTCAGCCGACGCGGCAAGATGGGCGGGTATCTGCTGCTGAGAGACGCATCGGAGATTTCGTTTGGCGAAGTCCTGCGCATCATCGATGGACCGCTCGCGCCGCTCCCGTGCCTCAGCCGTATCGCCTATCAGCGCTGTGACGACTGCAAAGACGAAGCCACATGCGAAGTTCGGCGCGTTTTCGAGAAGGTTGCGGTTGCCACGCGTGGCGTGCTGGACAGCACGACCATCGCCGATAGCCTGAGCGTGCCTGCCGAAACATTCATTGCGCGAAAGCTCGCCTGAACGGCAAAGCGTTTCCCGCAGCAGATTGCCAACAGTGGAAAACTGCGTTCTTATACACGACCAAACCGATAGAGTTTAAAGGCAATCCACTCGGAGGTTCCTATGCGCACTCGGTTTTCTAAGATCTTCACTGCCGCCCTCTTGGCCGGCACCGTCCAGTTCGGAGCGCTGGGCATGGCGTTTTCGCAGGAGACCCTGATCAACGTCTCCTACGATCCTACCCGCGAACTCTACCGCGAATTCAACGCCGCTTTCATTGCGAAGTGGAAGGCTGACACGGGCAACGACGTCACCATCCAGATGTCGCATGGTGGCTCCGGCGCTCAGGCCCGCACGGTGATCGACGGACTGGCCGCCGATGTCGTCACGCTCGCGCTTGAAGCCGATATCAACGCCATTGCCGAGGAGTCCGGCAAGATTCCGGCCGATTGGCGCGGCACGCTCGAAAACAACAATGCCCCCTACACGTCGACCATCGTGTTCCTCGTGCGCAAGGGCAATCCGAAAGGCATCGAAGACTGGGACGATCTGATCCGCGACGACGTCGAGGTCATCACCCCGAACCCGAAGACATCGGGCGGCGCGCGCTGGAACTTCCTTGCGGCCTGGGCATGGGCGCGGGCCGATTTCGGCAATGAGGACCAGGCAAAGGAGTTTGTCGGCCAGATCTACCGCAACGTCCCTGTTCTCGATACCGGTGCCCGCGGTTCGACGACAACCTTCGTGCAGCGCCAGATCGGCGACGTTCTGCTCGCCTGGGAAAACGAGGCTTATCTCGCGATCGAAGAACTCGGCCCCGACGCCTTCGATATAGTGACGCCTTCGATCTCCATCCTGGCCGAGCCACCGGTCGCGATCGTCGACGGCAACGTCGACCAGAAAGGCACCCGCGAACTCGCAGAAGCCTATCTCGATTATCTCTATTCGGACGAAGGCCAGGCGCTCGCCGCCAAGCACTTCTACCGCCCCTTCCGTCCGGAGGCAGCAGCAGCCGAAGACATCGAACGCTTCGGTGACGTCGAGCTGGTCACGATCGAGGATTTCGGCGGCTGGGGTGAAGCGCAGCCCTTCTATTTCGGTGACGGCGGCGTCTTCGACGAAATCTATCGTCCGGGCCAATAATCAACGATGGCATTATCTGCAACCGCATCCGGTTGGAGGTTCAAGCAGCCGAGCGTCATCCCAGGATTTGGTCTGACGCTCGGCTTCACGCTGACCTACCTAACCCTCATCGTCCTCATCCCGCTTGCGGGCCTCGGCGTTCGGTCCGCGGCCCTTGGCTGGTCGGGTATCTGGACAATTGCAACCGATCCACGCGTTGTTCAGGCGCTGCGGGTCAGTTTCAGCACCTCGCTCATCGCTGCGCTCATCAACGCCGTTTTCGGCGTGATCGTCGCATGGGTTCTGGTGCGCTACCGTTTCCCCGGCCGCCGCATCCTCGATGCGATCGTCGACCTGCCCTTTGCGCTGCCGACGGCCGTTGCGGGGATCGCGCTGACAGCGCTCTATGCTCCCAACGGATGGATCGGCCAGTATCTTGCGCCCTACGGCATCCGCCTGGCCTACACGCCGACCGGTATCGTCATCGCGCTGATCTTCATCGGCCTGCCCTTCATGGTGCGGACCGTTCAGCCGGTGATGGAAGAAATCAGCCGTGAAGTCGAAGAAGCTGCCGCGACGCTCGGCGCAAACCGCTTCCAGACGATCAGCCGCATCATCCTGCCTGGGCTCGCGCCCGCGATACTGACGGGCTTCGCGCTCGCCTTCGGTCGGGCAGTCGGCGAGTATGGCTCGGTCATCTTCATTGCGGGCAATATTCCCTACGTTTCGGAAATCGCACCGCTGCTGATCGTCATCCGGCTGGAGGAATACAACTACGCCGGTGCGACCACCATTGCCTTGATCATGTTGATCTTCTCCTTTGCCGTTCTTCTGGCGATCAATCTCATTCAAGCCTGGAGCAGGAGGCGGTTCGGCTATGGCAACTGACATCACCCCCGCCGCTGCAGATCGGCGCCGCGGCTGGAGCGATCCCGTCGCGGAGCGGCCGATCGCCAGGGCAATCCTCATCGGGATCGCGCTCAGCTTCCTGGCGCTGGTCTTGGTGATCCCGCTGGTCGCGGTGTTCACCGAGGCGCTGCGCAACGGTCTCGGTGCGGCGCTTGCGGCGCTTCGCGAGCCGGATGCGCTGGCGGCCATCAAGCTCACCTTGCTCGTCGCAGCCATTGCGGTGCCGCTCAATCTCGTCTTTGGCGTCGCCGCAGCGTGGGCAATCGCGAAGTTCGAATTCAAGGGCAAGGCGTTTCTCATCACGCTGATCGACCTGCCCTTCTCGGTCTCACCCGTCATCGCCGGATTGATCTACATCCTGCTGTTCGGCGCAGGCAGCGTTCTCGGCCCCTATCTTCAGTCCTACGGGGTCCAAATCCTCTTTGCAGTGCCCGGCATCGTGCTGGCCACGATCTTCGTGACCTTTCCCTTCGTCGCGCGCGAGCTCATCCCGCTCATGCAGGACCAGGGAACGGGCGAGGAAGAGGCTGCGATCTCGCTTGGCGCCAATGGATGGCAGACCTTCTGGCGGGTGACCCTGCCGAACATCAAATGGGGCCTGCTCTACGGCGTTCTGCTCTGCAATGCCCGCGCGATGGGCGAATTCGGCGCCGTGTCGGTCATTTCGGGGCGCCTGCGCGGCCAGACCAACACGATGCCGCTTCATGTCGAGATCCTCTACAACGAGTATAATTTCTCGGCCGCCTTCGCCGTGGCTTCGCTGCTTGCGCTGCTCGCGCTGGTAACGCTCGTCCTCAAGGCCCTTCTCGAACTTCGATACAGCCGCGACAGCGTCGGCCACTGACGCCTCATCGCGACAAGGAACAGCATTCATGGAACTGAGAATTGACAAGGTCCGGAAGGAATTCGACCGCTTTCCTGCATTGCATGAAACGTCGCTCGACATCCGATCTGGCGAACTGATCGCACTGCTCGGCCCCTCCGGATCAGGCAAGACGACCCTGCTGCGTCTGATCGCCGGGCTGGAACAGCCGACGGACGGCGCGATCTTCTTCGGCGACGAGGATGCCTCGCACCGCTCCGTGCAGGACCGCAATGTGGGCTTCGTCTTCCAGCATTACGCGCTCTTCCGGCACATGACGGTGCTCGACAACATCGCCTTCGGGCTCAATGTGCGCCCTGCTGCGATCCGCCCGCCCAAGCGCGAGATCGAGCGGCGGGTGCTCGAGCTCCTGGATCTCGTCCAGCTGCCCGGACTGGAGAAACGCTATCCGAACCAGTTGTCCGGCGGCCAGCGCCAGCGCGTGGCACTGGCGCGCGCGCTTGCTATCGAGCCCCGCGTCCTGTTGCTCGACGAGCCATTCGGTGCGCTCGACGCCCAGGTGCGCAAGGGCCTGCGCAAATGGCTTCGCGAGATCCACGACCAGACCGGGCATACAACTGTGTTCGTCACGCACGATCAGGAAGAAGCGTTGGAACTTGCCGACCGCGTCGTGGTGATGAGCCAGGGCCGGATCGAACAGGTGGGAACCGCCGACGACATCTACGACCGACCGACGTCGCCTTTCGTGTTTTCCTTCATCGGCGAATCCAATGCGCTGCCGATCCGGATCGAAACCGGTCAGGCATGGCTCGCAGACCGGCCGCTCGGTATTGACGTGTCCGGCGAAGCCGACGGACCGGCGACCCTGTATTTCCGTCCGCAGGACATCGAGATATTGACCGACCCCCCCGGCGGCGGTCTTGCCGGCCCCGTCGCGGCGCAGCGGCGCGTCGCTGGAACGCGCCATCTGGAACTGGAGATCGGCGGCGACCGGACGCGCGTCGAAATCGAGGTGCCTGCCGATTACCCAATCGGCGAAACGGGCCGCGTGGCCTTCAAGCCAAAGCGGTGGCGGCTCTACCGCAATGATGGAGCAAGCGGCAATTAGCGGCATGAGCGGCGGCGCAGCAGCTGGTTCCCGATCGTCGTCGAGCCCTTACCGGGTTGCGATCGTCGGTGGGGGTTTCACCGGCGCTGCCGCCGCCGTTGCGATTGCCGATACGATTACTGCGCCGGCAGAGTTGCTTGTGATCGATCCGTCGCCCGATTTCGGGAAGGGATTGGCCTATGGCCGGGCGCGGGCCGGCGAGTTGCTCAATGTGCGCAGCCGCGATGCGAGCCTGTTTCCCGATCGGCCCGATGATTTTCTGAACTGGCTCAGTGCCCGCGATCCAGTCGGCTCACCTTCGCCGGACCAGCTCGGCGACACCTTCATGCCCCGCGCGACCTATGGCGACTATGTCTCGGAGCGGGCGATGAAGGCTCTCGGCCACGCACCGCTGGCGAGCCGCTTCATCCAGGCGCAGGCAACCGCTGTCGAACGCAATGCGGATGGCCGCATCGTCGTGACGGCCGGCTCCGAACAATTAGGTGTCGACGCCATCGTCATCGCGACCGGCTATGGCGTCTTCAGCCCGAAGGCACGCTTTGGTCGAGCCGCCTTCTCAAAGCTTGACGAAAATGATCTGGACCATGGCTGTCACGCCGTCCTCGTCGGGACTGGCCTGACCATGGTGGACATGCTGTTCCGGCTTCGCGACATGGGCTTTCAAGGCACGATCGACCTCGTGTCTCGCCGCGGCATTCTGCCGGCGCCGCACACGGAGCGCGCCGTTCAGGCCATCCCGTTCAGGCCGGATGCCGACGACGATCGGCCGAGCGACATCCTCCATGCCTTTCGCCGGCAAGCCCGCGAGGCCGTTGCCCGAGGTCAGAGCTGGCAAGGCCTGATGAACGGATTTCGCCCGATTGCACGACAGACATGGCAAGCGCTCGGCACGGCAGAGCAGAACGCGTTTCTCCGGCATCTGAAGCCCTATTATTTTTCTCATCGCCATCGTCTTCCCCCAGCCTCGGCCATACGCCTGCAACGGGAGCTTTCACGGAACGACACGCGCATTCGTCGCGCCGCGGTGATGGAGGTCGCAGAAAACCTGGTCGTCCTGAAGGATCAACGGACGGGCACTAGCCGGCGCGTGACGGCGGACCTCGTCATCGATTGCAGCGGCCATCAATCGGCTGCGCGAACGCCGCTGATGAAAAGCCTGCAGGAGGGCGGGCTGGCGCGCCGCCCGCGCGCCGGTGCCGGGATCGATGTCACACCCGACGGGCGCGTTCACGCAGCAGACGGGCGGCCACAATCGGACCTCTTCGCGCTTGGGCCGCTCGGTCAGGGGGCGCTTCTGGAAATCACCGGCATCCGCGAGATCGTCGACCAGTCCCGCGCGATGGCGGCAATCATTGCGTCCCATGCCGTCGGCACGCTGAACGCCGATTAGGACTTGCCGTTGCCCTGAAGCCCTGTAACCCTCGCCGCCAGCAGCGAGGGGAAAGCATGAGTTCTGAACAGGTCGGGATCATCGCCATCCTGCTTGGCATGCTCGGATGCTTTGCACTGGAGCGGCCGAGGATCGAAGTCACCGCTCTCTGCGGCCTCGGCCTTGCCTTCCTCATCGGTATCGTTCCAGCCGAGACGATCTTTTCCGGTCTTTCCAACCCGGCGGTCCTCACCGTTATCGAGATCCTCATCATCGTCCAGGTCATCGGACGGACCCCGCTCATCGAAGTGCTTGCTGCGCGCATTCAGCGCCTTGGGGTCGGCAAGCTGCGGATCACGATGGCGCTCTGCGCCCTCACGGCGGCGATTTCGGTCTTCGTCAACAATATTGGCGCTTTCGTCATGGTGCTGCCGATCGCGCTCAGCGTCGCCCGTTCGACGGGCATGGACCCGCGGCAATTGATCATGCCAATTTCCTTCGCCGCCCTTCTTGGCGGCCTCGGTTCCGTCATCGGCACGCCGGCGAACCTGCTTGTCAGCAACGCTCTCTTTGAGCACACGGGGGCCGGCTTTGCCTTTTTCGACTTCGCCTGGGTCGGCGTGCCGGTCGCTCTGGCGGGTCTGGTCGTCGTGGCGCTCTGGTCGGCACCGCGTATCGCCAGGTTTCGGATCGATCAGGCCGCGCTTGGCTCGGTGGATCGGGCCTTGACGACGGAAGTGTCGATCCCCTCAGGCTCGACACTGATCGGAGCTACACTGCGCGATCTGCAGGCATCGCACGAGGTCCAGATCTTCGCCGTCATCAGAGACAGCCAGCACGTGTTTGGACGGCCGGACACGATCCGTCTCGCTGCAGGCGATCTCTGCGTCCTGCGCATCGCGCATAGTCGCCTGGAGCGGATGATCGACGCGGGCCAAGTCGGCTGGACGGGCTCCATCCGGGCGCAGGAGATGGCGGAGATGGTGGTGACCCCGGGGTCTCTCCTCGTCGGGTCGCTGCCGCGCACCGCTGCCGTCTTCGAAGAGTTCTCCGTCACGGTACGGGCTATCGCGACCCGCAGCACGCGCGTCGAGGGGCGCCTGTCAGACATGCGCCTGTCGGTGGGCGACATTCTCTATGTCGAGGGCGATCGTGCCGCCATCCTGTCTGCCGTGGATGAGGCCGAAGCGCTGCTGATTGCGCCTGCGAGGCGATCGGCCGGCCCATCCGATGGCTCCATGATGCCCCTGGTTCTTTTCGCTGCCGGCATCGCGTGTGCGGTGAGTGGCCTCGTGCCGCCCGAAATCGCATTCGGCGGCACGATCCTCGCCATGCTGATCGGCGGCCATCTCAATCTGCGCACGGCGCTCGCGGAGCTTGACTGGCCGATCCTGATCATGCTGGCAGCGATGATCCCGCTTGGCAACGCCGTCTACGAGACAGGCACCGCCGATCTCATCGCTACCGGCATCATCGACCTGCTTCCGGGCACACACGACCTCTATCTGTCCGTCGCCATGCTCGTCGTCGCCGTCATCATCACGCCCTTCGTCAACAACGCATCGACAGCAATCATCCTCGCTCCCATCGCCCTCGAACTCAGCGCGCGAACAGGTGCCGCGCCCGAGCCGCTGCTCATGGCAGTGGCGATCGGCGCTTCCATCGATTTCATGACGCCCTTCGGGCACCACAACAACACACTCGCCATGAGCCTCGGCGGCTATCGCTTCCGAGACTTCGTGATCGCGGGTGGCCCCGTGACGGCGACCGCGCTTGTCCTGGCGATCTTCGCGCTCGGGGTATTCTGGTTGTGAGCGACCGAAGCGCTGAGGCATCCTCGGCCAGATGCACCGTCAAGAACCGAGTTGCGCATTCGGATCGGTTCAGGCATCCGCGCCTCCCGGGTGAGCGGCGATTCTATTGCCTAACGAGTGCAGAATACGAAAAAGCCCCATGCGGGATGCTGGGGCTGTGTTGAGGGCTGGGATATTGCGGCGAGCTTTTGGCCCGCCTTCGCCGCGATGCTGGCTCAGGTGCACGTCGGGCACCGTTGTCGCAGCGGAGGG